>NZ_FOTB01000010.1 GCF_900114445.1 Salinicoccus halodurans
CGGCGGTAGACCCGGGGAACTGAAACATCTCAGTACCCGGAGGAAGAGAAAGAAAAATCGATTCCCTGAGTAGCGGCGAGCGAAACGGGAAGAGCCCAAACCAGCTTCGGCTGGGGTTGTAGGACACCGATAATCGGTGGAATGGCAAGCTGAACGGCCTGGAACGGCCGACTATAGGGGGTAAGAGTCCCGTAGGCATCATCCATTCCACTGAGCGGTGTATCCTGAGTACGGCGGAACACGAGGAATTCCGTCGGAATCCGGGAGGACCATCTCCCAAGGCTAAATACTCCTTAGTGACCGATAGCGAACCAGTACCGTGAGGGAAAGGTGAAAAGCACCCCGGAAGGGGAGTGAAACAGAACCTGAAACCGTGTGCCTACAAGTAGTCAGAGCCCGTTAATGGGTGATGGCGTGCCTTTTGTAGAATGAACCGGCGAGTTGTGATTACATGCAAGGTTAAGCAGCGAATGCGGAGCCGCAGCGAAAGCGAGTCTGAAGAGGGCGAATTGAGTATGTGGTTGCAGACCCGAAACCAGGTGATCTACCCATGTCCAGGCTGAAGTCCAGGTAACACTGGATGGAGGGCCGAACCGACTTACGTTGAAAAGTGACCGGATGAGGTGTGGGTAGCGGAGAAATTCCAATCGAACCTGGAGATAGCTGGTTCTCTCCGAAATATATTTAGGTATAGCCTCATGAGAGCATCGTGGAGGTAGAGCACTGTTTGGACGAGGGGCCCATCCCGGGTTACCGAATTCAGACAAACTCCGAATGCCATCGATGTGCTTCATGGGAGTCAGACAGTGGGTGATAAGGTCCATTGTCGAGAGGGAAACAGCCCAGACCACCAGTTAAGGTCCCAAAATATATGTTAAGTGGAAAAGGATGTGGCGTTGCACAGACAACTAGGATGTTGGCTTAGAAGCAGCCATCATTTAAAGAGTGCGTAATAGCTCACTAGTCAAGTGACGCTGCGCCGAAAATGTACCGGGGCTAAACATATTACCGAAACTGTGGATTAATTTATATTAATGGTAGGAGAGCGTTCCAATGGCAGGGAAGCATGATCGTGAGGACATGTGGAGCGATTGGAAGTGAGAATGCCGGTGTGAGTAGCGAAAGACGGGTGGGAATCCCGTCCACCGAATGACTAAGGTTTCCAGAGGAAGGCTCGTCCGCTCTGGGTTAGTCGGGACCTAAGCCGAGGCAGAGATGCGTAGGCGATGGCCAACAGGTAGAAATTCCTGTACCGGTGCGTGTCCGTTTGAGTGATGTGGTGACGCAGTAGGATAGATGGAGCGTGTG
>NZ_FOTB01000006.1 GCF_900114445.1 Salinicoccus halodurans
TGGCTGCGGAAGATTTCTGTGACATCGTCTTTTTTTACTAGAGCTTGAATAATATCTGATGTAAAATGATCCATAGGGGTCGTCCTCTTTTCTTGGATTTGGTGTGGTAACTTAATCTTACAAGAAAAGGACGCCCTTTTTCTATTTATTCATTTACACAAACTATTTTACGCTCTCCAATACACATACTTTACTTAATAAAAATGATAAATCCTTATTACTTCTATTTACTCAGCTTATTAATTAGATATTGATTTAAAGAAACACCTTCTAGTTTAGCTGCTTGACTCAGATCTCTGTGTAAACTTTTTGGCATACGCACTCTCAAATTCCCGCTATACTCATCATCACTTATAGGTTCTGGAATAGCTTCTCCATCTTCTAACATATCTTCTATAAATCCTTCTAGCACTTCATAAATGGCTTGATAGGCCTCTTCCCTAGTCTCACCAGTTGCAACACAACCATTAAATTCCAAAACCCTCGCTACATAATAATCTCCTGATTCATCACTAATAGATTTAATAATAATATTATAGGGACGATTTAAATAGTTACTTATATCTTTCCTTTCTGCTACTGTCATATGATTTCATGGCTGTAAAGTGGTATATAGTCATAAGGCAAACAGGGGAACTTTCATTCTTCCCCTATTCGCTTTAACACGTCCCTAACTAAGTATGGTTTCAAAGGGCTTTGTCGAGGCAGCGGCATCCTGTCTTTTGTGTCAGGATTTTTAAAAATGTGGTGACTGCCTTTTGACCTTTTTTCTTCATAACCATATTTCTCCAAAACCTTCTTGGCTTCAGGGAAACTAATATTGTTAGGTTGACGTTTCATTTTATCGACTATCTTGTCCACGCCAGCCATGAGTCACCTCCTTATATAATTTAAATAAATGGTACCATATATGGTGACAAAGATAAAGTATTGATCTCTACATTAACAATCGCTCCCTTGTCAATAAACTATCTTATCTTCACATTTAAAATTATCAGAATATTCGGTAGAATTATATGTAAATATAATACAAGAAGGGGGAACTTCAATGAATGCCATACTCGTCGCAATCATCGGGCTCGGTGTCTTCGTTCTGGGCTACCGCTACTACTCCAAGTTCATCGCAGAACGCATCTACCGGCTCGATCCCAACTACATGACGCCCGCCCACAAGTACAAGGACGGCGTCGACTTCGTGCCTACGAACAAATTCGTCCTATGGGGCCACCACTTCACATCCGTCGCGGGGGCGGCACCGATCCTCGGTCCTGCCATCGCCGTCTACTGGGGCTGGCTGCCGGCCTTCCTGTGGGTCATCCTCGGGACCGTATTCGCCGCCGGTGTCCATGACTTCGGAACGCTCGCAATATCCGTCAGGAATAAAGGCCAGTCGATCGGTACGATCGCAGAAAAGTTCATCGGCCGGCGCGGCAAGATACTGTTCCTGTTCATCATCCTCACACTCGTGCTGATGATCAATGCGGTATTCGCCTGGGTCATCGCAAACCTGTTCATTACATATCCGGCAAGCGTCCTGCCCGTCTTCATCCAGATTCCACTCGCGATATGGATCGGCTACGCGGCATACAAGAAGAATATGAAGATGCTCGTCCCTTCACTGCTCGCACTTGCCGCCATGTATTTCGTCGCCGTCATTACGGCGGAAGTATCCTGGCTGCAGATCGACCTCGTGTCCTATATGGGCGGTGAGGAGGCTGCGGGACTGTTCGGCCTCGGTGCCGTATCGACGGCCTTCATGATCTGGATCGTCATCCTGCTCATCTATGTCTATATCGCATCGACCCTGCCGGTATGGAAGCTGCTCCAGCCACGGGATTTCATCAACTCCCACCAGCTGACCGTCGGACTGCTCATCCTGTATGCAGGTCTGCTTCTGACGAATCCGACGATCAATGCACCGGCGACGAACGCCGATGCGGACACATCCTGGCTGCCGCTGCTCTTCATCACGGTTGCTTGTGGTGCGATCTCCGGTTTCCACGGACTCGTATCTTCGGGTACCTCATCCAAGCAACTGGATAAGGAAACGGATGCCCGCTTCGTCGGCTACTTCGGTGCCGTCGGTGAAGGAATCCTTGCTCTCATCTCCATCATCGCCGTCGTGACGCTGTTCAGCAGTGTGGACGACTTCTCTGCAACGTACTCGAGCTTCAATGATGCGAATGCGAGCGGACTCGGCAACTTCGTCGAAGGGGCTGCGATTCTTGCCGGCGGCCTCGGCATCCCGGCGGCTGTCGCAACAACGATCGTCTCCATCATCGTCGTCAGCTTCGCTGCCACGACGCTCGATACGGCAGTCCGCCTCATGCGCTACATCATTGCTGAAATCGGCACCGAGTATAAAGTGCCGTCACTCACGAAGAAGCATGTGGCGACAAGTGTCGCCGTCGTCTCCACTGCTGCACTTGTACTGATCCCGGAAGGTCCGAACGGATTCGGTTCCGGGGGCTATCTCATCTGGCCGCTGTTTGGTACATCGAACCAGCTGCTTGCAGGCATCAGTCTGCTGCTGATTTCCATCTGGCTGAAGCGCCAAGGCATCAACTATGCCGTCACGCTCATCCCGATGATCTTCCTGATGTTCATGACGCTCTATGCCATGTTCGTCCAGGTGTTCTTCGAATGGGCATGGTACGCCGACGGCTCGAATCTGCTGCTGTTTGTACTCGGTGCCATCATCTTCGTCTTCGCCATCTGGATCGTCATCACATCCATCCAGGCACTCTCCGGCAAATTCGATGATGAACTCGCGAAGCACCGCAATGACGAGTAAGGAGGGATGACCCATGCTCGAAAATATCAAGAAGCTGATCCGGTACTACGAGGAAGTGCTCGAAATGCCGCATCGTACGGAAGTGGCCAGGGAGCTGAGGGACCAGGATGACCTCTTCCTGCTCCTCCTCTATTCCGAGATGATCGGCATACCGAATCCGGTCTACTACTACACACTGGAACTGTACCCGCACATCATCGAGGACTTCCACGACTGGCATCTCCGCATGGGGATGGACAAGTCGCCGCTGACCGGCATCCGCTGCTGCTGACTATAATAAAGGAGCATGTTCATGAGCATTCATACAAAGAAGATCCTGTTCATCGGCGGCAAGGGCGGCGTGGGGAAATCCACGTCCGCTGCCGCCATCGCATGGCAACTCGCAAAATCGGGGAAGAAGACGCTGCTCGTCTCGACCGACCCGGCCCATAACCTCGGGCATATCTTCTCGCGGGACATCGGCGGGGAGACTGTACAGATTGCGGAGAACCTCCATGCGCTTGAGATCGATCCGGAGCATGAGACGAAGAAGTATATCGACTCTGTGAAGGAGAACATCAAGGGCACCGTCCAGTCCAGCATGATCGAGGAGGTCAACCGCCAGCTTGATACCGCCCAGGCCTCACCCGGTGCGGATGAATCGGCGCTGTTCGACAAGCTCGTCTCCATCATCCTGGAGGAGGAAGGCGAATACGACCATCTCGTCTTCGACACCGCCCCCACCGGTCATACCATAAGGCTGCTCACACTGCCGGAACTGATGGGCGTGTGGATCGAGGGGCTGCTGAAGAAGCGGCAGAAGACGAACGAGAACTACACCCAGCTCCTGAATGACGGAGAACCTGTTGAGGACCCGATCTATGATGTACTGCTCACCCGGCAGAACCGCTTCTCACGGGCACGGGAGATCATGCTCGAGTCCGGCAAGACGGGATTCATATTCGTCCTGAACCCCGAAAGGCTGCCGATACTTGAAACCAAGAAGGCTGTAGGACTCCTAGACAAGTATCACCTGCATGTGAAGACGCTCATCATCAATAAGGTGCTGCCCGATGAAGCAGACGGTACCTTCCTCGCCCAGCGGCGGGAGCATGAGCAGCGGTATCTGAAGGAGATTGAAGACACCTTCACGGATCAGAACCTCATCCGCGTTCCCCTGCTTCCGCATGACATCACGACCATCGAGGAGCTAGACCGCTTCAGCGCGTACTATGAGATGGACTGAGAAAATAAAAGGAGCCTCCACCACTGTGGAGACTCCCATATATTGAATCTATTGGAGCAGAGCAATCTGCTCCTTTTTTATGGACTTTTAATGTAATGGTTAGTTTCAGTCAGAAGCGGTAAAAGTATAATAATTACTATTTGGAGGGATGAAGATGAAGCGTGCTGAAGATATTGAAATCATTCCAATCAAGGTCGAAGATGACGGTAAGATACCCAACCACCCCGACTTCCCCCTGCTGATCTATAAGAGTGTGTTTGAAGATGGTGATGACATTCCCGCCATCCTCAACTCCAATGACTGGTCCGGGGAATGGCTCGGTTCCGTCCACCCTTTCCATCACTACCACAGCAACACCCATGAAGTGCTTGCGGTCAAAGAAGGGCATGCCACACTGCAGCTTGGCGGTGAGCAGGGTGAAGTGGTGGAAGCGGAGAAAGGCGATGTTATCATCCTCCCTGCCGGCTATGGCCATAAGAAGATAGAGGCAAGTGACGATTATGCAAACTATGGTGCTTATCCCGGAGGTATCAGTTTTGATATGTGCTATGGAGAACCTGAAGAGCGACCTGAGAAGGTAGAGAACATAAAGAGAGTATCACCCCCTGGATTTGATCCAGTATTTGGTCAAGATGGTTCCTTGTTTGATTACTGGGAGGGTTGGTTCACACATTAAAAAAGAAAAGTCCCTGGAGTATATTATTTTAGTCAAAGTAAAGACTTGTAATAAGAAAATTAATCAACAAATAATGAGAAAAAGTTAATAAATCTAATTGGTTGCTTATTATTTAAGACTGCTAAAGATAAGAAGGCGAATCAGCTTATCATCTCTTCGATATGTAAATTTAACAGATCCTTTTAATACTAAATTTAACATATTTATTATACACTTTTTGTTATAATGCTATAAGAGTAAGATGATGAAAGTAGGTACATTATGCCAATCATACAATATGGATCCACAGAGATTTATTATAGTATTTATAATGAGGTACGTAATGACCTGAAAATCACAGTCAATCTGATTAATGGTGTAGAAGTCCATGCACCGGCAAATATAGATGAACAAAAGCTGAACCAGGTGCTCTCCAAGAAAGCGCCTTGGATTATGCAAAAGATTGAAGAATTGAATGAAGTTAAAGGTATAGTACAACCAACGGAATTCGTCAGTGGAGAAAAGCTATCGTACTTAGGCCGCAATTATCGTTTGAAAGTGAAGCGAGAAAATATAAAAGATGCTTCAATACAGTATCAACAGGGCCGATTCATCGCCACAGTGCCAAACCATTGGTCTCAAGATGAAATACAGTATCACCTGGAACAAGAGATGATCGTCTGGTATAAAGTATATGGCGCAAAAAAAGTGATGGAACGTGCAACTATTTATCAAGAAATGATGAATGTCGTTCCACGCTCACTGACATTGAAATCACAGCTTAAACGGTGGGGGACATGTACACAGAATGGAGATGTCTATTTAAACTGGCGTCTCGTCATGGCACCTGTAAGGGTCATCGACTACGTGCTTGTCCATGAACTCGCACACTTGATTGAAATGGAGCATAATGAGCGATTCTGGCGGATCGTACGCCATACACTCCCGCATTATAAAGCGTCCAAAGAGTGGCTGCGTGTGCACGGTATGGAGTTGCACAGACTACAAAACAGACAACTTCATGATATACAAAAATAAAGATATAACCAGCTTGGTTATATCTTTATTTATTTCATACTATAGTGTCTTTCACCCAACTGGACTAATTCTCTTGCTACGGACTCCACTTGATTATTCGGAATTGTACTGGCTCTTAATTGCTTTTTCAACTGCTTGCGCATATTACGCTTCACATCGTCTTTCTCAGACCAATCAATGACTGCGTTATCTTGAATGATATCAGTAATTAATTCCGTCAAATCTCTAATCTTTTCTTGTTCTATACCTTCCGGTGCCTGTTTTTCCAACAGTTGATAAAACGGTAATTGTTTTGAATCTTTTAATCCGTAGGACTGACTCTCCTGATTCAGATTCATCATTTCTTCCCGCATCTCATGGTACTTTTCAAATAGTTCCTCAAATTCCAACTGTCTTTCCTTACGCTGCTCAATCAGTAATTCTAGCCGTTCTTTTAAAGAGGTATATTTAACAGGGTTCTCGTCAAATTTGATCCGAATCTCATGTTTAATGGCATGCTCCATTTCAGCTGCTTTGGCTTCCGGTTCTTTAATGGCATCCAACTTTTCATCAAACTGATTTGAGAGAATGCTTACCGGTTCGAATAATATTTTGGGAGATGTCGCATACACATATTCTTCTATCAATTCTCGAACCTTGCCCCCAGTATCAGAAATGTCCATTGTGCCATCATCGATATAATAGCGGGATTTCGCATGCTTTCTAACTTTCCCCAGCCATTTTAAGTCATCGATGAAGGGCTTGGCTTTTGGACTGGGCATGATCGTGTCCATGCTCTCTGAAAACTTCTTGAAAGCTGCATCAAAGGTGTTTCTTCTGTCTTCCGGTTCCAATACTCTAATATGCCCCTCCAAATCATTACGGGGAATGCCGTCAAAGAACTGCATCACGCGACGGTGTCGGGACTGTAACCGTGGAATTTCCTCATCAACATGGAACATTGCGCCTTTGACATCATCATCATGAAAGATTCCCAGTGCCTTTTCTAAAAACCGTGAAACACCGTAGTAGTCTACGATCAAACCGTGGGTTTTATGTTCATAAGTCCGGTTCGTTCTCGCAATCGCCTGCAGCAGGTTGTGTTCCTTCAACGGTTTATCTAAGTACATGACTTGTTCAATCGGGGCATCAAACCCGGTAATCAATTTATCACACACGATGATGAAAGCCAGCGGATCTTCATCTAATGGTTTTTTAAATCGCTCAATCATTTCCTTTTCCTCAGCAGAAGACAAAGCGTATTGTTGCATTTCTGGCTCATCATTATGCTTCGGGGAAATAATCACTGCAGATTCGTAGTCACTGAGTGCATCCAGAAACTTTTTATAAGTGACTGCCGCTTGTCGGGACACCGTCACTACTTGTGCTTTAAATCCATTTGGCTCGATATGTTTCTCGTAATGCTCGATCATATCCAGGACGATGGATCGGATTCTCTTATGAGATTCCGTCAGCGCTTGTTCGGTGACATATTTTTGCTTAATCCGTTCTTTGTCTTCATCGGAATATTCTCTGAAGAAGCGATTAAATAGGGTGTCGATTGACTCGCCTTGCACATGCAAATCCACGAGACGTGCTTCATAAAATATTGGTACGGTGGCGCCATCTTCGACGGCTTTTTCGATGGAATATTTATCAATATAACTGCCAAATGTCCGGATGGTACTTTTATCTTCCTTATCAATCGGGGTCCCTGTAAACCCGATATAGGTCGCATTGGGCAAACCGGTACGCATATTTAGCGCCAGGGAACTGTATTGCGTGCGGTGAGATTCGTCGACTAGAACAATGACATTTTCATCCGCTGTCAGTAATGGATATTCTTCATCCTCATTTGTCTGGAACTTCTGTACGAGTGTCATGACGGTAGTCCCCGGTCCCTGTTGTAAGAGGGACTTCAACTGTTCGACCGATTCCGCCTGTTGTGGATTCGGAAAGCCACTGTCTTTAAAAGTTGAGGTGATTTGACGGTCCAAGTCCTGCCTATCTGTGACCACTACAATCACTGGATTTTTCAAAGCTTTGAGACGCCGCAACTTCATGGATAAAAAGACCATGGCCAGTGACTTACCAGAGCCTTGGGTCGCCCAAACGACACCGCCACGGGCCTGCGGGTGATCTCCCATTTGAATACGCTCCACTGCCTTATTGACTGCCCGGTATTGTTGGTAGCGCCCCATCTTTTTGATGACACGACCCTCTTCCTTCTCGTAGACGAGAAAGTTTTGAATAATATCAAATAAGCGTTCTTTATTTAATATCCCCGCAGTGAGTATATCCTGTGCTGAAGCCTTCTCACCAATGTCTTCCACTGATAGGGGGTAGGGTTCTTTCCATGTACTATAGTGCCTTGCTTGAGCGCCAATCGTCCCCACCTTAGCCCGATCGTTGCTGGTGGATATTAAAAACTGATTGTAATAAAAAAGCTTTTCGTTAATATCCTGATACCTTAAAAGTTGCCTAATTGCTTGTCCCAACTGCATATCCGGTGGGAGCTCCGGGCTTTTGCATTCGATGACCACCAAAGGCAGACCGTTGACGTACACCATAATATCCGGGTAAATTGTGCCAGTTGCATGCGTGATGCCCAGTTGATTCGTGATGACGAAGTCATTATTCTCAATATTAGCGAAGTCAATCAATGTTACCGTTTGGTTTTTACGGCCATCGCCTATGTCTTGTACTATCGATAATTTATTGATGAGGTATTCATGAAAGCGTTGGTTGGCCTCCATTAGACTCGTTGCGTCCATACGAGTGATATTATGGACGACTTTATTTAAGTTGTTCTCACTGATCCACGGGTTTAAGCGCTTAACAGACTCCGTTAAGCGCTTGTTTAGAACCACTTCAGTTGTTGAAGTACGTTCCTGATTCAGTTCCCCTCCATGCACATAGTCGTAGCCAAGCTTCTGAAGTTGGTTAAGCATTCGATATTCTACTAACGTCTCTTCATTGTGAGCTTGTGCTTCGCTCATTGTGGGACCTCCTCACTTTCAGTAGTAGGTACACGTACTTTGCCTGTTAAGAGTTGTTGCATAAGACCTCGTTTTATATTGATCAATTCATCAAGTCGTTGTTTTTCAATATGAATTTTATTATTTATACTTTCTATTTTTTTACGTATTTCTTTTTGCTCCTCTAAAGACGGTACAGGTATGAGGATTTTAAAGAAATCTCTAACTCCCACATTTAGCAACCCGTGACTTCTTCCACCTTCCGGTGCAATATTGTAAACTTGTTTATTCCATAACCCTGAATCGAAATAATGCTTATAAAAGTCTATATCGTTATTTCCTTTTAATCTAAAGCATATATACAACGTTGATACTACGCCTTTATCATATTTTTCTAACTTTTTAATAGCTCCTAATGGATATCCGTTGGAATAGCTCTTATTATAAGCAAAATCTCCATATTCGAGGAGTATATATTTTGAAAGATTTTTTGATGATACACTTTTATTGAAGTATTCTAATTGACTTACAAGACCTTTTTCACCAGAGATAGTTAGCACATTCTGGTTATCTTCTTTGTTTTTCTTTGTAATCCTATCAAATACTTCGCCAAAGGGTAGAACCTCCCAATTCATTGGTATAGTACCTACTGGAGTCGACTTTAATTCTTTATTCTGTAAACCTCTTGTTAGCATTTCATACCTGACACCAATTTTAATTTTTTCAGTTTGTTCTAAAATTTGTTTTGTTTTTTCAATTGCTTCATCTACAGAAGAGAGGATTGATGCGATTTTTTGCTGTTCCTTTATGGATGGATAAGAAACAGGTAAAGGTCGCAAATTTTTCTGACTTATTCCTTTAGCAGTTGTTCCTGTCGAGAATCTATAAAGTAAATTTTGAAATTTATTAGAAGTGAGATAATACTTAAAATAGTCGTTGTCTATATCTTCTATTGTTTTAAATGCGGCAACTCTTTGACTTAATATATATTTTTTATTGTCCGGGATTTGAGTAACATTGCCTAGCGGTGCTTCCATAGTCATAATAACATCGCCTTTATTGACTTTTCCCTTGGTCATCCATCTCTCATAAAGTTCCTCAGACCCATAGTATGCTTCTATGGAGGTATCAATTTTCCCCTTTTTTACATTGTTAGCTGAGAGAGCCAGTATATTACCATTTCCCCATTCTAAACCTAACTTTTTAGGGGTTTTTCCACGATGATCAATAATTTTCTCTACACATTGTGAGAAAGATTTTGTTTTCCATGTAGAATAATTACTCATCGTATCCAAGCTCCTTTAAATAACCATACATCTTTTCTTCTACTTCATTTCTATCTTGCTCTAATTTTTTCAAATCACTTAACGCAGCCTGTACATCAATCGCCTCTTCTTCTTCAGTGGTATCGATATATCGAGCAATATTTAAGTTATAATCATTCTCTTTTATTTCTTCTAGATCCACTACTCGACAATATTTTTCAATATCTTCCCATGAGTCATATGCATTTATTATCTTCTCGATATCTTTATCACGAAGGATATTCTGGTTTTTACCTTCCTGATAATCTTTAGAACCATCTAATATAAAAACTTTTCCTCGTTGTTCTTCTTCCTTATTTCGGTTCAAAATCAAGATGCTCGCTGGTATACCAGTGCCATAGAAAAGAGAAGAGGGCAAACCAATAACTGCTTCAATTATATCCTCTTTTAGAAGACCTTCTCTAATCTTACCTTCAGCACCGCCACGAAATAAAACTCCGTGGGGCATTACCACACCGGCTTTCCCTTCATGGTTCAATGTAGCTACCATATGTTGAACAAAAGCAAAATCACCAGCATTTTTTGGTGGGATGCCGAATCTAAAACGACCATATTCATCTGATTCCGCTTCTTCTCTCCCCCAGTTTTTAAGGGAGAAAGGCGGGTTGGCAATAACCCTGTCATATAACAGCAGCTCTTTACCATCACCTAATAATTTTGGTTCACGTATGGTATCTCCGCGTTCAATACGGTGGTCACTGAGACCATGGAGGAGTAGATTCATCTTACATATTGACCATGTATTCAAGTTTCTTTCTTGGCCATGCAATGATAAGTTACGCGGGTTTCCACCTTGTGATTTTATGTAGTCTACTGATTGAATGAGCATACCGCCTGAACCAACCGTGGGATCGCATACTCGCATACCTTCTTCTGGTTTAATCAAGCGGACTATCAATTCAACTACTTTGGAAGGGGTGTAGAATTCTCCACCTTTTTTACCAGCATCATCTGCAAACTGCTTAATGAGATACTCATATGCACGGCCAAGCATATCCGGTTCTGATAAATTATCATTGCTGAGATCAATCTTTGAGAAGTGTTGGATTAGTTGCAGCAATAATTTATCTGGGAGTTTTTCTTTGTCATTGAAGTCGATGTTGGCAAGTACACCGACTAGAGAAGGATTTTCTTCTTCCAGAGACTCAAAAGCCTTATTTATTGCATTACCGATGTCGTGGGTTTGTATTTGTATTTCTGTCCACCGGGCTCTTTCAGGTACAAAGAACTGGTGTTCATCCCGATCATACCATGCATAATCGTCACCTTCTTTTCGCTCGACCTTCTTAGCCGTCTCTATAAATACATCACTCAAACGCTTTAAAAACAATAATCCAAAAATGTAGTTTTTATAATCAGAGGAATCGATTGATCCTCTTAGTATATTTGCTGATTCCCATAAATGAGACTCCAATTGCGGTAATGTTAGTTTAGACATAGTTTCACTCTCCAAATTTTTTCGATCCAATTAATTTAGTGTATTATAACTGCTTATGTAATTAATTATTAATGCAATACTTTAAAGTAGGAGCGCTAGGCTCCTTCGTGTTGTTTGAATTTCTCTAAATTATCATCTAATGATGTCGATGGTTATGGTTGGCAAGTGTTCTACCAGCCTTGCTCTTTGATGTTTTACTTGCTCCCTTTGTCGCTAGAACTCTTGCAGCTTTCCTTGTATAAGGAGTTGCTTTTTTACAAGCCATAAACTACCACCTCCTGGCATCATGCCAATAAATTCTACGAAGTGGTATCGCCTAGTTCCTACTCTATTACTTATTATACCAAATATAGTATAACCGCATCATTTGTGGTAACTCTCAGCTTATCATCTTACAATGCGGTTGTTCTCCTCATCCGTCCAGTAGAACATGTGGCTCTTCATGATCTCCTTGTCCCCATTGGCGAAGTATCTGGTGTCATTGTAGTTGCTGAGGAGGAACAGCTGCGTATAACGGAACAGGCCCGTGTAGTTATCCCGTCGGTACCGCTTCACCTGGTTGAATGCCTCGTTAATTGCCACACCCCGGCGCTTCAGTTCGAGCTGCACCACAGGGAGGCCATTGATCAGGACCGTCACATCATACCGTCCTTTGAACCTGTCCTCCACACTGATCTGGTTCGTCACCTGGAAGCTGTTCCGTGCGTAGTTCTTCTGGTCGAAGAATTCGAGGTAGAGTTCCGTCTCATCATCCCGCTTCAGCACAAACTTATCCCTTAGGATCTTAGCACTGTCGAATACACTCTTGTTGTTGATCTGCGTCATCAGCCGGCTGAACTCCTTGTCGGAGAGCGGCTCCGCCTTCAGCTTCGCATGACGCCTGTTCAGGATATCCCTGAAGTTCTGTTCCAGTGCCTCGTTGCTTCTGATCGGCACCCGTTCATATCCAATACCCTCAAGACGCTTCATGACCTTCGCCTCAAGAGCATCCTCTCTTTCGTAACTCATATGTCATTCACCCATTCTTATCTATTGGAAGTTGCTACCATTATACTATAGATGCCCCTCCGAAAAGAACATGCTGGTTGAATTTAAATAGAGAAGAAAAAGTTCAAGAAATATACTGAAGCAACTTGGATTCACTCAGAGCGTTCTTTAATGACTCTTTACTCAAATGTAATTCCTTGGCTTTATTTCTTAAACGAATAACATGAGGATATCTTCCTTCAGTATCATTAATCAGTTTATCTAGCCCACTACTTTTATTTCCCATACCTTTCATGGAATGTGGAACCGGTCCTATAAAAATATCCGAATATTTTGTGTTATTCTCAAGTATCGATATGTCATAATTGGTTGCATCTTTATAAGAAACGACATCATACCTTCCTGATAGACCATATTTCTTAAATATGCCTGCAATGTCTTTATTCTTCATCGTTCCCGACTCTACTCCTATAATCAAGATTTTGGCGTTCTCTTCAAAAGGGGTTTCCGATTGTGCACTTTGAATATTGTACTTACTCTTAAATAAATTTATATCACCTGCCCTATTCAGCCTGAGTGCCTCATTTCTTATTGTTTCAAATAAGTCCTCTAGCATTTCTTCCAACTCTTCATAAGTAAGGCTCATTTAATTAACTCCCTTCTCATTACTTTCAAAGATGTTTGGTAGTTTTTCTTCAAATTTCTCAAGTCTTTTTATAGTACTTTTTAAACCAGCCAACTCCATTTTCATCTTTTCAGCAATATTCTTTTGACTTTCTAAAGAAACGAAGGGCACTTGAAAATCTTTTAGAGTCCCGAGGCTTAAAACTAAGATTATCGATCCTGTCTGCAACTTCCCAAGTCTTATTTTTCCTTCTTCACCAATTAAATAGGATAAGATATAATATGGATCGACTTTCTCATCTGTAACTCTAATAACTGCTATATTGGAACTGGCTATCACATCTTTTTCAACCAATGATTTATCAGCGATGGCTATTTTCAAGTTTGAACCCCTTGCTGTAAGCAATATGTCTTTCTCTTGTATCTTGTACTTCTGATATTTATCCATTAATGAAGTACTTAATTTTTGATTTAAACCTTTTATTAAATAGTTATCCAGATCAGCTATATTCAATAGATGCCCTGCATATGACTCGTCTGCATCTTCATTCAACTCTTTTTTTGTAATATCCCGACCTCTAAATACAGTTGCAATGTCCCCCAACCGTTTGGGATTTACTAGGTTCAATGTTTCTTCATTTAAATAATATGCTGTATTCCAAATGTAGTCATTTTCCTTTAAAATACTTCTTTCAATTCTGGTTGAAATTTCACTCTCTTCTTCAATTGCATCCAAAACTGTATTAATATTGTTCTCGTTCATATGGTTTAACGAACGTTCTTTCTTCTCATACAAGTTTGTTGCATCAACCATCGACAAAGGACCTTTATAACTCTTATCGAAAACTATCATTACTGTAGGAATCGCAGTTGCATTAGATAACTTTTCAGGCAACCTTATAATTGCCCTAATGTTTTTGCTTTCGCTAAATTGTCTTCTTATCTCCTTATCTGCATGACTATATAGTATTGATGTCCTGACGATTGCAATTCCTAATCCATCATCATCCATAGAGTTATAAAGCCGCTCCATAAAAATCCAATCAGGCGTAATTGATTTTTTTATTGGTATAGAGCTATATGATGAATAAGTATTCAAAACTTCATTCGTTAGTTTGTTTAAAAATGGCATATTCGAATAAACTACTGAATATCTATCCTTAGACACTGATTTCAATGAATCCACGTTTTTAAACGTTACATTCTTAAGGTTTAATAATTTAACTAAGTTTTGGCTATCACGTGATAACTTGTTATTAATTTCTTCACCAACATACTCTTGTCCTATATCTTCCTTAACACATTTTCTTATGAAGCTTGCTTTTCCAGATCCTATATCTAGAACCTCAGTAACTTCTTCCCTGTACTTTTTAATGATTGCTATTGCCAAATTTTCTAAGCTATCAAAAGTTATATATCCAGAGTAATCGTCAGTTAAGTAGTCATATACTTGAACTTTCTCTTCATTAGTAAGCTTTTCAAAAATTTCTCCAAACATTTCAGCCTTTTTATCAGATAGATATTCTTCATAATTAACATAGGAATTATTTATATATTCATCCAACACCTCTGAATATATGTTTGAAAAATTACTCACGTTACCAGCTATGCGGTATAAGTTTTTCACTCTTTCCTGAATCAATATCAACATCTCCTTTGGTTAATTTTAACCTTTTAATAAATCATATACTATACACATTAATTTGTAAAGGTTAATTTTAACCTAAATATAATTAGTGATATAAAACAGCCGACCACATAAAAGTAGCCGGCTGTTTTATATCACAATTCTGCATCCAAAAGATCAGGGTTCCAGATGACTTTACTAATTTCTTTATACAGTTGTTGCCGCTCGAGAAGATCATTCTTTGTGAACTCCTCATATGGCTTGAAATTAAGGTTGTATTTTTCCATGAACTTCTTGAATGAAGGGTTATTGATGTAGCAGTCCTGGTTCAAAGATCTGGCAAGCAGATTCTCACTGAAGTATTTCCGCGATTTCTCTTCATAAGTCATATCCTGGAAACTTCGGTTCTTGTCTTTCGGCAACAGTACAAGTCCCCCGAACATGTTCCTGAAGGATTCGAATTCCTGCCGACTTTCAAACTCCTCTTCGTGCTTCCCCTGCATGTAATCATTGGCCCACAGGTGCTCAATATCATACGGGTTCTTCTGATCACGATTGACATAGTCGACGAAACTACTGTTGATGCCGGATTCCGATTCTATGAATGCGGTCATCCGTGCAAGGATGTGAAGCATGAACCGCGCCGTATACCTATTGAGATAGAATCGGTCGAGTTCTTCGAGACCATAGTCAATCTTATGCTCGATGTAATCCTTAAAGTATGATGCAATCTCATCGAGCGATCTACGCCGAATTTCCTTAGTAATATTGAACACTGTATAGAGCACGGATGAATAGTTCATCGTACGGAAAGAAAACACCCTTCTGATAATCCATTGGTCGATGAACCGGGAGACGAGCTTTATTTTCTTTTCTATGGTCTCTTTGTCATCTTCTGGGTCGATAGCGGCGAGAATCATTTGATACTGCAGGGTGAAGTTGCGGTCAGCGTTGTAGTAGACGAACTCAAAATTTTTGTTGAAATTGGTCGCATACCTTTTTAGATCGCCATAGATGTCTGCATACTTTTCAAAGTTCACTGAAACAAAGTCTTCGAAATCTTTGCTTCTGATAAGACCAAGCCTTTCCCTATTCTCACGCACCCATTTATGTGGTGCATCCCCGATGACTTCAAAATCCTTCTTCTCTGAATCCCGCTTCCCCACACGCATGAATTCAGCATACTGTGAACGGAGCCATGTCTTGATGAAGTCTGTATCCCCATCCTTCTCAAGATCCTTCAGGCTGAGTACCCTGTATTTCCAGAGGTCGTTGATCTTATTCCGTGTGGCATTATCCTTTATTTCTGAAAGCAGATATCCCTTCAGCATCTCCACGGGCGTCAATCTTAGTCCACGGTCATTCATGGCGACGAACACTTTATGTGCATCCTGTTCGCTGTTCGCATTGATTTCAACAAGCACCACCTTCTCGATCAGCCACTCGATGAAGATCAGAAGCTTTTCATCCTTCATATCGTCCGGGAAGAGTGCTTCAATATCCCTGTACCGATTAGAAAGGTTGATGACGCTTTCCGTATCATTCTCCTTTTCATCATAACTCCCCTTCTCATAGAGGGATTCGAGACAGTCCTTCCTTTCAGGTACATTGATACTGAAGGTTTTCTTGCCGAATTTTGAGGAGAATATGAGGTGGTTCAGGTCGACCTGTTGATCTAGTGATTGCTGGAGATGGTTCAGGTAGATCAGCAGCAGTGTAATGGAAGACAGCCTCTGTTGGCCATCAATGATTGCCTTATCCTTTGTCATAATTACTGGACCAAGGAAATATCCTTCATAATGTTCAACATCCTCCTGTGTATGCCCTTCCTCATAATTCTCATAGAATTCATTCGTCAGGTCTTCTATCAGTTCCTGGATCTGCTTCGTCTTCCAGCTGTACTCCCGCTGGTAGTATTGGACTTTATACCGATTGTTCAACAGACTGCTTATAACAGTTGCTTCACTTGTGATGTGGTTCATGCCAATATCCTCTCTTTCCTGATTTGAATTCTTTTGTAGCTACTATACTTTCCTAACATTATACAATAAATTGACCACTCTAAAGAACCAGCTTGCGGCATCTATTATTTAAACCACTCGATAAGCTAGGAATCAAAATTGAATTTACATACTGTCTCTAGCATTTAATCTCTCATGATTCTGGGTAGAGAGGAGTGTAATCATAAAATGGAGGGATGTTTGAATGTCTAAAGTTGCTATTATTACCGGATCCGGTGCAGGTCTGGGCAAAGGTATCGCACAACAGCTCGCTAAGGACGGATTTAAAGTCGTGCTTCAGGACATTAACGAAGACAGCCTTAAAGAAACGGAAAAGGAATTCAAGAATGACGGTTATGAAGTGGCATCTGTTGCAGGTGATGTATCCAAGAAGGATGACCACGAAAAATTCGTTAAGACAGCAGTCGACAACTTCGGCCAATTGGATGTGTATGTGAACAATGCCGGAATAGACATCGTTGCCCCATTCCTTGAAACGACAGAAGAACAGATGAATAAAATCTTCGCAATCAATGTCAATGGTGTCATGTTTGGTACTCAGGCAGCGGCGAGACAGTTCATCGACCAAGGCAGCAAAGGCAAAGTCATCAATGCATGCAGTATTGCAGGTCATGAATCATATGAGATGCTCGGTGCATATTCGGCGACCAAGCATGCTGTGAAATCACTGACACATTCCGCTTCCAAAGAACTCGCTAAAGACAACATCACCGTCAATGCTTATTGTCCTGGTGTTGCCAAGACGGAAATGTGGGATCGTATTGATGCCGAGATGGTCAAATACAATGACGATATGGAACCAGGAGATGCCTTCAAGGAATTCTCTGGTGCCATTTCACTCGGCCGTTACCAGGAGCCGCAGGACGTTGCAAACCTCGTCAGCTTCCTCGCTTCCGAGAAGGCGGACTATATTACCGGCCAGGCCATTGTCACAGATGGCGGACTTGTATATAGGTAAGAAGCAGACAAGAAAAACCTTTGGATTCATCAAAAAGATGTTTCCAAAGGTTTTATTTTTAATGTTAAATTTCAATTGTTAACCACTGCTTTATTTATCCTCTTTTAAATATGTCCTCGCCGAATATATTGTCTTTTACGTTTCAATATTCTTATTTTAGTTTTGATCTGGTTCATTCCGGCCAACCAGGCGGATTAGAGCCTTCATAGGATGCACCACTTTCATATTCTTCCAGCTCCGGTGCATCCGTTTCATATAGTTCCATGCTCGATTCTCCACCATATTGTTCAATCAGGCTCGTTTCTTTCTCTGGGTGTTCTTCGAGGATATCCAATTGATCACGATATAGATAATCGATTTCTTTTAATCCATCCAGAGGTTCAGGGTTATAGAAACGCAGTAGATCTTTCATCAGAATTTCGTTGGAATGGTTTAATTCTTCCCTTGCTTCGTCTCTATAGCGATAAAGTTCTTCCAATTCTTCTTCGGTAAATTGATCTTGTAACGCCTCCCCTGACTCTGTATCATAGATTTCCTGTTCAAAGAAAGTATATTCCGGCGTCACTACACGTCCATTTCTGAGCGGGACGGTATTATCGTGTTCTTCTGATAAAATATCCTGCCCCATGAATAAATAGCCATCTGTTTCCATGCCCAGTAAATGCATTAAGGTTGGAAGCATGTCCACCTGACCACTGTACGTGTCAAACACTTCACCATTTTCAACGCCGGGAACATGCATGATGAACGGCACTCTTTGCATTTGAGTGTCATTGTATTGATTCCACTCCTCCGGATCTTCACCCACTAAAGGTGCCAATTCCGGGTTTCTCATATCGGAAATACCATAGTGGTCACCATACATGACTATAATCGAATCCTCATATAAGCCGCTTGACTTTAAGTAATTGAAGAATTCCTTCAACGCCTGGTCAGCATAATGTGCTGTGACGAAATAATTGTTGATTGTATCATCCTCTGTCTGGGCAGCTGGAAACTCCACATTTTCCTCATCCAATGGGTATGGGAAGTGATGGGAGACGGTGAGGAACTTGGAATAGAATGGCTGCGGAAGATTTCTGTGACATCGTCTTTTTTTACTAGAGCTTGAATAATATCTGATGTAAAATGATCCATAGGGGTCGTCCTCTTTTCTTGGATTTGGTGTGGTAACTTAATCTTACAAGAAAAGGACGCCCTTTTTCTATTTATTCATTTACACAAACTATTTTACGCTCTCATTCAGTGAAATTAATTCCTTAAAATATTATCAACTCAATGATAATAAAGTGCACCTCATGGGAACGAAAACAGACACATCAGAGCGGACCATTGAAATACACAAAGACGACATGAATCATATAAAAGCTGTTTTAAGTCAATTTACTATTAATCCACATGAATCGATTTTTAATATATCTCACCATGCCGTTGAAAAGACATTTAAACGTGCGCTGCGGGTTTTGAGTATCGATACGACTAAAAACCCTTCATTCACTCAGACATACACACTGCAGCTATATCCTAGCGCATGATGTATCTATTTATTACATTAGTCAACGACTAGGCCATAAAAACATAAGCATCACTACGAGTGTATATAGTCATTTATTAAAAGATCATTATCAGGAAGATAACGATAAAACCCTGATACTCCTGGGGGTATGTAGTATATTGACCGAATATTGACCAAACAATACTCTTTTAATACCCCTTATTCAATGAAAACAAAAATAAAAACCCCATAACCACGCGGGTTACAGAGTTTTAATGAATATCGTATTTGGACTTAAGCGTCCCAGAAGGGAGTCGAACCCCTGACCTACAGCTTAGGAGGCTGTCGCTCTATCCTGCTGAGCTACTGGGACATTAGAAAAGATAAAATAAAAACCCCGTCGACGGGGTTTGAATTTATCGGTTAGCGTCCTGGGAGGGATTCGAACCCCCGACCGATGCCTTAGAAGGGCATTGCTCTATCCAGCTGAGCTACCAGGACTCAATCGGACAAGTACAATTATAATCAATTTCACTGTCCAAAGTCAAACCTATTTCGAAAATTTATAATGTTTTATTACACCGATGGAGTATGTTTCCATTATTTCGGTTGGGTCACCCAATCTTTTTTCAGCATTCTGTACATGATACAGTCGTGATAATGGTCATACAGGAACTCATACTCTGCCATTGTTGATTCATGAACGAAACCGAATGACTCGGGAATTGCCCTGGATTTGTAATTTTTATCCCCACAGATTATTTCAATGCGGTTGAGTTCCAAATTATCGAATCCGTAATCAATCAGTCCCTTGACCGAGCGTTTGACAACACCTTTCCCTTCTGCCTCTTTTGATATCCAGTATCCGATCTGCGCCCTCCCCTGACCGGGAGCAATCATGTTGAAACCGGTCATGCCTGAGAGCTCTCCTTTGTAAAAGATGGCGACTTCGAGACCGGTGCCTCGGTCGATGTTTTCCTGCCATGCCTGGATGACTGTTACATATGAATCCGGACTGGTGGAATAATCGACCCACGGCAGCCATTTTTTGAGGTGTGCTCTGTTCTTATCAACGGTTTCAAACAGTTTGAACCGTTCTTCCATCTGCACGATCCTGAGTTCTATTTCATCGTCTATCCTGATTATTGTCATTTGATCACTGTCCTCTATGATGAAATCATTTTCTTTTTAACTTCACTGTCGATCTGGTCTATTTCACAGGTTTTGTTTCCTGTAAAACGGTGCCTGTTCCTCGCAACCCATTTATAGATGGCAGTTCTCAGGCATACCGGCATGATTTTGGACAATCTGAAAAACTTGAATCCAGTGGCATCTGCAACGACTTCTATGACTGCATCGGAATGAATATAAAGATCATCGGAATAATATGCGACTGTGTCAAAATCCTCCGGCATAACTTCTTTCAGTTCATCCACAGAAGCAAATCTGATGACATCCTTTTTATCCAGCCTCGAGATGAATTTGGCAAATCCATTACAAACGATGCATTTATCATCAAAATAAAGTATATTCATAAGTGTACCTCCAGTTTAACCCCCTAAAGGAAATGAGGTTATCATGAAACATTTTACAGCAACATTTTTCACTGTACTCGCAATTTTATATCTGGCGGACCGCTATACCAGTTTCGATATGATGATGGTCATTCTGGTCTCAGGCGCCTCTGCTCTGATAGTCATTACCACTCTCGCTGTAATCGGCGGCCTGCTCAGAAAAAATCTGTACAGCTTCTCCATAATCATACTCACCCTGTTTATACTGTTAAGCCTGATTATGTAAAAAGCTGAGACCAATGTCCCAGCTCATAATTTTGCCAGATCGACTTCTTCCAATACCTGATGGCTTCTGTCATAGAATATCACTGTATCCGTCTCCGTATCGAGTACTGCATAGGATTCCGGCCATTGTCCCTTCGATTGGGAAATGCTTCCCGGATTGATGCAGTATATACCGCTTATATTTTTTGCTTTTGCAATATGCGAATGTCCGTAAAAAGCGTATTTCGCTTCATATTCTCTGGCACGTTCAGCAAGCATCTCCCTGCCCTTTTTTATATCATAATAGTGTCCGTGAGTATAGAAAGCCTTTGCTTCATCATTGTATTCTTCAATCGGATATCTCGTATCTCCGTCTACATTCCCTTTTACACGGTTGAAATGGCTCATCTCTGTATCATCATAATGAAATTCGCTGTCTCCGAGATGGATATTCAAATCCCCGGCATTTCTGCCGTAGGCGTCGTATGAAATCCCCTGTTCTCCATGATTGTCACTGATAATCAAAAGTCTAATTGGAATCATTCCTCTCATGACGTACTAGCACATCGAACACCGCAGTATCTTCACGCAGTCTGTCGAGTGCATTTCTTCTATGACTTATTTCCCCTTTTTCAGCCGGTTTAATCATGCCGAGCTTTAAACCGTCATCCGTCATGAATAAAGGGTCGTAACCGAAGCCCCCACTGCCATCAGGTGCTTCCAGAATACGGCCATGAAGTTCTCCTGTATAGGTGCGGGTCTCCCTCTCCGGTATCGCCAGTGCAATGACAGAAATGAAATGTGCTGAGCGGTCGTCCGTACCCTCCAGCGCTTTCAGAAGCTTGCTGTTATTCTCTTCATCTGTTGCTCCTGCTCCTGCATACCTTGCCGAATAGACACCCGGTGCACCGTCAAGTGCATCCACACTCAGTCCGGAGTCATCGCTGATCACGGCCATTCCCAGGGCATCTCTCGCCGCTTCCGCTTTAAGTATGGCATTCCCCCTGAATGTTTCTTCCGTTTCTTCCACTTCAAAATCCCGAATCAATTCTTTTATTCCAATGATTTCATCGTCGGGGAAAATGGCTTTGAAATCATTTATCTTTCCCTGGTTGCCGCTGGCAATGACAATTTTCACCATATTGTTATCCCTCCAGATCAATTTCTTCTATTGTATAATCTATGAACGGTATCCAGTCTCTTAATATATATTCAAAACGTGTACTGTCTCCGTTTACTATCATGAGGTGGTTTCTTTTACTACCGGAAGCTGCGTGGGTTTTTCCATAGGTCATGATGGAACTCACTTCCCTCGCAGTCTCATATCCGGAATCGATGACCTTTTTCCTGCCTCCGAAATAGTCATGAATTTCTCCTGCAAGAAGTGGATAATGTGTACATCCCAGTATAATCGTATCGGCCGATGTGTCCAGCAGCTGTTTCAATGTCTGATGCAGTGCCACCCTCACAACGACTTTATCTTTATATCTGAGCTGTTCAACGATAGGGACAAACTTCGGACATGCCAGGCTGGTGATCCGGAAGCTCCCGTTAATGTGATGAATTGCATCTCTGTAGGCATCAGACTTCACAGTGGCCTGGGTCGCAAGTACAATGACATCGTGATTATTGCTGCTCTGGATCGCACTTCTAGCACCCGGATTTATCACCCCGATTACGGGAATGTCATAGCGTTCCTCCAGAACATCGAGTGCCGCTGCCGTAGCAGTATTGCATGCCACTACAATCATCTTCACTCCCCGGCGCACGAGATGATCGGCAACTTCGATTGTGTACTCCTTCACCTCTTTTAGCGGACGGTCGCCATAAGGACACCTTTTAAGGTCACCGAAATAGATGATTCTCTCATCCGGCAGCTGCCTCATTATTTCCTTGGCAACCGTAAGGCCGCCCACACCGGAATCCATCACACCAATCGGCTTATCCATTGCTGTTCTGCTCACTTTCATGCAATATGGATTTCAGTATGCCCGGAAGCATGGATTTCTCATCCGACGTCAGATGATCTGTGATCTCGGATATGTATGAAATGCGTTTCTCAATCACTTCATTGATGACCTGACGGCCTTTATCCTGCATCAGAATGAGCACGATCCGCTTATCTTTCTCATACTTCTGCCTTTTTATAAACCCGCCATTTTCAAGTTTGTCCACAATATCCGTCGTTGTTGAATGTGCCAGATAGAGCCTGTTTGACAGCTCACCAATCGTGATTCCCTCTTTGTCACTCGCCCATTGCAAGGCAACAAACTGCAGCGGAGACAGCTCATAAGTCTTTAAAATTTCGCGGCCGTGGCTTTTCACATGGGCAGATATATATCTGATGGATTTTTCTATAGAAATGATTGAATCCTTATCACTCATACATTTCATCCCTTATCTCGTATTTTCTTCATTATAACGTAAACTGAAATAAAAAAATAGGAAGAGCCGCGCTCTTCCCATTTGAGTAAATTTTGTTATTCCACTTCGTGGTCGCTTCCAAAGAAGGACTTGAACATATGGAAGTTTGTTTCTCTCTGCATTGCCGCGATTGAAGTTGTAAGCGGAATTCCTTTCGGACAGGCCTGGACACAGTTTTGCGCCATGCCGCACTCAGCCACGCCGCCGACACCCATCAGAGCATCAAGACGTTCGTTTTTATTCATGCTGCCTGTAGGATGCAGGTTGAACAATCTGACCTGGCTGACAGGTGCTGCACCAATGAATTTGGAGCTGTCATTGACGTTCGGACATACTTCCAGACACACACCACAAGTCATACATTTGGAGAGTTCATATGCCGTCTGACGTTTTTTCTCAGGCATTCTCGGGCCGGGACCAAGGTCATAAGTACCATCAATCGGAACCCATGCCTTAACACGTTTCAAGCTGTCGAACATGAATGAACGGTCTACCTGAAGGTCTTTGACAACCGGGAATGTGGACATTGGTTCAAGTCTGACCGGCTGATCCAGCTGATCGACAAGTGCAGTACATGACTGTCTTGCGTTACCGTTGATGACCATGGAACATGCCCCGCAGACTTCTTCAAGACAGTTCATATCCCAAGTCACCGGTGTCGTTTTCTCACCTTTGGAGTTGACTGGGTTTCTCTGGATCTCCATCAGCGCACTGATGACGTTCATATTTTCGCGGTAAGCGACATCGAATTCTTCCCAATAGCTTTCAGTTTCCTGATTTTCCTGACGTCTGATTTTAAAAGTTATCGTTTTGTTACTCATTATTTCTTAGCACTCCCTTCACTCTTTTTGGAGTAGTCACGCTCACGGGGTGGAATCAAGCTGACATCAACGTCCTGATAGTCAAAACGTGGTGGCTGGTCGGCACCTTCGAAATGAGCCATAGTAGTTTTCAGCCACTCTTCGTCATTACGTTCAGGGAATTCCGGTTTGTAGTGAGCACCGCGGGATTCATTTCTGTTATATGCACCAATCGTAATTACACGGGCCAACACGAGCATGTTCCAAAGCTGGCGGGTGAAAAATGCCGCCTGGTTACTCCATTTTTTCGTATCATTGATATTAATGCGTTTATATCTTTCCATAAGTTCAACGATTTTCTTATCTGCTTCGAGAAGCTTATCGTTGTGACGTACAACTGTTACGTTGTCCGTCATGACCTCACCCAGTTCTTTATGGATGACGTAGGCATTCTCTTCGCCGTCCATGGAGAGGATATTGTCGAACTTCTCCTGCTCTGCCTGTTCATGTTTCTCATATATAGAATCATCGATATCTTCGAATGATTTATCAAGAGATTTCACATATTCGATTGCGTTGGGACCTGCAACATGACCGCCGTAGATTGCAGACAGCAGGGAATTCGCACCAAGGCGGTTACCGCCATGCTGGGAATAATCACATTCTCCGGCAGCGAATAATCCCGGTACTGAAGTCATCTGATCGTAATCGACCCACAGGCCGCCCATTGAATAGTGGACTGCCGGGAAGATTTTCATCGGCACTTTACGCGGATCATCACCCGTAAATTTTTCGTAGATTTCAATGATGCCGCCGAGCTTCACATCAAGTTCATGCGGATCTTTGTGAGACAGGTCAAGATATACCATGTTCTCACCGTTGATGCCCAGTTTTTGGTTTACACACACATCGAAGATTTCACGTGTGGCAACATCCCTTGGCACCAGGTTTCCGTAATCCGGATATTTCTCTTCCAGGAAGTACCATGGTTTACCATCTTTATAAGTCCATATACGGCCACCTTCACCACGTGCAGATTCACTCATCAGTCTGAGCTTATCGTCACCCGGTATGGCAGTCGGGTGAATCTGGATGAATTCGCCGTTAGCATAGACAGCACCCTGCTGATATACAACGGAAGCAGCAGATCCGGTATTGATCATTGAGTTTGTAGACTTGCCGAAGATAATGCCGGGTCCGCCTGTAGCCATGATCACTGCATCGGATTTGAATGTTCTGATTTCTGATGATGTGATTTCCTGTGCTGTGATGCCGCGTGCACGGCCTTCATCGTCGATGACTGCACCAAGGAATTCCCATCCTTCATATTTGTTGACGAGCCCGTCAACTTCGTAACTTCTGACCTGTTCGTCCAAAGCATACAGCAGCTGTTGTCCAGTGGTTGCACCAGCAAATGCTGTTCTGTGGTGAAGTGTTCCGCCAAAACGCCTGAAATCCAGAAGTCCTTCTGCGGTTCTGTTAAACATAACACCCATACGGTCAAGCAAATGTATGATCTTAGGTGCTGCTTCAGTCATTGCCTTGACCGGTGGCTGATTGGCAAGGAAGTCACCACCGTAAACGGTATCATCAAAGTGAATCGCAGGAGAGTCTCCTTCACCTTTTGTATTTACCGCACCGTTGATCCCACCTTGAGCACACACAGAGTGAGAACGTTTTACGGGCACAATTGAGAACAAGTCCACTTCTGCACCTCTCTCAGCTGCTTTAATCGTTGCCATCAGTCCGGCCAAGCCGCCGCCGACAACGATAATTTTATCATTAGCCATTATTTCCACTCCTTAATTAGATAAATGCCAGAATAGCCTGCACGCCTATGAAGCTGACGACTACGAAAATAATCAGAGATACGTAGTTCATAATGCGCTGAGATCTGTCTGACTGTGTAAAGCCCCATGTAATCATGAACGCCCAAAGACCGTTGGCGAAATGGTACACAGTAGCAATGATACCTACGATATAGAATATCAGCCATAACGGATTTGACACAATCTGATGCACCATGTCAAAGTTGACTTCCTCTCCGAAAAAGACTTGCACCCGCGTCTGGTATACGTGAATGGCGATAAAAATGAAGGCGATTACGCCACTTATCCTTTGAAGTAAGAACATCCAGTTTCTGTATGTACTATGCCAGCCGTAGCCTTTCCCTCCGATATTATATTTGGCAGTAAAAGCGATATAAATACCGTAGATACCATGAAATAGAATCGGAATGTAAATTACAAAAATCTCCAGAAAAATAACAAAAGGCAGATTGCCCATGAATGCCGACGCCGTATTAAACGCTTCTTCACCTCTTGTAGCAGTATGGTTTACAAGAAGATGCTGAATGAGGAATACACCCAACGGAATTACACCTAACAAAGAATGAAGACGTCTTACGGCAAAGCTTGAATCTTGTTTTGACACTCGAATTCCCCCCTAACTGTCCATTATATGTGGTTTCACATTTCTTATTTTACCCCTCAGATATACATAAATCAAGGAGACTTGACATGTTGAGGCAAAGAATCGTTTAAATTTAAACAGTATTTTCCGAAAAATGAAACCGCATCCTCATGAGTTCAGTTTTTCCAGTATTCTCTTCGCGATCGGTGCAGGAATTCCAATTTCGGTAAATGAGCCGACATCCTTTTCCTTCATCCGTTTGATGGAACCGAAATGACTCAGAAGTTTCTGTTTGCGTTTCGGACCGACACCTTCAATACCATCGAGTACAGAAGTGACTGAAGTCTTGCTTCTCGTGTTCCTGTGGAAACTGATTGCAAATCTGTGGACTTCATCCTGAATCCTCTGAAGCAGGTAGAACTCCTGGGAGTTCTTTTTCATCGGTACTATCTCTGCACTCTCGCCGTACAGCAGTTCTGCAGTTTTATGCTTATCGTTCTTTGCGAGACCTGCCACCGGGATGTCCAGCGACAATTCGTCAAGCAGAACAGATTTGACCGTATTCATATGACCGATGCCGCCATCTACAATGATTAAATCCGGCAGGGGGAGATGCTCTTTCAGTACACGGGTGTATCTTCTTCTCACAGCTTCGGCCATGGATGCATAATCGTCCGGCCCTTTGACTGTCCTGATCTTATACTTCCTGTAGTCCTTCTTACTCGGTTTCCCGTCAATAAAGGAAATCATGACACTCACGGGATCCACACCCTGTATGTTCGAGTTATCAAACGCCTCGATGCGGATCGGCGTTTCAATATTCAGTATCTCACCAAGGCTCTCAATTGCCCCGATGGTCCTGGCTTCATCCTTTTCTATGATTTCAAACTTGTTTTTGAGAGCAATTTCAGCATTCTTATTCGCCAGGTCCACCATCTCTTTCTTTTGGCCGCGCTTCGGCTGCACTACATCAACCGGCAGATATTCATCTATGATCTCACGGTCCAGTCCTTTGGTGATGTGCACTTCTTTAGGCAGAAGATTCGATTTCAAATCATAGAATTGGGCGATGTAGCGGTAAAATTCCTCCTGCACGTCATCCTGGATCGGAAACATCTCCGCTTTTTTCTCAATCAGATTGCCATTTCTGACAAGCAGTACGGAAATCGCCATCCATCCCTTGGATACGCTGAAACCGAAACAGTCCCGGGCAGTCATATCTTTGGTCATCATCTTCTGTTTATTCATGGTGGCATCGATATGCCCCATCAGATCACGGTATTCCTTCGCTTTTTCAAACTCAAGATCTTCAGATGCCTTTTGCATCTTTTCCCTGAGCTCTCCCACTATCTGTTTTGTATCCCCGTTCAGAAATCTCGTTATACCATCGATCATCTCTTTGTACTGTTCCTGGGATACATCATATACACAAGGCCCGAGACATTGTCCGATATGGTAATAAAGACACAGTTTATCCGGCATTGTATTGCATTTCCTCAAAGGGTATATCCGGTCGAGCAGTTTTTTCGTCTCATGGGCGCTGTAAGCATTAGGGTACGGTCCGAAGTATGTGCCGGTTTTCGGTTTAACCGTCCGGGTGACAATCAGTTTCGGATGTTCTTCTTTCGTTATTTTTATGAATGGATAGCTTTTATCATCTTTGAGAAGAATGTTATAGCGTGGATAATGCTTCTTGATCAGATTGAGTTCAAGCAGAAGAGATTCCACTTCTGAATTTGTCACGATGAAATCAAAGTCGGTGATTTCCGATACCAATCTCATTGTCTTTTCATCATGGGCACCGGAAAAATAGGATTTTACACGGTTGCGGAGGTTCTTCGCTTTCCCGACATATATTACTATTCCATGCCTGTCTTTCATAAGATAACAGCCAGGTTCTGTAGGCAGCACTGACAATTTTAATTTAAGGTCCTCCATATTCATCCCTCTTATCGCAACTTTATAAAAAAAAGCCGCCATAGCGGCGGCTTAACACTTATGCATGTTTTTCGATCAATGCAACAAGTTGTTCTTTCGGCTGGAAACCGACAACTTTATCAACCGGCTGTCCGTCTTTGAACAGAATAAGCGTCGGAATACTCATTACTTCGTACTCGCTCGCTGTCGCCTGGTTATCGTCTACATTCAGTTTTGCAATATCTGCTTTTCCTTCAACATCAGTTGCAACTTCTTCAAGCACGGGTGCAATCATTTTACAAGGTCCGCACCAAGGTGCCCAGAAGTCCACTAATTTAAGACCGCTGCCTACTTCATCTTTGAAATTTTGATCGTTTACTTCATATATAGCCATCGAAATTACCTCCATTTTGGTCGATTATGTTTTTAATTATAGCATGATGATGCAAAAGGGCTCAATGGAATTGCTTATGCAAACAAAAACAGGTATACGATTCCGCCCAGGAACATCACGATCCCTGCCCCGATCATCACTTTCGCCAGTTTATACATATCGAAATTATCCATGCCTTCACCTACTTCATTTCAACTACCGTCACACCAAATCCGCCTTCACTCGGCATTCCGCCCCTGAACGATTTGACTTTAGGGTGTGTTCTGAGGAATTGCTGGACTCCTTTCTGGAGCGCCCCCGTCCCCTTACCATGAATGATTTCAACTTCATTATAGTTCGATAACAGGACCTGGTCCAGATATCTGTCCAGTTTCTGCAGCGCCTCTTCATATCTTTCTCCACGGAGGTCCAGTTCCCTTTTGACCGGAGACTTACCGATCCTTCTTGCAACTGTGCGCTCCTGCTTCTGTTTTTTGCGTTTTTTCAGTTCATCGAGACCGACTTTCATCTTGATGATCCCCATCTGGACCGTTGCTTCCTCACCTTCTACAGCAAGAACCTCACCTTTTTGACCATAGGACAGGACATCCACTTCATCACCGGACTGAATCTTCTCTTTTTCGGCAGCCCGTTCTTTTCGTTTGATCTCTTCCTGATGGTAACTGTCGGTGAGCGTCTTCTTCTGCTCGATGATTTCGTGTTCCTGTATGCTTTCAGCGCCGCGGCTCTTCATCTCTTCAAGTGACTGGATGACTGCTTCCGCCTTCATTTCACTTTCTTTGATGATGCGGTTTGCCGCTTCCCGCGCATTTTTCCTCAATTTTTCCTTATAGCCTTCAAAGTCATCCATATGTTTTTTAAGATCCTGGTGTATATTTTTGGATTCCTTCAGCAGTGCCTCTGTTTCATATTCATTGTCGCGCGCATTTCTGGTATGTCTCTCAAGTGCTGATATCATATCATTCACTTCCTGGGAATCACGGCCTGCAAGCTCACGGGCACGCATGATGACATCAGGATTCAGACCGAGTTTATTGGATATCTCAAATGCATTCGATTTACCCGGTATGCCCATCAGCAGCCTGTACGTCGGAGACAGGGTATTCACATCAAATTCCACACTCGCGTTTATAACATCACCCCTTGTATAGCTGAACGATTTCAGCTGCGGATAATGGGTGGTCGCCACTATGGTGGCCTGCCTTGTTAATAAATACTCCAGGATGCTGATAGCCAGGGCCGCCCCTTCTTCAGGATCCGTCCCGGCGCCTAGTTCATCAAGCAGAACCAGGCTGTCTGCGTCGGTTTCTTCCAGAATTCCCGTAATATTGGTCATATGGCTTGAGAATGTGGAAAGTGACTGTTCAATCGACTGCTCATCGCCGATGTCACTGTAAATTTTGGAGAACATGCGAAGCACACTGCCGTCCCTGGCAGGCACCGGTATACCCGACTGGGCCATGAGGGCACTGAGTCCAATAGTTTTGATCGTCACAGTCTTACCCCCGGTGTTGGGGCCGGTAATGATGACTGCCCGCGTTTCTCCGTCCATTACAATGTCATTCTTGACGGAGACCTCAGCCGGGATGAGCGGGTGGAAAGCGGCTGGAAGATAGATGCCGCCATCTGATACCACTTCAGGTTTTGTCCCCCCTATTTTCGATCCGTACTTCGCCTTGGCAAATACCATATCGATATGATGAAGCGCATCATCCGTCATGATAAGTTCCGAAGCCACTTCTGCAGTTTCGGCAGTCAGCTGGTAGAGGATGCGTTCCACTTCTGTCTGCTCTTCATCTTTTAAATTCTGTATCTGATTTGTCATCTGCACCACTGCCATCGGTTCCATGTAGACTGTCTGGCCGCTTGCAGAGATATCGTGTACAATACCGTTGAAATCGCCCTGATGTTCAACTTTCACCGGTACGACATAGCGGTTGTTACGCATCGTAATCAGACTGTCCGACAACTTTTTCTGATTTCCTCCGCGGATGATTTCATTCAGCCGGCTCCTGACTCTGTCTTCTTCGGAATTGATTTTGGACCTGATCCGCAGCAGCGCTTCAGAGGCATGATCGAGCACGCGGGAGTCGTCGCATGTTTCTGTAATCCGCCTGTAAAGGAAATGGATGTCGGGAAGACCGTTTATATAGACCGGCAAATAGGACAATTCCACTTCATCTTCATCAAATTCGTCAAAAACTTTCATAAGCATATTCTTCCGGTTCAGCATGCTCCGGATATGATTGAATTCGGGCACACCGAGCATGCTGCCGATTTCAGCCCGTTTAATATGCTGTTTTATATCTGTTATGCCACTGAGTTCAATATTTTTGTATCTGAGCATTGTCGCTGCATCATCCACTTCACTGATCATCTGTGTCACTTCATCCAGATTTGTGGAAATCATCGAAGGATTGATACGGTCTCTCGTCTTTTCGCTTTCCGCTTGACTCGCAAGCTGGCCCAGTATTTTATCAAACTCCAGTGCATTTATCGTTCTATCATTCATTTTAAAACCTCTATTTTCCTTTATTCACAAAATTTCTGAAGTCTTCTCTCGAAAATGTATTGATGACATCTTCTTTTTGTATCAGAGCTTTTTGCAGCGTCGCCACCCCATATTCCATGAAATCCAGATGAGCTGTATGATGGGCATCTGTATTAACGGTCAACTTCAGGCCGGAATGTCTGATGACATCGGCTGAGAGGTCGAGTCTCCGAGGATTGGCATTCACTTCCAATACTGTGCCCGTGTCTTTTGCCATACTTATCAGTTCCTGCATATTGACCGGATATCCTGCCCTCGAGCCGATCAGTCTTCCTGTAGGATGTGCGATATGCCTCACATATGGATTTTCACATGCCGACTTCAGTCTGTGCATGATTTCCGCCTCTGTCTGCGTAAAACTGGAATGGATGGCCGCGAGGACATAATCCAATTCTTTCAGCATGTCGTCCGAGTAATCCAGTGTGCCGTCTTTTAATATATCCATTTCCGTTCCAGTATATATGTCAATTTCAGGATATTCATCCCTCAGGCCTTTAATTTCTTCAATCTGTTTGTACAGCCTGTTTTCATACAGACCGTTCGCCACGCGCAGACTCTTGGAGTGATCTGTAATGATCATATACTTATAGCCTTTGGCGATGCATGCCTCTACCATTTCACGCACTGAGAATGCCCCGTCACTATATACCGTATGCATATGGAGATCGCCTTTCATATCATCCATGGAGACGATTTTGGATATGTCCGTATCTGTCTCCTCCCCGCTTTCGCGCATCGTTGGGGGAATGAATGGCAGACCGAAATGATTGAAGAAAGACTCTTCCGAGCCGAATGTCTTTATTTCTCCATTCGATTCCACACCATACTCACTGATTTTTTCCCCCCGGGATTTTGCAATCTGCCGCATCTTCACATTGTGATCTTTAGAGCCTGTAAAATGATGGAGCGTCGTAAAGTATTCCCGGGATGTGACAAAGCGGAAGTCCACATTGATTTCATCCATATCATCTTCTATGACCACAGATAATTTCTTTTCGCCTTTTGCCACCGTTTCCCGGACAAAGGGAGATTCGAGGAAACTCTCAGTAAACGCAGCGGCATCCGTCACCTCAATAATATAATCGAGATCACGGCTCGTCTCCTTAAAGCGCCTGCCGCTTCCCGCCACGTCATATTTTTCAACCATTTCCATCTCATCCAGCACATTCTCGACTGCCGTTCTGAATGAGATGATCCTTTCGATGGGATAGCGCTCGGGACGTGTCAGCAGCTCATCAATCGCCTTGGAAATGTTCTGTTCCGTTTTTACACCGAACCCCGGCAGTGTGCTCACTCGTTTGCTGTCGCATGCCTCTTTCAGTCCTTCCATGCTGGCGATACCAAGCTCTTTATGGATTTTTGCTATTTTTTTTGGACCAAGCATCGGTATTTTCAGCATTCTCACCAGGCCTTCGGGCACTGACTCCTTCAACTCATCCAGGACTGTGGATCTGCCTGTGTCAACATACTCCACAATGACTTCATTAACCCCTTTGCCAATGCCTTTCATTGTTGAAAAATCGTCTATTTCCGACAGGGACCGCCCATCGGTCTCAATACTTGCAGCAGCCTTTCTGTATGCTGATACTTTAAATGGATTTTCAAGTGAGAGCTCCATATAAGTCGCAATCGTTTCTAATAATACAATAATATCTTTTTTAGTCATGTCAGCCTCCAAAAAAAGAGCCATATTCCTATGACTCTGCTATAACCATTCTATAAATTTATCAGATAGTATAAATGTGTGTTCCATTATGAATGTTGCCAGTCCTGATTCTCCGATTGCGTTCTGGATGAATTCAAGAGGAATAATCGCAAGCATGAAAATTATTACTGTTAAAACATAAATCATTTCGATTAATCCGAGTATCAGTCCCGCAATTTCTCCTGCGACCCCAAAAACATTGATCTGCTGAAGGTAGTCAAAAGCACTCACAATCACCTGGATCAGGATTTTAGTAATTACAAAAATAATGAAAAATGCAGTCATATCATAGAATGCATATTCAGTGTTGGCCAGATCAGGAAGCAGTGGATTATGCACCGCCTGTGCTGTTGAAGGATAAGGCATGATCATATCGAATTTTGAAGACAGCGTATCGTAGTTCATGGCAGATATGATAATCGCTGAAATAGTCCCGACCAGATGAAGGAGCTGCAGAATGACGCCCCTCCTGTAGCCGATGACCAGACCGATAACGAGTAATATGAAAATTATTATCGACATATCATCAATTACCTTTTTGTTCCAGTTCCTGAATTGCGGAATCATACTTTTCCTGAAGCTTGACGTAGTCATCCATTACGTTCACCGCTGCCAGAACCGCTTTTCTTGTAGTATCAAGCCCTGCATTCCTGACACCGATTTCCCTGATTTTCTCATCTACAAGCCGCGCTACATACCTCATATGTTCCGGGTTCTCGGCCCCCACCAACGTATACTGCTGGTCATAAATATCAACAGCAATGCGATTTTTATATTCTGCCATTTGACATTGCCTCCTATTACAAAGTTTCAGTGATAAATGTTATATATAACTTAACATAAAAAGCTTTAGTGATGCCATTCCAACAGCCCCCTGACACAAATCAGAGAGCATCAGGCCTCAATAATCACATAATAATATAAATGTATAATAACACATACCCGCCATCATTTTAATAATACTATAAAAATTGGTGAAATCAAAAATACCCATGTTACAATTATAATGAAGAAACAGCAACTAAACTCACAAAAGGGAAGATAACAATGATCTATGACACTATGAACACCATAGGCAGTGATGAAGCCGGCGTGGGTGACTATTTCGGACCGATGACTGTATGTGCCGCTTATGTGCCTAAAGAAAAGATTGCATTATTAAAAGAACTCGGGGTAAAGGATTCCAAAAATCTATCCAACAGCACAGTCGACAAACTGGCGCGTGAAATCATCCATATCGTGCCCTATTCCCTCGTTGTGCTTGATAACCCATCCTATAACAAAAAGATTGATGAAGGCTGGAACATCGTGAAGCTTAAAGCAGTACTCCATGATCACTGCATACGGAAGACATTCGAAAAAATGGAACAGCCGGATGACCTGGAAGCTATTGTCATCGACCAGTTCACAACAGAGAAAGCCTACCGTAAATACGTGCCCGACCCTTTCATGCTCAATCTGGTCCATCAGGAGACAAAAGCAGAATCCAAATCCATTGCTGTGGCCTGTGCAAGCATCCTCGCAAGAAGCAGATACCTCGAACAGATGTCCAATCTGAACCGCTCATTGAAGCAGGAAGTGCCGCGGGGCGCAAGCAAAAAGACAGACTTATTCGCAGCAAAACTTGCCGAAAGACAGGGGATGGATTTTGTGGATTCAATTTCAAAAAAGCATTTTAAATCCAGGGATAAAGTCAAAGAATTATTGAATAAAAAGTATGACTGACCAACAAAAACCAGATGCAGAGGCATCTGGTTTTTTCTGTTATCTGATGGATGCCCCGTCCTGTTCAAGTGCTTCCAGTACAGGCGAGTGCACCGCTTCGATTTCTTCATCAGTCAGTGTCTGTTCCCTATTCAGATAAGTGAGACGGATCGCCACCGATTTCATTCCATCCGCGACATTTTCTCCTTCGTAAACATCAAACACAAACACATCTTCGAGATATTTTTTTGCAGCCTTCCTGATTGTATTCATCAATGCATCAGCCGTTACCGATTGTTCTACAACAAGGGCAATATCACGCGTAATGGTAGGATATTTTGAGAGTTGTTCATAAACTATAATACCGTTTTTAACACTCAGCAGCTGATCGATACTGATTTCAAATACCGCTGTCCTGTTTAAATCGTTGTCTTCTGCAAACTTCGGATGGATTTCTCCTGCAAATCCGATTTTTTCTTCTCCAAAATAGATGTCAGCTGTTCTTCCCGGGTGCATCTCCCTGAATCCTTCTGATTGACGGTAGCTGATATTATCAGTTACACCCAGTTTTTCAAAGATGCTGTCCACGATGCCTTTTGCAGCGTAGAAATCAGCAGGTACACTCGTCCCCAGCCATTCGGTACGGTTCATCTCACCGGTCAGCACACCGCCGAGCATTTCAATCTCTTCAGGCTGGTTGCCTTCTCCTCTGGACACAAAAACCCTGCCCATTTCATAGAGCTGGACATCCTTTTGCTGACGGTTCACGTTATATACTGCATTATCAATAAGATGCGGTATCATGCTGTTTCTTAAAACTGCATGATCTTCACTCATCGGCATCAAAAGTTCAAGACCTTCTGTACGCTCCGTAAACTGTTTTGATTTTTCCCGGCTTGTCAAGGCATAGTTGATTGCCTGGGTCAGACCGAGCGACTCCAGCTGATGGCGGATAATACGCACTTTCTTCTGTTCATCCGTGAGCTTCCCGGGAGTAATTGATGTGTACTCGGGAAGCGAAGAAGGCAATGCATCATAACCGTAGATTCTGGCCACTTCTTCTGTGATATCCTCTCTGATTTTCAGGTCGTCCCTTCTGGAGGGAATTGAAATATTCAGCGTTTCACCCCTGACTTCAGTTTCCAGTCCAAGCTTAGATAATGATCCGACAATCTCTTCAGTGGATAGATCCATCCCAAGACGGTTGTTGATGAATGATCCAGTCACTGAAATCCTGCTGTTTTCGAGATTCAGTTCACCATCAGAAATTACACTGCCCGTCACTCTGCCGCCTGCATATTTTTCAAGCAGATACGCGGCACGGTCCAGTGCTTCCAGAACAAATTCATGTGAAACACCTTTTTCAAAACGGGCAGAAGCTTCGCTTCGGAGATTCAGACGGTTACTTGTTTTTCTGATGGAAACCGGATTGAAGAGTGCAGACTCGATGAGGACAGTAGTCGTGCTCTCAGTGACTTCGGAGAAGTCTCCCCCCATCACGCCTGCAAGTGCAATCGGTTCCCTTCCGTTGGTAATGACGATGTCACTGTCATTCAACTTCCGTATTTTATCATCCAGAGTCGTCATCTCTTCATCCTGGCCGGCGAAACGTGTAACGATTTCGTCCGAACCGATCTTATCCCTGTCAAACATATGGAGCGGCTGCCCGAACTCAAGAAGGACATAGTTTGAAATATCAACGACATTGTTGATCGGCCGGATACCCGCTTTGATCAGGCGCACCTGCATCCATGTCGGCGCAGGTTTTATTTCAACATCTCTGACAATGCGGGCGCCGTAATAAGGTACGGCATCCGCATCTTCATTCCTGATGCTGAACGCGGCGCTTCCATTATCCTCATGCTCAGTAAGCGGGCTCTTCGGCCTTGTCACTTCGCCGCCGAAAAGTGCGCGCGTTTCATATGCGGCACCTGCCATGCTGAGCGCATCCTTACGGTTTGGCGTAAGATCGAAATCCATTACCTGGTCGTCGAGATAAAGTGCAGAGAGGGCGTCCGTTCCGATATTTTTAGCTTCATTGAACATGAAGATGCCATTCTGATATTCTTTGGGAATATAGTCTTCAGGAATGCCGAGCTCTTCCAATGAACAGATCATCCCTTCAGACACCTCGCCGCGCAATTTGGCACGTTTGATTTTGATCCCGCCAGGCAGTCTGCCGCCCACCCTGCTGACAATGACATAGGAATCCGCCTTGACATTCGGGGCACCACACACGATCTGATTTGTCTCTTCACCAGTGTTCACCTGGCATATTTTCAGCCGGTCGGCCTCCGGATGCTGCTCTACGGATTCAACATAGCCGACGACAAGATTCTTAATCCCTTCCGTATAATCGATTACATCATCCACTTCAATACCGCCGCGCGTAATCCTCTCGGCTAACTCATCGATGGAAACATCGACCGGGATCCATTCATTCAACCATTCTTTAGATACTCTCACTTTGGTTCCCTCCATCTTCTGTTGCTGTGAACTGCTTGATAAATCTAAGATCATTCGTATAGAAATGCCTTATATCTTCGATACCATATTTAAGCATTGCGATCCGGTCAGGTCCCATGCCGAAGGCAAATCCTGAGTATTCATCCGGATCGAACCCTGCCATTTCAAGTACATTCGGATGCACCATGCCGGCACCGAGTATTTCGATCCAGCCGGAACCTTTGCACACATTACATCCTGCACCCTTACATTTGAAGCAGGAAATATCCACCTCGACACTCGGTTCAGTGAACGGGAAATAACTCGGACGCAGCCTGATTTCACGTTCCGCACCGAACATTTCTTTGGCAAACAGTTCGAGGGTGCCTTTCAGGTCACTCATGTGAATGTTTCTATCCACGACAAGCCCTTCAATCTGCGTGAACTGATGGCTGTGGGTGGCATCATCGCTGTCCCTTCTGTACACTTTGCCGGGACAGATGATCTTAACCGGACCCGCGCCTTTTCTTGCCTGCATCGTACGCGCCTGCACAGGCGATGTATGTGTACGGAGCAATATGTCCTCAGAGAAATAGAAACTGTCCTGCATATCCCTCGCAGGGTGGGATTTCGGCAGGTTAAGCGCTTCGAAGTTGAAATAATCCGTTTCAACTTCGTAGCCTTCGGCGATCTCATAGCCGAGACCGATGAAGAAATCTTCAATATCTTCTATCGTACGGCTCAGTGGATGCGGACTGCCGAGTTTGAACGTCCTTCCAGGCAGTGATACATCGATGGTCTCTTCCTTAAGCTGAGCCTCCAGTGCCGCACTTGCCAACACTGCCTCCTTCTCTTCAATCACCTCAGTGATATGGGAACGCACCTCATTGACCTTGGCACCGTAGAGAGGCTTATCTTCATTTGAAAGGTTCTTCATTTCTTTCATCAAGCCCGTCACTTTACCTTTTTTACCTAAATATTCAACTTTCAGATCCTGCAATGATTTTTTGTCATCGATGGATTCTATCGCTTTGTCGAATGTCTTCTGAATTTCTGAAATCCCGCTCGTATCCATTTTCCCCACTCCTTGTAAAATAATAAAAACCCCGTCCTCTACACACAAGGACGGAGTTTTCCGCGGTACCACCTGATTTTCTGTACATCAAAGAGACATACAGACACTTCTCGAAGATAAGGGATAAGCCCTCGCTTCAATCAGCCAGGTGAACACTGGTCCCCTCCGTATGCCGCATTGCAGTCTGTGTGCGGCACTCCCTGAAACGGAATCTCGAACCATTTATGTCCGGCTTCAAGCTGAAGCTGTTTATTAATCTTATAAAGTAATTATAAATCAAAGTACTAAAAAATCAAGCTCTGAAATGGTGCATAAGTATCCCGCCGGCAATTCCGACGTTCAGGCTCTCACTCTGCCCGCTCATTTCGATTTTCACTTTTAAATCCACTGTGGAAAGTACTTCACTGCTCACACCGCTGCCCTCATTGCCCAGTACTAACATGAGCGGACCGGCGGGGACATCAATGTCACCGAGCGGAAGCGCGCCGTGAAGTGCGGTGCCGAGTACAGTCCCTTCAAAGCCCCGGACCGCCCCGGCCGCCTCCTCGACCACAATATCGATATGGAAAGTGCTCCCCTGTGCGCTTCTGAGCACTTTTTCACTGAATACATCCACCGTATCCGGCGACAGCACGACTTTATCGAATCCAAAGGCATCCGCAGTACGGATCAGTGTACCCAGGTTCCCGGGGTCCTGCACACAATCGAGAAGCAGGACTCTCTGACCGGAGGATTCCGGCGGGCTGTATGAAACTTCAGCCATAATGCCCGGCGGCGTTTCAAGGAGCGAGAGAGACTTCATGACATCCCGGCTGACGAACATCAGATCACGGTTTTTTACATCCAGTCCATCACTGACGTAATCTTCCGACAGTATCACTGTATGCACAGTCTGATTGTATATTACCGCCTCTTCAACCAGATGCTCACCTTCAATCAAAAATCGGTTGAGCCGGCCTCGGTATTTTTTCTTGTGAAGTTTTCTTAAATCCTTGATTCTCCGGTTATCTTTCGAGGTGATGATTTCCTTTTCTACCAAATGATCTCTTCCACCTTGCTGTCGTCAAGTGACCTTACTATTTCAGTCACCAGCCTGACTGCGTTATTGTAATCGTTCCTGTTGAGGATTGATACGTTTGAGTGCATATATCTGAGCGGGACACCAATTGAAATTGAAGGCACACCCTCGTTTGATACGTGGAATGCACCCGAGTCCGTTCCCCCTCCTGTAATTGTAGACCACTGGACAGGAATATCCTTTTCTTCCGCCACTTTTTCGATGTGACGGCGGAAACCGACATGTCCGATGTTGGAGCCGTCCAGAAGGAGCACCAGCGGTCCATCGCCCATCTTGCCGGTGCCGTCTTTTTCACTCATTCCGGGCGTGTCCCAGGAGATACCCACGTCGACTGCAATCGCAAGATCCGGCTTGATCTTATTTGCGGCAACTTTCGCACCGCGCAGCCCGACTTCCTCCTGCACCGTCGCGCCGCTTACGACGTTGATGTCCACGTCTTCATCTTTGATTTCTTCGAGTACTTCGACTGCCAGGCTGCAGCCGAATCTGTTATCCCATGCTTTTGCCAGAAGAGAGTCTTTGTTGGCCATCTCTGTGAAGTCACAGTGCGGAGTGATCTGATCTCCCACTTTAACGCCGGCTTCTTCGGCTTCTTCTTTGGAGGCAACACCAATGTCGATGAACATCTCTTTCATATCCACCGGTTTTTTCCGCGCTTCAGGAGAGAGGACATGCGGCGGTTTAGAACCGATCACGCCTGTAAGCACGCCCCTGTCCGTAATCACATTCATGCGCTGGGAAAGCATCACCTGATTCCACCATCCGCCAACAGGAGTGAATCTCAGGAAACCATCCTCATCGATGCGTGTCACCATAAAGCCGATTTCATCAAGGTGCCCGCCGATCAGCAACGTGCGTGAGCCGTTTTTGGCGTTGCGTTTTCCAAAGATACCGCCCAGATTATCATTGATCAATTCATCACTTACAGGCTCCAGATATTCTTTCATGACTTTTTTGACATCATACTCAAAACCTGAGATTCCGTGTGCATCAGTTAAACTTTTCATCATTGTCAATTGCTTGTCCATAATCAATCTCCTATCCTTCGTTTTAAGATACTTCCATTCTATCATAAATTATTTCAGTTCCCGTAATAAAAACCATATTGGTATAAATGTTTGTAAGAAGCTGATATTATTCTATTATAGCAGTAACTAAAGTTATTCTAGGAGGCGTATAAATGATAAATATAGAATTATCCAAAGTCGAAGAATCCGGAGAACAGGTCATTGTAAAACGCAATACTTTTGAAAATGAAAATGAAGCTGAAAAAATCTATAACTCACTGACGGACGATTACGCCGATCAGACACTTCCTTTCTTTGATAAGGGCGAGCAGCTCATCAGACTCGACATACTGCCGCCATCTTCCGATGAAGTAAGGAAGAACCAGAAGGAATGCTACTTCGAGTATTCGGAAGAACTGCTGAACAAGCTTGTAAATAGGATCTAGTACAGAAAAACACCCGTTCCGCATCGATTGCGGAACGGGTGTTTTTCATATATATTATTATTTCTCCAAAGCATTTTTAGCTTGTGTTGCAAGCTCAGCAAATGCTTTTTCATCAGAAATAGCAATTTCTGAAAGCATTTTTCTGTTGATGTCAATACCTGCAGTTTTCAGTCCGTTCATCAAACGGCTGTAGCTGATGCCATTTTGGCGTGCTGCTGCATTAATACGTGAGATCCAGAGTCTGCGGAATTCACGTTTAGTGTTGCGACGGTCACGGTAAGCGTACTGTCCGGATTTTGTTACCTGTTGTTTGGCAGTTCTATATAGAGTGCTCTTTGCACCGAAATATCCTTTTGCCTGCTTCAATACTTTTTTGCGTCTTTTACGGGACGTTAGTCCATTTTTAACTCGAGCCATGTTTGGTCCTCCTCATTCAGTCGATTATTTCATGTTTGAAAGTAGTTGTTTCAGACGTTTGTGGTCGCCTTTTGATACAAGCGTCGCTTTTCTCAAGTGACGTTTCTGTTTAGTGGATTTGTTTGCAAACAGGTGGGATGTGAACGCTCTGTTGCGCTTGAATTTACCAGTTCCTGTACGCTTTACGCGTTTTGCGTAACCTCTGTGAGTTTTCATTTTTGGCATGGGATTCAACCTCCGGTTTATTAATTTTTATCTACAATTGGGGAAACTACCAAGAACATTGAACGACCTTCCATCTTAGGTCTCTGTTCTACAGTAGCGACTTCGGAAAGCTCATCTGCGAAACGTTCCAGCACTTTACGTCCAATATCTTTGTGAGTGATTGCACGTCCGCGGAAGCGGATTGAAACTTTAACCTTATCTTCTTTAGACAGGAATTTTTTCGCGTTTTTAAGCTTCGTGTTGAAGTCATGATCTTCAATCGTCGGGGAAAGTCTGATTTCCTTGACGTTGATGACCTTCTGCTTCTTACGTGCTTCTTTCTCTTTACGCTGCTGCTCATACTTGTACTTGCCGTAATCCATGATACGGGCAACTGGCGGTTTGGCATTCGGTGCAACAAGAACGAGGTCCTGTTCTACACGGTCTGCCATCTCCTGTGCTTCTTGTTTTGACTTGATTCCGAGCTGGGAACCATCTTGTCCGATCAGTCGAACTTCTTTGGCGCGGATTCTATCATTGATAAATGTTTGATCCTTTGCTATCTTTGACACCTCCATAAAGTTTGAAGACGAACAAAAAGGCGGGCACATTATGCGCCCGCCATCTGACATGAGGACATAAGGACAGACATGATCGCCTGTTCCATACGTGTCCCTCTGTACAAACCCGGTCGCTGCTTTCCTGCGCTTGCGGGTGAGAAGCGGGTCGCTTCTTCTTGTCCGTTCTTATCAACTCTTAATATACTACACTAATCCCAACGCTTTGTCAATACGTTATTTTTTCAGACGGATCTCGTCCACAAGCTTCCAGACGAAGTCCTCCCTGTCGTAGGAATTCTGTTCCTTTTCGCCGTATTTCCGCACGTTCACCTGTGATTCTTCAATTTCCTTATCGCCGATGACCACCTGATACGGCACTTTCCTCATCTGTGCTTCACGGATCTTATAACCGAGCTTTTCATTTCTCTCGTCTATATTGACACGGATGCCATGACTCTTGAGTTCATCCTGGATGCTTCGTGCATAATCATAATGAAGGTCCAGGTTGACCGGGATGATTTCCACCTGCTGCGGCGCAAGCCATAATGGGAATGCACCTTTGTATTCTTCGGTAAGGAAGGCGACGAAACGTTCCATAGTCGATACGACTCCGCGGTGGATGACCACCGGACGGTGCAGTTCCCCGTCACTGCCTACATAAGTCAGGTCGAAACGTTCAGGCAGCAGGAAATCCAGCTGCACTGTTGAAAGTGTTTCTTCCTTGCCCATGGCTGTCTGTACCTGCACATCCAATTTCGGACCGTAGAATGCCGCTTCCCCTTCCGCTTCAGTATACTGGAGGTCCATTTCATCAACTGCCTCTTTCAACATGGATTCCGCTTTCTGCCACATTTCATCATCATCGAAGTACTTTTCAGTATCTTCCGGATCCCGGTAGCTTAATCTGAACGAATAATTTTCAAAACCGAAATCTTCATAGACGTCGATGATCAGCTGGACAACGCGTTTGAATTCCTCTTTGATCTGATCCGGACGGACGAATACATGGGCATCATTCAAAGTCATACCGCGGACACGCTGGAGACCACTCACTGCCCCGCTCGCCTCATAACGATGCATTGTGCCGAGTTCTGCGATACGGATCGGCAGCTCCCGGTATGAGTGTTTGTCTGATTTATAGATCATCATATGATGCGGACAGTTCATCGGACGCAGCACGAGTTCCTCGCCATCCATATCCATCGTCGGGAATATGTCTTCCTGATAGTGATCCCAATGACCGCTTGTTTTGTAAAGTTCTACATTTGCCATGACCGGAGTGTAGACGTGATCATAGCCCATCGCCACTTCTTTATCCACAATGTATCGCTCAATTTCGCGCCTGATTGTCGCGCCGTTCGGCAGCCATAGCGGAAGCCCTGCACCAACAAGCTGGTTGTTCTGGAACAGTTTCATGTCTTTGCCGATGCGGCGGTGATCACGTTCTTTACGCTCCTCCAGCATATTCATATATGCTTTCAGATCTTTCTTGTCGAAGAATGCAGTGCCGTAAATCCGCTGCAGCATCTTGTTGTCGCTGTCTCCCCGCCAGTATGCCCCGGCAGTGCTGAGCAGTTTGAAAGTCCTGATCTTCGAAGTTGAAGGCACATGGACGCCCCGGCAGAGGTCTGTAAATTCCCCCTGGGAATAAACAGTGACCGTTTCCCCTTCCGGAATGGCATCGATCAGCTCAAGCTTGTACTCATCATCTTTGAACAGTTCTTTGGCTTCTTCCCTGGAAAGTTCCCGGCGTTCGATTTCCACATTTTCATCAACGATCCTCTGCATTTCTTTTTCAATTTTCGGGAAATCGTCAGATGAGATATTCTCATCCATATCGAAATCATAATAGAAGCCTTCTTCGATGACTGGTCCGACACCGAACTTCACATCTCCATACAGACGTTTGAGCGCCTGGGCCATCAGGTGGGCCGTCGAATGCCTCAGGACCTCGAGACCCTCTTCATCTTTATTTGTCAGAAGCTCAAGTTCGCTGTCTGATTCAATCGGTCTTCTCAAGTCATACATCCGTCCGTCTACTTTTGCAGCAACCGCCGCTTTTTTTAGTCCCGGGCTGATTGACTGGGCAATCTCTTCAGCAGTGATGCCTTCATCAAACGTTTTTACATTTCCATCCGGAAAACTAATTTTGATTTCGTCCATTCCACTCTTCCTTTCTTCAGCTTAATTAAATACAGGAGAATAAAAAAATCGCCCCTCTGTCTATAGAGGGGCGATTTTCACCGCGGTACCACCCTGATTTACGGGGAAACCCCGTCTTCAGCCGGATATAACGGTCCGGACCGGCCGGGTATTAACCGGCATAGATTAAGGTAGTAACCATAGCGGTCTTATGTGCATGTCTCAGCAAATCATGCACTCTCTTGGATGAGACCGGGGTACAGTATTGTCCTTGGATTTAAATAATGAAATTATAGATTTATTATAATAGAATCCCATATGCTTTTCAAGCATCAGTCAATTCCTGTAGTTCCTGCCCTCCAGCTGTACTTCTTCACATAGTGATTTGATGCGTTCAAGCATCCGCATCGCTTTTGTCTCTTCCACACCATTTTCTTTCGTACGGCTGTATCTGTACTCAAGGTCATCCATGGAATAATTCGAACTGATGAATGTCGGCAGTCCTTCAACCATCCTGTGATGCAGTATGCCCGTCATCACTTCATCTCTTACCCATGGCGTGACATCTTCCGCGCCAAGGTCATCGAGCATGAGTACCTGTGCATTCTTGATCGTGTTGAATTTTTCATCTGTCGTCCCGTCTTTGAAGCCGGACTTCAGATCACGGATGATCTCCGGTACATAGACAATCATGGAAGATACCGATTTTTCCTTCAGCTCATTGGCAATACATCCAAGAAGATAGGACTTCCCTATCCCGAAGCTGCCATGTATATAGAGCCCTTTCGTATCGATGCCGGCACTGATCTTCTGACTCGCCGAAATGGCCTTTTTGATGATTTCCTGCCGGTTGGAATCCGAGTCCAGGAATACTGTATCAAATGTGGCATCTTTTACATCCTTAGGAACATGGTAGGAATCGATCAGGCGCTCCCGTTCCCGGAAAGCATCTTCTTTTTTCTTATTCGGACATACTGAATAAATGATGTGTATCCGTCCGCCGCGCACATCTATGGAAGGGACATACCCTTCCGGATGATTGATGCAGCTGTCCAGGGATCCGCATTTTTCACATGCCAGCGACTGCTCCGTATAGCGTTTCAGCTGCAGCATATCATTGCGGATCATCGTCTGTGTAATTTCTGTCTCACTGTTCTCAATGAGTTCGATAATCCTCGGATGTCGGATAAGTTCTTCATACAGCTTATCATTATTCTCTTTTATCTTCTTCGAATTTTTTAAAAATTGGTTAATGGGTTCCATTTGAATCACCTGGATTTTCTGAATTCCTCTATCATTTTTTGGATCTCGGGATCATCTTTAGCTGTTTTCTGCGTCGATCGATCTTCCGATTTCTCTTCTTTTTTAACTTTTGGTTTCTGTTCTTCTACTTTCCCTTTGCCGTCCATCCAGGCAGGGCGGCGCTCGCCCTGCCGTTCTCTGTAATTATATTTCTGCGCCGCTTTCTGAGATGCATTTTTCTTCTGCTGTCTGAAATCCATGATGGACTGGTACGCATCTTTGGCTGAAAGGATGCCTTTAGACTCCCAGTCTTTGGCAATCTTCATAGTGTACGGATAATTCAAATCCCCCTGCTTCTGCTGATATACATATTCAAGCAGCAGGTTGATTACTCCGTTTGGAAGTGAAGTCTTTGCAATGATGTCTGTAACCAGCTTCAAGTCCTGATCGCTCGGCTTAAAATTCCTGATATCATTCAGACGGTCCAGTGGATTGATGTTCTCCAGACTGTCTATATAAGAATTACCAGATGTTTGAGCCTTCGGCGTTTCGTCTTCCTTCTGAAGTTTCGGCAGTCTGCTGCCGTTCTCTTTCTGGTAATATCTTCTCGCTTCATACTTCAGCTGTTCTTCGTCTATACCCGCATATTGGGTAGTTGAAGACATCAATATCTGTTTTATGTCATAGGCATTCAAATCAAAGAGCGCACTCAATTTGACAATCAGCATGCGGACTTCTTTCGTGAAGAACGCCCGGTCTATTTTCGTCCCTTTCAAATGCGTGAACAGCACGTCAAAGTCAAAATCATCCAGGTCCATATTCGGACCTGAGGAATGATTCTCTTTCTGAAAACTTTCGGAGGGAACACTGAATCCTTCCGCGCTTCCGGAAGTGAACACTTCTGTGAATTTACGGGTCACTTCTGAAAAATTTTCAGGCATCCCGGGATAGATGAGTCTTTCCTTTTTCTTCCTGTAGGCATCGGGCCCAATTGTATTATACAGGTACAGGCTCAGCATGGGATCTTTGAAAAATGATTCAGGCGTCAGCGGCAACAGAACTTCATAAATAAACAAATCATCATGTGCTTCATTGGATACGAAAGTCCTTATCAGTCCGATCGCTTCCAATTTTTCGATTTCATTTGAAAACTTTGACAGAGGCATGCCGAACTCATCCATCATTTCCCTGTGAAACCGGACAGCCAGCGGTTCATAATGGGAAGCAGACTCATTAAAATAAATATAGACCATCGCCGCTTCCGCATTGATGAGAGGAAGATACAGTTCATTGATCACATCCAGATGATGTGTACTCAACTTTGCCGGTCTGTATATTATAAATTCTGTATTCGGCTTCAATCGGTCATTGAAGTTCATCATCATCACTGCCTTTGGCAAGATGTTTCAGCGTATCCATCAGCTGATCTATATCTTTGAATTCTTTATAAACAGACGCAAACCGTACGTATGCCACCTGGTCGAGCGTAATCAACTCGTTCATCACACTTTCCCCGATTTCATTGGAAGTGATTTCAGGCTTGTTCAGGTTTCTCAGCGCAGCCTCTATATTCCCTGTTCTCTTTTCCAGTTCTTCGTAAGGGATCGGACGCTTTTCACATGCTCTCAGCAGGCCGTCCATCACTTTTTCGCGGTTGAAAACTTCCCTCGTGCCGTCTTTTTTTACAACGACCAGCGGGGAGAGCTCCATCCGTTCGAATGTAGTAAACCTAAATCCGCAATTTTCACATTCCCTGCGTCTTCTGATGGCAGAAAACTCATCTGTATGTCTTGAATCGACTACTTTTGAACTGGGATGTCTGCAAGTTGGACATTTCATATAATCACCTCATCATCCGGGGTTAAGTACTTCATTATAATATAACATAAGCAAAAAAAGAAGAAACCGAAGTTTCTTCTTAAAAATTACAATTTAATTAAGCATTACTGACAAGTGATTTGGAAAGAATCTGTCTGGCAAGGTCCACGACTCTTGTGGAGTAACCCCATTCGTTGTCATACCATGCAAGCACTTTAACTTTATTGTCGTCCATCACCATGGTCAGAGAGCTGTCAATAATGGAACTTCTGCTGTCAGTGTTGAAGTCACTTGATACAAGCGGATCGCCGGAGACACCGAGGATGCCTTTCAGTTCGCCATCTGCATATTTTTCAAAAGTTTCATTAATTTCTTCTTTTGTCACGCTCTTGCCGAGATCTACAACCAGGTCTACGAGAGAGACATTGGAAACAGGTACACGAAGTGCCAGACCGTGAAGTTTTCCATTCAGTTCAGGAAGAACTTCTCCAAGTGCTTTAGCGGCACCTGTAGATGTGGGAATAATGTTGTCTGCGCATGAACGCGCCCTTCTCAGATCTTTATGCGGGTTATCGATGTTCTTCTGATCATTAGTATAAGCATGGACGGTTGTCATCAAACCGTTTGTAATGCCGAATTCATCATTAAGTACTTTTGCCACCGGCGCCAGACAGTTCGTAGTACATGATGCATTGGAGAAGACATCGTATTTTTCAGCATCAAGCTCCTGATCATTAACACCCAGTACAATCGTTTGGACATCGCCGCCTTTGGAAGGTCCGGTAAGCAGCACCTTTTTGGCACCCGCTTTAACATGTGCATCCGCCTTATCGCCATGGTTGAAAGCTCCTGTAGCCTCTATTACAAGATCGATGCCAAGATCCGCCCAAGGGAGATCTTCAGGATTCCTTTCACGGGTGATGAGGATTTCCCTGCCGTCGACAATCAGTTTTTCGCCTGCCGGTTCAACACGTTTAGACCATTTTCCATGCGTTGTATCATAGTTGATGATGTGTGCAAGTGTTTCAGCGGGATAACTTGCGTTCACCGCTACCAGATCGAGTTCTTCAGATTCTGCAGCAATGCGGAAAACCATTCTGCCAATTCTGCCTAAACCATTAATTGCAATTTTTTTCATGACAATCGCCCCTTAATGCTATACTTATTTTTAATTAGTATAACATAATTGGAAATAGTTTAAAGCATAATTGTGAAATTACAGTCATTTTTCAATTTCAGACAGGAATTGCTCTATCTGTTCATACAGATTCGCGCGTGAACCACTGTTATCAAGCACAAAATCGCTTTTGTCCCTTTTCTCTGCCAGAGGCATCTGACTGCTGATTCTGCTTTCCGCTTCCGCTTCAGTTAACCCATTCCGTTCCATTAATCTTGTTTTTTGAATCGATTCGTCAACATAAACAGTCAATGTTATGTCACATTGATCATCCAGCCCATTCTCAAACAGCAATGGGATGTCTAAAAAGACATGATTATCCTGAACGAGCCGGTCTCTGTCCTCATTCATCATTCTCCTCACTTCCGGATGGACGAGTTTATTAAGCACCTTGCGCTGCCCGGGATCTTTGAAAATGATCGCTCCGAGCCTGCTGCGGTCTATTTCCCCGTCTTCTGACACAACATCCTCCCCGAAAGACTGTATGATACCTTTATATGAAGGCCCGGATTTTGCAGTGGCCTTCCTTGCATACTTATCGGCATCGAGGACAGGATATCCCTTTTCTTCGATATATGCTGATGCTGTCGATTTTCCACTGGCGATGCCGCCTGTCAATCCAATGATGCTGTTCATATTATCACCTCTGGCATTTAGTACAGTAAAATGTGTTCCGCGTTGCAATCACTTTGGTTTTTACATCGCCGCCACACTGGCTGCATCTTTTCTTTTGGTATATTTTAAAACGGTCCTGCATGCTGCCGCTCTGTCCCGACACACCTCTGTAATCTGAAATCGTAGATCCTCCGCTTGAGAGCGACACTTCAAAAACATTCACAATTTCCTCATGCAGCCGTCTCAGCCGTTCCACAGATATACTTCCTGCTTTCTTAGTCGGCAGTATACCCGATGCAAATAAAGCTTCTGAAGCATAAATATTACCAACACCCGGAATGACTGAACTGTCCATGATTACTGCTTTGACAGATTTCTTACTGTTTTGTTCATTCCTTGCTCTTTCCAGAAAATAAGAAAGACTGTCCGGATCGGTATACTCCGGGGCCATGCGTCTGAAGGGTGCAAAGTCGTTTAATCGTTTCACAGTGCTCATTTCCCCGAATCTCCTTATATCACAATAAGACATTAAAGCATTGTCATCCAGATTAAATAATACATGCCAGTGCTTTCTGTAATTCAAATTTTCTATCTCTTCCAGGGATCCGGTTATAAAAAATGCACCGGACATCCCAAGATGGCCAATCATATGGAATATTTCATCCGATTTCTCCAAAATGAAGAAGAGATATTTACCTCTTCTTCCAACTTTCAATATGGAAGCCCCGGGCATCATTTCCCTGAATTCCCCGAGGTCCTGTTTAACAATTGTCTTTCGTCCCGTGTCATGCCCTTTATAAACATAATCAGACAGTTCGACACTTTCTATCTTCCGTCCTTCCACACTTCGCGAAAGCTCTCTTTTAACCAACTCCACTTCCGGTAATTCCGGCATAATTCCACCTACTTCACTTCATACCAATCTGTACCGTATCCATACTCCACTTTAAGCGGTACGTTCATCTCCATCGCATGCTCCATGATTCCCTTAATGACAGGAATAAAATCTTCAACCTGACTTTTTGGAATATCAAAGATCAGTTCATCATGTATCTGCAATAATAGTTCTGCATCGAATTTCTGCGCTTCTTCAGACTGTGCATATTTTACCATGGCCAGCTTGATGATGTCCGCAGCGCTCCCCTGTATAGGCGAATTCATCGCTGTGCGTTCTGCAAAGCTCCTCGCGTTGAAGTTCCGGCTGTGAATATCAGGGATATACCGTCTTCTGTTCATCAATGTCTTAACATAGCCGTCTCTTTTGGCATCCTGCACTATCGTTTTCATAAATTCTTTAACTTCAGCAAAGGAATCCAGATAGTTTTCAATGAATTTTTTTGCCTCTTTCCGCGTGATGCCCAGATTCTGACTCAGTCCATAGTCACTGATTCCGTAGACTATCCCGAAGTTGACAGCTTTTGCATTCCGCCGCATCTCGGATGTAACATCTTCTTTCTCGACGCCGAATACTTCCATGGCCGTTTTTGTATGGATGTCGGTATTGGATGTAAATGCACTGATCATCGTCGCATCCTGTGTTATATGTGCGAGCACTCGGAGTTCAATCTGTGAATAGTCCAGTGCAAGCAATACGTGATTCTCATCTTTTGGTACGAATGCCTTTCGTATCCTCCGCCCTTCTTCAATACGGATCGGGATATTCTGAAGATTCGGCTCAACTGAAGACAGCCTTCCCGTTTGTGCCAATGTCTGATTGAAACGTGTATGGATTCTCGAATCTTCTTTTATCTCCCCCTGCAGTCCTATGACATAAGTAGACTGTAATTTGGATAAAGTCCGGTAATCCAGAAGATACCGGATGATTTCATGTTTATCCTGCAGCTGTTCCAATACATCCACCGCAGTGGAATAGCCGGTCTTTGTTTTTTTGATCACAGGCAGTTCCAATTTTTCAAACAGCACCCGGCCAAGCTGCTTCGGCGAGTTTATGTTGAAATCCTCCCCGGCAAACTCATGAATTTTCGATTCTATTGCATTCAGACGTTCCTGTATTTCAGTTTCCATTTCAACAAGTCTTGAGGCATCCACGGTTATCCCCTTTATTTCCATTTCAGCAAGCACTTTGGAAAGCGGGATTTCAAGGTCCATCCATAGATCATACATCTCATCTTCCTGAAGGGATTTGACCACTTTATCTTTCAGCATATGCACTGCCATCACTTTGGAGTTAAGAAACTCCACACGTTCTTCATGCGGCGGATTTTTGGATTTCCTGCCTTTACCATAGTGGTAGTCATCACTGTCAACTGAGATACCAAACTGACCCGCAGTCTCGGCGACATCCAATATCTTACGGGATGGATCAAGCAGGAAACTTGCCAGCATAACATCTGTAGTAAAATCATTGAACCTGATGGCCAGCTGCCTCAGCAGACCCGTCTGACGTTTCAAATCATAGACATTGATGGCCCTCCTGGAATTCAGGAATTTTCCCAGCGTCCCGGCATCGACCGCTTCAATTTCATCGACAAACGTCTTATTTCCATCAGTAACTGCGATATATTCAGGCGGATTAACCAGATAATTGCCGGCGTTCACTTCCAGGTGGAGTGATACTTCCTGACCGAGTTCATCCATGGATTCTACACGTACATCATCAAAAACGATCTTATCCTCCGCTTCATTGGCTTCCATATTACCGAGAAGTGATTCAAATTCGAGTTCTTTGAACAATTCATATTTCTCTTCTTCATTATCATCGGAAAAAGCCAGATCATCCAAATTGAAATCAAACGGCACTTCCCTGTGGATTGTCGCAAGTTCCTTGCTCATCAGAGCATCCTCTTTATGTTCAGTCAGATTCTCCTTGAGCTTCTTGCCGGCGACAGCATCTATATTATCGAGCACTTTTTCCACCGAGCCGTAAGTGGCAAGCAGTTTCAGGGCCGTCTTTTCCCCCACTCCGGGGACACCGGGAATATTGTCCGACTTATCCCCCATCAGACCTTTCAGATCGACAATCTGAAACGGCTTCAATCCGTATTTTTCATCGATGAACTCCGGGTTGTAGAGATCAATATCGGATATGCCTTTTTTCGTGTAGTAAATCACAGTCTTGTCACTTGCAAGTTGTGTAAGGTCTTTATCACCCGTTATGATGATCGTCTGAAAATTTTCATCCTCGTCCGCCTCGCGGCTCAATGTGCCGATGATATCATCCGCTTCAAATTCTTCAATTTCATATCTTTTAATACCATAGGCATCAATCAGACGGCGGATCGGCGCCAGCTGTTCACCAAGCTCCGGCGGCATCTTCTGACGGCCGCCTTTATACTCCGAATACTGCTTATGTCTGAATGTGGATTTCCCTGCATCAAACGCCACAAGGAAATGTGTGGGTTCTTCGTCTTTTATGATTTTTTCCAGAAGACGGGCGTAGCCGAATATCGCATTCGTATGGAGACCGCTCTGGTTGCTCAGAAGCGGCAATCCGTAAAAAGCTCTGAAAGCTACACTGTTACCATCTATCAAAATTAATTTTTTCATGGATAATGCCTACTTTCTATTAGAATCCGTGCGTTTATTTTCATACTTCCTCATATATGGATTATACATTTGGGAAAGATATTAATCCATTGAAAAAGACACAGCCGGAGCTGTGTCTTGATTTATCCAGGATAATGTATTGGTGCATCCGGACCGAGTGGTATTCCGAGAAGCATCCAGACGATCAGCATGATTGCCCAGAAGATGAAGAAGCATATTGAGTATGGAAGCATTACAGAAATCAATGTTCCGATACCAATGTTCTTATCGTATTTCTGTGCAAATGCAATGATGATCGCAAAATATGTCATCAATGGTGTGATGATGTTCGTACTGGAATCGGCAACCCTGTAAGCCATTGTGGTCAATTCCGGAGAATAACCAAGCTGCATCAGGATCGGCACGAAAATCGGTGCCATCATCGCCCATTTTGCACTTGCGCTTCCGATGAACAGATTGACGAATGCTGTAACCAGCATGAATCCAATAATCAGCGGCACGCCGGTAAGCTGAAGACTGTCAAGAATCTCTGCGCCATAAACACCGATGACGATGCCGAGGTTGGATTCAGTGAAATATGCAACGAACTGCCCCGCAGCAAATGCAAGAACGATGAACATTCCCATGGAAGCCATGGTTTCAGTCATCTGGTTGGCGACATCCTTATCATTTTTGATACTCTTCGTCACCATACCATATACGATGCCGGGTATAAGGAAGAGAATCGCGATAATCGGCACAAGCGAGCTCATGAACGGCGATTGGATGATGGTGTCCATGTAGTTCCCCACATCATCCGGTCCGCGCATAGGGGAATTCGGAAGTACTACAAGCAAGAGTGCCAGTATCAGACCGATGACAAGAGAAACACCGGCCCAAATCATGCCTTTTTTCTCGATCGGCTGAAGAGTCTGAATATCCTCTGCATCTGCCAGTGTATTATTCTCATCATCTTCATCCATTTTAAAAGTTCCAAGACGCGGTTCGACAATCTTGTCGGATACGAACCAGCCTACCAGTGTCAGCAGGAATACACTTGATACGATGAAATACCAGTTGAATGCCACGTTCATGGATTCTGCATATGCAGGATCTATGAGCGCTGCACCAGCGGCGGAAAGCTCCATCAGCATTACATCCGTACCACTGAGAAGCAGATTGGCCGAGAAGCCTGCTGATACTCCGGCAAATGCTGCAGCGAGACCGGCAAGCGGATGTCTGCCAAGTGCCAGGTATAAAAGGGCTCCCAGCGGAGGCAGGACGACGTAGCCGGCATCGGATGCCACAGATGACATGATACCTGCAAATACGAGACCGGCAGTAATCAGGCTTTTAGGAATCGACAGAACAAACCCTTTAAGCACTGCTCCGATCAGACCGGATCTTTCGGCTACTCCGATGCCCAGCATTGTAACAAGTACGACGCCAAGCGGTGCGAAGTTGATGAAATTATCAGTCATGCTTTCAAATATGTAGCTGATACCTTCTGAATTGAGCAGATTATTGACTGTGACCGTCTCATTGCCCTCCCCAGGGTGCTGAACGGATACACCTGCCATTGAGAACAAAGCAGATGCCACAAGTGTCAAAACTGCAAGTATTGCGAATAAAGTTACCGGATGTGGAAGCTTATTCCCAAGCCACTCAACAAAATCCAGGAACTTTTGAAACATCCCATGTTTCTTTTCCCTATTTTCCATTTTCGAAATTTTCCTCCTATTTAAATAAATGAAAAAAGTCACCTTATGGTGACTTTCTCAGTATAATATTCTAATACACTTTTTTCAAAGGTTATTTTAGAACATTCATAACACTGATCACTGAATCTCTTGATTTATCAAGTTGTTTTCTTTCATCGTCAGTCAGTTCAAGCTCGATGATCTTTTCTATACCGTCGGTGCCAAGCACTGTTGGAACCCCGAGGTACAGTCCGTCATATCCATACTCACCTTCAAGATAAGCGATGGAAGGCAGAACACGTTTCTGGTCTTTTAAAATCGCTTCAGCCATCTGTACAAGTGCTGCCGCCGGTGCATAGTAGGCAGAACCGTTTCCAAGAAGATTGACGATTTCAGCACCACCCTTGCGTGTGCGTTCAATAATGCTGTCTATCTTCTCCTGCTCTATCAAGTCTGTAAGAGGGACCCCGCCAACACTTGAATAGCGGATCAGAGGCACCATATCATCACCGTGGCCGCCCAGGACAAACCCTTGGACGTCTTTGACTGAAAGACCTAATTCTTCCGCTACAAATGTCCGGAACCTTGCTGTGTCCAGTACACCGGATTGTCCGATGACTCTGTTTTTTGGCAGACCGGATTCCTTATACACTGTATATGTCATTGCATCCACAGGATTGGTAAGCACGATGATCGTACAATCCGGTGAGTGTTTAACAATATCCCGTGTTACAGCAGCCATGACTTTCTGATTCGTCTTAACGAGGTCGTCACGGCTCATACCGGGCTTACGTGCAATTCCTGCTGTAATGATTACAATATCTGAACCTTTTGTATCCTCATAGTTGCTGGTACCGGTAATTCTGGCGTCTACACCCAATACAGGAGTAGCTTCCTGCATATCCAAAGCTTTTCCTTTTGTTGGGCTTTCAGATTGTGGAATGTCGACAAGAACAATATCTCCGAGCTCTTTGGCTGCAGCGATAAATGCTGTAGTGGCACCGGTAAAACCGGCGCCGATTACAGATATTTTCTTTCTTTCCATGCTGTACACTTCCTTTGTCAACAAAGTGAATTACATATTTTTGATGAGTTCGTTTCCGAATTCAGAACATTTCACTTCTTTGGCATTGTCCATGAGTCTCGCAAAGTCATAAGTGACAACTTTGGAAGCAATTGTTTTTTCCATTGCTTTTGTAACAAGGTCAGCCGCTTCCTGCCAGCCGAGGTGTTCCAGCATCAATACACCGGAAAGCACAACTGAGGATGGATTGACTTTATCAAGTCCTGCGTATTTAGGCGCAGTTCCGTGAGTTGCTTCAAAGATTGCATGGCCTGTTTCATAGTTGATGTTCGCACCCGGAGCGATACCGATACCGCCAACCTGTGCAGCAAGTGCATCAGAAATGTAGTCACCGTTCAAGTTCATAGTAGCGACAACACCGAAATCTTTCGGACGTGTAAGGATCTGCTGCAGGAAGATATCCGCAATTGCATCCTTGATGATGATCTTACCGGAAGCTTCAGCTTCTCCCTGAACTTTGTCAGCTTCTTCTCTGCCTTTTTCTTCAACAATCTTATCGTACTCTTTCCATGTGAATACTTTATCGCCGAATTCACGCTCCGCGAGGTCGTAACCCCATGCTTTGAATGCACCTTCTGTAAATTTCATGATGTTGCCTTTGTGAACCAGCGTTACGGAAGGACGGTTGTTATCAATCGCGTAGTTGATTGCAGAACGCACCAGACGCTCCGTACCTTCTTTGGAAACCGGTTTGATGCCTATGCCGGAAGTTTCAGGGAAACGGATATTTTTTGCTCCCATTTCGTTCTGAAGGAAATCAATCACTTTTTTGACTTCATCAGTACCTTCCTGGAACTCTATACCTGCATAGATATCTTCAGTATTCTCACGGAAGATTACCATGTCAGTGTCTTCCGGACGCTTGATCGGGGAAGGCACGCCATCGAAGTATCTTACAGGACGCAGGCAAGTGAAAAGATCCAGTTCCTGTCTGAGCGCTACGTTCAATGAACGGATTCCGCCGCCGATTGGTGTCGTCAGAGGGCCTTTGATTGCGAGCAGATATTCATCAATGGTATCAAGTGTTTCTTTTGGCAGCCATTCTCCGGTTTTATCGAAAGCTTTCTGTCCCGCCAGCACTTCTTTCCATTCGATTTTCTTCTCGCCGTTGTAAGCTTTTTCTACAGCAGCATCAAGTACTTTGCTGGCTGCACTCCAGATGTCAGGGCCGATTCCGTCCCCTTCTATAAATGGAATAACCGGATTATCAGGTACATTCAGTACACCGTTATCAGTAGTGATTTTTGAGCTTGACATTATTCAAATACCTCCAGAATTTTATGTGTTATTGTTTATCTATTTTCGATTGAATCATACTTCTTGCCTGTTTGGCCAACATATTCTGCTCTTGGGCGAATCAGACGGTTGTCAGCATACTGCTCAAGAATATGAGCAAGCCAGCCTGACATACGGCTCATCGTGAATATAGGTGTAAACAGATCGTGGTCGATACCAAGTGAATGGTAAACAGAAGCACTGAAGAAGTCAACGTTCGGAAGGAGACCTTTTTCTTTTTCCACAATCTCAGCAATTTTAGCCGATTTTTCATAGAGTTCAGGTTCTCCGCGCTGTTCAGTCAGTTTCTGTGACATATCTTTCAGGTATTTGGCACGCGGGTCGCCTTCTTTGTACACACGGTGGCCCATACCCATGATTTTTTCTTTGTTGTCGAATTTTTCCTGCAGATATCCTTCTACCGCATCTACAGATTCAATTTCAGACAGCATTGCCATTACACGCTCATTGGCACCGCCGTGAAGAGGTCCTTTAAGCGCACCGATTGCAGCTGTAACTCCGGAATAGACGTCGGATAAAGTTGCAACACAGACACGGGCTGTAAATGTAGATGCATTAAGTTCATGGTCTGCATGAAGTACAAGAGCCTTGTTCATCGCCTCAACTTCAATGTCATTAGGCACTTCGCCATTAAGCATGTAAAGGAAGTTGGCAGCATAGCTGTATTCTTTTTTCGGATTTAAAATTTCTTTTCCGTTTCTTGTTCTGGCGAAAGCTGCAACTAAAGAAGCAATCTGCGCCTGAATTTTAATTGCTTTTTCATGGTTTGCCTCTTCGTTCATTTCCTCAGTCAGCTCATCGAAGTGAGCCAGATAGGATACAGCGGTTCTGATTGCAGTCATCGGATGGACATCATCAGTGTTGTACCCTTCAAAATGACTGTGGATTTTAGGATCAAGCGTCATATATCCGAAGAGCTTCTCACGGAATTCATCCAATTCCGATTGATTCGGAAGTCTGTCATTCCATAGAAGGAATACCACTTCCTCGAACATTGCATTTTCTGCAAGGTCGTCTATCTCATATCCACAGTATGTCAACTGTGAACCGATGATGGAGCTGATGCGTGATTCAAGCGCCACAACACCTTCTAAACCTTTTTTCTCAGACATATCGATTCTCCTTTAATAAATTAAAGATACAGCCTGTTGGCCTCTACACCATTATAGCAAATTCAATAACTTTGTGAACAAATCAAATTTTCTTAAAGATTGTGAAAAATTATTCGTTAAAAGCCCTGAAACCGCTTCACTAAAGGAAAAAGCGCAAATCTTAAAAGATTTGCGCTCCATATAAGAAACTGTTAATTAACTTATCGAAACATATAAGTTAACCTTATATTCAGTGCGTGGTCTCTGATGTGGAAATACCTGTTGCAGCTTTGACCTGTACTTCCCGGTACTTCTTCTGTGACTCTTCTTTTCCGAGAAAGGTGCCCAGAAAAGCACCGAGAAAACCGGCAGGCACTGATAGGATTGCCGGATTATCCAACGGGAATACCGGTTCCATTGCTATGAAGGCAGCTCCAGAAGGATCCATGACGTTCGGTCCCAGAATAACAAGTACCAATGAAACGATCAGCCCCGTCAATATCCCTGTAACAGCTCCATGGGTATTGAACCGCTTCCAAAAAATTGTAAATACAATTACTGGCAAGTTTGCACTTGCTGCTACACAGAATGCCAGGGACACAAGGAAAGCAACGTTCTGGTTTTGAGCAAAGATTGCCAGCACAATAGAAAGCACACTCACACTGAACGCTGCAATTTTGGCAGCCAGCATCTGCTGCTGTTCCGAAATTTTACCTTTTTTGATGACCTGGCCGTAAATATCATGTGCAAACGCACTGGCACCTGAGAGGACAAGTCCTGCCACTACAGCAAGAATCGTAGCGAATGCCACTGCTGATACAAATGACATCAGCAGATCCCCGCCGAGCCTATCAGCAAGAAGCGGTGCTGCCATGTTACCCGCCGGGTTGGCTGCGATGATTTCTTCCCTTGAGAGAAGTGCCGCTGCACCAAAACCAAGGAAAATCGTAAGTATATAGAATATACCGATGATCCAAGTCGCCCACATGACCGAACTTCTTGCTGTTTTGGCGTCCCGCACAGTAAAGAATCTCATAAGAATATGCGGCAGACCTGCAGTACCGAACAGAAGTGCTATCATCAGAGAGATGTTATTGAGCGGTGATGCTCCTTGCGCCCCTGGATTTAAAAATTCTCCCTTGAATTCCGGAGCACTTATATTCTTCATCTCACCAAACATCGTGAAAATGTTGAAATTGAAATGAAGCAGTACTAAAAATGAAATGATTACCGTACCAATCATCAGCAGTACAGCCTTGACCATCTGAACCCAGCTCGTTGCCGTCATTCCACCAAACAATACGTATATCGTCATCATGATTCCGACAATGATCACCGATAGACTGTATGGTATTCCAAACAGAAGCTGAATCAGCGCCCCCGCACCGACGAGTTGGGCAAGCATATAGAAAATTACGATAGTAATGGACGACAATGCGGCGAATGCCCTTACTTTCTTTAATTCAAACCGTGCCGCGATCATGTCAGCCACCGTGTATTTACCTAAGTTGCGTAACGGCTCTGCGACAATATACAATACGACCAGATATGCTGTTAAGTATCCGACACTATAGAAGAACCCGTCGAATCCCCATAGTGCGATGGCTCCTGCGATTCCAAGAAATGACGCTGCGGAAAGATAATCGCCCGAAATGGCGAGACCGTTCTGCCATCCGGTCAATCCTCCGCCTGCTGTATAAAAATCTTTCGTTGAATTTGTCCTTTTGGAAGCAAAGTATGTGATAACAAGTGTAGCTCCGACAAACACCAAAAACATTATGATTACAGTTGCACTCATTCCTCTTCCCCTTCCCTGTACTTCCTGATGATTTCGTCCGCTTCTTTATCAAATATTTTAGCCCGTTTCATATAAATTGTGACAAGCGTCCATACCATGACAAAAAGCAAAAGAGCATAAATCCACGCCCATGAAATATTACCGAATGCTTCATTATTCAAAATTGTGGTATAGCCGGTAAGTACCGGAAACAACAATGTTGCAATGATGAAGAAAATGCTTATGGGCATAATGAATTTGTTCCTCGTGCTGAGAAGCGTTTTGAATTCAGGTTGCTCAGCAATCTTCTCATAATCAATTTCTTTCATTTAAATTCCCCCTTTGTAGTTACATTTTATTTGTAGTTTAAAATTATGTCAATTTTATGAATTATTTAAATAGTGTAAATTTATAACACCCTTTGATTTTATGAAATAAAAATACTCCATATTTGTATATGGAGTATTGATAAATTACATATTTTTAGGTTTTTCCAAAACATCGATTTCACCGATGCGTGTGATTCCCAGATTCGAAATCATATTGATTTCCCGGCCTTCACTCTCTACTGTCAGAGTCAGTTTTCCGCCTGTGTATTGATATTCATCATTCAGGGTTACTGTAACAAGACCGTTTAAACTTTCGGCATTATCCAGAGAATTCAGCACTTCATCATTTAAAAATACTGAAACTTCTTCCGCGGATTTCACAGGAAATTCAATCTTATATCCTTCATCGGTTTTGGATGCATCGCCCTCTTTGAATGCCTCCAGACTTGTGATGATCTCTCCGTAAGTGCTGCCGCTCATGTCTACATCTTTCTCTTCTTCACTAATGTTGCCATCTTCATAGATAAAATGATCTCCATCTATAATATAATGGGAACTTATAGCACTTCCGTTATCGACCTCAACCTTCACTTCATCCTGTTCACTCTGTGTGGTTATTGTCCGGACGACATTTTGGGTGTCTTCCGAAGAAATGGTGAACGTCTGTCTTGCCTCATAACTGGATGTATCGCCCCATTCGGCTATTGCTTCCTCTATGATTTCAGATGCATCGGTCTTCTCCTGTTGGCTCTCTTCTGTCTGTTCAGGTTCTTCCGACTCCTGTGATGCATTCTGGTTTTCATTTTCTTCAGCACTCTTTTCCCCGCCCGAACTGTCTTCGTTTCCGCAGGCAGTAAGCACTATCGCCATCAGCATAAGTAATAATATTCTTTTCATTTCAGCCACCTCAACATCATTATACCGGCCCACTACAATCTCCACAACAATAAAAAATACATGCCAAAGCCCCGGAAACCAGGTTGTCACATAGTTTCCGGGGCGTACATCATTAATGATCAATTTTTATTACAGTACATTTGCATGCCCGCTGAATATACAGTTTTGTTCTGCATCTATAGTGACCACCATACCATCTTCCAACACACCGAATGCATCCGTCGCCCCGACAATTGTCGGCAGATTGAGGTTCAATCCGATGATTGCCCCGTGTGAAGTCAGTCCGCCCTCAACAGTTACAATACCGGCGGCATTCTCCAGATGTTCCGTCATTTCCGGTTCAACAGATTGTACGACCACAACTTTATCTTCGACATCCTTTTTTGTTATCTCTGAAGCAGAATTAAGGACTACTGTTTCTGCCACTGCGCTTCTTCTTCCGATGCCCTGTGCACGGATGAGCACATCTCCGACAATATGAAGTTTCATCAGATTAGTAGTACCCGCTTCGCCTGCCGGAACACCTGCCGTGATGATCAGCAGATCGCCATACGTTGCAAAGCCCTGCTCCAATGCAGCTGATACCGAAGTATTCAGAAGGGCATCCGTATCTCTTCTGCCTTCTCTCAGCACAGGATGAACGCCCCATACAAGCTGCAGCTGGCGGGCAACCTTATCATGTGGTGTAACAGCAACGATGTCTGCATGCGGACGATACTTGGAAATCATTCTCGCAGTATGCCCGGATTCCGTTGCCGCCACTATTGCCTTACATTTCAAATTCAATGCCGTATGCGCAACAGAAACACCGATTGCAGTTACCATGTTCGTATGCAGGGATTTTGTCCGCTCTGACAACAGCTTTTTGTAATCCTGTGCATCTTCTGCAGAAGCAGCGATACTCGCCATTGTCTGTACGGATTCAAGCGGATAGTCACCTGCTGCTGTTTCACCACTGAGCATCACTGCGTCTGTACCATCGTAGATAGCATTTGCCACGTCACTCGCTTCTGCACGTGTACATCTTGGGTTGTGCTGCATGGAATCGAGCATCTGGGTGGCAGTAATTACCGGTTTGCCCAACAGATTACATTTTTTAATCAGATCTTTCTGCACCATCGGTACAGATTCTGGCGGGATTTCGACACCCATATCTCCGCGGGCAACCATCAAGCCATCTGAGACCTCAAGTATGCCGTCGATGTTGTCGATTCCTTCCTGATTTTCTATTTTAGGGATTATTTTAATGGACTCGGCTGATTTTTCCTCAAGCAGCTCACGGATTTCTAGTACATCACTGCTCGTACGGATAAAGCTCGCCGCGATGAAATCAATGTCCTCACCAATACCGAAAATGATATCTTCCCGGTCTTTATCAGTAATCCCCGGAAGCTTTACGGAAACACCAGGTACATTTACCCCTTTTTTGTTTTTAAGGACGCCATCATTAAGCACGCGGCAATGGATTTCACCTTTATCATGCTGGATGTTCTCAATTTTCAGTTCCACAAGCCCATCATCTAGGAGAATACGATCCTGAGTATCCACATCGTCAATCAAACCTGCATAAGTAACTGAGAATTTCTCGCTGGTACCAACGACTTCTTCCATGGAAACGATGATTTTCTGGTCTTTTTCAAGTTCTATCGCTCCGCCTTCCATAGAGTTCGTGCGTATTTCCGGCCCTTTCGTATCCAGCAGTATTGCTACTGTCTTATCCAATCTGTCAGCAGTCTTTCTGATATTTTCAATACGTGCACGGTGTTCCTCATGATCTCCGTGGGAGAAATTGAGGCGTGCCACGTTCATTCCAGCCTCAATCAGTTTTTCCAGCATATCCGGGTGTTCAGAAGCCGGTCCGATAGTACATACGATTTTTGTATTACGCATTTATAATTTCCTCCTATATAGATAACTCTTTAGAGAGTCTGAATAATCCTTCATCAATTTTATGGTGTTCTTCGAACACTTTGTCAAAGCTGGTTTTTGAAAGGCTGTTATTTTCGATACCCACGGCATGTCCGCTTACGCCTTCGAGCAGCAGTTCAACTGCATATGCTCCGAGCCTTGAGGCCAGCACCCGGTCATTGCCGGTCGGTTTCCCTCCGCGCTGCATATGTCCCAGAACACTTTCGCGAGTATCGACGTTTATATACTTACGAAGCTCTCCTCCACATTCAGAAGCACTCATTACACCTTCTGCAACAATGATGATGGAATGCTTCTTACCCCTGTTCATCCCTGTTTCAATCCGTTCTGCAACTGATTTGATATCAGAGGATGCTTCCGGAATCAAAATGGTTTCTGCACCGCCTGCAACCCCTGCCCATAGTGCAAGGTCACCTGCGTCCCGTCCCATCACTTCGATAATGAATGTACGTTCATGACTGGTCGCAGTATCCCTGATCCTGTCGACAGCGTCTACAACAGTATTCAGAGCAGTATCAAAACCGATTGTAAAGTCAGTACCGTTGATATCATTATCAATGGTGCCCGGTACGCCAATCGTCTTGATCCCTTCTTCATTCAGTCTCTGTGCTCCTCTGTAGGAACCGTCGCCCCCGATGACAACCAGCGAATCGATGCCGCGTTTTTTCAGATTATCGATACCTTCTTGCCTTACATCAGGTTCGATGAATTCGGGACATCTGGCAGAGTAGAGCTTTGTCCCTCCTCTTTGGATGATATCACCGACATCCCCAAGTTCGAGTTTTTTAATATTATCATTTACAAGACCCTGATAGCCCTGGTAAACACCATATACTTCTATACCTTCATAAATACTTTTACGAACGACAGCACGGAAAGCTGCGTTCATACCGGGTGCGTCTCCACCACTTGTTAATACCGCAATTTTTTTCATGAGGTAACCTCCGTTGATTGATTGTCTTAAATTAAAAATAGCACATCAGTATACCTTAGCCAAGTATTGCCCCTCTGAAACCGTTTTACACATAAAAAGAACAGTCAGCATTAAGACTGTTCTTCATAGATACCAATATCCATATATTTCTGATAGCGGTTTTCCATCAGAGCATCTCTGTCCAGGGTGGACAATTCGTCCAGGTGTTTCTCAAGTGTTTCATCAAGTGAACGGTATACTGCATCTCTGTCGTTGTGTGCACCGCCCTGAGGTTCTCTGATTACTTCATCTGCAATGCCGAGTGACTTTAAATCATTCGCTGTAATCTTCAATGATTCTGCTGCTATCTCTTTCAATGAAGCATCTTTGAAGAGGATACTTGCTGCGCCTTCAGGTGAAATCACCGAATAGGTTGCATTTTCAAGCATCAGCAGCCGATTGCAGACACCGAGCGCCAATGCACCGCCGGATCCGCCCTCGCCGATGACGATGCTTATAACCGGAACTTTCAAACCGGCCATCTCAACAAGGTTCCGGGCGATGGATTCGCTTTGACCGCGTTCTTCCGCCGCCCTGCCCGGATATGCCCCCTTGGTATCGATGAGACAGATGACCGGGCGGTTGAATTTATCCGCCTGTTTCATAAGTCTCAGGGCTTTTCTGTAACCGTCAGGATGCGCCATGCCGAAGTTGCGCTTAATATTATCTTTCGTATCACGTCCGCGCTGATGTCCGATGATAGTGACAGGACTGCCCTTGTACGTAGCGATTCCACCGACAACCGCGGCATCATCACTGTAGACACGGTCTCCAAAAAATTCGATGAAATCATCGAATACGGCATCGATATATTCCAAGGTCGTAGGCCGTTTTATATACCTTGCGATTTCCACACGTTGCCATGGCGTCAGATTGTTATAGATTTCATCTTTCTTGTCTGTTACTTTCTTTTCAAGAAAACTGATTTCTTTTGTCAGGTCGAGCTTGTTTTTCACTGCGTACTTTTCAAGCTCGCCGATCTTTTCTTCCAGTTCCAGTATGGGTTTTTCAAATTCGAACGCCATGACTACACCCCGCTATGCATTCTGAGTATTTTTCCGAGATAGTCTTTCATATCATTACGATCGACAACCCGATCCAATTGACCATGTTTAAGCAAGAATTCCGCCGTCTGGAAATCATCAGGCAATTTTTCCTTGATGGTCTCTTCTATGACACGTCTGCCCGCAAAACCGATCAAGGCACCAGTCTCGGCCAGATTTATGTCACCAACTGAAGCGAAGCTGGCGGATACGCCGCCTGTAGTCGGGTTCGTCATATAGGCAATATACAAAAGACCTGCCTGGTTATGCTTCTCAATCGCCACACTGACTTTCGCCATCTGCATCAGGGACACTATCCCTTCCTGCATCCGGGCCCCGCCGCTTGCTGTGAAGACGATGACCGGCAATCCTCTTTCAGTGGCGTGACTGAATGATCTGGCCAGTTTTTCACCGACAGCAGAACCCATGCTTCCCATTCTGAAGCGAGAATCCATGATTGCAACGACTGCTCTGGTTCCCTCTATTTCGCCTTCCGCACAAACGACCGCCTCATTCAGGCCGGTTTTTTGCTTATCTTTTTCAAGCTTTGATTCATAGTTTGGGAATTCCAGAGGATTGGCCGATGTCACTTCTTCAAAGAGAATTGTAAATGTACCTTCATCCATCAATGCTTCCATGCGTTCCGTGCTGCTGATCGGCAGATGATGATTGCAGTTTGTACAGACGTTCAGTCTTTTATACAGTTCTTTAGAATAAAGGATTTTTTTACAGTTTGGGCACTTAGTCATGATTGACGCACTGTTTTCGAACGTTCCGTCATTCGAGTCAGTTTCATTTACTTTTTTGTTCAGCTTGGAAAACAAGTCTTTTAACATACTTAACCCCTTGCTTCTATTACGAATTGAAGGCTCGTGAATATTTATCGAGCAAAACGTGAATTTTTTTTAATATTTGATTGTCATCATCATAAACAGACATATTCTCATTGTCATGCTTTGATCTGACATGATGTTCAATCATTTCTTTAATCTCTATAATTTCATTCTGCTGCCTTTTGGTTCTGATCAAATACTTTCCAATCAATTGAAATAACTGATGGTTGTCAATATCAGCAAGGAAAGTACCTTCCCCGCGACGTACATATATGATGCCCAGGAGTTCAAGCGCCCTGAGTGCTTCTCTGACACTTTGACGGCTGACATTAAGTTCATCCTTCAAATACCTCTCACTGGGGAGCTTTTCGCCCACCTGGATATTTTCAGCCTCAATCAGGTTATGAATTTGTTCTACGATATGTTCCAAACCCGTTCTTTCTTCCATAGTCCCCCCGTAATTACTGCGTTAGATTTAACGTATTCTGATAGACCTCTTCCGGATCCACTTTAATACGGCTGACACCGCTTTCCATCGCTGCTTTTGCTACTGCTTTTGCAACGTTCGGAGCGACCTCTTTGTTGAATGCATCCGGGATGACATAATCGCTTCTCAATTCATCTTCTGAAATCAGGTCGGCAATCGCCACGACAGCTGCTTTTTTCATTTCATCATTGATATGGGTCGCCCTTACATCGAGCGCACCTCTGAAAATACCCGGAAAAGCAAGTACATTGTTAATCTGGTTGGGGAAATCACTGCGTCCTGTACCCATGATGCTTGCCCCGGCCGCTTTTGCAACGTCCGGCATGATTTCAGGGTTTGGGTTAGCCATCGCAAAGATGATCGGATCTTCTGCCATCGACTTCACCATATCCTCAGTCAGTGCCCCTTCGATGGAAACACCGATAAACACATCTGCATCTTTAATGACGTCTTCGAGACCGCCCTGAATCTGCTTTTGGTTTGTGAACTCTGCGAGTCTCTCTTTAGTTGGATTCATTCCGTTCGGGCGACCTTCATAGATCGCGCCTCTGGAGTCACACATTACCATTTCTTTGACGCCGAAACTGTAAAGAAGATTGACAATCGCTACACCTGCAGCACCTGCACCGTTGAGGACTACCTTGATCTTGTTCAGGGAACGGTTTGTGAGCTTCAGGGCATTTACAAGACCACTCAGGGTTACGATTGCAGTCCCATGCTGATCATCATGAAAAATAGGAATATCCGTCTCGCGGCTCAGTCTTTCCTCAATTTCAAAGCATCTCGGTGCAGAAATATCTTCAAGGTTGATACCTCCGAAGATAGGGGTCATCAATTTGACCGTATTGACAATTTCATCCACATCATTAGTTTCAAGGGCAATCGGGAATGAATCCACCCCAGCGAAGTTTTTGAATAGTGCACTCTTACCTTCCATTACAGGAAGGCTTGCCTTGGCACCAATGTTGCCGAGTCCCAGGACTGCAGATCCGTCTGTCACCACCCCTACCGTATTACTTTTTATCGTATAATCAAAGACTGTTCGTTCATCTTCATAAATTTCTTTGCATGGCTCTGCAACGCCTGGAGAATAGGCAAGACTGAGTGCCTCTCTATCTTTGATTTCCACTTTGGAATTTACTGAAAGTTTTCCTTGCTTTTGCTTGTGCATGTGTAGTGCATCATCTCTTAGCGACAAATTGATCTCCCTTTCTCTGAGTGGTCATACCACTTTTTATATTAACATTATCAATATTCTGTGACAACAAATTATCTTAAAATGCGTATATCCTCTTTATCTGTCGTGGATATCAGCGCGGACAGGTCTTGTAATTTTATCCGGCCGATTTCTTCCCGTTTAGCGAAATTCGATACCGGGATTCCTGTGTTGCCCAGTACTCCGCCAAGATCATATTTATCCGCATGCCTTATGAATACCTGACGCGCAGATTTTAAAAACTCTTTCTCAAAAATTTCAGGCAGAGCGACATCATCTATAATCAGTTGCTTCTGCCCTTTTCTTTCTTCGATTCTGCCTGAAGTCACCAGCATCTTATCAGAAAGTTTCGAATGTATATTGAAATATACTTTGGGGAAGATTACGGCTTCAATTTCTTCGAAGCCGTCAGAAACCCTGGCGAATGCCATATTCTGACCTTTTTTAGTACGGATAACTTTTACATTCTCGTAGAAGAGCAGATACTCGCCCCGCCGCTTACTGTGATGGAGCAGAGAGAAAGGAATATACTGCATTGCCCGGTGTTTCAGCTTGATCGGATGTTCTGATATATAGAAGCCGAATACTTCCTTTTCCCCTTCAAGCATTTCCAGCGGGTCCATCTCATCGGCATATTGATATTCTTTCTTGACGCTGAACCCCAATGTACTCAGAAATGAGTCATGTGAATATTCTTCTGCATTTATGGAATCCACAATGGACAAAGACTGCAGCATAGTTTTCCTGTTTTCCTCAAAACCATCCAAAGCTCCCGAAATGATCAGCTGCCTCAGCATCTTCTTGTTCAGATTAACGGTGTTGACTCGTGTTTTCAAATCGTAAAGGTCTTTGAAAAGTCCATTTTTCCTCTCATCTATGATTGCTTCGGCAGTCCGGAATGTAATTCCTCTGATCATGCCGAGGCCCAGTCTGATACCGTTATCGGCCGTGTTCATCCACACAGAATGATTGATGTCGGGTGGCAGTATCTTTATCCTCAGCTGTCTGATTTCATCCGTGACCTGCTTTATCTTTACATCATTGCCGAAATGATGCGTTAAAATGACAGAATAAAAGATCTCGGGATACTTTGTCTTTATATACGCAAGTATATAGGAAATCCGGCTGTATGCAATCGCATGGCTTTTGACGAAGCCATAATCGGCAAATTCCATGATGAGATCGAATATGAATCGGCCAAGCTTTACACCGTAGCCTTTTTCTTTTGCCCCATTTTCAAAATGGGAACGTTCTTTTTCCAGCGTCACTCTGTCCTTCTTGCTCATTGCCCGTCTGAGTATATCTGCTTCAGCATAGGAATAGCCGGCGATTTTTGAAGCGATCAGCATGATCTGCTCCTGATACACGATGACCCCATATGTTTCCTTTAATATCTCCTCCAGATCAGGATGCGGGTATTCCACTTTTTCGGGGTTCTCTTTCCCTTCTATGAAATGCGGAATCTCCTTCATCGGTCCCGGTCTGTAAAGCGCTATGACTGCTGCCAGATCCAAAAATCCGGAAGGGTTCACATCCTGAATGACTTTGCGTATGCCATCCGATTCCAGCTGGAATATGCCCAGTGTGACTCCTTTTGCAAGCAGGCGGTATACATCCGCTTCATTTTCAGGAATCTCCTTCATATTAAAGCCCGGATCGATTTTCCGGATTTTATTGACCATATATCTGATCAAAGACAAATTCCGCAGGCCCAGGACGTCAATTTTAAGCAGCCCTGCCGACTCCACTTCTGTCATTGTCCACTGGCTAAGGGTATGGCCGTCGGGGAAAATGACGGGAACGACATCTGTCAACGGACTTTCACTCAACAGTACTCCAGCAGCGTGTGTTGAAGAGTGTCTCGGAAGCCCTTCGATCTTCATGCATATATCTGCATATGTCTTATATTTATCATCCGTTTCCATCAAAGAACGGTAGGATTCACTCGAAAAGACTTTTTCAAGAGACACTCCCGGCGTATCGGGGATGATGCTTGAAATCAGCTTCAACTCCTCTTCGGAAAAACCGAAAACCCTGCCGACATCCCTTGCCGCCATTTTCGCACTCAAAGTGCCATATGTGATAATATGCGAGACATTCATCGTGCCGTACTTTCCGATTAGATAATCGACAATCTCATCCCTCCGCGTATCCTCGAAATCTATATCTATATCCGGCATCGTCACACGTTCAGGATTGAGAAAACGTTCAAACAGCAAATTATACTTCAACGGGTCAATTTCCGTAATATTCAACAGATAGGAAACGAGGCTGGCACTCGAGGATCCCCGTCCGGGTCCGACATAGACACCAGAATTTTTGGCGTAATTGACGGCATCCTGTACAATCAGGAAGTAATCTTCATATCCCATTTCAATGATGATGTCATATTCATACTTGAGCCGATCGGTGTATTCCCTTCCACCATCAGTCACTTGGGAAAGCCGTTCTGTGAGCAGCTGCCATAAATATTCTTTGGAACCGTGATTATCTTCATGGGGGAACCGGGGCAGGACATGTTCTGTTTCAGGAATGGAGACATTACATTTCTCTGCGAGCTGCCGGCTGTGTTCCAGACAGGATTTTTCTTCATCGTCAAGATCGGCAAAAGTTTTAACGAATGCCGTCCCTTTCTGCTCAAGAGTTTCATTCACATCCAGCCGTACATTATCCCGAATCGCATTGAGTACATTGACTGCAGGCAGATCATGTGAAAACAGATAATGGGAAGCTTCGGCATACACTTTTGTAAAAGCTTCCCCGCCGACATCATGGGACTGATATTTATCACTGCCGTCAATTTGCAGGGACTCGAGCACTTCTGTGCCGGCACCACTTTTTGCTACAGCAATACACTCACCGATATTGTCCTTGAGATACTTCAGCGGTGTGTGGGTGATGGATTTATAAGAAAGCATCGCTGACAGCCTTATAAGCTCCCTGTAACCCTGGTCATTTTTTGCAATCAGTATCAAAGGGATGCCCTCCATACCGTCAGCAACCTTTATCTCCATGCCTACCAAAGGTTTTATACCGTATTTTGGTGCCTGCTGCAAAAAACTGTATACGCCGTGCATACGGTTGAAATCTGTCAGAGCAACGGACTGCTGCCCATCCCGGGATACCTTTTCTAAAAGTTCATCAATTTTAATATTGCTGTTTAAAAAGTCAAAACAGCTGTGTACGTTCAAATTGATCATGGACAACTATGCTCCTTTCTAGAGTTTGTCATCCAGCGCTGCTATTACCTCGCTGATACCTTCTTTGGATGACAGACTCGCACCGCTGGCAAATGGATGTCCCCCGCCGCCAAACTGTTTTGCGACATCGTTTATCACCGTATCTTTGGAGCGGAGTCTCACGCGGATTTCATCTTCCTCCTCCACTGCCATGAACCATATCTTCGCTTCTTCGATTTCCCTGTAAAGGTTAACACTCATGCTCGCTTCATTACTTGTCAGTTCATATTTTCTAAGCACTGATTTCGGCACCCATACAGAGAGTACTCCTTTTTCAGTGATTTCGAAATTATCGATCAGATAGCCTTTGAACCTGAACTGATTGATGGATTGGACATTCATCAACTGCATATCTTTCGCTGCATTAAAGTCGAATTTTTTAAGTTCAGAAGCGATTTTGTGGGTCATACTGCTTGTATTGCTGAATAAAAATCTGCCTGTATCTCCGACAATGCCCGCAAACAGGACTCTTGCAGATTCATCATTGATATAGTCATTATCGAATCCCCATAGAGAGGTGAGAAGATAAATAAGTTCTGAAGTGGATGAAACACCCGTTTCAACTATATTGATATCTCCATAAGAATCATGGTCGGGATGGTGATCGATTTTAATCACCTTTTCACCGACGGAAAGATCGCCGTCTATACGATCCTTGTTTGCCGTATCCAATACGATCAGCAAAGGATTCTCAAGTGTTGAAACTGTATCCATCCGTCCTAAATAATTCAGGGATTCTTCCTCTTCCCCAAGTGCGGTGATGGATTTATTCGGAAAGATTACCTTTAAAATTGCCTTTAATCCAAGCTGTGATCCCAGTGCATCGGGATCGGGCCTTACATGACGCATTATGATGATTTCATCATATTTGTTGATCAGGTTGAGCACTTCTTTGTAATGTGCTTTTAATTGCGGAAACTGTTTTATATATTCTGTGAACAATTGAGATTCTCCCCTTGTAAATATTTACTTGGTCAGCATTATAAATTATACTACAATATGGAATGGAGTTGTATCAGATGGAAATGTTGTTTCAAATATCAGTATCTGTTCTGGTTACCCTGCTTCTGGTCAGCCTTTTCATGTTCCTGCTTTTCAAAGTAAGGGAAATCAGAAGTAAACGCGATGTTCAAACTGCACATTTTAACAGTATAGCAAGAATCTGGCTTGGCCTGCTCATCCTCTCTTTCGGGTTGAACACCGTGGTTCAGTTTCAAACAGCTGTTTCCTATATAATAGGTGCGTTATTCGTGCTGTTGGGGGCTTATAACATCTGGCATTTCAACGCAGCCAGAAAGTATTTCAAAGGCAATCTGCCAATCGAAGAAAAAGCATGGCAGGAGTTTGAACGCAAACAGCGTCAAACCGGAAAATAGACAAGTGGGAGTCCGCTTGTCTATTTTTTGTGATCGCTGTAATGCTGGATCATTAGCATGGCCTTGGATAATATCCCTCCATCTGTAGAAGTTTCCACTTCCAACCTTAAAAACTGGTCTCCGAGATCGATGATGTTGCCTTCGAGGACGATTTCCTGGTTGAGCTGCACGAGCTTTACGTTCATCAGGTTGAGGGAATCGATATGATAACTGTGAATATCGTAACTCTGCAGCACCACACCCGTCAGACGCTCCATCAGTCTCATGAACGCGGACTGGGTGATGCTTCCGTATTCATCCGTCATGAAAGGCATGACTTTCATGCGGATCTTGTTCTCATCGATTCTTATTTCGCGGTCAATCACTTCTTCAGATGACATGCCCGTACTGAGTTTTCTGGGCTCGAATTCTTTGAATACATCCCTTCGGTGGACAACGCCCAGAAACTGGTTATCATTATCTACAACAGGAACAATATTGAGCTGATGCCAGCTCATCACCTGTCTGAGTCTCTGCAGAGTACTCGACGGCGGCACTTCGATATCTGGCTGTATCCATTCTTTGTACCGGTTTCTGTCCACCCAAGAAATATCAGAAGATCTAATAGTTCCGAGATATCTCTCCCCGTCCACCAGGACAGTCACTTTATCCGCCGGCATATATTCACGTGCATCGCCAATTTCCAAATCATATACATATTCTTCCTGTTTGATTACAAGGTCAGCTGCTGTAACTACATTGGTCATCAGCGACCTGCTGTAGAGCTCCCTCTGGATTACAGATGCCACTGAAAATGTATCTGCACTCGTGGAAATGACGGGAAGTCCCAATGATTCTGCTCTTTCAATGATTCCCGCAGCCGGACCGAAGCCACCGGTAATCAGCATCCCTGAACGGTTGCCCAAAGCCCGCCACTGGGCATCTTCGCGGTTGCCCACAATCAGCAGTGCACCTTCTTCAAGGTATGTTTCAAGTGCTTCTGTACGCATTGCACCGATGATGAAACGTGTTATTTCATGGTTCATCCCTTTTCTCCCTGCAAGGATGGTCCCCTGTATGACCCGGTTCACCTGCTGGAATGTCAGATTTCCGTCTCCATGGGATTCCCGCCGAGCAACGCGGATAGTGCCCACTCTTTCTATCGTTTTGACAAGACCTTCCTTTTCGGCGAATTTTATCGCCCGGTAGCTGGTACCGTCCGATACACCCAGATTTGCCGATACCTGTCTCACTGAAATTTTGGCACCTTCCGGCAGAGCGTGTATATATTCGAGTATTTCATCATGTTTTGACATTTGATCACCTTAAACTCATTATATAATAAAAATAAGGAACACGGCGAGTGTTCCTTACATTATCAAAAACCATGTCAATTTAAAACTTCACTTCTTCGCCGGCTTCGAGCACCTGGCATTCGGTGGATAATTTATTTTTAAATGTTTCAGGATCCTGTTTGATCGGCGGGAAAGTATTATAATGGACCGGCACTGCGATTTTAGGCTGTACCAGCTTATCCGTGGCGTACACCGCATCATCGATTCCCATTGTGAAATTATCTCCGATCGGCACAAAGAACACATCAAACGGTCCGTTCAGATCTGATATCAGTTTCATATCGCCGAAAATTCCTGTATCACCTGCATGATAGATTTTCTTCCCCCCGGCTTCAATGATGATGCCGGTCGGCATGCCTGTATAGATGAGGTCCGCGTCTTCCCCTAATGTATAGCTCGAACTGTGGAAAGCATGCACAAATTTAACCGAACCGAATTCGAATTCATTTTTGCCGCCGATGTTCATTGCCACAACTTCAACACCATTGCTTCCGATATAATCCGCAAGTTCAACCGGAGCGATGACTGTGGCGTTTGTACGCTTTGCGATTTCCACCGTATCCCCCACATGATCGTTGTGGCCGTGTGTCAGTACAATATAGTCGGCCTCAACTTCATCCGCGTTTAAATCAGTGAGTTCGTTGCCTGTAATGAACGGGTCAACGATAAGTTTGAAGCCGTCGTTTTCCACTATTACAATCGAATGTCCATGATAGCTGATTTTCATTATGAAAATACTCCCTTTCGATTAATTTAATATACATAGTTATACTACCCTTTCGTCCCGGGTTTAATGCATCATATGATACAATTTCCTATGAGGTGAGTCATGTGAAAACTATCCAGGGAAATCACAGTTTATCAGAAAAATTTACATCCGAAATACTTGCAAAAAAAGATCTGAGCACACCGAATTCAGTGTTGCCCGGTATGAAGAAAGCCCTCTATCCCGAATCGGAAATCTTCGCATCATTGAATCATTGGGAAGAAAAAGACCGGTTCCTGTTGCAGAACATAATCATCGAGACCGCCCGAAAGATGGAAGGAGCCGATGGATTCATTACAGACCAGATATTTTCGGATCATTATCATCATCTGGACCTCAGGTTTGTCAGCGAACTGTCCAAAATCATTGCTGACAGACACTTCATCGTGGGCCCGCAGTTCAGTAAAGTACCCGCTTTCCTTCAAAGCCGTCTGCTGGATGAACTTGTTGATCATGATGTATCCGGCATCATGTATGACGTTAGAAATTTGAATATGGACGATTTCAGTGCACTGCAGCCTCTTGCAAAACTTAAAATCCATGCAAAAAAACGCATCGTCATCATTCCGCTCGTCAGCGATGAGACTCAGATGAAGCAGTTGACCGGCAACATACCGTTTGAAGCAGTCGCCATTCATGCCCGATAACAGGTTTACCTGCTGACTGTAAGCGAATAATACACCTGACTATCATATAAAGGATGTGTCATTTATGCAGGCAGTTACTGTGCAGGGCAAGAACAAAGTGAAAGTCAAAAAGATGAAAACTCCCGAAATACAGAATGGAACAGATATGATCATCCGGGTAACTTCAACAGCCATTTGCGGATCTGATCTTCATCTCTACAGAAAGAGCATGCCGATTTCTGATGATTACATCATCGGCCATGAACCGATGGGGATTGTCGAAGAAGTCGGTCCGGGTGTGAAGAATATTAAAAAAAGGTGACCGCGTTGTCTTACCGTTCAATGTCAGCTGTGGCGAATGCCACTTCTGTAAAAATCAGATGGAGAGTCAGTGTGATGTTGCAAATCCACATGCAGATACAGGCGCCTATTTCGGCTATTCTGAAGCATTCGGCAATTATCCGGGCGGACAGGCGGAATATTTAAGAGTGCCTTACGCCGATTTCACATCTTTCGTAGTGCCTGAAGAAAGCGAACTCGAGGATGAAAGTCTTTTATTCCTTTCCGATGTTATGCTGACAGCATACTGGAGTGTGGAAAACAGCGGTGTCAAAAAAGGTGACACAGTCGTCATACTGGGTTCAGGTCCGATCGGCCTCATCACACAGAAGTTTGCATGGATGAAAGGTGCAAGCCGTGTCATCGCCGTGGATCATGATAAGGTGCGGCTCAATCATGCCAAACATACCAACAATGTGGAAACGTTCAACTATACTGAATACGATGATATCGGGAAGCACCTGCACGAGAAGACAAAAGGCGGGGCCGAAGTGGTCATCGACTGTGTCGGCATGGACGGGGACATCACCGTAAAAGACCGTATCAAAACCCTTGCCGGACAGGTTGGTACAATCGATCCGATCATTACAGCGGCCGATGCAGTGAAGAAGTTCGGAACCATCCAGCTCACAGGTGTGTACGGTGCGCCGGCCGCCGGTTATCCACTGCCCCAGATATTCTCGAGAAATGTGACGGTGAAGAGCGGACAGGCGCCCGTCATACATTACATGCCCGAGCTGTATCAGATGGTGGAAAACAAAAAGATCGACCCCACCGATATAATCACACACAATGTTCCGCTTAAAAAAGCCGAAAAAATGTATAAGACGTTTGACAGCCATGATGACGGCTGCATCAAAGTCGTCATGAAACCATTAAAAACAGCCTCCGGGAAATTCGGAGGCTGTTTCAATGTATTTACAGCAATGTTTCTATGTCAGTATATTCAAGGTTCTGCGCTTCTGCGACAGCCCTGTATGTCACATGACCTTCATATGTGTTGAATCCACCGAGCAGCACAGGATTCTGTTTCGCCGCTTCCCTATAGCCTTTATTGGCAATCTGCAGTCCATAATTCATTGTTGCATTTGTCAGTGCAATTGTAGAAGTACGCGGAACAGCACCAGGCATATTTGCAACTGCATAGTGGACGACTTCATGTTTGACGTAAACAGGATCATCATGCGTTGTCACTTTATCAGTCGTTTCGAAAATTCCGCCCTGATCGATTGCGATATCAACAATGACTGAACCCGGATTCATCGACTTGATCATATTTTCTGTGACAAGTCTCGGCGCTTTTGCTCCAGGAATAAGAACAGCTCCGACCACAAGGTCACTTTCTTTGACTGCCTGGGCAATATTGAGCGGTGATGACATCAGCGTCTGCACACTCGCACCGAATAAGTCATCAAGCTCTCTCAACCGTTTAGGATTAAGGTCTAATATAGTGACATCCGCTCCGAGACCGACTGCCATTTTAGCAGCATTGGTGCCCGCCATACCCCCGCCGATAATGGTTACTTTTCCACGGGAAACACCGGGCACACCACTAAGGAGGATGCCTTTCCCTCCATTTATTTTCTGTAAGTATTCTGCACCGATTTGGGTTGCCATGCGTCCTGCTACTTCACTCATAGGTGAAAGAAGTGGGAGTGAGCCATCCGGTGCCTGAATTGTTTCATATGCGATTGCCACAACTTTTTTCTCTAAAAGCGCTTTCGTTAATTCGGTCTCTGGAGCGAGATGAAGATAAGTAAATAAAATTAAATTCTCTTTGAAAAAGCCGAACTCCTCCGCAAGGGGTTCTTTAACTTTTACCACCATTTCCGCATCCCATGCTTCAGCCGCATCCTTCGCGATTTTAGCGCCGGCTTCAACGTAATCTGCATCTTCAAAATAAGAACCTGAACCTGCGTTGGTTTCAACTAAAACTGTATGCCCCGCCTCAACAAAAGCATGGACGCCGCCAGGTGTTAAGCCAACCCGGCTTTCATTATTTTTAATTTCTTTTGGAACACCAATAATCATTGCAAAATCTCCTTTCTCCAATGAAGCAATTGTAACACAAAGTTAACAAAACAGTCATGATAATTGAGTCACAAAAGTTATAAAATTCTAAATTGTGGTATAGTATATATGAAAGCGATATCTCACTTGAAAGGGGCAATAAAAATGCTTAAGTATAATAACATTCTTATCGCAGTAGACGGATCAAGAGAGGCTGAGTGGGCATTCCATAAAGCGATTGAAATTGCAAAGCGTAACGATTCAACACTTTCAGTCATCAACGTTATTGATACCCGTTCATTTGCATCAGTCGAAGCCTATGACCGCACGATTTCCCAGAGGGCTAATGATTTTGCGCAGAAGCTGCTTGACGGCTATGAAGAACTGGCAGTGGAAAGAGGCGTTACAGATGTCGTCAAGATCATTGATTACGGTTCTCCAAAATCCATAATCCCTAAAAAAGCTGTCAAAAAGACAGGTGCAGATCTCATCGCCTGTGGTGCAACAGGCCTTAACGCAGTGGAGAGATTCATCATCGGTTCTGTCTCCGAGAGCATTGTACGTCACGCCCCTTGTGATGTATTGGTCGTCAGAACAGAAAATCTTCCGGATGACTTCGAGCCGGTCGTCGCCACTGAAGAATTCATGAACGAAAATAAACAGTAACAGTAATGAATGAACAAATGACAAAATCTCCGGAATCAATTGATTCCGGAGATTTTGTTTTTTTACAGGCCTGCAATACTCATTACATCGCGGGCGATCATTACTTCTTCATTTGTCGGAATGATGATGATCTTGACCGGTGAATAAGGATGGTTGATGAATTTCTCCTGTCCACGTACATCGTTGGATGTCACATCGAAGTAGACGCCCATGAACTCAAGCCCTTCCAGCACTTTTGCACGGACGATATCGGAGTTCTCCCCTACACCCGCTGTAAAGATGATAGCATCAAGTCCGCCCATCCGTGTTGCGTATGATCCCATGTATTTGTGGATGCGTTCACCGAATACTTCCAATGCCAGTTCGGCTCTTTCATTGCCTTTTTGAGCTTCTTCCTCGATATCACGCAGATCACTTGAAAATCCGCTGACGCCAAGAAGTCCTGATTCCTTATTGAGAACATTCAATACTTCTACAGCTGATTTACCTGTCTTCTCCATGATATATGGAATAAGAGCCGGATCGATATTCCCCGACCGTGTACCCATTGTCACCCCGGCTAGCGGCGTGAATCCCATTGAAGTATCGATGGATTCTCCGCCTCTTACAGCCGCGATACTCGCGCCGTTACCGAGGTGGCAGCTGATGATCCGGAGTTCTTCGAGCGGTCTGTTCATCAGCTCGGCCGCTCTCTGGGTGACATATTTATGGCTGGTGCCGTGGAAACCATATTTGCGGATTCCATAGTCTTTATAATAGTTGTACGGAAGACTGTAAAGATATGAGCTTTCAGGCATTGTCTGGTGGAATGACGTATCGAACACAGCAACATGCGGTACATCAGGAAGCTGCTCCCTGAATGCATTGATGCCCATCAGGTTGGCCGGGTTGTGCAGCGGCGCCAGTTCGCTCAATTTTTGAATTTCTTTGACAACTTCATCATCAATCAGTACAGACTCATCGAACACTTCCCCGCCGTGGACGACGCGGTGGCCGCTTGCGTCTATATCATTGATGCTGCTGATAACACCATTTTCAACTAGTTTTTCAAGCATGAGGTTCACTGCTTCCTCATGATTTCTGAAATCCTGGTTTATTGTTTTTTTCTCACCATCTACTGTGATGGAGAATATACCATTATCCAAGCCTATTCTCTCTACGAGTCCTTTGGCTATCTCTTTTTCTTCGGGCATTTCGAACAGTTGGAATTTGAATGAAGAACTGCCCGCATTTATCGCAATTATTTTAGACATATTTTCCTCCAGATAACATTAATAGCTATTAGCATAACTATCATACCATGATTCTGTCTGTGCTAAAAAGTGTTTGAACTGTTCCACATTTTTAAAATCCGGTATGTCACCAATCAGCACTTCATTGTTTTTGAGTGGTGAAAAATTCTTTTTAAGAACTATGATGGATTTCCTCTGGTTTTCAGTTTTGAATATGGAATTTGGTAAATTCAGGAACATCAATAACGTTGCTGATTCAGACAGATACTTTTTAATCGTCTCATTTTTTTCTTCCAGCATGTTTGATGGTACTACAAATACCCCAAGCCCATCATCTTTAACATAATTCATCGCACTTTCCAGCATTAGAAGATGTGCATAGCTTTTTTCATCTTTAAAGGCTGTGGTGAGCCCCTCCACTTCAAGCGGATAATACCCCACCGGCAGGTCTCCCATGGCTGCATCCACTTCCGGCAGCCTCACCGGTTCGATGATGTTCTGCGGATATATATCCATCGGCGCTTCCAGGTAATCACAGAGATGCACATTCATCTGTGCAAGCAAAGGATCGACTTCCACTCCGAACAGTTCAGTGTCTTTGATCTGCTCTTTCACTGTCATGGACAGGTGACCTGTACCGCTTCCCGCATCGAGCAGTTTAATCGGATCTTTATTGAACAGCTGGAGCAGATGAGAGATGAAATAACCGATTGCATCCGGTGTCAGCTGATGATTCGGCTGAACTTTTTCTTCCTTTACATGATAAAGATAGGCGAATTGGAATGCTTTTCTCAAATCGCTGTATGACCCCGTCTTTTCCACACGGATGAGTGCTTCCCCTAATGCCTCCAGCCTTGAAGCATCCGGATTACTCTCAAGCAGGCGGTCGGACTCTTCTATAAGTGCATGATAAACATTTTCCATCTGTGATAATTCCATTTTAAATCCCTCATTAACATAAAATAGGGACTGCCCTAAGCGGACAGTCCGATAAGTCATTGTACTATTATATTATATAGACTCCAATGCTTCAATCGCTTTGTCGTAATTCGGATGATCTGTACCTTCAGGCACATATTCTGCATATACGACTTTGTTATTTTCATCCAGAATGAAAACGCTGCGTGCAAGCAGTCTGAGCTCTTCCATTACCACACCGTAGTTTTTACCGAAAGAAAGATCTTTATGATCGCTCAGTGTGACTGCATTATCCAATCCTTCGTCTGCCGTCCATCTTTTCTGAGCAAAAGGAAGGTCGTTCGAGATTGTCAGGACGACTGTATTATCAACATTCGCCACTCTTTCGTTGAAAGTTTTGGTCTGAGTGCTGCAAACGCCAGTATCTATTGACGGAATAACACTGATCAATTTTTTCCTGCCGTCATAATCACTGAGTTTCACTTCTGACAAATCAGTGCTTAAAACTGAGAAATCCGGTGCCTGGTCCCCAGCTTTCACTTCGTTTCCGATCAATGTCATAGGGTTTCCTTTGAATGTTACATTAGCCATTTTGTAGATCATCCTCCTGATAATTTTGCTTTCTGTTATATGTTTCCCTGAATAAATGTGCCTTAACCATATTTTTATAGCCCTGATAATTATTTTTCACAACATAAGTATCTGCAAAGAAATCATGCAGCCCAATCCTGTTTTCCGTGAATATGATCATCAGATACGGGATATAGGCGAGTGAATTGTTGATAAAGCGCCCCACAAGTTCGCGATATAAGACTTGCGTGAAACTGAGTCCTCTGCCATCTTTATCAATGACGCTGATGCCCGTGATCATTTTCCCCAGTGTCTGGCGGAAAAAGTAAGTCATCAGGATAAAATAAAGGAAATAAAGCAGCCCTGAAGCGATGTTGTCCACACTGAATATCGGAAGCCAGAAATGCAGGTCTTTGATGTCAAGCATGCCGAGTATCGGATAAATGAGGATTTGTGACGCCGCCCAGATTACAATCACGTCGATGAGGTAACTGACGAGTCTCGTGAAGAAATGAGCAGTTGCCATGTAATCCAGCTTATCCATCAATGAATCTCTATCAGTGTCGGGCTGGTATCTTTCAGTATGTTCCAATTGAATCCCCCCTATTTCTCATACAGGTACATAGGCGTCATGCCCTGCCTGTTATCCAGCAATGATTCAATCTTATCGATTTCGCTCCTGCCTGTTATGTCTGAAATAAGACTCTTGGCTTTATAGCTTAATGAAAAATTGTTCGCCCCGCCAGCACCATACTCGATGACCTGTGGATTACCGCCTACTTCCTCTTTCAGCGCTGCAGTGGCATCCTCAAGATAGCCCATCTGATCGACCAGACCATTTTCAACAGCAGCCTCTCCCATATAAATGCGGCCATCCGCCAGGTTCTTGACCTCTTCCTCACTCATGTCCCTGCCTTCTGCAACGACATCGACGAAATCCTGGTACATGTCATCGACCATGCTCTGTACATATTGGGCCTCTTCCTCACTCGGATCTTTATGGCCGCTGAGCATTTCTTTCATATCGCCGCTGGCATATGTTTCGAATTCAACTCCGAAATCTTCTGCAAGCTGGCTGTAGTTGACACTCTGCATGATGACGCCGATTGAACCTGTCATTGTTTCGTTGGAGGCAAATATCTGATCAGCCGGGGCAGAGACATAATATCCGCCGGAGGCTGCCATGCCTCCCATTGAACTGTAGATCGTCTTTCCGGCTTCTTTTATCTGCTGCAGGTATTTATGGATTTCAGCACTTTCGTAAACACCGCCACCCGGAGAGTTCACATTAAGCAAAACGCCTTTTATCGTATCATCTTTGATAATCTGTTTGAGGGACTCGATCACCAATGTATGATTATACCCTTCTCCGCCGAACATGCCCGGCTGCTGCCCTGAATCCATGATCGTACCTTCAATATTGATCAAGGCGATTCTGTTTGAAGCATCTCCTTCTTCTATGACAGTCGAAGGCGGAAATGCACCTCCCGAAAATTCACTAAAAACATCTTCCCAGTCGCTTGCCCACATCGCGTTGAATACAGAGGCTATGACCCCGAATACGACAAGCGCCAGTGCGATGACAACCGCTATGATACGCTTCAAAAAACCAGTCCTTCCTTATGTATTATATCCATTGATAATGATACCATACAGTGAATAATTTTTAACGCATCTTCCCCTGCAGACATCAAATTGGGGAAAATCCCGTCTTTTATTCCGCGGTAATGAAAATCACCATATCGCTGAATTGTTAAACAAGCATGATATGTGGTATAAAAGTAATAGATATTGACTATGGACAGGCTAGACAAATAGTAATTAGGAGTGAATGGTTTGAATAACAACATTTATAAAACAGTATATTTCTTTGCTCCTCATGGTGAAGAGACTAAAGAAGTGCATGATGAACTGTCCGACCTTTTCGCAAGGCACGGGATCGAAGAAGTGCAATCGAGTGATGATGCAGAAATCATTGCCTCCATCGGCGGAGATGGTGAATTTCTACAGTCGGTAAGAAAGAACAATTTTCGCGATGACTGTGTGTATCTCGGAATTGCCGTAGACGAGTCGAATTACTTCTATGTTGATTTCCATTACCGCGATATAAAAACACTGGAGGAAGCGATTGACCAGGATAATCTGGATGTGCGCAATTATCCACTTCTCGAAGTCAGCATCAACGATAACAAACCAAGTTATTGTCTCAATGAATTTACATTGCGTTCCAGCATTGTCAAAACGATTAAGATGGACGTCTATATCAACGATTTCCTGTTCGAACAATTTAACGGAGACGGCATTCTGGTAGCAACGCCCACGGGCTCGACAGGCTATAATAAATCTCTTGGCGGCTCGGTCGTCGACCCTCTCATCCATGCGATGCAGGTGACGGAACTTGCCAGTGTCAACAATAATACACACAGGACACTCGGAACAAGTTTCCTTCTGAACAAGGACAGACCGCTTACACTTCTGATCGATAAAAACGTCGATTACTACCCTATCATGTCCCTGGACAATGATGCATTAAGTGTCCGCAATACAGAAAAAATCGAAGTCGGAATCAGTGACAAACTGATCAAGACACTGAAACTCAAAGACAATACATTCTGGCATAAAGCACAAAGAAACTTCCTCTGATCTTCAGAGGAAGTTTCTTTATATCCCACCCTGGATAAAATCATATATGTTTTTTAAGATCAGCACAGAAGTAACTATGATGAACAGCATTTTTACATATCCCACGCCTTTTGAAATCGCAAGGTGTGCACCGGCATATGACCCCAGCACCATGCTTGCCGCCATTGCCAGGCCATAAGTGTAGTTCACTTCGCCCATAAGCATGAACAGTGACAATGCGCCTATGTTGCTCCCAAAGTTCAATACTTTGGCGTTTCCTGCCGCCCGCAGGAAATCAAAACCGGTAAACAGCATGAGGAACATCAGGAAAGAACCTGTGCCACCGCCCATAAAACCATCATAAAATCCGATGATGACAGCAAAAACAATCAGTATGACAATCTTCCGGGCAGTCAATACATTTTCCTTTTCAATCGCGCCCCAGTTTTTCTTGAATAATGTATAGATGAGAACGACGATCAGCATCACCAGGACCAATGGTTTCAAAACTTCTCCTGGCAGTCTTACGGCGATGAACGCACCGATTACAGAGACGGCAAAGCTCACAGGGAATAGTTTCATCATCATCTTGAAATCCACATTCCTGGATCTTAAAAACTTCATAGAACTCGTAAATGATCCGAATGCGGAAGAGAGTTTATTAGTGCCCAGGGCGGTAGCCGGAGACAGACCGGCAGCGAGAAGTGCAGGGATGGAAATAAGTCCGCCCCCGCCCACTACGGCATCTATGAAGGCGGCTATAAATCCCAATACGACGATCAGCAGCAGTACCGAGAGTTCGATTTCCACTGATCAGCCTACAACAGTGCGTCGAATGCATTTTCGCTTTCTTTCGCATCCGTCTCATATACTTCTATATTTTCAAGCGCCTTTTCTATCATGGATTCAAAATCGACATTAGATTCAAATTTGAGCACTTTATCAAGTGCCGGCTTCGTCTTGGGTGCTTTTGGTTTAAATATGGTACAGCAGTCTTCAAACGGCATGATCGATGTTTCGTACGTATCATATTCTTTCGCCATCCTGACTATGTCGTTCTTTTCAAGTGTGAGAAGCGGTCTTAACACCGGGTAATTTGTCACAGCATTGATTGCATGCATGCTTGTGAGTGTCTGGGAGGCCACCTGACCCAGATTTTCGCCATTGACGATTGCTTCTGCGTCCACTTTCCACGCCAGTTTTTCAGCAATCCTTAACATGATGCGCCGTGTCGATGTCATGGACATGTTATCCGGAATCTTATCATAAAGTGTTGTCTGAAGTTCCGTGAACGGGACAATATGAAGTTTAATATCCACGCCGGTGCGTTCTGACATGATGTCAACCAGCCGCTTCACTTTTTCTGTTGCCTGCAGACTCGTATACGGCGGAGAATGGAAATGGATTGCTTCCAGCTCCACTCCCTTTTTCATGATTTCAAAGCCGGCAACCGGCGAATCTATGCCCCCCGAAAGCATCAGTAGTGCTTTGCCGCCTGTACCGGCCGGCAGTCCGCCTACACATTTGATTACATCATGATACATATAGATACCATCCAGCCTCACTTCAACCATCACTTTGTAATCAGGGTTTCTCACATCAACTTCGATATTTTCAGTATTTCTCAGGAGAAGTCCCCCGAGCATGTCCTGTATATCGAAAGTCTTCAAATGGAACTCTTTATCCGCACGTTTCACTTCGATTTTAAAAGTACTGCCTCCTTTAAAACCGCCGGCAAAATTCAACGCCGTCTCTTTCATGGCATCCTCGGTCCTGTCCATCTTCACAACCGGTGAGACGCTTAAAATCCCTGTAACATGTTTCAATGCATCCATCACTTCATACGGATCTGCATCAAATAATTCTATATATGCACGATCTCTGTTCGCCTTTACTTTGACATCAAAACCCTCAAGTGTCCGTATCATTGTCTTTCTGATTGCATTCACAAACATTTTTCTGTTTTTCGTCTTTAAAGTCAACTCTCCGTATCTCACTAAAATGTGGTCATATTTCATTTTAGTACACCTCCTATTTCCTTGTGTACGCCCTTAAGAGCTTCAATTAACATATCTGCTTCTTCATCCGTTGTAAAGTTTGAATAGGATATTCTGATACTCCCTTTCACCACTGCCGCTTTATTGTTCATTGCCATCAGCGTTTCGTTCAAACTTGCAAGTTTCGAAGCACAGGCGCTTGTTGTTGAAACCATGATATCCCGTGCACCGAGGGCGTTCACAATAACCTCACCCTGCGCACCTTCAAAAGATATATTCACGATATGCGGCACACCGCCCGGTTGGAGATGTATTGACGGCAGACCTGTCACGGCCTTTCTGAGATGTTCACTGTATCCGCTTATTCTTTCGTGGTTCTTCTCCATGTCCTGAACACTGATCCTCAGTGCTTTCGCCATTGCAGCAATGGCGCCGAGGTTGACTGTACCGCTTCTGATATTGAATTCATGCCCCCCGCCGTAGTAGACAGGATCCAGAGATTTGACCTGTTTTGCAAGCAACGCCCCTGCACCTTTCAAACCATGAAACTTATGTGCACTCAGACTTAACGTATCCACACCGGAAAAATTCATTTTAATTTTTCCTGCCGCCTGTGTTGCATCGACGTGGAAATGTACTTTTGGATAATCCTTTAACAGATCTGCGATTTCAGCAACAGGCTGGATGGCACCTGTTATGTTATTGACCGCCATGACAGTGACGAATACCACATCCCCATCCAGCAGCTCTTTCAGACTTTCCAGATTCACTTGGCCGTCTGCAGTAGTCCTGATGTATTTGACATCAAACCCCTCTGCTTTCATCGCTTCGACTGTATTGAGCACACTGGGATGTTCAAGCTCGCTCATCAGCACCGTCCTGCCAAACTGTTTCTTTTTCTTCAGTACGCTCTGGATGGCAATATTGTTACTCTCTGTCGCCCCTGATGTGAATACACATTCAAATCCTTCGAGATCCAGCAGATTCAATATTTGTTTTCTTGATGCCTCAAGCAGTTTGTCCGCATTTCTGCCTTCCTGATGGATACTTGCAGTATTAAAATAATATGTCCTGTTCACCTTTTCGAATGTTGACAAAGCTTCCTCATATGGACGCGTTGTTGCTGCGTTATCCATGTATATCAAAATACCACTCCTTACGTAAAAGTGACTTGGGATAAAAATATCCCAAGTCGCTTCGGTTATTCATTATCAAATTCTTTTTCGATACGGGATGCTGCTCCCGGTTCAACTTTTTCCAACCCATTTTTAGCAATCTCGAGCGCCCGTTTATAACGATTCTCTTTAAACAGACGTTCCGCTTCAGTCAACATCGTATTGAAGTCATGGTCATCTCTGCGGTATCTGTTGCCGTATTGGATCATCATTTCGGTCAGACGCGCTTCCTGCAGTATTTCATATGCTTCCTGATCAAATTTGTTAAGCAGCAATACAGTATGATTCACTTTATCCTTAATATATTGAACATTTAAAGGCCGGCGTTCAAAGTACTTGTGGATTTCTTTGACATCAATGTCCAGTTCGTTTTTCATAACCAGAAACTTCTCAGGCACGCTTGACATGTTGGAGCTCATCAATTCCCTGTAGATATCTTCTTTTCTGTCCTGGACCAGAAGCGCATTCTCCCTCGCTTCCGCCTCGTCTTCACGAAGGTTTATCAGATACTGCTGTATCTGTTTTTGTTCATCATTGATTGCACCGATGTTCCCTTTGATGTATTCCAGATTATCAAGGACTTCACTGTACCTTGCAGTTGTCTTCCTCATTTCAGTGGTGATTTCATCATACACATCAATCAGGTTTTCAATTTCATGCTCAAATTTCTGGACTTTATGGATATCGGATTCGTTTATGTGGAACTGCTCTTTGATGTAATCAATTTCGGTTCTGAGCGTATAGTTGAGATCTTTGGCGTGGAACAGATCATCCGTAATGATATGCTGCTCATGATCGACTGTTGTCTTGGATTTGACTTCATGCTCGACAAGTTCAAGCATATCATCAAGCTGTGTATTAATATCATCAAGGATCGCCCTGGCCTCATCCAGCTCCAGCCTTGTGATAAGCGGCTCCACCAGGTTCAGCTTCCCTTTCAGCGTGGACAGCTTGCTCTCTACCTTGATGTGCTCAAGATCATAACCTTCCGCTTTAAGATCGCGGCATCCGAATCTGATTTCCTGGAATTGCTGGGGAAGCTCCTTCTGGACATCTTTGATGAGGAGCGGAATTTCATCCATATTCTCCTTCAATATGGAAAGTTCCTCATGGACCTCATCAATATGCTTGTTTGCTGTTACATAATTCCCAGCGTTGACCAGCTGTTCATACTCTTTCAACTCAGGTTCATACGTTTCAATCAGTTTTTCCAATGAAGGCTGGGAATCTCCAAATTTGTGACCGTTCGCCAAGACGTCCCTTTTCGCTTCCCTGAACAGCCTTTCCGATTCATGGAAATTTCTCTCACCCGCATCATTGGAATCCAGCAGCTGACTAATTTCAGAAGTCAGACTCCGGTATTCCTGTTCCACCTTATCGAGTGTCTGGTTTACAGAACCTAATTTTTCACGGCCGTCTTTAAATCGGAAACGCTCGATATCCTCCGATGCCGAACCCAGGTCATTTTCCGCTTCAGTGAGGGAGCTGTTCAATGCATTTTGCCAGTCAGTCTGCCATTTTTTGTAAAGTGTCAAGGCTTCACCATGAAGATTATAGTCTTTCACTTTAACCAGGTCATCCTGGAAAGGCAGAGATTTCACTTCTTCAAGCTTGGCCTGCTGGCTGTTAATTTCATCTTTTCTTATATTTCGCATGTATAATAGTGCACCCATACCGATTATAACTAAAAGGATGAGTACAATTAAAACATAAATCCACATACAGCTACCTCCTAAACATATATTCAATTATAGCTTAAAAGACCGAAACAAAAAACATTTAATATATAAATTATCCGTTAAAATAAATGATTCAATTCATTATTACAGTTTCTTCTTACTCATATTTCCATTTAAATTTCTCCTGCGCCGGAAGCCATTATAAACAGCAAAAACCCGACTATCAATATATTACCATTAAAAGCTCCGGGACTGCTGTTTATTATATTAAAAATTCAAAGATTGAAACAATTTTTAAAAGATTGTATAATTGACAATATTTATGAAGGATAAGGTGATGCAATGTATACTGCAGTCGAAATAAAAGATTACACACAGCTCAACCAGATGTTAAAAGGGTTAATAGAAGATGAGACGGATCGAATCGCCAACCTGTCGAATGCAGCAAGTCTCTTAAATCAGTTTTTGGATAACGTCAACTGGGTCGGTTTCTATCTATACAAAGAAGAAGAGGATGAACTTGTGCTCGGTCCCTTCCAGGGGCTGCCTGCATGCGTCCGTATTCAGAACGGCAAAGGCGTCTGCGGTACAGCATTCAAAGGAAACGATATTTTCATCGTTGATGATGTCAATGAATTCCCCGGTCACATCGCCTGCGACGCAAACAGCAAATCGGAAATTGTCGTCCCCATCTATAAAGACAGCGAGCCTGTCGGCGTACTGGATATCGATGCCCCGGTATACGAACGTTTCACAGAAGAAGACCGTAAAGGATTGTCGGAGTTCGTAAATATATTGAAAAAGCATATTTAAATCTACAAACTATTGACTTATGGCAGACAATAATGTAGAATGATTTATTGTGTAAATAAACGGATTAAGTAGCGGATGATCATTACATGCAAGTATGCGGTCCCCTTAGCAGGTGTGCTGTGTAACTGATGCTATTAGGCGAAGGCACTTTAAATCGCATGCCCATGTAAGTGGTTATCACCCTTATGATGTTTGTTGCATAAACTAAACACAATAAGGAGGAGTCAAATATGGCTCGATTCACAGGTTCCATCTGGAAAAAATCCCGTCGTCTCGGCATTTCCCTGACAGGTACTGGTAAAGAACTGGAGCGTCGTCCTTACGCGCCTGGTGACCACGGACCGACTCAGAGAAAGAAATTGTCAGAGTACGGAATGCAGCTTCAGGAAAAACAAAAACTACGTTACATGTACGGTATCAACGAACGTCAATTCCGTACAATCTTCGACCGTTCAGGTAAAATGAAAGGTGTCCATGGTGAAAACTTCATGATCCTTCTCGCTTCCCGTCTGGATGCAGTAGTATACCAGCTCGGTCTTGCAAGAACTCGCCGTCAGGCACGTCAACTTGTAAACCACGGTCACATCACTGTAGACGGCGGACGTGTAGATATTCCATCTTTCGTCCTGAAACCGGGACAGGTTATTGGTCTTCGTGAAAAATCACGTAACCTTGACATCGTCAAAGAAGCTATCGAGTACAACAACTTTGTGCCTGAATACCTTACTTTCGATGAAGAAAAACTTGAAGGTACATTCGTACGTCAGCCGGAACGTTCTGAGCTTTCTGCAGACATCAACGAACAGCTGATTGTTGAGTACTACTCAAGATAATAGCTTTGAATTAGTTACAATGGTCTTGAATCCTTATCTTATAAGGTTTTGAGACCTTTTTTAATACTCTTTTATAATTGTAAATACATGTGACAACAGGCCGAAACTTTTGAAATTGGGGGCAAGAAATAAAACATAGGTTCGGGCAAGAATGGGATTTATCCAATTGGTAAATGACTCAGCTGTAAATACATAATGCCACAATGGAATAAACTTTTTTTAAGTGTTGTTGTAGTATGGCTCGAAAAGACTAGTTTATTGATAAAAAGACTTTATCCAATAAATGTGCATCGGCAAACGTACTTTGATCAGCATTTTATGAAAGACATTCAAATAAGAGCGTGTAAATAGGGACTGAGCAATAAACTTCTTTGGTAAACCGATAAAACCAGGATTATTCTTTACAAGCATCAATCATAGCGTTAAGATACCTTGGAGCATTAAAGATATTGAGGATATGAATCGAGGGATGAGCATGAAAAAAACATTCGCAGTATTTGGGCTCGGTCGCTTCGGCGGTACGATGGTTAAAGAGCTGAGTGACATGCACATAGACGTAATAGCTATAGATAAAGATGAGGATAAAGTAAATGAATATGTAGACTGTGCAACATATGCACACTGTGCCGATGCAATTGACGAATCATACCTTAAAGAGATTGGCGTGCGTAACGTAGATCATGCTTTCGTCTCGTTCGGTAATGATCTGGAAGCCAGCATCCTGACCTCTTTAATACTGAAGGAACTGGGCGTTCCAAAAGTCTGGGCGAAGGCCAAAAATGAAGAACATGCCAAAGTCTTGAACAAAATTGGCGTCGATAAAGTCATACACCCGGAACGCGATGTCGCGAGAAAAATAACCAAACACATCACTTCAGATAAAATGATTGATTTCATTGAGCTGTCCGACACCTACAGCATGGTCGAAATCATTGCGACTAAAAAAATCAAAAATAAAACGATTAAAAAGTTGGATCTGCGTTCAAAATACGGATGCACCATCATCGGTATTCAAAGAGAGGAAGATTTCATTATTTCGCCACTACTCGATGAAGTGATCCATGAGGGGGATACTCTTGTGATAGTTGGTAAAAATGAGGAAATTAAACGATTTGAAAAATATGGAGTTTAAAAATGAAAATAGTCGCCCTCTACGTCAGGATAGAGAGTGGTTCAACTAACCTAAATCAAGGCTTTTTTGTATATATTTAAAATGGTGTGCTAACATATAAGTTAGATTTCAGAAAAAGGGGAATTGTCATGAATCTTTCGGATGAAACATACAAGAAGATCATATCAGAAATTATGAAACAACAGCACGGTGCCGGCAATGTGTTCAATTTTATGGTAAAGCTGCATCAGGTTGAAGATGAGTTTACTGTGGATAAACCGGTTGAAGATACATTGGACCTAATCAGGGAAATCACTGTGCCGATTGAGATGGAGGACATTCCATCTGATGAATATCTTTTCTATATCGGCACTGGTTTTAAAGAAATGAATCCCGCAGTGGAACACCTTAAAGTCAGTGAAAATGACAACAGGACCACAGTCACCCTCCTATCCAATGCAGCTGAAGGTCTGATTAAACAGAAATCGAACAAAAAAGCCATCAAAACCATAAAGACGCACTTGGGACTTCTCGAAAACATGTAGCCAGCTGCAATGACCTTAAATTCTTATTGACCGGAATTTAAGGTTTTTTAATCACGTACTTCCTTAAAAAGTTTGAACACGAACTAAAAGTGGGATATATATTATGATAAAGAATATATGATAAACCATTATTATATTTATAAATCACGATTCTGGAGGTGGCAATGATGGCTGCACTTTTATTATTTCTATGGGGTATTTCAGGAGTCGCTGCAATTTTTTTATTTGTTACTTCAATTGTTACTGCAGTACGTAAAAAACGTTCAAGAAAATTATGGATATTGACAGGAGTGGCTGCAATCGTTTTTGTTCTTTTCTATTTAGTCATAGGTATATGAAATAGTTAGTTTCCAATAAAAAATTCACATTATATTTTCACCTTTTTCGATTCTTCCACCAGTTTTCCCACCTTATCATTGAGAGTGTCAAACTTTTTAAAACTGATCAGATTCAACGTCCCCAATACAATAAGTTGGATAACCAGGAATTCAGTTTCCGGCTTATTCTCTATAATATTCACTTTAAAACATCCCCTTCCCTAAATCAATCTGTCTTCATGTCCGTGATGCTTACATTCAATCTGGACAGTCACTTGATTTATACCCTTCTCCTTCATTTTTGCATCTATATCTTCAATGATTGTCTGGGAGTCATGAACTGTCAGGTCCCCTTTTACAACCACATGCAGACTCATTGCATTCTGTCCGCTGGTAATGCTCCAAACATGAAGGCCGTGGATGCCTTCCACTCTGTCGATATTTTTGAGAGATTCGACTATATTATCCAAATTGATATTTTTCGGCACCCCTTCCATAAGAATATGCAGCGATTCCCGGGTCACTCTCCAGCCGCTGATGAGAATGAGTACGGCCACGATGACACTCGCCAACGGGTCCATGAATCCCCAGCCGAAGAACATGATGCTGAGTGCTGCAATGATTGCTCCGACTGAACCGAGCATATCCCCGAGAACATGTAAAAACGCCGCCTTCAGATTCAAATTATCTTTAGTATCTCCTCGCGTCAGTATCCATGCTACGAGCAGATTCACGAGTAAACCGATGATTGCAATAAACAGCATCCCACCCGAAGCAACTTCAGGCGGATTCATGAACCTCTGTATCGATTCATAAAAGATAAATGCTGATATGAGCACCAGAGTCACGCCGTTAAACACTGCAGCCAGAATTTCAAACCGTTTATATCCATACGTTTTGCTGTAGTCGGCCACTTTTTCACCAAATTTGAAAGCGGCAAGTGCAATCGCAAGGGATACCGCATCACTGAACATATGTCCCGCATCTGCGAGTAGTGCCAAGCTGTTTGCCAGCCATCCTCCAACTGCTTCTATGAGCATAAATGATGCAATCAGTATAAAACTGATCAGCAGGGCCTTTTTATTGGTCCCGTGCTTGTGGTCATGATGATCGTGTTCCATCACTCTCACCTCTTTATCTCTTTCTTTTTAATCTGTCATTATGAGCAATTATATCAATTTCTGGAAATATAGTATATTTCCCAACCTCCGAACTATTCATGAGACTGACAAAAAAGGAGCCTCCCTCGCCTTATTCTAGATGTTATTATAAATATACAAATATAATTTCTTTAATTTGGGGGAAACATTTTGGGGGAAACATTTATGAAAAAATTAATTCTTGTTCCGGCAATTGCACTTCTGCTCAGTGCCTGTTCAAATGATGCAGAATCTGAAGACAAAAATGAAGGACATGAAGAAGCGCACTCACATGAAGACAATGCTGAAGAAACACACAATCATTCTTCGGTCCTGGATATGGAATTTACATATGGGAATAATGAATTATCAGTAGCTCTCACTGAAGAGGAAGAACCTTATGAAGCCGATCGTGTCAGATTCGAAGTCGTTCACCCTGAAGATGAAGACGCAACTGTATGGCTCAATACAGAAAATGAAGGTAAAGGCAGTTATACCGCTGATGCCTCTGAACTTGAACCCGGCAGCTACGAAGTCGTTATTCACGTGAACGGTCCTGAAGAATTACACGAACATACAAGTGAAAATATTGAAGTGGAATAAACGAACCGGAGTATGTCTAAATCACATGCCCCGGTTCGTTCATTTTCCCTGAATAAAGAAACCTTCATTCTCACTCCATTCAGCAAAGTAAATATCATCGAAATTATAATCAGTATCTTCATCGATTTTCTTTCTCAGCCAATGTTCATCATGTCCTGCATCATGTAACGTTTCATATTCGATTTTCCCTCCATCGATGAAAAGATATGACAGTCTGTTTTCCATAAAATCATCTTTCATTTCTTCCCGGGATATCGGTTCATTTGCTGCGTACTGCATTACGGACAGCTGTCCGCTGTTTTCCAGAATTGCATATTTGACATTACGCATTGAGAAGATGCCTTGCAGCCTGAGCAGTTCTCTCACTTCGTCCACATCCATATTGTTGTTATCCATCACTTTTGTATCCAGGTAACCATCATTAATGAGAAGGTCCGGCCCTCCTTTTGCGATTCTTCTAAAACGATGGCTTTTAAGTGCAAACTTTTCAACGACATATATCAACAGTCCCCAATAGGCAAGTGCAAAGAGCATTTCGTAAAATGGCATTGTTGTTTCGTATAATGCCTCTTCAATGACACTTCCTAAAATAAGAGCATAGACAAAATCAAGTGGTGTAATCTGAGCCATCTCTTTTTTACCGAGAAGCCTCAGAACAATCATGACACCAATGAGACCCGCGGTCAGTTTAACTACATAAGTAAGCATATCTTCCATATAACTCATCTTTTCATTTATATTTTGGAATACTCCAATAGTTATATGACACTGATTCTGTTTATTGAAATATCACCAAGGGCAGAATCACCGGAAATATACACAAACATACTTCCTGTCCTTATGCCTGGTTTGCATCGCGGTATATAGGGCTATAAAGATAATAATGAACGGAGGCATAGTATGAAACAAAAACTGCTCAACCATACTGATCACAGGAATGCACCACTTCCGAACGGTCCATGGCTCATGTACCAGAGTTTACTTTTTCAGCCTTGATGCAGCGAAAACGATACCTGTGCTGGGTGCACGGCTGGGTACACTGCCCTATTTCAAGGCCAAAATGAAAAAGGCTGAAAAAGCTGGATGGACTCATTATTCCAGCCGCCAGTATGGCTCCAGGGCATATTTCAAAGGAAGGTATAAATCAATTTCCCAACCATCATTTCCCGCATCCGGTTCTTTGGACTACTGGCTTTTTGAACGCTATTATTTATTCAACACAGTGAAAGGTAAGGTCGTATATGCAGGCATCCATCATCTGCCCTGGAAACCTGCCGAAGCTTCCGTTGTCTATGACAGGAGTGGGGTCAATTCGCTGTTGCCGGGACACATCACAGAAGAACTGGTACGTGCCCATTACGTCGAGTCCCTCGATGTGCTTTTCTGGCCATTGCAAAAATCCTGATCGATATTATCGTTGAAGCCATTCCCAGGCATCTTCCTTCTGCGATCTGTCGAACTGCTTCACTTCGATACCGGGAGCCGTATCCGCTGCCTGTGCACCGCCCTCAATCCATGCTGAATCTGTGATTACTGCAAACTTTCCATATTGGTCCCAGTGTTTAATATCCACGACCATTCCTTTTAAAAGACCGCCGATGTCCGTCCCCTCAAGATTTTTCACATCGACCAGAGCATTTACCGTTTCTCCCTCTGCATAATGTTCTTTAATAAATGCATCGGATTTTTCGGCATCTTCCTGAGTCACTTTGCCGTCTACTTCCATATAAAGGATATTCGAATAATCACTTTCACGAATTTTAATCAAAGCAATTCCTCCTGAACTTTACTTGAATTCATATAGAACCCTACCCTTTTGAATTGAACAGAAACACTGTTTGTATATAACATTCATATAAAATCGTTTATTCATCCTGCATTGAGGAAAAAGTAAAATAATATGCTGTTTTTATCATGTAGGTGACTTTCCTTGCGGCGTCTTTTAGCACAGGCTAGAGAAAATATCGTCCAGACAATTTCGGTGTTCATCGTAGCAATGCTTGTCATCTGGGGTGCAGTTGCACCTGAACAGATGATCAGGACTACAGGCGGCATTATGGATTTTTTCATCGCTGAATTCGGTTGGTTCTACGTCGTTGCCACAGCGCTTTTTATAATATTTTGTTTATACCTTGGCATAGGCTCCTACAGACAGATGAAACTTGGAAAGAAAGATGACGAGCCGGAGTACAATTATCTGGAATGGATTGGCATGTTGTTTGCGGCCGGCATGGGGGTGGGTCTGGTTTTCTGGGGTACAGCTGAACCTCTTTCCCATTTTGCAGAGCCTCCGCCCGGCACACAACCAAAGACAAAAACTGCCGCTGAACAAAGTTTATTGTACAGTGTTTTCCACTGGGGGATACACCCATGGGCGATATACTCCGTCGTCGCACTTGCATTGGCTTTCGCTAAATTCAGAAAAGACCTGCCGGGCCTCATAAGTTCTACTTTTTATCCGCTGATCGGTTCAAATATTTACCGCTGGCCGGGCAAAGTGATTGATATTTCTGCAGTACTTGCGACGACTGTCGGCATTGCCACTCCCTTAGGGCTCAGTGCAATGCAGTTTGGTGTCGGAATGGAACACATCTTCGGTTTGCCTAATAATAATGTTACCCAGCTTGCTATCATCGGAATTGTGACTGTGTTATTTCTGATTTCCGCCGTCACCGGTGTCAGTAAGGGCATGAAGTACTTGAGCGTGACCAACCTTATCATAGCAGCACTTCTGCTGGCTGCTGTAATGATATCAGGGCCAACAATATATCTGGTCGAACATATATCAAGAAGATTGGGCCAGTACGGCAGCAGTCTGTTTGAAATGTCATTCGATACAGCACCCTACAGTGAAGGTAATGAATGGATGAATAACTGGACGCTCTTCTACTGGGCCTGGCTTATTTCATAGAGCCCCTTTGTCGGCACATTCATCGCCCGCGTTTCGAAAGGACGAACGCTCGGTAAATTCATGTTTGGTGCGCTCCTTATACCGACAGTGGCGACACTCATATGGTCCGTCGTTTTTGGCGGCAGCGGATTATTCATGGAGCTTCAGGGAGAGGCGTCCATTTCCGACTGTGTAAATAAAACCCCCGAAGCCGGATTTTTCCTGTTGTTTGATCAATTTCCTGCATCCATCGTATTGAATGTCACCGAATTGGTACTGATTGCAATATTCTTTGTAACTTCAGCAAATTCTGCGACATATGTACTTGGTGTATTCACATCTTCTAGAGAACTGGACCCTTCTAAAAAAGTGCTTATAATCTGGGGAATGCTTCTCTCATCCATCGCATCCATGCTGCTTATCAGTGGTGGTATTGACGGCCTCCAAATCCGCAGCAACCATTACAGCACTTCCCTTTGGAATCATAATGATCTTTATGATGGTTTCGTTGTACAAAAGTCTGAAGGAGGCAGCCAGGGAAAATCAGAAAATTAAAGAAGAAGAGGATTGGTAGACCCATCCTCTTCTTCTTTAATTTCTTTTATAATAATCTATATATTTATCTTCCAGACTTTGACCTACATAGTTCTTACTGTTCTGCAGCATCCATTCCATATCTTCAAAATGCACTCTTTTGACTTCATTACCTGTTTCTATTCCATCAAAAATGTTCAGTTGCATGACATGGCGTTTTTTCCCGCCGTATTTGTATGTCGTCTTGACTATTTTGAAGCCTAGTTTGAATTTATCCTTCAGGCTCGGAATATTGGCAGGCATCACTGTAGTCAGTATGTAGTCGAAATCTCCTGAAGCTTTGACACGCTTTATCAGTTCGTGACCCATCCTGGTCTGGAGCCCCTGTCCTCTTGCGGCTGGATCAATAAAGGTAATTTCAGAATATATGACGCGATTTTTATTCTGTATTTCGGCATCATCCGCCAAATGTTCCGTTTCATCAGCCGCTGGGATATACATGGAACGCGACGCCACGAGAGATTGGCCGTTAAATACGCCGATGATATATCCCTGACGGATGATTCCTTCAAACTCCGCTTTCGTCAATGTTTGAAGCACTTCCTTGTCCTCCAGTGAATCATAGACAGCGTTTTGTAATTCCATTACAGCATCCAGATCATGCAGGCTCAAATCTCTGAATTTCATGGCAGACACTTCCTTTAAAATTTTGATAGTCAACGTATTAAGATGTTTATTTTTTACTGCAAAAGGTTATATAATCTATGAGGAGTTGGTGCATATGACAATCATAGTCAAGGTTAAGGACAGCACGAACAACGAAACGAATTTCAGATTCATCCGCAGTGACAAAGTCAAAGACAGCATCAAGACCGAATATATAAATCAGGAAATGACACAGAGAAACAACAGTAAATTTGTACAATTTATATATCCGAATCATACGGAGACTTTCACTCAATTTAAAATCGATTATAAAAGACGCTGAATGTGAGCGTCTTTTTAATTTGTACTATTTCAAATTGGTCTCCATCCAGCTGAACATCAATTCCAGCCACTTTGAGGCCCGGACGTCTTCGATGCCGGTCACTTCTGTTGCCAGGCTCAGTCCATGCGCACCTTTTTGGAAAGTATGCAGTTCCCAGGGAACGCGATGCGTTTCCAGTGATTTCGCAAAATCCAAAGAGTTCTGTATAAATACGAGCTGGTCTTCTACGGTATGCCAGATGAATGTTGGCGGTGTATCTGCTGAAACATGCTGCTTTAAATCGGCTTTTTGAATGAGGCCTTCATCCGGCTCGCTTCCAAAGACCATCCTTGAAGCAGTAGACATGTATTTGGGATCGCCGATGCCGCGTGTATCGGCTATTTCTTTATTGAGCATGTAATCCAAAATGGGATACCCGAGTATTTGGAAATTTGGACGGTACCACCTTGGTTCATCCCCCACTTCAGCCTGAAGCCATTCAGAATTCCAATGGACAGAGAGACTTGCTGCAAGATGGCCGCCGGCAGAAAATCCAGCTACGCCGATCTTATCAGGATTCACATTGAATTCATGACAATTTTCCCTGATGAAAGTCATCGTTTTGGCAAGCTCGATCAGCGGTCCCGGGAATTCGGAGCCGAGAACTGTCCCATCTTCCACTGTTGATGCTATCTGGTAGAGCTCGTCCCTGTCCGTCTTTTTATCTTCTCTTCTCAAGGCAGAGCCGATGGTGGAATACCTGAGAATGAACACGTGGTACCCTTTGGCTAAAAACTCATATGCCACGGGTTCCGCTTCCCTGTCCGAAACATACATATAGCTGCCGCCTGGACAGAGTACAACTGCAGGTTTCCCCTCTTTCTGCTGCATCGTACTTTCACTCAGCATCATCGTAACTTCTGCGTGTTTGTCGCCTATATAGAAACTTTGCAATATCATACCGTTTGCTCCTCCATTAGTTGATCAGCCGGTAAAGATAGAGCTCATTAGTATATTCACCCTCTATTAAAAGTGAATCAATGCGCTCCCCTTCCGTCAAAAACCCAAGTGTTTTATATAATTCAATCATATTCGTCCGACTGACAGGCAGAGAAAGTTCTAACCGGTAAATATCATTATCCCCTGCCCATCTGATTCCTGCATTCAACAAATCTTTTCCAATACGATTCTGATGTACTACATCCCTGATTCCCAAAGAAACATTGGCACGATGTTTTGTCATCTCAACATTATTGCCGAAAAGGCTCATATATCCTTTTATCTCCCCTTCATCCAAGGCAACGAGAATTTGTTTCCTCGAGTCCTGGAGAACATTGGAAAATAGATTTTCAGTATTTGAAACGGACAATACCCCATCCCCGCTGAATCCGCCGAAGCCGGATGAATCAAGTGACGCCAGTAAATTTAAGAAACTTTCAATATCCTTCATTTCAATCGGTCGAATTTCCATAATTACCCCTCTTCCTTTAACAATTCTTTTAATATGAAGTCGAGCGCGGGAGGATTTTTCTTCCTCAATTCCCTGACAAATGAATCGCGATCGTATGGAATTTTTTTAAATTCAAAATCGACGGAGCCGTCATCACCAATATCCATTACAGCATAGGGACTGAATGCATCAGCTGTTATGCCCAATGCTCCAGGATTCATAAATAACTGACTGTCATTTTCAAGATGCAGACTCATGTGATCATGGCCGAATAATATCACATCATATCTGCTATTATTATAATGTTTTTCAAGACTTGCAAGTGCCGGCTTATAATCGATGGATTGGTACTTGCCGTCTTCTGCCAAGTGGTAATGGACCATTAGAATTACAATCCCGGAAACTTCCCTTACCTCTGTCAAAGGCAGGGCCTCAAGCATCTTCAGATGCCCCTCATGAATATGTCCTGCAATATACAGGTGATGGTCCTGCTCTGCCCCTTTTATATCAGATGGTTCCCCCTTATATGCCTTAACCACTTCATCATCGTGGTTTCCACGGATGTATATTATGTTCTTTTTTCTTTTCAAGGCATTCATGACTTCATTGGTCTGGTGCCCCAGCGATACTATATCCCCCAGACAGAAAACTTCATCCACATCAGATTTTTCGATATCCTCAAGAACCTTGGATAACGCGAAATGATTTCCGTGTATGTCAGAAATGACTGCAATTCTTTTTCCCACAAAATCCCTCCGTCAGAGCTGATCCAAGCTTATCTTCATTTTATCAGAGATTTCGGCCAACACCTAAATTTTGTGCTGCATGTTAAGATGGATATATAAATATTCATGAGGTGAAACCATGACAAAAATTTGTTTAGTAAGACACGGACTCACAGATTTCAACGCACAAAGAAAACTGCAGGGTTCTTCAGATATCCCCCTTAATGCAGAAGGAGAGTCCCAGGCAGAATCAGCACGCGAAAAATTAAAGGATTACCATTTCGATGCAATAATATCCAGTCCATTAATCAGAGCTTACAGAACTGCAGAGATTATTAATGAATCCCACGGCCTGGAAATTGAAACGATGGATGAATTAAAAGAACAGTCATTTGGACCACTCGAAGGAAACCATATCGATGATATACAGGAAAAATACCCGGACGGAATATTCCCCGGAGCTGAATCGTTCGAATCATTGTCAAACCGGGTGGCTGCTGCAATCAGAGAAATCGAAAATAAGTATCCGGACAAGCATATTCTGCTGACAGCGCATTCCAGGACGATAAAATCCATACTCGCCCTGTACAGCGATGAAATCCACATGTTCGAAACAAAACTGGACAACTGCAGCCTAAGTCATATTGAATGCATAGATTCCAAATGGACTGTCAATGACTTCAATATTACAACGCAGCCCGCGGTTGACCGATAAAAAAACAAGGCCAGGAAAACCCTCCCGGCCTTGTTTTTATGCTTCCGCTTTTGCAGGAATCGGATAATCGATGAGGAAATCTTCCTGACCGACTGTTTTTCTGTAAACACGGTAGAAGTAAATCATCCATAAAATAGTTCCAGCTACTCCACCGGCATAGGCTATATTTAAATCCAATCCCAGGCCGATTTGTGCATACAGTATATATGTGACGACATTAAATGTCATGAATACTGCAGGTATTGTTGCAACCCAGTGATTCTTCCCCGCCAGAAGCAGATACATGACACCAACCCAGAGTGCAATTACGGCTGTCATCTGATTCGCCCAGGAGAAATACCTCCACAGTATTGTAAAGTCAATCTGGGTCAGAACAAAACTGATTAAAAACATTGGAACGGCTATAGCGAAGCGCTTCCAAACTTTCCCTTGTGAGAAAGTCAGATAATCTGCAACAACCATACGCGCACTTCTGAATGCAGTATCCCCGCTTGTAATCGGTAGTACGATGACACCCAGAACAGCGATTGTACCTAAAGCTGAACCAAGCAGCAATGTGGAGGCTTCAGACACAACAAGTGCCGCTTCGCCTGCAGCCAACACTTCTGCGAGACCGCCGTATCCATCAAAAAGGCTCATTGCGGCTGCAGCCCAGATCATTGCGATGACACCTTCAGCAATCATCATGCCGTAGAAGATCTGACGTCCGTTCGACTCCCGCTGAGTCGTCCTGGATATAATCGGAGACTGTGTCGCATGGAATCCTGACAAAGCCCCGCAGGTAATCGTGAAGAACAGCAGCGGGAAGATCGGCGCATTGTCCGGATGCATGTTGGACAGATTCAATTCTGGAATCGGTGCACCTGTCTGGACGAGCCTGAAACCTATTGCGACTGCACTGAATAAAAGGATCGCCCCAAAAAAAGGATAGATCCTTCCGATAATTTTATCAATCGGCAGTACAGTGGAGAGTATATAATATAAAAAGATGACTGCAATGATTATCCCGAGTGCGACTCTGCCGTCCATCAGTGAATGAAGCAGTATAGCCGGGGAAGTGACAAACACTGTTCCCACGAGCAGCAGAAGCAGCACTGTGAACAGGTTGACGATATGTTTCATGCCATTTCCCAAAAACTTACTGGCAAGCGCCGGGAGATGGGCCCCTTTATTACGGATGGAAATCATACCCGTCAGGTAATCGTGCACCGCACCGGCAAAAATGGAACCGATGACAATCCAGATGAACGCTACCGGACCATACAGTGCACCCATGATAGGACCGAAAATCGGACCGACACCGGCAATGTTGAGCAATTGTATCAATGAATTTTTACGTGTATTCATTGGCAGGTAATCCACACCGTCTTTCTGGTCATAAGCCGGCGTCGGCCGGTCATTCCTGGGACCGAACATTTTGTCGATGTACTTCCCATATGTAAAATATCCGACGATTAAAAGAATAATGGAAATAAAAAACGTAATCAAAAGAACCCTCCTATGTTAAAATATTGTGTAAACAAATTAAAGCATACTTACATTACTTATGAAAGCGTTTTTCAAAAACTTTATTTAGGAGCATAGTTGATAATGCAGACAATCACTTCAAATATACAGGAATTTCGCGGCAGCCACTATGATTACGGTGTACTGCAGGCACAGCAGCTCAAAGAAACCCCGTACATGAAAAACAGAGATTACGAGTGGGTAAAGAGACGTCCAAAATTTGAGCTCGATTATCAGGAGACGAAAAATCTCTATGAAAAATTCTCACCCCGGATCTGGGACGAACTGATGGGGCTCCAGGATGAACTGGAGATTTCAGACAGGGATGTCCTTCTGAACCTGGCTCATTACAGGGTTGCCCCGAAAGATTCAGGATGCAGCGTCTATCTGGATGACCACAGCTTCATAAGGAATTATGACTATCATCCGAATACTTACGATGGCATGTACAAGCTGTTCCAGCCTGAGAAAGGGTTCGCCCACGTCGGCCCGGCATCGAGAGTCACAGGCAGGATGGACGGCATGAATGAACACGGTCTTATCATGTCCTACAATTTCATGAACCGGAAACAACCATTCGACGGCTTTACCTGCTTCATCATCGGAAGATTCATACTCGAATTGTGCAGAAACGCAGACGATGCAAAACATCTTTTAAAAGAGCTTCCCCATCGCGGCGGTTTCAGCTATATTGTGCAGGATAAGGATAATGAATCATTCATTGCAGAAACCTCGGCAAGGGATATTGCATTCAGACAGGCGAATATCTGCACCAATCATTATGAAGCACTGGATAAGGAAAACCGGAGATATCTTGTCGACTCACTGGAACGTCTCAAGATACTGGAAGGTTTCGATTCCCCTTCCAAAGAAGATCTTCTCGACTTATTCACCGATCGTAAATACGGGTTATTCGTAGATAATTACAAAAGCTGGGCTGGAACCATCCATACTTCCTTCTACGATAAGAACAATCTTACTGCAGGCATACGCCTCGGAGAAAACACAGTGTTGGATGAATTCGATTTTGGCGGCTGGCTCAAAGGGATGCCGATTGGACAAAAAGAAATAAAAGGCTCACTTGATACAGATCTGAAGTTCACAAATGCAGACTGGCAAACGGCCAAAAACCGTATATGATATGAAAAAAAACGCCTTTCGGAATACGGATGGGCGAATGGAATGAAATTCGCAAATGCTGTCTGTCAGCTCGAATAATTACTTTCAATGTTTTCAGGGTATGTAATAAAGACATTTATATTACCCTGGGACATTGGAGGTTTTTTTATTGCTGGAATTTAATAGACTGATATTCAGTGGCTTCGACGTCATATTGAGAACATTGTTAATGGGTATAATGGCGTATGCTGCGATCGTTATTATAGTAAGGGTCAGCGGCAAACGGTCACTCAGCCAGCTGAATGCATTCGATTTTATTGTCACTGTGGCGATTGGTTCAATACTCGCAAGTGTCCTTATTAACAAAAACGTCACCATTACACAGGGGATCACTGCATTTATTGTCCTGATCGTTTTGCAATTCATCATTTCCAAACTCGCCGTCTACAGCAAACAGTTCAGCAGATATATTAAATCCGAACCGGTGCTTCTTTTTTATAACAATGAATTCCGGTATGAGAATATGAAAAAAGCACGCGTGGTTGAAAATGAAATCAATCAGGCCATACGGTCAAATGGGAATGGCGCCATGTCCGATGTAAGGGCGGTCATACTCGAAACGGATGGCAGTATATCCATCATCAACAAAAAATCGGGTGAGGATAATATAGAAAAAGATGCACCGTTGTTCAGCGGCGTTAAAAAATAAGCTTTATCCGGTACTTTTCACAAAAGATCATTTTCACTGAAGGATTACATGCAGTATCTCAATTAAAAAAGCTGCTCCGCACCATCATATGACGGTGTGGAGCAGCTTTTATTTACATACTCTGTTTGACCACTTTTTTGTAGTACATGAGTGATAATAAGGCAAATACCGAATAGAACACGACATAGGCACCCATCACCGTAAGCATAGGTGTCCACATCGCAGTACCGAACAGGAACCATCCTGCGTTGACTGCAAAGTATGTGTGCAGCAGACCGATTAGTAATGGAACTCCAAATGTGATTGCCATTTTAATGGAGAGCCCCTTCATAATTTCTCTTTCTGAAAAACCAAGTTTCCTTAAAACCTGATAACTCCCCTTCTCATCTTCACTTTCTCCAATCTGTTTGAAGTAAAGAATGCAGCCGGAGGTGAGGAGAAATGCAAACCCGACAAATCCGATGATGAACATCATCATGCCTGTGCCTTGCATCTGCGCTGTATACTGGCTGATTTTTGACTCAAAAGGAGGATTATCTTCATCATCCATCAATTCGTATATTTCCATACTGTCCTCTCCGACAATGTCCAATGCATACATTTCCTGAGGCGCTCCTTTCTCTTCGTCATAATTATAGTGGGACTTCAATTTGTCATATACTTTTTCATCGACTACAGCAACAGGTGAACCATATGTCACAAAGGATGATAAGACCGCTTCTTCCCCAACTTCTATGAGTTCAAGCGTATATTCATATTCATCATTGACAAGCGTTAAAGGCTGACTGATTTCAAAATCTATGAATGTCTCCATGAAGTAAGGAACGCCAGTCAGAACCATTTCATTTTCGCCGACATCGAATGTATCGAGCTCAGCATCACTCACAATATTGAGATGCACAGATGAAGCGCCTGCCTGCTCTGCCATATCCTGATCGACTGATATTGCACCGGCATCTTTTGCATCATACTCAATCGTCGGTATCGTGACACTGTCATATTCGATTCCATTTTCACTCAATAATTGTTCATAGAACTCCAGCCCTTCCTCTTCATAAAAGACATAATCATTTGGCATTACGGACTCAATCGCCTTATCTATCGAATAGTAACTGATATATGACAGTGACATCAGTCCCATGCTGAGTGCACTGACGATACTGATCAAAGTCAGAAGGAATGCATTCGATTTCATCTTGAACATGATGCTTGTCAGCGACAGTACATCGTTTACATTGACATGTCCTCTTTTTGATTTCCTGACCATATTGAAAAGGAACGCGACAGAAAATTTGAATGTGAGATATGTCCCGATAATCGTAAGGCCGAGTATCCCAAACAGTAAAGGCACCAATAAAAGTGAATGATCGAAAATTTTCACCGACAGCCAATATCCTAAAATGATCATGGCAAGTCCAATGATGCCGAAAGCGACGGTGCCCGCCCCCAGCTTTTTATTTGCCGATTCACTCGATCGGTTCAAATTGAGCATATTAATCAGTCTTGTCCGCTTGAGGAAAACGAAGTTCTGAATCATCAGCAGGGCGAATATGACGATATACAGCACTGCAGTCTGGACGACGGCTTCCATCGAGAAACTCAAACCGACCGGTAATTCAATCTGCATCACTTTGAGTAAAATCATCAGCAGTAATCTTGAAACCAGGAAGCCGAATCCAATTCCGAGGAATAAACTTCCAAAGTATATTATCGCGTTTTCCAGCAGCAGAATCCTGAATACTTTATTCCTGCTTAATCCGATCAGCTGGAACAATGCCAACTCTTTGTTTCTTCTCTTTAAAAATATAGAGTTTGCGAACATGACAAATGTGACAATGATGAAGACCAACAGTACGGAACCTACTAAAAATCCTGTGGACATCAACGTACCGGATGAAAGCTCTTCCTGTGCACTTTCGTCTTTTGACATCAGAACGAATGAAAAGTATAGAGCGACACTGAATATCAATGCAAAAATATACAGCGTATAATTTTTGATGTTTTTAAAAAAGTTTTTGAAAATGATGGTATTAAGACTCAACGCCGACACCACCCAGCACACTTTGAGTATTCATAATCTCTTTATAGAAATCCTCCTGGGAGTGCTCTCCTCTGCGCAGTGTAGAATATACCAGACCGTCTTTTAAGAAGATCACTCTGCCTGAATAGCTCGCCGCTGTGGCGTCATGCGTGACCATCATGATTGTAGATCGGCTTTTTTCATTTAACGTCTGCAGTTTCCGGAGCAGCGTACTTGCTGCCTTAGAATCCAGTGCACCGGTCGGCTCGTCTGCAAATATGATTTTTGGTTGATGGATGAACGCCCTTGCGGCACTAGTACGCTGCTGCTGGCCGCCTGAAATTTCATTTGGATATTTACTTTCCAGGTCATAGATGCCAAGCTCCCCTGCCACAAGTTCAAATTGCTTTTCAACATCGGACTTTTTCATATTCCTGATGGAAAGCGGCAGCAAGATATTCTCTTTGACAGTCAGTGTGTCGAGCAGGTTATATTCCTGGAATATAAATCCGAGATCATTCTTTCTGAAGTCCGCCATCCTTTTATCTTTCAGATTTGTAATATCCTGGCCTTCTATAAATATGTGCCCGCTTGTCACTCTGTCAATCGAACTGAGAACATTCAGCAAAGTCGTTTTGCCGGAGCCTGACGCTCCCATTATCGAAACAAACTCACCTTTTTCTATATTTAAATCTATGCCTTTTAGAACCTCTGTCCTGTTCAATCTGTTTCCATATGATTTTTTAATATCTCTCGCTTCAAGAATCATCACAATGCCTCCGTCGTTTTTTGTTTATATGTATATCGTACACTCCGGCTTGAAAGAATGCGTTTGATTCTTATTACATAATACAAAACCATGTGACGTTTTCGTCACATGGTCTCCACTTTCTGTAAGGCGTTCTTATCCGGGAAAGTCAGTTTTGTTGTTGTCCCCCTGCCATATTCTGATTCGATACGCATTTGAATATGCATTGCTTCTGCCGCTTCATGAGCAAGATACAGCCCCATTCCTGTAGACTGGGCATCTCCATGGTCACTGGTGGAAGTGAATCCTGCTTCAAATATGCGGGGCAGATCTTCCTTCCGGATCCCCCGGCCCTCATCGGAAATTTCAAGCGTAATCCAGCCTTCTATCAAATCACTCGTAATGGCTATATCAGCCTCTTCCGTATACTTCACACTGTTGCTTATAACCTGTTCCAGCACAAAAGTACACCATTTCAAATCCGTCTGTACTTCTGCAGCATGCAGTGTAACATCAAAACCGATGCCTTTTTGCATGCAGATAATCCGGAATTTGCGGATAATGCTGTTTACAATCTGTTCCAAATCGACTGTTTCGATGTACAGATCATTGCTTATATTTGTGAGCCTTTTACTGTACAGCATTTCATTCAGCATAGCGTCCATCCTCTGCCATTCTTCCTCTATCTTCAGCTTTTGATCACCGTCCAAACCATCTATCATCAGCTTCATCGTTGTCATCGGCATTTTCATATCGTGGATCCAGCGGGTCATCTCATCGAGATTTTCACGCGTTTTTCTGGATTCTTGTTCAATCTGTAAATTATGCGCCTGATGCATCATATCCAGATGGGCATCCAGCGTTTTTTGATATGGGGTCTCCGGAAGCGGTAAAGTATCCACTTCCTCAATATTCTCCAGATTCATGAACTCCAGTCTGTACTGTCTGCCTTTAAAGAAATCCCAAATCAAGAAAATGATGAGTATTACCATATTAAATACCACTATATACAAAACTGGTACATTGGGAATTTCCGTATCCAGGAGCCCCAACAGCAAAATGGTTATATTGAAAAGACAAAAAAGCAATATCCATGGCAGTGTCTGTTTGAAATAAATGAAAATCACTCCTTGATCATGTAGCCTAATCCTGTCTTTGTGATAATGGCGTCTACCAAGCCGATTTCCTCGAACTTTTTCCGGATTCTGTTTACATTAACGGTCAGAGTATTGTCACTGATAAACTTGGAATCATCCCAGAGCTGTTCAATCAACGACTCTCTTTCCACCACCTGCCCTGTATTTTTGATTAAGATAGATAATATAAAGTTCTCGTTTTTAGTCAGATTGATGCTTTCTTCGTTCCTCGTAACTGTCATTTTTCTAAAATCAAATACAGCATCCCGGAATTTGACGACGTCTATATTCTGGTTCTGGTATTGGTATGTCCGCCTTAACAACGCCTGGATCTTCGCTACAAGCACATCGAAATTAAATGGTTTTTGAATATAGTCATCGCTGCCCATCTGCATGCTCATTACCATATCCGTAGGATGATCCCTTGAAGAGAGAAAGATAATCGGCAGGCTGGAAATATTCCTGATACGCTGACACCAGTAAAATCCGTCATATTTTGGCAGAGTAATATCTATAATTACAAGATCCGGTCCAACTGTAATAAAATCATTGAGTACATTCGAAAAATCAGTGACACCGAAAACAGTATAATCCCAATCTTCCAGCCTCATTTTTAATTCACTGAACAATGTTTCATCGTCTTCAATAATAAGTATTTTTGACATGTCTTCACACCCCGTAATCACTATTAAAAATTAAACATCCAGTTTCCATTATAAAGGAAACTGGATGTTTTGTATGTTTAACTGATGAAATCCGGTTGGAGACGGCTGTATCATTTATCTTTTAATCGGCATGGTTTTACCGTAAGTGACCGTTCTCCAGACCCATTCAAGCGGACCGAACTTAAACACTTTCATCCACAAGTGACTGTATATTATCTGTATGATGAAAACCGTCAATACTATGGGAATAAACCATACAGCATCAATCTGATTAAATAAATTCAATCCATAAAAGAAAGATGTCATAATCACACTCTGCATAATATAGTTTGTCAGTGCCATCTGCCCCACCGGCTGCAACAACTTCGTCAGTCCTTTGACTTTCCGCGCTATCAGTACAAACAGTGCAACGTAGCCGAGCGACATCAGCGGACCACCCAAAGTGTAGGCAAGCATTGTTAAAATCGACCAGACAGGCTCCTGCATCATATAGGTCAATCCATAACCGACGAATATTTTAACCGGTGTCCCTATTCCGAGACCGACCACAGCAGTCCAAATCAGCAATTTCGTTTTGGAACCAAGATTTTCAAATAATTTTTTCTGTCCTGCATACAGCCCGATTAAAAACATGGCAAGCACTAAAGGGATCATTACAATGTTACTGGACATCATGATGCCGAGTACAGACATATTCAAATCGATGACATCCATATATCCTGCATTAGTAAGGGATTCAATCATATCAAATCCGGGGTCAACAGGTTGTGCCTCATTCGTTCCCATTACGCCTGCTGCATACAGCAGAAGGGACATAACAGCTATAAATATTGTCCCGAGGGTAAAGATGGATATGCTTATGGCCAGATTGACGGCAGGTTTAATTCTATAGAAGATCAGTAATATGATGCCTGTTACTGCATAGACCGTTAATATGTCCCCATACCAGATGAATATTGCATGGAATATCCCGAATGCAAGCAGCATCATCATTCTTCTTATAAACAATGCTGAAGTGGAACCCGGCTTTTTATCCGCCCGGGAAAGAAATATGTAAAATCCTAATCCGAAAAGAAATGAAAACATCGTATAAAAGTTTGAAGTTACAAACGTATTGATAAAGAATATTACCCCGGAATTCATCCCCCCGGTATAGATATCACTTGGACCGCCTGAGAACTGGTCCTGAAGTGTGGGCCCTGCAAAAGACATGATATTCATCATGAGAATGCCCAGCAACGCGAAGCCTCTCACTGCATCGATTTCATGGACTCTTTCGGACAGATCGATGGGTGAATAATTTTGTGACATTTTACGCCTCCTAGAATGGCTTCATTACATAGTTATGATACAACACTGCACTTGTCAAAAAATGAAAAAGGGCTCAAAACCATTGAGCCCTTTCTAAAAGTGATTTGAAGTCGAACAGTTCAATCGGATTCCCTGTCGCATAGGAGTATATATAATAGATGATCAGACCCACGATCGGAAGGAATATCACTACGAATAAAAACACTTTCATGAATCTTGTGAATACGCTGTAGAGCAATCTGAGAACAATGATTGCTGCGGCTGTTACGGCTACCGTCTTAATGTTGTAATCCAGTGCGGCGATATCAAAAAAATTGATGCCGTAAATTACGAAAAATGAGAGTGCTATGGTAAGAATTAGTCTCATGAACAAAATGGATCACCCAGTCGTTGTTATTAATACTTCATCTACTATACTATTTCTTCATGCTCACGTACAAATGATACGGACAGGAGGCCGAGTCCGACAATGAATACACTCAGCCATGGCGCATAGCTGATATCAAAATTACTGATATAGACCCCACCGATGACTGCACCGATCCCGATTCCCAGATTAAGCCCTGACATGTTCCAGCTGAATACCATTGCTGCAGAGCCCTGTACATTTTCGACCAGCCCGCTCTGGACAGAGGGGCTCGTACTCCATTGGAATACACTCCAGAAAAACAGGTTGGTATAGAACAACGCCGGTGAGCCGTAAAGTAGCGGCAGTATTGCCATGGATATCATGAAGAGGATCAGCATGTAGATGATCGTCCTTTTACTCCCGATCCTGTCGACCAGCAGGCCGCCGATATAAGTACCGGTCATCCCGCCGGCCCCTGCAATCAGGAGCGCAATCGAAACACTTTTCAGTGTAAAACCGTTCGATGTCATAAGCGGGGAAATATATCCAATGACGATATAGTTGCCGATCAGCACCGCCATCGTCACACCGATATACAAAAACACATTCCTTCTATCCAGAATTTTATCAGGCAGGGGTTCACCGAGATCCTCCCCCTTTTTATCCGGCACAAGTGACAGGATGCCAATCCCAACCAGAATCGCGATTACAATGACAAGCCAGAAGATGATACGCCATCCGAACTGCTGACCGATCAGAGTACCTATCGGAATACCGAATACATTGGCCGCACTGAATCCCATGTATACAAGTGCAATCATTTTTCCTCTGATTTCAGGTCTGGACAGAAGCACCGTCATATCCATAATTTTCACGATGAATACTGCTGCAGCGACCGCTGTAACGATCCGACCCAACGAAAGCATGAGGAATGTGCTGGACAATCCGAAAATGACATTACCGATTACAAATAAAATCAGCGATGCGATTATGACGGGTTTCGGCCTTATTTTTTCGGTTGCCTTGACCAGCAGCGGTCCGAAAACAGCAAAACTGACAGCATATACTGTAATCAGCTGGCCGGTCATCGCATGCGATATTCCAAGGTCATCACTCATCAATTCAAGAATCCCCGATATAATGAGCTCCATCATGCCAAGCAGGAACACACCTACTGTAAACGTGATAAGTAATTTTTTATTCATCATGATCTCCATTCTAAAATATTATTATAATATCAGGTAAAACCTGACGTCTTCCATCCCCAAACTTAATAATCATGATAAAATGGATTTGAGGTGGCCAAATGAAAAAAATATTTCCTATACTTCTTATAGTCTTCTTTGTTACGGGTTGTCAGGCTGCGGACAATGAGGAACTGGATGAACTATACAGTGCGTTCGAACGGAACCAGAGTGAGATCGAAGCTGATTTCCAAAACTATTATGAAGAAATCGAATCGTCGGATAACCGTGAAACGCAATTGAAAATCATTTATGAAGAAATGATTCCGGCAATAGAAGATTTTAAAACGACAATACAGAACTATGACGTTACCGCTGAAGATCATAAAGCACTTAAAGAAGACATGCTCGCATATATCAGCTCACTGCACGAATTGACCGGTCAGATTGGTGAATTCAACCGGACGTTCATAGCCGGAAATCCTTTTGATGAAGGATTCACGGAAGACGCGGACAAAGTGCTTGAAGCGGTCAGAAAAAAGGAAGAGCAAGTACAGCAAGCCTATGAAAAAGTGCTTGACGAATACGAAAATCTAACTGCAGAATAAAAGAAGCTCAGGGCGCTAAGCGCCCTGAGCTTCTTCTTTCGGCAATCTATTTAAATTATCATGTGTAAAATCATAAGTCCGTGTTTACTTTTATCATGATACATCATCATAAGCCACAAGTCCAGACATTTTATAACAGTCAGGAATATGGATTATTTTTTCATGCTTTCTGCATTTGCAGGTACCGGACGTTTGGTGCCGACCGGGTTTCCGCCTTTTACTTTACGCTCAAATAATATATCTTTCGGATCGATGTCATCGACTTCATTTTTAAGATAATACCTGCCTTTTGTCAATACTGCCAGCATAACGGTCAATATCGCTGCAAGTGCCGACGCAAAGAATGCAGCGGTACTTGCAAGAAACGGCCCCATGTAACCGAGAGCCGCCACTGTTCCCAATCCACTTGCTATAATCAGTGAAACCACACCTACCGGGTTCCATTTATACAAGTTTTTCTGACGGGCTTCATAAAAAGCAGGTCCAATTTTCAGTATCATCTTAACTACAACTGCATCTGTTATCAGAACAGCCCCCCATGCAAGCAGGAAGACGCCCTGGAATGTCAGTGCCGTATCCAGATGATCGACAATGCCGCCGAGCATGAGAACCATTGCTGTGATTCCCGCAACAACAATCCAAAATCTGCGGCCGGGAGTAAAGCGGCATACGTTTTCAAAGAAATTGGAAAGTGACAGCGAGCTGCTGTAAATGTTTGTTACATTGATACGGACTTGCGTGAGCATTGTAAATAATGCACCGCCGATTCCGAGCAGCTGAACGATGTAGACACCCGGGTTCGGTTCCGCGAGACGGACACCAAACCATATTCCAAGTCCACCCATTACCCCGTAACAGAAAATCTGCGGAATGAATCCGATTGCAACCGAGCCAAATTTGATGTGGCCGGGTTTAAGGAAACGTGCATAGTCACTGGCGAGCAGTGCAGTAAGTCCCATGATTCCATGCTGCATACCGATGCACAGAAGCAGTGCTGTGCCCCCTATCTGTACGCCTTCAGGCATATACGTCCAGAATGGACCTTCATAGAGTGACGGTGTGAAGAATGCCACTGCAATAGCAGCAATAAGGAATGCAAAAAATATCGGCAGAGACCATTTCTGCAGTTTATCCAATTGTTTTATACCAAACCAGTTCAATGGGATTACAAGTGAGCCAAAGACGACAATGAGCAGCCATATCGGGATTGCAGGGAAAAATTCATGCACCGCATAAACTAAGATCATGCCTTCGAAGGCACAGTACATGATGAAATTGGAGGCGTAAATAAGTGATGTCAGGGAAGCACCTATGTATCCGAACCCGCCCCCGCGTGACATTAAGTTGACATTCATCCCGGATCTCGCGGACAAATAAGATATGATGGTACCCATGATTCCTGCCACAATAATGGCATAACCAGCGGAGATTAGTGCGTTGATTGCACCAAATTGAAGTGCCATGACACTTCCAAGCTGAAAATAAAAAATCGCAGTTGCGATTCCGAAAGTTATGTTGGTTATACTGAACCAACCCATTTTACGTTCCTCGTAAGGAACCTTGTCTAATGAATAATCATCTTCATGATCTTCGCTCTCACGATCTGTTATATTCACAGATCCCATAAATATCCACTCCGTTCTTTTGAAATTTTATATTTAAGCGACTTTTACACTGTACACTAATAAACCAATTAAATCAAGTATCACACCGATTATCCAAAGGCTTAATGTGAAACAATACACATAATTTTATAATATTTACCCTATTAAAACTGAAATAAAAAAAATAATTTAATAGAAATTATGTTTCTAAAAAAGAGACACCTTCGTCAGGAAAGTGTCTTATCAGTGTTCAGCAGTATATATTGATGAAATTTTCATGGGTGATTTTCGCAGTAAATTCATTGCCGTATTTTTTTGTCAGGATTTTTGCCAGAGTACTGAAACTCCCGGCATCTTCCAATCCTTCTATATATGAAGCAATACCGTCAAAATCTGAACCAATGCCGATATTTTCACTGCCGCCGAGTTCGATTATCCGGTCGATATGCAAAAACAGGTCTTCGATGGCAACCTCCCCATCTTTCACAAAAGGCGGATTGAATACAATATTGATCATACCGCCTTTTTCAATGATCTGCCTGATCTGTTCATCGTAAAGATTTCTCGGATGATCAAAAATCTCCCTGGCATTCGAATGGGACGCAAGTACCCTGTCCGCTCTGTTTATAATATCTTTGAATCCGGATGTATTCAGATGGCTGACATCAATCAGCACGTCATGCGCATTACAGCAGTCAATGACATCAAATCCAAAATCAGTAAGGCCGGTCATCCGGCTCTCCCCTACACCATCTGCAACCAGATTTGCATTGTTCCAGACCAGTCCGAGTGACAGTACTCCGAGACGGATCAGCATTCGGAGTTTCATCAGATCATTTCCAAAGGCATCAGATCCCTCCAATGTAAGGACCGCACCGATTTCATCAGATTTCAATTCCCGTATTTCGCTGAAATTTTTAATATGGACGAAGTTATCCTGGATGATCACTTCATTATAGAAACAGTCCACCTGCTCCAATGCGTGCTGCCATTTTTCATCATCAGGCAGGTTCGGCGGTATGAATATCGCAAAAAACTGTACTTTGACATTTCCCTTCCTGAGCCGTTCGGCGTTGGTGTCCAGCTCGCCCGAATTTTTAAAATCCAGCAGTCTTTTTTGTGAACGGTAGGCATTCCTGAAGTCTCCCTGCAACTTCAGCAGTGCATCGCAGTGGGTATCAATAATATGCATATTAACCTCTCCTTTGCCGCTATAATTATATCTGATGAAGACAGAATATTCAAACGCGTTAATCTTTATACATTTTGTTATTAATGATTGCATTAATATACTAATCCGTATAAACTTATCAATGGGTATGAAAACGTTTTCTAGTATTATATGTATTTACTTGTCGGGGTCTATATGTATAATTATAACAAAGGGAGGAAGTTTTATGCGTAATAATGCAACTTTATTAAAATTCATAGTACCTTCATTACTCGGTATTCTAATGTTCTTATTTCCACTTAACATTGATGGAGAAACTACTATTCCTGTAGCTTTTCTGGCTAATATACTTAATGAAACACTCGGCATGGACACAGTTGTCCTGACCGTCGTAGTCATAATCAACATTTCCGCGCTGCTCACCCTGGTGTTCAGCTGGATATACAAACCGGATAATGTATTCTTGTCAAACCTGTTCACAGTAAATCCTGTGTGGGTTGTTCTAAGGCTTGTCGGTGCCGTGTTTTCAATAATGGCACTTATGGCAATCGGCCCCGAGGCCATCAACTCGGATGTGACCGGAGGCATGTTGCTTAATGATCTGCTTCCTACATTATTTGCAGTATTCCTTTTCGCGGGAATACTGCTGCCTCTGCTGCTCAATTACGGTCTTCTTGAATTCGTCGGTTCCATATTCGCCAAAGTGATGCGTCCACTGTTTACATTGCCGGGACGTTCAACAGTGGATAATCTTGCCTCATGGGTCGGGGATGGCACTGTCGGTGTTCTTCTGACAAGCAAGCAGTATGAGGAAGGGTTCTACTCCGAACGTGAAGCGGCTGTCATTGCCACAACGTTCTCAGTGGTCTCAATCACATTCACGATTGTAATCCTGGATCTCATCGGGCTCATGAACTACTTCGGTGCTTTTTACCTGACAATACTTATCGCCGGTCTTGCAGCAGCATTCATCATGCCAAGAATTCCACCGCTCTCACTGATCAAAGACAATTACTATACCGACGGGCAGGATGTGGACGAAACAATCCCGGAAGGCTACAATCCTTTTTCCTGGGGATACAAAAAGGCGATGGACAGAGCAGAAAAAGCTGACGGTTTTACCGATTACGTAAAAGATGGGCTGAAGACTGTCGGAGATATGTGGTTTGCTGTACTTCCAATCGTCATGGCAATAGGTACTCTGGGGACAATGCTTGCGGAATATACGCCGATCTTTACATGGCTCGGCGCGCCTTTTGTCCCTGTACTTGAACTCATGGGAATTCCTGAAGCCGTGGCAGCATCCGAATCTCTGTTCATCGGATTCACGGACATGTTCCTGCCAGCCATTCTGATTGAAGGTGTATCTGCGGATATTACAAGATTCATCATTGGTGCATTAAGCATTACACAGCTTATCTATCTCTCGGAAGTCGGCGGTGTCATACTCGGCTCCAAAGTGCCTGTCGGCCTTGGAAAACTGTTCATCATCTTCCTGCTCAGAACAGTAATCACACTGCCGATCATTACAATCATCGCACATATCATTTTTTAGAAAACTCCTAAGATCCCGATCTGAAATCGGGATTTTTTTAATCAATACTTCTTTGATCCAATTATTTCAACCCCGCCGAAAAAGCATATATAATGGAACTAATAATTGATAAGGGGATATTTTTATGTGCCTGATTAACTTTCAGTTGAATGATCACGAAAAATATAAGCTGATTTTAGCTGCCAACAGAGATGAAGAGTATCATCGTCCGACGGCACCCGCAAACTTCTGGGAGGATAATAGGAATATCCTTGCCGGCAGAGATTTAAGGGGCACAGGCACATGGCTCGGCATTACTGAAGATGGCCGCATTGCAGCCCTTACTAACATACGCAACAGTGATGAGCTGTTGAAGACAAATATGAAAACGCGGGGTTTATTAGTCAGTGGATTTTTACAAAAAGAACATGATCCTTCAGAGTATCTTGAGGGTCTGCGATTCGAAGCTTCCGATTATTCCGGTTTCAACCTGATTGTCGGCAGCAGTGACGCACTTTATTATATGAACAATTATGAGAAAGAAGTTGTCGAAATCGGGGAGGGTGTCCACGGCCTGAGCAATCATCATCTGGACACCGCCTGGCCAAAAGTCATTAAAGGGAGGAAGAAACTCGAAGAAATCACTTCACAGAAAGATTTTAGTGCGGAAGAATTGTTTGAACTGCTTAAAGATACCGACACTGCCCCTCCGCAAAACCTCCCGGATACGGGACTTTCCAAAGACCTTGAAACAATGCTGTCACCCTTATTCATCGAAACTGAAAACTATGGAACACGCTGTTCCACCGTAATCCTTATTGATAAATACAATAATGTCGAATTTATCGAGCGCACGTATGACCGCGGCAGGATGACGACTGAAGAACGGTATACATTCACCATCAGGTAAAGCAAAGCACCTCCGCAATGGTGCTGACCCCCAGAAGTTAGAGTCGTAAATCTAACTTCTGGGGGTTTCTTTATAGTTAAATATAGTGATGCATTTAAACTGGGGTTGGTGACTGAGTGCTTGCACGGAGATCTGGAGTATAAACGATTGGCAACACAGTACGATATCCCAGACCCGAGGATACTAAAGCCCTGGGCAGGACCGGAATCACAGGGGCATCAAGTCCGAGTTCATTCTTTATATTCACTTCTTCCATTCAGATAGGAATCAAGCGGTACATCAATACGCATCTCTTTTGCATCATATGCATTATCCGCTTTGAACACTTCTTCGAAGAATCTTATGGCTCCTTCGCCGAGAAGCTGGTAATAATCCGTGAAAAGCTGATTGGCATGATGGCCGAGCCATTTCTCAGGCAGAAGTTCATCCGGGAAACCCGGATCTATGAATAAAAACTTCTTATATTCATGTGTCAGCATCACCCTCTTGACAAAACATTCACTGGGGGACAGCCTGTCTTCAGCAATCAACTGTTTATCCAGCACATAATCCCTGCTGTATTTCTCAAAGAACCGGTCATATTTATTGTTGATCTCGTCAATATTCCAACACCTTCGAATAAGGTCCGCTTCCCCTCCTCCTGTATATTTCGAGGAGAAAATATCAATCCTTCCCTGCAGATCATATTTTATGACGAGCCGGTCCATGATTCCATGGAGCGGATTCGGTGTCACATAAACATTGGCGGAAAGTTGGCCGAAACCGTGCCATTCAAGCTCCCTCATGAATGCTTGCTTATGTTTTGTATCGTCGAATCTGTTTTGCAGCACCACCATGAGCCAATGCCCGTCCCATTTTTCTTTTCTCATATTAAAAATCCTTTTGGCAGCAGTATTCAGACGGTTTTCACCGGCTTCGGTAAGCGAATAGAAGCTTTTCTTTCCCTCCTTATTGCTCGAGAGCCATCCTTGTTTTGTCATACGGGAAAGACACATTCTTACCGACTGAGGATTATGGGTGAATTCCTCCAGTATCCGGATCAGGCTGCCCACCCATATTCTATTGTTGTAATGGCGTATGTAATCGTCGTATATAGTAAAAATCAATGATTGAGTTTTTGCCATGGTTCAACCTCTTATCTTTCATTCATCTCTGAATTCCGGTTTCCTCTTCTTTTTAAAGCCATTCAACGCTTCCAACCCGTCATATTTTATCAGTGTTTTCAGATAATGGAGTTGTTCCATTCTGAGCCCATCTGCGTCATTATAGTCGAGACTGTCATTAATTGCCGTTTTTGCCGTATGGAGCGAGACTTGAGGCTGTAGTGACAATCTCTCAATCAGATCAGCAGCATTATCCAAACCTTCCGTTTTGGATCCCGCGCTTTAGGTATCCACTCCTTTTCGGGCAGCGCCCCATTATTTCGATGATTCCGTGCATTGAAATCAGCTTTGTGAACACTGTCCTGCAAGCTTCGGACATCCAGCCGTCCATTTCAATCCGCTCCTGAAAGCTTAGTGTTCCTGCGCTTAAATCAGTTTGATAACCGCTTTCATTTAAATGCGTCTTCCCCTGTGAGCGTCATGCTTCCGTCTTCAATCAGTCCAGTGCGGCGCCTTGAATACCATCGATATACACAAATCCTATGCCTTCAACTCCACAGACAGATATGGCCGGCGCACACACCCTATAATCCGTATTTCCTGCGGATCTACTGATAAATCATCATATAAAGTCTGTCCTATGTTTCGTCGATTAGAGACGTCGAGTGCATCGGCTGATGCTTTGATGCCGGGTTGATGTAGACTTTGGCGCTGGAAACGGCGATTGGTGCTTCTCCGAATCCGGTCGCAATAAGTTTCACTTTACCGTCATAGCCGTTAATATCCCCTACGGCATAGACACCTTCGATATTCGTCTCCATTTTGGAATTGACCATCACATCATTCTTCTCAATATCCAGTCCCCACTCTTTCATAGGGCCCAGAGTCGAGGAAAATCCATAATTGCAGATGAATTCATCTGCATCGACTTCAATTTCCATGTCCTCTTTCGAATGTTGCAAAGTAATCGAATTGATCTTTTCAGATGCTTCGAATGAAACAGGCTTGAACGGTGTGAGCAGGTTCACTGAAGAATCATTCAGCTCCTCCACACTTGATTCATGTGCGCGGAAACGGTCACGTCTATGGACCAGGGTCACTGATTTTGATATTGATTCCAACATCAGACTCCAGTCTACAGCCGAATCGCCGCCTCCGAATACGACGACATCTTTATTCCTGAAATATTCAGGGTCTTTTACGTAGTAATGGATATTGATACCTTCAAACTCGTCGATATTTGGCAGTTTCATCCGTTTGGGTTCAAACGAGCCATTTCCCCCAGCAAGTATAATTGTTTTTGTATGAAACACTCTATCGTTCTCAGCTTCAATGATAAATGTATCATCTGAGGTTCTGGTGATATTTATAATATTTGTTTCAAGTGAAACGTCCACTTCAAAACGATTCATCTGTTCTTCCAGATTTTTAACGATATCCTTCGCTTTTGCTTTAGGAAAACCGGGTATATCGTATATATACTTCTCGGGGTAAAGCGTCGTCAATTGTCCGCCCAGTTCAGGAAGACTGTCCACCAGATGTACTTTCATGGATCTTAAGCCGGCGTAAAATGCTGTAAACATACCGACAGGACCTGCACCGATGACTGTTGTATCATAAACTTCCATCTCCCGTTTCATCATTTCGCCCCCTCTTTTTATAACAAATTCTTATTAAAATCAACATAAAATGTTATAGATAAATGGTAAAAAAGTTTAGAATGAAAGTCAAGGAATTGCATTTCAAAGCTTGAAATGTTAGCCATATGACATTTATCATTCTTTTTTAATATTCCTGTTACCAATCACAGTGGATTCACTTGAATCTTAAAAATGTGGTAAAAAAAGAAATGTCCGCCCCGCTATGCAATCACTATTTGAATGTAGAAATGACAGGAGTTGCTGACGGACTCAATCGGGGGTATTTGGGCTGTGACTGAAGAGATGGTCAATGGAAACAGAATCGCGATGGGAGGATTACTTAGGACAGTGCGGAATTAAAGCAAAACGAGAAGATGGTCGCCGAAGCCACTTCGTCGATCATGATTACATAAAAATGGACGATCGGCCATAAACCGATCGCCCTTTTAAATTTTTTAGAATCCCCGGCCTGCGCCGCCTCCGCCACCGGAGCCGCCGCCGAAGCCGCCAAAACCTCCTCCACCTCCGAAGCCACCTGATCCGCCTCCGGAAGGAGGGAAGAAAACAATAGGGCCTCTTCGGCGGCCACCACGTCCGCCGGGACCTTTCGGTGGCCTGCCGCCACCGCCGCTGATGATTTTATAAAGTATATATATGATGGTTACTGAAAAAATAAGTCTGAAAATAATTTCGAACAGATCGGGTGCTGATCCTGCTCCGCTTTCTTCAGCGGGGGTATCCCTTGTGAATTCACCTTCTTCATAACCGTATGCATCCAATGATTCCTGATACAAGGCATTATAGAGGTTCACAAGACCTGTCTGATAATGAGTGTTTGCAGCATCAGAGCCTTCTTTTTCTTCCGCCGCTGCCATAAAATGCTCCATCGTCACTTCGTCAATGATCGCACCGATCTTTGCATCATTCAAATACCCCTCAACGCCATAACCTACCTGTACTTCGATACCGCGGTTGTTGAATTCATCACCGTTATCCAGATTCAACAGGATGACGATGCCGTTATCCTGCTCTTCCTTGCCTACACCGTATTCCCTCAAAGCTTTTAATGCATAGTCCTGTCTGTGTTCCTGGCCTGTACTCGGCATTGTGAGGAGTAGCATCTCGACGCCGGTCCCTTCTTCCAGATGTATACCGAGCCCATTCAGTTCTTCAATAGCTTCCTCGCTCAGTACTCCCGCATTATCCTGGATGAAATAATGAGAAGTATCAAGCTGTGGAAGATCCACCCTTGCTTCTGCATGCAGCGGGAAAAGCAGGAATGAAGTCACCACCAGTAGAAGTATACGTTTCATCATTACTCACCGGAGTCGTCTTGTTCTGTATTAAACTCGACGCCCGGCACCTCCCGGCTGGAATCATCCGCTTCAAAATATTCTTTTTCACTGAAACCGAATAATCCTGCAATGATATTACCGGGGAACGTCCGCGTGTTCCTGTTGTATTCAGAAACCGCATCATTATAGTCCTGGCGTGCTACAGCTATACGATTTTCAGCGCCTGCCAGTTCGTCTCTCAGGCCGGTAAACTGCTTGTCCGCTTTCAAGTCCGGATAGTTTTCTGAGATTGCAAGCAATCGGGATAAAGCAGAAGTCATTTCATTGTTCGCTTCGGCCATCTCTTCGACATTTCCTGCACCGGAAAGCCTTGATCTTGCATCAGCAATATCAGTGAAAACCTCCTCTTCATGAGAGGCATAGCCCTGAACAGTATTCACCAGATTGGGAATCAGATCGCCTCGTCGCTGCAGCTGTGTTTCAATCTGTGATTCCTGTTTATTCACTTCTTCATCAAGATTGACGAACTGGTTGTATTTCGGGGCAAAAATAAGGGCTGCAATCACAAACAGACCCACAATGATTCCAACCGGTATAAAGTACTTTTTCATTATATTTTCTCCTATCTTCATTAATTCGACACTCGTATATATATTACCATCCGATTATATGATTGAAACAAAATAAGCACAAATACCGATGTCTGGTATTTGTGCTCTGATGAATCAGCCGGTGTACTGGATCATGTGGTATTTTTTCTTACCTCTGCGGATTACAGTGAACGCACCGTCCAGTTTATCGGACGCCTGTAGTTCATAATCCACATCCTGCCGGCGTTCACCGTTGATATAGATGGCACCATTTTTAATATCTTCACGCGCCTGTCTTCTTGAAGGCGATACGCCTGTATCTACAAGCACTTTGACCAGATTCATATCCTCTTCTGTATAACTTGCCGACGGGACGTCCTTGAATGCATCTCTGACCTGTTCCGTCGACAGTGATTTAATCTCTCCATTGAACAATGCTTCCGTAATCTTTTTTGCCTCTGCCAGTGCTTCATCACCATGGATGAACGCTGTAATCTCTTCAGCCAGACGCTTTTGGGCTTTTCTTAGATGCGGTTCATTTTCAACAGATTCACTGAGTGACTCGATCTCCTCTTTCGAAAGGAATGTAAACAGCTTGAGGAATTTGATAACATCCGCATCACTCTGATTAATCCAGAACTGGTAGAATTCATAAGGGGATGTGCGGTTTCTGTCCAACCAGATGTTGCCCGATTCTGTTTTACCGAATTTTTTACCATCCGCTTTTGTTATAAGCGGAATCGTCATGCCCTCCGCTTCTGTTTCGCCATACATCCTTCTCATCAGATCCAGCCCGCTTGTGATGTTTCCCCACTGGTCGGAACCGCCAATCTGCATCTTACAGTTATACTCCCTGTTCAAATGTCCAAAGTCGATTGCCTGCAGAATTGTATAAGTGAATTCAGTATAGGATATGCCGGTTTCCAGTCTTGATTGGATCGCATCCTTGCCCAGCATGTAGTTCAGGCTTACATGTTTACCGTAGTCTCTTAAGAAACTTATCAGACTGATGTTTTTCAGCCAGTCTTTGTTATTGACGAGAATGGCACCATTCTCATCGGAAAAATCAAAAATCTGCTCCATTTGTTTTTTTATGCCCTGCACATTGTCATCAATCTGTGCTTCTGTCTGAAGTTTGCGCTCTTCAGCTTTGAATGAAGGGTCTCCGATCATTCCTGTTCCGCCGCCGATCAGAACGATCGGACGGTGCCCATGATCCTGGAATCTTCTCATCGTGAGAAATGGTACCAGGTGACCGATGTGGAGGCTGTCAGCTGTTGGATCTGCACCACAATATAATGAAAGCTGCTCATTATCCAGCAGCTCTGAAATTTTCTCTTCATCTGTCATCTGGTAGATGATTCCACGGTATTTAAGGTCTTCAATCAATTCATTCATATATTCTTCCTCCTGATTTAGTTTTCCATTAATATAATAAAAACACCCCTACTTGAAAGTAAGGGTGCTTATCTACACGGTACCACCATACATTTAGCTCTGACAGGACAATACGCTGTCCCGGCGTCTGAACATATCAGGTGCAGTGTATTCACAGGGGGCGCGCACTGATTTACACCAACCATCAGCTCTCTTGATTGCACAATGCCTGCTACTTCTCTGCAGTCCAGTTAAATATTAATTTAGAGATATCATACATTTTTGTTTGTGAAAAGTCAAGCATGCGATGATGAAGGATACCTAAATTTTTTCCACGGATCTTGTTCATATGGTAACATGAATAATCGCATAAATGCGGTGTTTATTCGTTAACTCCCGCAGTTATTTCTATGTTATAATGACCGATGATAGGAGGTAGTCATGAAGAAGAACGACTTTTTAAATGATATAAAAAAGATGTTTTCCAGAGGTGGCGATGCTGCAGAGAAAGATAAACTGCAAGGATCATCTTTCAAGGAAAAACTTAATAATGCGACAGACCGTTTCAGAAAAGCAGGTTCTCCGGCAAGAATATCATTCTTCACTGCTTATGACACTATATGGAATGTCGTACTCTTTTTACTCCTCTCCTTCACACTCCTCGGCATACTGATATTCAGCATTGGCCTTGGATACTTCGCTGCACTTGTAAACGATGAGCAGGTCGAGCCAGCAGAAGAAGTAAAAACAGCGTTGACGGAGATGACAGAAAGTACCACAGTCGCTTTTGGTTCCGGTGAATCCCTTGGGACACTGAGAGCGGATTTGATACGTGAACGTATAGATTATGACGATATTTCGCCTTACGTTACCGATGCACTCGTTGCTACCGAAGATGAGTATTTCTATGAACATAATGGTATCGTGCCAAAAGCATTCCTGAGGGCAACTCTTCAGGAAGTCGGAGGCGCTGAATCAGGGACAGGCGGCAGTACACTGACACAGCAGCTTGTCAAAAACCAGCTTCTGACAAATGAAACGACATTTGACCGCAAGGCAACCGAACTTCTGCTTGCATTCAGAGTCGAGAAATTACTCAGCAAAGAAGAAATTCTTGAAGCATACTTAAATGCAGTTTCATTTGGACGTAATGCAAACGGCCAGAATATCGCCGGTGTCCAGGCTGCGGCTGAAGGGATATTCGGCAAAGATGCCAACGACCTCAATCTCGCTGAGAGTGCATTCATCGCCGGACTTCCGCAAAATCCATACGCATATACTCCATTTATGCAGGGCGGAGAAGTAAAGAGTGAGGAAGGCCTCCAGGCCGGAAAAAACAGACAGTTATTTGTTCTGGAACGGATGCTCACAGAAGGTACCATCACTCAGGAAGAACATGACAAGGCAGTCGATTATGATATCTATGCCAATCTGACTGACAGTGTCACCGTTCCGAACCAGAACTATCCATTCCTTACAGAAGAGGTTGAAAGACGCAGTATAGACATCCTCAAATATCACCTTGCTGAAGAGGAAGGTGTTTCAAGAGAAGATGTGAATTCAACTCCCCTTCTCAACCAGGAGTATACACAAAAAGCGAATACGGCTCTCCGCAACCAGGGATATCATATTGAAACGACGCTTGATAAGACAATCTACGACACGATGCAGAATGTAAAGAATAATTCCAACTATTATTATGGCAACAGAAGCATCCAGGAAGCAGAGGATGCAACAGAAGAAGAACAGCAGGAAAGCAATCAGGAGTTCGAACATGAAATCGGCGCTGTCCTGAAAGATAATGCCTCGGGAAAAATACTCGGTTTCGTAGGTGGCAGGAATCATGAAAATTCCTCAATAAACCATGCCACACAAACTTCAAGGATGGCTGGTTCGACGATGAAACCGCTGATCACCTATGGTCCTGCACTGGACAAAGGCATCATCGCACCGGATACCGTGCTGCTGGATAAATTCTTTACTATTCCTTCCATTGGCTACAGTCCAAGAAACTATGATGTGGATGAAGAGTTCGGACTGGTATCTGCGAAACATGCGCTGAGCAACTCCTATAACCTGAGTACACTCAGACTATGGTCGGATGTAAGGGAGCACAATCCGCAGGAATACTTCGAGAAGATGGGCATGCCGTTATCCAGTCACCTTTACGCAAATGAAGATACACTGATTCCTTCACTGCCGCTTGGTGTAAACAATATGTCTGTCGAAGAGAACGTCGATGCATTCTCGACATTCGGCAACGAAGGAAAGATGTCCGACAGCTATATGATTGAATCCATCACAAGTCCGGATGGCGAAGTGATTTATGAGCATGAGGGCACTTCCGAACAGATTTTCAAGGAATCCACAGCATACTTGATGTCAAATATGCTGCAGGAATCATTCCAGTCGGGTTCTGCGTACCACATTGAAGATTTCTATAATAGATACGATGACAGATTCGACTGGGCTGCAAAAACCGGAACGTCCAACTCTTTCATCGACTCTTGGTTCATGGGCTACAACCCTAAAGTTACACTTGGTCTGTGGATGGGTTATGACAGGAACATTCCGCAGGTTGCCAACCAGGATGCCGAACAGTACATGCACATATATAATTGGAGAGATATGGCTACGGCACTTAGTGAAGCAGCCCCTGAGGAAATGGGCGCCAACCAGAGTTTCAACCGTCCCGACTCCGTACGTGAAGTGGAATATTGTGCACTGACGATGGAACAGGAGGACGATTGCAGTGATAGTGTTGATGAACCAATCGAAGGGCTCATTGCAGAAGATACAAAATTGTCCAATAAGAGCAGTTTGAGCGACTCAGAAATACAACAGAGAATGGGTGCTGCATTTGATTCCGGGTTAAGCAATTCAGATCTCAGAGGCACTGTTACCAACACCTACGAAAATAAATACACAGTCGGACGTTCATCATCAAGTGATGACGATGACGACGATGATGACGATGATGACGATGATGATGATGACGACGAATAAAAAAGGTTAGCTGGAAAATTTCCAGCTAACCTTTTTTACTTACCTTATTTTAGAATAAACCCTTTGAGTTACCGTCTGCATCTACATCCATATTGACTGCAGATGGTGTCTTCGGCAGTCCCGGCATTGTCATGATATCACCAGTCAGAGCCACTACGAATCCTGCACCTGCTTTGGCAATGACCTCTCTTACAGTAACATTGAATCCGGATGGTCTGCCGAGCAGAGTTGGATTATCACTGAGTGAATACTGAGTTTTAGCCATACATACAGGGAAATCCCCCCATCCATGAAGATTGATTTCAGCAAGCTGTTTTTTCGCCTTGTCAGTGAAAATGACACCGTCTCCGCCGTAGACCTCAGTAACGATCTTCTCGATTTTTTTATTGATCGGCAGTTCATTTTCATAAAGATGTTTGAAATTCTGTTCCTGATCCAGCACTTCCAGGACCTGCTCAGCGAGATCAGTACCCCCCGCACCGCCATGCTCCCATACTTTGGTCAAGGCGACGCGTACACCCTGCTCTTTGCACCAGTCAAGGACATAGTTTCTTTCATCGTCAGTATCTGTAACAAAATCATTCAGTGCAACAACCGGTTCAACTCCAAATTTGCGGGCATTCTCGATATGCTTCTCGAGGTTCACAATGCCTGCTTCCAGTGCTTCAACGTTCACTTCTCCAAGGTCACTCTTGGCCACTCCGCCGTTCATCTTAAGTGCGCGGATTGTAGCGACAAGCACGATTGCATCAGGTGCGAAGTTACCTTTCCTTGCTTTGATATCCATGAATTTTTCTCCGCCGAGGTCAGAGCCGAATCCACATTCCGTCACAACAATATCAGCGAGTTTTCTGGCCGTGTTTGTTGCAATCAAGGAGTTACAGCCGTGGGCGATATTTGCAAAAGGACCACCGTGAATCAGCGCTGGTGTGCCTTCCATTGTTTGGACAAGATTCGGTTTGATCGCTTCTTTGAGAAGAAGTGCCAATGCCCCTTCCACTTCCAGCTGTCCTACAGTAACTGGTTCTTTATCGTATGTGTAGCCAAATACGATATCAGCCAGTTTTTTCTTAAGGTCGATAATATCAGTCGCCAGACACAATACAGCCATTATTTCACTCGCAACTGTGATATCGAAACTATCTTCTCTCGGCACGCCGCGTGTTGGACCGCCGAGACCGACAACAACCTGCCGCAGGGCGCGGTCGTTCATATCCATTACACGTTTCCATGTAACACGGCGGGGATCGATATTCAATTTGTTGCCATGATGGATGTGGTTGTCGATAAATGCAGCCAGTGCATTATTCGCCGTAGTGATCGCATGAAGATCACCGTTGAAATGAAGGTTGATTTCTTCCATAGGGAGGACTTGTGCGTGCCCGCCACCTGTGGCACCGCCCTTTATACCCATTACCGGACCAAGTGAAGGTTCACGCAGAGCCACCATAACATTCTTTTCAAGCTTGTTGAAAGCATCGGCCAAACCTACGGTACACGTTGATTTACCTTCTCCCGCAGGTGTCGGGTTCATTGCAGATACCAAAACCACTTTGGCCTTCGATGCGTCTCCTTCAATCTTATGTATGTCGACTTTAGCCTTATATTTCCCATACATTTCCAAAGCATCATGAGAAATGCCTGCTTTATCAGCAATATCCTGTATCGGTCTGATTTCAGCTTTAGATGCAATTTCCTGGTCTGTTAAATGTGCCATTGTTTCATCTCCTGTAATTATGATGTGCCCGGGGATGTAGGGCTTTGCTATCTATTATGCCATACTATTCAGAATATTACCTCCGGTATTTTACCGGAGGTAATATTCTTCATATTTAATCATCATCCATAGATGAGAGGTCGCCGGCCGGAAGGTCCAGCTCCCAGGCTTTTAATACACGTCTCATGATCTTACCACTTCTCGTCTTAGGCAATTTATCCCTGAACTCGATTTCCCGCGGAGCCGCATGGGCAGCGAGCCCTTCTTTTACGAAGACTCTGATTTCTTCCTTAAGCTCATCAGTCTGGTCGAACCCTTCACGAATTGCAATGAACGCTTTGACGATTTCACCGCGGACCGGATCCGGCTTACCGATGACACCGGCTTCCTGAACAGCAGGGTGTTCAACCAGCTTGGATTCAATTTCAAACGGGCCCACTCTTTCGCCTGCCGTCATGATCACATCATCAACGCGGCCCTGGAACCAGAAGTAACCGTCCTCATCCATATATGCGGAATCACCGGAAATATACCAGTCACCGATAAAGTAGGAATCATATTTGGCATCATTTTTCCAGATTTTACGCATCATGGCAGGCCACCCTTTCTTCAATGCAAGGTTGCCCATGCGGTTCGGCGGCAGTTCATTACCCTCATCATCGATGATTGTGGCTTCAGTCCCTGGTAAAGCTTTGCCCATGGAGCCGGCTTTAATATCCATGGACGGGAAGTTCACAATCATATGTGCACCAGTTTCTGTCATCCACCAGGTATCATGGATTCTCAAGTTGAATACTTTCATGCCCCATTTCACAACTTCAGGGTTCAGCGGTTCCCCTACTGATAATATATGGCGCAGGCTGGATAGATCATAATCTTTTACAATTTCATCCCCTGCACCCATCAGCATACGGAATGCGGTTGGAGCACTGTACCATATCGTCACTTTAAGGTCCTGTATCGTCCCATACCATGCTTCAGGCGAGAACCTTCCTCCAACGACGACGTTCGTCGCGCCGTTCAGCCATGGAGCAAATATACCGTAGGATGTACCAGTCACCCAGCCCGGGTCAGCAGTACACCAGTAGACATCATCCTCTTTCAGGTCCAGAACGTATTTACCTGAAATATACTGCTGTACCATTGCATGTTGGACGTGCAGTACACCTTTCGGCTGTCCTGTTGAACCACTTGTATAGTGAAGGATCATGCCATCTTCTTTTTCCAGCCACTCGATATCAAATTCCTCTGAAGCGTTTTCAAAACTTTTATTAAAATTAATATATTTATCATCGACATCATCACCGACAACAACCACTTTTTCGAGATTCGGCAGGTCATCCACAGGAATCCTCGGCAGCAGTTCAGGTGTTGTGACAATGACTTTTGCATCACTGTTTTCCAGACGGTCCCTTACAGCTTTCTCCATGAATGCCTCAAACAACGGCCCAACGATGGCCCCGACTTTTAAAGCTCCGAGAAGCGAGAAATAAAGCTCCGGACTTCTGGCCATGAAGATGAAGACCCTGTCGCCTTTGACAACGCCCGCTTCATTTTTTAATATGTTCGCCGCTTTATTGGAAGCTTTTTTCAAATCTTCATAAGTATAAACCGAGTGGTCTTCCCCATTTTTGTAATGCAGCGCAACTTTATCAGCCAGTCCAGTTTCAGCATGTTTATCAATCGCTTCATAAGCCATATTGTATTTACCCGTTTCATACCATGAAAAATTTTTTTCAATTTCATTCCAATCAAAATTTTTAACTGTTTCATCATAATCTTTCAGATTAGGATTTTGATCCGTCGCTTCGTAAAGTTCTACTTTCATAATGTAACTCCCCTTTTTTATTTTTCTTTTACAACTATTATTATATAATACTAGTGACGGATTTTTCAAAATTTTAAAACAAAACCTTCAGGAGGGCTTCTTTTGCGCCATAAAAAGACGTATTATAAAGAAGAATATGATGTCGGAGACCAGTCATTTGTCATTGAAGGTCCGCTGACCGGGGAAGAACTGAATCAATACAGCTATGACGGCGGACTGGATGCATTTCGTCCGCCCAGGGAACAATTCGAGGCGATTATGGAAATTGCGGACCTGGAAGAAGGCCGGATCATCATCGCACGGAAAAATGATCATATCATCGGTTATGTCACTTTTCTTCATCCGGATCCGCTGGAAAGATGGTCCGACGGCAACCTGCCCTATATCATGGAACTTGGTGCGGTAGAAGTCAGCTTTGAGTATAGAAGCTTCGGGCTTGGCAGACGCATGCTCCAACTTTCGATGTCCGATGATTTCATGGAAAATTATATTATCATCACAACTGAATATTACTGGCATTGGGACTTGAAAAACAGTGGTCTCGATGTCTATGAATACAAGAATCTGATGATCAGACTGATGGCATCCAGCGGCTTTGAAGTGTTTCAGACAAATGACCCTGAAATTACCGGTCATCCGGCCAATACACTGATGGCACGCATAGGAAAAAATATTACAGATGATCAGATGATGGAATTCGATAAAATAAGATTTAAAAACAGATTTTTCTTTTAGGGGGATGTACAGATGCTTGTCGAAAGAATTATGACTTCACCGGTATTTACTCTGCGTCCGGATAATACCATTGAAGATGCCATGGATATGATGAGCAAACACTCTTTTCGTCATATACCAATCATCAATGAAGATGAGAAACTTACAGGAATCATTTCAGACCGTGACATCAAATTAACGTTGCCATCGGTTTTATCAGACGATGATCCCGGGTTCAACTTAAAAGTTCCAATATCACGTATCATGAGGAAACGTGTGACTTATTGCCATCCGCTCGACTTTGTCGAAGAAATCGCATTGGATTTCTATCACTATTCAATTGGTGCCATGCCAGTCGTTTCCAATAACAGAATAGTTGGCATCGTGAGCCAAAAAGACATGCTCAACACATTTCTGGAACTGACAGGCATTACAGAGCCCGGCTCCATCATCGAAGTGAACGTAGAGGACAGGACAGGTGTCATATATGATATTGGCAAGGTTTTTAAAGAGCTTAACATAAGAATCATCAGTGTATCGGTGTACAGGAACAAAGATATGAAGGGGTATAAAACAGTCGTGCTGAGGATCCAGGCAATGAATCCGGTCAAAGCAATAGAAAAACTGAAAGAAAAAGGATTCACCGTAGTGGATCCGATACACATGGGCCAATGAAGAAACCACTTTACGTCTATGACGATTCGCTGCTGAAATACCGGTTCAACTCCACCCACCCTTTCAATCAGATGAGGCTTAAAATGACGACGGATCTGCTGCAAGATGCAGGTTTTTTAAAAGATGATGATATTATAAAACCACGCGGTGCTACCGATGATGAACTGCTGCTCGTCCATAAAAAGGACTTTTTAGATGCTGTCAAAGCTGCCGGCGAAGGTACTTTGCCTGAAGATAAAATGGAAAGTTACGGATTGAACACCGAAGATACACCAAGCTTCACAGGAATGCATGAAAAAAGCAGGATGCTGGTAGGCGCCACACTCACAGCTGTAGATGCAGTAATGGAAGGCCGTACAGATAAAGCTGTCAGTCTGGCGGGTGGCCTCCACCACGGATTCAGCGGCAGGGCAAGCGGATTTTGTGTATACAATGATTCGGCTGTCGCCATCGAATATATGCGTAAAAAATATTCAAAACGTGTAATGTATGTAGATACCGATGCGCACCATGGTGACGGCGTACAATGGATCTTCTATGATTCGAATGAAGTCATGACCTATTCAATTCATGAAACCGGCCGCTATCTGTTCCCGGGGACTGGCAGCCTGACAGAACGCGGAACCGCGGAAGGCTTCGGCTTTGCTGTAAATTTGCCGGTGGATGCATTTACGGAAGATGAGTCTTTTATAAGCATCTTTAAAGAAAGCCTCGAAGCTGCCATCATCAAATTTAAGCCGGATATCATCATCAGCCAGAATGGTGTGGATGCGCATTACAGAGACCCGATGACCCACCTTTCCTTAACGTCCAGATCTTTTGAAGAAATACCGAGATTCGTATGCGAAATGTCGGACAAGTATACAGATGGGAAATGGATTGCTGTCGGAGGCGGTGGTTATAACATCTGGCAGGTCGTTCCGAGGATGTGGGCACAAATATGGCTTGCCATGAGTGATATTGACGCCCCAAGAGGCAGACTTCCTGAACCTTATCTGGATAAATACCAGATGGACTCTCCGGTGGATTTTCCTCAAGACTGGGAAGACGATACACACGATTACCAGGAAATTCCGAGGCGTGCTGAGATTACGGAAAAAAATGAGAGCAGCCTCAACCGGGCAATGCTTCATCTGGAAAGTTAAAACAGCCGAATCCCAAAAGGATTCGGCTGTTTTATATTATCTCGTAGTAGAACGGTATTCTATCTTATAAGGCAGAATTACGTTTGATTCATCCACTGTTTCTTCATTCATATACTTTGTTAGCAGTCTCATACCTACCGCACCGATATCATAAAGTGGCATTGCAATGCTGGACAGCTGTGGTCTCACCATATTTACAAGTCTGGTGTTACTGCAACTCAGAACCTGGATATCCCCCGGAATTTCAAGATCATGGTCCATTGCACTGTGCAACACGCCAATTGCTGTTTCATCACTCATAGTAATGACTACATCCGCTTTGTGTGAATTGATCTGATCGAAGATATCTTTACCGGACTGATAATCGGAATCGGCAGTCAGGATCAGACTGTTGTCATCAACTGACTTGCCCAAGTCCTTATAGGCCGCTTTAATTCCTTCCTCGATGTGATTTTCAAGCTGATTTGAAAAGGATGCTTTAACAAAAACAATCCTCTCAGACCCCTCTTCGAGGAATTTGGCAGTTGCTTCTTTAATCGCTTCGAAATAATCGATATTTACAGATGGCAGGTTCTTGTCCTTTTCACTTGTCCCGCAAATAACGACCGGCACATGGGAATTTTTAATATCCGTCAATGTCTCTTCATTCAGAGCACCGCCTAAAAATACAACCCCGTCAACCTGCTTGCTGACCAGGCTCAGGAATGAATCCTTTTCCTTTTCAGGATCATTTTCAGTATTTGTGATGATTGTCTGATAATTATACATTTCTGCGATATCATCCAGACCTCTTGCCAGTGCAGAATAATAAAGGTTGGAAATATCTGGGATGATTACCCCCACTGTGGTCGTCTTCTTACTCGCCAGTCCGCGAGCAACCGCATTCGGCCTGTAATTCAGACGCTCAATAACATCTTTTACTTTTTTACGGGTTTCCGGCTTAACATTTGGATTGCCGTTTAAAACCCTTGATACAGTCGCCATTGAAACTTTTGCTTCCCTGGCAACATCATAAATTGTAACAGTCATATTGCACCTCCGTGCTTTCACTCTTGAAAACGCTTTTTGTATTATAATAACATGAACGGTCAAATTTCGACACAATTATAGTAAATTTGTATAAAAATTATCAAACTCGGCAAAAGACATCTGCTGTTTATTATCACTCAATGCCATGACCGGTTCGGGATGAACTTCGGCCATAATACCATCTGCACCTGCTGCCAGAGCGCCTCTTGCACATTCCAGCATTATTTCCTTCCGGCCGGTCGAATGAGTGACATCCACCATCACAGGAAGATGGGACGCCTGTTTTAAAAGCGGAACAGCGGAGATATCCAGAGTATTCCTCGTACTCTTTTCATACGTCCGTATGCCCCTTTCACACAGGATTACCTGCTGGTTGCCTTCAGCAAGTATATATTCAGCTGCGCACAGGAATTCCTCGAGTGTTGCACTCAGTCCCCTTTTCAGGAGAATTGGCATATCGGTTCTCCCTGCAGCTTTCAGCAACTCAAAATTTTGCATATTACGGGCGCCGATCTGAAATACATCCAGGTAGGGTTCTGCCAGTTCTACATGTTCAGGCGCTGTGATTTCACTAACTACAGCAATACCGTACTGTTCTCTGATTTGTGCAAGAATCTCAAGACCTTTTTCTCCGAGGCCCTGGAAATCGTAAGGGGAAGTCCTTGGTTTGAAAGCTCCGCCCCTCATGATACGCAGTCCTCTGTCGGCCAGCATCGAAGCCACAGAGGACGTCTGACGATATGACTCAACGGCACATGGTCCGAAAATATTGACCGGATCGGTTCCGCCTATTCTCAGCTCGCCTACATTGACGATAGAGTCCGATTTTTTATACTCCCTGGAAAAAAGCATTTTCTTTTCTTTGCCGCAATCGGTTAGTCCGTCGGATTCCTTGAAAAGTGACCTGAGAAGTTTTAGAACGCATGCTTTGGAATATGTACCATTGTAATTGGATATAACATTTTGAAGATATGCCTCTTCATTTATTTCGTTTTCCATAGTCGAAACTTTATGAATACGTTCATCCAGAAGAGCCAATAATTTTTTATCTATTTCCATTAATTCATCGTCATGATTGTAACTCATATAAACACCTCATAAAAAATCTAACCACATGCTCAACACATGTGGCTAGAATATGGTCATATCATCTAATTACTCGTTTTTCTCTTCATACTTGGACATGTCAACTGTTCTCGCGTCTTTAGTATGATCTTCACTGACTTCTTCCTGAATCGCTTCTTTTTGAGCTTTCATGGCCGATTCGTCAATCGATTTTACACGATTCTTCTCATCCATCTCGCTTTTCTTAACGACAGCATCATCTTTTTTATCTTTGATTTTGTCACGAAGCTCATTGGTTTTCTGTTCTGCTTTTTCTTTCAGGGAAGCATCAGTTTCATCACTGTTCAGGTTTTTAGAAAGCTTGTTCACCTGATCTGTAATATCATCCCGCAAAGCGTCACCGGGTTTCGGTGCAAGAAGAAGCCCGCCGATTGTTCCGACTGCCAGACCAATCACCAAACCGATGGAAAAGTCCCTTCCAGTTGATTGATGAATCTGCTCTTCGTATTCTTCCACGCCGTGCAGATGTCGATCTCTGTTATAAGTTTCCATTTCAAGACCTCCTATTACTTGCGGTCGTTCAATCCTGCATTTACACGATCTTCATCCAGATTGTCATTTGTTGTAGATGATTCATTTACAGCTACAGGAAGATTATCCGGATCTGTTTCAGAAGTTGTGGAATACTTGGTAGTATAAGCACTGTTGCGTTTCTGCCTCATCTGCCATTTGTCAGCAACTTCCATCGCTACGTTAGACCATTGTACAACCTGTGAAATTTTATCTTCATTTTGTGAAATGTTATGAGTGATGGAATTCGTCACTCTGTCCACAGAAGAATTCAAGTTTGTCATTGAGTTGCCGATTCCCTGAACAGCATCAACAACTGAATTCAGTTTTGCAGATTTACCCTGTACATCTTCTGCAAGACGGTTCGTCTTATGCAGCAGGTCTGTAGACTCTCTTGTAATACCCTGGATCTGGCCTTCCACTCCATCGAGTGTCTTAGCTACGTGATCCAGATTCTTTTTTACCGAAAATAGTACTACTGCTAAAGCAATACATAAAACTAAAAATGCTATTGCAGCAATACCGGCGGCAATATATAAAATTATTTGCCAATCCATTGTAACGCCTCCATCTTCTTTTGTTATTTGTTATTCACTCTATAAAATAACCCTAAACACCTGTTTGTAAACATGATTTATGCTCAATTTATGAAAGCAGTTCAGTAAACCGTTTCTCGTATTTCTGAATATCTCCTGCACCCATGAAGATTATGACAGCTTCTGAATGATCATTCAGTCGTTCTAAATCCCCTTCATTCACCAGTTCCGAGTTGGGTATAAGATCTACAAGATCTCTACTCGACAATTTCCCTGAGTGTTCTCTCGCCGACCCGAAAATATCCACAATGTAAGCCTTATCCGATTCTGAAAGAGCTTCGGCAAAATCATCAAGGAATGTCTCTGTACGGGAAAAAGTATGCGGCTGGAATACTGTAACTATCTCCCTTCCATCATACTTTTTACGGGCTGTCTCCAATGTCGCACTGATTTCCTTTGGATGATGTGCATAATCATCAACGATAACCATGCCGTTCAGGAATGTCTCGCTGAATCTGCGCTTTACGCCACCGAATGTCAGGAAGGCATCTTTGATATTACCCATATCAAGCTTTTCCAGATAACAGACTGTAATCACTGCGAGTGAATTTAATATGTGGTGGTCTCCAAACATGGGAATTGTAAACCTGTCCAGTTTTTCGCCTTCTATGAAAACATCAAAGTGTGTGCCCTTGGCATTTGTTTCAATGTTTACGGCTTTAATATCATTGTTTCCATCGATACCGTAAAACCATACTGGCACGTCCAAGGTCATACCGCGGGCGTATTCATCACCGCCATATGCGATAATACCTTTACTCACCTGCTTTGCCATATCGGTAAAAGCATCCACTACATCATCAATACTGTCAAAATAGTCAGGATGATCAAAATCGATATTTGTTATTATTGCATAATCCGGATGGTAACTCAGAAAATGCCGCTTATATTCACAAGATTCAAAAGCAAAATAATCACTGTTCTCAAGCCCGAACCCTGTGCCGTCGCCAATCAGGAAGTTAGTATCCACATCACCGTTCATAACATGGCTCAGCAGACCTGTGGTAGAGGTCTTTCCATGCGCTCCCGTCACGGCGATGGAGGTATACCGGCTCATGAAATCAGCCAGGAAAATATGGTACCTGATTATCGGGTAACCTGAATCCGTCGCTTTTTTTATTTCCATATGGTCATCTTTAAAAGCGTTGCCGGCGATATAGGTGAAGCCTTCCACTACATTACTTTCATTAAAGGGCAATATTTTTATGCCTTTGTCTCTCAGCTGGTGTTCAGTAAAAACCTCACTCTCAATATCAGAACCCTGGACTTCATGTCCAAGATCATGAAGCACCTGAGCAAGCGCACTCATACCTGCACCCTTTATCCCTATAAAATGATATTTTTCCACAAGTTCACCAATCTTTCTTAAAATGAGATCATCCTCCGATATTCTTCAAATGGGAGAAGACTCTTTGTTTTGAATCCTCAGGCAGCATAGCACCGTTTACACGAAGTGCTTTATTGGATGTCGGGATTTGGATCAGCATATCATTGCCGTCCACGAGCGTCTCGCTGCCTTCGATGATATTGGATTTTTCATCTCTGAATGAAATCCGGGTCTGCATCATCTGCAACCATTCAAAGCGTATATTAACATCCGGACGCGTATGTTTCATAATCAGATGGATGCCCAACGGCTTACCTTTTTTCAATATCTGGACAATCGTCCTGACAGCATCCGGATTATTGTCCTCAAACAGCTGGGATAAATCATCAATTACAACTGCAATCACACTTTTCCGTGATTCGTAGTTGACTCTTTGGTTATAGCTCTCTAAATTTCTGACGTGCGCTCTTCTGAATTGATTATGCCTGTCATTCAATTCTTTGAACAGCCCACTCAATACATCCGGATCCATAATGGACTTCTGAGACTGGAACAGATGCGGCAAATCTTTATAATCATCGTAATGCGGTTTGTCTGAAGCAATGAGGATTCTGAATTCATTTGGATTATGATTCATCATCAATGAAATGAGAAGATTATCTATGATGTTTGAAGAATCAATCTCATTATTGCCATATATCAGCATATGACCTGCCTTTTGAAGTTCGTAGCTGAAAATCTTATCATCTACAGTTTTTCCAATAATAAATTTGAAGTCATTCTTTCTTAACTTGAGACTGCTCGAAGAAAATACTTTACTGAATGGGATATGAACTGGTTCCTGTAATGGGAATTCAATTCCTATATTACTTGTGCCTATGATCGGTGCGATAATCCTGAAACTGACAAAAGGCAGATTTGGTGCCAGGTGTTCCCTCAGGCGCACGATATTGCTCAGTCTGAATGTACGGTCCAATGATATTCCATACCGTCCTATTATCCCATTAGTTTTATAATCATAGATTTCAGCCGGGATACCAATGGCGTCAAAAGCTTCGATCACCTGTCCTGCATGTGACGCATCTGCCTCGCCGTAATCAGCTGCCATATCACTGCCAAGCATATGTATCGAAGGCATTGTATATTTCGGACCTTGCCGTTTTGTTTCACTTTTACGGCTGTTGAGTTGTTTTTTCTTATCATATGGTGTCATGATGACGTTGTAAGGAGAAGTTGTTTTAAAAGTTTCTTTTGAATCCTCTGGAACAACTGATGTTTCTGTGCTTTCAGCCAGCTCGGGTTTCTGTTTCAGCTGCGGCTGTTCCGACTGGCTGCCCTTCAGATTATAAGGATCATCATAGCGTGCCTTTTCGCGCGCTTCCCGGCGTCTGCGCTCTTCAATGCGTTTTTGTTCTCTTTTCGCCCGCAGAAGCCTTTCCTTTTTCAGGTTTTCTATAATCGGAGAAGTATATCCCTGTTTGGCAACCTGTACATTTTTTTTATCAGCTTCAATGTAGGATAGCTCTTCCTCAGACAGATGCTGTTTATTTGTACCATGGATTGCAGAAGGCACAGGCGTTGCACCAGGTAAAGGTTTCTGTTTGCGTATTTCTTCATTTCCGTCTCCCTCTGCCTGCTCGATATGTTTCTTTGTACCATGGACGGCAGAAGGGATTTCCCTTGCTTTTGAAATCCTGAAACTGGACTCTTTCTTCTCTGCTTTTTTCGTTTCGTCAAAAAGGGTTTTCCTCTGCTCTTTTCTGATGAAAGAAGCAGAATCGTCTTCATCCCTCATTTGTTCATTCCGATACGATTTATCATTTTCATTTTTTTCATCATCCAGATCTAAAGGGAAACGGAAGCGCTCCCTGTAATTTTTTTCATCATCCAATGCACTGTTGAATTGCCTTCTCCTTCTCGATCTATCCATATGAACCACCTTTACTTAACTTCAAACGGCTGGGCCACTTCATAACTGTCGTCCAAAACATAGATTCCCTTAACACCGTCATCTTCAAGATTCAACTCTTTCTTAGAACAAATCATGCCCGTTGATTCCACACCTCTGAGTCTGGAAGGTTTAATATACAGTCCGTCAGGCATTACAGCACCCACTTTTGCAACTACGACAAGCTGTCCTTCATCGACATTGGGTGCACCACAAACAATCTGGAGCAATTCATTACCGACATCGACTTTAGTTACATTCAATTTATCTGCATCGGGATGTTTTGCTTTTTCTGTCACTCTTCCGACTACAAACTTAGGCGATGTGTCAAATTCAATTCTCTCCTCGCCATATTCTTCAAGAACTTTATTAATCGAATCAACAATATCTTCTGTCGGTTCGATATTGACACCTTCATGCAGACTGATCTTCTTTGAAGCTTTAAATATGTTCAGGCCGATAATCTCATCGTCGTCTTTGATAACAGTCAGATCATCATGGTATTCATAAGATGGACCATCCACTTTTCTAAGGGTTACAAGCAGGACATCTCCAACATGTTCATTATTATAAGTCAGTTTCATCATCATTACCTCTTTTATTATAGTTCCTCTGTTTACCCAGGATAAATACCGGTTTCAACCTTTTCTCACGGTAGGAGAAAGATAGCGATGTTATCGGAGTGAGCCCCTCTGCAAAGTACTGCATCATCATCTGCGCCATAATATCATAGCCGACATTATTTTTGACATCTGCGATAATCAGTACATCCTGATGGGGCAGCCCCACCATCATCTCACCTTCACATTTTTCATACATTTCATCAAGGAATGCTTCATTGAGGATACGCGAAGCATCATAACCGTCGTTATGGTTCACGAAATAAAAATCGTTTTCCTGTATCGTATCCTTCTTGATTTCGATTTTCAGGTTTTTAAGATTATTGCCCGCAAGCGTTCGGATATCATCGTGTCTCATGCCCAGGGAAGATGCAAGATTTTCATCAATCAGACGATAACTTTTTTTGAAATCTATGGCATAGTAGATATCTGTTTCATTTGTATGGCTGTCTTTGACAAAAGAGACACCGCTCTTCGTCTTGTCCGGGAAACTTGTGGAACGTATTACAGGATAGATTACTGCTTGTTCGGAATCAATTTTCTCTTCTTTCATACGTTCGAGTGTCTCATCTATATAGTATACAATTTCATCTGCAAAATTGCTGTCTTTCTTAAATTTATCCATTGCCTTCGACAACGAAACATTAATCCCTTTTTTATTATCTTTGCGCTCAACTCTGAGCATCTCTTTTTCCCGATCGAACGATGTGTTGAAATCACTGCGTTTCTCCCCCAGTTTTTCAATCACTTTATCTTTCAGCTGGAAAATATTCATGAAATTGCCTCCACTTCTAATCTTTGGCAGACAGCCTTAGCATTTGGTCGCCATCTTTAATGAGCCCCATTCTTCTCAGCAGAATATAGAATATCAAAGTTAGGACTGCCGGTAAAACGATATGGAAGACCAAAATGGATATCCAGACGTCAAATGATGCCCCCATCGTTTCCACTGCCATAATCTGTCCCACAAAACCACTTGTTCCCATTCCTGCACCTGCAGCATTATTCTCCATTGGAAAAAACACTGTCATTATAGGCGCAATGATTGCACTCGACAGTACAGGCGGCAGGATGACAAACGGATTCAGCAGCACATTCGGGATTTGGAGCATGGAAGTACCGACACCAATGGAAATCAGACCTGAAATCCCATTATCCTTATACCCGGTAACCGCCAGTCCGACCATGTGGCAGCAGCAGCCAATCACTGCTGCACCGGCAGCCAGCCCACTTATATCCAACATTATAGCAAGAGCGGCGCTGGAAAGTGGCGCTGTAAGTGTTATGCCAAATACCACTGCTACCAATATACCCATTATAAATGGTCTTTGCTCTGTAGCAAACCCAATGAATTCACCGATGCCAATCATGAAGTCTCCAATGGCCGGACCGACGAATTTAGCAATCAGATAACCGATGACAATTGTCAGGAACGGCGTAACAATGATATCTATCTTAGTTCTGCCGGCATAGAGTCTGGCAATTTCTATTGCTGCGATACTTGTGATATAACTGCCGGCTACACCTCCCATATCATAGGCGGCATAACTGACTACCAAAGTAGAGAATATGACCAGCGGGCCAGCTTTAAGGCCATAGGCGATTGCTGCTCCGATTGCTGCTCCGGTCAGCCCCATTGCCACTGCTCCGACTTCTCTGAGTCCACTCAAGTATGGGATATAAGTACCGGCGGTATCAATGATCAGACCGATGATCAATGAAGAAAACAAACCCAGAGCCATAAAAGCCATACCATCGATGAACCATCTGCGCATTAAATTCCTCATCAGTTTTATAGACCTCTTAATTCTTCCACTTTTTTAGAATTGATTCCTTTTACCAATTCTGACAGCATCGTCTTGGCGTGTAAATAATCATTATAATTGATGATTGAATGGCTCGTATGGATGTAGCGTGCACATATACCGACCACAGCACTTATGACACCTTCTCCGGAAACATGTATGCTGCCGGCATCCGTACCGCCGGGAGACTGGTAATACTGATGCTTGATCTCATGGGTTTCTGCAGTCTCAAGCAGGTAGTCCCGCATTGGTTTTGACAGGATCATGGTCTTGTCCATGATACGTATCAATGTCCCCTCACCTATTTTACCCATATCTTCATTTTTGCCCAGCATGTCATTGGCCGGAGAGCAATCCACTACAAAGGCGACATCCGGTTTTACAAGATTGGAGCTGACCTTCGCTCCTCTCAGACCTACTTCCTCCTGAACATTCGCTCCTATGTAGAGATCACAGTCCAGATCGACATCTTTCAATGCTTGCAGAGTCTCGATCGCAATCAGGCATCCATATCGGTTATCCCATGCCTTGGCGAGTAATTTATCCGTCCCTTCCATCACTTGGAATTCGACATCAGGAACGACTGAGTCTCCCGGCTGTATGCCCATTTTTTCAAGTTCTTCTTTGGTATCAGCGCCAACATCAAGCAGCATATCCTTGATTTCTGTCTTGCCGCCCTTGCTCTCTTTTCTGAAATGGACCGGCACGCTGCCGATAATGCCTGTAATTTCTTTATCCTTGGAAGTCCTGACTTTGAACTTATGACTGAGCATGACATCGGTGGACCAGCCGCCCAGAGGAGCAAACTTGATCATGCCGTTTTTTGTCAGCTGTGTAATCATGAAGCCCACTTCGTCCATATGAGCCGCAACCATCACTTTCGGTGCATTCTCTTTAACGGATTTTTTAACGGCAAAGATGCCGCCCAGACCATCAGTGATGATTTCATCAGCATATTTCTCCAATTCCGACCGCATATAAGCCCGTATTTTATCTTCAAATCCCGGAGCACCGTGCAGTTCGGTCAATGTTTTCATTCTTTTCAGAGTTTCATCGGTAAGATTCATTTTTATTCCCCTTTAAAATTCTATTTTTATTACTCTCTATGTTAAACTGACTCTGATGGGAGGATTCATTTATGTCAAAATACATTAAATTTTTAACTGCATTTTTTGTAATCTCCATACCGGCGTTCATATGGTTTAGGAAACACCAGCCGATTAACCCTCAGGAAATCATCAGGCAGCTGCACATACAGTTTGAAAATGTGTCGTTCATTTCCATAGACTATCAGACGAGTACCAGAAAGCTGCTCGGCATGAATTGTGAAGTCTATACGGGGCTTCTGCATGTTAAAAAAGACGGAAACACCGAACGCTACCATTTCATTGCCGATGCATTCACTGGAGAAATCATAGAGATTACTTCTTTGTAATCTTTGTGATTTCTTCGAATGTTTTACGAATACGCCCGAGACCCAGAATAATCCGCTCTCTGCTGGATGCCACATTAAACCTGAAATGCTGATTCTTTTTGACATCATACATTTTTCCTGGTGATACAGCGATTCCGCCGATCTCAACAAGGGCTTTGTGAACAGTATCGTCATCCAGTCCGGACTTCTCAAAACTGATCCACGCAAGATACGTTGCATCCGGTTTTTTGAATGTCAGCCACTCAGACATGTGCTCGTCTATATAATCCTCGACCAGCTGGAAGTTCTCTTCAAGGTGGTCATTCAATTCATCCACCCATTCGCCACATTCATTATATGCAGCTTCTACCGCTGCCAGAGCAAGTGAATTTGCCGCACCCATTCCATATTTGGAACCGATGTCCTGGTTCAATTTCCTGCGGAACTCTTTATCCCTCGAAATGAAATAGGAATGCGGCAGACTCGCCAGATTGAAAGTTTTGCCAAGTCCTGTTGTCACGAGGATCCTGTCGCCTTCTTCCATCAGTTCGACCATGGAGACGAAACTGCTTCTCGGTCTGGCAAAATCCATATGGATTTCATCACTGATTAAAAACACTCCATTCGCCATGCATATTTCACGGATCTTTCTGAGTTCACTTCCAGTCCATACTTTTCCGGTCGGATTGTGAGGATTGCAATGAATGTAGACTTTTACATCTTCTCTTTTACACAGTGTTTCAAAATGTTCAAAATCAAATTGATATCCTTTTTCATCTTCTATGAAAGGACAGTCTACAATTTTACGGCCATTCCCTTTCAATTGACTAATAAAGGCATTATAGCTGGGAGTCGTGAGAATCACCCCGTCCCCTTCCTCGCTATGCTGCCTGATGACTTCCCCGACGGTAAACAGGACAGACGGCGCATAAGAGATCTCTTCATCCTTTAGTTCAATTCCAAACCGGCTGCTCCACCAATGTTTAACAGCAGCGTAAAACTTCGGATTCTGCCAGATTGTATAACCGAAAATACGGTTGTCTATCCTGTTTTTCATTGCTTCGGCTATCGGCTCGGCAATTTCGATATCCATGTCTGCAATCCAAAAAGGTTCCAGGCCGCTTCTTCCGAATAAAGCATCAGTCCCCTCATACTGAACGCTGTATGTGCCCTCTCTCGAAGTACCTTTATCAAAATTGAATTTACCCAAAAAAAATCTCCTCCAGACTTTCTGAATGCTGCTTATCATTTCTTTATTATTTTATCATTACTCACTGAATAATACACGGCATTAAAAAAAGCACCTTTAAAAAGATGCTTTTATTCTGTATATTAAATTTCCTTTTGCTGAAAACTTCTCTTCATATTCAGTTCTGATGTTATCCTCAGGTTCATCTTCATGAAGGTTCAGTATCACTTCATGAAAATCCATTCCAAACTGATTTAAACTGACCAGACTGTATTCGAATAATCCTCGGTTGTCCGTTTTGAAATGGAGTTCGCCGTCCTTCTCCAAAATCAGTTTGTACTGGTCCAGAAATGAACTGAAAGTCAGCCTGCGCTTCTCATGACGATTTTTTGGCCACGGATCAGAAAAATTGAGATATACTCTGTCCACTTCATCTTCATTAAAATACTCATCTATCTTATTTGCGTCGAGGAGCAGAAGCCTTACATTTTCAAGCTCCAGTTCGCGCACTTTTTCGAGCACGCGGATCATGACGTTCTTATCGAGTTCAATTCCCGCATAGTTAATATCCGGGTTGCGGCTAGCCAGTTCTGTGATGAAGGTTCCCATACCGGTCCCCACTTCTATATGGAGCGGCTGTTTCTTCACAAAAAATTCATCTATTTTCCCTGCATATCTCGACTCTACGTCAACGATATCTTCATTGGACGAGAGAAAATCCATCGCCCATGGCTTGTTACGCATTCTCATCGGTTATTCCCCACCTGAAAGTAATTATTTATATGATTTAAATAAAACGGTCCCTATTAATAATCCTGTTGAGGAATATGATCCAGTCGTTCATATCTTTAAATCGCTTATGATCCTCATACCACTGAATCATCGTAATCGCCTGTACCAGCGTATACCACTTCATGCGCTTAAGCAGGTCATGATCGAGGGACTTCCCGTAGCTGTTCAGCCACTCGCCCCACTTTTCAGTATCTACATAAGTATAAAGAAGCATACCCAGATCTATTGCGGGATCTGCAATCATTGCACCTTCCCAATCCACCAGAAAAAGCTCATCCTGATCGGATAAAAGCCAATTATTATGATTCACGTCTCCGTGACATACTGTGCAGAATTGTTCGTCAATCTTCGGCATCTCATTCTCCAGATACTGGATTGCTGCACGAACAGTATGATGGGCATTCACTTTTGGTGAAAGTGATGATTGTATCTTGTTTAACAACAAGTCCGGCAGCATGGGTTTCATGCCGAGTTTTTTGAGCATTGTCAGAAGAGGTCTTGATGTATGGATCTTTTTCATCAATGACGCGACTCTCTCTGAACACATCTCATCACGGTTCAGCTCCCGGCCATTTTTCCAATGTTGTGCTGTCACTACTTCGCCGGTCTCTATTCTTTTAGTCCAGACCAGCTTAGGTACGATACCCTCAGCTGACAACGCCGCAAGGAAAGGGCTGGCATTACGTTTCAGGAACAGCTTCCTGCCATCCTGCTCCGCCTTATAGGCTTCGCCGGATGCTCCACCAACGGGGTCGAGTGTCCAGCCGAGCTGATAGAAATGCTCCAAGTTCTACACCTCTTTTCATCGTCAAAGAAAAAAGCGCTAAATACTTAACGAATAAGATAGCGCCAGTTTCTGTTCGTGTTATAAATTTTATAGGGTTTCATAATTTATTTCAAGGACTATTATCGTGTCTTTTTTTGACAACCTAATGTCACGGATCAATAAAACCATATACTGTAAGCCTTTGGACCGCCTGAAAATTAAAAGGGTAATATTTCAGGTTAACATTATTTAACCAGGTTTAATTTGTGAATGTTTGCATCAAATACTTCCTGGATACGGTTTGTGACACTTCCTCTTTGACCGTCGGAGATGATCGTATCATCAATCTTGACGACAGGGGTGATTTCCTGGGTCGTACTTGTGATTATCACTTCATCCGCTTCTTTCAATTCCTCCACAGTGAAGCCCGTTTCGTCCGTTTCAATACCCAGTTGTTTTGCGATTTTCAATACTTCAAGCCTAGTAATCCCGTTCAGGATGAAGTTATTTGCAGGATGTGTTTTCAAAACGCCATTTTTTACTATAAAAACATTTGTCGACGACCCTTCTGTCACCACTTGATCACGATGCATCACCGTTTCATGGGCGCCTGCTTTCACTGCACGTTCCTTCTCCATTACATTGGCCAGCAGATTCAGGCTTTTGACATGGCACTTCAGCCATCTGTAGTCTTCGGAAGTGATGACATGCACTCCGTTTTCAGACTGGGTCCTCGGACGTCTGGCTTCATTAATATAAGCCAGCACCACTGGTTCCACATCCACCGGGTACGCATGGTTGCGGTTCTGTATCCCTCTTGAAACCTGTATATAGAGAGCTCCGTTTTCAATGGTGTTCCTTTCTTTCAATTCCGTCACGATATCAAGCAGTTCCTGCCTCGAAACTCCTTCAATTTCAATTTCAGCCATACTGTTCATCAGACGATCCAGATGTTCATCCAGTGTAAAAAACTCACCCTCATAATACCTGATGACTTCATATACCCCGTCTCCAAAATAAAATGCACGATCCTGATATTTAACTCTCAGCTCATCATCATTTTTAAATTCACCATTATAAAAACTAATTTTCATCCATCTCACCCTTTATACAGATTCTATGAAGTGCTTCCAGGTATATCTCTGTGGCAAGCAGCAGTTCATCCAGTCTCATCCGTTCATTTTTCTGATGCATGGTATCAGCCGTATCTTTGAACATTGCACCAAAAGCAACGCCTTTCTCCAATGTCCTGGCATATGTGCCGCCTCCAATCGTAAACGGTTCGGTATCATCATCCGTATGATTGCGGTACGCATCAAGCAATACCTGCACGAGTGGGTCTTCTTTATCGACATAGTGCGGTGCCTGATGGGTGACATCTTCAATGATGAATCCGTCCTCCTGGATCTCTTTTTCCAATTTTTCGAGTCCGGCTTCAAAATCCAATCCTTCAGGGTATCTCAGATTGACTCCAAAAATACCGCCGTCGACCTCTGTGTAGTTGATCATCCCGGTATTGACGCTTGTTTCACCAAGCTCCTCATGTGAATGTGACATACCAAAATCCCCACCGTCGAAGTTATCGATTATTCTGGAATTCGCAAATTTCACAAAAGCCGTTGCATTATTATCAAGTTCCAGTCCGTCGAGGAACCTGAGCAGAATAAATCCTGCATTCACACCCGCTTCAGGTGTAGAACCATGTGCACTCTGTCCCGTAATTGACAGTTTCAGAAAGCCATTATCTATTTCGTATTCGCCTTCGACATTATCCTGCCTTAAAAAGTCCTCAAATGACTGGATGACTTCACTCATGTTCTGAAGCACTTTAAGCTTCGCCTCAGCCTCTTCAGGAACCATGTTGTATCTTTCACCCGAAATCAAAACTTTGAGCTCAATATTAGGCTCTGCTTCATCCAGCGGTGTCTGCTTCTGTATGATATTGAAAGTGGTAATCCCTTTTTCTCCATGAATGATCGGAAAAGCGGCATCCGGTGCAAATCCGGCGTCCGGCATTTCCTCGGATTTAAAATACGCATCCGTGCACTGCCAGTCCGACTCTTCATCCGTACCAATGATCAGGCGTGTCCTGTATTGAAAATCCATGCCCTGTTCTTTCAATATTTTCAGAGCGTAATAGGCCGCCATCGTCGGTCCTTTATCATCCTGGACACCTCTGGCTATGATTTCGCCGTCCTTCAGCACCGGTTCGAACGGATTCGTATCCCATCCATTTCCCGGAGGCACAACGTCGACATGTCCCAGAATCCCGAAAAGTCTCTCACCCCGGCCAACTTCAAGATGGCCGGCCAGGCTGTCCACTTCCCTGCTTATCATCCCATCACGTTCTCCGAGAGACATCATGTAGTCCAAAGCTGCTTTGGGGCCTTCTCCCACAGGTGCATTTTTTGCCGGCTCCCCCTTGACACTTTCTATCTCCAGCAGACCAAATAAATCCTTGATCAGATCATCTTTATATTGACTGACCAAATTTGTGTAATCCATGAAATCTCCCCCAGCTCGTATGTATCATAATCTTATTTTTCAATAATATAGAAAAAAACACATAAAAACAAGGAAACAGCAAAATATCTGCTGCTTCCCTGTCATTCTCATAAATTATTTTTTATTGTTATTCTTATCTGAATCCTCATCCGTCACTACATGGATATTGTGACTGTCATCCTTATCACCCTGATCCTCGATGACTTCAGCGTTTCCCGACGCTTCCTTATTAAGGCCGCCGTGGGATACTGCATCCTGAAGTTCTTCATCCTGATGGATGCCGCCTTCGGAAACCCATTCTTCATTCATCTGTTCGGTTGTCAGCTGGCCTTCACCATCCATTCTGTCAGGTTTGGTATAATGACCTTCACTTTCATCTGTACTGCTTGCCCCCTGTGTAGGAGAAATTTTACTGTTATCATTGTTCGGCTGGTTGTAATCATTGGCAGCGTCTGCAGAATCACCGTTTTCAGAATTCAATTTTGATTTTGCTTTCTGCTGCGCTTTCTGTGCGTAGCCTTTGGGATCCTGCTTCGCTTTCTCGACTTCCTCTTTCGCTTTCTCCTGATATGCCCCCGCCTGTTCTGATGCTTTGGACTGGAGGTTCTGTGCATAACCTTTCGGATCCTGTTTCACCTTATCGATTTCCTCTTTTGCTTTTTCCTGATAAGGTGCAGTTCGTTCGTTGAATTTTTCCTGTACATTCTGAGCGTAGCCTTTAGGATCTTCTTTCACCTTGTTATATTCATTAACTACGACGTCACGGTTTTCTTTCTTGGACAATTGTTTTGCCGCAACTGCAAGTCCAAGCATCGCCGCAACTTTTAATAAAGCCCCTGATTTTCTAGCCATGTTAAAACACCTCTTGTATTATATTTGGTTTGTGAGTAATCTATGATAAATATTTACCCGTTCGCAATAGCCTTAAACTTATTTTTTCAAGTTATCAATCTCTTCGGCGCTCAGTCTGCGGTATTCCCCTCTCTGGAGGGTGTCATCAAGCTTGAGCGAGGCGAATCCAATCCTTTCCAGCCCGATCACTTCATTATCCAGATACCCGAACATCCTTTTGACCTGATGGAATTTACCTTCTGTAATTGTCAGCTTCACTTTGCGTTCTGCCACTTTCAGGGCCTCGGCGGGAGCCGTCGTAAAATCCTTCAATGGAATCCCTTCTTCAAGCTTCTGCAAGTCCAGTTCCGATACATCTTTTTTCAAATCCGCAATATAAGTTTTAGCGATCTTTTTGCGCGGGCTGAGCAGTTCATGCGCCAGCTGCCCGTCATCTGTGACGAACAGGAGTCCGGTAGTATCTTTATCGAGCCTCCCGACCGGAAACAGGTCCCCGCTCTGCGGGTGATCGATCAGATCGATTACTGTAGGAGTGGGCCCCGTTTCAGTTGATGAAATCACGCCGCGCGGTTTATTTAGCATGATGTATATATCCTGTTCCAGGATAACCGGCAGGCCATTCAACGTGATCGCTTCCCCGCCTTCTACTTCACGCTTCGGGTCTTTCACCACTTCCCGGTCCACTGTCACCCTGCCTTTTCTTATATTCGTCTTTACGTCCTTACGGCTTCCTTTGCCGGCGTTTGAAAGATATTTATCCAGCCTCATTTTACAACACCTTCAATTTCTTTCTGATCTTGTCCGCCCTTGCTCCGAGTATTTCATCTGCAAGTCCAGTCCGGAAGGATATGATTAGATAGACCAGCCCGCCTACAGGCACGGCGATGGCAAGTACAATGACAGAATTCAGCTTCTGTTCAATATCAAGATTTAAGATGAATACATAATAGAAGATTTCAACAACGAGCAGCATCACCAGGCTGTAGAGTCCAATTTCCGCCAGAGGTCTGAACAAAGACCTGAAATGGAATTTGCCATACTTTTTAATGATATAGAAGTTGAGCAGCACGCCGATAGAAAGCGCAATACCTGTGCCCATTACTGCTCCGACTGTCTGGAACTGCATGATGAGCGGAATATTGATCGCCGCTTTTATAGCCAGCATGATCAATACGACATATAAAGTCAAATTCTGTTTATCGATTCCCTGTACAATTGAACATGTGACGGAAAATAATGAGATGACCACACTGACAGGCGCATAGAACAATAGTATTTTTATACCCATTTCATTATAGCTGTAAAACGATGTATAGAGCGGTGCAGACAGGATCATCATCCCAAGTGCTGCAGGTATTGCGAAGAACAGCAGCATGAGAATCATCAATTTGATCTGATGATGCACATCATCAAGCTTTCCTTTATGGAAGTTTTTAGTGATGAACGGCAGTATCGTGATTGCGAACGCGGATGCGAATGCCGTCGGAATCATTACAAGCTTATGTGTTGTCAGATTCAGCATGCCGAACCATGCATCATGGTAGGACGCCGGTACGCCGCCCATTGCAAGGCCGTTGTTATGCGTCAGCTGGTCTATGAACATTGTGAGCGGGATACTGATGCCCACAATGATGAATGGGATGCCGTAACGGACAATTTCAGAATACATTTCCCTGTAGGAAAAATCATAATCCGTCTTATCCGTTTCAACCATCTTCTGGATATGATGCTTTCTCTTCCTCCAGAAATACCAGAGTGTCGCGAGTGAACCGAGCCCTCCGATAAACGCTGCGAATACAGCAATTTCATTCGCTGTCTGGATACTGCCGCCGACCATATAGATGACAACGAATGAACCGCCGAGCAGGAACGCAATCCTCAGGATCTGCTCGATTACTGAAGATACGCTCGTAGGTCCGAATGATTCGAATCCCTGGAAAATCCCGCGCCATGTCGCCATGAACGGCACGATGATCACAGCCACGCCTACAACGCGGATAATACCCGTGATATCTTCTGTGCTCCATCTGTGCTCGCCTCCCCCTGCTGCAAGCATCTGCAGTTCAGCGATGAACGGAGCCGCAAAATACAGAGCGATGAATGCGATGAAACCGGAGGACAGCATTACGATAAGACTGGAGCGGTATAGTTTCTGGCTTGTGGCATATGCACCCAGCGCATTATATTTTGCCACATATTTAGAAACTGCACCGGGTACACCTGCTGCTGCAATCGACAGCATGATGGTGTAAGGTGTGTACGCGTATCCGTACAGTGCGAGATTTTCCTCACCGCCCATGATACTGTAGAATGGTATGAGGTAAAGCATACCAAGCACTTTAGTGATGACAGTGGCGATCGTCAGTAGAAACGTGCCTCTCACTAATTTATTTGAATCAGACATTTAACATCCCTCTTACATTCAGAATAATATTCATTATAATCGAAAGCATACAAGTTTCAAACAAAAAGGAGAGCTTACAATGTACCATACCATCGTAGTCGGCGCCGGCGTCAGCGGTCTGATGGCAGCATTTGCCGCTTCAGAGAACAACCGGAAAGTACTGCTTATAGAGAAGAATAAAAATCCGGGCCGCAAGCTGCTGATATCCGGAGGAGGCAGGTGCAACGTAACCAACAGGCTGCCGTACGAAGAAATCATAAGTCACATACCCGGAAACGGAAAGTTCCTCTACGGACCTTTTTCCACCTTCGATAACGAAAGCATCATCAGTTTTGTTGAAACCGGCGGCGTCCCGCTCAAAGAAGAAGATCATGGCAGGATGTTCCCCGTATCCGATAAAGCAAAGGATGTCCTTGACGTATTTACAAAAGCACTCGAGAAAAACAATGTGGAAATACGCTATAACACTGTGGTGAGGGAAATCCTCGCGGCCGACGGGGAAATCACCGGCGTCAGGCTGGCTGACGATACAGCGCTCAGCGCCGGGAACGTCATCATTACCACCGGTGGAAAAAGTGTTCCGCATACCGGTTCTACCGGAGACGGCCACCGCTTTGCCCAGTCACTGGGACATTCTATCACTGAATTATTCCCGACTGAAGTGCCCGTCCTCTCAGACGAACCCTTCATAAAGGAGGGAGACCTGAAAGGACTCAGCCTGGATGATGTTGCCCTTTCCGTCCTTAAGAAAAATGGCAAACCGCGCATCACCCATCAGATGGACATGATATTTACACACTTTGGCATCAGCGGCCCCGCTGTGCTCAGGTGCAGTCAGTTCATCTACAAAGAACAGCAATCCCAGAAGAAAAAAGAAATCAGGATGTCCATCGATTTCCATCCGGAGCTGAGCCGCGGTGAACTGAAGAATACCCTTGAAAAAGAGATATCAGACCATAAGGACAGATCGATCAAAAATATACTCAAGGGTAAACTCCAGGAACGCCTCGTCCTTTTCATGCTCAAACATTTGAATATCGACGGCGCAGCCAACGGGCACCATTTGAAATCCGAAGACTTTGAAGCCATCATCGATTTTCTCAAAGGCTTCATCTTCACCGTCAACGGCACCCAGTCTATCGAAAAGGCTTTTGTCACCGGCGGCGGCATCAGTCTTAAAGAAGTGACACCCCAGACGATGGAAAGCCGGCTGATTGAAGGTCTTTATTTTGCAGGAGAAGTACTGGATATCCACGGTTACACCGGCGGATACAATATTACCAGCGCCCTTGTGACCGGCTATGTCGCCGGGAACAGCGCAAACGGCCGGATAACATGAGTTATCCAGCCGTTTTTTTAGTTCGCCATTAGTTCGCCACTATATTTACCAGCTTGCCCGGTACTACGATGACTTTTCTGATCGTCTTGTCATGAATGACTTCCTGAACCTTGTCGGATTCAATCGCGATGCGCTCAAGGTCTTCCTTGCCCGCATCAGCCGGTACATTCATCTTCTCCTTCACTTTACCATTGACCTGTACTACGATTTCAACTTCTTCTTCTACAATTTTAGCTTCGTCGAATACCGGCCATGATTCATAGGAAATCGTGCCGGTGTTACCCAGTTTATGCCAGATCTCTTCAGCGAGATGAGGGGCGACCGGTGACAGCATCTTAATGAAACCTTCGATATATTCCCTGCCCAGTTTATCCTGTTTGTAGCTTTCATTGATAAATACCATGAGCTGGGAAATCGCTGTATTGAAGCCGAGTGTTTCGTAATCATCAGTGACTTTCCTGATCGTTTCGTGATACACCTTATCAAGGGCCGGTGTCTCTTCGTCCACTACAGTATCCTTTACAGAACCATCTTCATTGATAAGCAGTCTCCATACCCTGTCCAGGAAGCGGCGTGCGCCGTCAAGCCCTTTTTCACTCCAGGCGATGGAAGCATCAAGCGGCCCCATGAACATTTCGTACAGTCTGAGTGTATCAGCACCATGCGAGTAGACGATGTCGTCAGGATTGATGACATTCCCTTTTGACTTGCTCATCTTTTCATTACCTTCACCGAGGATCATCCCCTGGTTGTACAATTTCTGGAATGGTTCTTTTGTATGCACCACACCGATATCATAGAGGACCTTATGCCAGAATCTCGCATACAGCAGATGAAGTACAGCATGCTCTGCACCGCCGATATACAGATCGACCGGCAGCCAGTGCTCGAGCTTCTCCTTCGAAGCAAGTTCTTCGGTATTATGCGGATCGATGTATCGCAGGTAGTACCAGCAGCTTCCTGCCCATTGAGGCATCGTATTCGTCTCACGGCGCCCTTTCACACCATCTTCACGCGTCACGGTAATCCACTCTTCGTTATTCGCAAGCGGCGACTCCCCTGTGCCGGAAGGCTTGATCCGATCCATTACAGGAAGTGTCAGAGGCAGTTCTTTTTCATCGACCGTGCTCATCGTACCGTCCTCCCAGTGGATGACAGGGATCGGCTCGCCCCAATAGCGCTGACGTGAGAAGAGCCAGTCACGCAGTTTGTAGGTCGTCTCTTTTTCCCCGAGATTTTTCTCTTCAAGTATTTCAATCGCTTTGCTGATCGCTTCGTCCTTTTCCAGACCGTCAAGCGCTCCGGAGTTGACATGCCTGCCTTCTCCAGTGTAGGCTTCCTTCTCTATATCGCCGCCTTCGACAACTTCGACGATCGGCAGGTCGAAAGTTTTGGCAAATTCATAGTCACGCTCGTCATGCGCCGGTACTGCCATGATTGCACCCGTCCCATATGAAGCAAGTACATAGTCGGCAATCCATATGGGCATCTTTTCATCCGTAAATGGATTGATTGCATAGGCACCGGTGAACGTACCAGTTTTCACTTTCGCAAGATCTGTGCGTTCCAGATCGCTTTTGCGTGCCGCCCTTTCCTGATAGTCCTTAACACTTTCTCTGTTGCCGTCCGCCGTAATCTGATCGATCAGTTCATGCTCGGGAGATAGTACCGCATACGTTGCACCAAACACCGTGTCCGGCCTTGTTGTGAACACAGTGAACGACTCATCATGACCGTCGATTCCGAATCTTATATTCGCCCCCTCGGATTTACCGATCCAGTTGCGCTGCATATCCTTAAGCGACTCCGGCCAGTCCAGGTCATCAAGATCCTCAAGCAGGCGGTCCGCATACTCCGTGATCTTCAGAATCCACTGGCGCATCGGTTTTCTGACAACCGGATGGCCGCCGCGCTCAGACAATCCGTCGATGACCTCTTCGTTCGCTAGCACAGTGCCCAGTGCTTCACACCAGTTCACAGGCACTTCATCAACATATGCCAGACCTTTATTGTACAGTTGTATGAAAATCCACTGAGTCCATTTATAGTATTCCGGATCCGTCGTATTCACTTCACGGTCCCAGTCATAGCTGAAACCGAGCTCTTTTATCTGACGGCGGAAATTGTTGATGTTCATCTGGTTGAATTCTGTGATATCATTCCCCGTATCAATCGCATACTGTTCCGCAGGCAGACCGAACGCATCCCAGCCCATCGGATGAAGTACGTTATAGCCCTGCATGCGCTTCATGCGGGAGATGATATCAGTTGCTGTATATCCTTCCGGGTGTCCGACATGGAGACCCGCTCCGGAAGGATACGGGAACATATCCAGGGCATAGAATTTTTTCTTATCCAGTTCATCCTCTGTTTTAAAAGTTTTGTTCGTTTCCCAGTGATGCTGCCATTTTTTCTCAATCTCTTTATGATCGAATGTCATTAATAATTTCCTCCCTTAATATAAAAAATCCCATGTCTTAATAAGACATGGGACGATCATATATACATACAACCGCGGTACCACCCGCATTCACTTTAAAGTGCAGCTTAATTTTTATGAGATTAGATTGAAATCAGACGAGTTCACATACATCCATTGCCGGTTCCCACCATTGCCGGCTCTCTTCAAACGGCATGCATCCTACTACTTCCGATACTTATAAATATAAGATATATTCATAAAATTAGCAAGGTGTATATTTCGGTTCGTGAAATGCTTTGATGCATTCATCTTCCTTCAATTCCGAGCAGGGTTTCTTTTTTATCCAATCCGCCTGTATAGCCCCCGAGTGTCCCGTCGTGTGCAATCACACGATGGCAAGGCACAATGATGGAAATCGGATTTTTACCATTCGCATTTGCCACTGCCCTTGAATGGTTCGGCCCTCCGCAGTCCATGGCAAGTGTTTTATAGCTGATTGTTTCACCGAATGGGATTTCATACAATCTGTTCCATACCTTCTGCTGAAACGGTGTTCCTCTGTAGGACAGGTCCACTGGTACATCAAACCGGGATCTTCTGCCTTTGAAGTATTCCCCGAGTTCAGCAATGCATTGGTCGATGATGGAATTTGTGCTGCCGTTTTCAGATATACTCTCTCCATCTACATAATCCAGCCCGACAATAAAACCGTCATGCTCTGTAATTTTCAGATGTCCGACAGGACTTTTCATATAATACTCATTACTCATCAACATCAGTCCTTATAGGTGATATTAAATCCTTTGTCATACCTTTTTTCCACATTCTTAAGGAACAATACAGAAGCTCCCGCTGCCGCAGCAAGCACTGCCAGTACAATGTTTATTATAAAAAAATTGATTTCTCCGCCGCCGCCCATAAACAGCAATGAGATGAGCCCGGCCGTCAGCAGAAAGACCACCATGACGAATGAAAGAATGATATTGGTCGCCGTATCCAGTCTCTTGGTGGGATTTTTTGTACTCACCACGGGCTGTGTGCTGCCTGCAAGCATTCCGGCAGGTACCATGGCAAGGGACACAAGGATGATGAACACCATAGAATAAAGGAGTGCAGTCATACTGATGGGCAGAACGAGCCAGACGATCAAACCCGCTGCGAGATAGACAGGCGTAATCGTTAAAATGTTATACAAATATTTCGCTTTGACTATATCAGCAGATTTTATCGGCAGCGTCTTTAAAAATTCAAAATGTCCGGCATCGCGTGCCGTATTATAAGCACCTGCATACAGTGAAATGATGATTGTTCCGGATATTGACACTGCAATCATCTGGGCATCATACATATTGACACTGCCGGATTCCGGTCCCGCCGCCGAATTGGTGTACATGAAAAAAATCATGACGCCTGGGAGCAGATACTGCGGAAGCAGCACGGCCCATTCCTTGAAATCGCGCAGAGTCAGCTTAAAATCCTTGAGCATCAATATTTTTAACGGAGTCGATGCGGCTGAGGATGCATTTTTCTTCTCCCTTTTTGCACCGTGTTCACCGACCCAGCCCGACTTGAAGGCGTGGACTACAAAAGATCTGAGTCCCATGACCAGAACAGTCCCGGTTACGATGGAAACCGCTATACCGGTCAGTCCGCCTGCAAAATTTAAATTATACAGGAAACCATCGTATATGAACGCCGCATCAGGAAGCATCACGAGTATGTCCTCTATGGAAGAACTTCCAACAATCAATACTGCATAAACGAGGACGAATGAAATGCCCCCCAGAAAAGTGAGCACTTCGCTGACTTTATTTGCAGGCAGTATTTTCGTCACCAGAAAAACGAGTCCGTAGGCAACCGCCATGGAGAGGATGCTGAGCAGCAGGAAGTACACCAGATGGGTGACGGTTAAAAACCATTGTCCTTCCTTCAGCGCGAACAGGACTCCGAAAGCAAGTCCCAGAGGTGCCATGATCGAAACGGTATTGGTGAGCCACTGTTTCAGGAATTTTGCCATGAAGAGTGACGAAGGTGAAATTGGGAATGTCAGATAAAGCTGAATATTGCGGTCCATGAACATTTCTTTGATGATCGAATTTACTGCCAGCAAAGCCAAGATTAAAACTGCCGCTGCAGAAGCCAGCAGTATGAAGCCGCTTAAATGCTTATCCGGCGCATTGAAAATGAAGAGAGAGAGCACCGAAATGACACTCGGAACGATGAATAGAGCAATCACCGCCGACACAAGTCCATAGATCACTTTTTTTGAATCGCTGAGTGCCCTGAAGTAGTTGATCATGGAACGTTTCTCCACTCTGAGTATGGATCTGATCATGCGCCTCAGTCCCCCTCTGTCAGTTCAAGAAATACATCTTCCAGGCTGGCATCCGGTTTGCCTACGAGCGCCCTCAGTTCTCCGAGTGTCCCCGACTCTTTCGCGACGCCGTTATAAATGATGAGTATCCTGTCCGCAATCTCTTCCGCAAGGCTCAGTGTATGCGTCGTCAAAAATACAGTGTGACCATCCGCCACGTAGCCTCTCAGATAATTTTTCAGGTTCCTGTTGCTTTTCGGATCCAGGCCTACAGTCGGCTCATCTAAAAATATGATGTCCGGATGATGCATCAGTGCTCCGATGATCACCAGCTTCTGTCTCATGCCGTGGGAATAATTTTTCACGAGTGTGTCGAGCTTTCCTTCCAGATCGAACAGTTCCAAAAAGAATTCCAGTTCCTGCTTGTATTCCTCCTGCCCCATTCCATAGACACTGGCTACAAAATTCAAGTATTCACGGCCGGAAAGCTTGCCTATGATGTCCGGAGTGTCGGGGACAAAGCTTATTCTTCTTTTCAGCTCCGTTTTATCCAGCCGCATTTCCTCGCCCAATATTTCGACGGACCCGTCCGTCGGCTCCAAAAGGCCCATCAGCATCCTTATTGTCGTTGATTTACCTGACCCGTTGGGGCCCAGAAATGCAAACAGTTCGCCCTTCCCCACTTCGAAATCGAGTTTATCCACAGCCGGTTTTGAACCGAAATGTTTAGTTAATCCATCTGCTTTTATCATTTATGTGTTCCTTTCGTCCGCCTGACTCATTTATATAATTCCCTTACAAAAAAAATGGTATACCTTTTATACTTTATGTACAACCTTTATGATACAATCCCACATAGGAAATGGTCGGTGAGATACAATGGAAAAATTCAAATACAGTTTCGATGATAAAAGATACCATACATGGAATTATCATCTTAAAAATAAATTCAATGAAAAAATATTCAAGGTCGCCCTTGATGCCGGTTTCGATTGCCCGAACAGGGACGGCACTGTTGCATACGGCGGCTGTACTTTTTGTTCAGTTGCAGGAAGCGGCGACTTTGCCGGAGACCGGGTCGATCCGATTCCCGTCCAATTCGAAAAGATCAGGTCCAGAATGCAGAGCCAAAAATGGAAAAACGGGAAGTATATCGCTTATTTCCAGTCATTTACCAATACTCACGCCCCGCTCGAAGTCCTGAAAGAAAAGTTTGAGGCTGCGCTTGAAATCGACGGCGTCGTCGGACTTTCAATCGGTACGCGGCCGGACTGCCTGCCGGATGAGGTCGTTCAATATTTGGCAGAGCTTAACGACCGCACTTACCTGTGGGTGGAACTCGGTCTCCAGACTGCCCATGAAAAAACGTCAAAACTGATAAACAGGGCTCATGACCTGGACTGCTACCTGGAAGGCGTCGAAAAACTGAGGAAGCACAGCATCAACGTGTGCAGCCATATCATCAACGGTCTCCCCGGTGAAGATCACAGGATGATGATGGAAACCGCCGAAACGGTTGCGCACATGGATGTACAGGGCATTAAGATCCATCTGCTCCATTTGCTGAAAGGCACTCCGATGATCAAACAGTATGAAAAAGGGATGCTTTCTTTCCTGTCGCAGGATGACTATACGAACCTCGTGGTCGACCAGCTTGAGATTCTGCCGCCGGAAATGATCATTCACCGTATTACGGGGGACGGACCGATCGATCAGCTCATCGGTCCAATGTGGAGTACAAATAAATGGAATGTCCTGAATGGTATTGATGACGCTTTGAAACAGAGAAACACATTCCAGGGCATAAAATACGAGGAGGATGTAGATGCTGGAACGCGTGCTGCCATACGCTAAAAGTCTGGCAAAAGATATTGTCCAGCCTGGTGATATCGTTGTAGATGCCACATGCGGCAACGGTCATGACACTGCATTTTTAGCTGAACTCACTGGTCCCCGCGGCCGTGTGCTCAGTTTTGATATACAGTCGCAGGCTCTTGAAAACGCAAAAAAACGCTGTCATCTGCTGGAAAATATAGAATTCATACCAGATTCCCATGCCAATGCGGAGAAATACCTGGAAAAAGGCAGCATTATCAAAGCTGCCATGTTCAATCTTGGATATCTTCCCAAAGGGGATAAAACAGTAACGACAGAATATCAGTCAACGATTTCCGCGATTAAAAAGCTCTTTACAAGACTTGATGCGGGCGGCAGGATCATCATCGTCGTATACCACGGGCACCCTGAGGGGAAAATTGAAAAAGAGGCACTCACCGAATTTCTGACCCGGTGGCCGCAAAAAGAAGCCCAGATTTTAGAGTATCGATTCATAAATCAGCAAAACGATGCCCCTTATATATTATGCATAGAAAAGAGCAGGAAATAAAAATGGATCAGAGACGTCTCTGATCCATTTTTCTATATTAGCAGGCCTATTTTGAATAATTGCATATTCAGGAATGTTTCCAACTGATAGTAAGGGATTTCTATAGCATCTCTCTGGAATATACTGTGCTCCCCGTCTTCAAGGATATGGACTCCTATCTCCTTTGAATTGATGCGCTTGACATATTTTGCCGACAGATAAGGGTCGACGATCTCATTATTTTTACTGAGTATCGCAAGTACAGGTACATCCGGAAAATCATCAAGGTGCTCAGTGGTCGTCTTCATCTGATTGATTACTGTACGGTACCAGTGATAGCTGACTTTCCTGACAATCAATTCATCATTTTCATATTGCTCCAGGAACTTTTTATCCTCTGTGAAATATTTCATTTTTATACCGGGGTTGAAGCGGGTTGCATCACTCGATGTCCGCACACTTGTTTTCAAAGTGTTCTTCCTGTTCATGAATGACTGCTTGAATGACAAAAGCGGATTCAGCAATACAATGCCGTCAATCTGCAGATTGTTCTGTCTGACGGCTTCAAGTGCAATCAATCCGCCCAGCCCCTGCCCTATCAAAAATGTGGGCAGACCGTAATCATGAGCAACTTTATACCATTCATCAATCCTGTCTGTATATTGCGAGAAATCAGTGATGTGTCCTTTATTGACACGTGTCGTCTGGCCATGGCCGGGAAGGTCTCCTGTAATGCAATGGTAGCCCGAACGTCTCAGACGTGAAATCAAGTCCGCATAGTATTCATGATGTTCCATCATGTCGTGGATGACGACCATGACTCCTTTTGGCTGCTGATCCGTTTCCCATTTCCACATCGTAATGCTCCTCACGTAAATTTTTTCTATCCTTATGATAAACTTATTATAACAATCTGATTAGAGAAAGGACATTGGAAATGTTAATCAATTACAAGGGTAAGACACCGAAAATTAATGAAAGCGCTTTTATAGCGCCGAATGCGACTGTTATCGGAGATGTGGAACTGGGTGAAAAAGCATCAGTCTGGTTCGGCACTGTGTTAAGGGGGGATATTGCACCGATACGCATCGGCAACAACTCCAATATACAGGATCTTTCCATTCTCCATGAAACACCGGGGATGCCACTCGTTATTGAAGATAACGTAACAATCGGCCATAAGGTGACCCTCCACAGCTGCACGATTAAAAAGAAAGCGCTGATTGGTATGGACTCCACTGTACTGGACGGTGCAGTGATCGGGGAAAATGCTTTTATCGGTGCTGGCAGCCTGGTGACACCCGGTACTGAAATCCCGCCAAACACCATGGCTTTTGGAAGACCCGCAAAGGTTATCCGTGATCTTACGGAGGAAGATTTCAGAGAAATGGAACGCATCAATGAAACATATGTAAATCATATTCAGCACTATAGATCTGAAGATGACTAATTTTCAAAAAATTAAAGTTGTTTAAAAAATATGTTTAAGAGTACAATATAATATGGTACTTAAATAAGAGGAGGGTGACTATGCCAGTATTAAGAGATATTTTCATTGCACTTTCAGAAAACCAGATGCTGAATGATGCAAGCAAAAAACTGGGACTTAGATTTGGAACCAACAAGGTGGTCGGAGGCATCACAATCGAAGAAACGATTGAGAGGTTCGAAGACATCAACAGTCAGGGAATGAGTGTAACATTTGATAATTTAGGAGAGTTCATAACTGAAAAATCGGATGCAATCAAGGAAAAAAACAATATACTTAACATGATCCAGGCCATAGATGATCATGGTGTTGATGCATCCGCTTCTATAAAACTCACTCAAATCGGACTGCATATCGATTATGATTTCTGTGTTGAAAATGTAAGGGAGATACTTGAGGCAGCAAAAGATGTCAATATGTTCGTCAATATAGACATGGAAAATTTCACATCCCATGACACTACCGTCCACATCGTAGATATGATGATGGAGGAATATGACAATGTCGGGACAGTGCTGCAATCCTATCTGTACAATTCAGCAGAAAATGTTTACAAGTATAAAGATAACAGGATAAGGCTCGTAAAAGGAGCATACAAAGAAAACCCTCGAGTCGCACTGCAGAAAAAAGAAGATATAGATGATGCATATGAACAGCTCATCCGTGTCCATCTGACAGAAGGAGATGGCTTTACATCCATCGCCACACATGATCATAATATCATCAACGACACAATTGAGTTCATCAATGAACAGGGAATACCGAACGACAGATTTGAATTCCAGATGCTGTATGGTTTCAGGAAAGAGCTTCAGACGGAATTGGTCGAACGCGGATATAATGTCTGCGTCTATATTCCATTCGGCAACCAGTGGTATGCCTATTTCATGAGAAGACTTGCCGAAAGACCGCAGAATATTAATCTGGTTCTCAAATCATTCACTAAAGATCCCGCTTTCAAAACAGCGGCAATCGGAAGCGGTGCAGTTCTCGCCGGACTTGCAGCCTACAAACTGTTCAGCCGTAAATAGTAAATGTTCCGGGGGAGACCCTCCGGAACATTTTTATTTTAACCGATCGTAAAACCGGTCTGATAATTTTTTTGTATTTTTTATCAACAGCCACACCGAAGTGGACATATAATCTGCACCGACCGTCAATGCCCCAAGCGCAAACATCTTTTCCAGCGTACCGATATTCGGACTGATTACACTTCTTTCACGGTCCACCATGATGCCTCCAAACTCATTTTGTCCTATCAGCTGACGATCATATAATGCACCGACCAGGCCGTCCATATCCTTCCTGATATCTTTAACGGGACCTGTTGCGTTTATGAGCGTATCCACTTTGTAGTATTCATTCTCATTTGCCCTGATGGAAAATTTCTTTTCCTTTTTTACACTCTCCATATCATCTACGATGAACAGCCTGCCCCCGTTCACCCATTCAATCAGTTTTTCTGCTGCTTCCCTTGGCATTGGCGAGTGGTTTTCATTGATATAGGGGTGATATTTATCCATGAATATCTTTTTATCATTTCTCGAAAGGTATTGAAATATCTCGCTGAATACAGGATTAAGCGCCATGATCAGGTAATGCAGTCGTCCCACCTTTTCAGGATGATCCATGTCATATTTCAAATCTTTCACAGTATTACCGGTTCTTCTTTTCAACAGTGAGTAATCGACATTATTCGCTTCCACTTCCTTTAGAAACAGCTGCCTGAGCGACTCAAGCGGAATCTCATCGCCAATGAGTAAAGACCGGAGTTTCTCTTTCGTAAAATGATGTAATGTAATTTCTGCATGCGCTCCCCTTACCGACGGCATTTCCCCGCTCCTGGAAAATACGAATACCCTTTCTTTTTTGTTTTCCAATATAAGATAACGGATGCAGTCAATCGCCGATAAACCTGTGCCTATGATGCCGGTTTCTCCTTTCAGGTCAGCCATCTTTTCCATAACGGGATAAGGATCCTGTACATATCCATTCATGCCTTCAAGATCATATGGATCGCTGTAACGGAGCATCCCCATGGTCACAAATACATAATCATATACTTTATCCTCACCGCCCGCCGTGAGTGTAAACTTTTTTGTTTCCGAATCATAGCTGACATCATCCACAATGCTAAAAATCAAATGGATATTTTCATTGCTTTCTAACAGTGACTCCAGTTTTTCTTTCGTATATTCACCAAACTGTTTTCTGCTTGTATACTTGGCAGGAGGATATCCTTTCGATTTCAACCATTCAATGTAATCATTGGCATCGTCAGACAGATGCATTTCTTCCGTGGGTATATTAATGAGCAGATGATCGCTGTCGCTGCGGTAAGCCGGCCCTTTCCCCGCCAGGTCTTCCCTGTCATATAAATCCAAATCTATGAAACCTGTATACCTGTCATCAGAAACGATATGATTCACCGTGGATATTCCTGTCACTCCGCAGCCGATGACTGCAACTTTCACTTCTTGGTTCATGATTCCACACTCTCTTCCGGTACACTCTTTATGTTACTATTATATATAGATTTTTATAAATTTGCATGAAATGCATATGAAACGGGCGGAGGATATTCATTGAAAAGATATTTATACATAGCAGCCGGTGCAATGATTGGTGCAGTTCTCAGAATGTCCATTTCATTGATTTCAGCATCTGCCGGCCTCCCATTTTTCACTGGTACATTCCTGGTGAATATGGCCGGCGCTTTTGCTGCCGGTTTCTTCCTATACAGGATAATTGAAAATAGAAAGCGCGGAAAAGATTTCCTGATCACCGGATTGTTAGGCAGCTTCACTACTTTTTCAATGCTTTCATATGAACAGTACATGCTCCTTACAATTGGAGATTATGTCATGTTTATAGTTTACATCGCCATCAATCTCTTGAGCGGTCTTATACTTGCAGCTTTAGGCTGGCAGATTGCAGGAGGCAGAACCAAATGACTTTATTTATATTGGCAGCAGGAGCTGCGCTCGGAGCAGTGCTGCGGGCAGTCATCCTTGATTTTAAAATATTTAAGCAACTCAATATTCCGTACGGGACGGTTACAATCAATATCACCGGTTCGTTTTTAATGGGTATATGCGCCCCGCTTCTTCAAACTTCAAGCATGCTTTATACGCTGATGATCTTTGGTTTCCTCGGCGGCTTCACGACATACTCCGCATTCAGTCTGGATCAGCTTTCATTGCTCCGGGAAAAGAGATACAATGAATTGTTCAAATATAGTTTCATCACGATATTCTTCAGTCTGGTTGCATTGGCGCTCGGTCTCCTGATCGGCGTTTCCGTAGCATGAAGTAAGCGGCTCACCCTGATTCAGGGTGAGCCGTTTACTTTTTATCATATTTTCATTGAAGTGATTTTTGTTTCAAGATACGGCTCTATACCTTCAGGCCCACCTTCACGGCCGATTCCACTCTCTTTTAGACCACCGAACGGTATATGAGCGGCACTCGGTTTACCATTGTTCCAGCCAAGCACACCGAAGTTCAGCCCTTCCTGGAGTTTTATGCCGGCACGATAACTTTCAGTAAAGAAGTACGCTGCGAGTCCATATTCTGTATCATTTGCCTTTTCAATCGCCTCATCCAGATTGCTGAATGTCTGAATGGGGGCGACCGGACCGAATGTCTCCTCGTTCATGATGATCATTTCATCCGTTGCCCCGGTAATGACAGTCGGCTCGATGAAGAATCCCTTGGAGTGATCGCCGTTTCCGCCTGCAGTGATGGTTCCGCCTTTTTCTCTGGCATCATTGATATGCTCCATCACTTTATCATAGCCCTCTTTGTTGATCATCGGACCAACCTGGACACCTTCTTCCATTCCATTGCCGACTTTCAGGTCTTTTACTTTTTCACTGAATGTTTCACTGAATTTCTCTGCAATATCTTCATGTACATAAAATCTGTTTGCACATACGCATGTTTGGCCGGAGTTTCTGAATTTCGTTGCAATGGCATGATCTACTGCAGTTTCAAGGTCAGCATCCTTATGGACAACCAACGGTGCGTGTCCACCCAGTTCCATCGTGATGTTCTTGACCGTGGAAGCCGCACCTTCCATAAGTTTTTTACCAACGGCTGTGGAACCCGTGAAGGTCAGTTTCATTACTTTATCGGACTGTGAAAAGACTTCTCCGGCATCTTTCCCTGAGGCATTCACATACTGGATGACACCTTCTTCGAAGCCTGCATCTTTCGCCAGATCCAGGAATTTCATCGCTGATAAAGGTGTTTCCCGCGCCGGTTTAACTAAGAATGTACACCCTGCAGCCACCGCTGGAGCGGCTTTCCTCGCCATCATGGCCACCGGGAAATTCCACGGTGTGATGGCGGCTACAACACCTATCGGCTGTCTGGTCACTACGAGTCTCACATCATCTTCATGCGGAGGGATTGTCCGGCCATAAGTCCTTTTTCCTTCCTCAGCATAATAATCGATATAGCTGCACGCATATTCCACTTCACCAAGTGATTCTGCGATCGGTTTGCCGTTTTCTTTTGTAATAAGTTCTGCAATTTCATCTTTGTTTTCACGGATCAGCCTGGCCCATTCCACCAGCAATGCACTTCTGTCATGGGCATTTTTCTTTTTGTACTTTTTAAAAGCCTGATGTGCCGCTTCAACCTTCGCTTCAATATCTTCTCTCGAATCTTTTTTAATGCTTCGAATCTCTTCCCCGGTTGCAGGATTCATAACTGTTATCTTTTCAGACATTGTTCTTCCCCCTTGGAAATATATGATTTTGCAATAAAAAAAGCCCTATGAAAAGTATAGGACTTTTGAAGCATCAAAACAAAGAATACGTTTACGGATTCAGGCTGAAGATTTCTTCTGCAATTTCATCCAGTTCTTTGACAGTATACTGGAATCTTCCGTGGAATACATACTTCAGGAAGAAGTTTTCCAATTCTTCTTCACCGACAAGTACCTTGATGGAAGGATCCGCGGAATAATTCGAAATGGAATAATTTCCATTATCTATCGGATTGAAGTAGATCATCGGTACAACATCATATTGAAGCTTGAGTATATTCTTAAGTTTTTCAGCAGATAGCTTGGTTTCTTCTATTGTATGGTTGTAGTGATTCACAGAAACATTCTGGTTATCCGCTTTTTCAAATATCAGAGTCTGTTCTTTGGCTTTATCCAGATTCAGCAAATCAAAGAAAGATTCAACGTAAGGGAGGTCTTCGAAGTTCTCTTCACTTACACCATGAAGGATATGCCCGCCCCAGTATTTTGAATCAATCATGTATATGCCGGTCCTTGTCAACACAAGATGATCGATCTTACGTGTATTTGTATAATTTCTGGATGGCAGATATACGTTTGAGAGGATGTACATGTCCGTCTCTCTGATCTTTTCATCTCTTACAAGACGCTCCTTGAGCTGGATGAGGGACAGATCCGTAAGATACTCGCCTTTATCCACCGTAAACTGGCGGAGACTGGAAAGTTTGTTGTTCAATAAGGTTGTATCATTATGATATTTTTCATTTAATGTTGAAACTTCTTTCTTGTGACTGAGGCGTTCTTCTTCCTGATTGGATTCATATTTCTCTATCAATCCCTGCTTCTCCTTGCTATACTCTTCAGTAAGTGCATTGACTTTATTTCTGTTCTTGAAAAAGTAAACCAGAAAAGCCACCGCGACAATCAGTAAAACTGCAGCAATCGCGATAAAGATTGGATTAGTGAAAATTTCAGTATTCATAATTGAGTTTTCAATTCCTTCCAAATAATGATTTCAAGCCTTCAGTAAGGCTTTGTCCATTATAACAAAATTATTAATATATAAGTGAGGTAAACATGCAATTTTTTATAAATTATAAGTATTTTCCGCCGATGATAAATGACGTATTAGTCAATTACGATCCTGCATCCATCATCATCTCTGAAAGTTCCCAGCAGGATGAATATATTTTCGAAGCGTTGTCTCTATATGATGAGTTTCCTTTCATAAACAGTTTGGCACATCTGGAAAAACAAGTGAATACAATCATGATCGAAAGTTTCAGTGTCTACCCCAACAAATTCACTTCCGAAAACTATGAAGAAGAGAAATATCCACTTGATCCTGAAATGATCAAGCAGCTTTGGAAAATCAAACAGAAATGGATGCGGATGCAGCCTTAAATATGTCAGTCATGTAAAGATTTCCAGGTTATTATATTTACTCAATCATATATGTTTTGAGGTAAATCACCCGGGTACTATTCAACTGACCTGCCAGATACATATAGAGAAATGGCAGGCACTTTCATGAACATGAATAGGATACTTGCAGCAGGTAGCGCAGAAAAACAAAAACTAGGAGGATTATCATTATGGAACTCAGAAAATATCTCTTGGCGGGCGGATTTGCTTCAGTACTCGTTTTAGGTGCATGCGGCGGTGGCGGATCTACAGAAGAAGAATCAACTGAAGAAGGCACGACTACAGAAGAAGATTCCACAATGGATGAGGAAACAACTGAGGATTCCGGCGGCATGGAAGAAGAATCCTCTGAAGAGTAACACTGTTCCACCTAATAGTTTAAGACCCCGGAAAATTTCCGGGGTCTATTTTTAATTCACTTTTTCTTTTTTCAGTTCCGTCTGCAGATGGGCTACTTTATCAATGGCTTCCCATGGGCATTCTTCGGCATTTCTGCCGAAGTGACCGTAACTTGCTGTATTTTTGTATATCGGTCTTTTCAGATCCAGCATCTCGATAATTCCATCCGGTGACAATGTGAAGATTTTTCTGATTGCACCAGTAAGCTCCTCTTCCGAGTATTCAGAAGTTCCGAATGTATCGACTGAAATGGACACAGGCTGACTCACCCCGATTGCATATGCCAGCTGAATTTCACATTTATCCGCCACTTTCGCAGCAACGATGTTTTTGGCAATGTATCTTGCAGCATATGCAGCGGAACGATCCACCTTTGTAGGATCTTTACCACTGAACGCACCGCCTCCGTGCCTTGCGTAGCCACCATAGGTATCCACGATGATTTTTCTGCCGGTCAGTCCTGCATCACCCTGCGGGCCGCCGATTACGAAGCGACCCGTTGGATTGATGATATATTTCGTCTCTTCATCCAACAGCTCAGATGGTACGACCGCCCCGATCACATGGCTCAGGATATCATCATAAATGCGTTCGACCGGGATATCATCATGGTGCTGTGTGGAAACAACAATCGTGTCTACCCTCTTCACATGATCATTCTCATCATATTCCACAGTCACCTGTGTTTTGCCGTCCGGTCTTAAGTAGTCCAAAATATTTTCTTTTCTGACTTCTGTCAATCTTCTTGACAGTTTATGCGCAAGTGATATTGGCAAAGGCATAAGCTCTTCGGTTTCACTGCATGCATATCCGAACATCAGACCCTGATCTCCTGCTCCTGTAGACGCTTCTTCTGTCTCGCGTGTCTCAACCGCATTATTGACACCCTGTGCAATATCCTGTGACTGTTCATCGATACCCGTCAATACTGACATGGTTTTGTAGTCATATCCGAATTTTGCATCGATATAGCCGATATTCTTAACCGTTTCCCTTACTATTTTAGGGATGTCCACATAGGTTTTTGTGCTGATCTCCCCTACAATCATCGCCATGCCGGTGTTGACTACTGTCTCACAGGCAACTCTGGCATGTGCGTCCCCTTTTAGTATTTCATCCAAAATTGCATCCGAGATCTGGTCTGCGATTTTATCAGGATGGCCCTCCGTTACAGATTCAGAAGTAAAAAGCCTGCGCTCTGCCATTTATAAAACTCCTTTGATTAGTTATTAGCTATCTCTTAATAAAAATAATAAAGCCTTTTCCATAAGACAGGAAAAGGCTTCGCTCTTCCCCTTATCGATCAGAATAACTTCTGCATCCTTTAGCACCTTTCTTTTTAGAAAAGAGGTTGCTGGGTTTCATAGGGTATGTTCCCTCCACCGGCTCTTGATAAGAGATAACTTAATCTTTAATATACTAGATGATCAGAGGTAATTCAAGGTAATATTATTTGATTTAATATGTCACATCATTTTATAATGTGTTATACTATTTCGTGAAAGGGTCATACACATCATAAACTGCAAAAATGGAGGCATACATATGGTAAATCATTCTGCATTAATTCAAAACCTTATTTCAAAAGAAACGGCACAGGTTCAGCTTTCTGCTGCGCAACTTGTAGAAAGTTCCCTCAGAAGAGGTGAAGGGAAACTGACAGAAACCGGAGCTCTCAGAGCTGAGACGGGTAAATACACCGGCAGAAGTCCTAAAGACCGTTTTATAGTTGAAGATGAAGTCTCCAGAGATAAAATTGACTGGGGAGAAGTCAATCAGCCGATCTCACAGGAAATCTTTGATAATCTGTACGAAAAAGTGGTCACGCACCTTGATAAAAAGGACGAGGTGTTTATATTCAACGGCTATGCCGGTGCCGATGAAAACACAAGGCTGAACTTGAGGGTGGTCAACGAGTACAGCTGGCATAACATGTTTGCCCGTACAATGTTCATCCGTCCCGAATCCAAAGAGGAAGCATTGGATATCGACCCACAATTCACTATTGTTTCCGCCCCTACCTTCAAAGCAGATCCTGATGTCGACGGTACAAAATCGGAAGCGTTCATCATCGTTTCCTTTGAAAAAGGGATTATTCTGATCGGCGGTACCGAATATGCCGGCGAAATGAAGAAATCCATTTTCTCCATCATGAATTACCTACTGCCGGAAAAAGGTGTCATGAGTATGCATTGCTCAGCGAATGTCGGCGAAAATAAGGATGTCTCCCTATTCTTCGGTCTTTCGGGTACAGGGAAGACTACATTGTCTGCTGATCCGCAAAGAGAATTGATCGGTGATGATGAACATGGCTGGAATGAAGATGGAGTATTCAATATCGAGGGCGGATGCTACGCAAAAACGATTAATCTTTCAGCTGAAAAAGAACCTGAGATCTTCCATGCAATTCGTTTTGGATCTGTTCTTGAAAATGTTGTGCTTGATGAAACAGGCAAGCCTGATTATGATGACGGGGAACTGACTGAAAACACCCGTGCTGCATACCCGCTCGATCATATAGATAATGCACGCATTCCTTCAATTGCAGGACATCCGAATACGATCATCTTCCTGACAGCAGATGCTTTTGGAGTATTGCCTCCAATTTCAAAATTGACTAAATCTCAGGCGATGTACCATTTCCTTAGTGGTTTCACATCAAAGCTTGCAGGAACAGAAAGAGGCATCACTTCTCCTCAGCCGGTATTTTCTACCTGCTTTGGATCACCCTTCCTGCCGCTTCATGCAACAACATACGCAAATATGCTCGGTGACCTCATTGATGAGCATGAAGTGAATGTATATCTCGTAAACACGGGCTGGTCCGGCGGCGAATACGGCGTTGGAAAACGTATGGACCTTACTCATACACGCTCAATGGTCAGACGTGCAATCAGCGGTGAATTGGCACTTAATCCGTTTGAAGAAGATTCAACTTTCGGTTTAAGCATACCGGTTTCCGTACCAGGGGTGCCAAGTGAAATACTGGACCCACGGAACACATGGGAATCCACTGATGCCTATGACGAAAAAGCACAAAGTCTGAAGGAATCATTCATTGAAAACTTTAAGAAGTTCGGTGAAAGTTCTGAGAAAATCGCCAAGGATGGCGGCTTCTCGCTATAAATCGAGTAACCTTCAAATAATGCAGCGCCGTTCAGGTGGCTGCATTATTTTTTTGAAAAGAATGAGTCATCCAGACTCCTGACGTATAAATATCTGATACATTCATCTTCAAGCAAAATACTGCTTTCTTCACCGGGCACTTCCTCAATGGTCCGGTACAGCACCGGTCCGGATGTTTCCAGATAATCACATTTGAAAAATATGTCTTTAATATCGGCATAATAAACCGCCTTGCTGAAAGGACGTTCATCGTGGACAGTGTAAAAACCGACATATTCCAGCGATTCGATACTTGCTCCCGTCTCTTCGAACACTTCTCTGTGTAATGCCTCTTCCAATGTTTCATCAGGTTCGACTTTACCGCCCGGAAATTCAATTCCGCGTATTTTATGATTTGTCATCAAATACTTGTCATCAAACTTACATATTGCGAGCACATGTTTTGCTGATTTATTCTCTTTGAATTCCAATGTAACCTTTCTGCCTTCAAAATCTTTGAATTCAAGCATTGTCTCAACTCCAATATTTGCCTTAATGACATCCACCCTTTATCATTAAGATATTAAAAAGAATGTCTGGTGATTACTATGCGTGCTATACTCCTATCTCTATTCCGGTTCTATCAGAAATTCATCTCACCCATGTTTCCTCCGAGCTGCCGTTTCAATCCGACCTGTTCGAATTACGGCATAGAAGCAATCCAGGAGCATGGTGCATTCAAAGGTGCCTATCTGACAATCAAAAGGATACTGAAATGTCATCCGTTCCATCCGGGAGGATATGATCCTGTTCCGTTGAACCCTAAAAATTATGTAGATAAAAAGCAGTAGGTCATGGACTACTGCTTTTTTTCATATCAAAGATTTCCTGATTTTTCGCACGGGAAACCTTGCCTGTGGAAGTCATGACCACTTCTTCGGTTACATGGATCTCCTTCGGCAGCTTATATCTTGCCAGCCGCTTCTCAAGCGTTGCCATGATTGCATCTTCGTCAAGATAGAAACTATCCTCTATTTCAATAAGAAGCACAGGCACCTCGCCCCACTTCTGATTCTTCTTTTTGATGACTACCGCGTTTTTGACTGACTCATGGCTTACTGCAGCATCCTCAATCTCTTTGGGATAAATGTTTTCCCCGCCGCTTATGATGAGATCATTTCTTCTGTCCAGTATATATAGGTATCCTTCCTCATCAGTATACCCCATATCACCGGTGCGGAAATATCCGTCGTCCAGCTGCAGCTCTGCATTCAAATATCCCTTTGTTACGGCAGGTCCTTTTACAAGAAGTTCACCGTCATTTTCTTCATCGATCCTGATGGAAATATTATCCAATGGACGACCAACTGTTCCTTTTAAAATTTTCGGATCCCCCGGCGCAATGGATACAATCTGCGAACATGTTTCTGTCATGCCAAAAGAATTGTAGACAGGCAGCCCTTTTTCCAGCGCACGATTCAGAATATCCATTGTCACTCCGGCACCGCCCAGCAGAATACCCTGCAGTTCGTGCACGCCCTCATGTTTCATCATTCTTTCAAGCATGACAGGCACCATGCTGACATGTGTTACATTATGTGCCTCAAGTGCATGCCAGACCTCCAGGGGCTCAAATTTTTCAACCAGCACCATTGTGCATCCACGGATGACAGAACGCATTAAAATTGAAAAACCGGAGATATGATAAATTGGATTGACGTTCATCCATACACTGTCCGTAACGTAATTAAAACGGCTTTCACAGCCTAGTGCAGATTCATAATGATTGTCATAGCTCTGTTTTACTGCCTTGGCACGTCCGGTTGTACCTGATGTGAACATGATCGACAGTGTATCATCCCCGGATTTGATTCCAATTAAATTGCCAGTGCTGTCCAGGGTAGATAATTCATCATAATGGACCACAGTGTAATCTTCCATGGAAAATGACGCTGTCGTTACTATAGTATCCACATCGACATCCTGTAACTGCCTGTCAATTTCAACGGCTGTCAACCTGCGGTTGATCATCACGATTTCGATATCGGAAATTATGGCCGCATGAATCAAAATGACCGACTGAAGGGTATTATCAATGAAAAAGCCGATACGCTTCCTGTTCAGTCCATTCAATTTTTCTGATGTAACCTCCGCTTTCCTGTACAATTGTGCAAAAGTAACTGTTTCCCCGTTAAATATAACTGCCGGCTTATCCGGCCGCTCTCCTGCCTGCAGCTCTAACCAATTATAATCCATTTGATACACCTCATTAAAAAAGCCCATCATCAGATGGGCGGGATAAAACTTATGGGAATCTTGGGAATTGACCGAAATCCGGTTTCCTTTTTTCTTTGAACGCTTCTCTTCCCTCTTTTGCTTCATCAGTTGTGTAGTAAAGCAGTGTTGCATCTCCAGCCATCTGCTGTAATCCTGCAAGGCCATCTGTATCTGCATTCATACCCGCTTTCAGAAGACGCAGTGCTGTCGGAGAATGCGCCATCATCTCTTCACACCACTGCACTGTTTCATCTTCCAGCTCATCCAGAGGAACAACAGTGTTTACAAGTCCCATATCCAGTGCTTCCTGAGCATCATACTGTCTGCAAAGATACCAGATTTCACGTGCTTTCTTATGTCCGATGATTCTAGCAAGGTAACCTGCGCCATAACCGGCATCAAATGAGCCTACTTTCGGACCGGTCTGACCGAAACGTGCATTGTCTGCGGCGATTGTCAAATCGCATACAACGTGCAGTACATGACCACCGCCAATCGCATATCCTGAAACCATTGCAACCACCGGTTTCGGAATGACACGGATCAGACGCTGAAGATCCAATACGTTCAGACGTGGAACGTTATCTTCGCCCACATAGCCGCCATGTCCACGGACTGATTGGTCTCCGCCTGAGCAAAATGCCATATCGCCCTCACCTGCAAGCACAATCACTGCTACATTCTGATCGTCTCGGGCTCTTGTAAATGCATCAATCATCTCAGTCACTGTAAGTGGTGTAAAAGCATTGCGTACTTCAGGACGGTTGATCGTCACCTTCGCAATACCGTTATAAAATTCATACTTGATCTCTTTATACTCTTTTAATGTCTGCCATTCTCTAGCCATTGTTCAGCCTCCTATTAAAAACTCTAATATTATTATACCAAACTTATCCGCTGCTTCCATATGAATGTTATGTCCTGTCTCCGGAACGATTTCGAATTGGGTATTTTGCAGCAGCTTTTCCATTTCCCGATTAATCGATACGAACTTCCCATCTTTTTCACCCGCAATAAGAAGCACGGGGGTGACGATCGATGAAAGGCTTTCCCAATACGATTTTTGAATGCCGCTGCCGTATCTGACCAGACTGTTCGCAGCCCCTTCAGGATTTTGGGCCAGCCTGTTTTTCCTCTGGCTCTCCTGAAGTTTCTTATCCATGGAATTTTGTGTGCTGAACAGCCCCATCTGCTCCCATTCATTGATGAATGAAACGTAGTCGGATGACATTCGCTCCGCCCGCTCACAATCCAGCTGAAATCTTTTTCGCCTTTCTGCCGGGTCACTGATACCGGGTGAAGTACTTTCAAGCACTGCCGATTGTACCATATCCGGATGATTCACCAGAAATGAAACGGCGACCCTGCCCCCCATAGAGTAGCCGATAACGTGAACCGGCTTGAGACGCAGAGACTCTACAAGACCCGCAAGACTGCGGGAAATATCCTCCATGGTGTATTCACCCCGGCCCGGTGTCTTTCCAAAACCGGGCAGGTCCACACTTAAAATATTGAAATGTCCCCTCAGATGACGCGCAACGACTTCCATGCTCGTCATGTCTGATAAAAAGCCATGCAGCAGCAATACTGTTTCGTCGTTGCCCGTATTGTCGAAATTATAATTAAATTCCAATGGCTCTCACCATTTCCCCTATTTCATTTTTAAGCTTCTGATGCTCCTGCAGATTTTTATCTCTGTCAGTTTTGATCTCTATCATGTTTCTGCCCGACCTGTTCAAAAGCTGGACATCGAGTTCATTTACATCAGTAACTGCGGAATGATTAAAATCATACAATGCAGCCGTATGCTTGAAATCAAGATCAAGCGGTGTCCCGAACAACCGTTCAAAATGGTCTTTTTCCGCATACTGCGGCAGGAAGCTGAAAATCCCGCCGCCATTGTTGTTGAATACGATGATATTGATATCTATATTTTCGAGTTTTGCCATCAGAAGCCCATTCATGTCATGATACAGTGCAACATCACCGATGATCAGGGTCACCGGTCTTTTGACGGCTGTGCCAAGCGCTGTTGAAACGACACCGTCGATTCCGTTTGCACCGCGGTTCGCAAATATGGAATGTATATTCAATGTGTCATACCGCTCTACATCGCGAATCGGCATGCTGCTTGAGAGGAAGAAAGTTGTAGTTCCTTCAGTATTTCGAATGATGTCATACGTAAAACGGCCTTCATCTGTAAAGCCATTGATATTATCATCAATATGCCTACTGATGGAAGCATCGATATCCGTCAGCCAATTTTTAAATGCTGCCGTCCCGGATGAAAATTCCACATGTTCCAATGTATCTTTTATCTCTCCGATATAGGATGCTTCTGGTGCTACAGGATAAGTTTTAACATTCTGCAGTTCGCTGATCACATACTGGGGGATATGTGTTGCCGCAAGGAATTTATTGGCCGCTTTTGAAGTCAGCGGCTCTCCGATTCTAAGTATGAAATCAACATTCTCTTCTACAAATCCGAACTGCTCTTCGCTGAGTGCATTAAATATCAGATCATGATGTGTGACTGCATTTTTCAAAGTTTTGCGCAAATGCTGTCTCGGATCAACGACGATAGTGAGATTGTCTCTTTCGATCATCCTGGCAATGCCTGAAATATCCGCTTGGGTTTCACCGATGAATAAAAGCCCTGTACCGTGGAACACGTCAATGGCACCATCCACCATTTTGTAAACTGGCATCCGTTTTTTCGGGCGGTTGAATAATTCAAGTTTTGTCACGTCCGGCATTAAAGGCTCACGCACAGGAACGTTGATATGGACAGGACCGGTATTTATTCCTGTAAAGAAAACGGAACACTGAAGAATTTTTGCCTCTATGAGTTCCACTGCAGATTCATGCATATCCGCAAGCGGAAGTTCTGTAAAGAATTTTACATAGTTCCTGTACATATTATTCTGTGATATGGACTGTGGTGCTCCTGTATCCCTTAATTCATGCGGTCTGTCTGCTGTCAGCGCAATCAAAGGAATATGGCTCAGATCCGCCTCAGCGATAGCCGGAGTATAGTTCGCCGCGGCAGTTCCGGAAGTGCAGATGATGCCGACAGGTGAGCGCTCCGCCTTTGAAAGCCCCAGAGCAAAGAATGCCGCACTCCTCTCATCAGGATGCACATGCGTCTTAATATTGGGATGCAGTTCAGCTGCAATCGCTATAGGTGTAGAACGTGATCCCGGACTGATGACGACTTCCTCCATACCGTACGACCATAAAACGTCTACGAGTGTGAAAACCTGCCTTGTCAATAACTCCTGATGATTCATTCGCTATTTGCCTCCAGTACATTCAACATCGGCGTGAATTTAACCTGTGTCTCTTTGAATTCCTTTTCACTCGAAGAACCTTTGACGATGCCGCACCCTGCGAATAGTGTCGCGCTATTAGCCCGCACAAGCATCGATCTGATTGATACGACGAATTCACATTCATTGTCTTCATGAATGATTCCGACAGGTGCTGCATACAATCCACGTGTACCGTATTCTTCATTCATGATATACTCCCTGGCTTTTTTCTTCGGCAACCCGCCGACGGCCGGTGTCGGATGAATCGCATCGAGCAGTTCAAACACTCCTGTGCCATTATTCAGTGTCGCTTTGATCGCAGTATGCAGATGGTAGATATATTTATTCTCAAGGATTCCCGGTTTCGGATCGTATTCCACCCAGTCACTGTATGGCTCAAGATCACTGACAATGGATTCACGAACGAGTTCATGTTCATAACGGTTTTTCTCATCATTCAGGAGAAATGATTTTTGATGTTCATCCTGTCCTTCATCATGCGTTCGTTCTGCTGAACCGGCAATCGCATTTGTCCGCAATTTATCCTCTTTGACATCAAATAGTTTCTCAGGGGACTTGGAAATGAATGTCGACTTGTTCTTTTCATAGTAAATCGTGTATGTGCCTTTTTCATTATCCAATCTTTCCAGCAAAAAAAGCGGGTCGGCCGGAGACTTGAAAGTAATCAGCCTCTGTCTCGCCAGCACCACTTTCCTGAAATCCGTTTCGTCCAGAACATCCACTGCCTGGTCGACAAGCGCCTTCCATTCATTTGGAAATAGATCCTTTTCCATATTGATTACAGGTTTGCCGTCGATAAGTACTTCCGTATTTTCAATTGTCTTAAGTTCTTCGACAATATAAGCAAGTACAGTCTGCAAATTCACTTCTGAAATACTTACAGTATAAAAAAGCACACGGTTTTTTAAATCAAACTGCCATTTCGGCAAATGGAATTCCACCATGGCAAAATCATTCCATTCATCGGTGGTATCCTTGCTGTCAAAACGCGTGCCTCCGAAAAGGCTCAGGCGGGAAAGGATCCCTTCTTCCAGTTTGACCTTTTGAATTTTATCGTATAATTCATCTTTTTCACGCGATAAAGATGATGCAGAATATTTATCTCTTCTGATTGATTCCAGGTAACCAATTCCAACAATATTATAAGTTTCATCTTTCGAACGGAACCAATACCTGTTTCCCAGTTCAGATTCGAAATGGGAAAAAAGTTTCTTCTCGTCAATTTCCATATCAAAAATAGGCAATTGCAGAGTAAGATAAGTTTTATCCGAATTCAAACTTATATCATCCAGAATAGTTTGATACGCTTCCAAGTTCATTGATACACACTTCTTTCAGCATAGTTACCTTTATTTTATCATTTATTCATATTGGTGTGTATCGTATATAATTAAATGTGTTAAAATTGTTATCATATTTAATCATAAAGGAAGATGGTCATGCAAGGGACAGAAACACATACCGGTATCAAAAAATATCTCAGTCTCACCCGCCCCCACACACTGACGGCAGGGTTCGTACCTGTTTTAGTCGGTACTGCAAGCGTACTGCTTTTTGCGCCGATAAGATGGGACATGTTCATCGCAATGATGATTGCAACACTGCTTATCCAGTCGGCCACAAACATGTTTAATGAGTATTTCGATTTTAAAAGAGGGCTGGACAGTGAAGAATCAGTGGGGATCGCAGGGGCAATTGTACGGAACGGCATGTCACCCCGCTCTGTTTTGACGATAGCCGTCTTGTTTTATATCGCTGCCGGTCTTATCGGCATTTACATCGCTTTTAATACATCACTCTGGGTACTGGTCATCGGTGCCGTCTCAATGGCAGTCGGATATCTCTATACAGGAGGACCATTTCCGATATCATGGACACCGTTCGGTGAAATATTCGCTGGTTTCTTCATGGGAACCGTCATCATCATGATCACGTTTTTCATCCATACAGGCACTCTGCACTATTTCCCGCTGCTGATTTCAATACCGGTGGCAATTACGATTGGTCTGCTAAATATGGCCAACAACATCAGGGATCGTAAAAAAGATAAAGAAAGCGGCAGGAAAACATTCGTCATCCTTGTCGGCAAACCGTTCGCAGTCATGACTACTGCAGCACTGCTGGCGTTCTGCTACATCTTTATTTTCTGGATTGCCATATTTAAACCATTCGGCTCAGTCTTTTTACTTCTCACACTCCTTTCAATTCCTCTGTTTATAAAAACAGTGCGGCTGATGTGGAAAGGAAAAACGCCAGACGAACTCATTCCGGCGATGGCTTCCATGGGAAAATTGAATACGATCTTCGGACTGCTGCTCACAATCGGTTTAGTGATTAACGGAATAACAGGAATATGATTAAAAAGGCTGGGAAAATTTTTCTCAGCCTTTTTGCATTTATATATACCTGTTCTCCTGCATTTTTTCATGAAAATCACGCATACAACCAAAATGATTCGGATTGATATTACGGATCGTCTTACTTCGGACTGTGCCTGTTTTATTCTTCAGCCTGATGAATAAAACACCCGAATTGTAATCATCAGATGAATAGCAGCCGTCATTAAATTCGAATGAAACAATTTCTTTAAAGGGATAGACATTCAAAGACCACTGCTGATTATCCTCGTCCAGCTTAAGTGCTGAAGTATGCACAAAAATAATTTCATCCTCCATCAGAAGATACAGACCAACTTGCGTCAAATTAAATCTGCATGTACCGATGCAATGAATCACTTTCGATTTATAGCTCTCATACTCCAGATGATCAAACAGATATTTTTCAGCTTTAATTAGAAAATTCAGTTCATAACCTTTAAAATCATCCAGTTTCCCAGTTATTTCAGACAGCGGCTTAGGGAGGGCGATCTCATCCAGGTGCAGATTGATTTCATGATAAGAAAACATAGGCATTCTCCATATTTGTAATTTAATTTACTTTTATTATACCTCATTTGATAAAAAAAATAGAATATTAACTATTTCAAATACCGAAATAATATTGATTATTGAAATAATTGTATTATACTTATACTGTATCTATATTTTAGGGGGTAAAATATTATGAGTTTGAAGAAATATCTGCTTGCGGGCGGGTTGTCCACAGTACTGCTGCTGGCCGCATGCGGAGGCGCAGATTCTTCTGAAGAAGATGGGACAGAAGAAAACTCAGGTGAAGAAACTTCAGAAGATTCCGGAAATGATGAAAGCACAGATGTCTCCTACTCCGGGCAATACGGTGAGTATAATGTATTAGATTTCAGCCAGTATTCAATCGAACCGCCGGAAGGTGAAAACGAAGAAGAAACTTCAGAGGGCGAAGAAACAGGACCGACAGAAGTCGTCGTAATTGAATTTGAGTTCACAAACAACTCAGATGTTGCCACAGCTCCACAGGAAGCCTTCGGACTTGATCTCGCTGTCAGACAGATGGACGGTGATTCAGAAGTGCCGCTCGATAACCTTACGATGGATCTTCCTGAAGACTACGAGAAAAGCGAAGAAGCCACTGCAGCCACTGAAATGATAGATCCGGGGGAATCTGCAACAGCAGTCGTAGCCTACGGCCCATTGGATCCCGAACTTGAAACAGTTCTGCAGAGCCGTGAAAACCCTATGGCAGAAGAAAGTTCAGAACCACTCGACCACACTATTGAATTAGAAGGTTCATCAGAAGAATGACATTCCAATCATACCTCCTGCTTTAAAACAGGAGGTATTTTAAATAGGCAGGTAAAATATGATAATCACTACAGGTGGCAGGTCAAACCAAAAATCAGTACAGCAGGCCCTTACTCTGGCGGACAAATACGACTATCCCTACATAGAACGAAACAAACAGAGCACCGACACTTTATTCAACATACATCAGACCGATATCGCCATAGTAGGAAAAGAAAGATTAACGATCATCCCCTTTTCAACAAAAGAACCGATATACTTCCACCCTAGCCTTTCGATGATCAGGGCAAAACGGTTGCTCAAGGGAGAAAAGGATACTTTCATAGAAGCAGCCGGAATAAAAGAAAATATGAGTGTATTGGACTGTACTATGGGGCTTGCATCAGACAGCATCATTGCGAGTATGATCACGAATAATAAAAATACGGTCACTGCACTCGAAGCCAATCCGCTGCTCCATATGATGGTAACCGAAGGATTAAAAATCTACCATAGTAATACTATAGAAATCCAAGAAGCAATGAGGCGGATCAAAACCATTCATGTGAATCATACCGCTTACCTCAAGTCCCTCCCCGACAACAGTTTCGACATCGTATACTTCGACCCCATGTTCAGGGAAACGATTGAATCTTCCAGCGCCATCAGAAAAATCAATGAGCAGACTTTTAAGTATGACCTAAGTTCTAAAACAGTGGAAGAAGCAAAAAGAGTCGCAAAACAACGCATAGTATTAAAAGACCATTGGAAAAGTCAAAGGTTTGAAACGCTGGGGTTCGAACGTATCAAAAGAAAAACAAGCCAGGTGAATTATGGAATTATAGATATGGGTAAATGAATGAAATAATAAACTTAAAATAATGTTCAAGTTAATGTGTTGAGGAAACTAATCCATTTAAATATTACACACATTCTAATGACGATTTTTTAAATATATCATTTTCCTTTTTTATGAATCTAAAAAACACCAGGTTTGACTAACCTGGTGCAAATAATTTCTTCATTAATTTTTAATGTACCAGTGTCTCTTATATTGTATACATTCATGAAATACACAATCATAATGATATACTAACATGATGTTTAACTATCTAACATATTCAAATATGCCTGCCGCGCCCATACCTACTCCGATGCACATGGTTACCATGCCATACTTGGAATCTGGTCTTTTTTTCATTTCAGCAAGCAGTCTGGCTGTCAGCATTGCACCTGATGCTCCAAGAGGATGACCTAGAGAAATCGCTCCTCCATTAACATTCGTTTTATTAATATCTAATCCTGCCTGTCTGATTGAGGCGACAGTTTGTGATGCAAATGCTTCATTCAGTTCAATCAGATCCATATCATCAACAGTTAGACCGGATAATTTTAGTACTTCCGGAATGGCATAAGCCGGCCCGATTCCCATGACTTTAGGATCCACGCCGACTGCCTTGAAACCGACAAACCGTGCAACAGGTGTAACGCCCAATTCTTTAACCTTGTCTCCGGACATCACAACTACAAAACCTGAACCGTCTGTTAGAGGAGCGGATGAACCGGCTGTTACTGTCCCATCTGCTTTGAATACAGTAGGTAACTTCGCTAAAGTTTCCATGCTTGTATCCGGACGCACAAGTTCGTCAGTTTCAAATACGTCTTTTGTCACTACGGGACCGTTATTATCATATGAGACTTCATTTACATCAATTGGAATGATTTCATCATCAAATCTCCCTGATTCCTGGGCACTTTTAGCACGTTGGTGACTCTGAACAGAATAAGCATCCTGATCTTCCCGTGATACTTTATATTCTTCAGCTACCATCTCGGCAGTCAGACCCATTGGATAGGACACTCCAGTATCCTCATCCTGAAGCAATGGATTGTTGGTCGGCTCATTACCTCCCATTGGGACAGCACTCATCAATTCAACTCCCCCGGCCACTAGAATATCAGCCTGGTCAGACTTGATCTGGTTAGCTGCGATCGCGATTGTTTGAAGTCCTGAAGAACAGTAACGGTTCACAGTCTGACCAGGAACTTTGTTGGACATCCCGGCAAGCAACGCAATCGAACGTGCAATATTTTGACCCTGCAAGCCCTCAGGAAAGGAATTCCCGACGATAACATCCTGTACCATATCGGGATTGAATTGACCATCCACTCTACCAAGCACGCCTTTTAATACTTGTGCTGCCACCTCGTCCGGTCTTTCGTGGGCCATTGCACCGTTTAATTTCCCTCTGCCAGCTGCAGAACGTCCATAAGCTACTATATATGCATCTTGCATTAACTTTCATCCTTTCTCTGTTTCCACGATTTTTAATTTCGCAAAGGCTTGCCTGTATCCAGCATATGAGTAATTCGATTGTAAGTTTTTTCGTCTTGTAACAGCATTAAGAATTTTTGCTTTTCAAGTTTTTGAAGGTACCTTTGATTAATATACGTGTTACGCGGCAGATCTCCTCCGGATAAAACATCTGCAACACTCAAAGTGATTTTATAATCATGATCACTTATAAAGTTTCCAACGCGTTGAGCATCTAATTGTCCTTGAGCGAGCGCTTTATAGTCTCTGCCTAAAGCAAAATATTTTAATTCCGGTTTTGGAACGTAATTGGTTTCCGATTCAAACCGTGCTCTATTTAATGCAACTTCCACTCTTTTCTCTGTATTCAATATAATTGTGTCAGTATCTCTCAAATAACCATACCGCAGCGCTTCATAAGCGTTCGTTGATACTTTTGCAAAACCTACAGTAGTCAGTACTTTAGTCATCGATTCCTGTTTATCATTGTGCTTGTGGGAGGCCCCAAGTATCCGGTCTGCCATTTCGGCAAGCCCCCCACCGCTTGGCAGCAGTCCAACTCCCGCTTCCACGAGTCCCATATATGTTTCACTTGCAGCTACTACAAAAGGTGAATGAAGAATCAATTCACAACCACCGCCCAGAGATTTCCCCTGAACTGCAGTAACAACTGGTTTGAGTGCATATTTTAAGCGGTTGAAACTCTCGTGCAGTTTTTCAATCGCCGGGCCCACGGTCTCTTCCACTATGTTTTCTTCATGTGCTTTTTTCATCAGATATAAGTTGGCACCGACACTAAAGTTATTTCCATCTGCATATATCACCATGCTTGAGTAATCCTCATTTTCCAAAAGATCGATTGATTCAATTAAGTCATCAGCAAAGCCGTCTGTAATAATATTATTCATACTTTGTAATTTCAATATCAGTTGGTCTCTATTTGCAACAGCAAGTTTGGAGTCTTCCCTATTCCATATTTCACTCTCTATAAACTCTGATACTGGTGTCACACGCTCAATCGACTCACCTTCGGAATAAAAAGGCGTATTGCGCTCTTCTATCCATTCTGGTAATTCTCCCATTTCCTTTTGCATGCGTTCTTTAACGCGCTCGAAACCCATCAGATCCCAAAGTTGGAATGGCCCTTTTTTCCAGTTGAACCCCCATACCACTGCACGGTCTATATCTTTAAAATCTGTTGCCGCTTTTGGTACATTCAAAGCACAATAGTAGAAATTGTTTCTAAGGGTTTCCCATAAGAATCTTCCCGCTTCATCTTCCGCGTTATAGATTGCATTCATATTCTCTTTTAAGTCTTTACTGAAACTGCCCAGCAACTCAAATTCCGGTTTTTCCGGTTGTACATATTCATTGCTTTCAGGATCAAAAACGAGAAGTGATTTCTTTTCTTTTTTATAAAATCCCTGCTTGGTTTTTCTGCCCAATGCACCATTTTCCATCAGTTTTTCTGCAATTCTTGTATTATGGAAAAACTCTTTTTCTTCCGGAATTTGCTGCAGACCTTTAATCACTGTTACCGCAATATCAAGCCCTACCAGATCCACCAGACCATACGTACCAAGACTTGGACGCCCGATACTCCGCCCCGTCAATGCATCGACTTCTGCAATCGAGAAGCCTTTTTCTTCTGCACGATACATAACGTCATTCATTGTCTGTGTTCCTACACGGTTAGCAACAAATGCAGGCACATCATTTGCTATGACTACACCTTTTCCCAGCACATCTTCAGCAAACGCCTGTGCTTTATCTATTACTTTCGAATTTGTTCCAGGACCAGGGATCACTTCTACAAGCTTCATGATACGAGGTGGGTTGAAGAAGTGCATACCGAAAAATCTTTCCTGCTCCTTATCATTAAATACTTTGGATATGGCCTTGATTGGAATACCTGAAGTATTTGTTGCAAATAAGGCATCATCTTTGGCAACACTTCTCACCTGGTCCCAAATTTCATGCTTTATATCCAATTCTTCTTTTACAGCTTCGATAAAGATATCCGAATCATTCCGCTCGGATAGATCCTCTTCAAAATTGCCATAAGTCAAATTAGAGGCAAAGTCTAAATTAAATAATTGCGGTTTTTTCGAATCAGTTATCATATCATACGATTTTTTTGAAATTTTGTTTGGATTATTTTCATCAATCCTCATGTCCAACAACTTTACTTTTAAACCTGCGTTTACAAGCAGTGCAGCAATTTGACTGCCCATCAGTCCTGCACCTAAAACGGTTGCTTTTCTTATCATCATGAAATAACCTCCATATTTTTTGTATCTGAAATTCATTTACCACTCACGCTGATTAAATAAAAGCAGAGTCACCCGTTAATGCTCTTCCAATAACCAGTGCATTAATTTCGTGAGTTCCCTCATATGTGTAAACCGCTTCTGCATCAGAGAAAAATCGCGCAATATCATATTCGGCAAGAATGCCATTGCCTCCTGTAATCCCCCGTCCCATTGCAACAGAATCCCTTAATCTTAAGGCGTTCATCATTTTTGCAGTTGAAGTGGCCACTTCATCATATTCCCCATTCTCCTGCATCCGGGCCAATTGCGCAGATAAAGCCATCGCATGAGATAAGTTCCCCTGCATCATTGCCAGTTTTTCCTGTATTAATTGATATTTACTGATTTCTTTGCCAAACTGTTTACGTTTTGTCACATAATCCAGTGTAGCCCTCAAGGCTCCGGCCAATGCTCCTGTTGCCATATAGGCCACACCCGCACGTGTTGAATACAACACTTTCGCAATATCTTTAAAAGTATTAATGTTTTGTAATCTGTCTTCTTCTTTTACGACAACATTGTTTAAGTGAATATTGGCATTCGGAATGATTCTTAAAGCGATTTTATTTTCGATGATATCTATATCCACACCGTCTTGTTCAGGTTTAATTATAAAACCTTTAGGTTTACCTGTATCCACATCTACGGCAAAAACTGGAATGACATCTGAAAGATTGGCGCCGCCAATCCATTTTTTCGCTCCGTTTATAATCCATTTATCTCCCTCGCGCTTAGCCGTAGTTTCTAAACCACCAGCTACATCCGATCCATGTTCAGGTTCGGTTAGAGCAAAACAAGTTCTCAGTTCATGGGACTGTAACTTTGGTACATAGTATGCCACCTGTTCTTTACTGCCGCCAAACAGAAATGCATTGTGTCCGAGCCCGTGATGTACCCCAAGCACGGTTACCAGTGATACATCAAATCTTGCAATTGTATATGACAGAAAGAACTGAAACATTTGACTTGTTGTTCTCGCGCCTTCTCTACCTTCAAAAAGCAATGGATTATTAAAGTAATTCAATTTCCCCATATCGTTGAAAAAGTCTTCAGGCACCGTTGCATTGATCCAGTGTTCATTGATTGAATCACGGTACTTTTCTTCTAACATATCATTGAGTTGTTTTAGAAATTGAACTTCTCCTTCTGTTAATTCTTTAGAAATACTTAATAAGTCTTCCGGATATAATTCCTTTAGCAATTCTTGTTTTGTTGACATATTATGTCCTCCATCTCTTTATGATAACGCTTACAAAATATAACTTGTTTAAGCTAATTCATCTTCCTGCTTTTCTGCCTGTGCTTTTTGGTTCATCATTTTTTGCAATGCCATTCTGTCAGGTTTTGCAGTTGAGTTTAATGGAATCTCATCGAGTTTCAAATACATTTTCGGTATTTTGTATCCTGCCAGACGCTCCCTCACATATTCGTCCAATTTAGAGTCGAACTCCGAATCATCTTCTTGCAAAACTACTACAGCAGAAACGGATTCTCCAAATTTAAGACTCTTATACCCCACTACTACAGTTTGCCGGACAAGCGGGTGTTCTGATAATACAGCTTCCACTTCGGACGGGAGGACATTTTCACCACCTGTAATAATGAGTTCCTTCTTCCGATTGATGATGAATACATCCCCCTCTTCATCTTTTCGGGCTAGATCACCAGTGAGAAAATAACCGTCTGCAAATGATTTTTCTGTTTCTTCCGGTTTATTCCAATAACCTGGTGTAACGTTTTTGCCTTTTACAGCCAGTTCCCCTATTTCACCAGTTTCAACGTCGTTATGATCTTCATCCACAATACGCATATCCACATACATAACAGGTTTGCCAATACTCATTGGTTTTTTGATTGCATTATGTGGTGTATTAACCATGGCAAGCGGTGCTTCGGTTAAACCATATCCATTGATTAATGTGTAACCCATACTTTCGAATTTTTTCTGTACAGCCGGGAGGGGCACAGAACCTCCTTGTATTAAAAATTCAATATTTTTGAAATTCTTAATATCAAAATTATCAGCTACTAACATGCCATAATACATAGTTGGTATCAGGATTAAATAATTCGGCTGGTACTTTGCCATGAGCTCATTTAATTCCCCACCGTCGAAATAGCGATGCAGAATCAATGTTCCGCCTGCCATTATTAAAGGCAGAGCTAAATCATTAAATCCTAGTACGTGAAACATTGGAGTCGATATAATCGTTGAATAACTGGAATTTATTTTATAAGTTAATGCTGTATTAATCACATTACTGACAAACGAATCGTAAGTGAACATAACCCCTTTTGGTAAGCCTGTCGTTCCGCTCGTATATATTAAGGATGCAAGGTCATCGCTTTCTACATCAACACTTTTAAATGGCCGATGGTGTTCAGGATTAACAATTTCATCATATTCCGGTGAATCAATATCCATATGGATCAGCTGTTCTGGAATCCCTTTCAGGGATTCCAGATGATTTGAGGCATAAAAAATCAACTTGGCACCAGAATCAGAAATAACACTTTCAATCTCCATAGGCTTCAGCCGCCAATTTATAGGCAGGAAAACAGCTCCCATTTTAAAAGAAGCGAATAACATATCTAATATTGCCACATCGTTTGGTGCAAATATACCAACGACATCCCCACGTTTTATTCCCTGATCCTGCAAATAATTCGCTAAATTCTCAGCACGGATGTTTAAATCCTGATACGACCATTCCGTCCCTTTTCCAGGGTCAATAACTGCCGCTTTCACTTCGTCATAATTTGATCTTGTTTTAATCCAATCATAATTCATATTTATCTTCCCCTTTGTTAATATGCTTCAATTTTTAATCGATTGCTTCAATTTCCCCCAATTGTTTTGGTAGATGTCCTCATCCATTATTTTAAGTTCATCAGAAATAAGTGGAACAAAATCCATTTTTTCCAGAATTTCCTTTTGTAAATCCAATCCTGGTGCAATTTCAATTAATTTCAAACCTTCATCAACCAGCTCAAAAACAGCCCTTTCAGTCACATAAAAAACCTGCTGGTTCAACTCTCTAGAGTAAGCGGCATTGAAATCCACATTTTGAACATTTTCTACAAATTTATGTGACTCCCCCTCACGTTCAATAATCAGCTGATTATTCTCACAGATAGTTTCGCTTCCCACGACCAAAGTTCCTGAAAAAATAATAGTTTTTACTGTCTGACTGATGTCTATGAACCCACCGCTTCCACTCATTTTATTACCGAAGCTAGAAACATTCACATTTCCAAACCGATCGATTTCTGCAAAACTGAGATACGCTATATCCAGTCCGCCATTGTATATAAAATCCCATGTCATATCATGACGCATTCTTGCATCCAGATTATAGTTCATGCCGAAGTTATTTTTGCTGCCGATGACTCCCCCGAATACACCAGTATCAATATTAAGCTGCACCAGGTCTTCCACCTGTTCTTCTATTAATAAGTTTGACAGCTCATTATTTATACCAAAACCAATACTTACTACATTCCCTTCATTTAAAAACTGTGCAGACCGTCTTAAGATAATTTTGCGGGAACTGAGTTCAATAAATTGCGCTTGTATATCATTCACCCTATAGTCGCCTGACAGGGCAGGGTCATAGTAAGTTTGCATCACCTGCTTATGATATTCCGGATTTTTATTTACAACAACATAATCCACAAGTTCACCGGGAATAAATACATCTGTGGAACGAAAATTTCCACTCTGAACTATCTCTTTGACTTGAACAACTACCTTTCCACCATTGTTGCGGGTCGCTGCTGCTGCATTGTATCCTTCTCCCAAATGAGCTTCGTGAGTCATAAAAATATTTCCTTTTTCGTCAGCATATGTCCCTCTTAAGAGAGCCACATCAACGCCAGGAAAGTCATAATGCAAATATTCTTTTCCTTTAATTTCTAATAAAGAAACCAAGTCCTCGTCTGTAATATCATTAACCTTGCCACCCGAACTTCTCGGGTCTACATTAGTATTTAAACCAATTTTTGTAATCACTCCCGGAGAAGAATCAGAGTGGTTTCTGTATTGCGTGGCAATAACACCTTGCGGGTAAAAATAAGCTTCAATTTCATTATTTTTAATCGCATTAATAGTGACTGGTGAAGCTGTAAGAAGACTTGTTATCAGACGTTTAACCATTCCCCGCTTAACGAAAGAATCAAGATCATAGCCATCTGTGTAATCACTTATATCATTCGCAATGATAAACGTAATATTATCGGGTACTCTGGTTTCATCATATTCTTCAACTAAATGTTTTAGTATTTCTACTGGCAAGTTTCCAACTGATAAAGCTGCGATGGAAATAACGTCTCCAGTGTTAACGATATTTTTTAAATCATTGTATGAAATAATCTGCATTTTTCAAGCTCCCGACATTATTTATTCCATTTGAACACTTTCATATTCTTCCCCTTTTTTCACCCCCATCATTTAAAATGTATCACCTAACACTAAATTTGTAAACGGTTTCATTTCATAATTCAGGAGTTCTTATAAGATAAAGTTTTAAACCTGATGTTATAACCTAGTCCTAAAAACAATAAAAAAAGCACTCATATCAATACTTAAATAGAGAAAGTGAAAATTAGTACAAAATGAAATAACACAAAATAATAGAGTTATTAAATTGAAACTATTATTCCTTGACATATCTCCTTAAAAATGTCCAAGTAAAAACCATCACGCATAAGCCTGATGGTTTACATAGTTAGATTTGATTTCATCCAAGTTACACAATAACAACCGCATTAACGAAAGCGTTGCATTAAAAAGACACGAGGAAGACACAACCCCCCCTCCAAATCAACGTTTGGAGGGGGGGTTAATAACGGACAGTGAGGGATTGAGGATAGCTACCGTAACTTACCGTAAGTGTTTGAAACGTTGATTTAATAGGGTTTCATTATTAAGTATTTGCCGTTATGTCGTGTAACCTATCAAGTAAAATGGCACAAGAGTGGCACAATAAGATAGAATGGACTTAACAATTATTTAGGAGGAGTTAATATTGGAATTAGATAAAAAAGATAGAAAGAGAATGCACAGTCTACACGTCGACATTCAAAATAATAATGACTTATTATCGAAATCAGATTGGCTTATTTCTAAAAGACAAAAACGTAAATTAACTGAGAAGAATAATAAAATTGAAACAGAGTTAAATGAATTTAGAATTAAGTATGATGATCCTGAGATAGATAAAAAGGCCTATCATGCTACTGTTGAAAATAGTAACTGGACGAAAGCAGGAAACGCAGCAGACTCAATAGGAAAGAGCATGCAATCCACCGGCAAGAAAATAACGAAGGTTGGCATGCACACCACAGGCGCCGTCTGGTCTCCTCTTATCTACGCGGGCTACCAGGGCGTTAAACATGCACGGAAGAAGCCAAAGAACGAAACGCCGGAGCAGGATCTGATTGAATTGATTAAAGAAGTGGAAGCAGCGCATAGAGATGGAAAGATTGATGAAGAACAAAAGCGCAGTTATGTACTGGACTTCGTAGATAACTATTATAGGAAATAAAAAATGCCGCCCGACCAATTAAGGTTAGGCGGCTTCTTTGTCAGCAGTTTTCCAGGCTGCGTGACTAGCACAATATAGTGTTTCTATTATACCACAAAAAACACCCAACCGGTGGATGTCCGGCCAGGTGTACATATAAGACAGGTTGAGTCTCGACAACCTAAAATGATTATATATAATTAATGAAAATAATACCAGTGTTTTTTATGTATACCCGCCCGGTGTGTAAAGCCGGACAGGCTGCGAAGTAGTACATGTGGTGCGCGTTAGTGGCTTGGGTTACTTCCAATCGCCCCAATCATCCCCGACTTCTCCTGTAACAGGATTCCAACGCTTAACCGGAGTCCATTGCGGAGAATACTTATCGAGCAACCAGATGTGATCGTCAGAACGTGCAATCTCACGATAATCAAGTCTCTGACCGGGCTTCATCCATCCGGTGGAAGGAGCGCTCAACAATGGGCTCCCCTTACGCTTCTTGATAGGCTCGTTACCATTTACCCACACACCCTCATATTCAGCCCATTGTGAGCCAACTTCTTCATTGTAGTTCCAGTCGAGTTCTGAAGTATCTGTGGATGGAGCGTCTTTTTTTGTTTTATCTGCAGGCTTTTTAACCCTAAGTTTCTGTCCAATACTAATAGTATTCGATTTCAAATTGTTCCAAGACTTCAAGTCAGGTACGGACACATCAGCAGCTTGCGAAATCGCCCATAGCGTATCACCTTTTTTAGCCGTATACGTCGAACCGCTGACAGATGGTTTGTTTGATGATGGTTTAGGTGGCGCACTTGGTGCAGATTTCGTATTCTTGAATGCTACACCGAAATACTGACATACCGCTTTAACGTCGCACTCTGCCATATCTTCGATGTACTCGTCCTGATACTTACCGAATATTAAAGGGAAGTCCAAAGCGTTCGTCATGAATCCATGTTCGACCAGTACCATCGGGAATGTGGTTGATTCTCTTATCATGTGGAGGTTAGTCCATGAGTTGTACTTTGAAGCATGCAGACCGTTGCCGTGAATGCCATAGCCCATGTCTATCATGTTGTTGATGATATTTGACGCAAACTGTTTTCCTTGCTTGCTTGTGTACCAGTAAAAAGCACAACGCCCGCCAGCTTTCGCCGCTCCGGCATTCGCATGTAGAGAAATACCTAAGTCAGGACGCTTACTGTCGTAGTAATTTGTACGCTGGATCAATCCAACATCATTACTGTCAAACGGTTGTGCCATGATGACATCAAAACCGTTGTGTTCCAATAATGCTTTTACACGTTTCGCTAGTTTGTTGTTGAAGCTAAATTCCGCATATCCCTTGCCGTTTTTATACACACCTTTACCTGGTGGAAATGTGTTCTTACCATGTCCAATGTCCAGTGCGATTACTTTTCCCACATTTACACTTCCTTTATTAATTTCTTTATCCCATTCGTATAATTGATTTTCTTCGATGATATCGAGTAACTTTTCACCGTATTGTTTATCGGTTGCATAAGGAGATTCATCCAATGCTTTTACTTGAGATTTATAATCCTTTGCTGCCGTCACACCGGCGTATACTTTAGTGCGCCACGGTGTGGACGTGAAGAAGCCTGCACGATCTCTGAATGATTCAGTGAAAGATGGATACTTCCTGAATGCTGCATCAATGAAGAATTGGTTCCCATTCTTATCTTGTTCAGGCGTTCTCACAGTATAGGATTGACCGTTGTACGAACCTTTGATCCCGAATAAGTTATTGGCCTTTACCGCTAGTTCCGATTTGCCCCACCCCGTTTCAAGTATGGCTTGAGCCGCTAGGACGGATGGCAGTACGCCGGATTTACTGTATGCGGCTATGGCATGTGGCTTAATCTTTGATAAGAAGCTCACTTTGTCACCTCTTTCTCATAATAAAAAAGAAACCATTCGGAATTACCGAACAGTTACTTCTCTGTATCTTTAAATCCTCTATTCGTTTTTGTCGCTATATCATAAATACCTGATGCTGAAAGTCCTGATATGCCTCCTGCCAGTAAATGACCACCCACCGACAAGTCTGCTGTTATCTCCGGTACTACTAGAGCAATTGCACCGACCAGTAGACCGATGAACAAGGATACCAGCGGCATAAGCTTTTCGGGTACAGTCGTTGTCTTTTTAATCAATTGTACAAGTGCCACTGTCAAGACTGAAATGACACCTGCGAATACGATGATTGTTTCCATTTATTTCACCTCTTTAAATTAAAATATAAACACATGCATTATTGTTGTAATGACAATGATCAATCCAACATTGAACAGCATTTCTTTTATGTCTTCACTCATTCTGTCACTCCGATCAAAGAGGGCAAAGTGCCCTCCTGGTTATCTGTTACACTGCCTGAAGAATAGACAGCACAGAAAGCAAGCCGCTGCGTACATACTAACCACCTCCTTCTGCTAAATGCTTTTAGAATGGAAAGAACATCCCCCAGAATGTACCGACAATCATCAGAATGATGGAGACCACGCCCCCGGCAATCGTCCGGTTCTTCCACTTTTCAGAGTCCTTAAATTCATCAATGGAGTTTTTATTCTCCCGTGTTTCATGCACGAGGTTGTTCGTGGCAATCGTCTGCTTATGCTGTGCATCCGTCAATTTCTCCAGACCATCAAACAGTTTTCCTGTCTTTTCTTTGTTGTTCAATTCTGTCTCCTTAATCAACATCTTAATTTCATTGTGGTTATTATCTATTTTTGCATTCAGCTTGGTCTCCTGGTCTTTCAGCTTGTTGTTAATCTCTCTGATGTCTTCTTCGAGATAATCAACCCGCTTGTTTAACGTCTCCAAAATTCATCACCACCACCCCGTTTCAAAATAAAAAGAACAGCACCTACTGGCTACTGTCCTTCAGTCGATTCACTTCACTCTGCAAATTTTTGTTTTCTTCATGCAGTTTTCCAATCTCTGTGTCTTTAGCTTCCAGTTCCATAATCAGACCGGCAATTTTATCGTAAGATCGAGACAATGCCTGCGACCACTCGCCATTCACAAATGCCATTTTTCTCCCAAAATCCTGTTCCATTATTTCGCCTCCAGTTTCTTAATGCGCGCTTCAAAATCATTATCTCTTTCGTTCAACTGCTGAATCGATCTGGTGTGCCATGTAGTCAACTCATAAATGCTGATACCGCCACCGCTGGTTAAACCAATCGGTGTATCATACTCTCTGCCAATGACCATGCCACGTTTTATTTTTTTGTTGGCATCATCTTTGAGATTGTACTCATACAGTTGAGTTTCCACTAACGAGGATAAGGCATCGCCATTCCACTCTTTAATATTCTCTTTGTATTCTTCAAGAGAGGCATTTATGAATTCACTCGCATGAAATTTACCTGTACCAAAATCCCCGTTGATGTTTGTTGCATAGACGATGGAATCACTGGAAGCTTTGCTGAATCTTATGCCGGAGCCATGTGTCGCACCGCCGTTGATATTACCATATAGCAACGCACCATCAGTATCTGAAGATGATTCATTCTCTTTCACGTAAAACTGGAATTCATTCAATCCGTTCCTAGTCTCCATAAACGGTCTGACATAAACGGAATAGCTACGACTTTCCAAATTGACGGTATCATCTGAATTGATGACGGCTTTGCTGTGTTCCGATTTCATTGCGACCGCGCCATAAGTGGAATGGACGGTTAAGCCACCGCCCTCTGCACCTGAAAACTCTGGGTCGCGGAATAACAGTGAGCCGGAAGCATCATTGTTGCCCTCAGCGTCTGCGTATGTGGATATGCCATAGTCTGAAAAGTAAAGAGAGCGTCCCAGTGAATTATTTCTCGCTCGGATATAACCATGTTCAAATCTTAATGACACGTCATGCGTGCTGGTTTGTCCAAGCCATGTGCGCTGGTGTTTACCCCTTGCTTCAATGCGTCCATTATTGATGAGTGTATATTCGTCCGGATCCCGACTATCCCACACTTTGATCCGTTCGCCATTAATCTCGATCCGATTGTACCCCTCAGAGCCATATATCGTGATTCTGTTCGCATCTATCGTCCCGGCGGTCAACGCTTCAGTGACCACGCCTAAGTACGTGATGGCGTTGCTGTACGTCTCTCCGCCGTCTTGACTAAAGCCCAAACCGTTGGCGTTAAATTTAGTCACACCTAAAGGATTGTCCAGATTCACACCATATATTTCATTGGCGCGATAATAGAATTGTGTGTTGTCGCCATCGTTAATGACCTGTGTGGCCTGTTTAATCGCCGCAGGGAGCACTGAGTAAGGTATCGGCTTCTTGCCTAGCAGAATATCATTGATGTCCGCAATGGCATCGTACTGCATCTTCCTGTACTGAGCGGATATATTTTCATTCCCGAAGGTGTACTCCGCATCAATCAGATCGCCGTCCTCGTCAAAGTCCTCTGATATCTCCACCACGCGTATATACATATTGATGGACTTGGATGGATAAACCAGACGGATTTCATCGCCCTCATTTAATGCGATGTCGAATAGAGATGCTTTCAGCGTAAATGACATTTTAAATGTGGATTCCTGTTTGACACGGCAGGCTTCCTTGATGCCTTCTAAGTCACTGTAGCGCTCATCATAGATGGGTTCGCCATAGTACACGCCGTACTTACTCGCCATTGGAGAGATGTAGTCATATACTTTCTGTGGCTCTTTCTCTGTGCTGCCTTCGCCACCGGTTTCCTGGAAGTCATAGTATCCTTTAATAGCCGTACAGAATGAACCGGTGTCCGTGTCGATGCTTAAATCAATCAGATTGTCATCTTCGTGGATGATGATGTCATCCCTTTGCAATCCGATTCTGTTTCTAACCTGAACCGTCTGTGTGCCGATCGGGATATTAAACTCTGCATTGTGTCTACCGATGAAGTAAAGAAAACGCTCTGTGGACGACTGTTGCTTGGAATAACTCATGGTATTGGCGTAGAAATTATCAATGATGTTCAAGGTATAATCCTTATTAATAAACAGTGGTGCTATGCTATCCTCAATCATCATAGATTTGTTCTCTGCTTCGTCCACATGCCAGATGCCATTGAAGTAATGAAAGAAGTCCAAGACAGCTTCAAATGACTTTACGCCGTGCTTGTCCTCTTTCGGACTGTACAAGTGATACCAGTCACCTTGGAAGTTCACTTTCCATCCAGTTTCAATGTCTTCAAGGAAATCTGCGTTGATGTCATTCCATAAAAAAGAGAGCGAAATATCTCGCTCTCCATTGATCTGTCTGTTTCTATTCAGTTTTGAGACTGCCGGGTAGGTTTGGCCGTCTAAGCCTTTAACTGTGAGTATGGTGGTTCACCTCCTGATTTTAGGCATAAAAAAGACACCTCTTATTGAGATGTCTCAAGTTGTTTTTCTTCCTGATAATAATTGTTTCCAATATAAGCTAAAAATCCTATTGAGTAGCAGAAAATTGGCAATGATATTGGAACTGCATTCATCATTATAAAGGCAATAGTCACTCCGGAATATAAAATAAACTGTTTCATTTTACCTTTTGTTTTTTTGTACCCACGCATTATAATAAAAAAGTATATTATTATGAATAGCAATCCTATTATTCCTAATTCATACAAAACTGTTCCCCATCCACTCATGACTCTTCCACCAAGTGTTAAATTGACGCTTGATAGTTCGACTATAAAAGAATAGTTTTTCCCTATTTCTTCAAATGCGTTCTCCGTCCAAGTGCCGAATCCAAATCCTAAACCAAAGTTATGAAATATACTGATGAAGGATATTAATATATGAGCTAGTCTGTCTGTAACACTTCCATCGTTATTTATAATATACATTGGATCATGTACGGTCATATAAATTAAACTACCTGCTCTGGTAGTTAATAATGAATGGTTGCTTAATACTATCCAAATAAAAAAGGTCAAAGTCGTGAACACTCCTAGTATAGAAGCAAAAGCTTTAAAAAACTCCCCTTTTGAAACGGCTCTCAAGACCAAGTAAAAAACCAAAATCATTACGCCTATTGCAGCTTGAGATATAAATATTTGAATTATAAGCAAGGAATTATTGAACCAATACTTTTTATTAGATAGTTTTCCCGCTGATTTGAAGTAGTCATTATATAAGAAAAAGAACAAGCACATTATTGAATAAAAAGAGGGTTCAACCGCCAAGGAAGTAATGCCTCTTGATTCAGATGTACTAAGTCTCGGCAATATAGAGCTTCCAAAATCTTTGCTAATGACCAATTGTATTAATCCGAAAAGGAACCAGGAGATTATAACTATATTCAAAGTTCTGCTTTTTACATATTTAAACGTCAAATAGCTACCGAATGCAATGACGAAAACAGATACATACCCCACTAAAGAACGAATGCCATCTAGAGAAGGGTGACTAAACATAAATATCAGGGTGGCATAGAGTGCAAAAAAACCGTAAAGCACTATATATCTCGAAACCCTCACTTGCTTCTCTGCGAAAAAAAATAAAATAACAATTAGAGTTGAGAGCATTAATGCATACGGTTGTGTATCGAACGGCGTATCTATCAAAGAGATATAGGGAAATGCGCATGCAAAGAATAATAATACGGCTAAAATATTTTTAAAATTCAAAAAAACTCTCCTTCAATTAAGTATAATGTAAATATTATACATAAGAAGAATAAAGTCAATACATTTTTATTTAAGTGTTGCTAACCTTCATCCAGTCATCAACTGATGATGTGTTAACTGCGACATAAAATGCGGGATTACTCCCTCCTGTGACAGCTTGTTGTCCAACGAATATAGGAGGGCTTGATATATTATTTGCCACCCCATTTTGTTGAGTGACTTGGAAAATAGGCTCTTCTGATGTGCCATAAGAACCTGCTTGAAGACACCTTGCTTCTAACCACGATCCAATAGATGGATATGCGTTTTTTACAATGTCACCAATATCCCATGTGCCTTCTGTCGGCAATGAACTGCGTTCCACTATTTTGTAACCGCCGTTATTATAAACCTCTCCAGAAGTATCCGTCATACTCACACTTTTATCGAAATCATTATTCTTAGCGATTGATCCTGTGGAAGATGCAGAGAAAGAAAGTGAATAGCTACCTGTGAAGTTACCGCTGTTTCCTACAAAAGAAACGTCGTCAGCAAAGTTAATCACTCCACCAGTGTTTCCAGATATAATGCATCCTGACACTTTGACGTTTTCAATCTTGTTAGATTCTGTCCCAGCGATATAGAATGCGGCAGGCGTACTTGCAGTTAAAGCATTATTTGCTATTTCTGCATTATCGATTTTAATATTTTTAACTCCTGGGTATAGATACACTCCATAACTAAAGTTATCGCCATAAATACCGCCGTTGATAAATACACCTTCGCCACCGGTTACGATTATTCCATATCCCTTAGATTCATCAATCGTACCATCCTTTTTAACGAATTTAGCAGCGGTATAGATACCACCGTTAATGACTTGATTTTTTCCGCTTAATGCTAGGTTACTCGACATGTTTCCTGTAAGTGCAGACCCATCAAGGGTGAATCCATCGCTTGCTGACTCTAAACCGTTTGCACATTCCGTTGAAAAGATACCTGAGAATTTACTATTATAGGTGCCACCCATCATATTAAACCCATTTTCCAAACATCTTCGCGCAGTCGAGTTGACAATCGTCGTATTATAAGTGTTTGAATAAGGGGCGTCATAATCAATATAAGAATTTACAGCGTTAATGACATTCCCGAAAATTCCTTCGCCATAGATGTTTTCTGCATGCGAATCTATACATCCTTTAAATGCTACGGCAATAGCTCTTGGGGATTTATATCTAAACGTTTCACCGCCTTCATACTCACCTTCAAATCTCATTCCAATCACTTTAGGACTTCGAACGCCACAAAAACTAAATACAGTAAAAATATCTCTACCACTAGAAGCGTAATCATCTATAGAATGCAGGTAATCCAAGGTTAACCCCTGCATTTCGATTACAGGACTACCAACGCCGACAATCTCTATATTATCGTGGGTAATTTTCACTCTAGTTGGATTAGTTATTGTAGAGTTATTTCTAAAATTTATTCTGTAAGGCATACTTCCGCGAGGGATCAATAAACGCCCGCCTCCCAAAGAGCCTAGATGATCAATTGCCCTTTGAAATCTTTGTAAGTCATCAACTTCTAGAGCTAAGCGAGGAAAGCGAAGAATGCTGATACCTATAGTCTCATTGGTAGTTTCTGTTGCATTTTCATGCGCTTTTAATCTACCGTTCAAAACTTCAAATGAGCCACGAGCTTGAGCGATTTCTGAATTCGGATCAGCTACACCATCTATAATATTATTGATTTGTTGCTGCACATCAACATTCATATCATTTGTCTGTTGAGCTTCATTCAATACATTATGCGCTTTCTGAAGCGCTTCATCGTATGTGTATCCCATGCTGTTAAACAGTTTAATGAGTTCATTAATAATATTACGTGTATCCGACCCATGTGCAGAATTAATCAAAGGTACTTTTTCAAAACTCACATTACCACTCCTCCCATAATAAGAAAAAGACATCCCTTGTGAGATGTCTTTAATAAATATTTATATTTGAATATCATCCTGCATTAAAACTGGTAAAAATAATTCCTTTTTCAAACGTTGATTCATCTAGTGGTTCGGCAGTCCATATCTGTTTGGTATCATCGAATTGGAGCGTTGTATTAAATTCATTTATTGCTATATCCTCAGCCTCTTTTTTGATATCTGCCTTTATAATCGCACCGTCATACATGTCATAATCTGTGTTTTCATTATCGGGAAGTACTATCCACAACATACAATCACCCCTACAAATTAGTCATACAAATATCTAAAATCTATTTTTATTTCAAACTGACTGATTCCTCGAACTTCCCAATAGTTCCATCCATTCTTCACCGTTAAAAATTCACCGTTTGCCTGGTCCATTACATTTGCATTGTTTACTCTTACTTTATGCCCTTCGATGGTTAATCGTCCGCCGGGGTAAAGTCGCCTGTCTAATCTGAAAGTGGTGACACCATCATATATTTCAACCCAGGGCACTTCTTCTTGAGCAACTAACTCAATCACACTGTCTTTCTGCTGAATCAGCTTAATCTCTTCGGTGCCAGCATTGTAAAACGTCGGGTCTTCATTCGTGAATGAATACTGCCAGTAATTTTCCGGGAACCAGGTACCCATGCCATACGCCCACTTGTCGTTAAACTGCATGCCCTCTGTGTCGATGGTCATTGACGTGTGGAGGGATTGCCTGAATATCGGTTTGAGCACCTTCAACGGTACCTCTGCTTGTCCCCAGATTGTGACGGGTCTTTCAAATTCATAGTCCTCATCCACAATGACTTTCAGCAGCTTGAAGGGTTCATGACTCTCTGCAAGGTAGAATACACCAAGTCGTCTAAAGAACTCATATATCTGACTGCGCTTCAAACGCCAATCAATGGTGTCTGCGGCAGTAAATAGTATTTGGATACTTGCACTCCTATCAGATGGATAACGCTTGATGGGCGCGTCATTACCACCGTCAGACTCACTGTAAATGGAATTATATAAAACAGGCCCAATACTGATATCGAGCGCCTTCAATCCATATCCCAGTTTATCCACCGGAAAGCCGACTGGATTATATTCTAAATCATAAATATTAAACATAATTTGGTCGACCTCCTAACAATGAATGCTTCGTTGATTTCTTCTGATTGTACCTGTCATTTGACTGTCCGATTTCTTCATCTCCGATGGATAAGTCTTTTGCTTCAATGCCTGTCAGTTTCTCGAGCATTTTCATGAGGATGCCGTTTTGTTCAACGAGTGCATTGACTACATCATTATCATTACCCCCAGAGCCGCCCACATTCGGCAGCTCTCGCGTCTGCTTACTCTTTCCAGCAAGCTTCTTGCTGGCGAGTGCAATCAGCTTCATTGCTTCAGACGGATTATTCATCGGTACCACGTATTCATTGTCATGTAGGTTGAATAACCCACCTTTTTGAATGAATCCGCCGTTCTCATGGCCGGACAATACTTTCTTCGGATTGATTGTATTACTGTTCATCACCTGGTTGCCCTTTTGCGCCTGCCAGTGAATGTGCGGGCCAGTCGTCCATGCACCAGAGTTACCTGTATTTGCGATGTGCTCTCCGGCTTTGACTGCACCTGTTTTGATGATGTCTTTTAAGTGCATGAAGAACTGCGTGATATTACCACTTCTTAGCTTGGCAACCAGACCGCCGCCTTTGTTATGCATCTTGCTAACAGTACCAGCGAGTGTCGCATTTACAGGCGTACCGATTGGCGTGCCGTAGTCGATACCGTAGTGTCTGCCGCCGTTGAATCCTGTAGGATAACCCGGTACCGGGCTGTCCGGACTGTATGGTGTGGTCATGCGATAGTTCATGAATGAGGCTTTCTTGCCATTACCAAGCCCACCGGCTTCAAACCAGCCTTTGACTTTCTCCAAAGCGCCGTCTTTCAGCTTATTGTATCCGGCTTTGATGAGGTCGCCTGGGATCTTGGTGATAGAACTGAAATCCACACCGAAGTTATTCAACGCCATATCCAGCAGCTTGCCTGGATTTTTCATGTAGTCCCAGACATCACCGACTTTGTTTGCGAGACCTTTCGCGCCAGATACAATCTTAGAACCAATACCGGCCGCTTTATCTTTAATCCATCCAAGACCTTCACCAAGACCGCCTTGTCGGGTGCCCCGGCTGAACATGCCTTCAGCCATTTCCTGCGTCTGCCTGCCATTAAATATCTTTGTGCCTTTCGGCAACATCATCTGTGTGTCAATATTTGGCGTGAGGAACATCTTGCCATTTGGCAGTACGACGGTTTCCCGTCTGCCGTCTGCGCCTTGTCCGTTGCCCGGACCTCGGTCTCCCACTGTGGCCAGAGTATTCTGTGCAAGTGCGCCGTTTTGCGTACCGCGGCTGAACTTAATCGGCTCAATGAGCGTACTGCCCATACCCAATTTATCTGCGACCCAGTTCACACCGTCAATCATTTTGTTAAGACCGCCAATGGCGTGTTTCTTCAATCCGGAGGCTAAATCTTTCGCTGCCTGGACCGCATCGTTTTTCATGCCGACAACGCCATCAACCAGTTTCTTTATCCAGCTTTTAGCGGTATTATACGCGCCTCTGAAACCACCGGCAATGAAATCTTTGACACGGTTGCCCATGCTGCGTGCGCTTTGCCAGATATTACCGAACCAACTCTTAACCCCGTTATAAAGCGCGCGGATCGTATTGACTCCCGTCGCTCTAGCACTGGCAAAGGTTCGAGTGATATTCAGGTAAATATTTCGGACGAAGTTAAATATACTCCGCACCATATTAGAGAATATGGAGTTCGCTGACTTGTACAATGATGTAAAGATATTCTTTGTATTCGTCCAGGCGGATGTGGCGAATGATTTAAAGAAGCCGACAATGTTCGACCACATGCTCCGTAAAGAAGATGTGAAGAGTCGAATGAATGCCAGGCCGCCTTTGATGATTTTGCCGTAGAACATCAACTGTACAAAGTTCCATACAAATTGAATTGCGCCACGGAAAATTTGTTTGATACCCTGCCACATTTTGGAGAAATCACCGGTGAATAATCCGGAGAAAACGCGGATAATTCCCATGATAATATTTAGCCCGCCCTGGATAACGCCTTTAATGTTAGTCCAAACCGACCGTACAATAAATAGAACGGCAGTAAAAACACCCCTAAAAATTGTGGTGATAATCGGTAGAACGGCGCTTATGATCGTGCGTAAAATATTGACACCATTCATGAATGCATTAATCGTCTGCTGCCCATCAGTGCGCCAGAATAAAGCGATCTGTTGGAACATGCTGACAAAGAATCGTTTCACGGATTGAATGGCCGGAGTAATGATCGTCATGAAGTTGGTGTATATCGACTGTCCAAATGCAATGATCGTTGGAATGAAATTGCGGAACCGCTCAATCAGCCCCTGGACCATATTCCTGAATGTCGATGATTTGGAATAAGCAATCCCGAATACAGTCCCCAATGTGGTAATCACACCGATGGCAATACCGACTGGACCCAATAAGAATGAGAATCGGGTAGCCAGTGCTCTGATGACACCTAAAAACCCTTTCTCACCCATCTTCGTTAATATTGGCGACAGCATAGTAAGCCAGCCGCCAAGTAAACCGACGAATGCACCAACGCTTCCGATGACCGGGCCAAGCGCTGCGGCAATGCCGGCAAATATCAGCCCCATACGCTGACCGGCCGGGGAGAGATTATTGAACTTCTCCACAATGCCTGTAATGCCCTGTGTAATCCGTGTAGCAATCGGAGCCAATGTTGTTCCCAAATCAGCCATCGCCTGCTGGAAGGATTGCTGACTCTGTCTGGACTCGACCAATTCCTTATTGTTTTCACGGAACTTTTGATTGACATTAGCCAAACCGTTATCCGCCAATGTCTGCATGACAAAATTTTGTTCTGTGCCGTTTGCAATGGCATCACTCAATCCGCCGTTGAACTTATCCATATCCACACCAAGCCGCTCAAGTAATTCGGCAAATGGCCCGATTGCTTTACCTGTGGCCAGTGTCTCCTGCAGGCCGTCTGCCAGCCCCTCAATCTTTAAAGTGTCCGGGAATTTAACGACGGCCCCACTTAACAGGTCCATCGTCTTTGTCAGACCTTTTTCATCGAATCCAGTAGCGAGTAAGTTAGATAATGCTTCAACGTTGGAATCCGTTTCTGTGGACACGCCGGCGAGCCGTGTCATGGAATCCCGGATGACATCCACACCAATCCCCGCATTCTTTGCGTTGGTCTCCAATGTGGCCAGGTCGCCCCGGAACTCCTCTGTGCCCTTCGTGACGGCAGCAAAGCCGCCAAGCAGGGGCGCTGTAAGCCCCATCGATAATTTACCGCCGATGTTCTTCAGACCGTCCCCAATGCCCTGCATTTTGTTCCCGGCCGTTTCAGCCGCGTTGCCGAGTTTCGTCCAGCGACTGCTTGCAATGCGCTGCTCTTCCGAGAGTGATTTCAAACCTTGTTTTGTTTTATCTAGTTGTGTCTCGAGCATGTTCAGATTGTCCGCTTGTTTGTTGTACTCCTGACGAATCTTTGAGGCTTCCGCTGTGTGGCTTCTGCCGGAATCGACCAGTTCATCATACTTCCGCTTAAGGTCGTCTACGTTCTTTCGCTGACCGCCGATGGTCTTCGTTAAATCACCGATGGCCTGTTCATAGCTTTCTGTACTCTTTTCAGTGTACTTGAAGTTATTCATGCTCGTTTTCAGTCCGCTGTTCAAATCTCTGAAAGACCGTTTGATGGTGCCAAGCTTACGATCCATGCCTGCACTGTTCAGGTCCAAACCAATACTCAAGCCTTTTATTCTTTCCGCCATTTAATCACCTGCCTTTTTGACCGATAAATAAAAAAGTCCCTAACCTCCAAATGCGGAGATTAAAGACTTCGTTTGTTTCGGTTTATTCTGTTCTTCAATGATTTCCATAAAGAAACTAAATGGCATATCCAGGATTTCATTGATGTCCTTGTCGCTTTCTTTCATCATGTCGAATACGATCTTTCTCATATTCTCTTTGTGCTGCGCGTAGGTGTAAGTTTCGTCTATATCATCTTCGCTAATTGCTTTTTTCTATCATCATTCATTTTCCCTTGCGCGACCCATCCGATTTGGCTTTCCAATTCCTCCATCGTGTCCGGAGAGTGCAATTTATCCAGGATGTCGTCTTTAGTGAATTGCTTTCCGTAGATGTCCACAACCATGTCCATCATGATGTCCATCGCTTCTTTCTCTGTCACATCCGCGCCCTCTTTCGCTTCAAGCGCTTCAGTGGCATCGTACATTTTCCGGAATGGGATAAAGCTTGGTGTCAGGAATGTTTCGAATTGCGGTTCTGCATTTTTCTCTTCTACTTCTTTTACGTTCTTCACAAATTTAATAAAGTTCTTTTTCATATATATCTTCTCCTCTGTTTTATAATCCGAATGTTTCTTTTAATGTCTGTTTGAACTGCTCGTTGCTTTCGTTATCATCATTAATCACTGCATAGGCCTGCACCAGACTGTCGAGATTCTCGCGTTCCAGTACAGCACCCTTATGCTCATTAATGATCTCTGTGTATTTGTGTATGCCCTCAAGAAGCTTATCGAGTGTCATCTGTTTGTTTATCTTCATATATTCCATCTCCAATTAATTTTGCAAAATTAATCAAACTTTACTTGTTTGATGGCATCGACATATTTGATGGATGCCTTGTTTTCACTTACATGGTTTAGATCATCTTTAAATGGTCCGTCAGTTGTGTACTTACCTTTGAAAAACATATCTGTATCACTCTGCAGTACACCCGCATTGTGGAAGATTTTGTTCTCATACCATTGGTCAACGGGATTGCCCGGCCATGTAAAATTCATTTCTTTGTGAGTGTCTGTCTGTTTATCGAAATAATATACATTCCAGAGTTGCGCCCACATCTCTGCAGTCCACTTCTGGATGGGTGTATATCCTTTTATATCTTTATTTTTGTTTATATATTCATTCTCCACTTCATTAAAAAAGCGATAAAGCTTAATGCTGTCTTCATAAACTTTCCGCCAATACTCCGCAGTCGGATGACTGATGATCCATTGTGCACCTGCAATCGGCCTATGCCTGCGAATGATGCTTTCATCAATGCCAATCACTTCACACATGCGCTTTAACAGGTCTTCTCCTTTGGAATCAATGTAATCCACACCGAGATATCCTTCGCAATCACTGCCTATCCAATTATCACTGTCATAGGGTATAGCGTTGAAGTCTATCGGCTCACGCAGTATCACGTCTGAATCCAGATAGAAATACGTATCCTTTTCTCTGCTTGCATCTTCTTTCAGGTATTGCCACCACAAATAAGGTTTCACAGATGGGATATAACTTTTGTCTCTGGGACGGTCATCATATACGTGTACTTCCACATCGTATTTATCTTTTAGGTATAAAGGAATCGCATCATCCCACTTTGCAAAAAGCAGGACAATGCGATCAATACCTAAAGCTTTTAAATTAGTGATGGTCACTTCCAATTCCCATTCAAAACGCTTAATTGCCGGTTGGCAAAAGATGAACTTCATTATGCACCTGTAGTGGTTGTCGTTGTCGTGGAAGTATCAGCCGGATATGGCTTACCGAATATAGCCTGGAAGAGTTCATCCCGTTGTGCTGTTTCGCCTTTCTCATCATATCCGAAAATAACGGACTTCTCTTCGGTGAATCCAGGGACTTCACGATCCATGAATTCTGCAGTAATGGAATCAGATCCAAATTCCACAGTGTCCTGCTTACTCGTTGCAGAGCTTTCCGGTTTAAGGAATTTCCCCTTCGGCAGGCCGACCCATTCGATGGAACCATCTTCGTGTGTCTTCGCGAACACTGAAGCCACATACGGCGGATTGTCTGTGCTGCCATAGGCATAAAGACCACCTGTTGTTTTTTCGAGCCCCAGAATCGTCTGTCTATCCTGTGAAGGCAGTTTGTGGAATGCCCCTTCGACTTCAACCGGGCCATTAGATGTTGCCAGTTCAGCGACCTTGTTATCCCCGTAACCTCTGACGATTTCCTGCGATGGTGTCACTGTGATTTCCTGCAGGAACTTCACACGTTCCGGAGAGGCTTGGACAATCGTTAATTCATTCGTTTCATCCAATACACCGTAGTAGTATTCATCGACACCTGTTGTTGCTTTGTAATTCTTATTCTCTGCCATTCATAATCACTCCTATTTTTATAAATTCAATTCTTCGCGGTAGTACGCTGCTTCATAGTTCCTTGCCCGTCTGTAAATACCGATATCGGAATCATATTCCGGCTGACTGTTTGCGGTGTTCATCAGTCCCAACTGCTCTTTAAGAAGCCTATGGATGTGATAACTAAGATCACGGCAGACAGTATAAGCCACATACTCATCTGATTCCGGCACATACAGGTCCACCTGCACCAGGTAACTCAATGCAAGGTTGTCATTGTCTGCGTATTCCTCGGGCAGAGGATCATCCAGTTCGCTGATGACAATGTACGGGACGGACATGCTGGATGGCTCCGGGTACTCAAAAAACTTTATGCTTTTAACGTAGTACGTCACTTCATCGTCACTCATCAGCAGGTTGTATATTTCCATTGGAATGTCTCTCATGTCACAACAACCTTTCTATCTGCTTACGGACCTCGTTAATGTAGGTGTTCCGCGCGCTTCTTAAAGCACGCTGTATGGCCCCTTTACCGTCCGGGTTTGGATTCTTGATTGTTCCGAACTCATTCAGATGGATGATGCGGTACCGGTCTTTCGGCCCGCGCCAGTAGATCTTGACTTCACGCACACCGTTGACTGTCATCGGTTGGGATATGTGAATCTCTTTGATGGATTGGCCGGTGTCTTTAAAGGATTGAAACTGCGAAGCAATTTCCCTTTTGAACACCTGCGCGCCTTTAATCAGTGCGTTGTCCACAATGCGCCGCATGTGCTGTTTACCGAACTTATCTTCGAGTGCACCTTCCAGGTCTTTGATGCCTTTAACCGTCATTGGCATTGCCAGCACCTACGACTTTCATCATCTCTTTGTTGTCGGATGTGGGCGCAAAGTGTTGTACTTCAAAAGTCACACCAGCATATAGATCATCATCCACTTCAAAGACATCAGAGTTTTTGATTCGGTAATCTGAACGCGGCCGCCTGAATACAATCGTTAGGGTATGTTCGGCCGTTGTGCTGGCCACATACTCCAAATCCTTAGAAGAGGACTCGTACAGCTCGCACAATGCAAAGAATACTTTCGTGCGTCCTGTACCAGGAATCGGCCCTGCGTTTGCTGTTTGTCTATAAAAAGTGACGGGGACTCTGAGGTCTCCGCCACTAATTTCCGGTGGTTGATATGTCTGTTTCATAGTCAACCTCCTTCATGTTTTCCAGAGCAAACGATGTGACGTTTGACAGGAAGTTCTCATCGAAGAATTCCAATGAATCGTTATAAGCATAGCGTGTACGCTCATAGACCAATTCTGCGCCCCGGTCTGACTTATCCATATCAAATGCCTGGCATCGATACTGGATATCAGCGTAGGACTTCTCAAGCAGTGACTTGATATGCTTATCTTCGTATGAATGGAATAGTGTCAGTCTACGTTTCATTTCAGCGACATGATTTTCCGTAATCATTCAATCACCTACGCTTTGTTTTCCGATAAATTTTCCAATGCCTTTTCAAGATCATCGCGCACGATATTACCATTTTTACCTGTACCGTCTACTTCAATATCATTTTCTTCGACAAGTGATTTTAATTCATCCACAGAAAGGTCTTTAATATCAATGCCGTCGCTTGCCTCTTGGTTATCTTCTTCAACCGGTTCAAGTACCGTGCCAAGGTTCAAAAGTTTTTCATTAACTTCATCAGCACGCTTCTCTTCCATATCGACTTCATCATTTTCTTTAAGAAATTTATCCAACTCATAATCCTGATAGTCATGCTTTACTTTATACTTCTTCAATTCGACCAACTCCTTTTATTGAATTAAAAAAGAGGCGTAGTATTACGCCCCTGCTGTAGTCGTTGTTGTCGTACTTGCTGTAGTCGTCGTAGTAGTCATGCCCGCAATGTCAAGGTTGTACACTGCTACCACTTTGTTATCGTCCGGGATACCGTGTGCAAACTGTTTTGCGATATACACATTCGCATCTTCCAGTGCAAGTGTCTGATCGTACTCTTTGATTTTGGACTCACCTGTCATTACTGCGTAATAGCGCGGCCCGACAACTGCAGCCAGTTTGCCCTGTGCGATGTGCTCGGAAGCAACCACTTCGAGGTTGTACGGCAAAGAGGTCACCCATGCGCCATTCTGCGTCTGCATTGTGTACTGAGCCTGTACAAGGAACTGATCCTGAGGATTGACCAATAGGAACACTTTTCCGGCAACATTGTATGGTTTGCCGTTCTCTTTCGTAGACAGTCCTGTCATCAGTTGCGCCAGTTCGAGTGCCGTCGTTTTGGAATCGGCAAATGTCAGTGTGCCTACAGATGCTTTGTCTGTAACGGATGTCACATTGCCGTCTTCGTCAGTCGTCATGTCTTTAAGCAATCCGATTGGTTGGTTCGTTGTTGCACCGCCACCTGTCACCACACCGTATTCCAGTTGGTGTGCCATTGCTTCCACAAGTTGCTCGCGGACGTAACGCTCCACCCACTCAGGGCCGAACTCGATGAAGTCTTTCGGCACGATAGCAAATGCAGTCAGCTTGTTTTGAGCGAAAGAAATCTCTTTGAAGTTCGCCTGGATCTGTCCTTGAATCTTACCGAACAGTTCGCCCCACTTCGCAGCACCGGATGGATCACCCACGATAATACGCGTCTTAATGCCGGCCAGTGTGAAGTTAATGCGGTTAAGCAGTGGACGTTCACGTTTCAGGTCATCGAACACGCGGAGGACTGTGGATTCCGGCAGCACAACTTCTTCCTTGTACGTATCCATGTTCGCTTGGTCTTCCACCAGATTCGTAAAGAATTTACGTTCAGCAGCCGTCAGGACATTTTGCCCGCGACTCATTTTAACCTGGCTGTCAGTCGAAGTGTCTAATGCTTCACGTCTTGCTTCGACAAGCAGCTCTTCTTTCAGAGTATTGGAAAACGCGCTCATATAATTGGCGTACTTTTCTTTTACAACTTCCGGGTCTTCATTGTTCTCTACCGCCTCGAAATAGTTGTCGCGGAGATTGGATACTTTACCTTCTACATCATCTTTAAATTTAATCGTCATTTAAATCTCTCCCTTTTTTTGAATTAAAAATAGAGCCTTCTTTTCGGCTCCTGGTTTTGTGGATTATTTTGTTTCAATGCGGAAATCTCATTTGTCATTGCCGTCATTTTTTCGGTCTGTTGTTTCAACAGGTTCAATACTTTTTCGTTCGTCGCTTCTTCCGGAACGCTTGGCTCTTCTTCAGGTGTTTCAACCGTTTGTTGCGCCTGTCTGCTGGACTTCCTATCAGCAAAACCTTTCTCTACTGCTTCGTCCGCAGTGAACCACGTTTCGCCTGTGAGGAGTTCATCCAGTTCTGCTGTGTCAATGCCGGTGCGCTCGTTGTAAATATCAACCAGTGAGCCGTCAATCGTCTCCAGGGCGTTGAGTGTCTTTTTAAGTTCCGTCTTGTCGCCCCAAGCGAATGTGGATGCCTGGTGAATCATTAATGATGAGCCGGTATCCATAATCAATTCGTCGGCCGCCTGAGCTATAATCGATGCAGCACTTGCTGCCAATGCAGTAATTTCAATCGTGATATGTGAAGGATGATTCTTCAGGTAGTTGTAAATTTCTATTCCCACAAACACGTCTCCGCCCCCGGAATTTAAACGAATCAGAATGTCCTTGTCCACATCATCGAGCGCTTCAGCAATATCTTCCGCGTTGATCGTTTCTGTTTCAAATAGTCTGTCGAGCCAATCTGGTTTCGCGACCACGCCCGAAAGTGTGAGAACGTGTTTATCATCCTGCACTTCATTTTTAAATTGGTACTTCATGCCATTTTTTATAAGCTGCTGCTTCGTCATTCATTCTCACCCCCTCTCAATGCGTTATCTTTCTCATAGTTTTTGGTAAGTACATAATCATCCAGTCCTTCCACGCGTTCCAGACCGATGAAGTGCCTGCCTTCATTCGGATTAATGATTCTGGACGCAATGAGTTTATCGAGCGCATCCGCACTTTTGAATGGATTGATTTTATTCAATCCGACCACTTCAATACGGCGGCCATTCTGATAATCGGATTTATCGAAGAATTTACTGTTCAATTCATCCTCAATCTTTTTAATCAATGGATTAATGCAGAATTCCAAGTAGGCCTCCATCGCTTTCTCCAGGTCGGCCATCTCGCCGGTAATGAGCGCCGGGGGAATGCCGATCATTTTTGCCACTTCTTCAGTGAATAGCTTCTTCAGCTTCTGGATGTTATCCGCGCCATTATCGGAGCCGGACGGCGTTTTGGTCATATCATCAAATTCAAACCCGCTGACTTCCGGGACGATGGCCACACCTTTATTCGTGAAGCTGTCATAGATCTTATTGGCATATTTCTGCAGGCGTTGCATCTGTTGGACGTTCAACTGACCGCCGCCGGTCGCCACTTTAAGTACGCCGCGAATTTGGTACTTGCGAAGTTGTCCGTCCATCATGCGACCGAATAACTCACCGTAATCTCCAAAGAGTTTATTGACGTAGCTTTGTAACTCTTCGTTGTTGTAATTGAGGTACATCACATCGCTCATCAAAAAACTGCGGGTATACTTATAGCCTTTGACTTCCACGCGTTTGAACACGTCATCTTTCAGCGCAAACTCCACTCTTTCAAAATCATCTGCAATTACTAAATCCTCGGTGTCCGTTTGAATAATCAGGACTTCGTTGTCATAGACCAGTTTGTAGATGACCTTGTGCCAGAAATCACTGGCGCTTGAATCGGTATTCGGTTTTACATTCAACTTATAAGAAAGGGTATTCTTAATCCGCTGGTCACCTTCCATCACCCAAAAATGGGATTGGCTGAATGTCCTGGAAATAAAGTTGATGTTGGTCTGCAATGCGATCGATTTGAGATAAGCACGTGTTGAGGGGTCTGTTTGTAAATCAAGATCCAGCGCATCCCTTATTTCCAGATTTCTTTTAAATACATCAGCGAAGATTCCCACTGTTTCACCACCTTTCTAAAAGTCGATTAGTTCTAGCATGTCGAATGATTTATCCAGGTCTTGTCCAACAACCTCATCACTCCTGTAAAGGGCATGCAAAAAGGCGTGAAACCCATCGGTTTTACGCCTTACAGGATCTTTCTTTATAAATTCTTTATTGCCATCTTTTTTAATCTTCACAGCGGTATTATTCGTATACCAGCGCATGAGCGGATTATCATCCCAGATAACTTGATGGTTCCTGAATATTGTTTCCACGCGTGGAGAGAGTTGTGCATGGATGGAAGGCATATACTTCAATAGTTCCATTTCATAACCCGCGTCTTCGAATGCAGGCCGGGTAATGTCATATCTGAAGTTATCCACCATCACCTTGTGGACGGTCAGATTTAATCTCTCGCATTCTTGCTTAACCCAATCGACCATTAATTTAGGATCAATCGTCGGTGCCTCCACAATTGTGAGATAACCTTTCTTCTCCCACTCTCCGATGGGCGGACCCAATGAATGTGTATCCAGGAATTCCTTCCTGGCGAATGAGTGACTGTGCCATACATAATTATTGTCTATGCGGAAAAGAAATCCGACTGCGGCAAAGTCAATTGCATTTGCATAGTCCACACCCACAATCGCTGTACGGTTATTCAGCAGCGGCATGGGGCGGCTGGTTTGCATGATATCTTCCCAACTCGCCACGATCTTTTCCATGTCCTCTTCCGGCAGGTTCATACGTTTCGTCATAAATTCAGTACGGGAGGTACTGTCATAATTTAGTTCCAAAAATTCCTCTTTCACTTCTTCATAAAGAATTTCAGCGTATTCACTCATTGGCTGGGAGAACATCGGATTGGCTTTCTCCCACATAGTTTCATCGGAGACTTCTTTGACATCATCCAACTTGCAAATAAAAACGAACATCTTGGAATCAGGATGTTCGCCGTCTAAAATATTATTTGCTTTATTTTTCATGCTATCGAGATAGCCTTCTCTGACATAACCATCCGTACCAATGTAAAACTTCCGAGAATCTTTTTTCTTCCCCATACCGGACTTATAAACGTTGACTAATGAAGCATTCTCATACGCATGAATTTCATCGAAGATAACGAATCCCTGACGGCCCCCATCTTTTGTTTTTGGATTTGCCGTGTGGAATTTAAACTTTGAATTGGTGGCGTTGGATGTAATCTCCAGTTTCGTTTTGTAAAATGCTCTTTGTAATAAAGACTTCTTATTGATCGCATCGTATATTTCTTCAAAGCTTGTCTTTGCCTGTTCTTCACTGTTCGCCACTACAGATCCGTTATAATTTTCAATGCCATGAAGTTCTGAAATTAGATAATGACTGATGACGGAGATTAAGCCGTTCTTACCGCCACCACGTCCCATCATAATCAGAAACTCTTTATAGTAAGCTCTTTGATTGTGCGAGTGGTACAAAAAAATAAAACTGATGATAAACTTTTGAAATGGCTCCAGGGGGAAGTACCACTTTTCAGCAAAGTTGATACAGCCGGCGATATGTTTTTCATCAAAGTATAATCCGCCGGATTCGACTTTCTTGAAAATGGTATCTTCCAGTTGTTTTATGAGTTTGATTCTTTCGATATTAAGGACAATATTATTCTTTTTATAGCTATCAATGTAATCAGTAACAAAAGAAGGAATACCATTTTTATTAAGAATAGATTTTTCAGCACTCATGATATTAGTTCATCAGAGTCATACTCTTTGCTTGCTGCTTCCATTCTTAATTTTTCCTGGTATTCCTTCATATATCGATCAATGTCTTTTTTTAAGTTCAGCATTTGAGCATTGATGTTTTTCATATCATTGATAAGCGGATGGGCTTTCACATAGTTTTGCTCTCCGTTCTGTATTTCTACAGTCGGTCCGTCATCATATATTTGTTTCTGCATCCGCCGGAACATCCGCATTAAATCGATATAACGATCAACCACTTCAATTGCACTGTGATCATCATTATCAATTTTTGATATCAGATATCTTTCGACTTTTGCCATCGCAATCGCCATGCTACTCACCCCTTTCTTTTGTCAATACCCCCCACCCCTTTTTTCGTGAGCCCCCTTACATGAGGGATTTTTTTGAAAATCTGCGGAGTTGATTCCCCACCCCGTTCCCAAGCGGTTTTATAAACGCAAAACTTTTAGGCCGGGGGACTTCACCACATTTCGTCGAACCATTTCTTTCGCTTCGATTGGTTTGGATGGAATCTGTTTTCTTTTTTGTTATGGCATTTGATACATAACGTTTGTAGGTTATCCATATCGAATGCAAGATGTGGATGTCGTTCCAATGATTTAATATGGTCGATATCCAATCGTTTGTGCTTATCGGGTTTATGATAGTCAGTGAATACTTTGCCATTCCGTTTGCATTCCTGACACTCATGGTTATCCCTTTCAAGTACCAGCTTGCGTGTCACCTGCCATGCATTAGACTTATAAAGTTTCTTTCGTTCTTCGAAGTCCATTCGCTTTCACCTCAACAAGGTAAGTCAATGTATGACGATCAAGATACAGCTACTCTTATCAACATAGCTGATCACTTCCTCTCAAGCTTTGGCATAGTGTCTTACTGCATTGAGTAATCATATGCTTCACCTCATAACAAAAGGACTCACCACCTAAGTGATAAGCCCTCGTAATTGTTTACAACCACAGTATAACCCGATTGATATTAAAAAGAATAATCCCTGTCAGACCTTCCATTCCCTCTAATGTTTCCATTTCTTCCTATCCTTCTTTTCTGTCTCGGGTTGAGCATTGAATAGGATGATGACGATCTGGTCAATCCGCTTATACAGATTGCCATTGCTCATGTTCAACAGCACCTTAATCCTCTGCTTACTCTCCCCCTGCTTGAGCAGCTGAAGGATGTGATAGTTCTTATCACTGTGGATATGCGACTCATGTATATCAATGAAGGACACCTCATTGATTAGTTTCTCCAGCTTCTGTCGCTCCTTCTCATTGCGCATTACAATGGATGCGACCTTGTCTCCTGTCTCTCCCTGCGCCTTCGGCATGGCAGACTCGATGCCATACTGTGCAGTGGATGTACTATCCATCTCATACACTTGCGACTGTATCAGTCTCTTCTTCCAATGATAATCATTTATGATTTGCCTTATGTCATTTATCAAGTACAAGGTGCGACCATCCTTTCGTGATATGCTTTATGAATCATTTAGAGCGCATATGAGAGACGATACCTTTCATTGGCATGATTGCTCATGTAGATAGTCTTTCGCCTCTCTGCGCTTACATATGGATTATCTGGCGTATGGTCTACCCTTCCTCGTGCTCCAGGTCTATCTCTGTTTGCTTATCTTCTTTATCCTTCTCCACATATCCCCGAGCCGGATCATACTCTTGATCTTCGAATACATCGTCATTGATATCATCCTGGTTATATAGTTCGTTCTGAAGATGTTTCAGGCGTTCATGCTGTTCGGCTTCGAACTCGACATCGTACTTACTGCGGACCCATTTGTCTTTGATCTGTGTTGCCATGATCGTCGCATCCAGTGTCACGCCTCTATCCGTCCATTCGATAACGAATTGTGTTTGACTGTTCGACACCATGAATTTTTTAATCTCCACTTTGATGGAATCAATCCCAAACGTTTTGAATATCAGCTCGCTCGCATGGTTAATGTTTCTCATTTTGTTTTTATCGATAATTGCAGTCATATTTATTTACCCCTCTTCATTTTATTTGCAGCCCGTTTATTCGCCGCCCTAATCTTTACGAGTTCGTCATACTCTATGAAGCCGTACTTATCGCCATATTTAATCGACTTGCTGATCCAGATGATATGTTTATCCTTATGCATATACTCAGTAATCTTGCGCTTCATCTTTGCATCCGGTGTCGCCATGCCTTTGATGTCAATCCACACTTCATAGTCATCGTGATACTTCACTCGGAAATCCAGTTTGTAATACATCTTCTGTCGCTTCTTGCCGTAATACTCAAACGCTGGATGGATATTGAGCACTGGCTGTAACTCTATCTCTTTGATGTAGCCTGCCTTTTGTTTCTGCAGCAGATGTTCGTAGTATTCAGCTTCGACCTTTGAATCGAACTTGATGCCGTCGACTGTTATTTTTTGTGCACTGTACTTATTTTTGACCGCCATTATAGATCACTCTCTTTTACAAAAACTCCACTGACCATTTTTCCTTTGCGCCCTTTAATCTCGTCATAAGCCGTCTGCAGACACTCATATAAATCCATGTCATTCTGTTGCGCCAGGATGATTAGAGTGACCACAACATCTCCTATGCCGTCTCTCAGCATGTTCTGGTCGCCTCTTGCTAATGCTGCAGCGACCTCTCCGACTTCCTCGCTTACTTTCAAATACTGCTTACTCGAATCTGCTTCATGCAACTTCTTATTCTCAGACCATTCTTCTACCAATTTGATTAGTTCATCCATTTATTTTCCTCCTCTAATTTAGCTTCCAGCCTTCTTGTGCCGAATAATGCAACAAAAGAAATCATGAGCGCGGTATACTCAATACTATTTGTCGAAAATGCAATTACCGATCCGATAAAAGCCACGGCTTCAAGCACGAGATATATTGATGCTTTCATTCACTCGTCCTCCCTAATTCCTTTTCATCGTCTTCTCAATGAATTCCATCGTTGAGAGCATCGCTTTAGTTTCATTCATACCGTGCTTTAAACACGTCTCCAGCATGTTTTTAGATACAGGCTCATTATTGATTACAACGTTCATCGTCCGCACTGCCTGGTCTTTCAGCTCCAGCTGCTCGAAATACTCAACATCCTCTTCATTCATCTCTTCTTTATTCATCAGCATTCCCTCCTACATTTTTAAGTGGTGGATATTTGAATTCCTTTTGAATCACGACTCCATCGGCATAAGCTGTTATTATCTCCGGATACGTCGGGCCTGGTTCTTTCTCTTTCTTGACTGAACAGTTATCGCACATCCACTCCGGGAAGAGATGTGGTGCTCCTGTAAGAAACATTCTGTCGCAATTCGATTGAGCACAGAACACAGGTTTTAATGCATTGATCGGAAATGTCGCTTTAATAAGTGATGGTCGGTCTGGTGCTTTCACTGGTTTCCTATCAGTTCCACGCCTTAAATTCCTTGTCGCCCTATTATGACTTTCGGCAGCTTCTTCAGCAGTTACCCCCATGTACCGAAGCGGATTCACGGTATATTCTCCGACATCTTCATAAACATCATTTAAAGACTCTCTGCGCGTTTCTTTCTCTTCGGGGTATAAATGTTCGTCCAGGCGTTCAATCTCTGATGACAGCCTTTCTATTTGATTCCTGCGGTATAGTTCTTCTCGCTTACTCCAAATCGTTTGTTCTAACATCTCGATTTCGTCCGGTTCTTTTTTGAATATCAATGGTGCGATATGTTTCTTGAAAATGCCGGTTGAAAATAAGAGCACTGTACCCCAGACGAAGCCACCGAGCATTCCAGCTAGGATTTCAGTCATTCGCGCCACCTCTACTTTCCATATTTTTTAGCCTGTTCTTCCGTCGGCTTAGGATGTGACATGGTGCTATTATTAATCCGGCTTTTAATTCGCATCGTTTGTATTTCAGAAGCAGTCAGGACAACGGCAGCAACGATGATTGCAATCAATGCGATGAATACAAGTGTAATGAGCGCGGTCATTGATTAGCCCTCCAGTCTTCCAGTTTATTTTCTTTGTTGTGGTATGCCGGCTCCTTAAAGTCCAGGAGCGGCATACCCTCTTTCCTGCGATAGTTATTTGCAACACGATACATGGCGGATATCGTGAATTCTTTTGAGAACGCCCAGAACTTATCTTGATCATCCGTCATTTCTAATTTGCCGGAATCGACCAGATAATAAATAATGTCTTTGTATATCGCGAACGTTCGAACAGCAGCGGCATCATCACCCTGGAACTTCCTAGCTGATTCTATATGTCCGTTAAAACTGTTGAGTAACTCCAGGATGTTCATCACCGTCCCTCCTAATATATTTTTTGGATATGCTTATAGAATTTAAGGTTTGCCGTGCCGCGGTCACCGTCTTTATTTTTAGCAACAATCAACTCTAATGGACTTGGCGCGCCGGGTTGTGCATTTTCCTCATCGTGATAGTAGTCATCCCGGTACAGCATCATAATCATGTTCGCATCTTGTTCCAATTGGCCGGATTCTCTTAAATCGGACATCATCGGGCGTTTGTCCTGGCGCATTTCGACACCGCGGTTGAGTTGGGCCAGCGCGATAATCGTCACGTTCGGGAACTCCTGTGTAATGATTTTGAGTTCTCTGGACACCTGTGACACCTCTTCATACTTGCTTTTGAGTTTTTCATCCGGTTCCATCAGCTGCAGATAGTCGATGATGATAAAGCCGGTTTTGTCTTCCGGTATATTATTGGCCATTTTACGGATCATATTCGGTGTGACGACTGCTTCCTCTACGATCTTCATATCCTTGTTGTAGAAAATATCAATCGCGCCCATCACCTTATCTACTTCTTCGTTGCTCATCAGCTTCACCGGCTCTTTAAATTTGTACAGACCGACGTGTGAGATTGAAGAAAGTAACCGCTGGGTCATGTTTTTCACCGTGGATTCGATTGAACAAAATATGACTTCTGAACCGCTGTCTGCCAGGTTCTTTCCGAGTTCCAGTGCAAAGGCTGTCTTCCCCATGCTTGGACGTGCTGCCACGACGTTCAGCTGCTGCATTTCAAAGCCGCCAATGATATCATCCAGTTCCTTGAATCCAGTCTTCATGATGGCGCGTTTCTCTTCAGAGGTAAGGTCGCCCATAATTTCTCTTAGAATTTCAAACTTCTGATCACTGTCACCGAAGTCGAGTTTATTCAACGCTTCAATGCGCTTGCTTAATTTAAGTTGACTTTCAGTAGTTGGGTCTTGCTGGTACTCATTCACTGCTTTGGCCACTTCACGTTCTACGAATTTAAGCAGGACAAACTTCTGATCAGTCAGATGTTCTGCAGAGGAACCGGAAGCGACACCATAGTTGATGATCGTTTGAATGAATTCGACATCCCCATATTTCTGTTTATCACGGATGGATTCGGTCACGAGTTTTTCTTTGTTGAAGTCCGGGTCGCTCATTATCTTTTTGGCAATCGCTTGATGGCGCTGATCATAGAACCATGAAGGATCCAATTTAAGCTGATTTTTTAATTCCGGGTATTGCAGTGTGCGGGAAAGGACTTGTGTTTCATGGTGTGCCAGTTCATCAAGTATCGGTTCGCTCGTAAACATCTTTCCTCATCCTTTCCTCCATTGCTGCCAACTTCTTTAGTTTCTCTTCACGTTCCGCACGCTTCTTCGGGTCCGCCATTTCTGCAGCGACGCGCTCGCGGTCTTCTTTGATGGTCATATCCACTTGCTGATGCGGTTTATGTTCTTTGACCAGGACATCGGCCAGTGCTGGTGGGTAAGGATTACCCTCCGAATACTCCATCAGTTTGCGCTTAGTCTTTTTGTAGTCACCCTTCATCAGTTTCATCAGCCAAGTTTCATTGAATTTATCAAAATTGTTTCTGTTGAAGTTTGGATAAAGGATATATATTTCGTGCAGTATCTCTTTTGCTTCGTTCGCACTCATTCTCCGTACCTCCTCTGTAATTCTTCATCGGATAGGTTCCATACGTCAGCAAGGGGATCTTTGCCCGCTTTAGATGTCGCTCTCTTTTTTTCAGCGGCGTTTATTTCTTCAAGAGTATATGTGCCTGCCTTATCCCAATTCTTGAAAATACCGTTGATATACCAGTTTTCTTTTTTGTCATTCTCCTTACCAATTTCATACGCTTTAAGAATTGCTTCTTTTGTGAATCCTTTATCTAGTTTTTCTTCAAACGACTCGACAACTGACGGTCCTGTAATGGTTGTATAATGTTTTTCGTAATAATCAACCAAATCTCTGATATCTGTCTCTCTCTGTGGCTTTAGTTTTTCTTTTTCTTTCTCTTTAGTTTCCTTTTTCTTTAGTTTAGTTTGTTCCATAGACTCACCAAGGGGCTTATAAGGGGCTTGCAAGGGGCTTATAAGACGTATCTTTTTATCATCATCTTCAATGACAGCCGCTTGTTTGAGGTATTCTTTTATAAAATCCTCATGTTTCACTTCTTTGAGGGCAGCTGCGATATGTTTCAATACATTCGGACTTGAATTCCAGTTGTGCTTCACCCAATTGATGAGCATGATTTCTTTGGTAGTATCGTTGTATTGAATCTTTCCGTATTCGATAAATCGATTGAGTAATTTATCAACGGTCTCACGGTTGTAACCTGTTTCTAATTCGACCACTCTTTTTGGTAATTCATATATGCCGATCTGTGAGGTTTTCGAATTCGTCATCAGATACAGATAAAAATATTTCTCTTCCGGAGACAGATCCAGTACAAACGAATCTTGCCAAAATGAGACGTGCACGAATCTGTGTTTGCTCATGTCTTATTCACCACTTCCCAAACATTCCGTAAAATTGATATAGATACCAGGGCGATGGTTTGACTGCGGTAACCACTTCCACCCTGTCCGCTATCTGCTTCGGCCCCTGTTTGCCAATCGGTCGTGTCATCGCATCTTCGACTGACATCCCTTGATATAATCTTTGCCTGAACACTCGCTTACTGATGCCGCTCTCTGCCGCAATGGCCAGGTGTTCATCTGTGTAATCCCATTTACGATTCGTGCGAGCCATCTGAATCACCGCTTTCGTATTTTTTAATGTATTTAGCAGTTTCTGTTCCGACAGTCTGATAACCTAAAACGTAACCCACATTTTTATCTTTCATGTCTTTCCTTATTTCGTAGAAACTCTTTTGTATTTCATCAAACGCCTGCGCTTTGGCATACGTTTCATCGAGTTCATTTTGCATATCCCACAATTCATCAGTATTGTTTTTTCGCAAGAATGATTCTGTAAAGGCACTTTTAATTTCGTCTTTGAATTTATATTCCATCCTGCTCACTCCCTATTACTTTTTATAATTTTTATAAATCACCGCTGCATTTTTGGCACAATCCATAATCTTTAATCGGTCCTTGAATATTCATATAAACACGGTTCACTTCCCCGCACTTTTTGCACTTTACCTTAACTACTTCACTCATTCCGACACCTCTATTCTTGGCCTGCTGTCCCAATTCTGGTCAGTCCGCATATTCGGACGGCGCACATAATCCGCTCTGTAATACTCCATTTCTCTGCTCGTGAGATTCAGTGCATCAGTGAGGTCACGTTTCTCCCCTTGCAGCTGCGTAATCTCGTCTCTCAACTCTCTTATTTTCTTCGCCTGCGCTTCTATCCGTGCATCCTTTTCTTCCAGTGTCTGCATATTCAATCCTCCACTCTCAAAATGTAGTCTTCATCGGTTTCGGAAATCTTCACGTCTTTCGTGATATGGTTTCGTGTCACTGTCCTGCCGATTGCAAGGATGAAGCTGCGTTCATAGGAGTGCTTTGAGTACATGCGTGTCACGAAGCCGTACAACTTCATATGGCGCTCAACGATCATCAATTCACCGTCTAGTAGGTTTGGTGTGGTTTTCATTTAGCTAACCTTCTTTCTCGTCTCCACGAAATTCATAAAAATTTAAGTAACCTTCACACGTTTTAGAATTTGGAGTCATTTTGAAATCTTCGTCTTCATCAAAGTGTGCATCTAAATTTTCGCTAACACATTGTTTCGACAATTCGTCAGTATATGGATGTCTTGGACTCCACATATTCCAATAACAATCTGTTACATTACATCTCATCCCGTCTCCCTCTCTTCATAATTATTATCTTTCAGCCATTGCTCATAATCCGTATAAGTCATTGTCATACGCTTTTGATTCATTACCATGTGGTACATGTGCTGCGTAATACTGACCGTTTCTGCGCCTGGTATCATCGTTGCAAAGCGTTCGCCGTCTTTGTAAAGGTGTTTGCGATGTAAGAGGCCGGTGAATAAAGTCATTTAACTCACGTCCTCTTCATCGTCCAACGGCACCAGGGAGCTGTATGTGCTTCGTTTCTTCGATGATGGATATTTGTACCACTTGATCGTTTCGACTTTCACACCGACCGTCCGTGCAATTTCTGCGATGGTTCCTGTTGCGAGTATTTCTTCACCACGGTAGAAGGCATATTCTTTTTCCATCATTTAACCTCCCGCTATCTTGACCGGAACCCCAGTCACTTTTTGAATTTCGTCTTTAAATCTATTTCTCAATCCGTTGTCTTTAGAAATGTGTATCAGATGGATCTCTTTCAGCTGCGATAAATCACTCGCCTGCAGATAATTGATGGCGTTCTCCAGGTTGAGGTGCGACTTCATAATCCGATTGGCAAGCGCCTTGTGCAGCGCGCCACTCTCGACACGTTCCATCATGTAGTCATAATCGTGATTGACCTCCAGGAGCATGTGTGTGATGCCCTTGAACCTGTAACGGATGTAGTACGTATCAGTGGCAAACAATAGCTTGCTGCCGTTATCGCTCTGTATGAGGAAGCCACAAGGTTCTGCGACATCGTGCTGGGTTTCAAAAGGAAGTATGCGTAATGATCCAATGCGTACCACTTTTTTATATTCAATCGTTTTAAGTCTATGGTGTTGTAATCCGAGCGCCTGGCTCGTCCCGGCTGTTGTGTAGCATGTAAGTCCGTGCTTCAAATAATCTTCAGTGTATTTCGCATGGTCCAGATGGTTGTGAGTTATAAAGCAAGCTGATACTTTTCGAGTTTTGAAATCTAATGCTTTCTGCACCTTGTCAAACTTGATGCCAGCTTCCAGGAGAATTTGAGTGTGACCATCGGAAACGAAATATCCGTTTCCTGATGATCCACTGCCTATAGTTTTAATTTGCACGACAACTCCTCCTAAAATGGATTATCATCTTTATCGTCTTCTTTCACTTCTCCTGTTTCTTCGTCATAATCGACTGGCTTCTGCATCGGTTCCGGCTCCTGGTCAGCTTCTTTGAACTCTCCATCTACAACGTCATCCGGGAAGTCGAGATCTTCAGTTGCATGGTTTTCGGAAACCTGTGTATCAAATACTTCTTTACGCTGACGATCATCTGAATTCATTACCTGCTGCTTCAAGAGACTGGAATCATCACTGCTGTTGAGCAGCTTCTTACATGCACGATTGATGACTGTCTTCTTAGACATCTCCTGCGGGTACTTACGATGTGTGCCGTCTGCTTTAAATTCTCCGTTATACACCATCTGCGACTGCTTCCAGGCTGTTTCAATTTCATCTGTGGTCATGATTTCTGTATAGTTCTTGCTCTCATCCTCGAAGACGATAGTGGCATATGCACCGATGATGTTCTTTGTATCTCTATTGCCGAACTTTGTTTTGTGTTTGAGGTTCGTGATCTTACCGTTGATTGTTTCGTACTCAACGTCATCGCCCTCGAATATTACTTCTGCGTTGATTTCCTTAGCGCCTGTGACACGCTTCGTGACTGACATTGTGCCGAGATATGAGCGTTGGAACTGCACCTTGTCGCCGTACATGATGAAATATCCTTGACTCTTTTGAGGGTTCAAGCCTTGCACCACCATGTCCATGAGCGCGTTAGCAACACTGTTTGGATTAGCGAATTCTAATGCCGGCTTGTAACCGTCTTTCTTCGAGCCTTTGAGATCTTGCAGGATAAGCATTGCCGACTTCATTGCGTTTTCTGGTGCATAGTTGGCAGGGAAGTTAAGGTTGCCCTGTCCTTCAAGTTCTTTCACTCTAGCAAGGACGTTATCGCCCATCTTTTGGTTTTTTACGAGCACTTCATTTTTAGTCATTATTCATTCTCCTTTAGATTTTTAATTTTGTATCCAATTGCATGAGGGACGTTCCCACTGAATTTCTTAAAGGTGTTGTTGTCGAAAACGATAGTGTAGCCTTCTTCATCGTAATTATGATGAATTTCCTTCACACCTTGCCGACCGATATAATAGTCTTCTTCCACTTCGGGCAAGTAAACCTCGAATGATGTTATTACCAACGCCTTTGCCATCCTCTACACTTCCTCTTCTTTTTCATAATTGATAATGTCAGTTATCTCGCAATTAAAGTGGTTTGATAATTTGGTTAGAGTTTCAAATCGAATCCCACTGGCATATCCATTTACAAGATTAGAGATGGTTGTTCTGGATAGCCCAGTAGCTTCGTGAACTTCTTTGATATTAGTTCTTCGATTGTGTATGAGTTCCCCTAATTTGCTTTCAATCATATTTTCAAAATCCGGTTCAACAGGATATATATGATTGATGTCGAACAACATTTCCTTGCCTATTCTGTGCACGAATACTCTACAAGCATCATCTCGAACAGTTTTTATTGTTGCTTTCATCATTCCAGGGACATAATCAATCATCACTTCCTGACCCTCTTCAAATTGCATCTCTACACTCCCAATCTCAATGTTTTGTCTTTCTCTGATACGATCAATTCAATTTGCTGTGAGTCTGTTTCTTTCAGCTGCGTGACTGCTTCAGCGTTGTCGATGAAGCAAGGAGCTTCGACACCGAAGTGCTGACTAAGTGTTGACAGGATATCCAGGCCGGTATTGATACGAGCAGCGTTATTCAACCCACCATCGTAAGTGACTCCATCAACCATGATTTCGCACGTCTCTTTAATGTCACCGTTCACTTGCTGATGGAACAATTTGAATCGTGCCAGGTCGAACATGCCATTGACCTTTTCAGTAATCAGATTGACTTTGGTTTTCGTGAATTCATCGATGATGTATTTCTGATGTTTCAAGTCCTCGATCAGATCCAGCAGTTCATCCTCTTCCTGGTGGTATTCCTGGATGGATGCTTTGATATGTTCCGTTGATTTATGAGCCGCCAGAACCTCTCTTTGTTCATCCAACGCTGATTGCTTTTCTCTAATTTCTGATTCGATTGTCTGGACTGATTCTGAAACGCTTGCCTGTTCATTCGTCAGCTTGTTCTCCAGTCCTTCGATTTCTTTTTGTAAGGATTTGTACTCGTCAGTGTCTTCGGCGCTTACAAGGTCTCCGGAGACCTTTTCAAGCTGCTTTGATACCTTGCTGATTTCTTTTTTGGTATTGGTCAGACTGTTATCAATATCGTTGAGTTTGGCTTTATTCGCTTCAATCGAAGCCACAATATCTTTGCCGGCTTTAACTTGTCTCTGCAGATCCGCATCCAACTGTTCCAATCTACGAGACTTCTTCTGATTGAATTCCGCTTCTGCATGCTGCTTGGCTTCTTCTACCGCATGCTCTTGTAAAGGCTGACCACAACTTGGACAAGTGTCCGTAACGTCCGCGTTAAACTTTTCAATTTCAGCAGTGTCACGCTCCTTTTTGATTTCGTGATATTCATTCAGTGCATTCTCTCGAGACTTTTTAAGATTCTCGATTTCGTTATCCACTCGCTTATATTGAGATTCAAAAATATCGATATCGCTTTCGAGTGAGGAGAGGTTACGTTGCAGCCCGTTCTTTTTATCGAGTGTGTCACCCTCGACTGTGCGCTTGATGTTGTCCATCTCGAACTGCTTATCGGAGATCAGACGTTTAATATCTGTGACTGCTCCACCGTTTCTCGCTTGACTGCGTTTGTCTTCCAGGTTCGTGATCTCTTTTTGCAGTAACTCAATCTGCTGATTGACCGAATCGATATTGAGGTCTGCAGATGACTCCTGCAGTTGCTCATTGAGCGTATTGATCTTCACTGGAATATGTTCCAGGTCCTCTTTTGCTTTCTTTAACTTCTCGCTGATGACTTTCTTGTGGTCCTCAATCGTGCGGTTATTAATAATGTCGAGCAGCGGTTTCAGTTCTTTAGAGGATTCGATGACCTGTTCGTCCGTAATGTCTCCAGTGATTTCGAACAGCATCTTGCGCTTGTCCTCCCAATGAAGCTGCGGGAAGGCATCGGGATTGGTGACGAGCTTAAACACTTCTTCGTCAATGATCTTGTTGATTTCAGCCTTATACTTGGTAATCGGGAATGGCACATCATCGATGTACTGTTTTGTAGTGCGAGAATTCTTGTAGTGTTTTTTCGTGGAGCCTTCGACCTTTTCATAGTTGGGATGGGATTCTCTTTGGAGTTTGAGTTCAGTGCCGTTCATATCAAAGATGGCAGACACTTTCGGCACCTTTTCGTGAATGTGGTTGTTCGCTTCGTCTTTGGGTACGATGTCCACCTTCTGCCATTCCAGACCTTTGTCAAACAGCAGCCAGTAGAGTGCGAGTGCGGTGGTCGTCTTGCCTGTCGCATTGTCGCCGTAGATCTTGGCATCCTTACCTTCAAACTCGAATGTCTGATGCTTGATGCCTGCGAAGTCGACGATGTCGAGTGCTTGTAATCGTAATTTCATTTATTAGCCCTCCATGTTATAATTCCGGTATAATATTATTTGCTTATCGGCACACTTTGCAGAGTGTGTCTTTTTTATTGTTTATTTGCTTCAATCAAAATGATTTCGTTAGTGACAGTGTTCTTAAGAATGTAATCGCCATTCTGTATTACTTTGAATTCGCCAAGAGATCCAAAAAAGATAAGTTCTCCACCACCGTCTTGCTTAATTTTCCCGCCAGAAAACTCAATGATGTTACTTACTGAACACCCCCATCGCATCTTGTAACCTACAAACGGTGTATCAATTCCAAGTTTTGCTTTGTTCATCCTTTTCACCTCCCTTCTAATTCATACGCTGGTATGCTCACTGATTTAGTATTCGAGTAGAATATTGCATTGCCGGTTTTAAAGTAAGTGACGAGTTCACCGTTCTGGAATAATTCGACTGACTTAATCTTTCCGCGTTTGTCCTGATTGACCTTGTGCAGTTCAAAATGTTCCTTCGTGCCAGTATCAGCGTTGACCGCTTCAATTTCTTTGAGCATCCAATTCCTCCTCCAACTTGTCATAAGCTTCCTCGCTGCGTTCCAGACGTTCGTTGATGACACGTAAATCTGCTTCTGTTTCAAAGATTTGAATATCCTTTTCTTTACTCTCCAGCACCATTGATTTGAATAAGCTGTACGGGATTTTGATGTATTCCATTTAATCCACCTCTTTCTCGATGCGGTGTTCCAGGTCGATATGAATATCGAAGTCTTCGCTGCCTTTGAATGTTACGTACTTTGTTGTCCGGCTTTCGCTGTCATACGCTCTGTTTGTATCGTGATATAGCGTGTGATCGACTGAAGCCCGGTTAATGATTACGTCCTCTTCTCTCAGTGTTTCGATGATGTGTTCCAGTTGAGTTATTAGTTCCTTCTTATTCATTAGAAATCTATCCTTCCTAATGCGATTTTTCTGTTTATCCTCTCTAGGTGTTTTTGTCGTTCGATTGCATCTGCAATGTCTTTAGTGTTGAGTAGCGTTGATAAACCACCTGGTCCTCGCTCCCATTTCAATCCAGAAATTCCATGTTCGGATATACGAATGCCAGGCCGTTTCTTATTCAACTTCTTTGCGATGAGTCCAGTTGCAACAATGACCGATGTTCCGATGATTAGTTTTTTCATTCCATTTCCTCCTTCTCATTTAATTCCTCTAACGAGTTCCACATTCCGCCGGCCACTTTGGTGTATTCTCTTTCTTCTTCCGGTTTCTTAACGAGTTCTTTATACTCCCACCATTCACTGCCGTCATATTCATGGCGTTCCAGCCAAAATCCGTCACCTACTAACATCAAATCTTCTGCAATTCGAGCGGAACCAAAGCCGTCATCGTAATCAACATCTAAAATAGATAGATCTTCGTCGTGAGGAATGGTGAAGCGTTTGTTTCCAATCCACTTTATGTCCGAAATATTTTTGTTGTTTTCTTTCAATACTTCAATAGTTTCTTCTTTTAAATTCATCTCTCCATCCTCCAATTTTCATATTTCGCTGATACAATCATGCCGGTCGGGACCAAGATAAACAGTGTGACCAGGAAGCCGATGACTAATATTTTTCCGGGTAATATGCCGAGCGCCGTGAGTGTGAGTACAATGCCGAGTACCGTACCGAATATGATTGCAATTTGGTTTTCTCCCATTGCCTAAGCACCTCTTTCCAGATCCCTTAATATGTGTTCCAGTTTTGCCAGGCCTTTACTGACGTGGATGTAATACTTGTTGCCGGGTCGGAACACACACTCTTTGAAGTCTGGATGTGACAGGACGTTATCCCGGAACCACGTTTCTTTCATACCGCTGATTTCGAGGAACTCGTTGATCGTTGCGTACTCCTGATACTCGCGCTGCGCTTGTTGAGGCAGTGCTTCTTTAACAGCTTCGTGAATGAGTTGCTTGAATGCTTGTTCGTCTATGAGCATTTAGATCACGTCCTTGGTTAGAAAAACTTTTTCGAAGTCGAGACCTAAAATCTCGCAGACTTTTACAGCATCCTTAACTCTGAAGAGTGAAAGGTCTTCCTCCATTTTCGAGTACGTTGGAACGGATACTTTTAATTCTTCAGAAATGTCTTTCAACGTTATTTTGTTAAAATATCTAGCTCTGATAATTTCGTTTTCACTGACAGCTGATTTGGCGATATAGTTATTGCTTTCTCTTTTGGGTTCAGGGTTCAATTCGGTTTCTATTTTCTTTACTACCTGACGTACTCTTTCGCGCGTTATCCCGAAGTATTCAGATATTTCTTGCAAGGTCATTCCCTCGTATCTCATTAGTGCCATGAACTTGTGTTTCTCATCATAAAATCTGTCTAATTGGTTAAAGTTGATGTGAGACATATTTTTTCTGATATTCTCAATCTTCCTTATTTCTTTTCTTCTTGACTCTAAAGCCCTCACCTTTCCTACCCTGCACTCGCTGCACTCTTTATAATCCGTGTGAGTCCTGAACGCTTTTCTGCACATTACGCAAATGATATAACTTTCAGGTTTAAACATAAGATCGTTGTCATGTGCATGTTGGATGTTCTCTGAAGCTGTAGCCCATTCAAGATTGTCGAGCGAGTTGTTATCGCCAACACCATCTATATGGTTGACCTGCGGTTTGCTTTCTGGGTTAGGGATAAAAGCTTCAGCAAGAAGCCTGTGAACATAAAAACTTTTTTGTTTACCGTTCACCATTCCAGAAACTGTTAGGTATCTCCCATTTCTGCTTGTTCTATTTTGGGGCGCCCTTACATATTGCGTCCCCTTTTTCCTTAAGATAGATCCATCTTCAAAAACTCTAAAAAGGTTATTCTCTAAATCAACAAATTCGCAATCAGGGAAAGTAGTTACAATTTCGCCTCTCTTTCTAACCACATTAATTCACCTTCTTTTTATTAGTAGCCATATTGGCTACACTTGTTGTAAAAAAAATACCACAATCCTTCTCTGGAATACCGAGCACCGTAAAAATTAAAGATAAATCTTCAACCGTGATTCTAAGCTTGCCATTTTCTTTCTTGCTGTAAGTGCCAGCATGAATGCCCATCTTCTTTGCCATCTCTTCAACGCTCAACCCTCTTGCAATCCGTTCAGCCTTCACTCTGTTTCTATTGAATTCAACCATTTTTTATCCTCCCCTCTTATGTGTTAAATCCAATTCTATGTGTTAGTAGCCATATTGTCAACTATTTATTTTTCCAATTCGTCTACATTTTTCCGTTTTTATGTTTGACTTGTTGCCGTATTGGCAATATAATAAAATATATACATTAAATGGGGGAACGTAAAAATGAGGAATTCAGTAGAAATAGGAAAGATAATAAAATCTCGGAGAGCGGCAATGAATTTAAAGCAAACGGACTTTGCAGATAGATTAGGGATACATAAATCAACGGTATCAAAGTATGAAAAAGGAATACGCAAGATACCTATGGAGGATATTGGCAAGATGGCGGATGTGCTTGGTATATCTATTGAAGATTTATTATTAGAAAAACATACTATTACTGAAGTGCCTGTCAAACAAATTCCGGTCGTTTCCAAAGTCTCTGCGGGTATGCCGATCTACAGCGAGCAAAATATTGTAGACTACATATATCTGCCGGCCGATGAAGTAAGACCTGGCAAAGAAGTGTTTGGCTTAATTGTTTCAGGAGACAGCATGAATAAAGAATTTAAAGAAAATGACATTGTAATTATCGAGAAGGATTCCATCGTAGAGAATGGCGAAATGGGCGTGGTCATGGTAAATGGTTATAATGCCACTCTGAAGCAGATTAAATATGTAAATGATTCCATCGTCTTAATGCCACAATCAGACAACCCGGAACACGATCCGCAGATTTATAATAATCAAGATGAAGTATGCATTATCGGAAAAGTGATCGGGATGCACAGGAAATTTTAAGGAGGCTGCTATCATGAGGATTTACAAACGAGATGACAAATGGGCGTATGACATCCACATCAACAATAAGCGTAAAAGGAAGAGCGGGTTCAATACAAAGCGGGAAGCAACGGCTGCGGCACGCAAACACATTAATGATCATGAGCAGGGCTTGCAGCTGGACCACGCCATTAATTTCAAAGAGTTCTACCTGGAATGGGTAGACATTCATAAGAAGCCACATATCAGCAAAAGTTCGTATAAGTGGTATTTAAACGCTTTGAATATTTTCATCGAAGAATTTGGAGAAGATAAACTACTGAAGGATGTGCGGAAGAATGACTACCAGCAGTTATTAAATAAGTATGCTGAAAATAGAACGCAGGAGTCCACACGAAAGCTGAATAACTTTTTAAAGGCTGCCTTCAACCATGCACATGACGAAGGGATCATTGCCCGGAACCCGGCAAAGGGTGCTGTGGTCAAAGGAAAGAAGCCTTCTGCAACGGAAGAATCCAAGTACCTAAGTCGAACGAATTTCGAAAATCTAAAAGCATATGTAAAAACGAGAAGTGAAATGTCTTACCTGGTCATCTATATATTGATGGTGACTGGGGCACGTTTCAGCGAAGTGGCAAATATGAAGTATGAGGATATCCAAATGAACAACAAAATCCATCTGCCCGGCACAAAAACAGACACCGCAGATCGCATCGTGCCTGTCAGCAGAAAAGATATTGCATATATCAAAAAAAGACTGGACCGGCACCCGACCAGAATCAGCGGTGCGCCCTTTACCATTTCACACAATGCTTGTTTGAAGGCACTGCGGACCGCACAGAAGCACATAGATATCCCGGAGGATAAATGGATTACATTACACGGATTAAGGCACACATTCTGCTCTATCATGCTGGACGAGGGTATTTTACTATCAACAATGAGTAAGCGGTTGGGGCATTCAAGCATGGAGATTACCCAGCGGGTGTACGCCCATCTGTTGGAAGAGAGGGAATTGGAAGATGATAAAAAGATCGTTGAATATCTGGAAGCAAATTAAAATGGCACATAAATGGCACAAAACCCCTCAAAACCGCATGGTTTCAAGGGGTTATAACGGACAGTGAGGGATTCGAACCCTCGATACGGGGTTACCGTATACACGCGTTCCAGGCGTGCGCCTTCAGCCGCTCGGCCAACTGTCCATGTTTTAATTAAAACAGAAGTGAGCGGACTCACTTCTGAATGATGACCCGTACGGGACTCGAACCCGTGTTACCGCCGTGAAAGGGCGGTGTCTTAACCGCTTGACCAACGGGCCATATGGCTCCACAGGTAGGATTCGAACCTACGACCGATCGGTTAACAGCCGATAGCTCTACCACTGAGCTACTGTGGAATATTAAAATGGAGCGGGTGATCGGAATCGAACCGACGACATCAGCTTGGAAGGCTGGGGTTATACCATTTAACTACACCCGCTAAATTATTAATATTTAAATATAAGGGCGGCTGATGGGTTTCGAACCCACGCATGCCGGAACCACAATCCGGTGTGTTAACCACTTCACCACAACCGCCATCATAATATTATGGTTCAGGACGGAATCGAACCGCCGACACTGTGAGCTTCAATCACATGCTCTACCGACTGAGCTACTGAACCTTGGTATGTATAGAATTTTAAAAATGGCGGTCCCGACGGGAATCGAACCCGCGATCTCCTGCGTGACAGGCAGGCATGTTAACCGCTACACCACGGGACCTTAATTATAAACAAAAAAAATTGCGGGAGGTGGATTTGAACCACCGGCCTCCGGGTTATGAGCCCGACGAGCTACCAGACTGCTCCATCCCGCGATAATATTATTTACGTCGTTTTTCAACGTCTGATATATATACTATATGTTTTGTTAAATTATTTCAAGTAATTTTAATAACTTTCTTATGTCAAATTTACACTTTCTTAAAATCCACAGAGTATAAGTACATTATATGCATTACGGGTATAACATTGAAAACGCTTTATGAGACTAAGAAATGAGTGAATTTTCAAATGAAAATATTTCGTTTTGGAGTGATTCAGTTGAACTGCCCTCTTTTACCGCCCTGGATAAGGATATAGAAACTGAAGTTCTTGTGGTCGGCGGTGGAATCAGCGGCCTGATGAATGCATATCAGCTCACAATGCGTGGGCATGAAGTGACAATTATCGAGGGGAACAGCATACTAAGTGGTACTACTGCGAATACGACAGCAAGAATTATGGCGCAGCAGGGGCTGCTTTACGGACAGATCAGCAAACAGAAAGATGAAGATTCGGCACGTCTTTATTATGATTCACAGATGGAAGCCATTGATGAAATTGAAAATATCGTAAATAAGCATGATATCGATTGTGATTTCAAGCGTGTCGATGGTGTGATTTATGCCGTTTATGAAGATTCTGTCAAAGATCTTAAAAAGGAAGCCGAAGTATATAAGACTCTCGGAATTGATGGCAATTTATTCAGGAATGAAATGAAACTGCCATTTGAGACTTCAGCTGAACTGGTAATGAAAAACCAGGCGGAGTTCCATCCCCTTAAGTTTCTACAGACCATACTTGAAGTACTGAAAGAAAAAGTGTTACAGTTTATGAACACACGCGCGGTGAATCCATAGATGGTAATACATTATCCACAACGGACGGCATTAAAATAGATTTTGAAAACATTATCATCGCAACACACTTCCCTTTCCTTGATTTTGACGGCTTATACTTTAACAGTTTCAAAATCAGCTATGGATATGGTCTTGTCGTTACGTCGACTACTCCCCCACCTGAAAACCTTTCATTGAATGGTTACGACGGCGCATCGCTGTCTACAAGAAATGTGGTCAACCCAGACAGCAGCCGGCCTACTGTCCTTTTTGGCGGTCTTGGTCACATGTCTTATGAAATGAAGGACATGTCTGAACAGCTGGATAAATTAAAACTCTACGCTGATCAGAAAACGAATAATGAGGAGATTCTCAATGCGTACAGGGCCCAAGATCTTATGGCAGCCGATTCGCTCCCCTTCATCGGCTTTTTTGACAAAGAGCACAATAATAGATTTGTCGCGACCGGCTTCAATAAATTCGGTATGACAAACGGCGTGCTGTCTTCAATGATAATCAGCGATCTGATGGAAGGAAACGATAACAGATATGAAGCGCTGCTGAGTCCACATAGAAACAAAGGAACATTCCAACAGCTGAAACAGCATATTTCCAACCCGATGCATGTGGTTCAATCAGAAGCCAAAAATATGATGGACAAGTACCCCGATATTACAGAAACCAAGCTCAACGCAGGACAGGGAAAAATAGTGAAGGATGGCTCCATGAAGAAAGGTGTGTACAGGGATGACGATACCTGACATATCGTCGATAACCGCTGTACGCATATGGGTTGCAGCCTTGGCTGGAACCAGGATGACAAAACATGGGACTGTCCATGCCATGGATCAAGATTCAATTATAAGGGCGAGGTCATTGAAGGGCCTGCCATAGAAAACCTCGAAAATGAAACCAGGAATGCAAAAGAATCATAAATGACAGACAAAAATTAATCCCCCGGAGTTTCAAAAACTTCGGGAGATTAACCTATTTCCTGTTCTCATAAAACAACTTCATCGCCTCACACATGAATTGTGCAAGTCCTTCACCATACTTATCAATATTTTTTGTAAATCTTTTATCCGAGACATACATTTGACCAAGTCCCATAAAAGCTTCCGGAGAATAATCTCCAATTTCATTTAAATATTCATACCATTCTTCAATACCTTTCTGTGCGATTTCAGATTCCGGTGCTGTATGTCTGATTCCAGACAGATTTTTATATATTTCATCAAATCGATCTTTGAGTTCTTCCTGCTCTCGATGAGACATTTTTTTAATGCGTCTTTCTGATTCCTCTACCGCTTCATCCCCCCATTTTTTCCTCGCTTCTTTTTCATAAGGGTTATTTGTAAAATCGATTCCTTCAAATTTTTCTTCATTTGTCATTTCTATATCTCCTTTCATATACAGAAGAGTTTTATCGATAGTTTTGATCATCTTTTCTATTTTTCCCGCTTCATTTTCAAGCATTTCCCTCTGCATTTTCAACGCTTCTTCGCGATCATAACCGGGATTATGCATCATTTTCCTGATATATTCCAGAGAAAAACCGAGCTTTTTAAAAAATAAAATCTGCTGCAGCATTTCCAGATTTTCTTCCGAATATTTTCGGTATCCTGCATCGGTGACTTCATCAGGCACCAGCAGTCCTATCTTATCGTAATGGTGCAGTGTCCGGACACTGACACCGACAAGATCCGCTACTTCTTTGATTCTCATATCTATCCCCTCCTGCAAATATAACTGTAGAGTATGACGTAACGTCAGAGTCAACGCATATTTGAAATTTTTCACCATTTCACAATTTGATTCATCAATAATGTATTATAATAAATAAGATTCAGCTTAACAAAAGGGTGTTTTCATGAAAAAGAAGACTTATGGAACAAAGAAGAAAGTAACAATTCCATCCATCATACTGCTGTTGATCATCATAGTCATCTCCTCATTGGTTATGGAAGAGGAACCAAAAGATCAGAGGCTTGAACAGGACGCTTACGGCAATGAAGAGATCAGCGACAGGCTAGAAGTGACAGTAGCTGAATTTATTGATGGAGATACGACACGATTCAATTACAATGGTTCCAATGAAAGCTTCAGATACCTGATGATTGATACGCCTGAGACAAAACATTCCAGACATGGTGAAGAGCCTTATGGTCATGAAGCATCAGAGCGTACTGAAGAACTTCTGTCAAACGCAGAAAAAATCGAAATTGAGTTTGATGTTGGACCAAAACAGGATGATTATGACAGATACTTGGTTTATGTGTATGCAGATGGTGAAATGGTCAACGAGATATTGGTCAGGGAAGGCCTGGCGGAAGTGAAATACGTCAACCCTCCTAATGATACATATGTCGATATACTTAAAAATGCCCAACAGGAAGCGCAGGCAGCGAACTTGGGCATCTGGTCGGAAGATGACTAAAGCCTTCGGATTCTTTCCGAAGGCTTTTTACAATGTATATATCTAGTAGAATACACTCACTATTTCTCAAATGATTTATCATATTCCCCCAGCCTTTCGATGAGGGTACATGTACATTTGATGCCGCCGAAGAAGCTATCCAGTTTGATATTTTCATTTGGTGAATGATTTCGCTGGTCGAAGTTTGCATAGGGCATAATTATCGAAGGCGTCTGTAAAATACTTGTCCAGACATAATCCGGCAATGATCCACTTAAACTCGGCTGAATCAGCGGCTTGGTATTATACGCCTGGTGGACAACATTGGTCACTACATCCACTATTTTCATGTCAGCGGAAGTTCTCGATGGTTTCATCGACCCTAGAAACTCAACTTCCATATCAGGATCATATTCCTTGATGTAATCTGAAATTCTGTCATAAACGTACGAAGGATCCTGATCAGCAACCAGTCGTATATCCATTTTAGCAGAGGCTGTTGCAGGTATGATTGTTTTCACACCGCCACCGGTATATCCGCTCTCCATTCCGGATATATTGAATGTTGGTTCCATAGTTAATTTCCTGTAATAACTCTCTCCGTCCATTGTCAATCCGGAATAACCGATTTTACTCCCTATTTTTTTCTGATCGAAAGGCAGTTGCCTCAGTAATTCCATTTCCTTTTCCGATGGAGAGCGTATATAATCATAGAATCCCTCAATTAAAACATCGCCATTCTCATCCTTCATGGAATGAAGCAGATCGATCAGCTTCCAAGCCGGATTAGGTACGATATTTCCTGTGTTTCCCGAGTGGTTATCCCATTCCGCTCCTTTTACTGTTATTTCTATTGACAGCATTCCTCTTGCACCGAGCAGAATCAAGGGAGATCCACTGTAATGGGAAGAGCCGTCAGCTGTATATACCAAATCAGCTTTTAGAAGTTCCTGGTTATCACTGACAAACCTCGGAAGATTTACACTTCCCTTTTCTTCTTCACCTTCAAATACAAATTTCAGATTGATTGGCAGATCTCCAAAAACTTCCTTATAAATTTTAATGCCAAGAAGCTGAGCCATGAGTTGTCCTTTATTATCCCCGGTGCCTCTGCCGTACACTCTGCCGTCACGTATCGTTGGATCAAACGGAGGAGACACCCACTGATCCAGCGGATCCGCTGGCTGTACATCGTAATGGCCGTATATCAGAAGAGTGAATGAATGTTTGTCCCTCACCATTTCTCCGTAAACTATAGGATGCCCTTCTGTCTGCATGATTTTTGTTTCAATACCGCTTTCTTCCATATAGGCTTTAAGAAGATCAGCACACTCGGTCATTCCTTCGTTTTCTGTACTGATGCTCTTCTGTCTTATGAAAGTGAACAACTGTTCAAGAAATTCTTCCTTGTGACTGCTTATCATCTCATCCACTTCATCAAATGTCATACTGCCGCCCCCTCTTTTAGTATCCATTAATGGTATATCCATTATATTACACTATCATTCGGTGCATATAAAAAAGCGTGCCATCTTCTTCATTCATGAAAGATGACACGCTTTCTTCACTTTTGAGTATGATCAGAGTCTGATTCATCAGGTTCCTTCGGTGGAATCCAGTCCTGCGACCATTTCTCAATATCTCTTAAGACAGGCTCAAGTGAACGCCCTTTGTCTGTAAGTGAATATTCAATTATAACCGGAGTTTCGGGGTAGACATCTCTTTTGACCAGTTCCTCCTGCTCCATATCTTTAAGTCTGTCGGAAAGCACCTTACCACTCACACCGATTGCAGACTGTATAGCGCCAAATCGTTGCGGTGCATCGAGCATCTGATAAATGACCAATGCCGTCCACCTTTGACTGAGTAATGAAACAGCTTTTTCAAACCTTGGGCAAAGTGTTGATTGTTTCACTTTCTATCACTTCCTTCGATTGCATTGTACCATAGATAACTATATAATTAAAAGATATCAAATCTCTTTACATTATTTATTATATATTATATACTAAGTTACATAAAGTAACTATAAAATATTCGGAGGAAGTAATTATGACATTCCATACACCACCTGCAGCACATGTAGAACACGTTAAAATAAATGTTTCCGATCTGAATCGAGCAATTGAATTTTATACAGAATCTTTAGGTTTCTCTGTATTGGATAAGAATGACCAGTCCGCGAGCCTGACTACAGATGGAGAAACAAGTATCCTGTCACTTTACCAGCCAGAGAATGCCGCGCCTAAAGGCAGAACTTCGGGTTTGTATCATTTCGCAATACTATTGCCGGAACGCTCAGATCTTGCTGCAATCACTTTGCAGCTTGCTAACAAAAACATCCGCTTCGGTTCTGCCGACCACCGCGTAAGTGAAGCGCTGTACCTTAACGATCCTGATGGCAATGGCATCGAAATTTATATAGACCGGCCTGCCGAGGAATGGAACTGGCATAATGGACAAGTTGAAATGACGACAGAGCCTTTGGATTTTGAAAATCTGTTAAAGTCATTCGATCCTGTCAGGCCCTGGAACGGTATGCCAAAAGATACTGTCATGGGCCACCTGCACCTGCATGTCGGAGATTTGAGTGCCGCACTTAAATTCTACACCGAGGGGCTTGGCTTGGATATTGTATGTGACTTTGCCGGTCAGGCGATGTTCATGTCCACGGAAAATTATCATCATCATATTGCGGTTAATATATGGAATGGCCCTGACGCGCCAGCTCCAGATAAAAACGGTGTCGGCCTCAATTACTATGTGCTAAGGTATCCTGATGAAACCTCCAGAGATGCAGCAATCACAAGACTTGAGAAAATCGGTTTTGACGTAACACATGAAAATGGTAAAGCGTTCTCAGCTGATTCTTCCGGAAGCCGCGTAGAACTGGCATTTTAAATTTTCGATAATACTTTAAAAGAAGCTATCCTTTTTTCAAGGATAGCTTCTTTGTTGTGGATTTATCATTTTTCGGTATCCACTGTTAAAATGGTAATATATAATTATAAAATTAATTTAAATACAGGAGGCAGACATGAAACTACGCCCTTTGGAAGAAACAGACCTGGAATTCATACATGAACTCGCTAATGATTATTCTTTGATGTCATACTGGTTCGAAGAGCCTTATAATTCATTGGAGAAATTGAAAGAGTCCTATCGAAATAATAATTCAAGTGAATCTGCAAGGAGATTTGTAATCGTAAATGAAAACGATATGGTTGGTATTGTAGACTTGGATTATATAGACTTTATCCATCGAAATTGTGAAATTATGTTAATTGTCAAACCAGAGTTCAGTGGAAATGGTTTTGCCAAGTTTGCATTTAAAGAAGCTGTAAAATATGCTTTTGAAGTATTGAATATGCACAAAGTATATCTATATGTAGATACTGAAAATGAAAAAGCAGTCAGGATATACGAAAAACAAGGTTTTAAAAATGAGGGTGTTCTAAGAGAACACTTTTATGCAAAAGGAAAATACAAAGATGCTGCATTCATGTCCATATTAAAGAGTGAATGGACAGAAAATGAATAGAAGGACGATAAAATCCTAAACGTTCGTTTGTATAGTTTTGACCAATCTTAGTAATGAGGTTGGTCTTTTTATTTGAATTTTATATAAAGGCTGAATCAAAAATATAGAAACATTTAGAATTCCGGTCGTCCTGATCATTAAAGTGATGCCTGATATTGGGAATAGAATTTTAATAAGACTATTTTAATTGTTTTACTCTCTTCACTTGATTCGGAAAAATCTCATTTCCGTTCAGCATCAGATGTCCATGGCCTTCCTCTTTAGCCTTTTTAATTTCTTTCTTCAGACTTTCCAGAGTATGGATATTAGTATAAATGGTCTGTCTCAGACGATTCTTATATATTATTCTGAATTTCTTTATAGTGATCACTCCCCCTCTATATGCCCCTACACATTTAATATTAATATTATGTTAACAAATTATCAAATTATTAAACTGAAAAAAACCCGCAAACGATATGTTTGCGGGTCAGGTATTACGGAGATGGAGTCCGCTAAGGTAAATTAATGGCGCATAAGATTAACCGTGGTTACTAGGATTAGCAGTGATTCAATTATGATTAAAAGCACTTAAAATAGATTAAAAAGGCACGTATTGGACACGTGAACGGTACTCAAGGGTTTGTCGGACAGTGAGATATCCAGTTGAATTACCACAACTTACCGGAGAGCTCTGAAACGGTGATTTTAAAGGGTTTTAGTATTAATCATTTACCGTTATTTCACGTAACTTGATAAGTAAAATGGCACAAGACTGGCACAATAAAACTAACAATATTTAGGAGAGAACTAATTATGACAATTATACTTGTATTACTTTGGGTACTTGCAGGTTTGGCAACTGCTACTTTGATAGTTACTGCATTAGTATTTACGTTAAGGAAAAAGAAATCAGAGAAGCTATGGGTATCATCAGGTATCTCCGCGGTTCTATTCATATTTTTATTCTTTGGAATGATATTCTCTATTCCAAGTAGTGATGATCAGTCGTCTGAAATTGCTTCAAGTAATGAGAGTGGTGGAGAACCGATTCAAACAGAAATAGGAAAAGAGGCAGAGCGTGAACGATCTCTTGAAGAAGAAAGAGAAGAGAATACGGAAGAAGTAGAAGAAACTGAAGAAAAAACAGAAGAGTCGACAAACGAAACAGTAGCGGCTGAGGAAAGTGAAGCAGATGAACTTGAAGAAGAGATTGAAGAACCTACTGACGATTCATTCGACCCTGCTGATTATCAGACTGGTATAGAAATGGCCGAATTGGAACGCCGCCCGGATGATTTCATTGGTCAGAAATTCATGTACGAGGGTAAAATCGTACAGGTAATGGAAGATGAGCCATACACAGCTTATCGTGTGGCCGTGAACGATGATTACGATCGTATTGCATATATTCAAATGTTCAGCAGCACGCTGGAACAACGCTACTTGAAAGATGACTACATCACTTTCTATGGACATTATGAAGGACTTTTGAATTATGAGACAGTTATTGGTGGAGAGCAGACTGTTCCCTCATTTACTGTGAACGGCAGTCATATAGAGATAGCTCAATAAATAAAAAAAGCCACATACAGCTTGATGTAGGTGGAACTTAATCGTTATGCCGATATTCCAGTCCGACATAAAAAAATACAATGGGATAATAATATTTTAGGTGGTGCTATATCGTGACTCGAGGAGACTGGTTTATTGATAAAAAAACTTTATGCAGCAAAATGTGCATCGGAGAAACATACTTTGACCAACATTTTCTAAAAGATGACCGAATGAGATCGTGTGAATATAGAAGAGGAAATAAGCTTCTTTGGGAAACTGAGAAGGCAAAAAAGTATATGAAGCAAATTGTAACTGAGATTTTTGATTAAGAGAATCATATAAAAGCGGATAACTATAAAATTTCAGTGATTATTAGAAAAGCCATACTTCAAAATGAAGGATGGCTTTTTATTTTGAATCAATCACCTCTGCTTAATATCTTTAGAAATTCACTTTCCAGATATTCGTACATTTCTTTCGCTTTGAACGCCCAACGGTCGCCCTTCCCTTGCGGGAAGTGAGTGAACAGCTCTATCTGTCGCATCCGTATTGGATGATTCAATAGGTTGTCCTCTAACCAACTGCGTGATTTACCTGTATGCTTTATCACATCTTTTAATGTTAGATATTTACCAAGTAGTATGTTGGATGACAGTTCTTCATATTCAACTTTAGTAATCATTACATATTCTTCAGGAATTTGAATTGTTACATTAATCTTTTGCATTTCATACTCCTCTAAAAAATCTTTGCTTTTTGCTTATCTAAACTGCGAACTCAGCAACGTCTCACTCAGCTCCATCGCAGTCATCATCCCAGCTACCTGTCCTGGCACAGCGTTAATATCTACATAGTAATTATCGATCAGATCATTCTCCATTGTGTAATAGACAGTACCATCTTTATCGATCTTTCCGGTTACCATATCATGCAGCAAATTTTGATTTAACATGACGTATTCAATATTTATATGTAAGTCCATGTGATCACTCTCCTATATTGAGTATAGACATACCTCTAATAGAAAGAAATACATAACAATACTTTATTCTGTGGAGAATAAGTTTCTAAATTATCTCGTAAATATAGACAAATTTAATGTTAGCGATTCAGTACATTTGCTTAACATTATATCTATAAGTGAAAGATTTCAAAAATTCTTCAATATTAATGAATTTATGATAGTCGGTTTCAAAAAGTAATGTTACAATATATTTAGAAAATATTGGGAGGTATTACATATTATGAGTGAACAAAATGAACAACAGCCAAAGAAAAAGAAAGGCGGCGCCCTGAAATGGACTGGCATTGGGTGCTTTGGTATAGTCGCTTTACTTATATTGCTGGGCGGCTGTGTCGCTCTTATCACGCCAAGCGGTGACGATGGCACTGAATCGTCCGATGATGTTGCAGGGAGCGAAGAAACAAGCGTAGAAGAGACAGAAGAAGCAGCACCTGAAGACCAAGAGTATGCCGTTGGCGATACTGCAGACATTGATGGCAAACAAATTACGATTTCTAATGTTGAAAAACGTCAAGCAGATGAGTTCGAGGTAGTGAAAGATGGGTATGAATTTGTCATTGTAAATATTGAAATAGTCAATGGATCAGATGAGGAAATTAACTATAATCCATTGAACTTTGAACTGCAGGATGGAAACGGCAATATCACTGATAGCTTTGGAGTGCTTTCTCTTGATGGCGTTGGAGAGCAACTAAATTCAGGCGCTTTGGCCGCTGGTGGTAATGTGTCAGGTACTGTCGCTTTCGAAGTACCGCAAGGTGACGAAGATTTAACACTGAGATATAAGGATAATATGCTTTCTAACGACACAATAGATTTCAATTTATACTAAAAAACAACCGCCTCCCAGGGCGGTTTTGTTATGTCTAAATAAGCAATATTGTGGAAATGGGTTTATTTGAACAAACTCCGTTTTTTAAAATTATCTCATAAATATATCTAAACTCCACATTAATCACTTCAGCACCTTTGCTCACTACCACCATGCCTGCCTTATCCGCTATGTACTCAATCTTACATTCAAGCTGCACCTCGAATCCATCGTTCCAGTAACGTAGCACGACTGTCTCCCCTACTGACCTGCGCAGTTCTTCTTCCAGCATGACCAATGTTTCATTGTCATGGGTAGGTGCCGGAGTCTTAGCCTGGACCTCTATCATCTCGGCCACTCGCTCATACTGTTCTGGCATTGTGGCAAATGGTGCCCACTTAATCATGCCCCTCCCCTGTGGAATGTTGGAGTCAAGTTCTGATACATCCATTTCCCTGTAGTCTAGTCCTCCATATACGCTCATGATAATCACTCCTCTTACGAATTATTATATAGAACATATGTTCGTATTGTAAAGCGATATATCATAGTTATAATAAAATTAAACAAACTTGGAAGAAGGTAAGTTCATTGCACAAAAGCAAAGATGAAACAGGTTTTAAAAAATGGTTTAAAAAACTTAATTTTATTCTAAAGAAATGTAATAGAAATTTAAGTAAGATTACCTCAAATTATAGTTATATCTTAATCTTAAGTATTGTATTCTTGGCTGTACTAACACCTTTTATAGTAGCGATTGGCATAACCAATTTTCCTTTAGTAAATTTAGTAAGCGGTACTTCAAATGGTTGGCTTGGATTCTGGGGCAGTTTTTTAGGTGGGATATTAGGTACTATAGGCGTAATATATGTTGCCCATCTACAGAATGAAAAACAAATAGATAATTTAAAAATGGTTGAAGCGGATAACAAGAAGAGGCTTCAAATTGAAACAGAAATTGACTTATTAAAATCTTATCAATCTGATATTAATATACTTGAAAATGATATCAGCTTATATAAAGAAATTGTAAGTAAAATATTAAATAACTTAGAAAGCAAAGATGCTTTTAAAACAACCAAATCTGATAAAACAAATGATAAAGAAATATACCAAGATAGAATAGATGTATTAACCAGAAAAATTGAATATATTGAAAGCAATCATTTTAGTACTTTATTCAATAAAATAGAGTTAATGAATATAGTATTAAAGGAGAGCTCTTATATTAATCTGATGCCTCTACCATCTGGAAATGAATTCGAGGAACTAGATAAAATTATAGATTCACTTAAAGATGGCATAGACATTAATTCTTTTCATAAAAGTTTCGCTAACTTCGATTTAATGGAAATAGGGACGGATAATTATATGAAAGAGAATGTTTTTGAAAAATTGCATTCTTGGCTAATAATAGAAAATGGAGAAATTCATAAGAGCTTATCAAACTTACTTAGAAATTTAAGGTAATATACTATACTTTAAAAAAACCACCTGCAGTGAGGTGTTGAGATTAACTATTTCTTGAGTAATAATAAGAATGAGTTATAATGCCCATTTTCAATAATACACCTCTTTTTGGACATAAATAATAGTTGTACATCATAATCACTCCTCTTACGAATGATTATAACGAACATATGTTTGTATTGTAAAGTAATTAAAGTATCTTGGTTAAAAACTATTCCACTCACCGGTTATATTGTATTGACCTAATTTAAACAATGCATCAACTGCTTTTTCTGAAACTCTTCCTAAGACTTTTTCTCCTATATTATTAGCACCCTTATTTTTTTCTATTACTTCTAAAGCTTCCATCACTTCTTTTAGTGTTTCCTTTAATTCATTGATTTCAACTTCAGACATATTTTCTAATCTTAAGATGTTGTCCGAAATCTCTATATTTCTCGTTTCTCTGGCTGTAATACCCTTATCAAAAGAACCAATAACTTCATTACCACTCACTGTTCCGTCGGAACTTCCATCCATATCAATACCTACAGTTTCTTTTCTTTCATCTTTCATAATAAGCACTCCCCTTTGATATATTGATAATATTATTTAAATATAGCAGAATAGCCTTATATTAGATATATAAATAAAGGTGTTTACTTACTTAAGCTAGTTAGTGTATATATAATGTTCTATGTGTAAAGACCAGTTCTAAATGCTATAATTTATAAAATAATTAGGATTAAATATAATAAGAGGTGTTTGATAATGAAGAATGGTAAGAAAATTAAAATCGCTGCTATCTTAAGTGAAACTGAAGTTATTATTAATGCGGGTAGTTTGGACGGTGTACAGAACGGATACGCATTCTATATTATTGATGCCGAAGGAAGAGTGATTAAAGATCCCGATACTAATGCAGTTCTAGGAAAATTCGAAGGATATAAAGGGAAATTAATTGTCAAAAAAACTGAAGACAGGTTTTCATATTGTGAAACTCCTACATATTATAAGAATCTAGCTGTCGAATCAACTTTAGCAAGTAGTAAATCATTATTAAATAGCCTAAATACTATATCAGGTACCCAGCAAGATAAATTAAACATTTTAAAAGAAGATGTTCTTGATTTAAAATCAATGTACACAGACACTCCGGTAAAGGTTGGAGATAGTTTAGAGTATATTTCAAAATAAATGTTGATAAAGTTATAAAAAATGATATAATAAGAGTAACTGAAATGCCGGCGAGAAGCCTGGTACGGAGTTCTCTTATTTATCTTAGGGGGCTCCGTTTTTTTATGTCTGAATTAGATGAAGTACCATTTTATGATTATCCTACCTTATTGGAGAGAATCATAAATAAAAATATAATTGTAGATGATGAAGATCATGCTATATCAGAACTTAAAAATCATTCCTACTATTCATTAATAAACGGTTATAAAAATTATTTTTTAGAAGTTGACACAACAGATACAATGGTTGACAACACAACATTTAATGATTTTACTTCCACCTACTATTTATATTCCGATATTTCTTCTTTAATATTCAAGTACATTTTATACATTGAAAAATCTTTACGTTCACGTCTATCGCATATAGTAGCTAGAGAGTTCGGTGTTTATTCTAGTGAATACTTGGACCGTAATAACTACAAAGACTACCAATACTTAAGGTACAGAACTTTGCGAGACATTCAAGAGGTTATTGATACATGTAAGTCAAATTCTCTAACACATTATTTTAAAGAAAATAAAAAAAATATTCCTCCTTGGATTGTAGTTCAAGATATCTCATTTTACACTGTAATTTCTTGGTCTAACATTCTACCGAAACATCTAAAAAGCGAATTATTTAAAGATTTTTTTGAAAACAGTAACTTGTATGAATGGTTTCAAGAAAAATATTTCCATCATTCTTTTCACTTTCTGAGAGAATATAGAAATCTAGCAGCTCATGGTAAAAGAGATTTTAAAGAAAAAATAAATAATAAACTTCAAGAGGAATCATCCGTACATTTTTTCGGTTCTACCTTATTAAAAAAAGAAGACCTTGATAAAAATAGAGGACTTCAGGACCTTTTAGCTGCTATTAATTTAATATTAAAATATACTCAGGACATTGAATTGATACATAAATTTTTAAGTGAATTTATCTTGGTGATTATACCTTATGTGGACGAAAAAGATTATTCTCCGACGCAATTAATTAATCAAAAATCAGTTTATCAAATACTAGGTTTACCAGAAGATATTATGGATCGGATAGCTTTATATATTCAATATCGCACTATGTAAGTTCAATAATTACAAATTTTAGATAAGTGCAAATCAATTAGTCTATAGACTTTGAGAAATCTATATAATTCTAATTAAATTAACCCCCGGCAGCAATTATTCCGCTAGAGGGGGGGATTTTAGCTTTTAAAAAACAATATCACATTTATGTTCAACCGTTCAAAGTTAGAGTAGTTGGATATGATATAAATAAAATGAAAACTATGTAAAGATGATCAATAGGTGGAAAGAGGAGAAAACTAATGGAAAAAATAGAGTATCGTTTTGATAAAAAGGAGGTTTCTGATTTTAGAAATTCTAGTTATGGTAAACGATATAATAAATTATTGTTAAAGGATAGCAAAATATATGGATTAGACAGAAATATTAGAGATTTCATTCTTTATACTAGAAAAAAAGAATTAGAATCTTTAAACAAATCTACGAATGTTTGGACATCTACAAAATACTTCTTAGAGAATCATTTCGATATTTTTAATTTTCATGACTTATTTACCAAAGATAAAGGTTTAATAAAATTTTTTATCGTAGTGTCATCTGAACAAGGAAACACAATAGAAAAAATTTGTGAAGATTATAATGTCCATTATAAAATCTATTCATGTACTATAAAAGAAACAAATGTACAAATTTCCATATTTGTTATTTATGCCAAAAATGAGACTGGTAGAGAAATATGGAGACAATGTGAATACGCTGGATTGAGAATTGGTGTTTATAGTTACAGTGATATTACTTCTAAAAGTTTACGCTTCTATAAGATATATAATGGTAGAAGTTTTCCATTGGATAAGCCTGCAACAAATAATTATTATGCTGCTTTAAGTGGGTACAGGAAAGATTTAAGGCATAGCTTTAAATCTAAATGGGAGGCTGATTTTGCAAGATTCTTGGAGTTTCAAAATTTAAACTGGCTTTATGAAGATCCATCATATTTCATTGATACTGGTGGTAAATATTATCTTCCTGATTTTTATATCAAAAAAGGAAATGACAGTGTTCTTGTTGAAATAAAAGGAAGATGGGACAAAAGAAGTTTAAGTCACATAGATTACTCTTTGAGAAAATCGGATAATAATCACTTAATAATCGACTCAGATGTAATTAAGATTTTAACTGATAAATATAAAACAAGTATCCCAAGTTGGGAAACTAATAAAATGAGCTTCGTAAAAAAAGTGGTTCCTGTAGTCGGTACTAATATCGCCAACAGAACACAGTACATAAATAAATTATCAAAGAATGATTCGGTGTGTTTAATAAGAGAAAATAATAATTTATATGATGAGTTTGCTATAATGGTTACTGATGAATTACAAAATCAAATAGGATATATAAAGTCGGAGTGGGCATCTATTATATCTGAATTTATGAATTATGGATTTACGTTTGATTCTAAAATTGAAAAAATCGAAAGAAACTTTATTAATATTTCAATAAAAGTGAGCAATGTTGATTTTAATAAAGTAAATAAAAGTATAATAGATTCGAAAATAAAGTATAAACTTCTTAAAGAGATATTTAGATAATTAAATTTTAAAGTCAGTAAATTTATTAATACAAACGTAGTTATAGATTAACATTATGCACTTTAAACATAAAATTGCAAAGAACGAAGAATAACCCCTCTTTCGGATATTACTCCAATTGAGGGGTTTGTTAAACCATACATCTATGGCAATGACTCCATAGTCGTATTAATGTTTTATGCTATAGTTTGATTATTTTTTTAAACACTACTGCTTATGCGACTTGTCGATAATGATTATTTAACTCTTAATTCCTGACTCGGGTTTTTTCTAGCAATATCTACCAAACCTGCTATAATCATATTTGGAATATACCATACGAGCTGGTGCAGCGGAAACTGCATCAGCTTTTTTATGTATCCCGCCCTCTCGGACGGGTGCAGATAGCACACAAGTGCATGTGTACATATACGTTATTGGCTTTAGCTAAATGTGCCCCACGGCCCATCTTCTCCGACAGCGCCTGTCACACTATCCCATGTGTTGTACGGCAACCACCATGTCTGTCTGTTTTGCTCGTATTCGATCCAAACATGATTACCTTGCCTGCAAAGATATGCGTACTTAATTTTATACCCTGGATATACCCATCCACCTTCTGGATTGCTGACAAACGGCCCGTTCGCCCGACTCATAATTCGGGAACCGCCAACAGTAAATGTACCTTTCGCTTTGATATACTGCGTACCGTAATCATTTGTTTCCCAGTCTCCAACTGTGTATGGCGTTTGTTGCTCATCAGTTTGGCTACCATACAGCTTCAGTTCCTGCCCCACTCTGAGCGTTGTTGGGTCTGCAATGCCATTCCAAGTCATCAAATCATCGGCAGTGAAATCTTCAGTGGCAGCAATACTATAGAGCGTATCGCCTTGCTGCACAATATAGACATCTGGTGTCGGAGATGGAGCGTCCGGCACAGATACTTCTGTTCCACCGGATTCACCAATAATGTCCTCGCCAGTCTCAAGCGCATATTTCGGGCTATACACACTGCATTTCTTCCACTCATACCCCGGATACGCACTGTGGGGGAACATGCCCCCCATCGCAATATTGTCCTGGTCCAGTGCATTGTTCAAATCCGCAAAGGATGCCATCGCTGCATCGGTCAGTTCTTCTTGAGTATAGTCCCCTGCAATCAGAATGCCCATGGAAAGGTCATTACTGTTACCGATGTTTAATGCAAGATTCAAATACACATTATTGCAGAATCTAAAGACTAATATTGCAATGTTAATTACATAAAGAATACTTCACGATTTGATGTGGAGAAACAAGCATGATAGCCTTGCTGGCAATGCCAGATTACTTTTGAGCTCTGGCTTCCTGGCTCTTATTCATGCTTGTAGAGGCTCCATGTCAAATTGATTTAATACTATATATTCTTCCTTGCAAAACTATGTACTATGCCTTTGCAATATTATGTATTTTAAAAATGCAAAACACAACCGACATGATATCCGACGATAGGCAGCGAGTGATTGTAATGGATAACCGCTCTCGGTCCGTCTGGCGTTTCTATAATATTGTGCGGCTCAATCGAGAACTTATATCCAATACATGGCCAATCATGCGTATGCACATGGAACCGGGCAAAGGCTTCAGTCGTGCTCCCTGCAAGCGTTGAAAGTGTGGCACTATGGTGAATGCCTCTTTCAAGCTGCGCAATCGGTGTTTGATAGTGCGGTGCCGCCCATCTTGTCGATTCTGCAAGCTTTCCTCTCATATCTACCAATACACCTTCGAATGTGTCATCATATAGTGCCATTTCTTTTCGGACGAAATAGTCCGCAATGACCAAATCATCTGTGTCTGTCTTGATAACAAGTACTTCATTTTCATAAATCAGCTTATACACGAAGTCTTGCCAAAAGTTTGCCGCACTTTTATCTGTGTTCGGCCGCACATTCAATTTATAGAATAGTGTATTGCTTTGTGCTTTGTTCTCTTTCATCACACGGAATTCACTATCACTGATGGTGCGGCCGATAAAGTTGATACAGGTATCGAGTGCCAAACGTTTCAGGTAGACACGATTTGTCGTTTCAATCGACAATTCAATTTCACTCAAGCGTACTTCTTTGTTTCTATTCATAAAATCTAAGATGCCCACATTGTATTCACCTCCTGCAATCTATCCCAGCATGGCATCCATCATGTCCAGTGATTTATTGATATCTTTCTGGAGCACTTCATCCGAACGATACAGCGCATGCAAGAATGCATGGAAGCCGTCCGTTTTTCGCCTGACGGGGTCTTTCTTGATAAACTCTTTATTGCCATCTTTTCCAATCTTGACCGCGGTATTGTTCGTATTCCACCGCATCAGCGGATTATCGCCCCAGATGACTTGATGGTTATTAAATATCATTTCAACCCTTGGTGATATTTGTGCATGAACTGATTTCATATAGTTGAGAGGCTCCAATTCAATCCCTGCGCCTTGAAATGCCGGGCGGGTGATATCATATCGGAACCGGTCAATCATGACCTTATGCACCCTCAAATTAAGCCGTCTACATTCTTTTTGTATCCATTCGACCATCAGTTCTGGTGCAATCGTTGGTGTATCCACAATAGTGAGATGCCCTTCTTTCTCCCATTCTTCAATCGGTGGTCCAAGCGAAACTTTATCCAGGAACCCACGACGGGCAAATTGATGACTATGCCATATATAGTTATTATCAACACGGAATAAGAAACCAATCGCAGCGAAGTCTACTGTATTGGCGTAATCGACACCAACAACGGCGGTTCTGTTATTAAGTAACGGCATCGGCCGATTGGTTTTCATAATGTCTTCCCAGGTAGCCACAATCTTCTCCAGATCCTCTTCTGGCAAGTTCATACGCTTAGTCATGAATTCAGCACGAGAAGTGCCGTCATAATTAAATTTCATGTATTCCTCTTGAATTTCTTCAAAGAGTATTTCAGCGTATTCACTCATCGGCTGGGAAAACATCGGGTTTGCTTTCTCCCAATTTTTTTGATCAGCTACTTCTTTTTCATCGTCCAGTTTGCAAATAAAAACGAACATCTTAGAATCAGGATGTTCGCCATCTAATATATTATTCGCAATGCGTTTCATGTTATCTAGATAACCATCTCTGACATAACCGTCTGTACCAATGTAGAACTTCCGTGAGTCTTTTTTCTTACCCATACCAGAGGTGTATACATTGACCAGATCAGAGCTTTCATAAGCATGTATTTCATCAAAAATAACGAAGCCCTGGCGCCCACCGTCTTTTGTTTTCGGGTTTGCCGTATGGAACTTAAACTTTGAGTTGGTGCCATTCGATTTGATTTCCAACTTCGTTTTGTAGAATGCTCTTTGAAGTGTGGTTGCGGCATTGATTGAATCATATATTTCTTCAAAGCTTGTTTTTGCCTGTTCTTCGCTGTTCGCTACTACAGAGCCATTATAGTTTTCAATACCATGCAATTCAGATATTAGATAGTGACTGATGACGGATATTAATCCGTTTTTACCACCGCCACGCCCCATCATTATCAGGAACTCTTTATAGTAGCTCCTATTATTATGTGAGTGAAATAAAAATATAAAGCTGATGATGAATTTTTGAAATGGCTGCAAAGGGAAATACCACTTCTCTGCAAACTTGATACATTTGCTGATGTGTTCTTCATCAAAATATAAATCGCCGGATTCAACTCTCTTAAAAATCGATTTTTCAAGCAGTTTTATTAACTTTATTCGCTCGGTATTAAGTACAATATTGTTATTTTTGTAGCTATCAATGTAGTCAGTAACAAAAGAAGGAACACCATTTTTATTAAGAATAGAATTTTCAGCAGTCATGTTAATTCTTCTTCACTGTATTCTGCTTTATTCTTTTCTTGGATTAACTTCAATTCATATTCCTTCATGTATCGATCGATTTCTTTTTTGATATTTAGTAACTGAGCATTGATATTCTTCATGTCACTGATGAGCGGATGGGCTTTCACATAGCTTTGCTCACCATTTTTTATTTCCACAGATGGTCCATCTTTTCTCACCTGCGCCTGCATCTTTCGGAAAAGATTCAGGAGATCCACATACCGTTGGATAATTTCAACAGCACTGTGGTCATCCTGGTCAATCTTGGACAAAAGGTATTTAGAAACATTATCAACTGCTACTGCCATGCTACTCACCTCATTTCTTTGTCAACCCCTCCCCCCCTCTTTTCGTAAGCTGTGAGACCCCCATCATGAGAGATTAATTTATAAAATCTGCGGAGTTGATTCCCCCCATCCGGTTCCCCAGAGGAAATAAAAAGTCGATTCGGTTTGACCCGGGGCATTATGTTCTTATTCTTTTACCACATTTCATCAGCTGACCATTTGTTTTCTTTAGGCTTATGATTTTCTTTCCATCGTTCATGATGCCTTTCATGACATTCAAAACAGACAGTGACTAAATTACTTTCATCAAGTCTAAGATCTGGTCGCTCTTCTAACTCTTTAATGTGATGAACAATTAATGCATTCTTCTTTCGTCCATTACGATTAAGCTCACCTCTATCAATCGTGAGCTTGCCTTTGGCTTTACACCATTGACATTCATTGTTATCTCTTTGTCTAATCTTCTTTCGCATTGCCTTCCATGATTGACTAAGATAAAACTTCTTTCTATCAATCAGTTCATCAAAGTTAAATACCATTCTTTTTCACCTCAACAAGTTAGCCTTACTGCAACACTCATCTGCAAGCCAATATATGGCCATCAAGATGTGGATCACTGTCCTCTCAAGCTGTGACTTATCCTGTTGCCATAACTGATTATCATATGCATCCACTCCTATATAATAAAAGGACGCTCGACTGAGCGCCCTCGTTGATACCATATATATTATTATCTTATCTAATAATGATGAATCCCACAGATCATGTGAGCTTCAGTGTGAGTAAGGAAAACATTCCAGGTTTTACAATGTGTGTGACTGTATAAGCAAAGCGATTTATAGATATACATCTACACTTACTATTATAAAGAGTATCAACAGACAATGTGTCCAGATAAAGTCCGACTTTTCAATAATAGTATTAGAGAATATATAAAATCGATGTATAATGATATATAACAGTAAAGGAGATGATGATATGTACTTTGATGGATTTGATGCAGCAAGAGCTCAGATGGCTTCAGTTAATACCGCAATGAATTATTTAAACAGTCAACGTGATATGGCTATAAGCATTACTAAGTCAGTTCCGATAAATAACAGCATTCAAATATCATATGAGAAATACTTAGCAGAAAGAGAAGGGCTTATAAATCAAGTAAAGGAAATCACATCACCCAAACATTATTTAAGTAATTTCAGTTTTTCTAATGTTCCAGCTTTAGATCACAACTATTTTAATATTGATGTAATCAAAATAAACTTACCTCAGATAAATATTCAAACTGATTTATTTAATTCAATATCCCAAGAATTGACTCGTACTATTAATAAACAGCAAGCATCTGTTATTCAAGTCTTTCGAGAGATTTCTTCCACTATGAATTTGATAAGCGAATTCAACATGCGAACTATTATTTATAATGCATCGACCATACCAATCGATAAGGAAATGGATGAAGATACATTAAATATTTTAGAGAAATATAAAACAGCAATAATAACTGTATCACCTTATATCGTTCACTATTTCATTGGATCAGTTGTATTCGCCTTTATATTCATCCAAATAGTTAGTGATCCATCCGGTTTTTCACTTCTTCTATTTTTACTCCAAAGAATATACGAAAGTGATTCATTGATTAAAGATGATAAAGAAAAATAAGACGAAATTTCGATATCATCTTATTTCTTTTTTCCTAAGAAGAAAGGAGGAGAACTTTGGCGTCTGAACATTCACTCTTTGTTAATCCCTCGTATTCCGATTTTTAAAAACCTTCCTTTTGTACCATCACTAATTTTATACCTGTCAATAACCAATAGAATTGTATCATTGAAATCTTTGTTATATACATTTTTTCCTTGAATACTAATTTCTAGTTTAGGTAATTCATCTACAATTTCAGCGAAATGTAAGTTTGAAAAAAGTATAAATTCTTTTGGTATTGATACATCTAAATATCCATCTGAGGTAATCCCTTTATAAGGTGTCTTAAAGGTTTCTTCTGAATTAAAATCCATTCTAAACATTGACCCGTTTTTACGATGACTAGTAGTCAAGGAATACTGTCCTGGCTTATTTTTTTCTTCTTCAAATAATACATCCCAATAGCCATGTTTATATGTCTTTTTTTGTTCTAATTGATTTACTGGTACTTTAAATGATGTTTTAACAGTCAATTTTTTACCAATTCCCCCAGCATTATAAAGCTTTAAATACGTTTTTTCGTTTGCTATATTCATTTTCCTCCTGAAATCATGAACTGATTTCTCTCTTATAACACTTAATTGTTCTTCATCTGTTGATGCAGTAATGAAATTATAAAGTATAGAATTTACAAATATATCATTTTGAAATTTTGATTCAAATGTAGTTGAATTAAAAATAAAGAATGGATTATCTTTTAAACGCCTATCTGCAGTATTAATATATAATGAAAATCCACTTAGTAATACAGAAACTAGTGCTATTACTGCTGAAAAAATTGAAATTATCAATGATGTTTCCAAAAAATATATCCTCCTTGAAAAATGGTATATAATTATAATAACAAACCATAGACGATATGTTTTCTGATATCCTTCCTATATCAGTATTTACGATAAATTTCTTACTTTTGCAGGTACAAAATATTTTCTGCCATGCTCAATCTTTAAATGTCTGAAATCCATTATATTGTCGCTCATCTTACTCACTCCTTTTCTAATTTCATAAATACCAACCAATGAGTCTTAGACCTCTTGTTACCGAAGAGTGGTTTATATCCAATTGCATTCAAGACTTCTTTTAAGCTTACCTGCTCCTCATTCCATTTGAATATCAGTGTGCCATTTAGTTTGAGGACCCTCATGCACTCGCTGAACCCTTGATGAATGTCTATTGGCCATAAGTCATCCAGCACTCCATATTTCTTAGCAAGCCATGAATCTGAAGTTAGACTAGAAACCGGACACAGTAAATTGAGACAGAAAAAGATACAATGGTATCATATAAAATTTACGGAAGGTGTTCATGATTATGGCTAGAGGCAGGAATTACGATAAACAGATTAAGGCGGAGGCAGTGAGTTTAGTGGTCGATAATGGTAAGACCATTGCTTCAGTGGCCCGTGAATTGGAGATTCCAAAGAGTACCGTGGGCAAGTGGGTCGAGAATTATAAAGACAATGGGACGGATGCATTCATCGGCAGCGGTAACCTGAGCCCAGAGAATCAGAGAGAGCGGGATTTACAGAAACAATTAAGAGATCTGGAGGAAGAGAATAAAATACTAAAAAAGGCTATGCGCATCTTTACCAACGACCAGAAGTGATTTATGGCTTCATCGCAGACCACCGGCACGAATTTCGTGTATCAAAGATGTGCAGCACCCTCGGTGTTTCAAAGGGCGGCTTCTATGAATGGATGGGACGAACAGAATCACCACAGAAGCAACGGAAAGAAGAGATGAAAGATAAGATTCGGCAGATCCACAAGCAATCCAAAGCGCGGTATGGCAGCCCGAAAATCACAGCGATACTCCGTCAGGATGGCATCCGCATTTCCGAACGCACTGTGACGCGTTATATGAAAGAGATGGGCATTCGTTCAAACACAGCGAAGAAATATAAGGCCACCACAAATTCAAAACATAATCTACCGGTTTATCCGAATCTGCTGGATCAGGACTTCAAAGTCAGCGGGCGTGGCGAAGTATGGGTCTCAGATATCACTTACATCCCGACGAAAGAAGGCTGGCTTTACCTGGCGACCGTGATGGATCTGTTTTCCAGGCGCATCATCGGCTGGGCGATGTCTGGCAAAATGACGAAAGACCTGGTAATTCGCGCACTGAAGCGTGCATTTCAGACTCAGGCGCCCACAAAAGGACTGATTCATCATTCCGACAGAGGCAGCCAGTATGCAGCGCTGGACTATCAAGCCTTACTGCGGGCCAACGGTATCACGACCAGCATGAGCCGCAAAGGCAACTGTTACGACAATGCCTATATTGAATCCTTTCACAGTATCATCAAGAAAGAACTGATTCATCATGAGAATTACGCCACCAGAGCAGTCGCAAGCAGGAGCATACTGGAATACATCGTCAGTTTCTATAACTACGAAAGAATACATTCTTATATCGATTATCTGTCACCGATTGAATTCGAAAAACGGTATGCTTAAGTGTCTCAAATTTTAAACGCGAATTTTAAATTTAATACTTGTAAAAAATAAATAAGGCATGAAAATATTACACATTAGATGGATTGTCCCGATTTAATGTGTCCGTATTCTTGACAGAGGTTCATATATATATGAAACCATATAAAAAAGAATGGTCACGTATTGGACACGTAACCACTCTAAACGTTGATATATCAACTGGTTATAACGGAGATGGAGGGATTTGAACCCTCGCGCCGGCAAAACCGACCTACACCCTTAGCAGGGGCGCCTCTTCAGCCACTTGAGTACATCTCCATGGCTCCACAGGTAGGATTCGAACCTACGACCGATCGGTTAACAGCCGATAGCTCTACCACTGAGCTACTGTGGAACAATGTTATTTTTTCAATCGAACATTTACAATTATATCTATTCCCACAGATTATTTCAAGCTTTTCTCAACATGTTTTATATTAAATTTACACTCTGCCTCTGGCTTGCAGACCATTTATATAATTTATATAAGAATGATAGATTGTTTCATTAATTTGGGCGGATTCTCCCCTGCCCAAAGAAGGATATTGGAAATGCATTCCCATCTCTTTCTTTTGATACTTCTCCTTCTGCTGATTAAACCTGTAATGCAACTTAAGTGCATTCAAATACTGATTGTTGAATGAAGAATAAGAAATATCCACTTCAAGTTCTTCATTATTTGAAAACTGTATGCGTGTCATTCCTTTATTATCCCAATATGCCTGTATATGTTTTATATTGAACCAGTTATTTTCATGCACTCTGTCGGAATGTGTACAGAAATATATGTAAGCGCCGAACAAATCTATGATTACAGGAATTTTACTGGTGATATTGGTCAGAGATTTACTCAAATCTTTTCGGGCAAGATAATTTTGTGAATGATTTCTGCAATTTCTTTCTATTAACTTATTCGGAGTCAGTCTGCACTCCATACTGTCTCCATAAGTTTCCCCGATTCTGCTCTCTATATTCCCGTTATTATTAATTGATACGATATACATTGTTTCTTCATTTATCTGATACTGAAGCCGATTCATATTATTCCTCCTCTGTCTAAATATTCTAATTATAGAATATCACATGTTAACTATTTTGTTAACAAAAATATTAATTAATTAAAATTATTGTTAATAAAACCCTTATAGTTGTAATATTACATTAATAAATAATCTAAATATTCAAACTTTGTTTGACCTGCCTCGAAACGTGTTATATAATTTGTAACAACCATTTAGATGAAGGGGGATTTAGGGATGAATAAACAAGTATACCCAGTTAACCAGTTGCGTGTCTTCATCAACACAATCAACGACCTCTCTGCTGAACTCCTGTTGCAAGAAGCGATGGATGAATACAATTGTAAATTATACAATGATAAGATTGAGGAAGCGCTCTTGGCAAAAGATGAGGAAAAGTTCATGAAATACACAAATCTGCTAAAGGAATTGACTGATGAAGATACAGACGACAGCGAATGACGACAAAAAAAGCTGACTTTACATGTACATTGTACATAGAGTAAAGTCAGCTTATTTATATTATGCGACAAGTTCCAATAATTCTTCTCTCGTAATGCGTCCGAGGTAATGGGATATATCCACATCTTTTAAAGCTTCTGCGATCGCTTCCCTGTTATGCTCCACTCCAATCAACTTTTCCTCGATTACATCAATCTCACCAACACCGAAGAAATCACCGAAGATTTTAGCATGTTCAATCCTGCCTTTCTTGACATCCAATCTGACATCAAGCAGACCCGCCGGGAATTTGTGGGATACATTAAAGTTATACTTAGGGTTTTTACCGTAATTCCATTCCCATGTCTGATATTTTTCTGCTGAAAGCTTATTGATTTTCTCCCAGTCTTCATCTGTCAGTACATACTCTTCAATATTCTCTTCCCCATCGAATATATACTCCAGAATTTTGCGTTTGAATTCTTCTATATCGATTTTTTCTTCGAGGAAATCATTAATATTACCGACACGTCCCCTTACTGATTTGACACCTTTGGATTCGATCTTTTTCGGGTTTACTTTCAGTGCATTCTGAACTTCTGAAATATCGCTGTCGAGCATAAGAGTACCATGAGAGAACATTCTGCCCCTCTGGCTGAACATTGCATTCCCTGATACTTTCTTGCCATTGATTTCAAGATCATTTCTGCCTGAAAGCTCTGCAGGTATTCCCATATCATTCAATGCATCCACAATCGGCTGCGTGAATTTTCTGAAGTTATGGAAACTGTTTCCGTCGTCTTCTGTGATGAAGCTGAAATTCAGATTCCCTTCATCATGATATACTGCACCGCCGCCGGAAACACGTCTGACTACTTTGATGCCATGTTCCCTGATATAGGTTTCATTGATTTCTTCTATAGTATTTTGGTTCTTTCCAATGATGATTGATGGCTGATTCACATAGAACAGAAAATATGAATCATCAGTGGGAATCTCGCGCAGTACATACTCTTCCATTGCCAGATTAATCATTGGGTCTGTAATATTATTGTTTGAAATGAACTTCAACTTTTTTCCTCCTCAAAAAAATGACCAGATATTATTATAATAACATTCTGGCCATGACTTTCCATTTATTTAATTATGCTGTCTACAGCATCTCTCGCCTGGTTCACACAATCCGGCAGCCCTACGCCGTAATGAGAGGCTCCTGTAAGTCTGATACCCGGATAGTGCTCTTCCATATATTTTCTGATGGCATCAATTCTTGATTTATGCCCTACTTTATATTGCGGCATGGAGTGTTTTAATTTTGTAACAATGGTAAATTCCGGATCGCCTTCCAAATCCATGATCTTATCCAGATCTTTTCTCGCCAGACGAACGATTTCATCATCATTTTTCTCTTCAACTATAAAATCCCCCGGCCGGCCGACATATGCTCTCAGAAGGGCTTTTCCGTCCGGTGTGGAGTGTTTCCACTTCTTGTTGGTCCATGTACAAGCTGTGATGGAAGTATCCATTCTGCGGGACACTACAAAGCCTGTGCCGTCAATGTCATTCTTTACCTGGTCTTCATCAAATCCCATGACGACAGTTGCTACGCTTGTTGCTCCCATGTGTTTGAAGTACTCAAGTGGAAGGTCATCGAACCACCTCTTGTACTGGAAGTGCGGCGTTGTAATGATGATGTTGTCATAGATCTTCGTCTCACCATTTACCCGGAGGGTGTATGCAGCATCTTTTTTATCAATAGACTCTACGTCACTTTCGAACCGGGCATTGACCCCTCTCTCAGTATTCACTTTTAGGAGCTGGTCAACGAACGATTGCAGACCGTTTTCAAATTGAAGGAACTGTCCCTGTTTTTTGCCTGTCGGCTTTCCGGTTGATTTCGGTTTTTCTGCAATAGCGCCTTTGATGAGACTGCCATATTTCTCTTCCCTTTCTTTGAAATAGGGAAAAGTGGACATCAGACTCAACTCATCAATATTCGTCGCATATATACCTGAAAGCAGGGGCTCAATCATGTTTTCAAGAACATCATCCCCCAGCCTCCTCCGGAAGAATCCGCCTACTGACACATCTGTGTACAGAGGTGCAGGCTTTTTGAAAAGATCCAGTCCGGCTGTCAGTTTGCCACCTGCTGAAACAAGGTCGGTCGTAAGGAACGGACCGAGCTCTGTCGGCACTCCCAGCACAGCTCCTTTGGGGAGTGCTGATAATTTATTGTTTGAATAAATGTAGGATTGCCCGGTTGAATTCCTTACCAGCTCATCTCCCATGCCAATCTCTTCGGCAAGTTCAGTCATTGCCGTCTTTCTTGCCAAATAGGATTCAGGACCGAGTTCAATGGTATACCCATCTCTTCTGTGAGTTCTGATTTTACCGCCGGCACGATTCTCTTTTTCAAACAGATCTATCTCAATATCATCATGTTTGGATAAATAATATGCTGCTGAGAGTCCAGTAATTCCCGCTCCGATTATGGCAACTTTCTTCACTTTAATCAGCCTTCTTTACTACAGTTTATTAATTTCGTTAATCATCGCCTGGATAAAGCGTTCATCCGTATTCGGCATTGCAGGACGGTGATAGCCTGCTCCAACTTCATCACAAACCACTTTACATTCGTAATCGTTGTCATAAAGTACTTCCAGATGCTCACACACGAATCCGACAGGCAGATAGATGAAATGTTTGTAGTCATGTGTTTCATGAAGTTCCCTCGTCAGGTCCTGCACATCCGGTCCGAGCCATGGGTCCGGCGTGTTCCCTTCTGACTGCCAGCCGACATGTACATTTTCCAGGCCGGCATTCTTTTTGATCAACGCTGCTGTTTCTTCCAGCTGATCAGGATATGGGTCATTATGTTCTTTGATCTTCTCAGGAAGGCTGTGCGCGCTCACAATCGTTGCCGTTTGTGACAGTTCCGCTTCAGGGATTTCCGTGATCGCAGATTTCACCGCTTCAGTCCAGAAATCGATGAACGGCTCCTGCTCATAAAATGATTCGACGGATTTTATTTCAATCCCATATTTTTCGCCCTCGGCTTTTGCCCGTTCATTGTATGATCCAACCGAAAATCCCGAGTAATGAGGTGCCAGTACAACGGATACCGCTTCTTTGATTCCATGGTTGCTCATGGATTCAACCGCGTCCTCAATGAATGGATCGATATGCTTCAGTCCGATGAACAGTTCATATTCCACATCATTCTGCGCGGCATTCAGTTTATTGACGAGCGCTTCAGCCTGTCTTTTAGTAGTATCCGCAAGCGGAGATATGCCTCCGATCGCTTCGTAGCGTTCTTTTAAGTCCTGCAGCGCTTCTTCGGAAGGTTTTCTTCCATGTCTGATATGTGTGTAATACGGCTCGATATCCTCCTCCTTATAAGGGGTACCATACGCCATCACTAATAATCCTTTTTTCACTGTCATTCAAAATCACTTTCCTTTGCTGTATTCATGTACAAAAGTAGTCAGTCGTTTCAATGTTTCCGGTTTTACTTCAGGGAACACGCCATGACCCAGATTAAAGATATGGCCGTCATTGTTCCCCTGATCCAGTATCTGTTTAGCCCGCTGCTCTATGATCTCCCAGTCCGCCAGCAGAAGCGCGGGATCAAGGTTGCCTTGAAGGGCTTTCTTCACACCCATGCCGCGTGCTTCTTCGATGGACGTCCTCCAGTCAAGACCCATGACATCCATATGCAATTTATTCCATTCAGGAATAAGATGGGAGGCGCCGATTCCGAAAACGATCACAGGCACATCCATCGCCCTGATGCTGTCGACGATCTGGTTCATATATGGCGCAAGATAATGTGCATAATCCGCTTTGTTCAACGCACCGCCCCAGGAATCGAATATTTGAATGAGGCTCGCTCCGGATTCAACCTGCGCTTTTAAATAACGGATGCTCATATCAGTCAGCTTTTCCATGAGTCTGAACCATGTTTCCGGCTGATTATACATCATAGTTTTCGTCTTATGATAATTTTTTGTAGGACCGCCCTCGATCATATAGCTGGCCACTGTAAACGGTGCCCCGCAAAAACCGATCAAAGGGACATTCAATTTTTCCTTGGTCAGTATCTCTATCGTCTTGTAGACATAATCAAGATCTTTATACGGATCAAGTTCACCAAGTTTTTCAACATCACTGATATGGCGGATTGGATTGTGGATCACAGGACCTACCCCAGCCTTTATCTCCACGTCTATCCCGATTGGTGCCAGTGGTGAAACAATGTCCTTATAGAGCACTGCAGCGTCCACGTTATAATTCTCCACAGGTGTTGCTGTCAAATATGCAGTCAGTTCAGGCTGATGCGTAATTTCCATGAGAGAATATTTTTCTTTGACCTTGTTATACTCGGGCTGACTGCGACCGACCTGTCTCATAAACCAGACAGGAGTATAATCTGTCTTTTCACCTTTTGCCGCTTTGATGATAATATCATTGAACAATGTATTTTCCTCCAATATTCTATATATCACTCAATATTTTAACATACTGTTGATAATTATTATTAATTGCGGCCATAATGTCAAAAAATCGATTTATTTGGATTGCGTTTACCGTCATATGATTTAAGGTATGTAGATACTAAGACTATTTAAGAGGTGAACAGAATGCAACTACATTTAACAACAGGAACACTGAGATACTTGAAAGATATAAGACAGGAACATCCTGAAGTTCATATCGGTGCAATGGGCCAGGATGCTATGCTTTATTATGAAGATGACAAAGAGGATTCAATATTCAATTCCCGCCACACCTATAATATTGACCATTCAAAAGGTGCCTTGGATGATGAAAATGCGACATCAGCACATTTCATCCCTATTCCTGATAATAAGAAGGGTTCGATGCACGGCCATATTGCCGACTTGGAAAGTGCATTGCAGAACACGAATGGTGTAATGGCGTACCGGATTGGCGAGGCTATCAATGATGAGTCATTTGTCGTCCTGATTCAATGGGCCGGAGCATCCACATACAGTGATTTCAAACACACGGATGATTACAGGTCCTACCTCAGCAGCGAAGCATTGAAAAAATTCCGGACAGCCGAATCTTTATTCCATCAATCCATCTCCGCAAGGTTCTTCCTTCCTTTGAAAGACAATGAAGAAGACTCGGAAAACCCCGAAGACGAATTTTAAGCGACTGAAGTATCAGTCGCTTAATTCCTGCTCTTTTTTATATACGGTTCTGCTGAATATCCTGTTTGTCAAATATCCCCAGACAGGGAAGACCACTGCGATATAGAAGAGTGCCGGATGGATAGCTGCGAATATGATACCGAATATCAGAGATATGACGAACACTGATTTATGTGAGTAAGTGACATAGCTTCTCTGTATGAATGTCCTGTCCACGGGCCAGACTTTCGGCCAGAGCAGATAGGCCTGGGCGGAATAGATCTGGGACATCTGAAGGACGATGACATATATGCCGAATAATCCGATGACGACGGACAAGTATATATTACCCATCCATACCATTATAATGCCGAAAAGTATGATGAGCCTCAAAATGATCATCGGCAGGTCATGATCCCGTGCAAAGGTTCTGTAAAATAAGAACTCATACATTTTTTCCTTATTGAAAGATGCGCCTTTCGGCTTCCACAATAATGGATCCAGATATTTCCTTCTTTTAAACTGCTTTTCAAGATGGCTGACATTCGTAAACATGGAAACATTCCTGTAATAACGGTTAAGCTGCACCTCCTCATGTTCTATATATGCATTCCAATCCAAATAGCGGTGTTCCCGCCTCTTTACATACTTACCCATTGCAAACAGCAATATCAGTGAAAGTACCAGCCATGCCGGATGCTGCAGCACAAGCATCAGGCTGAGTATATTCACGATGAAAAGGACGGGCGTCATGCCTATCCTTGAAATCTGGGTGTTTATGGCACGCTTATTTATATGGAAATTGGCAATATAATGAAGCAGGGATAACAGTAAAAACAATGATATTACGAATGTATCATGGCCAACCGTCAATATCAGCAGGGCAACCACTGCACCAGTGATCACTTTCGATATACCGAGCATCAAAGAGTACCGGCCGGCATCTTTGAAATAGGCATCCATGCGTGTTTCATACGGCAGCAGAAAGATACCATCCGCAGGTTTCAGGAGCGAGCGGTACCCTGGTAATAAAAGCATGCTCATCAGAAGAGCCGCAATCATATCCAGCCATATTGAAGACTCCAGTGTCTGAAGTAAACCAAGCAGTGAATAAAGGAACACACCGCCTGCGATTGTAAGAAAGATCAGAAAGTGGCTGTTGAAGATAAATTTACTATAATAGCTGCGGCGCTTGATGTCCGCATTCATCCTGGGTTTAAAAAGAGTATCAGGCATTGTCTATGCCGCCTCCTGTGATCTTGAGATATACTTCATCAAGTGAGGCGCCATGCATGTTGAATTCATCCCTCAGTGCATCGAGACTGCCTTCTGCCACCATTTTACCGTTGTCAATGATTGCAAAGCGATCACAATATTTTTCTGCTGTAGCCAGAATATGTGTACTCATCAATATGGAACGGCCGCCGTTTCTTTCTTCAACCATCAGATCAATCAGGGAATCTATACCCAGGGGATCCAAACCTAGAAATGGCTCATCGATGATGTACAGATCCGGTCTGGCCAAAAAAGCACAGACCAGCATCACTTTCTGCTTCATACCTTTGGAGAAATGAGTCGGGAACATGTTGATTTTTGTATCCAGCCTGAATATTTTAAGGAGATCGCCTGCCCTTTCCAGTGCTGTCTCCTCGCCAATACCGTATGCCATTGCTGTCATCTGTATATGTTCTTTCAATGTCAGCTCTTCATACAATACCGGTGTTTCCGGTATGTATGCCAGATGTCTCCTGTAATCTTCTGCATTTTCACCGATTGTGATGCCGTCTACACGTATTTCTCCTGAGTGCGGCCGTAATAATCCAAGAATATGTTTAATGGTCGTACTCTTGCCGGCACCGTTCAAACCTATAAGACCGACAATTTCACCTTTGTTTATGTTCAGCGATACATCATGTATAACAGGCGTCTTCGAATATCCACCCGTTAAATGTTCTATTTGCAGTACCATAACCGACTTCCTTTTATTTGTGATCATTTATTTGTATACTTGTATTAAAATTAATATATCATAACTGAACAATGGAGGTACAATGAATGAGCAAAACAATCTTTGAGAAAATAGCCGACCATGAAATCCCTTCGAACATCGTATACGAAGACGATGTGTGCGTTGCATTTACAGATGCTTTTCCGCTTTCAAAAGGACATACGCTCGTAATACCAAGGAAACCGGTTGAAAATATTTATGATCTGGATGAAAAAACCGGTGCACATATCATGAAAGTGATCACTGAAGTTGCAAACGCGATCAAAACAGCCTTTAATCCGGCTGGACTGAACGTCGTCCAGAATAATGGCGAGTATGCTTCCCAGACGGTCTTCCATATTCACTTCCATCTTATTCCAAGATATGAAAGTGAATATGACGGGTTCAGTTACAACTGGAATCAGGATCCTGACGAGCGCAGTGATCAACAGAAAAAAGAAATAGAAGACGCCATTAAAAATCAGTTGAATGTATAATACTTTCATGGTTCGGGTAAAGAGACCTAAATGCCAAAAAGGACGTGACACTAATAATGAAACTTAAAAACGCAGGGATTGGATTTCTCGTCGGTGTAACCGGCGGCACGCTTATTGCAATGCTGAATGCACCGAAATCCGGAAGTGAGCTTCAATCCTCACTGAAGTCCGGTTCAGGAAGTATGAAGTCCCAGATGGGCCAACTGAAAATTGAAGCGAACGAAGTGAAATCTTCATTCCTGAAAACAAAGCATGAATCCCAGGAAGTCTTTAAAACACTGGGCGATGAAGTCAAAACAATGATCAGCAATTACAAGGCGGACATTTCCCCGAATATTGAACGCATACAAAAAGACGTGGAAAATCTTCAAAATCGCGGTGAAGACATTCAGGAATCAGTTGGAAAAATCCAGGATAACTTTAAATTCAAATTTAAATAGACGTATATGAAGCAGCAGGGTATAAATCTTTGTACCCTGCTGCTTTCTTGTGATATATTAGCATCTGTAGTCAAAACCAAAGGAGACTTGTATAATGAAAAAGAAAATAGCTCCGATTGTCATTGGTCTTGGACTGGTTGGCCTGGCAGGCTGCTCAGACGACAATGGAAGCGGAAACAGCGAAACAGAAAATAATGAAACTGAGTTTGGCAGTGTACTTTCTACAAGTGATGCAGGAGAAGTCACAACAGATGACATCCTGAACCAGATGGGTACGAGCACTGTGGCAAACCAGACTTTCCAGCTCACTCTGGATAGTATATTAAAAGACAAATACAGTGATGCTGTCGACACTGAACAAATCGAATCCCAGATAGATGATGAGATTGAACAGATGGGCGGAGAAGAACAGTTTGCCATGGCGCTGCAGCAGCAACAGCCCGGCATGACAGTTGAAAAATATAAAGAGCAGCGTATTACAAACGCCTACCATGATAAATTCTTCGAAGAGAAATTTGAAGTGACTGACGAAGAGGCAAAAGAAAATACACGCGAAGCCTCCCATATCCTTATAGCAGTGAAAGACGAGAATGCAGAAGAAGGCGCTTCACAGCAGCCACAGGCGCCGCAAAGTGATCTGACTGACGAGGAAGCCAAGAAAAAAGCTGAAGATATTAAGGCGCAGCTTGAGGATGGAGCAGATTTCGGAGAACTTGCCAAAGAAGAATCACATGATACCGGATCAGCCCAAAACAATGGTTCCCTTGGATATGTTCAAAAAGGACAAATGGTCGAAGGTTTCGACAAAGCACTGTTTGAACTAGAAAAAGGTGAGGTCTCCGATGTTGTCAAATCTGAATTTGGATATCATATCATCAAACGTCATGATGAAGAAGATATCGATGAAGAACTGCCTCAGATCAAAAAACAGATTGTAAGCAAGAAGATCCAGGAAAACCAGGATAAAGTACTTGAATACTACAAGGAAGTACTGGAAGAATATAACGCTGATTTCGAAAATGAAGAAATCAAAACATTCATTGAAGATACTTACTTAAGCCCTGAATCACAACAGGCTCCGGATCAATCTTCCGGCGAACAACCAGCTGAAGGTGAAGAGCAATCAACCGAGGAAGAATCAACTGAAGAAAATGCAGAATAGAAAAACTGCCGCAAAATTTTGCGGCAGTTTTTTATATCATTCAAATTTCTCCGGACGGTAGAATGCCCGGTTCTCGAGCGGGAATATACGGTCTGTAAACTTCCCTCTGTCCGCCTGATTCATATGTTTGTCCATCATCATCATACGCGCATCTATATTGTCAATGAAATGCAGAATTTCCGCTTCTTTGATCATAGGCTGCTTCGGAGAACCATATTCCAGTTTGCCGTGGTGGCTGAGGATCAGATGCTTCAGCAGCATCACTTCTTCACCTTCGATGTCAAGCTCATCTGCTACCCGTGTGATTTCATCATTCGCAATCACTATATGGCCTATAAGGTTGCCTTCGACAGTATAAGTCGTCCCCACCGGTCCTGTAAGTTCTTTTACCTTGCCGATATCATGCAGGATGATTGCGCTGTATAGAAGGCTCCGGTTCAATGATGGATAGATGTCACAGAGTGCCTCTGCTGTTTTCAGCATATAGTGTACATGATAGGCAAGACCCGAAACGAAATCATGGTGATTCGTCATTGCTGCCGGGAATGTCAAAAATTCTTTTCTGTATTTATTCAGGAGCTGACGGACAATCCTCTGGAGACTTCCATTCTCGATTTTTATCACATAATCCATTATGCTTTCATACAATGTATCTTCGTCTATAGGCGCCTTTTCAACAAAGTCTCTGGCGCTCAGGCCATCCTCTGCGTTCGCTGTCCTGAAAGCAGATATTTTCATCTGCTTCTTATTGCGGTAATCAATGACGTCGCCTTTCACTTTGATCAGGGTCTCGGGTTTCAACACTTCCATATCTTCTTTTGAAACTGTCCACAATTTCGCTTCGATTTCCCCCGAACGATCCTGGAGGAACAAAGTCATATACGGTTTTCCCTGTGTGGTTACTCCCTGCTGGCTCCTTTTTATCAAGTAGAAAGTTTCCACGCTATCCCCTGGTTTAAGCTTTGAAATATTATTAATCAGAGCCACCTCATTTCACTTTTTCTTTTAATTTTATCGTTTGTGCAGAAGGTATTGAATTATCAAGATTACATGTAAAATACAATACCTGATCTGTTACTTCATTGCGGAGATATTCCATGATGATTTTCTTACGTTCCCTGTCAAAATGGACAAATGCATCGTCGATGATGAGCGGAAGCTGATAATACCCTTTCAATGCTTTGATGAGACTCAGCCTCAGACTGATATACAGCATTTCCTTGGTGGATTGGGACAGCTCCAGCGGATGGAACAGCTGTCCATTGCTGTGCCGGACTTTTATCCCATCCTCATCATATATCACATTGATATATCTTCCCCGTGTCACACTTTCAAAAATGGACCTCGCCTCTTCTATGACGATCGGGAGGCGCTCATCCTTGATTGCCTTGATATGGGTTTCAATCAATATGCGGATGTAATTAAGTGACATATATTCCCTGGAGAGGCCCTGTATCTGATTTTTACGCATTTCGAACATATGGTTCAGTTCACTAAGCTTACCGTCACTTTCGAGACTGCCGATTTCAGAGTTGATTTCAGCAAGCACTTTCTGTTCCTGCTGGACCTTATTGTTGAATTCTTCTATCTGTCCGGAAATATTTTCTTCTTCCTCTTTCAGGTCGGCAAGCAGGAAGCGGGAAAGTTCATTTCTTGAATCATAATCAAAATGCTCTTCATCCAGTTTCGCGCTCAGTTCTTTGAATTTCGCAATATTATTATGATATTCTTCGTGCTTTCTGGCATAGTAGTAGTACTCTTCCTCGTCCTCTGCATCTACATATCCGAGCAGTTTCCCTACTTCGTCCTCTGAAACAGCATTTCTTTCTTCCAGCACATTGATTTCATTTTCCAGCAGTTTAATCTGGTCATCCAGCCTCGTGTAATGGGACTGATCTTTATACATTTTTGAAACTGTGCTATTGATATCATAAAAGATGCTGTTCTCATCATATTGGATATCCATTGTGGAGATATCATTCTTCACTTCAGTCTTGAATTCCTGGAGTTCTTTTCTTATATTATCCATTTCAAGAATATGCCTGTTAATCTGGTTTCTCTTTTGTTTGATTTCCCTGATGGTATGGATGGCATCCACGATATACTTATTTTCAATATCCGGATTTACCATAAGACTTTTCTTTACTCTGAGCAGATCAGTATTGAGAGAATCATGAAGTGTTTCTTTTACTGACAGTGCATCTCTCATCTCTTCAAGTTTTACATTGGAAGAAATGCGTTTTGTAGTCTGCGTTTTCAAATCCATTTTCAAATCTCTTGCATCGTTTATATCAAAGTCCACGTCGTTGTTTCTTTTAATCGTATCGATGATATCCTCCAGCTCACGAACTTCCTTCTGGTAATCCGTCTTAAGAGATTCATCCTCTTTCTGATTCGTAAGCATCAGGAGCAGAAGCGTGACTATACCGATTGCTACAAACACTCCACCCATCAGCCAGTTTGATGAAAACAGATAATAAATACCGATCAGAAGTGCAATGACACTGATTCCGATGATCAAAATGGACTGCCCGCGCTTCACTCTGTTTCTTTCTCGTTTTTCCCGCTCATAGTCCTTTTCGATGAGTTTGAACATTTTCTCTTTTTCTTTAAGTTCGAACTCGCGGTCGATCACTTCTTTTTTAATGCGCAGCCGCTCTTCGCTGATCTGAGAATTTTCGAGACGTTCTATATCCTGGTCGAGCTGTTTTAAATCGGATTTAAGATGGTCGATCTCCCTGACCAGATATTGTTCTTCGAGTACAGCTTCATCAAGTTTTGAAAGCAGTGTCTGAACCGATTCCTTAACAATATTGGAATCGTCCACATCGTCATGTTCCTGCTGCCAGCCGATATCTCTCTGCAGTTGGACGATGTCGTCTTCCAGATTTTCAACAGCTGTACTGAGACGGGATACTTCCAATTTTTTCTGTTTGATATCCGGCTCTCTTTTTTGAATTTTTTCCAGACAGGAGAGATGCTCTTTATCAGGAAGCTCAACTGCCGAGATTTCAGTTTTCAGGGATTTCAGTTTTTCTGTCCTTAGTGCAACGTCTCTTTGAATCTGCCTGATTTGATTTTTCAGACCTTCGTAACGCTCCACTCCCTGCTCTGGAAAGACGACCGGGTCGATGTTCAATTTATCTTCAAGAGATTTCCATTCTTTGATATCTGTATGGTACATGACTTCTTTCATCTTCTGTTTGCGGATTGTTTCAAGCTGATATAAAGCATTTTTCTTGGCATTTAAACTTTCTTCAGTTTTGGATTGTTCGTTGATCAACGTTTTATATCTTTCTTCATGCTGTTCAAGACTTTTAATTTTTTCATTCACAGAAGCGATCGCTTCGAGTTCCTGGTTGACCTTTGGATTGATGCCATTTTTCTTGTAAATCGATTTTAGTTCAGCATCAATCGCGCTCAGCATCTCATCATATTCATGTGAACCAAGTGCCCCTGCACGGAGCAGATATTCCTGCAGTTTATCTTCAGTCATGTTTTTATGGATATCCTGCAAACCCAATACATCAAAAGAAAATATGGAGCGATATGTTTTCTTGTCTATGAAGTTCAGCTTCTTGATCAACCAATCTTCACTTCTCACTGTACCGTCATGAAAATAAATTTTCACGTCACCCTGAACTTTCCCTTTGATCCGTTCGATTTCCACGGGCCCAGCTTCATCAGGAAATTGAACCGTCAGTTTACCCCCGTAAAGGTTATGCATCCGGGGTTCTCTTCTTGGTTCCTGTTCTTTCCTCGTCGGGAATCCGAAGAGTATGGAATGGATAAATGACTGCATTGTTGATTTGCCCGCTTCATTCTCACCAAAGATTTGGACAAACTTCTGGTTTGTATTGAGTTCAGTTTCGGTTATTTTGCCGTAACCGTATATATTAAGTGATATGATTTTCATATACTCACTACTTCCTCATAAGCATTTTAAGGCGTTCTTCGCCCTCATTGAGCAGCTCTTCCTGCTCTAATTCCTGGATAGGCAATAAGTAGCGGTTGAGCCTTGGATCCATATACATTGAATTGATCGCCTCTTTGAACAGAACATCATTGGAAGAATAGCTTGCTTTAATATCATTTAAAAGCGCTATACTGTCCTGATTCATATATTTAAGATGCAGACTGTCGATCCATATGAAATCCTTCAAGTCTCTCTCATCTTCTTTAAGAAGTTCAATGACCTCATTAAAATCCGGTTCAGAGATGATTTCATCTCCATTATGGTAAAGGGTCAGTTGGATAATCTGTTTCCCTTTTTCTCTTAATCTGTGTTTAAATTCCACAATCGACTGATACAGGTCCTGTTTATTCAATGAAGAGACATCCAGAGTATATTCTGAGAATATGATATCCTGGACCGGTATGAACTGTCTGTCGAGATAGACTTCGTCTCCTTTTACATATATGAAACCTTTTTCTCCATATTCATTCTTGTGCCTTCCCTGTATATTCCCTGAATAATGGATGGGAGGCAGATCACTCAGCTGTTCCCGCTGATGAATGTGACCAAGTGCCCAGTAATGGTACAGTTTCTGATTTAAAGTTTCCAGGTTGAATTCGGTATATCTCTCCTGTTTATAAGTACCTTTTGAATATGTACCATGCAGAAGGCCGATATGAATACCTTCGTTCATCGTGTTAACCGGATAATTATCGAGTTTATTTTCGTAGGAATCATCAAGGAAGTAACTGAAACCATGAAGGAAGATCCTCTCACCTTTTGAACTGATCATTTCATAGGTCTCTACATTTTCTTTAAACACTGTGACGTTATCCGGCCACGGTGTTTTAAAGCCATCTGTCAGAGGATCGTGATTGCCATGGATGACATATGCAAAAATCCCATTCTCCTTCAGTCTGTCGAACTGCCGCTTCATGAATATTTCCGATTTCAGAGTACGGTTCGCTTTATCGAAAACATCTCCGGCTATCACTATGAAATCCACTTTGTTTTCTATGGCGAAATCGATCATTCTTTCCACGCTATTATATGTACTGTCCATCAGTGCATTTAGAATACCGCCCGGCATCCTTGATCTGGACTTAAAAGGACTGTCTAAATGCAGGTCTGCACAATGTATGAATTTGACCATTCGTCTCACCTGACTTTTCATAAAATCATTTATGTATAGTATACCAAAAAACAGAAAAGAAAGAGGTCTGTAACAGACCTCTTTCTGAATTAATTCTGGTTGTTCAGACCGTAAAGTTCTTCAATTGGTTTCATGATCACTTTGTTGAGGTCCTGAATCAGCTGACTCATTTTCTGTTCAGCTTCCATCAATGACTTGATATTTTCATCTTTTTCGATGTCTTCAGCAGATTGTTGTGCTTTCTGCACCTCTTCTTCAAGGATTTCTTCACCCTGCATCTGCTTTTGCTGAAGGTTCATCTGAACCTCCCTGAAATCATCAAAAAGTGCTTTTGATTCTGGATTCTCATTTACTTTACCGTAAAATTCCTTCATATTTTGAAATTCTTCGGATTGACGGAGAGCACTCTCGAGTGCATTCGCCTGATCATATACGTTGACTGTCATTAGATTAAAACTCCTTTTACACAAGATATTACTACTTTAACACACTTGCGGCCCTTATAAAAAGGCTACGATGATTCCCTGCAAAACTCCTATGATTCCCCCTAAGACGAATCCCAGCACTGTAATCATTCTGAACTCTTTATCTGCAATATCAAATACCAGTTTTTCGATATGGCTCAGTTCAAAGCTGTCAATCTGTTTCTTTATCAGCTGTGCAAGCTGAAGCTTCTCGAATATTTTACCTGTGTTCTTCCCTAAATAATCAATAATGTTATCGAGAAGTTTATATTTGCCCCGCTCTTTAAACGATTCGAACATTTCCGGGTTGAATTCGGCAATCGGACGATCGAGGATTGCATCGATATTGATACGCTCCTTAAGGACATCGGAAACACTTGCAGACAGTCTTTCCTTGTCGTTTACAGATAGCAGATCACTGAGTTCATATTCTTTAAGTCTGGTGTACTCATCCTGAATGATCCGAACCTGGATATCGGTCATTTTAGGATGGTGGAGCAGTTTTATTATTTCACGCCGGATACTTTCAACGATTGATTCCTTAGTCATAATATATTTTATTGAGCGGGCAAGCCTGCCCCTGTTTTCTATAAATTCATCTGTCATGGTATATAAATCCTCATACCCTTTTTCAGATTCTATATACTCTTCGACTTTACTGATAATCTGCGGCTGAAGCGCATTTACTTTAACGTCCATTGTTGTCATGGCATCGGGCGGGATCAAATCATGAATTTTCTTATAATACAACCTGTCCCCTTCAGCAGTCACCTTATCTTCGATTTCTCTGTTGAAGCTGCCTGCAACTTTTTCAGAAAGCCCTTCACTCAAACGCTCCAGAAAATATCTCATTGACAACTTTTCATTTTCAATCGTCTCAATCTGCTTATCTATAAATAACATGATGAAATTCCTTGTTTCAGGACTTTGTATCTTTTCAATGAACACATCAGGTGTCAGAAGATGACCAATGATGATGTTTCCGAGCTTGCCGGAGGCTTCTTCCCTCCTCCTTGGAATGACGCCTGGAGTCAGAGGCAGCCTCCAGCCGAATAAATACTTTGCCTCATAGGGCTTAAACAGCATCTTGATGGCAATCATGTTGGTCATACCGCCAATGAATGAACCGATGATGCCCATGAAGATGATTAATAAAAAAACATTCAAAAGATAATCCCTCCTCGAATATTGTCATTATCCTACAAAAGTCCCTTCAGACAAAACAAAAGCACCTTTCGGCGCTTTTGTTAAAATTTATTAAACTGGCTGTAAATCTGTCTGCCTCAAGAAGAATGTACGAATTTCACGCTCGATATATGATGCATGGACCGGACGGTTCTCCGGATTAAGCACTCTGTATATATTATTGCTCTTATTGTACTCCAGACGGAAACCATTTTTAGTTTCAAGCTCTTCCCAGTAGACCGCTTCACTCTCATAATTGGGATACACACAATGACCTCTTGATATCACCTGTGCAAGCTCCAGTGGATCTCCCCCGAATGTATTTGTCAGTACTTCACTCTCTCTGAACAGTGCACATAAGGAAATGCAGGTAGTCCAGTTTGGAAGAATGCGTTCTTTCTCTATTTGTACGAGCGTTTTCTTTGAAAGCCCGATAGTATGACTCATGGAGTCCTGTGTATAACCTGCTTCAGTCCTGACCATTTTGAACTTGGACTGTAAGATTTCAGTAAAAGCCTGTTTATCCATTTCTTTCTTCCTTTCATGTCTGCCTTTTATATTGTAATATTTCAATGCTATAATAATACACTTTTAATATAATAATATATTTCGGCAAAAATTAAAAGGGGCATGCATCATTATTCACGAAGTGTTCATGATGTGCCCCTTTTAACTATTCATTTGAATTGCAGTGGATTAAGCTTTCGCTCCACCATTTTTTGCTGCCTGCCTTTCTTCTTTAACATCCTGCTGATGGTCAAGCACAACCGCAATTGCTGCATCACCTGTGATGTTTGTCATCGTTCTTGTCATATCAAGCAGTCTGTCGATACCGATAATGATACCGATCGCTGCCGGATCCAGCCCGACTGCTGTCAGCACCATTGCAAGCATTACAAGGCCGACACCCGGAACACCCGCAGTACCGATGCTCGCGACCGTCGCGATTATAACCACAGTCACCATCTGCATGATTGTCAGATCCACACCCGACAACTGGGCAATGAACACTGTTGCGACACCCTGCATGATCGCAGTGCCGTCCATGTTGATCGTTGCACCCAAAGGTTGCACGAAACTTGAAATCCCTTTACGGACTTTCAGATTCTTCTGTGCCGTTTCAAGTGAAATCGGCAGCACGGCGCTTGATGAAGAAGTACTGAACGCGACACCCATAGCCGGTGCGAAGTTCTTAATGAACCATACAAAACTCTTCTTGGCCATGAACTGCACCATTGAGCCGTATACTATTGCCATATGAATGAATAATGCAAGAAGCACACAGATAAAGTACATGCCCAGCTGCTGTATTGCATCAAATCCTGCCTGGGTAAATGCAGTTGCAACGAGTCCGAATGCGCCGATGGCTGCGAAATATTTCATGATCGCCATTACAATCCACATCACAACCTCGTTCGCCTGTTCAAATAACTTTACAAGCCCGCCAACTTTGTCTTTGACTGAAATCATCGCAATACCGATGAACACTGCGAAAGCAATCACCTGAAGCATGTTGTCCGTTGCCATCGCATTAAGGACATTGGTCGGTATTATATTGATGATCGTCTGGTCAACCGTCTGCTCGATCGCTTGTCCGGTTTCTCCACCTTCAAGTTCTGATGTCCGGTATTCTGAAACCTCTTCTGAATCCAGAAGATCCGACTGGCCGACACCAGGATCCAAAATATTTGCCAGTGTCATAGCAATGGTAATAGCAATTGAAGTAGTCACCAGATAAAATCCAAGCGTTTTGATTCCAAGACTCCCCAGAGTTTTAGGATCACCCACGTTATAAACACCAAGAACTATGGAAATAAATACAATTGGAACAACCATCATGAAAATCATATTAAGAAATAATTGTCCGATTACATTGAATATGTATTGGTCGATCCACTGTACCCATCCTTGATCAGCCATCGGACTGAGAATTGAACCTACTGCGATACCCAAAATCAAACCAATTACGATATACAGAGTCATTCTGTTACCGACTTTCATAAAATCCCCCCATAACTTTGAAAGTACTCGTCTTATTATAAGGCTATGCATTCATTTTTGTAAACTGATTTTTTGTAACCGTTTACCCCATAACCTTATTGGGCGGATCAAAACTCTACAATGTTGTATTTGATCGCATATATGACAGCCTGGGTCCTGTCTGAAACCTCCAGTTTATTCAGTATATGGCTTACATGTGTCTTCACTGTTTTTTCACTTACAAACAGCGCTTTCCCTATTTCTTTATTCGATTTCCCTTTGACTATTTCTTTCAAAACTTCAATCTCCCTTGCTGAAAGAATATTCTTTTCGTGCGGCATATCCCCTTCTCTGTCAATCACTTCCAAAATGTCCGGATGGATCACCTTCTCTCCTTCTATGACATTTTTGATGGATTCAATAAGTTCTTCCGCTGCCATCTCCTTGATGATATACCCATCAGCTTGTGCTGCAAAAACAGGGCGGATATACTCTTCACTCGTATAGCTTGATAATACGAGAACTTTGATTCCTGGATATTCCGCTTTTATCCTCCTGGTCACTTCGATGCCATCCATTTCAGGCATTACCAGATCAAGTAATACCAAGTCTGTGTCCCTGTGGTTTTCTGATAAAAATTCCAATGTTTCCGCCCCGGTACCGAAATCCTCGATTACCCTTATATCTTCAGTGGTGGATAGCAGAAATTTCATGCCCTCCCGTACTATATGATGATCGTCAGTCATTATGATTTTATACATTTGCTCATGCTCCTCTCGGTACAGACACTTTTATAGAAGTCCCTTCGCCTTTTTTTGATTTTATTTCCAGTATGCCTCCAAGTTTCCTGACCCTGTCTTTCATATTACCTAAACCATAGCTGTAACCACTTTTTTCTTTCTGCTCAAAACCGATGCCGTCATCTTTGATTTGGATGTTGAGCTCGTCGCTCTTTGAAAGGATTGCAATCTCGGCTTTCGTCGAGCCTGAGTGCTTTCTGACATTATTCAACCCTTCCTGCATCACTCTGTACAGACCAACTTCAATGTGATCCGGAACATCATAGAAGCCGGTCACTTTGACTTCCAGCTCCAGACCGAGCAAATCTGCATATTTTTCTATCGCATCAATAATCCCTTTTTCCAGTCCAATCGGTTTCAGCTGCCAGATCAACGCCTTCATTTCCCTCATGGCGTGTTTCGAAGTATTTTCGATCGAATCAAAGGCATCGGATAATTTTTCCTTATCCTTCAACGTCTTTGCAGCATGAGAAGTGATACCGATTGAGAAAAGCATCTGGTTAACGGAATCATGTAAATCACGGGCCAGACGCTGACGTTCCCTTATTATCATATTTTCCTGTTCCTGGGCCGTAAGTTCTATCCGTTTTAAAGTCGAACCGATCTGGAAAGCAACGGATTCCAGCAGATCCAGTTCATCTTTGGCAAACTGCTCTGTATAGGGGCTGGCAACATTCAAGAGGCCGAATGATTCATCCCCTGACAAAAGCGGCACTGTGGCATGATGGGTGATGTTATTATTTTCCTCGGGATACTCCATCCTTGCTTTCTCCAGACGGGAACATACGAATATATTCGTCGCCCGGTCAAGCTCCCTGTTATTATATTTGTTGACACACCAGCACTTACCCTCGCAAAGATGCTGATACCCTTCTTTTTTCAGTGATGGCGGCAGCTGGTAATGAGCCTTTAATTCCGGATTTCCATCATTATCAATGAAAAACAGCCAGCCGGTTTCAAAATCAGAATGGTCGATTAAAAGTCTGAGCGCACCTTCTATCATTGTGTTTCTATCTGTTTCTTCGTTGAGGAATTCCGCAATATCTTTCAAAAGCTGCAGTTTACTTTTCATCAGGTCTTCACCCTCCAACTTTTAAAGTTAATCATTTTGTAAAATTCTCACTGCCAACTAAACAAAGCATTCTTTTATAATGGTATAGTATGAATTATAAATTAACACCAAACAGGAGGTCTCAGATGGATCGCAGAAAATTATACTTGCAATTGCTATTCTTCACTTCACTCATTGCAACGATGGGTTCTCTCTACTTCAGTGAAATCAGACAGTATGTTCCATGCGAATTCTGCTGGTATCAGCGTATTCTCATGTACCCCATCGTCATCATCTCCCTTATCGGCCTCATAAGGAATGATTTCGGTGCAAAATATTATATCCGTATCTTCAGTATACTCGGTATCATCATCGGCGGTTACCATTATGCGCTCCAAAAAGTAAGTATTCTGGGGGACGGCATGGCTGCATGTGAGGGTGTCTCCTGCACGGTTCAATATATAAACTGGTTGGGTTTTATAACAATTCCTCTCCTGTCATTCACAGCGTTTGTAGTTATTTTAATTTTAACATTTTTGATCAAAAAAGATTAAAGGAGAATTTATAATGGGAAACAAAGTATTTTACGGCATCATCGCTATAGTTATTATTGTTTTTATTGGAGTATTCATTTTCATGAACAGCAGTTCTGATGATCCAGAGAGTCTCAGTGAATCCGGCTATTATCCTTACACTGACAAAGATCCCGGTGAACTGGAAGGCGCAACAATCGACAAGCTGGATGACGAAAACTATCAGCACAATAAGACACTTGATGAAGTCGGAGACATCGTAAGCGGCGGTGAAGGAGAATTCGTATATTTCTGGAGCCCGACATGTATGCACTGTGAAGCTGCTACGCCTTTCCTGATGGACGCCTTCAATTCAGCTGGTGAAGAAGTAACACAGCTAAATATCCTAGAGTACGAACAGGCATGGCAGGAATATCAAATTGAGGCTACACCTACTCTTGTCTACTTCGAAAATGGTGAAGAAGTAGACCGAATCACCGGCAACCCTGGAAACTCGGATGACTATGAGTCATTCATTAATGCAATGACTGGAGAAGAATAAATGAAATTCACCGTAAACGAGCGCTTCGACTCAATGTCACTCGAAGATATATTGAAAGCACTGCATGTTCCGAAGAAAGAAATGCATCTGCTGAGAATGTCAAAGGACATTGTAATCAACGATGAAAAAAAGCCGCTCAACAGTACAGTTTCATCCGGTGACAAAGTGGTTCTGCCTGACGATCACAGTCCAAGCAACTACAAACCCAGTTACCGCACTTGTGATATTTTATACGAAGACAGATATCTGGCTGTCCTGTTCAAGCCGAGAGGTGTAAAAACCCATCCCAATGACATGCATGAAACGAACACTCTGATGAATCATGCGATTTATACATTGGAAACACCTTATCTTGAACCTGTCCACAGGCTGGATCAGGAAACAAAAGGTGTACTTTTAGTCGCGAAGCACCCACTGGTCAAGAAAATGCTCGATCACATGCTCGCCGAGAGGGAAATTAAAAGGACTTACATCGCCAGGGTTGATACTAAAAAACTGGTTGAAGCGCAGACTGTCAATCTGCCGATTGCCAAAAACCCCAAAGAACGCAACAAATATCATGTTACAGATAAAGGTAAAGAAGCAATCACTCATATTTTAAGCTCAAAAGTACATCAGGATTACTGCGAAATTGAAATTGAACTCGAAACTGGAAGGACACACCAGATCAGAGTGCATCTGGAGCATATCGGGCTGCCCGTAATCGGAGACACACTCTATGGCGGAGCGACACTCCGCGACCTCCAGCTGTTCAGTTACAGAATTGAATTCGTCCATCCGATCACCCAAAAAGATATCATCGTTGAATTGGACAGGGAAACTCTATAAAAAAGCAGACTCACGGTAGTCATCTTCAAAAGTTGGATTTTCAACTCCAACCTTTGAGGGCGACACCAAAGTCTGCTTTTTTATATATGCACTTTTATATGACCTGCTGCATTTTCAAGCAGCTTCCTGCCGTCAATGGAACCGATTGATTCGGGATGAAACTGAACACCTTCAACAGGCAATTCTCTGTGTCTGATCCCCATGATTTCTCCATCTTCATTTTCCGCAGTCACTTCAAGACAGTCCGGCAATGACATCCTGTCAACGACGAGTGAATGATAGTTCATCACTTCAGTCCCCTGCGGAATTGCTTTATATATACCTGCCGCATCGTGATGGATGCTTGAAGTTTTTCCATGCATCAGCCTTTCGGTTTTAACAATTTGACCGCCGAATGCATAAGCTATGGCCTGGTGTCCCAGGCATACTCCGAATATTGGAATGACGCCTTTGAACTTTTCTATCACTTCAAGCGTCATACCTGTCTGTTCGGGTGTACGCGGCCCCGGAGAAAGAAATATCAGATCGGGTTTTAATTCTTCAATTTCAGTCAGGCGGACCTCATCATTCCTTCTGACCGTTATCTCTTCTCCGATTTCCCCTAAAAACTGAACAATGTTGAAAGTAAAGGAGTCGTAGTGATCAATCATGTATATCATATTATCCTCTCCTCCTCAGGCATTTGAATGTACTTCCTGTTCCCTGAATATCAGTTCAGACAAATGGACTGCTTTTTCAAGTGCGCTCGCCTTATTGATCGTCTCCTGATACTCCGATTCCGGATCTGAATCTGCAACAACACCTGCCCCCGCCTGGATATATAGATCATTTCCGGACAGGGTCATCGTCCGTATCGTGATACATGAATCCATATTGCCGTCGAAGCCGAGATATAGAATACTGCCGCCGTACAGGTTTCTCGGTGTGGGCTCAAGCTCCCTCAAAATTTGCATCGCCCTTACCTTTGGTGCACCTGACAGTGTTCCAGCCGGAAAAGAGGAGATAAATGCATCGATCGGGGAAACTTCATCTCTCAAATCTCCATTGACTTTACTGATGATATGCATCACTTTTGAAAACTTTCCAATAGTCATATAATCGCTGACGGTTACAGTTCCGTATACAGACACCCGGCCGATATCATTTCTGGCGAGATCTACAAGCATGCGGTGTTCTGCAATCTCTTTTTCATCATTTAGCAATTCTTCAGCCAGCCTGTCATCCTCTTCTTTTGTTTTCCCACGCTTTCTGGTCCCCGCAATAGGATGGATTTCAAGCTTTCCATCCTGAACCTGCAGCTGCCTTTCAGGAGAACTGCCGATCACTTCAACATCATTGAACTTCAGGTAGTACATATAAGGCGACGGATTCACATTCCTTAATACTCTGTACAATTCAAATCCGCTTCTCTCTGTTTTCGTATGGAACCTCTGCGACAGAACAGCCTGGAGGATGTCTCCCTTCGTGATATACTCTTTTATTTTTCCAACGTCTTCTTTAAATTTATCTTTCCCATAATTACTCTCCATCTTTTTTGCAGGGCTTTCATACAGATCCACAGGCATCATCAGATCGGAAAGCTCACTGTTTTTAACCAGACGGTCTCTGATGTATCTGATATGGTGATTTGCCCTGTCATAGATTTCACGAGGAGATTTATCCTCACTGATTCTGGCAAAAGTCAGTATCGTTATTTTTTTCGTCCGATGATTATACGCGAGCAGGGTCTGGCAGAATAAAAGGTGATAATTCGGGAGCTTCTCCTCTGTCACAATCGCTTTTTGAACAGGTTCATAGTCGGAAATGGCATCATAGCTGATGTAGCCGACGCCTCCACCCTTGAAAGGAATATCGATTTCAGGGATCTTCACCTTCAATTCAGCAAGCACTGTATCGAAAGCACTTTTGAACGAGGGTTTTTTTGCTGTGAAACTATACTGTAGATCCCGGATGACAAATTCATTATTTACCTCCGTCACATCTATCATGGGATTTATGCCAATAAATGAGAAATTGGACCACGGGGATCCCGGCTCCTGACTTTCCAGCATATAGGCTGCTTCATCTTTTAAAGCATGAAACATATGAACCGGTGTCAGTACATCAGTATAAAAAGATTGCACAACCGGAACTGTGCGGAAGGTTTTTGCATCATTTAAAAACGCTTCATACGTGGTCATCTTATCACCTCGTTCATTTTTTCGGAAACATATGTAAACAGTCTATACAATTCAGAAAATAAAGTCAAACCAATACAAAAAAGCCAAAGTCGGACTTTGGCTTTTATATTTCATTTTCTTTTTTTAAATCGGTTTTTGACTTTCAAAAGCAGCTGATTCTCTTTTTGTACCTGCTGCTCGCGTCCGTAGCTTTCAGAACGTCTCATGAGTTCATCCTGTGCACTGATCGGTTCATATGAATTTTTCACATATTCATAAGTTCCATCAGATTTTTGGACCCTGGCCTTAACATTATCTGTGAGATAGAGCCTGTTGACGGATTTCAGTTCTTCCAGAATGCGCGGATCATTGATTGGAAAGAGTATTTCAACACGCTTGATCATGTTTCTCGTCATCATGTCCGCAGACGAAAGATACATTTTTTCTTCACCATTATGATTGAAGTAATAAATCCTGGAATGTTCAAGGAAACGTCCGACAATACTGATCACACGGATGTTGTCGCTGACACCTTCGATGCCGGGTTTGAGGCAGCAGATCCCTCTGATGACGAGATCTACTTTTACACCCTCCTGGGAAGCCTGCAGCAGCTTGTTGATCACTTTTTTGTCCGTCAATGAATTCATCTTGGCAAAGATATAGCCATTACCGTGTTCTTTATGAAGCTCAATTTCTTCATCGATCGATTCACCGAACAGGTCGCGGATTTCGAATGGTGCGACATGCAGTGAATTATATTCAGGCTTGAGTGAATAACCACTGAGATAATTGAAGAAGTTGATCGCATCAGTACCAATTTCAGAATCTGTTGTAATAATTCCCATATCAGTATATTGTTTTGCTGTCGAATCATTATAGTTCCCTGTACCCAAATGGACGTATCTGACGATCTTTCCCTTTACCCTTTTAACAACAAGGGTGATTTTACTATGAGTCTTGAGATAGTGCATGCCGTAGATGACATGACATCCCGCATCCTCGAGTTCTTTGGCCCATTGGACATTATTCTCTTCGTCAAACCTTGCTTTCAGCTCTACAAGAACTGTTACCTGCTTATTATTCTCAGCTGCACGTTTTAATGCCTCGATGATGGGTGAATCACTCGATACCCTATACAATGTCTGTTTGATTGCAAGCACATCCGGATCCTCTGCTGCCTCCTTCATGAAATCCACGATAGGCTCGAAGCTTTCAAAAGGATGATGAAAGAATATATCTTCCCTCAGTGCCTTATCGTAAATATTATCTGAACCGAGGAATTTCGGTTCCTGAGGTACGAAGGACTGATAGACAAGATTCGGCAGCCTCTCTTTGAGTTTTGAAGACAATTCGAACAGGAACGTCAGATCGAGCGGTCCATCAAATTTATATATATCATCTTCATGCAGATCAAGTTCATTCCTCAGAAATGAGCCGTTGATTGTATAATCATTGCTGATATCGATTTCGAGTCTTACCGCCGCACCTTTAGTCCGCTCTTTAAGGAAACGCTCTATTTCAATAAGGAGGTCTGCCGCCCCCTCTTCATGAATCGTCAGATCGGCGTTTCTTGTAATACGGAATGGAAACGTCCTGTCAATGCGGTAGCCTTTGAATAATTTTTCGATATATGTTTCGATAATATCTTCTGTAAGCACATAATACGTATTTATTCCGTCCTGCATCTCATAAAATCTTTTGATGACTGTCGGCAGCTGAACGATTGCTGTCTGGTCCCCAAGATCATCTGAGAGATTCACGAATATATTGATCTTTTTATTTTTCAATTTTGGAAAAGGACGGTATGCATCGATGCCGAGCGGTGTAAGTGAGGGATAAATTTCCGTATCAAATATACCCTCTAGTTCTTCCTGTATGGATTTTGGCAGTTCATGGGGATGTTTAAAATAGATATTATATTTACCAAGCTCACTCGTCAGCTTATGATAATATTCATATTGAACTCTGCTGTTTTGCCTGTTCAGTTCACCGATCCCTTTTAATTGCTGTCCCGGGGTCAACTGTGTTTTTGTATCCGGTTCGTGGTAATTCATTTTCACCTGGTCTTTCAGACCGGCGACACGCACCATAAAAAATTCATCGAGATTTGAGCTGGTGATCGCCAGAAACTTGAGTCGTTCCAGAAGAGGATTATTCGGATCTATCGCTTCCTGGATCACTCTGTAATTAAACTGGAGCCAGCTCAGCTCTCTATTGTTATAATACTTTTGATCATTCAATCTGTATGCCATCTCAATCCTCCCCTTCGATATTATACATTCTGAATATTAATTTTCTGTAAATTTGACCACCAGATCTTCATCCATAATCTTTTCTATATGCTTTTTTTGACGATTTGCCTGATACTCTTCAGCAATAGGATCCCCTTTATATTCAACCGTCAATACCATCTCATCATCCTCTTCCTCGAGATAAAGCTCCTTCACCACTCCTGTATCTGAAACATTCAGGGCATTTGCAAATTTCAGTATGCTGCCGAGAGCCAGTATATCCTCGATTTCATCGTCATCGAACCAATCGGTCTCATCGGCATAGAACTGGAGGAGGGTTTTATTTTTAAAACTGGCCATCAATGCCAGCCTGACCCTGTCTTTGTGCACGATACCATTGATGTTGCTGTTGGAGATCAGATAATAGGTATGCTGACTGGTCGCATCACGATCGATGAAATCACCAACATAGAAAAGATACGCCGCATTCTTCATCAAATTTTTCTCATGCTTTTCAAAATCAATATATTGATGCTTTTCCAGCTCATGAAAGAGCCTCTCTGCCAGTTCAGTCCTGCGTTCTGATGCGGACGGCTTTATTTTAAAATCATTTGCCAATTCAATCAGCGATTCCTTGAACACTTCATGTTTATCGAATGCATCCGGATAATCTTTGGAGATGATCGATATCGCCATTCCTTCACGGATCCCTTTTCTGCTGAATTTGAACTCATCCGCTTTGACAACATCATAAATCGTCCTGAATACTATTGTACTCGGCAGGATGATGTCACTGCGGTCTTTGCTCAGACCATCAATATCATCGAGATCGCTACTGTCCGTATTTTTCAACAGACTGTAGACATTCTTAAGATCCCCTTTTGTCATGGAATAGCCATGTACACCTGCAATCGGATAATTCGTAGAGGACTGGTGGATTCTGGCAATATTACGTGCACTGCCGCCGATTGCCAGAATTGGAACCTTTCTCTTTGCAAGCCATTTGACGCTTTTCAGCTGTTCTTTAACGTACTTTTCGGTTTCTGCAATTGCTTTTTTGTCATTATGATCCCTGCCTTCAAAGAACATCGATTTCAACGTCACTACACCAAAAGGCAGACTGGCAGAGTGTATGAGCTTTTTATCCTCAAAGTAAGTGAGCTCAGTACTTCCTCCCCCAATATCGATTGTGACTGCATCAGTATTACTGATTGTGTGCACCACTGCATGATATCCATAGTACGCCTCTTCTTTTCCGGTGATGACTTTGAGTTTCATCCCGACTTCTGATTCCACCCGTTCCAGAATCTCATCAACATTGACGGATTGTCTGATGGCTGCTGTTGCAACCGGATAGATATCATTAACTTCATATTTCTCTGCAATCTGTCTGAAACTGTTTAAAATAGAGATGAGGGCATCTATTCCCTCGTCCTCCATTTCATAATCTTCATTTAAATATCGTGCAAGCCGGGCCGGTGTTTTAATGTTCTGCAGCTCTTTCAGCCCTGTGCTCCGGTCATATTCAAACAGTACAAGACGGATTGTATTTGAACCAATATCCACTAAACCAATGCGTTTCATAAAATACCCCTTAATTTTTAGATTGAATCATGTCTTCCGGTTTAATCCATTCATCGAATTGTTCTTCAGTCAGATGACCGGATTCAATTGCGGATTCTTTAAGCGTAAGTCCTTTTTCATGCGCGTTTTTTGCGATTTTAGCTGCATTCTCATAACCGATGTGCGGATTGAGTGCTGTAACAAGCATAAGGGAGTTCTTCAGGAAGCGTTCAATATTCTCTTCAATCGGCTCGATACCGACAGCACACTTGTCATTGAATGTCTGCATACCATCTGCGAGCAGATAGATGGATTGGAGTGTGTTATACAATATAACTGGTTTGAATACATTCAGCTCGAAGTTGCCCTGTGATGCTGCAAATCCGACTGCTGCGTCATTGCCGAACACCTGTGTGGCAACCATCGTCAGCATTTCAGACTGAGTCGGGTTGACTTTACCCGGCATGATTGAAGAACCCGGCTCATTTGCAGGAATCTCGATTTCGGCAATTCCCGCCCTCGGTCCGGATGCAAGCCACCTTACATCATTTGCAATCTTCATCAAGTCTGCTGCAAGTGCCTTCAGGCCACCATGAAGATAAACTACTTCATCATGTGCAGTCAATGCGTGGAACTTGTTTGGAGAAGATACAAAATCATAGCCTGTCTGATTGGAAATCTCTTTGGCCACTCTATCGCCAAATTCCGGATGGGCATTTATTCCCGTACCTACTGCTGTACCTCCAATAGCCAGGTTTTTAAGCTGCTGTTTAGATTCTCCAATAAGCGTCTCGCATTTTTCCAGCATGTATCTCCAGCCACTGATTTCCTGACCGAGTGTAAGTGGCGTCGCATCCTGCAGGTGCGTCCTGCCAATCTTGATGATGTTCTGAAATTCATCTTCTTTTTTCTGGAATGTATCTTTCAGCACACGAAGTGCAGGCACTAATTGTTCTTCTACAGATTGATAGAGCGCAACATGCATCGCTGTAGGATAAGTGTCATTGGAACTCTGGGATTTATTCACATCGTCATTAGGGTGCACTTTTTCATCAACGCCCTTTTCAGCGAGGTATTCATTCGCAACATAACTGACCACTTCGTTCACATTCATGTTGCTCTGTGTGCCGCTGCCTGTCTGCCAGACGACTAGCGGGAAATGCTCATCCAGTTCCCGTGCAATGACTTTGTCACATGCATGGATAATCGCATCTTTTTTATTATCTGAAAGTTTTCCCAGTGCATTGTTGGATACTGCCGCAGCCTTTTTCAGATGGGCGAAGGCGACGATGACTTCCATAGGCATCTTCTCTTTGCCGACCGGAAAGTTCTGTCTGCTCCGCTCTGTCTGTGCAGCCCAGTATTTTTCACTTGGCACCTTGATTTCACCGATAGTATCTTTTTCTATTCTGTATGACAATTAAAAAACCTCCTGAAAAATTAGTATTCATAGAATATTTTATACTAATTTCCAGGAGGATTCATCTGTTATTGACGTTTTTCATTTTCTTCCGGGTTCAATCCATGGGATTCATCATCTGAAGAATCGATCGGATAGTCTTCATTTTGGGAGATTTGTTCCATTTCTTTACCCAGTGCTTTAACGTCTTCCATATCTTCTGTCATTTCATTTGGATCCGGCTCAACATCTTTTCTGTAATCAAAATCTTTTTTCTTTTCCATCATTGCCACCTGCTTTAAGCGAATTCCGAAGTATAATATTCTACGATATCCGGGTCCAGCTCAGAAGCCGCTTCATTATCCAGCACTACAGTCACCATTCTGTGCTGTTTGACTCTACCGAATGCTTCTTCATCATTTTCCTTGGCATTGTACAACTCTCTCACAGCTTTGGCCTTATCTCTGCCTGTTGCGACAAGGATCATTTCTTTTGAATCGAATAAAGCATCATTGCTGCCGGAGTCACCGTAGCCGATTTTTCCATCCGTTCCGATTGTAAGCAGTGCAAGATTCACACGCTTCTTACTGCCCAGAACATCTTTCAGTGCTTCCGGCGTCCCCTCGGTCCTCAGCTGATTTTCCGGTATATCCAGCTTTTTGAATACATCAGCAGAAAGCTCACTGCCCACTCCCACTAGATATACCTGGGAAAAATCTGCAGGATGCTGCTTGACTTCCCCCACAAATTTTTCATACGTCCATTCCAGACTTTCATCAAGCTCTACAGCCATGACACTGGTGGGATTATTATGGACCTGTTTCCTCAAAATATCAGCAGCATATATGCTGAGCAATTCATTGTCCTTATAGATTTTGAAATTCATAGCCATGATGATTCCTCCTAATTTTCTCACTGTCAATCCTATTGTACCCTTATCAATACTGTTTCTAACAATAAAAATTATCCGAATACCGCTTTTTTCTTTCCCTGCTTTGGTTTATAATGAATATATGTATTTAACACAGGAGGGCCTATATCTATGAAAGCATTTCTTATACTGATGGTTTGTGTCTCCTTTATGACTTCTATTATGACAGCGTGCCGTGAGTCAGAATGGGGTTATAAAGATAATGGTGAAGAGAAGATAAATTAATTACTTACGAAAAGAAGTCATGCAGGAAAGTACCTGCATGACTTCTTTTTATTGACCTAAAAAGCCCTGACCTTTGATCACTGCATCCACATCGAGCCTCTGTTTCTTCGACAGCATGCCGATGACCTGATCGCTCCACGTATCATTTCTCCTGCCGCCGCTGCGCTCTTTGTAATATTCACTGATCCTCTCATCATATTCCTCTATGTCGTCCTTCACCTTGTCCACAGACTTATACGTATTCTCATGGTAGACAACATCGAACGGCAATCTTTCCTTCCGGCTTCCTTCATGGTCGGGTTTCCCCACAACCATGCCGAAGAGTGGGATCACACCTTTGGGCAGTCCGAGGATTTCCACCACTTTGCCCATGTCGTTTCTGAGTGATCCGATATAGCACATTCCAAGCCCCATGCTTTCTGCTGCTACAGCGAGATTTTGTGCCGCGAGAGTCGCATCGACGGTACCAACAATCAGCTGTTCTGTCTTATCATAGGAAATAGGCGTTCCCTTATCTTTTGATAATTCATAATGCCGGTTGTAATCTGCCAAAAAGACGAAAAGATGCCCGTTATTTTCGACATAACTCTGTGTGCTTATTTCTTTTAACGCCCTTTTTTTTTCATCATCCGTGACACCGATGATCGTATAGGCCTGAACGTAGCTCGACGTACTTGCACTTTGGGCGGATTCCACCAGTTCCCTGATTGTTTCCTGGTCCAATTTCTCATCCTTGAACTTTCTGATTGATCGGTGATTTTTAAGAATATCAATGGTTTCGTTCATCGATCTATTCCTCCTAATGTAATCCTTGGTTCCCCTGCTGCCTCAATGCTTCATAAATCAATATGGCTGCAGTGTTGGAAAGGTTCAACGATCTTATTTTATCATTCATTGGAATTCTAAGTGCATTATCTGCATAGCGTTCCATGATCCAGTCAGGCAGACCGGTGGTTTCCCTGCCGAACACAAAGTAATGATTCCGGTCAGTATCGCTGAAATCCATTTCTGTATGGAATCTTTCCCCGAATTTTGTAAGGAGATAATATACGCCCTCCGTCTTCTCAAAAAATTCTTCAGCAGAATCGTAATATCTGATATCCATATGGTGCCAATAATCAAGCCCTGCCCGCTTCAGCATCTTATCGTCGGTTGAGAATCCCAACGGGCGGATGAGATGCAGGGTTGTGCCAGTTCCGGCACATGTCCTGCCGATATTGCCGGTGTTCGCCGGTATTTCAGGCTGATAGAGTACAATGTGATTTGCCATTTATTCTTCTCTCCTAAACTGCTTCCTGGATGCCTTTCAGCATCTCTTCCTTCACTTGTTCATCTGTTTCGATTTTATATCTTTCATTGATATATTCAAGGGCATCATTTTCCAGAATCCTGCCGATCGCCCAGTATGCTGTTCCCTTGATTACAGGTCTGGCATCATTTTCAGCAACCCGCTTCAATACTTCTGCTGAATCCACTTCTTTGAAATGGGCAAGTGCGATGATCGCATTCCTCTGAATCGGTTTCTTGCCTCTCCATACACCTGCCAGATGTCCATATGTTTCTTTGAAATCCCTGTTTGAAATCTCGAGCAAACTGGTAAGTTCCGGTTTTAATATTTCAGGTTCAAGCACGATATCTTCATGGTGGTCGGTGTTTATCCCTTTATTCCTCGGGCATACCTGCTGGCATGTATCACAGCCATAGAGCCTGTTGCCGATCTTACTGCGGTATTCGTCCGGCAGAAATCCTTTGGTCTGTGTCAGGAATGAAATGCATTTCTGCGAATCCAGCTGGCCGTTCCCCACCAATGCCCCGGTAGGGCACCTGTCGACACAGAGGTTGCAGTCTCCACATGAATCGATCAGTTCTTCATCCGGCGGAAACGGATAGCTTGTAATCATTTCACCCAGATATGAATATGTCCCCAGATTCGGATTGATCATAAAACCATTCTTGCCAATGTAACCGAGCCCGCTTCTCCTTGCTACTTCCCTGTCACTCAATACACCCGTATCCACCATACTTTTCGTTTCAATATCAGGATCCAGGGATTTAATGAATTGCTCCAGCTTATCAAGCCGATCATTCAGAAGTGTATGGTAGTCCACTCCCCATGAGGCCCGGGCAAACAAACCTCTCCGTGCGCCTTTTCTGCTTTTCGGAGCATCTGGGAGTTTATTCGGATATCCTACAGCAATTGAAATGATGCTGTTTGCTGATTCCAGGCTCCTTTTCGGTTCCGTACGTTCTTCGACAGAACCTTTTTCAAAACCGGATGCATATCCTTTTTTATGATAGTCGATCAGCTTTTCCCTGAATTCCAAAAATGGCTCTGAGTGAGTAAACCCGATTTCATCAATACCGATCGAATGGGCATAATCTATTACTTTCTGTTTAAATTCACTGCGTTCCATATAATCACCTGCCTTTTGAATGGATTGAAATTTTCCTTATATTCATTTATCATTAAGATTAACTATTAAAAGAAGTGGGTGAACTGTAGGCCGATGAAGTAATTATCTTTTTTCCATGAAACTGGACATGACGCATGTGTACGCTTTTTATTTGTTGTGCGCAAAAATCATGTTGGAAAAGGGATAATTGGATGAGTCTGACTACTATATGATTAATGTTCATTTTGCACGGGAGGCCTATGCCCGTCATCCTTCATTATATTATACAGCCCGGCTCCCTTTTCTGACAAACAGAATCGAGGAGATTTTTTATGTTCGAAATAAACAATGCAAAAATCGATGTACAGGGTGAAAGACTACTGAGTATCGGCCGCCTGTCCATACAGTCTGTAAAAACAATCGCGTTAATCGGAAGAAACGGCAGCGGAAAAACCACCCTCTTCAATTATATATTTAGAAACAGGGATAAAATTGCAGGATGTAATAGGATTGAACTCGTCCCGCAAATCAAAGAGAAAGACACTGGAAGAAGCGGTGGCGAGAACACCAAGTCATATTTACAGCAATCGCTGCATAAAAATGCCCGCATCATGCTGCTCGATGAACCCACTACACACCTGGATGAAAAAAATGTGCAGTGGCTGATCAACAAACTTAAACGGTCTCCGGGTATTAAGATCATCGCCTCACATGACAGACATTTCATAAATCAGATAGCGGATGAAATATGGTCGATTGAAAATCGCGGGATAAAAGTGTACCCCGGAAACTATGATAAATACCGCGAAATTAAAGAACATGAGATAAAAAGACAGCAGGATGAATATAAGCAGTATACAGCAAAGAGAAAGCATCTGGAGAAGGCGATCACCCATAAAGTGAACAGATCTTCAAACATCAACAGACCTAAAAATAAACAGGACTCGGATTTCAGACAGACAGGTGCAAAGCCATACTTCAATAAGAAGAAGAAAAAGATGGAACAAGTTGCCTCCAGTATGAAGACAAGACTTGAACAGCTTGAAGTCAAAGAAAAGCCGTTTGAAGAAAAGAGCATCCATTTCAATACAGGCCATATTGAAGAGATGGGTAACCGGATCATTTTCAAATTGGAAGCTGAAGATGTTTTTGTAAATGATAAACTGCTTATAAAGGGGGCAAAACTTTATATACGGGCGGGGGAACATATCGCAGTTACAGGTCCCAACGGTTCTGGAAAAACCACATTGTTCAATCATCTGGAAAATAAATATGATGACGAAACTTTATCCATTGGTTATTTCCATCAGCAGCTGGAATCGCTGGAGAATGATAAAACCATCCTTGAAAATATAATGAATACAAGCATGTATGATGAGACGACAGTCAGAACGGTACTGGCCAGACTCGCAATCTCCGGTGATGATGTCTATAAACCTGTATCTATTACAAGTGGAGGGGAACGCGTCAAGGTACAGCTCGTTAAAATGATGATGTCGGAAGCTGCTGTACTCCTTCTTGATGAACCGACCAACTTCCTCGATATCCATACGATCGAAGCACTGGAGAAGATGATCAGAGAGTACCCCGGCACCATACTGCTGATCAGCCATGACAGGATGTTCAGAGACAATGTCGCGGATACGACCTACTCCATTAAAAATCAACTGCTCAACGAAAATATAGAAATTAGAGGCAAAAATGAAAGAGAGGATAATCTGATGATCATCGAAACGAGAATTACCGAGGTGCTCAGTAAAATGTCAGAGGGGACAACAGCAGAACTGGATCAGGAATTCCAGAAACTGTTACGCCAGAAAAAAGATTTGACAGATAGCTAGAATAAAAAGACCAATCGGGGTACTGGCATTCCGACTGGTCTTTTTTTATCTTTATCCTCTGATGTCTTTGGACAGCGCTGCTGCACCGATGACGCCCTGATCGTCATTCAGAAGAGGCGCCGTGATATATGTTTCCACGTCGTCAATTTCAATATAATCATTTAAAATTTTCTTGAATTCTGTACGGATCAGCGGATACAGGTGAGCTTGTTTCATGACTCCTCCGCCTATAATGATCCGCTCAGGACACAGCACTAATGTATAATTGACCAATGCCTCTGCAATGTAATGAGCTACAGTCTCCCATACCGGGTCATCCACGCTGATATCCGCCCCTTTGATGCCTGTCCTCTTTTCGATTGCCGGTCCGGAAACCAGACCTTCGATACAATCCTCATGATATGGACAGCTGCCGCGGAATGTATCACCATCCATCTTTTTAACTTTGATATGACCCATTTCAGGATGTGTCACTCCTTTGAACACCTCGTCATCTTTTACAAATCCGGCACCTACACCCGTGCCGATCGTAATGTACATTGCCGAATCCACATCCTCTGCAGCACCAAACCTGAATTCGCCGAGACAGGCCGCGTTCACATCTGTATCCACAGCAACCGGGACACCGATTATCCGTTTCAGTTCATCGAGCAGGGGAAAGTCTTTCCACTCTTTTTTCGGAGTATTTTTAATCGTTCCATAAGTATCACTTTTGACATTCAGATCTATGGGTCCGAACGCTCCGACACCCAAAGATTCAATAGGGTGATCTTTGAAGAAATCGACGACTTCGGCCAGTGTATCTTCCGGTTTTTGTGTCTGGATCACGCATCTGTCTTTCGTTTCATTAAATTCATCCATTACGGAACAGACGAATTTAGTTCCGCCAGCCTCTATTGCACCAATCAGCATATGAGCCACTCCCTGCATTATTTTATGATGGAATTCCTATGAATATTATACAAGGCTGAAACTGCCGAAAACAGTTCCAGCCTTGTATTTGATGCCTGTATGAAGAATAACCCTTCAGGCGTACTCATTCATCGCTCTTTGAATCCGTTTAGGAATCATGCATACAGCAGCCTTCATATCTTCAGGTCTGAATGTCTTGTCGATGCACTCTTCCCAAAATTTAAGGTGCGTTTCATCTATAGGCGGATCATCTTCGTCCAGCTCTTTGCCGGTTTCATCCTGCACACTGTACCAGTACAGATATTCATGATCTCCTTTTTGCTCACGGAAGATAGTCTCAACGAACATTTTTTCCCCTTCCAGGGTGACTAGGACATCATCCATATGATCCTGCATGTACTCGATCCATTCGTCTACACGCGCGCTTTTATTTTCTTTTATTCTGAACTTAGTCAATTCCACTTTCATTTAAGACTTCCCCCTCTTAATTGTATTCACAGCAACTATATGTTAACTCATTTGTCTTCAATTTGAAACACTATAATAATCTACACCATATATCCGAAAATTAAAAGCTCTTTTTTAAAGTTTTCTTACCTTTTTCCATTCCATTCTGCGTAAAATTGTTCCAGGTAGTTTTCCATGAATACATGCCGCGAGTCAGCCATCCTTTTTGCGGCATCTGTATTCATCAAATCTTTAAGTTTGAGCAACTTTTCATAAAAATGATTAATCATTGTATTATCATCATCTTTATAGGATTCAAATGTCATATTTTCACGCGGATGGATTTCGGGATGGTACAGTTCATGCCCTTTATTGCCCCCGAATATGAATGTTCTTGCGATGCCCACAGCACCAAGTGCATCCAGTCTGTCAGCATCCTGCACTATTTCATCTTCTAAAGTCCGTGCCTGGAACGGATTATTCCCCCCTTTAAAAGAGACTGCCTGCATCGCATATATAATGCGGTCAATGGTATCTTCCCCCACTTCATTTTCCCGCAGGAAAGCTTTAACTTTTTCAAGCTGTCCGCTTTCGTCATCAGTTAATTTATAATCGATAAAATCATGGAACAACGCAGCCATCTGAATGATAAACAAATTGCCTCCCTCTTCAGACTGAATATGTAATGCATTATTATAAACACGGATAACATGCCAATAGTCATGTCCTGTCACATCCTGATTATGGAAATCGCTTATTATTTCATGTGCTTGTTCTATAATGTCACTCTTGTTCATCATCATTACTCCATTTTCTTTTTTTAACAGTAAATCCTTCCATTGAGGCAGTCATCATTTTACAATCTCTCCGGACATACACCCCGGTGAGGCAGGAAACCTTTCCCCGATCCGCCTTACAATCACCCCGGCAACGCTGTTCGCCCTGAATATATAAAACCATCGTATATCCATTTTTTTATTATATTTATGTCATATGCATATTCTTGTATAAAATTTTCTCTGTGAATTTGGAATATCTGAACCTGAAATTCAAATGATCGCTCAGAAATAATTCGAAAAGTGTCTTATGTCTTTATATGTAATGGAATAGAATGATATCATCCGGGTTCATTTCGCTCGATATCAACCGTTTCAAATTATGGCAGGAATCTTTCATTTCATCATTTATATCTTCAAGAACATCTATGAAAATCGCATCGATAAGGTATTCCTTTATCTAAAATCTCCCATAGAAAGTCCCTCAGTATAGTTCGCTTTCCCAGCAATTTCAGTGGCTGTGATTTTGTCATAGGTTTTTTCATATAATAATTCCAAAGATGATTGCTTGATATTCTGAACCGATCTCTGAATCGTGTATATGCTGTCTCCTATATAAATCTTTACTTAACAAAATCATGGATCTGTCTATTAATGGACATTATAACATGGTTGATGGAAGCCTTGTTTGAGATTACGGTTGAAGTGACAACAATATTAAAGGAGTGGTACTGTGACTTATCCAGTATTGAGAGATAAAGTGGCAATTAAAACAGGTTCAGCTATAGGCATGGGCAAAGCAGCTGTTGAATTTTATGAAGGTGCCAGCCTGTGGTTTTCCTCTGACGCATCATCGTCTATTACAGGAACAACAATTCACGCAGAGGCGGTATATACTTCAAGATAATACAGATACTTTTAAAGGATTGGCAAATGCCAATCCTTTATCTTATGAGCGCTGCAATTTGTGCCCTCGATGTTGTCCCTTCTCTTATCGGATACAAAGGGAAATTATGGTTCATCATATTATATTCATAATAATGATGTTCTATCTCCTGCTGAGTGAGCATTTCAGAAAACTTTGCGGCATCCGGATAACATACTTCCCTTGTGCCGATGAATATGGAAATTCTGCCCAATCCATTCAGATTCCCGTACAGAGGAGATAATTGAAATGATTCGAGATTTGAATTCCCTGCCCACATCCTGCCTATCTTCTTTAGGTTATCCACATGCAGCATGGGATCTGCCTTTTCATATTCCCTGATATCTTTATTATTTAAAGATATATCCAGCCATGGTGAAATCAGAATTATCTCTTTCGGCTGTCTTATATTCTCTTCCCGCAGCATTTGTGAAATACCGAGCGCCAGTCCTCCACCTGCTGAATCGCCCATCAGTATAATTTCTGAATATCCTTTTTGAATCAACCCCTTGTAAAATTCCATGAGCATTGAATAAGACTTGTCATATGTGAATTCGGGTGTTTTAGGATAAATGGGTATAAAAAACTCTATTCTTGTCTCCTCCACCAGCTTATCCAGAAACCACCAGTGGAATAAAGATGGCTGATTGATATATCCACCACCATGGAGATAAAGTACGCACTTTTTTTGTGTAATTTTTTCTGATGACATTCTAAAAAACTTCATCTCTCCGCTGAAACTGCTTTCCAGTCTGGAATCGACAATGATGTCCGTTGGAATCACATACTCCTTACTATTAATTTTCATCATTTTTCTTATATAATTATCGTCAATCTTATCCGGCCACATATGCGCAAGACGGACAACCATTTCTGATAATCGGCTGCCAACACTTCTATTTTGGATATGGACCGTATGTAAGGAAAATAGTAAAGAAGCCGTTCCGGCTGCCAATAATCCCAGTGCAATGATTTTGGACATACTGCGCATGTGACTTCACCTCTTACTATTAAATAGCCTTTTATATGGAAAATTAAACAAAAAGCCATATCCACTGTAGGGATATGACCTGTAATACATATTAATCTTCTTGCTTTTCAGAGAACTGAAGTTCAAGCTGTGCTTTAACATCTCTGCTTACAAGTACGCCACCGGTTTCAAGTGAAGCATTCCAAGTCAGACCGAACTCTTCGCGGTTGATAGTGAATTCTGTCTCTAAACCATGAACTTCCTGACCGCCCATCGGGCTGATGCCTTTGCCATTATAGACAAGGTCAAAAGTTTTCTCTTTAGTAACGCCTGCAATTGTAACATCACCTGTTACTTTGACAGTGTCACCTGACTTTTCAACATTGTTTGAAGTGAAAGTTATTTTAGGATTATTTTCAGCATCAAAGAAATCTTCTGATTTCAAATGTGCGTCACGATCGGCATTACCTGTGTTGATGCTTGCAGTTTCAATCTCCGCTCTTACTTTAGCACCTTCGAATGTGTCAAGGTTATCAGTTTCAATCTCAAAATTGAATTCTTCAAAACTGCCTTTTACTTTAGAAACCATCATGTGTTTAACTTGGAAATCAACTTCTGAGTGAACTGGATCTGATACATAAACTGTCATGTTTAATTGCCTCCTGGGTAATCTTTTGAATTATCTCTAATTCGAGATAATCCCATGATACAACACCAACTTACTTTTTACAACTTATAAACTAAAAATAAATTATGAAAGAGTTTTTTTTTCATTCTTCTTCCTGTTTTTCGAATAAGTAGTAATAGCAAGTACACTAAAAACAATTGCTAATATAAGATAGACGGAATTATTATCTGATGAAATGAAAATGGTAAGAAAAACTACAGCTAAAATAAAAAATGGGATGCTCATACGATTCCACCTGATTTCAGAAGTACTTAACATATAATATATATAGCCCATTTCATTTAATCGAAACAAAACCCTGCCATTCAGGAAAATAGGCAGGGTTTCCAGTTTAAAGGTATCAGTTTACCGCTGAATTTATCTGCAACAGTCCGCTGCCATACCAGTTCGTGTCACTGCCGATGTATTTTGATGCTCCCTGCATCAATGATCTGACTTCCGCTGCACCTGTGCCTGGGAATGATGATCTGATTACTGCCCCTGCTCCGGCTACGTGCGGTGAAGCCATTGATGTACCATTCAGGCTGCTGTAGCCATTTCCAGGCACCGTTGAGAGGATATTGACCCCCGGTGCCGAAATATCCACTGCAGGACCTGTGGAAGAGAAAGAAGCTCTTTGATTATTCTCATCTGTTGCTGCTACTGCAAAAGCAGAATCATATTGTGCAGGATAGCCTACAGTATCTCCCGTACCTGAAGCATTACCCTCATTTCCTGCTGCTGCCACCACTAAGATGTCATGCTCATAGTATGCTGCATCCACAACATCCTGTATTGCCTGTGAATGGGCTGAAGATCCGAGCGACATATTAATAACATCCATGCCGTTTTGAACCGCCCACTCTACCCCTTGTACTACACCTGAAGAAGAACCTGATCCACTGCTGTTTAATACTTTGACCGCATACAGATCCGCTTCCGGTGCTACGCCTACAACTCCAACATTGTTATCAAGCGCAGCTGCAGTACCTGCTACATGTGTGCCATGACCGCTCCCATCATAATAAGGGTCTGCATCCACCCCTGATGTGAATACTGAATATCCGCCGTGGACATCCAGATCCTCATGGTCTGCATCAATTCCCGTATCGATGACTGCCAGCTTTACACCGGCTCCCTTATCTCCATTCTGATGCGCAAGCGGTGCCTGCACCTTGTCGATGCCATATGGCACATCCTGCTGATATGCATAAACCGGAATATCTTTTTCCACGTAGCTTACATTCGGATGATTTTCCAATTCAGAAACCTTGTCTTCAGTAAGTTCCGCTTCGACCATATCCACTGTTTCAAATTCATGCCCAATTTCTTCAGAAGCAATGCCAAAAGATGAATATGTTGTAAAATCAGACCTCTCTTCAAATTTCACTAAGTATGTTTCTTTTGCTTCCTGCGCAAATGCTGTAACGGAAAAAACAAAAAATGCAGCAAAGACTGTAAGCAGCATAAAAAACTTTTTCATAAATTAAATTTCCCCCTTCTTTCAGTCTATCTCCATAATAAACATGATAAATATGTTATCAATATCCAGTTATGCAAAAAGTTTGTCCATTTTTATGAATGAGGGGAATAAGATTCTGTGGATAGAGCCGAATATTGTCATTCTTTTCCCCATGTATGCTAGCATGGATTTAAATCCTAGTATTTAAGTATATTTAAAAATTCATTAAGGAGGGGTTCATTTGAATAGAATTCCATTGATTGTCTCGACAGATTGGCTTTATGAAAGATTGGAAGATCCGAAAATAAGGATTGTAGATGCAACAACCTTCCTCCAGCATTCAAAGACAGGATACTACGATGTCTGGTCCGGCAAGGAAACATATGATGAAGCACACATTCCTGGAGCTGTGTTTGCAGATATACTGAATGAACTGTCTGATCCTGAAGCTGAACATTCTCTTACAGTGCCTCAACGTGACTTTTTTACAGAGAAGATTTCACAACTCGGTATCGGGGATCCTGAAACCTATGTTGTAGTTTATGACCGTGGAGCGGAAGTTGGAAATACCATTGCTTCAGCCGACTGGGCATCCCGGCTTGCATGGCAGATCCGTTATGAAGGTTTTGAAAACGTAGCAGTTTTAGATGGCGGATTTCCAAAATGGCAGGCAGAAAATAAACCAGTCACTGATGAAGCGGGCACCTATCCTGAAACAATATTCACCGGCGAGAGAAATCCAGCTCTCTTTTCCACAAAAGAAGATGTAAAAAAAGCGATTGGTGATGACAAGGTAGTCATTATCAACAGCCTTGATTCGGATACTTATAAAGGAAAAACAAAAACTTACGAACGTGCCGGACATATCCCCGGAAGCGTAAATGTATTTTTCGGAGATCACTCCAACCCAGAAACAAAAGGGTTGTTGGATGATGAAAAAATTCGTGAGACTTTTGAAAATGCAGGTGCTCTTGATCCCGACAAAAGAGTAATCACCTATTGCGGCAGCGGCATTGCTGCGACCTGGAACGGCCTGCTCCTCAATAAGCTTGGTCAGAACAACGTTTCTGTCTACGATGGCTCATTGACAGAGTGGACAAGCGACTCTGCTCTGCCGCTGGAAACAGAAGAGTAAAAAAGTGCAGCTCCAAAGGGGCTGCACTTTTTACGTCAAGCTAACTTTCATCTGTAAGAAACCTTATGATTTTCAATAAAGATTTTCCTCTCTCATAAATTATGTTCTTCATTTTCATATGCCGTAAAGACAACATCCTGCCCGTTACCTTTCATTCTTTCAGCCATCTGGACCGATTCAGTATATGGAACACGCGAATCATGATGACTAAGGAATAGATAAGAAAGTGAAAGAGTTTTTGGAGGAAAACAGATATATAGAAACAATTGATATGAAGTTCACCAGCATGTCAGGTTATACAGTTTTCATGATTTATAACGAGTAAAAACGCTCCATCCAATCGTATGGATGGAGCGTTCCTATTAAATATGAAATCTTCTGCCCAATTGCGAAAGAAGTGCCTGTTGCGCAAATATAATCATAACCATAATCGCCGCCACGGCATATACTGCCGCTGCAGCACTTGGCCATATGACCGTTGTGATTCCCGCTGCAAATAAAGCAGCCGGAAGAAAACCGAGAATCAGCATCATCAGCATGAAGCTGAAGTAGCTGCTCCATTTAATACGTCTGAAGAATACAATGGATGTAATCATGATCATACCTGAAATAATCAGAATTGGAACGACATAATTGACAGACCATGACAGAAACTCCACTCCTGACTGCGAATCTATAATTAAAAGCAGTGATGTCAGACTCACAACCTGAATGACAATCTTACTGCCAAGATGTGATCTTGAGAGAACTGTATGGCTAAAAGAAACCAGCATATATATGACAGCTCCTGCCACATAGAATATCCATAAAAATTGTGGCATGACTGTTATATTTATTAATAAACATGTCAAAATGATTAATAAACCAGCAAACACCGCTATTTTGGGTGCTCTTCTTCTGGCAAATTTCTTTCCTAAATAAGATGGATACTTTTTTTCCTCAGATGAATCGCTTAAGTCTATCATATTTTCCTGACACAAAGGACATCCCTGCTGGCTGGTCCAGATGCGGCATTCTTCACATTGTTTCATCATGTTTCCCCCACTCATTTGAGTAGACTTCTATGTCTACATCAACATGCTTCATCAGTTCACTGAAGAAGTTTCTGACTAGATCCGTTTCCGCGATTGAGAGTGAAAAAGTCACTGTCATTTTGTTGTTGACTGTTGCAATACCACAGCCCACCGGACTTTTCAATGTTGTATAAAAAGCCAGCTCCATCCGGTCTATATGTCTGCCCATGGATTCGGACAGTTTCACATTCCCCATATTCGTTATTGTCATTGCTTTTGTTCTTTCACCAATATAGTTAAATCCGTAACGCATTGCCGGATATTTTAAAAACACTGGAATCGTCCGCGTCATAAAGCTGTTCTGAAGATAAACATGCTGATTAATGCTTTTTTGAAGTGCCTCTTTCTTAGTGCGTTTAAATAATTCCTCATTCACTTGTTCTAAAATATCTTTAAAAGTTGATGTTTCGTCTATTGTCGCTCCGATATTCGCGACCGAGAAAAAGTTCCGCAAAGTTTTTGAAGGAAACTGCTTTCTCAGATTCACCGGTATTGCGATTGTTATTTTTTTAGGTTTGTTGGATTTTAACAGCGCTTTTTTTCCTATAACTTGAATCATAAGTGCTGTAAAGAATCCTGTCAATGTTGTACCCAGACTTTTTGCATAATTATTGATGAGGCCTGCATTCATTATACCATGGATTATATTCATACCTTCGGTATTTAAAAGGGTTCCTGATATTTGATAGGAGGGTCTATCCTCTTTCCGAAAAACATTCCTATCTTTATTATTAGCATAATTACTGAAACTGTCTTCAGTTTCCATATAATCCGGCTCATTTTCCGGGAGAAGAATCAATCCATCATCCCTGACATCTCTTTTTTTATATTGCAGATATTGATACACCAGAGTTTTCAGAAATTCCATTGCACCCGTGCCATCAGTAAGAGAGTGAAAGACTTCCAGTGATATTTTACGGTTGAAGTAAAGCACTCTCAGAAGGTATCCTCTGCTTTCAGTTGGTTTTATCGGTGAGCAGGGATAGTCAGTCTCTTTCTGCACAAAAAGCATTTCATCATTCTTCTCCATGTAATCCCAAAACAATCCCTTGCGGACACGCACAGTCAAAGTGGGAAAACGTGGTGCAATTACGTCCAAAGCATCCTGCAGCACTTCCGGATCAACTTCCTCTTTCATTACCACAGATACTCGAAAAACATAGGAATTATCAGTATTCGATACAGCATGAAATATTTTTCCCGTATTATCAATTCTATACCAACTGTCCATCCTATCCCTCTTTTACTAATGTAAGTCTTGAAATCCATTATCACATATTAAAGTCCATATTGCTTATAATCTCTAAATAAATAGTAAAAAAGCGCTTATGATAAACATAAACGCGGCATACAATCACTATCTATCGTCTTTCCAGAATTTCTTTAACTGTCTGTACTATATCTTTAGTTTGTTTCTTGTTATTCGTATTGTTTCCTCTCCTTTTCAAAATCGATTAATTTCATAGAGTTTCACTAGGGTTTTTGAACATCAAAATAAAAGACGATCAGAATTAAACTACTCTGATCGTCTTTAGAAAATATTAAAATACTTTATATTAAAAATCAATTTTATAGTTAAATTTAAATACCACCGGCCGGGATCGAACCGGCACTCCCGTAAAGGGAATTGGATTTTGAGTCCAACGCGTCTGCCAATTCCGCCACGGTGGCATGACATTATCATACATAACAAAAATGGAGCGGAAGATAGGATTTGAACCTATGTCTTGCTTCAGGAAGAAGCATGTTCTAAACACTAAACTACTTCCGCTCAATATTAAATTTGGAGGCGCCAACCGGATTTGAACCGGTGATAGAGGATTTGCAGTCCTCGGCCTTACCCCTTGGCTATGGCGCCTTCTACTGGGCTAGAAGGATTCGAACCTTCGCATGACGAGACCAAAACCCGTTGCCTTACCGCTTGGCTATAGCCCAATAATGGGGCGGCTGATGGGGATCGAACCCACGAATGCCGGAACCACAATCCGGTGCGTTAACCACTTCGCCACAACCGCCATGGCAGGGGTAGTAGGAATTGAACCCACATCAAAGGTTTTGGAGACCTCTATTTTACCATTAAACTATACCCCTATATATGGAGGGGGGCAGATTCGAACTGCCGAACCCGAAGGAGCGGATTTACAGTCCGCCGCGTTTAGCCACTTCGCTACCCCTCCATGAGCTAAATGGTGCCGGCCAGAGGACTTGAACCCCCAACCTACTGATTACAAGTCAGTTGCTCTACCAATTGAGCTAGGCCGGCTTAATTTAAAAAATGGTGGTTCAGGACGGAATCGAACCGCCGACACTGTGAGCTTCAATCACATGCTCTACCGACTGAGCTACTGAACCACTGCATATCAATTTTTAAATGGCGGTCCCGACGGGAATCGAACCCGCGATCTCCTGCGTGACAGGCAGGCATGTTAACCGCTACACCACGGGACCTATGTAAAAAATTGCGGGAGGCGGATTTGAACCACCGACCTCCGGGTTATGAGCCCGACGAGCTACCAGACTGCTCTATCCCGCGATAATAATATTAATAAAAATGGCGGAGGAAGAGGGATTCGAACCCCCGCGAGCCGTTAAGCCCCTGTCGGTTTTCAAGACCGGTCCCTTCAGCCAGACTTGGGTATTCCTCCGTATAATATACATTGTACCAAAAACATGGTGGACCTTGCAGGACTCGAACCTGCGACCCAACGGTTATGAGCCGTTTGCTCTGACCAACTGAGCTAAAGGTCCAATATGGCGGCGGAGGGAGTCGAACCCACGACCTCACGGGTATGAACCGTACGCTCTAGCCAGCTGAGCTACGCCGCCATGATAAACAAAGTATTCTAATGAATGGTGGAGACTAGCGGGATCGAACCGCTGACCTCCTGCGTGCAAAGCAGGCGCTCTCCCAGCTGAGCTAAGCCCCCATAAATATATTAAAGGTGAAGCGATGCGGGTGAAGGGAGTCGAACCCCCACGCCCGAAGGCGCTAGATCCTAAGTCTAGTGCGTCTGCCAGTTCCGCCACACCCGCTTAATTTTCTAAAAGAGTCGGGAAGACAGGATTCGAACCTGCGACCCCTTGGTCCCAAACCAAGTGCTCTACCAAGCTGAGCTACTTCCCGTAATTAATTTAAAGCGCGCCCGAGAGGAGTCGAACCCCTAGCCTCTTGATCCGTAGTCAAACGCTCTATCCAATTGAGCTACGGGCGCATAATGATAATAAGGTTTAAAATCTGGTGCCGAGGACCGGAATCGAACCGGTACGGTAATTACTTACCGCAGGATTTTAAGTCCTGTGCGTCTGCCAGTTCCGCCACCCCGGCTAATAATGGAGCGGAAGACGGGATTCGAACCCGCGACCCCCACCTTGGCAAGGTGATGTTCTACCACTGAACTACTTCCGCTTATTATATACCTAAAATGGTGCGGGTGAAGGGAGTCGAACCCCCACGCCCGAAGGCGCTAGATCCTAAGTCTAGTGCGTCTGCCAGTTCCGCCACACCCGCTTGGTTTATGAGCCATAGAGGATTCGAACCTCTGACCCTCTGATTAAAAGTCAGATGCTCTACCGACTGAGCTAATGGCTCATAATAGTAAAGAATGGTGCCGGCCAGAGGACTTGAACCCCCAACCTACTGATTACAAGTCAGTTGCTCTACCAATTGAGCTAGGCCGGCTATTAATGGTGGAGAATGACGGGTTCGAACCGCCGACCCTCTGCTTGTAAGGCAGATGCTCTCCCAGCTGAGCTAATTCTCCATTAATTATGATATTTTATTAATAATAACTTCACTGCCCGGCAGCGTCCTACTCTTGCGGGACGTCAGTCCAACTACCATCGGCGCTGGAGAGCTTAACTGCTGTGTTCGGCATGGGCACAGGTGTGGCCTCTCCGCCATCGCCGCCGGACAGTGAATTGCTTTACCTCAAGCCCTGAATCATCAGGATCAAGGCGGTTCGACTGCTGTCGAACGAATGTCTATTCCGTTCTCCACGCATTGGAAATGCAGGAGAAACTATATATACATTCAAAACCGGATAGAAGCAATAATTCGCGCAGAAACCGAAACACGGTTTCTTCATCAATTCTGAATAAGTCATCGATCGATTAGTATTCG
>NZ_FOTB01000005.1 GCF_900114445.1 Salinicoccus halodurans
TAGTTTCTCCTGCATTTCCAATGCGTGGAGAACGGAATAGACATTCGTTCGACAGCAGTCGAACCGCCTTGATCCTGATGATTCAGGGCTTGAGGTAAAGCAATTCACTGTCCGGCGGCGATGGCGGAGAGGCCACACCTGTACCCATGCCGAACACAGCAGTTAAGCTCTCCAGCGCCGATGGTAGTTGGACTGACGTCCCGCAAGAGTAGGACGCTGCCGGGCAGTACAGATTTACATATGGATGCGATGAGCCGCATTGAGACCCTTAGTGGTCTCTTTTTTTGTATAATAGGGCAAATGATAGTTATGGATCAGGAGGTTTTTTGATGAAATTAGAAGTGAAGGTCAATAGTATAGAAGAAACTGAACAGCTTGCCGGAAAATTGGCTGCTCTCGTTAACAGTGGTACAGTAATGCTGCTGGATGGGAATCTGGGCGCCGGTAAAACGACTTTTACGCAGTTCATGGGAAAAGCTCTCGGTGTTAAGCGGCTTATGAGTTCACCGACATTCAATATCATTAAATCCTATAATGGAAAATTTGTGATTCATCACATGGATTGTTACAGATTGGAAAACAGCGATGAAGACCTGGGTTTTGATGAATATTTCAATGATCAGGATATTTCTATCGTGGAATGGCCCGAATTTATCGAAGATTTTCTTCCTGAGGAATATCTTTCTGTAACCATTGAAAATAAATTTGATGATACGAGATTATTTACACTTGAATCTAATGGTGATAAATACGATTCTATAATGGAGGCACTTGAAAATGCTATCTCTTCTGATTGATACTTCAAACCGGCCGCTATCTGTTGCAATAAACCAGAATGGTGTAACTTTGGCTGAAATCAATACGACTGTTAAAAAAACACATTCCGCAACGATAATGGATTACATTGATAAGATTTTTAAAATGGCGGATATAAATAAGGGCGATATTGACAGAATCGTTGTAGCAAATGGTCCTGGATCTTATACAGGTGTAAGGATTGGTGTGACTGTAGCCAAAACTCTGGCCTATGCTCTGGATACTGAACTTTACAGTGTATCTTCTTTATTTGTCATTGCTGCTTCCAGTAATAAAGAAGGAATTGTCACACCTTTATTTGATGCAAGGAGAGGCAATGTATTTGGTGCGGTCTATAATATGAAGAAAAATGAATTCACGGAAGAAATTGTACCCGCTTATATCAGTCTGGAAGATTTAAAAGGAAAGCTGGCTGCCTATGATTCACCAGTCATTTTATTGGACGCACAGGAGAAATTCAGCAGCAGTGTGGAGGAGTATATCCATACAGTTCCGCGCATCGGCATAGTTGAACATTTCGAGGCAGCACTCGTGAAGGAAGAAGTTCATACTTTAGTGCCGGATTATTTAAGGGTATCGGAGGCTGAAAGAAATTGGATGGAACAAAACAAATCATAAGAAAAATGGAGATTGATGATTTGGAAGCCGTTCATGAGATTGAGTCAGCCTCGTTTCCAAATACATCATGGAATTTGGAATCTTTTTTAAGAGAATTGACAGTTAACCAGTTCGCTCATTATTTTGTAATGGAAAAAGATGAAGAGATTATCGGTTACTGCGGTCTCTGGATGGTTATCGACCAAAGCCAGATTACTACAATCGCCATATCCAGGAGTGCAAGGGGCAACGGCTACGGTAATGCACTTCTGAGACATGTGAAAGAGTATGCGGCTGCACAATCTGATATTCTTTCGCTGGAAGTGAGTATTGATAATGTTCCTGCCATGACGCTTTATGAAAAAGAAGGCTTTAAATATGGCGGGATACGAAAAGACTATTATGGTCCCGGAAAGGATGCACATGTAATGTGGGTGGAATTGAAATGACGCAGGATAAGATAATACTGAGTATAGAGACAAGTTGCGATGAAACAGCGTGCAGTATCATCAAAAATGGAAAGGAAATACTGTCGAACGTTGTAGTGAGCCAGATAGAGAGTCATAAACGTTTTGGCGGTGTTGTTCCTGAGGTTGCTTCAAGGCATCATGTAGAGACGATAACGCTTGTCATTGACCAGGCATTGTCCGAGGCGGGCATGACACCCCGGGAACTGTCTGCTGTAGCAGTGACAGAAGGGCCTGGGCTGATTGGCGCGCTGCTGGTCGGAATTAATGCCGCGAAGGCATTCAGTTTCGCACATGATCTTCCGCTTATACCGGTTCACCATATTGCCGGTCATATTTATGCCAATCAGCTGGAAGAGGAATTGGAGTTTCCACTGGTTGCTCTGATTGTTTCAGGAGGCCATACAGAACTGATCTATATGAAAGACCATCTTTCGTTTGAAGTTATCGGCGAAACAAGAGATGATGCTGTGGGAGAGGCATATGATAAAGTGGCGAGAGTGATTGGATTACCATACCCGGGCGGCCCGCATGTGGATCGTCTGAGTGCGGAAGGCGAAGATACATTTGCTTTTCCAAGACCTTATTTGGAGCCGGGGAGCTATGACTTCAGTTTCAGCGGCCTTAAATCTGCAGTCATCAATACAATTCATAACTATAAACAAAAAGGACAGGAAGTTAAACAAGAGGACGTTGCGCGCAGCTTTCAGGAAAGTGTAGTGGATGTCCTGACAAAGAAAACGATGGATGCAGTGCAGCAATATGAAGTGAATCATCTTCTTGTTGCCGGCGGTGTTGCTGCGAACAGAGGTCTGCGTCAGAGTTTTGAATCATCATGTGAAAAAAAAGGTCTCAAATTGAGCATACCCCAGCTTAAATTCTGTACTGATAATGCAGCGATGATCGGTGCGGCTGCATACCATCTGTATCAAAAAGAACATTTCGCCTCTTTGGATTTAAACGGCAGAAATTTCATCGACATTGAATCCTTTGCATATTAATACTGTTCCGGCATCTAAAAAGGTGCCGGAATTTTTTATACATCGAACACATATACAAATGACGAATTGTAAAGGCGCTCTTTACAATGTCAATACGGAACGTGTGTTTTATCCACATCTGTTGATAAGTTGGGGATAACTCGTGGATAAGGTTATTAACAGCTGTGGATATAAATGTGTATAAGTCGTATGAATATTGTTGATTATGTGGATAACTCTGTAAAAACCAGTGTTTAATGCATTTCTTGTGTGAATAATATTGTGTTTAAGTAAATTTTCTATTAAATTACTTATTCCACCGAACACTTGATTTTTTACAACAAAAAGAGGATGCATTTTCCATGCATCCACTATTCATCATCAATCATATCTTCGACTTCTTCCCATTTTATCATTAACTCTTCTAATTCACTGTTCTTTTGTTCCAGCTGCTTGTTATATTCGTCTGCCTTCTCATAATCCCCATATACATCAGGATTGAGCAGAGTTTCTTCGATTTCCCCAATTTCCTTTTCAACTTTTGTGATTTCATCTTCAATTTTGGAAATACTTCGTTTCAAACGCTGCATCTCATTTCGTTGCTGTTTTTGAGCTTGGTAATCCGTGTCGGAATCCTCTTTTTTCCCGGAGGCCTCAATTTTTATCTCCAGTGATTCCCGTTCTTCTTTTTTGTGGGTATAGTAACTGTAATCTCCATGATACAAATCAATTTTCCGATGATCCATCTCGATTACTTTTGTAGCAATCCTGTCGATGAAATACCGGTCATGGGAAACGAATATAATCGTGCCGGGATAATTCTGCAGTGCATTCTCCAGTACTTCTTTGCTGTCAATGTCCAGGTGGTTGGTCGGTTCATCGAGTATGAGCAGGTTGTTCTTTTCCAGCATCATTTTGGCGAGCTGTATACGGGCTTTTTCTCCACCGCTCAGATCATTGATAAGTTTTAAAACTTCATCCTGGGTGAATAAAAAGCGGCCGAGCACTGTCCTGACATCACTTTCATTCATGCCAGGGTACTCATGCCACAGCTCTTCGAGTATCGTTCTGCTGGATGTGAACTCAGCCTGCTTCTGGTCATAATACCCGATTGATACATTTGTTCCATAGATGATTTCTCCGCCGTGTTTCGGGAGGAGTCTGGCAATTGTTTTGACAAGTGTCGATTTACCGATGCCATTCGGACCAATTATTGCGATACGATCTCCTTTATCGACATTGAAATTGATGCCATCATTCAATGTATCTTCGTAGCCGATGCCGATATTTTTGATTTTGAGGACATCGTTGCCGCTTTCCCTCCTGATGTCGAAAGAGAAGTTTGCATTTCTTCTATCCTGCATCGGTGTCTGGAGGCGGTCTATGTGTTCCAGCTGTTTACGCCGGCTTTTGGCCATGCCGCTTGTAGAAGCTCTGGCAATATTTTTCTCGACAAAAGTTTCAAGTTTTTTGATTTCTTTCTGTTGCTGTTCATAGGCTTTCATTTGCAGACTGAAACGCTTTTCTTTCTCAGTGACATATTTTGTGTAATTGGTATGGTAGAGTGTCCCTCTGAACATTTCCACTTCAAAAATTCTGTCCACAGTCCTGTCCAGGAAGTAGCGGTCATGACTGATGATGACAACAGCACCGGGGAAGCTGTTGAGATATTGTTCCAGCCAGCCGACTGTGGTCATATCCAGATGGTTCGTCGGTTCATCAAGCAGCAGCAGATCAGGATTTGTAAGGAGCATCTGACCGAGTGCAAGACGCGTCTTCTGGCCACCTGAGAATTCATCAACATTCCGGTCCAAATCTGCTGCATCAAAATTAAGGCCGGTAATGACCGTTTTGATTTTCATATCGATATTATAGCCATCTGCATTTTCGAACCGGTTTTGCAGCTGTTCAAACTTTTTAAGCTGATCATCGTATTGTTCATGACTGTAGTCATGTTCAGAGAGCCAGTGCGTAATACTTTCGATATCCGACTTCAGTTTAAGAAGAGCCGAAAATGGACGCATCATTTCCTCGCGGACTGTCTGGGATGACTCCAGCGTCATCTGCTGTGTCAGATAGCCGATGGAGGTCCCTTTCGGCACAGAGACGGTACCTTCATCATAGGAAAGTTCTCCGGCCATTATTTTCATCAATGTCGTTTTCCCGGCACCATTTTTTCCGACAATACCGGTCGTTTCACCTGATTTGATTTCGAGGTTCACCTGATCAAAAATTAAATCAGTGGCATATGATTTTTTTATATTTCCGAGTTGCATTACTATCATTTTTAAATTCCCTCACTTTCTTTCAGTTTACAATAAAGCAGTCAAAAAAACGATGAAATAAAGCTGTTTTAGACTACACGTAAAAAATGGAGTTGTGATATAATATAGCGATAGAGCCTAAAAGAAGAGGTGTGGGACATTTGAACAATAAGAAGAAAATCCCAAACGCAACAATGAAACGTCTCCCTTTATATTACAGGTATTTTAAAGAAGCTGAAAAATCTGGTACTGACAGGGTATCATCAAGAGAAATTAGCGATGCTTTGGATATAGACTCTGCGACAATACGCAGGGACTTCTCATATTTCGGCGAACTTGGCAGAAAGGGTTACGGCTACAATGTAAAAAGCCTGCTGAAGTTCTTCATGGAACACATCCATGGGAATGAAACCAGGAACGTAGCAATCATCGGTGCCGGGAATCTTGGAAGCGCACTATTGAACTATAAATTCAGCAATATAAATGATAGAATGAATGTAGTAGCTGCGTTTGATAGAAATTCAAATATCGTTGGTACAAAGATCAATGATACTGAAGTATTCCATTCTGATGAATTGGAACGTCTCGTCCTGGAGCACAGCATAGATGTAGCGATACTTACTCTGCCTGCCGAGTCCGGACAGGAAATGGCTGAGAGACTTGTTGAAGCGGGAGTCAAAGGGATACTTAACTTTACTCCGATCAGATTGGACGTAAGTGATGGTATTTATGTGCATAACATAGATTTGAGTGTTGAATTGCAGGCATTATTCTTTTATATGAAAAATTTCTAGGAGGGATATCATGTTTGAATTATTACTGCCGGGTACATTGATGGTTGTTGGACCTACAAGCATGGTTGTTATCGCTGTTGTTGCCCTGATTATCTTCGGACCAAAAAAGCTGCCACAGTTTGGACGTGCAATGGGGTCCACACTGCGGGAGTTTAAAGATGCTACCAAAGGTCTTGCGACTGATGATGACGAGGAAGAAGAAAAAGAAAAGAATCAGAAGAAAATTGAATCAAAAGATGCATAGAGGTAACGAGGTGGCGGAAGCCACCTTTTTTTAAAGAGGTGAAAGAATAATATGAACGATGAGGAAAAAAGAGAAGTCACCGAGCATTTGGATGAACTGAGAAAAAGAATACTTATAGTGATGTACTTCTTTGTCGCTGCAATGATCGTTGGTTTTTTCCTGTCAAAACCATTGATTTATCAGATGCAGAATGCATCTTGGACCAGTTCGATACAGATGCATGCGTTTCAGGTGACTGATCCGCTTAAGATCTATCTGCTCGTCATTGTCATCATTGCATTTGTCATAGTGCTGCCGGTAATCCTGTACCAGTTATGGGCATTTGTCTCTCCGGGACTCCACAGCAATGAAAGAAAACTGACATTAGGCTACATACCCATTGTCATGGTATTGATGCTCATGGGGATGGCATTCGGTTACTTCATACTTGTGCCGTATATCATAGAATTCGCTTTTCAACTATCCGATGACATGGGAATCGCAACGACCATCGGCATCAACCAGTATTTTGGCTTCCTGTTCAGGACGGTAATACCGTTCGGATTTGTTTTTCAAATGCCTATCATGATTTTATTCCTGACACAGCTTGGCATCATTACACCGATGTTTTTGAAGAAAAACAGGAAGTATGCCTATTTCATACTGCTGGTGTTTGCAGCACTCATCGCACCGCCTGACCTCATGACGCATGTCATGTTGACAATTCCGATGATCATTCTTTATGAAATCAGTATTTATATCTCCAAAATAGGGTATAGGAGACATCTGAAAGCGGAGCAGAAGGCAATCGAGGAATCACTGGATTCCGACTAGGAGGTATTCTTAATGGAAGAGACTTCAAAAGCAGACACGCAAAGAAAATTGGATTCACTCTCCCATGCCGAAGTGGAAAAACTCATTGAGACGGTACAGGGCACCCCCTGGAGACAGAACTATCATATCCAGCCTGTCACAGGGATGCTTGCTGATCCGGCTGGATTTGCATATCATGATGGTGTCTATCATTTATTTTATGAATGGTCCCCGCTGGATAGCCGTGAAGGCGTCAAGTATTGGTATCATGTGGTGTCGCCGGATCTTGCCGTTTTCAACAATCAGGGTGTGAAGATTCGCCCCGATGCGATATATGACAGTCACGGAGCCCTTGCAGGCTCCGCTTTTGTAGATGAGACCGGAATTCATATCTTTTATACCGGCAGTCGCATGACGGATAACGGCCGGACGATTCACAGTCAGCTCCATGCAGTATTGAACGATCGTTTCAAAGTGAGAAAAGAGACTGTTCCGTTGCTCAAAGGTTCGCCTCAAGGTTTTACTGACAGTTTCAGAAATCCCAAAGTCTGGGAAGAGGATGGCGTCCTGTACATGATGATAGGTGCCCGGACAGATTCTGAATACGGCAGGGCAGTGATATATTCGACTGAATCATCCGATGAATTTAAGTTCCGGGGAGAAGTGCGTACAGAGTTGGAACAGTTTGGCTTCATGTGGGAAAATCCGGATTTCTTTACGATTGATGATAAAGATGTCCTTGCATTCTGTCCGAAAGGATTGGATAAATACCGTTACAGCTATTGGAACGCCTACCAGTCCGGTTATGTAGTGGGACGGCTGTACCGCGGGACACTCGTAATGGATCATGGGGAGTTTCATGAGTTTGATCATGGGTTTGATTTTTATGCGCCGCAGACCGTACGCGGGAAAAACGGCGAGAGAATATTGATTGCCTGTATGGGCATCGAGGAATCCGATTATCCGACAGACAAGTATAAATGGGCAAACTGTCTGACCATACCGAGAGTATTGACTTTGGAAAAAAATAAAATAAGACAGAACCCTGTACCCTCACTGGAAACGTTAAGGTATGACGAGATCACTGCAGAAGGCTACTTCAATCATTTCCCGAGAAAGATGAAGGACTTTTATGGAGACTGCTATGAGTTGATTGTTGATATCAATGAAAATAATGCTTCAGAAATCTATATCAATCTGCGGGTGAGCCGACAGGAAGAGACGACCCTCATCTATAATACGGAGAAAAGGCTATTTACATTGGATGTTGGATTCAGTGGAGAACTGCCTGACAATGTTGACGGTACGACCCGGAGTGTCGAATTGGATGAAGATTTGAAGCAACTCAGGATATACATGGATACTTCCAGTATTGAAATCTTCATCAATGAAGGAGAAGCGGTAATGTCTTCCAGAATATTTCCGGCGGAAAAATCAGTAGGAGTTGAGATGTCGACAGAGATTGGAGACTGTTATGTCTGCCTGACTCAATACAAACTGAAATCATTCGAAAATAAAAGAATCATTTATAATCCATAAAATTCGGAGTTTTTTCATTTGTTCATTTCAGACTGACTCTATATAATTATAAGGGATAGGGACATAGAGCAGAATTCAGGAGAGTTTCAATAAATTAACATGTTTAAATTTCAAATTTTATTAAACTTGATTAAAACTTCTGATATTATAAAATTACACATTAATTGTCCAGTGGGGGGATTGGAATGTTTTCAGTATTGAGCCAGATTAACAAGCGACTGGAGTATATGACACCGGTTGAAAGAAGAGTCGCACGTTTCATGTTGGATAATCCAACAAAGATCATTAATATGCCGGTAAAGGAAATAGCCAGGCACAGCGATACAAGTGATGCCGCAATCGTCAGGTTTTCTAAACGCGTCGGACTCGCCGGCATCAAAGAATTGAAAGTTGAACTCGCAAAAGAATTACATACGCTTGAAAAGGAAAATATCTCGAGGGTCATCGACCTGGAGATGGACAGCCATAAGGATATTTTTGACAAAGTATTAAAAAACACTGTGCAGGCACTTTATAATACTGAGAAAATCGTGGAGCGGGATAAGATGGCAGAAGCTGCCCGCATACTGGCCAATGCAGATAACACTTTTATTTTTGGAGTGGGGGACTCTGCCAATGTCGGGGATGAATTCGCCCAGAAGCTTCACAGGGTGAATGTAAATGCATTTTTTACCCAGAATAAATATCTTTGCATGACAAGACTTTCCAATGCGAAGGAAAATGATGTTTTATTCCTGATTACCTTATCCGGAAAGACCCCCGAAATAGTTGAAGTCGTAAAACTGGCTAAACGCCTCGGTGTAAAAACAGTGATACTCACTCAGAACCATGCATCCATTGCGAAAAGAAACTCGGATGTGGCGATTGAAATTACAGAAGAGGAAACAAACATTCAATATATGAATATGACCAGCCGTATTGCACAACTCGTCATCTGCGATGTATTATTCTTCTATGTCTGCCGTGAGCTCGGATCTTCAGCTTATGACACAATACTGAAAACATATGATATCACTCATTGACACGCACTGCCGGGACATTTTGTCCCGGTTTTTTAATTGTTGAAAGTAAATAATGCGTAATCAGAGTTTTAAGAATATTAGATATCTGTTTGAAACACTCCTGAAATATTATTCAGTAAATTATGGATTATATTAAGGTTGTGTAACATATCATAATTTTTGTAGATACAAGTCCTGCCATCTAATATAATTGGTTTAAATATTAATTGAACAAAAACTAAATCTAAATTATAAAAAACAAGAATGAGCAAAATGGTATGGAGGAATTATTTTGAAAGAGAGAATGGCAAAGTTAGGAATTGTAACCCTACTCACAGCCTCAACGACATTTTCTCCAGGATTAATGACAACTATAAGTGCTGATGAAACAGATGATATAGAAGAACAGAGTGCCCAAACTCAACAGGAATCCGAAGAGACTGAAAGTCAATTGAACGAACCGGCTGAATCAGAAAGCACTGAAGAGGCCACAGGGGAACAGAGTCAAGAAGCGAGTCCGGAGCTGGAAACAGACTTGACAGAGTCACAGCTGGAACCGGTTGAACCAGAAAAAAATGATGCAGAAGCGGCTAAAGAAGAAGCCATCAATGACAGACAAAATCATGATGATGAGGGTGAAGCTGAAGGAACTTCACCAGTAAATGATTTCCTGCCCGGCAATGAGACGGAAAATCAGGAAGAATCATCAGAAGAAAATGATGTAGAAGCTTCATCAGAGGAACAGACCTCAGAAGAATCCACTGAAGAGACGGCCGGGGAAGAATCAACAGAACAACCTGCTCTTGAAGGGCCTTCGTCAGAAGAGCAGCAGGAAGAACCATCTTTAGAAACGCCGACAGATGATATCTCGGAGGAAGAACCGAACGAAGAACAGACAGGTGAACCGGCAGTTGATGAACCGGAAAACGAAGAACCAAAGGAAGAAAATACCGGTGAAACCTCTGGGGAGGAATCAACGGAGCAGACGCCGACTGTTGAAAATCCGAAGGGTGAATCCTCATCCGAACCTTCGACAGAAGAGCTGTCCAAAGAGAATACGTCTGAACAGACAAAGGAAGAAACTGTGGAAATGCCACAGGAAGAATCTACTGAGGAAGCAGCCGGAAGTGCCGCTGATGACGGCAAAGAGGCATCAGTTGGAGAAAAACAGGGGAAAAGAGAAATCTATCGATATGATTATGATGTGCTGGAAGGCATCAACCTTACACCCGGTGGTTCTGAGGAACAGCTGAAACTATTGGATAAACGCGTCAATCGCCTGATGACTTCCAAAATCGTGGATGTTGAAGACATGAGTGAAGAAGAGATTATGGAAATTGAAGAAGAAGTCAAAAAGGAAGAGGGCATCACCCAGGAAAGCGATCGTGAAGAACTGCCGAACACCGGTGAAAACAATCAGTATACGTACATTTATGCGGCCGTATTATTGCTTGCGGGAATCCTCCTCTATTTTCTGACGAGAAAACCACGCAATGAATAATTGATAAATGAAAGAAGCCCTCATCTTGGAAGATGGGGGCTTCTCTATGCATTACAATGATTTGTCATCAATGGAGTTAAGATAATCTCTTACTTCTCCGACCACTGATTCCAGACAGCCGTCTTCGAACGGTGACCTCAGATTGGCTGCTTCCACAAGTGAATTGAACGGCAGTGTACCGCCAAGTCTGCATAAGTTGATATAGTCTTTCCATGCCTCTTCAAAATCTTCGTTCGCACGTTTCCAGAATTGGAGCGCGCATACCTGGGCAAGCGTATAATCAATGTAATAAAATGGTACGCTGAAGACATGGCCCTGCCTGTGCCAAAGGGCACCGCTTTCGAGGGGCTCTATCCCGTCATAATCCCGATGCGGTAAATATTTTTCTTCGAGCTTCTTCCACTCCTGCCGTCTTTCTTCCGGAGTGAATTCCGGGTTTTCATAGATGATGTGCTGGAATTCATCAATGGCTACACCATATGGCAGAAAGGTGATGTCTCCTGTCATATGAGAAAATTTGAATTTATCGGTATCTTCTTTGAAGAAGAGTTCCATCCAAGGATAGGTGAAGTACTCCATGCTCATGGAGTGGATTTCGGCGGATTCAAGAGTCGGGAATTGATATTCCGGCACATCATACCCTCTCGACATATAGCTTTGGAAGGCGTGTCCGGCTTCATGTGTCAATACCGTGACATCATCCAGAGTGCCGTTGAAGTTGGAAAAGATGAAAGGGGATGCGTAATCCGGAATGAATGTGCAGTATCCGCCGCCCTCTTTGCCTTTTTTGGCTTCAACGTCGAACAATTCCCTTTCACGCATAAATTTATAAAATTCATCCGTTTCCGGAGAAAGTTCTTTATACATCCTTTCGCCGTTCTTAAGAATCTCCTCCGCATCCCCCTTAGGTGATGCATTACCAGTGAGAAAGTCGAAATTCTCATCATATGATTTCAAAGAATCAAGGCCTATTCTCCTGCTTTGTCTTTCTTTGAGTTCCGTTACGAGAGGGACGATGAATTCAGCAACCTGTTTTCTGAAATTATCGACCATTCCTCTGTCGTAGTCTATTCTGTCCATCCGGATATAACCTAGTTCGACAAAGTCTTTATACCCCAGATCCCTGGCAATTTTGTCCCTTGTTTTGACCAGGTCGTCATATATCTGATCGATCTTTTCCAGATGTTCACCCATGAATCCCTGCACAGTTTCAGATGCTCCGCGCCTCATTGTACGGTCAGTATGCTGGGAGTAGGGGCCGAACTGGGAAAGGTTGAGTTTCTTTCCGTCAAATTCAATCTCTGCAGAAGCCAGGAGTTTCGAGTATTCGGAGTCCAGTTTGTTTTCTTTCTGAAGCAATTCTTTCACTTTCGGATCGAAAGACTTCAATGAATTTGATGCGAGCTCAAACAGCTGTCTGCCATATTTTTCTTCAAGTGCATCTCTGTATTTACTCTCGGTGATGGCTTTGTAGTATTTGTTGCTGATTTCCTGTATTGTAGGGCCGTATTCATCAAAGAAGTTACGTTCACCGTCATAGAATTCATCATTTGTGTCAATGGATGATCGGATGTAGGCCAAATTTTCCATTGTTGACATGGTATTGAAGTAATCATTCAGCTGATCGATGAGCTCCCCCTGCACATCGGCTGAACTTGCCAGATTGAATTCCACCAGCAGCGCATTGACTTCGGTTTCGATTTTTCCGAGGTCCGGACGTTCATACTTATAATCTTTAAAAGTTGTGACCATTAATGTTTCCCCCTAAGTTTTGGTTACAAGATTATATTACCATATTTAAATGAAATGTATCGGAATCATCATTATGTTCAAACTTTTCTTATTTAGGGTAATTGACAAAATAGATACTTTCTAAAAGAGGTGAGCATATGGTCGAAATAGATGAAGAACTGGAAAACAGAATCGGTGAAGTCACACGCAAAACGAAGGAAATGGGCATCCCTGTCATGATACTTATAGAAGGTGCGCCAGCCTCGGGGAAATCGAGGCTCTCAAATGCGCTGTATATGGCATTGGATGCCAAGTATACCGATTTTGTTGCAACACGGCCGCCAAGAGAGTTGGATCTGCGGTATCCTTTCCTGCAAAGGTACTGGCAGCATCTCCCTAAAGATGGAGACATAAACATCCATTTCCGCAGCTGGTATTCCCAGTATATTGAATATAAGGTGCGGGGCATCAGAGAAAATATCAAGGTGGATTATGAGGAAATCAAAGACGATATGGAAAATTTTGAAGATACTCTTATGAATAACGGCTATGAAATCATCAAATTCTATGTCCATGCTGACGAAGATATCAAGCAGGCACATATCGATAAGCTTCAGGGCAATCCGGTTCTTAAATGGAAGGCGGAGGAATTTCAAGGGCGGCTGGAAAATTTCGATTATGAAGGTGAGATGGAACAATTTTTAAAAGGTTCTTCCAAATGTCCGTGGACTAAAATTGATTTTGAAGAAAAAGAAGAAGCGGTGAACAGTTTATTTGAAACGGTCATCGATCGTCTGGAAAAAAGAATTGAATCTGGAAGAAATACTGAAGATGCCGAGGCAGATGGATATTTTTCAGAAAACTACGAAGCGCAGCTTTTTAAATTTGATTTCGAAAAAGAGAAAATCAAAAAGAAAGAATACAAAAAGATACTGCCCGGCCTACAGGAACGGATGCGGGAAATCCAATTCCAATTATATGAAGAGAAAATCCCTCTAGTTCTCGTTTATGAAGGAATGGATGCAGCTGGCAAGGGCGGTAATATTGAAAGAACAAGACAGCTGCTTGACCCGACAGGGTATACAGTGAATGCCACCGGTGCACCGACAGATATGGAACGTGCCCATCATTATTTATGGCGGTTCGCAACAGAGGTGCCGAGAAGCGGTCATATCGGCTTCTTCGACAGAAGCTGGTATGGCAGAGTGCTTGTGGAAAGAATCGAAGGATTTGCAGAGAACAAGGAATGGAAACGGTCATACAGAGAGATAAAAGATTTTGAAAAATCCTTATATGATTCCGGTGCAATCATTGTAAAATTCTTTCTGTCACTGGATAAGGACGAACAGCTGGAAAGGTTCCAGGACAGGCAGAATGATGAAGATAAAGCATGGAAGCTGACAGACGAGGACTGGCGGAACCGCGAAAAATGGGATCTTTATATCGAAGCCAGTGAAGACATGATCCGGGAGACAAGCACCGAGCGTGCACCCTGGTATATCATCCCGGGAAATGACAAGCGCTATGCAAGAATTACTGCCCTCAGAAAAATCATCGAAGCCTGTGAAGCACGACTTAACGATAAATAGAAGGTATCGGTGTTTGCCGGAATCTCTTTCTTTGTGCATCGAAAACGGAGGAGAACCAGGCCCAGCGATATTTACTGAGCCTTTCTGACAGATGAAAACGGGAAGGCATCACGGACAATTATAAAGCTGGATTCAGCAGTGAGCACTATATGTCATCATCGGACAGAATTAATATAGGGAATCAAAAAAACGGATCTGACGAAGATCCGTTTTTGTATTAAAGCAATAGATGAATGATGACGCCCAGACCATTTTGTATCTCTTCAAGCTGTTCTATATAGTCTTTGGCTAAAACTTGTATCAGGACAACAACACCATTCATGATGATATGGACGAGAATCGGTACAATCAGCCGTCCACTGATGACGTAGAGGAAACTGAACGTATATGCCATTGCCAAATAGATGATGATATGCGTGAAATCCCAGTGGGCCACGGCAAAAACCAGACCGCTCAGGAACCCGGCAACAAGGAAACCGATGATTTTTGAACCGGGGATTTTTTCATATATCTCTGCAAAAATTGCGCGTCTGAACACATATTCCTCGAGGATTGGTCCCAGCAGTGCCACGACCAGTATCATGATGGGTGCAGATTCAATCATTTCTATGATTCCTGAAGTATTCTCGCTTTCAAGAGGGTTGCCAAGGACATAAACATTTATAAGGCCGGCTAAAACCTGGGAGCCGTAAGCGAGAAATACACCACCGACAATCCATGCGATTGTAACGGGGATATCGGCCTGTCTGCCACGTTCAATCCTGTTTTTGTTCTTATGGATATGACCGATGGCGATCACTACAATCACACCTATGGCAAAAGCGATTGCCTGGTAGGGCAGGATCTGGTCAAGCATCTCTGTTTCGGTAATGCCGGGATTTGTAAAGGCCAGTATGAATGATATGGGTAATACGGCCAGTTGGACCACGATGAATACGATGATAATTAATGCACTGTATAGCTGTCTCACAATAGGACCTCCAATTTTCAATAGCTTTATTTTACATGAAATTATTGTTAGGTTAAAGCAAAGAGAAAATCCTTGCATTTTTGACCAACTTTGATTATTATTTAAATTGTTGGCACTTAGTATAAACGAGTGCTAAAAACCATTTGATTTTAACTTTATTTAAGGAGGGCTTTCACGTGTTGAAACCATTAGGCAATAGGGTAGTTATCGATTTGACTCAAAAGGAAGAAACAACAAAGAGCGGCATCATCCTCACTGAATCAGCAAAAGAGAAACCACAGGAAGGTACTGTTACAGCTGTAGGTTCTGGAAAAGTACTGGAAAATGGAACTCGGGTGGACCTTGAAGTTAAAAAAGGCGATCGTGTAGTATATTCCAAATTCGCCGGAACAGAAGTTAAACATGAAGATAAAGATTATTTGATTCTGGCAGATACAGACATCCTGGCAGTCATCGAGTAGTCATTGATTATAAAAATAACAACTGAAATTACATCAAATTAAGATTTGATTTTCTTTAGGAGGAATTTTACACATGGCAAAAGAAATAAAATTCTCAGAAGATGCTCGTAAGTCAATGCTCGACGGTGTCGACAAGCTTGCGAATGCTGTAAAAGTAACACTTGGACCAAAAGGACGTAACGTCGTTCTGGACAAATCATTTACTGCACCGCTTATCACAAACGACGGTGTGACAATTGCAAAAGAAATCGAACTTGAAGACCCATATGAAAACATGGGTGCGAAACTGGTTGCTGAAGTAGCGAACCAGACTAACGAAATTGCCGGTGACGGTACGACTACAGCAACGGTTCTTGCACAGTCCATGATCCAGGAAGGGCTTAAGAACGTGACGAGCGGCGCGAATCCTGTAGGTATCAGGTCAGGTATCGGCAAAGCGGTTGAAGTGGCAGTGGAAGAACTGCAGAACATTTCCCGTCCGGTACAGGATAAAGAATCGATTGCACAGGTCGGTGCAATTTCTTCTGATGATCCTGAAATCGGAGACTACATTTCCGAAGCAATGGAAAAAGTGGGCAAAGACGGCGTTATCACAATTGAGGAATCCCGCGGATTCAAAACTGAACTTGAAGTCGTGGAAGGTATGCAATTCGACCGTGGATACACTTCACCTTACATGGTGACAGACTCCGAAAAAATGGTTGCAGATCTCGACAACCCTTATATCCTTGTTACAGACAAGAAAATCTCAAATTTCCAGGATATCCTCCCGCTTCTCGAGCAGGTGGTTCAGCAGTCCCGTCCGATTCTCATCATCGCTGATGATGTAGAGGGTGATGCGATGGCAAATATCGTATTGAATAAACTCCGCGGTACGTTTACGGCAATTGCTGTAAAAGCACCGGGCTTCGGCGACCGCCGCAAAGCGATGCTTGAAGATATCGCAGTACTTACAGGCGGACAGGTAGTAACAGAAGATCTTGGACTCGACCTTAAAGACACGACAATCGATATGCTGGGTACAGCTTCCAAAGTCAACGTTTCCAAAGACGACACTACGATCGTCGAAGGTGCCGGCGAAAAAGATAATATCGATGCACGCGTCGGACAGATCAGAGCACAACTCGAAGAAACGACATCCAGTTTCGATAAAGAAAAACTCCAGGAGCGTCTGGCTAAACTTTCAGGCGGTGTAGCAGTGATCAAAGTCGGTGCTGCGACTGAAACTGAAATGAAAGAACGTAAACTCCGTATCGAAGATGCACTTAACTCCACACGTGCAGCTGTAGAGGAAGGCATCGTTTCAGGCGGCGGAACAGCGCTTGTTTCCGTGCATAAGAAAGTATCCGAAATCGAAGCGGAAGGCGACGTTAAAACAGGTGTGAACATCGTTCTTAAAGCACTTGAAGCACCGATGCGTCAGATTGTTGAAAATGCAGGCCTCGAAAGTTCAGTTATCGTTGAAAAACTGAAAGGCCAGGAAGTTGGCATTGGATACAACGCAGCAACAGACGAATGGGTAAACATGATCGATGCAGGTATTGTGGATCCTACAAAAGTGACACGCTCCGCTCTGCAGCATGCAGGATCTGTTGCAGCAATGTTCCTCACAACAGAAGCGGTAGTTGCTGACATTCCTGAAGAAAACGGCGGTGGCGCCCCTGATATGGGCGGCATGGGCGGCGGAATGCCGGGCATGATGTAAGTTGTTCTCAAACCCTTTGCTACACAAGGATTTGAAACCCAATAATTGAATAATGACTGGATTTCATGTCGAATTCTAAATTAAAATCTAGAGCCTCTGATGATTAGTAAGTTCATCAGGGGCTTTTTATATAAGACGGTTTGTCAATTTAAGTGCAACAGTTCTTCCTGAAACGCTTCGTATGTCGTTTTCCATCCCAGGCATTTCCTGGGTCTCTGATTGATCAGCGACAGCGCCTGACGGACGGATTCGCCTGAAACCAACGCGAGATCTGTGCGCTTTGGAAAGAATTCCTGCAGGAGTCCATTGGCTTTTTCATTACTGCCCCGTTGCCACAAGGCATAGGGATCAGCGAAATAGACTGAAATCCCCAATGTTTGTTCCAGTGTTTTGTAACACGCGAATTCTTTGCCCCGATCGACGGTTGCCGTCCGGAAGGCACACGCAGGCAACTGACGATGCAGTGTGCTTACCGCCTGTGCCATGGCGCCGACGGAACGGTCTCTCATTTTCAACGCGACATACCACCGGGTTTTCCGTTCGACAAAAGTGGCCAGGCAGCCCTTACTTTTGCCCCGGCTGGAAACAACCGTGTCGAGTTCCCAATGGACGAACGTGTGCCGTTTTCTGATCGATTTCGGCCGCTTGCGAATGGAAGTGCCGATATTGAACCGGCCCCGTGTCTCTTTGGGTTTCTGCCGCTTGCCTTTGTGACGCAGGCGCTGGGTGTCTGTTTCAGACAACAGCCCTTGGTAGAGCCACCGGTAGATGGTTTTGAAGCTCAGTTTCCCTTGAAAGCATCGCCAATTCCGGTATCCATTTGCCAATCCGACCGCAGTGTGTTCTGCGTTCCTGATAGATGGATTCTGCTTTCTCAGCGCTATATTGGCGCCCGGCGGCATTGCGTCTGATTTCGCGGGAGACGGTGGATACATGCCGTTCGATGCGCCGGGCAATGCCCCGCATGGACACCCCGGCAGACCGCAGCGTTTCTATACGAGCCCGTTCGAATGGGGTAAGATGTTGATCGCTCATGACAGTCCCTCCGTGTCGGTGTTAGGTGTGGTTATCTACATTCTATACGAAACTGTCATGGGTGTTTTTTATACCATTTTTTTCAGGTGTTGCACTTAATATTACAATTCGTCTTATGAAAATAGTTATCGAAATTATCGAACTTTGGAACTGAATTTTTTAAATATAGTTTTTACCCCTTATGAGTGCTAAACCAAGGGTGATAAAGTCAGTGGAAAGTCGTTTTGGATGGAAAACGAGATTAATGATCTTTTCGACTTAATCGAGGTAGCTATATAATATTCGAAAAAAGGAGTTCAACAAGTTTATTTAATTCATTTAAACGTAAAATTATTTACGTAAAAATAACAAAAATAAAATTACTATTCATATATCTCAAAGACTTCAACCTTTGTTTTTAAGTTTTATTCAATTTATTTGCGCAAATTTTACGAAAAATAATTTGACACCGCTTTCATATAGTGTTAAATTCTAATCACGGCCAATATATTTTTTTATTTACGTAAAAAGGAGGCGGAAAAAATGAATGTTGGTTATATGACTAATGCCTTCGGTCCTTTAGTGGGGTCAGGCGGCGGAGTAACTAGTATCAAAGACGTGCGTTATGAAACTTTGTGCAGGGATGAAGAAGTTTTTCAGAAAATCCAGAGACAAGGGTTCAACGGAGTGGAAATGTTCGATGGCAACCTGGATCAATTCGCAAGTCAGCCTAAAGAGCTGAAAGAACAACTTCAGGGGATGGGGCTTTCACTTTATGGAGTGTATGCTGGAGCAAATTTTATTTATGAAGATGCATGGCGGGACGAACTGTGGCGCCTCCAGCGTACAGCCAGCATTGCTGCTGAAGCAGGAGCGAAACATCTCGTGCTAGGGGGCGGTGCGGTTCGAGCTTCAGGTGAAGATCAAAAAGACATATCACGATTGGCAGCATCATTAGCTGAGGCAGAATCTATAGTGTCCCAAGAAGGATTAATTGCAAGTTATCATCCGCACTTAGGTTCAATGATTGAATCACCGGAACAAATCGATCAACTTTTTTCTTGGTCATCTATATCATTTTGTCCCGATCTTGCACATATAGCTGCAGGCGGCGGCGACCCATTAGAGATTGTAAAAAAGTACAAAGACCGAATTCCCTATATCCATTTGAAAGACTGGGACGGTGAAGGGTTTGTCCCGTTAGGGCAGGGGCGTTTAGATCTGCACGGTATCATTGACTTTCTTGAGGAACAATCGTATACAGGTGATTGGCTGGTAGAGATCGACGGTTATGATGGTGATCCGGTAGAAGCATGTAAAGTATCCTATGAATTTCTAAAAAACACTGCATTAAATAAAAATGCTAAATAGTAGATAAAGGAGAGATTTTGTTATGAAAAGTATAAAAATTGGTCTTATTGGCGCTGGGTTTATGGGGAAAGCACATGTAGTAGGTTATTCCAACGTACCGAAGCTGTTCTGGCCAGCGCCAGCTGTGCCAGAGCTGAAAACCGTATGTGACATAGATGAGGAAACAGCAAAGGATGCCAAAGATCGTTTTGGTTTCAAGGAATGGACGACTGACTGGCATGACATCATTAATGACCCGGAAATTGATGCGGTAAGTATCTGTACCCCGAATGATTCACACGCGAAGATTTCTATAGCTGCTTTAGAAGCAGGAAAGCACGTACTTTGTGAGAAGCCTATCTCAAACAATCCTGAAGACGCAAAAGCTATGGCAGATGCAGCGGCGCAAGTATCATCCGATGGTATTATCGCAATGTGTGCTTATCAATACCGCCGTGTACCGGCAGTTGTTCAAGCTAAAAAAATGATCGAAGATGGTTCTATTGGCGACATTCTCAATATTCGTACAACCTATTTGCAAAGTTGGAGCGCAGATCCAGATTCACCTTTGTCCTGGAGATTTCAGAAAAAATATGCAGGAGCAGGGGCATTAGGAGATATTGGGACTCACGTTATAGATATAGCACAGTACTTAGCCGGAGATATTGAAGAGGTAGTATCAAACGTTAGAACATTCATTAAGGAAAGACCTGTACAAGAGGGGGGAGCAGACCTGCTTGGCACTGTGAAAGTAGATCCTGACGCAGTAAAAGAACCGGTGGATGTAGATGATGAGGCATCGTTTCTTGTCAATTTTAAAAATGGAGCTGTTGGAAGTATAGAGGCTACTCGGAATGCTTGGGGGCGAAATAATTATATTACTGTAGAAGTGCATGGCACGAAGGGTTCGATCCTATTCAATTACGAGCGCTTAAATGAACTCCAGGTAAGTTTCTCAGAGGACCCAGAGGACCGTCGAGGATTTAAGACGATTTATACAGGCCCTGCTCACTCTTATGGGGAAGTGACATGGAATATTCCGGGTATGAATATCGGATATGGTGAATTAAAAACAATTGAAAGCTACGATTTTTTGAAAGCGATTGCTGACAAAAAACAGCCTTCTACTTCATTTAATGAGGCATATAAGGTGGATCAAGTGTGTGAAGCTGTATTAGCTTCCGCGAACTCGCGCAGATGGGAGAAGGTAAAATGATTTCTCCTCTAACTCAAAGTATTTCTCTTTGGATTATAAGGGAGGAAGGAATATGAGATTAAAGTTCGTTGCAGGGTTGTTTGTATTATTCACACTTTTAATGGCTGGGTGTAATGCACAAAAAGGCAGCAGTGACAAGGTGATCTCAGAAGATATAGAAATGGATGTTGCTACAGAACCGATCACGATTAACCCTGATATCCCGGAATCAAAAATATATAGCGAAGGACCTCACGGGGACGAGGGAGTATCTGCTCATACTCTTGAACTGACTGTGGAGGAAGCGAAAGAGATCAGTGAGGGAGACTATACAGCAGCTATAGCAATGCATTATGCAGGAAATGACTGGTCCCGAGCACAGATTGATGGGTTGAAGGAAACTTTCGCAAAAATGGGAATTGAGGTCATCGCGGTGACAGATGGACAATTTAGCGTAGAAAAACAGGCCTCTGATATTGAAACGCTGCTTGCAAGAGATCCGGACGTTCTCATCAGTGTTCCGGTAGACCCAGTGTCAACGGCCAGTGCATACCGAAAGGCAGAAGAGGCTGGTGTTGAACTTGTATTTATGGACAATGTACCTAAAGGATTTTCTCCTGGAGAAGATTATGTAAGCGTTGTCTCTGCGGATAACTATGGAAATGGTGTCATTGCTGCTCATAGCATGGCAGAGGAGCTTGGAGAAGAAGGAGAAATAGGGGTCATTTATCATGATGCTGACTATTTTGTAACGGCACAGCGGGTAGAGGCTTTTGAAAAGACAATCAACGAAGAATATCCTGACATTAAAATTGTCGAACGTGAAGGGATAGGGGAGCCAGAAGATGGAGAACGAGTGGCCAACGCCATGTTAACTCGGAATGCTGATTTGGATGGGTTATTTGTAGTATGGGACGTACCTGCAGAAGGAGCCTTGGCGGCTGCGCGTTCGGCAGTATTGAAAGACCTGGTTATTACTACAATCGACCTAGGTTCAGGGGTAGCGCTTGATATGGCACGTGATCAAAATATTAAAGGTATCGGTGCGCAGCTCCCTTATGACCAGGGAGTGGCAGAAGCTATTCTTGCCGGATACGCTCTGTTAGATAAGGAAGCACCTCCTTATGTTGCGGTTCCACCTCTAGAAGTAACGCGGAATAACCTGCTTGAATCATGGGAGCTAGTGTATAACGAGGAAGTGCCACCAGAGATTCGAGGAGAAATGGAAAAAAAGTGAGGGGGTTTTGATCATGAAAAAGCTAAAGGTAGGAATGATTGGAGGCGGGTTTATGGCGAAGGCGCATTCACTCGCTATGACAGCAGCACCTATGTTTTTTGATGATGGTATCATTCTGGAAAAATACAAAATAGCAGATGTGTCAATGGAATCGGCAAAGGCAGCTGCTCGCAAACTGGGGTTTGCTTCTTATACGGATAGCTGGCAAGAGATTATAGAAGATAAAGAGATAGATATTGTTGATATTGTCACCCCAAACCATCTGCACGAGGAAATGGCCATAGCAGCGGCCGAAGCCGGAAAGCATATCATTTGTGAAAAGCCACTTGGTAGAAATTCTGAAGAAACAAGGCGAATGTTGAGTGCTGTAGAGAAAGCTGGAGTGAAGCACCAGGTAGCGTTTAATTACCGGAAAACGCCAGCTGTTGCACTAGCTAAAAAATATATTGAAGATGGAGAAATTGGCCGTATTCTCTCTTTTCGAGGCACATACTTGCAGGATTGGTCCGCCAATCCTGACTCTCCACTTTCCTGGCGTTTCCAGGAATCATCGGCCGGATCTGGTGCGCTAGGTGATATTGGGACCCACGTTATTGATTTAGCGCATTATTTAGTAGCCGATATCGAACAGGTCATGGCGATGACAAAAACATGGGCAAAAGAGCGTCCCATACAAGATGTAGGTGCAGACTCTCTTGGAAACATTAAAAGTGATAGTTGTAAAAAAGGACCAGTCGATGTAGATGATCAGATGATCACACTGCTCCGGTTTGAAAATGGTGCAATTGGAAATTTGGAGGCTACAAGAAACGCCTGGGGTCGTCACAATTATTTGACGTTTGAAATTCACGGGGAAAAAGGCTCTCTTTATTTTAACTATGAAAGGAGAGACGAGCTGCAGGTTTGTTTTTCGGAAGATCCTGATGACCGTCGCGGTTATAAAACAATTTATACAGGAGCAGCCCATCCCTACGGAGATGGACTGTGGCCAATTCCAGGATTGGGTATCGGCTATAGTGAAGTGAAAATGGTGGAGATGCACGATTTTTTACATTCTCTCCAGCAGGATACATCCTGTCAGCCAAGTTTCTTAGAAGGACATAGAATCAGTGAAGTAAGCGATGCTATTCTTCGTTCTGCAGCTAACAATCAATGGGAAACTACCAAGTCTTTAACTATGAAATAAAAACTTTACTTGCTTTACGCAAAGCAAAGGAGCTGTAAGTATGGGCGATACGATACTCCGAATGAAAGACATTGAAAAAGGATTTAATGGCAACACAGTTCTCGATAAAGTGAATTTTAATGTAAAAGCCGGAGAAGTCCATGCCTTAATGGGCGGAAACGGGGCTGGAAAATCTACCTTGATGAAGATTTTAACAGGGGTTTATCAGCTTGATCATGGAACGATTGAAATAGAGGATTCAAAAGTGAACTTGGGAAACCCTCGAGACGCTCAACACGTTGGCGTATCAATGATTTTTCAGGAATTCAGCCTTATTCCTAAGTTAACCGTCGCTCAGAATATTTTTCTTCATCGAGAGCCACGTACATCTTTGGGAATGATCGACGATAAAAAAATGGTTAAAGACAGTCAACGCATTATGGACGATATGGGGCTCTCTATTTCACCGAAAGATTTAGTAGAAAACCTTAGTGTTGGATATTGGCAGATGACAGAAATTGCCAAAGCACTCTCCATAAACACAAAAATATTAATAATGGATGAGCCAACCTCTACTTTAACTAAAACAGAGACAGAAGTGCTATTCTCACTGATTCAGCAGCTAAAACAATCTGGAATTACTATTATTTATATTTCCCACCGCATGGATGAGATCTTTCAAGTATGTGATCGAATTACCGTTCTAAGAAATGGAGCGAATGTCATAACGGCTCCCTGCTCAGAAATAACAATGGAAGAGTTGATTGATCATATCATTGGAGGTAACATGGTCAAATCCTTTGAGTGGATAGAGAGAGCGAAAATAGAAGATCAGAAACCATTGCTAGAAGTGAAAAATTTACAATCCGGTTCCCGTGTTAAAAATGTTAGTTTTTCTCTACATGGTGGTGAAATTCTCGGTTTGGCAGGGCTGATGGGTAGTGGAAGGTCTGAAACCGTTCGTGCCATTTTTGGAGTGGACCCAGTAACTGGAGGAGAAGTGAAGGTTCGTGGTGAACAAGTTTCCTTTTCTTCTCCTAAGAAGGCCATTCAAAAAGGGGTGGGACTCGTACCGGAAGACCGCCGTTCGCAGGGACTGGTGCTCGGTCATTCCGTGAGAGAAAACATGATTCTTTCCAGCTTGGACAAACTCTCTAAAAACAATGTCTTGCAGAATCAGCAGGCAAATAAGGAAGTAGAAGAACTGGTTAAAAAACTAAATGTAAAAACAGATAGTACACAAAAGACCATTTCACTTCTTTCCGGGGGAAATCAACAAAAGGTAGTACTGGCTAAATGGTTGTTGAACGAAACAGAAATTTTATTGTTAGACGAACCTACTAGTGGAGTCGACATTGGGGCAAAAATAGAAATCATTGATATTATCCGTGAGCTTGCAGATGCAGGTAAAGCTGTATTGGTCGTTTCTTCTGAAATGACGGAGCTATTGGCAATGAGCGACAGAGTTTTGATTATGAAAGATGGAGAGATTACCAGTTCAATAGAAAGAAAAGATATTAAAGGTGAGGAGGATGTTGAACGTGCTATCCAAGGTGAAGGGTAAATTAATAAATTTTGATTGGAGACAATATATAGTATACATCGCTTTCGTTATCGTTTTAATTTATTTTTCGATTACGTTGGCAGAGCAGGGGTTCATGACTACACATAATCTGCTGAATATTGCACGTCAAACCGCCATGATTTCTATTATGGGTGTTGCGATGACTTTTGTTATTTCATCTAAAGAGATTGATCTCTCTGTTGGTTCAATTGCAGCTTTATCTGCTATTACTACAGCCCTGACGATGCAGGCAGGACTAGGAATGGTAACAGGTGTATTGGTAGGGCTAAGTACAGGACTGGCAATCGGATTTGTAAACGGATATCTAGTTACACGAGTTGCTATTCCAAGTTTTCTTGTTACGCTTGCAATGATGATGATCGCTCGAGGGTTAGCTATGTGGGTGTCAGGTACTGCCCCCATTCCTATATTGAGTGATAGCTATATTTTCCTTTTTGGTTCTGGAAGTTTGTTAGGTGTTCCCATTTTGCTAATTTGGACGCTTATAATTGCAGTAATAGGACATGTTATTTTACGTAAATTTACCTTTGGACGAGAAACGCTTGCTACCGGTGGGAACGAAATGGCTGCAACTTACTCGGGAATCAAGACCAATAGGATTAAGATGATAGTTTTCATGGCATCTGGGATGATGGCGGGTTTAGCGGGTATGTTGTATGCAGGACGTCTGCAGGCTGGACGTTTTACCTTCGGTGAAGGTGATGAGTTGTCTGTAATAGCTGCCGTTATTCTTGGTGGAACTAGTCTATTTGGAGGAGTCGGTACAGTAATAGGAACTGTCATTGGGTCCGTCATGATTGGGACTATTAACAACGCCCTGATACTACAGGGGCTTGACGTTAGTCAGCAAATGGTTGTTCAAGGTATTATTATTATTTTAGCTGTAGCATTTGGGCGAAAGAAAAAGAAGGCATAACAATAGAGGAGATGTAGGAATGAAAGTTGGTGTATTTACTGTTTTGTATCAGAATCAGCCTCTTGATAAAGTTCTTGATGGACTTCAAAATCTTGGCGTTCAAGCAGTAGAATTAGGAACAGGGAATTATCCAGGAAGGAGTCATTGTGATCCGAAGGAGTTACTCAGCAAGCCAGATAAAATACAAGAACTTAAAATGAAGATTCAGGATCGCGGAATGGTGATTAGCGGTCTAAGTTGCCAGGGAAACCCACTCCATCCTCAGAGCGAAATTGCTCATGCCCATCACCAAACATGGGAGGATACAGTCCGTTTAGCAGAGCAGTTAGAGATAGAGGTTGTAAACTGCTTTTCTGGTTGTCCAGGAGACAGTTTTAACGCTCGCGTGCCTAATTGGGTAACGTGCGCCTGGCCTCCGGAGTACCTTGAGTTACGTAAGTGGCAGTGGGAGGAGGTTGTAGTTCCATATTGGAAGGAACAGTCCAGCTTTGCATATCAGCATGGAATAGAAAAAATTGCTATAGAGATGCATCCTGGATTTGTTGTTTATAATCCAGAAACGATGATAGAACTGCGCCAGCGCGCAGGAGAGAATATTGGCGCAAATATAGATCCCAGTCACCTTATATGGCAGGGAATTGATCCAGTTGAAGCAATAAAGTATTTAGGGAAACACGAAGCCATCTATCATTTTCACGCAAAAGATACTTATTTGGACAAACGTAATATAGAAGTGAACGGGGTACTTGACTCTAAGCACTATAGCAGGTTTTTAGAAAGAGCTTGGAGTTTTCGTTCCATAGGATACGGTCAATCTATGAAGCAATGGAAGGACATATTCAGCGCGCTAAAGGCAGTAGGATTTGATGAGGTAATTTCTATTGAGCACGAAGACATGCTTGCATCTACAGAGGAAGGATTGGGAAAAGCAGTCCGAATGGTTCAGGAATCCATTCTAGAAGAAAAACCAGTTACTATGTGGTGGGCATGATTTTTTACGTAAAAAACCGTTGAAAGGTTGAATTTACTCCCGGCCGAGTTCATACTAAACGTGACAGGATATTAAACGAACCGGTTATTCTATATTAAAAGTATATATAGTGGAAGGGAGAAGGAGTTATGGCAAACATCCAAGACATAGCAAAAATGGCAGGTGTTTCAGTTGCTACAGTTTCTCACGTAGTAAACCGAACAAGGTATGTTAGCCCTGAAACGGTGCAAAGGGTAGAAGAGGTCATTGATTCTTTAGAGGATTTGCCGAACTTTATCGTGAAAAAAAGAGGAGCAAGTACTAAAGATAAACAGCATATCCTCGTGTTCTCCACAAACATTTTTCATCCCTTTCAAGCAGATATTATTCAGGCATTGCAGGAGAAGACGTCTGACAATAGTGAACTACACATCGTGCATGTACAAACAGAAGATTTGTTACAAACGTTGAGCAGCTATTCACCAGCCAATCCAAGACAAAATATAGGAAAAGTGCTACTGTTGGATCGACCATTGGGTAAATTACTTAAAATTCATTCATCGTTGAAACCAAGCCCGACAGTAATTGTAGGTGAAAACGCGCTTGACTTTACGGAGAGTGAGCTAAATGAAGTCTACACAATTATATCTGATAACTATAAAGGAGCTTATGATTCAGTAAAACATTTGGTGAATCACGGGCATGCAAAAATAGCACTGGTGCATAACTGGTTCAAACAGGATGGAGTGCCTGACGATATTCTAAAAGGTTACAAAAACGCACTAAAGGACTGTGATGTCCCTTTAAATAATGAATATATTATAGAAGCATCCGCAGTCGAAAATATTCACGAGATTCTTTCTAGAAGAGAGCCACCCACTGCATTGATTATTACTAATGAAACTGCGCTCCTTCAAGTACTTACTTTTTTAAACAGACGGAATTTGCAATGTCCAGATGATCTTTCCATCCTTTGTTTTAACGATCGGCGTTGGTTTAAATTATTTAATCCAGCATTAACTGCTGTAAGACCAGACGTAGAGCAAATCAGCGACAAAATTCTTTCTTATATCAGGAATGATACATCACAGGAAAAGGAACCATCTTATGTTCCAGTAAAGATACAGCTGCGCCAATCTACATCCGGCATTGCACGCGGTCCATTTGGAGAAAAGGCTGCATCCGTGGATTCGATTCAAATAACTGAACAGGAATTTGCAGCAGTCCGCAGGAAAAAGCCAACGGCAGTGATTTCCTTCCATTATACAGGAGCTGCTTGGATGCACCTTCATGAAAGAGGAATTCGTGATCTGTTTAACGAATTGGGAATTTCACTCCTTGCTGTAACAGACGCACATTTTGCACCTGAAATGCAGATTAAGCAACTTGAAGGTCTCATGGCACTTGATCCAGATATAGTGATTGCTATTCCCACTGAAAATAATAAGACCTCGGAAATATTTAAAAAAATTGGTGAGAGCAGGGCAAAGCTCATATTAATTACAAATGTACCTCATGGAATGGAGCAGCAAGATTATATCAGCTGTGTTTCTGTTAATGAGTGGTCACATGGGCGACTTGCCGGCAGTGGACTTGGCAGTACAATGAGGGAAGAGGCCCGTACACGAATAGGAATGATATCGTTTGATTCTGATTTTTATGCCACCAACCAGCGTGATACAGCGGCTCGCCAAATTCTCATGGAAGAATATCCAGACTTAGAGGTTGTGGGAGAAGAGCAATTTAAGGATGAAAGTGAAGTCATTGATAAAACAAAAAAACTTATTCAGGAACATCCTGCTATAGAGGGGATATATGTTTCATGGGAGGGGCCGGCCACTAAAGTTCTTGAGGCTTTAAAAGAATTAGACAGGGAGGATATTCTAATCGGTACCGCTGATTTAGATTATGAATTGGCATTAAATATGGCTAAGGGTAAAAACATTAAAAAAATTAGTGCCCAGCTGCCATATGATCAAGGGAAGGCACTTGCTCTTGTGGCTGCCAATGCGGTTCTCGATAAATATGTTCCAAAATTTATAGGGGTTGAACCAGTGGAAGTAACGCAGAAGAACCTTTTAAAAATGTGGGAACGTATTTTTCATGAGAGTGCTTCAGAAGAAATTGTTAAGTTAGTTAAAGCCAACCCATATTATCTTCCTACAAAAATATAAAGAGGATAAGGTAATGGTTAAGTAGATTCTGTTAAGGTAGAAGTGTAAGTCACTTTATTGTAACACCACATTAATTTCAATTGAAGATGTCCTGGTCAAGGCAAATTCGAAAAAATCACTTGAAATTTTCGAATTATCCTAGTGGACTTTATCTGGGCTATCTTAGGATCATCCTACTCAAGTATTAGTATTTTAAGTATTTTCCACGGCAATTCCCTCTTTTGTCACTTGACCATTGAAGATTATAAAAAGAGTAACAATTTTAGTTAACGATTACTAAAGGTGTAGGATTAATCTATTTTATTCTTAAGATAATAATATTTGTGCAGAAGCTACAGTATTTGTTCAACGTACTTATGAAAAAGCTTTATATTATGGAATAAATAAAAAATTGTAATTAATTATTCATTGAGCGGGCAAGAGTTAGTCGAAATATGTTAGATAAAGTGGGGAGGTAAGCATGACTTTTTTTATGAGCTAGAAGTTATAATTGAAGATACTAGACAAAAGATGTATAAATTGCACTTCAAAAATCCCCAAGACCTCAAGTTAAAAGTTTCAAAACAATTAGACAGCTTACTAAATAAGAGAAGAAGAATGATAAAAAGTAAATCATTCTCTAATACAGAGGATATAAAGAAAAGACTAGAAATGTTTTAACTTAGTTCGAACGATTAAACATCTTAAAGAGTCATTCGTAATAGTGATGTGTGTGAAAAAATATTGAGAAGAAAAAGCCTTTCAGTAGTTCAAGTTATCTACTGAGATGTGTTTTTTAGATAGTAGTAGGTGAATTGGAACGTGCAGGAGTATAGCAAGTTGCCCAGGAGAATAACCTGAGACTGCTTTATTATTTTTCAAGTAACTCTCCCACCAGGTTGGTCAGGTACAGTTACCTTGTATTTCGACTGGATATTGACTGGATTTTTTTATTATTACTCATATCATATTTAAACTCATACTAGTAGAGTAAAGCTGAAAACCGAATATATAGGGATTTTTACATCTTATCCTATATTATTTATTAAATACAGTGAATGGGCGGCATGATGTAAGTACCAACTGCATTGTTGTATAATGATGTCGAAAAAGGCAACCCTTTTGGGTTGTCTTTTTTGATGACAAAAATGTGTAAAAGGAAATTATTAAAAATGTTTCAGGGTATAAATATATAAAGCATATGCTGTATAAGTCTTACTTGAAGGGTATGCCATGAAAGTGTTCAAAAAATGCCTGGAAACATCGCTGCTTGTGGATGAAAGTGTAAAGAGAGTTCAATGTAAGAGAGGATGAAGAGGTATGTATATATGAAAGACAGGAAGAACAGACTGCTCAAAGGGGCGGCCTTACTGGCTTTGATCATGTTCGCTGCCGCCTGCAACCGCATGGACGGGCGATACGAGGAATTTGATGAAGATGCGCCGATGCCGAAAGAACTGCATCCGGGGGTCGAGGAGCATAAAAATATTCTGCTCGACCGGGCGGCGGAGCGGGACATAGATGCTGTCATTACAGAAGGGTTCCGTTCTGTCAGTCAGCAGGATGAACTGTATGAACAGGGACGCGTTTCAGAAGGTGAGATAGTTACGCGGGCCAGAGGCGGAGAATCCTATCACAACTATGGACTTGCCATCGACTTTGCACTGAGGTACGACGAGGGGGAAATCATCTGGGATACGGTATATGACGGCAATGGTAACGGCCAGGCTGACTGGGTTGAAGTCGCAGATATTGCCAAATCGCTCGGGTTTGAATGGGGCGGGGACTGGGAGGATTTTCCCGACTATCCTCATCTGCAGATGGACTTCGGTCTCAGCATAGATGAACTTCAAAAAGGATGGCGGCCTGCGGAGGACGCCGGATAAATGAAAAATCCCCGGATACGGGGGAAATAGCTTCCGTATCCGGGGAATCGGTATGTCGAATTGCGACCATTACTTGATACCGTAGAACTTCTCGGCTTTCGCAAGGAATGGTTCGTCTTCAGGTGTCATTTCGTATTCTTCCACGATCGCATCCACCGGACAAGCCGTTACGCATGCGCCGCAATCAATGCAGATTTCCGGGTCGATGTAGAACTGATCCGGACCTTCTTCTATGCAATCTACAGGACAAACTTCAACACAATCTCCGGATTTCTCCTCCATGCAGGGTTGAAGAATTACATATGCCATAGTAATTACCTCCTAATTATAAATCTCATAAGTGTTGTGTTCTTAATCGATTAACATATTTAAATGGTAAGCTAAATTTAATGATAGGTCAAATGTGATCTATTTGTAATGGGTACTGAGTATGAATTTAAAAACTTCCGTCCATAGAGGGTAATTGATTTTCGCGTGGAGGGAACTTCTGTATAATGGCGATGATCATTATTTTAATGTTAGGGTGAGAAAGTGAAAAAAAGAATAGCATGGGTAGGTTTGGCTGTCGTTGTAATTGTTGCGGCTGTATTCTTCCTGATAAACTCCGATCTGCTGCAGAAATCGGAGGATGAGACGCTGAACGGTTTCACTGAAGCGTTCCAGGATCAGAATTTTGGCGGACTATACGGTTTTGTAAGTGAAGATGCGAAAAATACTTACTCGGAAGAAGACGTGGTTAACCGCAATGAACAGATATTCAATGATCTGGGAATCAAAAACGTCAAGCTTGAAAATCTTCAGGAGTCCGAGGAAGATGCTGGAGAGAACCATAAGAAGTATACAGGGGATTTGACCATGGATACTGCATATGGCGAGCTGAAGCGGGATTATGAAATTCAGCTATCCTATAATGAAGGAGAAAATGACTGGTTTGTGGAATGGACACCCGACCTGATTCTTCCGGGTCTTGCGGATAATCAGCTGAAAATAAATTCTTTCACCGGAGCGCGCGGGGAGATTCTGGATAAAGATGGCGAACAGCTTGCATTTAATGGTGTGAAGGAAATAGTCGGCTACACTGCCGGCACAACAGATGAAGCAGACATTCTGAGCCTGAGTGAGGAGCTTGAGATGAGCGAAGAGAGTCTTCAGAGTGTGTTTGACCAGGAATGGATCAGCGATGGCATGTTTGTTGCAATCAAAGATGCCCACCGGTTTACTGAAGAAAAAAAACAGAAATTCAGCGAGAACGGGCTTTCCGTCACAGAATCACCGGCCCGTGAATATGCTTTGGATAACGCAACATACCATCTGCTTGGCCATGTCGGTGAAGTGACACAGGAAGAGATGGAAGCGGGGGAAGGATACCAAGCGGGTGACATCATCGGCAAGCGGGGTCTTGAGAAGCTCTATGAGGAGAAGCTCAGGCCTGAGCGAGGGTATAATATTTCAGTCGTCGATCAGAACGGTGAGGAAGTGGAATCTTTATTCTCCAAGGAAGCTGGAGACGGCGAGGATGTTGAACTGACGATCGACAAAGAAGTCCAGCAGACAATCTACTCCAATCTCGAGGAAGATTCAGGAGCGAGTGTCGCGATGGACCCTGCGAATGGAGATATGCTTGCAACAGTAAGTTATCCGAGTCCGAGCCCGTATGATTTCATGTTCGGCATTTCCCAGGCCGACTACGAGTCTCTCAACGAAGATGAGGATAACCCGCTGCTCAATAAATTCAACAGGGCAACATCACCGGGCTCTACCCAGAAGATGCTGACATCCATCATAGCGATGAATTCTGAGGGCTTTGACAAAGATGCGACCAAAAATATTACTGGCAAAGGATGGCAGAAAGATGCATCATGGGGCGGGTATGAAGTCAACCGCTACCACGAGATTGATGGAGAGTTCGATCTGAAGCGCGCACTGATATTCTCTGATAACATCTATATGGCTCAGACGACATTGGATATGGGTGCGGAAACTTTCGTCCAGGGCATGAAAGATCTGGGCATAGGACATGTGTATGACACAGATTATCCAATCTACACGAGTCAGGTGTCAAATGCCGGCACGATTGACAGTGATATTCTCCTTGCGGACACTGCCTACGGTCAGGGTGAGCTTATGATTTCACCGATCCAGATCACATCCATCTACGGAGGGATCATAAATGGCGGAGATGTTTACATCCCGCATATCTTAAAAGAATCAGAAGAAAAGGTACAGATAGAGAATATTACAGAACAAGCGAATCTGGATTATCTGGAAGAAGCAATGCGGGCAGTAGTTACTGAAAATCATCCGGATGATACAGAACGGGATTACGCAGAATTCGCGGGCAAGACAGGGACAAGTGAGAATAAAGTGTCACAGGACACGAGAGGTTCTGAAACAGGCTGGTTCATCGGCTATGACCAGAACAAAAAGGATATGATCATGAGCCTTTATGTGGAAGATGTCGAAGACAGAGGTATGAGTGAGTACACAGCGGGCAAGTTTGCAGAAATACATGACGATCTGAATGAGGAATAAAATCAAAAGAGACCGATCAGGAATTTGATCGGTCTCTTTTTGTCTGTCAGTATATACATGATTACGATGACTATTAAGTCAAAAAAATATTTCTATTATACTAATAGTGTAAAAATACCAATGAAAACGTTTTATTTTTTTGAAAAAAGAGGATAATTCGGAATATAAGGTGGATTTATATACTATATTCTGTATAATTAAAAGCATTATCTTTCAGTGATTAGGAGTGAAATGGATGAATCGTGATATTTTAAAAGATTGTAAACGCGTTGTCATTAAAATCGGTACGAATTCCATTATGAAATCCGCAACAGAGGTGGACTACCACAAAATTGACCGTCTTTCTTTCGTATGCTCATCTTTACAGCAGCAGGGAAAGGAAGTTGTATTGGTCTCTTCCGGGGCTGTCGGAGTAGGAGCAAGCACGTTGAATATGGAGGAATATCCGAGCTCAGTGGCGGAACAGCAGGCACTGGCTTCTGTTGGCCAGAGCGCCTTGATGAGCCTTTACAGCCGTTTTTTCCAACACTACGAGCAATATGTCGGACAGATTCTGATGACTACGGATATTATCAACTATCCTAATTCTTATAATAATTGTAACATAGCCATCAATTCACTGCTTAGCAAGAATATTATCCCAATCATTAATGAAAATGATGCTGTATCAGTGGATGAATCGGGACACTGCACTAAATTTGGTGAAAATGACACGCTGGCAGCTGTCGTGGCGGAATTGGTAGAAGCGGATCTTCTCATTATCATGAGCGATGTGGATGGTCTTTATGATTCCAACCCGCATACGAATCCGGGAGCTTCCTTAATTTCATATGTGGGTGAAATTGATACGGATATCCTTTCCATGGCGGGAGGAGCAGGTTCTGTATTCTCGACCGGTGGAATGGAGACGAAACTTAAAGCAGCAGAGAAAATGATGTCCATTGATAAAGCGATGATGATCACGTCGGCAGAAAATCCGAGTATCATCTTCGATATTTTAAATGGCAAAGAAGCAGGGACTTTATTCAGGAAAAATGAAGCTGAATTACAAATACAGGGAGATGAATGATCTATATGACAGAAAATTTACTGACAGAGGATGCTGTACTTGAAGAATTAGGCACTAAAGCAAAACAGGCTGCGAAAATATTGAGAGGCCTGTCGGCAACAGAGAAGAACGCAGCGCTTGCAGCGATGATTGAAGGATTGAAGGATAATACAGAAAACATCTTATCCGCAAATAAGATGGATATTGAAAATGGAAAAGAAAACGGGCTCACAGAGGCACTTATTGAAAGATTGACACTGACGGAAGACCGTCTGACCGGCATGCAGGAAGGACTTGACCAGATGGTTAAACTCACTGACCCGACGACTCAGAATGACGGCCAGTGGGTAAATGATCAGGGTCTGAAAATAGGCAAGGTAAGAGTGCCGCTTGGCGTGATCGGCATCATCTATGAATCCCGTCCGAATGTAACAGTGGATGCTTCGGCCCTTTGTCTGAAAGCGGGTAACGCTGTTATTTTACGTGGGGGAAAAGAAGCAATCAACAGTAACGAAGCAATCATAGAAGCGTTGCAGGAAGGGCTTGCCAAAACATCGGTGCCGAAGGAAGCCATTCAATTGATCAAGGATCCATCAAGGGAGCTGGCAGCTAAATTCATGAAAGCCAATGAATATGTCGACTGCCTCATCCCAAGAGGCGGTGCGGGCTTGATTCAGACAGTGCTGAAGCAGGCCACAGTACCAGTAATTGAAACAGGTACAGGCAACTGCCATTTATATGTACACGAATCAGCAGACCCGGAAATGGCAAAATCACTGCTTGTAAATTCGAAAACACACAGAGTGTCAGTATGTAATGCACTGGAAACACTGCTGGTGGATAAGAGTGCAGCCGAGGCCATGCTGCCTGCATTAGGAAAGGCGCTGCTCGAAGCCGGTGTTGAAATACACGGAGATGAAACGACATGCAGCCTGATCCCGGAAGCAGTGCCGGCAACAGAGGAAGATTACAGCCAGGAATATCTGGGATACGAGATTGCAGTGAAAGTCGTTGATGGCTACCAGGCAGCGATCGATCACATAGATGAATATTCCACAGGGCATTCAGATGTGATTGCTGCCACAGATTATCAGGTGATACAGAATTTCCTGAACGATGTTGATTCCGCAGCAGTTTATGTCAATGCTTCCACAAGGTTCACGGACGGTGAAATGTTCGGGTTCGGTGGAGAGATCGGCATCAGCACACAGAAACTCCATGCAAGGGGACCAATGGGGCTTGAAGCGCTGACAAGCTATAAGTATGTGATCGAGGGATCAGGACAAATTAGGGAATAGGAAGAATCCGGGACTTTAGTGACACCAGGTCATAGAGTTCCGGATTTTTAATTTGGCTGTAACGGCCTTTGTCCCGCAACGATCGCTACAAACGCGATTATCTGTCCTTCGCGGTGAGTTGGATGTCTACGCAAATGAAAACAGGTCAGTTAAGATGGATTTTTGACAAAAAAAGAAGCCCGGACACGAATGTCCGGACTTTTTTTAAGTCTAACTAAAAGTAAATCTATATTCCTAAGAATATTATTAAAGTTTTACGATGTTAGCAGCTTGTGGTCCGCGCTGACCTTCTTCGATGTTGAATTCTACAGCTTGACCTTCGTCAAGTGTTTTGTAGCCTTCGCCTTCGATGTTGGAGAAGTGAGCGAATACGTCGTCTCCACCTTCAACTTCGATGAAACCGAAACCTTTGTCTGCGTTGAACCATTTAACTGTACCTTGTGTCATAAATAATGACCTCCAAAAATAAATTTAATAATAATCTTAAATACGCTGGAATAAAAAAATCCACACATTACAAAAAGTACCGAACTAGTCACGATTACTCTTTGTAACATGTGAATTAGATATTGCTGTACTTAAAAATCTTATTACAGTTACTATACACCATTCTCATATAAATGTCTACCACAAAAGTGAAATAATATAATTTCGGCGCTTTCCCGGGAAGGAAAACGCCGAATATGCATGATTAATTTTTATTTACGGATGCATCATAAATCGTATCGATGGCATCTTTCAGTGCTTTATTGAATTCTTCATCGGATTGGTTTGCATTCAGATCGGATGCAAGTGCACGTGAGAAGCTTGCAATCAATCCCTCATTGTCTTTCAGCTTTTCATTCGCCTCGTCACGGGAATATCCGCCGGAGAGGGCTACGACTCTGACCACGCGTGGATGATCGATAAGTGGTTTATACAGATTTGCTACTGTAGGAATTGAGAGTTTCAGCATTACATTCTGATCCTCTGGCAGTTGGTCGAGGTGTTTCGCGATTTCATTTTTAAGAATCTCTTCGGACTGTTCCTTGTTGTCACTGTAGACATTCACTTCAGGCTCGATGATTGGGACGAGTCCTGCAGCAATGATCTGTTTGCCGACTTCGAACTGCTGGTCTACAACTTCCTTGATGCCCTGTTCATTTGGTTCAAGCACGTTTGAACGCATTTTAGTTCCGAAAACACCACGTTCATTTGCGCGCTCAAGCAGACTGTCCAAGTCAGGCATCGGCTTCATCAATTGAACACCGTTCGCTTCATCAGCCAGCCCTTTATCGACTTTAAGGAAAGGGACGATACCTTTATCAGCTAAATATTCGGCCGTGTATTTGCCTTCGATTTTTCTGTCCATCGTCTGTTCGAACAGGATTGCACCTAAAATCTGGTCAGCATTGAACGCGGGGGACGTGATGATACGTGTACGCATGTCATGGACAAGATCAAACATTTCATCTTCGCCGGAGTATGCATCTTCCATTATACCGTAAGCTTTGAGCGCCTTTGGTGTACTGCCGCCGCTCTGGTCCAGTGCAGCGATGAAACCTTTGTCGTTTTTCACTTTATCAAACTGTTCCTGGTTCATAAATTCCACTCCTTATTCTTTTCAGTACTTTGCTTCTGCTATTCCCTTAAAGACTGTGTGACTAACAACAAGTGGTTATTCTATCCTAATTTTGTAATAGAATCGGCAAACAGTCAACTTTATTCCCTTTTTACCCTGATTCCGAATAATTCTACGAATTTCGATGCCTGATCAATCGAGATGATACTGCTTTCGAGATCTTCCTTCTGCACTGTGATTTCCCCAAAATCGATATCGGAGAGATCGACGTTTTGGAGAGGTGTGTCGAATACTTCAAAGTCACTGATTGAACACCTCGCAAAATCGAGGGATTTTACCTTGATCTGATTGAAATACAGCTGTTTAAATTGAATATCATTGAAGTGGATATTTTCAAATTTACACTCTGTGAAGTTATTCAGCATCATTTTGCATTCATTGAACGCGACGGACATCATGTTCATATTGGAGAATTCCGTTCCGGTCATATTGCACTGGTTGAATTCGACATCCTTTAAAGTGGATGATTCAAACCTGACATTGGAAAAGTCGCAATTGAAAAACTGCACCTTTACCACATGGCGGCTTTCAAATCCATCATGGAAACGGGATTTGTTAATGCGCAGATGATAAAGTTCCTTATAATCCTCTTCGAAATAAATATCAGCGTCCGTAATCTGATACCCTTCAATATCTTCATTCAGCCAGATGGTACCTTCGGCATATTCCGGAAGATCGCTTAAATCCATTTGCTTCATAATTCCCCCTCGATTCATAAATCTGATTATTCCTATCATACCAGTTAACGGTTTGAAGTTCTTTTACGTCACTTGGTTCCAGGTGATGATACAATTTTTACTGCATAAAAAAACTAAATTTTAAAATAAAGGTTGTAAAACGCTTACATATATTTTATACTCTAGTGAACCGGTTTACTAAAACGGTTTAGTAAAAGTTAAGAGGTTTTCTTATGAGTAAAGTCACAATTAATGATATTGCGAAAAACGCGAATGTGTCGAAGACCACAGTATCCCATTATCTGAACGGACGCTACAAAGCGATGAGTATTGAAACAAAAGAAAGGATTTCTTCTGCCATTGAAGTGATGGACTACAGTCCGAATGTCGTAGCAAAAAGTCTTAAGAATAAAAAGACCATGACGATAGGAATAATCGTGGCAAATATTTTACATAGCTTTTCTACACAGATCATCAGGTCGATTGAAGACTATGCCCATGAGGAAAAATATCATGTAATCGTATGCAATTCAGATAATGATCCCGTAAAGGAGAAGAATTATATACAGATGCTTCTGGCGAAACAGGTCGACGGGATGGTGGTCATACCCACGTGGAATAACGATGCACTTTTTTCCCGTCTTGCAGAAGACAAGTATCCTGCAGTTTTCATTGACCGCTTCATTGAAACTGTGAAGATCCCCTCGTTTATGCTGGATAACACGGTTGCGATTAAAACTGCATTCGTTCATCTCATGGACAAGGGACATAGGGAAATCGGTTTTGTCTCGCAGCCGGCTGCGGAGATTCCGCCAAGAAAAGAGCGCCAGGATGAATATAAGGCTCTGTGCGTGCAGCATGGGGTGGAGAAATTTATCGTCGCGGGAGAATTGAAGGCGATAGAAAGAAATCTGGACCAGGCTGTTAAAAAGGATAAATTACCTGAATCTCTGATTGTTGCGAATGATCTTGCCTTATTTGAAGTTTTGAAAGCGGTGAAAGCACATGACTTGAAGATCCCCCGGGATCTGTCGGTCATCAGCATAGACGATGTAGACTTTGCTGAATTCTTCAATCCTGCAATTACTGTAGTAGCACAGCCGTCTTTCAAGATAGGCACAGAGGCGGCACATACTTTATTCGGCATCATCAATGGAGAAGAATATGAAATTGAAACTCACAGGTTTAAACCTGAACTAATAGAAAGGGAGTCGGTGACTGATTATGGAAATGAATGAAATTTTGAAAACGGTATCTCAGGAAATTGAGAAGGTGTGCAAGTCCGTGAACGAAGATGAGCTGGAAAACCTGGCGGAAGAAATCAGGGGCGCCAATAATATTTATGTATATGGCAACGGCAGAAGCGGCCTGGTCGGAAAAATGGTTGCGATGCGCCTGATGCACAGTGGATACAATGTCTTTGTTGTCGGGGAAACGACAACACCTGCCTTTAAAGAAAATGATCTGCTCATTATATTAAGCGGCTCGGGAAAAGGGCACGCGGTCAATACAATGACTGAAAAAGTGAAGAGCCTTGGTGGACAGACTGCACTTGTGACGGCCAGCGGGGATGCATCGCTGAAAAGCAGATTCGATGCCCTGGTGTTCATAAATGCCAGTACCAAAAACAATGATATTCCGACCATCCAGCCCCTTGGCAATCAGTTTGATCAGTCCATGCATCTGATATTGGATGCGCTCATCATCTTCCTGAATGAAAAAACAGAGGAAAACAAAGAAGAAATCAAAGCCAGACATTTTAACCTGGAGTAAAGGAGTTCTATTATATGAAAAAGCTTTTCCTGACAATACTTATCTCAGTTGTAAGCCTCTCGTTGGTTTCGTGCTCGGATGTTGAGAATGTAGCCGAAGGGACGAAAGAAGAACCGATTAAGATCATCGCCGCCCATAACCAGACCTCGAGTGAGAGCCCTTATCAGACCGGATTGCTGAAATTCAAAGAGGTGGCGGAAGAAGAGTCGGACGGCAGAATTGAAGTAGAGGTACATGCCGGGACAATCGGAACAGAGGAACCGGAACTTGTCCAGAAACTTGTTGTGGGCGCTGCAGATGTCGTATTGGTCTCTCCGGGGTTCATGACAAAAACGGGAATACCGGAATTTGATTTCTTTGCGCTGCATTACTTATTTGAAAGCAATGAGCATTGGGAGAAAGTCCTCGACGGTGAAATTGGTGAAGACTTTGCGGAAATGGTCAACGAGAAGTCCAATAATGACTTCAAGATGCTCGGTTACTGGTCCGCAGGCGCAAGACATTATTACGGGAAAAAGCCGATCGAGGAAATGGAAGATCTGAACGGCATGACAATACGCACACAGTCATCGGGTGTTGTCGCTGATTTCTGGAAGGAGACAGGTGCGATACCAACTTCAGTATCATGGGGTGAACTGTACCAGGCACTGCAGCAGAATGTCGTTGATTCATCGGAAAACTCCTATCCGTACTTTGTACAGCAGAACCACCATACAACGAAAAATGGAAAATATATTACAGAGACTGCCCATGACTACACGACAAGATTCCTGCTGGCAAACGGCAATAGATTTGACGAATATCCTGAAGATATCCAGGACATACTGATGAAAGCTTCTGAGGCATCCGTTGAAGCGGAGAGGGATGCGGTCGAGAAACAGGATCAGGAATATAAGCAGATTGCCCTTGACGCAGGGGCAGAAGTGAACCAGATGGATACAACTGAAATGGAGGAAGTGGCAGAACCCATCCAGGATGAACTTGCAGAAGAGCTGGGAATGACGGATACATTGGAAAAAATAAGAGAACTTAGAGAACAGCAGTAAAATCTACGGGGGTGAAACAATGAATAAAATGATAAAAGCAATAGAAAAAGTGCAGATTGCCGCAGGTATCCTATTCCTGGTCATGTTTTTCCTGGCCACGATTTTACAGATAATCACAAGATATATGGGACTTTCAGTATTATGGACGGAAGAACTGGCAAACTATGCATTCATCTGGGCGATTTTCATGGGAGCAGCATTGATGGTCAGCCACAGGGAGCACTTCACATTTGATATGCTCAAGTTGAAGCTCTCGAGGAAAAACAACTTGTATTTGAATATTTTCATAGATGCACTGCTGGTGGTTTTCAATCTGTACATTACAATATATGGATTCCAGCTCCTGCAGCATTTTTGGAATTATACATGGGAGACGGTCCCGGCATTCAAGATGGGCTTTGTATGGCTTTCGGTGCCGGTCATGTCGATAACGATGATTCTTTATTCTGTGAATCATATCATCAACTCAATCGCATCCCTTAAGAAATTGGATGGAAAGGAGATCAGTAACTGATGGGATATTTACTTGTCGCACTATTTATCATACTTCTCGTCATCGGTGTGCCGATCGCCTTCGTCATAGGGATTGTCGCACTGCTCGGCATGATGACCATCCCGGATATACCGGAAGTGATCATCCCGATGAAAATGGTCAATGGGCTGGATTCATTCGTCCTTCTCGCAGTGCCGTTATTCATACTCGCTGCGAACCTGATGAATTCGGGAAAGATTTCCGAAAAGATGATTGACCTTGCATTGGCAATTGTCGGACCGTTGAAAGGCGGACTCGCCCAGGCGAATGTACTTGTTTCAATGATGTTTGCAGGGGTTTCAGGCGCCGCCCAGGCAGATACTGCAGGAACAGGAAAAGTACTGATTCCCAGCATGATCAAAAATGGTTATGACAGAGAGACGGCCACAGGTGTGACTGCAGCGTCCTCAACAATCGGTGTTGTAATACCACCAAGCATCCCGATGATCATTTTTGCAGGTGTGGCCAACGCATCTGTCGGTACACTATTCCTCGGCGGAATCATTCCCGGAATATTGATCGGGCTCGGCATGATGATATTCATTTATTTCCTCTCCGTTAAAAAGGGGTATCCTACTTTCAAAAGGGTACATTTAAAAGAAATCGCAAAAAAGTTCCTGGATACTTTCCCGGCCTTACTGACAATCATCATCATCATCGGCGGGATAATGACCGGTATCTTCACAGCGACTGAATCGGCAGCAATCGCATCAGTCTACGCCCTGTTAATCGGCATGTTCTATTATAAAACATTAAAAATAAAGGACCTGCCTAAAATAATTTTTGATACCCTGTCCCTAAGTGCGCTGTCACTGTTCGCACTTGCCACAGCCAGTGCACTCGGAGAGCTGTTGAGCTATTACCAGCTTGCATCACTGGCCCAGGAATTCTTCACCGAGAACATTTCGGTTAAATGGGTATTCCTGCTGCTGATCATCGGATTCTTCCTGGTCGTCGGGACATTCATGGATGCCATTCCGGCAATGATACTCTTCGTGCCGATCGTCCTCCCTGCCTCAGAAGCATTCGGGATCGATCCGGTGCACCTCGGTCTCATCGTTGTCATCACTCTGGCAGTCGGGCTGGCAACACCGCCGTACGGGTTGTGTTTGCTGATAGCCAGTAAAATTGCCGGGTTATCAATTGAAAGGTCATTTGTAGCAGTGATTCCCTACCTGCTGATCATCATCGCAGTGCTGCTGCTGATTACATTCTTCCCCGGACTTGTTTTCATAATTCCGGATATGATGGCGGGGGGTGCCGAATAGATGGAAAAAGCTTTTGAGTATCTCAATCACTATATAAAGAACGACAGTATCATAGGAATGGGCTCCGGCTCAACCATTGAAAGGTATCTGCCGGTAATGAAAAATTATATTGAGAAAAATAATCTGGATGTAACTTTTCTGTCCACCTCGCTGAAGACGGAGAAAGCCCTGGAGAAACTGGGGCTGGAAGTCATCTTTGATGCAGAGTCGATTGATGTCGCAATTGACGGAGCGGATCAGTTTACAAGTGAATGCATTGCAGTGAAGGGTGGCGGAGGTTCACTCCTCCGGGAGAAGCAGGTTGATTATTTTTCTGAAAAGATCATCCTAATAGCCCATATGGATAAAAAGGTGACTGATTTTAATCATGTACCAATCCCGGTAGAAATCAATCAGTATCTTTATAAAATGACCCGGAGAATCATAGAAGAAACCGGCGCTTCCACAACGATGCGTACAGGTGATGAGGGATTATTTGTAACAGACAATGGAAATTTCATAATAGACTGCACGTATGGAAGTATAGATGACCTGCACGCCCTCCAGCAGAAACTGCTGAATATCCCCGGAGTAGTTGAAACCGGCATATTCGACAAGTATATCGAGGAAATTATATCTTTCAATGACGATGCATTCAAAACGCTCAAGCAATTATAAAGGAGGGATGAAGATGAAACTCCAAGTCGCACTGGACAGGGTGTCGTATGATGAATGTTTTGACATCCTTGGACAGGTGAACACTTCTATTGATATAATCGAAGTCGGAACCGGGGTCATAAAAGAGTACGGCCTCTCTATTGTGAGAGACATCAAAAACAAATATCCGGAAAAAATGGTCCTGGCGGATGTGAAAATCTGTGATGCAGGAAAAAGTGAAAGCATGAAGGCATTTGAATACGGTGCAGATATCGTCACCGTCATGTCTTTTGCAGATATGAATACTATTAAAGCATGTATGGATGCTGCAGAATCAGCGGGAAAAGAAGTCGTCGTCGATCTTCTGAACAATAAAACCCCCGGCATCCTTGAAGCTTTGGAATCGCTCGGCATCACGTCTGTCAGCGCCCATATCGGTAAAGACCAGCAAAAGGGCAGCATCGGACATGATACATTCTTTGATGCACTGAAAGATACCAGCTTCAATATTTATGTTGCCGGCGGCATCAATGAAACTAATCTGGATGAGTACCTTAATTTAAATCCTTCTGTTGTAATCGTTGGCAGTGGTATAACTAAAGCCGGCGATAAAAAATCGAAATCCGAACTGATAAAAAAATGCATCAGTTAATCTGAACACCGCCTCCCGCTTTCGTTAAAGTGGGAGGTTTTTACTGATTTCAGGAGCATGGGAAACGGACTCGGTAAAAAGGGTTTGATTCCGGATCCTCTGGGTAAATATATTGAAACCTGTATCCATCAGTACCGATGGGAACACTGCACAGGAGAGGGGATGAAAATCTCCGGGCGGGGGATGAGCATGTGAATGTTTGTCCTTTTTTTAATTCAAATGGAGTGTGAAGAATAATGACTAAGATATACGCGCACAGAGGTGCCAAGGGGACTTATCCTGAGAATACGATGCTGGCTTTTGAAAAGGCGGTCGAAATGGGTGTGGACGGTCTGGAGGTTGATGTGCATATGACCTCGGACGGTCAGCTTGTGGTAATCCATGATGAATACGTGGAGCGAAAGACTGACGGTGAAGGTATGATCAGAGATATGACGCTCGAAGAAGTGAGGGCGTTGAGCGCCGGTGCGAGGTACAAGGACTTTGAAGCATATGAGTCGTCATGGGAGGCGGAGAAAGTCCCGATTTTGCAGGAAGTGCTTGAACTTGCTGAATATCATGACATAGAACTGAATATTGAGCTTAAGACGAACAAAGTCTTATATGAGGGAATCGAGGAAAAAGTGGATGCCATGGTCAGTGGCTATGCCATCGAGCACAAGATTGTTTATTCTTCGTTCCATCTGCCGACACTGATCCGGATAAAAACGATCAACCCGAATGCCAGAATTGCCTGGTTGAATAAGAAGGTACCTTCCATCATTTACGATTATATCAATACGCTGAAACTGGATGCGGTGCATCTTTCATATAATGCCGTGCTGAAGAAAACCGGGAAGATTGGTAAGTCCGAAGACAAAGTCCGTGTATGGACTGTAAATGATGTCGATGATGCAGAACGTTTTTTTGAACTCGGAGTGGAGGCGATAATGACGGATTTTCCCCGCGAGATGCTTCAGGCGAGGAAAGAATACAAGGCGGGTGAAGCGGGAATAGGATAATAATCAATGATAAAGGGATGGTTGTATGGAAGACAGAGTGTTAATCGTCGGTGCAGGGCCGACAGGCCTTGCGATGGCAGTCGGACTCGAACGTCAGGGTATCCCGTTCAAAATCATAGATAAGGCGGAGGGGCCCGGCAAAGAGTCGAGAGCTATGGTTGTTCACGCAAGGACACTGGAATTGTATGACCAGTTCGGTCTTGCTGAAGAAATGATTGACAGAGGTATCATTGCCGACAATATTGCCATTTTCAACGAAGGGAAAAGAAGAGCGGGAATCAATTTTGGTAATATTGGCAAGGGACTCAGCCGGTTTCCCTTTGTTCTGAGTCTTCCACAGGACGAACATGAAAGAATCATCATCGAATACTTAAAAAAGAAGAATATTGAAATCGGATGGAATCGGGAACTGATCGACTATGAGCAAAAAGACGGCGGAGTGACAGCGGTCGTAACAGATGGTGTGAGTGCAGAGACACTTGAATATGACTACTTATGCGGATGTGACGGTCCGGGAAGCATTGTCAGAAAAATGATGGGCTATGACTTTCCAGGCGGGACTTATGAGGAAGTATTCTTTGTGGCCGATGTGATGAGTGACATCGATGTGGATGGTGTCCAGGTTCATATGTCAAAGGAGGGATTCGCACTGGTACTGCCTGTAAGGATTTCCGGATCCGTCCGTATCATCGGTCTTGTTCCGAAGCAGAGTGTCCGTCGAAAAGAGGATGTCCGCTATACAGATGTCAACGGTTATGTAGAGAACCATATTGGAATCAAAGCCGAGACAGTCAACTGGTTCTCGACGTATAAAGTCCATCACAGAGTCAGTGAACATTTCAGAAAAAATGATGTATTCCTCGCAGGTGACGCGGGTCATATACACAGCCCTGCAGGCGGGCAGGGTATGAATACCGGCATCGGGGATGCGATGAATCTGTCCTGGAAGCTGGCGGAAGTGATAGACAAAGGAATGGATGAAAAAATTCTGTCTTCCTATGAAGAAGAAAGAATACCTTTCGCCAGACTTCTGGTAAGTACGACTGACCAGGTATTCAAGGGACTGGTCAGCGACAATATCTTTTCAGATGCAGTAAGGAATATTTTCATGCCGAATATTGCACCCAATCTTTTCCGGTTAAAAATAATGCGGCAGCAGATGTTCCGGATGGTTTCCCAGATCCATATAGATTATGAAAACAGTATAATGACAAAGGGCCGCACCGGCAGAATAAACGGCGGCGATCGTCTGCCGTGGGTGAAATATGGAGAGGGAGACAACTATGAACCGCTGGACAGAGTGGCATTCCAGTATCACCTGTACGGTCAGACAAGCCGGGAAATGCGGCGTTTCATACGAAATTCCAATATTGATCTTTACGAATTCAACTGGACGGCAGAAGCGAAAAAGGCAGGTATTAAGAAGAATACTGTCATGCTTGTCCGTCCGGACGGCTATATAGCGGTGATTGCGGAAGATAATAATGTAGAAAGATTCTTCGAATACGAAAATTTTTTCATGAAATGAACGATGTGCATTGACTCTTTAGACGCGATGCTTTATCATATTCTATAACCTAGTAATCAAATATGAATTAACTTTTATCCAGAGAGGTGGAGGGACGTGGCCCAAAGAAACCTCGGCAGCAGATCATTATGACACTGTGCCAATTCCATCAGGCTATTATGTCTGGAAGATAAGATGAGCAGATGCATTATGCGCTTTTCTTATATGGGAAGTGCATTTTTCATTTTTGGATAGGGTTATGGAAAGGTTTTGAATCTATGTCAAAAATTTTTGTAATACATGAGAACAGTGAATGGACCGCTCCGCTTTATAAACGTTTTGAAGAACTTGGACTGCCGTATGAGGATTGGAATCTGACGCAAGGAACTGTCGATTTGAATGAAGTCCCGCCGGAAGGTGTCTTCTATAACAGGATGAGTGCATCTTCTCATACAAGGGGAAACAGATATGCTCCGGAACTGGCAAATGCGGTGCTTGCCTGGCTGGAACATTACGGAAGAACGGTCATCAACGGAAGCGGCGCACTGAACCTTGAAATAAGCAAAGTCAGGCAGTACCTCGAACTCGAAAAGTATGGTGTGAAGACGCCTGAAACCATTGCGGCTGTCGGCAAAAAACAGTTGCTCGAAGCGGTGGAGAAATTCGAAGGCAGACCGTTCATCACTAAACATAACCGTGCAGGCAAGGGGCTGGGCGTCAAGCTGTTCCGGTCCAAAGAAGGACTGCGGAGTTATATTGAAAGTGAAGATTTCGAAGACCCTGTTGACGGGATCACTCTGATCCAGGAATATATTGAATCACCGGAACCATTCATCACAAGATGTGAATTTGTCGGCGGCGAATTCATGTATGCTGTAATGGTCGATACTTCCGAAGGTTTCGAATTATGTCCGGCAGATGCCTGCTCGGTTGAAGATCTTTTCTGTCCTGCAGGGGACAGTGATGGAAAACAGCCCAAATTCCAGATTATAAACGGGTTTGATGATCCGATACTTGAGAAATATAAAAAAATGCTCCGGCGCAACGATATTCAAATCGCCGGCATAGAATTCATCAGGGATGGGAGAGGTAACATATACACTTACGATATCAATACGAATACGAACTATAACAGCAACGCAGAAGAAGTCGGCAGGCAGTTCGGCATGCTCGGAATTGCGAAATATCTTGGTGGTTTGCTTGACCAATCTGTGATTTCAATTAAATGATAATAAATTTAGAAGCGGACTTTCGTAGGAAAAGTTCGCTTTTTTTGTGTAAATATTAAAAGTGTGAGAAATTTCTTGAGGGTTATGCTTGATTTATCGGGGGAAAATTATATAATAGGTTAGGATCAAAAACCGCTTCAAATCAACGATAGTAAACTATCCATCCTTTCTTTACCTACGCAGTATTAAATATAATGTTATAAATAACTTTCACTTTTTTCAGTTATTCAGAGACCCACTGTCTCTCCCGTGAAAAATACGGATATGAATAACGGACGCCTATAGTTTTAAAATGAATGTCGCTTTTAAAAAATCGAACCACATATGTGTAGATATAAAGTAGGTTGCTATTGTTGCTCGAAGCAGCTTGGTTTATTCATTAATGATCTATTTAACGTCTTATCTGCAGTTTAAACGATGAAAGCGTTTCAAAACATATTTTATGGATATAGGATAAGATGAAATACTACATTTTCGAGGAGGATGAAACATGCAATTATTACCCCGTGAAAAAGATAAGCTTCTTATTGTAGTTGCTGCAGATCTTGCCCGGAGGCGCAGAGAAAGAGGACTTAAACTGAACCATCCTGAAGCGATGGCACTTATTACATACGAAGTAATAGAAGGTGCCAGAGACGGTAAAACAGTTGCGGAATTGATGGAATATGGCGCGACGATATTGAAGCGTGAGGATGTAATGGAAGGTATTCCGGAAATGATTGATGATATCCAGGTTGAAGCGACTTTCCCGGACGGTACGAAACTGGTCACCGTCCATAACCCTATACGGTAGAATGGTTGATTATTCTTATTTTAAAAGATGAGAAAGGGATTGGTTAATGATGATTCCAGGGGAATATATATTAAAGTCAGAGGAAATTGTTTGTAATGAAGGTGCGGAAAACTCTCGTCTTACAGTAATTAATAAAGGCGACAGACCTATACAGATCGGTTCTCACTATCATTTCTATGAAGTGAACAATGCACTGAGTTTTAACCGGGAGGACGCTTATGGTAAACGTCTGGATGTGCCTGCCGGTGCGGCTGTCCGTTTTGAACCGGGGGATGAAAAAGAAGTGCAGCTGATTGATTTTGCCGGAAAAAGAGAAGTTTATGGTTTCCATAATGAAGTGGACGGACAATTGGAAGGCGGGATTGAATAATGAGCTTTAAAATGTCGAGAGAACAATATTCCCAGATGTACGGGCCGACTACAGGAGATTCTGTCAGATTGGGGGATACTGATCTATTCATTCAAATTGAAAAAGATTATACGAAATATGGCGAAGAAGTCGTTTTTGGCGGCGGTAAAGTGATTCGTGACGGCATGGGACAGCACCCTTCCATCACAAGGGAAGAAGACGTGCGTGTTCCGGATACAGTCATCACCAATGCCGTTATATTAGATTATACAGGAATCTATAAAGCGGATATTGCGCTCCGTGATGGTAAAATATCCGGTATTGGCAAAGCGGGAAACCCTCTAGTTCAGGATAAAGTGGATATTATCGTTGGCGCTTCCACTGAAGTGATTTCAGGGGAAGGGAAGATTGTCACTGCCGGTGCGGTTGATACCCATGTACATTTTATCAATCCGGATCAGATAGATGTCGCACTGACAGGTGGGATTACTACAATCATAGGCGGGGGTGCCGGACCTGGGGCAGGTTCCAGAGCAACAACGGCAACGCCTGGGAAATGGCACATTGAACGCATGCTCGGCGCTTTGGAAGGACTTCCAATCAATGTCGGTCTGACCGGGAAAGGTCATGCGGCGGCAAGGGAACCGCTGTCGGAACAAATTTTGGCAGGTGCCATCGGCTTGAAAATTCATGAAGACTGGGGCGCAACACCGTCTGCAATCAGCCAGGCTCTGGAAGTGGCTGATGAATTTGATGTTCAGATTGCACTTCATGCCGATACATTGAATGAAGGCGGCTTTTTTGAAGACACGATGAAAGCAATCAAAGACCGTGTGATTCATATGTATCATACAGAAGGAGCCGGCGGCGGCCATGCGCCTGATTTAATCAAGTCGGCGGGATATATGAATGTGCTGCCTGCTTCGACGAATCCGACGCTGCCTTACACAATCAATACGATTGATGAACATCTGGATATGGTAATGGTTGCCCATAACCTGAATCCGTCTGTACCGGAGGATATAGCATTTGCAGATTCCCGCATTCGTAACGAATCGATTGCTGCAGAAGATATCCTCCAGGATATGGGGGTTTTCAGTATGATGAGTTCAGATGCGCAGGCAATGGGCCGCATTGGTGAAGTGGTGACGCGGACCTGGCAGACAGCCGACAAAATGAAAAAGCAGCGCGGCGTGATGGAGGGCGACAGCGAGTATTCGGATAATAGCCGTGTTAAGCGCTATGTGGCGAAATATACCATCAATCCTTCGATTACACACGGCATTTCCGATTATGTGGGTTCCATTGAAGTCGGCAAAATTGCGGACCTTGTCATCTGGGATCCGAAATTCTTTGGAGCGAAACCTGAGATGATCCTGAAGAACGGTATGGCGGTATCGAGTCTGATGGGCGACCCTAATGCAACGATTCCAACGCCTCAGCCAATGATCTACCGGCCTATGTTCGCATCCTATGGCAAAGGATTATCAAACAGTTCCATTACCTTTGTTTCCCAGGCTGCATATGACAACAATATTAAAGAGAAGCTGGGACTTGAGAAGATCGTCCTTCCCGTTCACAACATCCGTCAGTTGACGAAGAAAGATATGAAGCTGAATTCGGAAACCCCGGATATAGATGTTGATCCGCAGACTTATGAAGTTAAAATTAATGGAGAAGTACTGACGTGCGACCCGGTTGACATAGTGCCACTTGGCCAGCGGTACTTCCTATTTTGAGGTGGAATAATTGATAATAGAAGAAATAGTGACGAATGTAAGCGAGTTGAATCCTGATGAATTAAATAAGCGTCATCAGGAAAAGGTGTATATGGAAAGTGCACATTTGATGAAACGCATCCAGCGTGTTGAAACAGACCACGGCCGCGATCTGGGCATCCGTCTGAAGAATCCCCGCGATCTGAAAGCGGGAGATGTCCTTTATATGGATGATGAAAATATCATAATTATTGACGTGCTGTCCGATGATCTGATCATCATCAGTCCCCGCAGCATGAACGAAATGGGAACAATCGCCCATCAGCTGGGAAATCGACATTTGCCGGCCCAATTTGAAGGAGACGACATGCTTGTTCAGTATGATTATCTTGTGGAGGAACTGCTCGATGAAATGGAAATTCCATTCAAGCGGGAAGAGCGCAAGGTGAAGCAGGCATTCCGTCATATCGGTCACAGTCATGACTAATAATGCTTTGTCGCTGTTCCAATTGTGCGATTCCAATTTTCCGACCGGTTCATTCAGCCATTCATTTGGACTTGAAACATACATTCAGAAGGATAAGGTTGTTGATGCAGAAACTTTTTCCGGCTGGCTCAAAGTTTATTTGCATGAACAGCTTGCATATGCAGATGGTCTGGCTGCGAGAATTGTGTATGAGGCGTTGGAACAGGATGACCTGGATAAGGTCTGGGAAATGGACCGCATATTGACCGTCCAGAACCTTGCGAAGGAATCGCGGGACGGGACTCAGCGGATGGGGGACAGAATGCTGGATATCGCGGAGTCCATCTATAATATCCCAATCTTATCAGCCTATCGTAAACGTTTGAAAAATAAACAGTCTTTCGGGCACTCGGCCATCGTCTTTACAATGGTAGGTCATTACTTGGGAGTGGAGAAGAAAACGACCATTGTTTATTATCTGTATTCAACCATCGCGGCTCTTGTTCAGAACGCAGTGCGGGCGATTCCGCTGGGACAGACTGCAGGCCAGAAAGTCATCTATGCTTTCCAGGAAGAATTGAAAGCGGCAGGGGATAGGATCATCGGTCTCGATGAAATGGAATTCGGAGTCGTGGCACCAGGTCTTGAAATATCCCAGATGCAGCACGAACGCGTAGGTATACGTATTTTCAGCTCGTGACAAAAATGCGGTGCAAGAATAATATAATCAATAATTTTAAAAGGACGTGTTAAGTATGGGACCAATTAAAATCGGAGTTGGCGGACCTGTAGGTGCAGGGAAGACAATGCTGGTGGAAAAAATCACGCGTGAACTTGCCGATGAAGTGAGCATGGCAGTAATCACGAATGATATATATACAAAAGAAGACGCTAAGTTCCTGGTCAATAATGGTATTTTGGATGAAGACAGGATTGTCGGTGTAGAAACAGGAGGTTGTCCTCACACTGCCATCCGTGAAGATGCATCCATGAATTTCTCAGCGATAGAGGAGCTTCAGGAAAAACATCCGGATGTCGAATTGATTTTCGTAGAGAGCGGCGGTGACAACCTTGCAGCAACATTCAGCCCAGAACTTGTCGACTTCTCAATCTATATCATCGATGTGGCCCAGGGCGAAAAAATCCCGCGTAAAGGTGGACAGGGCATGATCAAGTCGGATCTGTTCATAATCAATAAAACTGATCTGGCGCCATATGTCGGCGCGAGTCTTGAGGTAATGGAATCTGACACTAAAGTTTTCCGTGGAGACAAACCGTTTGTGTTTACAAATCTGAAGGATAACAAAGGTTTGGACCAGGTGGTTGAATGGATTGAGAAAAATGCATTGCTAAAAGGTCTGGGTCAGGATGTCTGAATGGACGGGTATTTTGGAACTTGACGTGGAAAACCGTCAGGGGAGGACGGTAGCTGATAATATTTATTTTCAGGGTGCTTTCAAAGTGATGCGCCCTGTATATTTTGGTAAAAACAGCTATCCCTGCTATTATCTTCTGAATCCGGGCGGGGGGTATTTGGATGGAGATACATACCGTATGAGAGTATCTCTTGGTGAAGACTCCCGTCTGACTTTGACGACACAATCATCGACGAAAGTCTATAAGACGCCTAAATCCTATGCATACCAGGAAACAGAATTCCATTTGAAAAAGAACAGCTATCTGGAATATCTGCCGGATGCGCTCATCGCATATAAAGATGCAAAGTATATACAGAAAAATGTGGTTTATATGGAGAAAGGCGCAACCTTGCTTTATTCAGACATAGTGACGCCGGGATGGTCTCCGGAAGGGGACGCATTCAGCTATGATACATTGCGTCTTAAAAGCGAAATCTATATGGACGGTGAGTTGGTCGTTTTCGATCATGTCAAACTTCAACCGGAACAACAGAACATGACCGGGCTGGGATTCATGGAAGGATATACCCACCTTGGCTCTTTCATCGTTATCGGGGAAAAGACGGATGATGCATTGATTGACCGTCTGTATGAAGTGGTACACGCAGAATCCGGTGATTTTGAATTTGGGATATCCAAACTGACAGTGCCTGGGTTCACCTTGCGGATCATTGCTGATAAAACGCAGGTGATTGAACGTGTTACAGCCGCCTGCCACGCTGCAATAAGCGAAGAATGGCAGCAGATGAAACCGAGTTTTCTACGCAAATATTAGTGCCGGGCCCGACATATTAATATTGTCGGGCATTACTTTTTAAAAACGGTTTAAAATACCATGCCGTTTTAAAATAAGGCGATGAGGAGTATCGATGAATGAGAAAAATAAGTATTATAGTAATTTTTATGGTATTGGGTATTTTGAGTGCCTGCTCGAACGAAAAAATGGAGATGCAGGCGGAGAATTCTCCGAAAAATGATGAACTGGTACTGGCCATCGGTGGAGAACCGGAAGAGGGGTTTGATCCGACGACAGGATGGGGCATGTATGGTTCACCTTTATTTCAGAGTACATTATTGAAATATGATGCAGATTTCAATATTGAAAACGATTTGGCAACAGAGTATCAGATAAGTGAAGATGGAAAAACATATAAAGTCGGAATCCGGGATGATGCAGTGTTCTCAGACCAGGAGCCCCTTACAGCTGAAGATGTGGTGTTCACTTTTGAAACAGCCAAAGGAAGCGGATCGGTCATCGATTTGAGCAACCTTGAAAAAGTGGAAGCGACTGATGCGCATACGGTGGAATTCACATTGAAAGAACCACAGTCTACATTTCTTTCCCATCTGGTGATCCTGGGGATTGTTCCGGAGCATGCATATGATGATACATACAATGAGCATCCGATTGGCTCTGGACCGTATCAGCTTGTGCAATGGAATAAAGGTCAGCAATTGATAGTGGAAGAAAACCCGTACTATTATGGAGAAAAATCCGAATTTAAAAGATTAACGTTTTTATTCCTGGAAGAAGATGCAGCCTTTGCCGCAGCAAAATCGGATGAAGTGGATGTAGCGGCCGTGACACCCAGCTTTGCTGAGAAAGAGGTAACCGGCATGGACTTATTTGCATTGGATACAGTGGATAACCGGGGCATTATGTTTCCATTTGTAGAATCCGGAAAGAAAAAGGAAGATGGCACACCTATTGGAAATGATGTCACTTCAGATGAGACAATCAGGAAAGCAATAGATATGGCCATGGACAGGGAAGCACTGGTGGAAGGCGTATTGAACGGATATGGTACACCCGCCTATTCAGTAGCGGATCATTTACCATGGTGGAACCCCGAAACCGAAGTGACGGATAACCAGTTGGAAGAAGCAAAAAAGCTGCTGGATGAAGCCGGCTGGAAAATAAATGATGCAGGCATACGTGAAAAAGAGGGTCTGGAAGCAGCGTTTAAGATACTTTATCCTGCGGGAGATGAAATCCGACAGTCACTTTCCATTGCAGCAGCAGATCAGATAAAAACGCTTGGAATCGAAGTGACAACAGAAGGTCAGAGTTGGAATGAGCTGGAAAAATCAATGCATTCCAATCCCGTCATGATGGGGTGGGGCAGTCATGACCCGCTCGAAATGTACAATATCTACAGCAGCAGCACCAGAGGGGAAGGTTATTATAATGCGAATTATTATTCCAATCCGGCTGTAGATGAATATATGGAGAAAGCGATGCATGCAACGACTCAGGAAGAAGCGTATGAATATTGGAAGAAAGCCCAGTGGGATGGAGAAACTGGCTTTTCATCCCGTGGCGACGCACCATGGACATGGCTTGTAAATATACAGCATCTATATCTGGTGGATGAAAACTTGAATATCGGTAATCAGAAGTTACATCCACACGGTCATGGCTGGCCGATAACAGATAATATCGATCAGTGGCACTGGAATGAATGAGACAAAGAACGGAATGATCTATAGAAGGAGGGATGATGATGAATAGCAGTAACATGGCAAAATATATTTTTGGAAAGATTTTGAAATTGGCTTCACTGCTCGCTGCCATCAGCATCCTGTCCTTTTTGCTTGTCAGCCTTTCACCGATTGATCCTGTCCAATCCTATATTGGTGCGGATATGACGCGCGTGAGCCCTGAGCAGCGTGAGAATATAGAAGCTTACTGGGGTTTGGATGAATCGCCGGTACAGCAGTATCTCTCCTGGGGAAATGCTGTGCTGCAGGGGGACCTCGGGACCTCTCTGCTCTATCGCAGCAGTGTCGCAGATGTCATCGGTGAACGTTTTACTGCTTCTCTGGCGTTGATGGCACTGGCCTGGATAATTTCAGGCATCATCGGTTTTGTACTGGGCATCACTGCCGGCATGAAGGAAGGGAGCTTTGTAGACAAGCTGATCAAAGGCTATTGCTTTACGCTCGCCTCCACACCGGCCTTCTGGCTTGGCCTTCTGATGCTGATGTTCTTTTCTGTATGGCTTGGCTGGTTCCCGATCGGACTTGGATCGCCGGCAGGAATCCTGGAAGCCGATGTTTCTTTGGCGGAACGACTCCGGCATTTATTCTTACCGGCACTGACTTTGAGTGTAGTGGGTGTGGCCAATGTGGCACTGCATACGAGACAGAAGCTGATAGAAGTACTGGAAAGTGAATACGTGCGCTTTGCCATGGCAAAAGGTGAAAGAGGATTTACTCTGTTATGGAGGCATGGACTGAGGAATATATCCCTCCCTGCAGTCTCCCTTCATTTCGCCTCATTCGGTGAACTGTTTGGAGGCGCGGTTCTGGCAGAACAGGTATTTTCATATCCCGGACTGGGACAGGCGGTCGTACAGGCCGGTCTTGGCAGTGATGTACCGCTGCTTCTGGGCATTGTCCTGTTCACGACACTATTCGTGTTTACTGGGAATCTGTTGGCGGATTTATTTTATAAAGTAATAGATCCCCGCATCAGGAGGGGGATGTAGAAAATGGAAGGTAAAATCACACATAACCGCAGGCGCAGACTGCACCTTAATATCAGACAGCGCACTGCAGCGGCAATCCTGTTTTCATCAGTCATCCTTGCTGGGCTGATCATCAGCGGTCTGCTGATAGATGCAGATGCAATTGGAATCGATTTGGAATCAAAAAACCGGGCGCCTTCCCCCGACCATCTTTTTGGTACGGATTGGCTGGGCAGGGATATGCTGATGCGCACGTTGAAAGGGCTGACTTTAAGTCTTAGTGTCGGTGTACTCGCTGCATTATCGAGTGCAATCATCGCTCTGACACTAAGTCTGCTCTCTTCGTGGAATAAAACAATGGATAACATCGTCACCTGGATGATTGACCTTTTTCTGAGTGTGCCCCATATCGTAACGCTGATACTGATTTCTTTTGCCGCCGGCGGGGGCTTCAAAGGTGTTGTGATCGGTCTTGCTTTGACGCATTGGCCGAGCCTCGCCCGTCTGCTGAGAGCGGAAGTGCTTCAATTGAAAGGAGCTGAATATGTAGGGGTGTCCGAACGCCTGGGTAAATCAAAAATATGGATTGCGAGACATCATTTTCTGCCTCATCTGATTCCGCATCTGGTGGTGGGCTTCATCCTGCTGTTCCCACATGCCATCCTGCATGAAGCAGCCATTACATTTCTGGGATTCGGTTTATCTGCGGAAACGCCTGCCATTGGGATTATCTTATCAGAATCGATGAGATATTTATCAACAGGGCACTGGTGGCTGGCATTTTTCCCGGGGTTTTCTTTATTACTCATGGTAATTATTTTCGATGTGCTCGGCAGAAATATTCAGAAACTGATCGACCCTTTCCATGGTCAAAGGATATAGGAGGAAAGCAATGGTTGAAGATAAAAATATTGGACACTCCGGGGAAACACCGCTGCTCGAAGTAAAAGATTTCTCTTTGATTTTCCGTCATTATGGGAAAGGATTACGGGAGAGGGACTTGGAAGTTGTCCGTAATTTCAATTTGACGATCCATGAAGGGGAGATAGTGGCAGTATTGGGTGCCAGCGGATCAGGAAAGAGTCTGCTGGCAAATGCCATATTAGGCATATTGCCGGATAATGCGGTCACTTCAGGCACATTGAATTATAAAGGAGCAGCACTTACAGAAAAAAAGCAAGCTTTATTAAGAGGGAAAGAAATATCCCTCATCCCCCAGTCGGTAAATGCACTCGATCCTCTGATGAAGACCGGAAAACAAGTTCGGACGATGATTGCAAGGAGAAATAAGAAGCGGGTCCAACAGGATATATTTAAAAAAGTGGGGCTGCCTGATTCCGCAGGTGACCGCTATCCGTTTGAATTATCAGGCGGGATGGCAAGGCGAGTGCTCATTTCGACTTCCATGGCAGGTAATGCAAATCTGGTCATTGCGGACGAACCGACACCGGGCCTGGATCCGGCTGTACTCCAGGAGACAGTCGGACAAATGAGAAGGCTGGCTGATGCAGGGAAAGGCATGATGTTCATCACCCACGATATTGAAATCGCACTGCAGATAGCCGATAAAATTGCCGTCTTCTATGAAGGGGAAACGATAGAAATTGCACAGGCTGGAGATTTTTCCGGAAAAGGTGAAAGACTGCGCCATCCATATACTAGAGCATTGTGGCGCGCCCTGCCTAAAAATGACTTTATTTCACTGCAGCCCTCTGCGTATTCCAATTCTCGTAAATCGGGGAAACCTTCACTTGAAATAAAAGGTATCAGCTATCATTATCCAAACAGTTCATGGCTGTTCAAAGACTTGGATCTGACAGTGCAGCCGGGTGAAATTGTAGGGGTATACGGTCACAGCGGGTCTGGGAAATCGACGATGGCACAGGTTATCGCCGGGTATAGGACGACATTAGGAGGCACTGTCGAGATTGCAGGAAAGACGATTCCGAAAAAAGGCAGACATCCTGTTCAAATGGTCTGGCAGCATCCCGAGAAAGCGATCAATCCAAGATGGCGTATTAAACAAACGCTGCAGGAAGCAGGAGAGATTGATCAAAAACTTCTGAAGACACTGGGTATAAGACAGGATTGGCTTGAGAGATGGCCGAGTGAATTATCAGGAGGGGAGCTGCAGAGATTCTGTCTGGCACGGGCAATGACCGGTGATACAGAGTACCTTGTTGCAGATGAAATCACGACGATGCTGGATGCAGTTACGCAATCACAGATCTGGCATTCATTGATAGAACTGGCTGATGAACGGGGAGTGGGAATCTTAGCAATCAGTCACGATTATCACCTGCTTGAGAGGGTATGTGACCGCATCATACATTTCGATGATCTGAAATGATTTTTGTGCTGCTGCGCCATTTGACTTCCTGATGCAAAATGGTTAAGCTGAGTTTTAAATTCCTGAAAGAGGCATATTTCTCTCTGAAGCGGGAATGTAGTAGTAACTAATTGTTTTCAGGAGGTGTTTCCACTGGTAGATAACTTTGAAGTAGAACCGGTATTCGAAACCCGGCAGCATGAAAGACATCAATTCAAACTTGTAATCGATGGCCGTAATTATAAAGGAGATTATGCCGAAGGAGAAATCCAATGGCTGAATCCCCATCCGAAGCAGGATATCGGCGAAGCTGAATTAGCTTCAGTAGAAGCGGAAATACATGAATTGCTGGATGAACATGGCATCAAAAATGAAATGGATGAAATTGAAGTAGAACCGATTTCAAAAAATCAGGCACGCAAGCTTCATATGTTTAAACTAAAGCTCCAAGGTGAAGAATTCAGAGGTGTTTTTCTTGAAAGTGGGGAAATAGAATGGTTTCACCCTAAACCACGACGTAAGTTAAAAGATGAACGGGTGGACAGAGCTGAAGAAAAAGTCCATGAGAAAATGAAAGAAAAACTTGAATAGAGCAAATTTAAAGGGCAGGCTTTTCGTTAGAAAAGCCTGCCCTTTAAATTAAGATTTGAAATTATAATAGATTATTTCTTAATATCCTCAAGCATATCCACCATGAGGTTTTGAAGCGGCAGACGCCCGAGCAGTGCCCACTTCGGATATTTCCCGAGACCCAGATGCTCCTGATGCGTATACATATAGACATTGGCTGGGAATACAGCCCACAGGAACTTCTGCATGCCGGAAAGTTGCCAGTTTCTGATCCTGTTCAAAAGCAGCAGCGTCCCAAATATAAATTCCAGAGCGCCTGTGAAATAGGCGATGAAAGTTTTAAAGGGAATGAATGCGGGGGTGATCCTGGAAAATATTCCCGGTTTTAAAAAGTGGACGGTTCCTGCAATCAAAAATACTGTACCCATTATTATTCTTTTCATAATCTTGACCCCTCCAACTGGTCCATGTGCAACAGTATATGCTTCCGGCCGTTCCGATTCAAATGAAAAGCGCCTCCGAAGTCGGAAGACGTTTCAAAATCTATCCTGCGGCCTGCTGCTCACGAGATACTTTACCTGCTTTGACAGACGGTGCTTTCCTCATGTTGAAAACGATGTTGAGGATGATGGCAGTCAGGCTGCCCATCACGATGCCACTGTCTGTGAGGACTGAAATACGTGCTGGAAGCGCAGCAAATAATTCCGGTACTGCTGTGACGCCGAGTCCCATGCCTACAGAAATTGCGACGATCATCAGGTTCTCCTGTTTTTCAAAATCTACATTGGAGAGCATCTTAATACCGTAGGCGATGACCATGCCGAACATGGCCAGCATTGCACCGCCGAGTACAGATGTTGGAATGGCCAGTGTCAACGCACCGATTTTAGGAACGAGTCCGAGCAGGACCAGCATGCCGCCTGCAATGTAGATGATGTGATTACTTCTCACTCCGGAAAGCTGCACAAGACCGACGTTCTGTGAAAATGTCGTATATGGGAATGAATTAAATAATCCGCCGAAAAGTATCGCCAGACCTTCTGCCCGGTATCCACGCTTCATATCATCTTCATCCAGATTTTTATCAGTTATATCACCAAGAGCGAAGTATACGCCTGTTGATTCGACTAGGCTGACAATCGCAACGAGAACCATCGTCAGTATTGGCGCCAGATGGAATTCCGGCATGCCGAAGTAGAACACCTGCGGCAGATGGAACCATGAGCTTTCACCAACTGCAGAGAAATCTACACGGCCGAAAAATGCACTCACCCCGGTGCCGATCAGTATGCCGAGCAGAATAGCGATGGATTTGACGAATCCTTTGCCGAATTTGAAAATCATCAATATGACGAATAAAGTTCCGAATCCGATTGCAAGATTCATCGGTGAAGCAAAGTCTTTACTGCCCTGACCGCCGGCAAGGTCATTGATTGCGACAGGAATGAGTGTAATACCAATTACCGTAACGACGGAACCTGTAACGACCGGCGGGAAGAATCTGATCATTTTACTGAAATATTTTGCGATTAGAACAACAACGAGTCCGGAAACGAGGATGGATCCATAGACCGATTCGATACCGTACGAATTGCCGATTGCGATGATCGGACCCACAGCTGTGAACGTACATCCGAGTACAACGGGCAGGCCGATGCCCGAGAATTTATTCTTCCAAACCTGCAGTATGCTCGCCACCCCGCACATCATGATATCGATGGCAATCAGATAAGTGAGCTGGGCGTTGGAGAGGCCGATGCCTGCACCGATGATGAGCGGCACAATGACGGCACCGGCATACATCGCGAGAACATGCTGGAGTCCGAGCGACAGGGATTTTGTCTTAGACATTTGCATTGGAATTCTCCCTTTCCTGAACAAATTCAATTTTGCCTTCCGCCAGGTTCGCTATGCGGGCGAGCGACTCCACATGATGTCCTCTGTCCCGGAGAAGGCCGCCGCCTTCCTGGAATGATTTTTCGATGACGATTCCAATACCGGCGATATTTGACTCTGCCTGTTCTGCAAGATCAATCAGCGCTTCGGCCGCTTTGCCGTTGGCAAGGAAGTCATCGATGATGAGAACAGTGTCATCTTCTTCCAGAAATTTATGAGCCACGCAGATCTGGTTCGTTTCCTGCTTTGTATATGAATAGACTTCGGAAGTGAGAAGTCCGTCAGTCAAAGTGAGCGATTGTCTCTTGCGTGCAAAGACTACAGGAACATCCATCAGCAGTCCGGCCATCACTGACGGGGCAATGCCGGAAGATTCAAGCGTCAGTATTTTAGTGACTCCTTTGCCTTCAAAACGTTTTTTGAACTCGGCACCGATTTCATGCATCAGCTGTGGATCGATCTGATGATTTAAAAAATTGTCCACTTTCAGCACTGACTCAGAAAGTGCCGTGCCTTCTGATAAAATCTTATCTTTCAAAATATCCATTATTTTCACCTCAGCCATTTTTTAAAACCATTCTTCCAAATAAAAAATCCCAAAACCACCGCGCATCCATCGGATGAGCAATCGTTTCGGGATCAAAGAGAATTGTACGTCGGTACAATCCATATACAGTCCGTATTTTGCCCACCCATAGTCGGAACATTTACGGCGTCCGGTAGAAACTTGCAGACCATATCTCTGCTATTATATGAGTGCTTTTATTTTAGATAAATACTATTCTAACACCAATAACGAACTTTTCAATAGGTATTTTGATTTAAGTTCATGTTTTAGTCATTTTTTTATGTTTTTTATATCAGAACTTTCGTGTTTTTATGGGATTATGTCAAACACTTTTTTCCTGTATGATGAAAGTATCAGAATCCACGAGGAGGAACCAATTTGCGACAGGCGATGATGGATTATTTTACGAAAGCATTTAAATTTACAGGAAGATCGACAAGAAAAGACTACTGGGTTCCGAACATCGTGTATGGACTGATTGGAATCGGTCTCTCCATTTTCAAGGCGCCAATCAAAGTCCAAAATGCTTTAGCGGTGATATTTACAGTACCCATGATTGCACTGACTTCAAGACGGTATCAGGACACAGGGATTTCGGGATGGCTGCAGCTGCCGCAGCTGTTGTCATTTCTGCTGCTGCCGGTTGTTTTTATGAGTTTTGTGAAAAGATGGATGAAAGCGGCAGCAATAACGATTATAGCTCTGTTCAGCATCATGGGTTTCATACTGACACTTCTGCCGAGTGACGGAGACAACGAGTATGGAAAGTGTCCGTAAAATTTCTCTGATTATCAGCAGAAAAATTAATGAAATCACTTTCATAACATGATACAATCCTTTTAACAATTACAGAAAGGGAGATCATTATGGAAGCATCTCTTTCAGATTTTCTCATCCAGCTTGCCGGATTATCAGCAATCGGCGGTTTCGGCTATTTAGTCTACAGACTCAATCACAGTGGCGAAAAAGATAATGTGCAAGAAAAGCAGTAGTAATAAACACTATAGATCTTCCAGTCCGGCACCGTATTTCGGTTTCGGCTTTTTTTAATTTCGAATAAAGGCAAATTGAAAAAGTTCACAAAGTTGTATACTATGAATAGGTTATACTTTTTATAAATCAGGACAGAAAGAGTGAATATCGTGTTGAATTTTTTCAGGCGCCAGTCACGAAACCTTTTTCCCGGCTATTTTGCGATGGTCATGGCAACCGGTGCATTATCCCTTTCCTGCTGGTATCTGGGGTTACCCATTGCAGCGGAACTACTTATATATTTTAATGTTTTCATATATGTCGTCTTACTCTTACTAAATATCATGCGGCTTATGCTTAATACCGGCGCGTTTCTCCAGGATCTGGGAGACCACAGCAAAGGCCCTGGCTTTTTTACGTTGATTGCCGGAACTGAGGTGCTGGGCAGCCAGCTGGTCGTTATAAAGGGATTGTATGTATGGGGATTCTTTTTCTGGAGTGTGGCATTCTTCCTCTGGATTGTGCTGATGTATACCTTCTTTACCATCATCATAGTGAAGAAAGTGAAGCCTGTAATTGAAGAAGCCGTGAACGGCGGATGGCTTCTTGCTGTGGTCTCTACACAGTCCATTGCGGTACTCGGTACATTGATTTCTTCAGGGATGGGACAATTCAGTGAGATCATACTCTTCATTTCCCTCTGTCACTTCCTGCTGGGATGCATGCTGTATCTCAATATCATCGCCTTCATATTTTACAGGCTGATGTTTTTGAAGGTCGAAGCGATGTCGCTGGCCCCGCCGTACTGGATCAATATGGGCGCACTCGCGATTACAACCCTTGCCGGATCGGTTCTGATGATCTACGGCATGGAGTCCAGTCTGGTCAGGGAACTGGAAGTATTCATCAAAGGCTTCACACTGTTCTACTGGGTGCTCGGCACATGGTGGATTCCGCTGCTTGTAATTCTCGGCGTATGGCGGCATATTATGAACCATTATCCATTCACTTATGATCCACAGATGTGGGGGATGGCATTCCCGATTGCGATGTATACAGTCGGCACGACAAAATTATCCATTGCACTGGAGACGGAGTTCTTGATGATCATTCCCTATGTCACGATATTTGCGGCGCTCGGCGTATGGTTGTCCATACTGGCCGGTATGGCATTCAGTCTCGTGAGAAGACAATTGAAACACAGATAAACAGAGGACAGCCCGGCGGGTCGTCCTCTGTTTTATTTCCTGCATGATGAGCAGTTATCAGATTTTACTTTCAACAGTCAGATCGCTTTTCTAAAGATTAAAATCCGTATATAACGAACAGCACTCATTATTGAAGTCCTGAATATCATATAGCGGGGAACTGATCTTAAATGTACTCAATTTCGCTTTCATTGAATACCCCTGAATATCAATATATCCCTTTTCATTAGAATATCTGAAGCAGTATGATGCCCGACAGAATCATTATGACGCCGATGACTCTTCTCGCATCGACCTTGTTCTTATGGATGCCGAGAAGTCCTAAATGGTCAATCAGAAGCCCCATCACCATCTGCCCGAAGATGACCGTCATCAGAGTGAGTGTCGCACCAAGGTGCGGCATCAGTATGATATTGGTCGTGACATAGAGTGCTCCAAGTATCCCCCCGATGAAATGCCAGGGTTTTATCTTACCGATCGTTTTATCATAAGTGACGAAGCTGATATGTTTCGCAATGATCAGCGAAAGCATAAGAAGTGCGGCAGTACCGATGATGAATGAGATGAGAGAGGCGAAAAAGAATGAATCCACTTCATGCCGGAGGGCACTGTTCACAGCAGTCTGGATCGGCGGCATTGCACCTGTGAACAGGCCGAGCGCCAGCCAGGCGTTTGATGAATGCGCCGCCGTACGCGCACTTTTCTTCTTATAGTTCATGAAAATGATGCCGGCAATCATGACGGCGATGCCGAGTATGCGGAAAATATTGATGGGCTGGATTTCGGCATCGAACCACCCGAATGTATCGACCATGAGGCCGATGATCATCTGGCCGGCGACCGTCATGATCACTGTAAGTGCGGCTCCGATTTTCGGCAGGAGCAGGACGTTGCCTGTCAGATAGATGACGCCCATCAGTCCGCCGACAAACCAGATATATGAAAAATCCTGCGATATTATGTAAGACGGCAATAATTTTTCAGGGTTGGCAAAAAGATTGAAGAAGATCAGTAAAATTGTGCCGACCAGAAATGAGTAGAATGACGACAGGAAGACTGAACGGGTGAATACAGCGAGGCGGCTGTTGATGGAAGTCTGGACAGGGATGAGTGAACCGGCAACGGCTCCCAGAAGAATCAGCATTATCAAAGTCTTCCATCTCCTTTTTTATTTTAATAGTATTAAGTCATTTTATATGAGATATATAATCTTAGCAACTTGATTTAAAGGCTTATTTAATGACTGGGCCTTTAGTATACTTGAAATAGAGAATAAATCGTTTGGAGTGACGGATATGGATGAAGAAAACACAGATTTGAAAAATGCGCTGATCAGTTGGCGCAGACATATTCACAGGAATCCGGAACTTTCCTATAAAGAATATGGAACGGCAGATTATATAGAGAGTATACTGGATTCCTTTGACGGTATTGATGTATCAAGACCGACGGAAACGAGTGTGCTTGGGACCCTGAAAGGGGCAAAAACTGAAGGTCCGGTCATTCTGCTCCGTGCGGATATCGACGCATTACCTATAACTGAAGAGACCGGTTTGGAATTTGAGTCCTCAAACCGTGGTGTGATGCATGCATGCGGGCATGATGCCCATGCTTCAATGCTGCTTGGTGCGGCAAAGGAATTATCTGCCATGAAAGAAGAGATGAATGGGGAAGTAAGATTTATATTCCAGCACGCGGAGGAGGATTTTCCCGGCGGCGCCTATGAACTCGTTGATCTCGGAGTAGCTGAAGGTGTGGACTATGCTTTCGCGCTTCACGTCTCTCCGGATTATGAAACAGGATATTTTTCTGTTCGTGAAGGGGCTTTTTGTGCAGCAGCGGATGACTTCCGGATTAAAATATCAGGCAGAGGCGGGCATGCAGCGATTCCGGATTCAACGATAGACCCGATTATCGTGGGTTCGGAATTTACGATGAGTCTGCAGACAATTGTGTCGAGGAAGATATCCCCGCACAAAGTGCCGGTCGTATCGGTCACCAATTTCCACAGCGGCGATGCGATGAATGTCATTCCGGACACAGTTGAAATCGGCGGTACCATAAGATCCATCGATGAAGCCTCGAGAGTAAAGGCGCGGGAGGAATTGGAACACATCCTGAAAGGCGTTACAGCAGCACACAGGGCAGAATATACAATTGACTGGGATATCGGATATCCTTCAGTGTTCAACAGGACAGAAGCGGTGGATGTCACAAGGCAGGCCGCTAAAAAAGTGTATGGAGAAGAAAAAATGATTGAGGTGGAGCAGCCGATCTTTGGCACTGAAGACTTCTCCTCCTTTTCACAGGCAGTTCCTGCCTCGATGCAGTTCATCGGTGTTCATGACCCGGACAAGGAAGAAGCTTATCCACTGCACCATCCTAAATTCAATGTGGACGAGGAAGCACTGGAGAAAGGTGCACTTTATTTTATGGAAATTGCTGAAAATCTGGTACTCTAGTGGTGCTATAAAAATTTGAGGAGTAGTGATTATGAACGTTTCAGAAGCAATCAGACAAAGACGCAGCCTGGGCAGGGTGAAGGATACGCCGGTGGACAGAGAAAAGATTGAGACTATGCTGGAGTCGGCAGTGTGGGCGCCGAATCATCACCGTACAGAGCCATGGAAATTCTTTGTGTTGAGCGGAGAGGGCAGGAATCCGCTGTCCCGTGTTTTGAAAGAGGTGGCTCACGGGAGAGTTGAAGACCCTGAATCTGAAGAAGGACAGAAGAGAATCGAAAAAATAAGCAGAAAACCATTCGCTGCCCCGACCGTCATTGTGGTCGCATTATCTCCTTCTGACAATCCGAAAGCCATCTATATAGAAGATGTATGTGCTGTGGCAGCGGCAACACAGAATATGCTGCTGACTGCACACGAGCTTGGACTCGGTGCAATCTGGAGAAGCGGACCAATCTATAATACACCTGAGGTGAAGGCGCTATTTGACCTTCGTGAAGATGAAGAGATTCTGGGACTTGTTTTTGCAGGGGAACCTGACATGACGAAGGACAACATCAAACGAATACCTTTCGATGAAAAGACGGCATGGATTGACACAGATCAACAGTAGAACAAGGGTGGAGGATTTTTTATGAAAGCGGCAGCAGCAATCTGCTTTGCACTGGGTACGCTGATCATGTTCGGGACACAGACGTTTTTACCGGATGCATTGATAGTGCCGGGTTATTTTGCAGTATTCTTTTTATTCGTTGCCGGAATATATATTACATACGGCTCTGAATTATAATAGAAGAAAGAAAACATGGAATGAGGAAATTGGATGAAAAAGCTTTACGAAATACTACTCGGGAGAAGCTTGCTGTTCATTATTTTGATATTTACTGTTTCGATTTTGGGTGTCTATACGTTTTTGACAATCGAACAGCGCGAAATACCTGAAACTGAAGTCAATCTGGTCAATGTCACAACTGCATGGCCGGGCGCTGACAAATCAGATATGGAAACGAATGTCACGAACATCATTGAATCGGAATTATTCAATGTGGAGGATATTGAGGATGTGTCATCCGTTTCACAGGATGATATTTCCGTCATTACACTCCAGCTTTCAGACGACGGGAATCCGGATGATGTGCTGAATGATGTGAATAACGTTGTGAGCGGTATTGCCAGTGATCTCCCGGAAAATGCTGCAGAACCGGAAGTTGAGTCATTGAGCAATAACTTTCCTCTGCTCAGCTACCAGGTCCACAGTGAAGATGTGCAAAATCTGGATGGCATAAGAGATGATCTGGAGAAGCTGGAACAGGAAGTCACCCAGATGGACGGCGTCGACAGTGTCACGCTCAAAGGGTATGAAGATTATAAGTATGAAATACAGCTTGACTGGGATGCACTTGCTGAAAACCAGTTGAATCCGAACGAAATCATGAACGAGATTGAACAGTCTCTGAATCCGGTCATACTTGGGCAGGATACAGAAGATGACGAGACAGTACGTCTGTCTTTCCAGGACCAAAAACCACTTGAAGTGCTGGAACAGGTCAGGGTGGGGACTGATGATATTCCGCTCGATGAAGTCGCAGAAGTTTCAGAAGTTCATGAACAGCCGGAAGACATTGTGGAGTACGAAGGTGAACCAGCAGTTTCATTTACTGTATTCCTTGCTGCAGGAGAGGACGTGCCTTCAGTTTCGCGGAAAGTTGAATCCATCATGGATGATAGTTTTGAAGGATTGTCTGATAATATAACAGTTGATAATATTTCCTCTGAACGTGAAAATGTGGAGGATATATTCGTCGGATTGTATATATCTCTTGCAATCGCGCTGCTCGCGGTTATCGTCGGCACATCTCTCGGCCTGTCATGGTTTGGTTCCATAACGGTGATGATTACTGTCTTCCTGTCAGTGCTGATTGGACTCGCACCAATTCCGTGGATGGGTGTCGATCTCAACCAGATATCCGTCATCGGACTGATCATTGCGCTCGGTATACTTGTCGATGATTCGATTGTTGTCAACGACAACATCGAACGGCGGTTCACCGTCGGCGACAACAAGCTCGATGCTGTATACAATGGTGTGAGAGAAGTTGCTCCCTCTGTCATCGCATCCACACTTGCAATCGTATTTACATTTTCACCGCTGCTGCTGCTCTCCGGCGCAAATGGTGATTTCATAAAAGCACTGCCGAGCATTCTGATTTCAACGATGATCGTATCGACTGTGCTTGCCCTGACATTCGTACCTGCTGTCAGGTATCTTATCGTAAGGAAGAAAGCACCAAAGCACCCGGGCATTATAGGGAAAGCATTTACATGGGGAAGTAATGTGTATGCAGATAAACTTCTTCCTAAAATTATAAAAAGACCGCTGCTGGCATTTCTGACAGTATTGATTATCGCAGTATTATCAGTAGGTCTCATCCGTTTCACACCGTTTGAATTCTTCCCGGAAGCGGATCGTTCGGAAGTGACGGTCGATCTGATATTTGAGGAAGGACAGACGATTGAAAAGACGCATGAAGATGCACAGGATGTGCTTTCATATATGCTTGGGGAGATGGAGCATGTGGAGTCCGCTTCATTATTCACAGGAGATGGACTGCCGAACTTGTTTGGGGCATCACTGGAACAATCGGGACCAAATACGGCACAGATTGCGCTTCAGATCGATAAAGAGCAGATGAGTGCATCTGAAACGATAGATGAGTATGAGAACGCAGTCCGTGAAGCGTTCCCGAAAGCTACGGTGTTCATGGAAACGATCATCCAGGGGCCTCCGGCAAGTGCACCGATTACAGTTGAAATCTTTGAGGATGATCTGGAAACGCTGAACAATAAAGTGACTGACCTTACCGAAACATTGGAAGCGGATGGAGCAATCGTCACTTCCAATATCGGCAGTCCAGTCAGGACGATGAACTACAGCATAGACTATGGAGCTCTGGAAGAGAATGATGTATCCGTTTCACAGGTGAAAAATGAACTGAATATGATTTCAGAAGGTATTCCGATCCAGGAGATCATTGTGGACGGGGATTCCAGAGAAACTAACCTCAAATATTCAGATGAGTATACTATAGATAACGTGGATATCGTCAAAACCGGAGAAGGAGAGCCGGAGACCTATCCACTGTCGGATTTTGTGAATATAGAAGAGACTGAAGACACCACTTCCATCCAGCACAGCAATGGTGAGAGGACGGCTGAACTTCAGGTCTATTCGGATGATGAGGAGACTGTGAACCGGACGATAGAAGAATTCAGCAGCAATCTGGATGAAACGACCGAGCTTACAGTCGGCGGGGAGTCGTCAGACCAGGCGGACTTCTTCATCGAGATCGGGATTTTATTCTCAGTGATACTGGTACTTGTCTACCTCGTCATCGCCATAGAATTCAATTCCGTCGTCATGCCGCTCATCACAGTATTCAGCATTTTCCTCGCGTTCAGCGGCGGAATCATCGGATTGTTTGTAACGCAGACGCCAATCAGTTTCCTGGGCATAATGGGAATGGTTTCCTTGTCCGGTATCGTCGTCAGGAATGCCGTCGTACTGATAGACTTCATCGAAGCAAGGCGCAAAGCCGGGAGATTCGATATTTATCAGGCGATCTTTGAAAGTGGACGGGTAAGATTCAAACCGATCGCGCTGACCACACTCACAAGCATACTGGCACTCGTCCCGGTGGCACTGAGCGGAGATGTGTTATTTGAACCGCTGGCGGTAACAGTAATCGCAGGACTTGCGTTCTCGACAATCCTGTCGTTGATAGCTACACCGGCACTTTATTATTTGTATTACAGAGTGAGATACAGAAAATAGATAGTAGTTTTTCAGGCCCTCCAGATGGAGGGTTTTTTTGTGGAGATTGTTTGATGAAGCGCAACCAGGCATCGGTGAAGATGAGACGATAAGGTGAGGAGTCAATACTGTCCCAGAATTCCAAACGATGTTGAGAACCGGAAAAAGCCCTCTCCGGCCGCATGCCGGAGAGGGCATCATATACAAAAACCTATTTTTCTGCAAGAGCCCTTTTATACAAACGTTTTTCTTCTGATTTTGAAATCAAAAGGTTTGCCGCTGCATCACCAGTAACATTCATTGTAGTGTATGCCATGTCGAGAAGTCTGTATATGGCGGCAATAGGCCCCATCAATTCTATCGGCAGGCCGAGCAATGTCAGGAAAGAAGCTCCAAGTACGATTCCACCGCCGGGGATTCCGGGGGCCGCCATATTAAGGACGGTGGCAATGACAACCAGATAGATGATTTCCGGCACACTTAAGGGTATCTGATAAAAATCGGATACAAAGACTGCCAGCAGACTGAAGGAAATGGCACCGCCTGCCATGTTGATTGTCGTACCTAAAGGAACGACGAAATTAGTTATGGACTCGGACGCTTTGAAGTCATTGATGCTGACCCGCATGTTTGTAGGCAGTGTGACAGCTGAACTCGTCGTTGAAAGAGAAACGAGCCATACCTTATAAATACCTTTGATGAACTGGATCGGAGACAGGCCGGTGTATAACCAGACGGGCAGGAGCATGACAACTATGAATGCTATGATACAGGCGGCCCATGCAGTGATTATGTACAGACCAAGCGCAGAGAATATACCGGCACCATATTCAGCCATCGCAAATGCCATCAGGGAAAGTACACCGATCGGTGTCAGTTCCATGACGAAGTCCAGAATTTTGAATACCACTTTCGACAGACTGTTGAGAAAAGTTTTAACCGGCTCAGCTTCTTTTCCGACCGCAACAATTGCTACTGAGAACAGCAGAGTGAACAGTATGACAGGAAGAATGGCACCTTCACTGGCGGCCTGGAATATGTTGCTCGGGACAATATTCATGAAGAAATCCTGAACGGAAGGGGAAGTGACTGTTTCATCAAAGCCGGGAGAATCGATGTTTATATGGTTTCCCGGCCTGACCAGATAGGATATTATCAGGCCGATTGCTGCAGTCGCAATGAACATGAGGACGAAGACGATTACGCTTTTAAAGCCGATCCTCCCCAAATCCTGTGTGCTTCCGATGTTGATGATACCGCCGGCGACTGCCACAAAAATGACAGGGATGATCATCATTTGGATCAGATTGAGGTAAACATCACCGATAAACTTCGTTTGGATGGAGAATTCAGGGATGACTATCCCCATTATTATGCCCAATACGAAACCGATGGCAATACGGGTGAAGAGATGCTGTTTTGATGTGAGAAGACTATTCATTTACCAGTACTCCTTTGTACGAGGGGATTTCCCCTTTTTGATATGTCCCGAGCATATTGATGTATTTGCTGACTTTTCCAATATCGTCCAGCGCTTCTGCCAGAACGGAATCTTCCTTTCCTTTTTCAACATCGATGAAGAATCCATATGAGAACGGCTTGTGCTGGATCGGACGGGAAGTCAGGTTGAGAAGGTTGATGCCGTGCCCGCTGAAAATATTCAATATTTCACTCAGTGAACCGGTACTGTGGTCCGATTCTATATAAAGCGATGTTTTATTCGTCTCCGGACGCACGCCCTGCACACCTTTGCGGAAGAATAAAAAGCGCGTCGTATTGAGCGGATTGTCACTGATGTTTTCCCGGACGACGGTCATATTATACAAGGCTGCGGCATGACTGCCTGCGATGCCGGCAATTTTTGGGTCTTCAGAATCCTTAACCATTTTCACCGATTCCGCAGTATCCGTATACTCACGGACTTCTATATTGGGATACCGGCTCAAATATGAATAACACTGTTCCAGTGCCTCCGGATGCGAATAGACGGTTGTGACTTCCGACATATCTGCATCTGATTTCATGATCAGTGCATGGTCGATCTTGATGTAAACTTCTTCGACTGCGGAAACTTCCAGGTACTTCATAAGATCGATCGTCCGCGTAATCGGACCACTTGTGGAATTTTCCACAGGCAGTGCGATATAATCCAGCTGGTCGTCCATCATCGCTTCTACCAGTGTTCTGAAAGTAGGATAGCCTTTCATCTGGTATTCCGCGTCTCCTGCAAACTTTCTGCAGGCCAACTCACTGTATGAACCTTCAGCTCCCTGATATCCAATCAACATAAAAACCACTCCTCGAATTTTGTGAAATAAAAAAACCATCTGAATCGCTCCGTCAATGAGAGAAATCCAAATGGTTAAAAATGTGTTATAAAAAATCCAGCCATTTAGATTGCTCATATGGCCGGATTTTGAAATTCACACGTTCAAATCAGCCATCATAGATATATGCACGCCGCCTATATCCACGATGGAATATAGACGCTATCTAAAATCGCTGAAAAAGAAAGTATTCAATTGAGTCTGTATATATGTGTTTGACATAAGTATCACTCAATTCATTCAAGATTGTAATAAATATTATCAATACTAATCTGAAAAGTCAACGTTTTTATAGAATATTCAGGCAAATTAATTTCAATGCCATCAATCCTGTCATTATCAGACTTTCTAAAAGCATCATCCAGAGCTTCCGGTCATGACTGGGAAATGCGAGTATTAATAGTTTAGATGAAAAATGTTTTTAGTCTATTCGGAAGAATCAGAAATTGTGATAGAATACAAAATGGAATGAAGACATCTTAACGATTAGGGTGTCTATAGAATTGGGGGAGGGAGAAATTTGTCTAATAATGAAGAATTAGATCGTGCTACAGGAGAAAGGACGGTTGAAAAACTGGAGTTCCGTCTGGGACCGTTTGGTGCAGCGGTTCCGCTGCTGTTCTTTGTCGTGTGGGCGATAACAATCAGTGTGATGCAGCTATCATCTGAAGTTGCGCTCGTGCTCGGAGCTGTTATGGGGGTAACGCTCGGATTGCTGCTGTGTAAAAGCAAATGGGAAGACTATGCCCAGGGGCTGTTCGACGGTCTGGCCCAGCCTGTAGGTGTGATTGCCATGGTGGCATGGTTCTATGCCGGTATGTTTGCACAGATTCTGCAGGTTGGAGGACTTGTTGAAGGGTTGGTATGGATTGGTTCAGTGACAGGTGTGGAAGGGGGCTTGTTCGTCGCACTGACCTTTTTGCTGGCAGCAACTTTTTCAACCGCTGTCGGTACTGGTTACGGTACAACCGTTGCGTTCTGTACATTGATGTATCCGGCAGGTGTTGCTGTCGGAGCAGATCCGACTTTCATGTTCGCGGCTATTCTGGCCGGTGCAGTATTCGGTGATAACCTTGCACCGGTATCGGATACAACAATCGTTTCAGCAACAACCCAGGATGCCGATGTTCCAGGAGTTGTACGCAGCCGTTTCAAGTATTCAATCGTCGCAGCGGTTCCTGCTGCTATCTTATTTGCAATATTCGGAGGCGGAGGTACCACGACAGAAGAGGCTTCGGCAGGTTCAATAATGGAATCTGTCAGCGCGAATGGACTGATCATGCTGATACCGTTCGCAATTGTACTTATTCTGGCCTTATCCGGACAGCATCTGTTGACCTCACTTACATGGGGCATCCTGTCAGCCATCGTGCTGATTCTGGTAATCGCTCCGGGGACACTCGGGGATATCATAAGTTTTAATCCGGACTCTGATAACGTTGTTCAAGGGGCACTCGTTTCGGGGCTCACAGGATACTTCAATATGGCAATCCTGATTCTGCTGATTGTGGGTGCCGCGCACTTGATGAGACTCGGCGGAACGATGGCGGCCATCACCAATGGTCTGGTCAAATGGATTAAAAACTCCGTCCGGAGAGCAGAACTTTCCATATGGGCGATCGTAGCCATATTGAACAGTTCAATCACCATCAATACCGCAGCAGAAATTGCCGCTGCACCATTCGTGAAGGAAATCGGTGAGAAATACAAGATTCACCGCTACCGGAGAGCGAATATGCTGGATGCTGTCACTTCAGCACTTGGCTATATTTTCCCTTGGGGAGCGCCGGTCCTGTTAGGCTGGTCGACAATCCAGACGATAAAGGAACAGTCATACGAGTGGCTGCCTGTCGTTGAACCGACAGCAGTGTTCCCGTTTGTATTCCAGGGCTGGTTCCTGTTCCTCATTATGCTTATTGCCGCCCTGACTGGCTGGGGACTGCGCTATGAAGGAAAGAATGGTGAAGAATTAAAGGAAAGGCCTGAAGATTAATTATTCTTACAGGATGATTTCACAAGAAAGCTGAATGATGATATTTCAGCGTAAAACTCAAATTAGAAAACTCCCCGGGTCACTCGAATGTAAAAGTGGTCCCGGGGAGTTTTTTTAACAGCTGATCATGTTCTACACACTGAACTGTGCGTCGTGCAGCCCTTTATATATACCGTTATCAATACCGAGTAATTCTGCATGTGTCCCTGTTTCTGCAATGCCATCCTTGGTCACAACCATGATGCGGTCGGCATTTTTGATCGTTGCGAGCCTGTGTGCAATGACCAGCGTCGTCCTGCCTTCCGCCAGACGGTTGAGTGCCTTCTGGATCTGTAGCTCTGTTTCGGTATCGAGTGCACTTGTCGCTTCATCAAGGATAAGGATCGGCGGGTTTTTAAGGAACATCCTGGCAATCGCAATCCTCTGCTTCTGTCCGCCTGACAGCTTGACGCCGCGTTCGCCGACAATGGTATCAAGGCCGTCCCGGTAACTTTCAACCAGTTCAGTGAGCTGTGCTTTCCTCAGTGCTTCATACACTGCTCCGTCCGATGCTTCCGGTTTACCGTAGGCAACATTATCCCGAAGTGATCCTGAGAATAAAAATACATCCTGCTGCACGGTGCCGATGTTCTCCCTTAAAGAACTGAGTGTCATGTCACGGATATCGGTGCCGTCGATACTGATCGAGCCGCCGTCTACATCGTAGAATCTCGGCAGCAGCGAGCAGAGTGTCGTCTTGCCGGCACCGCTCGGCCCGACTATCGCAATCGTTTCACCGGGATGGATGCTGAGTGAGATATTATCCAGAATCGTTGTTTCTTCGTATTTGAAATTCACGTTTTCGTAAACGATGTTTCCTCTGACATTTTCCAATGCCACTGCATTTTCGCGTTCTTGCACATCCGGTTCTTCACGCATGATTTCAGTGAAATGGTTGAAACCGGCGATGCCGTTCGGATACAGCTCGATGATGGCATTGATTTTCTCAAGCGGTTTGAATAACATGTTGGAAATCAGTACGAAAGCGACGAACTCCCCGTATGATAATTCATCGTTCATGACGAAGTATGTACCTGCGATCAGGATGAACACAGTCACCAGACGCATCAGCATGTAAGTCGAAGAGTTGTTGAAAGACATAATCTTATAAGCCTTGAGTTTCGTTTTTCTGAACGCCTCGTTGATCTTCCTGAAAGCTGCAAGTTCGCGGTCTTCATTGGCGAATGCCTGCACCAGGCGGATGCCGCCGACTTTGTCTTCGATCATATGGTTGAAGTCCGATACCCGTCCAAACAGTTCCCTGAATGCAACCGTCATCTTCTTATTGAAGTAGATGGCGAGAATCAGGATGACGGGCACGACGATGAATGAAATCACAGCCAGCTCCGCATTGATTGTCAGCATGATGCCGAATGCTCCGAGCAGTGTCATGACGGCAATGAACAAGTCTTCAGGACCATGATGGGCCATCTCACCGACGTTCATCAGGTCGTTTGTCAGCCGGGTCAGGAGCTTGCCGGTCTTTGTATTGTCAAAGAAGCGGTACGACAGCCGTTGGATATGGCTGTACAGATCATTTCTGATATCACGCTCGATATTTGTGCCGAGCATGTGACCCCAGTATGTAACGACAAACTGCAGCAGCGTATTGAAAAGGTAAATGATGACCAGGCCTGCAGCTGCAAGAAGAATCATCCGGACATTTTCACCCGGCAGCAGCTCATCGATGAAAAGATTGACGATGAGCGGAAAGGCAAGCTCGAGCAGCCCGACGATCACTGCACACGTAAAATCCAGTGTGAACAGTGCTTTATAGGGGGCGTAATAGGAGAAGAATCTCTTCAATGGTGGACCTCCTTTTATTTCGATATATGAAATATTTATACACCAAAAATTATAGCATGGAAAAGGCGGTTCCGGTCATTGATTTTGATGAAAAAAGTCGACTCTGGCTGCTGCGGAATCAGGGTGAGGGGATTGTCCGCAAAAAGACAGACGACCGGCAGTGGAAAATAAAAGAAAGCAGAGACGCCATGTGATATTATAAAAGAAATAGAAACGGTCAGAATTTAGGAGTGAAATGAAATGGCAAAATTAAATGTGGGGATTCTATACGGCGGACAATCGACAGAACATGAGGTGTCGATGCGTTCAGCCGAGAGTGTGCTGGAAGCTCTGGACAAAGATAAATATAATGTGAAGCTCGTACATATTTCCAAGAGAGGAGAATGGCTGCTCAGCCACCAGTCCGATGAGATAAAAAGTCTGGAGCGGGGCAGCGGGGCTACAGGCCTGTCAGTCACTCCCCCGAAGCAGCTGTCTTCTGCGGAAGGTGGGGAGGCTTTCGATGTCATCCTGCCGATCCTGCATGGTACAGCCGGAGAGGACGGCAGTGTACAGGGGCTTTTGGAGATGGCGGATATTCCTTATGTCGGCTGTAACGTGAGAAGTTCAGCAGTCTGTATGGATAAGGACATGACGAAAAAACTGCTGAAGTTTGAGGGCATAAAAGTGGCCGACTGGATTTTATTCAGACATGATGAAAAAGAGAGTGTGAACTACGAAACAGTCAGGGAAAAACTGGGTCTGCCAATGTTTGTAAAGCCCGTGAATCAGGGATCTTCCGTCGGTGTCTCCAAAGTCACTGATGAGAAAAGTTTCTATGAAGCAGTAGAACTCGCTTTTCAATTTGATACGAAAGTGATGGTCGAGAGTGCGGTGGAAGGCCGGGAAATCGAAGTGTCTGTCCTCGGGAACACCAATCCAGTTGCGTCCGTACCGGGTGAGATTGTTTCAAACACCGAATTTTACAGCTACGAATCGAAGTATATCGATGAGAGCGGTGCAGCACTCGAGATTCCTGCGAAACTGGATGAAGAGACTGAGGAAAACATCCGTAGAACAGCTTTGGATGCTTTCAGGATCCTCGATTGCGAAGGCATGGCAAGAGTGGACGTATTCCTTACAGAAAACGGTGAAGTCATCGTCAATGAAATCAATACGCTTCCGGGATTCACCAGCATCAGCATGTATCCGAAACTGCTTGAAGCATCCGGCATTGAATATCCTGAACTGCTGGACCGGCTGATTGAACTCTCCCTCGAGAGGCACAACCGCAATCGCCAGCTGAAGACGGACATCATGTAGGTATGTGATATGGCTGAATATGAAAATGCGATATTTACAAACATGTGCATGATCTACAGCGGAGACCGGATCCTTGTGCAGAACCGGGTGAGTAAAAACTGGCCCGGCATCACTTTCCCGGGCGGCAAAGTGGAACGGGGAGAATCATTCGTCGAGTCGGTCAAACGGGAAGTGCTGGAAGAGACGGGGCTCATCGTGAATTCCGTGGAGCTGTGCGGGACCAAGCAGTTCCAGGATGAAAATGATGCAAGGTATGTCGTTTTATTCTATAAAACTGATGCGTTTGAAGGGGAACTTGCATCCAGTGATGAAGGAGAAGTGTTCTGGATTGATAAGAGTGAGCTTGGAGAATTCAGGCTGGCCCATGATTTTCAGGAGATGTTCGAAGTTTTTGACTCAGAAATACTGTCGGAGTTCTATTATTATAAAGAAGAGGAAGAATTCAAACTGAGATTGCTGTAGTGATGCAAGCCATTAAAGATAAAGGGGAGAAGTTCTATGCCATTCAATATCAGAAAAGCTGACGAATCCGATGCACTGGACATTGCGAAAGTGCAGGTCGACAGCTGGAGAACGACTTACAAGGGAATAGTCAGCGATGATTATCTGGATAGACTTGCTTATAAAAAGCGCGAAGAAGTATGGAAGAAGGCCGTAGTTCAGAATACAGCATTCCTACTTCTCGATAACGACGATGAAACAGTCGGGTTCGCCGTCGGCGGTCCCGAACGCTCCGAGGAGCATGTCGGGTTTGACAGTGAGCTTTATGCAATCTATTTATATGAAGAAGCGCAGGGCAATGGCGGAGGGAGACAGTTGTTTGATGCGGTTGTCAGTGATCTGATCGAACGCGGATTTGAGAGCATGATCATCATTGCCCTGGAAGATAACCCTGCATGCGGTTTCTATGAGAAGATGGGCGGGGTTGTCATCGGTAAAGAAAAATCCGAAATTGGCGGCGATGAGTTCACTGAGCTGGTATTCGGATGGAGGGACATTAAAAAGATATAGAGTGGATAGGAGCAGGCCCCGGGGTCTGCTTTTTATGTGGGGTCAGACCGGGGCAGAACATTAGACAGGCTGGCATTAGCTGGCCGGCTTGCAAACAATCTGATATAAAAAGAGGCCATAAAGGCCTCCTTAAAAATCATTTTCCTTCCCAGGCATCGATTTCTTCTCTTACGATCGGTGCGACTTTTTCACCGAACAGCTGGATGGACTGCATGACCTGGTCATGCGGCATCGTACCGAGCGGAGTATGGAGAAGGAAGCGTTTGATGCCCACATTCTTACGCAGGTCAATGATTTTCTGTGCGACAGTTTCGGGACTCCCGCAGTACAGTGCACCTTTAGGAGACCTTGCGATATCGAAGCTGCGTGTCGTATAGTTGCCCCAGCCGCGTTCACGGCCGATCTTATTCATGGCCTGACGGGTGGGAGGGAAGAACAGCTCTGCGGCTTCTTCATCCGTATCCCATACAAAGCCGTGGCTGTGCGAACCGATTCCCAGGTTCTCGACTTTATGGCCGCTCCGGGCCGCGGTCTGTTTGTACAGTTCAACGAGCGGTGCAAAGTTTTGTGGGCTTCCACCGATGATTGCGAGTACAAGCGGCAGGCCGAGCTTTCCTGCTCTCACAGTCGAATCCGGTGTGCCGCCGCTCGCAATCCAGATCGGAATCTGATCCTGGTCGGGTTTCGGGAACACTTCCAGGCCATTGAGCGGGGCGCGGTGGTTGCCGCTCCAGCTGACGGGACCACCTTTTTGCAGTTTCAGGAGAAGGTCCAGTTTTTCTTCAAACAGTTCATTGTAATCATTCAGGTCATAGCCGAATAAAGGGAACGATTCGATGAATGACCCCCGGCCGGCCATGATTTCCGCGCGTCCTCCGGATATGCCGTCAAGCATCGCAAAACGTTCATGAACTCTGACGGGATCATCTGAGGAGAGCACAGTCACTGCACTCGACAGACGGATATCTTTTGTCCGTGCAGCACCGGCTGCCAGGACGACCTCAGGTGCAGAGACTGCATAATCTTCGCGGTGGTGTTCTCCGACAGCATAAACATCGAGGCCCACTTTATCCGCCATCTCAATCTCTTCTACAATATCCCTCAATCTTTCACCGTGGCTGATTGTGACTCCGGTCTGCGGATCAGGCAGTACTTCAGCGAAAGTGCTTATCCCAAGTTCCATGTAATCTCCTCCGATTCCATATTGATTTCATTCTATCATCATTCTATATCAATATATAAATTTACGCTTAAACCTGTGATAGAATATAGATAAATTGATTTTTGGGGGAATAGGGACATGAAGGACAAGCTTATTGAACGTTTAACCAGCTATGTAAAAATCGACACGCAATCGGATGCATCAAGCGAAACGACGCCTTCCACCGATAAACAGTGGGATCTGATCAGGTATCTTGAAAAGGAACTCAAAGAGATCGGCATGTCCGAAGTGAAAACGGATGACAAAGGATATTTGATGGCCACTTTACCGGCCAATGTGGAAGACGCACCGGTCATCGGATTTCTGGCACACGTGGATACGGCGACCGATTTTACAGGTGCGGATGTATCTCCGCAGGTAGTTGAATATGAAGGCGGCGACATCATTTTAAATGAAAAAGAAAGCATCGTACTGTCGCCTGCCGAGTTTCCGGAACTCCCAGGGTACAAGGGCCATACTCTGATGACAACGGACGGCACGACACTTCTCGGTGCCGACAATAAAGCCGGCGTGGCCGAGATCATGACGGCTATGGAATACCTGATCAATAATGAAGATATTAAACATGGTAAGATCCGCGTGGCATTCACGCCGGATGAAGAGATCGGCCGGGGGCCCCATCATTTTGATGTGGACCGGTTCGGTGCGGAATATGCCTACACCGTGGACGGAGGACCTGAGGGAGAGCTGCAGTATGAAAGCTTCAATGCGGCCGGTGCCAAAGTGGCGTTCATAGGCAACAGTGTACATCCGGGGACAGCCAAGGATAAAATGGTCAATGCCGGCCGCATGGCATCTGAATTCATCACAATGTTCGATCCTGAAGACACACCGGAACATACTGAAGGATATGATGGGTTCATCCATCTGACCAGAATGGGCGGAGATGTTGAGAAAGTAGAGGCGGAATTCATCATCCGTGATTTTGACAAAGGTAAATTCGAAGCCCGGAAACGCCTGATGGAAACAAACGTTTCAAAGCTCAGGGAAAAATACGGGGAAGACCGTGTGGTACTTGAGATGAATGATCAGTATTACAATATGAAGGACAAAATCGAGCCGGTGATTGCAATCGTCGAAAATGCAAAACTTGCAATGCAGAACCTGGAAATCGAACCGGTCATTAGACCGGTCCGCGGCGGAACGGACGGCTCACAATTATCCTATAAGGGGCTGCCGACACCAAATCTGTTTACAGGCGGGGAGAATTTCCATGGGAAATTCGAATATGTTTCGGTTGATGTAATGGAGAAAGCAGTGAAGGTCATTACGGAAATCAGCAGGATTGCCGCGGCCAGACAATGATAAGGGCCCGTCTTCCGCGGGCTTTTATATTCTTTTTTCTGTAATATCAGACCCGTATTTTTTGATTCATGAAAGTAGGAAGTTCTATGACACAGCATGCCCATGAAAATGAACCACAGACAGAAATAAAAAAACTGCCGCTGATGCTGGTTCTGTTGTCGGGGGCGTTTGCAGCGATTTTGAACCAGACGCTGCTTGCGACTGCCATACCGCATATCATGGCCGATCTCAATTTGGAGGCGGACGTCGCACAGTGGCTGCAGTCCGTCTTTATGCTGGTCAACGGAATCATGATACCGGTGACGGCTTTTCTGATCGGCAAATTCTCGACAAGGAGTCTTTTCTTTACAGCACTCATCCTGTTTGGCATCGGTACGCTGGTGTGTGGACTCGCGCCGAATTTCACGATACTGCTGCTCGGAAGAATTTTGCAGGCATCCGGAGCGGGCATCATCATGCCGCTGATGCAGACGATCCTGTTTCTGATCTACCCACGCGAAAAGAGGGGGACGGCGATGGGATTCTTCGGCCTGGTCATCAGCTTTGCACCGGCCATAGGACCGACGCTCTCAGGCTGGTTTGTAGAAATCTACCCCTGGCGCGGGCTATTCTACATCATACTTCCGATTGTCATCATCGATCTGATCATTGCCTATTTCGTCCTTAAGAATGTTACAGAACAGACTAATCCGAAAGTGGATGTCTTTTCGATCATACTGTCAACTCTCGGTTTCGGAGGATTGCTGTATGGATTCAGTATCGCCGGCAGCAGCGGATGGCTGAGCCCCACGGTACTCATATCACTGGGAGTCGGTGCGATTACATTGACCCTGTTCATAAAAAGGCAGTTCAGGCTGGAACAGCCGATCCTGGAGTTCAGGGTATTCAGGGATCCTATTTTCACTCTTGCGACAATCATCGGCATGGTTGCATTCATGACGATGATCGGCGGTGCCATCATCCTGCCGATCTTCATGCAGAACATGCTTGGCTTCACGGCATTTGAATCCGGGCTGATGATGCTGCCGGGTGCCTTGCTCATGGGTATCATGAGCCCGGTTACCGGCCGTATGTTTGATAAGTTCGGAGCCAGATGGCTCGTGATTCCCGGGCTCGGCATTGTCACTGTAACCACATTCATGTTTGCGGTTCTGGATACAGAAACCACATTTACGTATCTGGCTGTAGTCAACGCTGTAAGGATGCTCGGTATTTCCATGGTCATGATGCCATCGACCACAGCAGGACTGAACCAGTTGACCAATAAGCTGGTGCCGCATGGTACGGCGATGAACAATACGATGAGACAGGTTGCCGGCGCAGTAGGAACTGCATTGTTTGTGTCAGTCATGACGATAACGATGATTCCGGGTCAGGGAGCCGAAGGCATGATCCACGGTGTAAACATGTCATTCATATTGACCGGCATCTTTTCGCTTGCCGGGTTCATCCTCGCGTTCAGACTGCGCAGTCCGACCGGATCAAAAAAATAAAAATGAAAGCTGCCATTCCGTTTATACAGCGGGTGGCAGCTTAATTTATTTCCAGCTTCAATCTGATTCCAGAAGACTATTGAATTTTTTAAGGAGCCGGGCAAATTCTTCTATTTCTCCCGTTTCCCATTGCTCTATCATTGTGCGGAAACGGTCCTGCCGGCCTTCCCGGTTGGATGCCAGCGCCTCCCATCCTTTTTCTGTTATTTCATAAGTGTAGGAACGCCGGTCCGTCTCTGAAGGTGTCTTTTTCAGGAATTCCTTTTTCAGCAGATCTCCGGCCTGCCTGCTGACTGTGGAGACATCCAGATGAAGCTGATCTGCCATATCCTTTACACCCATCGGTCCTTTATCTGAAATGATTAGCATGATGAAGTAGCTGGCACGCCTCAATTTCTGTTTTTCATCCACTTCGGTTGCCCGGTTCCGAAGCCCCCGGACCATCATGGCAATTTCAAGCTCCAGTTTCTCCAAAGATTTATCATTGACCACTTGTAAATCACGCTGCCTTTCCAAAATTTCCAATTGTTACAGTTGACATTCGATATAGTTGTATAATACAATCATTTCTGTTGTATGTCTATGAAAGAAGGAAAATTTATGTCTCTACAGAAAGAAAATGAAGGTCAGCTGACCAATGCAGGAAGGCTGACGTTAATGGCTGTGCTCCTCTCCGGTGCATTTGCCGCAATATTGAACCAGACCCTGCTGGCCACAGCGATTCCCCATATAATGGCCGATCTGGAACTGGAAGCGGATGTTGCACAATGGCTGCAGTCCGTCTTCATGCTGGTCAATGGAATCATGATTCCTGTTACAGCTTTTTTAATAAGTAAATTCTCGACCAGAGCGTTGTTTTTCACAGCATTGTCCCTGTTCGGATTAGGTACGCTGGTATGCGGAATATCCCCGAATTTCCCGATTCTCATGGCCGGACGTGTCCTGCAGGCTGCAGGTGCCGGTATCATCATGCCGTTGATGCAGACGATCCTGTTCCTGGTCTATCCGAAGAGTGAGCGGGGCAAGGCGATGGGCATGTTCGGCCTTGTCATCAGCTTCGCTCCGGCAATTGGACCGACTTTATCCGGCTGGTTCATCGATATATATCCATGGCGCGGCTTGTTCTACATGCTGCTCCCAATTGTTATCATCGACCTGATCGTCGCGTACTTTATTTTGAGGAATGTGACAGAGCAGACGAATCCCAAGCTGGATATGCTGTCCATCATCCTTTCAACGCTCGGTTTCGGCGGACTGCTTTACGGATTCAGTGTTGCGGGCAACAGTGGCTGGTTAAGCTCTGCGGTAATCATCTCGCTCGCTGTAGGTGCAGTCGCTCTGTTCATCTTCATCAGACGTCAGAACAGTCTGGAACAGCCGATTTTGGAATTCGGTGTATTCAAGGATAAGATTTTCACCCTGACGACCGCTCTCGGCATGATTGTCTTCATGGCCATGATCGGCGGGGCAGTCATCCTGCCTATCCTGATGCAGAATATGCTCGGATTCTCGGCCCTGGCATCCGGCATGATGCTTTTCCCGGGCGCAGTAATCATGGGTGTGATGAGTCCGATTACAGGAAGGCTTTTTGACAGATACGGTGCACGCTGGCTCGCAATCATCGGCCTCGGCATCGTTGCGGTGACATCCCTGATGTTTACCAATTTGGATACTGAAACGACATTCACATATCTTGCTGTAGTCAATGCATTCAGGATGCTGGGCGTCTCGATGGTCATGATGCCTGTAACGACGGCCGGGCTCAACCAGATGTCGAAAAAACTGGTGCCCCACGGTACAGCAATGAATAATACGATGCGCCAGATTGCAGGTGCCGTCGGCACCGCACTGCTGGTTTCGATAATGACCAACACGATGCTGCCCGACCAGGGCGCACAAGGTATGATCCACGGCGTAAATATTTCCTTTATGTTTGCCGGCGGCCTTGCCCTCATCGGTTTCATACTGGCCTTCAAACTCAGGAAGCCGGATGATTCGGAATATGATGAAGCATATGATCAATAGCAATAATAGGTTTTCAAACTCAAAAAGACACGCCGGAATTTTTTCCGGCATGTCTTTTTTTCTATCTTTCGTCTGATTCGATGGGTCTTGCCTTGGTCATATCATTTCCGATGACTTCGTCGGAAGTCACGCGTTTCAGGAAGAAAGAGAGTACGAGGGCAATGGCCAGGAGAACTGTCGCAATCAGGAATGCAAAGTTTATTCCGTCGAGCATCGCCTGGTTCATGGCTGCAGTATCCGGGCTTGGAATATCGGCAAGCTTCTGGTTCATCCTGTTCTGCATCACTGTGATCAGAAGGGCGGTGCCGATTGCCCCGGAAACCTGATTCAGCATACTGTTGATCGATGACCCGTGCGGTGTGAGTTCAGGTGTCAGCTGGTTCATGCCGTTGGTCATCACCGGGGTCATGACCAGGGTCATCCCGAATGCCCTTATGGAGTAGAGCATGATCAGAAATGTATAGCTCGTATCCACTTCGAGCTGGCTGAAGAAGAATGTGGTGGAAACCGTCAGGGTCAGACCGGTGATTGCGAGCACTTTCGGACCGAACATGTCGAACAGCTTGCCGGATATGGGACTCATGAATCCCATGATCAGAGCGCCGGGGAGTAATAAAATTCCTGTATCCAACGGCGAAATCCCCTGGATGTCCTGCAGATAGATCGGCATCAGTATCATGCCGGAGAAGAGTGCCATGTTCATCGTGCCGATAAGCAGTGAGGCAAGGGTGAACATGGGAAACTTATAGACTTTGAAGTTCAGCATCGGATCGTTCATATGGATCTGTTTTCTGATGTAGAAGAACACCGCTGTGAAACCGATGAAGAGTGTCAGAATGACATCAGGCCTCATCCACCCGCTGTTGCCGGCTGCACTGAAGCCATAAAGTATGCCGCCGAATCCGAGCGTCGAGAGAATGACAGAGGGAATATCAATTTTAGTCGTGTAATGGGTATCCGTCTGGGGCAGTTTGAGCCAGCCGATGGAAAGAACAATCAATAGGATCGGGACCATCATGAAGAAAAGCATATGCCATGAATAATGCTGGACGATGAACCCTGAGAGTGTCGGACCGATTGCCGGCGCAAAAAACATCACAAGACTGAACAGGCCCATAGCCGTTCCCCGCTGTGCCGGAGGGAAGCTTGTAATCATCACATTCATCAGCAAGGGCATAAGAATCGCTGAACCGGATGCCTGGATCATACGTCCCAGGATCAACACCATGAATGTGGGGGACAGCCCTGCAACGAGTGTACCTGTCAAAAAGAGCAGCATTGCAGCGATGAATAATTTCTTCGCGCTGAACCTCTGCATGAGGAAAGCGGTGGTCGGAATGACAATACCGCTGACCAGCATGTAGGCAGTGGACACCCACTGTACTGTGGAAGTGGTGATGCCGAAATCATCCTTGATGGACGGCAGTGCGACGTTCAGGAATGTGTTCGAAAGCAATGCGACAAAAGCACCGGAAAGCAGTATGAAAATCAGTCTGTAATCCGGCCTGTCATTAGTTTTTGGTTCCATAATATTACCTCTGTTTCTAAAATCAATACTCACTATTATATTCCGATTCCCGAAATAAGCAAGGATTTTATTCTGGTTACGGACCCATTCTGTTGTCTATCTGTATATATATGAAGAAACCGATCGTAATGCCTAAAAGCAATGCGATTGGAATCGAATATCCTGCAAGGGGCGGGATGAAAGTAATAATCACCCAGTAGATGCCAAGAGTGATGATTCCCATCAGGACGAGGTTGAGCAGAAATCGGGTCATGTATGATGCCTCCAATCAAATTTTTTCATATCCATATTATACATGATGCCCTGAATAAGCAATTCGAAAACAGGGTATGTATACTAATAGTTAAGGAATACATTTTTGAAAGGAGTTTTCTCAGTGAGAAAAGAAACACTATTATTCCAGGTGAAAACAGCAAGAGAGTGGATTCTCGATACTTTTGACAAAGTTTCGGTGGAAGACATGACAAAAATCCCGGAAGGATTCAAAAATAATATTCACTGGCAGCTCGGGCATGTGGCAGGCATGATGGAACTGCCGACTGCAGCGCTTACAGATTCAAAAACGGATGATAGTAAAAGGTATCAAAAATATTTCGGCTATGGTACAAGTCCGGATGATTTTGATGACGAAACCCCTTCACTGGATGAAATCAAAGCACTTCTGGAAGGACAGGTGCCGCGGCTTGAAGATATTGAAGAAGAGAGGCTGGAGGAGGATCTTCCCCGTGAATTCATGGGGATGACCAAAAGATATGAACAGTTGTCCTTCATGATTCTCCATGAGTCTCTTCATGCAGGAAAAATACAGGAAATGGCAAAATTGATCAAATGATAAAAACACAGAACATCGGAGCCGATGTTCTGTGTTTTTATATCTTCAAATGTTATATAATCTTTAAGTGAGTTGATTGACGATTGCCTGTGCAGCGTCTGCTGCAGAAGCAGGATTTTGGCCTGTGACGAAGTTCCTGTCTTTGACGACATTGCTTTCCATCTCACTGCCGGCGACGAAACCGGCTCCGTGGGATTCCAATTTTGTCTGGAGTGCGAATGGCATGTCATCCATGAGATTCATGGATTCCTCTTCTGCATTTGTGAACCCGGTGATTTTAACACCGTCCACGAGATAGCTGCCGTCTTTGGTTTTGGCATCTGCAAATGCAGCCGGTCCGTGGCACACTGCACCGATTATTCTGCCGTCATCTTTGAAGTAGGCCATGATATTCTGGATTTCCGGATTGCCGGGAAAATCATACATTGCACCGTGACCGCCGGCAAAGAAAATTGCATCGTAGCCCTCGTAGACAACATCTTTAAGGCTCTGGGTGTTTTGGAGCAGCCTGATGACATCATTGAATTTTTCATCATCCTGTCCGTTGGAAAGAGAAGCAGGATCGAGCGGTACTTCGCCGCCTTTTGGCGAAACGATATCCGCTTGCAATCCGGCACCCTGGAAGATTTGATATGGCTCAGCTGCTTCACTCAACCATAGACCTGTAGGTCTGTCTTTGTCGTTATTGATTGTTCCATGATTCGTTGCAACAATAAGTACAGATTTGTTCATATTAATATCAACTCTCCTTTACATCTGTTTACCCACAAGAGATGTAAAGTAATCTCAAGAAATCTGCATTAGAATTCATAGACAATCAAAAATTCATTAAAATAGGAGTGTACCGAATGAAAAAAGTGGACTTTGGTAATGTTGCGAAAGAATACCTGAAGTACAGAGATGATATCCCCGAAAATCTATTGAAAGGTCTGGAGAAAAGAGGGGTGGAAATCAGCGGGAGCAAAGTGGCGGACCTTGGGGCAGGACCGGGTCTCCTCAGCAAGATGCTCAGTAATCATGGTGCGATTGTAGATGCAGTGGAACCGTCTGAGGAATTAATCAAGGTAGGCAAGAAATTTGTAGGGGATGATCCCCGCATCAATTTCACGCAGAAATATGCAGAAGATACCGGCCTCAAGCCGAATACTTATGATATTGTTACGGTAATGCGTGCTTGGCACTGGTTTGATACTGAAGAGGCGATCAAGGAGATCAAACGTATTTTAAAACCGGGCGGACATCTGATCATCATGGATTCAGGATTCACTTCGGGCATAAAAGTAGTGAAAAAATCCATGAAAATCATCAAGAATAATGCCAGTGACAAACAGCTCAAAGCTGCAGGTGCAAAAGAGGATGCAACACAGATGATCAACAGTTTCCCTGTGGAATGGTTCGATGAATGGAAATACTCCCGTTTTGATCTGCTGGATCTATACAAAATGGATTATGATGTGACATTTACAAATGAAGAGTGGCTGGGGCGTCTTGCCACCGTCTCATGGCTTGCAGCGTTCAAAGAAAAAAAACGTAAAAGAACGCTTGAGGAGGTAAAGGAATATCTCGAAAAAGACAAGTCAAAGGACAGCCATAAGATACCGCATGTGCTCAGCGTAGCCATCCTGCAAAACAGGAACAAGGAATAAAAATCAGCCTAAAGTACTGTTATGGAAAGTTTCTTCGAAAACCATCACAAAACATTTACAATCAACTTACTTTTTGTTATTATATAACTTGTGATTAAAAAAGATGATAATTTCTGGAGGAACATATACATGACAAATGTACTTGTAGTGAAAGCAAACAACCGTCCTGACGGAGTCTCTACTAAAATGTATGAAGCATACATGGAGACACTGAAACAAAGTGACAACCTGAATGTTGAAGTCTATGACACTTTCGAGGAAGATATGCCTTACATCGGCCAAGAGCTTTTCAGTGCTTTCGGCAAACTGCAAAACGAAGAAGCATTGAATGAAGAAGAACAGCGTCTTATGAATGCAAAGCAAAAAGCGATGGATGCTTTCGAAAAGGCGGATGTACTCGTATTTGCATTCCCGCTGTGGAATCTGACAATCCCTGCACGTCTGCAGACTTTCATAGATTATGTGTATGCTGCAGGATTCACTTTCAAATACAATGCAGACGGTTCAATGGCACAGCTTATGACGGATAAGAAAGTAGTACTGTTGAACGCACGCGGCGGCGTATACAGTGTACCTGAAGCGCAGGGCATGGATATGTCCATGAACTATATGAAAAATGTATTCGGCGGTGTATTCGGTATGGAAATCACTGATGAAATCATCATTGAAGGCCACAATGCAATGCCGCAGGACGCTGCAAGAATCATAGAAGAGGGTCTGGAAAGCGTACGTGAATCAGCAAGAGAATTGAATTCACAATTTGCGTAAAACGGTCATATGGACAGGTTTTTTCTGGACTGAGCCCGGCACACTGATGTGCCGGGCTCTTTTTGTGTTAATATACTTATAATATGTATTAAATCGGAGGGATATCATGTGGCATGTTGAAAATTTTGAAAGTCTTGATTTACATATACTCGAAGAAATCTACAGGCTCAGGGTTTCAGTATTCATAGTAGAGCAGGAATGCGCCTATCAGGAGATAGACGGAAAAGATCCGGTCTCAACACACATTTATAAAACAGATGATTCTGGCATCAGCGCATATTTAAGAATCGTCCATGAATCCCCTGTTTCTATTGGACGTGTCATAGTAAGGGAAGATCAGAGGGGAACAGGACTCGGCCGGGAATTGATGAAGAAGGCGATGGATTATGTAGACTCGTATCATGCGGGCGAACTGATATATCTCCACGGCCAGGCACATTTGGAGAAATATTATCAGTCATTCGGCTTTAAAACGGTCTCGGATATGCATCTGGAAGATGATATTCCGCATTATCATATGGAATATAGAAAGTGAGGAGTGAATATCATTCACTCCTCACTTTCTGCTTTTGTCTCTTCTATGAGCCAGGGGCTGTCTTTGTCCTTTTGTTTAGCTTCCAGCAGCTTCTTATTCTCTTCTTTGATCCGCTCAAGTTCAGATTTCATATGCTGATTTTCGAGCAGGAAATTTTCCTGCTTCAGACGTTCAAGCTCCAATTGTTTGTCTATGGCATCGATTCTCATCTTCTCCATTTTTCTCTGATGCTTTAAATATTCGCTTCCGAAGCCACCAATTGTGGCGATGAGTACAATGCCCAAAATCCACAGCATAAAGCAGACCCCCCCTATACATCATTACATTAATTTTACCACTATATTCCTTTAAAGTGTAAAAGTTTTAAGTTTATGAATAAACTATCACTGAAACCTGAAAATAAATATACAGTATAACTGTTGGAAAACGCTATCAAACGGCATAATGATGCAATTATAAGCATTTAATATCTAAACTATTGTTATTTGTGAAATTTTAAATCGAAAATTACATTTAGAATTTGAATTATTTAAAAATTATTAATATATTTACTTTGGTCAAAAATTCACATAAACGTTGATGGAAGCTTGTTTTAATGGTATTATGTAACTATAGACGAACAGGAATAATGAAATTAATATAAATTAAAATTACAAATATGGGAGGGAATAAAATGTTTTCAACTGATCGTATTTCTGCAGATCTTCGCATGGAAGAGTACAAAAAAATTGCTGAGAGCTACAGCCATATTTCTCAGAACAAGAAAGAAGCAAAATCAAAAAAATCTTTCTTCAGTAAAATCATCAACAGATTTGGTGCATAATTGAATTGGAAATGCCGTCCCTGATCAGAAGAGGGACGGCATTTTTGTATTTATAAAATTCTATCTGGAAAAGTTCAATTGCCATGAAACACCGAACTGGTCCTGAACCCATGCAAAGCTGTCGGAGAAGCCATACTCATCCAGGGGCATGAGTATGGCGCCTTTTTTCTTGAGTTTTCTATAGCAGGCCTCAATTTCCGGCAGTGAATTACATTCTATGAAGAAGGACATGCTGGGTGTGAATGAGAACTCATGGGGCACGTTGCTGTCCATCATCATGACAAGCTGGTCATGGATGCGGATTACGCCCTGCATGATCTTGCCCTGCATTTCAGGGCTGTCCGCATCATATTTCTTTACATATCGGATTTCCGCATCTTCGAAAATTTCCATATAATATTCCATAGCTTCCTCTGCACGGCCTTCGAACATCAGGAAGGGTGTCATTGACTTCATAATCAGCCTCCTCATCTATATGCTCCAAGTATAACAGAAGATTTCCGGCTTCATCATTTTTCATCTGTATTGCCGAGTATATTCGAGCCTTCGATGAAGTATTTCTGAAAGAAAAAGAACAGTATGATGACCGGTAAAAGTACCAGCAGAGAACCAGCCATTAAGTAGTTCCACTGTGTGCTGGATTGTTCTTTGAATACCTGCAGGCCGAGCTGTAATGTATAGAGTGACTCATCATTCAGGTAGAGAAGCGGTCCCAGGAAGTCATTCCATGCGCCGTTGAATGAAAAGTTTGGGGAATCTCCTCGAATCGCTTAGAAGAAGTTGAAACCTGAAAGAAATTACAAATATATATGGTTTTTGAAACAAAAAAAACCGGATCCCTGATTTAAGGAACCGGTATTCATTATCATATTAAACTTCTGCTGTAAGTTCGTCCAGATTATCGGAATTATAAATGTCTTTATCGATCTGACCGTTGGTTTTGGCGGTTACCGTACCGGAAACCATTGAGCCGCTGACGTTTAGTGCAGTACGGCCCATATCGATGAGCGGTTCTACCGAGATGAGCACGGCAGCGAGTGCGATCGGCAGGTTCATTGTAGAGAGGACGACGATTGCTGCGAATGTCGCTCCGCCACCGACGCCTGCGATACCAAGTGATGCGATGACTGTGACGGCAATGAGTGTAATGATGTATGTCGCATTAATTTCAATGCCGACAGCCGGTGCAATCATGATGCCGAGCATAGCTGGATAGATGCCTGCACATCCGTTCTGTCCGATAGACAGGCCGAAACTTCCGGAGAAGTTTGCAATACTGGAAGGCACACCGAGACGGATCCTCTGAGTCTGGATGTTAAGCGGCAGTGTGCCTGCACTTGAACGGGATGTGAACGCAAATAACAGTGTCTCTGATGTTTTCTTGAAGTATTGAACCGGGTTTAATCCGGTCAGGGTAATGATTATCAGATGAACCAGGTACATTGCAATCAGGGCAGCATATGAAGCGACTACGAATAATCCGAGGTCATAGATGGCCTGGAAATCGGAAGTGGCAACTGTATTTGCCATGATGGCGAATATTCCGTAGGGGGTCAGGGCAAGAATGATCTTAACAAGCTGCATGACCCATTCGTTGACAGCCACGATGCCAGCTCTGACTTTTTCTCCGGTTTCCGGGTTGCTCTTGATCAGCCGCACAAGGCTGAGCCCCATGAATACTGCGAAAAATACAACTGCGATTGTTGATGTTGCACGTTCCCCTGTGAAATCAAGGAACGGGTTTGCCGGGAGCAGTGAAATCAGCTGCTGGGGCAATGTCTGGCCCTCGACTTCCTCGGCACTTGTCTGCAGGGAAGCGGCTCTTTCATTTTCTGCTTCTCCGAGGTTCAAACTGGACGCATCCAGATTGAAAAGCAGGGCTGCTGTGATTCCGATGGCTGCAGCGATGGCTGTTGTGCCGAGCAGGATCAGTATGATTTTCGATCCTGATTTCAGGAACTTTTCTTTCATGTCCATCTTGGCGAACGCGCCCAGGATAGAGATGAATACGAGCGGCATGACAATCATCTGAAGCAGGCGGACGAAGCCGTCGCCGACGATTGACATCCAGTCCGTCGTCTGTACGGTAATATTGTTGCTGACACCGTAGATCAGCTGGATTACAGCTCCGAATACCAGGCCGATGAGCAGGCCGATCATAACACGGTATGAAAATTTGACATTGCGCTTTTTCAGGAACATAAGCGCACCGATCAATGCCAGGAAGATGATAAGGTTGATGATGATAAGCAAAAGATCCATAAAATTAAACTCCTCTATATTTTCAAAGTAGAGTAATTATATAGGAGTTAATCCTACTTGTAAAGTAGGTATTGAAAAGTCTCAATATTCACTTAACTGTTCAATGATGTAAAGGTGTCTGGTCGCACGGGAAGCGAGCACATACATTATGTGATCCTCCGCTTCATAATCCTGCGCATCGGCGAGGATGACTGTATTGTACTCAAATCCTTTTGAAAGGTAATAGGGCAGGATGAGGAACGACTGATTATACAGCGTATCCTCCTCCTGAAGATTCCGGAACTGCGGGAATTCCTCTTCCAGCCGGCCGTAAAGCGCATCTGCAGATGCTTTGGAAGATGTGATGATCGCCACCTGCGGGGGCTCTTCAGTCCGCAGTATTTTGCGGATTTTTTCCGTCTGATCGTCTGAAGTGATCTTCTGCACTTCTTCACCGTCCACAGAGACGGATTGAATGGAATCCGGTACGATGCTGTTGAGAAATGCATTGATCTGGTTGGTGGAACGATACGAACGGACCAGGTTCTTCTGCACATGATTTTTGGCAACCAGCGGATCTTTATCCACGTGATGAATCTGCTGATTGGGATCACCGAGGCTCGTAAATGATGCCTTCCTGTAATAGTGGCGCATCACGTAATACTGCATGTTGGAGTAGTCCTGCACCTCATCGATCAATACGTGCTGGACGGAGCGATCATAAACCCCGAGCAGATGGATATAGATGTAGAGCATCGGTGCAATATCTTCATATTTAAAATCATTTTCCTTAATGGAACGGATGGTCGCATTCCTGAACTGCCTGTCGGTGATGGAATTGATATAAAGTTTTTCAATATGGACAAACCTGAAAAGCATGATCTGCCTGTGTGCCTGTTTCAGCTGGTCCTTCGCAAACGAGTGCGCCCTCTCTTTCAACTGATGCTGTTCGCCGATATATTTATTCTGGCTGTTCAGTTCCTTGAACTTCGCTTCTTTGATTTCCTCGATACGCACTGAATACAAGGAGAGCAGCCGTTCCCTGATTTTAAACAGGCGTTTATTCGGAGTATGATGGCCAAGTTCTTTATAGAATATATCATTCAGCTTCTCTTTCGATATGAAGATGCCGTCCCTGTCTTTGAGGTCGCGGAACTCCATGCCCGCTGTTGCCAGTGATTCTATGAAATTATGGAGTGTCCTGAAATAGTCCAGAGAAGATTTGAACTTATATATGTCATGGGATGCCGTGTCTTCTCGCAGCCTTCTTATATTTTCATATATCGTTTCAAAACGTCGTGCTTTGAAGTAGGGGAACTGGCCGATCAGACGGTAGAATGTAATGTTCTTGACATGGTTTTCACCAAGTTCCGGCAGAACGTCGGACAGGTAGTCGTTGAATACTTCGTTTGGGGAAACAAGCAGTATATTTTCCGGCTTCAAAGTCTCTTTATGCTGATAGAGCAAAAATGCGATCCGCTGGAGGGCAAGGGATGTTTTACCGCTGCCCGGAGGGCCGTATACAAGCGTGTCCTGTCTGAGCGGCTGACGGATGACTTCATTTTGTTCCTGCTGGATGGTGGAGACGATGTTTTTCAGTTTTGACTGGGAAGAATCCGTAATCATATTCTGGAGTACTTCATCCCCGATATACACGTCACTGTCAAACATCTTCAGCAGATTGCCGTCTTCGACGATGAACTGCCTTCTTCCGGAAACGAAAGCACCAATGCGGCTGCCGTCCGGGATGGTGTAGGACAGCTCACCGGTATTATTCTCGTAAAACAGACTTGCGACAGGTGTCCGCCAGTCATATATCAAAATGTCATTGTCATTATTCTTGATGGTTCCGGTGCCGATGTATATTTCTTCATCGTCGACAATGATTTTCCCGAAGTATGGTTTTGGTATCATGCGCTTCGTTCTTTTGTACATGGAATCGATGAAATTGAAATTCACTTCTGATGTACGGAGTTCCGGCAGCATCTGGATGAACTCGTAGATGTTCCCGGATTCGAAATCTGCATCGATCGTTGCGATTTCCTCATTTATTTCCTCCCTGCTTGAACGGATGCCTTTTTTGACATTGTCCCGCTGGAGTGTCAGTTGTGCGTTATATGCCTTTAAAAAATCGACAGTCAGTGTCAGATGCCGTTTTTCTTCTTCTAATGATAAGTGTGCCAAGTGCTTATCCCCCTTTTTGGTCGAGAATATATCATATATGGTTTTGTACTTTAATAACAGTCTTAAATTACTTTTTTGCATATGATATAATGGAATTGTAAAATTAAAGACTAAATTATTAAAGGAACAGGTGCTATGGGCAAAATTCTACTCTCCGGTCTCATCAGCGGCACTATAGCGGGCTTGCTTTTACTGGGTGCATTTTTATATGTCCAGTTATCCACTGATATAGAACTGATGGATTTACTGCTCAATTTGGATTTTATAAGCGATGACGAGCCGCATATTGTGATTCAGGTACTGCTCCACTTACTTGTCTCTGTTGTGATAGCAACCATTCTGAAATGGTTTTATCTAAACCAAAGTAAACTATACATACCTCTGATGGTGGTTATCTGGATAGTCACCACTGTATTGTATTTCATTTTATCATCTTCAGCAGTAGAGCCGATGGAACTGCACAGTTATATCGGCTGGACACTGTGGGCAATATTCCATATTGGTTATCTGGAAGTGCTGCATGTCTGTTATAAACTCCGACTTTAAATGAAGCATGGGACGATTTGGTCCTGTGCTTTTTTAAGTGCGCTAAATTAATCTGCCTGCTCCCGGGTATACATACAGTATATGCGAAACGTACGAGGAGTGATATGAAGTGGATATGGAAGAAGGCAGGGCGCTGCTTAAAAAAGTGATGGAAGTGCGGGAGTTTGTGATAGAGGAAGGCGACAGACTGTATGATAGATGGAACGAGACGCCGATAAGAGAGGAATATGAAGACAGTGCGCGGAATCTGGCATACTATATGGCCTTCCGCAAAAAGGATATGAGGGATCTGCAGGAACGTCTCATTCCATGGGGTGTATCCTCACTCGGCAGGCTGGAAGCGGATGTCCTCGGCACGCTGAATGCCGTGACGAAAACGCTCGGCAACATTACAGGAGAAAATGTCGGGGAAATCGATTATCGTTCTTCGGCGACTTTCCGTGAGCGCAATGAAGCGCTTAAGAACAATACGGATGAACTGTTCGGCGATATAAAACATGACCGCGAGACCCGGATACTTGTGACCATGCCGTCTGAGGCGGCTGAAAATTATGAGCTCGTGGAGTCGCTTATTGCGTCCGGGATGAATATGGCACGGATAAACTGTGCCCACGATGAGCCGGAAACCTGGGAGGCGATGGTTGAAAATATCAGGAAGGCGGAAAAGAATACCGGCCACACTTGCCGGGTGCTCATGGACATCAGCGGTCCCAAAATCCGTACGAAGATGCTTCTGACAACGAAGCGGAACCCGAAAGTGAAGGAAGGGGAACGCTTCCTGATTTCTAATAAAACCTCCATGGCCCTCCCGAAAGGCATAGAAATCGCCGTGAACACATCGGTGCCGGAAGTGCTCGATAATATGCAAACGGGACAGATGGTGAAACTCGACGACGGCCACATTGAAGCCGAGGTGGCAGAGATGCATGCGGACGGTGTCATCTGTGAAGTCAAGCGCACAGTCAAGGAAGACGGTGTCAAAGTGAAGACGGAGAAAGGCATCAACATCCCGGATGTGGATTATAAACTGCCGGTCCTGACAGAACAGGACTACAAGGATCTGGACTTCGCAGCCGGCCATGCCGATGCCATAGCGTTTTCGTTCATTAAAGACAGAAGTGATATAGAACTGATAGAAGAGGCGCTTGGTGACAAGCTGCCTGCCGACAGAAAGGGTCTGCCGACGATTGCTAAGATCGAAACGACCGAAGGCATAAGGAATCTGCCGGATATCATCCAGCGTGCAGCTGGCGCACGGCTGTTCGGTGTCATGGTTGCACGCGGTGACCTGGCGGTGGAGACAGGTTACGAGCGGCTGAGTGAAGTGCAGGAAGAACTGCTGTGGATATGTGAAGCGGCCCAGGTGCCGGTGATCTGGGCGACACAGGTTGTGGAATCACTGGTCAAAACAGGTATCCCGACCCGGTCTGAAATTTCCGATGTCGTTGCCGGTTCGCGTGCTGAGTGCATCATGCTGAACAAGGGTGATTATATTGTCGACGGTGTCGAAGTCGTTTCGGACATCCTCAAAAAATTTGAAGATCATCAATATAAAAAAACGTCGATGCTGAGATCGCTCAGTATCGCACGGGAAACATTCGAAACGTAAATCCTGAAGGGCCTGCATCTGCAGGTTCTTTTTTTGTGTATTTTTATTCTAAAAACTCTTTCTCTTCTGAATAATCTATTTCTTTATGTGTGATTTGGCTGTATAATGACTTAATCTACTTATTGAAAAGGAGTGAATGATCATGTTGCAGGAACCGATAGTTGCTACAGTCATACTGTTTGCCCTGATCGCTTTGGGTGAATGTATTTCCATTTATACCAGAGCACGGATTCCGATGCTGATGACGGCAATGCTGGGATTCCTGGTCCTGACATGGATTGGTGTTTTCCCTGAAAATATACTTGAACTTTCAACACTGCCCGCACTGGGGGCAATACTGATTGGACCGTTGATTGTACATATGGGCACATTGATGCGTTTCAGAATATTGAAGAAACAGTGGAGGGCGGTTGTCATTGCGCTGTCCGGTCTGGCGGGGGCGCTTGCGCTGATTTTAAGTCTTGTTACTTTGATATATGATTTCCCGACAGCCGCAAGTGGTATCGGTCCTGTCTCGGGCGGGGTCGTTGCGCTTCTGATCACCAATGAAAAGCTGACAGAACTCGGTCTTACGAGCCTGATTGTGGTGCCTGTCCTGGTCCAGTCATTCCAGGGAGTCATCGGAATGCCGCTTGCAGCCGCATTCATGAAAAAATACGGCCGCAGGTTTATGGCTGAAGGCAAAGAAGCGGGCAGCATCCCGTTTGATGATGAAACAGATGTTGCACCGGTGAGATTCAGCCTGATGAAAAACAATACGATCAAATTGTTCGCCATATTCGTTCTTGCTGCAGCGGGTGTCATGCTCGGCAGTGTGACAGGTATCCACTATACGCTGTTCTGTCTGCTGTTCGGCATACTGGCTCTGAACACTAATCTTCTGCCGAAAAGTGCACTGGAATCAGCGAATTCATTCAGTTTCATGATGGTCGCGCTGATTTTCGTAATCATCGGTACGATGGGCGGCATTACACCCCAGGATGTTCTCGATAACATTTTAGCGGTGATTCTGATACTGGGCCTCGGGATTTTCGGTATCATGGCCGGCGGTCTGATTGCTTCGAAACTTGTCGGATGGCATCCTTATAAAGGGATGCCGGTTGCACTGACAGCACTCATCGGATTCCCGGGGGACTATCTGATCTGTGAAGAGGTGGCCCGCAGTGAGACCGATAATGCTGAAGACGAAGCGAAACTTTTCCAGGAACTGGTCACGCCGATGCTGATTGGCGGGTTTGTAACAGTGACCGTCGCGTCTGTATTTATTGCTACATTTGTCATGAGTCTCATTTAATTCATTAAAAAATAGGAGTGTTTATATTGGGTAAACTGCTTATCAAAAATGTCAATCTGATCGATGGAACAGGATCCGATGTTGTAACAAATACGAATGTGCTTGTCGAAGATGGCAAATTCAGTGAAATCGATTCTGATCAAGCGCAGCCGGAAAATGCCGAGGTGCTTGATGGGAAGGGACAGTACATGCTTCCCGGCATGATCGATGCCCACGTGCATATGATGACGGAATTCAAACCATTGGAACAAAGGCTTACAACACCATTTTCATACAATTTCTATGCTGCCACAGAATACCTGAACCGGACATTGAATGCCGGCGTGACCTCTGTCAGAGATGCACTCGGCAGTGATCTTGGACTTAAAAAAGCGATTGATGACGGGCTCGTTGCAGGGCCAAGAATGCAGATTAGTGTGAATGCCCTCACGATTACGGGCGGCCACGGCGACGGCTATAACTATTCAGGCGTCGTCACTGATCTGATTCAGGCCCATCCGGGCATGCCCCATGGTGTATGTGACGGTGTCGAGGAAGTGCGCAAGAAGACGCGGGAGATGCTCAGAGCCGGAGCCGATGTAATCAAAGTCCATGCGACCGGCGGTGTTTCCAGTCCGACAGACCATCCTAAATTCACACAGTTTTCATTGGAAGAACTCAAAGTGATCGTAGAAGAGGCAAGATTCAGGAATGGTGTCAAAGTCATGGCGCATGCCCAGGGCCTGGAAGGGATCAGACAATGTGTGGAAGCGGGCATCCATTCGATTGAGCATGGCATTTTCCTCGATGATGAAGTGTGCGGACAGATGAAAGATCAGGGTACTTATCTGGTTCCGACACTCCTTGCACCGGTTTCAGTCCTCGAGTTTTCAAAAGAGCTCGGCATGCCCCAGACTGCGGTCGATAAATCCAAAGAGGTGCTGGAATACCACAAGGAAAGCTTCACCAGAGCGTACAAGGCGGGTGTGAAAATTGCCATGGGTACAGATGCCGGCGTGTTTAAACACGGGACGAACCTTAGAGAACTCGAACTAATGGTCGAATGCGGCATGACTCCGATGGATGCCATTGTGGCATCTACGAAAACTTCTGCGGAATGCCTGGGCTATACAGATATTGGATTGGTCAAAGAAGGTTATGTAGCTGACTTTATCCTTTCACGCGAAAACCCGCTGGAAAATATCGGTGCACTGAAAGATCACGATAATATCCAGGTTGTCGCGAAAGATGGCGTCATCCATAAAAATATCATTTAATTAACTGTAAAGAACAGAGGCGGTATACCGCCTCTGTTCTTCTCTTTTTCAACCTGGTCAAAGTCTGATTTGAATAATAAATATGTATTGGGTTTATCTCTAAGAAGTAAGGAAAAATATTTAATAGAAAAAAGGAGGAATATCATGAAAGCATTGGATATGATAGCTTTGGCACTGGTAATTATTGGTGGTTTAAACTGGCTTCTTGTAGGGCTTTTTGAATTCGACCTCGTTGCTTCCATCTTTGGAGGACAGGATGCCATCCTTTCAAAAATCATCTATATTCTTGTAGGTCTGTCTGCGCTGTACTCCCTGAAGTTCTTTGCATATATCAATAACTATTATGATGCAAGGATAGTAAGAGATGATAAGCGAAGACCAGAAACAGAACATGATGTGAGATAATCAGCAAAGAGCAAGTCAGTTGGAAGAGGATGGAAATATCGCATATTTTAAATAACGTGACTACCGAATCAGGAAAGGCCAATCGCAGATTGGCTTTTTTATATTGCTGGAAATGATGAATTTTTTTAGTTGCTAGTTTTATCCGACTGTTCTAAACACTCAATTTCTCTTCTTGATTCCCCGTCTCTGCTATAATGAAAGTATTAAAATGTAGGAGAAAATTATGAAAAAGGCAGTAGTTATCCTCAATAAAAAATCAGGCAGGAAAAAGAAACATCCGGTGGAATATCAGATTATTGAACAGCTGACGGGCCTCGGCTATGAGGCGGAGATTTTATACACGCCTTCCACAGGTGCCAGAACCCTTGCTTTGCAGAATGCGAAAGAGTGTGACCTGATCGTCTCGGTCGGCGGTGACGGAACAATCGGTGAAATTATAGGCGGTATCACAGAGAGTGGCGGGAATCCGCTTCTTACCATACTGCCGGCCGGAACTGTGAATGATTATGCCCGTACACTCGGCCTCCCTCTGGATTTCGAAGAAGCGGTCGAAGCGCTCTCCCGGCCACAAAAAATCGTTGAAGCGGATGCAGTCGAGTACAATGGTAAATATGCCGGATATCTAATTGCTTTGGGTGATTTCATGGAATCATTCACCAGGGTAAGGTCGGAGACGAAAAACCGGTATGGCACCCTTGCCTATTTATATAAAGGCATCCGGGGACTCATGTCCATGAAACCCTATGATATTAAAATCGAAACGGAAGAGGAACAGATAACCGCTTCCTCCCTTGCAACGATTGTTGCGAATGCATCATCTGTCGGCAGTTTCAGCAGGCTGCTCCCGGATGCGGCACTGGATGATGGAGCGCTCCATGTGCTCAACATCAAAGATTCCAATACAAAGGACATTCTGGAAATTATCTGGCTGGCGATGAAGGGCAGAATTGCGGAGCACAAAAATGTACGGTATATAAAAAGCAGGCAGTTGAAAATTACGGCAGACAGGCTTGAAGTGATGAATGTCGACGGAGATGCCCATCCTTTTGGGCCGCTCGGTATAAAGCTGGTTCCGGGACGGATCAGGATCAGCATCCCGGAGAAAAGCCGCTGATGGAAAAAGCCAGGCCGGCATATTGAAATATTTCCCTTTTTGATTTATCATATATCGGGTGGCATAAACGCGCAGAAGGAGGAATATATTGTGAAAATCAGAGAAAGACTTAAAAAAATAAACTTTGACAAAAGAAAATTGACCATCAGCCCGACGATCACCCTGCAGACATTGATCAACCTGGCTACCGTCATATTTGGCTCCTTCATATTTTCCATTGGAGTCAATACATTCATGATCGCAGGGAATTTGGGTGAAGGCGGAGTCACTGGTCTCGCAATTATACTCCTTTATGCATTCGACATATCACCGGCAATATCAACATTCATACTTAACGCAATTTTATTGGCGGTAGGTTTTAAATTTTTAAGTAAACGTTCGATGTACTATACGATACTTGTCGTATTCCTGATGTCATTCTTCCTGTGGTTCACAGAGACGTGGCACATACAGACGGATGAAATCCTGGTCAATACCGTATTCGGCGGCCTGTTTGTGGGACTGGGCATCGGACTTATCATCAGAGTAGGGGCGACTACGGCAGGGACGACGATTCTGGCGCAGCTTGCCAACAAATATCTGGATGTCAACGTCTCCTACGCGCTTTTATTCTTCGATATGATCGTCATCACCATCGGACTTACCGTAATGACGATAGAACAGGTGCTGCTCACAGTCATCGCACTATATATCGCGACGAAAGTCATGGACTTCATCATCGAAGGCATGAATCCGAAAAAGGCAATCACCATCATTTCGCAACATCCGGAACTGCTGGGTAAAATGATTAACAGCGAAATCGGCCGCGGTGTTACAACGATGAACGGCAAAGGGTTCTATACGAAAGAGGATAAGGACATCCTTTACGTAGTAATCAATAAATCCCAGCTCACCAGGATAAAACGTCTCATTAAAAAATATGATGACAGTGCCTTCGTCGTCGTACACGACGTCAACAGCGTCCTTGGAAACTATTTTATATAATATGAACGGATTGGAAGTTTTATGCTTCCAATCCTTTTTTTATGGGTAGAATAGTAATATTACAAAAATATTACGGATGATATAATATTCTGAAAAATATTTATGATGGATGGTGGAATTTTATGAAAAGGATATGGACTGTAACATTTGCCGGATTGTTGTTTTTAACAGCGTGCAACGGCGGCGGAGAGGAAGAGAGTACGGAAGAAGAGACGATGGAAGAATCCTCTGAAGAGGAGACGGTCGAAGAAGAGTCGGCGGGAACCACTGATGAAGAATCGGAAGAAAGCAGTGAGGAAGGTTCCGGCAATGCCACAACCGTAGAGGCGGAAGAAGATTCGCTTGAGGAAAGCGATGAAGCAGAATCGGCTTCATCTGATGATAGGACGGAAGATCTGACAGAAGGGGAAATGGACGAAGTAAATCCGGATGATGCATATGATATTGATGAAGATAAGGTCAGGATGGTTGAAAATGCCACGGAAACCGATAATACTGTCGATGATGTCCTTAAAGCACCTTCAGAAATAACTTCCTATATACAGGATACTTCAATCATCATTGAGGTCACTGAAGGGGAGCAGATCGTGAACCAGTCCTTCCAGGGAATCACAGCGGAAATCGATGAAGCTGACGGAAATCTGGAAGTTGCTTCCGACTATTTCGATGAAAATTTCCAGATTATCCAGCCACATGGCTACGGTAACAGCGGGACCGGTGAGCTGTTCATGTATACAGGAGCAGGATGGGAGGACTATTCAGCTCAGTATGAAGCTGAAGAACTGATATATGGCACTTATTCCAATCTCCATAAAATCATCGGACAGATGCCGGATTCACTTCAAGTGCTGGAGGAGGGGGATTATGACATCCTCTATTACACCGGTAATGATGATGTCGTCCATCAGCTCTATCAGGATAATTTCAAAGTGGAATTTACAGGAGCGAACATGGATGAACTCGAAATGGGCCTGGTGGCATTCATCAATAAAGAATCCGGAGACCTCGAGAGTGCCAATCTGATTGCAACAGCACCGGGACTGCAGAATCCGGAACAGACTCTCACTATAGAAATCATCCTGAACTATCAGGAATACGGCTTATTTGACGAAGGTACGGAAATCAAGAAACCGAATCCGGATGACATAGCAGCACCTTCTACAGAAGATGAAGGCATAGAAGGATCGGTGGAATAAAAGACCGGCAAAAACTTGAACAGGGCGGGAATCGCGATTGATTCCCGCCCTGTATTTTTAATGTGACAAAAAACAACATAATGATTTATTGTTTTTCATTCTTTGGGGAGAGCAAATCCACTGTCTGCATTTAAAATGTTTGCCTTGCCCATCCTTTTTGTAAAATGTTACAGAAATATCACGATAATGTTACAATGATATGTAGAATATCATATTTATATTTGGGTGGGTGGACTAATATGAAAAAATTATTATCGGCCACGCTGGTTAGCGCATTGTTTTTAGCAGCGTGCAGCGACGGGGAAGAGAACACAGAAGAAAGCACGGAAGAGGCCACTGCTGAAGAGGCAGCCACTGAAGAATCTTCAGAAGAGAGCACAGAGGAAGAAAGTACAGAAGAAGAATCCGGTGAAGGTGCAGAATCAGATGCTGATGCTGCGTCAGATGAAGGGTCTTCCGAAGATCTGGCGGAAGCGGAAATCGATGAAGAAGATATGAAGTCGGCCTATGATCTCGGCGAGGATAAAGCCGACATGATTGACAGTGCAACGGAAACTGATCAATCCGTCGAAGATGTGCTCCAGGCACCGTCAGAAGTCACATCATATCAGCAGGAGACTGCAATCATGATCGAAGTCACTGAGGGCGAGCAGGTCCTGGACGAAGCATTTACAGGGAACAGGGCGCAGATTGATGAGACTGAGGGAACATTGGAAGTTGCTTCGGATTATATAGATGAAAGTTTCAATGTGACTTATCCGCATGGTTATGCCAACAGTGAGACAGGCGAAGTGATTCTTAATACAGACCGGGGCTGGACGGACTATTCCGCTCAATATGGTCCTGAAGAACTGGTATATGGCACTTATTCCACAGTATATGAAATCATTGAACAGATGCCGGAGTCACTGCAGGTGAAAGAAGCGGGGAACTATGACCTTCTGTACTACACCGGTGATGATGAGAAAGTTCATCAGCTTTATCAGAAGTATTTCCAGGTGGAATTTACAGGTGCAAACATGGAAGAGCTTGAGACCGGCTTTGTAGCATTCATCAACAAAGAATCCAGTGAACTCGAAAGTGTGAATCTGATCGCTTCTGCACCAGGAGAGCAGAATCCACAGCAGAAAATTAAAGTCGAAATCATCCTGAATTACTCAGATTATGGTGCATTTGACGATACAGAAATCAAAAAGCCGAATCCGGATGAAATCGTCAGCCCTTCAACAGAAGATGAAGGCATAGAAGGATCTGTTGAATAAAAGACCGGCAAAAACTTGAACAGGGCGGGAATCAATCGCGATTCCCGCCCTGTTTTTCTGTTTTGGGGTGACGATGTCTAGTATGAGGAATGATGCGGCTTCATCAGGCAGACCCTCACATTTCGTTTTCTTCCTCATCCTTTTTCATCAGATATATGGTTTGTTCCCCAGTCTCGGCAATGATTTCAAACCCTTTATAGATGAGCCAGTTTTTGGTGAATGAATTGCCAGGTGCCGCATCCATCATCAGGAATATTTCATCCACTTCAGAAACTTCATTTATATATGTGTTCATCAATTTTGAAGCGAGACCTTTGGTCTTGTATTCCGGATGGACGATAAGGTCTGAAATATACTGGGTGAAATTCTGATCTCCGGAAGAACGGATGATGCCGACCATCCGGGCCTCATCCCATGCTGTGATGACATGATCCGAAGAGAGGACCGCATCAAACAGTGCATCCAGTCTGTTTTCGTAAGAGCTGTACCCTTTGCTCAAGTATAAACCATTGATATCATTAGAATTGAAACTTCTGTCTTTTCTTAGTTTCATCATTCTGTCATCCTTTTTAAAATCATGATAATCGAGAGCATGGATAAAAGAAAGCAAAATGTGCTGAGAATATCCGTGCGATATTTTAAAGCAGAGAAATAGCCAAAGTGATTGTCGAGACCCGGGAAAATGATATGATTGTTACAGACTATCCAACTACTTTGAAGGAAGAGTGATTTTCAAATGGAACTTTACAGATATGACAGACAGATGAAAGCTTCGCCTGAAGAAATATTCGATGTGGTCAATGATGATGAAAAACTGAAGCAGTGGAGCCCCATATTCGAGGGCAATGAATATTTCACAGAGGAACATCGGGCTAAGGGGACCAAATTCAGAACAAAGTTGAAAGTGTTGAATAAAACCTATCAGTTCCGTTCGCAAATCACAGAGTACGAAGAGAATCGCCATGTAAAAGTAAGGACGACTTTAAGACAGGGCATCATCACTTCCGAGTTCCAGCTTGCTCCGGCAAGCAATGATGAAACACAGGTGACTGTGACGAGTAATTTTGAAGGTGCCGGCAGGAAGTATAATCTGATTTTAAAAGGTGCCAAACCTGTAATAAAAAAAGTGCTCGACAGCCAGGTGAATAAGCTGGAGCAGCTGGCTGTCAAATAACCGAAAATGGGGGTGTATATGATGAACATCAAAGTATTACAGTTCAAAGTGAAATATGGTGATGTAGACAGTAACGTCTCAAAAGTGAAAGCACTTTTTGAAGAAGAAAATCTTAGCAGAACAGATATCGTCGTGCTGCCGGAAATGTGGACGACCGGTTACGACCTTAAGAATGTGGACAGGCTTGCATGCCGCAATCTCGAGCCGGCAAAGTCTGTCATTTCAGAGCTTGCAGTAAAATACGATGTCAATATTGTCGCAGGATCTGTAGCAAATATCGTGGATGACACTGATGATGTTTATAATACAGCTTTCGTTATGGATAGAAGCGGGGAACTGGTCTATCAGTACTCCAAGATGCACCTGGTACCCATGCTGGACGAGCCGGCATACCTCACAGGCGGCAAAGAGAAAGTCGACACATTCAAACTAGACGGGGAGACATTCGGTCTCGTCATCTGCTATGATCTCAGATTCCCGGAGCTATTCAGGGATCTGACCTTAAAAGGTGCAACATCGATATTCGTCGTGGCAGAGTGGCCGCTCGCCCGCAAAAAACACTGGGAGACACTGCTCGCCGCACGTGCGATTGAAAACCAGTGCTATATCATTGCTTCAAACACATATGGAGAAATAGTGGATGAGACATTCGCCGGGCGTTCGATGATCATTGGTCCTTTCGGAGACGTTGTGGATGAAGCGGATGACAATTCAAAAGCCACCGTCAAAGGGCAGACAGACGGCAAAGAAGTGGACCGGATAAGGAAAGAAGTACCGATATTCGACAGCAGAAAAAGGGAAATGTATCACTTCTTATAATATTTACAGGGACATCGACTGAGGTTGATGTCTTTTTTAATGAACATACCACTATAATTCAGTCGACCCCATTGTTAAAATTGTATATGTATCGTAAACATATATTTTCCAAAAGGAGCATATGTATGAAAAACGCTAAACAACTTGAATCTGTATTGAACAATCTGGACGGACAGAAATACGGTGCCTATAAACAGCTGAAAGGTATTTATCAGTTCAACCGTTTCAAGCTTGCTGTCGATCATATTCAAGTCGATCCATACGCCCCTCCATCTAAAATACGGGTCATCATGAATCGGGAAACAGCAGGAATTCCAGTTGATTTACTGGATTCAAAAAATAAAATCATAGCAGTGTCAGACTTTTTGACGCGTGCATTTGGAGAAAGCATACAAAAACATAAGAATTCGACTGGAATGAACAATAAAAATATCAAAATTTTAATTGACCGTCCCGGTGAGGAAATTGTTGAACGGACGTCTGTCGTCATTGATGAAGATGAAGTTGAAGTACGGTTCGAAATCGGTCTGCCTGCTGCAGGACGGAAGATTTTGGGCAAAGCAGCGGCTGGTATTTTAACTCGCATACTCCCTGAAATTGTGGACGAAGCTATGCTCTATAAGAATCTTGATCAGAAAGGACTCAAGGAGCAGGTGTCCCTGATGCTGGACCAGGAGCATATTCGAAAAGAAATTGATCAAAGAAATCTCATCGCATTTGTTGCCGATGGTGCAACCTTACCCAGACAAAGCGGTGTATCGGATAAACCTATGAAAAAGGCGGTTCCATTTTCAAGTCCTGATAATCTTAGAGTAGAAATCAGTCTCCCAAGTGGAAAGATCATTACAGGGATGGGGCTTGCTGAAGGCATTACATTGATTGTCGGAGGCGGTTACCACGGCAAGTCCACTTTGCTTCAGGCTTTGGAACGCGGTGTGTACAACCATATCCCGGGCGATGGGCGTGAGATGGTCATTGTAAAGCAGGATGCGTCGAAAATTCGGGCTGAAGACGGCCGGAATATTGAAAAAGTGAACATCAGCACCTTCATTAATAACTTGCCGGCAAAGAAGGATACCCGTGTGTTTTCAACAGAAAATGCAAGCGGCAGTACATCACAGGCAGCAAATGTGATGGAGGCACTGGAATCAGACTCCAGTCTCCTGCTGATTGATGAAGATACTTCAGCGACCAACTTCATGATTCGGGACGCACGCATGCAGAAACTCATTGCACCTGACAAAGAACCGATCACGCCGTTCTCAAAGAAAGTGAAACCACTGTACGAAGATAAGAATGTTTCAACGATACTGATTGTCGGCGGCTCCGGAGATTATTTTGATGTCGCTGATCAGGTGCTCATGATGGATGAATACAAATTGAAAGATGTCACTGATGCCGCAAAAAATATTGCTGATTCAGACGCATACCAAAAAGAGGATATGTCAGACAACATATTCGGTGAGATTACCCAAAGAGTTCCGTTGAAATCTGGTTTTTCGAAGTCCGGTAAAGATGCAAGGCTGAAACCGAAAGGCCGGACTGTCATAATGTATGGCAGGGAACCGATTGAACTCGCGGGGCTGGAACAACTTGTCGACGACAGCCAGACTAATTGCATCTCGGTGATGATAGATTATCTCAGGAACAATATACTGGATGACAGACTGACATTATCCCAGGCAGCAGACCAAGTGTATGAACATATAGAGCAGAATGGATTAGATTCCATTTCCCCCTATGCCGGACATCCGGGTAACCTGGCGCTGCCAAGAAAACAGGAATTCATCGGAGCGCTCAACCGTTACAGAAATCTCAAGATAAAGTGATGAAATTTAAAACGCACTAGCTGTCCTTATTGGAGAGTGCGTTTTAGTATGCTATTTGTTATTCAATTTATCATTGATTTTCTTACTGTCGAGTAGCGAGATAAAGTAGAATGAAATGAAGATAATGAGCATGATAATAAATATTGCGGCGGCGTAGAAAAGAATTTCTGCCAGACTGATCGTTATCCATTCATTTACCAATGCGATGGCTGTAAACGCTGCGATACCGACTCCGAACTGCATTACGGTAACGAGTGAACCTGACATTTTTGTATAGTATAACGACGAAACAATACCGATAAGCATAGAGGCAATCCACACAGAAATAATTTCTTTTGGTTGAACCGCATCAAATTGACCGAAAACAGCATTTAATAGATAGATAAAACTCCCAATGCCAATAGAAATGCATACACTATTGAGTAGATTCTTTAACATCATATCCCCAGCCTTTCTTTTATTAATGAAACGTAGCGTCTTGAAATGCTGACTTTTTTACCGTTTTTCATGCGTGCAATTAAATTTCCGGAAAACGATGGTTCGACACGGTCAATCATCTGGATGTTTAGCATTTCGGACTTAGACACTTTCAAAAAGGTTTCGGATTTTATTTCTTCCATTAATCCACTTAAACTCTTTGTCGTCATGACTTGTTCGTTTTGGGTGTAAATCGTCAAGGTTTTATCCTGTACTTCAGCACAGATGATATCCAATTTTTGTATCATCAAAAATTCTTCATCCGAGCGAATAATTAAATTCTCTCTATCCGTCGTAAAGTGATCTATATAAGATAAAATGCGTGCTCCTGCTGTTGCAGTTTTTGTGTGAATCTTTACTTCATCGTCATGTAACTTTTCATTAATAACCAATTCAGTCTTCATAAAAATCCCCCTTATCACTTAACTTATTCTGTAGTGAAGCTAAGTCTGATTGCAAGAGATTTTAGTAGAATCGATAGATGTTCTTCTTAAATCTGATAACATAAGTAACCTCTCCTTTTATTTGTTGTTCACAGTATATAACGGAAGATTTAACCTGCGTGCGAATTTTTCCTAAGCGGTCAGTGATTTGTCGCAACCGGTAAGTTTGTTTGGGGGAAAATTGAGAAGTCATCGTCAGAGGATTGACAGATGATGAAAAAGAAACAGGCGTCGGCTAAGATTGGCCGATGCCTGTTGTGAAAGATTCATGGAAAATAATAAATTTTCAAGTTTTGCCATTGCAATTATCGATATAAAATAGATGATAATATCTTCTCGCTAAATTGATTATTTCTATTTATGCGGGCGTTTCTGACTTTCCACCGCTTCTTTTACTGGTGTATCTCCATCTGTCAGTTCTAAAATCGAATGGGAAGTTTCTTCAGTTTCGACTAACTCCGCAATAACAGCTGCCACGTTGTCGCGGGATACATCCCCATATTCAACAGCGGGTCCGATTGTAACTTTCCCGCTTCCGCCTTCATCCGTCAATGTGCCTGGCCGGAGGATGGTCCAATCCAATTTGGATTTTACAAGGGCGACATCCGCCTGGCGTTTCATCTTCATATAGAATTCGAAACTCTCAGGCATATTCTTATCACGCCATGCATCCGGAAATGCGGATACGAGGATGAAGCGTTTCACCCCGGCATCTTCAGCCGCTTCAATCATTTTTGATACACCTTCACCATCAATTTTACGGGTGGTTTCGACTCCGGCACCGCCGGCACCTGCTGTGAAGACCAATACATCTGTGCCCTCGAGCAACGTCGTATAGTCTTCGGTTGAGGTTTCAATGATATCTGCGGTTTTTGGGTTGACTCCGATGGATTTAAGCTTTTCTGCTTGTTCCTCTTTGCGGACGAACCCTAAAGTGTCTACACCACGACTCGACAGAATTTTTCCTAAACGTAATCCGATGTTTCCATTTGCTCCAATTATTCCCACTTTCATCGATACTTCCTCCTTGTATGTTTACTTCTATGTATATAGGATACTACCTGAAGATCACTTTGGGTCAAGATAAAAGACCGGGCAGAAAATTTATGGAAATCATATAGACACCGATATGATGATTACCCGGGCGGGGAGGATATTATGAAAAATACATTGATATTATTTACAATATTGAATATCATCTATTTTATTGTTACAGCATCCATGAATCAAAATAATATAGTCGTCAATTTTTTCCTGCTCCCTTTCGGCTTCCCGGCAGTCATTGCTTTTATGCTGTTCTTTGCATCCATCGTATCTTTGATAGATGAAAATAGGAGGGGGCAGAGCTTGCTGCTGATAATATTGAATGGTATTTTGCTGCTGCTTCCTATCTTGGTAATCGTACTTATTTGAAAGCTTTTTCCGTAGAGGACAGAGAGTATTTATTGTTACTCCTAAAGCTTTTAATTTTATATACAGACGATTTTAAAACCGTCTCGAAGCCTGATTTTAGGGTATTCTGTTATTGTATAGAAGAATAAAAGATAAATATTGGAAGGGGAGGCAGGTGCTTTCATGAAGAATAAGAAGAAAGATTATCATGAACTATCGAAACAGATCATTGAATTGATCGGCGGTGAAGATAACATCGACAATGTCATACATTGTGTAACACGTCTGCGTTTCTACATAAAAGATGATACTCAACCCAAAACAGAGAAAATCAAAGAGCTGGATGGTGTGATGGGTGTTGTGGAAGCGGGGGGTCAATACCAGGTGGTTGTAGGGCCGGCGGTGGATGACATCTATAAGGAAGTCGCTGCCCGACTGTCCATTTCGGAAGATTCGTCATCAGATCCAGAGCCGGTTTCTGCCCTGGATGAAGACAGTTCTGTTTTTGGAAAAATGGGTCGAAACTTCAATAGATTTATCGGTATCATTACCGGTTCTGTCATGCCGATTATCAGTATTCTTGCTGCTGCAGGGATTATTAAAGGTCTGCTGGCAGTACTGACTACGACGAATGTTGTTTCTGAAACCGGCACTGCCTATTTGATCATCAATGCAATGGCTGATGCTGTATTCTATTTCCTGCCTGTGCTGATCGGTTTCAATGCAGCGAAGCGTTTGAACGGGAACCCGCTTCTGACTGCTGTCATTGGGGGTGTCATCATTCATCCGACCGTACTTGAAGCAGCGGACAATGGCTCGAGTATCTTTTCCCTTGGTTCCTTCGACTTTCCTTTCATTGCGTATACATATTCCATTTTTCCAATGATACTTGCTGCCTGGATGGTGAAAAAATTGGAGAATTGGCTGAAAAGCTGGGTTTCTACATATATTCAGGCTATCTTTGTACCAATCGTTGTAATCGGAGTCGTCTCTACCATTACAATCATTATTACAGGACCTGTTCTGGTTGGATTCTCGTCACTTCTTGCCAACGGGCTGGAAACCATGCTGAACATGAATGCACCCATCTTTGGAGCTGTCATCAATGCGTTCTATCAGCTGCTTGTCGTCTTCGGTCTGCACTGGGGCATCATACCGGTCTATGTGAATGATTTTGCGACGCTGGGGTACAGCTATCTGTCGGCTATAGTCAGTGCAACTATCGTGGGGCAGGCCGGTGCGTCCCTGGGTGTCGCGGTAAAAACAAAGAAAGCGGATATCAAGGAACTGGGTTATGCCGGAGCCTTTTCAGCATTCTGCGGAATTACTGAACCGGCGATCTATGGTATAAACTTACGTTTCCGAAGGCCCTTCATATGCGCCAGCATCGCCAGTGCAGTCGGCGGGTTTCTGACAGGGCTGCTCGGCGTCAACATGTGGAGCATCATCGGATCCATCATCGGTCTGCCGTCGTTCATCGACCCTGAACTCGGCATCACTGCGAATTTCTGGTATGCCGTCCTGGTAACTGCCGTTACATTGCTTTTAGCTTTCGGACTGACATATGTCTGGGGATATAATGATAATATGGAAATGGAAAAGAAGCGTGAAAAACCTAAAAATCCAGCGAAAGAGAATCTTAAGAACTGATTTCCCTGCAGGCTTTTAATATTTGTGTGAGCAGGAGTGTGTATATGGAGTCAAAATTGAATATAAGTAATGAATTTTATAATATCCCGGCAGTTTTAAACATACCAGAGACAAAGACAGAATTTTCCCCTGGAGTGATTTTATGTCATGGCACAGGATCGCAGAAAAACGAAGTGGGGGACCTGTTCGTAAATCTGGCCGAAAAACTGGCAGGAGTCGGCATTGCATCTGTCCGTTTTGACTTTGCAGGATGCGGTGACAGCGAAGCGGATCAGAAGGACCTTACGTTTTACGGGGAAGTTTCTGATACTGAGAAAGTCTATGAATATATGATTGGACATGAACGTATCGATTCAGAGAGGATCGGTATTCTCGGGTTCAGCCAAGGGGCGCGTGTGATGACGGAATTTCTTGGGGGACATGCTGACTCTATAACGGCTGCAGTGAGCCTGTCAGGTGCTTGCCATAATGGACGGGGTGTTTTTAACGGCTGGTTTGAACGCTATCATGATGAAATCGAAGAAAAGGGATATGCAACAATCCCGATGGGCTGGAGAGAAGATCTTATCCTGTCTAAAACATGGTTTGATGAAATTGAAGCTTCCAATCCAATGGATGAAATCAGTAAATACGAAGGCAATATATTGGCTGTTGCAGGGACAGAGGATGTATTAGTGCCATATCAGCATGCGCATGAAATCATAGACACCTGCCGTCATGCAAGAGTGAGGGATATGAAAATTGTCAAAGATGCGGATCATATATTCAACTGTCTGGATCCGGAAAGCAGTAAGGATGAATATGTCCTGGATACAACCGTTGACTGGATAAAGAGGCATATCTAAATTGAAACCTCCTTGAAAATACTTTCCTCACTATCCGTGTAATGGTTGAGTTGACTGGGTTTGTGGTATTAACCTGTATAACGCTAAAAGGGACAGGTGATATTGTGGAACAGTCTGAAGCTGTAAATCGTATTACTGAAATATTAAGTGAATCGAAGATCGGTGTTTTATCTACAGCACAAAATAATAAGCCGAATGCACGTTATATGTGGTTCTATAATGATGGTTTGACACTCTATGCCAAAACAAACGATAAATCACCAAAATATGATGAACTGAAAGATAATCCTCATGCCCATGTGCTTCTGGGTTTCCATGATTCTCAGGATCATGCTTTTGTTGAAGTTTACGGGAATGTTGAGAGGATAGACGATCAGGAGCTGATTGACTGGCTGTGGGAAAAAAGGGACAAAGAATTCTTTGATTCGAAGGAAAGCCCACATCTGAAAGTATTGAAAATCATACCTGAAGATATAAAAATCATGAATGATGATGAATATGGAGATGTTACGCTGTCCTTATAGACAGTGTGGGTAATCAGAGAGCGGGGCCTGTCAGTATAAAAAAACTGACAGGCTTTCTTAAATTTCCATTTATTTATCTACAGGATATTGAGGGTAAAGAGAACTATCAGCTTTCAACGATAAGGGGAGTGATTCGGATGTTAGCCTATGTTTGGGCCGAAGATGAAAATAAATTGATTGGAAAAGGAAGCGGGCTGCCATGGAGACTGCCTGCTGATGTGGCGTTTTTTAAAAAGATAACGATGCGCGGAGACATGGTTACAGGCCGGAAGACGTATGAGACTATACCAAACCGTCCGTTGCCGGGACGCCGCAATATCATTTTGACGGCACAGAGAGATTACAAAGCACCGGGTGCAATCGTAGTTCATACAAAAGAAGAAGTGCTCGAGCTTGAAGATAAAAACGAGGAAGATCTGTATATCATCGGCGGTGCAGCCTTATTTAAAATATTCGCAGATGAAGTCGATGAATTATACAGGACTGTGATCCACGATACTTTTGAAGGGGACACGTATTTCCCGGATGACTTCAATTATGATGCATTTGAACTGGTGAAAACCGAAAAAGGGATCGTGGATGAAAAAAACGAATATGAGCACACCTTTGAATTGTGGAGACGGAAGTAGTAGAAGGATATAATAACTAAAAAACTAATGAACCTTCGAGCGCAAAATACTATGGTAGATAAAATATGAGAGAATGACAATTATCTGAATAAAACCTCATCATAGAATGATAAGGTTGAAAAATATTAATGAAATGTAATCTCATGTTATTAAAAAATGAAATGACATCTTAAATAATTTGAGTAAGACATTACCTGCTTAAACTTCAGAAGATATTTCTGACTGCTTTTATTAATAGTATAAAAACTCTAGTTCATTTCAAATAATTATACATTATTAAACAGACGAGTTAATGTACCACAGAAGGTTAATAAAAGGGAGTGAATTTTAATACTGAAAATATTCCAATAAACGGTCGTTTATTGGAAGAGTATAGTAGAGACAATCCTCTAGCTTATTTTGAAAAGAAAATAATGAACAAAAAAGTGGTAATACTAATTTATATATGTAGTGAAAAACTTACCAAGGTTATTAATCTTATATGACTACTAACCTACATATGATATAGATAAGAAAAAAGCATACTTCATGACACCGTGTGTAGTAGAATATAATTAACAATATCTAGGAGAGATAGCGAAATGAAGAAATTTTTTATTAGTACATGTCTTTCTTTTAATTTTAATCCTCATCGCCTGTTTAACTACAGAAGTTGAATCAAAAGTTTTTGTAATAATATGGTCTAACTAAATATAGGTAATGGCCTTGTAAGGAGTAAAATATTTTATTAGTAACAATAAATTAAAATATAGGAGTAATGAAATGACTGGGGATAATAATGAATCTCAAATCATAAATGAAGATTTGCAGTTAAAGCAAAGTTTTCTTTCAGATGCAATTTCAGATTTATCAGGAAATATTCGATTTTTAGATACTAAAGTCTCAATTATCATGGCAGCTATAGTAGCGATGATTGGAGGAATTTTGGCTAGTATAAATACTATTGAATCATTAGTTCAAACTATTTCTCCCTGTAGTTGGCTAGGAGTCTTAATTATTTTACTATCTATAATCTGTCTAATTAGTACATTAAGTGTGTTTATTTTTGGAATAAATACTATAAAAGGACGTACATCCAACTTTCAATATGATTCTAAGTGGTTCCTTACACACCCGATGAAAAAGTATAGTTTTACGACTTATAAAAATGATGTCTTAAAAATGAATTCACAAGATATCATTGAAAATATGACAGCCGAATTATATAAATTAAACGATATTAATAAACAAAAAATGAAAACAATGAAATGGGTTACTAGAGCTTTCAGTATGTCACTTATTTCTGCTTTCTTAGTTGGATTAATCCTTTTAACAGTAGGAGGGTAATATGAGTATCAATGTCGATGAAGTATACCAGAAGACCATCAATCACTACAATGCAGCAAAAAGAAATTTATCAGAAGAATTAGAAAAGAGAAGGGAATTTTATGCATCAGCAATTTCGGACGTTATACCGGAATTTGAAGCAGATAAATTAGAGTTTGGGTCTTTTGACAAAGGAAATTTTGCTGTCTTATTTGTAGATATGAGGAGATCTACCCAACGAGCAGAAACTGTTGGTCCTGAAAAAACCTTTTTAACTATGCATGTTTTTTTAACAGCATTACTTGAAACCATAAAATACTATGATGGAAAAGTAATTGATATTATGGGGGATGGAATAATGGTTTTTTGGGGAGGAAAAACTGCTCGTGAAAAAGGTCACATGTTTAAAACTAAAGCAGTTCAAAATGCAGGCTTATGTGGACTAGACATGCTTACTGTCAGAGAGAAAGTTATAAATAAAATAATTGAAGATGAAAATCTAGGAAATATTATAGATATAGGGGTGGGAGTAACTTTTGATAGTGTCATAGTTACAAAAATTGGAATTGAAGACACGTACGATGTTAAAGCTTTTGGAAGCTGTATTAATATAGCCTCAAAATATGCGGATCAGACACGGAATGAAGTGAAAGTTTCAAAAAAAATCAAGAATGAATGGCCTTCTGGTAAAAACGGAAATATTAAGTTCAGTAGTAATGAGGACGGTTATTCTATGTACAGAAATAAATAGGGAGGTGTTCAGAATAGAAATTAATAAAATTCCTAATGACGCAATGGAATCAGCTTCTAATGCTGTTAATAAAATTATTTTCTCAGAGGTATTAGAAAAACAAATGACCGATATATTAGCAAATACTGATACACTAACTGATAGTAATAAAATTCTTACAGGAAAAATTTCGATGTTATTTATAGATATAAGGGAATCGACAAAATTACCAAATCAATTTGATTCTGAAGATCTTGTCAAAATATATAGAAGCTATATTAGAATAATTGTCCAAGCTGTTAGATATTCGGGCGGTGTAGTTCGTGATTTTATGGGAGACGGAGTTTTAGCAACTTTTATAGATGACCAATACCATACATCAGAAGATAAAGCAGTGTCCTCTGCCAGATACATGTGTACTTTACTCGATAAACTATTAAACCCTATTTTGAATGAAGAATTTTCATATAGAATTTCATGTGGCATAGGTATACATACCGGAGATGTATCATTGTCTAAAGTTGGTATGAGAGGTAAAAATCCTGAACAAGAAGAAGTGGAATATGGAACTGTGTGGATTGGAAATAGTACAAATTTAGCTAGTAAATTCAGTAGTGCAGTTTCAAACAGCACTATATTTATAAGTTCATCTACATACTCTAATTTGTCTGACTACAATAAGTATAAAGAATGGAAAAAATTCGAAACCATTAAAGGAAACAATCTTTTAAAGGGCTATACAAATAACCAATATTATTTAGATATTGAAAAAGAGATTGATCCTGTAGTTTCTCAATATAATGACAAAGAAGATAAGAGTTTGGATATTTTTTCTAAAATATATGAAGATTCTCTTTCTAAACTTTCTTCAAAGTCTGCAGAATTAGGAGAAAAAGAAGCTGTTTTAGCAATTAAGGAAAAAGAACTTGACTCAAAATTAGACGAGGCTAGGGAATTAGAGAATGATTACAACGAACAGAAAAAGAAACTTCAAAATAAAGAATATAATTTTTACTATGAAATACTACGAAAATCATTTTTGGAAAATGATTATATAATAGCTATGGAAAGAAGTTTCTGGGAAAACACAGTCACAAAATTAATGTGTATTGGAAACCAGCTAGAGAAGACAGAAAGTGAAATAAAGGAAGACATATGTATATATATGGTAGATATATATAGTAAACTGAAGATTTGGGAAGAAGCTTATGAATACTTAGTGATACAAGCTTCTACAACGTGGTTGCACTTACACCGCGTCGAGCTCATTATTAATAATTTAGGATATGCTCATAGGCTAAAGTCAGCTGTTAAAGATAGACTTAGAAGTGATGATTTACCAGAAGAAGATAGAACGGAATTTTTAAGAATTCAACAATGGTTAGAAACTAAGTAGCTATAATTTCAATTACGTCGTTTGTTAAAATAAGCTAGACAGTTCTTGCCTGCTCATGTAACCCTAAAATACTTCCGTGGTGTCCGGTAATTCAGTAATTTTCTCGCTATGTGGTTTATTATAAAAATCATATAGGAATTTTGTACATCATTAGTGATGTTTGATTTAGGTAGACCCTCACCTTACTTATTAGATAAGTAAGGTGAGGAATCCGTTATATAAAACCACTTATAATCTTACATATAATATTTTAGAACGAAAATGATCTAAAGATATATTCTTTGCATTTGAAGTACAGCCCACTTTTTAAAATAAAAAACTACCTTATAGGCAGTGTAAAACAGAAAGTGTTGATGCCATCTTCTGAGGAAACTCTGATTTGACCATTGTGTTTATCAATGATTTCTTTGACGATTGCAAGTCCCAGTCCGTGGCCGCCGGTCTCACGGCTTCTGGAAGTATCCAGACGATACAGGCGTTCAAATATACGTTCTTTTTCTTTATCGGGAATTGCAGGTCCGGGAGCGCTGACGGATACGTGATAAAGGCCACCTTGGGCACTCCCTTTTATCTGTATGGGTGCACTGTCTTCATAATGATTCAACGCATTATCGATCAGATTTGTCATCACTTGCTGCACACCCTCAGCATTCAGTCGGAAGGTACAGTCCTCTGCATCGGTTATCAAGGAGATGTTCTTCCTTCCCAGCTGAAGCTGGAACATGCCGGCACATTGCTCAATCAGTGCGGCAATATTTCTGGTTTCGTATTCGGTATAATGATGTGACGATATTTCACCCCATTCTTTTAAAAGCTCCATCTGTTCAATCATCTCGGTTATGCGTTTCGATTCATTGAGCAGTGACTGATACAATTCTGTATCGCCCTCAACAACCCCGTCCCGGAGTGCTTTTAAATAGCCATTTAAGTTAGTCAGCGGTGTACGCACTTCATGGGACAAGTCGGAAATCATCTTACTGCGGTCTGCATCATTTGCTTTAAGCTGGTCCACCAGACCGTTGAAATGCTCAGTGAGTTCTCCAATCTCCCCGCGTGCGGTCACGGGCACAGGAGCCGGATATTCCCCCTTTTCCATCTGCTTGGTGGATTCAATCAGTTTTTGGACAGGGTTGACCAATTTCCTTGTCAGATAGTAGTGAAGCAGACTGGCGGTGATGATCGTCCCCGAAACAAAAATAAGCAGATAGTTGAACAGGACAGAGTTGAACTGTGCTTGCTGTATATCATTCAAATTTCCCATCGAACCGACCAGGACGCACGCGGTGTTATAAATCGCAAGACCGCTCAGCACAATTGCCGAAGTGATTACAATGATATTCAAAGAAGAGAGTTTCCATAGGAAATCCTGCGGGGGGAGTTTTCTGATGACTTTACGAAACGACAAATTTATACCCCATTCCCCGGACTGTCTGGATCCGCTGTGGATTGGAAGTATCTTCTTCAATCTTTCCCCGTAGTTTCTTGATATGTGCATCGATCGTCCGGTCAAGAACGGAATCTTCTGCGTATGGGTACAGATGCTTGATCAGTGTCTCCCTGTCATGGATGATATTCGGGTGCTGCATGAAGTAATATAGCAGGTTGAATTCATGTTTCGTCAATGCGATATCTTGATTATAAAGCTGTACCTCGCCTTTACGCGGTTTGATACAGAGCCCGCCATGGACGACTTTTTGGCAAAATTGACCGGTGCGCCTCAGGACAGCTTCGACATGTGCGACAAGTTCATCCGGTTCGAAAGGTTTTGTGATATAATCATCAGCTCCCATCTTGAGTCCTTTGACCTTATCACTGACCCGGGATTTCGCTGAAAGCATGATGAAAGATACTTCATTACGCTCCTGTTCACGGACCCATTCAAAGAATTCCTCCCCGCTCACTTTTGGAAGCATCAGATCGAGTATGACCAGACACGGATGGGCATCCAGAAATACATTTTTCGCCTCTGCTCCGTCAGCGGCTTCCACTACATCGTAGTTATTGTTTTCCAGGTTGATTTTAATTAAATTTCTTATCATATGGTCATCTTCGACGACCAAAATCTTTTGTTTCATAATAGATACCTCACCATGATCATATACTGGAGCTTCGTTTAATCCAATTTGGCCAGCTCACTCTGCATGATATCATAATTGATCGCACCTCTCGCCACGAACTGCACTTTACCTTCGGAATCAATCATGTAGGAAGTCGGGTAGGACTGTACTTCATACATTTGAGAGACGATTGTCTCTTCATCCATGGGAATCGGAAACGTCAGACCCAGTTCATCGACGAAGTCCTGGACACCTTCTACGCTCTGCTCCGATTCCGTCAGGTTTACAGCCAGGATCTCCACATCCTCGGATTCATAAAGCTCCTGGAAGTCAGGCATTTCTGCCCGGCACGGCGGGCACCAGGTCGCCCAAAAATTGATGATTACGGGTTGCCCCCTGAAATCTGACAGTTTGGCTTCTTCCCCTTCGAGTGTTGTCAGCAGGAAGTCCGGTGCAGTCTGTCCCTCGGCCAGACCAACATCTTCAGATTCGTTCTGTTCAGTGATGCCTGCATCATTGGAAGGCGCTCCAATATATTCGTAGACTGCCCAGCCGACCATACCGACGACCACAATGATAAGTATAATTTTCTTCATTTTAAAAGTCCTCCTGTCATCCTAATTTTGACAACCATGTGCCTTCCACAAGGTTAAGTAAATATTCCGTCATGCGGGGCATCAAGCCGAGAAAAAGCACAAGCCCCATGATGATCATCACCACTCCGCCAATTTTCATGATAATGCCGGAATAGCGGACAATCCACCGCGTCGATCCAAGAAAGAAGCTCAACATGATAAAAGGCAGACCGAATCCGATGACATACATCACTGTATAAATCATACCCTGACCCGGATTGCTTGCAGCCAGCAGCAGAATCGAACCGAAAATGGGGCCGATGCAGGGCGTCCAACCTGCTGCAAAGCCAAGACCGACAAAAAATGTTCCTAAATATCCAGCGGATTTCTTAGAGTACTGCAGTCTTCTTTCTTTCATTAATGTCGGGATATTGATCCATCCTGCCACGAAAAGACCCATGACCAGGATGAAAACACCGGCGATCCGCTGCAGCAGCAGTCCCGAGTCGCCGATCAGCAGGTTCTGTATCCACTGTCCCAAAAATGAGGCGCCTGCGCCTAAGCTGATGAATACAAAAGACACACCGAACAAAAAAATCATTGAGTGACTGAGTATCTGACTCCGTAATTTTGTGTTCGTTCCAACTTGCAGTTCTTTTACACTGATACCGGTGATATATGATATGTATGCAGGAAACAGCGGCAGAACACACGGGGACAGGAATGACAACGCCCCGGCCCCCATCGCCAAAGCAATCCCTGCGAATATCATCGTATCGGCTTCAATACCTATCATGCTCATCTTCCTTTCCAACTGTGAAAAATACGATCAGATTACTGATCACAAAAAATAAAATTACAAACACCGGCCGCATAATATATCCAAATACCGTAACGACTGGATAAAAGTTAAACAGCAGCAGCATTCCGGCTGACCATAAAGTGATTAGAACCATAGCTAAAAACCTTATTTTTACCCGCCTCTCAAAGATTAAAAATATAATCAGAATCGTTGACAGTAATAATAAGTATCCAAAGGAACTTTCATCATTGTTCCAGACAAACTGAACCAGTTCATACACTATGGAAGTAATCAGGAAAACCATTGAAAATGCTTTTATAAAATCTCCTTGGTCTGCATTCTTTTTTCCGGAATGATATATGAATAATCCTGCACTGAACACAAATGCCAGATAGAAAGCGTCTGCAGTAGCCGGATATGCCAATATCGTCAGAGGTTCCCTGATGAATAAGGAGAAATTTAAAATCACTTTTGCCAACCAGATAAAAAGTACATAATTGATTAGAACCGAGGCGATTTCCTCCATGATTTTCACTTTTTCTCTACGGCGCTGTTCACTGAATATGTAATACGCTACGCCACCTGCAATAAAGCTTATAATAACCACAATCATTGACAACATGACATTGGTGAGAACCATCTCTTTTCTCCTCCAGTCCAACCTTCCTTATATAAGGTTAGAGAATGAATGTGAAAATACTATGAAAGTAATTTAAGTTTTTTTATAAAGTGCCTCTTCCTTGCAGTTTCCGCCTTAATTTCATCATACTTTCACATATAAAGCTTATACTTGATTATAGATATCAATTTTACGTCGATTACGTGAGTGAATGAATGGAGGAATGGTTAATGAGCTACAAAAAACATCTGACAATTTTACAAATGAACGACATGCACGGCTACTATGATCTTCATCCCGAAATGTTCATAGAAAATGGAGAAGAACGTTATCGCAATGCAGGGGGTTATGGACGTATTGCCACACTTTTTAAGGAGGCGAGAGAAAAGAATCCAAACGGTGTGCTGGCCCTTGATAACGGAGATACTTTTCATGGCACGTATCCTGTTGTAGACAGCAAGGGAGAAATGCTGATTCCAGTTCTGAATGCATTGCAGATCGATGCAATGACGTCCCATTGGGATTTTGCCTATGGACCTGGCCAGCTTAAAAATTTAATGTCCAAATTAAATTATCCGATGCTTGCATGCAACATCTACAATAAAGAAACAGATGAACCAGCCTTCACCCCCCACATCATCATGGAACGGGCAGATTTAAAAATTGGTGTAATCGGTATCGCTGAACATATTGTCGATAAAATGATGCCTGAGCATTTTTCTGAAGGTATTTACTTTACTTTGGGGGTCGATGAGGTTCAGAGAATAGCCAATCAGCTCAGACAGGACGATCAGGTTGATTTGATTGTCGTTCTTTCACATTTCGGCTTTCCGCAAGACGTGAAACTTGCGACGGAGACGGAAGGTATAGATATTCTGCTGAGCGGCCATACGCATAATGCTTTAAGGCAGCCTGTCGAGATAAACGACACACTGATTATTCAATCAGGCTGTCACGGGGCACATATTGGCAGACTTGATGTGGAAATGAAAAACGGAAAAATCACTGATTATTCCCATCAGCTGATTGAGATCTCAGAAGAAATCGAGCCCGATGGAGAACTCCAGGGAATAATCGATACCGCCGTCCAGCCTTACAGGGAATCGCTTGAAAAAGTCATCGGCTATACAAGCACAGATTTACACCGGTACAGCCAGATGGAATCGACGACCGATAACCTGCTTCTCCAATCCCTCTTGGATGTCTCAGGCGCAGAAATCGCATTTTCAAATGGATGGCGCTACGGTGCACCAATTCCAGCGGGTCCGGTGACGGTGAATGATGTATGGAATATCATTCCCGTCAACCCGTCGGTTTCCGTAGTCTATATGAGCGGACGTGAAATACTCGATATGCTGGAAGAGAATCTGGAGAACACTTTTGCCAAAGACCCCTACAATCAGAAGGGCGGATATTTAAAACGCTGTCTTGGAATGAAAATGTATGTAAAAATTGAGAACCCAAACGGTTTACGAATCCAGGATATTTATATCGGAGGGATTCCACTGGATGAAACACAATATTACCTTGCAGCCTTTGTCACTGTCCAAGGTGTCCCCAAAAAATATGGAAAAGACCGTAGAAATCTCGATATCAACGCTGTGGATGCTTTGACAGATTACATCAAAAAATCAGGGACGGTTTCTTCAGATCTACTCGGTACAATCCAGATCATCTGAAAAGCTCGATATGTATTAGATTTTAAAATATATAAATATTTTCGAGAAAACCAAATGAAACTGATCATGGGTGAACCGTAATCCATAATTCAAGCATTTAAAAAATGTTATACTGCAAGTAGATGACCCCGGTACTGTACCGGGGTCATTCTTTTAATCCCCATTGGTATCTTTCATTATTATATTTAACGAATAATGTCTTCCCATAAAGAAACACCCCCAAAGTCGATTTTTGGTCCAACTTTGGGGGGTGTACCTCATAATGGACTTCTTTTATTAACTGTCCATTATGAGGGTTATAATTCAAAAAACCGTTCGTCTTTTTTTATGGGTAGACTGTCCAGTACTGATTAAGGCTTCTGTCCAACAAACTGGATTACATGAGATAATCCATTGTGAAAATCGCCTTCATGGCGGGTGACCTCACCCATGAAGAAATGGAGGATTCGCCAATCGCGGAATTCCTGTAGAAAGTCTTCCGGCTGGTAGAGAAAATCCAATTCTTTCGGACCGCCACTTTGGTAGGGGATTTGATAGTGGGAGTAGACTTCTGCTATAAAATAGCCGCCCGGCTTTATGGCTTCCTTGACTCCTTTAAGTGTTTTCTGCCGGACTTTCCCTGGAAAATGCCCAAAAACATTTACAATTCCATCCCAGTGATTTTGCTGCCACTTGGCTTCTGCCAAATCGACCATCTCCGTGTCTACGCTGACGCCTTGTTGGGCTGCCAGCTTGTCCACTTTGTCCAATCCGGATTCGGCATAGTCCCATGCCGTGACGCTCATCCCCTGTTCAGCCAGGTAGACGGCGTTTCTCCCTTCCCCTTCCGCGATGGACAATACTTCCCGGAAAGGATGGGCTGCATTTCTTTCAGGAATACATTCGGTTCGGTTCCATATACGTACTTCTCATTTTTGAAGCGATCATTCCACATAGTCTTTGGATGCCCTCCTTGCTTTATCTTTGGTTAATATCTTTTTTCGTTTTTCGTATTCTTCTTCGCTAATCTCTTCTCTAGCAAATCGTTCTTTTAGAATCGACAGGCCCCTATCTTCCTTTTTTGTTGCTCTGGTAGTAATCAAACGGTAAAACCCATAAATGAGCAACCCTAGAATCGCAATCGAAAAGACCATCATAAATAAGCCCATTCCACCTGTCATCATAGGAATTTTCCTTTCTTTCGCTGAGTTCCATTTTCTAATTTCTTCACTTTATGAAAACCCGGCAACCTGACACCTTTTCGTGCTGAAACCCCGTCTACCCCAGTTTATTTTTACTGTACATTTAAACCGGGTATGCATTACAGAATATCCGTCCAGATTTTAATTGCTGTACCCGGAATCAGTAGTGCTAAACTCCACGGGTTATTAGGTAGTCACTACTGTAATCCAATCATATACCCCAATAGGTATAATTTAAAGTAATTGCACTAAGGAAGTAAAAAACAGATAATCCATTGACCTGTGTCAGGGTCGCCAAATGCCGAGGTCAAGGACTATCCGTTTCTTCAATTATACAGCGCAGTTATTTGGTCAGGTTTTCATATCTTTCGCTTCTTCAGGCGGTGGATCAATTTTGTCCATATGCGTTTGTCGAATTTCTTCATAGGTCTTTGGCTGATCCTTCAGCTCTTCCGTCACATGGTTGATTTCGCTTCGCCATTTATCTGCAGACCTTCGTTCTTCTCGTAAAGGACAGGCAGTTTTTCAGAAACGCTGCCGTCTTCACTCGGTTCACTGATACCAGTGTAATGTGTCGGGAGCACAAGCAAGTCAACGGGCAGCTCTTTATAACGGTGAATAAAGCTTCATAAAGATCATTTGCCCAATCCTGCGCTTTCCCTGCAGGAGCCAGCTGGTGTATATTACCTTACAAAAAATGCAGCCAACAGTCGTTACAACGACTTGTCAATACAACCAATCAATCGTTCTTCAATATCCACAGCGATTTCTTTTATGGAATCATTCTGCACCATTTCGATCAGTGCACTCGGTTTTGGCATCCCAATTTTTGTTGTACCATTATCTTCATACACCACAATTTTGCAAGGCAGGAAGTAGCCGACCAGCAGATCTTCTGATAGAATTTGGTTCGCTTCCTGTGGGTTGCAGACTTCAAGTACTGTAAATGGCGTGCCGAAGTCGGTACCTTTTTCTTGGAGTTTGGCCGTCAAATCGAAATTCCACAGGACACCAAACTTTTCTTCCTTTAAATTCTCTTCAAGTGTATGGACAGCTTCGTCCCTGCTTTTTGATGTTTCTACTGTGTAATTAAACATACTTATTGCTCCTCTCTTTTTTGTATGCGTACTCTTGGTAAAATTCCCTCTTTAGGAGCCGAATCAAACATTTTTTGTTGAAATGAGTCGTTAGAACTTAACGAAAATTGATGGGACTGAGCCTTCTGCTTCAGCCGGTCTTTCATCATTCACTGGCCATAAGGGTTAACAGGGATATATAGGAAATGGAGATGCCTTCAGTATCTCTCATTTTTTCATAAAAATGCTTAAAGTTATATCCCTCATACTGTGCGCGATACAACCGGATGATTGTCCGTCTCAGATGCGGATCAATGGCTGTGGCGGGCTTTCTCCCGGTAGATATAGATCAATCGGTCGATCACAGGTGAGATTCAACTCAATCTCCACCTGTGTTTTTGTTCTCTGTCCATTCACGACGGCTTTGATGACGCGATACTATCCTGTTCCTTCACAGTCAGATACTCCTTCATGCTGTCCCCTCCTAGTGTGTACTCTATACGCAGGCGGGTATATAAGGAACAGATATGACCACACTCCATATACCTAAGGGGGTATTTGACAAATGCAATTTCAACCTCTATAATATGAATATATCAAAAAAGAAGGTGATGTTGTTGGCTACACTGGAAGAACAGACTGTTTATGATAAAGCAGTAATCAATCGTATTAATCGTCTTCAAGGTCAGATTAACGGCGCACTGAAAATGATTGAAGAAGGCAAGGACTGCAAGGATGTTGTCACCCAATTGAGTGCGGCCAAGAGCGCCCTCGACCGGTCGATGAACGTCATTGTCAGTGAAAACCTTGTACAGTGCGTCAGAGAAACGATGAACAACCCGGATGAGGATACAGATGCGCTCGTCAAAGAAGCAATTGAATTGCTGAATAAGAGCAGATGACTTCATCTGTTTTTATTTATCCTAAAAATACCCCACAGGGTATTTGACAAATCAAAAAAACATTGTTAGTATACCCCTATAGGTATTAAAAACAGGAGGATGATTTAGCACTATGAAAAACACACAAACAAAGTATCACGTTAATGATGCCGACCAACTGGTCGAAGCCAATGAATATCTACTGGATGTCAGAGAACCTTTCGAATATGAAATGGGACACATTGCTGAGGCGGACAATGTATCCGTAAATGAAATTGAAGAACGCCTTGATGAGCTGCCCAAGGACAGAAGAATCCATGTATATTGCCAGCGGGGCAAACGTGGGGCAAATGCAGTGGAAATACTGGATCGTCATGGTTTTGACGCGGTTAATCTTGAAGAAGGTTACTCCGCCTACACTGGAAGGTTCGACAGTGCAATCACAGCTGCAGAAGAAAATGCTCCCGCCTCAAATGAAAACATTGGAATCGATCCAAACCGGGTAAAGGTGGAAGCAAGTGGACTGCAATGTCCCGGCCCCCTTCTCAAGGTGAACGAAGTGATGGGAGAGCTTGAACCCGGTCAACAGATGGAAATCACGGTCACAGACTTCGGCTTCTGTACGGATGTCGAAGCATGGGCCCGTAAGACAGGGCATTCCATTCTTAAAAATGAAAAATCAGAAGACAAGGTCATGGTGGTGCTGCAGAAGAACGCCCTTCAGGCCAAAGCTGAGGGTGAAGGCCATCAGATGGTGGAAACGAAAGACGGAGCAACAATGGTCGTATTCAGTGGCGATATGGATAAAGCATTGGCGTCATTCATCATTGCTACCGGTGCAAAAAGCATGGGCAAAGATGTCACGATGTTCTTCACATTCTGGGGACTCAATGTTATCAAGGATCCAAATGCACCGAAAAAGAACAAATCCGGCCTGGATAAGGCATTCAGCATGATGATGCCAAAATCTGCCTCCAAACTGCCAATCTCCAACATGAACATGTTCGGACTGGGATCCAAAATGATTCAATATGTAATGAAGAAGAAAAAGGTCGACGCGCTTACTGAAATGATTGAAAAGGCGGATAAACTCGGAGTCAAAATGGTTGCTTGTACAATGAGTATGGATATCATGGCCATTGATGAAGATGAACTTCTCCCTAATGTCAATTTCGGTGGCGTAGGCACTTATCTCGGCGATGCAGAAAACGGCAACCTGAACCTGTTCATATAATTGAACAGGTTGCCCTGCGCATCCCAACAATCAATTAAAATTTCAAGGAGTGTATATCAATGTTCTTTAAACAGTTCTTCGATAAAAAACTTGCACAAACTTCCTATATGGTCGCTTGTCAGAAAACACAGGAAGCCATCATCATCGATCCAAAACGTGTCATTGATGAATATCAGGAAGTAGCAGAGGCTGAAGGTTTCAATATTACTCAGGTGGCAGAAACACACATCCACGCCGACTTCGCGTCCGGTCTGCGTGATGCGTCACAACGCTTCAACGCCACAGCTTATGTGTCCGACGAAGGCGATGAGAACTGGAAATATGAAAATATGCCAGAAGATACCGTCTACCTGAAAGACGGCGACATCATCAATGTCGGCAATGTCGAATTGAAAGTGATCCACACCCCAGGCCATACACCTGAAAGCATCTCTTTCGTGCTGATCGACCGTGGTGGCGGCAGTGATGAACCGATGGGCATCTTCACAGGTGACTTCATCTTCGTTGGCGACATCGGCCGTCCCGACCTGCTCGAAGAAGCAGCCAAAATGGAAGGCACAACCGAAGAGGGCGCGAATGCGATGTTCGCTTCCCTCAAGAAGATGAATGACTATCCGGACTTCATGCAAGTATGGCCAGGCCATGGAGCCGGCAGTGCATGTGGTAAATCCCTCGGTGCTGTGCCATTGTCCACTCTTGGATATGAGCGCAAAAATAACTGGGTGTTCGAATACGAAGATAAAGATGCCTTCATCAAAGAATTGACAAGTGACCAGCCGGAGCCGCCAAGCTACTTTGCACAGATGAAGAAAGTCAATAAGGAAGGCCTGCCTGAATTCAAGGTGAAGGAAGTCGAAATCGGTACACCTGATACGCTTCCAGGTCAGCTGTTCGACCTCAGAAGCAAGGAAGAATTCAAAAAAGGATTCAAAAAAGGCGCCATCAACATCCCGTACAACGACAAATTCCTTCAGTTTGCCGGATGGTATATCGATTATGGCCAGCCGATGACAGTCATTGCAAATCCGGAAGACAGCAGAACGCTCCAGGAAGATCTTGCATCCATCGGTTTTGACAACCTTAAGCTGATCGTACCTGCTGACAAAGCCGACAAGTACTTCGATGACTCATATGAAAATGTGTCACCTGAAGACTTGGTTAAGAACTATGAAGACAAGCATATTCTGGACGTCCGTTCCACTTCCGAGTACAAGGAAGGCAATGTCGAGAATGCGCACCATGTCCACTTTGGACATCTCGACGAAAAAGAAGTGCCATTCAGCACAGACGATACAATCTATGTCCACTGTCAATCCGGTGTACGTTCAGCCATCGCAATGAGTGCACTTAAAGCACGTGGCTTCGATAATGTCGTCAATATAGAAAAAGGCTATGCCGGCATTAAAGAAGCGATGAACTAATGGACATTACTTTTATAATCGTTATATTTCTGATCGGATTCATCGGTTCCTTCATCTCGGGGATGGTAGGAATCGGTGGTTCCATCATCAAGTATCCGATGTTGCTTTATATTCCATCCATGCTTGGAATCGCTGCATTCACCTCCCACGAGGTAGCCGGCATCAGTGCCGTACAGGTTTTTTTTGCAACGATTGCTGGTGTATGGGCATATAAAAGCAGTGGTTATTTAAACATGAGATTGATTGCCTATATGGGTGGCGCCATACTCATCGGCAGTCTTCTCGGCGGATACGGATCAGAATTTCTCACCGAGACCCAGATAGATATCGTCTATGCAGTACTTGCGACAATTGCTGTCATCATGATGTTCCTGCCAAAGAAAGAAATCCCATACAATCCTGGTGATGACCTTGATTTCAATGGGCCGCTGGCAGCAGCGCTTGCGTTTATAACTGGTGCAGCAGCAGGCATCGTCGGTGCAGCAGGGGCATTCATTCTTGTACCAATCATGCTTGTCGTGCTTAAAATACCCACCAGGGTAACGATTGCCACAAGTCTGGCGGTCACTTTCATTTCATCCATCGGTGCCACGATTGGGAAAGTTGCCACAGACCAGGTACTCTATGGACCTGCAGCCATCATGATAGTTGCGAGTCTCATTGCAGCACCGATCGGCGCAAAAGTGGGACAGAAGATGAATGTTAAAATACTCCAATGGATTCTGGCCCTGCTCATCCTAGGAACTTCTTTGAAGATATGGGGAGAAATCTTTTTTTAAATGTTATATTCATCAAATAAGCAAGGCAGTTTGCCTGGATTCTTGTAACTCAAAAATGTATTCCAATAGTGTACTGTCCCATGGCACTGCCCAACGACCCAGAATATTGAAACAAGGATCTCCTGTTGGTTATAAAGTTCTATTGTTAACAGCACACCCATATAAAATGGATACCGGTCATTTGTAATCACTCAAAATATTCTTTAATCAGAAGAGCATTTTGAGTGTATCACGAGTGACCTTTTTTTATGGTTAACTCAGTTATATAATCAGCGAAATGAGAAAAATAATAATCGATGGAACCTCTTTTTATTCTCTTTAAGGAGGAGACAGTTTTGAGTAAAGTACAAATCGGAATTAAAGAAAATGCATTAAATTTTATACTTCTGGTTATAACAAACTTCTTTGTGGGTTCAATGGTTGGCGTGGAAAGAACTATTCTTCCCATCATTGGTAAAGAAGATTTTGGTTTAGCATCAGCAAGTGCAGCATTGTCCTTCATTATAAGTTTTGGATTTTCAAAGGCAATAGTTAATTACTTTGCTGGTGCCATCGCTGATAGATTGGGGAGAAAAAAAGTCCTTTTAATTGGTTGGAGTATCGGCTTATTCGTTCCTTTATTAGTGATATTCGCAACTTCATGGTGGATGATTGTAGTTGCAAATATTTTCTTGGGCATCAATCAAGGATTAACATGGTCTATGACAGTAAATATGAAAATAGACATCTCCAAACCTAAGCAAAGAGGGCTTGCTGTTGGGTTAAATGAATTTTCAGGATATACAGGATTAGCTGTTATGGCCGCTGTTTCTGGTTTTATTGCATCCAATTTTTCGGACCGTCCTGAACCTTTTTATCTAGGTATTTTCATTGTGGTAATCGGTTTTGTCTTATCATTACTCGTGAAAGATACTGAGGGACATATAAAACTTCAATCAAAATCGCCTAATAATGAGGGCCCGCCTTTATCTGCAAAGAAAATTTTCAAAATTACCACATATGGTGATAAAAATTTATCTAGTATCACTTTTGCAGGATTAAGTACAAACCTTAAAGATGGCATGGTTTGGGGGTTATTTCCTCTATTCTTTTCCATGGCTGGCTTGACTGTTTCAGAAATTGCCGTAATAGTGGCGATTTATCCGGCATCATGGGGAGTGTTTCAACTGTTCACTGGAGCTTTAAGTGATAAATTGGGAAGAAAATGGCTAATTGTTAGTGGAATGTGGCTCCAAGCCCTTTCTCTATGGATGATTTTACTTGTTGATCAATATAGTTTCTGGTTAATAGCAGCGATTCTTTTAGGACTAGGAACTGCAATGGTATACCCAACCTTACAAGCTTCAATCAGTGATGTAGCAAAACCAAAATGGAGAGCTTCATCTATGGGGGTTTATCGATTTTGAAGAGATAGTGGATACGCCTTTGGTGCAATATTTGCTGGTTTATTAACGGATATACTCAACGTAGATTGGGCAATGGGATTAGTTGATCTGTTACCTTTAACCGCTGGACTCATAGCAGCAATTCGATTAGAGGAAACCTCACCAACATTCAAAACGGTAAGGAAAAATCATAAGGACTTTCCAAAAAATGATTTTCGTTTATAGAGTGAGTAAAACTATAGTAATTATTATTAAAATGAAGTAGGATTTTTCAATAAAGTTTAGGGAGATTCTAAATAGATATTAATAGTAAATTGATTTTACTGATTATCACTTTAGTCTTTTTTACATGTAAATGAAGAAACTCCAACACTTTTGTTAAGAAAGGGATATTGGAGCTTTTTCTGTACTTACAGCAACTACCGATCAGTCGGATTATGTTAACAAAAAGAATAAATTGAATTAACCTTAAATGTGCTGCTATAAATGTTATGTTTTTAGATGATCCTCTGATTATTGTTCACTTGGAATGAAAAATGGGTTTGTTGTTTCGTCTTCTACACATTTATCTATCATCATATATAAATGTTCTTGGTGTTTACTCCTAATGAATATCTTTGAAAATACTTCATAGTATTTTTGATTCATTTCAGAATATTGCTGAATATACAAATCTTCTTGTACGTGATGTGATCCATCATGGGTCCATTTAATTAATGAAGATACAATTATTCTTTCATCTTCTTCAAAATTCTTTGTAAGATCCTCTAAATCGATACCTCCAAGAAATTTAAAATAATTTTCCAAGATTCTTCTCATAATATTTTGTATAATATTAGAATTGGAATCTTTTAATTCCACAAGCTCTCTCCATAGCGATTCGTAAGATGAGGAAATAGGATTTTTCTCGTACCTTGTAGTATACGACCCATTTTCTCGGTCCTTTCTAATAACATAAAAACTACAATTTTCTATTTTATAAGTGATTTCTTTAAAAAAGTAAGTATTATGCGTAGACACAAAAATTTGATCAATATTATAAGTTTCAGTGTTTGAAATTAGGTCTTGAACTAAAGTAGACACTATATACAAAACTGTGCTATCCAAACTTGAAATTGGATCATCTATAAAAACTAATTTTTTGTTTGTTTCATTTTTAACTAAATGATAATAATAAAGGAAGGTAATAAATGTTTTTTCACCTTCGCTCAAAGTTTTGTTAGCACTCTCTCCAGTTTCTCTAACGATCCTATATTTCCCATCTTCTTCTGTAGCATTTAATAAGAAGTTTTTGAATCCATATAAATTTAATTGCTGGTTGATAGCAGTCACAGTAGAGGAGACACCGAACATGTTTTCTTTAATTTCATCGTACTTCCTCTGATTCTCGAGTACATATTCTGTGTATCTTGTGATAGATTTTGACAAGCCTTGTATTTTCGAAGCTAATTGTTTTTCTGTTTTCTCAAACCTCTTAAATTCTTCCCCCGTTAGATGTAAAAAGTGTCTCCAACAAATCTTAATAATTTTTTCTCTTTCTTGACCAAGTTGATTTAATGTCTGATTATATGCACTTATGTCGGTATTATTCGATTCCAATAGACTAAATAAGATGTTCATATCATCTTCGAGTGTATTTAAATTCACTTTTTTTATAGGTTCTCTTTCTTTTTCTGAAAGCTGTCTTAAGTTCTCTTCATTTTTAGCATTTATTTTATGAAAAATATTTTCTACTTCCTGTTTATTTAAATAGTCATTCTCTAATTTTAGTAAGTTCCCTAAGTAAGAGATTACATTTTCAGCATAGCCTTTATAAATATCAATATTTCTCTTCATTTCTATTAGTTCATCTTCAAATTTTGCATTAAAATACTCTTGTAAAGAAGTGAGAAAATTCTCTTCAAATTCAGATCTACAAAAAGGGCAATTTTTGAGATTGTGATCTTTCACTTTCATAAATCCTTCATGGACCCAAGTATGAATATTCAACTCGTTTACAAGTTCTGCAAAATCTATATCTTCTTGCCCGATAATCGATTTTTTTAAAACTTCGTTATCCCACTTAACTTCAAATTTTTGAACTTCTATTAAAGGAATTTCAGTCTGTTGCTCTGCAAATACTACTTTAGCTTGTTTTAGTAAATCCTCTTCGTCTAATAAGGTTTGATTATTTAAGTGTTTTTGATTTATATATTCTTGATAAAATTTATTTTTACTTCCATGCAGACCTTTGAAAGAGTGTTGATAAACAAAGTTAATATCTATATGTCTATCATTTTTCTTATTCCATATCAAGTCAGCAAATTCTTCTTGAAGAGTCTTTAGATCACCTTCAGTATCAGTGAGTTCGTCCGAAGCTTTATCCCTGGCTGTTGAATTACGTTCGATAATCTTTTCTGTCTCCTCTAGTTCTGTCTGAGTTTCTACATGATCCTTACCTAGAGTAAAAATTCCTGGAATTTCATTATCTGATTTGAAATTTTCTTCGATAAAATTTTTATTGTATATTAATTTTTCATCACTCATTTTTCCTTCATATGTACAATCATCGAAAGACTCAATATCGTTAAAAAAATTAGAAAGAGTGGATTTTCCCGAGCCATTATTTCCGTAAATCAAATTAACCTTTCTTAGGTTTTGAAAACATGTTCCCTCTTCGTTATAACTAGCAACATTCTTCATAATAATATTCGATAGCAAATTTTGACCCCCTAAATAAATAATTGTATAAAATTGGACATTAAATCTAAAAATAGATTCTATAATTAATTTTACCATTTATTAGAAGTAAATATAAATTGTTAATAATAGAAGAAATAAATTAAATACCCGTTCATAAAAGTACACTTTTAAGAACGGTTTGAAAACATTTGAAATAGATCAAAATAAGCGTTCTTAAACATATAAAAATAGTTTACGAACGTTCAATATTTTCCATATACTTTTACGAACGTTTTTCATTTGTAATTAGAAAAATAATCTTCTGGTTAAACAATTTGTAGATGTGTTTTTCTCTCTTGAATTTTTGACTGATTAGAGTAGACCCTAAATAGACATTATAGCGCTATTGAATTTACTGGCTGTCACTTTAGGAGTTATTTTGCACTTAGTTTAAATGTTATCTTGCATCATATTCTAATGAATATATATCTTCCAGCTAACATAGAAGCTCATATCTTTTATACTTGATTTTCTTTGTAGCCAGTATTATGATTGATATATCAAAAAAAATTGATTTATTAAAGAAGGTGACTAGAATGAAATTAATGAATGCTATAAATGAATTGAGTGACGATCAAGCACTCGAATTCTATGAAAATATGTTTAATGCTTTGGCAGATAAAACACGCTTGAAGATCGTAAAAGAAATCAACAAAAGTCCGGAGAAAAATCTGTGTGTCTGTGATTTGGAAACAGTGTTGGACTTGAAACAATCTAAAATTTCTTATCATCTCAAGAAACTTGTGGATGCCAATATTCTTTTAACAGAAAAACATGGAACATGGAACTATTATAGAATTAATGAGGCACAGATACAGGTTGTGCTATCAGAAGATACTTGTTGCAGAATTTTATAATGAGTATCTTTATTTTCAACGTTTACATCAACTATTTTTGATTAATATATCAAATAATGTTGATTTAATGAAAGTGAGGCGTTATATTGATGTTAGATTCAATACTGGAATTTATCAAAACATTTTTAATATTATTTTTTGAATTGCTTGTGCTGTTTATCATCATCAGTTTTGTTGTCAGCCTGATCCAACAAGTTGTGTCGGAAGAGAAAATAAGACGGGTACTGAATGGACCGAATAAAGGAATCAATTATGTTTTAGGGACGCTCTTTGGTGCCATTACGCCTTTTTGTTCCTGCTCAACCATTCCAATCCTGGCGGGTCTCTTGAACGCAAAAGCCCCTTTTGGCCCCTCAATGAGTTTTCTCATTGCTTCACCGTTAATGAATCCAGTGATGATTTTTACGTTGTGGATTTTATTGGGATGGCAGGTGGCTGGGGTGTACTTTTTGATTGTTAGTCTTTTTAGTATGCTTGTGGGTGTTATATTTTCCCGGCTTAATTTAGAAGAAGCCTATAAAGGTGTGACAATTAAAGGAGAAGGGTTTTTCGCTGATAAGCAAGGATCAAAAGTAAAGCAAGCGTTGAATGATGCCTGGTCTTTCTTATATCCATTACTTCCTTACTTATTTATCGGTGTGTTTATTGGCGCATTCATATACGGCTTCGTGCCTGAAGCATTCGTGACACGATATGCAAGTGGAGATGGCATTATTTCTATAGTCATTGCATCAGTAATCGGCATTCCCATGTACATTCGGCCTGAAACAATGCTTCCTATTGCGGATGCGCTTGTGACCAAGGGGATGGCAATGGGAACCGTCATTGCCTTAATCATCGGAGGCGCAGGAGCCAGCATTCCCGAACTCGCATTATTGTCTAAACTATTTAAAAAGAAATTTTTAGTCGCTTTCATTTCAGCGATCTTAACAGTCGCCATTGGAGCTGGTCTGATTTTCAATCTAATCATTTAGTAAGTATATTCAACCATCAAAGGAGGTGAGCGCATGGGTGTGAAAGATTTTGTTAATAAATTAAAACCGAAAGAACAAAGCTGTTGCTCAGTAGAGATTGAAGAGAAAAAAACAGAGAAAGATTCAAATGAACCCAAGAAACAAAAGTAATTCATAGTAATAAAAGCGTATAGCCCGACGGGGGCTATACGCTTTTATGGAAAATCACTCACTTATTTAAAACATTATTAGAGTGAGATAGAGACCGAGTAATGTAATGAATAAAACAGGGGGAGTGATAATAATGCCGATTTTAAAATAGGTGCCCCATGAAATTTTCATATCTTTTCTGGCTAATACATGGAGCCATAACAGTGTGGCTAAAGATCCAATGGGTGTAATCTTCGGTCCTAAGTCTGACCCAATGACATTGGCATAGATCATACCTTCTTGGATCAGTGTTGTAATGTTCGCATGATCGATGGCAATTGCATTAATCATTACAGTCGGCATATTGTTCATGATGGAAGATAAAATTGCGGCAATAAAGCCCATCCCCATTACTGAAGCAAACAGCCCATACTCCCCAATATCCATTAATACACTTGCTAGAGCATCGGTTAAACCGACGTTTCTCAATCCAAAGACGACAACATACATACCGATTGAGAACAATACGATGTTCCATGGTGCCCCCTTGATGACTGCTTTTGTATTTACAGCGTGAGATTGTTTGGCCAGTATCAAGAAGATAATCGCAATACCCCCGGCAATGAATGAGACAGGGACATTGATAAATTCACTGACCAAATAACCAACAAGTAATATTAAAAGGACCACCCAGGAATAATTGAACATTTTTTTGTCTTTTATCGCAGACTCGGGCGTTTTTAACTGCGTTTGGTCGATTGTTTTGGGAATGGATTTTCTGAATAGTAGCCAAAGGACGACAATACTCGCAATTAATGAAAAAATATTCGGGATAAACATCCGGCTTAAATACTCTAGAAATCCGATATCGAAGTAATCTGCGGACACAATATTTACTAAGTTGCTGACGACCAACGGCAGAGATGTGGTATCTGCAATAAATCCAGTGGCGATCACAAATGGAAAAATAACTTTTTCTTCTAATTTTAAGTTTCTGCCCATGGCAAGCACAATGGGTGTTAGTATCAAAGCCGCCCCATCGTTAGCGAAAAATGCTGCGATGATTGCACCTAATAGTGCGATATATATGAACATTTTCAAGCCATTTCCGTTTGATGCTTTAACCATATGTATTGCAGCCCATTCGAAAAAGCCAATTTCATCAAGGATCAATGAAATAAGAATGACTGCAACAAACGTTAACGTCGCATTCCAGACAATACCCGTGACTTCGATTACATCACCGAACGAAACGACCCCAGTGATGATTGCAAGCAATGCCCCCGCCAAGGCAGTAATGCCGATATCTAGGTTTCTGGGCTGCCATATAACAAAGATCAGTGTGACTAAAAATATACCCAGCGCTAGTATCGTCATTATTAACAGGTGCCTTTCCTGATGTCTTCACAGATACAAGGGACAGTATCCGAACTTAAAAGGGACAGCCGATCTGTCAGATTGTTGATGACTTCTGTGTTTAAACGATACATATTTTTGTTTCCATCTTTTCTCATTAAAATCAGGTTATTGTCTCTCAGTGTTTTCATATGATGACTCAATGTGGGCTGAGAGAACTCGAAGTGCTCTAACAGATCACAGGCACAGAGTTCCCCACATGAGAGTAGATCCAATATTTCCAAACGATTACTATCAGCAATGACCTTTAGATACTGAGAGAGTGTTTGATAACTGACTTTATTTTCTTCTTTTATCAATTGAATTCACATACCTTTGATAGTTTTTATTGCCCCCTGATAGATTATAGACATTTTCAAATCCGAGGTTGATCAGCACATTTTGTGCCGCATTGCCGGTCGTGCCCTTGTTGCAATAGGTGACGATCGTTTGATCTTTGTCTACTTCTTCTGCATAGTCTCTTAAGTTTTTCAGGGGAACGTTTACGGCATCTTTTACATGATTCACTTCATATTGCTTTGGAGAACGGACATCGATGACATGGATATCCTCCTGCGCTGCTCTTTCCGTGAGTGCTTTCGGCGTGATGATGTTTCTGCCTCTTTGAATATTATGGCCAATCATTCCTGTGTAGATAATCGGATCTTTTGTAGTAGAGAAAGTTGGTGCATAGGCAAGATCTAGGTGAAATAAATCTTCTATTTTTGCGCCGAAAGTAATTGCAGTCACAAGGACATCAATCCGTTTATCGACCCCTTCATAGCCTACAATTTGTGCGCCCACGATTCTGGACGTTTCTTTATCAATGATGGCTTTAATGACCATTTCTTTGCCTTTCATATACTCCGGCTGATTCGGTTTGATGTTGTGGATGACATCTACTTTCATATTCAGTTGGTTCGCATCTTTTTCAGTCAGACCTGTCTGGGCAATGGTCATATCGAAAACCCGTACAATACCGGTACCCAGAATCCCTTTATGCTCTAAGTCCCCACCGGTTAGACGATCACCGACAATTCTGCCCATTTTATTTGCTGTCGAACCGAGGGGTCTGTATAACGGCTGACCAGAAACGATACTAAAGCTTTCTGTCACATCGCCAATCGCATAGACATGCGGGATATTCGTCTCCAAATACTGATTGACTTGAATGGCCCCGGTGATGCCGATTTTAACGCCGATTTTTTCGGCCAATGATGTATTGGGTTGCACACCGACCGCCAATATCACCATATCTGCATCTATCCGCGTGCCACTTTGCAGCACGAGCTGTTCGATCGAATCTGCTCCGACAACATGCTCAATCGTCTCCCCTGTGATGACATTTGCTTTCTTTTGAAGATATTCTTCAATCATATAACTCATATCCGGATCCAGATTACTCATAAATGTACTTCTTTGAATAATCGTGGTCTGGTATTTAGCCAATTGTTCCAACATTTCCAAACCAATGAAGCCACCGCCGATAATCGCAATCTTTTCCACATGGTTGGCTTTAATGTATTGATGAATGGCTTTGGCATCATTGATGTTTTTAACTTGAAAGGCGTTTTTGTAATCTTTGGAGTCCAGTTGCGGCAGTTCTTTCGGACGTGATCCTGTGGAGAGGACAAGTTCATCATATGCCTGATCAAATATTTCACCCGTCATCAAGTTCTTGACTGAAATGGTCTTATTCTCTTTATCTATATTTAACACTTCATGTTGGGTATGGATATCGATATTGAATCTATCTTTAAACCATTTGGCATCTCTTGGTGTTAATTCATCCACTTCCTCGACTTCTCCCCCGATAAAATAGGGGATGCCACAAACAGAATACGAAATATGAGTGTCTTTATCATAGACAGTAATTTCTACATTTTCATCATTTCTTCTCGCTTTTGCCGCTACACTTGTCCCTGCAGCGACTGAGCCGATAATCACAATTTTTTTCATTCTACTTCTCCTTATAAGGGATAAGATGATACTGATTTTCACTTCGGTTTTTAATCATCTCAATCCATTTCGATTCGTCTTTTTTCTTATTGCTGAATAATTTATCCTTCTTGTCCAGGGTAACCAAGGATTGATTGATCACCCACCACTTATGTCCAATGTCTGCCCGGTCCAGATCGTCAGATAGACGACTGGCTTCGTAATATGGCGTGGCTTCAGGCAAAGTCACAATAATCATTTGTGTTAAATTTTGATCCTGAATTTTCGGCAGCAATGTTTGCACTGAGTCTGTCGCATGATTCCCCTGCTTCTTCAATTCTTCATGATAACTCTCACTTGAATCCAGAAGTAATAAGGTATGACCGGTCGGTGCCGTATCGACCACTATATAATCGGCTTCGTCATTATTCTCCATCACTTTACTGAAAGCTTTAAAGAAAGCTATTTCTTCGGTACACGGCGACCGTAGATCTTCTTCAATATAATCTATATCTGCTTGTGAAATATCTGACCCTAGAGCGGAAAGGACTTCTGCTTTATAAGTTTGTAAAGATGCCTCTTCATCGATGAATGAAGTGACCAGATTAGCAAGATTCTGCGTAGAAATAATTTCTTTCGTTGGATCTGTGGTGGCCAAATGAACGCTATATCCTTTAGAAGCGAGTGTTTCAGCCAGTAAAGTGGCAACTGTCGTTTTACCGACGCCGCCTTTCCCCATTGTGAAGAGATAACGGACACCACTGGTCTCAATCTCTTCTATCAGCCCTTCAATCATTGGGTGATGCTCTTTTACAAATGTATCTGCTTCAATGTCATTGGTGTCATCAAAAAGACCACCGACATCAGCAAGCGTGCGATTGATCCGCCCGCTATAGGGTACCTGATACACTTCATTCCCATTCAACCATTCAGAAAAGCTTTCAATAACAACATCCTGTTCATATTTTTTATGCCTGGAGATCTCACCATGAACAGAATCAATATAACCATTAATGATAATCTTAAAATGACGAATAGAGAGATCTTTCAATTCATCCTGCGCTCTTTGGAGTTCTTTCATTGCAGAATGCTCCGGACGGGTGACCAACATCATGGTTGTGCTTTTTTCATCCCGCAATCTTTCCAACGCCTGTTTATATTTTTGACGATTGTCATCCAAGCCGGAAAGTTGGCCCAGACAAGAGGCCTCATGACTCGTTGTATCCAGATAATCATTCCACGCCGTCGGTAATTCCAACATTCTTAACGTATGACCCGTCGGTGCTGTATCAAAGATAATATAATCATAATAAGACGCTATCTTTTCATCGGATAAAAAGTGGGTGAACTCGTTGAATGCAGCCACTTCGACTGTACATGACCCACTGAGCTGTTCCTTCATATTATTCAAGGTCTCTTCCGGCAATATGCCTTCATACGGCTTTACAACATTCTCTTTGTAGTCCGCCGCAGCTGTCAGCGGATCAAAATTGGCAATGGCCAAATTCTCGTAGTCTGGATGTTGAAGGAGTTTATTTGTCAATTCCATATTAAAGACATCCTGCAGATTACTCGCCGGGTCTGTACTAATCAGCGCCACTTTAAAGTTTGCTTTTGCCAAATTCAAGGCCAATGCACTGGATACAGTCGTTTTACCGACGCCACCTTTACCCGTGAAAAAAAGATATTTGGTCAGCTCGATACTTTGGGGGGTTATCTTTTGCATGTCTTTAGCAACATCCGTCTCCACCACAACACCCTCCATTCCGCAACTGATTCACCATAATAATATCGTTCACTTCTTCTTCAGTCATATACTCTTTCATTTTAACAATTTGATCGTCAATGACAGTGATGGGTAGGATTTCTACGCCCTGTTCTTTGATTTTGGATATGATATTTTTATTCCCAATAAACTCGTTGGGAGAGCTGGTCAGATTAAAGCGTTCTACATTAATATTGTTACTTTTTAATGCTTCAACCAGTTGGTTCACTTTAATAAGTGTCTCATCCGGTGACGGCCCACACACGCCTGTAGAGCAGCACATTTCTTCTTCATAAAATTTTACTTCCAACATAATAGCACGCACCTTATTAATCGAATTAATTTCATATATAGATTAACATCTATATAGATATATGTCTATATTAGTTTTATTATATTTCAAAGATTAATATTTCATGATTGATGAATAAGGTAAATCATATAGTAATGGCAAGGAAGTCCATATAAAGTATAAAAACATTTTTTATAGCCAGTGGTTTCTGTTAGCACGAGAGAGGCAAGCATAGTATGCTTACTTCTCAATCACTCTATGGTTGAACCACGTCTTCTAGTGTCACATGACTTTACAACTTGACGAGTAAAGTATGTGCTCGACTAGCTTCTACACAAAATAGCTTCACTTTAAAAGTGAAGTTATTTTTTATTTACACGATTGATTCGATATATTATACTCCGAAATAATTGAATATCTATCTGCGAGATATTTTTAAGTTATCCTCTATTTTAGATTAGGGGGTGGCTTTTTTTCCTTCTTTTTGATATCCGAATTTTTGGTTTTTCAATTTAAAAGCGCTGTATCAACGATTGTCGGTATGGATCAACTCTAATTCCCCATGTGATGCCAGTTTATAGAATCAACATCCCGGTTATTATGAAAAAAATGGAACTTAAGAAGCGATCCGGTGCCAACAGTTTTAAAAACAGGAGGATTTATGGCGACATAAAAACGTAATAAAAAAGCTTATAAGCCCAATCGGCATTATAAGCTTTCACACGTATTATTTAACAATCATTACTGGAATCTCTGCCCGTTTGGCGACTTTGTGACTGACACTCCCAAGAACCATTTCTTGCAATCCATTTAACCCTCTGGTGCCCAGAACTACAGCTTGATACAGCCCATTGTTCGCAAAGTTGACCACGGTCTCATTCGGTGTCCCATGCTCAAAATGCACTTGATATGGAATATGATTCGTTTCATACAAATCAATGATTTTGGACAGTTTTTCTTTTCGTTTATCCATGATACTGCCGGCCGGGCCGCTGTGCAGTACATCATCCTTGGAATCTTCTGCGTTGATGACATTCAGTATGGTGACTTCTGTCTCTTCCGTAATAAAATTTAATGTTTCTTCTGCCGCCCTGAAACTATTATCAGACCCATCTGCGGCAAGTAGAATTGCTTTGTACATAAATATTTCCCCCTTGGTTTTAAGTGAGATACTGTTCATTCAACTGGCTGAGTTCTTTAACAATCTTCCGACTGTCTGCATTCAGCTGGCTGACATAAACAGTATTCCCTTTCTCTTCAAATTTTCTCACAATCGTATCAATCGCATCCACTGCGGAGTCATCCCACAGATGCGCCTGTGAAAAGTCCAATTGAATGGCTTTTCCGTATCTCTTGAAGACAATCTGATCGATCATGGTATCAATGGAGGCAAAGAAGATTTGTCCTTCAAACCGCAGGACGTTGCGATCTTCCAATGCTTCAAAATGCACATCCACCTTAGAAATTTTCGTCGCAAAGAAGATGGCGCTGAACAGCACTCCAACTATGACACCAATGGCCAAGTTATGGGTGAATAAAACAATGATGACAGTGATCAGCATGACAAACGCATCTGTTCGTGGGGCTTTGGCCATATATCTGAATGACCCCCAGTCAAATGTGCCAATAGAGACCATCACCATGATACCAGCGAGAATTGGCATTGGAATCTGAACGACCCAGTTGCCCAGTACAATAATCAGGAACATCAGGACCACACCGGCTGTCAGTGAAGAGAGTCGAGTGGTGGCACCGGATTTTACGTTAATCACTGACTGACCAATCATGGCACAGCCGCCCATGCCGCCAAAGAACCCTGTGACCAGGTTTGCGATGCCTTGCCCCCGGGATTCTCTGTTCTTGCTGCTGTAAGTGTCAGTCGCGTTATCCACGATTTTCGCCGTTAATAGACTTTCAACCAAACCGACAACGGCCATGGATAATGAATACGGCAAAATAATCTGTAATGTTTCCATATTGAATGGCACATCCGGAATAAAGAAGCTTGGCAATGAGCGTTCAATATTACCCAAGTCACCAACCGTCCCGACGTTCGAACCGAAAATGATATACACACCGGTTAAAACAACCAACGCTATGAGTGGGGCAGGGATTTTCTTGAGAAATCGTGGGATGCCATACACAATCAACAGCGTCACAATCACATAAACATAAGTATCAATAGAGATACCGAAGATATGTTCCACCTGGGCCATAAATATCATAATGGCCAGTGCGTTGACAAAGCCAATCATCACCGAATTCGGGATGAATTTCATCAGTTTCCCAACTTTAAGCACACCGAAGATAATTTGTATGATACCCATCAGTATCGTGGCAGCAAGCAGATATTCCACACCATGCTCACTGACCAATGGAACCACCAGCAAAGCAATGGCACCAGTGGCACCGGAAATCATTGCGGGCCGGCCACCGACAATAGAAATGATCACTGCAATAAGAAATGACGCATAAAGTCCGACCATGGGATCGACCCCGGCAATGATCGAGAAGGCGATGGCTTCAGGTATGAGTGCCAAAGCGACCACAATCCCGGCCATAATGTTGGCTCCCGGCGCAGTGAGCCATTCTCTCTTAATTTTTTCTATCATATTCACTCTCCTACTCTCTAAATAACTAAAGCAAGTATAACAGAAAAGTTTCATATGTGTACCCCTTTTGATACTAAATGTTATACTCTTTGAAGATAGGAGTGTGATTAAGTGAAGTACGGTTATATCAGACCCATTGATTTATATGATGACATAGGCGATCAGAAGCAGAAGTTGAACGCATACACAGAAAATATATTTATTGAGACACATACAGACACTAAGCATAGGCATCAATTGGATACACTCCTGCATGAAGTGATGGGGTTGGAGGACGAGCTCATCGTCACCGATTTATGTATTTTGGCAGATTCAACCCAGCAACTCGTTGATATTATCAACTTCTCAAGTAAAGGTGTGATTAAAGTCCGTATCATCAATCCCGGGATTTTTATCACTCCCACCCCACGATTTACCTTTCAACAAGTTTTAAATGAAATATCTAATTTTCAAAGTGATGTGGTTCGATTTAGGACAAAGCAGGGCATTAGTAGCGCCAATAAAGCAGGTAAACAGATTGGAAGGCCTAAGCGTAGTGATGACAATATGAAGAAGGCAATTGAAATGTATATGTCGAAAAAATATACATTGGATGACATCAAGGCAGCAACCAATATCAGCCGGGCCACGTTATATCGACATTTAGAAAGTTAACATTTCGATCTATATTAATCGTGTTCGTGAGCATACTTTTCATCGTGTAGGGACTATGGTTCGGGAATAAATACGATTTGGCGACAACCAAGGATTTTAGATATATTTTTTTGTTGTCTGTCAAAGTTTCAGTAAAACTGGGAAAAGAAAGAAAAGTCAGAGAGATAATAAGTAATAAATGTATTCCATCTGAAGTAAAGGTAGACTTAAATACTTTTTTGTTAAGTTAGGGTAGACCCTAAATAGACAGTGTGATGATATTGATTTTACTGAGTGTCATTTTTGACGATAAATTGCATATATTTTAAACGTTATTTTGCACAACTAACTTTAAAACCCGGTTATCTCCTTGAAAAGATAAGCTAGGTTTCTTAACTATAGTGAAAATTATCGACTGAATCAGTGAAAAATAAAATTGAAAGTGACAAGATTCCATTGGCGCGTTATCCCAGCAGTTTTCCCGACGGGACATCGATTGCCGAGCAAATATACTGAAGTGATCTCACGGATCTGATATTCGATTGCTTGATTAAGGTCTACCCAAAAAGGTCGTTTATAGTTCTCTGGTTTCGGCCAGGTACACAAACACCAGAAACTAAAAAGGAATGTATCTCTTCATTGGGAATCTACTTGTAATCACGTGTTTCTTCTTCTTGTAAAACAATACCGTTTCTTGGAATATCTACATGAGCAATAAAAGAGACAAAAATAGTATTGTATTCTTCAGATATATATGTATAAACGATATTAAGGGTAAGATATTGCTTGAAGATAAACACATAGTTAATCAAAAAATATATAGTATAATTTCGTATATGCCTTTCAATAAACGACTGTTTATTAGAAAGTCAGCATATAGGAAAGGTTAAGACTACAAAAGAATCAGAGGTTTAAAAAATAGATAGTGTAGAAGAGTTGAGCAACAAAGAAATAGATAGATAAAAGATTGTGCTGTTATAATCTAAACTTATATTTTTAAAGGGGTTTTAAAATGATAAAAAGTAGACGTTTTGTTAATGAAGACGCTAAAGCAGTTTCTGATTTGGTAAGAAGAACTTTAAAAGAGACAAATATCAAAGATTATTCAAAAGAATATATCGAAGATGATGTAAAACAAATGGATAAAAACTTTTTTATAGAAAGAGCCAAATTCACAAATTGCTATGTATTTGTAAATGAAAATATAGGAGAAATAATAGGAGTAGGATCTATTGGTTCATATTGGGGAAGTGAGACTGAAAGTAGCTTATTTACAATCTTTGTTTCTCCTGATTATCAAGGAATGGGGATTGGGAAAAAAATCATGGAAACACTGGAATCTGATGAGTATTTTTTAAGGTCTAAACGTGTTGAGATACCCGCGTCTATAACTGCGTTAACTTTTTATCAAAAAATGGGATATGATTTTAAAAATGGTGTAAATGAAGTTGATGAAGAAGGGTTATATAGACTTGAAAAGTTCAGATGATAAGTGGCTTTTCAAGATCTTTTCTTATCTTGAGAGATGGTCCTGTTTAAATTTCTTCACCTGTGCTAAAAACCGATGAGGTCTATTTATGCCGAGAAAACTTTTGTTTGGAAAAGAACGATGAAATAAACTAACTGGTGGTGGTTCTAGTAGAACCGCCACAAAACTAAGAGCTTATAGGCTCCTGTATGTTCAAAACAAAAAGAATTGGAATAAATATAAAGGGGATGTCAAGGGCAACTTAAAAATGTAGGTAAACCAACAATTTTCAATTGCCGATTTCCTACATTTTAATACTGCCATTTACACTTGCGAAACATAGCGGCCTCAAATTTGAAGATATTTATATTCTTTAAAAAATAATATATTATTATTCTGTGTTTCTAATGTGTTACGGATGGGTAGATAGAATCAAGGAGGATGGTATTAATGAAAGCAGTTACTTATCAAGGTCATAAAAATATGGAAGTTCGAGAAGTGAATGATCCAACAATAGAAGAATCAACAGACGCAATTATAAAAATAACAGCTTCAGGTATATGTGGTTCTGATTTACATCTTTATCATCAGGGCGATTTATTCATGGATCCTGGGTTTGTTATTGGACATGAGCCAATGGGGATTGTAGAAGAAGTAGGAAAAGATGTTAAGACTCTTAAAAAAGGCGATAGAGTAGTAATCCCTTTCAACATAGGTTGTGGTGATTGCTTCTATTGTGATAATCAGATGGAGTCTCAATGTGATAATTCTAATCAATCACCAGCAAACTGGAAAATGGACAATGGCGGACTTTTCGGTTTTGGTGGCATGCATGGAAACCACTGGGGAGGACAAGCAGAGTATTTGAGAGTTCCTTTTGCTGACTTCTCTTCATTCAAAGTTCCAGATAGTGACTTAAAAGACGAACAAGTATTATTCTTATCTGATGTTGTTCCAACAGCTTATTGGAGTGTAGAACATGCAGGCGTAAAATCTGGAGATGCCGTGATTGTTCTCGGTTGTGGTCCAATTGGTTTAATGGCACAAAAATTTGCTAAATTAAAAGGTGCTGAACGTGTGATTGCTATTGATAATGTGGAGCACAGATTAAACCATGCAAAAAAATTCAATGGCGCTGAAACATATAATTTTTCTAAAGAAGATAATATCGGAAAATCACTTCGTGAAACAACACGTGGTGGCGCAGATGTTATTATAGATTGTGTGGGAATGGATGGACAAGTAGCTCAAGATGATTTAGAGATAAGTTCAAACTCAGCACAACGAGGTAATATTAGTCCAATTATTACAGCAGCTGAAGCAGTAAGAAAATTTGGTACCATTCAATTAACTGGTATTTATGGTTCACCTGCAGACAATTACCCACTAGATTTAATTTTTAATAGAGACGTTCAAGTAAAAAGTGGACAAGCTCCAGTTATTCATCAAATGCCAAAGTTATATGAAATGATTAAAAATGAAGTTTTTGATCCAACAGAAATTATAACGCATACAATGCCTTTAGAAGAAGCAAAACAAGCTTATGATATTTTTGATCAGAAAAAAGATAACAATATTAAAGTCATTTTAAAACCGCAATGATAACTATATAAATAAAAAAGAAGTATAAACGTAACTTCTTGATTAAATGAAGAAAGCCCATTTCTATTGAAATAATATAGAAATGGGCTTTCTTATATTATTTTAATGCTATGATTGAGAGATTTTTCTATTTTATATTTAGACTCCCGAGAGAACAAGAGAAGATAAGGAATACTAGTTAAAGTTGCCTTCTAAGAAATTAGATTCAACAATACTGAATTATTATACGTAAGGCAACCAATAAATAAATTTATAAAAACTCATTTACTAGCTATTTCAATTTAATAAATAATTTCTTAGAATGATTAAAAATCTCATCATTTATGATACGCTTCAGCGTATCAGTCTATGCTACGGTTTTTAATTATTCTATAACATTAATGCGAAGTGAATGATTTGAAAAATAATTATTATTGAATACAGGTGTCATTTATTTAAAAGGTCCACGGTAATTAGGTGCGGAAGTTTCTATTAACTCCTCAACTATAAAAGAAAATAAAACCATATTGATGACTAATAAAGATAATGGAATTCATAGTTTAAATTTAGTAGATGTGTTAGTCATTTAGAATACCTGTTATATATATTCAGAAAGAAATATTACAGTGTTCGCTTTCCTCTTGCTTATTCTTATATGAATTCTATCGGAAACTGCATGCTCAGATCAGTTGACAAATCCATCAAATGGTTTAAATCACAGTCTGCGGTATCAAGCAGAGAATTGGAAACTACAGCAGAATAGGAACTGAACTTTTTGTCACTCTTAACAAAATCATCAAATTCCACTTTCAATTCAATTCTTCTCTATGTTTAAAAGTAATCGTGATTGTTTCTTCTTTGAGTGCATACACTCCTTGCACCTCGTTGCCATCTTTTTTGGTAATGATGCCGTCATCTAAGCTTAATGTCATAAAGGTGTTATAAGCATCCTCTCCATTAGTTTCACTGACCGGACTGGGTGGATAGGCCAGATCAAAAGTTCTGCCGGATAGAATGTCAGTGCTGTTATTACAGCCGATCAATATGAGCATTGAGGCAGTGAATCAACAAAATATAGACTTCTTCAAAACGTTTCTCCCCTTGTAACCGTCTACTGATATTTAATCTGGTCTTCTTTGGCTGGTTATTATAAATCCTTTATGTAATTTAAGATTGCTTCTGAAAATTTTTCAGGACTGTCATGGTTCACCAGGTGTCCTGCATTTTCAACTATTGTAATTAAAGCTTTTTCCTTTATAGGATCAGTGATCGTTTCCAGTTCATGATCACTTCTGCTTCCGATAATAATGTGGACAGGCAGATCCTGATTTATAATCTCTGCATTTTTAGTAAATGGATACCATCCTTTATTTTTAGATATTTTGATGAACTGTTCCCAGCCTGGAGGATGGATATTATTGAAGTATGAGACTGTTTCTTTGTCCTTCATGATTTTTGCCTGGATTTCAACTTCATGACGATGTAGTTCGCCATAATCATGAGGCTCATTAAACATGAGTCCGGAAAGGGTCAGTGACTTAACTGAAGATTCATGTCTTGACGCAAAATGGACTGCTATTAATGCACCGAGCGATACACCGGCTAGATGTATTTTGGAGATGTTTAAGCTGCTGATGGTTTCCGCTAAATCATCAGCAGTTCTTTCGAAATAGTTATCGAAGCTGACACTTTCAGACTTTCCATGTCCTCTTAAGTCAGGCAATAAAATCCGATATTTATCTTTAAAACAGGGCAGGATATTTTCGAAATCTGTTAAACCTGTCTGTAATCCGGAATGCAGAAAAACAATAGTCTCAGAACCACAGCCAATATCTTCAGTATGTAAAATCATATGTTTCTCCTGTATATTTTATGACATTAATAAGTGAAAATATTATATATATTTCATTATACCGGAGCGAGGCTTATAAACAATGAATATTCTGATTTTTAAGTGACGGGGGATTGTATTAAAGTGATTGATTGGGAGAGTTCCATATTTAAATACTGATATTTGAATTATGATCTAAGACAAATAATAGGCTGAGGGCTATGTCCCAGCCATTCTGATATATTACATGTTCAAATGATTAGCTCTCCCACTTGGAATGGAGTATGCAGGTGCAGAAGTTCTTATTTTCATATTCCGGCTGGAAGTGTTTGATGACATCTTCCTTCATATTGCCGAATGTGGTTTCCGGTTTGTGCTTGATGCCGTTATAGAACGCTTCAATGATATCATTTTTGAAGTCTTTTCTCGGGAATTTCTGTACGACCGCTTTTCTGATTTCTTCACTGTACTGGTCGAAATCATCTCCCATGACATCCATTCCGACACCATGGAAAAGAAGTGCGACTTCATCCTGCTTATGCTCGGCAACTCCCGGAGTAGTATGGAGTGCGATCGCATCCCAAACGAGTTGGATCTGTTCCGGAGTGATATTGTAAGTAGTGAGGAATTGACGGGCAGCATTGGCACCGTCGACTTCAAAACGCAGATCGTCACTGCTGTACTGCTTCGTCAGTCCGAGGTCATGGAAAAGTGCGCTGATATACAACAGCTCATGGTCATATTTAAGCTTATCCTGTTCACCTTTAGTCGCTCCGAACAAATATACTCTGTTTGAATGGTTCCAGATCAATTCATTGCCGTATTCATGGAGGAGGTCCTGTGCATCCTTGATGATCTTACTGTCTGGTACAATAATCTTATCTAAGTCTGTAATCATAATTACCGCTCCTTTCACTATAAATATAATGGATTCAGTAATACGTTATCAAACTATAGTGCTATAGGCACGGTCGAATGAGGGAGAAAAACATGTCTTATAAAAGATTATATTATTTCTATATACTGGCGCAGCAATTGAACTACTCCGAGGCCTCAAAGAAAATAGGCATCAAGCAGCCAACTTTGAGCCAGCAGATCAATCTTCTGGAAAATGAAATGAATGTAAGGCTGTTCTACCGGAATTCTAAAAAGGTGATGCTGACAACGGCGGGGGAGCGTTTATTCCATAAAATGGCTGAAATGAAAGAGAACCTTGATGAAGTGATAGGTGAACTGGGTCAGGAAAAACCGGGGGCTAAGACACTGCGTATCGGCGTGATACAGGGTGAGTTGACGGATCTGATTTCCAACGTCATGATTGCATTCAAGACGCATTATCCTGATGTACATTGTGTGCTGCACACAATGGATATGTCTTTATCGCTACTTGAAAAAGGGGAGTTCGATCTTTATTTTGATTATGATACCACAGGCAATAAAGATAACATGACCTTCCTGTACCAGGATCATTTCAATATAATACATTCCAAGTCCATGGGAAGTCCTAACATAAGTGAACTTTCACAATATCAGTGGGTGCTGATGAGCAGAAGATACTCCTGCAGACTGATTTTTGAAAAACTTTCAGATTATCACGGTTTCACCATCACTCCGGCCATGGAACTCAGTGATCTGTCCGTTGTCTATAATATGGTGAATAATAACATGGGCATTTCGCTCGTTTCCGATACATCCCTTTCGTTTTACGATGGGGAAGATCTGAACAAGATGAAGATGAGACAGTCGCTGCTGAGCCGTAATGCTGTCATGCATCATAATGGGAGCCTGGCGGAGAATGAATATCTTGATGCCTTTTACAAACTGACGATTGAAGAGTTGAAGAAATTGAAAATCATAGAGTGACGGCAATGGAGTGCTTCCCAATCTCAATATATTCAAATAGTAATGATCTCTAATCGAATATTCATCATTAAAATATCTCCTTTCCTGTGTAGTGGAAAGAGGATGTTGTGTCTGGCTGATCATTCATTCACTGATATGCTGATGGACTTCTTCTGCGATATTCTCAGCACCTTCTGCATTGGGATGGATACCGTCAAGCTGGAACCAGTCCCTCTTCTCCTGTGTAAGCTGGTTGATATCGATAAGTCCGAAATCTTTTTCTGATGATATACCCTTTATGACCTCAGTGATTTCATCGATATTCTCATTGTTTATGTTACCAGGCATATCAGCATCGTTGAATGCTTTCGGAGGTGTTGCCAAATAAATTTCCATCTCCGGATTGTTTTCGGCATACGTATCCACCAGTGCGATATATTCTTCCCTGAACTGTCCGCTGTTTTTGTAGTTGGTGTTTTTCGAATCATTTGTACCGAGCATGATGACCGCAATATCCGCGTTGAAATCAAGGCTGTTTTCGTATTCATCAGTCATACGATAGGGAAAGTCAGCACTTTTCATGGCAGCGTAATTATTTGCTCCAAAATTCTCCACCCAGTGATCCTCTCCCAGTAGTTCACCAAGTTTGAACGGATATGCATTCTCTTCCCGATTGTTGATCATGAGTCCGTAAGTCGTACTGTCACCGACTGCTGCGACTTTAATATTGTCCTCCTCCACTTCATCTGCCTGGGGCACATTTTCTGAACCGAAATTGACAATACTGAAATATATGGCTGCTGAAATCACAGCCGTGACCGTAACTATAATAAATATCCATTTCATTGTTCTATTCATATAAATCACCTGAATTTTTCAATATCCTTTAGGAGCAAAAATTCTCAGGTTGCAGAGTTAATCTTTGTCAAAATTTTGAGAGCGGAACCGATGCCGGTAACCGTGTTATTATTGTTTTTAATAGATTCAGCCTTATCGAAGATCTCACGGATATATTCAGCTGAAGATGTCAATGGATCGGTTTTATATTCAAAATGCCAGGCTGTTTCTTCCTCAACCGCATCATGCAAGAAGCCGCTTAATTCACGGCTGATATCTTCAATCATATCTTCGGCGAGACCGGGAGTATTGATCAGCCCGATGACAATTTTTTTCATGATTTCACTCATTTCATTCCGTCATTTTAATTAAGAACGTTTTTTAACTGTGCAGGATCGAAAATCCTTCATTAACGCTTTATCAATGCATACCCGGTTTTAGGAAAATCAAAAGATATGACTGTGATTACAAAGCGGTTCTGCATATGCGTATATATTTTTATCGAAGAGAGGATAATCTGCTGTAGTTTCGACATATTCAGACCGGGAAGCGGGTATTATAACTATATAGTGCTTTTATAATATGATCGGTTAGGTGATAATATGATTTTCAGGATAATAGTGGGTACGATAGTGCTGATATTGTTCTCCGGTCCATTCATCATTAAGATACGAAAAGAATACCAGGAGAATCATAGAGTCTCGAAATGGAGTGTATTTTTCCTTGTGCTGGCGCTCCTTCTCTGGATTGGCCTGCTTATATCGTTCTTTGGATATATTATGTAATAACAGCGAAAAAGAAGCCTCCCGCTTTGTGAGCGGCAAGGCTCCTTTTTTCGTTTCGCATATATTTATTTGTTTCCTTCACTTATTTCATTTACTGCAAGTATGGCACTGGCGATTTCCTCCGGTGTAATCTTATCGCTCAGATTGGCAAATGTGTCCTCGGAATCTGTTGCCAGTTCACCGACTTTCACAAGATCTTCGAAGCTTGTATCTTCGAGATGCATTTCTTTGAGTGTTGTCGGCATTCCTATGCTCTTATAGAAATCGATATATCTACGCAATGATTCGTCGGAAGTGTTCTCAAGTACGAGCTGGACTAGTGTACCGTAAGCCACTTTTTCACCGTGAGAGAGATGGTGGATATCCCCGGAAAGGGAAGTGAACCCGTTGTGAATCGCGTGGGCGGCAGCGAGTCCGCCATTTTCAAAGCCGAGTCCGGAAAGCAATGTGTTTGCTTCTATTACTGCTTCCACCTGAGGTGTTACAATGCCTTTGGATGCAGCTTTGAATGCTGACTGGCCGTGCTTGAACAATATTTCTTCACATTTTTCTGCGATTGCGACGGAAGCGAGCGTCGGCTGTCCGCCTACCATGTTTTCTCCATTGCTCTTCAGTACAGCTCTTGCTTCAACCAGGGTAGCCATCGCATCACTCATACCGGAAGTGAAGAGTTTGATTGGTGCATTAACGACGACTTCAGAGTCGATGATGATCAGATTAGGATTCTTATCATAAAATCTGTATCCAGTGAATACGCCTTCGTCAGAATAAATTACGGAAAGCGAACTGGAAGGTGCATCCGTCGATGCAGTGGTTGGAACGATGATGACCGGTGTGGACAGGTTATCCGCAATTGCTTTGGAAGTATCGAGTGTCTTACCACCGCCGACACCAATGACCACATCAGCATCATTTTTCTTGCCGATTTCGCTCATTCTATCTATCTCAGCTTCAGATGCCTCGCCCTTGAATTCTTCGTATGTGAATTCAATATTGGCATTCTTGAAACTCTCAGTGATTTTATCTTCAGTGATTGACCAGACCATTTCGTCTGAGATGACCAAAGGTTTCTTAGCCAGCTTGCCTGTTTCTTCTCCTAAATCTTTAAGAACGCCTTGTCCTTGTATATATTTACCTGGTGATTGGTATACAAATTTAGCCATTTGAAAAAACCTCCAACTTAAATTTCAATCATTACATATCTATCCGTTATATGAGAATGCAAACCTTTTATACGCAGAATTCATAAAAATGTCACTCCGAAATACGGCTAATATTTTTTTGATTACGGTTTTGAAAATTATTGGTATACTAACAGGAATATTAATTATAGAAGAGGTGTATATATGGATTTGCCGCTGATGTTGATAATTGTCTTATTTATAGGTCTGGGGATATTCAGCCAATGGCTGGCCGGAATGATAAAGTGGCCGGCCATTGTTGTCATGTCCATCACGGGGCTTCTTGTCGGCCCGGTATTCCAGCTGGCCAACCCGGAGCAGATGATGGGCAGCGATTTATTCAGTACGATTGTTTCCCTGGCCGTTGCCATCATTTTATTCGAAGGCAGCAGCAACTTGGATTACCGTGAGCTGAAGGGTGTATCAAAAGCCATCAGAAGGGTAATTACAATCGGCGCTGCTCTTGCCTGGGTGCTTGGTACATTGTCGATGTACTACATACTGGAGTTTCCTCTGGCGATTTCGCTGGTCATGGCGGGCCTGCTGATTGTCACAGGGCCGACAGTCATTACCCCGTTGCTTAAGCAGGCAAAAGTAAAGAACTCTGTGAATTCCATATTAAAATGGGAAGGCATAATACTGGATCCGGTGGGGCCATTGCTTGCACTGTTTTCCTTCTATATATTTCAGATTATGGAAAACAGTTTTGGCGGGACCTATATATTCGAATTCATCATCGGTTTTGGCGTTGCGGCCATTTTAGGACTGGGCGGATCATACTTGTTCAGGTGGCTGATAAAAAAAGAACATATTCCCCAGCATTTAATGGCGCCGATCCAATTTGTTTTCATATTGTTGATATTCAGCATTAATGAAGCGGTCCTCCATGAATCCGGCCTGTTGTCGGTAACCATCTTCGGCCTTGCGATGGCGAGGATGAAAAACCGTAATCTGGTATACAAACAATCCGATGAGTTCATTGAGGAGATTTCATTGATATTGGTGTCCACCGTATTCATACTGATTACTTCATCTCTGACAAGAGACGTGCTCATCAATGTGCTCGACTGGCGGCTTGTGGTTTTCTGTCTGGTGATGATCCTATTTGTCCGTCCGTTATCGATTCATCTATCTACAATCAATACGGAAATTGGTATCAAAGAAAGGTCCTTTATCGGGATGGTCGCACCGCGTGGTATCGTCGCACTGACTGTTGCCCAGTTCTTTGCCGGTCTTTTCATAGATGCGGGCGTACCCATGGCTGAAATGATTACACCTGTAACATTTGGCTTTGTTTTCGTAACAGTGGTCGTCTACGGATTCGGGTTCAAGCCGCTCAGTCAGGCGATGGATCTTTCGAGCACCGATCCGCCCGGTGTAATAATCATAGGGGAAAATGAATTTTCACTTCAACTGGCCAGGAAATTGAAAGATCACGGGCTGCCGGTCATGATGTCGGATCTGCTCCACTTTAAATCCAGCAAGGCAGAAGAACTCGGTATTGAGACTTACAGAGGCAACCTGCTGTCGGAAGATGACCGGATTTATACAGACCTGACCAGCTATGACCGGTGTCTTTTGATGACCCGGTCCTACGTATTGAACAACTTGGCTTTCAATGAACTGTCCAATGAATTTGGATTGAGGAACGTCAAGATGCTGCCGATTTCCACAAGTGACCGCATAGTAAAATTCCGGCCGGAAGAATCACTCCGGCATCATATGCTTTTTGAAGAGACATCGACATATTATTGGTTGAATAAATTTATTGCAGATAATGAAATTACAGAAATACCAGTTAATGAAGCGGAAAATATTACTGAGAACGATATCGTACTTTATCATATTGATGCGAATAAGAATGTAAGCTTTAAACCAATCACCCGGAAATTGGAATATGATGAAGATGGCACAATCGGTTTATTGAAAAATGCGAAGAACATAAAAAACAAGGAAGAATAGATGATGGAAACGGGCGCCGGCTGAATTTCAGCCGGTGTCCATTTTAATTGATTACAGGCAGGAGGAACAGCCTGTATCATTAATATCAACTGAGATATAATGGTGATACTAATAAAGACAGCGGGGGAGTAACATGAGTTTCTGGTTTTTATTGAACGCTGCACTGCTCATATGGGCGATATGGAATGTGACGGCAGGACTGTCGATACATACTGAATATATACATATTTTACTGGGATTCACAGGTTTTCTCTTTTTCATATTCAACTGGACGCGCAATGCGGTGTTCTCGACAATCCGCAATGTTGAAAGCAGGGACACAAAAGTCAAACTGGCGGGGATGTCGAAAAAAATTCGCCCTTATCACCGCTGGACCGGCAGAGCTGCACTGTTCATTATCCTCCTGCACGGAATATTCATTATCAATCTGTACAGTTTTGATCTGACAAATATGAAAATATTGACCGGTTTCCTGGCATCCGTCAACCTGCTGATACTCGTCCTGTCAGGTTGGTACCGGCTGCTGATCGATTCCAGTTTGAAAATCAGGAAACTGCATATCAGACTTGGTATCTCAATGTTCATATTTGTCGGACTGCATTTCATATTCTGAGTGAAAGAGGGGAAATAAAGATATGATGGAACGGATAAAAGAGATCGCCGAACAGGAAGAACGCGTTCGCATTTTAACACTTGAAGGCTCACGTACGAATAAAAATATTCAAAGAGACGAGTAGGCAGGGCTACGACATCACGTTTTGCGTCGAGGAAGTGGAGTCTTTTATGGATGATGAAGAATGGATGGCTCAATCCGGTAATATCATAATGATGCAGACACCGGGAGAGATTACTGGAGTCATATAGTATGAGGTCGATTGAACAAAGTTGAAATAGCCTCTTCATCATCCATGAGCTGTTCAGGAAAACATCACAGGAAGTTTTGGGTCTGCTCAAGTATGAATATCCCGGTTACGATGAGAATATGATTAGGTTTACGGTTGATATGTACAGGAAATACGGGCAACAAGAATGAAAGTGAATCTTTCCCGTTGATTACCTGAGGGATGCTCCGGGTAAATTATTAATAAAGGGAATGGAAGGAGCAATTAAAGTTCATGAGAATGGAGACTGATCGAGTATGACAAATAACAACGAAATGATAGAAACTGCCGACAGATGGATTGAAATGTGCAACGATCAGGATGTAGAAAGGCTTTCTGAAATCACATCGGAAGAGCTCGAAGTGCATGGTCCGAAAGGGACGGCAACCATCGATAAGACAGGACTTGCTGAGTGGATGGAACGGGCAAATATGAAACTTGAGACTTTCGAACATTACGCCCGGGACAACAAAGTCGTCATGGGCCAGCACGGCAAGTGGATGAATGAAGATGATACTGTCAAAGAGGAGCAGGACGTCTATACGGTCCTCGTTTTTAACAAAGAGAAAGTAGGTGCTCTGGGGCGATATGATGATAAAGAGCAGGCATTTGATGTCACCGGGCTCGGAGAAGGCGACAGAATAGGATAGGCGCTTTACGAATTTTCACCTTTATTATGATGGAGTGCCGCATAAATGACAGTTCCAATATTAAGCCCGAGTGAGGCCCCGGCCACAAGTGCGTACATGACAATATCAGGATTGATAATGAGACTGATGATCACACCGACAAGCGTTCCGAAAATCATTCCGAGAGGAATGACGCTGGCTGTGAGCTCCGGATCATTTCGTGTTTTCGGCATTTGAATCCCTTCTTTATGCGAGAAATTATGTGTTTTGAGCTTATCATTTAAATCTGGCACTTTAAACAAATTATATTTGACTATGACCAGTGTGTAAATTGCTCTTAATTTTTCATTCAAAATATGGTAAAATAACATTATATAAATTGAACGGAAGGAGATTTTGAAAATGGGTATCCCTAGAATTTGGCAGTCACTTTTGAATATCTAACTAAATATTAAATTCAAAAGTCTTGCTATAACTATATTCTATGGGGGATAAGTGTATCCATTTTCAGGATGACCCTGATATAAACACATGGAGATAGCACATGGCTGTCTCTTTTTTGTGTGCAAGAATATAGTTTGCAGACTCATAAGGAGTGCAAATTATAATGAATGAACTGTCAGTAAAATTAAAAGATATTGATGTGAGTTTTGGAAATAAGGATGTATTGAAAATAGAGGAACTGTCGGCGTATATGGACGATAAGGTTGCAATCATCGGTCCGAACGGGACAGGAAAATCAACGCTGCTCAAGATCATCGCGGATAAGTTCCATGGTTTTGAAGGGGCGGTCCAGCGTGAGACCGACTTCAATTATTTCGCCCAGATCGGTGAACTGGATTCACGCATTGATGACAATTTCAACTTTGAACTGCTGAGCCGGCTGAATGTACCAGATAATAAAGGGCTCAGCGGCGGAGAGGAGACGAAATTCCGTCTGGCACAGGTGTTGTCCGAGTATAAACTGGGGCTGCTGCTGGACGAACCAACTACTCATTTGGATCAGGAGAGCGTAAATCTGCTGATTGATGAGCTGAAGTATTACTTCGGTACTTTGATATTTGTGAGCCACGACCGTCATTTCATAAACAGTATCGCAGATAAAATCTGGGAAGTGGCGGACGGTAATGTTCGTGAATACACAGGGAATTATGATGACTATGAAAATCAGAAAGAACAGGAAAGGCTGGAGAACGAACGCCAGTATCAGAGCTTCATCAGCGAGAAGAAGCGACTTGAAGATGCTGCTCAGAAACAGATGGAGAAGGCGGCTAAGATGAGCGGTGATAAAAATAGGAAACAGGATATAAAACCGGACCGTCTGAGCTCGAGCAAGCAGAAGGATACAGTGCAGAAGCAGGTATTCAAAACTGCGAAATCCATTGAATCGAGAATCAGCCATCTGGATGAAGTGGAGCGGATGGGTGAAGATAAGAAGTTGAAGTTCCCGCTTTCAAAATCAATGGATATCCACAATAGCTTCCCGATCATGGGGCAGGATATTACAGTGAAGCGGGGAGATAAAGTGCTGTTGGATAAAGTCAGCTTCCAGTTTCCGTTGGGTCAGGCAATCGCTATTACAGGTCCGAACGGCGCCGGGAAATCGAGCCTGCTGCACGAAATCATGAATGATACAGAAGGCATGGATATTTCCCCGAAAGTAAAAATGGAAAGCTACCGTCAGATGGATTACAAGATGTTCACCGACGAACCGGTCATAAAATATTTGATGAAACAGACAGAATTCCAGGAACCATTGGTGAGAAGCATCTTGCAGAATCTCGGGTTCAGCCAGGATGAAGTAATGAAGCCGCTCCATAATTTAAGCGGCGGAGAAGCGACAAGAGTATCACTCGCTCTGATGTTTGTCAGACCGTCGAACGTTATTATTTTGGATGAACCGACGAACTTCATCGATTTGAATACGATCGAAGCATTGGAGACATTCATTAAAGCATACGAAGGTACTGTCCTCGTCACATCCCATGATAAATATTTCGTCGACAGAATAGCCGAGAGTATTTATAAAATTGAGGAAAGAAAACTCAACAGGATATGAACAAAGAGGTTTGGACAAAAGTCCAAGCCTCTTTTTATGTAAAGAAAAATATTATTGCTAAAGATAAATAGAGCTGATAAAATTACTGTACTAAACGTTCAGTATAGTAAATGACGAGGTGACTTGGATGAGTAAAAAGATGGATCTTCTGTTAACGGCAGCTAATATCATACAAAATGAAGGGATACAGAAATTGACCATGGATTATCTGGCACAAAAATCAGATATGACCAAAGGAGGCGTGCTGTACCATTTCAAAAGTAAAGGCAATCTTCTTATAAAAATGAATGAAATGGTCATTGACGAGTTTGAGGAAAAAATAAAAATGTATCAAGCGGATATGGCCGGCAGTTATCAGTTCACCCGTGCCTATGCGATGGCGACACTCTATTATTTAAATGAGGAAAGTCAGAGTCTTCTTCCAGCGGTGCTTGTGGCATCCCATGAAGATGGAGAAAGTCAGAGACTGTGGGAGCGATTTGCAGATCATTGGAATGAATCATTCATCAATGATGACGGTGATCAGGATAAAGTTCTCAGACTGCGTCTGATGGCGGATGGTGTCTGGTTCTATCTTTTATATTATAAAGATGAGTATTATAAAAAAAGAATCGAAAAGCTGCTGCTCATGGAGTGCCAAATATTATCGAAGGAGAAATGTTAAATGGGATTTTTATCTTTATTCGGTGCCATCTTGTCTGAAGTTTTCGGTTCGAGTCTGTTGAAAGTGACGGCAGTATCAGACAATAAACTCCCCATTCTCGGTGTAGCACTGTGCTATGGACTGGCATTCTATCTGCTGTCATTGGCATTGCTCTCACTGCCTCTCAGTTTTGCCTATGCCGCCTGGAGTGGGGTAGGCACTGCTCTCACTGCTGCAGTAGGTTTTGTGATTTTTAAAGAACAGGTGAACATTAAAATGATTGCCGGCATTATAATTTTAATCATTGGGTTAGTAATGATGAGGATTTAAAGGAGAATAGATCATGAAGAATTTTATGTTTTTGGCAGGGGCGATCATATTTGAAGTGACCGGTACAACACTGCTCAATCTATCAGACGGTTTTACAAATCTGGTACCGACAGCTGCATTGATTATCAGTTTTGCTCTTTCATTCATATGCCTTGTTTATGCTTTGAAAGCAATTCCATTGAGCCTGGCATACAGTATTTGGGCAGGACTCGGCACCGCAGGAGCGGGTGTGATCGGCGTATTCCTTTTTGACGAAGTAATGACTCCGGTGAACATTATTGGTCTGCTGGTCATTATAGCAGGCGTGGTCATTATGAACATGTCGAGTGGGGAAAAGGCGGATAGGAAGCCGATATAAACTCTGTATAGTAAAAATTTTAAAAACGGAGGTGGAAAATATCCACTTCCGCTTTTTATATGATGTCCGATTTTATAATTTTCTTCTTGGCAAAATAGTAGGATACTGCGTAAACAAGTGCTCCGGCGACAAGGACGATGAATGGTATCCTGAACAGATAGAACTCCCATGCGGCACCAAGATCAAGGTCGTAAATAAACGTGTTGTTCAACGGCATGACATGGAACATGAATATAATACCTAACGGAATGAAGTAGATGAACGTTTTAATATATACATTTTGTATCCACGTTTGTGAAAACATTATATTGTACAGGCTCATCATGAACAGGCTGGCACCTACGAGCATTAGCAGGCCATAGTACAGATGGTATTTGTGGCCGATAGTGACATAGCTTGAGAATACGGCAACAGTTAACAGAAGCATTATGATGTGATAGATGCAGTCTGCTCTTAATATTTCACTCTTTCGGACAGGCAGTGCATATAAAAATTGATGACTGTCATTTTCCCGAATGCGGGCGTGTATACTCTGCATGCTTGACATGGTGTATCCGAGAGCGATGATATTCAGTATATTGATGATTTCAATGAGCGGCTGGATATTGTCAGCAGACTGGAAAGCTGTCAGTGTCAGATTGACGATGATCATCACACCGCCGAACAACCATATCCATTTTGAGTAGCTGAAGTTCAAATAAAGCTGCTTCTTCATATCAGACACCTCTCTTATTGTTTTTGATGAAGTACATCATTTCATCGACAGTCAGTTTTTCAACAATTACTTTACTTCCAAACAACTCTGTCAATGTCTCCGGTGAGTTGCTCATTGCTTCAAATCCGAGGGAGCTGGTCTGCCTCCCCATCAGCAGTTCGTTGATTTCATCATCAAGTATGTCATTGGGTCCTTTTACTTTTTTATAGGTATCGAGCAACGCTTCTTTCTCCATATTGAATAAAATCTCACCATCGTCAATCATTACGATATAGTCTGCAATCCGCTCCAGGTCGCTCGTGATGTGTGTGCTGAACAGAATAGTAATCTCCTCGTCGATCATCAGTTCCTGCAGAACATCCAGAAACTCAATTCTGAAAGTGGGATCCAGGCTGGAAGTAGGTTCATCGAGAATCAGGAGTTCAGCATGATGGCTGAGAGCAACGGCGAGTGACAATTTTACTTTTTCTCCGGTGGACAGTCTCCTGATTTTTGTGTTTTTATGGATTTTGAATCTTTCAAGGTAGTTATGATAGATATCGCTGTCCCAACGGTCATAATAAACAGAAAGAAGCTTCTCCAATCCGACAGGCGACATGTGTTTCGGAAAATTATCTTCGGCGAATACCATGCCGATACGATTCAGTAATTCAGAACGATCTTTTTCCATGTCTTCAGAACCGAGTATTTCAATCCCACCTCTGTCCGCTTTCATCAGCCCGATCATATGATAGATCAGAGTCGATTTTCCAGCCCCGTTTTCACCGATTAGACCAGTGATATATCCCTTGGAAATATTCAGGTTTAAATCTTCCATTTTAAAGGGACCGTTCTGCTTGTACAGCCCATTAATTTCTATAGCATTCATCTCGTGTCCTCCTCAATAACATGGATCATGTCGATTAATTCTTCAGTGGGTAAACCGATCTGATGCGCTGTTTTAAGCAATTCTTCGATATTCTTCTCGATTTGCAGCAAAACCCGCTCCTTTTGGATACTGGCATTCTGTTCGCTGACGAACGTGCCTTTACCGACGACAGAGTATACATATCCCTCCTGCTCGAGATCCTGATAGGCACGTTTCGTGGTGATGATGCTTATTTTCAGTTCCTTGGCCAGTGCCCGCATCGACATGAGGGAATCGCCCGGTTTGATCTCGCCTGTCATGATGGAGCGGATGATTTCATTCTTTAACTGCTCGTATATCGGTATGTCGGTGTTGTTCGATATTTGAATGTTCAAGAAATCAACTCCTCTGTATATAATATGTATACCTAATATATACAATATATACATTTGTGTCAAGATTATTATTTGCAGAAGAGGAGAATCCAATAAAATACACCTGACAGATAATCCTGTCAGGTGTATAACAATCAGTTGTTTTCAAGAAAGCTGTTTAACTGTTCAAACTGTTCCTTCGCATCATTCCAACCAAGCTCATAAAGGTCTTCCAGACGTTTCTTATTTCTTTCTGTCCTGCCGACTTTCAATGTTTTGCTTGGAGCTATGACAAAAGTGCTGCCCTGCTGTTCCTGATTATACAGATATTCAAGAGTCTTATTATAATGTTTGTAGCGGACGCCCAGCTTTTCATTAATCATCGGGTGGTCTTTATACTTAATGATTTTGGATATTTTGCCCGGCTTTTTGAAATAGCCTCTCGGCTTGGTAAGAATGACAATATTCTTATTGAATCCATCATTCTGCGCTTTCTTTAGAGGGATGGGATCGGATATGCCTCCATCCATGAGTTGGCGGTCATCATATCTGACGCTGGATGCCACAAAAGGCAGGGAACTCGATGCTCTTAAGAGCTCGGGGATATTGTTGCGGTTATCCGTTTTCTTATAGTAGACTGGTTCACCGGTCGCGCAATCAGTCGTTACGATGACAAATTGTTCCGGACTGCCGACCAATGTCTCTACATCAAACGGTACGAGTTGATTCGGAATTACGTCGAATATGAAATCCATGCCGAAAAGTTCCCGTTTCTTTATATAGTTGGATAATGATATGTAGCGTTTATCGCCAACAAAATCCAAGTTCACTTTTTTATTTCTGCCAGGCTGCCGGGCAAGGTAAGAAGCGCCCATGCATGCACCTGCGGAAACCCCGATTACATATGGGAAATAAAGATCCCGGCTCATAAAGTATTCAAGCACCCCTGCTGTATATAATCCGCGCATGCCACCGCCTTCAAGTACCAGTCCTGCGTCTGTCATTTTCTGCACCTTCAATTCCATCTTGTTTTGAATTGTTCATATAAATAACAATTTTAACAGACTATCGTCATGCGTGTAAGCGTTGAAGTCGGAAGCAGGAGTCTGTAAACTTTTAAATGAGATAAATAAGTGAAAAGAAGTTTTTTCGAAAGGGAACAGTATGCCGTAAATAAATAAAAATTCACTCATCCTTGGCTTGATTTGGGTAGGGGGTTCATATGTCCTAATCAGGACTGTGCTCATAGACTGGCTGTATACGATGCCGATCGCAGTGATTCCAATCATCTTGCTGCTGCCTGTATTGTTGATCAAAATACTTTTCGACCATATTCTCAAGTACGATTATTTCAATAAGGATTATAAGAAGAATAAAGATCATGAAAACAAATAAAGCCTGCCCTATAAGAAAAAGAGGGCAAACTGAAATGTTTTAGAATCCGACAGTCCATCTGCCGTCAACCGTAAGGACAGTACCGTTTACGAAGCTCGATTCTTCAGATCCGAGGAACAGTGCGGCCTCCGCAATCTCTTCTGGTTTCCTTGTGTGGGGAATCACTGCCTGAGTCAATTTTGTACGGTCCATACCGAATTCACTGACATTTTTCATACTGGAGCCGATATTTGTTTCGATTGCACCGGGGGCGATGCCATTTACACGGATGCCTTTTTGCGCATACATGTAACCGGTATTTTTAGTCAGAGCCACAACAGCATGTTTCGATGCACCGTAGGCGACACCGGCATGGGCACCATTCAAGCCGCCGGTTGAAATCGTGTTAACTACCACGCCTTCTTTTTCATTATCCAGCCAGTAATTGACCGCCTTCCGCATTGCACGCATGACCCCTTTAGTATTCACATCGAAAATCTGATCCCATTTCTCGTTAGTAATTTCACCGACGGGTTCAAAGCCGTCCATGATACCTGCATTATTAACAAGGATGTTCAACTCACCATATTCGCTGATGGCTGTATCGATCATATTTTCAATCTGTCCGGCATCAGCCACATTGACACTGACTGCCTTGGCAGTGCCGCCGGCACCAGCAATTTCCTGTACAACAGATTCCGCACCGTCGGCATTGAAGTCCGCAACAATGACTTTCGCACCTTGTTTTGCATATAATTTCGCAATCGCTTTACCCATCCCGGATGCGGCGCCTGTAACAATCGCAACCTTACCTTCAAGCTTAGCCATTCATATCTCTTCTTTTTATCTGCGACTCACCTTAATTTTATACTTTAGCCACAAGAATATAAACGATTTCAAATACATGACTCGAATTGTCTGCCTTCAGAGCAGGAAAATCTCGAAGAATATATGTCTTCAGCTATAGATGGCTATGATTTCAACTTCAATTGCATCAGAAGTGATTGTAATGGGCGCAAGTATTTTATTATCCCTGATGCTTTCCTCAAATTTACTGCGCATACTATTATTCAGGTTTATAAAATCCTTCAGTGGATCGAACAGCGTAAACTCATTCCTGTATATTTTCTTAACTTTGGCGAGTATGATGTTGTCTTCACCAAGTTCGTCGAGTTCATTCTCTTCAATGAGCAGACAGTTTTTATGGATTTTACTGAAAATAATCTTTCCAGTCTGGTCATTGTAGACCGGCAGTTTTATATTACTGAAATCAAGGGACGTATTGAATGACTCAGCATCCGCATGTTCTATCCCCGTACGGTCCAAATTCTTCAGCTGATCATTCAGCAGGTGGAATATTTCATGCATATCGAATGCAGCATGTATCTCCAGAGGCAGAGTTGCTTTGAATATCATTCTTCTGGTCAGGTCCTCTATATGGCTTAAACTTTCCCCCGACTCGAAATCCATATAGAAGTCATTATCTTCCAGGCTTTTTTCCAGACTGATGAGCTTGGAAGGGGCGTTATTGATGATCTCACCCTTTAAGACAGAAGATTTTCCAAGATTCACGTGTGTATCATTGAACCCGAGCTGTCCCCCTTTATCCGTCTGGGATTCTATTTCCTTGAACTGTACTGCCTGGCCGGCATTGGCAAATGTGTAGTAGGTATCATACAGATCTTCATTAAAATATATCAGGTTATAAAACATAGCCTAACCTCCAATGTTGTAGGGTGAACAGTTTCTGTAAAGCTGACATTCACCGATGTCTGGCCGATTATTCCGGCGCGGGTTTCCGGAAGAGGTATCTTTGATGGTCAGCTTTGCATACTTCTTTCATCACCGTAATTTTCAATGTCACCCGAACATATTTTCATTGTAACACGAACATATGTTCGATTAAACAGAAGTATGAAAATGAATGGAATTATTCAAAAAAATGAATCTGCGATTACAGCTTGAAAGTATATGGGTTGAAAGACATGGAGTTTACTGTATCAATCATTTTTGGTCTTTATTATGCATGAATGCAGGTTTATCAAAACATGGAAAGGGAAAATTGAAATTAATGTTAAATATTATGAAGGAGGCAGTTATAAATGACTAAGACTATCATGATCACAGGCGCAGGCTCGGGCCTGGGCAAGGGAACGGCGATCGGGCTCGCGAAAGAGGGGCATCAGGTCATTGCCGCTGTTGAAAATCTTCCGCAGGTGACTGCGCTTAAGGAAGCGGCTAATAAAGAAAACATAGACCTGGAGATTGTGAAGATGGATATCACGAATGCGAATGATCGGGAACGCATGAAACACTATGATTATGACATATTCGTGGCTAATGCTGCGGTCAATGAAGGCGGTCCGATCTGGGAAGTGCCGATGACAGCTTTACGGCAGTTATTCGAAGTCAATGTGTTCAGTACACTTGAAACCGCGCGTATTGCAGCAGAGCATTTCGTTGAAAAACGACAGGGAAAAATCATTTTCATGTCATCCATGGCAGGAACGATGGCTTCTGCCTACAAAGGTCTCTACGCATCGTCCAAACATGCACTGGAAGCCATCGCCAAGTCATTGAAGCAGGAAATGGAAGAATTCAATGTACAGGTTGCCACAATCAATCCGGGACCGTTCGATACCGGATTCAATGACAGGGCAGTCGAAGAGAAATGGGAATGGTTTGATGAAGACAAGCATCACACTTCTGTCGAAAAATTGAAGGAAAGCGAAAAGGGGCTGGAGAACCAGCTTGACCCCCAATTGATGATCGACAAGATGGTGGAAATCATTCCGATGGATCATCATAAGTTCCGAACAGCATATCCGGAAGATACGGCGGAAAACATGAGAAAAGAAGAGAAGAAAAACTGGGATATTGAGATATAAAAGTCTCTCTTTCCTAAAGATAAGGTGCAGAATCCTGAAATAGAGATTCTGCATTTTTAATATATTGGTGTTGTATTATTTTTATTTCCCAGTTATTATAGACTCATAATATCCATAATTAGAGGTGTAGGAATGAAAGTTTCAAAAGGAACGGACTATGCATTGCATGCAATGGCCTATCTCGTCAGTCAGAACGGGAAGAGGGATAAACTTCCTGTCCAGGAACTTGCAGGGAAATTGGATGTATCCAGTACTTATCTATCGAAGATACTGGCGCGTCTGGTAAAGCAGAAGTACATTGTTGCGACCAGTGGTGCAAAGGGCGGGTATTCCCTCCCTGCGGACTGGGAGGACATATCAGTGTATGACATCATTGTCGCTATAGACGGTGAACTGACACTGTTTGAAGACAGCTTCAATCACGGGGATGAATGTAAAATCCAACGGCTGATGATGGAAGTGGAAGCCGATATGATCGAAGGATTCAAGAAGAAAAGTGTCGAGGAATTGATATAGTTCAAAACGGTTTGTAGCTCAAATCGTTTTTAAATCTTCTAATCATGGATATTATGACTCTGTAATATATATAAAGGTGGAATTAATATGTATGATGCAATCATAATAGGCGGGGGACCAGCTGGTCTGAGTGCCGCATTGAACTTTGGACGCGGGTTGAAACGCACACTCATCATTGATGCAGATCAGCCGAGAAACGGAGTGACGGAGGAGTCACACGGATACCTGACCCAGGACGGTGTCAGTCCGGGTGAATTCAGGAAGTCTGCACAAAGAGATGCATTGAAGTATGAAGACGTATCACTTGAGCGTGACCGGGTAACCAATATCGAAAAACATGAAGATCGCTTCATCGTATCCACATCATCAGCTCATTTTACAAGCCGTCAGGTGCTGCTTGCCGCCGGTCTCAGAGAGAAAGGACCGGACATAAAGAATTTCGAGCAGTTCTATGGGACTTCGGTGTTCTACTGTCCGTGGTGTGATGGTTATGAACTTAGAAACCGCAGACTGGCTGTGATGGTTGATGAAGATTCCATCGCTCATATGCCAATGCTGATTTCCAATTGGAGCAAGGATATACTCATCTGTTCGAATGGCAAAGATATAATATCCGAAGAAAATAAGGAAATACTGACGAATAAAGGGTTCAAATATAATGAGACGGCCATTTCAGAAATGACAGGCAGCAGCGGTCTGGTGGAATCGCTGATATTCGAAGACGGGACTGTTGAAAATATCGAAGGTATGATCGTCAAGATGGAATGGGATACAAAATTTGATTTTCTCGAGAATCTGAATCTTAAAAGAGGAAAGAAAGGAGAACTTGAAGTGGATCAGTTTGGAGAGACTTCGATTCCGGGCCTGTTTACAGCAGGTGAAACAAAAACCAATTTTGCCGGGCAGCTGATCAATGCTGCGGCAAACGGGGCGGACGTTGCGAAATTTATGATGATGAAGCTGATCCAGACAGATTTTTAAGACGATTGATTCATCTGTCTTTATGGGGCGGACAAATCCGTTTATGATAGTAATGAAAGGGAAGATTTGAATTATCATTGAAGGAGGCAGTATAAATGGGTAAGACGATCATGATTACAGGCGCAGGTACCGGACTGGGCAAGGGTGCAGCGATTGGATTGGCAAAGGAAGGACATAAGGTTATTGCTTCTGTCGAAAAAGATTTTCAGATTGGTGAACTGCGTGAAGCGGTTCAGGAAGCGGGTACAGATTTGGAAATCTTTAAAATGGATATTACAAATTCCGAAGACAGAGAATCCATGAAAAAATACAGTTATGATATTTTCGTAGCCAACGCAGCAATCAATGAAGGCGGTCCAATCTGGGAAATGCCGATGGAAAACATCAGAAGATTATTCGAAATCAACGTATTCGGCACACTTGAAACTGCACGTATCGCAGCAGAACATTTCGTCAGCAAGCGAGAAGGTAAAATCATTTTCATTTCATCCAAGGCAGAGAAAATGAGTTCTGCTTATAAAGGACTTTATTCATCTTCCAAGCATGCCCTGGGAGCCATAGCGAAAGCGATGAAAGGGGAAATGGAAGAATTCAACGTCCAGGTTGCCACGATAAATCCTGGCCGGTTCGGTACAGGGTTCAATGATCGGGCAGTGGAAGCGAACTGGAAATGGTTCGATGAGAACAAACATCATACTTCTCTGGATAAGCTGAAAGCGAGCGGAGACAGTCTGAACCATCAGTTGAACCCGCAGATGATGATTGATAAAATGGTGGAAATTATTCCAATGGACCATCATAAATTCCGGGAAGTCTATCCGGAAGATACGGCAGAAGACATGCGTGAAGAAGAAAAAAAGGACTGGGATATGGAAATATAGAATGGGGAATTTCACGGAATAAGCCCTCCAGCCAGCAGGCCGGAGGGCTTATTCCCTTATAATCGTCGAAATCATCTAAAATATTCATAGTGTTTTAATAAAGAGTTTTTCAATAAATAATCGATTTTTCACCGGAACTTAAATTTCAGATATAACTTCTGAGATGGCTCACTGGACTCGCATCATTTTGTTAAATCCATACTGGCAGCGCTCGTTATTATACTTAATGATATATGCTTTAATCTGATATTTCAGTGCTTCCAATACCTGACACACCTTAGAGTCCATCTTTCATTATAAACGAGCTTACTATCCATTAATCGAAAACAATCGTTTTGTTGCCATTGTTCACGATGACTTTATGAAGAACATGAAACTCAACTGCCTGAGCTAATACGGATGCCTCTACATGGCGTCCTATCTTCTTCAGACTCTTTACGTCATACCTGTGATTTACTCGTATAACATTCTGTTCAATAATTGGTCCTTCATCCAAGTCGGAAGTAACGTAGTGGCTGGTCGCACCGACAAACTTAACGCCGCGTTCCCATGCCTGCTTATATGGGTTCGCACCGATAAATGATGGTAAAAACGAATGATGTATATTGATGATTTTATTTTTGTAATGGTTAACAAAATCATCGGATAAGATCTGCATATATTTGGCCAGAACAATCAAATCTACTCCATGTTCCTCACAGATAGAAATCATCTTTTCCTCGACGTTCTCTTTGGGTTCATTGCTCGGTACGTGATAGAACGGTACGCCGAGACTCTCTGCGAAGTGTCTGTTATCCTCATGATTACTTACAGCACATACAATTTCTGCTGGGATTTCTCCACGTTCCACTCTGAGTAATACTTCGTTGAAAGCATGGTCTTCCTTTGAAACAAACAAAGCGATTTTCGTATTTACCGAACTATCGAATAGTTCAAAATAGATATTCTGCTGTTCGAGTTCTTTTTCCAGCGCTCCCTTTAGAGAATCTACTTTTTCAAATTCAAACCTTAAATATAACTGACCCTCTTCAGAATTCTCATTTTCATATTCCGTAAAATGATCCAGGCGCAGTATATTGGAATCATATTTTGAAATTGTTCCAGTAATCAGGTTAGTGATGCCTACCCGGTCTTTACAACTTGCCAATAATATATATGTATTATTCATACGTTCTGTCTCCTTGTCAAAATATAATTTGTTTTACTTATAACTGATTTTATTTCTTTGAGTAGTGATTACATAGTGCCGTTTATTTTTGTTTTACGGTTATAAAAAAATTTCAATAAGCAGATATAATTAGTAGCATACTAAAATTTACAATATTCATGCAAGGAAAAGATACAACCATTAAAATCGAAATAGATTAATCCATTCGGACCATTGTTTCAAAATAACCCTGTAGCACCATGAAGGTGGTACAAGGTTATTGTCTTATTTTTTAAATTTACGGTTAAAGTAGGCGGAAATCTTCGGAATATCTGTTAAATAACTTAGAAATCAATCGGAATGCCTGGTTTTCAAGAAGTTATAAACTTACCATAACAGTGATGTTAACGATGAAATGTCACGTTGGATCTTATGGGTAAGTGATCTGAGGCGTTTGATTGAATCACTTCTTGATCATTAAAAGTTACGTCAGGCGAAGCGAAAATATAGTCAATTCTTTTTTCTGGATTATTTATAGGAAACGTTTCTGCATTCTCTATATCAGAAAAAATATCTTTAAACTGATCAGCTGCTATTAACTTTTTATATTCTGGACTTGTCGGCTCTGTGTTTAAATCTCCAAATAACAGTTTTGGACTGTGTGTTTGAGAAGCCAGCCTAAGAATTTCCCCAATTTGTGTCGTTCGACTTTCTTCGTCTAGCCCTAGATGTGTATTATACACGTTTACGTGCACACCCCGAATATTAATTTTAGTTTGCTGGACGCCTCGTTGCTCCCCCTCACTAGTTAGCGCTATATTTTCCGATTCTATTATAGGGTATTTGCTCAGAATAGCATTGCCATATTGACGATTATGCTCTTGATTTCCTTCCGGTTCCAACTCCAAATTAGCGCCATACGTATAGTGATACCCTAGTAAATCAGCGAGTTCTTTAGTTTGATCCTGAAAATCACTGCGTTCTCCATAGTAACGGTCTACTTCCTGCAAACCGATAATTTCAGCGTCTGCATCTCTAATAACATTTGCAATCCGTTCTAAATTTAGTTCTTCATCTTCACCTACACCGTGGTAAATATTGTAAGACATCACATCAACACTGACTTGTTTTCCATATCCATTCGCCAAAGTATCAGGTGAAAACGACAGTAAAATAAACATACTCAAAAAAGAAAATACAATTATTTTTTTCATATTTTAGACTCCTTTTATTTATCTTTGAAGGCCCGGATAGGACCATATGCCAGAAGCACGGATCAAGTCCCGATAAACGACTATCTCTTCATCTTTACTAAATTCTTGAGCTTCTTCCTGAGTATCATAATCCATATATGCTATATGAGAGATATCACGTTCACCTGCATTTTTGTCAGTGTTTTCCATCATGTGATTCACATCACCAAAAACTACCAGAGCTCTTCTCATATGACTCGCGCTTGTAATCAATGTCATATCTTTAACTTCTTGAGCTTCAAGAATATCCATCGAAAACAGCCCATTTTCTACGGTGTCTGTAGCCAAGTCTTCTTTAAAAATCCTGTCTTTATCGATACCTTCAACGATCAGCCACTCATGCATTACATCCGCTTCCGTAATACCTTCTTTTGGGACGCCTCCCGACACGATAATTTTAGAATCTGGATAAGCTTCTGCTGCTTTTTTTGCTACTTTCAGTCTTTCAAGTAATGTTTCTTCCATTTCCCCTTCATCCGAAAGGGCATAGCCAAGAACAACGAATGCATGATTTTCTTTCGGGAGATCTTGCGGCACTTCAGTATTTAAGGAAACAGATTGAATGTCTTCTACTTTGTTAACTCTCTCTTTATATTCTTCGGCTCTTTCATTGTCAACTTCATGTAATTTTTTAAAGCCAGCCTCATAACTCTCTTCATCTCCTTCTACTTTTGAATAAACAGCATGCATGAGCTGCGCTTCAAAATGATCTGGTTTATGAGCGAGAATCTCTTCATAAGTAGCAAGTGCTTCGGGGATTTTCTGCTGAAGGATTTGAGCAGAAGCGAGAGAATATTTTAAATCCAAATCATATGGGTCGAGTACTGTAGCCTGCCGGAAAGCCTCTTCGACCACATCATAATCACCGTGGAGAGAGATACCGCTGAATATTTCCTCTTCAGCTTCTTTAATGTCTCCACCATGCCAATAATAGTGCATTCCAATATCTTCTAAGGCACTGATTCTTTCGCTTGTCGGTTCGTTGTTTTTTACCTGATCAAAAAGGTCTGATGCACTAGTTGTTTCCTCTTCTTCACTTACTTCTTCGTTTGTGTTCTCATTGGATTCACTGGCCTTAACTATAGAATGTTCTTCTAAATCTGAAAAAGCATTGTTATATCCTATCGTGGCAAAAATAATGATACTAAATATGAAGATAGACCCTATACTTCTTTTCACTTCAGTTCCCCCTCTTTTGTACAAAGTAAGATAAACACAATTCACTTCATAGTATGTAGATATCTAAATAAAAACACAAATTATTCAGATTTTTTAAATTGAATATTTTTAAATATTATGCAGGGAAGATATTGATAGGGGTTTTATACTTCAGTAATAACATTCAACTCCCGTAAAAAGCTACACACTTTAGACACTTTAGATTAAGCTAAAGTGTGTAGTCGCTATTACTATACTGTCTTCATCTCAGTCCAGGCAGATAGTGGAGATGCAGTGCATATCATCTTAGGAATTGATGATACTTTTCACAATATTTTTTGTATTAAGTGCACTAGGTAAAAATCACTTTATTGGTCCGATAAAACTATTTCCGTTTATAAACATTAAATTATTGTTGGAAATGTTCAGATGTGTAATGAAAAACGAGACTGCTGATTTAACAGCAGTCTCGTTTTTGTTGAGGGCCCAATTTCTTTATTCTAGCTGGTGGCACCCATGCCGCCATCCACTCTGTACTGTGAGAGTGTAAGGAGCATCGGTCATACCGTTTTCAACGGGTGCATAACCGCCATGGCCAAGCTGATAGATACCGTTTTTCATCGTCCATTGTGTCCACGTTTCATATGCAAGGTCCAGCCTGACTTCTCCAGTGATGATTTAATCAGGCTTGTTGCTTTCTTCGACAAGTAGTACACCATCGAACCCGACAGTCATGTCTTCACCTATGGAATCATTTATGCCGGCGATCCCACACATTGCGAATGAAACCGTATAAACGAAGTTGCAGAAAGCGTTGCACTTGATGTTCATAGTATCTTACTTCACAGAGTCGATATACTCCTTTCCAGATTTCATCTGTAAACCCGAGGGGAGACAATTTCGATTCTTCTGCATTAATGCGAAGTACCTCTAGTTGTTCCTGGAAGAGAGGGATTTGAATCGGTTCTATTTTATTACTTTACTCACCTTTTCAGGCATCATCATGACTTCCGCTTCCATATCATCCGGGCGGAATGTCTTGTCGATGCACTCATCCATGAACTCGAGATGATTATCATCGAGATAGGCGTCTTCGATCTGTTCTGGGTTCTGGTCATCCTGTACGCTGTACCAGTAGAGGTACTCCCTGTTGTCGAACTTCTCACGGAAGATGGTCTCTACATACATCTTCTCGCCTTCAAGGTTCATCAGTACATCATCCATGTGGTCATGCATGTACTTGAACCATTCATCGACACGTTCGCTTTTACCTGGTTTTACTCTGTACTTCGTTAATTCTACTCTCATTACTGCCTCCTTACGGCTCTTTATAGAAAAGGGTCCATCCTTTCCAAATTTGATTGCTACTAAAGCATTTACGTATACTATATACTAAGAACCGGTATTATTCATAGGGTAAGACAGCAAAAAAACACCCCCAATCTTTATTGTCAGATCGGGGGAGTCTGTATAGGATATTTATTTGATGATCAGAACAGGTATGTTGACGCGTTTTGCCAGTTTGTGGGTAACGTGTCCGAGGACGTGCTTGATATCACGCTTTGAACGCTTATTGCTCATGACGACGATTTCATAATCATTCTCATGCACTTCATTCATAAGTTCAGGGATGATGCGTCCTGTCTTGAAGGAAGTCCTGTATTTCAGACCGCGTTCATTGAGCTGGTCTGTGAATGGTTTGAGATCTTCGACTTTATCTTTGCAGATGTCCTCGAAATGCTTGCCGTGATATTTCACGTTATCGGCCTGGTCAGTCTCTGAAATCACGTTGAAGATCGTAATTACGGCATCTTCATTCTGGCCGGTCAGTTTGACAAGCTCATCGGGAACGTTTGTAAAGGAGTTGCCGAAATCATAGGGGAGCAGAATATTTTTGTACATCTATCACACATCCTTCTGTTTTATATAAAAAAATTATTATTTATATCACATTATACTATATTTTACCCGCGGCCGGTTTCATAAAAACTACAAAAAAGAAGATGTTTGAAAATTGATATGAATTCAGAACTCCACTTCATCCGAATCCATGCCGGAGCAGCCGAGCAGAATTCATTTTACCACACTTCGATTTTTGAGGGTATTGATGTGAATGTGGGTATTTATTTACAAAGGACAGTCTGTTTAATATAGAGTATAAGTATAAAAGCGTATAGGAAAGTAGGAGGATTATGGCGAAGGTTTCTAAAAAGATGCAGCTGCTGGAGGCGGCTGCCGACATTGTAAATGAACATGGCAGTGATTACCTGACACTGGATGCTGTGGCGGAACGTGCCGGGGTGAGCAAAGGCGGACTGATCTATCACTTCAAAAACAAGGATGCACTGATCCGGGGGCTGGTGGAGCACGCGAACCAGTTGTACCGTGATAATGTGGACAGACATATCGAGCCTGAAGACGACTCCAACGGCAGGTGGCTGCGTGCCTTCATAGAAGCGACGCGGCAGAACAGGGTGGACAACGCGGATATAACATCGGGCATGCTCGCGGCACAGGGCATAAACCGGGAACTGCTGACACCGCTGCAGAAAACCTACGGCGAGTGGCAGGCCAATATAGAAAATGATGAAATCGATAATGTGGATGCTACCATCATCCGCCTGGCGGTGGACGGATTGTGGCTGTCTGAAATATTCGGGCTGGACGCGATAGATGATGAGATGCGGGAGAAAATACTGGATCGTTTAAGCAGTTATACGGAAAAATAAAAAGATGGATTTTAATCTTGAAAAAATACCGACCAGTTGGTATACTAACGGACGTGTTAAAAATAGTATTAACGGAGGTCGGTAGTTTTGACTAGAAAAGTGATGCTCACTGCAGCAATAACAGGCGCTGGAGATACAGTTGAAAAGAACGGGAATGTACCGGTGACGCCAAAGGAAATCGCGGACTCTGCCATCGCGGCGGCAAAAGCGGGTGCGACGGTTGCACATCTGCACGTACGTGACCCAGAAACCGGAGGAATCAGTCATGATACGGAACTGTTCAGAGAAGCGGTCAGACTGATCCGTGAATCCGACCAGGATGTCGTAATCAATCTGACTTCAGGCGGCGGCGGAGATTTCATTCCCGACCTGAGCAATCCTTACCAGGCAGGAGAAGGGTCTGATATGCAGACGCCGGAAGAGCGGCACGAACCAGTCGGCGCGCTGCTTCCGGAAATGTGTACGCTGGACTGCGGCAGTGTCAATTTTGGAGATGAGGTGTACTTGAGTCCGGCGGACTGGCTGCGCACACAGGCGAAGCTTGTAAAAGATGCAGGCGTTAAACCGGAGCTTGAATGCTTTGATTCCGGCCATATCGCTTTCGCAAAGCAGCTGATCAAAGAGGAACTCATCGAAGGAGAGCCATTATTCCAATTCTGTCTCGGCATTCCGTGGGGTGCGGAAAATGATGCGGAAACGATTGAATACTTCAAGACGCGCATTCCTGAAAATGCACACTGGTCTGCATTCGGCATCGGGCGCATGCAGCTTCCTACTGTCGAAGAAGCGGCAAAACGCGGCGGCAATGTGCGTGTCGGACTGGAAGATAATCTATACGTATCCAAAGGTGTAAAGGCGACGAATGAAGCACTGGTTGAGCGTGCAGTAGAGATTCTGAAAGAACAGGATATTGAACCGATGACACCTCAGGAAGCGCGTGAACTCTATAATCTCAGAGATCCGAAAGGAGGCCAATGATGAAATTCGCAATTGTAGGCACAGGCGTGATCGGCTCCGGCTGGATTACGCGTATTCTCGCACATGGACATGATGTCGTCGCAACAGATCTTGCGGAAGGCGCATATGGAACAATGATGAAACAGGTGGAACAAAACTGGCCGTATGCAGAGCAGCTTGGTCTCGCACCGGGAGCTTCGATTGACCGTCTGACATTTACACCGGACCTCAAAGAAGCGGTGATGGATGCGGACGTCATTCAGGAAAACGTACCTGAAGTGGAGTCCATCAAGAATACGGTACTCCGGGAGATTGATGCATATGCACCTCCTGATGCACTGATCGGCTCCAGCACTTCCGGCATCATGCCGTCTGAACTGCAGCAGAACCTGAAGCATCCGGAACGCTTTGTCGTCGCCCATCCGTTCCATCCGGTCTATATACTGCCGCTGGTGGAAATCGTACCCGGCGCGGCGACAACTGAAGAAAATGTGAAAAAAGCGGAAACCATCTATGAAAGCATCGGAATGGATGTACTGCATGTCCGTAAAGAAGTAGAAGGACATATCGCAGACCGTCTGATGGAAGCATTGTGGCGGGAGGCGCTGCATATCGTCAATGACGGCATCGCAACGACAGAAGAAGTGGATAAGGCGTTCACGCACGGCGCAGGATTGCGCTATGCCCAGCACGGCCCATTCATGACATTCCATCTTGCGGGCGGAGAAGGCGGCATGCGCCACATGCTGAAGCAGTTCGGTCCGGCACTGAAAAAACCATGGACAAAACTGGAAGCACCGGAGCTCACACAAAATCTGTACGATAATGTAGTGAGTGGATGTGAATCATCTTCTAACGCATATACAATGTCGGAGCTTGATCAGAACCGCAATGAATTCCTCGTGAAAGTGAAACAGCTTGCGGAAGAATACTGGCCGGCGGAAACTGAATCGATGCGTAAAAACAAAAAGGTGGCACAGTCATAATGGAAAAACTGTTCGAATATGAGACGACGGTACCTGAATCATGGGTGGACCATAACGGCCACATGAATGATGCGGAATACAACCGTGCGTTCAGCGATGCCGGAATGGCGTGGCTGTCAGAACTCGGTCTCGGTGAATCAAAGATCGAAGAACTCTCCTACACCATCTTCACGCTTGAGAGCCATATAGTGTATCAGAAAGAAGTGTTTGCACAGGACGAGATCACGGTTGAAATCAGACTCCATGATTTTGATGCAAAGCGGCTGCATGTCTTCATGACACTGCGCAATCCAAAAGGCGACGCTTGTGCAACATACGAAGTGATGTATATGGGAATGGACCAGAAAGCCGGCCGTCCGGCACCGTTCCCGGAGTTCTTTGCGGATGCTGTCAAGAAGTACTATGATGCTCAGGACAATGACGCGGAGATCAAGGAGCTTGGCCGGAAAATAGGAATCAGAAGATAAAAATTTCAGGAATGGCTGCCGGATTTCGGGCAGTCTTTTTTAATTGGGATGCAGGAGGGAATAGGGTTCTATATAAACATTTTGAAGAAAGAGGGGAAGATATTTTGAACAAGCAATGGCAGAATGAACTGCCGGTGGACGGCATTAAGCAAATAACCCCTGTGATGGGCGGTGATGTCAATGATGCCTACCGGATAGATACAGACGGAGAACCGCGTTTCCTGCTCGTACAGCCCGGCCGTACTGCAGAATTTTATGCAGCGGAAATCGCAGGTCTCGAAGCGTTCGAAGCAGCGGGTATCACTGCACCCAAAGTGCTTGGGAATGGAGTTATTGATGGGGATGCCTATCTTTTACTGGACTATTTGGAAGAAGGGCAGGGCAGTCAGCGTGAACTGGGACAGCTTGTTGCCAAAATGCACCTGACACACGAGCCCGGCAATCTGTTCGGCTTCGGTCTGCCGCACGAGGGCGGGGATATTTCATTCAATAATGAGTGGACAGATTCATGGAGTGAATTATTCGTCGAACGGAGACTGGATCATTTGAGGGACAGAATCGTTGCAGAGAATTTGTGGTCGGAAGACGATGCTGAAAAGTACCTGCAGGTGCGCCAGGTTATTACAGATGCCCTCGAAGAACACAGAAGCGTCGCCTCCCTTCTGCACGGTGATCTGTGGGCGGGGAATTATATGTTCCTCTCAGACGGAAGGCCGGCTCTATTCGATCCATCCCCTTTATATGGTGACCGAGAATTTGATTTGGGTGCAACCACAGTCTTCGGCGGATTCACGGAAGACTTCTATGATGCCTACCAGCAGGAATACCCGCTCAATGAAGGCGCGTGGCGGCGGATTCGTTTTTACCGCCTGTATCTTCTGATGGTCCACCTGGCCAAGTTCGGAGGCACTTATGCAAATAGTGTGGAAAAGTCGATGGATGACATTTTGAATCGATGAAATATAAATCTGTAAATTCCGCGATATCGGGTAAATATATGGTGAATATTCAATGATTTTGCCCGGGAAGGTGATGGAAGAACCAATGGAAAAAATTAAAAAAGTGATTTTAAAACGACTGGCCAAGCTGAAGAAAGCGTATATCGATTATCAGAACAATCCTTATGACCCGGAAACTGCCCATGCCATCCGGACGAACAGCAGGAAACTAAGGAGTGTGCTGAATTTCCTCAAGAAAACTTTTGATGCAGAAGAATATCAGAGGCTGAACAGTGAACTTAAAGCTCTGGCTATGATCTACGGTCCGGTCCGGGAAGCGGATATCCTCGCTCAATGGTGTGCCGAGATTGCACGTGATAAACCGGATATGAGCGGCCATTACAGGAACATGTTCAATTATCTCGGTAAAGAACGCCGGAAGGAGATGAGACGCACATTCAATAAGACCAATGTGCGTGCTGCGGAGTCTGCAATGGATATTGTAGAGTCCGGCGTGGAGAACCTTTCCCTGGACGAAAAATCCGATTGGGGCCGCTATATCAAAAAGCGCCTCGTCAAAAAGAATCGCCGGCTGATGAATGACTATGATACTGTTGACATGGATGACTATACGGCGGTCCATGAAATCAGGAAGAAAGCGAAAAAGATGAGATTTTCAGCAAAGTATCTTGGAAAACTGACCTCTGTAAAGCATAAGAAAATGGCTGGAGAGGCACAAAACATTCAGGATGATTTCGGACTGGTTACAGATGCCCGTGTGAACCGCCGGATGCTCATGGAATATGCTGGAAAAGCGGATGATGAGGCACTGGAAAAGCTGTTCCGCAAGATGGCGAAAGAGCAGGAGAAACTTCTTCACAAGAAAAATAAACGGAGAGGTGCATGATGGAAGAGAATATATTTAACAATCTCGCAAAAAAATATGATACAGAAGACAGGATTGAACTGGCGAATATCATAGTGGTTGAGGTGAAGAAAGAGCTGGAAGGACATGCTTACGGTTCACTGCTCGATTACGGCGGTGGAACGGGGCTGGTGAGTCTCGAGTTGGCAGATCAGTTCGATTCTGTTTTGATTGCAGATGCTTCAGAACAAATGGTGAAGGCAGCCCAAAGCAAGATTGAGAGCGGTGGATTGGAAAATGCCGAAACTCTGCATCTCGATCTTACCAGGGACTATACAGAACTGGATGCAGATGTCATTCTGGTGTCGCTGGTGCTTCTGCATGTACCGGATACTTTGGGGCTTTTAAAGCAGCTGTATAAAATTTTGAATGACGGCGGGAAACTGATTATCGTCGATTTTGACAAAAATCCTGAAATCAGTCATCCGAAAGTCCGTAATGGCTTTAGCCGTGAAGAGATGGAAACTAAGCTGCAGGAAGCCGGGTTCGAATCCCTCCATCTTCGTACATTCCATCATGGAAAAAATATCTTCATGAAGAAGGATGCATCTTTATTCCTTGCCAGTTCTGTGAAACAGGCTGATTAAAGAAAGATATTCTGATATAGTCTATTAATATTGGAGTTATAAATTAAGATACGGGATTCAGGTGATTTTCAGATGCGGACGATCAAAGATATAGCGAAACTGGCCGGTGTTTCCAGGACCACAGTATCGAGGGTACTTAACAATTCCGGGTATATCAGTGAAAAATCCCGAAAAAAAGTGATGGATGTGATTGAGGAGACCGGTTATGTGCCGAGCCAGCACGCCAAGTCCCTCAGAACGAAACAGACGAAGATCATCGGTGTCATCCTGCCCAAAATCAGCACGGATACTTCTTCCAGAACAGTAGACGGCATGAATGAAGTGTTCGGCGAAAAAGGGTATCAGATTCTTTTGACCAGTACGAATCTGGACAAGGAAAAGGAAATAGAACATCTGAGACTGCTTCAGAACCGGCAGGTGGACGGAATCATTCTGCTTGCAACGAACACAGATGAAGACCTGGTCGAAGAAATCCGGAAATCGAAAGTGCCGGTCGTCGTAATCGGCCAGGAGGTTGCGGGTGATTCAGAGATTCCTTCCGTTATCTTTGATGACTATGGTGCGTCCGCCAGCCTGATGGAAACGCTGATTGACAATGGCTATAGAAAAATCGGATATATCGGAGTGGAATCGTCCGACAGAGCGGTGGGAGTGCTTAGGAAACAGGCATATATCGATGCAATGGAAAAACATAATCTCGAAATCGGGGAAACCTGGATTCAGACTGGTGATTTCTCAATCGACTCCGGATATGAAGCAGCAAGGCGCATCTTCGAGGGTTCCCGCAACGTGGATGCTGTCTTTGCTGCAACGGACCGGATGGGAATCGGTGCCTTTAAGTATCTGCGCAAAGAAAGGCTTTCCATTCCCGAGGATGTTGCGGTGGTGGGAATCGGTTCCTCTGAAACTTCCCGGTTCATTGACCCCGCCATGACCACGGTCGAGTATGAATTTGAAGAAGCGGGCAGAACAGGCGCTGAAATACTGCTGGATATTTTAAACGGCGAAGCGAATGTCCCTGTTAAAAAACTTCTTGACTTTAAGCTTGTATCGAGAGATAGTTTATAATGAGGATGAAAACGCAATCATTCGATTCATCTTCATTTTTTTAATCAAATATGGAATCGATTCCCTATTTTAGATCATTTAATCAAAGGAGTGTAATACATGTCTGAAAACACTAAGATCGCAAAAGAAATCATTGAAGCGGCCGGGGGGAAAGGTAACATTGAATCCGTTGCACATTGTGCCACACGGCTGCGGATCGTCGTTGCAGATAAGGAAAAGATAGACCAGGATGCAGTTGAAGAAATTGATAAAGTAAAAGGCGCTTTTTATAATTCCGGACAGTTTCAGGTGATTCTGGGTACAGGAACTGTCAACCGGATATATGATGAAGTCCTGAAATTCGATCTGGAAGGAAAAAATAAGAGTGAAGTGAAGCAGGAAGCCGCAAAGAAAGGCAATCTCTTCCAGCGGGCAATCCGCTCTTTCGGTGACGTTTTCGTACCGATCATTCCGGTACTTGTTGCCACAGGTCTCTTCATGGGTCTTCGCGGGCTGGTTGTGCAGGAAGAGATTCTAGGATTGTTCGGGATGTCGCCTGACGACATATCGGAAAATTTCCTGCTGTTCACTGAAATCCTGACGGATACCGCCTTCATATTCCTGCCGGCACTTGTTGCATGGTCGACATTCAGGGTGTTTGGAGGCACGCCGATTGTCGGCCTGATTCTCGGACTGATGCTTGTGAGTCCGGCGCTGCCGAATGCATGGGACGTTGCAGGCGGAGGCGTGGAGCCGATCATGTTCGCCGGTTTCATACCGGTTGTAGGCTATCAGGCATCGGTCCTGCCTGCCTTCATCGCGGGTATACTCGGTGCAAAGCTTGAAAAATGGATCCGGAATAAAGTGCCGGAAGCACTGGATTTGATCGTCACTCCATTTATGACATTACTGATTATGATCACGCTGGCTTTATTTCTTATCGGACCCATCTTCCATGCGCTGGAAGGTGTCATTCTCGATGTGACATTAACCGTGCTTGCTTGGCCGTTCGGACTCAGTGGTATTCTGATTGGCGGGCTGAATCAGATCATCGTAATTACCGGGGTCCATCATATTTTCAATCTTCTTGAAATCCAGCTGCTGGATAAACTGGGTGCCAATCCTTACAACGCCATCATTACAGCATCAGTTGCAGCACAGGGCGGGGCAACACTTGCTGTCGGTCTGAAGACCAAGTCCAAAAAACTGAAAGCACTGGCGCTGCCGTCGTCATTTTCTGCATTTCTCGGTATTACTGAACCGGCAATATTCGGTGTGAACCTGAGATTCGTCAAACCATTCATCATGGGACTCATCGGGGGTGCGGCCGGAGGTTTTGTGGCTTCGATTTCTGGGCTAGAGGGAACGGGCATGGCAATCACTGTTATACCGGGCACATTGCTGTACCTGAATGAACAGATTTTCATGTATATCCTTGTCAATCTGATCGCGATTGCCACCGCCTTTGTACTGACATGGCTCTTTGGCTATTCCGATAAGCAGGAAGAAAAAATCATTGAAGATTAGAAGGAGTTATTGAAAGGAGTTATTGAATGGTTCAAAATATGAGTTACCAGAAACAGATTGATGAGCAGATCGAGGGGAATAGGACTTCCATTGCCAAAGACCCGCATCGTCTGCAGTATCATCTGACGCCACCGGTCGGACTGCTCAACGATCCAAACGGACTTATTCATTTTAAAGACAAATACCATGTGTTTTTCCAGTGGAACCCTTTCGAAACGAAACACGGCAAAAAATCATGGGGCCACTATACTTCAACTGATCTGATCCATTGGACATTGGAGAAAGCTGCGCTTGCGCCCGACAGCTGGTACGACAAGGACGGTTGTTATTCAGGCAGTGCAATAGAGCATGAGGGCAGGATGTATTTATTCTACACAGGCAATGTGAAAAATGAATTTGACGAGCGTTCAACATATCAGTGTCTGGCAGTGTCGGATGATGGGATGACCTTTGAGAAGAAAGGGCCGGTCTTCAACCTTCCCGATGGCTACACGCCGCATTTCAGGGACCCGAAAGTATGGAAGGACGGCCAAGAGTGGCTGATGGTGATCGGGGCCCAAAACAGCAAAGAGCAGGGGGAAGCGGTATTGGCCAAATCTTCGAACCTCGAAGATTGGAAGTTCGCCGGTCCAATTGCCGGAAGTCATATGAATGGGCTCGGAGACTTCGGTTACATGTGGGAGTGTCCGGATCTTTTCCATCTCGATGGAAAAGATATTCTGATAGTCTGCCCGCAGGGACTCGGTGCAGAGGGCGACAGGTATAAGAATCTGTATCAGGCGGGATACTTCGTTGGAACTTTCGATGGTGAAGCAATCAGATATGATCACGGTTCCTTCTCCGAACTCGACAGAGGATTCGATTTCTATGCCCCTCAGACCATGGTTGATGGTAAAGGAAGAAGAATCCTGTTCGGCTGGATGGGTATGACAGATGACCAGGAGCAGAATCAGCCAACAATCAAGCAGAAATGGATTCATGCCCTGACAATTCCAAGAGTGCTTAAAGTCAAAGATGAAAAAGTCATTCAGACACCTGTTCCGGAGCTTGAGGAACTGCGCGGCACAAAAATTGGGCATGAAGTGACTTTAAAAGATGGAGAAGTGTTTACAGAAACAGTATTTCCATCTTCTGAGGTGACCGTCAATTTCGATGCGCCGTTGATTGATGGCTTCGAACTGGAAATCAGAAAAGACATCCGGCTCGTTTTTGAAAAAGGGAGATTTATTGTTGAAAGGAAAAGCTTTTCCGGAAATGGAAGTGAGCAGCGCGCAGTTGCACTGAAATATCTTAACAGCCTGCAGATCTATATCGATCATTCATCAATAGAGATTTTCATAAACGGAGGGGAGGAAGTATTCACATGCAGGTACTTCCCGGATTCCGAAAATAATATTATCAGGCTGAAAGTCGAAGAAGCACATTCCTTTGATCTCTGCCATTGGCCGCTTGAAAAAGAAGGAATAATAATGTTTTAAAATGATGGAAGAAATATGCAGGGGCCCCTCCGGATATTCCGCTGTAGAGAATCGTAATTTCAACAATGGCATCAGGAAAGGTATATTGATGCTGACGTTTAAAATAGTATTCCCCGAGGTACAGTATAAGCATATTGATAACCAGTCTCAGGAGGGATAGAAATGGCAGATGATCGTGGAAATTACTTTGAGGAAAGAGAAGGGACAGGGGATGCCCGTTTTCATGTAGTGCCGGGCGATAAGGAACAATGGGCAGTAAAAGAAGAAGGTAAAGACGATCCGGTCTTCACCTCAGTCAGCAAAGATGAAGCGGTGAATGAAGCGAAGAAACAGGCGGAAGAGGCGAACACTAAAGCCATCATTCATGATGAGGACGGAGAAATCGAAGACCAGATCGAATATGATCAATAATTAAACAGGTAGATGATTAATGGCCCCGTCTGTATGCAGGCGGGGTTATACTTATGGAAATTTTTCGAGGATGAAGTTTAGCTGAACAGGCATATGATATTTATATAATTAGAACGGATTTGACCGAATTCATGGCCAGACTTATAATTGATATGAAATGTTACAAAAATGTGAATGGGGTCATACATATGAAAGACAGGAAAATTTCTTTGAGACTAATTTCGGTAATTCTCGGCAGTGCACTGATGCTCGGAGCATGCAGCAACCCATTCGATTCGCTCGCAAGCGAAATCAATGGATTGCTGTCAGGAGAAGAATCTTCAGAAGAAGTGACGACAGAGGAGACTCAGGAAACAGCTGATGATGAAACGGCTGAAGAAGGGCAGACGGATGAAACGGATGTGCCGGAAAGTGAAACAGAGTCTGCAGGAAATGAAACAAAGCCGCTGGACTACAGCCATCTGATGGGTGAAGGTGAGGAAACGGCTTTGGAAAATGGCACACACAAAGTCGGGAATGATATACCAGCGGGCAGATACGTGATTACAGCGGATACCGGCATAGGCAATGTCTTTATCGACAACGAAGAAGATCGCTCTGTATTAAGCACCACCCTAAATGGCACCGAAGAATCAAAAGATTATGGATCCGGCAGGGTGATCGTCTTTTTGGAAGAAGGTCATTCCATTGAAATCAATGGTCTGGAAGGTGTGAATTTCGCACCATATGAAACGGAGGAAGTGACCGAGTTATTTCCTGGGATGTGGATAGTCGGTGAGGATTTCCCCGCAGGTGTGTATGATGTAGAAACAGAAAGCACGGATTATTATGGCACGATGGAAGTGTACAGTCACCCGGATCAGGTCAAGGCGCGTTACTCGCTGGGAGATCCGGAATATGGAGGTATGTCTTCATTTACCGCCTCATTTGAAGCAGGTGACATTGTTGAATTGAGTAACAGCCCTGCTGTAACCATTAACAAAAGAGAATAAATAAATCATAAATAAGCCACAGTCCGATAGTATCAGGACTGTGGCTTATTTGTATTCAGTAATGTTTTTAATCTGTTATGGAATTTTTTCAGATATCCATATTTAACTTATAATTCTATTAAAAAATCGGGTTTCTCCAATATTGATCAGACCTTGCGCGTAAACGAGGTTGGTATCTTCGACTCAAACCGCAAAGTTTTTCCGGTTTTTGGGTGAGTGAACGCAAGAACATGAGCATGTAATCCAAGTCTGCCGATAGCATTATTGCGGGAACCGTACTTTTTATCACCGATGACGGAATGTCCTAAATCCTGCATATGGACACGGATCTGATTTTTACGTCCCGTCTCCAAGTTTACTTCAAGTAATGAAAAGTTGCGGTTAGATTTCAAGACTTTGTAATGGGTTACAGCTTTTTGTCCATTATTTGGTTTCCTGCTCGAGCGCATGGTGAACGTCTTGTCTTCCGTCAGCCAGGAAGTAATTTTGCCGCTCTTTCCTACAGTGCCTTCCACGAGTGCGATGTACGTGCGTTCCGAAACAACTTCCTGCCAGGATTTCTGCAGTTTCTGTTGGACCGCTTTGCTTTTTGCAAATACCATGATGCCGGAAGTGTCGCGGTCTAAACGGTGTACGATGAAAACCCGGTTGTCGGCATTGACGCTCTGAACATAATCCGACAGTTGACGATAGGCGGTCAAATGACGTTCTTTTTCTGATGCGATGGACAGCAGCCCCGCTTCTTTTTCAATTACGATAATTTCGTCATCTTCATGTAAGATTTCAACGCCTGTAAATTTCATGGCATAGTCGGCGACGCGTGAATGAATTTGCACACGGTCTCCAGGTTGGAGCGCATCATTGAATTGTGTCGTCGCTTCACCGTTTACAACAACTTGTCCACGGCCCAAAATGCCTTTTACTGATTTCCGGCTCTTGGAAGGCATCATTTTAAATAAAAACTTCAGCAGCTCCGTTGGTTCCTCGACAATCCATTCTGCATCCAGTTCACTTGATTTCGCTTTTTTTTGCATCATAAACTTCCTTTACTCTATCTCCCGGTCTTCAGCCGGGAGATGATATTATGAATCTGACACTTCTATAATAACAGAAAGTACGAAATGAAATTCGCTGGAAACGACCTGTCGGTGGATATTGGAGTGAAATTTTTATGGCAGTATGAAGCCCAAGGATGTTTTAAACAGCCTTGGGCTTATTTTATGAACGCTGGCGTTCTTTTACCGGAATCCATATTTCACTGTATGCATAATTCTCTTTTTCATCATCCATGTTCGTAAATGAAAAAGAAGGGGCATCTACAACTTCATAGTCCGATGACGGCAGCCACTCGGAATATGTGCGTGCCATCGTATTCTGTAGCGTTGAAGGGAAAGGCCCTTCATTCGGGAATACAGCCCATGTGTGAGCCCCGACATCTACGGTATCAAGTATCGGGCTTATATCCGTCTCTGTTGTCAGCACACCGATGGCGTGGGTAAGGTCACCTTCCTCCTTCAGGAATTTCTCATCTGCCTCATACGAGGCATTGATGACCTGTTTTGGCTTCATGCTCTTCAGTCTGTGCATTTCAGCTTTTTGTTCATCAGTGATGCTTTCCGCCAGTTCGACAATTGCCTGGTTCACGCCTTCAAACTGCATCGGCACTCTCTTTTTGACGCCGGCAATTGTGAATGCCGGCAGTTCTCTAATGTGTACTTCCATATTTTCTCCTCCATTGACATCGATGTAGAATGAAAGTTTCGGGAAAGAAATGATGATTTTATCCTTGTGTGCTTCAGAAGGCAGATAGCCGCTCCAGGATTTGAATGCCCTGGTGAAGCCATCAACGGACTGATAGCCGTATTTGAACGCCGTATCCGTCACGCTTTGTCCGTCCACCAGATCGTGATTTGCTCTGGCCAGCTTTCTCTTTTTGATATATTCGCTGAGCGGCATGCCGCTGATGTACTGGAATATCTTCCTGAAGTGATAGTCGGATTCCCCGATATACTGCGCCACATCCTCGATTCTGATATCGTTTGTGAGATTGTCTTCTATGAAATCAATCACGTCATTCAATGTTTTAAGCATCATTTCCCCGTCCTTTCAAACTTTATTCTAAAGAGATGCAGGCGGAAATACTCGATAATTTCCACACAGATTATGTCGGATGGTATCATGGATACAATACTACAGGAAAAAGGAAGTAGATGTATGGTGTTCATCGGAATCGATCTGGCGTGGACTTACAGGAATGAGACCGGGATATGTGTCATCAGTGCAGACGGAGTAGTGGAACTCCTGGATTCCAAAATCTATTCAAATGGAGATATACTGGAAGTCATCAAAAGTCACGGCTCAGATGAAGAAATATGCATCGCGATTGACGCACCGCTGATTGTAAACAATGAAAGCGGCTCAAGGGGTGCAGAAGGTGCATTGATGCGTGCGAGAATCCACGGGCACCGGCTGTCTGCATTCAATTCCAACAGAAATTATTTCAATAAGGTTTTTGGGGACATACGCGGGGAGACTCTGAGGAAAGTGATACAACTGGAAATTTCGAATGTTAGAATTGGCTTCAGTGATTCAGAGTCCAATCTTGTAGAAACATTTCCCACAGGCATATGCTGCGGGCTTTTTCCGGAAATCTATCCGGTCAAGTATAAAAGAAAACCAAAAATCACTTTTGAGGAAACATGTAGCCATATGGAGGTGTTGCTCAAGCGGTTTGAGGAGATTGAAAAACTGGAAAGGCATGTCAGCGGACTGGCTTCCAGACTCGAAGTGGATATCACTGCACTCACACGCAAACAGCATAAGCACATCGAAGACAAAATTGATGCCTTTCTTTGTGCCTACGGTATGTACAGTATACATAAAGGACTGGCAGATGGCAGAATGTTTGGAAATGTTGAGGGTGGATTCATAATGCTGCCGGTCAAAGGTGAAGTGCAAAACAATTAAAAGGAAAACGGGTGATCGTCATTCAGACGCTGTATTTATTCGCAATCGTATTGGTCCTGATTCTGTTGCTTTCAACAGGACTCAAGATCTATGAGATTTATAAGATAAGAAAACATGTAAAAACTTTATGGGACAGGAAAGTTTCATTTTCAGGGAACAAGCTGCCTTTTGTCCATTATCATAACTACTTTGTAAACATCATGGAGAATGAGGATACTGATGACAGGAATGTAGTAGATGATGAAACGTGGAGTGATCTGGATCTGGGCCAGCTGATTGAGAAGATCAATTACACTTTCACTACGATCGGGGATGAACTGCTGTATGCTTCCCTGAGAAATGCGCCGGAACAGGTGGCTGTCGATGAAGAACAGATCGGTAAAATCCAGAAGGAACCGGCTTTCAGGGAAAAGTTTTCATACCGTCTGGCGATGCTGGGCAAATCGAAAAACTCGAATACCAGCAAATTCATGTATGAATTTGAACCGGAACAGAAATACAATCCACTGTATATTCTGCTCAGCCTGTCACCATTTATCGGTGTGCTGCTTTTCTTTGTCGACCCTTTTCTGTCGATAATGACAGTGCTGGGGGGATTCGGTGCAAACGCATATCTTTCGCAGAAACACAAAAATACGACCGGTTTTGATTACACTGATATTTTCTATGCCATCAACATCATTGTGACAGCCGGCCGGCTGGACGCGCGTTATAACAGTAAGGGGTTGAGGAGATTATCGTTTCTCAGTCCTTTATTCGTCAATGATGACAGTGCGGGTGAAATGAATATCGGTATACAGGTGTTTTCTGCAATGAAATTGATGTTCATGATTGATTATCATCTGTACCATCTGATTTTAAAATCGCTGAATAAAAATCACAGTCTCTACAAAGAGAGCTGGCATTATGTTGCGGAGCTGGACTTGAATTACAGTGTAGCGATGTGGCGGGAAACGCTGCCTTATTATGCAATTCCGGAAATGGAGAACAGTGCCTGCATAAACACTGAAGATCTATACCACCCGCTGGTGAATGATCCGGTTGAGAATGACCTCCGTTTCGATCAGGACATATTGCTTACCGGCTCAAATGCCGCCGGTAAATCCACATTCATGAAAGCCCTCGGCATCAATGTGGCCATAAGCAATGGGCTGAACACTTCTACAAGCAGCCTGTTCAAATATAAGCCGGGCAAGGTGATATCTTCGATGGATATTACGGACAGCGTCATCGAAGGGGACAGTTATTTCATCAGTGAAATCAAGTCATTGAAGCGGATCATCGAGGAAGTGGAACACTTTGACGGGAACCTTTACTGCCTCATCGATGAAATATTCAAAGGGACGAATACCATAGAACGTGTTGCGGCAGCAGAGACGGTTCTGAGATATCTGAATGATAAAAATGATGTTTTTCTGATTGCAGCGACGCATGATATGGAATTGACGGAACTGCTCAAAGATGAACTGGCCTTTTATCATTTCAGGGAGCATCTGACGGGTGATGATATTTACTTCGACTACAAGATCCGGGAAGGTGCCGCATCAACCTCTAATGCCATCGAGCTTTTGAGGCTGTATAAATTCCCTGAAGAGGTTTATGAGGGGGCGAAAAGTAAAATAAGTAATTAGGCAGACTTCATCCGGTACGTGCCACATGTATCGGATGATTTTTATTTACTGTAAAATCATTTTATATTATGGAACACTTACGGGGTTCACCGGCATATTCGTTCTTATCACTCTAATAATGATGGACATTGCTGAAATCTTTATCAGATGAATGGGGATGGGTTTCCTGGAATGGGTTTGGAAGAAACTCTTATGCGTGCCCTTTAGATAAGATCTTTTCCCTTTACCAATGTAATGGTGAAATTATACAATTCGTATAAAGGGGTGGTTGCATGGGCAGGACACAGGAGGAAGTTGTGAAGCTTGCTAAATCGCATGGATTGGATTTGAAACCGAAAACCCTGGTGGAGAATGCATCGGGCCTTGATTTCCAGGTCTTTTTTGCAACGGATGAATCGGACAGGCACTGGGTTTTGAGACTGCCGAGAAGAGAAGATGTATTTGAACGGACAAAACCGGAAAAGAAGGCATTGGACCTGGTCGCAAGCCGTGTGGATTTTGAAGTGCCGGTCTGGGAAATATACGAGAAGGATATAATTGCCTACGAACGTCTGACGGGCATACCGGCGGGGACGATTGATCCGTCGATCCAGAATTATATTTTTGAAATCGATGAACAGAATCTCCCTGCAAACTTTACAAGGACCATGGCGGAGATAATGGTGGCGCTGCACAGCATACCAATTGAAGAGGCGGAGAAGGCCGGGATAGAGGCCGTTGCCCCCGACGATCTGAGAAAGAATATGAAAGAACGCATGGTGAGAGTCAAAGCAGAATTCGGTGTCTCCGAAGCATTGTGGAGCCGTTGGATGAAATGGGTGGAGACAGATGAACTGTGGCCAAGACAGGCGGGCATGATTCATGGCGACCTGCATCCCGGCCACATCATGGTGGATCAGCACTCCAATGTCAAAGGACTGATCGACTGGACCGAAGCGAAAGTGTCGGATATATCGAAGGACTTCATGGGTCACTACAGAGTATTCGGAGAAAAAGGGCTGGAGGACCTGATTGAAGCTTATAAAATTGCCGGCGGTTATCATTGGCCGGGTATGAAAGAACATATGATGGAACTGATGAATGCATTCTCTGTCGACGTTGCAGAATTTGCGATGGAGTCAGGGATGGAAGAGTATGAAAAGATGGCCAAAAAAGAATTGGGTGTAATGGATGAATAGGAAGACCGGCGGGCATTTGGTGTCCGCTGTTTTTTTGTTCCGCCGGAGTTTTTGAATTCTTTCAGGCTCATTTAATTGATAATGATTATCAGTTGTTGTATGTTAATCAATAATGATATATATTAAATTCATAGTTGGGAGACTGTATTATATATGCAAATCTATTGGACCAGAATAAATGAAGTGATCGAAGAGACACCTGAGATAAAGACTTATATGCTGGATTGCCCGGAAGGATTTACTTGGGAGGAAGGCTCTCATACACATCTTGGACTGGAAGGATTCAATGCGGGGGAGAAACCGAATAAAGGGCTGGTGCGGCACATGTCCATATCGACGCTGCCGGATGAGAAATCCATAGGGATTACAACGCGCATCAGGGAACAGCGTTCTGAATTCAAGCATATTCTGAACGATCTTGAAATAGGAACTTCCGTTGCGATATTCAAGACGCACTCGAATGTGCCGTTGAAACGGGAAGATAAAAATATTTACCTGCTTTCCTCGGGTGTCGGTCTGGCGACATTCAGACCGCTTGTCCTGGATTATTTGAATAACGCTGAACAGGTCAATAAGATCCATTCGCTGAATATTGATTCATCGAGGGATTACCTTTTCACGAATGTATTTGAAGGCGTCCCGGAAAAAGGATTCACATCCCGTTTTGTGGATAACCGCAAAGATTACTATGGTGATGTCCAAAAACTGGCTCAGGATAAAGAGGCGCTGTTCTATGTAGTGGGCAGTGACGAGTTCCTTGCTCAGAATATCGCCGTACTGCGTGAAGAGGGCGTTGAAAAAGATCGGATTATGCTGGATAAGCATGAGCACACGCTGCAGGAATTCCTGGTATAGATGGATCGAAGAATAAAGAGGTTCCAGTCATCATTTGATGACTGGAACCTCTTTGACGTTATTCAAAGTTTTCAAAGAAGTCTTTGAGTATAAGGACGGCATCCCGGAGGTCACTGATATGGCTGAATTCTTCCGGATTGTGGCTGATGCCTCTGATGCTTCTGACGAAAAGCATGGTGATCGGATGTTTCGTGCCGACACTCATTGCATCATGGCCGGCTCCGCTTGGCAGATGGACCGGAATCTGGTCCTGTCTCCTGAAGGATTCCTCCATTTTAGCGATGACGTCTTTACCGATCGGAATGGGTGTGATGCGGGTTGTAAGATCCACATCAACTGTGACTTCTGATTGTGCTGTAATTTTCTCTGCATGCCGGCGGATGGCCTGTATGAGTTCGGCCTGCTGCGCTTCATTGATGTCTCTTGCATCCACGACAAGTTGCACTTCACCAGGGATCACGTTTACACCGTTTGGACTGACTTTCATCTTCCCGACTGTCGCGACGGCCGTCGTGCTGATGGATGTTGCAACTTCGGGCAGAGTCCTGATGAATTCCGATGCTTGGACTAAAGCGTCTTTCCTCTGATGCATCGGTGTCGATCCGGCATGCCCCGCTTCCCCTCTGAATGTGATGTTCGTCCGTGTCGCTCCTGCGATGCCACTGACGATTCCGACAGGAAGGTTTTTTTCCTCCAACTGCCTGGCCTGTTCTATATGGATTTCCCCGTACATTTTAATTTTATAGTCCGGTCCGTCTGTTGCGAGGAACTTTTTCCGGTTCGAATCGATATTCCCGAGTACTTCATCGATTGTTTTTCCTTCCGGATCGCGGTACTTATCAAGCTCCTCTTCATCGATGAGTCCCATGAATGCCCGGCTTCCGGTGAGACCGCTGTTGAAGCGGCTGCCTTCTTCATCCGAGAAGATCACGACTTCGTAGGAGTACGCCGGCGTATAGTTCTCCTCATGCCACAGCTCTGCGATCTCAAGTGCGCTCAGCACGCCTGCCACACCGTCGAAATGGCCGCCGTTCGGTACAGAGTCCACATGCGACCCGGCCATGAACACCTGTGAGTCGTCATGGCCGGTGTATCGTCCGAATACATTTCCAGCGCCGTCTGTACGGACTGTCATGCCGACGTCTTTCATCCAATTGATGATCTTTTTCTTGGCTTCCGTCTCAAATTTTGAATATCCCATGCGCTTCGATCCCTGATCTTCAGTAAAGCCGATTTCAGAGAGTTCGAGTATGCGGCTGTGCAGTCGTTTTGTCGTCTGATCGTCAAGGGTTTCTGCTTTCATTTTGTCTAGGAAGGTGTTCATCATGATCTTTCTCCTTTAACATTTATATTTTATTCTCATGTGCAGCGGTTTTTCAAAAATGGAATCATTGGAAAACGAAACGGATCAAAGGCTCCCAGTAGTGCATCATGATAACAATGCCCACTGTAAATATCAGACCCGGAAGCAGGTTCGCCACACGGATATTCAGAATGCCGAGCAGTCTGATGCCGATGGCTATGATCATGACCCCGCCGACCCCCGTGATTTCAACAATGAGCTGGTCCATGAGTTCCGGAGGAACAAAACGATCGATCTGTGCAGCGGACAATGTGATTGCCCCCTGGAATAAAAATACCGGAATGGCCGAGAAGATAATGCCGATGCCGAGTGTAGACGTCAGGAAGACAGCCATCAGCCCGTCAATCAGTGATTTTGTGAACAGTATCGTATGATCTCCTCTTAAACCGCTGTCGAGCGCACCGACAATGCCCACGGCTCCAACTACATATACGAGTGTCGCCGTCACGAATGCGGCAGAAACACCGCCTTCTTTTGCACCGGTTTTTGTTTCAAGCCAGATGCCGAAATGATTCATCTTTCCCTCAATATCCCATTTTTCCCCGAGCATGCCTCCGAATGCAATGCTCGCAACGATGATGATGATCTGTTTGGTCTCGAGTGCCATGTCGATACCGAGGACGATGACTGTGATCGAAAGCCCCTGAAGGATGGTCGTTTTCATCTTTTCACTGATATTGCGCCAGAACAACCCGATGAAACTGCCGGCGGCAATTGCAGCGGCATTTACGAGTGTACCCAGTAGTGACATCATTATTTTTCCTCTTTTCGATTGGACGGTGACGGCAATCATGCCACCGGAAGCATTTCCTGGATAATTGAAATTCAACTATATCATATCAGTCACGTACGAAAGAGGAGAATGATTAAAATTATTACAATATTTAATTTTCATCGATTTAAGTTATAATCTAGGAGAACGATTATTGGAGAAGAAGGTGAGGAAATGGAAATCAGTCAATATTCCGAGAATGCGCTTACAATATATATGGGAGATGACATTGATGAGAATGTGAACCGGCAGCTCGTCTCACTCAAACAAAAAATTGAGGCGCAGGAAATCCGGGGCATTGAAGAAATTGTAATCTCCTATACGAGTCTGATCATCTACTTCGATCTCTTTGATGCGGATGCGGAAGAGATTGAAAAAGCAGTTAGGAACATAGATACGGATTCTCTGCTTGAGGGTGGATTCGAATACAGAACGGTGGAAATCCCTGTCTGCTACGGCGGGGAATTCGGGCCGGATATTGAAAGTTTCAAAGAGAATGGCTTGACCGCAGATGAGGTCATTGATATGCACAGCGGCAGGGAGTACCTCGTTTATATGCTCGGTTTCATGCCGGGATTTCCTTATCTCGGGGGACTCGATGAAAAACTACATAAGGCAAGGCTTGATACTCCGAGGATGCGGATTCCGGCAGGTACAGTGGGTATCGGAGGGGAACAGACCGGCATGTATCCTTTCGAATCCCCAGGCGGGTGGAATCTGCTCGGACGGACACCGGTGCCTTTATTCGATCCGGGGCGTGAGGAGCCGATCCTCTACCGGGCGGGGGACCGCATTTTGTACCGTCCGATTGATGAACAGGAGTACGGTGAAATTGCGAGGCAGGCGGCAAGAGGTGAATATGAAGTGAAAATTGAAATGAGGAGTGAGGGCTGATGGTCTTGAAAGTGAAGAATCCCGGGTTGTTTACAACGGTTCAGGATAAAGGCAGGTCCGGTCATCAGGCCGAAGGTTTCTCTCCGGCCGGTGCAATGGACTGGCGGGCATATATGCTTGCCAATCTGATGCTTGGCAATGACGGGGATTCGGCTGTGCTGGAAATGACCCTGCACGGTGCGTCCTTCGAAGTGCTTGAAGATACTGTGATTGCGACTGCCGGTGCAGAAATGCCGATGCATGTAAATGACAGAGCAGTGGAGATCGGGACTGTGGTCCATGTATTGAAAGGGGAGACACTGGCCTTTGGCGGCGCGTCGGAGGGTGCAAGAACTTATCTGGCTGCAGCGGGCGGCTTTGATATCCCCGGAGTGCTCGGAAGCACATCCACTCATACAAGGAGCGGCATCGGCGGTATGCACGGCAGGACACTGCAGACGGGCGACAGATTGAAAGTGCATGGAGGCAGTGTGACGGAAACTCTTCTCAGGGTGAAGAATTTTGAAAACGATGCGCTCATCCGGGTGATCCCGGGGCAGCAGTATGACAGATTCAAAGAAAATCTGGATACGTTTTATGAATCCGGGTATGAACTGACTAAAGATTGTGACAGGATGGGATTCAGGCTGGATGGTGCCGTGCTTGAAGCCGCGGGCGGCCACGATGTATTAAGTGAGCCGACCCAGCTCGGCAGCATCCAGATTCCGAAAGACGGCAAACCGATCATCTTGTTGAACGACCGGCAGACCGCAGGGGGATATGCACGCATTGCGACGGTGGCGCTTGCGGATATTCCGAAGCTGGTGCAGAAACGCCAGGGTGATGAAATCCGTTTTAAAGAGATTGATGTGCGTGAAGCGGCAGTATTGTATAAAGAAGAAATTGACAGGGTCAATGCGGGCTTTTATTTTGAAACGGATAATAACTTCAGCTTGCATAGAAGACCTCTGTCAGAAAAAATTGAAAGTATCATGAAGAGGTGACGGGATGGATATCGAAAAAATCAGAGAACTGATAAAACTCGCAAAAGAGGAAGACCTTAAAGTGCTGAGAGTGGGAGATATGGATTCGGAAGTGCATATTGAAACGAAAGGGGGAGGTACGGCAGTCGTGACGGAAAACGGCGATGGATCGAGAGCAGCTGGTTCAGGGGGAAGTTCAGCCCCCGGCCTCCATACAGTGAAAGCGACGCAGGTTGGTACGTTCTATACGCATAAGGAAGAGGACAGCAATGAGAATTTCGTCGAAGCCGGAGACGCGGTGTCGGCCGGTGATCAGATCGGCATGATCGAAGCGATGAAAGTCTTCAATGATGTGTTTGCAGATGCAGACGGTTTGGTTGAGGAGATTCTTGCAGAGAATGGAGACACTGTCGAATATGATCAGCCGCTAATCACGATACGGCCGAAGGAGGACTAGCATGAAGAAAGTATTGATCGCCAACCGCGGTGAAATTGCAGTAAGGATCATACGGACATTGAAGGAAATGGATGTCCGGAGTGTGGCTGTTTATTCCACGGCTGACCGCGGAAGCCTCCACGTCACCATGGCGGATGAAGCCATCTGCATCGGACCGCCTAAAAGCAGTGAAAGCTATCTTGATATCGACCGCATTCTTCAGGCGGCGGAAGCAGCAGGGGCGGATGCCATCCACCCGGGTTACGGCTTTTTATCAGAAACTCCTGAATTTGCGCGACGGTGTGAAGCGGCCGGTATCATCTTTATCGGCCCGGGTTCTGAAATCATGAAAAGGATGGGAGACAAGGCAGAAGCGCGGAAAACGATGAAAGAGGCGGGGGTCCCTGTCATCCCGGGGAGCAAAGGAGTCGTGGACAGTTTCGATGCGGTACGGGAAGTGGCGGAGGAAATCGGATTTCCGATCGTCATCAAAGCAGTATCCGGCGGAGGCGGAAAAGGGATGCGTTTCGTCGAAAGGGAGGAAACTCTCGAAAAACAGTATAAAGAAGCCAAGAAGGAAGCGAAGAATGCCTTCAATGACGATCGCATCTATGTTGAGAAATATATACCGAAGGCGCGTCATATCGAAGTGCAGGTTATCGGTGACGGCAGGGGAGGCGCAGTGCATCTGTTTGAACGTGACTGTTCCATCCAGCGTAAAAATCAAAAGCTGATAGAAGAAGCGCCGGCTGCCGTATTAAGTGATGCATCCCGGAAGGATATTACGGAAAAAACAGCCGCTGCAATAGGGAAGCTTGCGTATGCAGGGGCAGGGACGGTGGAATACCTGTATGTCGAGGAAGAGGACGCATTTTATTTCATAGAGATGAACACGCGTATCCAGGTGGAACATACGATATCCGAAATGATTACGGGTGTCGATATCATCCGTCTCCAGGTCGAAGTGGCGCTCTTTGATACGTTCAGCATCCGTCAGGAAGATATTGAGATCAACGGTTTCGCGGTTGAATGCAGAATAAATGCAGAAAACCCTGCGAAAGGGTTCATGCCCGCACCGGGTGAAATCGAGCGGTTACATTTTGGACTCGGCAATGGTGTGCGCGTGGATACGCATGTGTTCGCCGGATATCACATTCCACCGAACTACGATTCTATGATAGCGAAAATCATCGCACATGCCGGAGATCGTGCGGCAGCCATTAAAAAGATGCGCCACGTGCTCGGGGAGACGGTGATTTCACCGATTGACACGACGCTCGATTTTCAGCACTACCTGATGAATCATCCGAAATATATAGATAATGCAGTGGACATAAAGTTTCTGGAGCGTAACGGAATTATCGAATAGAAAGGGAGTAGAAAATATGCTGACAGTCGATTTGAACGCAGATTTGGGAGAAAGTTACGGCAACTACACGATTGGTAATGACGACGAGATCATCCCTCTGATTTCATCTGCGAATGTGGCCTGCGGATTTCATGCGAGTGATCCGTCTGTGATGCAGAAGACAGTGGAGATGATCAGGGAAAATGGCAGCACCGGCATCGGTGCCCACCCTGCTTATCCTGATTTGATGGGATTCGGCAGAAGATATATGGAACTTTCCATGCCGGAAGTAAGATCTCTCATCTTTTACCAACTCGGGGCACTGGACGGTTTCTGCAGAGTGGCAGGCATTGAAATGAACCATGTGAAACCGCACGGTGCGCTCTATAACGCGACTTTCGAGGACAAAGAACTTGCCAAAACGATTGCGGACGCAGTGAAGGATTATAATCCGAAGCTCAAGCTGATGGGACTGTCCAATCAAAACCTCGTAAAAGCAGGGGAAGAAGCGGGACTTGAAGTCAGACATGAAGTGTTTGCGGACCGTGCCTATGAGGATGACGGTACACTCGTGTCAAGACGGAAGGAAGGCGCGATGATCACAGATACCAGTCTTGCGGTGGAACGTGTCATCCGCATGGTGCGTGAAGGCAAAGTGGAGAGCACAGGCGGCAGGGATATCGATATCCGGGCCGACAGCATCTGTGTGCACGGTGATGGTGAAAAAGCTTTGGAATTTGTGAAAGAGATCAGAAAACAGCTAAGTGAGAATGGGATAGAAATAAAAACGATGTAACTTGACTAAGGGGTGTGGAAAAATGAACAATGAAAAACCGAAAATGACAGGAGCACAGCGCCGGCTGCTGTTCGGTGCCGTATTCCTCATGGCAACTTCCGCCATCGGGCCGGCATTCCTGACGCAGACGGCAGTATTCACAGAGCAGTACCTGGCAAGTTTTGCGTTCGCGATCCTGGCGTCGATTGTGATTGATATCGGCGCCCAGCTGAACATCTGGAGAGTGCTCAGTGTCTCCGGCAAAAGAGGGCAGGATGTCGCAAACGATGTCGCGCCGGGGCTCGGCCATGTCGTTGCATTACTTATTGTACTGGGCGGCTTTGCATTCAACATCGGTAACGTTGCCGGTGCAGGCCTTGGTTTCAATGCCATCTTCGGATGGGATGCTCGTGTAGGGGCTGCATTGACCGGCGCGTTCGCAATCTTCGTCTTTCTTGTTAAAAACGGCCGCGCCGTAATGGATGTCATTACGCAGGTGCTCGGGGTGCTGATGATACTGATTACAGCCTACGTTATGATTCAGTCGAATCCGCCGTATGCCGAAGCGGCATTGCGGTCGATTGCGCCTGAAAACCCGCTGTCACTTGTAGTGCCGATCATTACACTCGTCGGAGGTACAGTCGGCGGCTACATTACATTCGCCGGTGCCCACAGACTGATTGAAGCAGGGATGACGGGGAAGGAAAACCTTGATTTTGTAAGCAAATCAGCGAACTACGGTATTTTGACGACCGGGGTCATGCGGATACTTTTATTCCTTGCGGTGCTGGGTGTCGTAGCAACGGGCGCAACGCTTGATCCATCCAACCCGCCGGCTTCAGTGTTCCAGATTGCACTCGGTGATATCGGAATGCAGATCTTCGGTATTGTACTGGTTGCGGCGGCCCTGTCCTCTGTCATCGGCTCTGCCTACACAAGTGCTTCATTCCTGAGATCGATGCACAGATTCTTTGATGAACACAACAATATAGTCATTGTGACTTTTATTGTCGTGTCGACTTTGATATTCACATTCGTCGGCCGTCCGGTGGCATTGCTGATTTTAGCAGGCGCATTCAACGGCCTGATCCTGCCGGTTACGCTGGGGGCGATACTGATTGCCTCGAGACGGAAGAAAATCGTCGGGGATTACCGCCATCCGACGTGGATGATTGTGTTCGGTGTCATTGCAGTCATTGTTACACTTGTTGCCGGAGTCATGTCGCTTGAAGGCTTAGCGGATCTTTGGAACCGATAGGAGGAAACAATTTGGATGCAAAAAAATTGAGAGAAGAAATCAGGAACGGCAGCTTCACAGGCAGTACATCAGGCGCAGCAGGCAATAAAGTCCAGGCAAACCTGGTCATTCTGCCGAAAGCTTATGCCTTCGATTTCCTGTTGTACGCCATGCGCAATAAAAAAGCGGTCCCGGTCATAGAAGTGTTGGAAGACGGACAGACAGAAAGCAGATATGCGGATGATTCTGATATCAGGACGGATATTCCAAAGTATAATATTTATAAAGATGGGGTGCTGACGGATACGGTCGATGATATCAGTGAATACTGGCAGGACGATTTCGTCACGTTCCTCATCGGATGCAGCTTTACATTCGAACAGGCGATATTGGATGAAGGATTAAGCATCAAACATATTGACGCGGGCAGGAATGTAGCCATGTATAAAACGAACATCGCCACGGATCCGGCGGGTGTATTCAGCGGAGAACTGGTGGTATCGATGAGACCCTTTGATGAAAATGCGGTGGAGACAGTCACCAGGGTCACTGAGCAATTTCCTGAAATGCACGGAGGGCCGGTGCATTACGGAGATCCTCGTGAAATCGGCATCAAAGATATTGGTCACCCTGAATACGGTGAGTCGATTGAAATCGATGAAGGCGAACTGCCGGTGTTCTGGGCGTGCGGCGTCACACCGCAGAATGCAGCAGTGAATGCCAAACCGCGGGTTATGATCACCCATGCTCCGGGTTACATGTTTGTAACCGATCTGGAAAATGAAGATTACAGACAAAAGTAGATGAAAGTAACAAAGAAGTGGAATTGTGTAAAATTAATGCACATTTCCACTTTTTTATTCCTTTAATACATAGTATTATTATAGGTATAATAAGTAAATAATGGAGGGGTAATCATGAAAAAAATGGTATCTGTTACTGATTTCTCTGATCTTTGTGCTGGCGGCATGTACAGATGACAGTGATGTGGACGAATCGGCCGACTCAGGCGAAGATACAGAAGAGGCTGAAGGAAAAGCTATCAATTTCAGTCTGCTGGCAATGCCGAGTTCACTTGATCCGCATGCTGCGAATGATGGCTACTCACTTTATGTGATGACGAACATCTACGAAACACTCGTTAAAATGAATCAGGATCTGGAGCTTGAGCCGGGATTGGCTGAATCATACGAGCAGTTGGATGATACAACATGGGAATTCAAATTGCGGGAAGGGGTCACTTTTCATGATGGCAGTGAATTCAATGCCGAAGCTGTCAAAGCGAACCTTGATCGTGTGAGGGATCCAGAAGTCGGAGCACCGCTGGAATTTTTATTCACAGAAATTGATGAAGTGGAAATTATTGACGATTACACTGTCCAGATACATACAAAAGGACCGTTTGCTGCGCTGCCTGCACACCTTGCGCATCCCGGCGGACATATGATCAGCAAAGAAGTGATCGATGCAGATTATGCAGGAATGGAAACAGGCGGAAATCCACTGACAGAAGTCAATAAAAACCCAGTGGGGACGGGATTTTTCAAATTTGAAGAAATAGCGGAAGGGGATCATGTCACTCTCGTGAAAAACGAAGACTATTGGGGAGAGCCTGCGAAACCGGAATCCGTCACGTTCAAGGCAGTGCCTGAAGATGGGACGAGAATTGCGGAATTATCTACGGGAGATGCGGATCTGATCTATCCTGTAAATCCGAGTGATGTTGCGCGCATTGACGGTACAGAAGGGAACTGTGTAACCCAGAATCAGAGTGCGAGCATGTCCTATATGGGATTCAATGTGGAAAAAGAACCTTTTGACGATCCGGACGTAAGAAAAGCTATCGCAATGTCCATCGATAAGGAAGCAATCATAAACGATATGCTGGAAGGCATTCCTGCTGTTGCCGATACGCCGCTCAATCCGACAGTCAAGGGTCACAGTGAGGATCTGGAGCCTGTGATATTCGATAAGGAGGCGGCAAAAGCACTGCTTGCAGAGAGCGGTCATGGTGATGGATTCACTGCAGAAATAGTCGTGAATGATCGGACGACGGCGGATATCGCAACATATATCCAGCAAGAGTTGAAAGATTTGAATATCAACTTGGAAATCCGTCAGATGGAATCCGGTGCCTACCAGGAATTCACAGCTAACGGCGAACATGAAATATTCATGGGAAGCTGGGGCACTGTGACGCTTGATGCCGATTATGGGCTGCATCCGATGTTCCATTCCGATAACCACGGGGCCCCGGGTAACCGTACAAGGTATTCCAATGAAGAAGTCGATACACTCCTTGATCAGGCGAGAACGGAAACGGACGAGGCTGCACGCATGGAACAATATGCCAAGGCGCAGCAGATTATCATTGATGAGTCACCGCTTGTGCCGATCTATCACTCCGTACTGCTGGCAGGCATCAATGAGGAACTGGACGGATACTACCAGTATCCAAGCAGTTTTCCATACTTGAAAGACTTGGATTGATACCGGGCTCCTGTCTTAAGATGGGAGCTTTTTTCCTTTCAGTCTGATACATTGAACATAATATTAATTTGCAAGGTGGGAGAATCATGAAGAAATTACTGCTCACAGGTTTTGAGCCATTTTTGAAATTCAGATCCAATCCGACAGAGGCGGCTGTGCGTGAACTCGGTGGCCTGGAAATAGGGGAGTATGCTGTAACAGGGAAAGTGTACCCTGTCGTTTTTGATAAAATCGATGAATTAATTACAAATGACATCAAAGAAGAACAGCCGGATGCCGTCATCTGTCTCGGGCTTGCCGGCGGACGGCATACAATCCATATAGAGCGCATCGCAATCAACTGCATAGATGGCCGGCCGGATAATGATGGATTCAATCCCGACGGGGAGAAGATTGACGAGACAGGACCGGATGGCCTGTTCTCAACACTGCCGGTAAAGAAACTTGAAGCAGTGCTGAAGGAAAAGGAAATCCCTGCAAAAATATCCAACACCGCCGGTACTTATCTGTGCAACAATGTGATGTACTCTGCGCTCAATCATATCCGGAAGAATGATATGGATATACGCGCCGGCTTCATCCACATTCCTGCACATCATGAAATCGGGACGGAACTTGATATCCCGAGCTGGTCCCAGGAGGACATCACGCGGGCGGTACGAACGATTATAGAAAAAATTTAATTGAAATGATATGTGAAATAACTATCAATTTTTCTAGTTTTTAAACATTTTTCATGATAATATGATTTTAAATGCATCCAGAATATCCAGATGAAGGATATCCTGGAATACATACCCTAAACTGTTATAAAACTCGGAGGCGCTTTATGGAATTAAGCAAAGTGAAAAATTATGATGAAATGAGCATGGAAGCAGCAAAAATCGTATTTGAGAAAATTGTGAATTCAAACAGGCTGGTACTGGGCCTTGCGACAGGTTCGACACCGGAAAAGATGTATGAATACCTGGCAGACATGCTTAATAAAAATAAAGTGGACTTGTCACATGTGTACACGGTGAATCTCGATGAGTATGTTGGTCTTTCGCCGGAAGATACACAAAGCTACAATTACTATATGAGAGAGATTTTCTTTGATAAAGTGAACATCCCGCTTGAGAATACAAAACTCCCTGACGGTGTTGCAGAAGATCTCGACAGAGAGACGGAAGCATATGACGAGATGATCGAAAATTTGGGCGGGGTGGACCTGCAGATCCTCGGAATCGGCAGAAACGCACATATCGCCTTCAACGAACCGGGAACTTCATTCGATTCCGGAACGCATGTCGTCGATCTGACAGAAAGTACAATCCAGGACAATGCAAGATTCTTCGAGAAAATTGAAGATGTTCCTACAAAAGCAGTTTCAATGGGACTTGGAACAATCATGAACGCAAAAAGCATCCTGCTCCTCGCTTCAGGTGAAGGTAAAAAACAGGCGCTTCAGGACATGATCCACGGTAAAGTTACTGAAGAGGTGCCGGCATCAATTCTTCAGCGCCATCATGATGTAAAAGTGATCACTGATGTAGAAGATATAAAATTATAAATTTCGAATGAAGATCCTCCGCATCTGTGTGCGGAGGGTTTTTGTTGTTGAAAAAACAGATGAACGGAAGCAAGGAGAGGGTGAGAAGCTGTCTGTTTAGCGGCCACTGATCCATTTCGTATCAGTGATTACAGATCATTGATACGGAACACTCCCTTGCATATCAGTGATCACAAATCATTGATGTGGAACACTCCCTTCCATATCAGTGATCATAAATCATTGATACGGAACATCCACCTGCATATCAGTGATCTTTATTCCGGTGATGCGACAGGGAATAATAAAATACCCGCTCAAATAAAAAAGGAAGGACCGGCAAGTCCTTCCTGTAAAATGAAGCAGATTATTCTCTTCTGATCCTCTTGAGATTTTTCAGTATCCCTTTATCCGTTGAGAGGACGCTGTTCCTGTAGATGCTTGCCGCGAGCCAGATGACGATGGCGATGGTGACGAGCAATATCAGGACACCGAGGAGGAGTTCGACCTGGCTGGTACCCTCATGCATTGCCCGAAGCGGCATGACGAACGGTGTGAACGGCGGAACATAGCTTGAAACTGTAACGAGCATGTTCTCGCTTGTCCAGATGTTGAAGATTGCGATATAGAATCCGATCAGCGAGAACATCGTGACAGGGAGCAATGCCTGCTGCAGGTCTTCCATCCTGCTGATGAATGAACCGAGCAGTGCTGAAATGGACAGGTAGAGTATCAGGCCAAGCACCAGATAGATCAGCGAATAGATTGCCAGTGTGACTGTGCGGTCGTTCGATTCCAGTCCGAATTCGGAAATCAGGTCGTTGAAATCGAAGAGCTGGATTGCTGCAACGACTGCGAGCACGAACACAAAAAGCTGGGTCAGACTGACCGAAATCATTGCGGATATTTTGGCCATCAGATGGGTAACCGGAGGTACGCTTGATACGATCATCTCTATGACACGGGATGTTTTCTCCATCGCTATTTCCGTTCCTATCTGACTCGCATAGTTGATGATGATGAAGAACATGATGATGACTGTGACATAGAAGATGATGCTGTTCAAAGGATTCATCTCCGCGGCAGCTTCCTCTTCTTCCTCGGCACCTTCCTCTGATGCGATGTCATAATTGATCGCCGGTGCCTCACCAAGGCTGGCCGTTTCTTCCGGTGAAAGGTTGAGTGCCTGGATTGTATTCATCCGCTGCACTTCGCCAAGCGCGGTCTCAATCTCCGTTTTCTGTTCTTCCGGAAGGTCATTTTCGGCGGAGATTGTAAATGTCAGCGGGTCCGTTTCTTCCAATGTCAGTATCGCACCTGTAGGCGGGGCGTCCCCGCCTTCATATGGTTCGATGCTGAATTCCGAGTCCATGGATTCGAACATCGATTCAATGGATGCGTACTGCGCCTCTTCCGCATCGACCTGAAGTGTCGTCACTTCTTCACTCGAATCGAAGATATCCATGATCTTATCAATATTTGCTGCCAAAAAGATCAGCAGGACGATGATGAGTGTACTGATGATGAACGATTTTGCCCGTACTTTGGAAACATATGTCTGCAGGAAAGTTGTCATGAATTTATTCATATTGACGACCTACTTTCGAAATGAAAATGTCGTTGAGCGAAGGTTCGTTCACCTGGAAGCGTTTGAAATATCCCAGTTTCACAATTTCATTGTAGATCGGTTCGGCGAATTTTTCATCTGCTATTTTCAATGTCGTTTTCTTTCTGATCTGCTTCATGTCCAGCACTCCCGGCATCTGACTCAGGAATGAAATATCATGATCTCCTTCGATGATGATCTCCTTCTGCCCGAAGTCGCTCTTAATCTGGTCGATATTGCCGCTCACGACCTGGGCGCCGTGGTTGAGAATGCAGAGTTCCTCGCACAGTTCCTCAACATGTTCCATCCGGTGTGTACTGAAAATGATTGTTGCACCTTTTCTGTTGAGCTCTTTCACTGATTTTTTAAGTATCTCCACATTGACGGGATCGAGACCACTGAACGGTTCATCCAGAATGATGAGGTCCGGTTCGTGTATAATTGAGGCGATAAGCTGTATCTTCTGCTGGTTCCCCTTCGAAAGTTTCTCGATGCGCTTGTTGCGGTTTTCCGGAACTTCGAATCGTTCCAGCCATTCATCAAGCTTTACATCGATGTCACGCTTCGCCATGCCTTTCAGCTGGGCGAGATACCGGATCTGTTCTTCGACTTTGAGTTTCGGGTGCAGTCCACGCTCTTCAGGCAGGTAGCCGATGCGGTTTGTGACGCTGTAGTCAATCGGGTTTCCGTTGTATGTAATGGTGCCCTCCGTCTGTTTCAGAAGCCCGAGTATCATCCGGAAGGTCGTCGTCTTGCCCGCACCGTTTCCACCCAGGAATCCGTACATGCTGCCGGTGGGCACAGTGAGGTTGATGTCATCAACTGCAATGTTTTCGTTGAATTTCTTCGTAAGCTGTTTCAGTTCAAGTGACATGGCATTTCCTCCTTTTCTTACATTGATTTTATCATAGTGAAATGTATGTTGTTACTATATACTTAATAATACTTGAGATAAAAATGAGGTCGTAGCATATGAAAGATAAAACACAGGAACACTCCGCTTCATTTGCGGATTTCATGAGACTGATCAAGCGGACACAGTTGAATAAAGGGCTTTTCACACTTGCGATCGTGCTTACTTTATTCGGCACCATCGGCAGCCTGATCGTACCGCTTCTGACCCAGAGTTTCATCGACGGGTTCAACACCGAGATGTTCTCGGCCGGAATCATCGTCCTGATCATTTCCGTATTCCTCCTCAGTGCCGTGCTGGACGGGATTTCCTACTATATACTGGCGCGGGTCGGCCAGACGATCATCTCGAAGCTCAGGGAAATTGTATGGGACAAATTTTTAAAGCTGCCTGTCAGCTATTTTGACCAGACGAAAAGCGGGGAGTCCGTCAGCCGGGTAGTCAATGACACGGCAATCATCAAAGATCTCATCACAAGCCATTTCCCGCAGCTCATCGGCGGCATCATGTCGGTTGTCGGATCGGTGGTCATTTTATTCGTCCTGGACTGGCGCATGTCACTCATCATGTTCATATCCGTGCCGATTTCAATCGTGGTCATCATGCCGCTCGGGAAAAAGATGAGCAGGATATCGAAGAAGCTGCAGGATGAAACAGCGAAATTCACTGGCAGTGTCCAGGAGACACTGAGTGAAATAAGATTGATGAAATCCTTCAACGGCGAAGACTATGAAAGACAGAAAGGGCGTGCCGGCATCCGGAACCTTTATAAATACGGCATGCAGGAAGCTAAAATCAATGCCTTCCTGTCACCGATCATGGGCACGGTCATGATGTTTGTCATCATACTGATCATCGGCTACGGCGGCCTCCGCGTCGCTGAAGGCACGCTGTCGATCGGGACGATGGTGGCCTTTCTGCTCTATCTTTTCCAGATAATCATGCCTATGACGATGTTCGCCATGTTTTTCACCGAGTATAATAAAGCCCTCGGCGCCACTGACAGGATCATCGGAATATTGGACAGGGCGGAAGAGGCGGATGCTGAACAGATGACGGCGGAAGAACAACTTCAGTTCAACAGTCTGGAGTTTAAGGATGTCCATTTCGGCTACGGCGAAGATACGCCTGTACTGCACGGCATCAGCTTCATGACCGGGCATAATCAGAAAGTGGCATTCGTCGGTCCAAGCGGAAGCGGAAAATCGACAGTGTTTGCACTGATCGAAAGATATTATGATGTAAGCGAAGGTTCGATTGAAATCGACGGAGTGGATATCCGTGAGCTCCCACTTGAAACGCTCAGGAAAAACATCGGATATGTCGCGCAGGAAAGTTCGGTCATTTCAGGGAGCATCCTTGAAAACATCACTTATGGTCTGAGGGAAGAGGACTATACGCGGGAAGAAGTGGAAATGGCAGTGGAACGGTCTTACGCAAAAGAGTTCATAGATGCGCTTGAAGCAGGTCTCGATACACAGGTGGGTGAACGCGGTGTGAAACTCTCAGGCGGGCAGAGGCAGCGTATCGGCATCGCCCGTGCATTTTTGAAAAATCCGAAACTGCTCATGCTGGACGAGGCGACAGCGAGTCTCGACTCCAGGTCGGAACGGTATGTACAGGGAGCGCTGGATGAACTGATGGAAGGCCGCACAGTGCTTGTGATTGCACACAGGCTGTCCACTGTTGTAAACTCAGATAATATATTCTTCATTGATAATGGGTATCTGACGGGGAACGGAACACATCAGGAACTCATGACCACGCATGAGATGTACAGAATATTTACAGAACAGCAATTTGGCTGATAGATGAGAGGAATGGAAATGTACGAATTATATAATGCATTCGAACCGATAATACCGGTTTTCATCATATTGTTCTTTGCGGTCGTATTCATTACGCTGCTCATCAATAACCGCAGTGGATACAAACTGGATAACAGAAGGAAAATCGTCAGCTACCTTACATATGTCGGACTGGTGATGACGCTGATCGGCATGGCACTGGTTACGCTGCTGCCGAGTAATAATCCGGAAAAAGTCACTTCGTTCATACCGTTTCTGAGCATCATTGAGACATGGGAATACGCAACGACGAGAGCCATCATCAATTCACTTTTGATGAACATCATTCTTTTCGTCCCCTTCGGGTTCTTTGTATATTTACTGATACGGAGAGCATTTTTAACGGTATTACTGGCGTTTATGGCTTCGATATCCATAGAATTCCTCCAGTATGTATTGCCGATCGGCAGGATTTCCAATGTGGACGACGTGATTCTCAATACCGTCGGAGGCATCGTTGGTATGGTGTCCGGTACAATATTTGCAAAATTTGGAATTGTCTATTATATTAGAGATGGGGGTAGTGATAACAACAAACATTAAGGGGGATGAAAGCATGCACAAGAGATTAAAAAACATGGAAGGCACAGTGCTTATCGAGAATGAAGTGGTAGGTCCTGAGCTGGTCGGGACGATCGAGTACGAGCAGGATGGCAGACATGAGTTCTATGGTGCGATCATACCTACAACCCATCGTTTATTCATAAGGATCCACACCGATGATAATGAAATCGAGAGCCACGACGTGCTGTACAAGGATATTACAGGAATCAGTAAAGAAAAGCTGCTGATGATCGGTACGGTGATCCATGTCTGGATCGGGGAAAATATAGGCTTGAGCCTTAAAAGTGTTTCAGACGGCAGTATAGAGAGATTTTTAGAGTTCTTATATAAATACAGGACACGGGAACTGCATCTGGAACCGGAACAGCAGAGCAATGCCGGATAGCCGGATACAATATTTCATAAATGGAGGACCGGGTCATCATCCGGTCCTTTTTAAATAGCATATATTTTAACCGGGGAACCTTTGGTGTATAATGAAAACTGATTCGGACGTAAAGGACTTGTAAAAATGAAGCTTAAATTTATGATGGCAGTGGTTCTGTCGGTTTTGTGCCTGTCAGCCTGCAGCAGTTTCCGGGAGACAGGGATTTCGGATGATAGGGAAATCAGGCAGATAATGACGGAGCACAGTGAGGAAATCGAACTTCCTGCCAATCCAAAAAGGGTTGTGCTGTTCCGCGGGATTGATGCCGGTAATGCGGAACTTCTCGGCGGGAGTACAGTTGGTGTGAACGGAATCGTCCAGGACAGCGGATATTCAGATGAATTCCTGGGCGCGGATGTTACATATTTGGAACACGGTGATCTGGATGCGCTTGAGGCGGTCAATCCGGATCTGATTGTGACGTATACGCCGGATGAGCATTTGTTTGAATATCAGGAAATCGCCCCGACAGTACAGGTGAATTACAGCACTTCCACATTCAGTCCGTTCAAGGAACGCCTGTATTTGACGCACCTGTTCAATCTGGGTGTCATTCTGAATAAAGAGGAAAAGGCGGAAGAGATAGGGGATGCCTGGCTGGAGGAATCGACCCGGCTGCAGCGGGAAGCGGCGGAACGTGTCGCGGGGAATACTGCTGTCGTGCTTTCGAAAGAAGATGACGGGTATTTCCTTTATGATGAATACACGGCTTTTGGTACTGAGGCGGTCTACGATGTCCTGAAGTTCGGGATTGATGAGACCCTTGCCGCCGAATTCGAGGAGCGGGGATCAGGGTCCAAAAAACTCCGGGAGCTTGCAGAGATAGAATCGGACTATATATTTGTGAGTGTCAGAGAAGGTGAGGCAGACGGAGTTAAGGAAGAGGTGGCACAGGCATTTGATGTGCCGCCCGGGCAAGTCATCCTGCTCGATTACGGAACTTTCAGGCTGAACGATCTGATATCGGTCGAGAAGCAGACAAAAGAGATTATAGAACGCATAAAATAGGCATGCCGTGACGGGCATGCCTATTTTCGGTATGATAAGGGTAATAATACTACGTATGGAGATGATCAGATGGCGGAGGACAAAGTATTTCCCGAAGAGTTCGGCTTCCACTTCTCGCAGGGCAACTTCGGCCGGATTTACAGACAGACGGTCAAAGACTTTCGTTTGAGCATGGGAGAAGCCGAATTTGTACAGTCAGCAGAGAATTTCAATGACGGCGCCGGCACATTTTCACTGAAGCGCAGCAATCAGCTTGAACCGGGAATCAAACGCTATCAGTGGGTTGCAGAAGACAGCGGGCGGATGATCGTTACGGCCTTCAACAATGCCGGGGAGATCATCGGCATCCAGTTTGATATTTATGAAAAGTTCGATACGGACAGGGAAGTTACGATTAACAGTTACCGGGTCCCGTTCACGGGGGAATGGTTTGTGCTGTGGGGCGGGAATGACAGCTTCCTCAATTATCATTACTCGCATAAACATCAGCGGTATGCCTATGACTTCATCAAAAAAGTTGAGGGCGGGGCATGGGCCGGTGATCCGGAGCAGCTGTTGTCCTATCATGCGTTCGGCGAGGATGTCGTTGCTCCGAGGCCGGGTAAAGTCATCCATGTCATAAAGGATGTCGAAGACAATGCACCGCACCGGATGAATACGGTCTCCCCTGAAGGCAACTGCATCATTTTGGAACACGGCTATAATGAATACTCGATGCTTGCACATCTCAGGGAACATTCCATCACGGTCGAAGTCGGCGATGAAGTGGAATGGGGACATAAAATCGCCCAGTGCGGCAACAGCGGCGCATCAGATACACCGCATCTCCATTTCCATGTCATGAACGGCTCCCACCCTTACGAAGCGGATTCAATCAGGATCCAGTTTGCCGAAGGGCGCGAACCGAAGCAGGGGGATACTGTGAAAGGGCGTATGAGAACATGATCCTTCATGCCAATGGACCGTTCAGTTATCAGGCGATGTATGACTTTATGTCGGTACAGGATGACTGTCTCTATGCAACTGCGGAAGGAAAGGTGCGCCGGGCGGAAGTTTTTGAAGGGAAACGGGTTTTATTCGAACTGTCGGAAAGTGTAAAATCGGATGCTGTGGATGTGGAAATCCTTTATAACGAAGGTGTAGAAGAGCGCCTCGTGCGGGAATATGTGGCGGACTGGTTCGATTTGGATTACGATCTGGAGCGTTTTTATGACTTTGCCGCTTCGGATGCACGTTTTAAAGAAGTGACGCGGGAACTGCACGGCTTCCGCATGATTGCCTATGTCAATATTGTGGATGTGCTTATGTGGTCCATCCTTGGCCAGCAGATCAATATGAAATTCGCCTTTACTTTAAAGGAGAGGCTCGTTGCGCATTTCAATCATTTTGTCGAGTACGATGGTGAAAAATACTGGATCATGCCTTCAGCGGCAGAACTGCTTACGCTGAGTGTGGAAGAGATGCGGGAGATGCAGATTTCAAACAGGAAAGCGGAATACATCCTGAACTGTGCAGAAGGGATGAAAAACGGGGTGCTCTCCAAGGAACACCTGCAGAGTTTCGGGGATTATGACGAAGCCATGGCACACTTGACAAAAGTGAAGGGCATCGGTCCCTGGAGCGCCAATGTTGTATTGATGCGGACAATCAAATTCAGGCATGCGGTTCCGATCGGGGACGCGGGACTCAGGAACGCATTCAGGATTACGGATGGGCTTGAAGTCAAACCGACTGCCGGATATATGGAACGGATCATCAGCGGATGGGGAGAATTCGGCACATACGCGACACTCTACATGTGGCGCATACTCGGTTGAGGATAAGGAGGGAATACATGAAGTTTTTATTGCCGGTATTAATGTTTTTGGGGTTATTCGGAGGCGGTGCAGACGCGGGGCCGGCCGAAACATTTGAGAAGGAGCTTGCGCCCCTTGAAGCATCCTCGGTGGAGACGGTCATCGCCGAGCATTTTACAAAGCATTTTTCATTCGCAGGCGCGGGGGATGTGCTGATCCATGATCATCTTTATGAGGACGTTGAAACAGAAGATGGATATGATTTTATTTCCCGTGTGGCTGAAGTGTCACCTTATATGCAGAATAAAGACCTTACCTTCCTGAATCAGGAGACGCCGATCGGCGGGGAGGCACTGGGCTTAAGCGGCTACCCGAATTTCAACTCGCCGGTCGAAGCGGCGGATCTGCTGAAGGAATTCGGTGCGGACATCGTTTCAAACGCGAACAACCACACATTGGACAAAAAGGAAGAGGGCATACTGCGTACCATCGATCTGTTCGAAGAGAAAGGCATTGAATATGTCGGTGCCAATAAAAGTGAAAAAGATGCAGAGCGGGACAGGATACTTGAAGTTAACGGCATCAAAGTCGGGTTCCTCGGATATACATACGGAACGAACGGGATGCCGGTGCCTGAAGGCAAGGATTATCTGGTGAACCTCATCGACGGCAGTCCGATCAATCAGGATATCGAGGAACTGGACGCGAAAGTGGATCTGCTCATCGTCAGCATGCACCAGGGCGTTGAATATGAAGAGTATCCGAGAGAAGAGCACAGACAGCAGATGCTTGAAATGACAGAGCATGGCGCGGATGTTGTGCTGGGTCACCACCCGCATGTACTTCAGCCAATCGAGATCAACGAAACCGAAGACGGCAGGGAAGCGGTCATCGCCTATTCACTCGGGAACTTCTTCAGTGCCCAGCAGTCGCTTGAAACCAAACTCGGCGGCATCATCGGTTTCGATGTGACGAAACAGGGCGGGGAAACCAGTGTGGAAAATATAGAATTCATGCCGACATATGTGGCGAGCGAGGAGTATGACAATTTCCAGCTTGTGCCGCTTGCCGATGCGGCGGAACATGGACTGGACGATGCAGAATCGGTCTATGACGGTGTCAGCTCCCATATGACTGAATACTCGGGTGAAGTAGAGATAGTGGAATATCTGGAATAAAAAACTGCGGGTCCTTTTTAAGGGTCCGCAGTTTCATGCATCATTGTCATTCTTTTTGAAATCGCAGATCACCGGCACGAAAGAAACCAGACCGATAACGGCAAGTGCACCTATGAGGATATTATTCAGCGCCGGTTCCAGTCTGCCGTCCAGGAAAATGTAGATTGCAAGCAGGGCGACAGCGGTCAATATGAAATTCAGCCATTTCATTCCTTTGAAATTCATTTTATAACTCCTTTTGATACGGATTGATAACAGTGCGTTTACTTTAAAAGCGCTTACCGTAATGTTATCATAAAATTGAAACTGGAAAGCATTATTTAGCAGGGAGGAAAAAATATGAACTACATTATGGCTATTCAGCTGTTACCGCACCACCCGGAGAAAAGTGATTACTATGAACACGTAGCCGGCTCGATTGAAATCATTGAAGAGAGCGGCCTGACACATTTTGTCGGTCCGATGGAAACGACAGTCGAAGGCTCGATCGACGAGCTGATGAATCTTGTCAAAAAACTTAACCGCCATCTTGAAAATGAAGGATGCGACCAGGTGACTTCCAACATCAAACTCATCCAATCAGAAAAACCGATCAAAATTAAAGAAATCCTCTCAGATTACTACGAATTTGACGACGACGAGTAGATTTGGACGAGAGCAAAGAGGCCCGGGACAGTTGTCCCGGGCCTCTTTGCGCGGCGCCTCGTGGCGTCGATGGCACTGCCGTCATCCTGGTTTCATGGCAGCGGAAAAATCACATTACTTCGCAAAATAAAAAACCGGGTTTCCCCGGTTTCTGTCAAAATCTAACTATCTATCGGTTCCGAACGGATATGGAATCTGACTCCGCGGGGACCTTCTATGCTGAACATGCCGCCGATGCCTTCTACGACATCGAGTGTAAGCCGTGTGTGTTTCCAGTATTCGTATTGTCTGTGATGCATATAGAATGGCACATCTTCTATTTCACCCAGCTTGACGTCGGCGTCACCGATGATCATCGTGCCTTCTCTGAAGCACATCGGGCTTGAGCCGTCACAGCATCCGCCGGATTGATGGAAGATGAGTGGACCGTGTTCTTCTTTCAATTCCCTGATAAGGGATCTGGCCGCTTCTGTTGCATCTATACTGCTCAGTGTTTCCATTTTAGAAGAATCCTTTTGGAGATTCGCTGTAGCTTACGAGCAGGTTTTTAGTCTGCTGATAGTGGCTGAGCATCATCAAGTGGTTTTCGCGGCCGATACCACTCATTTTGTAGCCGCCAAATGCAGCATGGGCAGGGTAGTCGTGATAAGTGTTCACCCATACACGGCCTGCCTGGATTGCACGTCCGAACCTGTATGCCTTGTTCTGCGAACGGGTCCACACCCCGGCTCCGAGGCCGTACAGTGTATCATTGGCAATGGCGATGGCTTCGTCATCATCTTTGTATGTTGCTACGGCAAGGACCGGTCCGAATATCTCCTCCTGGAAGATACGCATCGTATTGTCTCCCTTGAAGATCGTCGGTTCGAAGTAATACCCGCCTTCGATATCACCATCCACTTCTTTGATATTCCCGCCGGTCAGCACTTCGGCGCCTTCTTTCCGTCCGATTTCCAGGTAGGAATTGATTTTCTCTTTTTGTTCTTTGGAAGTCTGCGCACCCATCATCGTATTTTCATCGAATGGGTTGCCCACCTGGATCTTTTCGACGCGTTTGATGACACGTTTCATGAATTCATCATAAATATCTTCATGGACCAGGGCACGGGACGGGCATGTGCAGACCTCGCCCTGGTTCAGTGCGAACATGACGAGTCCTTCAATGGCCTTATCCAGATAATCGTCATCCGCATCCATCACATCTTTGGCGAAGATATTTGGAGATTTGCCCCCAAGTTCCAATGTGACCGGGATGATGTTCTGGCTGGCATTCTGCATGATGATCCGGCCTGTAGTCGTTTCGCCGGTGAATGCGATCTTGTTGATCTTGTCATGAGTCGCGAGTGCCTGTCCGGCTTCTGAACCGAAGCCGTTGACGATGTTGACCACACCTTTCGGAATCAGGTCCCCGACCAGTTCCATCAGGTGGAGTATCGTTGAAGGTGTCTGCTCTGCGGGTTTCAGCACGACAGAGTTTCCTGCGGCAAGTGCAGGGGCAAGCTTCCACGTCGCCATGAGCAGCGGGAAGTTCCAGGGGATGATCTGACCGACGACCCCGAGCGGCTCATGGTAGTGATAGGCTACGGTATCATTGTCGATTTGGGAAATCCCGCCTTCCTGTGCTCTGATGGCGCCGGCAAAATATCTGTAGTGGTCGACGACAAGCGGCAGGTCGGCATTCAAAGTTTCACGGACAGCTTTACCATTCTCAAATGTTTCAAGCACCGCAAGTTCTTCAAGATTCTCCTCAATGCGGTCGGCAATTTTAAGCAGGATGTTGCTGCGCTCAGTCGGTGAAGTCTCTCCCCAAGTTTTCTGTGCTTCATGGGCGGCAGCGACTGCCTTATCGACATCTTCTTTCGTGGAACGCGGCACTTTCGATACAGCTTTTCCGATGACCGGAGATTCGTTGTCGAAATACTGGCCGCCTGCGGGCGGAACCCATTCCCCTCCGATGTAGTTCTCATACTGCTCCTTGACTTTGTACTGTGCATTCTCTTTGTTTGGAAATTCAAATACCATCTGTCATACCCCCTAATAGTTATACCTCAATTTTATCTGAATACTCTGTATTTTGTAAAGGTTTTCATACTGTGATGTTTTTGTACGCCGGAGCTTTTTCCTTTATAATGAAGTGGATATCAGAGATTTGGGGTGAAGAGAATGGGAAAATGCCCGTTTTGCAGTCATGAATGGACATATAAAGAGAAACTGCTGGGCTATGCACTGAAGCCGAGAACGCGGATAAAATGCCCGGAATGCAGGGAATACATAGAACCGTCTACACTGACACTCATCTATGATTACATTGCGATCATCGGTGTTGCACTGATGGTGTTCCTGTTCATACCGATCATGCATATGCCTGTCATGGCCTCGTTACTGATAAGCCTGGCATTACTGATCATTTATCTCACAGTTTTCCTGCCGCTTACTGTAAGGTTCAAAAGATACGACTATGAATAAACGAAGGTTTACCGTCCGGACGGTTGAAATTATCCCTCACTGTGTTAAGATGAAAAAGTTGCTTATTGAATGAACAGAAAATCACACGAGGTGAGGGGAAATGAAAAAGCAAAATCTGATGGACTGGCCAACGTTCATCATATCTCTGTTGATACTGCTGTCGGTAGTCATACCACTCATTGTATTCCCGGAGGCAAGTAATACGATCATACTGTCACTGAACAACATAGTGACAACAGGTCTGGGTGCGGTCTATCTTGCACTGGGACTCGCAGTCTTCTTCTTTGTACTGTATATAGCATTTGGGAAATACGGACAGGTGACACTCGGAGAGGCGTCGGATGAGCCTGAATTCGGCACACTCAGCTGGGCGGCCATGCTCTTTTGTGCCGGTATCGGGTCCAGCATTCTGTACTGGGGTGTCATTGAATGGGTTTATTATTATCAGGCGCCGCCGTTCCACCTGGAACCGGGAAGCGAAGAGGCCATCAACTATGCCAGTACTTACGGCATGTTCCACTGGGGACCGATTGCCTGGGCGATCTACGTTCTGCCGGCACTCCCGATTGCCTATTCGCTGTACGTCAAAAAGACACCGATACTCAAAATAAGTCTGGCCTGTGAACCGATACTGGGCAAGTATACGACGAGGTGGCCGGGCAAGATCATTGATATCCTTTTCGTATTCGGTCTGCTGGGCGGTGCCGGCACCACGCTCGGCCTTGCGACACCAATGATCGCTGCAGGCATTGAATCACTGTTTGGAGTGGATGGTGAAAACATTCTGCTCCGTTTGAGTATCCTGGTTGTGGCGACGCTGATTTTTGCCTTCAGTGCCTATTCCGGCCTGAGGCGGGGTATCAAAATACTCAGTGACATCAATATTTGGCTGACGTTTATTCTGCTGGCGTTTGTCTTTATCGTAGGACCGACAGTTTTCATCATGGAAACAACAGTGTCAAGCGTGGGACTGATGTTCAAGGACTTCTTCCGCATGGCAACATGGCTTGAACCGTTTGGAGGTTTGAGCGATATACCGGAAACTTCATTCCCGCAGGACTGGACGGTATTCTACTGGGCATGGTGGCTGGTGTATGCGCCATTTGTAGGATTGTTCATCGCCCGCATTTCCAAAGGCAGACGTCTGAAGGAAGTTGTTTTAGGGACATTGATCTATGGCACTCTAGGGTGTATCCTGTTCTTTGGCATACTCGGCAACTATGGTCTCTGGCTGGAACTCTCAGGAACATTTTCAGTTACTGAAGTACTGGCGGCTCAAAGTGGTGAAGATGCAATCATGGCCATCATCGGTCAGCTGCCGATGGGGGATGTAACAACTGTATTGTTCCTCATTACCGCATTGATCTATCTGGCTACGACATTCGATTCAGGATCTTATATTCTGGCTGGAACGACCCAATCCGAGGTGGATGGAGAGCCTTACAGATGGAACCGGCTGTTCTGGGCATTTGCGCTGTCTCTCCTTCCTTTGGCACTGATGCTCATCGGCGGTGAGAACTCATTGAATCTGCTTCAGACAACGTCAATTGTTGCCGGTGCACCATTGATTTTAATATTCATCATGCTGATGGTCTCCTTCATAAGGACATTGGGGGAGGACAGGGTCAAACTTGAAGAGAGAAGAAGATTATACAAGGAAAAAGAGAGGAAGACACTTTCCATCACACACGCCAAGCGTGACAGATGGTGGGAATAGTCTCTTTTCCATCACGGCACCTTATCAGGGTAAACTATCCTGATAAGGTGTTTTTACTTAATAAAACTGAAAACCAAGCAATAATAGCGGTTTAGTGAGACAATGGTATGTACAGTAAATTGAAAGGATGAGTGCAGTGATCATTTATAAAAAATGTCTGGACTGTGGCTCACGCGAAACCGAAGAATTGAAAGTCGATGAATATGCCTGCAGCGAATGCGGAAGGCAATGGACCAAAGATGAAGCCATTGATGCAGCTTACGATGAAATCAATGTCATGAAAGTTTCCTATGGCGGATTTTTCGGCGGATACAACGAAATTGATGTTGACTTGAAGAACAGGGAAGTCACCCTGGACTTTACACGCGGCAAGACTGAAAAAACAGTAAGGGCCCTTGATGATAAAGAGACAGCGGAATTGATGAATATGCTTAAAGAAGTGGATATACTGAACTGGAAACGCAGCTACGATAATCCATTTGTACTGGATGGGACCCAATGGGATATTACATTGAAGCGGGATGCGGGGGATCTGCTCCGTTCAGGCAATAACGCTTTCCCGGAAGGATGGGAAAAATTCGGGAGCGGCATTGAAAAAATAGCCCAGATCAGCATCTTCCAGTATTGATCTATGATAAAAGGACCACTGTACAAGGCTTCGGCTCTTATACAGCGGTCCTTTTTAATTTACACCAAAACTTCGCCTTTAACGATTGTATGAATCAGGCTGCCACCCTGATCATAGAGGACGAGATCTGCATCTGCACCTTCTTTGATGACACCTTTCTGGCCGGTGATTCCAAGCTCGGTTGCGGGATTATATGATGACATCTTTACAATGTCGGTCCATCCGCAGCCTGTGAAATCCAGCATATTCCTCACTGCCTGATCCATCGTCAGGACACTGCCGGCAAGTGTGCCGTCAGCGAGGCGGGCTTCATTTCTAACTACATGGACATCCTGTCCGCCGAGATCATATTCTCCGTCCGGCAGCCCCTGTGCACGCATGGCATCAGTGATCATGATCATGCGGTCGGAAGTGATGTTGTCATAGGCAAGCTTCACCATCTCCGGCCGTGAATGGATACCGTCGGAAATGATTTCGATGAATGCACTGGACATATAGGAGAAGCCGACGACACCCGGCTCCCTGTGATGCAGACCGCGCATGCCGTTATAAAGATGGGTCACATGACTCACACCATTTTTTTCAGCTTCAAGAAGTGTGCCGTACAAAGCGTCCGTATGACCGGCGGAAGGTATGATATCAAGTTCCTTCAACGCCTCAAGGAAACTGCCGTTTTCATCTTCTTCCGGTGCAAATGTTAGCAGCCGGATTTTATTCCCTGAAATATCCTGAAGATGGCGGATCAGATCCACATCCGGTGTGACGATATGATCAGGATGCTGGGCGCCTGGATGTTTTTTGGAAATGAAGGGTCCCTCCTGATGGATGCCGAGCATTTCCGCTCCGGACTGGTAGGTGTAATCAGCCAGATTCATCAGTGCCCGTTCAATATTCTCTATCGTTGATGTCATCGTTGTCGCGAGGAATGAAGTGGATCCTGTTTTTGGCAGGTGGGCCGAGATCTTTTCCACATATTCCATATCCGCATCCATCGCATCTGCACCATCTGCACCGTGGATATGCATTTCAATCGCCCCAGGCAGAAGGTTTTTATTTTCTGCATCAATGAAATTTTCAACTTCCGGACAATCCTCCATCGGGCCGAATGAATGGATTTTCCCATCTTCTATGAGCAGCCAATGTTCCGCATAAACGCATTCATGCGTGACGATATTGGCGTTCTTTATTAATAATTTCATATAATCGCATCCTTGCTGGGAAATATAATTTATCATAAATGGATCTGTTAATAAAATTAGTATATCAAACATATACCAAAATATGCTATATTGTAAGCGATAACATATATTAAGGGTGAATAGAGGGAGGAAATGATATGTTACGTTATGTCCAGAATATGGGGAGATCATTCATGCTCCCTGTTTCAGTACTTCCGGCTGCCGCCTTATTGCTTGGCATCGGTTATGCCATCGATCCTACAGGATGGGGCGGGGAAAGTGTTGTTGCAGGATTCTTCATCAACGCCGGAGGTTCGATACTTGATCATCTGGCCATCATCTTTTCAGTAGGGCTTGCCTTTGGTATGTCCAAGGATAAGAATGGGGCTGCGGCAATTACAGGTCTGGTATCATTTTTAGTCGTTACGAATCTATTGAATGCTGAATCTGTTGCATTGCTGCAGGGTGTGCCGGCAGAAGAGGTCGGTGAGGCGTTTGGTGTCATAGAAAATAACGTCCTGATTGGTATCGTCACCGGTTTGATCAGTGCTGCTTTATATAACCGGTTCAGTGAAACGAAACTTCCGCCGTATCTGGCTTTCTTCAGCGGCAGACGGGCAGTGCCGATTATCGCAGTATTCGTGATGCTCGCTGTTTCGGGTATTCTTTACGTTGCATGGCCGTTGCTCTATAATGCACTGTTCAATTTCGGTGAATGGATCAGCGGACTTGGTGCATTGGGTGCGGGTATTTACGGTTTCTTCAACAGATTGCTTATTCCGACTGGATTGCACCATGCACTAAACTCGGTGTTCTGGTTCGATACAGTCGGCATCAATGACATTGGTAACTTCTGGGCAAGTGAAGGGGAACAGGGCATCACAGGCCGTTATCAGGCCGGATTCTTCCCGATCATGATGTTCGGTCTTCCCGGTGCTGCACTTGCGATGTACCATACGGCTAAAACGAAATATAAAAAAGCGGCAGGGTCGGTGCTGCTGGCAACTGCCCTCACTGCATTCCTTACAGGCGTGACGGAACCGATGGAATTCTCATTCATGTTCCTGGCGCCACTGCTTTATGTGGTTCACGCATTCCTCACAGGATTGTCCATGTTCATCGCAGCAGCATTCGAATGGACAGCAGGATTCGGATTCAGTGCGGGACTGATCGACTTCGTCCTCAGTACCCAGGTTCCAATCGCAAATCAGCCTTACATGCTCATTGTGCAGGGACTCGTGTTCTTCGTGCTGTATTATGTGATTTTCAGAGCGATCATCACTATGCTCGATCTCAAAACGCCGGGACGTGATGCATCTGTCCTTGCTGACGACGGCTCCTCTGCTGTCTCTGATGACAGCGTACAGGAGACAGGTCAGAGCGGCGGCTTTGATGATAAGTACTCTCAGCAGACGGACAAGATCCTGATCGGCCTCGGCGGTAAGGAAAATATCGATACAGTGGACTACTGTACAACCAGACTGCGAATAAATGTCCACGATGATTCAAAAGTCGATGAAGGACAGATCAAGACTTCGGGGGCCCATGGTGTAATCAAACCGGGAAAAAACAACGTCCAGGTTGTAGTGGGGACGGAAGTTGAACATGTGGCTGAAGAAATGAAGCGCATGCTGTAAGATTTTCAGAGAGGCATTCCGGATGAGGAATGCCTTTTTCAGTTGTGGCAGCGGAGTTTTATTATATAATAGCGGCAAAGGAGGGGGCTTATGTTCTCATTTAACCACCCTGTGGAGATAAAATTCGGTGAAGGCATATTTACCCGTTTGAATGAATTTGTTGAGGAGTATGATTATGAAAGAATAGTTGTGGCTGCATCCGGCTCGCAGGTCGGGAATGGTGTTGTGAATCTGATCGAATCGCTGCTTGGGGATAAGGTGAGACAGGTTGTCACCGGTATTGAAGCCAATCCGACACTGGGAAATGTCGAATCGATTGTCAGCGCAATGTATGAACACGATGCCCATGCTGTAATCGCAGCGGGCGGCGGTTCTGTAATGGATGCATCGAAAGCTGCCGCAGCTGCCTATATGCAGGGCATTGGAATCGGAGCATTATTCGGGCATAAAGATTTCTCCGAAGCGCTGCCGGTCATAGCAATTCCGTCTACGAGCGGTTCGGCATCAGAAGTGACCCCGTCAAGTGTCATCAGTGATAAGGAAAATGAGCTCAAGGTGCCTTTGTCCGGTCCCGGTCTTTATCCGAAACTGGCGATCGTGGATCCTGAACTGACCTTTACTTGCCCGCCGCATGTCACCGCTGTCTCAGGTATTGATGTAATCTGTCATGCACTCGATTGTCTGGGTTCGTCTAAAAACAATCCGATTTCCGATGCGCTGGCGATCCGTGCAGCGAAGCTCGCATTCGAAAACCTGTCCACAGCGTTCGACGAGCCGGAAAACAGGGAAGCGCGTAAAAACATGTCGCTGGCGAGTGTTCTTGCGGGCATGGCGTTCAGTCAGACTGGCACAACCGCATCTCATGCAATGAGCTACTATCTGACTTCCCATTTTGATGTTCCCCACGGGGAAGCATGTGCTTTTTCATTGGACGAATGGTTTGTAATCAATGCGAAAGCCAATCCGGAACTGCATCATCATGCAAGAGATATCGGATTCGAGGATGCCGATCACTTGAGCGTACGATTCAATGATTTAAAACGCAAAGTCGGTTTAAGGATCACTTTGGATGAACTCGGAATCGATCGTAATCATATAGAGAATATAGCGGAGGAGAGCCTGAAACAGGCGAATATGAAGAACAATACAGCACAGTTGGACAAAACTGAAATCGTGCAGCTGCTCGAAAGGAAGTAGGTGGCGTCTTTATGAAGAGGATCCTGTTCTTAGCGGGGTTGTTTTCACTGATTTTACTTGCGGGGTGTGATGGTATGGAAGAAAAGAAAGATTATCTTGTGAGTGTCAAAGAAGATTTTACTGAAGAAGAGCTGGAAGCCCTGAATATTGACGAAGCGGATATAAAACATAAATTTTCATTTATGGATATGTACTTGATTTCACTGAATGAGAGCCAGGTAGAAAAGCTGGAAGGGCATGAAAAGGTGAACTACGTCGAAGCGGATCAGGAAGTATCCACACCGGAACCGGGAGATGAAGAAAAATGACCGGGAGGTGCATGTGAATGGCTTTGATCATCCGCAGACCCGAATCGGCGGATGCGCCCGGGGTTGCGCTTATATGCAGCGAAGGGTGGCGTCAGACTGTGGAAGGAAAGATGTCCTCGTCTCATCAGCACGCTGTAATTTCTTTTTGGTATACAGAGGGAAAAGTGCAAAAGGATATCAGAAGAGGCAGCTACAGTTATGTCGCAGAAGTGGACGACACAGTCGCCGGCGTCATCGGCGGAGGAATGACAGCGGTGGATACGTCTGAAATCTTTGTCTTCTATGTGCACGAAGAATACCGGTATCAAGGCATAGGGAAAAAACTGCTTGATAAAATTACCGGAGGGCATATTAAAAGAGGCGCATCTGAACAATGGGTCTCTGTACAGGAAGGAAACATTTACGGAAGGCCGTTCTATGAAGCAAGGGGATTCAGCTGCCGTCATTCAAAAGAGACAAAGACAGCAACCGGTGAAGTACAGGTATCATTGCGGTTTAAACGTGAATTATAAGCAACCTGCAAACCAATTCATTGTGATTATGATTTGGTTTGCAGGCTGTTTTAATTTTTACGGAGATTTTTTATCTCTTTTTCAGCTACTTCAATATGCTCTGCCATCTTTTCACTGAGATCTTCAAGATGAAATGCGGATTCTGCTTTTCTTAGATGTTCCTCTGCATTATCGGAATCATTTAAAGCGGTGTAGATCAAGCATATTAAATGGTGGGCCCGCCCCAGATAGTACATTGTATTATATTCCTGAATCCGGATGAGCAGTTTAAAGCAAATATCCAGAGCCTGGACATCTTTAAAATTACTATATAGACTGTTTGCATAACCATAATACAGCTGGATCAACATATAATGGTCGAAATAATGACTGTCTTCATATTCCAGAATGCGTCTCCTGTGGCGGGTGTATAGTTCCAGTGCTTCCTCATATTTGTCCTGAGTGATATACAAGTCACCGAGCGTATTGATGATTTCAAGTTCGAGGTCCGACTTATTCTTCTTTTCTTTCATCAGTTCAATCAAGATTTTCTCTGCCTGATCATATCTTTCTTCATTTCTTAATACGATGGCGGAATATGTTCTGAAGAGCCTGTCGAAATTATTGTACTTCAGATCGAAATTCGAATTTTGAATGATTGTTTCCTCTGCATCTTTTAAAGTCGCTTTCAACATATCAGTATGGCGGAAATAAACATATTCCCGCAATTTCTCTAAGTAGTAGTCTATCATTGCGTATTCTGAATCTTCATCAACGAATAATGTCTGCATGCTGATGCCCAGACGCTGACACAGCTGATAGAGTACTTCTGCAGTGATGGCGGTGTCTCCGCGCTCGAATCTATAGATGGTTGTCATACCACATATGCCCTCGGCAAGATCTTTATGGGTTAATCCTTTCAGATGTCGTATCTCTTTAAAGCGTTCGTAATATTCCATAAATATCCTCCTTTTTGTTCACAATTTTTGCATATGTGAATATTGATTAAAAATTTAGAATACTTCATAATATGGTTATAGACATTGATTGGTGGTGAAAGGGATGAAAAAACTTATCGGCGTATTCATTTTGGGCCTCATGCTTATTGCTTCAGTATCATTCAGCAATCCGGAAACAGTAGAAGCGAGTATTGTTCAGCCGGATTCAGCAGAATTTGGAGTAGCTGGGGGCGCATATATGTCTGATGGTAGACCCCGCCCTATCGATGTTTATTAGCAACTTATAGTAAGTTCATTTTTTCCTTACCCTTAATTGGATTTACCCCTGCCTAAGAAATGCACCCGACCTCTTAATAATTTCAGGCAGGGGGTTTTTTTGTGCAAAAAATATGCCGGATGCATATAATTGAGTTATCTTTCATATTATCATACCCAAATATGAAATGACTTAATATAAAATTAAGAATAATTTATCATAATTATACATAAGAACAGATTTAATTTCATTTTTGAAGCAGTTTGTTATAATTGGGGAAAAAGATTTTCGGAGGAAAAGATGAAGAAATACATAAAAGTGGTCGGTGCGGTAATTGTAAATGAAAACGATGAAATTCTGTGTGCCCAGCGTCCTGAAGGTAAGAGCCTTGAGCTGATGTGGGAATTTCCCGGAGGTAAAATCGAAGAGGGAGAAGCACCACTTGATGCTTTAAGACGTGAACTGGAAGAGGAGATGAACTGTCAGATCGAAGTCGGTGACAAGATTATAACGACAGTCCATGAATATGACTTTGGTATCGTTGAGCTGACGACATATTATTCCAAAGTGATTTCCGGTGATATCCAGCTGCTCGAACATGTGGATATGAAATGGCTCAAAAGAGAAGTTATCGATACATTGGAATGGGCGCCGGCGGATATTCCGGCGATTGAACTGATTAAAAAAGGATAGTGTCTGAATGCAAAGCTGTATTAATTACATTGTCGGATTTTTCGGGACGGCATCAATAATTAAGTTACTGTTTATATGTTTTACAGTAAGTGCGCTGGGGACTGTTATCTATCAGTTTGCAAATGACCTTACAAACTATATATTATATTTATTACAGTAGCGCAGAGATTCTATGAAAAGGATCTCTTTTTTTATATTTTGATGTTCCATTGGATTATTTAGAGAATATTCAGTATAATTGTATCTAAATTATTTACGGGAGTGTCTTACACATAATGAAAGTTTCCATAATAGGTGCAGGAAATGGTGGAATTGTTGCAGCAGCTGATCTGACTGTAAGAGGGCATGAAGTGACATTGTATCATTCTCTGCAGGCGTTGAAGGACCCGCATCAGGATATCATGCAGGAGAAATTGATGTTTGAAGGGGAGGAAGTGGTTTTCCATAAATTTACTCAGGACCCGGAGGATGCGGTAGAAGGGGCAGAAGTGATCATGACATGTCTGCCGACGAATATACTGCCGCAGATGTTCGAAGAACTGATTCCGTATCTGAGTAACGGGCAGATGATTTTCATCAACGGTGCGAGTGCCATGAACAGTGTCGTCCTGAGTACTCTGTTAAAGGAAAAAAGAAGCGGCATATCTGTGCTTATAGGTGAATCGATGTCGCTCACTTACGCAGCAAGGTATGACTGTGAATCTAACGATGCGGATATCATACTGCGCAGCAAGCATAACCTGTTCAGTGCGTTTCCCGCCAGCGACACCGAGCTGATGCTTGAGAAACTGCAGGGGCTCTATGATACGCTGGTGCCGGCCGATAACGTCATCGAGACGGCGCTAAACAACGGAAATCCGGAAAGCCATCCTGCGCCGTCAATTTTAAACACCGGATATATCGATAATCACGGGGATGAGTTTTATCTGTATAAAGAGGGCGTGACGACACATACAGTAAAAGCGATTGAAGCGATTGATAAAGAACGTCAGGAAATTTGCGCAGCGCTTGATTTTGAAGTACTTGATAAATCTGCACGTTCGGAACGAAGCACATATTTTGAGGAGAATAAAAGTCTAAAAGATCAATATAACGAAAGTATCGTACTTAAGGATCTGTTGGGCCCGACTACGCTCAATAACAGGTACATCATTGAAGATGTCGGTTACGGACTTGTGTTGTGGAAAAGTATCGGTGAAGCGCTGAATATTAAAACGCCGACCATCGATTCAATCATTCATCTGGCATCAATCATGCTCGAGTACAATTTTATGCAGGAAGGGCTGACATTGGAAAAGCTCGGTATCGATGCTGCAATGAATTTGAATGCACAAGTGTAAAAATGACCCGGTCCTGTTGGGCCGGGTCATTCTGGTTAATCATTCTTTTTATGGGTAATGACTTCCGCGCCGCGGTTTCCGGCGATTTCTTTTGCGCGTTTCACGGCTTCATCTTTTGTATCGTACGTATTGCTTGGACGTTTGGCGCCTTTTGTCTGTACTTTCCATTCATCATCTTCATAGAATACTTCAACATCGTTATCTGCAATCTTACCGCCCTGAACGTCAGGATCGTCTTCATGTTCTGTAACATCTTTATTTTCAAGTTCTTTTAATTCGTCATCATTTGCATTTTTATACCAATCCTGGGCCTGTTCAGTTCCGATTGGAATCGCGCGGTTATCATCATACCCTTCCTCAAGCAGTGCATTGATGATATCAATCGCTTTTTTGCGTTCCAGTTTCTCCATATTCTTGAGTGAATCCGGATAATCATTTGTTGTATAAGGCATACCGATTTCTCCTTTCATCAATATCTAGTAATATAGTACCCATAATACTGAAGAATAAAGGTGATAAAATGTTATTTAAGTATGAAGTGGAAACTGATAAGCGGGAAACTTTTATCAATATCGATTCACTGATCCGGCAGACACTGGATGAGTGTAAGTTGAAAGCCGGAATAATAACCGTATTCACACCCCATACCACTGCCGGAATCACCATCAACGAAAATGCAGATCCGGATGTCGTGAAAGATCTGGTATATGGCATGAATATTACTTTCGACAATAAAGAAGAGTATCAGCATGCTGAAGGTAATTCAGATTCGCATATGAAATCGTCACTTGTGGGGGAGAGTGAGACTTTAATTGTGGAAAATGGTAAAGTGATATATGGAACATGGCAAAGCATGTATTTTGCAGAGTTTGATGGACCACGCACGAGAACAGTCTATATAAAAGTAATTAAAGGGTAATTTAAAAAGGCATAGAAAAACCTGCACCGGGTGAGTGCAGGAAAAATAGGAGAAATTTTTATTAAGAAAATGGAATAGGTTGTAGTTAATATTTATTAACTATCTTTATAATACTGAATTTTCTGATTAATTTCAAGAGTTTATTTCACTTTTTTGGATTTATTTTTTTGATATGGGGTAGATAGTATCAAAAGGGTATTGGAGGCAATTATGGAATTCATTAAATCATTACTTATATTTCTGTTTAAACTGTTCGTTGTTCTGTTGGTCGTAGCTACAGCGGGAATTGCCGTACTGGCTTTCTTCCTGAAAAAAGATGTGGATGAAATCAAAGAATTCACAGAAAATCTGAAGCGGGAAATCAATTCGGAAAAAGAATAGAGATGTTTATACTAGGGGAGGGACACTTTTGTGTTCCTTTTTTTATTTGCTGCGGGCTTACATCACTGTTTCAGCCGCGTTGATAAGAACGAAGAAGTCCCGTATCAGCGTTGGCAGCACAAACGGCGGCCGACAAAGGTCGCAGTATCGATTTTTATTCGTTGAGATGAGAAAAAGTTATTATCGAAACCGGAGCGATGATAATCAGCAAGCCACACTGTCACTTCAATAAAAAAAGACGCCCCGTCAACAGAGGCGTCCTGCTTCAAAACATAAACTTCAAATCTATTCATTCAATGCTTTATCCAGCACTTCAATATTTTCCCGCATGATCGACTGATATGTTGCATCTTCCCGATCCCGGTCAGTCAGGACTGCAAGGTTATGGAATTCCAGTGGTTCAGTGCCTGTTTCTTGGCGGATGGTATCGGCAATTTTGGAAGTGAGGTTCTGTTCGTATAAAATATACGGTGCATCCTGCGCCTCAACATTTTCGATGATTTCCACGAGTTCCTGCTGGGAAGGCTCCTGGTTGTTCATGCCTGTTATGCCGACCTGATTGAAATGATACCTGTCTGCCAGGTAACCGAGAGATTCATGTGAAATATAGACGGTGTCCCGCTCAGGCGACTCTGTAATCGTTTTGAATTTTGAATCGATGTCTTCCAGATCGTTCTTCAGAGTCTCGAAATTTTCATTATAAAGCTGTTCCTGCTCTGGATTCATATCAACAAGTTTATCTTTTATCGATTCAGCCATCTGCAGTGAAAAGTTGGGATCGAGCCATATATGCGGATCTTCCGAACCATGGTCATGTCCGTGATCGTGTGCCTCGTCTCCATTTTCGCTGTCATGGTCATGGCCGTGCTCTCCGTCTTCGTGGTTATGTCCTTCATGCATTTCTATAAAATCGTCTTCAGAAATGACTTTCCCGGCTGCAAAGAAATTGCTGTGTTCTCCGACTGCATTTTTGATTTTTTCCGCTACAGGGTCGAATTGCTCTGTCGTATAGACGAATAAATCGCCGGCCGCAAAGTCGAGCATTTCTTTTTGTGTCGGTTCATAGGAATGGATATCGACACCGTTCGGATAAATTGTTTCCACATCAACCGTGTCCCCGCCAATCTGTTCTACGAAACTTTTCAGAGGGAACACTGTTGTGTATATTTCAAAAGTGTTTTTATCTCCGTCTGTATCTCCGGCTGTGTCACTGCCACAGGCAGCAAGTGTGAGCACAAGCAGACTTGTGTATAGGATTGTCATAATTTTTTTCATGTAAGTGTGCTCCTTTTATCAATCATAACGGAATGATTACGATTTAAAATTATATCGTAACGGTTACGGTTAGGCAAGGGGGAATTGATATTTTTATAAAAGTATTGAAAAAATCAGCATTAACGCTTAAAATGGTTAAGGCGGTTTAATGAAGACGGGGATCTGGCTGATATTGAATAGCAATCGTTTCATCCTGCATGCAGGATGATCAACTGGCCAGTTGAAAAGTAGCCCGGCAGTACTTTCAGAGTGCTGTCTGACATGGTATAATATTAATATTGTTCCAATTTTGCAGATCCATCACCGCAAATCGAACTAGAAACACGTATAGCAAAGGAGGCGGAACTGATGAGAGTAAATGTAACTTTGGCTTGCACTGACTGTGGAGATCGTAACTATATTACGACTAAAAACAAAAAAAACAATCCTGAGCGTATTGAAATGAAAAAATACTGCCCTAGATCAAACAGCTACACACTGCATCGTGAAACGAAGTAAGTGTCGCCTGTTGGCCGCCTGTGACCAGGCGGTCTTTTTTTTTATTCTTTTACATATACGATTAGTGGAAGTTGCAGCGTTTATTCTGCTATCATTGAAAGTGAGGAAGTATACCGTTTGTGTTTTTAAAAATGCATGGAGGAGAACTTGATAATGACGACGATTATGGAAGGCAAGAAAGTAGCTGCATATCTTTCCGAAGAGATCAAAGATGCGCTTCGGGAATCCCATAAACATGGGATCAAGCCCAAAGTCGCTTTTGTGAGGATTGGTGACCTGACAGACGCCATTTCATATGAGAATGCGGCTGTAAAACGTTTTGAAAAACTGGGTATCGATACGGAACAGTACCATTTTCCGGGGGATGTCTCTGCGAAAGCATTCCTGACGAAATTCAGGGAGATCAACGAGAATTACGCGATCAACGGCATTCTGCTGCTGCAGCCGATTCCAAAGCATATCGATATGAAACGTGTCGTGGAACTGATGAACCCGATCAAGGATATTGACGGAATGACGCCGATCAACATCGGAAAGGTGCTTATGGCTGAAGATGATCGCCTAGAACCCTGCACACCTGCTGCAGTGATGGAAATTCTGAAATTCTATGATATTGACCTGAAAGGGAAAAACGTCACTGTTGTCGGTGCAAGTACGGTTGTCGGCAAGCCGCTTTCTTTATCACTTATGAATAAAGAAGCGACGGTGACGACATGCAACCTCTATACTGATGATCTGGTGGACAAATGCAGGAATGCAGATGTGGTCATCAGTGCAGCAGGGGTGATGAACCTGATTGACGAAGAACACGTCAAAGAAGGTGCCGTCGTTATCGACGTCGGGATCAACTTCACTGAAGAAGGCAGGATGGTCGGCGACGTGAATTACGAAGCGGTCAAAGGCAAGACATCATTCATCACCCCGGTGCCGGGCGGTGTGGGGGCGATCACCACGACAGTGCTTGCCTATCACCTGATGCTGGCAACCGATTTTCAAAAAGAACCAGTACTGTTTCTGGAGGATTGATTGGCAGAGACCGGGAATCGGGTCCCGGTCTTATTCTTTTTTGGCGGTTATATGAAAGGACGGCGTATTGTCATATTTTTATTTAACGGAGGGATCATCATGAATGACGAAGCACTGAGAAAAAACAACTCTTATCAAAGAGAACGGGAATGAAAATGAATAGCGAGACGTGCTCACCCGGGAAATGACTTTTCAAAGCATTGCAATATCCAGAATATCCATGAAGGATATGAATACCATATCGTCTGTCCGGGTTTTTGTTTTCTGTCCGATCAGCATGAGGCTCCACATATCGATCTTGACGATATTCAGTGTGATATGAAAGCGTCTGCCGTCATAGTAGTATTCGACCTTTATCCGTCTCTTGTCTGCATGGGCTTTTGTCAAGACGCGGTCCATCTCTTCCAGCCGGTCATCTGAAAGTTCCGGACGGGTGATTTTGGTCTGGTCATCAATCAGACGGTCCACCGTTTCGAATTGTTCAGGCATCGTCGCAAAAGGGGCCCATTTGATCATGCCCCTGCCCTGCGGAATGTTGGAATTGAGTTTTTCTATGGGCATATCCCGATAATCCATTGACATCGCCTCTTTTCACGTGCGGTTTAAACTCATTATACGAACATATGTTCTATTTTTCAAGAAGGAGTTAGTAAACTGTTTGTTTAGGGAATGATGATGTGTATGCTAAGATTATTAGAAAAGCAAGTTTAGGAGGAAAATTAAATGATTGGATATATTGGAACCTATACCAAAGAAAATGGAAAAGGGATATACCGATATGAACTGGATACTGAAAAAGGCGAATTCAAATCTGTTGAAACGGCTGCAGAAACACCGAACGCCACTTACCTGGATATTCAGAACGACCGCATCTATGCGATAAAAAAAGGAAAAACCAAAGGCGGGATTGCTACATATGAAATTGCCGACTTTGAAACAGGTGAACTCAGGTTCATCGATGACTGTCTTGAGGAAGGCGGTTCAGGCTGCCATCTGATGCTGACGTCAGACCAGAACTATCTGGTGGACACGGTCTATGGATCCGGTGAAGTGAGATTATATGAAGTGGATGACAGAGGTGTGGTAACGGACAGGCTGGATGTCTTCCAGATCGAAGGCGATGGGCCCCATGAGCGCCAGGACGGTCCACATGCACACTTTGTGACTGAAACACCGGACCGCCAGTATCTTACAGCAGTGGATCTCGGTGCAGATAAATTGGTCACGCTCAAGATTGAAGAGGGCAGACTGGAAAAAGTGGCAGAGTGCAAAGTCGCTCCGGGCAGCGGTCCGCGTCATCTCGTATTTAACGAAACAGGGGATTTCGCGTTCATATTCACCGAGCTTTCAAATGAAGTGATCGGTGCAGCCTATGCAGACGGTGTCTTCACACCTGAAGAAGTTTATTCCGCATTGCCTGAAGACTTTGACGATCATTCACAGGGAGCGGCCATCCGCAAACATCCGAACAGGAAATTTTTATATGTATCCAACAGAGGACACAACAGCATTGCTGTATTCAAAGTCGATGAGGAAGGAAAGAAACTCGAAAGAATCCAGATTGAACCGACAAACGGTGACTGGCCGCGTGATTTCAACATTACACCGGACGGGGCGTATCTCATATGTGCCCACGAGCGTTCGCATAACCTCGTGCTGTTCGATATAAATGAAGACGGCACACTCACGCGCCGGGAAAGTGAAGCGGAAGTGCCGGAAGGCGTCTTCGTGGGATTTCTGTAAATGAAGAAAAGCAGCATGATCATCATTGTACTCGTTCTGGCTGCGGTCCTGCTGCTCGTACTGCCGCTGGCGGATAAGACCAGTGGCTCTGAACGGGTCATCATCGATAATACGCTTCATGAGATTGTGCATCCTTCCTGTTTTGACCAGGCAGACCTGACCAATTATATCGATGAGGTTTCATATTCACGGGCAACGGAAGAACTTGGATATACAGTGAAAGATGAATGTTCCAAGAAATACTTGCAGGAAGGCAAGGAGAGTGTAATAAGTAAAATAATTAAACAAAAAGTTGATATACTATATTGATTTTTCAGAAAATTGGTGGTATTATTTGTTTATACCATTTTTTCATTCTTTCAACTATTATTTTTTTGGAATTGCCTTCCATTAAAAAATGCCCCTGCTTCCGCAGGGGCATTTTCATGTTCTATTTTATTTTTACATCGTCATATTGATCGCTCCTGATGACAAAAGCGACATATGGACATGTCGGCTGGATCTTCTTGTCATTCGCCCGTGCCATCTCCACAATCTCATCTACGAGATCCCGTGCAAGACCTCTGTTGCGATACTCAGGTTCTGTAAAAGTACTGGTCACATCATAATATGCATCATGCTCTTCGTAAATGAGTTCCGCAACCACATTGTGGCCTTCTTCAAGAAAAAGTTTTCCATCTTCCTTCTTAAGCATGAAATCTGCTCCTTTCTATGACAAAGCTTTAGTAATATTCGGTACAACCTGTTTCTTGCGTGAAACGACACCTTCCAATACTGCAGTGTTATCATCAAGGGAAACATCGAAGGCTTTCTCCACAGCGCCGGATTCTTTTCCGAGTGAGAGTACTTTGGACTCGGATTTGAGGATGTCTGTCACTACAAGGACAAACAGGTCATAGCCTTCTGTGTCAATCTGCTTGTTGATTGCGTCTTCGATTTCTGCTCTTCTCTCAAACACTTCATCAACATCCACTACATTGATTTGGGCAATGCGTGTCGTTTTGACGCCCATGTCGAATGATTTGGCATCTCCTGTAATGAGCTCCTCAGCGGACTTATCATGTGTCGAAGCACCTGCCTTGAGCATTTCGATCCCATAGGATTCAAGATCGACACCAGCGATTTCCTTAAGCTCCGCCGCTGCATCGATATCCTCTTCAGTCGTAGTAGGGGATTTAAACAGTAAAGTATCTGAAATGATTGCTGAAATCATCAGTCCCGCCATTTCTTTGGTGATTTCAAGAGAGTTCTCTTTATACACTTTGTTGAGGATGGTTGCTGTACATCCCACAGGTTCTGCCCGGTAGTAGAGCGGGGACTCTGTCTGGAAGTTCGCAATGCGGTGGTGGTCCAATACTTTCAGGATATGTGCATTCCCGATATTCTCGGCAGACTGCTGGAACTCGTTGTGGTCGACAAGAATGACCTGTTCCCCGTCTTCGAGTTTTTCAAGAAGTTCAGGTGCCTGGGCACCAAAATATTCAAGGGCATATTTTGTTTCTGCACCAATTTCCCCCAGGCGGAAGCTTTTCGCATCATTGCCAAGACGGCTTTCGATGTCTGCTGCAACAATCGCTGAAGTGATTGTATCGGTATCCGGATTCTGATGTCCAAAAATTTTAACTGCACTCATATTAAATGTCTCCTTTGATATGTTATTACTATTCCCATTTTATCACTCAAACACTCATTCTTCTATTATTCGACTGTGGCTCCGAGAGAATTTTTGAAATGTTCCAGTGCGAATGTGTGGCCGTCAGGGTTGAACGATGCCACACAGGAGGCGGGTACTGTAATCCTGTATCCCCTGTTATATGCATCAACTGCACTATGCATGATGCATATGTCCGTCACCAGGCCGGTCAGGACAACACTGTTGATCCCCCGCTCCCGGAGCAGCTGTTCGAGATTGGTTCCGGCAAATGCGCTGTATCTTGTCTTGTCTATGAAGAATACATGACCGGCATCCTTTATTTCTTCATAAATGTCCTTCACCCTGCCGAACAGTTCACGACCCTCTGTCCCGGCGATATTATGCGGTGGGAAAAGCCTGGTTTCAGGATGATGGGGATCTTCTTCCTGATGAATGTCCATCATGAAGAAGACCGGTTTCTCGGCCTCATGGAAATTCCTTATCTTCTCTACAAGTGCCGCTTCAATTTCCAGTGCCGGTCTGCCTGCTGTCAGTCTGCCGTCAGGTGCCGCGAAATCATATGAATAATCAATTACAAGAAGTGCTTCTGTCATAATACTCCCTCTTTTCCAAATGAATTGTTTGTATTTATTATTCCATTAAACAACGGATAATTCTATTGAACTGCTGTGTGCCGCCGCTTCGTGAACACGATATTCAAGGCGATAATGATGAGAATGACGAGTGCGAAAAATGTAAAATAATGTGCTCCTCCGGTCATGCCGATGATCGCACCTCCGATTATGGGACCTGAAATGCTGCCGAGACTGAACATGATGCCCGCCATCAGATTTCCAGCAGGCAAGTTGGACCTCGGAGTGATATCGGTCATATAGCTGATGCCGAGTGAGTACATGGAACCGACAAAAATCCCTGCAAGCATGAAGGAAAGAAGCAGCATGACGAATGAGCCGCTGAAGACTTCCATCATCAGGAATGTCGCGGCTCCGAACAGAAGCAGGATATTGATGAGCTTTGCACGTCCGATTTTGTCCCCGAGACCGCCTATGGGCACCTGGAGCAGTATCGCCCCGAAGCTGAATGCCGGCAGTATCCACGTGATTTCCGACAGTTCAAAATCGTTTCTGACGGCAAATACCGGAAAATTGCTGTTTAATGAGGCTTCCAGCACCCCGTACAGCATGGGGAATAAAAATGCCACCCAGCTGGTGAGCAGTACATCTTTGAAGTTTTTAAGTGTATTGAAGATACTGACCTGCACCCCGGTATCCTCCGGTTTCGCATTTTCTGCATCTTTCAGCAGAAAGATCAGCGGCCAGGCCATCATTGTAAGTGCGCCGGAAACGATGAACGGCAGAGGTTCCCAGATCGTTACCAGTTCGCTGACTTTCGGTCCGACCATGAACCCCGCCGAGAAGAACAAGCCGTAGAATGCGATGACTTTACCGAGCTTATGGTGCGGTGTGCTCTGGGTCAGCCATGTCTGTGTACTGAAATGGAGAGCATTATCCCCGATACCGACGATGAGCCGCAGTATGAACCACAGCCATATCGTATCGAGCAGGGGAAACGCGAGCAGTGACAGGCCGACGACGGCCCCGCCGGTGATGATCATCGGTCTGAAGCCGTATTTCCTGAGCGGTGCCTCGATGAATAATGCCGACAGCAGAACACCTATATAAAGACCGGAAGCATGCAGTCCGTTAATCGCTGCACTGACTTCACGGTTCTCGAAGATGAACGATATCAGTGGGAGGAGCATCCCCTGGGAGAACCCGGATATGCAGACGATGGCTGACAAAATGATGAAGCGGGCTCTGAAGCTTTCAAGTTTCATAGTATTCCTCCAGTCTATTATAGTAATGGTGCGGTATATTCTTGTGTTAAACTGATTATGAATAATTATAACTGATTTAGAGCATACATGAAGGGATTGGCAAAAATGTTTAAATTTGAAGATGACAGTTTCATGCTGCATACGGATCTGTACCAGATCAACATGGGGCAGACGTATTTAGAACAAGGATTGGCGGACCGCACTGCGGTGTTCGATCTTTATTTCAGGAACATGCCGTTCGGCAACGGCTACGCTGTTTTTGCCGGGCTCGAAAGGATTATAGATTATTTACAAAAGTTCCGTTTTACAGATTCGGATATCGAATATCTGCGGACACTGGGTTATGAAGCGGACTTTTTAAACTATCTCAAGGATCTGCGTTTTACGGGCAAAGTTCGCGCCGTCCAGGAAGGTGAGCTCGTATTTGCCAACATGCCGCTCGTTCAGGTGGAAGCACCGATCATCGAAGCACAGCTGATTGAAACCGCGCTGCTGAACATCGTCAATTTCCAGACGCTGATTGCGACTAAAGCGAGCCGGATCCGCCAGATTGTGCCAAATGATACACTGATGGAATTCGGCACCAGAAGGGCGCATGAATTTGATGCCGCACTTTGGGGGGCACGCGCTGCCATCATCGGCGGTTTCGACGGGACCAGCAATGTGCGTGCAGCTAAATTATTCGGCATTCCCGCAAGCGGCACCCATGCCCATGCGATGGTCCAGGCCTACGGTGATGACTATGAAGCGTTCAAGGCCTATGCCGACACTCATGAGGATTGCGTATTTCTGGTGGATACTTTTGACACGCTGAATTCCGGCGTGCCGAATGCCATCAAAGTGGCCAAAGAATATGGGGACAGGATAAACTTCATCGGAATCCGTCTGGATTCCGGCGACATTGCCTATCTGTCGAAGGAAGCACGTAAAATGCTGGATGAAGCAGGCTTCCCGGATGCCAAGATCGTCGTATCCAACGATCTGGATGAAGTGACCATCGTTTCATTATTGTCCCAGGGGGCAAAGGTGGACAGCTGGGGCATCGGGACGAAACTGATCACGGCCTATGACCAGCCGGCACTGGGTGCGGTCTATAAGCTCGTTGCTGTGGAAAATGAAGCGGGGGAAATGGAAAACCGCATCAAGATTTCCGGCAACCCTGAAAAAGTCACGACGCCGGGCAAGAAGGATGTCTACCGGATCATCAATAAATACACAGGTATGTCAGAAGGGGAGTACATCACTCACGCTGATGAAGAAGTGAATGAGGAGCAGCCGCTACTCATGTTCCATCCTGTCCACACGATGAAGAGGAAACTGATCCGCTCGTTTGAAAAAGTCGAATTGCTGGAAGATATTTTCATAGACGGCAGACTTGTGTACGAAAGTGAAGAAATAACCGATATAAAACAGCGTCTTGAGAATAACCTCTCCATTCTTTGGGAAGAGTATAAGAGGTTCCTGAATCCGGAAGCATATCCGGTGGATCTCTCCACTGAATTATGGCAGATTAAGCAGAACCTTATCGAAGACGTAAGTAATAAAACATTGGAGTGATGATTGATGAGACCGTTACAGCAGGAAATAATTGACAATTTTCATGTAAAGCCGAAAATCGATCCCGAAACCGAAGCGAGGGAAATCATCGATTTCATGAAAACATATGTAAAACACAATACCTTCATAAAGTCATTTGTACTTGGCATCTCGGGCGGCCAGGATTCCACACTGCTCGGCAAAATGGCGCAGATGGCTGTGGATGAGCTCAACCAGGAGTCAGACGGCGGCTATGAATTCCATGCACTCCGTCTGCCTTACGGAAAACAGAATGACGAACAGGATGCACTGGATGCGCTTGATTTCATCAGCCCGACGCACCAGGCAACCATCGATATCAGACCAAGTGTCGATGAAAGTGTCAAATCACTTGCGGCAGCCGGATATGAACTGAGTGATTTTGTCGAAGGGAATGAAAAGGCCCGTGAACGTATGAAAGCGCAGTATGCGGTAGCAGCAGCCAGGCAGGGGATTGTACTCGGGACCGACCATCCGGCTGAAGCCATCACGGGGTTTTATACGAAATACGGTGACGGGGCGAGCGACCTCGTGCCGCTGTTCGGACTCAATAAGCGCCAGGGCAAGATGATCATGGAATATCTCGGGGCGCCGGAAAACCTGCTGAGCAAGGTGCCGACGGCGGATCTGGAGGACGATAAACCGCTCATCAGTGATGAGGAGGCGCTTGGCGTGTCCTATAAGGCGATTGATGACTTCCTCGAAGGCAGAGAGATTTCCGATGCAGATTATGAAACGATTACGAAGTGGTACAAGAAGACCCAGCATAAGCGGGACCTGCCGTATCACAGGCATAATCTGCCTAAATACGACACCGAATGATAAATGAATGGTATTATAATAGAAATTGTTGAGTAGAGAGGTAATATAGAATGATAACAGCCATTTCTGGAAATCCCTGGCTGATGGTGCTCGTCATATTCGTCATTAACATCATATATGTCAGCTTCCTGACACTGCGCACCATTTCGACACTTAAAGGATACCGGTATACCGCAGCAACATTCAGTATTCTGGAAACATTCGTCTACGTCATCGGGCTGGGTCTTGTACTTGAGAACCTGGACCAGTTCCAGAACGTCGTGGCATATGCACTCGGTTTTGGTGCAGGTATACTTGTCGGCCTTAAGATTGAAGAGAAGCTTGCGCTCGGATATCTCGTGGTCAATGTGATTACAGCAGAGAAAGACAGGGATCTGCCTAAAAACATCCGGGATCTGGGCTACGGTGTCACGCACGGCTACCAATACGGCCGTGACGGAGAACGGACGACGATGCAGATCCTGACGCCAAGGAAGTATGAACGTAAACTCATCGAGACGATCAAGGAACTGGATGAAAAAGCGTTCATCATCACCCATGAACCGAAAAACATCAATGGTGGATTCTGGACAAAAGGCGTCAGACGCCGCCGTCTGAAAAATTATGAACCGGAAAACGTGGAAGAAGTACTGGAAGAAATCTATGAAGAAAAGGAACGGGAAGATGCCAGAGAAGCCAAAAAAGAAAAAGTTTAAAGTGGACAGGACGGAAAATCTGAGTGACTGCCTGGACCGGATGCGGGCTGAAGGCTATGCTCCCGTGAGGCGCATGGAACAGCCTGTATTCATGGAAAAGGACGGTAAAAGAGTCGTGGACCATCAGGAAATAATCTTTGAAGGAAAGCTTACAGAAGAATAGATATCAGTGTTGGCAACGCTGATTTTGCGAACATTAAAATTAACCATCATTTTAATGTTCGTTTTTCATGAGAATTTGTTATAATGATACCGAACTAATAATTAAGGAGCGTGTATGCATGATTTCCCGTTATTCCCGTGAAGAAATGTCACAGATATGGTCAGAAGAGAACAGATTCAAAGCATGGCTTGAAGTGGAGATTCTGGCTTCCGAGGCGTGGGCAGAACTTGGGTACATACCGATGGATGAAGTAAGACGCATCAGAGAGAACGCTGAAATTGATACCGGCCGCATCAAGGAAATAGAAGCGGAAACCCGCCATGATGTTGTCGCATTTACCAGGCAGGTGTCAGAGACATTGGGCGAAGAGAAGAAATGGGTGCATTACGGCCTTACCTCCACTGATGTCGTGGATACGGCACAGAGCTATATCATCCGGCAGGCAAATGAAATCATTGAACGTGACCTGGAACGATTTATAGATGTGCTTGCTAAAAAAGCGAAAGAACACAAAACGACACTGATGATGGGGCGGACGCACGGTGTACATGCAGAACCGACGACATTCGGTATTAAAATGGCACTTTGGTATATGGAAATGAAACGTAACCTGGAGCGCTTCAAAAATGTGAGAAAAGAAATCGAAGTCGGCAAGATGAGCGGTGCTGTCGGCACATTCGCAAACATCCCGCCTGAAGTCGAAGCCTATGTCTGCGATCACCTGGGACTCGATACTGCGGAAGTCTCCACACAGACACTCCAACGCGACCGCCATGCGTATTACATCGCGACGCTGGGCCTGATTGCAACTTCCATTGAAAAGTTCGCTGTTGAGGTGCGCGGTCTTCAAAAAACGGAAACGAGAGAAGTGGAAGAGGCATTCGGGAAAGGGCAGAAAGGTTCAAGTGCAATGCCGCACAAGAGGAATCCGATCGGCAGTGAAAATGTAACAGGACTTTCCCGCGTCATCCGTGGCTATATTACGACAGCCTATGAGAATGTGCCGCTCTGGCATGAGCGTGATATTTCACATTCGTCTGCCGAACGTATAATGATGCCGGATGTAACGATTGCGTTGGATTATATGCTTAACAGATTTTCGAATATCATTGATAATCTGACTGTATTCGAGGATAATATGAAAACGAATATCGATAAAACATTCGGCCTCGTATATTCCCAGCGTGTTATGCTTACATTGATTGATAAAGGCCTGGTACGGGAAGAAGCGTACGACCTTGTCCAGCCCAAAGCGATGGAATCATGGGAAACGAAAGTACCTTTCAGGGAACTTGTAGAGAAAGACGAACGTGTCAGGGAACTTCTGAGCCCGGAAGAGATTGAAGATTGCTTTGATGAAAACCATCATCTGAAACGTGTCGATATTATATTCCAGCGTGCCGGTCTCGAGTAACATTTGATTCCAGCAGTGCAGAAAGGGAAATTGTATGATTAGAAAGCTGTTAACAGGAACAACAATTTCAGCAGCACTGCTGATGTCGGGATGCAGCATTACATTGGATGATGAAGAGACCAGGGAGCACGAAACGTTTTTTAAACAATATACTCCGGCTGATGTCGGTGACATCCAGGCGCTGCCGGATATTGAAGTCATTGACGGTGTCACATATGTGGACGGTATTCTGGTCGTCAATAAGGAAATTCCGTTGCCGGCGGATTATAATCCGGGGCTGCAGCAGGAAGTGATCGATGCCTACAGCGAGATGTTTGCCGATGGTGCAGAGCGCGGTCTTGACTTCACCCTGGTCAGCGATTTCAGGACATACGATTATCAGGCCGGTCTGTACAACAATTATGTTGCGAGGGACGGTCAGGCCGAAGCGGACAAGTACAGTGCCAGACCGGGACATTCAGAGCACCAGACGGGTCTCGCAATTGATGTCGGTTCAACGGACAGTGCCACGACCCTCAGCATAAAATTCGGAGAGACACCTGAATACGAGTGGATGAAAGATGTTGCCCATGAATACGGGTTCATCGTAAGATATCTTGAAGGTAAGGAAGATATTACGGGCTACCAGTACGAGCCGTGGCATTTGAGGTATGTCGGGGATGCGGCGGAAGCCATCTACGAAAGCGGATTGACATTGGAAGAATATCTGGGAATAGACTGAAGACTCTGCCGCGGCTCATTGAGCCGCGTTTTTTTGTCCGGGAAATCCACTATTTCCACACATAATATAAAACAGTAAAGGTATAAAAATGATATAATGTCCTTATGAAATTTAATGGGAGTTTTCTATATGCTGAAGGATTGTAAACATGTATTTAAATTGGATCCTGCAAAGGATATCAGCGATGAGGCACTGACGAAAATCTGTGAATCGGATACAGATGCAATCATCGTCGGAGGAACTGACGGCGTCACGGAGGACAATGTCCTGAATCTGATGGCGCGTGTGCGCAGGTTTTCCGTGCCGGTGGCCCTTGAAGTGACATCGACTGAAGCGGTTGTTCCGGGGTTCGATCACTATTTCATTCCGGCGGTTTTCAATACGGCGGATATCAAGTGGCAGCATGGGCTGATGCTGGAAGCATTGGCTGAATACGGGCATCTGCTGGATTACAGTGAGATGTCACTACTGCCCTACATCATCATGAATAAAGAGTGCAAGGCGTTTAAAAAATCGGATGCAGTGGAAGTGCCGGTGGACATGGTGCCGCATTATATAAATATGTTGGACAAGCTTTACCAGACCCCTTATATTTACATAGAGTACAGCGGGGCATACGGTGAAGCGGATGTGATGGAAACGGTGCGTGAAAACACCGCTCATTCCCATCTCATATACGGCGGCGGGATCACTTCACGCGATGAGGCCCGCGAGATGGCACAGTACGCCGACACGATCGTCGTCGGCAATGTGATATATGACAGCACCAAAAAGGCGCTCAGAACAATTATCAAGTAAATTGGAGTTTTTAAAATGGATCTAAGTTTAATGAATAAGGAACAAAAGAGGGCAATCCAGACAACTGAGGGCCCTTTGCTAATCATGGCCGGTGCGGGGAGTGGAAAGACACGTGTACTGACACACCGTGTGGCCTACCTGATGCAGGAGAAGGAAGTGCCGGCAAGGAACATACTGGCAATCACTTTTACGAATAAAGCGGCGCGTGAAATGAGGGACCGTGTTTCAGCATTGATCCGGAACGGCGCGAGTGACATCTGGGTTTCCACATTCCATGCGATGTGTGTGAGAATACTGCGCAGCAACATCAATTATCTGGGATATGAAAACAGTTTTTCAATTCTGGATCCGACTGATCAGAGATCCGTAGTGAAAGATATACTGAAGCGCCGCAACCTCGATATCAAACAGCATAATCCAAGGAGTATCATCGGATTCATCTCCGACAGGAAAAATTCCCTGATCAGACCGAAACAGAGTGCTGAAGAGGCGGAAGGGTATCTGGATACGCTCTACAGTGAAATCTACCATGATTATCAGCAGATTCTTTACCGCAACAGCGCCCTCGACTTTGATGATCTGATCATGCTGACAATCGAACTTTTCGAGAAGGAAAAGACAGTGCTTGAAAGGTACCAGAACCTATTCCAATACATCCATGTGGATGAATACCAGGATACCAACCATGCCCAGTATCAGCTGGTCAAACTGCTTGCGGCAAAATACCGTAATATATGTGTGGTGGGGGACTCTGATCAGTCCATCTATAAATTCCGCGGAGCGGACATCACCAATATTTTAAACTTCGAGGACGACTATCCGGAAGCAGCAGTGATCAAGCTTGAACAGAACTACCGTTCCAGCAAGAACATACTGGACGCAGCGAATGCTGTCATCGGAAACAATACCGAGCGCAAGCCGAAGGCGCTCCGTACAGACCGGGACGGCGGTCCAAAACTGCATAGCATCGTATCGGCATCAGAGCGCGGGGAAGGGCAGGAAATCGTGCGGAATATTCAGGATCTCTCATCCGGATATTCCTACAACGATATGGCGGTACTCTATCGTACCAATGCCCAGTCCCGTGCGATAGAAGATGCGCTTGTGAAATCGAACATCCCCTATAAGATGGTCGGCGGCATGAAGTTCTATGACCGCATGGAGATAAAAGATCTTATGAGCTACATGAAAGTCATCCAGAATCCGAATGACGATATTGCTTTTGAGCGCATCATCAATGTCCCTAAACGGGGCATCGGTCCAAAAACGGTGGATAAGCTGAAGGAACACGGAGTGCATACGGGTGCGAGCATATACGAGGCAATCAAGGAGTCCGATTTTATCGGGATTTCAAAGAACGCAGTCGTCAAACTCATGAATCTGAATGATATGCTCGATAATCTGAAACAGAAATCCAAATACATGTCAGTCACTGAATTGGTGGATGAAGTGCTGGCGGATACCGGTTACCTGGATCTGCTGGAGAAGGAAAATTCACTCGAATCCCGCAGCCGTATCGAAAACCTGGAAGAGTTCAGGACAGTGACACGTGAGTTCGATAAGGATAATGAAGTATCCGATGAACTTTTATTCACGTTCCTGAGCGATATGGCATTGGTATCCGACCAGGATGGTGTGGATGAGGACAGCGGAGTCACACTGATGACGATGCACGCCTCCAAAGGACTGGAATTCAAAATCATATTCATTGTCGGACTCGAGGAAGGCATTTTCCCATCCAGGAGAGTGATGTTCGATGACAAGGAACTGGAAGAGGAACGGCGTCTGATGTATGTGGCATTGACGCGGGCTGAGGACAGGCTGTTCCTCTCAAGGGCGGACAGCCGTATGATCTATGGTAAGACGGAGACGAATATGCGCAGCCGCTTCCTTTCGGAAATCCCGGAGGAACTCGTCGAAGGCGAAGCTGCGGATACACCCAAGCCGATTGCATCGGACAGCTTCACCATGAACAGCCGCGGGCCGAAGAAGAAAAGCCGCGTCATCACGAACAACAGCGGTGTTTCATTCACAGTGGGAGACAAGGTGGAACACAGGAAGTTCGGTGAAGGCATCATCTCCGGCATAAAGGGAGAAGGAGACAGCCAGGAGCTGGATATAATATTCACTACGGTGGGTGTCAAGAGGCTGCTTGCAAACTTTGCACCGCTGACAAAGAAGGAGTAGGTAAATTTTATGGAAGAGAAAATTAAAGAGCTGCAGGATAGATTGAACCGGTATAACTATGAATATCATGTGCTCGATAATCCATCCGTTCCAGATAGTGAATATGACAAGCTTTTACATGAACTGATTGCACTTGAAGAGCAATATCCGGAGTACAGGACAGATACATCACCGACCGTAAGAGTCGGCGGGGAAGTCATGAGCCGCTTTGAAAAAGTGGCACACGACACACCGATGCTGAGCCTTTCGAATGCATTTAATGCAGAAGAGCTCAGGGCATTCGATAAAAGAGTGCGTGAGAAGGTCGGCGAAGTGGACTACATGTGCGAGCTTAAGATAGACGGCCTGGCAGTATCCCTTAAATACGAAGAGGGGCGTTTTGTCCAGGGGACGACGCGCGGAGACGGTACGGTCGGTGAGAACATCACCTCGAACTTGAGGACAATCAAGGCAATCCCGCTGAAGATAAAGAATCCGTTGTCATTCGAAGTCCGTGGCGAAGCCTATATGCCTAAAACATCCTTTGAAAGGCTGAACGCAGCAAAAGAGGAAAAAGGGGAGGGACTGTTCCAGAATCCGAGAAACGCCGCAGCAGGCTCTCTCAGGCAGCTGGACCCGAAACTTGCAGCCAAAAGAAATCTTTCTGTTTTCCTGTACAGTGTCAATGATCTGACTGAACTGAATGCAAAAACGCAGAGTGAGGCAATGGACAGGCTTGATCAGGAAGGATTCAAAACTAACCGGGAGCGCAGGCTCGCAGATGATATCGAAGCAGTGATCGGGTATATAGAGTATTGGACGCATCATCGAAATGCACTCGACTATGATATTGACGGTATCGTAGTCAAAGTGAATGATATCAAAAAGCAGGATCAGATGGGATTCACGGCCAAATCTCCGCGTTGGGCGATTGCCTATAAATTCCCTGCCGAAGAAGTGGTCACGGATATTACAGATATAGAACTGACAGTCGGACGGACCGGCGTCATTACTCCGACAGCGATTCTGACACCGGTGAAGGTGGCCGGAACGACTGTGGCAAGAGCGTCACTCCATAACCATGAACTGATTGAACAGAAAGATATCAGGATCAATGATAAAGTTGTCATCAGGAAAGCTGGAGACATCATACCGGAAGTGGTCCGCCCGATTCTGGAAGAACGTACCGATCAGGCAGTCTATGAAGCGCCGACTGAATGCCCGGGATGCGGCCATGACACCATCAAGCTTGAAGATGAGGTTGCCATCCGCTGTATCAACCCCCAGTGCCCGGCACAGCTTGTCGAAGGAATGATTCACTTTGTATCCAGAGGTGCCATGAATATAGACGGGCTGGGTGAAAAAGTGGTCCGTCAGCTATTCGATGCAGGCCTGGTCCGGGATATCAGTGATATTTATGCCCTGACTTATGATGATTTGATTCCGCTTGAGAGGATGGGAGACAAGAAAGTCACCAATTTGCTGGCTGCGGTTGAAGCATCAAAAGAAAATCCTCTCAGGAAACTGCTGGTCGGCCTTGGAATCAGATTCTTAGGCGCGAAAGCTTCAGAACTCATTGCACAGGAATTCGGCACCATGGAAGAAATTATGAAGCAACCGGCGGAGCGGTTCATAGAAATTCCTGAAATCGGGGAGAAAATTGCCAGTTCAATCGTGACGTACACCGAGAATCCTGACTTCAGGGCTCTGATCGACAAGCTGGCAGATTTCGGGGTCAATATGACGGAAGATAAGACGGAAGCGAAAAGTACAGAGTTTTCGGCAATGACATTCGTCCTGACCGGGAGACTCGAAGAACTGACACGTGGTGAAGCAAAAGAGATGATTGAAAATGCCGGCGGTAAAGTAACCGGAAGTGTTTCAGGCAATACGGATGTAGTAGTGGCGGGTGCAGAAGCAGGCAGCAAGCTTGAAAAAGCACAGTCATTAGGTGTAACTGTTTGGGACGAGAATGAATTCATTGAGAAGTTGGGGCAGTGATTATGAAAAAGTTATACATTCTTACACCATTGTTGTTAATGATCCTTATGGCGTCCTGCGGGGCGTCAGAAAGCGAAGTCGCAGATCAGACCCAAACAGCGTCGGATGAAGAGGGGATGAACAGCGTCCCTGTTGAAGAGCAGGAGGAAACGGTGACAAATGAAGTGGAAGAAAATCCGGGATATTACCAGACGGTGATTCCTTACCAGATTTCACCATCCCGCGGACTGACAAGTTCCAATATGGTATCGAGCTATAATATTGAAACATTCGAAAAAGGCTTGTTTAATATCAGCAAACCTGTCTTCAGCACTGAAGATTATATATTCAGGGAAGGGCAGGTCTTCACTGAAGAAATGGTCCGCGGTTTCCTGAACCGCAGTTATACATCTGAAGAAATCGATGCGATGAGTGAGGAGGAAAAGGCGGAAAACAATGCATTCAGCAACCTCGGTCTCAACCCCTCCAAAGAAGGGGAAACAGACCCGGAAGTCATTGCAGAGGAATCACCGCTCTATCTTTCCCACATACTGGAGCAGAACTATATGACCCAGGACGAGGAAGGCAACCTGGATTTCTCAGGTATGACCATCGGACTCGCAATGAACAGCGAATATCACTATCAGACAGAGCAGTACGGGGAAACATATACAAAAGAGCTCGATGAACAGGAAGTCAGAGAGCAGGGGGAACGCATGGCGGCTGAAATTCTGGAACGTATCCGTGCGAATGAACAGTATCAGGATATGACCATAGTGTTCGGCATATTCATGCAGTCAGGAGAGACGGATATTACACCAGGACATTTCCTGTCCACTGCGGTCGTTGAACCGGGAAGCAGTGAAATTTCCTCCTTCACTGAAATCGAGGAGAACTATGTGCTTCTTCCATCCTCTGAAGCGGGTAATATCAGCGAAGAGATAAACAGTGAGTATCAGAATTTCAACAGGAAGCTGGAATCATACTTTGACAGTTTCACAACATCCATCGGACAGGGTTATTTCAAAGATGGTACGCTCGAACATCTATCCATAGAAATCCCTCTGGAGTACAGCTCCCGGGGGGAAGTGATCGGACTCACCCAGTATGTAAGCGAAATGATTCAGGAACATTTCAGGGATACGGAAGTGGAAATCGCGATAAAAGATAAGAATAAAAGCTATGCCCTCATCACGAAGACAGCTGATGATGAACTTGATGTCCATATATATGAATGATAAAAGACATGAAAAAGGACTGCCGATTTTTTATCGGCAGTCCTTTTCTTATTGGGTGCTTTTGATAATATTATTTTTCTTCTTTAAGAATTCTTGTTGTTTCATCAAATTCTGCTTCTATTTCCTGCGTGATGCCTTCACCCTGCGTCATTTTACTTACAATGACTGCTGCAAGAGTAGAAACGATGACACCAGGAATGATTTCATAAAGTCCGGTACCGAAAGTGCCTGCTGCGATCCAGATGATTACAGTTCCGGCACCACCGATGATTGCTGCTACAGCACCTGAACGGGTCATGCCTTTCCAGTGAAGAGAAAGTACAACAAGCGGACCGAATGCTGCACCGAACCCTGCCCATGCGTTTGCAACGATGTTAAGGATTACGGATTCATCGTCCCATGCGATGATTATCGCAACCAATGCAACGAGAACAACGGAAAGTCGTCCCATGAAGACGTAGAGTTTATCGAGTTCTTCATCGGATTTCGTTTCTTTGTTCACCATTTTAGTACGGATCATTTTATAGAAGTCCTGTACAAGTGAACTTGAAGTCACAAGCAACTGCGAAGAAATCGTACTCATGATCGCTGCCAGGATCGCTGCCAGGAAGAAACCACCGATAAGTGGGTGGAAGAGCACCTGGCTCATAAGTATCAATATCGTTTCAGGATCGGCTATAGCGTGACGTGTAGCGTCAGTGAAAGCAATACCCAGCAGGCCGGTCAGACAAGCGCCGATAAGTGAAATCGTCATCCATGTAATACCAATGCGGCGGGCCTGTGGAATGATTTTATGTGACCTGATGGACATGAAACGGACGATGATGTGAGGCTGTCCGAAATAACCGAAGCCCCATGCCAGGTTACTTAAAATCGTAACAATTGAAACACCGCTTATGAATGACAGATAGTTGATATCAGCCAGTGCGCCAAGCTCTTCGATTCTGACAAAAGGCTCCACACCCTGTCCGGTCAGATTCAACCATGTCACGATAGGTATCATTACAATCGCGATGAACATTATCGTACCCTGGAAGAAGTCTGTCAGGCTGACTGCCAGATAACCTCCAAAGAAAGTGTAGACGACAACTACACCTGCAGTAACAAATAATCCCCAGTGATATGGAAGATTAAATGCACTTTCGAACAATTTCCCGCCGGATACCATTCCACTTGCTGTATACACAGCGAAGAATATAACTATAACAAGACCTGAAACAATTTTAAGTATGTGTCTGTTATCTCTGAATCTGTTTTCGAAAAAGTCCGGAAGTGTAATTGAATCCTTTGATACTTCCGAGTAGACGCGTAGTCTTGGTGCAACAACCCAGTAGTTTACATATGCACCGATTGTCAAGCCGATGGCAATCCAGATACTGGACAGGCCCACACTGTACATGCTGCCCGGAAGACCCATGAGCATCCAGCCGGACATGTCTGATGCACCTGCAGACAGAGCTGTCACCCATGGACCGATATTACGGCCGCCAAGCATGTATTCGTTAAGATTCGATGTGGATTGTTTGTAGGCATAATAACCGACCAGGATTAAAATTAAGAAGTAAACAGCCATCATCGAGTACTGTTCCCATCCAGCTGTAAAGGTGAATTCTGAACTTAGTGCTGCATTTAAAATCATAGTATAAATCTCCTCCCCTTAGTCACAATACAAAAACTGGATTTGTATTGCAAATTGAATTTCTGAAATTATTGCACCCAATATGCTCTATCCCCTGTTATTATAACGATTATGGCGGGATAAAATTACACAACTTAATTATACTACAGAGTTTTCCGATTACAATGAATATTGAGAAAATATTGGGAAAATATTACACTTGAACAGGAAACAGCAGGAAAATGCCCATTGAATAGATTTTTAACGGGATATTTGATAAAATTTAAATGTTCTAATTAGAAATGGAGGGAACGGAATGTCTGAGATTACTATAGATACGGTGAAGCATGTGGCCAATCTTGCAAGGATAGAACTTGAAGATGAAAAGGCGGCAGAAGCATTTACTAAAGAGCTGGATGAAGTTGTCAACTATGCACATCTTCTGGATGAGCTGGACCTCAGCTCTACAGAGCCGATGTTCCACGCTTTGGATTTGAATAATGTTCTTCGTGAAGATGAAGTGGCAGAGCCGCTTACGCAGGAAGAAGCATTGAGAAATACCAAGTCAACGAAAGATGGCTACTTCAAAGTGCCGAAAATGTTATAGGGAGGTTTAATGTGAATATTCATGAGCTGACAGTTGAAGAACTGTATGAAAAGATACAATCAAAAGAGATAAAGCCCTCGGAAGTTGTGGGCGCGCTGTTCGATAGAATCGAGGCGTCTGATGAGACAATCGGTTCTTTTTTATTTGTCAATAAAGAAGAAGGCCTGAAAAGAGCGGAAGAGCTGGATCGTCTTCAGGAAGAAGATAAGATGGATGGGCAGCTGTTCGGCATTCCGATGGGAATCAAGGACAACATCTGTACAAAAGATATTCTGACAACTTGCGCGAGCCATATGCTGGAGGATTTCAATCCGGTATATGATGCAACGGTTATGGAAAAACTGAACCATGAAAACCCGGTAATGATGGGTAAACAGAACATGGATGAATTCGCAATGGGAGGCTCCACAGAGAATTCCTACTTTAAAGTTGCGCGTAATCCATGGGATACAAAAGCGGTGCCGGGTGGATCATCCGGAGGTTCTGCGGCAGCGGTCGCAGCAGGGTATGTGCCATTTTCTCTGGGTTCCGATACCGGTGGTTCCGTGCGTCAGCCTTCAGCTTTCTGCGGTGTGGTAGGAATGAAGCCGACATACGGCCGTGTATCAAGATATGGTCTTGTGGCATTCGCATCTTCACTGGATCAGATCGGTCCAATCACCAGGAATGTAAGAGACAATGCAAAAGTTCTTGAAATCATTTCAGGAAACCACCAAAAGGATGCGACAAGCATGCCGGATATGGATAATACTTTCCTTGAAGGCATCGACGCTGACCTTACTGGTATGAAAATAGCACTTCCAAAAGAATTCCTCGGTGAAGGCATCGATGACGAAGTGAGTGAATCTGTTAAGAATGCTGCTAAAATATTCGAATCACTCGGCGCAACAGTGGAAGAGGTTTCGATTCCGCACACTAAATACGGTGTCAGCGCATATTATCTTATTGCATCCAGTGAAGCCAGTGCCAACCTTGCCCGTTTTGACGGTATCCGCTACGGATATAAGGCTGAAGGTGCAGAGACATTGGAAGAACACTATAAGAAAACACGTTCCGAAGGATTTGGATCAGAAGTAAAACGCAGAATTCTTCTGGGGACTTTCGTGCTCAGTGCGGGACACTATGATCAGCATTACATCAGGGCACAGAAACTACGCAGTCTGATGGAAGATGAAATGAAAGAATTATTCTCCAGCTATGACCTGATCATGGGACCGACAACACCGACACCGGCATATGAAATCGGTGAAAAAAGTGAAGACAGCCTGAAAATGTACAAGGATGACATCCTTACTGTGCCGGCGAACCTGACTGGCATGCCTGCACTGTCCATACCAAGCGGATTGTCTGAAAAAGGACGTCCGATAGGTCTGCAGCTCATTGGCAATCATTTTGATGAGAAGAAAATTTATAACGCAGCATTCAAATTTGAAGAGCAGTATAATCTTCATGAACAATTGAAAAGCCTGCAGTTGGAGGTGCACTAATGCATTTCGAAACAGTAATAGGACTGGAAGTCCACGTCGAACTGAAAACAAACACTAAAATGTTCTCGGATGCACCGGCACATTTCGGTGCCGGACCAAACACCAACCTGAGTGTAGTGGATCTTGCCTATCCGGGTACACTTCCCGTTCCAAACAAAGAAGCGATCAATTTCGGTATGAAAGCAGCGATGGCACTTAATATGGATATCGCGGACATCACTAAATTCGACCGTAAAAACTATTTTTATCCTGATAACCCGAAAGCATACCAGATTTCACAATTCGACAGACCGATTGGTGAGAATGGCTGGATCGACATCGAAGTGAATGGTGAAACAAGACGCATTGGAATCACACGTTTGCATCTGGAAGAAGATGCGGGTAAATCCACGCATAAAGATGACCACTCACTCGTGGATCTGAACCGTCAGGGCACACCGCTTGTGGAAATTGTTTCCGAACCGGATATCCGTACGCCGGAAGAAGCATATGCCTATTTGGAGAAACTCAAGGCAATCATACAGTACACGGGCGTATCCGATGTGAAAATGGAAGAAGGCTCACTCAGATGTGATGCCAATATTTCACTCCGTCCATACGGACAGGAAGAATTCGGTACGAAAGCTGAACTTAAGAACTTGAACTCATTCAACTTCGTTAGAAAAGGTCTTGAACACGAAGAGAAACGTCAGGAGAAAGTACTGATGAAAGGCGGCATCATCGAACAGGAGACACGCCGTTTTGATGAGAAGACGAACGAAACAATCCTGATGCGTGTCAAAGAAGGCTCCGATGACTACAGATACTTCCCGGAACCGGATCTTGTAGAAATCCATATCGATCAGGACTGGAAAGACAGAATCCGCGAAAGCATCCCGTTGCTTCCTGATGAATTGAAAGAAAAATATGTGAAAGAGTATGAACTGCCCGCGTATGATGCGCATGTTTTGACTTTGAAAAAAGAAACATCAGACTTCTTCAATGAAATGGTGGAAACAAATGGAGCGGATGTGAAACTCGCCTCCAACTGGTTGATGGGTGGTGTAAATGAATATCTGAATAAAAATCAGGTGGAACTCGGTGAAACAGAGCTTACACCTCAAAATCTATCAGATATGATCAAACTCATCGAAGATGGTACAATCTCCAGTAAACAGGCTAAGAAAGTATTCAATGTCCTGGTTGAAAAAGGCGGAGATGCTAAAAAAACTGTCAAAGATCTTGGAATGGAACAAATTTCAGATCCGAAAATCCTCGGCGAAATGGTCACAGAAGTACTTGATGCGAATGAACAATCCATTGAAGACTTCAAAAACGGCAAAGACCGTGCAATCGGCTTCCTCGTCGGTCAGATCATGAAGAAATCCAAAGGGCAGGCCAACCCTAAAATGGTCAACCAGATCCTGTTGGAAGAAATTAATAAGAGATAATGATTTAAACAGATACACACCGGCCGGTGTGTATCTGTTTTTTTATTTGATGGGGGAATTTCCACTTCAGTGTTTTGTTTCGTTGAGGAGAAGGGCGTCATCATCATACAAAGTGACAGGGGAAGAGCGTCCTCAGAGAAGGAATTAAAATCACGAAAAACCGCCATAAACCTGTTGACTAATCGCAAAAAAAGCACCAGACCCAAATGGGCCGGTGCTTCTGTTATCGTTTCTTCAATTTTTATTCAACCATATATCCGTATATGCTTTCTGCGATCCGGCTTTCTGTTTCGGGTGTCAGGGTATCTGCTTCGTAATCATAAAATTCGCCATCAACCGACACATCCTGATTATCTATATAGAAATAGTCATTTTCAACAAGCGATGCCTGATCTTCTGCAAGGATGTCCGCGAGGTTTTCATGTTCGTGTACGTTCGGGTTCCCCAGTATATACACGATTTTATCACTGTTGTAAATATTCATGTAGGCATTGGTCAGATTGTCGACATTACGTTCCGGCAGCACTTCGTCGTTATAATCTCTGATCTGCAATGCGTCCATGATTACAGCATCACTGTTCTCACTGACTGTAAGTTCGGTCAAATCGACTGTGTTGGTATCAATATCGATACGGTTGAACTGGATATTATCCGTACCAAACTGCCCGGCAAGCGTTTCAATGAAACCATCTGTATAATACGAAGGGAGGAGGACGTCGATGATCAGTGCCTCGTTATTTTCTACGGCCTGTGTATAGCGCTCCTGCAAAGGTTCCTGGCTGAATGTGAGGTTTTCTCCACTCGTTGCCGGATTCCCGGAATTCCCATCTTCGTCTGAAGTTTGAGAGGCGTCATCTTCAGTGTTTTCCTCTGTTTCACCTTCGGTGGATTCGGAGATGATATCTGATTGATCAATATTCTGGCTCATGCCAAAGTTTACATACAGCCCAGCGCCAAAGGCGATAAGCAATATGACTATTAATACATTCTTCATGGTGCCCTCCTTATACGGGATGTTCATACTTTTACTAGTATATGGTATAATATGAAAAATAAAAAAATTTTCAAATTAATTATACACAAAACTCTTTGTGAATGATATATAGGAATGATAAACAATGAATGACAGCTTACTATATAAAAAAGCATCCGAGTGTTATGTTCAGGCGACACTCGACATTCTCAATCATTATAAATCAATTGTGATGGAAGTACATCATGTGGGATCAACGAGTCTGGAATCTGTAAACCTGCCGGGAGACATAGATATACTGGTCCTTGTAAAAAACAGTGAATCATTGGGAAACCTCCCTGGTCATATGATTGATGAGGGTTACGAAGTCGTTGAAACAGTAACTGAATATTACAAAGGCGAGACGATCCTGCGCTGCTCATATGAAGGTTTCAAAGTGAATTTCATACTGATGGAGCACAATTCGAAGCGGAAAAAAGATATCCTTTACTGCAGGGACTGCATCAATAAAAACCCGGTTTACGCCCGTCAATTGGAAAATATCAAAGATGCCTACTTGAAATCCAAAATAGGGTTTAACGAGTACCAGAAGAAAAAATCAAAATTGTTCTTAAGCATCATGGGCCGGCCGGGGGAAGTCGAAATTGTATAGATTTTTATTCGTCCTGAATTTCGTGCTGATCGGGATCATGATATTCATGTCGACATTGGAATTATCCGTCCTGACCCGCATACTTCAGATTGTCGTATTTTTACTTAGTGTCTATTTGTTTTATTCATATTCAAAACATGAGATTAGGAGAAAGAAATGAAAACTGCGAGAATCATATATAATCCAACTTCAGGAAGAGAAGCATTTAAAGAATCGCTGGCAGATGTTCTTGAACGTCTGGAAATAAACGGATACATAGCAAGCACGCATGCGACTACAGGAGAAGGGGATGCAACGCTTGCTGCCATAAAAGCATGTGAGATGGATTTTGATCTGATCGTTGCCGCAGGCGGTGACGGGACAGTCAATGAAGTGATAAACGGCATGGCTGATTTTGAAGACAGGCCGGCACTAGGCATTGTACCGATGGGGACTGTGAATGATTTTGCCAAAGCACTGCTTATTCCTTCGGATATACTTGAAGCCGTCGATATGATTATAACCGGCAGAACAGCACGGATTGATCTGGGCAGGATGAACAGCAAATACTTCATGAATATCGGCGGCGGCGGAAAAATCACAGCAGTGTCGTATGAAGCACCGAGTAAATTGAAGGCTATCATCGGACCTCTGGCCTATTATGTCAAAGGGATTGAAATGCTGCCGCAGATCAGGAGTTCAAATGTCAGAATCGATTATGACGGTAATATTTTTGAAGGGAAAGTCATGCTGTTCCTGCTGGGGCTTACAAATTCAATCGGCGGTTTTGATAAGCTGGTGCCGGATGCGAAATTCAACGACGGCAAGTTTTCATTGATCATTGTCGAAGAAGCGAGTCTCGCGGAACTGGGACATATTCTAACCCTTGCGACAAGAGGGGAACACCTGAAACATTCCAAAGTGCATGTGTTCAAGGCGCAGGATGTCCACATTTCCTCCTATGAAGAAGTACAGCTGAATCTGGATGGTGAATTCGGGGGCGTGCTGCCTGCACATTTCCAAAACCTGAAAGAGCATCTGGAAGTGAGAGTGCCTGAAGCTTTCTTTAATACACATATACTGAATGACAAAAAAGACAAATACAACTATTAGAATCCGGAGCCTCAAAAAGAGGTTCCGGATTTTTTTAATCAGGTTTGTGCCCGGAGGATTGGGGAAGTATATTTAATAATCATATAACCGTATTTAAAAACGAAATGTAGCAGGAGCTGTCAGTGTATGTTCGGCATAGCGGAATTGATCTCTTTAATAATATCAGCATTTTTTATACTTCCGGTTGTCATATTTCTCAGGGAAATGGGATACCTGATTGGTGGGAAGATATTTGGCGCTGTGAATCCCCGAGTTACATCGGGGTCGGGTCCTCGTCTTTTTAAAGTGGGGATGTTTGATGTGCGCAAATATTATCATCTCTACAGCTGTTTTTCCTATGATAAACTCAGACACCATGGGAAATTTGCGTATGTCTGTCTCTATTTGAGTCCGATATTGATCAATGTCGCTGTAGGGCTTATAAATAAACGCTCTGCTCGCAAATGGATATATGGAAGAGCAGGCCACGTTCTGGAACCGATTCATCTTCTACACGTTTTATTACGTCCTGTTTGATTCGGTTCCGATGAAAACGATAAACGGAATGCCGAATAACGGCATGATCATATACGAACTCATCAGGTATGGCAGGAGAATAGACCATAATAGAACACCTTTTCTTCCCTCCACATCCGATATAGAAACGGAATATCAGGATGAAATGAAGGAGCTCCAGGACCGGCTTCAGAAAGAGAGGGGGAAGAAAAAAGAGGAGCAGAGAAAGAAAGAGAAAGCAAAGAAGAAAAAGGAAAATATAAAATGTGAAAAAACGTTTCCTTTACTGACTGTTAACAGTAAAGGAACGTTTTTTAGCATAATAATATTTATCCGTCATGTTCCGGATTACGGTGTGAAGGATACAGACTCAAGCCGCCGTCTGCAACAATTGACTGTCCTGTAATATAGATTGATTCTTCCGAAGCCATGAATGCTGCGATATTTGAAATGTGTTCGGGTTCAGCAACGAATCCCATCGGCACGAAATCATCAGCGCCCTTTTTTTCCTCGGCGGTGGAGAAGAAATCCTCATTGATCGGGGTATTCACACTGCCCGGGGCGATATTGTTCACGCGGATGCCGAGCCTTGAATATTCAAGGGCAAGTGTCTGGGTCAGCAGTTTTACCCCGCCTTTACTAGCTGTATAGTGAGCGTAGTGGGGCCAGGGTATGATTTCGTGGACACTGGATATGTTGATGATGCTGCCTTTCTTATCAGTATCCAGGTAATGTTTGATTGCCTCTTTGGAACCTATGAAGACACCGCGCAGATTCGTATTGATCACTTTATCAAAATCTTCGACGGCCAGTTCGTGGCTCGGCACATCCGCCTGGATGCCGGCATTATTGACCATGACATCGACACCGCCGAAGTGATCAATCGCATGCCGGACGAGAGCAATCACTTCTTCTTCCTTCGTGACATCGCATTTTTGAGTCAAAACCCTGTCACTGTCGAGTGCCCCTGCTATTTTATCTGCTGCCTCTTCGTCGCTGTGGAAAGAAAACAGTACATTCATCCCCTCTGAAAAAAAGCGCTCAACGATCGCTTTGCCAATTCCGCTGGATCCGCCGGTAACCACTGCAGTCTTGCCGTTCAATTCTTTATACACATGCTCACCACTTTCTGTTTTGATCATTTGGACTATACCCGTTATTTTAATCGATATGCTTATTGCCTGACTGTATCTGATATAATGATAACTACTACGATTATGAGGTGCATTATGAAACTGACGGTATTTGCAACGACTGATGTCCATGGTGCAATCTATCCCTATGATTACTTTACCGATACAGATAAGAATTCAAGCCTGCTCCATATAAAATCCTATATCGATTGGTATAAACAGGAAAACCCCGAAGAAATTGTTCTGACCGTTGATAACGGAGATATTCTGCAGGGAGGTGTCTGGAATGATTACGATTATGAGCATCGCGCCGGGAGCATGCTTGTACCCAAAATCATCAATGACCTGTATGACATCATCGGGATCGGCAACCACGAATTCAATTTCGGCCTGGATTATCTGTACACAGTTTATAAGGAGATCGAGCCGGTAATCATCAATGCCAATGTGGATTTCAAAGATCATCCACTGAAAAAGCGTGTGCTGCCCTACGAAATATTGGAAAAAGAAACATCGTCCGGGATAATAAAGATCGGTTTCCTGAGCGTCGTCCCCACCCAGATTATGAAGTGGGACGCATTCCACCTGGAAGGCAGGCTGACTGTCGCGGACATGAGAAAGACGGTGGAAGAGACTGCGGCTGAGATGAAAGCCGCAGGTGCAGACATGACTATACTGCTTTCCCATTCGGGTCTGAGCAAGAACCCGGATCATCTCAGGAAATACGGGGAGAACCAAACGCTTCTGATGACAATGGTCAAAAATATCGACGGTATCATATTCGGTCATACACATGAGTTTTTTCCCGATGCAGATTTTGAAGTTGAAATCGGCACTATCGATTTCAGAAAGGGCACAATCAACGACAAGCCGATGGTCCAGCCGGGCGTTTATGCAAGCCATTTAGGAATGCTCACTTTTGAAATTGAAAAAAAGGATGGCTCCTGGAACAGCCTCGACCGGACTGCATGTCTGATCGACACCAGGGAAATCCCGCTCACACAGGAACTTAAGAATAAATACGAGCCGGATCATCAAAAAGTACGGGAATTCCTGTCTCAGCCGATCGGTAAAATAGAGGCTGTATGGCATACTTATTTCTCAAGGCTGTTTCCTTCAAAAGCAGTACAGGTTGTGGCTGAAGCAGGCAAAGCCTATACGGAAAAACTGATTCAGTCAGGGGAGCTTGAAAGTCAGCCGGTCCTTGGTTTCAATGCTGCGATCAAAGCCGGCAGAGACGGGCCTGATGACTTTACAGTGCTTGAGGCAGGAGAGGTTACATTGTCGGAGGCTATTAATTTATACAAGCATGCCAATTCGATGGTCATCATCAAGATCAACGGCGCCACACTCAAGGAATGGCTGGAGTGGAGTGCATCGCAGTTCAACTCCCCGGATGAGACGGATATTTTATTGAAACCGAACCGTTCAAGAGATGGATTCCCGAGCTATAATTATGATACTTTCTTCGACCTCGATTATGTCTTTGACATTACACAGCCGCCGAAGTATGATAGTACAGCTAAACTTATTAACAACTCATCAAGACTGGTTGAAGTGAGGTACAGGGGAAAGGCAGTAGAGGATGAGGAAGTATTTATCGTGCCTGCCAACAGCTACCGTGTAGCCTACACGCCATTTTTAAGAAATGCTGAAATACTGCATGAATCGCAGCTGAATGTAAGGGATATTGTCATCGAATATATAAAGGACAGTCCTGATTTCGTTCTGAGCGATCCGATGACCATACTACCCAGGGGCAGATATAAAATAAGCACAGCAACAAAAGCGAAAGATTATATAACAGAAGATCAGCAGATAAAGCACCTTGAAGAAAAGGGTGACGGCTTCAGCTGGTATGAAATCAATCTGGATTAAGAGGGATGAATATGACCACAGTATCCAAAAATGAATACTATACAAAAACAGTGACAGACTACACTCATGAAGGAATGGGAGTCATCAAAGTGGAGCACTATCCGATTTTCGTCCCCGATGTACTCGTGGGAGAAGAAATTGAAGTCAAAGTGCTGAAGGCCAATAAGAAATTCGGATTCGGAAAGCTCATCAATGTCATCGAACCTGCAAAAAACAGGATAGAACCGCCATGCCCGTACTATTTCCAGTGCGGCGGCTGTCAGATTCAAACACTGGATTACACAGAACAGCGAGTCTTCAAAAAAGGTACAATGGATAAAAGCATCAACCGCATGGCGCAGCTCAATCAGACAGTCAATGATACGATCGGCATGGAAACACCGATGTACTACCGTAACAAATCCCAGATACCGGTGAAATTCAATGATGGTAAAGTGGAGATGGGATTTTACAAACCCCGCAGCCATGACATTGTTGATATCCATCATTGCCTGATACAGAAGGAAATCCATAACGACCTTATGGTTTTCATCAAAGAATTACTCAACGATGAAAAAGTATCGATTTATGATGAAGCAAAGCATCAGGGGCTGCTCAGACACGTCATCATCCGTTCCAACAATGATGATTCCGAAGTACAGATCGCTTTTGTAACCAACGGCAGAAAAAATGTGTTCGGGGGAATCAATCAGGCGATTACAGAACATTTCCCGATGGTCACAAGCATTGTGCAAAATGTAAACACAGAGAAAACGAATGTGATTTTTGGGAATAAGACAAACATCCTTTATGGACAGGACTACATCACAGATACACTGCTCGGGAAGAAATTCCGTATCAGGGCAAGATCATTCTACCAGGTAAATCACGAACAGACAGAGAAGCTGTATAAAGAGGCACTGGAAGCGGCAGACCTTAAAGGCGATGAGACAATCATCGATACGTATTGCGGAATCGGAACAATCGGTCTGTGCGCATCTGATAAGGCAGAGAGGATCATCGGTATTGAAGTTGTGGATTCCGCAGTGGAAGATGCGAAGGAAAATGCAGAGCTGAACGGTGTGGAAAATGCAGACTATCATCTGGGCAAGTCGGAAGAAGTGATGAAGAAACTCGTGAGCCAGGGTGTGAAGCCCGATGTCGTATTCGTCGATCCGCCCAGAAAAGGATGTCATCCTGAATTTTTGGAAGCACTTGCCGAAGTGAAGCCGCAAAAAATCATCTATGTCTCATGCAACCCAAGTACGCTGCAGAGAGATCTTAAATACTTAAACGCGCAAGGGTATGATGTAAGCCCGGTCACACCGGTCGATATGTTCCCGCAGACGAACCATGTCGAAGGTGTAGTGGCGCTGGAGCTCATGAAATAAATTTATTCAGGATTGTATTTTAAACTCGATGATTTTGTTATGGATTACATATTTTCCGAAATTAAAACTCCTATTGAAGAGTTTAAGGCAGCAAAGTTAATTGTTTCAAATATAGGGGGGTTCGATGAAGATATAGACCTTCAGGTTATTATACCGAAAGATTATCTAGTAAAGATTAAAGATAGGTCTGTCTCCAAATTAAATATTATTAAAGAAATATTAGACAAGAATTTTATAGAGGTGATGTTCTCAATAAAAGAAAATCATACTATAAATATCATTTAATGGATATTCCCTTTATTGACTTTATAAAAAATCTGCCAAAACTAAAACAGATTGAAGTTTTGGAGCAGTATGAAAAAGATAAAAAGAATATTATAATTCATTAGAGAGCCTATTTTGTTATAAGTATTTTGATGGAGAGGAAGAAGACTTCTTATCTTTCCATCTTAAATATTTGAAACATCATACATCAATGGCTTTTCCATCTCTCCTTTTGTTTAAAAATAACCTGAAATTATTAAGTATGAAATATCCTCTAAAAATACAGTGGTCTTATTATAAAGGAGAAGTTAAATTTGTGAGTCAAAATTAACTATTGAAAAATCATTGATTTTTGCAACTTCATTTAATAATTCCTCGTTAAAGTAATCATTTGAGTGGTCCTTTAAATATAGGATATCTAATTCTTCTAATTGAAACTCAAGAAGTTTATTCAATTGTTTGTTATCAGACCATTCATCGATAAATACTTGTTTAATATTGTATTTTTTAGAAGTAAGTGTATTAATTAATAAATTGATACGGTTGACAGCTTTGGTATCTGTCTCATGTTTGTCTAATTTATAATAAACGGCGATGTTTAACATTAGGTAACACACCTTTTATGTAGTTAAAATATATAATAAACTATTTTACCATAAAAAATATTCGTGTTGTGTAATACCTGCTATAATAAACAGAACAGGAGTGATAATAATGCTATATAGATTTATAGATCTATTTGCTGGTATTGGTGGTATACGATTAGCATTTGAGCCGTATGGTCAATGTGTTTTCTCATCTGAGTGGGATGGGAAGGCTAAAGAAACTTATGAGGCGAATTTTAATGAAAAACCTTATGGTGATATAAAAAGTATTTCCGCAGAAGAGATTCCAGATCATGAAATTTTATTGGCAGGCTTCCCTTGCCAACCATTTTCTCTTGCTGGAGTGAGTAAGAAAAATAGCTTGGGCCTTAAGCATGGTTTTTTGGATGAGACTCAGGGTACTTTGTTTTTTGATATTGCTAAAATTATCAAAGCAAAACAACCTAAAATGTTCTTATTAGAGAATGTGAAGAATCTAAGAAGTCATGATAAAGGGAACACATATAAAGTAATTAAAAAAGTTTTGGAAGAAGAACTCGGATATACTGTTTACGATCAAGTTATAAATGCTAAAGGACTAGTCCCTCAAAATAGAGAAAGAATATATTTAGTCGGTTTTAAAGACCCTATGGATTTTGAATTTCCAGAAGTGCCGTTAAATGGTCCTCCTTTAAGTTCAATTCTTGAAGAAACTGTTGAAGATAAATATACTTTATCTGATAAACTATGGGGTTATCTTCAGAATTATAAAAAAAAGCATGCTGAGAAAGGGAATGGTTTTGGATTTGGATTGGCAGATTTGAATTCTCATAGCAGAACACTATCTGCAAGGTATCACAAAGATGGATCTGAGATACTTATCCCTCAAGAAGAAGGAAAAAACCCAAGAAGGTTAACCCCGAGAGAATGTGCACGCCTTCAAGGCTTTCCGGAAGATTTTAAAATTGTTGTTAGTAATACAGCTGCTTATAAACAATTTGGTAACAGTGTTGCTGTCCCCGTTGTTGAAATGATAGCTGAAAAAATGATTTTTTCATTAGAACAAGGGCAAATTGTTGAAAATCCTAAGGATGAGGGAGAGATACAGTATGCAACAAAATGAAAGAGAAAGTATATTTAATGCAATAGAAGCGGCCAGAGGTATTGGTTGCTTTTTTTGTAAATTTTTATCCGCAAATGACACTGGAGCAAACGGATCTCATCAAACAGGAGTATATTTGAATATGAGTTCATGGGATATATTTTTTGAAGGTCCCATACCAAATAATGAAATAAAAAGTAGAAAAGTAAAGATAAACTTTAATGATGAAACAGAATTTGAAAGTCGACTAGTTTATTATAGCTCGAAAAAAGAATTCAGAATAACTCGTTTTTGGACAAATATTTTTATTCCTCATACTGAAATGGTTGGAGCATTAATACTTTTCATACCAATGCATATTGATGAATACAAAGTATATATATTTAATACCGAAGAGGAAATTGAAGAATTTATAGAGACTTTTTCACTATCTCTTGCAGAAAATCACATGACTTATTATGAAAATGACGAAACAATAGAAAAAGAATCATTTGAATTAATTATAAAAAAATTAATTCATGGATATGATCATTTTCCTGCAAGTATTGTTATGTCTGATATTTCAAGGAAAACTTTTATGGAGTACCATCATAAAAATGAAATAAATCCAGATAGTGATTTGGTTAACTGGGTAGATACAGAATATGATGTATTTAAAATGTTAGAGAAGCAAATTTATAAAGAATACATAACTGAACCCTTTAATGAATTACAACCATTGTTGGATTTTGCTAACAGTGCCTTAAATAGAAGAAAAAGTAGAGCCGGTAGAAGTCTTGAACATCATGTGAATTATATATTCAAAAAATACAAACTTCCTTTTGATAATCCTGGAAAAACAGAAGGAAGAAAAAAACCTGACTTTCTTTTACCTTCAACGGAAGATTATCAGAACTCAGAATTTCCAGCTGAAAATTTAATATTAGTAGGAGCTAAAACAACATGTAAAGATCGATGGAGACAAGTATTAAGTGAAGGGGAAAGGGTAGAAAGGAAACATCTAATTACTTTACAGCAAGGGATATCAGAAAATCAGTTAGAAGAAATGGAAGCAGCTAATTTGCAGTTAGTAGTACCAAAGCCCTATCATAAACAATATCCCAAATCTTTTAAAGATAAAATTTGGACAGTGCAGCAATTTATTGATTTTGCACAAGATAAATATATTTATATGATGAGTTAAATAATTTAAATTCATAAGGTATAGTTATAAGTAAATATTATTATTTATTATGCTCTTATAATAGGTGTGTTTATAATGACTGATGTTTTAACTGCCGATCAAAGAAGAAAAAATATGAAAGCCATTAGATCTATATCTAAATTGGAATCTATTATATCCAGTAAATTATGGAACGAAGGGTATCGATTTAGGAGAAATACTAAAGATTTATTTGGTAAACCTGACATCTCAATAAAAAAGTATAAAATTGTTATATTTATAGATTCTTGTTTCTGGCACCAATGTCCTATCCATGGGAATACGCCCAAGACTAATACTGAATTTTGGAAAAAGAAACTTAAAAGGAATGCAGAAAGAGATCAGGAAGTTAATGAATACTATAGAGAAAAAAATTGGTATATAAAACGAATATGGGAGCACGATGTGAAAATGGATTTAGGTAACGTAGTTGAGGAATTAAGTGAGTTTATAAATTTAGCTAAAAAAAATGGCTAAGTTAAGTACTTTTATATATGTAGGCTGGGATCAAAATATGCCGGCAGATACAGTGGTTGCCGGTGTGCCGGCCAAACCGCTGAAAAAAATAGATGAGCAGAAGAAAATCCGGATTTTAGAATCTGGATTTTTATTTGTATCTGGTGTAAAATATAATGATTGAAATGAGTGATACGCATAAAAGCGATGAAAGGAATTTATATATGAAAGAGAATTTTTGGCGCGATCTTCCGCGGCCTTTTTTTGTGCTCGCACCGATGGAGGATGTGACGGATGTCGTATTCCGCCATGTAGTGGCGGAAGCGGCTGAACCGGATGTATTCTTCACGGAGTTTACAAACTCGGACAGCTACTGCCACCCTGAAGGCATCCACAGTCTGCGAGGAAGACTGACTTTTACTGAGGATGAACAGCCGATTGTCGCCCATATTTGGGGGGACAAACCTGAACATTTCCGCCAGATGAGCATCGGCATGGCGGAGCGTGGATTCAAGGGCCTGGACCTTAACATGGGCTGTCCCGTCCCGAACGTTGCCGGTGACGGCAAAGGGAGCGGGCTGATCTGCCGTCCCGAGGTTGCGGCTGAACTAATCCAGGCCGCTAAAGCGGGCGGTCTGCCTGTCAGTGTAAAGACGCGGCTCGGCTATACCGAAATAGATGAATGGCACGATTGGCTGAGGCATGTGCTGGAGCAGGACATAGCGAACCTTTCGATACACCTGCGTACACGTAAGGAAATGAGCAAGTTTGATGCACACTGGGAACTGATCCCGGAGATAAAGGAACTCCGGGACGAGATTGCACCGGATACACTCCTCACAATCAACGGAGATATTCCGGACCGTCAGACGGGCATGGAACTTGCGGAAAAATATGGTGTGGACGGTGTAATGATCGGACGCGGCATCTTCAAAAATCCATTTGCCTTTGAACACGAACCAAAAGAGCATACCAGTGAAGAGCTGCTGGATCTTCTGAAACTGCACCTCGATCTCCATGACAAGTATTCCGGACTTGAACTCCGGCACTACACCCAGCTCCACCGGTTTTTCAAAATATATGTCAAAGGTTTCCGGGGTGCGGGACAGTTGAGAAACAGCTTGATGAATACAAAGTCTACAGATGAAGCACGCGGTCTGCTGAGAAACTTTTCTGAAAATATGGTAGAACAGTAAAAATCCAAGGGACTCCCTTGGATTTTTTGAATTATTTTTTTACTTTGTAGCTCAGTTCGACGAACTGGTTGAATTCTCTGGAACCTTTAAATTCCAGTTCAGAATGATAATCCCCATCATGGAAAAACATATAGAAGCATTCCTGCCGCCTGGTTTTTTGAAAACTGAATTCAGCATAGCTGAATTGTTTAATGATGCCGCCTTGTATGGCGCGTTGAGTCCTTTTATGAATGAAGACGGATGATGTGACTTTGACCATTCGCCGTTTTATAATATACTATGGTAATAGGAATTAAACGTGAAAAGAGGGTTCTGTCATGAACAGAGTGGATAGTATTGTTGATCTGATCGGTGATACACCGGTTGTAAAACTGAATAAAGTGGTGCCAGAGGGCGCGGCGGATGTTTATGTCAAACTGGAAATGTTCAATCCAAGTAAAAGCGTCAAGGACCGCGCAGCTTTTGCCATGCTCAAAAAGGCGGAAGAAGAAGGTCTTGTGAAGCCGGGAGGAACAATCATTGAACCGACAAGCGGTAACACAGGGATCGGCTTGGCGATGAATGCTGCTGCCAAAGGCTACAGGGCAATTTTCGTGCTGCCTGACAGTTCTACGAACGAGCGTATCAATCTGCTCAAAGCCTATGGGGCGGAAGTGGTGCTCACACCGAGCGAAGAGAAGATGCCGGGATGTATCAGGAAGGCAAAAGAGCTTCAGGCGGATATTCCGAACAGTTTCATCCCGCAGCAGTTTGAGAATTTTGCCAATCCTGATATACACCGTACGACGACTGCCGTCGAAATACTGGAACAGATGGATAATGATCTGGATGCTTTTGTTGCGACCGCGGGCACGGGTGGTACCATCACCGGAACCGGTGAAACTTTGAAAGAACATCTGCCGCATCTCCATATCGCGGTAGTTGAACCGGAAGGTTCACCTGTGTTATCAGGCGGCGAGCCGGGAAAACACAAATTGGTCGGTACCAGTCCCGGTTTCATCCCGAATATTTTAAACACGGATGTCTATGATGAAATCATCCAGATTGCTGATGAAGATGCGGTGGACATGTTTAAAAGGCTGGCCAGGGAAGAAGGAATTTTCGTCGGTCCTTCTGCAGGCGCATCTGCCTTTGCAGCGATTGAAGTTGCCAGGAAACTCGGACCGGGCAAACGTGTGCTGGCCATAGCCCCGGATACAGGCGAACGTTATTTAAGCATGAATCTTTTTGATGAATGAGTATAAAGGACGGCGGACTTTGATTCCGTCGTCTTTTTATGTATATTCATGTTAAAGTACAAATAAAATTTTCACCAGGAGTGACTGGATTATGGACGGGATTATCACTTTGGAAAATGTTTGCTGGAGAAGAAGCGGCGAAGAAATACTTAAAGATATCAACTGGACGGTCAACACGGGGGAACATTGGGCGATTCTGGGACTGAACGGTTCCGGCAAAACTTCTTTGCTTAATATCGTGACAGGTTACAACTATCCCACTTCGGGAAGAGTCAAAGTGCTGGATGCTGAATTTGGAAAATCCAGCCTCCCGGATATGCGCAAAAAAATCGGCTATGTCAGCAGTTCACTTGGACGATTTTCCCAGACGATGAACCGTGAAACAGCAGAGAATATCATTGTCAGCGGTAAATATGCATCGTTTGGCCTGTATCAGGAAATCACTGATGCAGATTATGAAAAAGCAGATGACATATTAAATGAATTACGATTGTCTTATTTGAAAGGCAAAACATATAATCTGATGTCACAGGGGGAGCAGCGCAGAATTCTGATCGGCCGAGCTTTAATGGCAGGACCGGAACTGCTTATACTCGATGAACCCTGTTCAGGGCTTGATGTTCTTGCCAGAGAGGATGTTCTTGATATGTCAGAAGAAGTGGCGGGAAGATCTTCCCATCTGTTATACGTGACGCATCATATCGAGGAGATAACAAACGCCATCACCCATGTACTTCTGGTACGCGATGGAAAAATCGTCGCAGAAGGTCCGAAAAATGAAGTGCTTACTGATGAACTGCTTTCAGATACTTATAAAATTCCGGTAAAAGTACATTGGGAAGGCGGACGGCCGTGGATGAGCATAATTAAATAATATTATAAAGGCGGTTGCTGTTCAATGATCAGAAGACATCATCACATATCCATGTTTACAAAAGATTTAAAAGAGAATAACCGGTTCTATACAGAAGTACTAGGTTTGAGAAGAGTCAAAATATCTGTGAATCAGGGAGATACTGGCATGTATCATGTGTTTTACGGTGATACAACCGGTGCTGCCGGCAATGATCTGACTTTTTTCGAAATTCCCAACATAGGTGCTGCACGCAGGGGAACGGACGCAATTTCAGGTATCGGCCTCCTTGTGCCATCGTATGATTCACTGTTTTACTGGCAGGAGAGACTGGACAAGTACGATGTGAAAAATGAAGGAATTGCTGAATATGCCGGCAGGGATGCACTGGTTTTTGAAGATCATGAAGGACTGAAACTGATACTGATCAACCATGCTGGAGGAGAAATACCTGATGAATGGTCACCATGGAGCGAAAACGAAATCGCCAAAGCACACCAGATTCTTGGCATGGGCACTGTAGAGATAACAGTAAGCAATAAGGGAAGGCTGGTAAGTCTGCTCGAAGACCTGTTTGGATATACACTGAGCTTTGAAGATGGTGAAAAAGCACTTATGCAGGCGGTGGAAGGGGAAGTGTTTGGAGAAATCCTCATACAGGAATCTTCTGAGGATAAAGAACGGCCGGGGAGGGGCAGCGTCCATCATCTGGCAATCCAATCTGCAGGGAGATCACTTGAAGAATGGGACCGGCTTTTGAAAGAGAAGGGGTATGTAACCACAGGAGTGAAGGACAGATACTATTTCGACAGTCTCTACTTCCGCGAAGATAATGGCGTGATGATCGAAATCGTCGGAACAGAAGCACGTGGTTTCACAGCGGATGCCTCAGTAGAGGAGCTGGGAATGCGCCTGGATCTGCCGCCATTTCTGGAAGAGGAGAGGGACGAAATAGAATCGAAACTCAAGCCGATAGAAGAATGGACATAAAAATGCCTCCGGGAATCCCGGAGGTTTAATTATTGGCGGAATATTTTCATATAAACATCCTTGTCGGCTTCATTGAACACATTAAATATGATTTTTTCAAAGTCATGCGTATTATTTTCCAGCCATTCATTTACCGTGCCGACAGCAATCTCTGCTGCCTGGGTGATGGGAAAGCCGAATTCACCTGTTGAGATCGAAGGGAACACTAAAGTTTTTATATCATCGAATTGACTGGCGATCTCCAGACAGGAACTGTAGCTTGAAGCCAACTCCTGCATGTGCCGTTCCGTCAGCCCGTCTCCTTTTGGCACGGTCGGGCCGACAGTATGGAGTACATATCCGGACGGAAGGTTGTAGCTTCTTGTTATTTTAGCATCTCCTGTTTGCTCATCCGCTTTTTGTACATGAATGATTTCGGCACAATCATCCCGAAGCTGTGGCCCGGCAGCGGAATGGATAGCGTTGTCTACACAATTGTGCAGCGGCTGCATGCAGCCGAGGAGTTGTGCATTGGCGGCATTCGTTATGGCATCGGCCCTCAGCTCAGTAATATCACCCTGCCAGAGACTCATCTTATCTGCCTGGGATAATGAAGTATCTGGATAATGTGATCGGATGGTTTCCAGCTGCTCCGCTTCGATGATTGTTTTTTCATCCAGTTCAATCTGCAGTAAAGTATCCAGTTTTATCATCATTTCCTTATCCAAGGGAAGGGGCTGCCTGATATTGAGGAGTGCTCTGATCAGACGTCTTTTAGACTTATAGTCTTCCGGTATATCAATATCCTGAGTACCCGCCTTTTCATTCCGCAATATGAAGAGAATGTCATCAACCAGAATTTCTTTATCGGAGATTTCACTCTGTTTTGGAATGAACGGCTCCCGGAGTTTTATATTTGATGCATATTTATCAAGGGATAACTGTTCCATTAATGATCACCTCGCCTTTAATACTATTTTGACATGCAGGATAAAAATTATCCAAGTAAAAGTCTGAGCGATAAAAAATGCCTGGAATGGGTATAAAAAAGTATACTGAAAATCAATTATTCATGGAGTGCTGTGATGACTACTTTTATTAAACTCATTTTAATAGGAATTATTTCTGGAGTGATACTCGCGGGAATAATGAAGATCATTCGTAAAATTACTGGAAATAAGGCGGATATACTGCTTTATAACATGGACTATATGCCTGTTTTAAAGAAATGGGATCATTACTGGATTACTGGGGTTTTATTTCACTATGTAACCTGCATAGCCAGTGCAGTCATTCTGTTTTATATATTGTTCCCTTTTGGACGGGAAATGGATGTGTGGCCCTACGTTTTAGTATTTGCAGCAGGAGGAGGGGTTTTGTATTTCCTCAGTGCATTGACAGAAACGCCGCCTGCGTACAACGATACTGCAGCATGGTTCTACTGGACATTCGGCCATGGCGTGTTCGGACTTTCAATCGGTCTCCTGATTAAACTCTGGATTTAAAGAGGAATGGAATTCATGAATGCAGTCTACGCCCGGTTTTTAGCCAGATTCAAAGCTTTCCTTTTCGATTACATTATCATCTTCCTGTATTTGGTGTCGATTGTAGTCATGTCCATGTTCATCGGACCAAAGATACAGGAGCTGTTTCTGCATTCGGTCCTGAGATCTCAGCTGACCGCTTTTTGTCTCGTCACTCTGCCTGTCGCGCTTTATTTTTCCTTTTTTGACTCTGGCTTGAGCCATGGGACATTCGGCAAGAGGAAGATGGAGCTTAAGGTGATCAACTCAAAAGGAAAGCGCCCGTCTTTCTTTCATTCTTTCGGAAGAAATCTGGTTAAATTCATTCCGTGGGAATTCGGACACTATACGGCTTTCAGGATGGCGAATGTGGGTGATAATAATGTGGCGCTTGAAGACTGGATTATTGGTATACTTACTTATATGCTGATATTGGCATATATACTGACAGCAATTTTTACGAAGAAAAAGCAGTCGGTTTATGACATTGCTGTGAATACCTATGTGCTTAAGGATAAGTAAGTATGAATCTATTGCCAATACGGTTTACACTCTATAAAATATATAGAGATTTAACTATAATTGAGCAATAGATATTTTGAGGAGTTGCTAGTGTGTCCAATCAAGATTATGAAAAGCATACTGTGACCATAGAGAAATTGGATAAAAAGGGATCCGGTATGGGTGCAGTATGGAGAGATACAGGTGGAAGCAATCCACGGAAACTGAAGCTGAATGTGCCGCAGACCTTGATCGGTGAAGAAGCGGAAGTGACGGTTTCAAATCCAAACCGGAAAGTGGCCCGTGTACTGGCTGATGAGATTATCAAAGAAAGTCCCGAGAGGATTGAGGCTGCCTGTCCGCATTTTGAATTGTGCGGGGGATGTGTCTGGCAGCATTGGTCATACAAAAACCAACTCGAGTATAAAACCGATGAAGTGAAGCGGTTCCTGAATCATCATGGATTTGATACGAGTGTCGTCAAAAATGCGCTTGGTGCTGAAAATCCATGGGAATACCGTAATAAAATGGAATTCACATTCGGTCGTGACGGTTCGCTTGGCATGCATGAGCTGGGGAATTTCCGTAAAGTCATCGATCTTGATACCTGCCTGATTGCAGGGGATGAGATGGTGGAGACGATGCTCGAGGTCTCGGAGTGGAGAAAAGAATTCAACCTGAGCGGCTATGATAAAGATCAGCATACAGGGCTGCTCCGCAATCTGATGGTGAGACAATCCCAGAAGACGGATGAACTCATGCTCGCTGTATTTGCAACTGAATCACCGGATGGCGCGCTGCAAAATGCAGTGGACAATCTGATTGCAAGGATCACGGATAAATTCAAGAACGTGAAAAGTCTGATGTGGATGGAAAACAGGGATTGGGCGGATATGGCCCAATCAGAGAAGACGCACACATTATATGGCAGAGATTATATCAATGATGAAATGTACGGCTATAAGTATAGAATCTGGTTTGATACTTTCTTCCAGACAAATCCGGCACAGGCAGAAAAACTCGTGGATCTGGCGATAGAGATGGCTGATGCTAAGAAACAGGAGCGTATGATCGATCTGTTCTGTGGCGTAGGGACATTTTCATTGCCGTTTGCTGCGAGAGTAAAAGAACTTGCCGGCATTGAGATAGTGGAGTCTTCCATAGAATCCGCGAAACGCAATGCAGGGGATAATGGAATAGACAATACATTCTTTCTTGCCAAAGATGCCAGACGCGGCATGGATGAAGTGCTTGAGACATGGGGAATACCGGATCTTCTCATGTTGGATCCGCCGCGCTCGGGTGCCGGCGGCAAAGTGATGAGAAGAATCGGCAGGCTCCAGACAGACAGGGTAGTGTATGTTTCCTGCAATCCTGAATCATTCGCCGACGATATTACATGGCTGAGAGAATTCGGATACGAATTGGAACAGGTGCAGCCGGTGGATCTATTCCCGCACACTGTCCATGTTGAAGTTGTCTCGATTTTAAGAAGAATTGAAAAATAATATTTCATATTGTTTAAAGCCAAACTTCGGAACCGGACATATTTGTCCGGTTCTTTTTTATTTGAACGATTTGGATTTATAGCGTGATTGAATGCTTGATTTGCAGGGAATAGAATAATATTTGAAAGACGAAGGGAGGAACTCATGAAAACGGCAGGTGATATCATCATTGACTTGATAGAAAGATTCGATGTGCATGATCCCGGAAGTAGAAGAGCACACGGCGCGGGGTCACACCATAAAGGGCAGGTGGCACTGAATGAAATGGGGAAAGCAATTTTCGGAGATGTCGAGCATGCACTCGTACGCCTCTCGAATGCCTCCACATCGGGACGAGTGCCAAATTGGCTGGTCAACATTAAAGGGTGTTCAGTCCGATTCAATCATGCATTAAGACCCATTGATATCATCGGTGTGAATTTTCCTTATTTTCCATTTGATTCATCTTCTGAATCCATAGGGCTGTTCTATAAAATCCATTTATTTCTGAAATACAGGAATGTATTGCGTTTCGTCGATATATTTAAAACGGGTGATTTATACCGGCATTTGGGAAAGATTGTGAGATGGTTTCCGAAAAAGACTAACATGAATCATAACTATTATTCCACCCACAGTTATGGGAATGAATATTTCAAATTTCGTATGGATTATAAAACAAAAACCGGACTTATCAACCTTTATGCCGAAAAAGACAAGTCTCACACGGACTACAGACCGGAATCGGAAATATATCTTGGTTATATATTGATCGACCAGCATCCGGCGAGTAAGGAAATTAAATATATGGATGCAATGAATGCTCCGTTCGGCTATTACCCCAATGGAGAAATGCCGCTGCTCCGCCACTACATGTATAAACGCTCATTCCTCGGCCGCATGCAGGAAATCCAGCTGACTCAAAAAGATGTCGGCATGCTTGAACAGGTGTGGGCGGAAGAGAAGTACTTCATCCTGTCCAAAAGTCAGAAGATTTACGATGAAATTCGTGAACTGTTCAAAGAGGGAACGGAGATGTCCGTTTCACAATTCAGACAGTTGCTCGATGAAGCCTACCGGAAAAAATACGATGAGAAACATATACGAAACTATTTCCAGCATGTCTGGGGCTATTTCAAGAATAAAGCTGATGAGGATGAAAAAAAGCAGTATGAAGAATTAATGTTGGCTCTGGATATTGAAAAAATCAATGATTTTGTGGCATTCCTGGCCTTGAAGTACAGAGAACCGTATCTACTCAACTCGACAGTAGCCAAAACACACGGAAGAACGTAGAAAGAAAGGAAGTTTGATGATGACAATGGATAAAAATTATCAATTGAATGATGGCAGCAGCACGCCGGCAATAGGTCTTGGGACCATCGATCTCAAAGGCGCCAAAGGCGTGAACAGTATCGTCACGGCAATAGAAGAGAATGGATACCGTCTAATAGACACCTCGACTAATTATAATAACGAAGGAGCAGTGGGAGAAGCCATCCGCCGCACAATCGTTCCAAGGGAAGAATTGATCATCAATTCAAAACTCCCCGGTGCCGCTCATGACTACGATCAGGCGATCCAGCTGATCCAGGAATCCCTGTATCGTCTGGGAATCGATTATTTCGATAAGTATCTTATACATTGGCCGCTGCCGAAGCAGGGTAAATATGTGGAAGCATGGCAGGCGCTGATAGATGCACAGAAATTTGGGCTGATAAAGACAATCGGTGTATCGAATTTCCTTACAGAGCATCTTGAGAAAATCATTGATGAAACAGGTGTCACGCCGGCGACCAACCAAATTGAACGGCATCCTTATTTTAATAATAAAGAGCTGGTTGAAGATAACAAGCGCCTCGGTATCATGCCGGAGGCGTGGAGTCCATTCGGACGGGAAATCAACGATGTTCTGGAAAATGAGACCATCAGAAAGATCGCCGAAAAACACGATAAAGCAACGGCCCAGATCATTGTGCGCTGGAATGTGCAGAATGATGTACTGGTGATTCCAAGATCATCTTCACCTCTTCACCAGAAACAGAACCTGGATGTGTTCGATTTTGAGCTGACTGATGAAGAATTAAATGCCATAGATGATCTGGATAAAGGGGAGCCCGGCAGGGTGGAAGGCCAGCATCCGAATGAGTATGAAGAGTTTGTTTAATAAACCGCCATATAAAGCTGAAAATGGAAAGTCAATGAGAAACATGTCCGGACAAAGTACAGCCGGACATGTTTTTTACTGTTCAATAGTGCTTGGGCTTTGAAGGTAAGGGTATTATGTTTATAATTAAAGAAATATATGATTTAAGCGTTACAGTGATTAAGGAGGCAGCTATGAAAGAATATCAGTTCCAGGCGACTATTGAACCGGATGATCACAGATCTGTCAAAATAATAAATGATATGGAGAGGGTAGTAGGTCATATCGAAAAAGATGTACTTAGAAAATGTGAAGAAAGATATACTTATGCTTTTACTCCACTTGATGGTTCTAAAGTGATAGTAGGGCTCAAACGGCGTAAATTCAAGGATTTGAATATCGCAAATTATATCATTGCTGCAGGGGAAACTACAATGTTCCTGAAAGAGAGGGCGGGAAAGAACCTTCTGCATTTCAGGGTCAAAGGACACGTCGGGGAAAACCATATGTATATAAAAGAAGATGAAGAGGGAAACATGAATGTTTTCATTGACCGCGGCAAAGCGGCTGTGGTCAATGAACATTCGGCTGAAAAGATTTCCATTATCATTGAGGATAAAATTGAAGAAAACAGCGTGGTTTTTGCAGTAGTAATCCTGATGTTTTTCATGTTTAAATTATACAAGAGGGAGTCCTGGTATATAGAGGAGCTGCTGTCATAATGATAAAAAGGAAAGGGAATCATGCAGGAATTTGAAGTTTTTCTGAATAAATTGGACGATCAGGACGTGCGCTTTAAAATTGAGGAAGTGTTGCAGTGGATTTCAGATAAATACCCGGGAATGGGTAAAACGGTGAAATGGAATCAGCCGATGTTTACCGATCACGGCACTTTCATAATCGCTTTCAGCGTAGCGAAAAAACATGTATCTGTTGCACCGGAAACAGCGGCAATCAAACATTGTCAACAGGAAATCAAAGAAGCCGGCCACAGCTACACAGATAATGTCATCCGGATAACCTGGAATGAACCGATGGATTATGAACTGCTTGAAAAACTGATCGACTTCAATATTGAAGATAAGAAAGATCATGACAAGTTTTGGAGATGATGGAACAATGTTCTTTACTGATATGAAAAGGGGGCTGGGACAGCTGTGAATGCCTTGGAAAAATATCAGCCGTTCATCATCATGGCAGCAGTAGTTACAGGACTCGTAATCGGCGGCATCTCTGGCATACAAATGTATGCGGGGGTTTTCATAGTGCCTTTTCTGACAGTCATGCTTTTCGGCCTCTTCATAATGATGCCCACAGGCAGCATCATCATGTCATTCCGAAAGACCGGATTCTTTTGGACATCTCTCATAATAAATTTCATATGGACGCCTCTTTTTGCCTATTCTCTCGGCATGATGTTCCTGTCCGACTATCCAATGCTATGGATCGGTTTCCTCATGCTCATGGTGACACCCTGCACCGACTGGTATCTGGTATTTACTGAATCGGCGAAAGGGAATACTGCTCTGTCCACATCACTCCTGCCGGTTAATCTGGTAGTTCAGGTTATACTTTTGCCGGTCTATCTGTATTTATTTTTTGGTACATATGAAACTGTCGGGTTCGAAAACATATTGGGCAGCATACTGCTTGTACTCGTGGTGCCGATGATACTTGCAGCAGCGGTCAGAATGTTATTCTCAGGCCGGCGGAGAGATATTCTGGAAAAGAAGATTTCTCCGTTCTTCGGGCGATACAATATAATTTTCCTGGCGCTTGCTGTAATGGCCATGTTTGCCTCAGAAAGAGATGTTTTGACCGGCAATCCCGGTGTTGTACTGCTGATGTTCCTCCCGGTTCTGCTGTTTTTCCTCGTAACATTTTTCATAAGCAGCCTGGCGGGACGTCTGATGAAGTTTAACCGTGCCGATTCAATCAGTCTGATCATGACGAGCATGGCAAGAAATTCACCGATTGCACTGGCCATCGCCGTTACTGCATTTGCAGATGAACCGCTGATAGCACTGGCGCTTGTAATCGGCCCCCTGATTGAGCTTCCTGTACTTGCACTCACGTCAAATATACTTCTCCGGACCGGAGAAAAATGAATTATATCATGATTTATTAACTTGTTGAAAAATATAAAAAATTAGGAATACAAAAAAAGAGTTGAAATCCATATGCGTTCTCCTTTATTATGAATCGGCGGTACTGGGACGATTTAAAAGGAGGGTAATTGTGAAAAATAGAAAAAAGCGCGGTAAAATCAACTTTGAAAAGATAAGAATATACATGACGCCAAGGATTACAATGCAGACGTTGATAAATATAGCGGTCGTAATATTAGGGTCATTTCTTTTTTCCGTTGGTATTAATACATTTATGATTGCAGGTAATTTGGGGGAAGGCGGCGTCACGGGACTGGCAATTATCCTTCTGTATGCCTTTGATATATCCCCTGCAATATCCACCTTGATACTAAACGGCCTTCTGCTTATTGTCGGATTCAGCTTTCTCTCGAGACGCTCGATGTATTATACAATATTTGCGGTGATCATGATGTCGCTGTTTTTGGGACTTACAGAGACTTGGGTGTTACAGTCGGATGAAATAATGATCAATGTTGTATTCGGCGGTCTGTTCGTAGGCCTCGGCAATGGTCTTGTCATCCGTATAGGTGCTACGACAGCCGGTTCGGCAATAATCGGACGCATTGCCAACAAATATCTGGATGTAAAAATATCTTCAGCTATACTGGTGGCTGATCTCATTGTCATTCTGCTCAGTCTGACAGTACTTACTGTCGAGCAGGTGCTGCTGACCGTCATTTCAATGTATATCGCGGTAAAAGTCATGGACTTCATCATAGAAGGGATGGACCCGAAAAAGGCAATTACAATTGTCTCGCAAAAACCCGAAGCGCTGGGTACTTTGATCAACAGTGAGATCGGCCGGGGGGTAACCATGCTGAATGGCAAAGGTTTCTATACCAAGGAAGAAACGGACATACTTTATGTTGTCATCAATAAATCCAAGCTGGTCCGGCTCAAACGCCTGATCAAAAAATATGACGAGAATGCTTTTGTAGTGGTAAACGACGTGAACAGCGTGCTTGGAAACTCTTTTGTCTAAACACCTATATTAAAAATCTTCTCCAGTAATGAAAAAGCACCCGGAAAATTTTCCGGGTGCTTCTTTAGTGACTCCGAGTGGTTTCGAACCACCGACCTCTTGCATGTCAAGCAAGCACTCTCCCGCTGAGCTACGGAGTCATTATTTAAATCACTGCAATCTAATTTACACGTTTTTTATTAAAATGTCAAACTTATTATTAGATGGAATTTTCAGATATATTGATTGTGGTAATAACCTTTAAGGATTATAATTGAACCGAAGGATAAAACTGAGGAGGGTCAATATGTCTAAAGTAGCTGTTATTACAGGATCAGGCGGCGGGCTCGGAAAAGGGATTGCGGAACGTCTCGCAAAAGACGGCTTTAAAGTGGTTGTTAATGATATCAATGCAGAAGCGGTTAACTCTACTGTCGAAGAGATTAAGGCAGGCGGATATGAAGTCATCGGTGTGCAGGGAGATGTTTCAAAAAAGGAGCACCAATTTCTTCTTGTCCAGCGTGCAGTGGAGGTATTCGGCCGGCTGGATGTTTTCGTCAATAACGCAGGCATAGATGTTGTCACTCCATTTCTTGACGTAGATGAAGCACAGCTGAACAAGGCATTTTCAATCAATGTGAACGGCGTTGTATTTGGCACACAGGCGGCTGCCGAGCAATTTAAAAAGCAGGAGAGCAAAGGTAAAATCATTAATGCATGCAGCATTGCAGGACATGAATCCTATGAGATGCTTTCCACTTATTCTGCTACGAAGCATGCGGTCAAATCCTTTACACATTCTTCGGCTAAGGAATTGGCACCGTATAATATCAGGGTGAACGCGTACTGCCCGGGTGTGGCAGGCACGGCCATGTGGGACAGGATCGATGAAGAGATGGTCAAATACTATGACCATATGGAGCCGGGGGACGCATTCAAGGAATTCTCAGGCAATATTCTGCTGGGGAGGCCCCAGGAGCCTGAAGATGTAGCAAACCTTGTGTCTTTCCTGGCGTCGGATGACTCGGATTATATAACAGGACAGGCTATTGTCACAGACGGCGGTCTGGTATTCAGATAAACGATGCCGGCCTATCCCCTTGATCTGTATCAAGGGGATTTTTTAAGGTTCTTATGATTTTACTGTATGGTTTTCAGCATATTGGGTAGGTGTGTTTCCTGTATGCTTTTTAAATACTTTACTAAAATAATTCAAATCATTGAATCCAAGCATCAAAGCGATATCTGTTACGGAATTGTTTCTTTTTTAAGATACAGTTTTGCTTCCTCGATTCTTTTCCCCGTTGTGAATTCAGTTACGGTCAAGTCCGCCTCTTCTTTGAATTTTCTCGAAAGATAAGATGGATTCACATGTATCTCTTCTGCAATCTTTACAAGTGTCATCGGTTCCCCGAGGTGCATCATGATATAATCCATTGCCTTTTGCACATTCGCACTGTAAGCGCCTGTCTGACAAGAACGCATGAATCCACAGTATTCATTTGCCATGGAGAGGATCAGCTTTTTCAGGTTGGGCAGTGTATCTGTTTTTTCAATCAGGATGGCGAATCTTTCAGAAATGATATGAAGATAGACGGGATGGACACCACTGCGTTCGGCAGCGCCCCTGAAAGATGTAATTGAAACCAGAGCCATATTCTTGGATGACCGTATCGGACTGCCGGGTATACGGTGCAGATACTGCGGCAGGGTTCCACTGTCCTTACGGTGAACCGTTCAGTGAAGAATACCAGGAAGACTACTACAGGATGAACAATAAAATATTTGATGAAATTCGGAATCCAGCGCGTCCAGGAGAATGAAAAGGGCGTTTTCACAAGAGAAAGAGAACCGAAGATGGCTGCGCGCTATTTAAGTGAACGCTGGAACAGCATTCCTGACTTCGGATATAAGAAATAAAAATCGAATCGGAGATTAGAGGACGGATACATGACGGATCCGTCTTTTTATTTTCAGTCATCCTTCCAGAAGACTAAGAGAGACTTATTTTCTTCTGAATCTGACACCGACAGTAAAACATCTGGAAAAAGAACTTTCTTCCTGAACATATGTAAAGTGCTTTTCTATTATAAAAACCGGTCCGGGAAATTCCCCGGACCGGTTTTTGTTTCCAATATTATCTATCGGATTTGTCATTCTTCATTTTATCAATCAGTTGCTGCATTTCACTGATGTAATCATCTTTTGAGCGGTCCTGTCCGGCTTCCTGAACCTCAGGTGCTTCTTCAGTGCCCTCCGGATGATTATCTTTCATTTCATAATCATAGTCGTTATCTGATCTTTCTTTTTGTTCACGTTCTTCTTCACGTTTCTTTGCATCGATTTCTTTTTGAGTAATAATTTCACCATCCGGCGTCATATACTTCTTATGCATTTTACGTGTTTCCTTATCAACGTAGCTGTAGAAGATAGGGATGATGAACAGTGTGAAGATTGTACTGCTGGTAAGTCCGCCGATTACCACAATACCCATCGAGGCGACCATTTCTCCGCCCTCACCGATACCCAGAGCAAGCGGCAGCATGCCAAGTGCTGTCGTGAGTGCCGTAATTACGATTGGACGGAAGCGGTGCTGTACACTCAGTTCAAGAGCTTCCAGTGTAGGATAACCCTTTTCTTTTTGCTGGTTGGTATAGTCTACCAGCAGTATCGAGTTGTTGACGACAATACCGAGCAGCATAATGATACCTACAAACGAAACGATGCTGAGCGGGTTATTTGTAATGACCAATGCCAGCATAACCCCGATAATACTGAGCGGCACTGCCATTATCACTATGAATGGGTGCTTGAATGATTCAAATTGTGCAACCATTACGAGATAGATGAACAGCACGCCGAGAATCAATGCAAGCAGCATCTGAGGCATGGCATCTGTCAGCATTTCCAGGTCTCCGCCGATGGAATAGTGTGTATCATCACTGAAATCTGCATCTTCTATAATATTTTCTACATACGTGCCAGCTTCATTAAGTGACATGTCTGAAGCATAAGTGACAGTCAGTTCACTTGTTTCCTCCATGCTGTCCCGGGTGATCATTGGGAGCATGTCCACTTCTTCAAGTTCTGCCACTTCACTTAGAGCAACGTATTCGCCTTCACTATTCGCAATTTGGATATCTCGGAAATTTTCCATGCTGGAAAGGACATCATCCGGATATTTGACGACAATGGACAGGAATTCATTGTTGTTCTCTACGGTCGTTGCCTGTACGCCATTTGATGCTTCATACAGTGCAGAACCGACCTGGGCAGGCTGCAGACCGTTTTCTCTGGCTGCTGCGCGGTCTACCTGCACCTGCAGCTCCTGTACCATTTCTTCCCGGCTGGATTCTACGCTTTCTATCTTTTCGTCATCCTCCAGTGCCTGGATGATTGTTTGTTCAGATTCGGCCAGTCTGTCTGCAGAATCATCTGAGACGTTGAGCATGAGGGTATTCGGTTCCCCGCCCATGCCTGACTGAGACATCGGAACGATATTGATTTCTGCAGAATCATCGATTTTTTCAATCTCATCTTCAATATCATTTATGAACTCATTGGTAGTGACGCTGCGGTCGGCCGGGTCCACCAATGTCGCCGTGATGCTTGCTTTGTTCGGTTCTTCGGACATTGACATCATCGGCGACGAGGAACCGATGTTGCTCAGGTAAGTATCGACTTCAGGGTAATCTTTGAGCTCGTTTTCTATATTTTCAACTGTATCAAAAGTATCTTCAAAAATCGTACCCTGTTCTTTTTCAATTTCAATTGTCAGAGCACCTTCATCACTTTCAGGCATCAGGTTTATTCCCTGGTTGTAGATGCCCAGTGCACTGACGATCAATAGGAGCGTAGTCAATATGAGCACGAGGACCCGGTGGTTCAGAGACCATCTCGTGAATTTCCTCAGCATTCTCATGTAGGATCTTTCACTTCGGATTTTTTCCATGTTTTCGTCAGGCGCTGTCAAAATTCTGCTTGCAAGCATCGGAACGACAGTCAATGCGATGAATAAAGAGCCAAGCAGACTGAATGCCACTGTTATGGCGAAAGGTGTAAACAGCTGGCCGACAAGACCGCTGACAAATACGACCGGCAGGAATACTGCAGCAGTCGTCAAAGTGGAGGCGATGATTGCCGATGCGACTTCTTTCGTACCTTCACTCGCTGCTTGTTTGGGTTTTTTGCCCATGGACAGATGCCGGTATATGTTTTCAATTACGACAACTGCGTTATCGACCAGCATCCCGATACCAAGTGCCAAACCGCCAAGCGTCATCATATTGATGCTGATATCTGTAAAGAACAACAGCGCGAATGTAGTGATGACGGAGAACGGAATGGAAATACCGATTATAAGTGGTGCTTTCAGATTTCTGAGGAAAGCGAACAGGACAATCATCGCAAGGACTGCGCCCGAAATCAGTGAAGTATAGACACTGTTGATTGCGATATCGATGTATTCCCCTTCATCATATAAAGTTTCTACTGTAAGGTTACTGAATTCTTCTTCATCCAGTTTTTCGTCCAGCACGGCATTGAATTCTTTATTGACGTTCGATGCATTAGCATCGGAAGCGAGCATGACATCGATTGACAGTGCTTCTTCCTGGTTCATTCTCGTCAATGTATTGCTTGATTGCTCTTCAATGGAGACTTCCGCAACATCATCGAGTGTTATAGTGCCTCCGTCATCGGGAAGTTCAGCAAGAACGAGTTCCTGGAGGGATTCCACCCCGTCTATCTCACTTACTGTACGGGTCGAAATGGAAGTGCGATCTTCCGTATCCGTTACTGTAGCATTTGGAATAGAGATATTATTCGCTTCAATGATACCGGCGATATCACTCTGGCTCATATTGTATTGTTCAAGTGCCTCGGTATCCAAATTAACCTGTATCTCTTCAGTCACTGACCCATTTTCAGTAATTGAAGCGACACCTTCGATATTTTCAAGTTCCGTGATCAGGTCATCGACCTGATCCTGGTATTCAGCAACACTGTCACCACTGGATGTCACTGCCATCTGAATGCTCGGCATCATGGAAATATCAAATTTAAGGAAAGAAGGATCGCCCGCCTCGTCAGGCAGGTCGGCAGATTCAACTGCGCGCATAATATCATTTTCAACATCGTCAATCTTAGTGTCATATCCGAATTCCAAAATGACGACGGATGAGCTCTCCTGGGACTGGGAAGAAATATTTGTCAGTCCGCTGAGTGAGGAGAGTTCCGACTCGATGGGGACCGTAACGTCCTCCATGACTTCTTCCGGGCCTGCTCCCTGGTAAGTAGTGGCTACTGCTGCGATTGGCGGTTCTATATTCGGCATCAGCTGCAGAGGGAGACGGGTAAGGGAAACGGCGCCAAGCAAAAGCAGTATGATCATTACCACAATGGTAAAATTGGGGCGCCTTATGGAAAAATCCGATAGCTTCAAAATATGTTCGCTCCTTATTAAGAAAAAATTTATTTTTACTAATCCAACAACATGTTGTACAATGCTATATGATAATTAAATTGTAGATTTATATCAATAAACAATCTAATCGAATGTGTTGAAAAGAGAGGGAATATGTCTGAAATGAGTCGAAAAGAAGAAACGAAAAATAACCTTCTGGATGCTTTCTGGGAACTTTATAAAGAGAAACCGCTGACTAAAATTACTGTAAAAGAGATTACGGACAAGGCCGGATATAACAGAGGGACGTTTTACACATATTTCGTTGATATCAATGAAGCGCTGGAAATATTGAAAGCATCATTGATGCCAGATAAAGATATGATTATCAATCCTTTCATAGAGCTAAAAGATAATGATGGCAAAATTATAGAACCGATTGAGGGAACAAATGATTATCTCAAGAAGAATGGTGAGAAAATTGCGGTGCTGCTCGGTCCGAAAGGGGACCCGGGTTTCGTCCATGAGCTGAAAGCCCGTCTAAGGCAGATCATCATCAACTATGCCGAAGATCTGGAAATAAAAGAAGTGGAAGATTTTGAGTATGTCATTGAATACCATATCGCCGGTCTCATAAGCATGTATCAGCTCTGGTTGGAAAAAAAGCAGAATATCGATGAAGAGTCACTGGGTCTCGTGTATGAAAAAACGGCGTACGATGGAGCATTGTCTGTCATAAACCATATGTTGAATGATACAAAGTAAATATACTACATCTAATGATGATTTGAAAATGGTTCCTGATACCGGGAGCCATTTTTTTATTTTCCCGCTTTGGAATCGATCAGCGCGTCTATATTAAAGGATTTGAAGAGGAAAGGGCGTATGAACATATCAGACCATTATGCGAATGAATATCCGGATAAGCCGATCATGTTCACAGAAGAGTACTAGAAACTCTATCTTGAAGCGAATCATGAAATATTCGATAAAACGAAGAATTTCGTGGGCGAGCACATTTGGAACTTTGCAGACTTTGAAACGAGTCAGGGTGTCATCAGAGTACAGGGAAATAGAAAAGGTATATTCACGCGTGACTGCATGCCCAAACTTGCAGCGCATTATATGAAAGAGCGCTGGGAAAGTATTCCGGATTATAACTATAAGAAGTAGGTCACTGTAGGTACTGGTCATTTCGATCAGTGTTTCATTTTTCTGTTTCAGAAGAGATTTAAGGAAAAAACATCCACCGTCTGATAATATGAAATCAAGTAATCTAAATATTCATAAATCAATGCGGAGGACTAAAATGAAATATTTTGCAGTATTTTTACCGATGAAAGACGAACAGAAAAGTAAGGATTTCCGCGCTCAGCATCTCGAATTTTTGAGCGCCGGAAGAGAGGAAGGGTCAATTTTGATGAACGGACGGTTTATTGACGGTGCAGGCGGGCTGGTCATCTATAAAGGAGAATCTCTGGAAACGGTTGAGAAATTAGTCAATACGGATCCGTATATCATTAATGGGGCGAGAAATTATGAAATTCATGAATGGGAAATGGAATCGAATTATAATTTTTAGGAGTGTGTTTTTATGAAAGCGGGATTTATCGGCCTCGGCATAATGGGCAGACCGATGTGTGAGAATCTGCTGAAACAGAATATTGAAATTTATATTTCGAGCAGTAAAGCATCAACCAACGAAGCGTTAAAAAGATTGAATGCAAATATTATGGAAGACTATGGTGAAGTGGCGGCGAATTCCGATGTTCTGATTTTAATGCTTCCGAACTCACAGGATGTTTATGACGTTGTGATCGGCAGCAATTTGTACAAAACATTGAAACCGGGTACGGTAGTCGTTGATATGAGTTCAATTACGCCGGAAATGAGCCGGCAGGTGGCGGAAAAACTGAGAAAAGAGGATGCAGATTATATCGATGCGCCGGTCAGCGGCGGGGAAGAGAAAGCGATAGAAGGTACACTCGCCATCATGGCCGGAGGCAGAGATGCTTCAATTGAAAAAGTGAAGCCGCTGCTTGAAATCATGGGAGCAGGGGTGACGCATGTTGGTGAAGTCGGACTTGGAAATGCGACAAAACTGGTCAATCAGGTAATCGTAGCCAACAATATCATTGCACTCTCTGAAGGGGTTGCTGTCGCCCGTGCACTGGGTCTTGATTTGAATACGATGTATGATGCCATAAAAGGCGGACTGGCAGGCAGCAATGTCATGGATGCCAAAATCGGAAGGATGATAGAATCCGCGTATGAACCGGGATTCAAGATGAATCTTCATATGAAGGATCTGAATAATGCTTTCGAAAGTCTGGATAGTGCGGGGAAACTGCCGGTGACTTCGAAAACAAAGGAGATCATGGATGAACTGATCGCTCAGGATAAAGGCAATAATGATCACAGCGGTCTCTATGAATATTATCAGGATGAATGAAAAATGTCGTAGGACAGTGCCCTCCGGCACCGTTTTGAACAAGATTAATTTGACTTAATATTTAGTATTTATAAAATGTTTTGACAAATACAAATAATCCTAGTATTGTAGTATACATTATTAGAAATTAATATTACCAACTTATCTAGAGAGGCAGAGGGACTGGCCCTATGACGCCCGGCAACCATTAGGCAGACTTGCTTAAAAAGGTGCTAATTCCTGCAGGGATTTATTCCTGGAAGATAAGAGGAGGATAACAAACTCTCTTCTTATACAAAGAAGAGAGTTTTTTTATAACCACATACATATTTGGAGGAATGGACATGTCAAACGAACATAATTCAACTTACGACCTTGAAACATTATCATTGCACGGCGGTCAGGCACCGGATCCTACGACGGGTTCGAGGGCAGTGCCGATCTACCAGACGACTTCCTACGTATTCCACGATACAGATCATGCAGAAAGCTTATTCTCTCTGGATGAGCCGGGTAATATCTATTCCCGCATCGGCAATCCTACTGTAGAAGTATTTGAAAAGCGTATGGCACTTCTCGAAGAAGGGGTTGCTGCTGTTGCAACTTCATCAGGCATGTCGGCGATCACTCTGTCGATTCTTAACCTGGCGAGTGCGGGCGATGAAATTGTTGCCGGCTCGAACCTGTATGGCGGTACATATAATTTATTCGCAGTGACGCTGCCGCGGTATGGCATCAATGTGAAATTTGTCGATCCGACTGATCCTGAAAACTTCAGAGCGGCGATTACGGATAAGACAAAAGCGGTATTCGGCGAAACAATCGGCAATCCCGGTCTTCAAGTACTGGATATCGAGAAGGTTGCTGCTGTTGCGCATGAAGCAGGTGTCCCTCTGATTGTCGATAATACTTTTGCAACGCCTCATACATGCAAACCGATTACTCTCGGTGCGGACATTGTCGTTCATTCTGCAACCAAATGGATCGGCGGCCACGGAACTTCCATTGGCGGTATTGTCGTGGACGGCGGACGCTTCAACTGGAATACAGATAAGTTTCCGGAATTTACAGAACCGGACTCGAGCTACAATGGCATCCGCTATGCCGTGGATTTCGGAACACTTGCGTTCAGCACTAAGATCCGTGTCCAGCTGCTTCGGGATTTTGGAGCGAGTCTCAGCCCGAATAATGCTTTCCAGCTCATCCAGGGTCTTGAAACACTCCACATCCGTGTAGAACGCCATAATGAAAATGCGGAAAAACTGGCCCGGTTCCTGTCCGGTCATCCGGCTGTGGAATGGGTGACATATCCGGGGCTGGAAGACCATCCGTCCCATGATATCGCCAAAAGGATTTTCAATAACGGTTTTGGTTCAATCATCACTTTCGGCATAAGGGGCGGCAAAGCGGCAGGGAAGAAACTGATTGATAATGTGGCCCTGTGGTCGCATGTTGCAAATGTCGGAGACGCCAAATCACTGATTATCCATCCGGCTTCGACTACACATCAGCAGCTGACGAAAGAACAGCTCGAAGAAACGGGCGTTTACGAAGAACTTGTCAGATTATCTGTGGGGATTGAATCCGTGAGGGACATTCAAAACGATCTCAGTCAGGCACTGGCTACAGCTACAGGTATAGATAACGGGGGAAATAAAGAAATCGTCATCAATGACGAAGGTGTCATCAAATGGGCGCTGAATTCACCGACAGAAAAAACGGTGGATGTAGATGGCCAGGAAATAACCCGCCAAAAAACAATTGCGGTTGTCGGCTTGAGCGGTAAAGAAGCAAGACCGAGCTACCGTCTGGCACGCAAGATGCAGAGACTCGGATATAAGATCATTCCGGTAAATCCGAGAGAAACAGAAATACTCGGAGAAAAGGCATATCCGGACCTCGCGAGTGTTCCGGATCAGATTGATGTGGTCCAAGTATTCAGAAGCCCTGAAGCGGCGATTGAAATTGCCAAAGAGGCATTGGAAGTAAACCCGAAAGTTTTCTGGTTGCAGGAAGGGGTCATTTCACCAGAAGCCGCGGATATCGCAAGGAACGGCGGACTCCAGGTCATCCACAACCGTTGTACTTACAAAGAAGCACAACGGCTGCGTGGAACGATTTCCACGTATGCGTGTGAAATATGAAAATGTTTTTGTGAATTCACATCTATAATCAACCATCCAGGAAGGGGCTTTTATGATGAGTTTGAGTCAGTTGGAAATTATTGAACCGGTGTCCGGTGAGCACAATCTTCCTAACTATCCGGAGGTGCGCCGGCACTTTGATTGGGAAGATGCCAAAATTGGTTTGAGCTTTAATGAAACAGGAAAATTGAACATTGCCTATGAGACGATAGATCGTCATGTACATGATGGCCATGGAGATAAAACAGCCCTTCATTATGTGAATGGTGACGAGAGGATCAGCTATACATTCAAAGAAGTGAAAGAGAAAACGGATCATTACGCACGCGTACTGAAAGAAAATGGGGTCGTTAAAGGAGACAGGGTGTTTGTGTTTCTGCCTAAAACCCCGGAGTGTTACATCGCAATCCTTTCAGTCATAAAAATTGGTGCAATTGCAGGACCTTTATTTGAAGCATTCATGGAAGACGCGGTCCGTGATAGGATGAATGATTGTAATGCTTCTCTCCTGATTACGGATAAAGACATGGTGGAACGTGTACCAAAAGAGGACATCCCTTCGCTTGAAACCATCCTTTTTGCGGAAGATATTGAAGCGGAGACTGACGGGGATACTGTAGAGGAATATGTGGAATGGATGGATCCTGAAGATGGCATGCTAATCCATTATACTAGTGGTTCGACGGGAAAACCGAAAGGAGTCCTTCACGCACACAGAGTCGTCTCCCACCAATACCAGTCAGGTAAATGGGTGCTTGATATCAAAGATGATGACGTCTACTGGTGCACTTCCCATCCCGGCTGGGTGACAGGAAGTGTGTATGGCCTGTTCGCACCCTGGCTGAACCGGGCGACGATTGTCATCCAGGGCGGCCGGTTCAAAGCTGAACACTGGTACAAGCTAATTGCAGAATTGAAAGTGTCGATCTGGTACAGTGCTCCGACAGCGTTCAGGATGCTCCTGTCCCAGGGTGATGTCCTGAAGGATTATGATCTATCTTCATTGAGACATATTTTAAGCGTAGGCGAACCGCTTAATCCCGAAGTGATCTATTGGGCATGGGAGGAACTGGGCGTCAGAATTCACGATACATGGTGGATGACGGAAACGGGGGCACATCTGGTCGTCAATCTGCCTGGCGAAAAAATCAAGCCGGGTTCAATGGGCAGGCCGTTCCCGGGTGTGGAAGTCGGCATACTTGATGAAGCGGGGGAGATTGTAAAAAGGGGCACGACCGGACAGCTTGCAGTGCGTACTCCATGGCCGGGGCTGATGAAGGAAATCTGGGGCAATAAGGATAAATTTGATTCGTATTTTAAATATGAAGGATGGTATCTGTCAGGAGATCTGGCTTATCAGGACGAGGAAGATTATGTGTTTTTCCAGAGCCGTGATGATGATATGATCAACTCATCGGGAGAGAGGATCGGGCCATTCGAAGTCGAAAGTAAACTGATCGAACACGAAGCGATACAGGAAGCGGGTGTCATCGGCAAACCGGATAAAGTTCGCGGAGAGATTGTCAAAGCGTTCATTGTCCTGAGAGAAGGATTTGAACAGTCTCCGGAACTGTTGCAAGAAATCCGGGTATTTGTCAGAAATAATCTCGCGGCCCACGTCGCTCCTAAAGAAATCGAAGTCATGGAAGAGTTGCCCAAAACAACAATCAGCGGCAAGATTTTGAGAAGGGAACTGAAAAAATGGGAAATAGAGAAAGCGGGTTGACCCAGTGCCTGATGATTTTTCTGAATTATACGTAGTTGAGGAACTCCCCAGGGGAAATTTTACAGAACTGACGGAATGATTTCCGGCAGCCATCATCAAATGATGATGGCTGTTTTTCGTTAATAAATGTTTACATAATCTTTATATATATTTAATACCGGATTGATAATCTTTATATGTATTACATATAAAGGGAGAGGTTATCTTGAAGTTGAAATCAGTATACAAAATGACGGGAATGCTATCACTTGCTGCATTATTATTTTCAGCAGTGTGTGATACGGCATACGGAGCAGGCGGAGGAAATCCTTCCGGTCACAGCAATACCGCGGAAAATGCATACCAAAATTCCGATGCGCTTCTCGAGATCAATCATATTGCACGGTATACAAGCGGGGCGGAGTTTGATGAAAGCGGCACAGAGATCGTCAAATATAATTACAAAAATGGTTATGGATATTCAGTGAATGGCGCAGAGTCATCGCTCGATATCATAGATGTGGCCGGACAGAATAATGGTGAAATCAATCTGGTAAAACGCATCTATCTGGAAGATCATGGGATTGAAGCGGGGGATCTTACCAGTGTCACTGTTCATCCAAAAGGAAAATATGTGGCCGTTTCTGCCCCGGCAGAAGATAAAACTGAAAAGGGGAAAGTTGTATTTTTAGATGCCGAGGGTAACTTGCTGAACAGTTTATCGGTAGGCAGCCTGCCGGATATGCTCACCTTTACACCTGACGGGGAAAAACTGCTTGTTGCAAATGAAGGTGAACCTTCGGACGACTATCAGATTAATCCGGAAGGCAGTATTTCCATTGTGGATATTACTGGTAACCCTAAAACTCTCACAGCCGAAAGTGTATCAGCACTGCCTTTTACTAAAAATATGGCGCCTGAAGATCTAAGGACGGTCGGACCGGATGCAGAAAAAGATTATCTTAACATGGAACCTGAATTCATCAGTATTGATTCCGACAGCAAGTATGCATACGCAACTCTGCAGGAGTCGAATGCAGTCGCGAAAATCGATATACAGAACAAGAAGATTGTAGAAATCAGTTCTTTGGGGTACAAAGATCATTCCGTTGAAAGGAATTCAATGGATATTTCAGATCAAGACGGAAAGAATGAAATGATGACTGCACCGGTTCTCGGTTTGTACCAGCCGGATGGTATCGCAGCTTTTGAAAAAAATGGAGAAACTTATATCCTTACTGCCAATGAGGGTGATGCCCAGGATTATGAAGGTTACAGTGAAGAAGCGCGGGCAGGGGAAATTGAAGGCCGGGTAGATTTGAATGCAGCTAATTTTGCAGGTTATTCACAAAAAGAACTGGATGACATGGCTGAAGATGGATTGTTCAATGATGGAAATGCAGGAAGGCTGAATATCACTGAACAACATTCTTTCAAAGATGGAGATATTCATAACGCACTCGTATCTTTCGGCGGACGTTCTTTTTCCATATTGAAAGGATCTGATCTGAGCCAGCTGTACGACAGTGGCAATGAATTCGAAAATATCATCCAGGATGAAGTGCCGGAAAGATTCAACATAGACTTCGCAGGTCCGGATGAGTATATACAGGATGACCGCAGCGATAATAAAGGACCTGAGCCGGAATCAGTTGAAACAGGCAAAGTCGGTGGCAAGACGTATGCATTTATTGGATTGGAAAGGACGGGAGGCATCATGATCTATGATGTCACCGAACCGACTGCTCCCGAATATGCAGAGTATATCTATGATGAAACCAACACAGATATTTCACCTGAAGGCATCGAGTTCATCAACCCTCAGGACAGCCCGGACGGCAAAGCGAGGCTTATGGTAGCTAATGAACTATCAGGGACAATTTCCACATACTCACTGCAGTAGATATTCAGACTTAAAAGACATCCCAAAGTTGATGACAGGAATTCAACTTTGGGATGTCATTAATTCATAAACCAGTCTATCGCTTTTTCAATACCTGCATTCCAATAATCCCAGTCGTGATTTCCCGGACCTTCTTCATATTTGAAATCTATCCCTTTTCCCTCCAAAAACTTTTTGAATTTCAAATTATCCTCGTAAACATAATCTTCGGTACCGCACATCATATACAGTTCTGGTATATCCACCCCTTTTTCCAATGCATCTTCTATGTCCCGGCGGATATCCAGGACAGTGCCGTCACTGGTATCATTTTGCCCGACAATGCCTTTGAATGAAAAGTCATACCAGTCATAGTCCACAAGCTTCTCCGGATTTGTGGCACTGGACATGAAGCAGGCTTTTGAAAATCTTCCGCTTTCTTTAAATGCAAACTGGATTGTGCCGAAACCACCCATGGAATGCCCGGCAATGAAGTTATCTTTCCTATCTTTTGAGAGGGGGAGGATCTGATGTGCATAATCCCAGACTTCCAGTATATGATCGTAATAGCTGTGTCCGTGAACCATGTTTGTATAGAAACTGTGGTCGGCACTGGGCATGATTACAGCGAGGTTTGCTCTGTTGGCAAACCGTTCAACATTCGTATAACGGGTGTAAAGCGAATCGTCGTTCGATAATCCGTGCAGAAGCAGCATCGTCTTTAACGTCTGTGTCTTTTTTGACGGTTCGAATTGAGTGTCATTCTCCGGGAGGATCACTTTGAATGAATGATGTTTTCCCAGAACAGTTGAATTAAAATTTATGGATAAGAGTGCCATGTGTAATTCCTCCTAAAACATAGTACATGATAATTGAAAATTTAATCTGAATAAAATTATATGCGATTTCGCATTTTATTTCTTGTTAGCGCTTTAGTAACCTGATATAATTGGGAGTCATTTGTCTTTTTTACCCTCTATGCTATAATAACTATGTCTATTGGACGGTGCAAATAAAGAATTCGATAAAGGAGCAAACTATGTTAAGTATCAAAGGGCTGACTAAAGTATATGGTAGAAAGACCAAAGCGGTCGATAATCTATCAATAGAAATTGAGGACGGAGAATTCGTGGCATTCATCGGTACGAGCGGCAGTGGTAAAACGACAGCACTGAGAATGCTTAATAGGATGATTGAGCCGACAGACGGGGTCGTCACCATCAATGGCATGGAGACTAAAAAAATGGATCCTGTGGAATTGAGAAGGAAAATCGGCTATGTACTGCAGCAGGTCGGACTGCTTCCACATATGACGATAAAGGAAAATATCGTCCTCGTGCCAAAATTACTTAAATGGCCGCAGGAGCGTAAAGACGAGAAAGCGAAAGAACTCATAAAACTTGTTGACCTGCCTGAATCATTTCTGGATCGTTACCCGTCGGAATTGTCCGGCGGACAACAGCAGCGTATCGGTGTTGTCAGAGCGCTTGCTGCAGAACAGGATATAATTTTGATGGATGAACCGTTCGGCGCACTCGACCCGATTACCCGGGACACGCTGCAGGACCTTGTTAAAGAGCTTCAGAAAAAACTGGGTAAGACGTTCGTCTTTGTTACACATGATATGGATGAAGCGATTAAACTGGCGGATAAAATATGTATCATGTCACACGGTAAAGTCGTCCAGTATGATACGCCTGACAACATTCTTAAAAATCCGGCAAATGATTTCGTGCGTGATTTCATAGGAGAGAACAGATTGATCCAGGACCGCCCGAACATGAAGACGGTGGAAAAGGCAATGATTATACCCAAGACGGTAAACATAGATGATTCATTGGATCATGCCGTATCTATCATGCGGGAGTATCGCATCGATACAATATTGATCACAAACAAATCACAAAAATTGCTGGGCTATCTGGACATTGAGGATATTAAAGAAGGTGTGCGCAAAAAAGCTGAGCTGATTGATATCATGCAGCGTGATATTTACCGCGTAAACATAAACAGCAAACTGCAGGATTCTGTACGGACGATTTTAAAAAGGAACGTAAGGAATGTCCCTGTAGTTGAAGATGATAATAAACTTGTCGGTTTGATTACACGCGCCAGCCTGGTGGATATCGTCTACGATTCCATCTGGGGGGATGATGAGGAAGTTCAAACTTCCGACCCGTCAAAAGATATCGGAGTTGATATTTAATGATCCAATTTCTGAATGAAAATGCTGCAGGTCTGTTTGAAAAGTCGATAGAACATTTTTTCATTTCCATGATTTCACTGGGTATCGGCATATTGATCGCCGTGCCGATCGGTTTATTCCTGGCGAAGAATAAAAGGCTGAGCAACATGGTTCTTACAACCGCTGGTGTTCTCCAGACGGTGCCGACGATTGCACTTCTGGCATTGATGATCCCATTGTTCGGGGTCGGGAAGACACCGGCAATCATCGCATTGTCGGTTTACATTCTTCTTCCGATCTTGAACAATACCGTAATCGGCGTGCAGAATATTGATTCGAACGTGAAAGAAGCAGGAAAGAGCATGGGCATGACGAATTTTCAAATGATGAAAAGCATCGATCTGCCACTCGCACTTCCACTTATAATGTCAGGCATCCGCCTGGCAAGCGTCTATGTCATCAGCTGGGCGACACTTGCGAGTTATATCGGTGCAGGGGGCTTAGGCGACTTTGTATTCAATGGCCTGAATCTCTACGATCCTCTGATGATCGTTTCAGCTGCTGTACTTGTTACGGCACTCGCGCTGATTGCCGATTATCTGTTGTCCCTCGTTGAAAAAATGACAATTCCAAAAGGTTTGAAAATATCCAGGTAGGAGGTTATTATGAAGTACTTTAAAAGAATATTTATAGTGGCTTTGATGAGTCTCACTGTATTATCTGGATGCAGCCTCCCTGGATTAGGCGGTGGTGCGAACGATCCGGTGAGAATCACAGCTTTGAATACGAGTGAATCACAAATCATGGCACATATGCTGCGTCTGCTTATTGAACATGACACAGACGGTGAGATAAAACCTACAATCATCAATAACCTGGGTGCAAGTACTGTACAGCACAACGCCATCGTCAATGGAGATGCGAATATGTCCAGCACAAGGTATTCAGGTACGGAACTCACAGGCCCGCTGGGTCAGGACCCGATTGCCAACTCTGAGGAGGCGATGCAGGTTGTCCAGGAAGAGTTCCAGGAACAATTTGATCAGAAATATTTTAATTCATATGGATTCGATAACTCATATGCATTCATGGTGACCAAAGAAACAGCTGAGGAATATGATCTTGAGACTGTATCAGATCTTGAGGAACATAAGGACGAGCTGGAACTTGGAGTGGACAGCTCATGGTTAAACCGTGAAGGGGACGGTTATCCGGGATTCGTCGATCATTACGGTTTTTCCTTTGATACGGTGAGGCCGATGCAGATCGGCCTTGTATACGATGCCCTGGATAATGGAAGTCTCGATGTTTCACTCGGGTATACCACGGATGGCCGGATTGCTTCTTATGATCTTGTCGTGCTGGAAGATGATAAAGAATTCTTCCCGGCATATGATACGAGCGCACTGGCGACAGATGAGCTTCTCGAAGAATATCCTGAACTTGTTGATATTGTCGGGAAACTTACAGGTAAGATTTCAACGGAACAAATGCAGCAATTGAACTATAAAGCAGACGGTGAAGGCAGAGAACCGGCGCTGGTTGCAGAAGAGTATTTGGAAGAGCACAACTACTTTGAAGATGAGGAAGGGGGCAGATAATGGTGGAGGAATCATTGATTCAGGAGTTTTTCAGATATTTTACGACGAACGGCAGCTATATCTTTGAATTGTTCATCAATCATTTACTGATGTCGGTATACGGCGTATTGTTCGCTTCGCTTGTTGGTATACCGCTTGGAATCCTGATTGCCAGGTATGCCAGGATTTCACAGGGCGTCATTACAGTAGCCAACATCATACAGACAGTTCCGGTCATTGCCATGCTGGCAATCCTGATGCTGGTGATGGGGCTAGGGAATAATACTGTAGTGCTTGCGGTCTTCCTGTATGCATTACTGCCCATCATCAAAAATACTTACACAGGACTTATAGAAGTGGATGCAAGTATTAAAGATGCAGGTAAGAGTATGGGCATGACAAGAAATCAGGTGTTGCGGATGATTGAGCTGCCCCTTGCGTTGTCAGTCATCATCGGCGGGCTCAGGATTGCACTTGTTGTAGCTATTGGTGTTGTTGCGGTCGGATCATTCATCGGAGCCTCCACGCTCACAGATATTATCATCCGCGGTACGAACGCCACAGATGGCACCGCAATGATACTGGCAGGGGCAGTACCAATCGCAATCATTGCAATCATCATCGACGTCGGACTGAGACTGCTTGAAAACAGACTCGATCCACTGAGGGCCCAGAAGAAAGGGCCAAAAGCACAATCGGTCACAGATAATATGTAATGAACAGCCGCACATCACTTTTCATGGATGTGCGGTTTTTTCTGTTTTATTTAAATCGGATATAATATATTCAGAGGAACAAGGCCAAGAAGATGGGGGATCTCAATGATGAAAAAAACAATTCTGGACGTGGATACTGGCATAGACGATGCATTATCCATTATCTATGCATATGAAAGCAGGCAACTCGATTTACTCGGCATTACTACTGTCAACGGAAACGTGCCTTTGGACGATGTTGTGAGAAATACTAAAAAAGTGATTCAGCTAATCGATGACGAAAACCTTAAAGTGTACCGTGGTGCCGACCGGTCTTTATTGAAGGAAGTGCATTCTGAATATAAAGTGCATGGTAATGACGGCATTGGCGGAGCATTGAGCGAAATGGAAGCGACAAAGCCGGAGGGAGAAATGTTTGCCCCGGATTTTATAATAGAGCAGGCGAAAACACATGCTGGTGAACTCACTCTGATTATGGTCGGGCCGCTTACTAATCTTGCGCTCGCTGTAAGAAAAGAACCGAGGATTGCCGAATGGGTGGATCAGGTCGTCGTTATGGGCGGGCTTGTGTCTAAAGCCGGTCACGGGAATTCCCTGCCTACATCCGAGTTCAATATTTATGCTGATGCAGAAGCGGCAAAGATTGTTTTTCATGCAGGTTTCAATTTACAGCTCGTGAGTCTAGATGTCACATTAGAAACTTTCATGAATAGAAAGACCATAGAAAAATTAAAGGGTACCAAATATTATGAGTTTGTCCTGCAGAGTACAGAAGTATACAGAGATTACAGTTCAAAGCGGTTTGGAATGGATGGCTGTGCGCTTCATGATCCGCTGACTGTCGGTGTGGTACTGGATCCGACATTTGTGAAAACTGAGAAGTACTTTGTGGATGTCGAGACAAAAAGTGAACTCAGTTATGGGCAGACGATTTGTGACTTCAGAAAACTGTGGAAGAAAGAACCTAACGTGGAAATTTGTCTGGATGTCGAAGGTGGAAAATTCGTCAGTCACTTTATCGAAACGCTAAAGGTGAAAAGCTGATTTCATAAAACTTCTTTCTTAAAAAGAGAGGAGTTTTTTATATAATTTGCGATATATATATATTTCATATTGATAAAAAGTAATCATGTAGTAAAATTACAGTAATCAATTTAGTTAAGAGGGATGAAATGTCGATATTTTTAATGCTTTTATCATTTGTGTCAGGGTTGGGCGTGCTGATCAGTTTCGTGACAGGTTTGATCAGTTACTTTTCGGATTCAGACTATAAGAAATGGTGGCAGGGTTCACTCATACTTTTTGCTGTAACGTCAGTACTGACATTATTGGCGGCGGTGTTTGATTCTGAATCAGGGTTATCCGTCGCATTTGGAATTCTATGGATCTACGTAAGCCTGTTGATGTTTGCTTTCATTCTGGTGTATATCATAAAACGGATTAGAAGAGATGAAATTAAAGGATACAAGAAGCGTATAGGTATTACTTTCATCACTGGTTTCATACTTTTCTTCATAGTTGCAGCTACTGTAAATGGTCCGGAAAACGTCGAAAGGGAAATGAATGAAGCTGCTGCAACAGTCGAAGAAGTGACGGAAGAGGAAACAGTAGATTCGTCAATTTCTGAAGAAGAGCTGGAAGAAGAAAGAAAAGCGCTTGATGCTGAGAAAGAAGAAATCGCAGCAGAACGCAGGAAACTTGAGAAAGAGAAGTCCATAGAGCAAGAGAAGAAGGAAAAAGAAGAACAATCAGCAGAAGAAAAAAGTATAGAAATAAAGAAAAAAGATGATGAAGCAACAGCCGAGAAAGAATTCAAGGAAGAACCGAAAGAAGAGAAGACTTTTGACCCGGTTTCTGAAGACCGGATTCCGGTGACTGTCGCTTCATTTACTGACGGAGATACGACACGGTTCATTTATAATGGGAACGATGAACCATTCAGATATCTGCTGATCGACACTCCGGAAACGAAGCACCCCCGTCTGGGTGAGCAGCCTTTTGGAAAGGAAGCGTCTGCCAGGACGAAAGAACTTCTGAGCAATGCTGATGTTATAGAAGTTGAATTTGATATCGGTGCAAAACAGGATCATTATCAAAGGAATCTCGCTTACGTCTATGTGGATGGAAAAATGCTCAACGAGATTCTAGTCAGAGAAGGTCTTGCTCAGGTGAACTATGTGGAGCCGCCAAATACACGGTATCTGGAACGCCTGGAGACGGCTCAGGCCCTGGCTCAGCAGGAAAATATCGGTATATGGTCGCTGCCGCATCCATTTGATTCTGAAATATATCAGGAAGAACCGACTTCTGATTCGGAAGAAAACAATTCTTCTTCTAAATCATCAACGTCTTCATCAGATGGAACTGAGTATTTCCAAAACTGTACAGAACTCAAAAAAGTATATCCTGACGGTGTGCCTTCAGGCCACGCAGCATACCAGCCGAAAATGGACAGGGACAAAGATGATTATGCATGCGAATAGATAAGGGGGCGTGTTTTGATTAATTTCAGAACACGTTTTTATTTTAATTGAAAAATACTTAATAAATGGCTTTTAAGGATAAATCCTCCAGGAAGAAGCAAACAGAATGTTTGAGACTGCCAATTTTAAGGAATAGATTGAATGTATAACACATAAGGAGTTGAATTATTAATGAGTATCTATGAAGCAAAAGTGTTTAATACCGGCGGCAGAGGCGGCGAAGTGCACAGCGAAGACAATTCCTTTAAGATGAACGTGAAGCAGCCTAAAGAGATGTCAGGCGAGGATACTAACGAAACGAACCCTGAGCAGCTGTTCGCAGCAGCGTACAGTGCATGTTACCATAGTGCACTTGACGGTGTCTTGAAGAAAGCGAACGCCCAGGATGTAAAGCATGTGGTTATCGCTACAGCAAAACTGCTCAAAGATGAGTCAGACGGCGGTTTCAGACTTGGTGCAGAAATCGAAGTTGAATTTGAAGGAGTAGAGCAGTCAGACGCTGACCAGTATGTGCAGGATGCACATAAAGCATGCCCATATTCCAAAATGACACAGAATGGCATCGATGTTGATGTCAAAGCGACAGTGAAATAAAAATTAAAATAGCTATGTTATGGAGGAAGACAAATTATTGTCTTCCTCTTTTTCATGTTATGGTCTTTATTTTTGTCATATACATATATATTAAATAAAAATGAGTAATAACATTGTGTGAAAGAATTGAATTTGAGGAGTCTTATCCTAAGGACATACAAAAAATCTATAACCATGACATAGTGAGAGAAAGATAATGCAATAGAAGTAATTCAGAGGACATTAAAAGAATTTCGGATGGCAGTTACGGAGAACGTTTCCTAAGAAAGTAATTGAGACCAATGGTGAAGACCTGGATGAAGACGTAGAATATTAAAAGAAGAAAAGCTGCAGACCTAAATAGGTCTGCAGCTTTTTCAATATCCAGTATTCTATAGTATACTTATATAGATGAATTTTTTGGGGGGAGACTTCCATGACTAAAAGAAAACATCTTGATCTGCCTAAAACAACAACTGAAATTTTAGCTAATGTGATTGGCTATAGTGTGTTTGTAATTACAATCGCATTGATGGTTTTCGGGTGGGACAGCCTCCCTGAGAAAATCCCGGCACATTTTAATGCAGTGGGTGAAGTGGACAGGTACGGTACCGCAATAGAACTACTGATACTGCCGGTAATCGGTATTCTGGTTGGCGTAGCGCTGGAGGCTCTCGAAAGACGTCCTGAAGTACATAATTATCCGATAAGGTTGAATGATACCAATCGAGCAGCGTTTTATCTAAACAGCCGTATTATGCTTAATTTGACTAAAAATGCATTCTTCGTTGTTTTTTCAATCTCAATACTTGAGATGATGCATGTAGCAATTGTTAATACTAGTTTCCTTGGCGGGTGGCTGTTTCCCATCAATCTAGTTTTAATATTTGGTCCAGTGGTATATGGAATCGCGAAGCGCATGAAGATTAAATAATTTATATGAAAGTGAGATTCATGAATGATTTATATTATCGCTTTATTTTACATATTTGGCATACTCGGGACAGTATATTTCCTTGGAAGAAATGAACATAAAAATATCCGCATCATCTCTTTAGGATATTTCATCGCCCTGACAACCGCATTCCTGTTATCTGTATTCATTTTTAATTTAGGACCTGACAGCAATGCACCATTGATTTTCTCTTATTTATTTGTCGCACCTTTTGTGTTTTTCATCGGTTATAAACTGGTTAAATACATCCGCAACTATGAAGGCTGGCAAATGGTTGTGCTCATGCTGGCAGGGATTTTAAATCTGGCCATCATTGGATTGTTATTATTGTTCATCTTCATACTGATCTATCAGGGACTGATGAATGCATAAATTTTTGAAGCTGAAGCTATATGTTTCAGCTTTTTTGTATGCTTTTCAACGAAAAAAACCGGGACAATTTGTCCCGGCCGGCCCTTCAATCAGAAGAGGGTTGGAATCATTGCAATGGCGATTGCGATGAAGCCCATTCTGAAGGCAAATCCTATATTGATTTTAGTGATTTTATAAGGGTTGATCCGCAAATACTGTGAAGTCATTGTCGCGTTCAGACCATATGGCGCCGCAGGGGCAATAGAAAGCCCGCACACTATCATGACGATTGCAATGCTGAGCATATTTTCAGAATTCATGACTGGACCCAGTACCTCAAAGAGTATTGCAAGTGTGGCGATCGGGTGTACGCCGAACATTGCCAGTGCATAAATGACGAGCATTATCAGAATAAGGATAAGGACAACATAGGAGTCGATATAGCCGAATACCTGTTGCATCAATCCAGGGAGCGGACTGACATTGAATCCTTCTGAAAATATTCCTAGTGAGAGGAACAGGACGGCGAAGTTCTGCAGTGTGTTGTTGTGGTTTCGCCATGCTGTCCAGCCGCCTTTTACGAACAGTTCAAATTTCTGCATTATGATTGCTGTAACAAAGGAGAAAGGAATAATGATAAGGGCAACTGTCATTATGAACCCGAGATTGGAAAAGCTGTTCAGTGTCATAACGAGTGTCATGAAACTGACCAGCAGCACAAGCATCTTTATGATGGAATGCTTTAACTCCTTTTTATTTACATTTTTGAATGGTGCATCGAATTCTACATTTTTGAATTCCTTTCGCGAGATGTAAATCTCTGAAAGGCACGTTACCACCGAGCAAAGTATAAGCCAGGGCAATAAAGTAAAATAGGAAAGGCCGGTTGAATCGACTGTCAGACCGACAATCACCTCGAGCGGGCTCCAGATGACTGCGAGAGAAAACGCACGGAGTGTGGATTTTATTATGAATTCCTGTCTGAGTGTGACGGTTGCTTTTTTAAACAGTTCACTCAATACCTGCTGAATTATGTAAATCGCTGACAAATTCAAAAAAACACCAAGAAAATATGTGGTAAAAAGACTTCTGCCATAGATCTTCTCAACCCTGTTCTGCTCATCCTGAACCATTTCGGTAATACTCTCGTCAAGACCGCCGACTTTTACCACTGTCCCGATCCAGGGAAGTATACTGAAGAAGAACAGGAGAGGGAGGTTGCTTGTCGTATTACTGATTATTGTCTGAAATGAATCTCCCGCAGTAAAACTTAAAATGACACCTGTGGAGATGAATGCAGCACCAATCATCTTGAATAATCGTGAAGCAAAAAGCCATGAGATGAGCAATACCGCAAATGACATGATACTCACGACTGTTCCCAGAGCATCAATATTGCTGAAGAAATAAATTAAAAACAGCATGAAGAGTGTGGCATATAAATAGAAGAAGTTTTTAATAATGTTCTGGTTGTAGAGGAAACTCAAATATTTCACCTTCTTTCCAAGACCAAAAACGTTCTGAATTAAACTATATTCATCCATTATAGTCCAAATGGCTCATGGAATACAAAACTATTTATTTATTGCTTAAAAACATAGGCTGAGCCTGCCATATTAGAACCTTCGGAACCTCAGCACAGATTGATTTTATTCATAAAATACTGTAATATTCTGAATGATGAAACATATTTAAAGGGGGCATTTTCAGGGAATATTGTTTTATATTGAAGGGGGAAGGTTTTATGGCGGTCAATCCATATTTTATGTTTGAAAAAGAGGCGGGGGAAGCAGCGGAACTGTATGAAACTGCTTTTCAGACCCAGCCGGCAGAGTTGATGACCTACGGTGAGGTTCCCGGTGGTGAATATGAAGATTCACCGGATAAGGAACTGATCATTCACGGGAAAATCAACGTGGGCGGCACTGAAATTATGTTTTCTGATGGAGGCGGTCAATCGGATATTGTCAAAGGCAATAATATCACTGTGGCTGTAACAGATAAACGCCTGGGTTATATTACACATGCGTATGATGTCCTCAGAGACAGAGGGCAGGTTGAAATGGAACTGCAGGAAACATTTTTCGCTAAAGGACACGCAATGCTTACTGATGAATTTGGCATCAAATGGCAACTTAGCTGTCCGAACACATAAGGGGGAAATCTTATGTTAAGAATGTTTTGTGCAGTGATACCGGTACTCATCATTGTTCTTGCCACTATTTTTGACCCGTCATATATCTGGGCCCTGAATTTATTACTGGCGATTTTGGGGACGGTGTTCAGCAGTATAAATTTCAAATTCAGAAAGAACGGACTGTCGATAGTACTGTTGTTATTGAATATTGCAGTGCTGGTTTATTATGCTTTTTCCGTCTTTATGGCAATTATATAGTGAATAAAACCCGTAAGAAAAATTCTTACGGGTTTTATTTTACAGATAGGAATAATCGTCAAAGTTCAGCTCTGTCTCTTCACCATTCAGGAATTTTGCAACTTCCCTGCCGAGTACAGGGCTTGCCGTGAGTCCTGTCGAGCCCAGGCCGTTAGCAACGAAAACATTTTTTTCCACATATCCGATATACGGCATATAATCACGGGCGAATGGTTTGAGTCCGACCATCATATTGATATCCCTGATTTGAGAATCAGGGAAATACCGCTGTGCGAGTCCTTTGAGGTATTCATAGTTTTCCTGTGAAGGTTCTGCAGAGAAACTTTCTGTTTCTACATGTGTTGTACCGATTGCGTATTTGTTGGTACCCAGTTCCACCAGGTAGATCGGGCCGAGTGCCATGACGACAGGTGTATCTGCTGTTTTTACCGCTTCTTCTACTTCAAAATGGAAAACTTCAGAACGCTGATGCCTGATTTCAGGCTGGTAACCCTGCTCTATCGCCCAGGCACCTGAAGCATAGATCAAAAGACCCTCCGCTTTTTTGTGTTCGAAATCTTGATTGATCCATTGTCCTCCATGGTGCAGGAATCCTGCTTTTAAAGCTTTCAGCAGATTGGCGCCTTCAATCTGGCCGCCGCCTTCTACATAAACACCGGGATACAGATCTGTCAGATGCGGATGCATCTTTTTCACATCTTCCCTCTGTACTTTATATACTTCTCCCATTTCAGGAGCATTTTCTTTTTTTGAATGGATTCGGTTGAACCCTTTTTCCAGTACAACATCATCTTTGAAAAGACAAAGCGCACCTTCCCGTTTATAGCCGGTTGATACTCCGGTTTCCGCTTCTATCGTTTCAACGAATTCAGGATAGTATCTCGCTCCGGCTGTCACAAGACGATACCAGTTCTTGTTGCGTTTCTGACTGACCCAGGGGCAGATGATGCCGGCTGAAGCGGCAGTGGCCTGGCCGGTATCGGCACGGTCGTATAATGTGACAGTATGGCCGGCTTTGGCAAGGTGGTAGCCTATGGAAGCGCCTGCAATGCCGCCTCCTGCGATTGTGTATGTTGACATGTAAATCACTCCCGTAAAATATTATAACGTAAACTCTGAAGAGACATAGGTAAAAACTTAAGAAATATTTAAGAATTGCTTCATATTTTAATAATGATCAATGATTATTCTCTGTATATATCAAAATTAAGGAGAATGATTATGAAGAAATTTACAGGTTTATCACTTTTGAGTATTTTACTATTGGCACTTCTGGGTGTCCCCCGGGTAATCGGCCACGATCTGGGATGGCTGGATGAGGGCACATTTATAAATTCATTATTTGTGTTCATCCCGATTCTGATATGGCTGGCAGTGGCAGTAATGAAAAAGCAGATATATCCTTTTAGACTTATGTTGATGCTTGGTGTTGCCTTTGGAGTGATGCTGGCTCTCACACACCAGGTATTATGGACGTCCTCTTTTGAAGCGCCGCCGCAACTGGGAGGAAATCTGACGGACACCCCGGCATACATCAGGATATTTGTGCCAAGGATTGCAGTAGTATTCAGCGGTATAATGACAGGTACAATCATGGGTGTACTGCTTGGGGGAGTAGCATTTATCATCCGTAAATTGATAAGATGATGTAAACAGGGTACGGAGGGATAGGATGACGATAAAACAACGATTGCTGCTATCCAATATATTGTTGGTTGTCTTACCGGTCGCCGCATTTTTTGTCATTGAAATCCTGCTGGGATATGTATTCTTTGTTTTTTTGGGACAGTCCCTCAATGAAAATAATATAGGTACATTTACAGCTGCACGGCTGATTCTTTTTGCTCTGGCAATCATCGTCATAAACAGTCTGCTGATCTTATTGCTTTCAAGGACAATTATAAAACCATTGAATAAACTGAGAGCGGCTGCCAGAGAAATAGGCCGTGGCAATCTGGAATTTTCAGTGGATACTTCAGGGAATGATGAACTTTCCGATTTGGCCCGCGAGTTTGATGACATGCGTTTGAAGTTAAAAGCTTCGAAAGAATTGAATGAAGCCTATATCGAAGAGAAAAGAACAATGATTGAAAGCATTGGTCATGACCTGAAGACTCCTGTCACGTCCATACAGGGATATGTTGATGGTCTGATTGATGGAGTGGCAGCGACACCGGAGAAGAGGAAAAAATATTTAAGAACGATTGCAGCTAAAACGAGGGAACTTGACAAGCTGATCGACGAGCTGTCTTTATTCTCAAATTTGAATATGGAAGAGTCCCCGCTGGAAAAGGAATGTATCGAGCTGGATCAATTTTTGAGCCACATCATCGACGAAGCAAAACTTGAACTGGAAGATGAAAAAATTGAGTGGTCCTATGAACATCCGACAGAGATTGACATTGTTATCCCCGCGGACAGGATGAAACTTTCAAGAGTGTTCACGAACTTGCTGAACAACAGCGTGAAGTACAGGTGCAGAGAAAACCACGTAATAGATATCAGACTCTCGCGGACAGGAAATGATGCTGTCGTGGACATTAAAGATAATGGAAGAGGGATAGACAGAGAGGTTCTGCCCAAAATTTTCGAACCGTTTTACAGAGAGGAATCGTCGCGTAATAAAAAAACCGGAGGCAGCGGGCTGGGCCTTTCCATTGTGGAAAATATTGTAAGGAGTCACGGCGGGCAAATAGATATTAAAAGTGAACAGGGCGAGTGGACGATGGCTACAGTAAAACTCCCCCTGAGCGAGGTGCAGAATGACCAGAGTACTGATTATAGAAGATAACGCAAGCATAGCTGAAATCGAAAGAGATTATCTCGAAGTCAATGACATCGGTTCGGATATTGTTTTGAATGGCAGAGACGGTCTCCGTATGGTTTACACAGGCGGCTATGATCTTATAGTACTGGATATCATGCTGCCGGATATAGACGGTTTTGAAATATTGAAAAAGATCCGTGATGAGGTGGATGTTCCGATTTTAATGGTGACAGCCAAGGTATCTGACATCGATATCGTAAGAGGGTTGAATCTGGGTGCCGATGACTATATCACCAAGCCGTTCAGTCCCAACGAGCTCGTTGCCAGGGTGAAATCCCATGTAACCAGGTACCAAAGGATTATGGAGAAGAATTCTTCTGATGGAAAAACAGAAATAAGGGGACTGGCCATTGATCCCGAATCAAGAGTTGTCACTTTGGACGGGAAACAGATCATTCTGACGGCCAAAGAATTTGATATTCTTCACTTCTTGTCCACACATCCGAATCAGGTGTTTTCCAGAGAGCATCTATTTGACAGAATATGGGGCGGGGAAGCTTTGGGTGATCTCAGTACGGTGACTGTCCATATCAGAAAAATCAGGGAGAAGATCGAGTGGAATGATCAGAAGTATATAGAAACAGTATGGGGAGTAGGATATAAGTTTTTGGACTAATCCACATAAGGAAGGCTGGAAGGTGACCATGTATAAAGAACTCGAAAATATTTTCGATGAACTGGAAACATTGCGTAATGATTATTTCAGTACCGATACATTTAACAGGGATATATATAAACGGACAGTGCCGGATAAATGGAGTGTAGGTGAAGTGATCTATCATTGTTATCTGCTTTTGAAACTGACCCGTCAGCTTTCTCAGGTGTATGTCCCGTTAGCAGGAAGTTACATGAAACTGTTACATCAGAGACCGAAGTATTACGACGGGAGGATGGAAAATATATATGCCGGGAAAACGATGCAGGCACCTGCCGTATTGATTCCAAATATGAGAAAGGAATACACTAAAGGCGAGCTCCGGCTGATGCTTGAAGAAGAAACGGATAAACTTAAAAAGTGTCTGGAAGGTTTGAACAAAGATGAGCTGTACTGGATCAGATATCCGGATCCTGTTCCTGGTTATCCGAACATCATACAGACGGTGAAAGTGGCGAAGATCCACGAAGCGCATCATTACAGAATTGTACTGGAAAGGGTGGGGGAGTATCGATAAGTATGAATTGAATATTTTTGATGATAAGAAGTCATTAAACATCATTACTGCGATATCAGTAATCATTACGGTAATTATGCTGATTCCTCCCATATGGATGGACGGCGGGGCATTTTTGGCACAGATGACAGACGGCGGTGTCGAATTCAGGGTCACATTCGGTACAATATTGATCACGCTGGCATTGCTCTTTGCTGTATTCACATTCCATGAGGGAATACACGGGCTGTTTTTCAAGTTGTTTTCACCAGCAACCAAAGTGAAATTCGGGTATATGTCAGGAATGCTTTATGCCACTGCCCCCGGTGAAGTATATTCCAGAAAGCAGTATATAGTCATCATATTGATGCCATTCCTCCTCATCACGGCTATATTGCTGCTGTTGATGTTTACATTTCCGCATGCGTCCTATAAATACCTGCTTGCAATACACACGGGCGGATGCGCAGGTGATTTTTATTACGTGTACCTGATGCTGAAATACAGGAATTTAAAATATGCCGAGGATACAGATGTGGGTATGACCCTTTATGAAACACAGCCAAATAATAGCTGACTGCCAGCGAACGTAGGTTCGCTTTTATGTTATAATGAAGTAACTAAGAATTAATGTCAGGTGAAACAAATGGAAAGAAGGATAATTCATATTGATATGGACGCATTTTTTGCCCAGGTGGAGCAGCGGGACAATCCGGAATACCGCGGCAAACCGATAATTGTCGGCGGAAAATCATGGAGCAGGGGTGTTGTGTCCACTGCAAGCTATGAAGCCAGGAAATACGGTGTACACTCTGCGATGCCCACGAAACAGGCACATAAGCTGTGCCCCGACGGGATATACCTGACACCCAGATTTGAACGGTATAAAGAAATCTCTAAAACAGTCATGGAGATTTTCCTGAAGTATACCGAAGTTGTCGAACCTCTGTCTCTCGACGAGGCCTATCTCGATATCACCCATCTGGTCTCAAGAGAGCGTACTGCGCGGTCGATAGCACTCAGCATCCAAAAAGAGATTTATGATGCTACGAAACTGACATCATCGAGCGGTATTTCCTATAACAAGTATTTGGCTAAAATTGCTTCGGGGATGAATAAACCCGCAGGCACGACTGTGTTCCATTACGATAACGTGCAGGACGTGCTGAATGGACTGCCTATCGGAAAATTCCCCGGAGTCGGGCAGGTGACGGAAGAAAAAATGAAAGATCTTGGCATATATACAGGCCGGGATCTGTATAATTGGTCAGAGGAAGAATTGATCAGGCATTTTGGCAAAAGGGGAGCAGGGCTTTATCAAAAAGCAAGAGGCATAGGTACAGCAGAGTTGAAAGTGGAAAGGGTCAGAAAGTCTGTAGGTAAAGAAACCACATTCAACTATGACATCAACGATGATGTTGAAATCCTCAAAGTATTGGAGACGCTGAGTGATAAAGTGAGTAACAATCTGGACAGGCATCAATTTGCAGGCAGGGTCGTGACTGTAAAGACAAAGACAGCCGATTATGCCACACATACAAAGCAGATGATGACGGATAATCCCATTTTTCGAGGAGAGGAGATATTTCGTTATGCATATTCCTTATACCATGATGTGAAAAGCCCCGAAGAGCCGATAAGGCTCATCGGGGTGACAGTATCTCACTTATCAGAACGCACATACCGGAATTTGACGATATATGATTTCTTATAAATGCCATTAATCAGTGCTTACTTTTATATCCACCTTCTTGACTTCTCCGGTTGTTTTTTCATGCTGAACGATCATCTGGTAAATAATTATAATTTCATACAGGACATGAATTTTAAATGCTTCTTTTTCTTCATCCATCCCTTTAATCTGGCGCCGCAGCGATCTGATTGAGGGATTCGTCATTTTTAAGGAAGAAAAGTCGGTGTTCAAATATCGGGCGATTTCATTCATTGCTTCTTTTTCCACATCAGAAAAATCCATTGCAATATTTTCAGGCAGATATATCAGATTGCCTACATGGATGAAATAGAGCTTCTTGAACTGAATTTCACGCTCCAGCCGGTTCATCAGCCGCATCTCTTCGCGGTTCGATCTATGATACTTTAATTCATCCTGCTGATACTTCAGAAGTTTCTCTGATTCGGTGATCTGTTTTTGAATGCTGCCATATTCTTTTTCGGATCTTTTCGAGATGAATCTGCTCTCAGTGAGCTCTTCAAGCCTTTGTATCAATAGTTTATGGGTCTTTTTCGTTGTGGACCTGGTCATTTCCTGTATCTGACCCGTGTATTTAGGCGGTAGAATTAAAAAGTTGATAAGAGTGCTGATTGCCAGTCCAATAGTAGTTGTGGCCAGGCGTGAGAAGAAATTGTAAAAATAAGCATCTCCGACAGACGGTACCATTGCAACGGCCGTGATACCCGCAACAAGTACACCTGCCTGCAGATTCAATTTATAAGTGACAAAAATTGTCAGTGTAGCTGCGAGGGAATATGTGAAGGCACTTTCTCCGAAAAGGTAAAGTGACACAACAGCGATAAACGCGCCGATGATGGATGCGGGAAACCTGACATACGCTTTTTTTAGAGAGGCATATGCAGTGGGTTCAATCGTAACTATTGCCGTTATGACCGCGAATATTGGAGGCAGATTCAGCATCATGCAGATTATCGCAGTAAGGAATGTGGAAATACCTGTTTTTATAATTCTCGGACCAATAATTTTACGTATATCAAAAGTCATATTATAACTTCTTTCTCTAAATTTAAGCTGTATTGACAGTATAGCATGAAGAATTTGTTATAATGAAAATGAAAACATATTTTTAAAAGTAAGTAGGGAATAAAATGATTATCAAAACTGATGAAGAACTGAAACATCTTGAAGAAATCGGCCAAATTTGCGGAAGGGTGCTCAAGTCGCTTGTTGAATCTGCAAAAGTGGGGATGACTACTAAAGAGTTGGATGAAATCGGCGGCAGGCTGCTTGAAGAAATGGGTGCGGAAAGTGCACCAATCAGCGAGTATGACTTTCCGGGATATACATGCATCAGTGTCAATGAAGAAGTCGCGCACGGCATTCCGGGGAAACGGGTGCTCGAAGATGGAGATCTGGTAAATGTTGATGTATCTGCCAAGAAAAATGGATACTTCGCCGATACGGGCATCTCTTTCATCGTAGGCGAAACTGAAGACCCAATGAAACAGAAAGTCGTTGATGTATGTGAAATGGCTTTGGATGAAGCGATCAAAAAGATCAAACCGGGCACGAAAGTCAGTCAGATCGGCCGCGCAGTGCACAAGGTCGCACGTAAAAATGGCCTGAATGTCATTAAAAATCTTACTGGCCACGGCGTGGGCAAAAGTCTGCATGATGCACCGCAGCATATCATGAATTACTACGATCCAACAAACCATGAACTTCTAAAAGAAGGAATGGTCATTGCAGTTGAGCCATTCATATCTTCAAAAGCTTCCTTTGTAACGGATGGCAAAAATGACTGGGCATTTGAAACAAAAGACAACAGTTTTGTCGCACAGAAAGAGCATACAATTCTGGTGACGAGCGAGGGGCCAAAACTGCTCACGCTTGTTGAAGAGTGATATTAGAACCCGGGAACTCTGTTCCCAGGTTCATTATTTTAAAGAATGGCATACAAAAAGGACTGAAGGCCTGAGTGATCAGGTTGGTTCCAGTCCTTTTTGCCATCCTTCTATATTGAATCAACCGGCCTTAAGCGGGGCTTCTCTTATCAACCGGTCCCTCTGTCTCTTCAGGCAGTTGATCTTCTGGAAGGATGTCGGTATCTTGGGGAGTCTCTTCTTCAAGATGTCGGTCGGTTAAGTCATAAAGAGCACTGCTTCCGCCGCCTTCGTTTTGCATACGATCGATACCGCGTTCGGGAGTACCTCTTTCTTTGATATGCATCTTCATCCCCTCCTTACCTCTAGTATACCTCAAAATAGTGTAAAATAACATCATTCAAGCTATTAGCTTACTTATTTTCATATCCATCAGTAATCAAATCGACTTTGCCATTATCCGGGTTAATAACCAATCCATGTACGGGAATATCAGGCACCATAAGCGGATGGCTCCGGACTTTCTCAACATTCCCTTTCACGCTCTCTTCAACACTGTCGAACCCTTTGAGCCATTCTTTGATATCAATGCCGGAGTGTTTCAAAGTTTCAAATACATTCGGTTCTATGCCGCGTTTCTCCATCTCTTCCATGACAGGTTCCGGCTGAAGTGCTCCAAAGCCGCAATCGTGGTGTCCCATTATGACTACTTCATCGGCACCGAGCATGTATGCTGCGACCAGTATACTCCTCATCGTACTGCCGTAAGGATGGGAGATCATTGCACCGGCATTCTGGATATGTTTGATATCTCCATTTTTAAGGCCGAGCGCCTTCGTTGATAATTCTGTCAATCTTGTATCCATGCAGGAAACAAGGACCATCTTCTTATCAGGTGATTTCGTCGTCGTGTACTTCTCGTACTCTTTGTTTTCTACGAACTGCTGGTTGAATTCAAGTAAATCATGCAATAGACTCATCTTTTGTGTCTGCCTCTTTCTCTTTTCGTAAAGTACGCTTTTTCATGATTGCGTTAATCTGTGCGCCTAATATTATTATAACACCAGTGATATATAACCATAAAATCAAAATGATTACACCGGCGATACTGCCGTATGTGGCAGAGTAGTTGCCGAAGTTTGAAATATAGAAACTGAATCCCCATGAAGCCACAAGAAAAGCGATTGTTGTGAATAAAGTGCCTGGAATCACTGATTTGATTGTAAGTTTGATATTTGGTGCCGTCGTATACATGACCAGGAATACCACGAATACCAGCAGTACCGGCAGAATGCTTCTCACGAGATTCCATAATGTCTGGAACTGGCTGTCGAGGCCGATGACTCCGAACATCAGATTTCCGATCGCTTCTCCGAATACGATCAGCACAAAAGTCAATATGACTGACAGTGCCAGTATGACTGTAAACACTATTGAGAGAAGCTTTGCCACGATGAAGTTCCTGTTGTCCTCAATGTCATAGGCCACATTGAATGCATTCATCAACGCTGTCATGCCGTTTGAAGCGGACCACAACGTGACGATCAGACCTACTGAGAGCAGGCCGCCGCTGGATGAGCCCATGACGTCGGATATGATTTTATCCAGCATACCGGCAATATCGGAAGGAGCATAGTCTTGAATCATTTGAGTGATGGTCGCCTGATCAATCTGGAATAAAGGCACAAGCGTCAAGAGGAATATCAGCAGCGGGAAGATTGCCAGCAGGAAATAGTAGGCCAGCTGTGCAGCCATCCCTGATGTATTATCTTTTGAAAACTGAAACATTAGACTTTGAAAGAAATTAGGGTCTTTCTTAACCTTCGCCGGTTTGTTGATTTTTGAAACGTACAGTTTTTCATCCTCTTTTTTTGGCGTTTTTGATTTGAACCTCACTTCATCAACAAACGTTTCGCCATTATCGCCCGATGACCCTTCTGTTTTGTTCTGTTGTTCAGTCATCTTCACTTCATTTAAATAATTTGAACTGCTTTTTTTCTCTGCCATAAAATTTCACCTCTTTATCAAAAAAGGGCCAACTGCCGTCAGCCCCTCTAATATTCAATTCTAATTTAAATTCTTCTGATCACGTTTTTTCATAAATGTATCTTTGGCATCCATGATTGATTGCTCAAGTTCCGGATTGTTTTGTCTGATTTCTTCGATTGTGTCTTTCCAGAACATCACTTCTTCTTTAAGGGAGTCAAATTTGGATGACTGACCTGAATTGGAAGAGAGTTTCTGTTTAGCCTCATCCGGATTCTGTGCATAATATTTAAGGTCCTTGGAACTGCTGATTACTGAATCTCTTGTACCCTTGTCAATCAGACTGAGGCCTGCACCAACAGCAGCACCGATCAGGATTGCGGGAATAAGTTTGTTTTTCATGTACATTCTCCTTTTTAGCACTTGTATAGTTGCTTATAACCATTTTAAAACAAATTTAAACTATATTCATCCATTATCCTGATTTTAAATTTTATTATCGATAGAACTTTGTTAATATAAATATGTCAATAGAAACGATATGGAGGGCTTACGAATGGATAAAAGCAAGATGCTGAATGAAATTGAGGATAAGCTGAAAGTAGTAAACAAGGGGATGTTCAGATCCGAAGATTTTGATGATGCAAACATTGATGAAATCGAAGGGATTCACAATATGGTTACAAGCAGATCGAATATTTCTGCTATAGAACAATCTGCAATTATTGAAGAACTCTCAAAACTCAGGAAGTAATAAAGGGGGAAGCATTTTTGAAAAATCTTGATGAAAAGCTGGATAAATATGCTGATTTGCTTGTGGAAGTCGGCCTGAATGTACAAAAAGACGGACGTGTTTTTGTAAGATCAAGTGTCGATGCGCTGCCTTTGATCAGACGCGTAACGGAGAAGGCATATGAAAAAGGGGCGAAAGAAGTCAAAGTGAGTCTTTCTGATGATACTTTGACTCGGCTGCATGCTGATTATCAGACGAAAGAAGAACTCAGTACCATCCATCAGTGGGCCATTGATGAAAGAATGCACTACTCGGATGAAAAGGCAGGATTCCTGAGCATTACATCCTCATCTCCTGAACTGCTGAAAGGTGTGGACCCGGAAAAGTTACAGGCGATGCAGATCGCTGCGGGAAATGCATTCAAAGATTTCTCAAACCGTATACAATCCGACTATCACAGCTGGTGCGTAGCGGGTTATCCATCAGTGGAATGGGCTAAGCTCGTCTTCCCGGATAAAAGTGATGATGAGGCGGTCGAAGCACTGCTCGACCTCATTCTTTATACAGTGCGGGCAGACGTTGAAGATCCGGTGGAAGCATGGGAAGCGCTGGATCGGACACTTCATGAAAAAGTCGACTACCTGAATGATAAGAAATATAAAGCATTAAGATATGAAGCGCCCGGAACGGATTTTGTAATGGGACTGCCGCAGGGACACCTGTGGGCAGGTGCTTCAAGTGTCAATGAAGATGGGGAGCGTTTCATGGCCAACATGCCGACGGAGGAAGTTTTCAGTGTCCCTGAAAAAACGGGGATGAACGGCTACGTTTCCAATACATTGCCGCTCAGTTACGGCGGTAATATCATTGACGATTTCAAACTTACATTCAAAGATGGAAAAGTGGTGGATTTTGAGGCGGGAAGAGGGTATGAAGTGCTCGAAAATCTGCTCAATACGGACGAAGGATCAAGATACCTCGGGGAAGTTGCCCTTGTTCCGCATGATTCACCGATCTCAAATACGGGTAAATTATTCTATAACACATTATTTGATGAAAATGCTTCGTGTCATATTGCTTTGGGCAGCGCCTACGCTTTCTGTCTTGAAGGCGGAAAGTCGATGTCCAGGGAAGAACTCGAAAAAGCAGGGCTCAATGATTCCATCAGTCACGTTGATTTTATGATCGGTTCCGACAAGCTGGATATATACGGTATTGATGATAACGGCAATGAGACGAAAATCTTTGAAAAAGGGAACTGGGCTTTTTAAATTCTTGATGCAAAAAGAGAAAAATATGATAAACTTAAGTTAATAAGAAAAGTTCAATAGGAGGATACCTATGAGTTTTGGAATGATGTTTCTAGTTCTGGCTGCATTCGTTTTTGCTATTTTCGCTTTTGCAGGGGTGTTGTCATACTTCCTGACTAAGGCGCTCCCTGGTAAGGATGCACTGGTAATCGATACTCCGGAGGAAGCACTGGAGCGTAAAATTTAAGTTATCGCAAAAGATGACGGTTTTCAGGAAGGGATATGGCTTATCCCTTCTTTTTTATTGTTGAAAATGTGCTATTATAGTAGTGCTAAGCATGGAGGGGATAGTATGGAAAAAAAGATGTCGGAATCATATACAGTCAAGACTTCAAATGTGCTGCCGCCGGATACAAACAATCACCAGACACTGTACGGAGGCAGACTGATGGAATACATAGATGATGTGGCATCCATCGCAGCCAGACGGCATTCAAGGTCGAAAGTGGTGACAGCATCCATCGATTCAGTGGATTTCCTCGAACCGATCAACCTGGGGGATGTAGTCATTCTGGAGGCCATGGTCACTCATACAGGTACTTCTTCGATGGAAGTCCTGGTCAAGATTTCAAAAGAGGAATTGGAAGAGTCCGGAGAAGTCAGCCTTGCAGCTTTCAGCTTTCTGACTTTTGTGGCACTGAGCGATGACAAGAAGCCGATTAAAGTGCCGAAATTAATACCGGATAATGACAGGCTGAAATGGCTTGATGAAACAGGTGAAGAAAGATCTGAACACCGCCGTCACAGACGTGACAGGTCCAAAGCACTCAGGGAATTTTTTGCGAACGATCTTCTGGATTAGGGTGAGTTAAATGCGTATTGCAAAAGTGGTTGAACTTAAAGCAGGCATGTTCAAGATAGTCATGGATAATGGTGATTCGTTTAATGCGCATGAAGAATCACTCGTGAGATACCGTCTCATCAAGGGCACTGAATTGGATGAAGCGGAATATGACCGGATATTGAATGCGATTCAATACGACAGGGCATATGTCGATGCGCTGAAATACATCAGCTATAAGCTTCGGTCTATAAATGAAATGAAAGATTACCTGGATGAAGATTATGGACCGGAAATCATCTCACAGACCATTCACCGTCTCAAAGATGAAGGCTATCTCAATGACAGCCATTATGCTGAAGCATTGAAAAATACGATGCTGAACACGGGCGACAAAGGACCGGGAGCGCTCTCAAGAGAGCTGAAAAAGCACCGGGTTGATGAAGACATCATCATTCGGATGACGCGTGTCTTCGACTCGGAGGTCGATGAAGCGCGAATGAACCGGATAAAAGCAAAAGAGCTGAAGAAACATAAAGGTGCATATCGCCAGTTCAAGATGAAGTTACAGGAGAAACTTTATCAAAAAGGATATAATAAAGACCACATAGGTCTGATTTCATTCGAAGATGATGAATTTGATGAGACATCCCATTTTGAGAAAGACTTTGAAAAGTATTACAATAAGTATATGAAGAAAGATTGTTCTTATGCTTCAAGACAAAAGCTGATTCAGGCATTGATGCGAAGAGGCTATAACTACGATATGATTCAGGAAAAGTTAGGCGGTATAGAAGATGAGTTCATTTAATACAATGACGAGACGTGAAATAGAGGCGTACATCGTTGATAAACGGGAAAAAATGCGCAAAGCGGAAATGATGGGAATAGAAAATGAGTACCGTGTGCACGAACGTCAGGTCCTGATCGCCGAAAGTTATCTGATCGACCTGTCTCTGATAGAGCCGGGAAAAATCTATAAAATCATCAGTAATGAAGACTTTTATTTTAAAGTGGAATATATAAAAGGGGTTTTCGCCTGGGGATTCTATGTCGGTGGAAATGAGAAAGAGACGGGTATTCCAGTAAGCATGCTCCAGCTAAGCAAGAAAGGTTGATTAGATGCACGACATCATTCTGCTCAGGGCGTTAGACCTGACGTATGCTAAAGAACCGGTAAAGTTCAAGGACCGGATGCTCGGCCGTGCTGAAGGTCTGATGTTAAAAGATGTCACTTTCCACCTTTATAAAGGAGAAGTGCTCGGAATACTGTCGGACTATGAATCTCTTTCCTATTTAAAAGAGGTTGTCAGCGGCACACTTGATGTTTCCAAAGGAAAGATCAAAACGAAAAGTTCAATCCTCAGTCTGGATGTTATGGACCATATCCATCACAGGCACCCTGTAAATATTTTTGTAACAGAGCTTCTGGACGAATATATGGGACCGGATGATGTTCAGAATGTCATTGAAGAATTGAAAGAGCAGCCCCTCTTCAGAAAGAACTGGGGAACACCCGTCAAAGATCTTACGCGTCGGGAAATTGCATTGATACTGATAGAAATGTCCAAAGTGGCCGATGCTGAAATCATCATATACTGCAACATGTACCGTCATTTGACCGAACGGGACAGAGAGATGTTCAAGAGTGCCGTCAACAACCAGGAAAAATCAGAGCGGGGCATACTTCTCCTGGAGAATGATATTGAACCGGTCAGCATGCTGGCGAACTATTTCATATGGCTCAGCTACGGACAGATACGCTATGATGGCAGTGTCAAAAAAGGCGTGGATACTTACAATGAGTATATGAGGAGGAAAAGCCAGCTCAAGAGTGTGGATGAAGAAGTTTTATTTGATCTTGAGTGGAAACAGGATGTTTCTGAATATGCGAGATATAAACATTCTTTGCAAAGGTTGAGCCGGAAGCAGACCGGACTCATCGATGGTTTGAATATCAGGAAAATCATAATTTCCATCGTTCTGCTGTTCATGATGCTGATGTCGAGTATCGTCATTTTCATGGATATTTCTTTCACCGGATCTGCGAATACCAAACAGAATCAATCAGTCACTGTACCTGATGCAGAATCGGAAAACGAGAGGATATATTATGCTCTGACCGCAGAAGACAGCATGCAGTTTGGAGAGCAGGTGCTGTCCCACCTGAGTCTGGTCGAGGTGGATTCGAACCGGGGAGATGGATATACGGTAATTATTGGTGATTCAGAATACGCAGCGGATGAAGAGAGCCTGATCTACTTCAATCCTGCCAGTCTGTATCCTGAAGTGTCTTTTGAATCGCTGCTTCCTTACACCAGTGAGAAATTCGTGGATTCATACCAGTTCTATACCAGGTATCTGGGAAGGGAAGCGAGTACCGTCATTGACGGTTTCAACTTGTCATCATCTGACGACAGGCACGCCTCTGTTTCAGGTTTTCCAGTGACTTATCATTTCAGGAACGGCTATGTATTCTCAATGACCATACCCGCTTCCGATATAAACGGTTTATATGAAGAACATGGACTCGAATCCAAAGATGTCATTTTCAGACTCCGGGACGGCGGTTTTATGATCTTGGATGCATCAAATGAAACATGGCTCTACATTAATCAATAGGAGGGGCAGGATGAATTACAAGGTAAGATATTTGTGGAGGCAATTCCTTGATCAGACAGGATACTTCTCAAAACACAATTTAACGCCTCTCCTGCTGTATGCCATCGGCCTTATGTTTCTGCTGCTGGGAACGGCACTTTTAGGGCCGGAGGAAATCGTCCAGTACCTGTATACGATTGTGGGCCTCATGGCAGCAGTATGGCTTTTCAGCATGGTGGTCTTAAACAGGAATGCATCTTTTTATAAAGATTCGGTAGTCAAGGTGAATTATGTTCCATTATATTTCAGAATGCTGCCGACAATCATTTTCCAGACTTTTATATTCGTGATGTTTACCGTGCTGTACAGTGCATTTGCCGCGCTTGTCGTAGATGACTGGCTGATCAATATTTTTTCACTGTTGTATTATACGATTCTCGGCGTCATCTTGATTATTCCGTTCATCCTTCTGTTCCTTACAGTTGAAACACCAAATCTTGGCAAGGTCAATGTACTGGTTTTCATCGTACTGATACTATCCGTTCCGGTATTGTACCTGCCGGAATCAATACCCGATGTGCTGGAGAACATTTTAAGCCTGAATCCATTCTATTATGTGATAAACAGTCTTCAGGCAAACGCTGTACAGTTGGCCTGGGATATAGACAGGCTGCCTCATGACATATTGTTTTTTGCACAGATCATATTTTTATATTTGTGGATGCTTGAATTCTACAGCAAGATGAAGTTCAATCTTTATCAGTTCAGAAAAAAACGACAGGATGCATGACATCCTGTCGTTTTAGTTATTTATAAGCTTACGCTGCAGTTTACTTTCTGAGAACACCCAGCCGGTGTAGCTGTGGATGACTTCGTTATTATCCTTGTCCACCTGCATGATACAGACGAATGGGTAATGGCCGTCCTTCAAATATCTGAGGTCGATATATCTGATCTCAGCCAGATTTTCGGACAGCTCCTTCACTTCGTAGCGGTATATTGAAGAAAAGAAAGTGAAAGCTTTGAAGTTGATATCTTTTTTTACAGCTTTGAACATATCTTCATCAATCAGTGCGCTTTTGTTGAAGCGGTCGTAGAAGATGATGTTTCCACGGAAACTCCGGCCGACATAATAAGCATTTTGGGTTACGGCGACCAGCCGCCATTCGAAAAAATGGATGGTCGGCATACAGAATACCCGTGTAATGTACTCCTCGGGAAGCTGACGTTCCACTTTTTTATTTATAAATTGCTGCATACTTGCACGGGCAAGGTAATACACGAACATGACACCGTAAAGTATGAAAAAGAGTATAACAGGTGATATGCCGAGGAACCACAGTATGAAATAGAGCACATGCATGACGATGATGGGGATATCCACTGTATTGATGACGCCGAGCTGTATCCAGGTATTGTTGATCGGCCGCAGTGCCTGTGTGCCGTATGAATTGAATATATCTACGAACACATGTAAAAATACTGCGAACTGTATCCATAAGTACATATTCAATGCAGGGAGATCAAAGAGCATTACTGACAGGACTGTCAGCAGCACCGGCCATATGAAAAATGTAAACGGGAGGGAGTGTGTGATTCCGCGGTGATGTGTGATGTAGACTGCATTGTTTTTCATTTTCATGGCAGTATCCACATCAGGCACGAGTGAAGCACCCACAACAGTGGTAATGAAACCGACGGATAACGGGTCGATTGCCGGATCCATGGCGGCTAAACCCACTATTGTTCCACCCATCAGTGTATGTGTTAAAGTATCCATATTAAACCCCCCGTTCAAAAGAGAAATATTTATGTAGAGGAAGATGCCACATGCTGAACATTTCAGATTTTAATAATAACCTATTGGTCTGGTACCAGGCAAATAAAAGAGATCTGCCTTGGCGGAGGACGAGCGACCCCTACCGCATCTGGCTGAGTGAAGTCATGCTGCAGCAGACGCAGGTTATTACAGTTATACCCTATTTTGAAAAATTCATAACAAATTACCCCGATATCGACAGCCTTGCTGATGCGGATGAAGGGCGTTTATTGAAAGACTGGGAAGGGCTGGGCTATTATAACAGGATACGCAATTTCCAGACCGCAGTAAAAGAAGTGCAAAATACATATGATTCCAAAGTACCTGATGATCCTGATGCTTTTTTCAGTCTCAAAGGTGTTGGCCCATATATCGGCGGGGCAGTACAGAGCATCGCATTCAATAACCTGCTGGCAGCAGTTGACGGAAATGTACTTCGGGTGATGGCAAGGCTGAACCTGGACTACAGAGATATGACCAAAGCATCTGTCCAGAAATCCGTAAAACAGAACATTGAAGCGATCATGCCGCTCGAAGCGGGGGATTTTAATCAGGCGCTGATGGAATTGGGGGCGACAATCTGTACGCCAAGAGCACCAAAATGCATCATGTGTCCGGTGCAGGGACACTGCGAGGCGTATAAGGCCGGAGAGGTCGCCAGTCTGCCTGTGAAGAAGAAGGCGAAAGCCAAAAAAGAGATATATTACAATGTTTACTTCATCCTTAATGATAATGAAGAGATCATATTGAGGAAGCAGGAAGGTACGCTGCTCCAGGGGATGTACGAACTGCCGAAATACGATATTGATACATCTGTAGAATCGATTGAAGAGGAACTCGGGCTGACGCTCGACCATCCGAATCTCCATGTTGGCAGTGTAAAGCATGTATTCACCCATCAGGTATGGTATATGGAAGGATATGTGCTGTATACAAAGGACGCCCATCCGGATTTCATTTCGCTGAATGAAGTGGAAAAGCTGCCGATGAGCAAGGCGATGCAGAAGATCTACAGGCAGTTTGAAGGATAAACCAAAAAATGTGAATATAAATGCACCTATGATATAATATAAAAGTATTATTATAAAGGTGGTGTGGAATATGGGTTTAGAATCCATACCCAAGGAAGGCAGCAGGGTTAAAATCCAGAGCTATAAGCATGATGGGAACATCCACCGAGTATGGTCCGAAACGACTATCCTTAAAGGAACTGATCATGTAGTGATCGGAGGCAACAACCGCACTCTGGTTACTGAAAGCGACGGGCGTACGTGGGTGACACGTGAACCTGCAATTGTTTATTTTCATGTGGATTACTGGTTCAATGTAATCTGTATGTTCAGAGAAGACGGAGTCTATTACTATTGCAATCTTTCCTCGCCATTTGTTTATGATGAAGAAGGTTTGAAATACATCGATTACGATCTGGATATAAAAGTGTATCCCGACGGCAAATATCATCTGCTGGATGAAGACGAATACCGTCTCCACAAGCAGCGTATGGATTATCCGGAAGACATAGACAAAATACTGAAGCGCCATGTGGATATTCTCCAGCAATGGATCGAGAGGAAGAAGGGGCCTTTCGCTCCGGATTTCATCAAAGTCTGGCAGCAGAGATTCAACAACGATTTTAAATCATACTAAAGATCAATCAACTGGCTTCAGTTGATTGTTTTTTTGGAAATTGAAAAAGGAAGTTTTAAATTGATTAGACGTTATCTACAATTTGTAAAGCCTTATACGTGGCTGATTGTGCTGACGATCATTATTGGGATATTGAAGTTCGGCATTCCGCTGCTCTTGCCGCTCCTGATCAAATACGTAATTGACAGTATCATACTTGCAGAAGGGCTGACAGTTGAAGACAGGGTGAACATGCTGATCCGGATCCTCCTGATCTTCTCCTTCATCTTCGTAATCATCCGTCCGCCGGTGGAATATTTCAGACAATATCTGGCACAGTGGACGAGTAATAAGATACTCTACGACATAAGAAAGAAGATGTACGGCCACTTGCAGATGTTGAGCGCAAAGTTTTATTCGAACAGTAAAGTCGGGGAAATCATCTCCCGGGTAATCAATGATGTGGAGCAGACGAAAGATTTCATCATGACTGGATTGATGAACGTCTGGCTTGATCTGGTTACAATTATCATCGCTCTTATAATCATGTTCAGTCTGAACGGGGAGCTTACGCTCGTATCCATGATCATTTTCCCGTTCTATATATTCGGCGTATGGTATTTCTTCGGGCGTCTGAGAAGGCTGACGCGTGACAGATCCCAGGCACTGGCAGAAGTGCAGGGGTTTTTACATGAGCGGATCCAGGGTATAAATGTCATCAAAAGTTTTGCCGTGGAAAAGAATGAAGAAGGGCGTTTTAATGAAAGGAACAGCAACTTCCTGGATAAAGCCACGAATCATGCGAAGTGGACCGCCAGAAGTTTTTCCGTTGTAAATACCATTACGGATGTCGGTCCGCTGCTGGTAGTGGGCTACGGTGCCTATCAGGTGATCCAGGGCAACCTGACTGTGGGTACACTCGCGGCATTCATCGCATATCTCGACAGGTTATACGGACCGCTCCGCAGACTTGTTTCCTCCTCGACGACACTCACTCAGAGTATCGCCTCGATGGACAGGGTGTTCCAGCTCTTTGATGTGAAATATGATGTCAAAGACCGTGATGATGCAAAAGTACTAAACCGCACGGACGGCAACATTGAGTTCAATACCGTAGGTTTTGACTACAACGGTGAGGATACGAATGTCCTGAAAGATATTAATTTTAACGTGAGAAGCGGAGAGACCGTCGCTTTTGTCGGTATGAGCGGCGGCGGCAAATCCACTCTGGTTACACTCATTCCGAGATTCTATGATGTGACCGAAGGGAAAGTGCTGCTTGACGGTAAAGATATAAGAGATTATACGATTGAGTCACTCCGGAATAATATCGGGCTTGTAATGCAGGATAATATTCTGTTCTCAGACTCGATTTTGGAAAATATCATGCTTGCTGATCCGGATTCAACAGAAGAGGAAGTTATAGAAGCGGCCAAAAGAGCCAATGCGCATGAATTCATCATGGGTCTGCCGGAAGGATACCATACAGAAGTGGGTGAACGTGGTGTCAAATTGTCAGGTGGCCAGAAACAGCGTATTGCTATTGCGAGAGTCTTCCTTAAAAATCCGCCGATTCTGATATTGGATGAAGCGACGAGTGCGCTCGACCTTGAGAGTGAGAGCATCATACAGGAAACTCTGCTTGAGCTTTCCCATAACAGGACGACGATAATAGTGGCGCACAGACTTTCTACAATCACCCATGCGGACAGAATATTTGTCATGAGCAACGGTGAGATCGAAGAATCCGGCACACACCTGGAATTGATGAACAAGCAGGGTGCCTACTACGATCTCTACAGTATTCAAAACTTATAATCTATAGTAGTTAAAAGGATGATTTCATGAGTGGAGAAGTGGATATTTCATTTTTACAGCATGATACACTGGAAGCGGCAAAAAATTTGCTGGGCAAGGAAATCGTTACTGAAACAGATGGCGGATTGACCAGTGGATTCATCACTGAAGTAGAGGCTTATCTTGGTCTGGAAGACCGGGCGGCCCACACGTTTGGCGGCAAAGTTACAAAGAAAAATGAGAAGATGTTCAACAGTTTTGGACATATCTATGTTTACACCATGCATGGTCATAATTGTATGAATTTCCTGACTAAAGACAAAGAGCATCCAGAAGGTATTCTGATTCGCGGCATCGAACCGAATGCCGGCAAAGACATAATGATCCAGAGGCGGGGCCGCGAAAAAAATCTGACCGATGGACCGGGAAAACTGACCAAGGCACTTGGCATCAGGCGGGACCTGCATAATGGAATGGAATTGAACAATGATATTCTGAAATTGATGGAGGGGAAAGTTCCGGCGATTATCGAAGCGACGAAACGGATCGGAATTGATACGAAAGAAGAAGCTGTTGATTTTCCCTACCGCTTCATCGTAAAAGGAAATCCCCATGTGAGCAGATTCAAAGGTAAGATTGACGAAAATAATGGCTGGAAATATTAAAAAAACAGGTATCCGATCCGGATACCTGTTTTTTATATATCGAGTGTTTCATCCTGTATGTTGATTTTATTATTGTCCGCATGGAATCTGAAGAAACTGGAGGCCAGTCTATCCAATCTATCAAGAGAATTCGAATACTCATGGATGGAGGAAATCACTTCTAATATATTCTCATACTGGACTTTTTCCTCCTCGGATTCAGCTTCATTATACAGTGTGACGAAATTATCCATCATGGAATATTCAAACTGGTCATCGACATCATAGACGTCAGACGGCACTTCAGGTTTAATCTTTTCAGTGATTTTCATGAATATCTGTTCATGGTAGCCCATCAGCTGTTCCAATTCGTATTTGATTCTGTATCTGAAATCTTCATCAAGGTGATTATAGTCATTCTCAAAGCGGTTGATCTTCCGAAGCAGTTCAAAGGCTCTTCTTGTTGAAGAAATCAGCTGTTGGAAGAGTATTTTACGGCGTGCTTCTGCAAAGTATCTTCTGCTGAAATAGTTCTTTTCTTCCCGGTACCAGAGATACATGGTTTCCAGGGTCACCACTCTTGTCCTGAGTGATTCGATATCTTTTTTCACTACTTGATATTCACTCACAGCATTCAATTCCAACCGTATCCACTTGAATATGTCACTCGTGATGTTAAAGCAGTTATGATACATCTTCGTTTCATATTTGGGAGGTATAAAAATGAAATTGACTATCAGTGAACAGAGCACACCGAGCATGACGAGTGAAAATCTGATGCCTGCTGCTTCCAGAAATTCCATAGTGGTTGAATTCTCCATCACCTGCGGTGCATCCATGATAGCAATCATGGTGACTACGGCCAGAGTCGAAACGCTCTGCAGATTGAAAAAGAGAAGGATGGCAAGCACCAGTATGACGGTGAGCCCGATGATTATAATATTGTTGCCGAATAATAACACCATCACAATTGCAGAAATTGCACCGAGGGTGTTCCCCTGGAATTGTTCCCATAATCTCTTGACTGAGCGATGGACGTTTGGCTGCAGAGCGAAGACCGCAGCGATGGCGGCAATCAGTGTTGGTTCCAGGTTTAATAATTTGGCAATCAGCAGAGTGAATACAACTGTAACTCCGGTTTTTAAAACTCTAGCACCAAAACGCATGGCACCATCTCCTATAAATCATTTTTGAAAACTTCTTCGACTATGGAAAGCGTTTCTTTAATATCATCTTCAGTATGTTCTGTTGTGATGAACCAGGCTTCATATTTTGATGGTGCGATATTGATGCCTCTGTGGATCAGGCCGTTAAAAAATTTGGAGAAGATTTCCCCGTCGCTTTCTTCAGCCATGTTGTAATCCGTCACTTTTTTATCCGTGAAGTAGATTGTCAATGCACCTGCCAGGCGGTTGATGGAAGCTTTAACCTCATATTTATTTATAAGCTCTGTGATTCCGTCCTCGAGCATTTTGCCGAGGTGATCGAGTTTGTCGTAGACTCCCGGTTTTTCCAATATTTCAAGACAGGCCAGACCCGCCGCCATGCTGAGCGGATTGCCGGCCATTGTCCCTGCCTGATAGGCGGGGCCGAGCGGTGCGACATTCTCCATTATATCAAGGCGGCCGCCGTAAGCGCCGATGGGTGTTCCACCGCCGATGATTTTACCCATTGCAGTTAAATCCGGTTCAACATTAAGCAGGTTTTGTGCGCCGCCGTACATGAACCGGAAAGCAGTGATTACTTCATCATATATGACCAGTGAACCATTATCATGTGCCACCTGGTTCACTTCTTCGAGGAAACCTTCAAATGGTTCGACAATACCAAAATTCCCGACAATCGGTTCAACAAGTACAGCTGCAATCTCATCGCCGAAATGGTCGATGGCCGTTTTAAAATCTTCTATATTATTAAACGGCACTGTGATTACATCTTCCGCTACCCCTTGAGGGACACCCGCAGAATCCGGAGTACCAAGCTGGGAAGGACCGCTGCCGGCAGCAACAAGTACAAGGTCGGAGTGACCATGATAGCAGCCTTCGAATTTAATGATCTTATTACGTCCGGTATAGGCACGTGCAACTCTGATGGTGGTCATTACTGCTTCAGTTCCCGAATTGACGAATCTTACACGTTCCAATGAAGGGATCGCTTCCTGGATTTTTTTGGCAAAATCAATTTCCAGAGTCGTAGGAGTACCGTACAGGATGCCTTTGCTGCTCTGCTCCGCAATCGCTTCATGGATGCGTGGATGGCCGTGACCTGTGATGATCGGACCGTAGGCTCCCAGATAGTCTATATACCTGTTGCCGTCTACATCATAAAAGTATGCACCTTCTGCACGGTCCATCACGATTGGAGCGCCGTCACCGACTGCTTTATATGATCTGGAAGGTGAGTTGACACCGCCCAGTATCGTCTTATTTGCTTCTTCTTTGAGTGCTTTTGATTTTTCGTGAGTGAACATTCATTTTCATCCTTTTAACTGCAATTTTTTATATTATGTATTCTACCACACATATCTTCCATTATTAAGCGAGGCTGATTGTGTTGTGAGTTATGTTGAAGTCCGTTATCATCAATATATATATAACTATCTAGGAGGAGTAAAGATGGATAAATTTCCAGAATTTGAACTTGAGAATCAAAATGGGGAAGCAGTCTCCAATAAAGACCTGAAAGGAAAAACGGTCATATACTTCTATCCGAAAGATAATACGCCGGGATGCACCACACAGGCGTGCGATCTGAGGGATAATATGGAATTCCTTAATGATCTCGATGTAACGGTCTACGGTGTGAGCGGGGACTCAAAGAGGAAACACCAGAACTTTATTGAAAAACAAAATCTGAACTTTGACCTTTTAGTGGATGAAGATTTTAAATTGGCTGAGAGTCTGGATGTATATAGAATGAAGAAAGTTTTCGGAAAAGAATCCAAAGGGATTGTCAGGACCACTTTTGTAGTGGATGAAAACAGCAACATTTTAAAGCGTTATGATAATGTAAAGGCAAAAGAGCATATGGATAATCTCAAAGCATTTCTGCAAGAGGTATAAACGGATGAAGAATATACTGTCAACAACAAGACTCAGAGAAGAGATGATGGACCAGCTGGAGAATGATTTCGGGGAATATGAGTACAGGTTCGTAAAATCGCGGGAATTATCTGATGAAGACCGGGAATGGGCAGAAATATTCGTGACCTACGGATCTGACATGAAAGCTGAACATATGGAAGCTTTTAAAAATCTGAAATGGGTAATGGTGATGAGTGCCGGCATGGACGACATGCCACTGGATCAGATGAAAGACATTCATATCACAAACGCCAAGGGAATCCATAAGATACAAATGACTGAATATACGATTGGGCTGCTGCTCAATTTCTATAAAGGGATTCATCAGTTGAAGCTTGAACAGAGCAGATCTTATTGGAGAAATAAGGCAACAACTGAGGAAATATATGGAAAAACTGTTCATATATTAGGAACAGGCAGCATCGGCTCACACCTTGCAGGGGTACTGAAAGCATTTGGTACAAAAACAACCGGATACAACACAAAAGGCAGGGAAGTTGAAAATTTTGACCAGACGTATTCCATCATCGACCTTGGTTCACATATCAATGAAGCGGATATAGTGATTAATATTCTGCCGAGCACTGAAAATACCCGGGGTCTGCTTACAGAAGATACTTTCAAAAAAATGAAAGATACAGGCGTGTTCGTCAATATCGGCCGTGGTGATATAATGACTGATGAGACGGTGAATACCGTTTTATCTGAAAGACATATCAGGTATATGATACTGGATGTATTCAATCAGGAGCCGCTGCCGGAAGATCATGAATTTTATAATTATGATAATTTGACGATTACACCTCATGCTTCGTCCAAAACTCCGGAATATCTGACTCGTGCATTTGATATCTTCATATATAACCTGAAGCGGGCTGATGATTTCGATTCCATGAAAAATATCATCAACCCTGAGCGTGGCTACTGAAAATCTGATTTGACAAACAATTTAATAACGAAGTACAATAAATATATTACAGTAGTCTGATTAGGAAAGAAGGTATCAATATGAAGATGATGGATGCCAATGAACAGTTCACTGATTCAATTGATGCACTCAAAAAGACTGGTGTCAGAATTACACCACAAAGAAAAGCAGTGCTCAAGTATATGATAGAAACTGAAGAACATCCGACTGCTGATGATATTTTTAAAGCGTTATCTGATGAATATCCCAATATGAGTGTTGCAACAATTTATAATAACCTGAAACTATTCAAGGATACAGGATTGGTGAAAGAACTCACCTACGGGGATTCTTCCAGCCGGTTCGACTTCATTACAGATACGCATTACCATATCATCTGCAGTAATTGCGGCAAGATAACAGATTTCCATTATCCGGGACTTGAAGAAGTAGAGCAGCTTGCCGGATCTGTCACAGAATATGATGTGAGTCATCATAGACTTGAAATCTATGGTCTTTGTCCGGAATGCAGAGAACAAATGTAGATCAGAAATAAGAAAAGCGGCCGATCGGCCGCTTTTCTTATTTCTATTTTGTCTGATTGTTCTCTGCGGACTCTTTTTTAATCTCTTCAATGGCTTCATTACGTCTGTGGTCCACATTATAATCCAAAGAGAAATCCTTACCTTCCAACTCTTTGTCTATTGTAAGGGGCTCTTTGCAGTGCTGGCAGAAATCGACATGCCCGAGGATTTTTGTGTACTTTTCACAATTGGGACATTGGACGGTTACTGTGCGGGTGCTGATCATTCCCACCCAGAAGTAGATGACGAAACTGAGAAGTATCGGTAATAAACCTACTATAAGGAATAAACTGAAAATGATTTGATACTCCCGGAAGAAGACACCCAGGTACATGATTCCCATGCCTATAAATACAAGGGCCAGAGCAAAGCCGCGGATTCGCTGTATTTTATTGCTTTTCTTTTTCATACTTTCTTTCACCTCTGAAATTCATTATATACAATTATAAGCAATTATGATAATCTAATATTTAGCATTTAGTGAACACGGCAATGCATTAAAAGAATTTCAAAATTCTTCAGCAAAATTGTTGACATTAAATCGCACACTTGTTATGATATAAAAGTCGCTGATTTCAGCAGCGTAAATTTTTTAACTCAGCAACATAACAGTATTTCATCCGCAAAAAAGTTTTTCGAAAGTGTAAAAATTACGCTTGATTAAAACTTGCAGCTGATGTAACATACTAAGAGTGAGAAAAAACGAGAACATTGAAAACTGAATGACAATATGTCAACGTTAATTCCGAGATAATGAGGTTCACATTAAGTTGAACTTCCCACATTGAGGCGACCAATCAAAAACGCAAACAGATACTGTCAGCAGTATCACATGAGCTCGAGAGGAGCTTTCCAATTATGGAGAGTTTGATCCTGGCTCAGGATGAACGCTGGCGGCGTGCCTAATACATGCAAGTCGAACGCGAGAAGGAGGAGCTTGCTCCTCCGGATCGAGTGGCGGACGGGTGAGTAACACGTAGGCAACCTGCCCATCAGCCGGGGATAACT
>NZ_FOTB01000009.1 GCF_900114445.1 Salinicoccus halodurans
AAGGTAGAGCACGTCCAAGCAGTGAGTGGGCAGGACAGGCAAATCCGTCCTGTATTAACCATGAGCTGTGATGGGGAGCCGAAATTGAGTAGGCGAAGCCATTGATTTCACACTGCCAAGAAAAGCCGCTGGCGAGGACACCCACCGCCCGTACCGTAAACCGACACAGGTAGTTGGGAAGAGAATTCTAAGGTGAGCGAGCGAACTCTCGTTAAGGAACTCGGCAAAATGACCCCGTAACTTCGGGAGAAGGGGTGCTCATAGAGATATGAGCCGCAGTGAATAGGCCCAAGCGACTGTTTATCAAAAACACAGGTCTCTGCCAAACCGAAAGGTGACGTATAGGGGCTGACGCCTGCCCGGTGCTGGAAGGTTAAGAGGAGCGCTCAGCGTAAGCGAAGGTGCGAATCGAAGCCCCAGTAAACGGCGGCCGTAACTATAACGGTCCTAAGGTAGCGAAATTCCTTGTCAGGTAAGTTCTGACCCGCACGAAAGGCGCAACGATTTGGGCACTGTCTCAACGAGAGGCTCGGTGAAATCATAGTACCTGTGAAGATGCAGGTTACCCGCGACAGGACGGAAAGACCCCGTGGAGCTTTACTGTAACCTGATATTGAATCTTGACCTCACCTGTACAGGATAGGTGGGAGCCAACGAAGTGTGGACGCCAGTCTACACGGAGGCACTGGTGGGATACCACCCTGGTGTGGTTGGGATTCTAACCCGCGCCCGTGATCCGGGCGGGAGACAGTGTCAGGTGGACAGTTTGACTGGGGCGGTCGCCTCCTAAAGAGTAACGGAGGCGCTCAAAGGTTCCCTCAGAATGGTTGGAAATCATTCACAGAGTGTAAAGGTATAAGGGAGCTTGACTGCGAGACATACAGGTCGAGCAGGGTCGAAAGACGGACTTAGTGATCCGGTGGTTCCGCATGGAAGGGCCATCGCTCAACGGATAAAAGCTACCCCGGGGATAACAGGCTTATCTCCCCCAAGAGTTCACATCGACGGGGAGGTTTGGCACCTCGATGTCGGCTCATCGCATCCTGGGGCTGTAGTCGGTCCCAAGGGTTGGGCTGTTCGCCCATTAAAGCGGTACGCGAGCTGGGTTCAGAACGTCGTGAGACAGTTCGGTCCCTATCCGTCGTGGGCGTAGGAAATTTGAGAGGCGCTGTCCTTAGTACGAGAGGACCGGGATGGACATACCACTGGTGTACCAGTTGTCGTGCCAACGGCATCGCTGGGTAGCTATGTATGGCCGGGATAAGTGCTGAAAGCATCTAAGCATGAAGCCCCCCTCAAGATGAGATTTCCCCATTAGATCCCTCAGAGATGATGAGGTAGATAGGTTCGGCGTGTACGTGTGGCAACACATTCAGCGGACGAATACTAATCGATCGATGACTTATTCAGAATTGATGAAGAAACCGTGTTTCGGTTTCTGCGCGAATTATTGCTTCTATCCGGTTTTGAATGTATAT
>NZ_FOTB01000007.1 GCF_900114445.1 Salinicoccus halodurans
TTGAAACAACAATACCTTAGAGTAATGTTCGTTGAAAATGAAAAAAATACTCCTGAAATTCGTTTTAAAAGCTTTAACGATGTATGGGAACAGCGACAAGTTGAAGACATAGCATTAATAGCCACGGGAAAAAGAGATACTCAGGATTCTATAGAGGGAGGGAAGTATGATTTTTATGTAAGATCTCCTAAAATAGAAAAAATAGATTCGTATTCTTATGACGGTGAAGCTGTATTAACTGTAGGAGACGGTGTTGGCGTAGGGAAAGTATTTCACTATGTTAATGGTAAATTTGATTTTCATCAAAGAGTTTATAAAATTTCAGATTTTAAAAATTTTAGTGGTTTGTACTTTTATTACTATTTTTCCACTAATTTTATTTATGAATCGAGAAAATATAATGCAAAAACGTCAGTCGATTCAGTTCGCAGAGAAATGATCAGTAAAATGAAAATACCAGAGCCGAGTGTTGAGGAACAAAATGAAATTGGCAGACTTCTTAAAAAAGTTGATGATACAATCAATCTTCATCAAAGTAAATTAAGCACATTAGAACAACTAAAAAAATCCTATCTTCGCAAAATGTTTTTATAAAACACCTAAATCTCTTAAAATCGGAAACGTTGATTTTATTTTAATCAGCATTAGATTTTAGGAGGTTTTTTATATGTCGACTAAGAAGAAAGAGAACCAATTATTCTTCAGATATTTCGAAGATTGGATTGAGCTATACAAGGTAGGGGCAGTTAGAGATGTTACTTTGAATAAGTATTATATGACTTTGAAAAAGTTGGAATTACTTGCACCAAATTTAAGAATGTATGATTTAGATCGCCAAAGTTATCAAACTATACTTAATGATTATGCCTTTATGCATGAGAAACAAACTACCATGGATTTTCATCATCAATTAAAAGCCGCTATATTGGATGCTGTTGATGAGGGGGTCATTGATAAGAATCCAACGCGTAAAGTGATAATAAAGGGGAGGGCACCGCGACCTAAAAAGATAAAGTTCTTAAATCAGTTCGAGTTGCAAGCTTTATTGAAAAATTTAGATTTGAACGAGGAGATTAACTGGGATTGGTTTATACTTCTCATTGCTAAAACCGGTTTGCGATTTTCTGAGGCACTCGCTTTAACACCGAATGATTTTGATTTCTCAAAGCAAAGCATTTCAGTGAAAAAAACATGGGATTATAAATCTACAAAGGGAGGAATGCGGGAGACAAAAAATGAATCTTCGAAGCGTAAAGTAATTATGGATTGGCAGGTTGCAATGCAGTTCTCTCAAATGATAAGAGAATTGAATCCCGAAGAACCACTATTCGTTAAAGGTAGAGTTTTCAACTCCATGGTAAACAATAGGTTACGGGCTTTATGTATTAAAGCAGATGTTCCTATAATTTCAGTTCATGGACTAAGACATACACATGCTTCATTATTACTTTTTGCTGGAGTATCCATTGCAAGCGTTGCACGACGACTAGGTCATTCCAGTATGATTACTACTCAAGAAACCTATCTGCATATAATTAAAGAACTCAATAACCAAGACAACGATAAAATAATACGACATTTATCCACGCTGTAATAAAAAATATCTAGAGAGAATTTCTCTCTAGATAAACATTTTGTTTAAATATACTTGTTTAATTTTGTTTAATTTTTCCAACTTACTATAATGAAGTTCGATAGTGTCATCTAGCTCCTTGAAGAACGAGCCGATTTTCTGTTGTTCTTTGGTGGATGGGGTCGGAATTCCTATTTCCATCACTTTTTTCTTTGAAATATTATATCGGGAAATACCTTGTGCTAAAAAGATGAGTTTTTTGCGAATTGAAGGTGATCGTAACATGAATGCTAAATAGTATGGGTCAAAAGTTATTATCGGTCTGTAACCGAAGCAAAAGCTATTAAGATAAACATTATTTGTATCTTCTAGCCACACAGAGCTCATTCCTACCTCCTTAGGGGTTTCGGAAGAGGTTGTAAAAAATACATCTCCGTATTGCACTTGATTCTGTTTATTATCAATCTCAATAATATCTAGATTATTTGGATCAGATATTGCATTACCAAATATATTTGAATATGTTACAAATCTAGCCTCTCCATGTCCAAAATCGGCCTTTTTTTTCCCACTTAAACCTGAAAAAGTCTCTCCCACTTCTCCTAATTTACGCTGTTCCCATACATCGTTAAAGCTTTTAAAACGAATTTCAGGAGTATTTTTTTCATTTTCAACGAACATTACTCTAAGGTATTGTTGTTT
>NZ_FOTB01000002.1:0-147741 GCF_900114445.1 Salinicoccus halodurans
AACTTACGCTGTTCCCAATCCTCAAAAAACCCTTTAAACCGGAGTTCTGGGACTCTTCTTTCTTCTTTGCTCATCGGCGAAACACCTCTTTTGTAGCTTCTATCAGAGCCATTCCTTCTTCATCGCCTTCCAGATCATCCAACATTTTGAGTAAACTTTCTTCAGATTCTTTTATCTCCTGGTTGATGGTTTTGATCTCTTTGTGCAGAGCTTTGATGTCTATAGGTTCTTCTTCCTCGAATGTGTCTACATATCTCGGGATATTAAGGTTGTACTCATTCTCTTCTATCTCTTCCATTGAAGCTACGTGGCTGTACTTTTCTATTTCTTCACGTTTTCTGTAGGTCTCAACGATTTTCTTCACATCTTCGTCTGTTAGATGGTTCTGGTTCTTCCCTTTTTCAAATGATTGGGATGCATCGATGAATAGCACATCGTCTGTTGCTCTTGATTTTTTGAACACTAAAACTGTCGTTGGAATACTTGTACCAAAGAAAATATTCGCCGGTAAACCGATGATTGCATCCAAGTAGTTCTTTTCTTCCATGAGATACTTACGGATAACGCCTTCGGCTGCACCCCTGAACAGTACACCGTGTGGTAGAACAACCGCCATTGTGCCGTTATCATCGAGATGATGAACCATGTGTTGAACAAATGCAAAATCAGCTTTAGATTTAGGTGCCAGCTTCCCATAATTGCTGAAACGTTCATCTTCCAAGAATGATGGGTCTGCGCTCCATTTTGCACTGTACGGTGGATTCGCTACAATCGCTTCAAACTTCTGACCTATAAAAGCCGGTTCTTCCAACGTATCTCCATTTTCTATGGAAAATGCTTTGAAGTTCACATCGTGAAGCAGCATATTCATTCGAGCCAGGTTATAAGTCGTGCTGTTATACTCCTGTCCATAATAATGTCTGACATGAGCCAACCGTCCTACACGAAGCAGTAATGATCCCGACCCACATGTCGGGTCATAAACACTGCGTAAGTTTGCTTTATCAGTTGTAACAATCTCAGCAAGGATTTTAGAAACCTGCTGCGGCGTATAGAACTCTCCTGCTTTTTTACCGGCAGTTGCTGCAAACTGACCAATCATATACTCATAAGCATCCCCGAGCATGTCAATTTCCATTTCACTATGTACAAACGGCAATGTATCCAAATTCATCATAACTTTGGAAATCAGCTTCGTACGGTTCGCTACATTATTTCCTAGACGGTTGGACGTTAAATCCATGTCAGAGAATAAATGAACAAAGTCATCTTCACTCTTTGTTCCTAAAGTAGATTCCTCCACCTTATTAATCGCTTTGGACAAATCTTCTATATCAAATTTACCCGCTTCAATATCTTGTACTAAACTGCTAAACAAAAATTCCGGCTCAATGACATAACCAATACGCTTTATCAATTCTTCTGACAATGCTTCTTTTAATTCCTCATCTTTCCAGGCTTCATTAAATGAAATATCATCTTCTCTTAGCATGTCTTCCACTTCTTCTTCTGTTTTCTCTGAAAGGAAACGGTAGAAGATCAAGCCCAATATATAATTACGGAATTCACTCGCATCCATGTTTCCACGCAGATCATTCGCAATACTCCATAATTTTTTCTGCAGCTCAGCCTGCTGCTGCCTCTGTTTTTCTGTAACTGTCATCATAATAATTGTTCCTCCTGTGAAACTATATATAAACCCTCAAGTAATACTTGAGAGTTTTGTTTACACTCCGTATTTCGCTGTCACTTCTTTGATATATCCTTGAATTAAATCTATTTTTTTCCGTCTTGTTAAGAATGAACCCTCAATTCCTTGTTCAATATCCTTTCGGAAGACCTGCCCGCTGTATTGATATTCAGAAAGCAGTTTATTCAATTGCTCTTGCGAGTAATCGTTCTCTTCAGCAAACTCTCTGAGTTCACGAATCTTTTGCTCTTCTTCAAAATCCAAATACTCGGCTGCCACATTTGCACCCTTGCCAAGTGTCGGAACCACAGTGTCCAGGAACTCTTTGATTAATTCTGATTTCAAACGAAGCTGTTCGTCATCCGCTCCGTCCAGAATATTTCTAATGGATTCTATTTCCCGCTTCTGATTATTTTTATTAACCAGATCGATATCATTAATGAGATTTATGATGTAACTGACAGTGATATTATCATTTCGAATGATTTCAATCTCAAAATCAATATCTTCAAGTATTGACGCTTTTTCAGGGTCTGGCTTTTTAATATGCTCTTCATAAAGATCCAAATAATGACTTCGGTAATTCTGATGCTCCTGTTCGCCTATTCCAAGTTCATCCACAGTAAATTCAAATTCGATGAATGTTTTTAATTTGAGCAGCACTCTGCTCACCCTTCTGAATGCCTCAACAAATGATTTAATATCTTCTTCTCTTTCTATATCATTTGCGTCGGCAGGTGATGGCGCTATGGCTTTCAATGAATATAAAGCTTTCTTGAATTCTTTTAAATATTCATCATAAGACTTCTGAATCACTGTATCAGTATCTTCTGTTTGTGAGAACAATTTTATCGCATCATCGGTTTCTTTCTTCAGGTTTCTGAAATTAACGATGTTGCCGTATGGTTTATTCAGTTTCTCAACACGGTTCGTTCTTGAATATGCCTGGATCAGATCGTGATGTTTTAAATTTTTATCAACATATAATGTATTTAACTTCTTGCTGTCGAACCCTGTTAAGAACATCCCAACAACAATCAGCACATCTATCTTTTCACCTTTAATCCCTTTTTTGACTCTTTTTGAAATGTCATTGAAATACCCATCATAGGAATCCAGAGAGAAATTAGTGTCATACATTTTGTTATAGTCTGCTATCACTCTTGCAAGCTGGTCCTTTGCTGATTCTTTAATCTCACCATCACGTGAGTCCTGGTTCGCTTCATACGTGAATATCGTTGCAACTTTTAACGCTTTATCACCTTTATCCACTTCACGTTCTTTAAAAGCATCATAGTACTTCATGGCCATTTCTATACTCTGAACCGCAAAAATAGCTGAGTATTCTTTCTTAACTGTTTTCTTGGAATGGATGTCATAGATATAGTCTGCAACCAGATCTATACGGTCATCAGCAAGCCATACTTTATTTGCTTCTATTCCCCTCACGTATCCATCGGCCAGAAAAGGATTTTCTCCTTTGAATGTGTTCACATATTCCACACTGAACCCCAATACGTTGCCATCACGAATCGCATCTTTGATCAAGTAGTAATGCAGACATTTACCGAAAATATCTGCAGTTGCCCGCCCATCCTGGCTGCGGTTTTCCTCGAATCTCGGAGTCCCTGTAAAGCCGAAGAATTGAGCGTTCGTAAAGTGTTTTGCGATTTGTGTATGCATGTCACCAAATTGCGAACGGTGGCATTCGTCGATAATGAATATTACCTTATCCGTTTTATAGCGCTCCATTACCTCGTTGTTTCTTTTTACGGCGTTATTCAATTTCTGTATTGTCGTAACAATCATCGGCTGCGACTTATCTGCAAGCTGTTTTTCGAGCTTTGCTGTGCTGTCTGTTAAATCCACGGAGTCTTTCTGGAACTTGTTGAACTCCGCCATCGTTTGAGCATCCAGATCTTTCCTGTCTACAAGGAAGATTACCTTGTTGATTTCAGATTGTTCAGCCAGGAGCTGGCTCGCTTTAAACGAAGTTAAGGTTTTGCCGCTTCCCGTCGTGTGCCAAATGTAGCCATTATTATTCGTCTCAAGCGCCTGTTCAATCAATGCTTCTGTGGCATAAACTTGGTATGGCCTCATTATCATCAAGTTGTGGTCAGTTTCATTCATTATCATGTAATGGCTGATCATTTTCGACAGACGGCATGGCGTACAGAAATCAGCCAGGAATTCAGACAAGTTATTTATCGTCTGATTATGTTCATCCGACCAGTAGAACATACTGCTCTTATATATCTGCTTATCACTGTTTGCAAAATATCTTGTGTTCTGACTGTTGCTCACTATGAACAGCTGAGTATACTTGAACAGACCTCTGAAGTTGTCTCTGCGATAACGCTCAATCTGATTGAATGCCTCATTGATGGCTACACCGCTACGTTTCAATTCAATTTGTGTGACCGGCAGTCCATTAATCAGAATGGTGACATCGTATCTTCCTTCATACTTGTCACTCACTGCCACTTGGTTCGTTACTTGGAATGTATTTTTGCGCCATGAATCTTTGTTGAAAAATTCGAGGTAAAGTTCCGTCTCATCATCTCGTCGAAGGACAAACTTATCTCTTAATATCTGTGCGCTTGTAAATACATTCTTACCGCTGATCTGTGTCATCAGGCGGTCAAACTCACTGTCTGTCAGCGGTTTGCCATTCAATTTTTCTGTATGTCGTTCATTTAATATTTCTCTGAAATTATTTATAAGTGCATCTATAGAACGCAACTTAACATTTTCAAATCCCTGTCGCCCCAGCTGACCCATCACTTGATTTTCAAGTGCCGCTTCGCTCTGATATCCCATAAAACAACCCTCACTTATAAATATTGGAAGTTCCTTCTATTGTACTATAAATCCGGGTTTTAAATAGTATGTTTGTTCGATTTTTGAATGATCATTGCGAAAAAACAGTATGGCCCATGGGATAGATAAAATTATAAATAAAAAACCGTACGTGAGACTCCCAGGGGAATAGCATCAGCGTGAGACTACAGGCTCACGCTATGCCCCAGGAAAGTGAACGTACGGTTTTATTTATATATGAATCTATTCCAAATTCTCTACTCTTCTATTCCTGCTTTCATGTCTTCCGTATACAAAGTAGAAGATCACCAGTCCTACGAGTATCGATATTACGAGGGACTGATACAGTCCGCCGTAGCCGAGTGACGGCACGAGGAAGCCGAGGAAGAATGGTCCGAAGCCGAGTCCTACTTCCAGCATGATGAAGTAAGTGGACGTAGCGAGCCCTACGTTGTCCCTGTCTGCCAGGTTTACACATACCGTCTGGGCGATGGACTGGAAGTTACCGAACCCGAGTCCAATCAATGCGCCTGCCAGCAGCATGATGAATCCTGTTGTGGAGTTGCCAAGGACATAGAATCCGATTGCCATGAAGATGAATGTCGGATATAAAACAATGTTTGCTCCTTTTTGGTCCATCATCTTCCCTGTCAGCGGCCTTGTGAGCATCACGACTGCGGAATAGACCAGGAAGAAGAAGCTTGCTGCTGTAACGAGGTTGACTTCAATTGCATACAGGTTCAAAAATGACAATATGGATGCGTATGCGAGACCCATGAACAGAACTGAAAAGCCCATCGGCAGTGCATCACGGTCTATCATTCTGAACTTGCCGGCTTCAGGTTTATAATCCCTTGTAATATTATTGAGCCTCACCATCGGTGTCATGAGTGCAACAATGAATACTGCAATGAGCACAAGAATGAGCATTGTATTGAAACTCATGATTTCAAGGAGCAGGAATCCCAGGAAAGGTCCTACTGCCGATCCAAGTACGAAGCTTAAACTGAAATAGCTGATCCCTTCCCCCCTTCTGTTTTCAGGTACTGAAATCGTCGCAAGTGTGTTGAGCGCCGTACTGATCAGCCCTGTTGCAAAGCCGTTGAGGAAACGTGCAGCAATCAGCAGGACCAGACCGCCATCGATGAAATACAACCCGTAAGTCAGGAAGAATAGAACTGTCCCGATATACATGATTTTCCGCGCACCCAGACGATTCACCTGGTACCCCGATATCGCTCTTCCCGCAAGCACTCCGACGATAAATATACTTGCCACCAGTCCGGCAGTGCTTGCGCTAGCGTTAAAATTTTCAATCGCAAAATTTCCGATCGTAACGATCGATACATACATCGAAAACATTACGATGAAATGATAGAAGAAAATGATGATGAACTCCTTTGTCCATATCTTTTCACTTAAATTTCTAGCTTTTCCCATTCCGAGGATCCTTTCTATATTTTCATTTTTTCAAACGTGATGATCATCTCTTCCAACTGTTCCTGATCCACATTCTGCAGTACTTCGCGCTGCATCTCATGCATCCGTTTGCTCACTTCGTCAAAAAGATGCGCACCTTCTTCCGTCATCGTCAGGTTCTTGACCCGGCGGTCTTCACCCTGCTCGGATTGTATGAGGCCAAGCTCCAACAGATGCTTGATCACTTTATTCGCGGTCGATTTTTCAATCTGCCGCCGCCTGCTCACATCCACTAAAGTCGTCGTGCCGTGTTTGGCAATATCTTTTAAAATCAGCCATTGGGAGCTGTAGAGGCTGTAAGTCGTCAAAATACTGTTCGCTCTATTGATATAAGGTCTGTATAAAGCAACATATGCATCAAAAAATTCCTGTTCTATACGCATAAAAACACCTCTTTGGTTAGTTAGACTAACTAATTATAAAGTATAGAACTAAACTAGTCAATATTTAGAAAGAATGCTCGTAAAATAAAAATCATTCGCAATTAATAATAAGTTATGCTTATGTATTTATATAATAATAATAGATTTAACTTATTAATAGCTGTGTGATAAAGTGATTGTACGGTTGAGTATTTAAATATTCAGTTAATACTGATGCAAAGGGGTAGAATGGTATGGATATTAAGCAGGACGTCAAAAACCAATTTGGACGCAGTGCTGATTTCTATGTAAGCAGCAAGATACATCGTAACGGCGGAGATCTGAATACATTGATAGAGATGGCACATACAAAAGAAACAGAATATGCGCTCGACGTAGCCACAGGCGGCGGACATACAGCGAATGCCCTCGCTCCGCTCGTCAAAAAGGTGACAGCGATGGATATCACGCCTAAAATGCTTGAGAATGCTGAGGAATTCATTAAGGGGAATGGGCACACCAATGTAGAGTTTGTTGAGGGTGATGCCGAAAAGATGCCGTTTGAGGATGGATCATTCGACATTATCACCTGCCGGATTGCGCCCCATCATTTCCCGGATATCGAGGATTTCATAAAAGAGGTTTACCGTGTACTGAAACCCGGCGGCCGTTTCCTGCTGGATGATAATGTTGCCCCGGAAGAGGATGCTTTCGATGATTTCTATAATAAAATAGAAAAAATACGCGACTACAGTCATTACCGTGCATGGAAAAAGACGGAATGGCTGCGCATGCTTGAACATGCCGCTTTCGAGATTGTCGAAATGCACCGCTTTGAAAAACACTTTGAATTCGAAGATTGGTGCACCCGGATGCATTTGACGGATGAAGAGAAGAACACACTGACCAGCATAATGCTTGAAGCTGAAGAAAGTGTGAAACAGAAATTCCGCGTCCAGTCAGAGGCCGGTAAAATCGAATCGTTTCAGGGAGAGGCTGTATTATTAAGCTGCGTTAAATGGTGATTCAGAATATCGTATAAAGCAAAGGGAAACCCATTCATTTGGGTTTCCCTTTGTCCGGTTCCGGTCATCTCTCTATGAGCTTCCCCTTATAGCTGTTTACCAATTTGTCCGGCTCTGCTCCGCCCTCGACTTTTTCCATGAGAGCCAGATAGGCATTTTTCGCGATCTCTTCGACCGGCTGTGCAATCGTCGAGATCCGGGGGCGGTATACATCCGCAAGCGGCACATCATCTATCGCAATCAGATGGTTCTTTTCCAGATCCAGGTCCATTTTATTCGCAAATTCCAGGAACGCCATGAGTGCAAAGTCATTGGCGAGTATAATGCCGTTCGAGCCCTCATTTTTAAATTCCGCTTCTATGCGTGAGTAGAGCGCATCATTTTCCCCTGTTATGGCTTTCTGTCCCGGCGCCAGTTTCATAAATCGGGCCAGCCGCTCCACTCTCGGGGTAATGTCCATTTCATCTGAAGTACCGACGTAATAGAGGTTTTCGATCTTTTTATTCTGCAGATGCCCAAATGCCATTCCCACTGCATGATGGTTATCCAATTTGAAGGATGGTATATCCACATGCTCCATGAACCTGTCCACAAACACCACCGGAAAATTCTGATTGGCGAGGCTCTTATAGAGCGCATCATTCGCAGTGGTCGGCATGATGATCATGCCGTCAACCTGCTTTTCAATCAGGCTGTTGATGTATTTCTCCTCTTTCCCGGGGTCATCGTCGGCATTGCATATGATCAGGTTATAGTTGTTTTCATCACAGTAATCTTCAATTTTCCTGGTGAGTGAAACGGCAAAATGATGCAGGATATTCGACACGATGATGCCCACCGTCTTTGTCGACCTGTTCTTCAGATTCCTGGCCATGAAATTGGGACGGTATCCGAGCTCCACCACCGCTTCTTTTATCCTGTTTCTGGTGTCTTCCCCCATATAGTTATACCGCCCGTTGAGATACTGGGAAACGGTGCTGACCGAGACCCCCGAGCGTTCGGCCACATCTTTAATTGTTATCCTTTTCATGTTATAATGCTCCTAAGACTAAAACGTTTTAGTAAAGCGCTTTATTATTATTTCCAATCTACATTTAACGTAGCATGCAGTCAAGAAAATATCCACTTGGGAGTGAAGATCATGAAGAAATTCAGCATTTTGAATAAAATCCGCGAGAACTACCTGATCGCCGTCGTGCGCGGCAAAGGGTTCGACGATACAGTGAAAATGATCGAAAGCATCACAGAAGGCGGCATCAAAAATATCGAAATCACCTACACTACACCGGGAGCGAGTGAGCTGATCGAGCATTTCGCCGACCGCGAAGATATCTGTGTCGGTGCAGGAACGGTCATGTCCAGTGAGACTGCGGATGAAGCAATACGCCGCGGTGCCGAGTACATCGTCAGCCCGCATTTTGACGCGGCAGTTTCCGAGCTGTGCAACCTGAACCAGATCCCCTATCTGCCGGGATGTGCGACTGCAACTGAAATCGTCACTGCAATGAAGTCCGGTGTCGATGTCTTGAAAGTATTCCCGGGCGGCGTACTCGGCGCTTCCTTCATCAAGGACATCAAGGGGCCGATCCCTCATGTGAATCTCATGCCATCCGGCGGAGTCAATAAAGACAACATGGCCGAATGGATAGAAAACGGCGCTTTTGCGATCGGTATCGGCAGCGCCCTTGCCAAAGGATACGACGGTTCCAACCCTGAAGTCGTCAGAGAGAATACAGAGAGCTTCGTTTCTGTATATGAAGCAGCAGTGAAAGGAGAAAAATAATGAGATTCATCACTTTCGGAGAAATCATGATGCGGCTCAGCACAGAAGCCGCATCCACTTTCAAAACTGCAAACCAGTTCAACATCAACATCGGCGGCAGCGAGATGAATGTCGCAATGAGCCTTGCCGCTTCCGGCGTGGATGTCGCGATGATGACTTCCCTGCCTGATAACGGATTTGGCCAGCGTACCGTCTCCCTGCTCAAAAGCAATGATATAGAGACCAGGCACATCAACCTGACCGGACGGAGAATGGGCACTTACTTCCTCGAACAGGGATTCAATGTCCGGGGATCTTCCGTCATTTATGACCGTAAATATTCAAGCTTCGAACAGTCCACCAGGGCCGACTATGATTTCGACAGTGCATTCGAGAATTATGACTGGTTCCACTTCAGCGGCATCACACCCGCTCTTAATTCCGGACTCCAGGATGTCCTCATGGACGCACTCGAAGCCGCAAAAGCACGCGGCATGAAAATCAGCGCGGACCTGAACTTCCGGGGCAACCTCTGGAGTTTTGAAGAAGCAAGGGAGACGATGACTAGATTCATCAAATACTGTGACGTCATCTTCGGGTACGAACCCCTTGAACTGATCGAAGACGGCAGGGAGATCAAGGACGGTCTCGAACGCAATCCGGATGCCGATACACTGAAACCGATTCTGGACAGGATCCATAAGGAATACGGCGTATCGCACATTGCATTCACGCAGCGTACAGTCATCCATTCTAATAAAAACGTCATCAAAGCGATGATTTCCACGAAAGACCGGATCCATGAAACGGATTCATACGAAGTGGAAATCCTGGACCGCATCGGTACCGGAGACGCATTTACTGCAGGAGTGATCCACGGCCTGATGGATAACCAGCTGGGCTACGAAGACACACTGCATAACGCACTTGGCAACATGCTTTATAAACACACCATCAGCGGGGACTTTCTGACTGAAAACATTTCCACGATGAGCAGTGTGCTGGACGCGACAAAAGAAGTGAAAAGATAAAAATCGAGCTGTCCTCATGCGCGGACAGCTCGATTTTATTTTATACTCCCGAATATGCCGAGAATCCGCCGTCTACAGGAATCGTGATACCTGTGACAAAGCCGGATGCTTCATGATCCGCCAGATAGAGCAGCGTGCCGAGAAGCTCCTGGGGTTCACCGAATCTCCCCATCGGAGTTGCACTGATGATCTTATGGCTCCTGTCCGTCAGATTGCCGTCACCGTCGAACAAGAGATCTTTATTCTGCCTGGTGACCAGGAAGCCCGGTGCAATGCCGTTGACCCTGACGCCGGTTTTGGACAGGTATACGCTCAGCCATTGGGTGAAATTCGTCACCGAGGACTTCGCACCGCTGTACGCCGGAATTTTTGTCAGCGGTGTGTATGCGTTCATGGATGAGATGTTGATGACCGTTGCATGCTCCTTCGGCGCCATGTCTTTCCCAAAAATCTAAGGGATCAGAGTGCCGAGGAAGTTGAGTTTGAACACAAAATCGATACCGTCCGTATCCAATGCAAAAAAGTCCTTAACATTCGGATCATCCAATTTGTCGGGATTGAGGTATTCATCGTCGGTGGACGCCGTCGGGTTATTGCCGCCCGACCCGTTCACCAGAATGTCGCATGCACCGAAAGTTTCATTGATTTTTGCCCTGGCCGCTTCACCGCCTGCTTTGTTGATTTCTTCTGCGATCGCTTCACAGTTCTCCAAAGTGCGGCCTAAAATTGCGACTTTCGCTCCTGCCCCGGCCAGCGCTCTGAAAAATGGGAACCCAGTACGCCGCCTCCGCCGGTGACGAGTGCAACTTTTCCTGAAAGATCTGTTTTATTCATATCGTTTCCTCCTGATAATTTAATGCTGAATTGCTGATGTTCCTATATTTTGTTAAAATCAGTTTAATAAGTAAACAAAGATGAGGATGGGAATTTTATGCTTACCGGTGATGCGAATTACATCAAAACCATGAACCGCCGACTTGTGCTCGAGGATATCATCCGGAACAAATCCATTTCCAGAGTGAATATCTCCAAACGGACCGGGCTCAATAAAGCGACGGTCTCCTCCCAGGTGACCGAGCTGATCGAACAGTCCCTCGTAATCGAAAAACCCGTGGAAAACTACCAGTCTCCCGGACGCCGTCCGATCAACCTGGAACTGAACCCGATGAGCACATACACGATCGGCATCGATATCGACCGTGCCCATATCAGAATCGTCGTCGTCAATCTCAAGGGCATGACTGTATACAACAACATGCACGACTTTGATATCAGGCGCACCGAGCAGCTTGTCGAAATCCTGCCGGACCTGCTGCAGCCGGTCATCAGCCAATATGATGAGGTTTATAGTCCCAACAAACTCGTGGGCATCGGAATCAGTCTCCACGGCATCGTCACCGAGTACAGGGAATTAATTTATTCCCCGCCTGACCAGATTCATATCCAGCCGCTGCTCACCAAACTCGAAGATACTTTTAAAGTACCCGTTTACACAGACAACAATGCCAACATGGCAGTCCGTGCCGAGCAGGCCTTCACTGAATATCAGTCAAACCTCTACTGCGTGACGTTATCCAGCGGCATCGGCCTCGGCATCCTGCTCAATAATGAAGTGTTCCGCGGATTCACCGGCTACGCCGGCGAAGTCGGACATATGATCATCAAACAGAATGGCATCCAGTGCAGATGCGGCAACCAGGGATGTTTCGAGCGTTACGCTTCCGATGAAGTCCTGAAGCAGTCCCTGTCGGAAAATAACATAGAACTGTACGATTATCCGACTTATGAATCGTTGAAGGAGAATGCGAAAGCGAAAGAGGTCTTTGACGCCTACATCTCGTTTCTGGCTGTCGGCCTGAACAACATCATCAACATCTTCAATCCGAAAAAGCTTGTCATCAACAGCAGCATTTTCACTAAATACCCAGAGCTTATTGAAGACTTGAAACCGAAGCTGTCATCTTCATTCATAGACTATGAAGAAATCGTCATCTCGTCACTCGGTGACCGTTCCAGCGCCCTCGGTGCTGCCATCGTCCCGCTCGCAAGATTTTTGGACATCAACCATCTGGATTTGAATGAATATCATTATACTCATTAATACAGGTACCTCTCTGCGTTTGCAGAGAGGTATTTTTGTTTGGAGGATGAAGGGCACTTCTTCGAACTTTTCTCATCATCGTTCGGAAAACGATAAGGTGAGGCGCCCCCTCTCACATCGTCGATTCCAAAACGAAGGCAGGACATCGCCTTTTCTCATCGTCGATCGGGGAACGATGAGGTGATGCCCCACCTGTCACATCATCGATTTCAAAACGAAGGCGGGGGCCCCATCTTCTACATCCTATTTCTTCAAAGTGTCCAAAATACCGTTCAGATAGGTCGCAGCGAGGGCGCGGTCGTACAGTCCGTAGCCGGGGCGGCCCGTTTCGCCCCAGATCATGCGCCCGTGGTCCGGGCGAATTGGGACGTCGACGCCTGATGCGACGAGTTTATCAATAATGCTCACCATATCGAGTGAATCATCATGGACGGAGTGCGATACTTCCTGGAATGAAAGTTCGCCTGTCCATTTCATGTTCCTTGCGTGTACGAAGTGAATGCGCTCCTTTGCCACATCGATGATTTCAAACAGATCGTTGTCCGGGCTGGAACCGTAGGAACTTGCGCAGAATGTGATACCGTTATTCACGCTCGGCACCGCTTCGAATAATTTGCGCAATGCCGCAGCCCCCGTGATGATGCGGGGCAGACCGAAGATGCTCCACGGCGGCCGCGTCCCATCTTGATGTCCTCATGCACCGGCACGGATTCGATTACATTCAATCTCATTCCGTGCGTGGCAACCTGATCCCGCAGTTCCACGATACGGTCATACGGCCACACTTCCCCTGCTGGAATATCGTAGATTGCAGACACAATCCCCTTCATCTGCGGAATCTGCCTGATATTCTCAAGCGTCACCGGATCCCCGGTGCCATACCATCTAAAACTCATTTCCATCTGAATCTCTCCTCTTCGATCAGTTTTCCAAACCAAAGTAATATTTTGCGTTGTTATAGCAAATATACTCTACATACTCTTTCAATAAATCCCGGTCATCCGGAATCATGCCCTGCTCCGCCCACTGTCCGAGCAGCTCACAGAGTATCCTTCTGAAATACTCATGACGCGTGAAACTCAGCATGCTCCTTGAATCCGTCAGCATTCCAATGAATGTTTTGAATGCCCCCGCATTTGCCAGCGTCTTCATCTGATCCATCATGCCGTCGTAGTTATCGTTGAACCACCACGCTGTGCCGAACTGCACTTTACCGGGGACGCCGCCCGACTGGAAGTTGCCGGCCATCGTCGCCATGATGATATTGTCCCTCGGATTGAGGTGATTGTGATAATCGACAATCGGCATATCCGCAGCTACATCGTGGAACAGCCATTTCGCGGTGTCTGTCGTGAGCAGGAAATCTTTATCAATCATTTATATCTCTACTGGGTCAGTCCGAACAGTTCCGGCAGGAATATCGGTGTGAATATCAGCACAGCTGGTGTGATGTCCATGACACCGATTTCAATATATATATAATGATGTTGGATAATGTGGAGTAAATCTTGAAAAGAGGTTGGACAGCAGATCTGCTGTCCAACCTCTTTAATTTTCTGCAACGTTTCTCCGCTTCATCCTGATCGCTATCGATACAAGCACAAAACACAGTGCAATGAATGCCACATTCATCACCACGACACCATTCCAGCCGAAGTCGTCCCAGAAGATACCAGCGGCCGTTCCGCCGATACTGGATCCTGTGTAATAAAAGAAAAGATACAGGGAGGATGCCTGGGCTTTATTGGACACAGCATTCTCCCCCACCAGCCCGCTGACGACTGAATGCGAGGCGAAGAATCCGTATGTGAACAAGCTGAGTCCCAGGACCATGATCAATAGATTCGGTATGAATAACAGGAAGACGCCAAGCAATGTGATGCCAAGGGCGATATAGATGAATTTCACTTTACCGAACTTGGCAACAAACCTTCCCGTGATCATCGAACTGAAAATCCCGATGATGAAAATCAGGAAGATCCAGCTGACAATCGACTGGCTGAGTGAATAGGGGACATCCAGAAATACGAAAGTGACATAACTGTAGATGGACAGGTTTGCACCCAGTAATAGAAAACCGACAAAGAAGAAGCATACCAGTACCGGATTCTTCATATGATGCAGCAGCGACCGGGTCAGCTGCATGAAGTTGAAATTTTGTGCAACAAAGTTCCTCGGCGGCCTCAGGCTTTTCCAGAAGATGACTGTCGCAATGATACTGATGATTCCGATGCCGAGCATGGCACCGTGCCATCCGATATAATCCGCAGCAACCCCTGAGAATACACGGCCGAATACGGCACCGAGTGCGTTTCCGCTGATATACAGCCCCATTGCGCCTGCAAGGCTTCTCGGATGGATTTCTTCACTGATATAGGCCATCGCAATCGACGGTACACCGGCCAATACCACACCCTGGAGGGCACGGAGTGCAATCAGAACGTAAAAGTTGGGGCTGAGTGCTGTGAGGATGCACAAAAGGGATGCGGCAAACATGGAAACCACCATGATGTTCTTCCGCCCCAGTGATTCTGAGATTGAGCCGAAAACCAGCATGCTGAGTGCCAGGGTCAGAGTAGTTATAGTCATCGACAGACTCGAAAGCGTCGCACTGACTCCGAATTCTTCAGTGAATATCGGCATGAGGGGCTGTGCGGTATAAAGGATTGCAAATGTGTTGAATCCTGCGGCGAAAAAAGCGAATGTTGTTTTTCTGAATTGGGGTGTCCCCTGCTCTATGTACTCCATTTCACTCGACTCCAAAATTTTATTTAATATAATTTTATCACTCTTTGACATAAGATTCCTAAACAGCCGGTCAATAAAAAGAACCCTTCGATAACGAAGGGCTCCGGAACACACTTTTAAAATGGCAGTTCTATTTCCTTATTTCTGCTGATCTGTTCCACCGTTTCAAGGAGAAGTGCAAGATAATCCTTTTCCATCTCCTCACGCGTCATCTGAGATGAGTAGGTCGAACAATTGATTGCAGCGATGACCTTCAGCCCTTTTCCAGAGCCTGGAGATGATATGCAGAACTTTTAATATCTTCATTCGTCATAGTCTATCCCTCTTGTTTGTACGATGAGTAAATACTTGTACTGATATTATAACATTATCGGCATTTTATTCCTTCATTATGAGTATATTTCAATAACGGCCATATGTACAACATGCGGGGATTTATGAAATGTTATAATGTGGGCATATATATTTTAAGAAATGAGAGGTCTAAACAATGGAAAAAGGATACATTGCAGAAAAAGAGATACAGGTCATGTATGCAGATACCGATATGATGGGGGTCATCTACCACGGCAGCTATATCAAGTGGCTGGAAGTCGGCCGCATGCAGCTGATTGAAGACATCGGCTATGACTATGTCGCCATGGAGCGCTCCGGATATTATGCACCGGTCTATAATATCAACGTCACTTATAAGAAATCACTTAAATACGGCGACCGTGCATTTGTAAGGACATGGGTGGCCAAAAATACCGGCATGCGGACGGATTATGGATTTGAAATCGTCAACGGGGACGGCGAAGTGTGCACATACGGCACTACAACACACATCGTCGTAAAGAAAGTGAATGGTGAATTCAGGCCGGTTGCCTTCAAGAAAGTTTTCCCGGAATGGTTCTTGAAATACGAACAGATCAAAGTGGATGAAAAATAACATGGCACATAAAACACTCGCAATTACAGGGGCCACTTCCGGAATCGGCAGAGCAACGGTACAGGAGCTTGCGGATGATTTCGATGAAATCATCCTCCTTGCCAGAAACGAAGTGAAAGCGGAAATTCTAAAGAAAGAATTAAAGGAAATGAACCGTGCACTGAAAGTGAAAGTCATCGAATGTAATCTTGCCAGTCTGATCAGCGTCGAAAAGGCTGCACTGCATACCCAGGAAAACTATGAAAAAATAGACTGTCTGATCAACAACGCAGGTGTGGTTTCATTATCAAGACAGGAAACAGCGGATGGGCATGAACTCATGATGGGCACCAATTACCTCGGCCACTATCTGCTTACTCATTATCTGATGCCCATCCTGATGAAGAGCGAAGCACCGCAGATTGTGATCGTTTCATCGAATGCCTACGGCTTCACCACACTCAAGTCTGATTACTTCAAAGGAAAAGGCAACGTAATGAATCTGTACGGCCGCTCAAAACTGGCTGTGCTGTACTTCATGCAGGAACTTCATGAACAGTTCAGTGACCAGGGGGTGAGGGTCACCGCCGTGCACCCGGGAGCAGTCTCTACAAATCTCGGCAGGACGAAGCAGAATGAAAAATTCGGCAACCTGGTCTATGGTGCACTCAGACCTTTCTTTTTATCCCCTGCAGAAGGCGCAGAATCGACTGTGCTCGCCGTCAGGAATAAAGAAAGGTATGATGGTATGTATATGCATGCCGGCAAAGAGATCAGACTCAAACCACACGGGCGAAGTTACTATGCCAGAAAAAGACTGATCAAAGATACGATCCATGAGTTGTACCTTGATGAATTCATGGAACATTGAACTCTCCTTGAATAGGAGAGTTTATTTATTATAATAGATTTTATTCCCTATTATGAAAGCGCCACACTAAAATTTAATCAATTATTAACTTTTCTCTAAGCCTTCTTAAACTAATCCTGTGTAAATTAAGAACCATCAAACATTACAGGCAGGAGGAATAAATCATGAAAGTAGTCGTAGTACCTTCAGGATTTAAAGAGAGTCTCAGTTCAGAAGAAGTAGGAAAAGCGATTAAAAAGGGGATCAGACGTGTGAATGAAGACCATAAAGTAACTGTCATTCCAATGGTGGATGGCGGTGAAGGATTTGTAGAAACGATTGTGAAACTGAAAGAAGGACACGTCATACGTACGGAAGTTGCCGGACCGGTTGGAGAACGGATCGATTCCTTCTTTGGTATGTTCACCGAAAACGGCGTGAAAACTGCAGTAATCGAGATGGCAGCGATTGCCGGGTTGCGTCATGTGCCTAAAAATAAAAGAAATCCGCTGAAAACAACCACATATGGTGTGGGAGCGACGATTATCAAAGCGTTGGATCATGGCGCAGAACGCATCCTGATTGGGTGTGGCGACTCTGGTACATCAGATGGCGGCGTCGGAATGGCACAGGCTGTCGGTGTTCAGTTCAAGGATGCCCGAAATAATAAAATCTTCATCGAGGGCGGCGGCGAAATCGACAGAGCCCATTCCGTGGATATGTCAGGTGTCGACCCGCGGGTCCTTGCTACGGATATTGACGTGGCTGTCAACTGGAAAAATGTGCTCTGCGGCAAAAAAGGAGTGGCTCATGTATTCGGTCCTCAGAAAGGAGCTTCGCCTGCTGACGTCGAAAAACTTTCAGACAACCTGGACCATCTTGCAGATCTGATTTTCAAAATGACCGGCGAAGATCTTTCAAAAGCAAATGGCAGCGGTGCATCCGGCGGACTCGGTGCAGGCCTTGTAGGATTTACAGGCGCAGTTCTTCATCCGAGGTTCGACATCATCAGAAAATACGTTGAATTTTCTGATGCAATCCAAAACGCAGATCTGGTCATCACCGCAGAAGGATGCATCGATTTCCAGACGCCGAATGATAAGATACCGTCAGAAGTTGCCCGCATTGCCAAGAAATATGATAAACCGGTCATCGCTTTTGCCGGTACAATCGGCAAGAAAGCAGAAATCAACTATGAGAATGGCATCGATGCCTTCACAAGCATCATCCCTAAACCCGCCACACTTGAGAAATCCATGACGGATGCCTCCAAATGGCTGCAGAGATGTACAGAAAGTGCCTTCAGACATCTGGCAATCGGCATTACCCTCGCAGAGGCAATTAAAAAGAAAGACAAAAAAACTAAAAAGGCCGGAGTATAATGTCCATCAGGAATATTATACTGCTGGGTTTGTTTACAGGGTTTGCAGCCGCAGTATTTTTTGCCGGCGATCTTGAGTATTCGGGGAAATTAAGTCTTGTCATATTTACACTATCTCTGGGAATGTTCATATTTTCAAGTATCCCGGCAGGTCTTGTCGCCTGGTTGTGCCTGAGTGCGGGCGTTGTACTCGGGCTGCCGCAGGAAATCCTGTTCACTTCCTTCAACACACATGTCGTCTGGCTGATGATCGGTGCCTTCATCATTGCTGCAGTGTTGGAAAAAAGCGGTCTGCTGAAGCGGCTGATCAGATGGGTGCAAAAGAATTGCTATTCCAGGGGACGGGTCACTTTATTCACGTTTGTTCTTGTACAGATACTTTCTGTCGTGATCCCTTCGACATCCGGCCGGGCATCCGCCCTCCTTCCCATCTACAGGGCATTCGGCAGTCAGTTCGGCAGGAATAAAAAATTCTTCGGGCTGGCGATTCCTGTCCTGATATTGATGGCTGCAAATACGACTCTGATTGGTGCAGGCAGTCATATCATTGGAATCGGCATACTGGAAGCACAGACAGACCGGACAATCAGTTACATGTCTTTCCTGATCTACGGTATGCCGTTCGGTCTTCTGATCGGCGGGATTTCCCTTTACCTATTGTCAAAATGGTATTTGAAGAATATGGAATTCCCGGAAGTTCAGGCACAGGGTGCAGAAGAAGAAAGTGAACCTCTTTCCAACCACGAGAAAAAAGCACTGTGGCTGATAGGCATTACACTCGCCCTCTGGCTGACAGAAGCGTTTCACGGGTTCGATATCGCATTCGTCACCATGCTGATGAGTATGATCATGATGCTGCCTCAGGCCGGTCTGATCAGCTGGAAAGAGGGGTTGCAGAATGTATCATGGAGTCTGATATTCTTTGTCGCAGGCGCCACGGCTTTAGGAGAATTACTCGTGACATATAAAGTCACAGACTACTTCCAGGAAAGATTTTTAAGCATCTTCAGCACACTTGATGTCACAAATGAGTTTATTATGCTGATGCTCATCGCTCTGATCAGTGTCACTTCCCATTTATATATCACAAGCCATACGACGCGGGCAGTCGTATTCATACCTGTATTGCTGATATTCGCAGATATGTTCACTCTGAATCCGTCTGCAGTCGTATTCATCGCACTGATCGGCATAAACTACTGCGTCACACTGCCTGTCAGTTCAAAGGCACTGCTGATATTTTACGAGGAAGACGACAGGCCGTTCACCACGCGAGACCTCGTCAAAGTCAGTATGTGGCTGATGCCGCTCTATATCCTATTGATGGTCGTTACGTACTATGTATTCTGGCAGCATCTGGGACTCAGTTTAATGGGATAGTCTCACAGGCATGTATTCTGGATAATCAGGATACATGCTTTTTCATATATAAATTAAATTTATAATATGTTATTCTGAACCATCAAAGTTTATATGAATCGGAGGTTGCTCCCGTATCATGGATATAATAATAATGATTCTGTACGTCGTCTTTGGATTCTCACTATTCCTGCTCGGCTTCACTTCCGTCATGGCCCTTTTAAAACTCTTGAATCTATGGGAACTTCGCAGCGTCAATGCCTATAAATTACTGCTTATCAATCTGGCCGTCTTTGCCATTTCAATCTTAGGTCTGACTCTGCTTTATAACATTTCTTAAAAGGTTGTTCGTGATGAAAAAGGAAATACAGTATTTTACCGGTTATTTTCTGGTTTTCCCGGTAATCTTCATACTCAGTTTCCTATTATGGAGATTTGTTATACAAGGGAACGGATGATTAAGGTGTTTTCAGCTCATGACAAATCTGATGTTTTTTGCTGTTGCACTCGTCATTTTTCTATCTGTTAAAAGTAATATTCGGCAGTTTTTACACCAGCCATCTGATTTTATGGGAAGATGGCTGCTTTTGTTCACCTGCCATCCTCTCAATAACATTTCTAATACTCTATCTCACAGACAGAAATAAATAAATATGCGATTCCAGCAAAAAGTTCAGTTTTAAATTTTCAGAAATTTCTTTCCGCTTGCTGACTACTGTTGTATAATCGTTCCGAGGTGGGAAATATGAATAATACTAACGAAAATGCGAAACAGGAAAAACAGGAATTCAGCTTTTTTACTGCATTATTACCGCTTGTACTGATGATTGCAGCAATGGGGATAACAGTCGTCTGGCTAGGACAGGATCCTCATATACCTTTGATTTTCGGAACCGCTTCTGCAGCGGTTGTTGCAATGACCCACGGTTACAAGTGGGATGATATAGAACAGATGATGTTCAAAGGGATCAGACTCGCCCTTCCGGCTGTAGTCATTATTATGCTCGTCGGCCTGATCATCGGATCATGGATCGGCGGCGGCATCGTTGCGACAATGATATATTACGGACTGGCTCTGATCAGCCCCGCATTATTCCTGGTAACAATCGTCCTTTTATGTGCAATCGTTTCTCTGTCCATCGGCAGTTCCTGGTCTACCATGGCGACTGTCGGTGTTGCGGGGATGGGTATCGGCCTGAGCATGGAGATACCGGCTGCAATGATTGCCGGTGCCGTCATTTCGGGTTCATACTTCGGCGATAAGATGAGTCCGATGTCTGAAACGACAAACCTGGCATCAGGTCTGACAAACACAGATCTATTCGTACATATCAAGCATATGTTCTACACGACAATTCCGGGAATCATCATTGCGCTCATTATTTTCTTTTTTCTGGGACGGCAATTTGGCGGAGGCGATGCAGCATCACAGACAGAAGTGACCGACATGATGACTGCCTTACAGGAGAACTTTGTCATTTCTCCGTGGCTGCTGCTGGTTCCTGTGGTCATGATCCTTTGCATAGTGATTTTTAAAATGTCAGCGATACCAGCGCTGATCATCGGAATTGTCCTTGGTTTTCTTTGCCATTTATTGGTACAGGGCGGAGATCTTGGTGCCGCGGTTGGTGCACTGCAGAGCGGATATGTAATCGAGACGAACAACCAGATGATCAATGATCTGTTCAACAACGGCGGACTTCAGGGCATGATGTTCACTGTTTCTATGACAATCGTTGCGATGACTTTTGCAGGAATCCTGGAATACAGCGGAATGCTGAAATCGATCATGCAGCAGATCATCAAAGTTGCCAGAGGCACATTCGGAGTTGTGGCTTCTACAATTGTTGCTGCATTTACTACAAACGCAACTTGTTCCGAACAGTACATTTCGATTGTTGTGCCTTCACGGATGTTCCTCCGAACCTATATCGAAAAGAATCTGCATTCCAAAAACCTTTCCCGCTCACTTGAGGATGGCGGAACGCTGACTTCTGTATTCATTCCATGGAACACTTGCGGCGTATATATATACGGCGTGCTCGGTGTCGCTGCATGGGAATATGCCCCTTATGCGATCCTGAACTTTACAGTTCCCGTGATTGCTTTGATTCTGGCAGCCACAGGCATCGGCATACAGAAGATTACAGACGAGGAAAAGGAAGCATTCATCAAAAAGCATTACAGTAATGTTAAAGACGAGGAAGCAGCAGAAGCTGTATAAATATTAATGGCATCTTCCCCTGACTTGGGAAGATGCCATTTTTTTATATGCTGTCTTCAACAGGCGTGTCGCCTTCGATGAGATTATAGATTTTATTGGCCGGCTGGTTTTTATCCACCGCATGGGCAATCACAGCTGCAACGTCCTCACGTGGAATTTCGCCCATTTCCGGTTCGCCTTCAAAGACTTTCACTTTTCCGGTACCCGCTTCATTCTGCAGCATACCCGGCCGGATGATTGTATAATCCAGTCCGGATGCTTTTAAATGCTCGTCGGCGCGGCGTTTGGCATACAGATAATGTTTGATCTGATCTGCATTTTTCGGATCGTCTGCACCGATGGAGCTTATGATCACAAAATGTTTCACGCCGGCTCTTTTAGCGTTATCAACTGTCTCGATTGCACCTTCCTGATCGATGATGATTGTTTTATCAGCGCCTGTACTGCCGCCGGAACCTGCCGCGAATACTACGGAATCCACATTTTCAAATGCATGGGAGAAATCTTTCTCCAGGTCACCGAGTACCGTTTCGATGCCCTTATCCTTAAATTGGGAAACCTGTTCTTCTTTGCGTACCATAGCAACGGGATCATGGCCTTTGTTTTTCAGCTTCTCTGCAACTTGATGTCCAATCTGTCCATTCGCTCCAACTACAAGAACTCTCATCAATAAATCCCTCCATTTTTGTATATATTCCTATATACCAATTTCGACCGGGGAATTAAACATTATCCGAGCGCCACATCCAAAATCATCATGAGTGTAAAACCGATCATAAGGCTCATTGCCGCAATATCGGAGTGTCCGTTTTTCTGAGTACTCGGGATGACTTCTTCCACGACGACGAATATCATTGCCCCGGCGGCAAGGCTCAGCGCATATGGCAGAACCGGTGCCATCAGTGATACCGCAAGCACCCCGACCATTGCCGCCATTGGTTCAACGACTGCAGACATCCAGCCGAAGAAGAAGCTTTTCGTCCTGGACATCCCATCCCCTCTGAGCGGCATGGATACTGCCATTCCTTCCGGGATATTCTGGATGCCGATGCCGAGCGCCAGTGTGGCTGCCCCTGCTGCGAGAGTCGCCGGATCTGCATTCGCAGCGACCGCTCCGAATGCGATACCGATGGCCATCCCTTCCGGAATGTTATGCAGCGTCAGCGAGAATACAAGCAGGGTACTACGTCTTCTGCCCCCTGCCCCGAGACCTTCAGTCCTGTCATCCGGTGCGTTCCTGTGCGTATGCGGAATGAGTTTGTCAAAGCCGTAGATGAACAGTCCGCCAAGAAGGAATCCTACGGCCGCCGGGAACCATTCTCCTATGAAATGCCCCTGGCTGTTTTCAATCGCCGGTGACAGAAGTGACCAGAAACTCGCTGCAATCATCACACCGCCGGCGAAGCCAAGCATTATATCGAGGAATCGTTCATTGACTTCCCTGGTGAGGAAGACGAACGCCGCGCCCAGCCCTGTCATACACCAGGTAAACAGTGTGGCAGCCAGAGCCTGCTGCCAGGGTGCAAGTTCCATAAAGAGTTCAACCATTTAAAATTTCCTTTCGTTTCTGTAATTCATTCATATAGAAATTATACCCGCAAATGAGGTATATTATCTATAATATTAATTTTCAAATAATTGATGGGGGTGTGTATACGTGAGAACGGGATTGGCACCAATTATGATTTTGATCGCTGCGATGCTTTGGGGGACTGTCGGGACAGCAAAAACTTTTGCCCCACCCGGGGTCGACAGCATATCGATCGGCGCCATGCGGCTTCTGGTCGGCGGCCTGGTACTGCTGATTGTCGCCGGGTTGATGGGCAAGATGACTTTGAAAGGATGGCCGCTGAAAACAGTGCTGCTGGCCGCTCTTTCCATGGCATTATTCCAGCCATTCTTCTTTAACGCAGTCAGTCTGACGGGTGTTGCTGTAGGGACAGTTACGGCAATCGGCAGTGCCCCGGTTTTCTCCGGCATGATAGAGTGGGTCATTTTCAAAACAAAGCCCGCGGGCATCTGGTGGGTTTCCACACTTCTTGCGGTTGCGGGCTGTATCATACTGATGTTCAACTCCAGCGCTGTTACGGTCGATCCATTGGGCATCCTGTCGGCTCTTGGCGCCGGGATTTCATTCGCTGGCTTTACAATATTGAATTCGCAATTGGTCAGAAGCCATCATCCGATTGCGAGTGCCGCAGTCATATTCTCGGTCAGCGCACTCATGCTATCCCCTTTCATATTCATATACGACAGCTCATGGCTGCTCGAGTTTGACGGCTTATTTGTCGCGCTCCATATCGGTGTGCTTGCCACAGGACTCGCCTATTATTTATTCGCATCCGGATTGAAAAATGTCAAATCCTCCACTGCCGTGACGCTATCCCTGGCTGAACCGTTGACCGCTTCCCTGCTTGGCGTATTCCTCGTCGGTGAAATTCTTGATATGTGGTCCTGGGCCGGCCTGATCATGCTGCTCATGGGAATTGCGCTGCTTGTGCTTCAGTCAAGGAAGCGCCGGGTCAGCATTGAAGTTTAGACGGGTCAACGCAGGAAACACCCTTTTCAGGGTGCTTTTCCCTGTACGATTTCCTCTCCTATTTCCTGAATCACTTCGTCCACAGGCCGTTTGGAAAATTTGGAGCCGATGATGACATGATCGACCCCGATGCCTTCCAGCTGCTGTAAGTACTTTTTAAGATGATTGACGCCAAGCCTGTATCCAAGATGGATCTGGCGGGGTTCAAAGTCCGGATCTTCAGTCAGGTCTATCGCTATGGATTGTATGAAAGGCTTGAAAGTTTTGGTGTGCCCTCTCCATTTCCGGATGAAGATCTCCTGCATCTCCAGAGCTCTTGGATACGTCATCCAGCCGTCCCCGTTTTCTGCAATCCACTCGAAATCCTGGCCGCTGTTCCCCGTCACAAACGTGGGTATATCCCTCAGTGCCGCTTTAGGCAGCAGATCACCTTTGCTCATTGCTAGTCGCTGGGTGAAAATCTCTGGGTCGTCAGCCGACCAAAGCCGTTTGATGACTTCAAATGCTTCCCTGAATAAATCCCCGCCTTCTTCCAGGCTTGCTTTATATGCATCGAATTCTATCGGCCGGTCCCCGGTGGCCAGTCCAAGCAGCAGTCTTTCCTTTGATATTCTATCCAGGGAAACCGCTGATTTGGCAATGTCGATCGGATGCCGGAATGTAGTGATGACGCTGCCGGTTCCAAGCGCAATCTTTTCAGTATGCGCCGCGATATAGGACAGGAATATCCAGGGATCGTACATCTGACCCGCATCGCCGAAACTGATGGTATCATTCAATGGAATATCCCTCGCCCATAAAGCTGAGAACCCTTCTGATTCAGCCAGTTTTGCCCTTTTAATCTGTGTATCCATATCCATTTCCGGGATGCTTCTTTCGTATCCTTCAAGCGGAAAAGAAAGTCCTAATGTCATCTTCCTTGATCCGAAAGCTTGCTTAAATCCGTTATGTCCGTCAAGTTTATGCATATTCTCTCTCCTTGAATCATCGGTTATTTCCATTATAGGAAATAGCCAATGCGCTTTCGTCTCGGCTGCTCACGAAAAAGATCCGTCCGGGTTTCCGGACGGATCTTGTTTATACCTCTATCGTGATGCTCTCAAGATCTTTCGGGAACGAGGTCAACACATCCGTCGTATCGCCGATATAGAGCATATCTTCAATACGGACGCCGCCGAAGCCCGCTTTATAGACACCGGGTTCTATTGTTATGACATGCCCTTTCTCAAGCTTATCTGTATTCTGGGCATCTAGTGAAGGCTGCTCATGCAAACCGATCCCGAGTCCATGTCCAATGCGGTGTGTGAAATACTCGCCATAACCGTCGTCCATGATTTCAGCACGTGCCACTTCATCCAGAGTATTCATCTGCTCCCCGATACGGGATTGTTTTATTCCCGCTTCATTCGCTTTCAGCACTGCTTTGTAGATCGCTTCCTGTTCCTCTGTCGGTTCCCCGATGATAAAAGTACGCGTCATATCAGAGACATAGCGGTCTTTTGTGACAACCCCGAAATCGATGAGCAGAAAATCCCCCGGTTCTACTGCAGTATCTCCGGATTCACCATGTGGCAGCGCAGAGTTTTCTCCTGCGAGCACAAGCGGTCCGAACGATACGTCGACAGCCCCATATTCCTTCACTTTCTGCAGCAGGAAGTCGGCAATCTCTTTTTCAGTCTTGCCGGATACTGGTCCGTTGACCAGGTCAGCGAGTGCTTTTTCGGTAATATCAACCGCTTCCTGAAGCTTCTCTTTGTCATTCTCATCTTTCCTGCCGCGCAGTACATTGATCGCTTTATCCACTGAATCGATCTGGTCTGCTGTATAGTTGCCGAGGAGGCGCTGGTACCGGTCATATGTCATATGCCCGCCTTCAATGCCGATATCCTCTGATTGGAACTGATCCAGATGCTCGAACAATCTGTCAAACGGATCTTCCCCGTCGTTATGTGGCAGCTGATTTGTCACGGTGGCATTCTCATTCACGATTTCCTGATCCAGCGCCGGATACATCAGCGCAGTATCTTTCGTTTTCACATCAATGAGCAGGGCGAGCAATCTTTCATGCGGCTCTATGAAACAGCCCGTAAAGTAGAACACATTTATCGGATCGGTAATTACAACCGCGTCCACATCGAGCGCCTCTGTCAGTTTTTCCACTCTTTTTTCATATTTTTCAGTGATGGTAACCATCCCTTTCAATGCTCTTTGTCCCAATATATCATAAATTCCATCGTTATTAATTTGTGGGGACTTGTGCTAATATGTCACTAATGAAACATGGAGGCCTGTGCATGTCAAAACTAGTCGCTTACCTTAAAGATATTCACAGAAATTTAAATACCGGACTTGAGATTCCGCCATTCATAACGATTTCACTGCTGATCCTTTATACCCTTATCTCAGGTATTTTCGGCCACCTGATCGGCATGGATCTGTTTTCAACTGCATACCAGCCTTTTGAACTGCTGTTTGACAGCTTTGCCTTCCGGATCATCATCCTCATCCTGTATATCATCTTAAACATCGCTTTTCTATACTTGATGATCCTCTGGTTCCGGAAAGAACGGGTAAGGATCCCTGTACTGCTGTCCTATTACGCTATCGTCACCACAGTCGTATTTTGCATCAGCCTGATGCTTTTTACAGTGGTACTCGGACTCTATTATTTCTTTGGAGTATCCAGCCACGCTATCTTCATAGTGTTCGGGGCTACGCTTGTCATCATCTTTACAATCCTCAATCTATACCCGGGATATCTTTTCTTTCTGGCCATCCGCCACCGTCCAATTGATATTTTCTGGCCGTTCGTGCTGTATATCACCGGCATCCATCTGATTTCCTTCCTATTGTTCAGACTCTGGGGCGCTGTGGATATCTTAAGTATGTGGACACCTTAGACCAGATAGATGCTGGAGCAGTCGCTCCGGCTCTCTTTCATGCATCCACCCTTTTAACGGGTCTGCAGGGATTACCCGCCGCAACCATACCGGCCGGAATATCCTTGACGACCACTGAACCGGATCCGATTACTGCGTTCGCTCCGATGGTGACTCCTGGATTGACTGTTACGTCCGCTCCCAGCCAGACATTATTACCGATATTGATGGGTCTGGCGTATTCTTTTCCCGCTCTGCGTTCTTCAGGGTCGAGTGGATGATTCACAGTAATCAGAGACACGCCGGGACCCAGAAATACATCGTCACCAATGGTAATCGGTCCCACGTCCAAAAAGACACAGTTATAATTGGCATAGAAGTTGCGTCCCACTCTGATATTGATGCCGTAGTCACAGTAGAAAGGCTTTCTGATGCTTATGCCTTCCGCTCTGTATCCCATCAGCATCTCCAGTATCTGCGCTTCATTCTTTTGTCCAGGCCTGTTATATTCATCCATCAGCTTCTCAGCATTCTCTCTCAAATGCTTTAGTGTAAGATCCTCCGGATCGTAATATTCCCCGTTCAGCATCTTTTCTTTTTCAGACACATCAACACCTCATATCCATTCATTTATTTCCCGGGAAATCCCGCCGGGGTCAGTCAAGATGGCGGGCGAACCATCCTGCCAGATGGTTCAGTCTTTCCACTCTAAGATTCGGTTTCCCTGTCCTTGATAAATTGTGATCGGCGTCCGGGAAGCGCACAAACTGTGTTTCTTTTTTCTGATACTTCAATGCGATATAAAGCTGTTCCGCCTGCTCAATCGGACATCTGAAGTCCCGTTCGCTGTGGAGGATGAGGAGCGGCGTATGGATGTCATCCACATATTTGATCGGTGAGTGGTGCCACATTGTTTCAATATCGTTGAAGTCCGCTTTGATCTGCCAGTCACTGAAATAGTAGCCGATATCGGACACCCCGCGGAAACTCACCCAGTTGCAGATGCTGCGCTGGGTCACTGCCGCTTTGAAGCGGTCTGTATGACCGACGATCCAGTTGGTCATGAAGCCGCCGTACGATCCGCCCGTTACACCCAGGTTGTCACGGTCGATCCAATCGTATTTATCCGTAATATAGTCCACGCCGGCCATGATGTCCTCATAGTCGATGCCCCCGTAGTTGCCACGCACAGCATCCACAAATGCCTGTGAATAGCTGTGTGATCCCCTCGGGTTTACAAACAGCACTGCATAACCGAGTGACGCCAGCACCTGCATCTCATGGAAGAATGTATTACCGTAAAATGCATGCGGCCCGCCGTGGATATTCGTAATCATCGGATATTTCCCGCCATCCTCAAAACCTGCCGGTTTCATAAACCAGCCATGAACCTCTGTGCCGTCCCGGCTTTCGAATCGAACGTCTTCGGGATCGACGAGCAGTGTCTTTTCAACATATTCTTTATTGATATCAGTCAGTGCTTCCAGAGTGCCCGAATCAAAATCGAATTTATACAGTTCGCCCGGTGAGTCATGCGCAGAAATTGCCAGTACCGCATAGTCTTCTGTCGCATCCATGCCAAAAACATGATGCCTGCCCGAAAGCAGTGATGTCACTTCCCCTTTTGTATTTCCGCCGTAAAGGTTCACACTGCCATTTTCAGAAAGGACAAACACGAATCTTTCATTGGAAATCCATTTTACCGGGGTCGTTTCCACCGACTGCTGCGTATCGGCAGCCATGTAGTCACCGACGGGCTTATCAAGTTTTCCAGTCAGATTCTCCAGTGTCCCCGATGCTGTATCGTATAGCATTATAACGCCATGCGTTGCATTCTCGAACTCCCGTCCCATAACGGTTATGAGCAGTTTGGTACCGTCGGGCGATACTGCCGCATCCATCACACCGCCTTCTCCAAACTTAATTTCTTCCGCCTCATTTTCTCCATGCCTGATATACAATTTCTGACTGAAATTAAAATCCGGTTCATCGCTGTGATCTGTAGTATAGACGATTGTATCGTCGCCGATGGTCTCCATCAGCGAGAAATTCTCTTCACCGGACAGCAGTGTTTCTACTGCTCTGGATTTTATATCGATCGTCTTAACCGACTGGTATTTTTCCTTGAGCAATCCGAGACTGTCCGCCTTATATTTCATCCGGTCTATGACTACTGGTTCCGGTCTTTCATCTTTTCCATCCTTCTCCTCATCCTCCTTTTCGGCTTTCCCTTTTTCGATTGAGACATGAAAATAGACAGATTGTCCGTCTTTTGAGAATTCAGCACTGTTCACATCATCTTCTTCTTCAGTCAGCTGTTCGCGCTCCCCGCCGTCAGATCTCAGCATGAACACCTGTTTCCTGTCTTCTGTTTTGGCAAGGAATAAAGTCCGTTTTCCGTCCGGTGAATGCCTCACATTGGAAATGCGCTCATGCTGATATGTAAGCTGCTGCGCTTCCCCGTCCTGACAGCGGCACAGGTTCGTCCGATAATCATTCTTCTCTTCATCTATGGAAGTTTCTAAATACGTTACTGCATCTGTTCCCGGCACTACCGACGGTGATGATACTGATCTAATCGTGTAGATATCTTCGATTTTCACTTTGTTCTTCATCATTCATCCCCCTAAATTAAGAAAAGACTGATATCATCAGTCTTTTCTTCCATTTTACCATGCAGGCATTCAATTTTCCCAATAATCACACTACGTCCTCCCCGTCAGCACCCGTCTCTGCATTAAAAATATGAAGAGGGGGACTGCGGAGATCATTACCATGACGCCTGTCGGGATTTGTACAGGGGCGAGGACTGTTCTGCCGACCGTATCGATGAGCAGTACATAGAGTGCCCCGTATAGAGAAGACAGGATCATCAGCGGCCTGAAAAGCAATGGCCTGAAATAGAGGATCATCTGCGGAACGATAATTCCGACCAGCGCAATGATACCGCTGAAACTGATGGCGACAAGCGGCGGGATCGATGCGGTGACGAGCAGCAGCAGGCGCAGGTGCCCTGTCTTAATACCGAGACTGAATGCCCGGACATCCCCGAGGTTGAGCAGGTCGAGCTGTCTGCCGTATTTATAAATAATGAATGCAGCGCCGGCTGTAAGTGCTCCTGTGATGATCACATTATCGTATGACGCCCCGGACAGGGAGCCGAACATATACCTTGCGATCGATTCTGTCTGATCGGGCTGGAGGAGCACAAGGATATACAGCACTCCGCTCAGCATCGCCCCGAGCAGCACACCCGTCACAATCAATGTTTCCGGACGGTACTGCGTGTCCATCCTGCGGGCGGCTGAAAGCACGATGGCAAGCCCCGCCAGGCCGCTCAGAATACTCAGCACCGGCTGCAGATAGAACGGAAGTGCAAGCACTACCACCAGCGCACTCCCGAGTACCGCCCCGTTTGCCATTCCCAGGGTGAAGCTGTCCGCCATCGGATTTCTCAGGACAATCTGGAATACCGCCCCGCTCATGGCGAGAGCTGCACCGATGAAGATCGCAAACAGTACACGCGGCACCCTGATGCCCAAAATGATGCTGGCAAGCTGTTCAGCATCCAGTTCATGCAGAACCGCCGAGCCGGTAAAGACACTTGCCGTCGCCGTCATGAAAATGACAGCTGAAAGGATAAGCACGTGTCTAATCATAGACGCACTGGCCCACTTTTTCCAGGCCTTCAGCGATCCTCGGTCCCGGGCGGGTAATCAGGTCGGGATCGATATTACACTGGTTTTCCGGATCACTGATATCCAGACCGTCAAAACCGGGTGTACTACTGATGGACTGCTGCAACGCCTTGTCTTCAAGCCCCATCATGGAAACCACCACATCCGGATCTCTTTCCACGACCTCTTCCGCACTTACACCCGGATAGCCTTCCATATCGCCAAATGCATTTCCGACATTGACCCAGGAGAGAGCATCTTCGATGAATGTCCCTTCTCCGGCCGTATATATTTCAGGCTGGTCTGAAATATGTATGAATGCATCCCGGGTATCCTCGTCACTGTACCGGCCCCTGAGATCCCCCATCTCTTCTGCGATGCCGCTGATCACTTCCTCAGCTTCTTTATGCACTTCGAAAAAAGCACCGATCTGTCTTATCGAATCATAGATGCCTTCTATATCCGCTGCCTCATCCACGACCAATACATCCGCACCTGTCGTTTCCGCCACACGGTCCAGCATGGCCCCATGCATTGACCGGGTTGATGCGTGAGCAACGATATGCGACGGATCGAGTTCAATCAGCTGCTCCTCATCCAGTTCGAAAGTATTCAGTTCCACCAGACTTTCGTCTTCAGCGACAGACTCGGGGTAATCATCTTCAGTCGTGACGGCCACAAGCTGTTCTGAGAGCCCAAGTTCTGCAATGATTTCAGTATTGCTCGGCATAAGCGAGACGATGCGCGGCTCCCCCTCTCCTTCCGGTGTACCGCAGGCAGCCATCATAAGCACTATTGTGAATATCAGCATCCCCTTTATCCTTTTCATCCATTCCACTCCCTTTTTTTAAAAATAAACCCCCGCACGAAGCGGGGGATGGACGCTACATTCTTTCCGGTGCGGAAACACCGATCAGACCGAGCGCATTTTCCAGAGTCTGTCTCACCGCTTCAATCATCGCCAGATAGGCGAGTGTCTTTTCTTTGTCGTCAGTGAGCACTTTATCTGCATTATAAAATTTATGGAAAAGCCCCGCAAGATCCTGAATGTAGTTCGGTATGCGGTGTGTTGCACGGCTGTCGGCAGCACCTTTCACCATGTTCGGGAAATCCCCGAGCTTTTTAAGGAGTTCCAGCGCCTGTTCATTCACAATGACATCCAGATTGACGTTCCCATCCACATCATATCCATTCTCTTTTGCCTGACGCAGTATTGAACAGATACGCGCATGTGCATACTGCGCATAATAGACAGGATTGTCACTGGATTCCGATTTGGCCAGTTCCAGGTCAAAATCGAAGTGTGTATCCGGGCTCCTCATCGCCAGGAAGTAGCGGCTCGCATCCACACCGATCATTTCAATGATGTCGCGCAGAGTGATCGCCTTGCCTGTACGCTTCGACATCTTCACTTCTTCACCGTTTTCAATCAGACGCACCATCTGCATAATCTGAATTTCAAGGCGTTCAGGATTTTCACCCAGTGCCCCGAGTGAACCTTTCAGACGCTTGATGTAACCATGGTGGTCCGCTCCGAACAGGTTGATGAGTTTATCGAATCCACGCTCCACTTTATCATAATGGTATGCAATATCCGGCATGAGGTACGTATAGGTGCCGTCACTCTTACGGAGCACACGGTCTTTATCATCACCGAAATCGGTTGTTCTGAGCCACAGTGCCCCATCTTCTTCAAATGTATAGCCGTTGTCAGTCATCTTTTTCAAGGCTGCATCCACTTCACCCTTTTCATAAAGGGAGGTCTCGCTGAACCAGCTGTCAAAATGGACGTTGAAGTCGGAAAGGTCCTGACGGAGCTTCTTCATCTCATAGTCCACGCCGAGCTGGCGGAATTTCGCCACACGCTCCTCGTGCGGTTTATCGGCAAACCCGGGAGATTCTTTGGCAAGTTTTTCACCGATCACTTTAATATCCTTGCCGTTATACCCATCTTCCGGCATATTAAGTTCATTTCCGAGTGCCTCGAGATAACGGGCTTCTATGGACAGAGCGAGGTTGTGGATCTGATTGCCGGCATCGTTGATATAATATTCACGTTCAACATCATAGCCGGCGAAATCCATTACATTCGCAAGCGTATCCCCGACACTGGCATTACGTGCGTGTCCGATGTGCAGATCCCCCGTCGGATTCGCACTCACGAACTCGATCAGTATCTTTTCTGCACTTTCACGTTCCGTTCTGCCGAAACGTTCTTTTTCTTCCAGCACTTTAGAGATGACACCCGTGAGTGAGGACTCTTCCATCTTGAAATTGATGAATCCCGGACCTGCAATATCCACCGATTTCACCTGCGCTTGGTCATAATCCAGGTTATCGATGACTGCCTGGGCAATCTCTCTTGGATTGCGCTTCGCCTGTTTCGTCAAAACCATGGCGATATTGGTGGAAAAGTCGCCGTTCGTCCTGTCCTTTGGCACCTCCACTTTTACCGGCGGCACTTCTTCGACAAGGCCGGTGTTTTTAACCGCTGCTTCAATTGATGTTTTCAAATTTTGTTTCAAATCCATCGCCTATCCCACTCTCTCTAATTTATAATGATAATTTCCAATGACTGCATCGTCTTCGATCAGTTCGTATTCAATCTCAACCGATGACCCGTTCAGGTCCAGCCTGGTCGTATGAATACGGAAGAGATGCTTCCCTGCCGGAGATTCATAAAAAGTATCCGTCGTCCTGCCCTCTTCAAAATAAAAATTCATGTTGATCACACCGCGCCGCTGAATCTTGACGAATCCGTCACCTGCGCGGAGTACGACATCGATATCATGTTCATCGAGCTTCTCAGTATACCTGTAATACCTGTCTTTCCGCTCGATTACTTCGACATCCAGATCCTGTTTGAAATGTTTCGTTTCCCCGTTCATTTTCACATTTTGCCGGAGTTTAAATTGTGAATGCTGTTTATCCATATAATCACCTTCAAGTAAGCTAAATTATAACATATAGGACACGCCCGGACACCCACTTTCCGACATCATATCTGGAGCATGGCAGTGGCTATCGTGAAGTAGATCAAAAGCCCGATGACATCGTTCAATGTCGTGATGAACGGTCCGCTGGCGACAGCAGGATCTATATTCAGCTTGCTGATCATGACCGGCACGATGCTGCCGACGACCGTGGATACACTGAGTGTCAGCAGCAGTGCACTGCCGACAATCAGACCGATCCTCATATCCTGGTAGAAAACTGAGATCAGCAGTGCGATGGTGACGCCGCTCACGATTCCCATCAGTATGCCTGTCCCGAGCTCCCGTTTCATCGTATGCCAGATGCCATTCTTTTCATATGCGCCGGTCGAAATTGTCCTTACCATCACTGCGAGTGACTGCGTGCCCGTGTTCCCTGCGGCATCCATTACCAACGGGATGAAGAAAGAAAGCAGTACCACCGCTTCAAGCGTCTCTTCGAATGCACCGATGACATTGGCGGTAATCAGCCCCAGGAACATGAGGATGAGAATCCAGGGTGCACGTTTCTTTGCCGCTGTGAGCGGTGAAACACTTACATCCGTCGTCCCTCTGGAAGCAGACAACTCTCCGACATCTTCAGTCATTTCGAATTCGATGACATCAATGATATCATCGATGGTGATACTGCCGACCAATTCCCTGTCCACACTAACGACCGGAATATCAACAACATCATAGTCCTGCATGATCCGGGCGACATGTTCCTGATCCATATCCGGCATTACCGTTCTGATTCCAGTATCACATATGCTGCTGAGAAGATTTTCATCTTCTGCCATAAGCAGATCACGCAGAGAGACGAGGCCTATAAATTTCTGATATTCGTCGGCAATATATATATAATGTACCGCTTCGTAAGTTGTTGTATCACTCTTGAGCTTTTCAATCATTGCACTCGCTGTATCATCCGGAAACCCGCTGATAAACTCCTTGCGCATGATACTGCCGGCGCTGCCCTTCTTATAAGTCAGCAGTTCATGGATGTGGGCCGCTTTTTCCGCACTCAGCCCGTCCAGCAGTTCTTTTTGTACAGACGCTTTGAGCGGCTCCATGAAATGCCGCACATTATCAGTCGACATCCGCTCCAGCATCCGGATACCGTAAGCCTTATCCATTTCATCAAACAGCTCCAGCTGCTCATCCCTGTCGAACCATTTGAATATCATGGCAAATTCTTCAGGAGACAGGATGCCGGTCATCTCCGTTCGGGCTTTCGTTCCAAGACGCCTGATAATATTGAACTGATCATTTTTATGAAGTTTGAGGAAACCGCTGCGGAATTCTTCTTTCTTCTCTGCGTCAAGTAGATTTCTGAAGGTATCCACCGTTTCCTGACTCACTTTTGGTTTCACATTAATCATGATAGACCTCCTCCACAGCCAAAATGATGCTATAGGTCCCATACCCTGATTTCATGTGTTCATTTCATCTAATAAAAAAAGTGGACAGGATTTCTCCTGCCCACAGTGTCCTAGTTACACAGATGTATAACTATATTTTATTTTATATTTCAATGTAAAAATCTGCAATGTTTTTATGACTTTGACACAATAACGTCACAATTAATGATTTTCCAACATTTTTTTCAGATCCTCTGAATTATCCCAAATTTCCTGATTGTGGTTCTGCAGGAATTTTTTCAGTGAACTTTTACTTGCATCATCCATATCCTCTATCGAGATTTTGCCTTTCATTGCATGATCCAGCATATTGACATGTTCATGCATCAGTTTATATCCGCGGCGTCTCTCTTTGTTGACCATCTGATAGCAGGCAGCGACACCGGCATAAACCGGGCCGATGTTCATGCGTTCCACAGCCACCCAGACAATCCAGTATTCCTTCTGGCCTTCACCTTCAACTTCTGACTTTTCCGTTACCCATTTCACACGTTTTTCTACTTCGGCCCGGGCGTGAAGCCCCGCCATGTCGATAAATGTTTCCTGAGTTTCCATATCTATATAGACCGGTGCGATATTCTCCAGACTGATCGCTCCGATATTTTGCCCCTTATGGCCGGTAAGCGGATCATCTTTTATGATATTGAACTGGAACCCCGGTTTTTTATTTTCAGATTCATTTGTCATATTATCATGCTCCTATGCCAATTCATTCAGCAGATTGATGATCTGCCCCTTCACTTCAGGGTCTTCAATCTGCAGTATCTTCTCTTTCGGATAATAAAGTTTCGAGTCCATACGGTGCATTCCTGTGATACTGTGTATGATTGCCGACTGGCTGCTGATCTCTTTGAGATCACCGTTCTTTTTCTGGAGATGGATCGGTTTGCGGTTACTTTTCGATCCCGGTCTGTCATAATCGTAGGGCAGATCCGAGTAGGAGTCGCTGAAGAAATAATATTCAGGGTCCACACCGCCTTTTCTGAACAGCTCTTCGATTTCGGTGATTGTGATGATCGAGCCGTCAAACGGCAGATATTTGAACAGATCCCTGTTTACAAACCGGTGCGACAGATCGGACAGCACAGCGTCATCTTCATGTATCCATTCCTGAAGATAGAAGTTGACCACCATTTCATCAAGCCTTAAGTAATCATAGACCGTCAGTGTACCATCGAAGAAAGGAATAAAATACTTAGGTGCCTGCTTGAATACATAACCGTCTTCATAAAGGTATTTTGCACGCCGGAGCGCCAGGTTCAGAAGCACTTCCCCGCCTCTTGAAACCGGATGGAAATAAATCTGCCAGTACATCTGATAACGGCTCATCAGATAGTCCTCCACCGCATGCATTCCGCTGTCCTTGATGATGACTTCGTCTTTGGACGGCCGCATCACCCGGAGTATGCGCTCCATGTCGAAATTGCCGTAACTGACACCCGTATAGTATGAATCGCGTTGGAGGTAATCCATGCGGTCTGCATCTATCTGGGAGGAAATCATGCTGATGACCAGCTTGTTTTCATGTGTCTTATCGATGACCTGTGCAACTTCCAGCGGAAAATCGATGCTCACTTTTTTAAGCACAGCATTCACTTCAGTGTTGCCCAGTATGATTTTGCGGGTGAATTCCTCGTGATCCGTGTCGAAAATCGTTTCGAAACAGTGGGAAAACGGACCATGTCCGAGATCGTGCAGAAGCGCTGCACAGAGCGCAAGCAGACGGTCATCGTTGTTCCATTCCTCGAACTCCTGGAAGTTCACGACCATCCGGCGTACAATTTCATACACCCCGAGGGAATGGTTGAATCTCGAATGTTCTGCAGAATGGAATGCCAGATACAGCGTACCGAGCTGTTTGATCCGTCTCAGCCGCTGAAACTCCTTTGTTTTTATCAAGTCCCAGATCACCTGATCGCGCACATGAATGTACCGATGCACCGGATCTTTAAAAACTTTTTCCTCTACCAGTTGTTTACTGCTGTATTCACTTATCGTCATCCCACTGCCCTCCTCATACTGTCATAATATCATTTGAAAACATGGTTGTCATCAAACCCGACCGTACTGCAGGGCGGATGAATCAAGTGTTTTTCCCTTCATATAAAAACCGGCTGTCCCAAAAAGACAGCCAGTCGAAAATATACAATCCAATCATTATATTTCAGATACTATTTATCATCTTCGTCATAGGAATCCGCTTCATCGCCCAGCTGTGTCTTGTCAGAACGCTGATTCCGCACATCACGCTCACGCTGCGCCTCTTCTTTGTCTCTTTCTGTGGCCGGGCTGTCCGGCGGTACATCCTCTTTCACTTCACCGTGCGGACCCGCTTCATCTTTGCGACGCTCCAGTTTCTTTTCCTCTTCTTCTGTCGTCATTCTATCTCTTTTTTCATCAGCCATGCATTTCAGCCCCTTTTTCTTTTGTATATTCCCGCACAAAGAGAGGTTAAACCAAAGGAAATGGCAGTCTTATTAACGGTTTCAGACGGATGACAAAGAAAGCTGACCTGAACGGCATAAAACAATGGTGTGTCAGATGCCCGCTCATCTCATCAGAATAAAGATCACTGATATGGAGGATATCCTCTCACCTTGAGGACTCTAAAACGATGGGGCGAAGCCCACAAATTAACATTCTTATTGAGAAAATCATAAACATGCCAAAAACCGGCTTCCCTCAGGAAGCCGGTCCGATAAGACTACAGTCCGGAAAAGAGTTCATTGTCTTTTTCCATCCTGATTTTTTCATTCCGCTGTTTCATCCGTTTCAAAAATCCATCGTATCTTTCCTGCTGTTCTTCTGAGAGCCCCGGGAGGTCCTCCAAAGTGCCGCCGGATGCTTCGATGACATCGATCATCCTGCGGAGCACATCCTCCACCCTGTAGTTTTCACCCAGCAGTTCATTCAAAGATGCCATATCTTCCGGATGGACTTCGGGATACTTGAACCTTGTGATGTCGTCAGACTTGCTGTAATGATAGAAATCACGCATGATTTCCGCGCGCAGGCTGCCGCTTCCGGTCACACACAGGTATATCTGTACAGCAATACCCTGGCGGATTCTCCGCTGGGAGATGCCGGCGAACTTCCGGCCGCCGATGCTCAGATCATAGCTGCCGGGGCAATAGCTGTGTACAATTTCATATGCCTCCACCGGAGCGTGCGGGAATGCCGACCGCACCATTGCCAGCATGAGGTCATAGCCATCATCGATCTGCGGTGCGGCGGACTTCGGCAGAATGAGCGATATATTCAGTACACCGTCATCCAGTACTACCCCGAGACCGCCGCTGTTCCTCAGAATATAATCGTATCCTGAATCTTCCAGAAATTTCAGTCCGTCATTCAGATTAGGCAGTCTCGCGTCATGCAGTCCGAGAATGATATACGGGTCATGTACCCATGCGCGTATTTTCGGAATGCCGTCGGCTGTCACCATTTCCTGAAGCAGATCATCCATTGCAAATGACTGATACGGATGATTCACCGCTTCGGCCGGTATATACTGCCAATGCCTGTCAAACAGATTATCCATTGTTCTGGGTCAGTGCCTGTGTTGCCGTAAACAGTGCAAGATTGAACACTTCATCTTTTGAACAGCCGCGGGACAGGTCGTTCACCGGCTGGTTCAGACCCTGCAGGATTGGGCCGTATGCTTCAAAACCGCCCAGCCGCTGGGCAATTTTGTAACCGATGTTGCCTGCTTCAAGTGAAGGGAATACGAATACGTTTGCGCGGCCTTCCAGTTCAGAACCGGGTGCTTTCTTTTCAGCCACACCCGGTACGAAAGCAGCATCAAACTGAAGTTCACCATCAATCGGTGTATCAGGCAGTTTTTCTTTTGCATACTGTGTCGCAAGTTTCACTTTTTCCGTTTCTTCAGTTTTAGCTGAACCTCTCGTCGAGAAGCTGAGCAGTGCCACACGCGGCTCCATGTCAAAACTTTCTGCAGTTTTGGCAGTCTCCACTGCAACTTCTGCCAGTTCATCCGCATTAAGTTCAGGGTTGATTGCGCAGTCCCCCATCACATAGAGTTCGTCTTCGCGGAGCATGAAGAACACGCCGCTCGTGCGGGAGACGCCGGGTTTTGTCTTGATGATCTGAAGCGCCGGACGCACTGTATCCGGTGTGGAATGCACCGCGCCTGAAACAAGGCCGGCTGCACGGCCGGTGTAAACCAGCATCGTACCGAAGTAGTTTACATCATTTAGAATATCATCTGCCTGCTCATGCGTGACTTTGCCCTTGCGGCGTTCAACGAAGGACTCCGCAAGTTCTCCTTTATATTCACAAACTTTCGGGTCAATCAGTTCCAGACTGCTGAGGTCGAGGTTTTCCTCCCCTGCTAATTTCTGGATTTCTTCTTTGTCTCCGAGTACAATCGGATCTACATATGTTGTTGTTGCGAGTTCAACAGCTGCTGTCAAAATTCTTGGGTCCGTACCTTCAGGGAAAACGATTTTTACATTTTTACCTTCCAGGTTAGATTTGAGATTGTTTAAAAAGTTACTCATAATATCCTCCTTGGTTAGCCTGTACACAAGCAGTATTATACTCTTTTCGTCACATTATTTCATCCCTATCCGCTTTTAAAACGTTTTCTTTAGTAGTAGAATTGAATATGACAATATAAAAGGAGAGATTTTGAATGAATGAAGCAGCACAAACACTCGATGGTTGGTATAGTCTCCACCTTCTCTATAATGTAGACTGGTCATCACTCCGCCTTCTCGAATCAGAAGAAGTGAACAAGATGGTCACAGAACTGCAAAGTTTCCTCGAACGCCAGGAAGAGGTTCATCAGAAAAACGAAGGCAGTTATTCTTTCTACAACATAACGGGCCAAAAAGCTGACTTGATCCTTTGGATGCTCCGTCCGACAATCGACGAGCTCAATACACTGGAACTGGAATTCAACAAACTCGCAATCAGCGACTTCCTGATTCCATCTTATTCATATGTTTCCGTCATCGAACTCAGCAACTATCTTGCGAAGGATTCCGATGAAGATCCATACCAGAACGAACATGTAAGAAAACGTCTCTACCCTGAAGTGCCTAAATCGCGCTACATCTGTTTCTATCCGATGGACAAGCGCCGCGAAGGCAACGACAACTGGTACATGCTCGATATGGAAAAACGCCGTGAACTAATGTACTCACATGGTATGATCGGTCGCGGTTATGCAGGCAAGGTCAGGCAGTTCATCACAGGTTCAGTAGGTCTCGATGAATACGAATGGGGAGTGACTTTATTCTCAGATGATATGATCCAGTTCAAGAAACTGATCTATGAAATGAGATTTGATGAAGTATCTGCACGCTATGGCGAATTTGGAGATTTCTTTGTAGGTGTAAACCTGCCGGCTGAAGAGCTTCCGGCATTCTTTATGTAATTCCGGTGGTTTTAAGCCTTCCACATTCGGTTATATGTAAAGAAAACCAGAGCGGGAGGAATCATGATGGGCCGATTGATCAGAAGGATCATCTATATGGCACTGCCATTTTTGATCAGAAAAATAAGAAATCGTAAAAAAGGCGGCGGCCGCAAATAATCCGCGCTTCATAAATGATCCCCCGGTTCAGAAGAGCCGGGGGATTTTTATGCTTATTTGATTTTTACTGCAATGTCCCGGATCATGTATCTGAGTATTGCATATATCAATGCAAGGCACACAATGGTAATGAGTACCATCATGGCGACGCCCGTCGACGTATCAAAACTGAGAGCTTCAAGTCCTATCGTACCGCTCTCCCTCGGCCATATAATATCCGTACCCATCATTATGACGATATTGAGCAGAACCATCGTCATTCCCGGTACGAATCCACGGTAGAACCCGGCGCTGATCAGGAATCCGCCAAGGAAATAGAGCAGTGTCGACAGGAGATATCCACCTACATACACGAGTGTCTCCACTCCGCCTGAGACCTCCGGAATGCCTGTCCCGAACCACGGCATGAACCCGAGCAGAAATGATACCGCCGCTGTAGCTGCCGTAATGAATAACGTAGTCAGGATTCCTGCAGTTGTCATCGCATGAAAAAATATTTTCCTTGTAAGCCCGAGATTGACCGACCATTCCAAAAAGGTATATACTGCAAGGATTCCCAATACAAGCATGTAGATCCTGTTTGCTGATAATGCCATGGAAAAGAATGACATTTCGTTTAGCTCCGGTTCCCTGAGGAATACATTCAGAACGATATAGACAAGAGCAAATATCGGTATATACCACAGACTCCATCTGATGAATTCCTTTGTATAATCCATTGTGGCGAGTCTTAATTTTCGGCTCATCCTCTCTCCTCCTCCTTTTCTTCTGTCAGTCTGATGAACAGATCCTGCAGCTTCACTGTACTGATATCGAGGTACAGTCTGTCTATTTCTTTCAATTGCTCCTCGCTCAGTCTTCCCAGTACCATATCCGATCTGATCGGTCCAAGGCGTTCTGTAGACAGCAGATCCATTCCATCTGTGAACTGTGCCACTTTTTCTTCCGGTCCGCTTACCCTGAATCCACGTTCAAGCAAGACATCAAGCGGTTCCTGCAGCTTGACCCTGCCCTGGTGGATCATAATCACTTCATCGAAAAGATAGTCCATTTCGGAAACAATATGTGTGGAGAGTATGAATATCCTCGTCATCTTTTCCCTTGCTGCAAGCACTTGTTTATAGAAATATTCCCTTGAGGGGGCATCCATGCCGTTTGTCACTTCATCGAAGATGGTGATTGGCGAATTGGAAGCAAGGCCTATGCTTGCATTTGTTGCTGCCTGCTGACCCTTCGACATTTTGTGGAGCGGCTTGTCGGCATCCGCACCAAAACCTTCCATCAGTTCCAGTGCATAATCCATATCGAAACCTTCTTTATACCTCTTTGTCATTTCAAACATTTTTCTTGGTGAATCATATTCATCGGAATAATCCACTTCGTACAGGAAATCGACTTTGTCCATCAGATCTGCATTTTCATAAAGGTCCACACCATCAATGGCCAGTGTGCCGGATGAGGGTTTTCTGAATGAGGCAATCAGTGACAGAATCGATGTCTTGCCTGCTCCATTCCTTCCGATGAGCCCATATACCTTTCCCGTTTCCATCTTAATGGTGATGTCTTCCAGTATTCTATCTTTTTTGATGTTCAATGATACTTTGTCCAGCTGCAGTGTCTTACTCATTCCCGTCACTTCCTTTCACTTCCTCGATCAGCCTGCCGATTTCTTCATCGCTCAACCCGAGTTTTCCCGCCTCTTCCATCATCGGCTTCAAGTATTCAATCAGAAAATTCTGTTTCCGTTCTCCCATCAATTTCTCCTTCGCATCCGGTGCAACGAACATACCGACACCTCTTTTCTTATAAATTATGCCCTGATCCACCAACTGGTTCACACCTTTTGCCACAGTCAGATGGTTGACTTTGTAGAACTGCACAATCTCATTCGTAGAAGGGATTCTGTCGTGTGCCTTCAATGTCTCACTAATGATCTGGTCGCTGATCCAGTCTTTGATCTGTTCAAAAATCGGTTTGCGATCATTCAGCTGGCCACTCAAATCACCACGCCCTCTCACTTAGTTATATAGTTATGTATATAAGTATATATCACTAGAGTGGAAATTGTAAACACCTCTCTTTTATATGTTTTAAATGAAATGCAAAAAACCCTGCCGCAGCAGGGTTTAATTATATAAATCATTTTCTGTTTTTCTGTATTTTTTTCTTTTTCAGACTGTTGTTCATATATATCGCGAGGGCGGCAAGCAGTCCCAGAATCGCCAGGATTTCGCCGATGCTGATTGTTTTCGTCGTCATCAGATTGATGATTCCGCTGCCCGCTGCAAAGACGGCCATGAAAAGCAGGAATACCATCATATAGTGTTTGAAGCTTTTATTTTTTGAAATAACAGCACCACCATCTGACGCATTATAGTTTTACGATGCCAATGATCAGGCATACCCATCCTGCAAGGAACAGCACACCGCCAATCGGGGTGATTGCCCCCAGGATCGAAATGCCGCTTACTGCAAGTATATACAGCGATCCGCTGAAGAAGATGATGCCCAGCAGCATCAGCCATCCTGCTGCACCGAGCAGCGGAGCATTGGTCACCTGCATCAGAATTCCGACTGCGAGAAGGCCGAGGGCGTGGTACATCTGATACTGTACCGCTTTTTCCCAGACTCCCATGTAATGTTCACTGATTTTACCTTCCAGACCATGCGCGCCGAAAGCACCGAGCGCTACGGATATCAGTGCATTCACTGCACCGAATATTATAAATAATTTCATTCTTTTTCTCCTTATATCCATTCGGACAGATTTTAAAATTCAAAAAGTGAATCGCCGTTGCCGAACCCGTCATCCGTATCAAGCGTTTCTGCCGGAAGCTGGTCCGCCTGCCGCGGGGCATCTTGCTGTTTTCCGGCTCTGCCGCCCATCATCCTGAGCATTTCCCTGTCCTGTACACTCATTCCGGATGAAGGTTTTTCCTTTTCCCCGGATACAGAGATGCCGGAAGCACTGCCGGTATCCTGCTTCAGCAGCCCGATCAGCCGTTCCATGGCATACAGATGCTTTTCAAATTCATGCGGCTGGCTGGATACTTCCATGCGGTGGAGTTCCTGCTTCAATTCCGCTATGATCTGCTGCTTCATTTCTGTTCACTCCAGTCGACAGGTTTCCGGCCGTTTTCCACCAGATAATCATTCGTCCGGCTGAATGGTTTCGTACCGAAAAACCCACGGCTTGCAGACAGGGGACTTGGATGTACCGATTTGATGACAAGGTGCTTATCCGTGTCTATAAGCTTTTCCTTCTGCTGGGCCGGTTTGCCCCAAAGGATGAACACGACATTTTCCAAATCATCTGAAACATGTCTGATGATACCATCTGTGAACGGCTGCCACCCCAGTTTCCTGTGGGAATTTGCTTCGTGGGCATCCACTGTCAGTACAGTATTAAGCAACAGGACTCCCTCCGTCGCCCAGTCTTTCAGGCTGCCGCCTTCCCTCACGATGCCAAGATCGCTTTTAAGCTCTTTATAGATATTTCTAAGGGATGGTGGAATCTTTACACCCTCGTTCACAGAAAACGCCAGTCCATGCGACTGATGTTCACCATGATAGGGGTCCTGGCCGAGTATCACGACACGGACATTCTCAAATGGTGTAAGATCAAAGGCTGTATATATCTGATCTCTCGGCGGGAACACTTTCCCATTTGAATATCTTTCTTCAAGTTCCGCTTCCAGTCCGCTGAAATCATTTTCTTCTTTTATAGAATTAAAGACACCTTTCCATTCCATTTTATATCACCTCTATTTAAAGTTCGATTATACCATTCTATCAGGCATGTCTCTAGAAATACGATGCTTATTATAGTAGAATATCAGTATTAATAATATTGGAGGAAATTTCCTATGGCACTTAAGAAGACCCTAACAATTGCCGGCTCTGACACTAGCGGCGGTGCTGGTATCGCAGCAGATCTGAAAACGTTTCAGGAACATGAAACTTATGGTATGACAGCACTCACTACAATCGTAACCATGGATCCGGAAACATGGTCCCATGGCGTGAATCCGATACCTCTGGAAGTTGTCGATGCACAGCTGGAGACGGCATTGTCCATCTCACCCGACGCCATCAAGACGGGCATGCTCCCTTCTGAAGAGGTCATCGAACGCAGTAAGAATGCATATTTGAACAGCAATGCGAAGCATTTCGTCATCGACCCGGTCATGGTCTGCAAAGGAGACGATGAAGTGCTGAATCCCGGTCTTGTGGATGCGATGGTTGAACATCTCCTCCCACACGCAACGGTTGTGACACCGAACCTCTTCGAAGCCGGACAGCTTGCCGGATACAAAACTCCAAAAACGCTGGACGATGCGAAAAAATGTGCAGAAGTCATCCATGAAAAAGGCGCACAGCATGTCATCATCAAGGGCGGCTCTGAAATTGAAGGCGACAAAGCAGCCGATGTATACTATGACGGCAGTGAATTCCACATGCTGACAAGTGACAAGATCGATGCCTCATACAACCACGGTGCAGGCTGTACATTCGCAGCCGCCATTACGGCAAATCTTGCGAACGGCCTCACGCCGCTCGAAGCGATCCAGAATGCTAAAGCGTTCGTCACCTCCGCCATCAAGAACGGATGGAAGATGAATGAGCATGTCGGCGTCGTCCGTCACGGTGCCTATAACAGTGTAGAGAAAATCGACGTGAAGGACGAAACGATATAGAAAAGAGATAGGCGTGCCTATCTTTTTTCTATGGACCATTTTAAGGAGCGGTCAGCTTATATGGAAAAGATCAATCGCGAAACAGTACAGACTTTATTGAATGATTATCAAGATGAAAAAGTGTACGTCCACGTTGAAGTGACGAGCGGCATGTATGCATCACATATGGATGAACGGGTATTCAACTCGGGTATGTTTCTAAGGAATGTCCAAGTCGTATTCACCCAGGGGGCGATCCGCGGCGGTGATAACGGTGAATTCCGTGTCGGGCTGAAATTGGATAACGGCGGTTGGATCTATGTCCTCGGACTCACTCATTTTGAAGTGAACGATAATGGTGAATTCATCATGCACGGCTTCAACTACGACGGCAAACTCGCCAGTGCACTTGAAATCTCAACTAAAGAATTCTTTAAATAGGAGGACACGCTATGGAAAAGGAAAGACAAGTTCTCGTCGTATTTCCACATCCGGATGATGAAGCTTTCGGTGTCAGCGGAACGATGAGCCAGTATGTGGATATGGGTGTGCCGGTCACTTATGCATGCCTGACATTCGGCGATATGGGACGCAATCTCGGCTATCCTCCGTTTGCAACGAGAGAATCATTGCACGAAATCCGTAAAAAAGAAGTCGAGGAAAGCGCCCGTCTGATCGGTCTGACTGATCTGAGACTGCTCGGCTATCGTGACAAGACGCTGGAATTTGAAGAACCCGGCCACTTGAAAGGCGTTATGAAAGAGCTGATCGACGAACTCGATCCGAGCAGGATCATCACCTTTTATCCTGGATACTCTGTCCATCCCGACCATGAAGCGACGGCGGAAGCTGTCATTGACGCGATAAGAGAGATGCCGGGCGACGCACGTCCCGAGCTGCAGCTCGTAGCTTTCAGCAATAACACATTGAATGATCTCGGCGAACCGGATATCATTGTAGATATAGACGGCTATCAGGAACGCAAAGAAAAGATCATGGCTGCCCATGAATCACAGACAGGCCCGCTCCTCAAATCTCTTGCAGCGGATACGCAGGAAGGCCAGGAAGCACGAGACATGTGGATGAAATACGAAACATTCTACAGTTACGATATAGATTAAGGAGTAGAAGCATGGAAGAACTGGACCTTACGACACGAGAAGGACGTTTTAAACATTTCGGTTCCACAGATCCGATTGAAGGAACCAAGCCAATCGAGAAAGAGCTCATGGTCGACCTGCAGAGCTCGAAGAAAGATTTTTTATTCGAAGTGGATTCAGTAGGAATCAATAACCTGAGCTATCCTGTAGTGATTGGAGATTTCCAGTCAGTCGGAAACTTTGAACTTGCAACAAGCCTGAGAAGGAATGAGAAAGGCATCAACATGAGCCGTATTCTGGAATCTCTCGAGACTAAAAATAACGGCGGTATCAAACTTGATTTCACAACCCTGGAAAGTGTCCTCGGGACACTCAGGGACCGCATGCACCAGGAATCCGCAGAAGTTACTGCAGACGGCAAATGGTATTTCTCAAAGCCGAGTCCGCATACACAGCTTTCCGGAATGGCGCACGCAGATGTGAAATATTCATTGGAAATGGGAGAGTCAGGTACGACACGCAAACAGCTCGGCATGACGGCAATGGTTACGACCCTTTGCCCATGTTCTAAAGAAATCAGTGAATACAGTGCACATAACCAGCGCGGTTATGTGAAAGCCCTGCTCGACATCGACCCGGATGCAGAACTCCCTGAAAACCATAAAGAACAGCTGTATGAAGTATTGGAGATCAATGCTTCCTCCCAGCTCTACCCGATTTTGAAGCGCACGGACGAAAAGATGGTCACAGAGCGCGCATACGAAAACCCGCGCTTCGTAGAAGATCTGATCCGTCTCATTGCATACGATCTAGTGGAACTCGACTGGGTCAGCGGCTTCGAACTCGAATGCCGCAACGAAGAAAGCATCCATCAGCATGATGCTTTCAGCAGAATGAAATACCAGAAATAAAATATGCTTGCCTGCGAGACAGATTCCAATTGGAAATCTGTCTTTTTATTTGCAGATTTTATGATATTAGCGGTGTTCATAATTCATACATAATTATTGTTATTTATTTCACAAATTATATTGACTTAGTGATTTTTTTCACATATAATAAAATCAAAGAAACGGACAGAAAATCCAAAAGGAGATAATCAGATGATTAAAAAATTATTGTCGCACATAATCAGTGAGTACGTAATGCTTGTCCTGCGGGTGTATCTCGGAGTAGGCTGGTTCACCAGTGGCCTTGGAAAAGTGATGGGAGGAGGATTCGATGCTTCCGGTTTCCTGCAAAATGCTGTACAGAATCCGGTGCTCGGCCCGGATGGAAACCCTGTCTATCCGTGGTACACATTCCTGATTGAAAACGTCTTTCTATCAATGACGCCTGTGATAAATGTGATGATTCCATGGGCTGAACTGCTCGTGGGACTCGGCCTGATCATCGGTGGATTCACAGCCTATGCCGCTTTCTTCGGACTGCTCATGAACTTCTCATTCCTGTTTGCAGGCACAGTATCAGTAAACCCGCTCTACATCCTGCTTGGAGTCATCATCATTGCCGCAGGGTACAAAGCCGGCAGCCTGGGAGTCGACCGCTTCATCAAACCCGCGCTGGAAAAAGGTACATTCCGTATCTTCAGCCACCGCCGTCCTGAACGTAAGACAGCCTAAACCAGATATTCCCCCCATGAATATAAAAATTGCTTCAGACAGACTGTTATCTACGGTCTGCCTGAAGCTTTGTTTGTTGTTTGTGCTGATTTGGTATACGGGTTTTATTCGCAGACGTGATTAGCCTCTTTGAGATGTACGATCGCCAATCGAAGAGACGGCACGGCCCGCCACAACACAAAAAAACGGACCGACTCCCCAATATCCACAAGGGGGCCGTCCGTTTCACAGTCTGTAATATTTTTTAAGCGCCCGTCCCGTTCTCGGAATCCGAGGCCGATGCAGCAGCCGCTTCTTCGCGGTCCATCTCTGCCAATGCTTCTTCGATGGCGATGGCCACACCGTCTTCCATGTTGGTCCTGGTCGTTTTGTCTGCAATGCCTTTGACCTCTGAAGCGGCGTTGCCCATGGCAACAGAATGGCCTACACGCTTGAGCATCGAGATGTCATTGAGATTATCCCCGACTGCCATGACATCTTTCATATCAATTTCCATGACTTCTGCAATATGTTCAAGTGCAATCCCCTTCTGGGCATTTTCATGGGTGAGCTCGATGTTGCCTGCTGATGATGAAGATACGGCCAGATTGCCGATTTCATTGAGCTCATTCTTTGCCCTTACCAGTTTTGCCCTGCTTGATGATGTTGCCAGGAACTTGAGGACGTTCTCGTCCCCTCTTTCGAATATTCCTTTGTAATCATCCACTTCAACAAGTGTGCCGCGCTCCAGCCGTTCTTCCATGAACTTCCGGATGCGTGTTTCATTCGCTTCCTGTCCCATCTGTTCGGACAGATCGATGAACACTTCTATATCCCTTTCAATGCTTGTTGTATATATCGCCCGATCTGTATAGATCTGGTAGAATATCCCCTCGGCCCTGAACACATCAGATACTTCATCGATAAGTTCTGAATTCAAAGCTGAAGTCGACAGAATCTCGCTGGATTCATTGCGGACTTCTGCACCGTTAAGACAAATGTAAGGTACTTTCATATCCAATTTACTGATGATGCCATGTGCTTCATAAAATGCACGGCCAGTGGCGATTACCACCTGTATCCCTCTGTCCATTGCCTTTTGTATCGCTTCTCTTGTCCGCCCGCTGATATCATGATTCGGGGTCAGCAAGGTTCCATCCATATCCAATGCGATCAATTTGACCATAAGCTTTCTAAAACTCCCTTATACTGTTTTAACTTCATTTTATCAGAAAATTTAATTATCCGCTCTTCTTTTACGCGCTTCCCTTAATTTTTTGAAGAATAAAGTGAGCATGCTGCTGCATTCCTTCTCGAGTACGCCGCCGGTGACAGTGGCGCGATGGTTGAAACGCGGTTCACCGAGCAGATTCATGAGGCTGTCCACGGTGCCACCTTTTGGATCTTCAGCTCCATAGACGACGTGTGGTATACGGCTCATCACAATTGCTCCAGAGCACATTACACATGGCTCCAAAGTGACATACAGCGTACAGTCTTCCAGACGCCACGACCCGATTTTTTCACTGGCTTCACCGATTGCCATGATTTCTGCATGCGTCAGCGGATTCTGTGTCGTTTCCCGTCTGTTATGACCGCGGGCGATGATTTTTCCATCATGTACAATGATGGCGCCGATCGGCACTTCACCGATCGCTTCCGCTTTTTTCGCTTCTTCCATCGCGTGCTTCATGAATTCTTCATGCATTTTATTTACAGCCTTCCTCCAGGATGAATTCGCCGTTGCTGTACAGATCCACTACACTCTCGATGATGATATCGGCACCCTCAAGATCCTGCTCCCGGCATGTCCCGCTGAGCACACCGACAGTCCGGAGCCCCTCTTCCGATCCGAGCATAGTGTCGGACCTGTTATCGCCGACCATCACCATGTCCAGGAGCGTGTAGCCCCGACGTTCCATCAAAGGTTCAAGCATGCGGATATCCGGTTTATGGTAAGGACTGTCATCCCCTGCTACAATATCTGTGATCAGCGGCCCCAAATCGAACTTTGCAATGAAATATTCTGTACTTTCCCTGCTGTCGCTGGTTACAATCACATTCTCGAAACCGTCATCCTGGAATTTCTCCAGCACTTCCCGGGAACCCTCTATGAGTTCCATACTTTCCAGTATCTCTTTCAGGCTGTCTTCATAATGTTTCCGCATCCAGGCGGCTGCACCGGATTCATAGTTTTCGAAATGATTTTGGATCATCTCCCCCGTCCCGCTCGCAAGTATCGAGTTCGGGGCAATCTCTCCGTCTATAAGACCAAGCTCATAGGCGAGCTGGTCTTTGATGTCATGTCTGTCGAATTCCTCTGCAAACGCCTGGATGACACGTTTGGCATACGGCGTCCAGATTTTTTGATAGTTCAGCAGCGTTCCATCTTTATCAAATAAAATTACACGCGTCATTTTGCCTCCTAAATTTAGAAAAATAAGAAGGCTTAGAGCCTCCTTATCATTTATTTCGTATCGCTTCCAACATGATTTCTGTCATTTTGGCGAGATTATATTTGGGTTCGAAGTCCCACTGGCGGACTGCATGACTTGCATCAATCACATTTGGCCAGCTCTCTGCAATGCCCTGACGCACAGGATCGACATCGTAATCCACTTCAAATGCCGGGATATGCTTTCTGATTTCATTCGCAACCATTTCCGGATTGATGCTCATCGCAGTCACATTGAATGCATTACGGTCTTCAAGCCTCGATGCGTCTGCCTCCATCAGTTTGATGGTTGCATCGATTGCATCGTCCATATACATCATATCCATATTCGTATCTTTATCAATATATGAAGTATATCTTCCGGTTCTTATCGCTTCAAAATAAATTTCCACCGCGTAATCCGTTGTCCCGCCGCCCGGTTCTTTCACATGTGAAATGAGGCCGGGGAATCTGAGACCACGGGTGTCCACACCAAATTTTTCAAAGTAGTAGTCGCATAATAATTCTCCTGCGACCTTGTTCACGCCGTACATTGTCGTCGGACGCTGTACAGTGACCTGTGGCGTGTTCTCCTTAGGCGTGGACGGACCGAAAGCGCCTATTGAACTTGGTGTGAAGAACTGCAGGCTGAACTCTCTTGAGAGTTCCAGTGCATTTACAAGGCCGCCCATGTTGATGTCCCATGCAAGCTGGGGATCCTTCTCGCACGTCGCACTGAGCAGCGCTGCCATATGCATGATCGTGTCCGGTTTGAAAGTTGCAGCAATCTCTTTCAGCCGGTCCATATCACGCACATCCAGTATTTCAAATGGCTTCCCTTTGAGCTGTTCATCTTCCGGCTCTTTTATATCCGTTGGCAAAACATTCTCTTCGCCATACCTCTCTCTCAGTTTTAAAGTAAGTTCCGTACCAATCTGACCGAGAGCCCCTGTTATTATAATTCGTTCCATTGTGTACTCCTTCGTTTTATGAGATTACATTGAGTTCCCTGCCGACTTTTTCGTAGATGCGGAGTGCTTCATCGAGCATCTCTTTCGTATGTGCTGCGGTCGGCATATTTCTCACACGACCCGTGCCTTTCGGTACTGTAGGGAAGACGATGGATTTTGCATATACGCCTTCTTCCATAAGACGCTTTGAAAATTCCTGTGTCGTTTTTTCATCGCCGATCATGCAAGGTGTAATCGGTGTTTCAGAATTGCCGATATCAAATCCGAGTTCCTTGAGACCTTTTTTGAGATAGTCCCCATTTTCCCAGAGTCTGTCGTGCAGTTCTGTGGAATCCATCAGCATCTGGACCGCTTCTGTGATCGCACGTGTGTCCCCCGGTGTCAATGATGTCGAGAAGAGGAACGGACGCGCAGCCACTTTCAGATAATCGATCAGATCCTGTGAACCTGCGACATATCCGCCTACCACACCGATCGCTTTGGATAAAGTACCCATCTGGAGATCGATATCATTCTGCAGACCGAAATGCTTCACGGTACCTGCCCCTTTGCCCATCACTCCTGATCCATGTGCATCATCCACATAAGTGATCAGATCGAATTCCTTGGCGATTTCAACAATCTCCGGCAGCAGCGCAACATCGCCGTCCATTGAGAATACACCATCTGTGATGTACATCACTTTTTTATACAGCCCTGACTCGACCGCCTCTTTCGCTTTCTTTCTGAGGTCGTCCATATCCGAGTGGTTCACACGGATGATTTTCGCACGGGAAAGACGGCATCCGTCAATGATGGAAGCATGATTCAGCTCATCGGACAGAATCGCGTCTTCCTTGTTCATCACCGCCTGTATAGCTGCCATATTACAGTTGAAACCGGATTGGAATGCAACCGCCGCTTCCGTCCCCTTGAATTCAGCAAGCTTACCCTCCAGTTCAACATGAAGATCAAGTGTACCGTTGATTGTACGGACCGCCCCTGCACCGACTCCATGAGAATCAATCGCCTCTTTTGCCACTTTTTTCAGCGTCTCATCTGTCGCCAGACCCAGGTAGTTGTTGGAAGACAGATTGATCAGTTTTTTACCTTCGATTGTAATTTCAGGGCCATTTGCGCCTTCCACTACATTGATCTCATTGTACAGTCCATTGTCCTTTAACTCCTGCAGGTTCTCCGCAAGATATTCGTCCAAAATTTTAGACATCCCAAATCTCCTCCTCTTTTCTTTATCATATCACAAGTGAATACTGACTTAGAATCGAAATACAGCGATCTATAATGTTTATAAAACTCCGAAAATTTGATAAAATTATCTAATACAATTTATGGAGGCGAAAGTCATGGAAATTAAAGAAATTGCAGAAGCCATTCTGCCGAAAATGATTGAAACAAGACGCTATATGCATATGCATCCTGAAGTTTCTTTTCATGAAAAGGAAACATATAAATACATACTGGAACGTTTGAGAGAGTACCCGGACCTGTCCATAAAAGAAAATGTCGGCGGTGGCGGGCTGCTCGCTACAATCGGCAATGAGTCGCACCCCCATATTGCGGTGCGGGCAGACTTCGACGCCCTTCCAATCCAGGATGAGAAGGATGTGCCTTATAAATCCACTGTGGATGGTGTTATGCATGCATGCGGGCACGATGCACATACAAGCACTCTGCTTGCCCTTGTGGATACCGTCTACAACAATAGGCATAATCTGAACGGCAGAGTCTCCTTCCTCTTCCAGTTTGCGGAAGAAGTGCAGCCGGGCGGTGCGATTTCCATGGTAAGGGACGGCGTACTTGACGGCATCGACAAAGTGTACGGTCAGCACTACTGGAGCCAGTATCCAACGGGACTCATCAAAACGAAACCGGGTCCGCTTGTGGCAAGTCCCGATTATTTTGAGATCACCATCCAGGGCAAAGGCGGTCATGCTGCCCATCCTCACGATGCCGTCGATCCGATTGTCATTGTCTCGGAACTCATCACAAGCCTGCAGGCAACCGTTGCCAGACAGGTTTCCCCGCTTGATAATGCAGTCGTCACTGTAGGCAAAGTGCGCTCCGGGGATGCTTTCAATGTCATTCCTGATACAGCGACCATCACCGGCACGGTCCGTACATTCAAACAGGAAACGAAGCAGATGATCCACGACATCTTCCACAGGGAAGCGACGCTCACCGCTGAAAAACGGGGAGCAACAGCGGATGTCCTATACAATTTCGGTTATCCGGCAGTCATCAACCATGAAGCGGAAGCCGAAGTCATCCGTCAGGCAGCGGATGGCGCTGGCATCGAGTTCGAAGAATCAAAACCACTGATGATCGGGGAAGACTTCTCATACTTCATAAACGAGCGTCCCGGTGCATTTTTCTTCACAGGCTCCGGCAATCATGAAAAGCTGAGCGATTTTGTACATCACCATCCTAAGTTTGATATGGATGAAGATGCGATGGTCAGCGGTCTGTCCATGTTTATGAAAATACTGGAAATCGAGCAGGTGATTGAATGGAAACAAGCATCATTGAAAAACTGACACAGGAAAACTACAACGAGCTGGTCAGGCTCCGCAGGCATTTCCACATGTATCCGGAACTTTCATTCCAGGAAGTCCAGACTCCTGCATACATTGCGGAGTATTTGAGAGAACTCGGGCTTGAAGTGCAGGAAGGCATTGGCGGACGCGGTGTTGTCGGACGCCTGCGGGTCGATGATGCACTGCCGACGGTGGCACTCCGCGCCGACTTTGATGCCCTCCCCATCCAGGATGCAAAAGACGTCCCCTATAAATCGACGGTGCCGGGTGTCATGCACGCCTGCGGCCATGACGCGCATACTGCCGTGGTGCTGACAACCGCCCGCATCCTCGCGCAGCATAAAGAGGATCTCTCGGGAAATGTCGTCTTCATCTTCCAGCATGCGGAAGAAGTTGATCCGGGCGGTGCAATCCAGATGATTGCTGATGGCTGTCTGGATGGTGTCGATGCGATATTCGGACAGCATGTCACGAGCAGCCTCGATGTCGGAACGATTGGGTACAAATACGGTATAGCGACAGGCATGCCGGATGACTTTACAGTCAAGATTCACGGACGCGGAGCACACGCATCAAAACCACATGTCGCAATCGATCCGGTGGCAGCCGCTATTTCATTCTGTAACCAGCTGCAGTATGTGGTGACAAGAAAATCAAAGCCGATGGAACCTGTCGTCCTGTCGATTACGATGTTCAATGGCGGCCACCAGCACAACGTGATACCTGATGTAGTCACAGTCGGCGGAACAATCCGTACTTTCACACCGGAAGCCCAGAATCTGATGATCACTGAGCTGAAAAAATGCCTGGAAGGCCTTGTGACCACCACCGGCATTTCATATGATCTGGACTACATGAAAGGCTATCCACCGGTCGTAAACGATAAAGATATAACAGATATTATACTTGAATCCGCAAAAGAGATTTCAACCGTCAAAGAGACAGAGGAACTGGAACCTGATTTGGGCGGGGAAGACTTCTCCTATTATCTGCAGCGGGTTCCCGGGACTTTTTATTACACAGGAACACGCAATCCGAATTTCAAAGCGGATTATCCGCATCATCATGCCAAATTTGATATTGATGAAAAAGGATTGGTAAACGCTGTATCCGTTATGCTTAAATCCGTATTTAAGTTTTTTGAGAAGGAGACGAAACAATGATGGACATTACCAGAGAAATAGAATCCCGTTATGAGGATATGGTCGCAATCAGGCGCCACATGCACATGAATCCTGAGGTTTCATTTCAGGAAGAAAATACGAAACAATATATATTTGACCAGATCAAAGACTTCGGCTTTGATATCAGAAGGGATGTCGGCGGCAACGGCATTGTTGCAAGGCTTCATGTGGATGACAGCTTTAAAACTATCGGACTGCGTGCCGACTTCGATGCCCTCCCTATCCATGACGAAAAGGATGTACCCTATAAATCACAGGTTGAAGGAGCGATGCATGCATGTGGGCATGACGCCCATACCGCAATGCTGATTACAGCTGCGCGCATCCTCTCCGAACACAAAGACCAGCTTCCGGTCAATGTGGTCTTCATACACCAGCATGCCGAGGAAGTACTGCCCGGCGGTGCAAAATCCATGGTTGAAGCCGGCGCACTTGATGGTGTAGATTATGTATTCGGCCAGCATGTATCCAGCAACTACCCAGTGGGGACACTGTCATATACATATGACTATGCTTACGCCAGTGCGGATTCCTTTACAATCAAAGTCCAGGGGCAAGGCGGCCACGGGGCGGAACCTCATGAGGCTGTAGACCCTGTCGTTGCAACTGCTTCATTGATCCAGCAGTTGCAATCCATCGTTTCACGCACAACCGATCCATTGAAATCCGCAGTAGTGACCGTCGGTACATTCAACAGCGGCACAGTATTCAACGTCATTCCGGATACAGCAGAAATCCGCGGAACTGTACGCACTTTCGAAAGAGAAGTAAAAGAAAAAGTGCAGCACCGCATCGAAGGCATTGCGAGAGGAATCGAATCCAGTTTTGATGTACAATGCACGGTGGAATATGCAGATGGCTATCCTGCTCTTCTTAATGACAATGACCATGTTGATCATGTGGTCGATGTCATGAAAGACGCTGAATATGTAAAAATCACAGAGGAAAACCTGCCGTCCATGGGCGGAGAAGACTTTGCATATTTCCTGCAGAATAAACCCGGTGCCTATGTTTACACAGGTGTCCGGAACAGCGGCATTAAAGCCGACTATCCTCATCATCATCCAAAATTCGATATTGATGAAACAGGAATGAAAGCCGGTGTGGAAACACTGCTTAAAATAGTGTTGGGATTTAAAGATAAGTAATTTACCGGAGTGCGCATTGCACTCCGGTTTTTCATTGCATAAAAAAGAAGCCTGGACAAAATGTCCAGGCTTCAGCTTTTTATACTGAAATTATTTGATGATGTCAGTTACAACGCCTGATCCAACAGTACGTCCACCCTCACGGATAGAGAAACGCGTACCATCTTCGATAGCGATTGGAGAAATGAGTTCAACTGTCATTTCAACGTTGTCGCCAGGCATAACCATTTCAGTTCCTTCTGGGAGGTTAACAACACCAGTTACGTCAGTTGTACGGAAGTAGAACTGAGGACGGTAGTTGTTGAAGAATGGAGTGTGACGTCCACCTTCTTCTTTTGAAAGAACATAAACTTCAGCTTTGAAGTTTGTGTGTGGAGTGATGGATCCAGGTTTAGCAAGTACTTGTCCACGCTGGATGTCTTCACGTGCTACACCACGGAGCAAAGCACCGATGTTGTCGCCAGCTTCTGCGTAGTCAAGAAGCTTACGGAACATTTCAACACCTGTAACTGTTGTTTTACCGGATTCTTCAGTAAGACCGATGATTTCAACTTCGTCACCGACTTTGATTTGTCCACGGTCAACACGGCCAGTTGCAACTGTACCACGACCAGTGATTGAGAACACGTCCTCAACTGGCATCATGAATGGTTTGTCAGAGTCACGCTCTGGAGTTGGAATGTAAGTGTCTACAGCTTCCATCAATTCCAGGATTTTGTTTTCGTATTCTTCAACGCCTTCAAGAGCTTTAAGAGCTGAACCAGCAATTACAGGGATGTCGTCGCCAGGGAAGTCGTATTCAGAAAGAAGTTCACGAACTTCCATTTCAACAAGTTCAAGAAGCTCTTCGTCGTCTACCATGTCAACTTTGTTAAGGAATACAACAAGTGCTGGTACACCAACGTTACGTGAAAGCAGGATGTGCTCACGAGTTTGTGGCATTGGGCCGTCTGCAGCAGATACTACAAGAATACCGCCGTCCATTTGAGCAGCACCAGTGATCATGTTTTTAACGTAGTCAGCGTGACCTGGGCAGTCAACGTGCGCATAGTGACGAGTTTCTGTTTCATACTCGATATGAGACGTGTTGATTGTGATACCACGTTCTTTTTCTTCCGGTGCGTTGTCGATCTGAGCGTAGCTCTGAGCTTCACCAGAACCTCTTTTAGCGAGAACAGTTGCGATAGCAGCTGTTAGAGTTGTTTTACCGTGGTCAACGTGACCAATTGTACCAATATTGGCATGTGTTTTGGAACGGTCAAATTTTTCTTTAGCCATTTTGTTATACCTCTCCTTAAAATAAGTTTTTTTATTTGAAACTCGGGGCGGGGGAGCCCCGCCTCAAGGTGTTTCTAAATCACTTATAAATGATTTAGGTGTAAAAATCAAGCCAGCTGATTATTCACCTTTGTTTTTCTTGATGATTTCTTCAGAGACAGATTTAGGAACTTCTTCGTAATGGTCGAACGCCATAGTGTAAGTACCACGTCCCTGCGTATTTGAACGCAGGCTTGTAGCGTAACCGAACATTTCGGACAGTGGAACGAAAGCATTGACTACTTGTGCGTTACCGCGGGCAGCCATACCTTCAACACGTCCACGACGGCTCGTTACGTCACCCATGATATCACCCATGTACTCTTCAGGCATTACGATTTCCACTTTCATCATCGGTTCAAGGAGAACCGGCTGACATACTTTTGCGGCTTCTTTAAGAGCTAATGAAGCTGCGACTTTAAACGCCATCTCAGAGGAGTCGACGTCGTGGTATGAACCATCGAAAAGTCTCGCTTTGATGTCAACAAGCGGGTATCCTGCAAGCACACCATTGTCGAGTGAGTCTCTAAGACCCGCTTCAACGGATGGAATGTATTCGCGCGGAACCACACCACCAACGATATTGTCGATGAATTCAAATCCGGCGCCCTGCTCGTTCGGTGTGAACTCGATGTGTACGTCACCATACTGACCGCGTCCACCGGACTGACGGGAGAATTTCCCTTGTACGGAAGCTCCAGTTTTGAATGTTTCACGGTAGGATACCATTGGGGCTCCAACGTTACATTCAACTTTGAATTCGCGTTTCATACGGTCTACAAGAACGTCAAGGTGAAGCTCACCCATACCGCCGATGATGACCTGTCCTGTTTCGTTATCCGTACGTGCCGTGAATGTAGGATCCTCTTCCTGCAGTTTCACAAGCGCTGTTGTCATTTTGTCCTGGTCCGCTTTGGACTTAGGCTCTACAGACAGGTGGATAACCGGTTCAGGGAATTCCATTGATTCCAGAATAACCTGGTTTTTCTCATCACAGAGTGTATCCCCTGTACCTGTATCTTTAAGACCGACCGCTGCAGCGATGTCGCCTGCGTGAACAGAGGAAATCTCTTCACGGGAGTTCGCGTGCATTTGCAGGATACGCCCTACGCGTTCACGCTTGTCCTTAGATGTGTTTCTGATGTATGATCCGGAATCCAAAGTACCGGAGTACACACGGAAGAAAGTCAGTTTACCTACGAACGGATCTGTCATGACTTTGAAGGCAAGGGCCGCAAACGGGGCGGAATCATCTGGTTTAGCAATGATTTCCTCATCTTCGTTGTCTTTCTTATGACCAACGATCGGCTTGACATCAAGTGGTGAAGGAAGGTAGTCGATAACTGCGTTTAGAAGCAGCTGGACCCCTTTGTTTTTGAATGCTGTACCACACATAACCGGGTAGAATTCAACATCACAAGTAGCCTGGCGGATTGCTGCCATCAGCTCATCCCTGGAGATATCTTCTCCACCAAGATATTTCTCCATGATATCTTCATTCACATCAGCAAGTCCTTCAATAAGGGACTCTTTGAGTTCTTGGGCTTTGTCTTTATATTCGTCAGGAATTTCGATTTCTTCAATTTCTGTACCTAGGTCGTTACCATAGTTATAGGCTTTCATGTCGATCAGGTCAATGATGCCTGTGAAGTTATCTTCAGCACCGATTGGGTATTGAATCGGATGTGCATTCGCCTGAAGGCGCTCTCTGATAGTACCTACAGAATATTCGAAGTCAGCTCCTACTTTGTCCATCTTGTTGACGAAAACAACGCGTGGAACGCCGTAAGTTGTTGCCTGTCTCCAAACAGTTTCAGTCTGCGGCTCAACACCGGACTGTGCATCGAGTACAGTTACCGCACCATCAAGTACACGGAGGGAACGTTCAACTTCAACAGTGAAGTCTACGTGTCCTGGTGTATCGATGATGTTTACACGGTGGCCATCCCACTGAGCTGTAGTGGCAGCTGAAGTGATCGTGATTCCACGTTCCTGCTCCTGCTCCATCCAGTCCATCTGGGATGCCCCTTCGTGAGTTTCACCAAGTTTGTGGATACGGCCTGTGTAATAAAGAATACGTTCAGTTGTCGTAGTCTTACCAGCATCGATGTGTGCCATGATACCGAGGTTACGAGTTTTTTCTAAAGAGAATTCTCTTGCCATTGGTATTCTTTTCTCCTTCCAGGAAATGGGTTGAAATTTTAAGGCTGTATTTACCCGCCTACTACCAACGGTAGTGTGCGAATGCTCTGTTAGCCTCTGCCATTTTGTGTGTTTCTTCGCGTTTCTTGACAGCACCGCCTGTGTTGTTGGCAGCGTCAAGAATTTCATTTGCAAGACGTTCTTCCATTGTCTTTTCCCCACGCAGACGTGCGTAGTTCACAAGCCAACGAAGTCCGAGAGTCGTACGGCGTTCTGCACGTACCTCAACTGGCACCTGGTAGTTGGATCCACCAACACGGCGAGCTTTAACTTCAAGTACCGGCATGATGTTATCGATTGCTTCATCGAACACTTCCATAGCATCTCTGCCTGAACGTTCCTGTACAAGATTAAATGCAGAATAGAGAATTCTTTGGGAAGTACCGCGCTTTCCGTCAACCATCATTTTGTTGATGAGTTTTGTCACAAGCTTGGAGTTGTGAATCGGATCCGGCAATACGTCTCTTTTGGCAACTGGTCCTTTACGTGGCATAGTTAGCCTCCTTTCAAATAGTTGATTTAGAATGCTTCCGTAAAATACGGTTCATTATTTTTTCGCTTTAGGTTTCTTAGTACCGTATAGGGAGCGTCCCTGTCTGCGAGTGTCGACACCGGAAGTGTCAAGCGCACCGCGTACGACATGGTAACGTACACCTGGCAGGTCTTTTACACGTCCGCCGCGGATCAGTACTACACTGTGTTCCTGGAGGTTGTGTCCGATACCGGGAATGTATGCATTCACTTCGATATTATTTGAAAGTCTCACACGGGCATATTTACGTAGAGCAGAGTTCGGTTTCTTAGGAGTCATCGTACCCACACGAGTGCAGACACCACGTTTTTGTGGAGCTGTTTCGTTTGTGACACGCTTCTTAAGACTGTTGAATCCTCTGTTCAGAGCTGGTGAGTCTGATGATTTTGATTTAGACTGACGAGATTTTCTAACGAGCTGGTTAATAGTTGGCATGTTATTCCTCCTCTCTTTTCTTAATCCCACACATCCAGGTGGTTCATTTTTTGGGTATAAAAAATGTGTAAGAAAAAATTCTTACATTTCAACATTTTGTATCTCTAGAGAAAGGCATAAAGCCCCCATATAGAGTAACCTTAATTATAGTATCATCCGAACTTTGCAAAGTCAAGAACTATCATTTTCAAATTTTATTCTTCTTTAAGGTTTTTTATAATGAAGACCGGGATTATCCATCCCGGTCAAATTGTTTATTACTGAAGTATTATTCTTCGACCAATACTTCTTCCTGTTTCGTTTCAACAGGTTTTGATTCAACATCTATCTCAACATCACGGTATTTCGGCATACCGGTACCGGCAGGAATCAGCTTACCGATGATGACGTTCTCTTTAAGACCGAGAAGTTCATCACGCTTGCCTTTGATTGCAGCATCCGTAAGTACTCTTGTTGTTTCCTGGAAGCTGGCTGCAGAAAGGAAGCTTTCTGTTTCAAGGGAAGCTTTTGTGATACCGAGAAGTACAGGTTTTGCTGTTGCAGGACGTTTACGTTTCTTAAAGATATCTTTATTGGCATCCGTGAAGTGGTGGATGTCCACTAAAGCACCTGGAAGAAGTTTGGTTTCTCCTGCGTCGATGATCCTCACTTTTCTGAGCATCTGTCTTACCATGACTTCGACGTGTTTATCATCGATTTCAACACCCTGCATGCGGTACACTTTCTGGACTTCTTTGAGCAGATATTCCTGAGTGCGGTTCAAGCCTGCAATCGTCAGGAGTTCTTTAGGTTCGATTGAACCTTCGTTGAGCGGCTGTCCCGGTTCGATCGCGTCGCCGATATCCACTATCAATCTGGCAGTGGCAGGTACAGTGTACGATTTCGTTTCCTGTTCGCCCTTGATCTTGACCTCCTGCTGACGGTCTTTCACAATTTCGATATCGGTGACAGCACCGCGGATTTCAGAGACGACAGCCTGTCCTTTCGGGTTACGGGCTTCAAACAGCTCCTGGATACGCGGCAGACCCTGAGTGATGTCGCTTCCTGCTACACCACCTGTGTGGAATGTACGCATTGTAAGCTGTGTACCCGGTTCACCGATGGATTGTGCAGCGATTGTACCAACCGCTTCACCGGCCTCGACTTTTTCACCAGTTGCAAGGTTTTTACCATAACAGCGTTCACATACACCATGACGCGTGTTGCAGGTAAACGCAGAGCGGATATACATCTCTTCTATGCCGCTTGATACGATCTCTTTGGCAAGCTCTGCTGTAATCAGTTCGTTTGATTGAACAAGGATTTCGTCAGTTTCCGGATGTCTTACCGTCTCTTTCGAGTAACGGCCTTCAAGGCGGTCGATCAGCGGTTCGATCAGTTCGGAACCTTCTGTGAGGGCCGAAACAAGCAGTCCCTTGTCTGTACCGCAATCTTCTTCACGGACGATGACATCCTGTGCAACATCAACAAGACGGCGTGTCAGATAACCTGAGTCCGCAGTCTTAAGTGCTGTATCCGCAAGACCTTTACGTGCACCGTGAGTCGAAATGAAGTACTCGAGTACTGTCAGTCCTTCACGGAAGCTTGATTTGATCGGAAGTTCAATGATCTGTCCGGACGGGTTGGCCATCAGACCGCGCATGCCGGCAAGCTGCGTAAAGTTAGATGCGTTACCACGGGCACCGGAGTCACTCATCATGAAGATAGGGTTCAGTCGGTCCAGTGATTCCATCAGCCGTGCCTGAATAACGTCTTTCGCCTTGGTCCAAAGTTCAATTACAGCTCCATAGCGTTCTTCTTCTGTAATGAGACCGCGTGTAAACTGTTTTTGAACTTTTTCCACTTTTTCTTCCGTTTCATTAATGATTTCCTGTTTATCAGGAAGTACCACGATGTCGGATACACCTACCGTGATACCCGCTTTGGAAGAATATTTGAATCCGAGGTCTTTCATCAAGTCCAGCATTACGGAAGTTTCTGTAATGTGGAATTTGTTAAATACTTCAGCGATGATCTGACCAAGGAATTTCTTGTTGAATGGATCGCCGATCGGCGTTTCTTCAAACTTGGCTCCGAGTCCGGCTTCTCCCAGTTCCGATGCCTTGACAAAGTAGCGGTCCGGCGTTTTGAACTCCAGGTTTTCTCTCGTCGGTTCATTGATATAAGGGAAGGATGGCGGCATGATCTGGTTGAAAATAACTTTACCTGTCGTCGTCATCAGGATCTTGCCTTCATTTTCTTCAGACACTTTTTCAACTTCATAAGCATTTGTATGCACACCGATACGAGTGTGGAGGCCTACATAACCGTTCTGGTATGCCATGACCACTTCATTCGCATCTTTGAAAATGTGACCTTCGCGTGCTTCATTTTCCCTCTCAAGCGTCAGGTAGTAGTTACCCAATACCATATCCTGTGATGGTGTAACAACCGGCTTACCATCTTTCGGGTTAAGAATGTTCTGTGCAGCAAGCATCAGCATGCGCGCTTCCGCCTGGGCCTCTTTTGAAAGAGGTACGTGAACCGCCATCTGGTCACCATCAAAGTCGGCGTTATACGCTGTCGTTACAAGCGGGTGAAGACGGATTGCACGGCCTTCGATCAATGTCGCTTCGAACGCCTGGATACCCAGACGGTGAAGCGTTGGCGCACGGTTCAGGAGCACCGGGTGCTCTTTTATGACATCTTCGAGTACATCCCAGACTTCATTTTCCATACGCTCAATCTTGCCTTTGGCATTTTTGATGTTTGTTGCCATTTCACGCTCGACAAGTTCTTTCATTACGAAAGGCTTGAAGAGTTCCAGTGCCATTTCTCTCGGGAGTCCACACTGGTACATTTTCAGGGACGGACCTACAACGATAACGGAACGGCCTGAATAGTCGACACGCTTACCGAGCAGGTTCTGACGGAAACGTCCCTGTTTACCTTTGAGCATGTGGGACAGTGATTTAAGCGGACGGTTACCCGGCCCTGTCACAGGACGGCCACGGCGTCCGTTATCAATCAGAGCATCCACGGCTTCCTGCAGCATACGCTTCTCATTTTGCACAATGATGCCCGGCGCACCAAGGTCAAGAAGACGTTTCAGACGGTTGTTGCGGTTGATCACACGACGGTAAAGGTCGTTAAGATCACTCGTTGCAAAACGTCCGCCGTCAAGCTGGACCATCGGACGGATTTCCGGCGGTATGATCGGCAGTACATCCAGGATCATCCATGCAGGATTATTTCCTGAACTGCGGAATGATTCTACAACTTCAAGGCGTTTGATTGCTCTTGTCAGGCGCTGTCCTGTTGCCGTTTCAAGTTCTTTTCTGAGCATTTCGAGCTCTTCTTCAAGCTTCACATCATCAAGCAGATCCCTGATTGCCTCGGCACCCATTTTTGCAGTGAAAGTGTTGCCGTGCTTATCGTAGTATTCACGATATTCACGCTCCGTCAGCAGCTGCTTTGGTTCAAGGCCGGTAGATCCCGGTTTGATTACTGCGTATGAAGCAAAATAAATTACTTCTTCAAGTGAACGTGGTGACATATCCAAAAGCAGCCCCATACGGGACGGGATGCCCTTGAAATACCAGATATGGGAAACTGGGGCAGCCAGTTCGATGTGCCCCATTCTCTCACGTCTTACTTTGGCACGGGTTACTTCAACGCCGCAGCGGTCACAGACCATGCCTTTATATCTTACACGCTTATACTTACCACAGCTGCACTCCCAGTCCTTTGTCGGACCGAAAATCTTCTCGCAAAACAGACCGTCACGCTCAGGTTTAAGCGTCCTGTAGTTGATTGTTTCCGGTTTTTTAACTTCCCCGAAAGACCAGGAACGGATCTTTTCAGATGAAGCTAAACCTATTTTCATATATTGGAATCTATTAACATCTATCAATGAGCTTTCCTCCCTAAAGTTTTATCAAGCTCAGTCATCACTCAGTTACATCTTCAGTTTTAGTATCAGTGTTCTCACTCAAGTTAACCTGATTGGATGCTTCATCCTCTTCGGTATCTCTCATTTCAATCTCTTCATCGTTCTCATCGAGGATGTTGACATCAAGACCAAGACTTTGAAGTTCCTTCATCAATACGCGGAATGACTCAGGCACACCAGGTTTAGGGACGTTTTCTCCTTTGACAATCGCTTCATATGTTTTCACACGTCCGACTGTATCATCGGATTTGACTGTCAGGATTTCCTGCAGGGTATATGCGGCACCGTAGGCTTCAAGTGCCCACACTTCCATCTCACCAAAGCGCTGTCCACCGAACTGCGCTTTACCGCCGAGCGGCTGCTGCGTAACAAGTGAGTATGGCCCGGTACTTCTGGCATGCAGCTTATCATCTACCATGTGTGCAAGTTTCAGCATGTACATTACACCGACGGAAATACGGTTCTCGAATGGTTCGCCTGTCCGGCCGTCATAAAGAACTGTCTTACCATCTCGGGCAAGTCCTGCTTCTTCCATTGTGCCCCATACGTCTTCTTCATTGGCACCATCAAAGACCGGTGACGCCATTTTAAGACCCATGGCTCTTGCTGCCATACCCAGATGAAGTTCAAGTACCTGTCCGATATTCATACGGGATGGTACCCCAAGCGGGTTAAGCATGATGTCAATCGGTGTACCATCCGGCAGATATGGCATGTCTTCTTCCGGAAGTATTCTGGAAATTACACCTTTGTTACCGTGACGGCCACACATTTTATCGCCTACGCTGATTTTTCTCTTCTGTACGATGTAAACACGGACGAGCTGGTTAACTCCAGGAGAAAGTTCATCTCCATCTGCACGGTTGAACACTTTGACATCAAGGACGATGCCACCTGCACCGTGTGGCACGCGAAGGGAAGTATCACGGACTTCTCTTGCTTTCTCACCGAATATTGCATGCAGGAGACGTTCTTCCGCTGTAAGTTCCGTAACCCCTTTAGGCGTCACTTTACCAACGAGGATATCGCCGTCCTTAACTTCGGCACCGATATGCACAATGCCTCTGTCATCAAGTTTCTTGAGCGCGTTGTCGGATACGTTGGGAATATCGCGTGTAATTTCTTCAGGTCCGAGTTTAGTATCACGGGACTCGGATTCATATTCCTCAATATGGATGGATGTATATACATCTTCCTTCACGAGACGTTCACTCATGATGACAGCATCCTCATAGTTATAACCGTCCCATGTCATGAAGCCGACTACAACGTTTCTTCCAAGAGCCATCTCACCACTGTCCATCGAAGGTCCGTCAGCAAGGATTTCTCCTTTGGAAACAACGTCTCCGGCTGCGACGATAGGTTTCTGGTTATAGCATGTCCCTGAGTTGGAACGGATGAATTTAGACAGGTTATAGATATCTTTTTCAGTTTCTATTTCTTTGCCGTTCTCTTCTTCAATACGGCGCACATGCACTTCATTCGCTGCCACATGTTCGACACGGCCTTTATAGCGGGATACAATCGCCGCTCCGGAATCACGTGCTGCGACGTGTTCCATACCGGTACCGATATGCGGAGATTCAGGAATCAGGAGAGGTACCGCCTGACGCTGCATGTTCGCACCCATCAAGGCACGGTTGGAGTCATCGTTCTCAAGGAACGGAATACATGCTGTCGCTGCGGATACTACCTGTTTCGGTGAAACGTCCATGTAGTCCATGCGTTCTCTGTCCATCTTAGTGTTGTTACCACGGAAACGGCAGAGGATCTCTTCATTGATGAATGAACCGTCTTCTTCAAGCGCGGCGTTCGCCTGTGCGACCACATAGTTGTCCTCTTCATCAGCAGTAAGGTAGTCGATATGGCCCGTTACCTTATTTGTTTCCGGGTCTACCCGGCGGTAAGGCGTCTCAATGAAGCCGAACTCGTTTACACGGGCATAGCTTGACAGTGAGTTGATCAGACCTATGTTCGGTCCCTCAGGCGTTTCAATCGGACACATACGGCCGTAGTGGGAATAGTGTACGTCACGCACTTCCATGCCGGCACGCTCACGTGTGAGACCACCGGGTCCGAGGGCTGACAGACGACGTTTATGCGTCAATTCTGCAAGCGGGTTTGTCTGGTCCATGAACTGGGAAAGCTGCGAGCTTCCGAAGAACTCTTTAATGGACGCAATCACAGGTCTGATGTTGATCAGCTGCTGCGGAGTAATGGACTCAGTATCCTGGATGGACATGCGTTCTCTTACAACACGTTCCATGCGGGAGACACCGATTCTGAACTGGTTCTGCAGCAATTCACCCACAGAACGCAGACGACGGTTCCCCAGGTGGTCGATATCATCTGTATGGCCTACGCCATGGAGCAGGTTAAAGAAATAGCTCATTGATGCAATGATATCGGACGGCGTAATGGACTTGACCTCTACATCAGGGAAAGCATTTCCGATGATTGTAGTTGTCCCCTCCTCCTGGCTCGGGGCTTCCACTTTGATGGACTGTACTTCTACAGGCTCATCAAGCAGACCGTTTTCCAGGTGATAGGTTTCAAGGTTGGCATTGGATTCAAGCACTTCAAGAATGCTGTCCAGAGTGCGGCGGTCAATTGTTGTGCCAGTCTCTGCCACGATCTCTCCGGTTTCTTTATCAACGATAGGTTCCGCGAGCACTTGGTTGAACAGGCGGTTCTTAAGGTGAAGTTTTTTATTCATCTTGTAGCGGCCGACGTTTGCAAGATCATAACGCTTCGGATCGAAGAACCTTGAATACAGCAGGTTTCTTGCATTCTCAACTGTAGGCGGTTCGCCCGGGCGAAGTCGTTCGTAGATTTCTAGGAGCGCCTGGTCTACTGTTTCTGTCGTATCTTTTTCCAGTGTGTTTCTGATATGTTCATTGTCACCAAGGAGTTCTACGATCTCCTGGTCAGTAGAAAAGCCGAGAGCTCTGAGCAATACTGTCATAGGCAGTTTGCGAGTACGGTCAATCCTTACATATACGATATCTTTAGCGTCGATTTCGTATTCGAGCCATGCACCACGGTTTGGAATTACCGTAGCCCCAAAGCTTGTCTTTCCGTTTTTGTCGAGCTTCTCTGAATAATAGACAGATGGGCTGCGAACAAGCTGAGATACGATAACACGTTCAGCACCATTGATAATGAAAGTACCTGTATCTGTCATCAGTGGGAAGTCGCCCATGAACACTTCCTGTTCTTTGACCTCTCCAGTTTCCTTGATGACGAGACGTACTTTAACACGCAGCGGTGCAGAATATGTTGCATCATGGTTCTTTGCTTCATCCTCATCATATTTCGGTTCACCCAGTTTGTAGTCCACAAACTCAAGTGACATATTGCCAGTAAAGTCTTCTACAGGCGAGATGTCTTTAAACATCTCAATTAGACCGGTCTTCAGGAACCACTCATAAGACTTTGTCTGGATTTCGATCAGGTTAGGCAGATCCAATTTCTCTTCGATACGTGCATAGCTTCTGCGTTTAGCGTGTCTTCCATATTGAATCAGTTGACTCATCGACAGATTCACCCCTATTAAAAATTACGTAAAACATTCACCGAAGCAGTTAAACAGTCAATAAGACAAAAAGAAAACGGAATCGCTTCACAACCCCATTTCCTATTTATATTCATTAACTATATTTAATACGCTCCTATCAACAGTAAACAAAAGTGCATACTTATTGACATTATATTTTTACATTCTATAACTATATCACAGTACATTTGTCAAGTCAAATTTTATAATTAATAATTCTTGACACCTTTTAGAACATGATAGCCTTTTTCGTTCGTGATTGATTCCGCATTCCCAAAAGATGCTTCAATAGCTTTCTTATACGACGGCATCCCCTGTTTTTTCTGGACTACCATGTAGAAAACTCCGCCGGCAGACAATCTGTCGGCCGCATCTTCGATGATGGATAGAATCACCGGTTTCCCAGCACGGAATGGAGGGTTTGTAATATACAGATCAGCATTTGAAGTGCTCTTGTCAGCATCATATTCAGACCGGTTTAAGACATTGGCATCAACATCATTCTTCTCCGCATTTTGCCGGCAGATTTCAATTGCATCCTCATTCACTTCTACCATGATCGGCTGCATGCCGAGTGCATCTCCGACGACAATTCCGATGGGTCCATATCCCGCTCCCATGTCAATGAACAAAGAATTCCCCGCCCCATGAAAATCGGCGATTACAGCGTCAATCAACACCTTCGAACCAAAGTCGATGCGCTCGCGTGAGAACACGCCCCGGTCGGTGATGAAATGATATGTCTTTCCCGCGCGTTGGAATTCTATCTCCTTGAAATCATGCTCAGTATCATCATTTGTAAAATAATGCGCCATTCAATCACTCCTAAAAAGTCATCAATGTTTTAATAATTAAAAAAAGGCCCATTTAAACATGATGTTTAACATGAGCCTTCTGGTTTACACAAAAATTATTTAAGTTCTACGCTTGCGCCAACTTCTTCAAGTTTAGCTTTAAGTTCTTCAGCCTCTTCTTTGGAAGCAGCTTCTTTAACAACTTTAGGAGCGCCGTCAACAAGTTCTTTAGCGTCTTTCAAGCCAAGACCAGTTGCTTCACGTACAGCTTTGATGACTTTGATCTTGGAAGATCCAGCATCAGTAAGTTCTACATCGAATTCAGTCTGCTCTTCAGCTGCTGCTTCTCCAGCACCTGCTCCTGCCGCTGCTACTGGAGCTGCTGCAGTTACGCCAAATTCTTCTTCAATCGCTTTAACTAGGTCGTTAAGTTCTAGAACGGACATTTCTTTAATCGCTTCAATGATTTTTTCGTTAGTCATTATAATTCCTCCGTTAATAATTTTTTAGTTAGGATATTAAGCTTCTTCGTTCTCTTTCTGTTCGCCGACAGCTTTAACTGCATAAGCGAAGTTGCGTACCGGTGCCTGAAGTACAGATAGCAGCATAGAAACAAGACCGTCTTTGTTCGGCAGTGTTGCAATTGCTTTAACATCTTCAGCCGGTGTAAATGCACCTTCGATGATGCCTGCTTTGATTTCAAGCGCTTCATGCCCTTTAGAAAATTCGTTGATGATCTTCGCTGGCGCAATCACGTCTTCATTTGAAAATGCAATTGCATTCGGGCCAGTCAGGAACTCATTGATTTCTGTAAGTTCAGCTTTTTCAGCTGCACGGCGAGTCATCGTGTTTTTGTAAACTTTGAATTCCACACCAGCATCACGAAGCTGTTTACGCAGTTCAGTCATTTCAGATACTGAAAGCCCACGGTAATCAACAAGTATTGTTGACACAGAGTTTTTCAGCTGCTCGGAAATAGCATCGACATGTTGTGATTTAGCTTCAATTACGTTTGACATAGTTACACCTCCATAATTTTTGTGTATCCGGTGCATTAAAAAAAGCACCTTTTACCCACGGCAAAAAGTGCTTGAACATTTAAATTAAGATTCAAGTCGTTTTCGTTGCCTCGGCAGGATGATATTTTAAGTACTGTGTACTCCTACTGTCTTAGGTAATTATTTAAAATACAACTGCAACTATACACAACCGAGCTGCAGTTGTCAATATACAATTACTTAGTTTCTTCGATAGCATTCAGGTCAACTTTGATTCCAGGACCCATAGTTGAAGACACTGCAACAGATTTGAAGTAAGCACCTTTTGCAGATGCCGGCTTCGCTTTTTGAAGTGCATCGTAGATTGTCTGGAAGTTATCAGCAAGTTTTTCTCCATCGAAGGAGACTTTACCGATAGCTGCATGGACGATACCGGATTTCTCAGCACGGTATTCAACTTTACCAGCTTTGATTTCTTCTACAGCTTTAGTTACATCCATAGTCACGGTACCGGTTTTCGGGTTCGGCATAAGACCTTTCGGTCCAAGTACGCGTCCCAGTTTACCAACTTCACCCATCATGTCAGGTGTTGCCACGATGACATCGAAGTCGAACCATCCACCGTTGATTTTATCGATGTATTCTTTTTCTCCTACATAATCTGCTCCTGCAGCTTCTGCTTCTTTAGCTTTGTCGCCTTTAGCGAATACCAATACACGCTGTGACTTACCAGTACCATGCGGCAGTACGATTGCTCCGCGGATCTGCTGGTCATTTTTACGTGTATCAATACCGAGACGGAATGCTACTTCTACAGAAGCGTCGAAGTTAACAGTGCTTGTTTCCTGAGCAAGTTTAACTGCTTCTTCTACTGAGTATGCAGAAGACTGGTCAAACTTTTCAAGAGCTGCCTGATACTTTTTACTTCTCTTAGCCATTACTATTCCTCCTTGTGGTTATAGCGGGTAATCCTCCCACGTTTGTATTAATACGTTATTCATTAAAGTTTGATTTAATTACTTTTCTACAGAGAAGCCCATGCTTCTTGCTGTACCTTCGACCATGCGCATAGCCGCTTCCACGCTTGCAGCGTTAAGGTCTTCCATTTTTGTTTCTGCAATTTCACGTACTTGCGCTTCAGTTACAGTTGCCACCTTGTTCTTGTTAGGTTCGCCGGAACCTTTTTCAACACTTGCCACTTTCTTAAGCAGAACAGCAGCCGGTGGAGTTTTTGTAATGAAAGTGAAAGAACGGTCCTCAAATACGGAAATTTCAACCGGAATGATGAGACCAGCCTGTTCTTGTGTACGCGCATTGAATTCTTTACAGAATCCCATGATGTTTACACCTGCTTGACCTAGCGCCGGACCTACCGGTGGTGCTGGGTTAGCCTTACCTGCAGGAATCTGCAATTTCACAACGTTGATTACTTTTTTAGCCACGATGTGCACCTCCTCGTTATCGTGATGTGGTCATAGGATGTTATAGTTTTCATCCTCCCACTCGCATCCATAAAAAGATGGCCGAATAAAAATTCGACCATAATAATATACCATCTCTTGACATGAATTACAAGTGAGTTATTACAATTTTTCAATCTGATCGAATTCGACTTCAACCGGTGTTTCACGCCCGAACATTTCTACAAGCACAGTGAGTTTATAACGTTCTTCATCAATCGAGCTGATTTGGCCCGCCTGGTTTTTGAACGGTCCGTCAATAATGCTTACCGATTCACCGACTTCGACTTCGAAGTCGACCGTCCGTTCAACCATACCCATGGATTTAAGGATGAATTTCGCTTCCTCAGGCAGCAGCGGATTCGGTTTGCTTCCCGCTCCCTGGGATCCCACAAATCCTGTAACACCCGGAGTATTCCTTACAACATACCAGGATTCATCCGTCATTACGAGTTCGACAAGAACGTAACCCGGGAATGTTTTCTTCATTGCAGTTTTACGTTTACCGTCCTTCAAAGTTGTCTCTTCCTCTTCGGGAATGACCACCCTGAAAATCTGGTCCTGCATATTCATGGACTCGACGCGCGCCTCGAGATTTTTTCTTACTTTGTTTTCATATCCGGAATAAGTATGGACAGCATACCAATTCTTTTCTCCTGACATAGCAGTATCTCTCCTTTTATTACATTAAGTCTATGATAGCGGAGATACCCAGGTCCAGCGCGTAGAAAAACGCCAGAAAGAATATCACTGTGAGCATGACGACCGTAGTGTAACGCACCGTCTCCTGACCTGTCGGCCAGCTTACTTTTTTCATTTCGCTAACGACATTCTGTAGGAAATTTTTATTATTAGACATTGATTGTTTCCTCCTGTAATCAGATGGAACTCTTATGAGTCGTATGCCGGTTGCATGTTTTGCAGTGTTTCTTAATCACGAGCCGTTCATTATGCTCAGTTTGTGTCGTATAGTTACGCGACCCGCATTCAGTGCACAGTAATGCCACTTTCATCATAAAATCCTCATTTCAATTCTAACTTACTATAACGATTTCAGGCCATGTTGTCAAATGACCCTTCAGGCTCCACGTCAAGGTCAAGGCGTTCTTTTTTACGCCTGACCCGGTACAGACTATTCGATACAGTCCTCCGGTCAACTTTCAGATGCCGTGAAATGCCATCCATCGTCCAGCCGTTTCTGAAAAGCCTGAGTATCCTCTGCTCGAACGGTGAACATACGCTTTTATCACCGAGAAGATATTCAAGCTGCTCTTCCCTGACCAAAAGCTCCATCGGATCTGTCACAGTCGTGTCGCGGGAGTCCCCCACCTCAAAATTAATGGTCTGAGCCCTGCGGACGTATTCCCTGGTCCTCGTGGCACTGTATTCTTTTAGACGTTCAAACATCTCAAAACGGATGGAACGCATTACATAATGCCGGTATCTTCCCAGCTCATACTCGTACCGGTAGCACAGCCGAAGCGCGGACTCCATCATATCCTGTTCAACATCTTCCCTGTCATTATAGGCATTGGCGTACTTATGGCTCATCCGGATGATCTGCGGGCGCAAATATCTGTCTATCGCGTTGAATGCCTCCATATTCCCATCGTAGACTTGAATAGCCAGGTGGTCCAGTTCATCATCCATGCTTTCTTTTATAATAAAATAAAAGCTTGTAATCCGGTACAAAACAACCCCTCCTATACTGTGTTAAACAAATGATAAGAGGGATTGCCTTTTAATTCAATATGTCAAAAACGGCCGCGCCGCCATTTTTCAAGTTTTGCTTGAACATCTTTGCCGATATCAATTTTCTGCTTTGGCATTTTTTCATTAATTGCGTCCACTTTTCTGCTGATATTTTTTTCAGCCTCCGACAATGAAATCCACATTTCCCTTGAAGAGATCCGATAGGCACCGAGGGCGAATATCGCATTCTGCTCTGTCAGGTCACTCGTCACCACACTGATTTCACACAGGTGCGGATGGTAATTATCATGGACGAATCTTTCAATATACTCATCCGCCGTCTCTTTTTCTTTTGTGTATACCACCGTCACGCCGTGGAAATCAGCCACACTCTCCTGTGACTTCACTTCATAGGCATCAAACACACAGATGATTTCATATGTGGCAACAGCCTGATATTCAGATAATGCAGCAAGCACTTTTTCCCGGGGGACAACCATGGAATATAGAGACTCACGATGAAGCTCCTTATTCGCCCCAATCAGGTTATAGCCATCCACTACGAGCAGACGCCGTTTCTTCCGTTTCATGGCTATTCACTTCCGGCGGGATTCTGCCTGCGGTATACTTCATACATCAGAAGTGCCGCAGACACCGAGGCATTCAGACTCGTGATATGGCCCACCATCGGAATCCGGACGATGAAATCGCATTTTTCCAATGTCTTCCTGCTGATTCCCTTCCCTTCACTGCCGATGACCAGAGCAGTATTGACATCAGCTGCCAGTTCGCGGTAGTCCATTTTCCCTTTACCGTCACTGCCGGCGATCCAGAACCCTTTTTCTTTCAACGTATCAATCGTCTGATTGATATTCGTCACTCTGACTACAGGCACATGCTCAATCGCCCCTGTTGAAGTCTTCGCAACTGTATCCGTCAGCTGGACCGACCTGCGGTTCGGGATGATTACACCGTCGAACCCTGTGGCATCACATGTTCTTAAAATCGATCCCAGGTTATGCGGATCCTCCAACCCATCCAGAATGACTACATTCGCCCGTCTGCCTTCGATGTTTTCAAGCAGCCTTTCGAGCGGCATATATTCATGCGGACTCGCAAGGGCGATTACACCCTGGTGGCGTTCATCCGTCAAGCCATCAATTTTATTCTTCGGCACTGCCTGGACGACAATCTTACGCTTTTTGGCTATATCCAGTATTTCCCTGACCTGCCCTTTATTGATCGAATCCTGTATCATCACTTTATTGATGTCAGCGCCGCTCTGGAGCGCCTCTTTTACTGCGTGGCGTCCTGCAATCACGGAATCACTCATCGTCATCCCTCCCTCTTTCTATAATTTTTTCCATCAGAACGTCTATACGATCCTGCGCATCATGCAGTTCCAGCCAGCCGATCAGCGCCTCTATCCCCGAAGCGTTCCGGTATTCTTTGATGGTTGCATTTTTAGCCCGTGTCGCACTGGATTTGTTACGCGCCTTCTTGGCGATATCCCATTCGTCAGGCGATAAAATCCCTTCATTTTTCAAATAAAGCAATGCTTCCGATTGCGCGCGCGCACTGACAAGCTTATTCGCTTCCCTGTGCAGCTGCTCCGGCTTTAAATATGGTTTTTCTTTTATCAGGAATGTGCGGATATAGACGGCGTATACTGCATCTCCCAGAAATGCAAGTGACAAAGACGGGACATCGTCCATAGTAAACCTAGCCACGCCTGAAGCGCACGCCTTCCTTAGTATCTTCAAGTACAATGCCCTGCTCTTTCAATGAATCACGGATTTCATCCGCGCGTGCGAAGTCCCGGTTCGCCCTTGCAGTGTTACGTTCTTCAATCAAAGCCTCGATTTCTTCATCCAGCAGAATTTCCTCCCGGACAAGCCTCACTCCGAGTACCTCGCTGAACATGTCGAATGCATCTACAAAAGCCTCAAGCACTTCTTTGTCTGTAGTTGCCCCACGCATATATTTGTTGAGCTCAGTAGCCAGTTCATGCCATACGGTAATCGCATTCGCTGTGTTGAAATCATCATCCATATGACGTTCGAACGCTGCAATCTTCTCATCTATGATGCTTCGATACAGACCATCGTCTCCGCTGCCTACCGACGTTTCCAGACGCTCTTTTGCCTGGTGGTAGCTCGACTGGATGCGTTCCAACCCTGCCGCTGCCGCTTCCACGAGTTCACGGTTGTAGTTGATCGGGTTGCGGTAGTGCACGCTGATCATGAAAAACCTGAGCACGTTCGGGTCGATTTCTTTGATGATGTCATGCACAAGGATGAAGTTCCCGAGGGATTTGGACATCTTTTCATTATCGATGTTGATATAGCCGTTATGCATCCAGTAGTTCGCGAATGTCGCATCCGTCATGCATTCACTTTGTGCAATTTCATTCTCATGGTGCGGGAAAGTCAGATCCTGGCCGCCCGCATGGATGTCGATTGTATCTCCAAGGTGGCGGCGCGCCATCACGCTGCATTCGATGTGCCAGCCCGGCCGTCCCGCTCCCCACGGAGAATCCCATTTAATTTCGCCTTCTTTGGCCTGTTTCCATAAAACGAAATCGAGCGGGTCTTCTTTCTTCTCTCCGGATTCAATCCGTGCGCCCACCTTCAGATCATCTACAGACTGGTGGGAGAGTTTGCCATATTCATCAAAAGAGCGCGTTTTAAAATAAACGTCCCCATCAGACTCGTAAGCATGGCCTTTGTCAACGAGCACTTTGATGAATTTGATGATGTCGTCCATATGATCCATCACCCTGGGATGCTCAGTCGCCCGTTTCACATTGAGTGCGCCGGTATCTTCGAAAAAGGCATCTATGAACCTGTCTGCAATGACCGGAACCTCTTCCTTGAGCTCAATGGAAGCCTTGATCAGTTTGTCGTCGACATCCGTGAAATTGGATACGTAGTTCACTGTGTATCCTTTATACTCCAAATAACGCCTCACCGTATCAAACGCGATGGCGGGTCTTGCATTGCCGATATGGATATAATTGTAGACCGTAGGGCCACATACATACATTTTCACTTTGCCGTCTTCGAGCGGCTCGAAGTCTTCCTTTTGTCTCGTTAAAGAGTTAAATATGCGAACCATTTTCTACCTCGTTTCTGACTTCACTTCTAAAGTCCTTGATTTCATCTTCTATTCCCAGGATCATGTCCAGAATCGGATCAGGAAGATCAGTCTGGTTCAGATCCCGTGCATTATTCACTTTTTCTCCCGCCTGTTTGACCACGTGTCCCGGAATACCGACAACTGTGGAATCGCGGGGCACATCATGAAGTACCACCGAGTTGGCGCCTACTTTTGAATTCTCATGTATGCGGATGTTACCAAGCACTTTGGCACCTGCAGCGACAAGCACATTGTCATCCACATCCGGGTGCCTTTTCTTTTCTTCTTTACCCGTACCGCCGAGCGTTACTCCCTGGTAGATCGTCACATTGTTGCCAATCCGGCATGTTTCGCCAATCACTGTCCCCATACCATGGTCTATGAACAGCTTTTTGCCGATTTCAGCACCAGGATGAATTTCAATCCCGGTAATAAAGCGGCTCACCTGCGAGATGACCCGGGCACTTGTCGTAAAATTCCTCTTATAGAGCCGGTGCGCCAGTAAATGCGACCACACTGCATGAAGCCCGGAATACGTAAAGAATACTTCAAAGCGATTCTTTGCCGCCGGATCCATTTCAAGTACCATGTCGATATCTTCTTTTATTCTGCCAAACACTGCTCATCCCTCCAAGTCTGTTGATATAAATAAAAAGCCCCTGTCCCAATGATAGGACAGAGGCGCGAGCTGCACGGTTCCACTCTGTTTGCAAACTGAAAAGCCATCTGCACTTTAGATTATAAAATTATATATAGAGTGCAATTCTGATCAGTGAGCGGTTATCCTTTCAGCACCCGGACAATCTCTGTTTTCCGCCAATGACCATACTCCTGGTCCCTATATCGTCTTTATCATAAGCCATATGCATCCCGCCCGCAAGATGTTTGTCTGATCACTTGAGTTTTGCGATGCGTTCGAGCGTCTTCTCTTTGCCGATCAGGGAAATTGTATCCGGAAGTTCCGGTCCTCTTGTCTGGCCGGTCACAGCCACACGGATCGGCATGAAGAGCTTCTTGCCTTTATACCCGGTGGATTTCTGGACATCTTTGATTGCAGCTTTGATCTGTTCAGGTGAGAAGTCCTCCAGTTCACTGAAGCGTGCATGGAGTGCCGTCATCAATTCCGGTATGTGCTCGTCTGAGATCACTGCATTTGCCGCTTCGTCAAACTCGATATCCTCTTTGAAGAACTGCTCGGAAAGTGTTGTGATTTCGCCGGCAAAACTCATCTGTTCCTGGTAGAGCGCCACAAGCTTACGCGCCCAGTCCATTTCAGCTTCAGATGCATTCTCCTCGATAAGTCCTTCTTTTATCAGATGTGGCAACGCCATTTCAAATACGGTTTCGGTATCCTTTTCTTTCATGTACTGGTTGTTGATCCACGTCAGTTTCTGCTTATCGAAGAATGCAGGAGATTTGGACAGACGTTTTTCATCAAACAACTCGATGAATTCTTCCTTGGAGAAGATTTCCTCTTCCCCTTCCGGCGTCCAGCCGAGCAGCGCAATGAAGTTGAAAAGCGCTTCAGGCAGATAACCCAGATCTTTGTACTGCTCGATAAACTGGATGATTGAACCATCACGTTTCGACAGCTTTTTCTTATCTTCGTTGACAATCAGCGTCATATGGCCGAACTTAGGTTCTTCCCAGCCGAAAGCTTCATAGACCATCTGTTGTTTGGGAGTATTGGAAATATGATCATCCCCGCGAAGAACATGTGAGATTTCCATGTAATGGTCATCCACAACCACCGCGAAGTTGTAAGTCGGCACACCATCTTTTTTCACGATGACCCAGTCACCGATGCCATTGGATTCAAACGAAACCTCGCCTTTGACAATATCATTGAATGTGTAGGTCTTGTCTTTCGGCACACGGAGCCTGATGCTCGGCTCCCTGCCTTCGTCAATCAGCGCCTGCTCCTCTTCCGCACTCAGATTGGCATGTTGTCCGCCGTAACGCGGCATCTCACCACGGGCGATCTGCGCTTCACGTTCAGCTTCCAGTTCCTCAGAAGTCATATAGCAGCGGTACGCTTTATCTTCATCCAGTAGCTGCTGCACGAGCGGATCATAAATATGTCCGCGTTCGGATTGGCGATACGGTCCGTAACCGCCATCCTGATCGACACCCTCGTCCCATTCAAGTCCAAGCCATTTCAAATAGTGAAGTTGGGATTCCTCTCCCGTTTCCACATTTCTCGCTTTGTCAGTGTCCTCGATGCGGATGATGAAATCCCCGCCGTGGTGACGTGCAAATAAGTAGTTGAACAGTGCAGATCTCGCGTTGCCGATGTGCAGATATCCCGTTGGACTTGGCGCATATCTTACTCTGACTTTATCCATTATGATTCCTCCATTTTTCAAGTAGGACGACCGCTTCAGATGCGATACCTTCGCCTCTGCCGGTAAAACCAAGCTTTTCTGTAGTAGTCGCCTTAATATTAACATTGCTTAAATCCGTCTTCAAAAGAGAAGCGGAGACTTGCCGCATCTCATCTATATAAGGTCTGAACTTCGGTTTTTCAGCCATGATCACAGCATCAATGTTACCGAGCCTGTATCCTTTTCGTTCCATCATATCCACAACTTCAGACAGCAGCACTTTAGAATCCATATCCTTGTACGCCTCATCCGTGTCAGGGAAAAACTTGCCGATGTCCCCAAGCGCCAGTGCACCGAGGATGGCATCCGCCATTGTATGCAGCAGAACGTCGGCATCCGAGTGGCCTTTCAATCCAAGCTCATGCGGGATTTCAATCCCTCCGATGATAAGAGGCCTCCCCTCTGCGAAAGCGTGGACATCAAAACCGTGGCCAATTCTAAACATCTAATTCACTCTCTTTCTTCAGAATGGATTCAGCAACTTTTAGATCTTCTTCTGTAGTTATCTTAATATTATCATAGCTTGACGGAACGACATGCACCCGGTAACCCAGCGCTTCCATCATCATCGAGTCATCTGTGACTGCGAGATTCTGTTCAGCAGCATTTTCATGTGCGTCCATGATCAGATCGTAGCGGAAAGCCTGGGGTGTATGAACGATTATTACATTCTCCCTATCAACCGTCTCCTGCACCTGATTGTCTGAAATCATCTTGAGCGTATCTTTCGGTTTCACACCACAGATTACAGAATCATTTTTCACGACTGCCTCAGACAGGGCACTCAGCGTTTCCTGTCTGACAAATGGCCGTGCCCCATCATGGATAAATACATAATCTGTCGGGGAGAGCGCCTTCAGGGCATTAAAAATACTGTCCTGCCGTTCTGCTCCGCCGATATGAATCCCTTTCACTTTGGAAAGACCGGCCAGCATTTCATGAAGGCTGTCAATTTCACCTTCTCTTCCAGCGAGATGAACCGCTTCACAGTTGGGGTCATTTTGAAACTTCTCGACAGTCATACGAATAATCGGTGTCTCTCCGATTTTGATGAATATTTTATTAAAATTAATTCCCATACGACTGCCCATTCCCGCAGCTGGAATTATTGCTGTATATTTCATTTCTTTCTCGCTTTCTTAGCAAAAATAATTCGACCTGAATTTGTTTGAAGCACGCTTGTCACTTCAATGGTGACCGTCTGGTTAATCAATGATTTCCCTTCTTCTACAACAACCATTGTACCATCTTTCAGATAACCAACGCCCTGATTTTCCTCTTTACCCGCTTTTGATACAAGCAGATTGAACGAGTCACCCTGTATGACGACCATTTTAATCGCGTCTGAAAGTTCATTGACGTTGAGTACTTTGATCTGATGAAGCTGGCAGATCTTGTTGAGATTGTAGTCTGTCGTGATGATGGCGCCTTTTTCCGCTTTTGCCAGTTCTATCAACTGATGGTCCACATCCAGTTTTTCATAGGTAACGGGCATGATATTAACGTTTTTGCTCAAATCCTGCAAAGCATTGAGCATATCGAGTCCACGCTGACCCTTATCACGCTTTATCGGATCTGTTGCATCTGCAATGAGCTGAAGTTCATCCAGCACGAACTGCGGGATGACAAGCTCGCCTTCAACAAATCCTGTTTTCATCACATCCACTATTCTACCATCTATAATCGCGCTCGTATCAAGAAATTTCTTCTGGCCCCGGAACGCTTCGCCGGTCTCTTTTCCGGCATTGCCTCTCGGGAAAAGATCGAGCACTTCACTGATTTTCTTAAGACCGATCTGAAAACCGAGATAGCCCAGGACGACAGCAAGGACGAACGGAATGATATCACCAAAAATCGGGATGTCCATAGTGTTTATCAACAATGAAATTAAGACGGCAATTAAAAGTCCTATGACCATTCCCAAAGTGGCAAATACGATTTCCGAAAGGTTGCGGTTCATGATCAGCCCTTCGCCTTTTCTTATGAGCGATTCAAATTTCGGCACTGTCCAAAGGAACAGCAGCAGGAAAAGCAGGCCTCCGACGATGCCATACACAAGAACATTGCCTATTATCGCGGGCACAGCCAACGGGAGTACCTGAACCAGTTCCGGGAACAGCCAGACTCCGAGTGAAATCCCTATAAGAAAATAAAGTACATATAACAGATATTTCAGCATACTGACTTCACCTCCTTATGATTTTATTTCACTGCCGCTTTCAAGGCATCCTTCAACGTGCGCGCACCGATGACTTCAATCCCATCAGGGACATCCAGCCCCTTCATATTCGAAGACGGAATGATTGCGCGTTTAAATCCGAGTTTCGCCGCTTCGATCAATCTCTGGTCAATTTTCGTTACTCTTCTTACCTCACCGGTCAGTCCGACTTCACCGATGAAACAGTCGTCGCCGCGTACGGCTGCACCTTTGAAGCTCGATGCGATGCTGACAATGATGCTCAAGTCCACCGCCGGCTCTTCCAGCTTCCCACCGCCGGCAACTTTGATATAGGCATCGTGCTGCTGCATGAGCAGCCCTTCGCTTTTCTCCAGCACCGCCATGAGAAGCGACAGCCGGTTGTGATCTATCCCCGTCGCCATCCGCCTCGGGTTATGGAAATGCGTGGGTGTGACGAGGGCCTGCACTTCCACAAGCATCGCCCGTGTTCCTTCCATTGTTGCAACAATCGCTGAACCCGGTACGTTTTTGGAACGCTCCTCCAAAAAGATTTCCGACGGATTCAATACTTCCGCAAGGCCGACGTTCTTCATTTCGAACATGCCCATTTCGTTCGTTGAACCGAAACGGTTTTTGACTGCCCTTAGAATACGATAGGTATGATGCTGGTCCCCTTCGAAATAGAGCACTGTGTCCACCATATGCTCCAGCATCCTCGGACCGGCTATCTGACCTTCCTTCGTCACATGGCCGACGATGAACGTTGCAATATTGCCGCTCTTTGCGATATTCATAAGGCTTTGTGTACATTCACGGACTTGGGAGACACTGCCCGGGGCACTTGTGACATCCGGATGGAATATTGTCTGTATGGAGTCAATGATGAGAAAATCGGGTTTGGTATTTTTGATTTCATCGTGGATATGGAAGAGGTTCGTTTCACTGTATACATTAAGATTATCACTTGCTTCAAGCAGACGGTCAGCCCGTAATTTTATCTGCTCGAGTGATTCCTCACCAGAAACATAAAGCACTTCATGTTCTTCAGATAATTTCAAAGCAGTCTGCAGTAAAATTGTAGATTTACCAATGCCGGGGTCTCCGCCGATGAGTATCAGTGAACCGTCCACAATACCGCCGCCAAGCACACGGTCGAACTCGCCGCTCTGGGTAAGTGTCCTTGGCGTATGACTCTGTTTGACACGGTCGAGCTTCCGGCTGCGCTGCCGCTCCTGCTGTTCAGGTTTACCGAATGTTCCCCTGCCAGTGGTCTCTTTATGGACCAGTTTTTCTTCCATCTGGTTCCAGGCGCCGCAGTTGGGACATTTCCCTGCCCATTTCGGTGATTCATAACCGCAGGCCATACATTCGAATACGTTTTTTGCTTTAGCCATCAGGCACAATTCCTCCAATTTTATTTTTGTTTATTATTACTATTGTATTACTATTCAGCATGATTTTAAAGCATGCACTATTCATATGGCTGGAATATTTCATGAAAACGGGGGATTCAGCAGCATTGTCCGATATAAGTGAACGCAGGACGGTCACCAGATACCCCATACTACTCTCAAACGGTGTATTATTTTATATCATTCCGGGTACTTGCATAAAAAGGCAGGTGAGTTTTCATGAAATATTCAAAAGAGGAAATCACTGCATTTTTCCGCAGCTTGGACCGGGGAAGATACATGGACGACTATAAAGATGCAGCAAACATGGACAGACCGTTTCCGATCGGACATGGTCAGACCATCTCCCAACCTTCACTCGTGTTGAATATGACACTGCATCTGGATCTTGAAAATGACAGCAAAGTGCTGGAAATCGGTACAGGATCCGGCTTTCAGACCGCTCTTCTGGCAAAATTCTCAAAAAACGTCTATACAGTCGAAAGGATCGAAACCCTTCACAATAAAGCCAGGGAAAGACTTGATAAGGAAGGATATACCAACATCCATTTTCATCTGGGGGACGGCAGCCAGGGCTGGGAAGAAAATGCTCCTTATGACAGGATCATGGTCACAGCGGCTGCAGAGAAATTACCAGAAACCCTCATCTCTCAGCTTGCTCCGGAAGGAAAAATGATCATTCCTGTCGGCGGCACCTTCAGCCAGGAGCTCAGACTGCTCGAAAAAGACAGGGATGGCAATATCCAGACCACTCTTCTCGAGCACGTCCGATTCGTCAGGCTTGGAAAGGATACGGATTAGAACCGTTCTCAAAGAAACCAAACTGATTTTCATCAATTGTTCAAACCCGAATAAAAAGCGGATTCCGAAAAATCGGAACCCGCTTTTTATTTATTTTTCAATTGCTTCTTTCTCTTCAGTCCGAATAGCAAATTCATCATCTTTGTAGTCGATCGTTACAACTCTTTCTTCCAGCTGTTCCCCGGACAGGAGTGACTCACTCAATCTGTCTTCGATATGACGCTGGATGGAACGTGCGAGCGGCCTTGCGCCGTACTCTGGATCATAACCGTCGTCAGCAATTTTTTCTTTTGCCGCTTCCGTCACTTCAAGATGGATTTCCTGCTCACCAAGTCTCGTTTTAAGCTGATCGATCATGAGTGATACGATCTCTTTCAGATGCTCTTTTTCAAGGCTGTGGAAAACAATGATGTCGTCAACACGGTTGATGAATTCCGGGCGGAATGTGTTTTTCAGTTCTTTCATCATTGTATTTCTGACGGTATCATAATCCCTCACATTTTCTGTCGTACCGAACCCTGCGAATTTCTGATCTTTTAGTTCCTGAGCACCTATGTTGGATGTCATGACGATGATCGTATTGCGGAAGTCCACAGTACGTCCGTTGGAATCTGTCAGACGTCCGTCATCAAGCACCTGCAGCAGCATGTTGAATACATCAGGATGTGCTTTTTCAATCTCGTCGAACAGGATGAGTGAATAAGGTTTTCTTCTCACTTTTTCAGTAAGCTGTCCGCCGTCATCATAACCTACATAACCCGGAGGGGAACCGACAAGTCTCGACACGGAATGTTTTTCCATATACTCACTCATATCAACGCGGATCATTGCGTCTTCTTCACCGAACATCGCTTCACTCAGCGCTCTGGCAAGCTCGGTTTTACCAACGCCTGTAGGCCCCAGGAAGATGAAGCTTCCTATTGGGCGTTTAGGATTTTTAAGACCTGCGCGTGCACGCCTGACCGCTTTGGAGATGGATCCAATCGCATCCTTTTGACCAATCACCCTGTTGTGAAGGAGAGATTCAAGATTCAGCAGTTTTTCCGACTCCTCTTCAGCAATCTTGGACAATGGTATGCCCGTTATGCTGCTGATGACAAGTTCAATGTCACTTCTGGTCACAGATTGTGAAGATTGGCCCTGCTCTTTCTTCCAATTGTTTTCACGGTCTTCGAGCTCTTTTTCAAGCTTTGTCTGCTGATCACGGAAATTCGCCGCTGCTTCAAACTCCTGGCTCTGAACCGCGGCGTTCTTCTCTTTTTTAATTTCCTCAAGTTTGTTTTCAAGATCTTTCAAATCGGGCGGGGAAGTATAGCTTCTCAGCCTTACTTTGGAGGACGCCTCGTCTATGAGATCGATTGCTTTGTCCGGCAGGAACCTGTCCTGTACATAACGGTCACTCATTGTTACAGCAGCCTCCACCGCTTCGTCGGTGATTGTTATTCTGTGGTGTGCTTCATAACGGTCACGAAGTCCTTTAAGGATAAGCATTGCGTCTTCCACATTAGGCTCGTCGACCTGCACCGGCTGGAAACGGCGTTCCAGTGCTGCATCCTTCTCGATATGCTTGCGGTACTCTTCCAGTGTCGTCGCGCCGATACACTGCATTTCACCGCGGGCGAGCGCCGGTTTAAGGATGTTGGACGCATCGATTGCACCTTCAGCGCCGCCGGCACCGATAAGTGTGTGCAGCTCGTCGATGAACAGCACTACGTTGCCTGCTTTGTGGATTTCTTCCATAACTTTTTTCATGCGCTCTTCAAATTCACCGCGGTATTTGGTACCTGCAACCACGGTACCCATATCCAGCGACATGACACGCTTATCTTTGAGTGTTTCAGGCACTTCATTTTTAACGATCTGCTGTGCCAGCCCTTCGGCGATGGCCGTTTTACCGACACCTGGTTCACCGATCAATACCGGGTTGTTTTTCGTTCTTCTGCTCAGCACTTCAATTACACGTGTGATTTCGCTGGAACGTCCTATTACAGGATCCAGCATGTCATCGCGTGCAATCTGTGTCAGATCACGCGCCAGCGAATCCAGCGTTGGTGTATTATGGTCTTTTTTCATATTGTCTTTTTGTTGCAGTGAATCCGGATTTCCAAGCATCTTGATCACTGCAGCACGTGCTTTGGTAATATTCAGATCCAAGTTTGATAATACACGCGCAGCGACGCCTTCACTTTCACGGATCAGTCCCAGAAGCAGATGTTCAGTGCCGACAAAATTATGATGCAGTTTTCTTGCTTCGTCCATTGAAAGTTCGATGACTTTCTTTGCCCTTGGCGTGTAATGGATGGAAGAAGAGGACTCGGATCCCTCATTTATAAGGTTGAATACCTCTTCTTTCACCTTGTCTTCTGTAATATTGAATGATTCCAGGACTTTTGCTGCTATACCTTCGTTTTCTTTAACAAGACCCAGGAGCAGGTGCTCCGTACCAATGTTCGAATGTTTTAGGCTAATCGCTTCTTCCTGCGCGTATGCAAGGACTTTTTGTGCACGTTCTGTCAATCTGCCAAATAGCATATTATTTCCCTCCTGATAACTCTCTCATAAGCGTTGCACGTTCTTCATCAACCGCCTGTTCAAGAGATGTATAGTGTTTATGCTGTTCATTAAGTCTCATTTTCAGAAAAGCCGGCTGGATCAGCTGGATCCATTTCTGGAATTTGAAATTCTTCTGTTCCAAAACTCCCAGGTCAATGCCCAGTTTGACATCACTCAGGCATTTGGCAGCTTCTTTTAAAGACATTTTATATGCATGCTTCAATATCCCGTACGAACGGTGTACTGAATCTTTTACTTCAAGAAGATGTTCGCTTTGTAAGCGCGAGCGCATCTCGAGTTCCTCTTCGATGATCTGCGATTTCAGCTCATCCAGGTTCTGGATGATTTCCTCTTCCGTCTGTCCCAGTGTGAGCTGATTCGACAATTGATATATCTGGCCGAGAGGGACGGACCCTTCTCCATATATACCTCTTAACGTGAATCCAAAACGGTTTAAATTGCCTGAAAGGCGTTCAATTTTCCTCCCGAGTGTCAAAGCCGGCAGGTGAAGCATGATGGATGCTCGCATTCCTGTGCCCACATTGGTCGGGCATGCAGTCAAATATCCAAAGTTTTCATCAAACGCATAATCCACCACATCTTCCAGAGATTCATCTATCGCTTCAGCTTCTCTGTACAGATCCTGTATGGGGATTCCCGCGCCCATCGTCTGGATGCGGATGTGATCCTCTTCATTGACCATGATGGAAACTGATTCCTCTTCGTTGATGTAACTGTGAAGTCCCTGTCTCGTAAAAAGCGGGCTGATCAGATGCTTTTCTACAAGCAGCGCCTTGTCTTCAAACTTAAGCATATTCATGGAGACTTTCTGATACTCATCAAATGCCGCACCCAACTTTTCAAGCACTTCGTCCAGCGCATCACCATCCCTCACCATGTGTGGAAAAGGAATGTGTCTGATGTTTCTCGCAAGCCTTATTCTTGCAGACATTTCAACAGGGGCCTCGGCGGCATTTTCAATCCAGGGACTCACATTATTCTGCGCCATCCATTCCACCTGCCTTTTCCAATTCTCTTATTTCATCACGGATCACTGCCGCTTCTTCGAACTCCTGGGATTCTATGAGTTCCGACAGTTTCATTTTCAACGTTTCAATCTGTTTCTTGACCTTTATCTGTGAACGGGACTTTTTCGGCACTTTGCCGATATGCTCTGTCTGGTGCGCCTGGACACGCGCGATGATTTCAGGCACCTGTCTATCAAATGTAGTATAGCAGTCCGGACAACCGAATTTTCCGTTCTTCACAATTGTATCAATAGTCGAACCGCACGTCTCACATTCTTTTTGCTTTCCCTGCTGTTGATGCATCGACTGCTGCTGGGAAAGTGATTTCAGCAATTGATGGATGTTAAATGAATCATCCGGATAACTGAAGTCACTCTCAAATGAGGCATTTGCACATTGCTCACACAAGAACTTCTCCGATTTATCCAACCCGCTGCCTTTAGTAATATGAATCGTCGCTTCACGCACGTTGCAAGATTCGCATTTCATCCGCTCACTCCTCGCTGTATAGAATAACGTCTATGATTCTTCTGAGAATACTCGCTCTTAATGTATCACGAAACGGAAGCTCCAGCATCAGTGTTTCCCGCTCCACTGCAGCATTTATGATTTTTGCTTCTTTTATAGTAATGACTTCATTTTCAAACATCGACTGTACAAGACGGTTTGCATTTTGTTCTGATACACCATCACCGATGAGTTTCTTTAAATGAGCAAGATATTCCGTCTTGGAATGCGTTTCCACCTTGGTAATCCTTATATACCCTCCGCCGCCGCGCTTGCTTTCTACGGTGTAACCATGCTCATTAGTAAAGCGTGTCTTGATGACATAGTTCAGCTGAGAAGGAACGCAATCAAATTTTTCTGCAATATGTGCCCTTTTTATCTCAACAACTTCACCGCCGGAATCCTGGATCAGCTGTTTCAAATATTGTTCGATGATGTCCGACATGTTACGCATTTCATCACCTCTTTTGACCTTCTTTGACTATAATTATATAATCTCATTTAAAATAAGGCAAATGGAAAGTTTTATAAATTCTCCCTTTATTTCTGTAAACGTTCGCATTATAATAACTAGGGAGCATTTTACAACCAGACAAAAAACGCACATAATAGACATGATACATATGTAAATAAAAAACTATGAGGTGACCGTATTGAGTATTCTACTGGGCATTATCGGTATTGCTTTTACACTGTTTTTAGCATGGCTCGCCAGCAGCAACCGTAGACTTGCCTTCAAAAACTGGAAAAACATTCTCGTTCTTCTCGTCATTCAGCTGTTATTCGCCTTCCTGCTGCTTTCCACAGGTGCAGGACAGGCAGTCATCGGCGTTCTTGCTGATGGATTTAATGTTCTGCTCGGCTTCGCAGCAGAAGGAGTCGCATTCGTAATGGGGGATCTGACAACCCTTGAGGACGGCAGTCCCGCAAATGTATTCTTCTTTAATGTCCTTTTACCTATCATTGTAATTTCAGCATTGATCGGGATTCTGCAGTTTACAAAGATTCTTCCGCTGGTCATCCGCGGAATGGGAATCCTGCTGACCAAAATCACAGGCATGGGTTATCTTGAATCCTACAACGGTGCAGCTTCCATGATTCTTGGGCAATCCGAAGTATTCATTTCCCTGAAAAACCAGCTTCCGAAACTTACAACCCACAGATTGTACACACTTTCCGCACAATCCATGGGTTCTGTTTCATTATCCATCGTCGGAGCATATATGACGATGCTGGAACCGCAGTATGTGGTGGCAGCGATTGTGCTCAACCTGTTCGGTGCCTATGTCATCGTTCACGTCATCAACCCTTATACACTGACTGAGGAGGAGGAAGAAGCCACTGATATCGGAGAAAGCCCGGATGATGGCAAATCTTTCTTCCAGATCCTCGGCGACTACATCATGGACGGCGCCAAAGTGGCAATGACTGTTGCAGCAATGCTGATCGGTTACATCGCCCTGATTGCAATTTTGAACCAGGCATTCCTGCTCATCCCTGGAATGAGCATTACATTCCAGGATGTTCTCGGCTATATCTTCATGCCGATTGCATTCCTCATCGGAATTCCCTGGTCTGAAGCACAGCAGGCCGGAGCTCTTATGGCAACAAAGCTTATTACAAATGAATTCGTTGCGATGCTCGATTATACAACGGTCGCAGATCAGTTCAGTGAGAAGACACAGGCAATGATCTCCGTATTCCTTGTTTCATTCGCCAACTTCTCAAGTATCGGCATCATTGCAGGTTCTGTTAAAGGCCTCCATAACGAAAGCGGAGACAAAGTTGCAAAATTCGGCCTGAAACTCGTCTATGGTGCTTCCCTTGTAAGTCTGCTTACAGCGACAATTGTCGGTTTCTTTGCATAAATAATCCGATAAAATTCATCAAAAATGCCCGGGATGGTAATGATCCCGGGCATTTTTCTATTCCTCATCCAATATGGGTACGCCCAGGACCCTCTTATCGAATCGCTCAGGAATGAGTACTTTATGCATCAAACCATCTATGTCTCCATATTCCTGCTCATGTTCAAAATAGAGTTCGTATCCTCTTCTTTCATAGATGCCCCTCAGCCATGGATGGAACTTCAGCGAAGTTCCGAGCACAACAGCAGGCGCTTTTACAGTATCCCTTAAAATTGCCTCTTCAACATAAGTAAGCAGTTTATCTCCTTTACCCTGCCCCTTGTATTCCGGTTTGGTCGCAAACCACCAGAGAAAAGGATATCCTGAAACATTTATATCTCCATCCCACGGGAAACGTATCGTTATCGTAGAAATGAGTTCACCGTCACGCTCCAGAACATAGGCGGTCGAATTCATTATGTTGTCAGTGACCTCTTTCAATCCGACATTCACAGACGGCCATTCAATCCCCAGGTCTTTGAGCGGTTTAAATGCTGACTGCATCAGAGTCAGGAATTCCTCCGCATCTTCTTTTACCGCCACTCTGATAATATCTTCTGACATGCTGCACCTCCTGAAAATAATTTTTTATATAAGCCATCCAATTCATACCTCGACAATAGGAATGGTTATCAGTATAACGACAGCTCTTTACATCGTCAACAGAACTGTCCGAAATGGCATTTGAAGCTCAGAATGATAATATTAAGGTTAATAATAGGAAGACGGAGAGATTCATTATGAAAATAGGCATTATTTCCGATCTGCACATCGATCGGGGAAATATTGGCAAAAACACATACGAAGAAGTGCTCGCAAAAGAAGTGAAGTCACAGAAACTGGACCTGCTTCTTATTGCTGGAGATGTCTCGAGCCACTATAAGATGACGGCAGATTTTTTAAAGAACATGACCAATCTTACAAACGTTGAAATCCTGTTTGTACCGGGAAACCATGACTACTGGCTCAGGGAAGAGGACGAAAAAACGACGAGAGAAGTTTATGAATTCTACAAAAATATGCCGGGCAGTCTTCTGGAAACACCCTACATCATTAATGACGACTGGGCGATTGTCGGACACAGCGGCTGGTATGACTATACTTATGCAGACGAACGTTTCAGTATGGAGAAGCTCGAAAGAGGTAAATTCTACGGCGGGACATGGCAGGATAAGCTGAAGATAGACTGGCAACTCCAAGACAGGGAACTGTCCAGAATATTCGCAGAAAAAGTGGAAGATGACATGGAAAAAGTAGAGGGCAGGAATATCATTCTGATGACCCATGTCGTCACACATAAAAGATATGCGGTTCCCATGCCCCATCGTCTTTTTGATTATTTCAATGCATTCATCGGAACTTCCGACTTTGATGCGCTGTATAAAAAATACCCCATAAAATACAGCATCATGGGGCACGTCCATTTCCGCCATCAATTCAGGCAGAATGGGCTTACGTATATTTGCGCATGTCTCGGCTATCCGCGGGAATGGCAGACGGATGATATTAAAGCGGAGATGAAGAATACGCTTCAGGTGATGGAAATATGACCTGCAGTCATGGGACATACGCAGTGCGGCTGATTCACCGGCTGCCTGCGTTTTTTTATTCCATCCGGTCTATTATCCGGTGATATCCGTCGCTGCCGTAATCCAGACACCGTTTCACTCTCGAGACTGTAGCGCTGGATGCGCCGGTCTCATCCTGGACTTTCTGATATGTCTGCCCTTCTTTGATCCTCTTGGCCACCTGGAACCGCTGTTTCAAGGATACCAGTTCATTTGTTGTACACAGATCGTCGAAGAAATGATAACAGTCGTCCAGGTTTTCGAGTTTCAGTATCCCTTCGAACAGGTCATCGAGTTCTGTTCCTTTTAACTTATCTATCTGCATATTGATCCCCTCCAGTAATACGACCATCATAACAAAACACTTTATCTATTTAAAGTGTTAAATCAATTGTCTGAAATGTCTTGCATCCGCTTATTTTATTTGTTACTATTTTATTTATTGATTATTCTTTATCACACTAAAGTATTAAAGGAGGCACTCTATGAAGAACGAATTGATTATGAACCGTCTGAAATTTGCACAGGATTATACCCAGCTGCTTGACCGGGAAGGATATCAGCTGATTGATATGAATATGGCCGAGCCTTTTCAAATAGATGATAAGCGGCATCATTCTTCCACAATCATCTTTGAAAAGAATGAGCAGCTCTTCTCAATCCGCAGTGACTGGACGAGATCATTACTGAATTATAATGAGAACTACTATCTCAGCCATCGTTTCTTCGGATACTTCGGCCCTGTGGTGAGGAACTATAAAACATTCTATCAGGCGGGGGTCGAGCTTTACGGACCGACTGAGGCGGAAGTGCTGAAAAGCATCGACATGCACCTATCATTCATCGAAGAAAGGAATGGACGGGAATTCAGGTCCATCGTCGTCAATGATGATAAGCTCCTGGATCTTTATATCGAAAAATACGAACTGGACGCTGGTGTACGCAGGCTCGTTTATGAAAAGAACCTGTCTGAACTGCGTAAAAAACTTGGCGGCGAGCACCCGCTGTACATTCTGATGACTGCCAAAGTCAGTGATCAGATCCACCTGGTGAATGAGGAATTCGGGAAGACCGACATCATGCAGTTCCTCAATCATCTGAATGGATATCTTGAAAAATACAACATGAAATTCATTCTGGATCTGTCATTCCGCTCGCCGCAGTCATACTATAACGGCTTTTATTTCCAGGTTTTCCTGAACCATGATTACCCGCTGTTGAGCGGCGGGGAGTACAACAGCAGTGCATTCGGCATTGCAGTGAATCTGTCCAATGGAGGTCTCCTATGATTACTGTCGCTCTGACCAAAGGTCGTCTTTTCAAAGACTTCATCAAATATATGGAAGAAAATAACCTGAATGATTATATCGGGGCGCTGACCGGTGAAACACGTTCACTTTATACAGTCGTGGATAATGTGAAGTTCATCTTCGCCAAAGGGCCGGATGTACCGACATACGTCGAGAGTGGTGTCGCGGATATCGGAATCGTCGGATCGGATATCATTACAGAGGACGAATTCAATATTCTGAACGTCTCCCAGCTGCCGTTCGGCGATTGTCATTTCTCTGTCGCCGCCCTGCCCGGCCAGGAATCATTCAATACCATCGCAACAAAATATACGAATGTCGCTTTTGAACACTTTAAAAATAAGAAGAAGGATGTATCACTCGTCCATCTCAACGGTTCTGTCGAGCTGGCTCCGCTTCTCGGACTGTCTGATGCGATCGTTGATATTGTACAGACCGGCGGCACGCTGCAAGACAACGGTCTGATCGAATATGAAAAGATCATGGAAATCCATGCCCGGCTCATTGCGAATAAACGGACGTTCTATACTAAAGAAGACGAAATATATGAATTTCTACAGGAAATCGGGGTGGTCTGATGAAAGCATCGGAATTCAGGGAAGTGTTTCAAAATAATACAGAGACAGCAGGATTTGAGGGCATGGGTGATGTCATGGCCATCATCGAAGAAGTCAGGCAGAATAAAGATGCCGCACTCAGACAGTACACTGAAAAGTTTGACGGACGTTCCCCTGCCTCATTCCAAGTGCCGGCAGAACATCTGGAAGAGAGTTATAATGCGCTGCCGGAGGCGGAAAAACAGGCACTGGAAAAGATCAGGGAAAGAATTGAAAGTTACCAGAAAACGATCAGATACCAGAACCGGGATGACGGGGAATTCAAATATGTCTATCATCCGCTGGAAAAGGTGGGCGTCTATGTACCCGGCGGAACGGCGCTTTATCCATCCAGCGTGCTCATGACTGTAGTGCCTGCCCTTGTTGCCGGTGTGGATGAAATCCATGTAGTGACACCGACATTCGAAGAAAATAATATCACTTTCGCAGCGCTCCATATATGCGGTGTCAAAAATGTCTATACCGTCGGCGGCGCCCATGCCATTGCGGCCCTGGCCTATGGTACGGAATCCATTCCAAAAGTGGATAAGATCGTCGGACCGGGCAACTACTACGTTGCGCTGGCCAAACGGCTTTTATTCGGCGAAGTGGGGATCGATATGATTGCCGGCCCGAGTGAAATCCTGATCTATATCGATTCTGACGTCAATGTAGACGCAATCGTGTATGACATTTTCGCACAATCCGAGCATGATGCGAATGCCCGCACATTCCTGCTCAGTGAAAATCAGGAAATCATCGACACGATCAAAAGCAGGATTAATATGCTCATAGACAGCCAGCCACGCGTTGAAATCATAAAGAAGTCCCTGGAAAATAATCACTACGCAGTCGTGGATTCGCGCGAACAACTTCTTGAACTGATAAATCATATCGCTCCGGAACACGTCTCCATCCAGCACAAAGATTCTGAAATGATCATCCGCAATATCAAATACGCCGGCGCGGTATTTGAGGGCTACTACTCTCCGGAAGCCATCGGCGACTATGCAGCGGGGCCGTCCCACGTGCTGCCGACGGACCGTACGGGACGTTTCAGCCACGGGTTAAATGTCAACGATTTCCTGACGAGCCATGCGGTCATTTCACTTGAAGAAAGCACTTTTGACGATATTGCAGAACCGGCGATGGCGGTCGCAAGACGCGAACAGCTGGATGCACATTATCAATCATTGAAAATTAGAACGGAGTGATCAGATGATTCACATGGATCGGAATACCAGCCCGATTTCCCCGCTGTCTGAGGCGGCTGTCGGGGAAGTCGTCCGAAATACTGTCCTGTATGAATACCCGAGTGATGAAATCATACGGTTCAAGCGACTCTACGCCGATTATTATAATATCAGTCCGGATCAGGTGGAAGTCGCCAACGGGTCTGATGAATGGATCCAAAAGACGATCATGACACTTGGACAAAATGGAGTCATGGCCCTCTCCCCCGACTTTGTCATGTACGAGGAATACTCCGCTCAGGCGGATACTCCATTTGATACCATCCCCTGTGATGAAAATTTCAGGTTCAATTTCGACAGGGTAATAAAAACCATCAATGAGAAAAGGCCGTCTTTATTCCTGATTTCCATGCCGCATAATCCAACGGGGCAGCTGTTTGACGATGAAGAACTGGAACGCCTTTCAGAAGCGGTGAAATCAGCCGGCGGCTACCTGGTGCTCGATGAAGCCTACGCCGAATTTGCGCCCCGGTACAAGAGACCGGAAGGAGAGCATGTTGTCATCATACGGACGCTGAGCAAAATTTTCGGCATTGCCGGCCTGAGAGTCGGCGTGGCGATTGCAGATGGGGAAACATTCAGGAAAATAACCAGGCTCAACCACCCGTATCCTGTAAACTCGCTGTCTTTAAATCTGGCATCCAGAATATTTGAGGACCGGGCTGAACTCGGAAAATTTACAGATTATCAGCTCGAATCAAAAAGACGGCTTGAAGCAGTTTTTGAAACGGTCGGTGATAAAGTGAATATCATCGAATCCAGTACCAATTTCATCTTCACCTACGGAGAGAATGCAAGATCTCTCGGGCAATATTTGCGGGACAACGGCTATCAGCCGAGAATGTATCATATTGATCCGCTAAACGATGTGGTCCGCTACTCTATCATCAAACTTGAAGATTACGCAGGCTTGCAAAAACTAATCAATGAATGGAGCAACCAATATGATCAGAAAAGAAAGATCGACACAGGAAACACGGATTTCAATTTCACTCGATGATAAAAAATCATTCAAAGAATCAAAAATCTCTACGAATGTGGGCTTTTTCGATCACATGCTGACACTTCTCAGCTTCCACTCGGAGCTCTACCTCGAAATAGAAGCCGATGGCGACAATGAAGTCGACGACCACCATACAGTTGAAGATGTGGGAATCATACTCGGTCAGCTGATCCGGGAACTCTATGCAGAAAAGCAGTCCTATCAACGCTACGGAACGACATACATCCCGATGGATGAATCGCTGGCGCGTGTTGTACTGGACCTGTCCGGCCGGCCTCATCTGAACTTCCAAGCTGAATTTTCCAAAGAGAAGGTCGGATCATTCGATACGGAACTCGTCATGGAATTTTTCAATGCACTCAGCATGAACAGCCGGATGACTCTGCATATCGATCTGCTCAAAGGCGGGAACACCCACCACGAAATCGAAGCGGTTTTCAAAGCGTTCGCCAGAAGTCTTAAAGCGGCACTTCTGCCGGGCGGATCCGGCATTCCTTCATCCAAGGGTGTCATTGAATGATCGGCATCGTCGATTACTCTTTGGGAAACATCCAGAATATCAAAAATGCACTTGAAAAATTGGAGTTTCCCTATATACTGTCCGGCAACCCTGCTGAACTCAGAGACTGCGATGTCATCATCCTGCCGGGCGTCGGTCATTTCGGAAGTGCCGCCGGCACCATCAATGCACTTGGAATAAAGGACGCGCTGCTTGAAATTGCCGCTTCCAAACGCATCATCGGCATCTGCCTTGGTATGCAGCTGTTGTTCGAATCCAGCGAGGAAGGAAATGCAAAAGGTCTGGGACTGCTGAAAGGCCATGTCCGCAAGATTGATACTCCCCATGTTATTCCGCATCTCGGATGGAATACACTGGAGAGCAGCAAAGCAGCGTTGGAAGGCAAAGATGTTTATTTCATACACAATTATATGGTGGAGGACGCCAAAGACATCGTTGCAACGAGCGAGTATGGCCCCCAGGTGCCTGCGGTCGCTCAAAAAGATAATATCATCGGCATCCAGTTCCATCCGGAAAAATCGGGAGATGCCGGACTTAAAATATTGGAACAGGCCATCCTAGGAGGATTTTAATATGAACATCATCCCTGCCATCGACATCATCGACGGTAAAAACGTCCGCCTGACCCAGGGGGACTACGATCAGAAAACATCCATGAAACGCACACCAGAGGAAGCGATACGGTTCTACTCCGGCTTTGAACAGGTCAAACGCATCCATATCGTCGACCTCATGGGCGCCCTCAAACAGGATGCCCAGGAATCGACAGTGATAGAGAAGCTCAAATCACTGACAGACCTCCCCCTCCAGATCGGCGGCGGACTGAGAAGCATCGAAACGATACGTCAATATGATGCAATCGGCATTGATTATTTCATTCTCGGTACAAAAGCGATTCTGGATATCCGTTGGCTGGAAGAAGCAGTGCGGGAATTCCCCGGACGCATATTTGTGGGGACAGACGCTAAAGAAAATGATATTTATGTCAACGGCTGGACTGAGAACAGCAACATTACCATTGATGAATACATTAAGGAAATCGAGGTCCTGGATATCGCGGGCATCATCTATACCGATATCAATAAAGATGGAATGAACCAGGGACCGAACTTTGAAAATACACAGCGTATAAACAAATTGACGCACCATACTGTCATCGCAAGCGGCGGTGTCAGGAACAAAGCCGACCTGGATGAACTTGAGTCACTGGGCATCAATGATGCGATTGTCGGTAAGGCCAGCCACACTGATTCATTTTGGAGGGATATCAAATGATCAAGAAAAGAATCATACCCTGTCTGGATGTCAAAGACGGACGTGTCGTAAAAGGAGTGAACTTCGTAGGTCTCAGAGATATCGGTGACCCGGTCGAACTCGCCAAAAGATACAACGAAGAAGGCGCAGATGAACTCGTCTTCCTGGATATATCAAAAACACAGAACGGCCATGACCTGATGATAGATATCATCAGGGATACAGCAAAAGAGCTCTTCATTCCGCTGACGATCGGCGGCGGAATATCATCCGTCAGTGACATACGCCAGCTGCTTAATGCGGGAGCGGATAAAATCAGCATCAATTCCGCTGCATTGAAGGACCCGGGACTGATTGAAACGGCATCAGAAGTATTCGGCAGTCAATGCATATGCATTGCCATCGATGTAAAATATGATCCCGCGAAAGAGGACTGCTTCGTATTCACACACGGCGGTTCAAAGGACACCGGAATCCGTGCATACGACTGGATTGTCCGATGTGCGGAACTTGGTGCCGGAGAACTCCTGATCACAAGCATGGATCATGACGGTGTAAAACAGGGATTCGATCTCGATTTCCTGACAAAGGCAAATGCTCTCGTCGATATTCCGATCATCGCGAGCGGCGGTGCCGGCAATGAAGGGCATTTCATTGAACTCTTCCGTGAAACCGATGTTTCCGCAGGACTCGCAGCTTCCATATTCCACAACAAAGAAGTGGAAATAGAAGATTTGAAGCACAAGCTTCATGATGAAGGATTCGAGGTGAGACTTACGTGAAACCGAACTTTGAAAAAGGAGGCGGCCTATTATCCGTCATCCTCCAGGATTACAGGACAAAGCAAGTATTAATGAATGGTTTCATGAATGAAGAAGCCTACCTGAAGACGCTCGAAAACGAAGTCGTGTGGTTTTATTCCCGCACGAAAGAGAGACTTTGGAAAAAAGGGGAAACAAGCGGCCATGTCCAGGCTGTGAAAGATATGGCACTCGATTGTGATCAGGATGCCCTCCTCATCCAGGTCGATCCCAAAGGACCCACATGCCATTTGGGGACACAGAGCTGTTTCGGGGATGAATTTTTCAATTTACAGATGCTCGAAAAGATTGTGGATCAGAAAATCGAAAATCCGCAGCAAGGGTCCTATACCAAATACCTGACAGATGAAGGTATAGATAAAATACTCAAAAAATGCGGGGAAGAGACGACCGAAGTTGTGATTGCAGCAAAAAATAATGATCAAAAAGAACTTATCAATGAAACAAGCGACCTGCTCTATCACCTTCTCGTCCTCCTGAAAAATCAGGGGGTTTCCCTGAAGGATGTTGAAACCACATTGGAGGAACGCCATGGGGAAAACCTGTCATATAAAGTGCGCGGAGAAATCAAAGAGTGGTAAATGGCAAAAGGGGGGGACCGTCTGGATCATCTCCCGGGATTCCAGAACAAAAAATAGAATATCCGTTTATAGAAATGGCCCGGGGGCACCTCACTGCGACCCCGGGCCATTTTCTTATTCCTGTCTGATTAAGCATAGATAATTCGAATTCGGGTAGAATAATAATACATTCAAAAATCATACGGCAGACCTGTTATCCAGCAGCGTACAGTTTTCTTTGAGTTGAGCCGGAAGATCTTAAAAGATGGAAGGAGATCAAGATGAGTGGAAAATTTGATTTCAAAACGATTGTAACTGCGTTTGTTATTGGTATACCAGTCGGTCTGGTATTCGGTCTGATGATTTCCATACTGACAGGAAATTATGTCTATATATGGGCAGTCGGTATTCCAATCGGCATTATATTTGGCATCCTCCTCGCTATACCGATGGTGAAAGGCAGAAACCAGTCTGCAAAAGAAATGTCAGAGGACGCAGACACAGAGGACGACGAAAGGCTGTAGACCCTTTCGTCTTTTTTTCATCTGGTAACTTGCTATACAATCTATTGGATGTATTCTATACTGTTACTAAGTTGTGAGACAAGGAAGTGGGAAGATGAAATCTCAGATGCTCAAAGGGATACTGGAAGGATGTATTTTGAAACTTATTGACAGAGAGACACTGTATGGTTATGACATCATCATCCGTCTCCAGGAATTCAACCTGGGCATGGTGAGCGAAGGCAGCATCTATCCTTTGCTGTTAAAACTCCAAAAATCAGGATATATCACAGGCAGACGCGTTAAATCTTCAGAGGGTCCGATGAGGAAATACTATAAAATCACAGAAGCCGGGACTGCTTATCTGAAAGAGTTCCAGATGCACTGGGAGCAGTTGGACATTGCTGTAAATGACATTTTTGGGGAGGGTAAGGATGAAGCTGCTCGAAAAAGAATATAAGTATATGTACCAGACATTGGACGAAGAAGACCAGATGCTCTTCGAGGAACTGGAAGGGATTATCGATTCCCACCATTCCCGGACTGAAGACAAATGGGATGTGCTGCATGAAATGATGACGCACCTTTACGAATCAGAAGGTGAATCCTTCAAATCCTTGTTTGGAAAACAGCCGGAAAATTACGCACTGGAGCTCGGCACAAGCATGGAGAAAGGAAAAAGCCGCTACTGGAAAGATTTTGGAATGTTGTTCGCCTATTATACTTTCATCTATTCGCTCTGTGTGCTCATTGCGGGATCATTCACAGTGTCATGGCTTCTACTGGCACTCCCGTTGCTTATTGCTCTCATGATACCCATGATGAATAAAGGCATCAGACAGCAGGCATTTAAAGGCCCTGCGTCCCAGACATCCACCACCATTACTTTTCTCCTGCTTTTCGGAATTACGAAAGTTTTCATCATTTTCACATTCCATGATTATTTCAGCCCATTTCTCATCGTGAACTACGACGGCGATGTAATATCGGTCATTAAAATAGCGTGTTTCACCTTGTTGATTACCGTATTCTTCATTACTTTAATCACATCCCGGCGCATTTCGATGAAGTTCTTATCATATTCAAATTAGATGATTCCCATTACAAATGCTGCCATTGCGAGCAGACTGAATCCCCACACCCAGAATATTGCATACTTTATATAACGGCCCATTTCAATGCCTGCAAGTCCGACAGCCAGCCAGTGGACCGGTGAAAACGGACTGATGAATGTTCCAATGATGTTGCCGATCATAATTGCATATGCTGCTGTGATGCTGTCAATCCCATAGCGGGTTACAATCTGATCAACAACCGGAAGCAATGCAAAATAATATGCATCAGTGTTAAGCACCAGTTCGAGCGGTGCTCTAAAAATACCTATGATGTAATGCAGATATGGTACCAGGAATGCAGGTAATATTACCACAATATCTTCTGCAAGTGAATTTAACATGCCACTGTTTTCCAGTATGCCCAGGAATGAACCTGCAGACAGAATGATGGCTGCCATCATCAGGGCGCTTGGAGCATCCCCCTTGATTCTGTCCATCTGCACATTCATCTTTGTATAATTTACCGGCAGTGCGATACTGACAGCCAGCATGAATATGAGTCCGGCCGGAAGTACGCCCCACATAAGGAATACAACCACAGCGATTGTAAGTGCAAAGTTGAACCACAGTAATTTAGGCCTTTCCAAATCTACAGCTTCTTCATCTTTTTCTTTGCTCAGTTCGAAATTATCGAAATTTATGAATTAGAACCGGAGTGCCGACAATTGACGCTGCCTTTGATAATTCAGCTGTAGTGTGTGAAGGTGTCCCCAAACCAGGTGATCTTTTTACATGTCTCCTGTCCATAATCCCCGTTACACTGTTTTATTTTAACCATGCTTTTGTCTGGCCCTGCTTAATCGTTCCGGTTTTCATCTTCATATTTTCAATCAATCTCCATTACCCTCCTTGACAGAACGTTTAAAACTAACATATAATCCATATATGTTTAGTGGGATTTAGAAGGGGCGGTGTGCACTATGAAAGTAAGTCTGAAAAAAGTTAATAAATCCTTTCAAAAAGGGAAGGACGACACGCTGAAAGTTTTAAATGATATTGATTTCAATATCGAGGAAGGTGAATTTGTATCATTGGCCGGTCCCTCGGGCTGCGGTAAATCTACAATATTGAAATTGATTGCCGGACTGGATTCACCCACTTCAGGAGAAGTGCTTGTAAATGGCAATAAAGTCAAAGGACCCGGTACAGACCGCGTCGTTGTATTTCAGGAAGGCGGCTTATTTCCCTGGATGACAGTGTTTGAAAATGTTACATATGGACTTTTACGTAAGAAAATGAGTAAAAAAGAAGCTGAAGAAAAAGCGATGGACGGTCTCAGAATGGTTCATCTTATAAACTTCAGAGAATCATATCCCCACGAGCTCTCAGGCGGTATGAAGCAGCGTGTAGCCATCGCACGTGCACTGGTCATGGACCCGGATGTCCTCCTGATGGATGAGCCGTTCGCAGCACTTGATGAACAGACCCGCCTTGTTCTGCATAGAGAACTCCAGAAAATCTGGCAGGAAACAGGCAAGACGATTCTATTCATCACACATAATATCCGTGAAGCTCTGACACTTTCAGACAGGGTGTTGCTCATGAGCACAAGACCCGGTGCAGTGAAGAAGGAGTTCACTGTTCAGGCTGCAAGACCCAGAGATCCATCCGACAGCAACATTGTCGATCTGGAGCGGCGTGTGATGGAGGAATTGGAAGAAGAAATGGAAAAAGTGCTGAAGGAGGAATTTGGCAATGACTACCATCTTGAGAAGAGTCATGTTCGTAGCAGTGATCATAGCGATATGGGAAGTCATATCTAAGCTTGGGATTTTCCCGACATTCATGTTCCCGCCCTTGATCATTCCAAGCGTCCCCGGCGGCGTCACAGTTTTCAAAACGTTGATCGGCGGAATATTTTCCGGACAGATACTGGCTGCCACAGGGGTGACACTCAGCCGTCTGCTCATAGGCTTTTTCATTGCAGTGGTGCTTGGACTCACATTTGGTTTTCTGATCGCCCGCTACAAATGGGTGGATGATACATTAGGCTTTTTCGTAACAGCCCTCCAGTCCATTCCAAGCATCGTCTGGTTCCCGCTCGCAATCGTGTGGTTCGGGCTCGGGAACACGGCGATTTTATTCATAGTAGCCATTGGAGCCACATGGACGATGACAGTCAATTCCAGTGCAGGGTTTAAAAATGTCCCGGACATTTATATCAATGCGGCAAGAACACTCGGTTCATCAGGTTCCCATCTTCTGAAAACCGTCATACTGCCCGCTTCAGTCCCCCATATCATTTCCGGTCTCCGGGTGGCCTGGGCATTCGCATGGCGTGCCATCATGGCCGGTGAACTGCTGGGGGCAGCCGGTGGACTCGGTTACCTGCTCGATCTCGGACGTTCTACGCAGGCAATGGATCTCGTCCTTTCAATCATGATTGTCATCGGTGTCATCGGTACGATCATAGATAACCAGGTATTTCTTAGAATGGAACGCTCCGTTGCAAGAAAATGGGGACTCAGAACATAATGGAAAGGATAGATCACATGAAAAAAACACTGACCGGCTTTTTGATGATGCTGACACTTATCATTGCAGGATGCGGAGGCGGCGGTTCAGAAGATGCTGCAGAAGAAGTGCGCATCGGCTATTTCCCAAACTTCACACATATTACAACCATCATCGCTCTTGAAAATGGCTATTTCCAGGAAGAATTCGGAGAAGATATTACAATCGATACGATGACATTCCCCAACGGCAGTGCATTTATGGAAGCAATGTCAACCGATGAATTTGACATCGGCACAGTAGGGCCCTCTCCTACCACAAACACTTACTTAAGAAACCCTGCCCATGAAATCATCGCAGGGGCTGTAAACGGAGGGGCCGTCCTTGCGACAGCTGAGAATTCCGGCATAGAAAATACAGAAGATTTAAAAGGCGCAAGAGTCGCCATCCCGACAATCGGTTCCACGCAGGACATCATGCTGCGCAAAGTCCTTGAGGACGCAGGCCTTACAGCCGAAGACGTGGAAATGGTGCCGCAGGCGCCTGCTGACACTTCCACACTCTTCCTCCAGGGAGATGTTGAAGCAGCGGCTACGCAGGAACCTTGGGGTGTATTCCTGGAAAATCAGGCAAATGCAGATATCCTCCTCGATGAAGAAGAATTCGCATGGGGAACTGAATCCACGACTACAGTTGTAACGGCCCGTCAGGGATTTACAGACAGTAACCCGGAACTGACTGAGGCATACATCCGTGCTCATATGAAAGCAATTGAATTCTTCGAGCAAAATCAGGAAGATGCCGTACAGATATTCGTCGATCACATTGCGGAAATCTCCGGCCAGGAACTTGATTTCGAAGAGACCCTCGAGGCAAGCAACCGCTTGAACCCGACATATGAAATCAATGAGGAAGTCCTGCAGGAGATGGCAACAATCAGCAGTGAAGCGGAGTATACGCCATCAGACGATATCGAAGGACTCGTCAATACGGAATTTCTGGATGCAGTACTGGAAAATGAATAGACTATAAGAAAGGCAGGATGTGAAAATTTCACATCCTGCCTTTCTTATGGTTTTTAATCCCCTGTCGTATACATCAGATCGTCCGCTCCTGCGATTGGACGTTTTCTTTTTTGTTCAATCGGTCTGTCACCAGACCGGCCAGTGTCAACAGCATAAAAGGCAACAGCCAGCCGAGCCCGTCACCTGATAATGGAATCATCAGATATACAGCAGCTATGAGTTCACTGTTAAGCAGACTATTTGTATAGATGATTTCCAGTACGGAGATCACCAGCGTCACAATAACCGGCAGGATATACGCATATTTCAATTCGAAACTGATGAAGATATTTATAAATGAAACCAGAACCAGCACAATGGCCAGCGGATAAAGGAACGTAAGCAAAGGGACCGCCAGACTGAGTATCGTCTCCAGCCCAAGTGTTGTAAAGAAAAACCCTACAGCAGTAAAAGCCGTGACATACATTTTGTATGACACCTTATTGTAGTGCCTGCAGGCAAATTCCGCACACGCATTGACCAAGCCGATGCACGTCGTCAGGCATGCCAGAACCACAATGAAAGAGAACAGCAGATCTCCAAAACCGCCAAAAATACGCAGAGAATTATACGTGAGTATATCTGTGCCATCCTGATAACTATCCCTGCCCGTTGTCCCGCCGATATAGGCGAGGGAAAAGTAAACCGTAACCAGAAGGACAGATGAAAGGATGCCGGCTTTTATTACAGAAAAGATAATTTTGGTCTTATTCGTGATACCTGCATATTTAAAACCATTGACAATCACAATCGAAAAGGCCAGTGCTGCAACCAGATCCATCGTGAAATACCCTTCCAGGACCCCCGAAATAAAAGGTATCCCAACGTACTTGCCCTCTGGGGCCTGGAGCGGCGCTTCCGGGCGGAAAATTGCGTATATGGACAGCAGTGCAATCCCAATCAACAGCAAAGGTGTCAGCAGCTTTCCTATGTTATTCACTATTTTCGTGGGATTCAGCGCAACGGTGTATACAACGATGAAAAAGATTATGGAAAATATAATCAAAGTAAAAGAATTATGTACGGGCAGAAGATTCCTTGTCCCAATCTCATAAGCGACGTTCGCAGCCCTCGGGATGCCATAAAATGCACCGATGGACATATAGATCAGAATAGCGAATACCAGGCCGAACAATGGATGCACCGGTTTACCCACCCTTTCGACACCTTCGTCGTAATAGGCGACTACTATCACTGTAAGAAACGGCAGCAACACTCCGGTGATTGCGAATCCTGTCATCGCAACCCACATCTTCTCACCTGCCAGATGGCCGAGCATCGGCGGGAAAATTAAGTTTCCCGCACCAAAGAAAAGTGAAAACAGCATCAGGCCCGATATCAATACTAAACGATTCATCAAAATCCTCCTCAACAAAAAAAATACCCTTAATAAAGGACGGCTGTATCACCGTGGTACCACCTTTAATAATCTCCGATTCCCAATTCATTGAAAGGAACCGTTCAATATAGATTTTGATAACGTGTCATCAACACGGAATCGCCTACTCGCTTTCAGCAATTCACCCGAAAAAGAATTGATATTTCGAATCAACTTCGGCCGCTTTACACCTGCCAGCAGCTCTCTGATTTTCCTGTTCATCCAAAAAGGTTCTTCCGGGGCATATTCAGTTAAATATCTGAATTAATTATAAGACTTTTATAAACATTGTCAATATGCCAGAGAGTCGCAATTGTCACTTTATATACTGAGCAAGGTCATATCAGAAGTTTTAAAGTCAAAAGAATCCACCTGAGTATAATTTTGAACGGTCTGCCGGATGTATACAAAGCGTAAGATACAGAGATTTAAAAATCTGTTGAAGCTGTTCATCAGATTGCCACAGAACATGCAGTTGATCATGATTAAGAATATTCTCTCCTGTATCGAGAAATAAAGGCGACCAACCATATAAATGGAGTCGCCTATAATGGTGAAGAAGAATCGCAGTGGATTGACCATTGTCATCACCGGAGCATCAAACGGATAAGACAGACAACTTTTTAAACCATCCGTGAAATGATAAGAGCGCCGTTCCCTGAATCGGGGCGGCACTCTTATCATTTATGTTCCTACTGAGAATCCTGCTTCCGCATATTTCTGTACCATATCTATAAAAAATTGATGAAAGACCGTTGAATCTGTGAGTTCGGGATGGAATGAAATACCCAGATGCCTGTCCGACCGTACCGCAACAATCTTATCATCAACCCAGGAAAGCACCTCTGCGCCCGTATCGGCAGAGACGATGTGCGGCGCCCTGATGAAGATTGCAGTCGCTTTTTCATCGATACCTTCTACATCGAGCTCCGCTTCAAAGCTGTCGATCTGCCTGCCGAATGAATTTCTTTCGACCGTAATGTTGAGTTTGCCCAGATGCCCTTCTTCCAGCCCGACGACATTTTCAGCAAGCAGTATCAGGCCGGCACATGTACCGAACATCGGCAGGTCACTCGCGCGGAGCGCTTCAGTGAATCCGTAGCGGTCCATCAGGCGGCGCATTGCAGTGGACTCTCCTCCCGGAAGAATGAGCCCGTCTATCTGCTCGAGTTCATCCACCCTTTTGATCGGCAGGGCTTCATGTCCGCATGCCTCGACGAGTTTCAAATGCTCCCTTACCGCCCCCTGCAGTGCAAGTATGCCGATCCGCATTACCATCCGCGTTCCTGCATTCTTTCTTCCAGAGACAGCTGGTTGATATCGATTCCTTTCATCGCAGAACCGAGTTCTTTTGCGAGTCTTCCGATCAGTTCATAGTCCTGGTAATGCGTGGTCGCTTCCACAATTGCTTTGGCAAATTTTTCAGGGTTTTCCGATTTGAATACTCCGGACCCGACAAACACGCCGTCTGCACCAAGTTCCATCATGAGTGCCGCATCCTGCGGTGTTGCGACACCCCCTGCTGCAAAATTCACTACTGGAAGCTTGCCCAGTCTTTTTATTTCCTGTAAGACATCGTATGGTGCTCCTTGGTTTTTCGCTTCAGTCATAAGTTCATCATCACTCATCACTGAAATCTGACGCACTTCCTGATTCACCATCCGCATGTGCCTCACTGCCTCGACGATATTGCCTGTACCCGGCTCCCCTTTTGTCCTCAGCATGGATGCACCTTCCCCGATGCGCCTTGCCGCTTCACCGATATTACGGCATCCGCATACGAACGGGACAGTGTAATCGTCTTTCTTCAGATGGAATACTTCATCTGCCGGTGTAAGTACTTCAGATTCATCTATATAGTCCACTCCGAGCGATTCTAATACTCTCGCTTCTGTAATATGACCGATTCTGCATTTTGCCATTACCGGAATGGATACCGCGCTGACAACTTCTTCAACGATCCGCGGATCACATGCCCGCGCAACACCGCCTGCCGCCCGGATGTCGGAAGGCACACGTTCAAGCGCCATGACAGCGACTGCGCCCGCCGCTTCTGCGACTTTTGCCTGCTCTGCATTGACGACATCCATGATTACGCCGCCTTTCTGCATTTCCGCCATTCCTCTTTTGACTCTTTCTGTACCTGTCTGTTGCATTCTATACAACTCCCTTTCCTGTTTGCGATTATATTAAAATAGTATAGAATGAAATCTGAATACTCTAAAGTATCAGTTTGAAAAATATTGAGGAGGTCAGATTATGCTAATCAGCTTGGATAAACATTCGGATGTCCCTTTATTCGAACAGATTTATAACAGTATAAAGCAGCAGATCATCGATGGAGAACTTGTGAATGATGATAAACTTCCCAGTAAACGTCAGCTGCAGCGCGATCTCTCCATCAGTCAGACAACGATTGAGAATGCCTATGGCCGTCTCGCGGATGAAGATTTGATATACAGCAGGGAAAAAAGTGGTTATTTCGTCACACCGACCGAGCAGCTCAAACTTGGGAATAAAACTCCCGGCCCGGATATAGTAAGAGCAGAGAAAAAGAAATACGCCCTCCCTCTCGGTACCATCGATACGACAATCGTCCAGAGTGATGTGCTGAAACAGATCGCCAGGGAAGTCTTTTCAGATAATGAACTGCTGAATCTCGGGGATGAGAGCGGGGAAAAGGAGCTCAAAGAACAGATCAGACACTATCTGCATATCAACCGCGGCGTCACATGTGCGATCGATCAGATCTTTATAGGACCCTCCACTGAATTTCTGCTCGAGCAGGTACTTTATCTGTTGAAATATCCCAGCATGACAATTGAAGACCCAGGCTATCCTGTCATTAAAAAGGTTCTGAACCGCCTTGAGAGTGAAGTGGATTTTGCCGAGGTTCTTGAAGACGGCGTGGATGTTGAAGCCGTGCGGGCACTGAATAACCCGGTGGTCCATGTAACCCCCTCACATCAATTTCCAAGCGGCGTGGTTTTATCTTTAAAGAAACGCATTCAATTACTGAATCATGCAAGTGTCACAGACAGTTACATCATTGAAGATGACTATGACAGTGAGTTCAGATACACCGGAAGGCCTTTATCCTCGCTGCAGGGGCTGGATCAGAACGACAGGACCATTTATATGAGCACGTTCTCAAAATCCCTCTATCCCTCTCTGAGACTCTCCTGCATGGTATTGCCGAAGCCGCTTGCCGAACTTTATTATCAGAAAGCTCTTTCCTGCAATGTGTCCAGACAGATGCAGCATATTGTGGCGTCTTTCATGGAACGGGGCTATCTGAACCGGCACATCAACCGGATACGCAAGATCTATAGGACAAAAATGGAGACGATCACGGAGTGGATATACTCTGAATTCGATGAAGTCGAAGTATATGGTGAACACACCGGCATGCATTTCCTGATAAGGGTCCCGGACAGGGATCTCAGCAGAGCTGCTGAAAAACACAGTATGGTCCACGGCAACACCTATTCCCATACGAGGAACCTTGCTGACACGGTACTCGTCGGAATCGGGGAAAAGGATGTGCATGAAATCAAAGGGATACTAGCGGCATTTCTGGAAGATATTTTCCCAAAATAAAAAAGCACAGATATTTCTGTGCTTTTTGAGTGGGCCTAAGTGGACTCGAACCACCGACCTCACGCTTATCAGGCGTGCGCTCTAACCAGCTGAGCTATAGGCCCTCAATATGTAATTCAAAATTAAAAAATAAGTGGAGACTAGCGGGATCGAACCGCTGACCTCCTGCGTGCAAAGCAGGCGCTCTCCCAGCTGAGCTAAGCCCCCATGAAATGTATAAGATAACATAAGATAATGCGGGTGAAGGGACTCGAACCCCCACGTCGATAAAGACACTAGATCCTGATTCTAGCGCGTCTGCCAATTCCGCCACACCCGCGTAATAATAAAAATCGGGAAGACAGGATTCGAACCTGCGACCCCTTGGTCCCAAACCAAGTGCTCTACCAAGCTGAGCTACTTCCCGTGGCTGTACAAGCGCGCCCGAGAGGAGTCGAACCCCTAGCCTCTTGATCCGTAGTCAAACGCTCTATCCAATTGAGCTACGGGCGCATATATAATCAATATTGTTTGTTTGCAAAAAAATAAAACGGCAAATGACCGCTTAATAAAAAATGGAGCGGAAGACGGGATTCGAACCCGCGACCCCCACCTTGGCAAGGTGATGTTCTACCACTGAACTACTTCCGCATTATAGTAATGGTGCCGGCCAGAGGACTTGAACCCCCAACCTACTGATTACAAGTCAGTTGCTCTACCAATTGAGCTAGGCCGGCGACTATTAATGGTGGAGAATGACGGGTTCGAACCGCCGACCCTCTGCTTGTAAGGCAGATGCTCTCCCAGCTGAGCTAATTCTCCTGTAAGGCTTATTAATAACGTCGACTTTTATATAATATACTATATCCACTGTTAAAGTCAACACAATCTTAACAGATTTTTAATATAAAGAGTAAATTCACTCTAATAATTCAGATTGATGTAATATTTCAACCCGGGGACCGGCTTTCATCCGCCCGATCTTTATATATCATATCAGAAAAAAGTGCCTGAATCAAAACCAGGCACCTTTTCTTCAATGATTTTATTTCATTCTCATATAAGGGAACAGCAGTACGTCCCTGATGGATGCGGAGTCCGTCAGCAGCATGACCAGACGATCGATGCCGATACCGAGTCCGCCTGTTGGCGGCATACCGTATTCCAATGCTTCCAGGAAGTCTTCGTCCATTTCATGGGCTTCATCGTTGCCCGCTTCTTTTTCCGCAACCTGTGCCTCGAAACGTTTTCTCTGATCGATTGGATCGTTGAGCTCTGTAAATGCATTGGCATGCTCACGGCCGACAATGAAAAGTTCAAAACGGTCCGTAAATCTCGGGTCTTCCGGGTTTCGTTTCGCAAGCGGTGAGATTTCGATCGGATGCCCGAATACAAACGTTGGCTGGATCAGTGTCTCTTCCACTTTCTGCTCAAAGAATTCATTAAGGATGTGTCCGTATACCATAGTCGGCTGCACTTCTACACCATGCTCTTTGGCAAGTGAATGCGCTTCTTCATCTGTCTTCACTTCATAGAAATCCACACCCGTATTCTCTTTGACAGCATCCACCATGTGCACGCGTTTCCATTTTGGCGTCAGGTCAATCTGTTGTCCGTCATATTCAACAGCCATCGATCCTGTTACATGATTGGCGATATGCGCAATCATTTCCTCTGTAAGATCCATGATGTCGTGGAAGTCCGCATATGCCTCATAAAGCTCGATCATTGTAAATTCAGGATTGTGGCGCGTGGAGATTCCTTCATTTCTGAATACACGGCCGATTTCATATACTTTTTCAAGTCCGCCGACAATCAGACGTTTCAAATGTAGCTCTATCGCAATACGCATGAACAGTTCCATGTCGAGCGCATTATGGTGTGTTACGAAAGGACGCGCCTGCGCACCTCCTGCAATTGTATGCATCATCGGTGTTTCCACTTCCAGGAAACCACGCTGGTTCAGATAATTGCGCATCTCCTGGATGATGAGGCTGCGCTTGATGAAGGTCTCTTTGGAATCACCGCTTGTAATCAGATCCAAATAACGTTTGCGGTAGCGTTCCTCAACATCTTTAAGACCATGATATTTATCCGGCAGTGGTCGGAGGGCTTTGGTAAGTGATTTGAATTCTTTCGCTTTTACAGAAAGTTCTCCTGTATTCGTCTTGAACATAACACCTTTGACACCGACAATATCACCGAGATCCGCCTGGTTCCATATATCAAAAGCGTCATCACCGATCTGATCCTTTCGGACATAAATCTGAATCTGCCCTTTGATGTCCTGGATATGCGCGAATCCCGCCTTGCCTTTGCCGCGCTTTGTCATTAGACGGCCTGCAATCACTGTACCGGATTCGTCTTCCTTCTCAGCCAATTCCTCTTTCGTAAACTGGTCCCAATCCTCTTTAAGCTGATCCGTATACGCTGTCCGTTCAAATTTTTCACCAAATGGATCGATTCCAAGATCGATCAGCTGCTGCATCTTTTCACGTCTGACCGCTATCTGGTCATTCAGTTCTTCACTCACTTATCTCTCTCCTATACTGTCATTTGTTTATTATTTCCCTGATGCTCATCGATGAATCCATCGATGATGCCCGCAAGCGCTTCACGTGTTTCCGCCTGGTTGATAGCCTTGCGCATATTGCCATTGCCTTTGATGCCTTTTAAGTACCATGAAGCATGCTTGCGCATTTCCATGACTGCCACCTTCTCACCTTTGAGATGAATCAGGCGGTCCATGTGAAGCTTGAGCACTTCCATCTTCTCTTCCACTTCGGGTTCACCCGCGAGGTCGCCCGTTTCAAGATAGTGTACCGTCCTGTAGATCATCCAGGGGTTGCCAAGCGCCTCACGGCCGATCATGACTGCGTCAACGCCTGTTTCCTCAAGCATCTTTTCAGCAAGCTCAGGAGATGTGACATCCCCGTTGCCGATGACCGGGATACTGACCGCTTCTTTGACCTGCCGGATTATATCCCAGTCCGCTGTGCCTTCATACATCTGCTCTCTCGTACGGCCATGCATGCTGATGGCAGCAGCGCCGGCTTTCTCCGCCATCTTAGCATTCTCTACAGCATAAATATGGGCGCTGTCCCAGCCGATGCGCATTTTAACCGTTACCGGCTTCGAGACATTTTCGACTACGGCGCTGACCATATCATAAATCTTCTCCGGATCAAGCAGCCATCGTGCACCGGCCTCACAGCGGATAATTTTGGATACCGGACATCCCATATTGATGTCGATGATGTCCGCTGTTGTATTCCGGTCGACATATTTCGCAGCTTCAACGAGAGTATCCTTCTCTCCGCCGGATATCTGGAGAGACAAGGGACGCTCGTTTTCATCGATATACAGCATTCGCATCGTTTTTTCATTGCCGAACAAAAGTGCCTTGTCACTGATCATTTCAGCACATACCAGACCAGCGCCAAATTCTTTGACAGTCAATCTGAATGCCGCATTGCATACACCCGCCATAGGTGCCAGTACAACCCGGTTCCCGATCTCCACATCTCCGATTTTAAACATTCTTTTCACCGGCTTCCAATTCTTCCTTCAAAGTCTGTATCGTCTTGTTCAGCTCCGGATGCACCCGTCCGCCGGCAATTTCAGACAACGGATCCAGAACGAATGCCCGCTTATGCATCTCCGAATGCGGGATGCTCAGATCATCCAGCGAAAGTTCGAGGTCTTCATACAATAAAATATCAATATCTATCGTGCGCGGTCCCCAGACCTCCGTGCGTACCCGGCCGAGTTCATGTTCGATCGAAAGCACATTCTCCAGAAGCTCCAGAGGTGAAATACGTGTCTCAATTTCTAGACACATGTTGATAAAGTCCGGCTGATCCGTCTTTCCATAAGGCTCTGTCTCATACAGTGACGAACGGTTCGTCACACTGATTTCATTTTGTTCATCGAGCCTGCGGACGGCAGAATCAAGGTTCTCCCTGCGATTTCCCAGGTTACTCCCGAGACCCAAATATGCAACTGCCATTATTCTTCCCGCTTTCTATTCAGTGTAATGCTCACATTATCATAATTACCCTCGATCGGAGGGTTCGGTTTCGTTATTGTCACTTCTGTCTTTATTATTTTATCATATCGGTCAAATAGCGCCTCCGACACTTTTTCTGCCAGATGTTCAATCAGATCCACTGATTCCCCCTTTATGATTCCTTCAATCATTGCATAGGCTTCCCCGTAGTGCACAGTCTGCTCCAGATCATCGGTTTTCGAGGCACCTTTCAGATCCAGATACATGGCCACATCGGTAATGAAAAACTGTCCGAGCTGTCGTTCGGCATCAAACACACCATGATAGGCATATGTCTTGATGCCGTTGATTTTAATATTATCCATCAAGGTCCCCCTTCAGCCTGACATACGCATCCGACAATCTGCGGTTTAATGAAACGTTATGGACACGCACAGCTGCAACGCCTTTATCGATGCCATGGATAGTTGTTGCCGCTGTCGCTTCATCACGTGCGCTTGGGGGCAGTTGTTCATCCATCAGTTCTTTAATCATCCGTTTACGGCTTGTCGCAAGCAGTACGGGGTAGCCAACAGCAACCAGCTCATCGAGCCGCCTCATGACCTCTAGCTCCTCTTCGCGGGATTTCACAAAACCTATCCCCGGATCGAGCCAGATGTTCGCTTCTTTTACACCGTGGGATTTAGCCAATTCAGCCGATTCCAAAAGCTCATGGATCATGTCTTCCACAACATCACCGTATTTTGCATGGTCATTATTGTGCATCAGGAAGATCGGTGCATCGAAGTCTCGCGCAACATCGAGGATGGTTTCATCGTATGTCCCGCGCCATTGGTCATTGATCATCGTTGCACCGGCTTCAAGTGCCCTGCGTGCAACAGAGCCGCGGAAAGTATCAATGGAAATTCCGGGTCCGAAGTCGCGGATTGCCTCTATCACGGGCACAACACGATCGATTTCTTCCGCTTCCGTGATCTCCGTATATCCAGGGCGTGTTGAATAGCCTCCGACATCGATGATATCCACACCTTCATCCGTCATTCGGCGTGCGTGAAGTACAGCGTCCTCCACAGAATTATACTTCCCGCCATCACTGAATGAATCCGGCGTAACATTCAGAATGCCCATTATTTTGAGCCGCTCCATACTATCATCCTCTATTCCATAATAATAGACATATTATAACACGACTCGCGGGTGAATTATAATGGCTGATACAGAAAATAAAATACCATACCCCGCTGTGGGACATGGTATTTAAGCTTCGGCTCTTATTGGTTTTAATCTTCGAAGTTGAAAAGTGGCGTGGAAAGATATCTTTCCCCGTTGGAAGGCAGAACTGTAATGACATTCTTCCCTTTACCCAGCTTTTTAGCAACCTGGATGGCTGCCTCGACTGCCGCTCCGGAAGAAATTCCGCCGAGGATTCCTTCTTTGGCTGCCATTTCGCGCGCTCTTTCCATGGCGATTTCGTTGCCTACTGTAACGACTTCGTCATAGATTTCAGTGTCCAGTGTCCCAGGGACAAATCCTGCACCAAGCCCCTGCAGTTTGTGCGGCCCCGGTTTACCGCCGCTGAGTATTGCTGAGTCTTCAGGTTCGAGGGCATATATTCTTACTTCAGGATGCGCCTCTTTGAGGACTCTGCCCGCACCGGAAATCGTTCCACCTGTACCAATGCCGGATATAAACCCGTCAACCGAAAGTCCTTCAGTCTGCTCTACGAGTTCCTTACCTGTCGTTTTCGCATGTATTTCAGGGTTCGCAGGATTTTCAAACTGCTGCGGCATGAAATAACCGTGCTTTTCAACAAGCTCTTCCGCTTTTTTGATTGCACCTTTCATGCCTTCGGCACCCGGTGTAAGGATCAGTTCCGCCCCGTATGCCTTAAGCAGGTTGCGGCGTTCCTTACTCATCGTATCCGGCATGACGAGCGTTGCTTTATACCCTTTGCTCGCTGCCACCATAGCAAGGCCGATACCGGTATTCCCGCTGGTCGGCTCGATGATTGTTGTGCCTTTATCGAGTTTTCCTTCTTTTTCCGCCGCCTCAATCATGGCAAGTGCGATTCTGTCTTTAACTGAACTCCCAGGGTTCATGAATTCAAGCTTAACGTAAATATCGGCTGAGTCGTCATCAGTAAGGTTGTTCAATTTTACAAGTGGTGTGTTCCCGATTGCTTCTGAAATATTATTATAAATTTTACTCATAATACGCTCCTTTTCCCTAGTTAATAGCTATGAATAATATACCACTACTGCACTGTGAAATCAACTTTAATGTGTGATAAGCTCCTCGAGCTCTTCTTTCTCAATCCAGACTTTATTGCGGCAGAAATGGCAATCCGCTTCCGCTCCGCCATCCTCTTTAATCATTGTAACAATTTCCTTGGGATCAAGTGTAGCGATAGCATTCAGGAATCGTTCCTTCGAGCATGTACATTCGAATTCCACAGGCATTTCATCCAGGGCACGCCAATTCTCACTCCCGATGACTTCATCGATGATTTCAGATGGTGTCAGTCCCTGGTCAATCAGTCTGGAGACAGGAGTCATTTCACTTGCCCGCTGATCCAGGAAATCCATCGTTTTCTCACTGGCACCCGGCATGACCTGGATGATGAAGCCGCCTGCTGCCTTGATTGTGTTATCCGGGTTGACGAGTACACCCAGAGCGACGATGGAAGGGACCTGCTCGCTTGTATAGAAATAGTAGGAGAAGTCTTCCCCGATTTCCCCGGAAATGATTTCCGTCGAGCCTGTGAAATGTTCCTTCAATCCGATGTCTTTGACTACATTCAAAGCGCCATCTGTGCCTACTGCCCGGCGCACGTCCAGCTTGCCTTTATCATTCAGCGGGAAATGCACCTGGGGATTGCTCAAATAGCCGCGCACCTTCCCTTTGGCATTACTGTCTACGACAATTGCACCGATCGGTCCGCCCCCCTGCAGCGTCACAGTCACCTTCTCTTCATTTTTCAGCATTGCACCCATCATGAGTCCCGCTGTCATCGTACGGCCAAGGGCCGCAGCAGCTGTAGGATAGGCGCCGTGCCTTGTGACTGCTTCATTTACCGTTTCTGTCGTATCGACAGAAAAAATTCTTATTTCATCATTCATTCCGATTCCTCTGATCAGATGATCCATTTGTTTTCCTCCCTAATATCGCACAAAAGTCGCCCGGAGGGGCGACTTTACAGGCGATTTAGTTTCTTCTGTTATTGTTATCATCATCGAATTCTCTGTCCTGGCCTTCCGGTCTCTGGACAGGTCCATCTGTTTCTGTTTTTTCTTCAGCAAGTCTGTGCTGACTGTTGCGCTCTTCTTCACGGCGTTCCTGCTCTCGGCGGTCGTATTCACGGGAAGTTTCTTCCCGCTCGACCATGTCGCGTTCTTCATTTTCGTCATCATCTGAATCTTCATCCAGACCTTTTTTGACGTCTTCATAGGATGGACCGATTTTATCCTCGTCCTCATCCACTGTGTGATCTTCGAAGTTGCGTTCAGGCAGTTTGCCATGATAGAAGAGTCCTTCGATCTGTTCACGGTCAAGCGTCTCTTCGACCAGCAGCGTCTCAGCAATCAATGTGAGCTGCTCCTGATGTTCAATCAGAATCTGGCGGCAGCGTTCATATTGTGTCTTGACGATGTTCTGCATTTCCTGGTCGATTTCATATGCAATCGCATCGGAATAATTCGGATCAGACTGCATATCCTTACCAAGGAATACCTGGCCGTTTGAATCTCCGAACTGGAGTGGTCCGAGTTTTTCACTCATACCGTATTCAACAACCATGCTGCGTGCAATGCCGGTTGATCTCTGGAAGTCATTGTGCGCACCGGTGGATACTTCACCGAAGTTCACTTCCTCGGAGACACGTCCGCCAAGAAGTCCCACAATCTTGTCTTCAAGCTCAGGTTTTGTCATGAAATAACGGTCTTCCTTAGGAAGCATCACTGCATAACCGCCCGCCTGTCCACGAGGGACGATTGTCACTTTGTGCACCATATCGGCATCATCAAGCACCATGCCGATCACTGTATGCCCGGCTTCGTGGAATGCGACGATATTGCGCTCTTTCTGAGAGATGACTTTACTCTTCTTGGCAGGACCAGCAATGACTCTGTCAGTTGCCTCATCCACATCACGCATATCAATCTTGCGTTTGTTTCCTCTTGCGGCAACCAGGGCCGCCTCGTTGAGAAGGTTCTCAAGGTCTGCACCGGAGAATCCCGGCGTCCTTGCAGCAAGTGCAGCCAGGTCAACCGTCTCATCAAGCGGTTTGTTTTTCGCATGTACTCTAAGTACTGCTTCACGGCCTTTGACATCCGGACGGCCGACAGGAATCTGTCTGTCAAAACGTCCCGGACGGAGCAATGCCGGATCAAGGATGTCAGGTCTGTTTGTAGCGGCTATCATGATGATGCCTTCGTTTTCCCCAAAGCCGTCCATTTCTACAAGAAGCTGGTTAAGTGTCTGTTCACGCTCATCGTGACCACCGCCGACACCTGCGCCACGCTGCCGGCCGACAGCGTCAATCTCATCGATGAAGATGATACACGGCGCATTTTTCTTCGCGTTTTCGAAGAGGTCACGTACACGGGATGCACCGACACCGACGAACATTTCCACGAAGTCCGAACCACTGATTGAGAAGAATGGTACGCCCGCTTCGCCGGCTACCGCTTTTGCGATAAGTGTCTTACCTGTACCTGGAGGGCCGACAAGCAGCACGCCTTTAGGAATTTTTGCACCGATGCGGTCGAAACGGCGCGGATCTTTCAGGAAGTCGACAACTTCAATGAGTTCCTGTTTCTCTTCATCCGCACCTGCGACATCTTCGAAGCGCACTTTTTTCTTATTCTGATCATAGAGCTTCGCTTTACTCTTGCCGAAGTTCATCACTTTGCCGCCGCCTCCGCCGCCGCCTTGTGCCTGACTCATCAGGAACAGGAAGAGGAAGAGTATGAGCAGCAGCGGGATAAACGTGAACAACATGCTCGTCCAAGGACTCTGCTCCTCGGCCGGTTCAATCGTGAAGTTCAGATTATCCTGGGATTTTGCAGTTTCCAGAATTTGATCAAGATCCTGGGTACTGTTATACGGAATCACCGAAGTAAAGGATTCCTGCTCATCCTGGCCGGCCAATCTACCTTCGATCAAGTAGACGTTTTGTTCCGGCTGAATAGTCAGCTCTTCTATGTTACCGGCATTCAACGCATCAAGGAATTCATTGTACTGAAGTTCTTCCTCAAGAGCGGAATCGCCATTAAAACTTTGAAAAATACCAAACATGATCACTGATAAAATCAATATCAGCACTATGTTACGGCCCACATTTTTAGGCATCCGTAAACCTCCATTTCTAATACGACTAACAGAAATAATACCATAATTTCACAATATTATTCCACTGTTTTGGCTTATTGATAAAGTTCTGGTTTCAAAAGGCCGATGTACGGCAGATTTCTGTACTTTTCATCGAAATCAAGACCATATCCAACGACAAATCCATCAGGGATTTCTGTGCCTGCATATTTGACATCTACATGCAGTTTGCGGTTGACCGGCTTATCGAGGAGCGTCACAATCTCAAGCGATGCTGCATTCCTGTATTCAATCAGATCCACAATCGAATTCAGGGTTGCCCCTGTCTCGATAATGTCTTCCACAATTAAAATATGACGGCCTTCGACGGAAGTGGAGAGGTCTTTCAATATTTTAACTTCTCCTGAAGATTTCGTGCCTACATAGCTTGAAACATCCATGAAATCTATTTCAAGATGTGTATCTATGTACTTGATCAGATCGGACATGAACATGATTGAACCCTTCAACAACCCCACAAGTATCGGCGTCTTCCCTTCATAATCCTCAGTGATCTGTTCTCCCAACCTTTTGGCAATTGCCTGGATATCCGCCTCTGACAATACTACCTCGCTAATGTCATTTTTAATACTCATTGCCTAACTCCTTTTTTCGATAAGTAATCGTCTGTCGTTTCCTTGTGTCTTTATTATATTATAAATTGTGCCCACTGCAATAATTTGATGATCCCGGTCTGTGATCACCGGCATGGTTTCCCGTTCATTGCCGGGAATTTTACGGTCGATGAAAAGGCGGGAGACCTTTTTGTGGCCGTTCCCCGGCAAGAGCACCCTGTCCCCGGCCTGCCTGGTCCTGACTGTCAGAGGGAGGTCCGCCGGCTCCAGTTCGGCCGTGATTTCATATCCGTTGAAGTCATAGATTCCGTTCTGTCTGATTTCAAGTTTAACCTGGATATCAGCTGCCTTATGCTCCATGCGGATTTCATCATAGGCGATGACACATTGATGATCTCCCATCGGGAACCTTGCCTGTGCAATATCAGAATCTGCAATATCCAGTATTTCTTCGATGTATCTGCGTCTTGGATGCTTGTCATATGCAGACAGCCAGTGATTCAATATATAAATCCGGCTTATTCTGCGTTTGCCATTGAGGCCGGCCCTTGGCAATACCGAGAGTTTCCCTTTTAGAAACTCCGCCGCTTCCTCCTGCAGCATATCATCCACTTCACCCAGATCCTCCGCCAGCTTGAGAAGCTGCGATTCCTGAAGGTGCGGTGATGCCTTGATGTCTTTCATCAGATTGTGGCGGATATAATTGCGGGTGTACCCAGTCCCACTGTTTGACTCATCTTCGAAATAAGTGACCTTTGCAGAAGCTGCATAATTTTCTATCCTGTCCCTGGTCACTCCCATCATCGGACGGATGATCCTGTAGCTGCCCCCGGCCCTTACAGAAGGTATACCCATCCTGCCCGGCAGATATCTGCCGGTAAGCACCTGATGCATCACCGATTCATATTGGTCGTCCAGATGATGTGCGGTGAGGAGGACGGAGGCACCGTGATACGTCATCATTTCATCGAAGAACCGGTAGCGTGCCGCCCGTGCCCCTGCCTGGCTGAAATCACTATGCGGAATATCAAGTCTGGCTGTTTCACAACATACACCATCCTGCTCCGCCATCGTTTTTATATAGGCAGCCTCCTTTTCAGAAGCCGCTCTCTGACCGTGGTTGACATGGAGCAGAATCAGACGTCCGAACGTCTCCCGGTACGAAGTTTTCAACAGATGATAGAGGACCATCGAGTCCACGCCTCCGGAAATCGCAAGTGCCACAGTGTCATCCTTGTTCCAGGAACATTTTAGCTCCATAGTCCCACACTCTCCACAAAATAAAATAAGACGATTACTGGAATCGTCTGTATATATCTATTATTTTTTACCTCTGCCGCCACGACGTGATTCTGTCTGCCTTTTGATCGTAGACAATCGATCCTCACTGTCTTTCAGGAAGCTCGACAATTTCTTTTCGAAATCTTCCGGTGAACTTTCTTTACGCGGTTTCGGTTTTGGTTTCTGTTCTTTTGCTTTTTTGATGGACAGACTGATTTTACCATCGTCTCCGACGGATAAGACTTTCACTTCAATTTCCTGGCCCACGCTAAGGTGCTCATTGATATCCTCTACATACTGATCCGCAACCTCACTGATGTGCACTAGTCCTGTCTTTCCTCCCGGCAATTCAACAAACGCACCGAAATTCTTGATACCCGTGACTTTCCCGATAACTTTACTGCCCACTTCAACTGACATCTTGATATATTATCCTCCCAATTATCATTTACTCTCTATCCATAATACCATTAAAAAGAAAAATAATCATTACAATATTGTAACGATTATTCTTCCGGCTCTTCTTTTTCAGCATTTTCATCATTTGTTTTCGGTAAATTGAAAATAATCTCTCCTTCTTCAGAAAAGAAAAATTCACTTCGCGCAATTCTTGCGATATAATTCTCATCATTCAGCTGCTTTATCTGCTGCTCAAGGTCTTTTTCCTCGGCAACCCGTTCATCCATTACTTCCTGGGTCTGAACAAGTTCCTCCTGCAGGAGCTGGTTCTGGGTCTTCTGGTTGAAAGCCACGATCAGCAGGATGCCGACTATCAGCAGCATGAGGCTGCCAAACAGCATTGCACGTTTTTTGGCAACACGATTTTCACTCCGGCGGACCTTCTTTTCTGTATCGCGCCTTTTCGTGTAGCCATTGATCATTCTGACCACTTTATTAGCCAATGCATCACATCCCTTAATTGTGCATTCTCTATTTATAAAATACACCATAAAGGAGATGTTTACTAGAGAAAATCAGTATCCTGCTCGATTTTCTCTTCTTTTATGACTTTATACATACGTTCCGCATCTTCTTTTTTTGCATGGGCTTCCAGCTGAAGCACTTCGAATGTAAGAATTTTCCGCCCGAATCTTATTTCAACCTCATCACCGGCCGAGAGGTCGGCGCCCGCTTTCGCAACTTTCCCATTCACTTTGACACGCCCCTCATCACTGAGTTCTTTTGCGAGTGTGCGGCGCTTGATCACCCGTGATACTTTCAGGAATTTATCCAGTCTCATATTACTGCTCACCCCTTTTGTTCAATATCTCTTCCAGTGTACGCTTTTCATGGATCGTCTCTTTCATCCATCCCAGCACTTTCTCACCGTATTCCTTCTCATATTTGATTTTCTCTTTCTTGCCTTCCTTCTTCTTCGCATCCGACCAGATGCGGCTAAGGTCATCCAGGGATTCAGCCGATTCATCCCCGAATACATGGGGATGCCTTCTGACTATTTTCGCATTCAGACTCTCCAGCACATCAAAGAAATCGAAATAGCCCTCTTTTTTGCCGATGGCACTGTGGAGCGCGACCTGCAGCAGAATATCCCCGAGTTCTTCAACAATCGCATCGTCGTCCTTCTGCTCTATCGCTTCGATGACTTCGAACGTCTCTTCAATCAGATGCTTTTCAAGCGTTTCGTGGGTCTGGACTTTATCCCACGGACAGCCGTTTTCGCCCACAAGCGTATCAAACAACCCATTCATGTAATGAATATCGCGTTCCGCCAGTTTCACATCATCCGTTTTTGGTATATAAAGGCAGAGCAGGTTGCTCTGTATTTCCAGATGGTCGATTTCATGGAGCGGCATATCATATATTTTTTCATCCTTGCTGCCTGCGGCATCGACGAGCTTCACCTGCATATCCGGCGGATAATATTCAAGCAGAGTCAGCTTCGCCTCCCCCAGACTGAATGTATCATACACCTGTGTCACCAGCGTATGCTGACTGAAATTCAATTCGCCAACAGAAAACGACGTACCGTCAATCACCTGGAATCCTTCGTTCACCGGCACTTTAAGAGCACTTATGACGGCATCGATGAAACTCTGGCCGCCCGAGATTTCCACTTCAATCTCTCCTGTCCTGCTTTTCGCGAGGAGCAGTTCGGTTGTCGTTTCATAAAACATCGGATGTCCCGGCACCGCGTAAATGACATCGTGATGCTGTGCCGCTTCAACAAGAGCTTCCGCAATTGCCCCGTAGGTATCTTCAAAATGATCATTCTGTTCATAAAGATGATCAAAACTCACAGTCGTCACACCTTCTGCATCAAGTTCCACCACAACCGGGTGGTCATTTGTACGTAGATGGATCTTATCCGCCCCCGCAAGGCGTTTCCATACGCCGAGCGGCATCTGGTCCAGGTCCGACGTACCAAGCCCGATGATTTCTATTCTTTTCATATTGCTTCCTCCAGCCTGCTGTTCTGAATTGCTTTCATAATGCTGATGAGCTGCGCCACGTCCTTGCTCCTCACCGTAATCTTCATTTCATTGTCCTGCACGGAAATCTTCATGATGCGTCCGTATTCTTCAGTGTCCATGAACAGTTTCTGACCGTCGATCTGCTCTGTCGCATTTTTGGAAACATAAAGATAGAAATGACGGTTGTCCTCTTTCACCTGGTATATACCGAACAGCAATGCATACACTTTGATGCGGACCAGCTGCAGCAGTCTTTCCACTTCAACCGGATAATCACCGAAACGGTCTAACAGCTCATCCTCTATATCCTGGATGGCTTCGATGGAATCAGCTTTCCTGAGTCGCCTGTAAATATCAATTTTGGATTGTTCATGCGTAATATATGTTCCCGGTATATAAGCATCCAGCGTAATATCCACAGGGATATTCACCGGTTCCGGCTCGGGCTCCAGACCCTGTTTTTCTTTGACTGCGGTTTCCAGCATTTCTGAATAAAGTTCATAGCCTACAGAATCGATGAACCCGGACTGGTGTTTGCCGAGCAGATTGCCGGCACCCCGGATATTCAAATCCCGCATCGCTATCTTGAACCCGCTGCCGAGTTCCGTATATTCCTTGATCGCCTCCAGCCGTTTTTCCGCAACTTCCGTCAGCACTTTGTCGGGCTGGTGGAAAAGATACGCATAGCTGATGCGGCTGCTCCTGCCCACACGTCCGCGGAGCTGGTAAAGCTGACTGAGCCCGAAACGGTCCGCATCCTCGATAATCAGAGTATTGGCATTAGGCACATCCACACCTGTTTCGATGATCGTCGTGGTGACGAGTACATCATACTCGCCATTTACAAATGCGAGCATCGTCTCCTCCACTTCTTTTTCATTCATTTTCGCATGCATCACTGCAACCTCGGCATCCGGAACGAGCGCTTCGACGTGCGCCTTTTTCTGATAGATCGTATCGACACGGTTATGGAGATAGAAAACCTGTCCGTCGCGTGCCAGTTCCCGCTCTATTGCCTCTTTCACGAAATTAGGCTGGAATTCTAGTACATAGGTCTGTACAGGGAAACGGTTCTCCGGCGGCGTTTCAATGACGGAAAGATCCCGCACACCTGTCAGACTCATGTGCAACGTTCTCGGAATCGGCGTCGCAGTCAATGTCAACACATCCACATTCGTTTTCAGCTGCTTGATCTTCTCTTTATGCTTCACGCCAAAACGCTGCTCCTCATCAATGATCAGGAGACCGAGATCTTTGTATTCGACAGTGTTCGCCAAAATCTTATGTGTACCGACAACAATATCGACCGTCCCTTTTTTAAGACCTTCCCGTGTTTTTTTCAGCTGTGCGGCTGTTCTGAAGCGGCTCATCATTTCCACATTGACAGGGAAATCTTCAATGCGTTCGATCAGGCTCTCGAAATGCTGGGCTGCGAGAATTGTAGTGGGTACGAGGAACGCCACCTGCTTGCCGTCCTGCACCGCCTTGAAGGCTGCACGGATTGCGACTTCGGTTTTACCATAGCCCACATCACCGCACAGCAGGCGGTCCATCGGACGGATTTCTTCCATGTCTTTTTTGATCTCATTGACGGAAGCATACTGGTCGGGTGTCGGTTCATAGGGAAACCGCGCTTCAAATGAAGACTGCATCTCAGTATCTTCGGAGAACTGGAAGCCCTGCGCCTGAGAGCGTTCCTGGTAGAGCTTCAGCAGTTCATCTGCGATTTCGTTGACATTCGCTTCAACCTTGGCTTTCGTCTTCTTCCATTCAGTACCGCCGAGTTTATGCATCTTCGGCTGGCCGTCATCGCTCGAGACATACTTTTGTACAAGGTCCATCTGGTCAACAGGGATATAGAGCTGATCGGTGCCCCTGTACTGCAGTTTCATGTAATCATTATGGATGCCGCCCACATCAAGTGTTTCGATGCCCATATACCGGCCCACCCCATGGTGGACATGGACCACATAGTCACCGACATTCAGCTCCTGATAGGATTTGATCTTTTCAGCATTGGTCAGTTTTTTGCTCCGCTTTTTCTTGCGTGCTGTTTTATTATAGAGCTCCTTTGAACCCAGCACCGCCACTTTCATAAACGGCAGTATGAATCCTTTCGCAAGTGTTCCCGTCGTCAGGACAATGCCCGAATCCACAGGGATTTCCTCTATATAGCTCGGAATCTTGAGATCTTCCAACAGCTGATGCGTCTTCTTTATTTCATCTTCATCTCTTAAGACGATACTGATCATATATTCGTCATTCAGCATCTTATTCAGATTGGATGCCAGTATATCGTACTGCCCGTAATATATTTCAGTCGGACGGACAGATATTTTCACGATATGGCCGATTTCCACCGGCATGCTTTTTGTGAATAAATTAAAGAACGTACTTCCTTTGAGTGACAGCAGGCGTTCATACTGCCCTTCCAGGTAATTGCCGCCGCCTTTGAACATGCGTCCGGCCTCCACCATGGATTCGTAATAGCCGCCTATTGAATTGAACTCCGCTTCATAGGCTGCAGCCATGTTTTTGACTTCGTCCACAATGACACGGTGGCCATCCGTCATATAGTCGAGGATGGATATTTCTCCACTCTCGAGCAGATGGCTGTAATGCACCAGATGATTGAAAGTCTGATCCGGATGGGTCACCGTATCATAGTACTCCGATAATGTTTCAAGAGAAGCACTGTCAAGCCCCTCTTTCGTCTCTTCATACAGTGTTTCTATTTTCCCAAGGAGCAGTTCACGCTCTTTTGGCTCCAGAATATATTCCGCATAGGGTTCCATGGTGACAGATTCGATGTTTCCGATGGAACGCTGTGTTTCCGGATCGATGGCCCTCAGCGAATCCACCTCATCATCAAAGAGCTCTACACGGACAAGCTGTTCCGGCATGTGGATATCAATTATATCACCGCGTACGGCAAACTCCCCGAAATGGACAGCCTGATTCATCCTTCTGTACCCCAGACTCACGAGATCTTCTATGAACTGATCGTAATCCAGAATGCTTCCGATCTTTATCGTTTTTTCATAGCCGAGCAGCTTTTCTTTCGGCATCAGAGGTTTCAAAAGTGCATGGACCGGCACGACAAATAGCCCCGGCTCTTCGTGCGCCAGAGCAAACAATGCACTCATTCTGGATTTCATGAACTCAGGGCTTTGTTTAGCATGATTTTCTATCATGATATCGCCTACCGGAAAGGTATAGACGTTATCCATCATATCCATCAGCGGATTCGCAATTTTCTCCATCTGATGGTTGTTCTGTACAAACAGGACGATCGGCCGGTTTTCTTTTTGGGACAATTCATAAAGAAGCGTCGGCTTGAAGTCATCATTAACACCCGTCACCATCATATTGAGACGGTCAGAGTGGTTCGCTACTTCCTGGAACCGCTCATCCTGCTGTATTCTTTCTGATACTTTACTGTTCATTGACATCACCATTATATTCAGTCATAACATCCTGGAACGGCACTGTTACAAAAGCGGTGGATGCATCCGCAGATCTTGCTATCACCTTTTCAATCAGTGCAGTTTCATCTTTCGGGAACCTGCCCAGTACATAACCGGTGATGGAACCACCCGGTTCCGGCCGGTCGATGCCGATACGGATCCGCTTATACTTATCTGTCGCCAGGTGCTGGTTGAGCGATTTGATGCCGTTATGTCCACCACCGCTGCCTTTTTGTCTGAGCCTTAATTTGCCCACAGGCAGATCGAGATCATCATAGAGCACCAGAATATCCCCGACATCAATTTTGTAATAGTCAAGGAGCGGCCGTACACCTTCTCCCGAGAGGTTCATGAATGTCTGCGGCTTGACCAGCATGATCTTTTCACCGTTCACGTAACCTGCACCGTAATTGCATTTAAATTTATTTTGTGTTAAATCGATCCCCAGATCCAAAGCAAGCTGATCTATGACCATAAAGCCTATATTGTGGCGTGTTTTCTCATATTTTCTTCCTGGATTGCCCAGGCCAATGATACATTTCATCAAATCACCCCATACAACGTTAAAAAAGGCGATGGGAACTCCACCGCCGTTAGAACATTATAATTATTACTCTTCTTCATCTGCTTCTGAAGCCGCTTCTTCTTCAGAACCTTCAACTTCTCCGCCTTCAGCATCTTCGTCCGGCTCTTCCTCTTTTTGTGGAGGAACAACAATGACAAGTGCTTCGTCGTCTTCGTTTTCAATAGTGAAATTGCCGCTTTCACGGATATCGGACACATGGATTGTGTCTCCGATTTCAAGAGCTTCAACGTTCACTTCAATGGATTCAGGGATGTTGTCCGGAGTTGCAGTTACCTGCACCTGGAAGTTCGGCTGCTCAACTACGCCGCCTTCTTTGGCACCCGCTGCTTCACCGATCATTTCAACTGTTACATCCACTGTAACTTCAGACTTCATGTTGATTGCAACGAAGTCGATATGAGTGATCTGGTTTTTAAGTGAATCGAACTGATAGTCAGTTACCATTACTTTAACCGCTTTCCCGTTCAGGTCCAATTCGATTACACCGTTACGGCCCACTTCACGGATTACTTTGATAAATTCGTTTTCATCTACTGATACATTAGTGTTTTCCACTTCGTATCCATAAACGATTGCAGGGATTTTCCCTGTGGAACGCAGTTCGTTAAGTTCCGAACGCTGTCCTTTGCCTTCTCTGCTTGCTGAAGCCAATTTTGCCATGGTATATTTCCACCTTTCATTTACAGACAGTTTACTTTGCCTAATTTAACACATAGCCATGCATAATAATAGCACATTACCCGTACATTTGTAAAAGAAACAATGACAAATTAGTTGTCGAACAGAATGCTGACGGATTCCTCTTCATAAACACGGACGATTGCCTGTGCCATCAATTCTCCGACAGAAAGTTCAACAATTTTGTCTATCTTCTTCTCTTCAGGTAACTGGATGGAGTTCGTCACAACCAATTCTTTGATTACAGACTCTTCAATTCTGGATATTGCCGGGCCTGAAAGCACCGGGTGGGTACAGCAGGCATAGACTTCCTTTGCGCCCTTATCCAGAAGTGCCTGTGCAGCCAGCTTCATAGTACCGCCTGTATCGATGATGTCATCGATGATGATTGCAGTACGCCCTTCGATTTCACCGACAATGTTCATCACTTCAGCAACATTCGGTCTTGGACGGCGCTTATCAATGATAGCAATCGGTGTCTTCAGACGGTCAGCCATTTTACGTGCACGCGTCACCCCGCCGTGATCCGGAGATACGACGACGACTTCATCGAAGTTCATATCCTTATGTTCAAGGAAGTAATCACTTAAAATCGGCACACCCATAAGGTGGTCGATAGGGATGTCGAAGAAGCCCTGGATCTGCGGCGCATGCAGGTCGAGGGAAATTACACGATCCGCCCCTGCTGTTTCTATCAGGTTTGCGACGAGCTTCGCAGTGATCGGTTCACGCGCACGGCTTTTGCGATCCTGGCGCGCATATCCGTAATAAGGCATTACAATATTGATTGTCGCTGCTGAAGCACGCTTCAATGCATCGATCATGATCAGCAGCTGCATCAGGTGTTCGTTGACCGGCTGGCTTGTCGGCTGGACAACAAATACATCACACCCACGCACACTCTCTTCTATATTGACCTGTACTTCTTCATCAGAAAAATGCTGTACCGTAATTTTACCTAAAGGAATGCCGATATGCTCAGCGATCTCTTCTGCGAGGGGCTGGTTGCCTTTTAAAGAGAAAAGGCGCAGGCTGGAATTTTTGTACTGGTTGCTAGAAGCTAACATGTTCATCCTCCATTAATTATCTTTTTTATAATATCCCGTCTTTGTCGTCTGTCTGTTTCTTGCGATTGCAAGACTGTCTTCAGGAACTTCATCAGTGATTGTCGATCCTGCAGCGATGAATGATCTGTCACCGATTTTGACCGGTGCAACCAGATTGGAGTTGCAGCCGATAAATGAATCCATTCCGATTTCCGTCCTGAATTTATTTTTACCATCATAATTCACCGTAATCGTTCCACATCCCACATTTGTACGGGCGCCGATAAATGCATCACCGATATAGCTCAGATGCGATACTTTGGATTCATTTTCAAGCTTGGATTTCTTCACTTCTACGAAATTGCCGATCTTCACTTCTTCCCCAAGTTCGGAATGTGGTCTGAGTTGGGCAAACGGTCCAACTTTCGTACCTCTGCCCACTTTCGCTCCTGTCACTACGGAATGCTTGATCTCCACACCATCATCTATGATGGAATCTTTGATTTCTGTTCCAGAAGATATAATAACATTTTTACCGATCTTTGTGTTTCCCTGAATGACGGCTCCGGGATAAATAATGGAATCCGTTCCGATTTCCACTTCAGCATCGATGTATGTCGTATCCGGATGGATCAACGTCACACCGTTTTGCATATGCATTGTATTAATGCGGTTCCTAAGTATCTCTTCAGCATTTGCGAGAGCAACTCTGTCATTTATGCCGAGTGTTTCTTCAAAGTCGGGAGAGATGTAGGCCTCCACCCGTGCACCCTGCCCGCGGAGGATGGAAACTACGTCCGGCAGATAATATTCATCCTGCGCATTATCGTTATCCACGCTTTCAAGTGCACTGAACAGTGACTTATTGTCGAATATGAACGTTCCGGAGCTTACTTCCTTGATTTCGCGTTCCAGATCCGTCGCATCCTTCTCTTCGACGATCCGCTTGACCGAACCATTCTCCTTCCTGACAATGCGTCCGTATCCAAACGGAGCCCGGGTGCGGGATGAGAGGATTGTCGCTTTCGCCGCCGTGTCCCGATGATATTTCATGAATTCCTGCATCGTCGTCTCTGTAATGAGCGGTGTATCCCCACAGACAACCATCGTGTGACCGTCAAGTTCCGCCAGTTCCTCTTTCCACTGCCTCACTGCATGTGCGGTCCCAAGCTGCTCCTCCTGTACTGTCTTATGGATTCCATCACCCAAATATGTGCTTACAGTTTCAGATCCATGACCCAGCACAGCATAGATGTCGGTGATTCCCGATTTATTCAGATTGCTGATTACATGCTGTATCATCGGAGTGCCACATACTTCATGGAGCACCTTGAATTTTTCGGACTTCATTCTCGTGCCTTTTCCAGCCGCCAGAATAATCGCTCTCGTTTGCATACTCTACCTCCAGTTTATGACTACTCTAATTATATTTTACTACTTGAGTACTTTCAAGGCGAAACGGATATAAGTGGCAAAAGGCTGATGAATTCACTTTTAAAACGGCTGCCGGACCACCTTTTCAATTATAAAATCCCGCAAATCTGTCAATTGACAGACCTGCGGGACCTGTTTCACTACTTATCTTCATCAATTTCAAGTTCGCCCTCTTTGGGTTCGTCACGGTGTTCCTCTTCTTCCCTGTCCACTTTTTCTTTAGTTGGATCGACAATCGATTCTGCAGTATCCGGAGCGCTGTCCCCGGATCCATCAGCTTCCGATTCCGACTCTTCGTAGACTCTCATTACTTCCTCCTGCACATGCTGACGCATGTCGGAGTGGATGGGATGGGCAATATCACGGAATTCACCGTCCGGTGTGCGTTTGCTCGGCATTGCTACAAACAGACCGTTATTACCTTCAATGACCCTGAGGTCATGTATTACAAATGCATCATCAAATGTAATGGATACAAGTGCTTTCATCCTGTTGTCTTGGTTATTCACTTTCCGCAGTCTTACATCTGTTATTTTCATAGTGTGCTTCCCCCAATAAGATTATTGTTGGATCGTATGTGTACTGCTTCAGTCCACCAATGCTTTTATGATTCCATTTTCGATGCAACGACTTCTATTTCAACCTGTACATCTTTAGGTAGACGACTCACTTCTACACATGATCTTGCAGGTAGTTTACCCGAAAAATAAGCGCCATAAACGTCATTGATCTTTGGGAAGTCCCCCATATCTTTAATGAAAATCGTCGTCTTCACTATATTTTCAAACCCCATGTCAGCCGCTTCAAGGACCGCGCCGACATTTTCCATTACCTGTTTCGTCTGTTCTTCCACATCATCTGATACGATTTCCCCTTCAAGAGTCAATGGTATCTGACCGGATGAATAAAACATGTCACCGACTTTTACTCCGTGGCTGTATGGTCCGAGTGCTTCAGGTGCATTTTTAGAATTAATTGGTTCCATAATTATAAAATCTCCTTTGAATGTTTAAGATTTATGCTTTTTGAAACTCGTTTTCAATATATTCCAGACAATTGCCTTCTTCTACAAGGAAAGATTGGTTAAACTCATCAATGTCAGACACTTTCAAAAGGGATGTGTAGTCATTGAAGCGGCGGTGTTCCACCTGTTTCGCTTCGACGAGCACGCTGACTCCCACAACCTGGGCGGAAAACTCCTCCATGAGGTTGATGACACCGGTGATTGAGCCGCCTGCCCGGAGGAAGTCATCCACCACAAGCACTCTCGAACCTTCCTTCAAAGTCCGCTTCGACAGTACCATCGTTTCTATTTTCCGGGTGGACCCCGAAACATAGTTTACAGAAACAGTGGACCCTTCCGTGACTTTGTTGTCTTTACGGATTACCGCAACCGGTACATTCAGCTTGCGGGCCACTGCATTTGCAAGAGAAATTCCTTTTGTTGCGATCGTTACGACCGCATCAATATCTTCTCTGCCGTACATTGTCGCAATGAGTTCTCCGATGCTGTTCATAAGTGTGGGATGTCCCATGATGTCGGACATATAAAGATAGCCCCCGGGAAGCAGGCGTTCCTTCGTCTTCAGCATGCCCATGAAATCCTCCACGATTTCCTCAGCACGGCTGTAGCTGATTTTAGGCTGGAAAGTCACGCCCCCGCCTGCGCCCGCGGTAGTCTGCACGATACCGATGCCGTCATTCTCGAACACGTCTTTGATGATCCGGATATCTTCACTGATTGAAGACTTGGCCTGATTGAACTTATCCACAAAAAAAGTGAGTGGAATCAGCTGATTTGGGTGGGCAGTCAAATGCTGGGTCATGAACACAAGACGTTCACTGCGTTTATATTTCATAAGATAACTCCTAATACCGTATTTTATATAACGATATTAACATAAAAGTTCGGATTTGAGCAATTAACCGAGCAATCTCACTTTATAAACTTCGGAACAGCATCCTTTCATCGCATTATAAAGATGAGACGCCTGCCTTTCTTTTTGGACAAAACCGAATACCGTCGGCCCGCTGCCACTCATCATTGCACAATCTGCGCCGCTTGCCGCCATCCTATCAATCAATTTTTTGACATCCGGATACTTTCGGCAGGTCACTTCCTGCAGATCATTTTTCATCAGGGAGATGATCTGCGGATAGTCCCCCTCTTTAATGGCAGCAACCATTTCTTCAGAGCCCGGCGGATTCTTTCCCGGCTTCAGAGCCTGATAGATCGTCTTTGTAGAAACATTGATTTTTGGCTTTGCGAGAATTACCCATGCATTGGGCGGTTTTGGCAGATGTTCGATTTTTTCTCCCCTGCCTGATGCGATTGCGGTGCCGCCGTGCACACAAAAAGGGATGTCAGACCCCAATTGTGAGGAGAGCTCGGCAAGTGCTTCGGTTTTTATCCCCAGATCATAAAGAGCATTCATGCCTCTGAATGTCGCCGCCGCATCCGCCGATCCTCCGGCAAGTCCTGCTGCAATGGGTATTCTTTTATCGATTTTAATATCGACCCCGGTTTTTATACCGTATGTCTTCATCATCAGGTGTGCTGCCTGATAAGCCAGGTTGCGCCTGTCTGTAGGAACATACTGATGTTCTGTATCGATGATTATCTTTTTGTCTTTACGCTTTGAAAAAGAGAGCTGGTCATTCAGGTCAACAGTCGTCATCACCATATTGACTTCATGAAAGCCATCTTCTCTTTTGAACAATGTATCCAGCGTCAAATTGATCTTTGCCGGCGCAGTTTCAAAATGCATTCTTTCACTTCCATTTTTACGTTCATTTTTGTATCAGTTTATCATAAAACCACCTGATACAATATGCACGTTTATCATAAAGTTTTAAGTACTTTACTCCGCATCGCTTCTGATGCCTCCATATTGTCCTTTAAAGAACGTCAGCGGTTCTCCGTCATCAAACAGAATCTCTTCGACCTGGCCCAATATGAGTGTGTGGTCCCCGGCCGGGATCTGCTGGTAATTCTTGCATATAAGTGCAGCCAGACTGTTTCGGAGCACAGGCACTTCATCAATGACGTCGAACAGGATCTCCCCCTCATACGTCTTCTGTTTGGCAAAATGCATCGACAGATATTTCTGCTCTTCAGTCAGCAGACTGATACCGAATGATTCGGCTCCTTTCAGCTTATCGAGCATAGTTGCCCGATTATCTATGGAAATTAGAACAAGTTTGGGATCAAGTGACACAGACATAAACGCATTCGCAGTCATTCCACGGGTCTCTTCGTCCTCATTCACAGTGATTACAGTTACCCCTGTGGCAAATCTGCCCATTGCGTTCCTGAATGTACGATCTTCCATAAAAACACTTCCTTCTCGGTTATTTACTAATAAAAAATTGGGAACAGATACATTAAATGTACCATATTCCCAATTAGTCTGAAAATTTTCTATTTGCCTTCATCATTCATCCGCTTTTTGAATGCCCAAGCTGCATAGACGAAACTGAGAAATACCCACCCTCCCAGTATGAGGAGCGGCAACGTCGTTTCGCCCTCCTGAATGAAAACATACTGGTACAGCGGTGAATAATCGACAATCTGTCTCACTATGTTTGTTTCATCTGTAATCATGATTTCCAGCATCGGTGTAAATCCGAAGACCATCATGATGGGAAGCATATATACAGAAGTCGTTGCAACACTTTTCACTTCAAGTCCCACCGCAACGCCAAGATTCAGGAAAAATATTCCGAGTAGCAGCATCGCTGCAATCACAGCCGGTGACCAGGAAAGGTCTGCATCCATTATTATCAATGAAAGGATAAGGGAGATTGCGGTCATCATGATGACAACCAGACTTTTACCGATCAGAATATCCATCATGGAAGCCGGAGACTGCACCAGGCCCCTTAAAGTATCCTTTTCATTTTCTTCTGCCATCATCGTCATAATGCCGCTGCAGAGTATCGCTGAGAACGCCACCCCGACAATGATTGAGATGATGACAGGCGGGAACCCTTCATTCGGTTCACCCATATTTCCGTACATGAAAGCAAGCACAATCGGGGTGAGTATTGAGGTGAACAGCATCATATTACGCGTAAATTCCTTCAGATCCTTTTCGAATATCGCTATTATTCTTCCTGCATTCATATTAGACCAGTTCCTTTCCGGTAACTTTTTTAAAGACTTCGCCCAAAGTCGGATAGTCGCTTCTGATATCGATGACTTCAGAATCGAATAACGCACGCTCCAACGCAGGCTTATTTTCCATGCTTCTTGTAACGCTTGTCGTTTTCCCACCGTTATAAGTGATATGGATCTCATTATTTTTGTAGGAATGTCTTAAAGTTTCCGGGTGTCCCTGTTCAAGAATTTTCCCATTATCAAGGAAAGCCACCTTGTCGCACAGCGTCGTCGCTTCGTCCATATCATGGGTTGTAAGCATTACTGTCGTCCCCTGTTCCTTAATACGGAGCAGCATGTCATGGATCCTGTCGGTTGTTATCGGATCCAGTGCACTGGTCGGTTCATCGAGGAATAGCACCTCAGGCTCGTGCAGTATTGCTTTGCACAAGAGTATACGCTGCTTCATCCCTTTTGATAATACAGATACTCTCTTGTCTTGATGGGATTCCAACCCGACCGCTTCAAGCACCTGTCTCACACTCTGTTTGTTCGTTCCATACAACTTTCTGAACAGCTCCAGGTTATCCTTCACTGTCAGACGCTCGTATAAGGCACTGTTATCAGATAGAATTCCCAATTGTTTTATATAGGACGATCTGCTGAAATCCTTATGTGTATATCCAAGCACTTCAACAGTGCCTTCCGTCGGCTCAAACTCACCTGTCAATATTCTGATCGTTGTTGTCTTACCGGAACCGCTGGGACCCAGCAAGCCAAAAACCTCTCCGCGTCCAACACCAAATTCAATACCGTCCAATGCTTTCTCATTTCCAAAAGTTCTCTTCAAATCCTTTACGGTTATGATTGCTTCCATTTCCGTACCTCCTTCATGTGTTGACTTAAGTCTATGATGGATTTCAAATGGCTGCGATCGTATTGGAATGAACGGTTGGAAAATCACTTTGAACTGTATGATATATGCTTCAAACGAACTTATTTTCTGCTGATCTGTACTTATTTCTGCTGAAATGTACCGTTACAACACCAGCAGTTTTTGGATTTCGTTATATTTTGTCCTCGATAGTGGGATTTTTGTCTTTTCCTGATTTTCAATCACAATCGAGTACGTATTTTTAGACCAGGTGATGATTTCCCTTACTTTATCGAGATTGACGATATAGGAACGATGGCATCTGTAAAAGCCATGGCTGCCCAGCTTCTTTTCTGTCTCTGCCAGGGTCGTTTCGATGACAAACTTTTCCCGGGAAATATTTACATAGACTTTCCCTTCGTTGCTTTCGATATATTCGATATCTTCCAGGTCTATGAAAATCGTTTTATCATGGGATTTCGCTCTTATACGGTTCAGAGAACTTTGGGCATCACTCTCTTCCGATATTTCAGTTTCAACCTGTTTAAGCCCCAGTTCGCCCAGTCTGGCGATATTACTGCTTACGACAAATGCCTCTTCAGTGCTGCTGGTAATCACAATGAGTGCCTTCCCCGCACTTTTCATATGTTCCAACATCTTATGGAAAAACTTTATATTTTCAATTCCGGCATTATGTAAAGGATTCACAGCCAGCACTTCGTTCTGTCCGGTCATAAGTGCCTGGATATATGCAAGCCGTTGGACAGTGTCGGCTTCACACTTCCCGAGACGCGTGTCGGAAACGGTGTCGAGCCTATACTGATTCAGCATATCAGCCACTTCCAATGTACTCTTGTTCCATTTCTTATAAAATTTTATATGATCTTTCACGGTCAGCCGTTCATAGACAGGAACAGAACTCTCAAGTTTAAAGACACTGTGCACATGCTCTGTCAGCTTCATCATACGATTGATGTATTCGACAGGCATCTGAATGACTGTCACCTTCCCTCTTCGAAACTCTATGGACTGATCATTCTCTTTCTCAATCACATCAGCTATTTTAATCTCCTGCATGCATCTTCACCCCATTGTCCGTGTCATTTTATTATAATATAAATAAAATTAATGTGCCCATGACATAGAGAGTCTGGAAAAAACTGAACAAAATACTTGAAATGTTTTTTTTAGAATGTATTATATATCATGTACTTACTTTTTATAAGTATGAACCACTAGATGGTTTACACTAACGGAGGAATACATTTATGGTTAAAATAGGTATTGTTACAGGCAGCACGCGCAAAGCACGCGTTAATATGCAGGTTGCAGAATGGGTAAAGGATTTCGCGGATAAATTGGATCTCGATGCAGAGTTCGAAATTGTAGACATCAAGGAATACGACTTCCCGATGTTCAACGAAGATCTTCCGCCGGCAATGGCAAACAAACAGTATTCTACTGATGCCATCAATGCATGGTCCAGGAAAATTGATGAATTGGATGGTTACATTTTCATCACACCTGAGTACAATAAAAGCGTCACGGCTTCCCTCAAAAATGCAATCGACTATATCGGTCCTGAATGGGGCAACAAATCTGCAGGCATCGTAGGCTACGGTTCCACACTCGCAGTAGCAGCGACACTTTCCCTGCGCCAGATCCTCGGTAATCTGAACGTAGCGACAGTCGCACCTTTCGGTGCATTCAGCCTGTTCACAGACTTTGAAAACATGAGTACTTTCAAGCCGGCTGAGATCCATGACGCAACAATCGAAAATGTTGTCAATACGACTGTTAACTGGGCAAAAGGCCTGAAAACAATCAGATAATATCTGACAAAAAATTCCGGTGAGCTGAAAATGTTCAGGTTCACTATATAATAAAAAACCATCATCTGTCCCAGATGATGGTTTTTCTCGTTCAATTATTGGATTACAAATGCTTCTCTTTCATCATTATAGAATGTCACTTCGACATTTGATGTCAATACATCGGTATATGTATATGACACTCTTTCAAAGTTATGTTCCTCCTGATCAAGTTCTACGACGAAGATCGAAGGATATGTTTCTCTAAGAATACCCCGTCGTTCAATCAATTTCTTGCGCCCTCCGTTTGCACGAAGTAAAACTGGATTACCCAATTGACATTCAAGAATATTTTTGATGTCGACTAAAGTTTTTGGCATTTGGCCCACCTCACTACATTCATTATAGCAAGTTTACATAATTCTGTCAAAATTTCATCGAAATCGTTTACTTTTGTATCTATTGGGAAATTATTTTCAATCCAGGGAAGTTTTTAATCTTGCGGTAAATATCTGCATATTCTTCAATCGAGATACTTTCACCCCGTCGTCGCGGGTCAATGCCTGCTGCTTCGAGCAGCTGGCGGATGGTATCTTTGTGTTCTTTTCCATTTTCAAAAACACTCATGTAATTATTCAGGATTGTCTTCCGCCTTTGGCCGAAGGCACCGCGGGTCAATCTGAAAAATAAATTTTCATCGTCAATATCAACTTTCTTTGTTTTCCGTCTTACCATTTCCACAATGATGGAATCGACATTCGGCGGCGGCATGAATACCGTTTTAGGCACATGCTGTACTACACGTGCTTCCGTATAATAGTCTATCGCTATGGACAGTGAACCGTATGATTTGCTGTTCGGGCGGGCACTGATGCGTTCTCCGACTTCTTTTTGCATCATTACATAATATCGCTCAATCGGCAGGTTCTGCTCCAAAAAATTCATAAGTATCGGTGTTGTAATGTAGTAAGGCAGGTTTGCGACAACTACCACTTCATCGCACTCTGAAAAATATGCCTCAATAGCCTCCGGGACATCCGCTCTTAGAATATCCTCATTTATGACCGTTACATTGTCATACGGAGACAGTGTATCCTCCAGTACGGGAACCAGCCTCTGGTCTATCTCGAAAGCCACCACTTTCCCTGCACGTTTAGCCAGCTGCTCAGTCAATGAGCCTATCCCCGGTCCAACTTCTATGACACCCGTCTTTTCATGGATATCCGCCTTATCCAGCACTTCCCTGATGACATTCAAATCTATAAGGAAATTCTGACCCAGACTTTTCTTAAATGAAAACCCATGATCCGCAAGTATTTGTTTTGTCCTGCCTGCCGTTGCAATATCTTTCATATTACTCACCCGTAAACTCTTTCAATATTTTTAATATCCGTGCTTTATCGATATTATAGCGGTTCAGCTTTTTCCTCAGCTGCCCGGCGTTGGCGTACCCGATGTTCAGACGGTCACAGAGATACCGTCGTCTGACTGCTGCTTCTGTACTGCCCGACAGGCCCCACCCGGTCATATCTGCCAATGTGATCGTCTCTTCTGTCACCGGCATATTCGTGTAGACCTGCGACAGACTTTCACGGATTGCTTCGATACTTGCATGCTCAATGCCTATTCCGCCTAACCTGCCTTTTGCTTTTTCCCGTGGCAGAAAGGCTTCTTTGATGTTCGGGAACCGCTCCAGGATAGTGTTGCGTATTTTATGGCCCGGAAAGTCGGGGTCGGTAAAAATAATCGCCCCCCGCGTGGCTAAAGCGACTTCTATTTCTTTTAATACAGTTTCATTGATCGCCGAACCGTTGGTCTCGATTGTTTCACAGGAAACCGCTTCGTTCAAACGCCTCGTATCATCGCGTCCTTCTACGATAATGACTTCTTTTATAACCGGTTTTTCCATACTTTTCGCTCCTTGATTCCATCATACCACAATTATTTATTCCAAAAATAAAATCACCGTCAAAGCGGTGATTTCATCACTATATGCCAAAAAGCGTTTCGGCATTCTTCGTTGTCTGTGCTGCCAGGTCTTCATAGGTCATTCCGCGTAGCTCAGCTATTTTTTCTGCGACCAGCTTCACATAAGCAGGTTCATTCCTTTTGCCCCTGTAAGGATGCGGTGTCAGAAAAGGTGCATCTGTTTCGACGAGGAGTTTTTCAATCGGTACATGCACAGCGATGTCTTTTGGTTCCTGTGCATTTTTAAATGTGACAGGACCGCCGAGGGACACATAAAAATTCATATCGATTATCGTGTCGGCATCTGATTCATCTCCGCTGAAAGCATGCATGATGCCGCCGATTTCATGAGCTCCCTCTGATTTTAAAATCTCAATGCAGTCTTCCGTCGCATTTCTGTTGTGGATGATGATTGGAAGTTTGACTCTTCTTGCCAGTGCAATCTGCTTTTTGAAAACTTCTTTCTGCACATCATGCGGGGACTTTTCCCAGTGATAATCGAGACCCGTTTCACCAATGCCGACAATCTTTTCATGGACGGACAATGACTCGATCCAGTCAAGATCTTCATCCGTGCAATCAACCGCGTCCACCGGATGCCATCCGATGACACCGTAAACATTCTCATATTTCTCCATGAGCTCCATTGTCCGCTCTATTGTTTTGCGGTCGAACCCGACTACGACCATCTTTTCAACGCCCGCTTCTTCGGCACGCTGCATGACCGCTTCCAGGTCTTCATCATACTGATCTGCATTAAGGTGTACATGCGTATCTATCAACATTGCAATCACTCCAACAATTATTTTACAGTGCTGCCGTTTTCGATTCCGTCCGGTACAGAAATAAGCGTCAGTCTCTTGCCTTTCTCTGCTGTTAAAATCATGCCTTCAGAATGCTCTCCGCGTAATTTGACAGGCTCAAGGTTCGTTACAACAAGTACTTTTTTGCCTATTATATCCTCCGGCTCATACTGAGAACGGATACCGGATACGATTTGACGTTCTTCATTCCCCAGGTCCACTTTTATCTTGAGGAGCTTATCGGCTTTCTTGATGCCTTCGGCCTGGATGATGGTTGCGACTTTGATTTCAACTTTATCAAAATCTTTGATGTTGATGAGTCCTTCTGCAGAAGCCTCTTCATTTTCATCCGCTTCCTCTTTCTTTTCAGGTGTCATCAGTTCCTTGATATGTGCCACTTCCGCTTCCACATCAAGCCTCGGATAGATCGGCTGCGGTTTAGAGACCATCTGCTCACCTATCTTGATGCTGCCGTATTTGAAAACTGAATCAAATGTCTGCAGTCCGTTGTCCGTGATGTTCATCTGTCTGAAGATCTCTTTTGGGCCGTGTGTCAGATAAGGCTTGAGCAGAATTGCTGCAATACGGATGTTTTCCGCCAGGTGCACCATCACATTACCCAGCGCTTCACGGTTCGCTTCATTTTTAGCGAGCACCCATGGCGCTGTCTCATCAATATACTTATTCGTACGGCTGATGATTGTCCATACCGCCCTTAATGATTTGTTGAACTCCATTTCTTCCATGGCATCTTCATAAAGCTGGACATTTTCTTTGACCGTCGTTTCCAGGCTTTCGTCAAATTCATTTTGATGTCCTTTATATTCAGGCAGTTTGCCGTCGAAATATTTATTGACCATGGAAATTGTACGGTTCACCAGGTTACCCAAATCATTCGCAAGATCATAGTTCGTCCGGTCCACGAAGGCTTCCGGTGTGAATACACCGTCGGAGCCAAACGGCACTTCACGCATCAGATAATAGCGGAGCGCGTCGAGACCATAGCGCTCGACCACCGTTTCCGGATAGATGACGTTCCCTTTGGATTTGGACATTTTACCGTCTTTCATTACAAGCCAGCCATGTCCTAAAAGTTTTTTAGGCAGCGGCAGATCCAGAGCCATCAGCATGATCGGCCAATAAATGGCATGGAAACGAACGATCTCCTTACCGATCATATGAACATCCGCCGGCCAGAATTTCTTAAACAGAGCATCATCATCAGAGCCGTATCCAAGCGCCGTAATGTAGTTGCACAGTGCATCAATCCATACATATACAACGTGTTTAGGGTCGGAAGATACCGGTATCCCCCACGAGAATGTCGTTCTGGATACTGCCAGGTCTTCCAGTCCCGGGCGGATGAAGTTGTTCAGCATTTCATTTCTGCGTGAAGCAGGTTTGATGAAATCCGGATTGTCTTCATAGAATTTTTCCAGACGATCCGCATACTTGCTCATTCTGAAGAAGTAGCTTTCTTCTTTGACCAGTTCCACTTCATGGCCGCTCGGAGCCACGCCGCCGATCATATTGCCGTTTTCGTCTTTGTAAACTTCGTCAAGCTGCGTTTCAGTGAAGAATTCTTCATCCTGTACAGAATACCACCCTTCGTATTCTCCGAGATAAATATCCCCCTGTTCAAGAAGCTGCTCGAAAATCTGCTGGATTGCCTTCTTGTGATTCTCGCTCGTCGTACGGATGAACTGGTCATTGGTGATTTCGAGAATCGACCACAGTTCTTTCATATATTTGGCCATATCATCCACATACTTTTGAGGGGAGATACCCATTTTCTCCGCCTTCTGCTCAATCTTCTGACCGTGCTCATCCGCACCTGTCAGATAGTAGACATCAAACCCGCGCATGCGTTTGTATCTTGCCATCACATCACATGCGATTGTTGTATAAGCGTTACCGATATGAAGCTTGCCGCTTGGGTAGTATATCGGAGTGGTGATATAGTAAGTTGGTTTTTCCATGCCTTTTCCTCCTATTAGTTCATTTATTAAATATAACTAATTTCGCCCCGCTTTTCAATGATATCAGTGGCGTCTTGTATATTCTCTATGCTATAATCAGCAAGAACTTGGAGATACAGGGAAAACCCTGTTGACATCATCCAAGAAATATGATATCCGCATGTTTCGAATTGATTTTATCGGGTATCAAAAGTTATATTCTTAATAAGATTCATCACTTACTTAGAGAAATATTTGAAATTGATGAACAGCGGAAAGTATGGAGGGATTTTTTGTGAAATCAACAGGAATTGTACGTAAAGTCGATGAATTAGGGAGAGTGGTCATCCCTATAGAGCTTAGGCGTGTACTGGATATTGAAGTAAAGGATGCACTCGAAATTTATACTGATGATGATACAATCATCCTCAAAAAATACAAGCCACAGATGACTTGTGCTGTAACCGGTGATGTGTCTGAGAAAAATATGCGCCTTGCAGACGGCCGTATCATTTTGAGTCAGGAAGGTGCACAGCAGCTTATCGATGAAATAAAATCAAAAATGGACTAAATAGATATTAAAAATCGATGGACCGATAATGGCCATCGATTATTTTTTATGATATTCGTCATATACGTCCTGCTTGCGCAATCCTCTTAGATCGGCCACAGCCTTGATGGCCTGTTTCGGTTTCATTCCCTCTCCAACCAATACTTCGATATGTTCAGTGACCGGCATATCAAAAGTTTCTTCAATTTCCGGCGCCCCTTCCACTACAATGACAAATTCACCTTTTAAAGGGATTCTCTCTCCCAGCATGTCAGCCATTTCCACTGCCGAAGCACGTTCGTGCTGTTCGAATTTCTTGGTTATTTCCCGGGAAACACTCACATTCCGTTCCGGATCGATATTGCTTATAGCAGCGATTGTATCTTTTATCTTATGAGGGGATTCATACAATACTGAGGTGAACGGATGCTCCATGACCTCAATAAGTTTATCTTTTCTTTTCCTTCCGGTTTTCGGCAGAAATCCAAAATAAGTGAATTCATACGAAGGGATGCCGCTTGCGACAAGTGCCATTGTAAATGCGGAAGCCGAAGGGATGACCACATAATCCAGGTTTTCCCGCTGCATTCTTCCTATCAGTTCAAAACCCGGATCTGATACGACAGGCATTCCGGCATCACTCACCAGGGCAAATGTCCTGCCTTCCTTCATTTCTTCTATGATATGATCTTCGACCTCTTCTTTGTTGAAATCATGATAGGATCTAAGCGGTGTACTGATTTCGAAATGATTGGTCAGTTTGCGTGTCGTGCGCGTATCCTCGCAAAGAATGGTATCAACATCCTTCAACGTTTCTATCGCTCTGAACGTCATATCATCCAGGTTTCCAATCGGTGTGCCCGTTACAAATAGATGCATGTATTATCCCCCACTTTCTATCAGTGCCATTTTTGCTGTTCTCGTCAGTTTTTTAATCGCATGTTCGCGCTTCATCGCTTCACTTTTCGTTTCAAATTTTTCGTAATATCTGAGTGCGACCGGCAGCCTGTTCCGTGTATACTTTGCACCTGTCCCACTGTTGTGGGTTTCTATGCGCTTTTCAAGATCTGCTGCATACCCCGTATAAAGTGTCTGATCTGCACATTCCACAATGTACGTGTAGTACTCAGCCATAATATACCTCCAGCATCCCTCTGGAATATTCACCTTCAGTCTCATAAATATAAAATGGCGGAAAAATATCTGCGTAAGCCTGACTGTGGAAGATCGCTTCTATAAGAACAAACAGTGCCGTTTCCGATCTTTTATCATTATACACATATTGCAGCCGCCTGATCCGGAATCCGGCATTCGACAGTTCGTTGATGACTTCCATGCTGCGCTCGGCGCGATGCACCATGTAGAGGCGCCCTTTATTCTTCACCAGGAATCGTGCTGCTTCAACCACACTGGCGAGATCGATATGTACTTCGTGCCGCGCAATACTGTGCGGCCCCATGCTTTTAAGAGGCTGATTATTTGTAAAATACGGAGGGTTCACTGTAATCACATCAAAAGACGAATGGGTGAACATCTCCCTGATCTGTTTGATATCACCAGTATGCATTGTAATCTGATCTGTTTTTTCATTCAGTCCGATACTTCTTTCGGCCATATCTGCAAGCTGTCCCTGGATTTCCACTGCTTCAATCGGCTTTTTTGTCCTGTGGGATAAAAGCAGCGGTATAACACCGTTACCCGAGCATAGATCGATGATTTTTTGATCACGTTTGACGATTCTTGTAAAATTGGCGAGCAGAAGCGCATCAACTGAAAATGAGAACACTTCCCTGCTCTGGATAATCTGCATGGATTCCCTGAAAAGTTCATCCAGCCGCTCTCCCTTTTTCAACATCTTTCTCACCTCAAATAATAAAGACGGCCGCAGCCGTCTGTTACTTTCCTCTATGTTCGAGAAAACCCTGACAAAACAGGCAGTCTTCATCGTTTCTCAGTGTACCGAAATGTACGCTGCAAACATGGAACCCTTCTTCGTAGATACTGTTCAATGTATTCCCTTTGAAAGAATCCTCTTCCACTGCCTCATCCTCTTCATAGAGCTTTTCGTACTTCTCTTTCTCCATATGCAGAGAGACGTTCTCTTCAACGAGACGCACGGCAAGCTCCTTCAATGTCTGGAGATCCTCGTGCATATTATTCATATCAGCTTCCATTTTACTGATATGCATGAATAAACGTTCACGATCCATGTTTACACCTCTCCGGCTGCTTCAAGTTCATCGCAGTGGAACTCACGGATATAGTCGTCCTTATATTTAACTTTGATGACAAGATCCAATATGTTCATTCCAACTACAAGCCCGCGGCCATCAGGCGTGTTGATCGTCTGTCCGACATCCGGCATCCGTTCACGGGCATCCTCATAGTACTCATCCTCGTAATTGAGGCAGCACATCAGACGTCCGCATGCACCGGAGATCTTAGTCGGGCTGAGTGAAAGATCCTGGTTTTTCGCCATCTGTATGCTCACTGGCGCAAAATCGCCCAGGAATGTCGAGCAGCAATGGGCGCGGCCGCACGGACCTATACCACCAAGATACTTCGCTTCATCCCGGACGCCTATCTGGCGTAATTCAATACGCGTTTTGAATTTATTCGCCAATACGCGTACGAGACCCCTGAAATCCACACGTTCATCCGCTGTAAAATTGAAAATCAGTTTTTTACAATCCAGTGTGAATTTTGCATTCACCAGATTCATATTCAGTTTTTCTACTTCTATTGCCGATTTGCAGAAATCCATCGCCTCTTCGGCACTGCTTTGATTTTCATAGAATTTTCTCTGATCTTTTTCTGTCGCAGAGCGTACAAATTTACCATCGGGCTCTACTATATTATCTTTCGAAATCTCATAATTCCCTTTAACGACACGCAGCATTTCTATGCCCCGTTTCGTCTCTGCAATTATATAATCATCGCGTTCAACCGTCACCTGGCCACTTTCAATATAAATATTGTCAAAGTAATCCAGCTGGGTAGCAGTGATGAGTTCTATCATATTATTCAACCTTTCGAGCAGATAACCATACTTTCAAATACGAGCATCGGGTGGACGTTGGACTGCAGCATCCGGTTTGCTGTTTGAATTTCATCCAACATTTTAGCCAGCCGTTTTATAGAATTTCTGCCTTTCACCTGTTCAGCTCCAAACGGTTTATAGCTTTCGAGTTCAAGTGACGCATGCATGGACTGACGGACGAAACCGTCAATCAGCTGGAGCATCAGCATGTAATCCCTGCGCTCTGTACATATATCGACGATCGGTTTGATATCGATCAGCACAAGTGGGTGGTTGCCGATCCATTTGGATGAAAATTCAATGGCTTTTTTTCTCATTACAGAGAAATTCTCACCAAGATCTTTTACATGCTGTGCATTGAGTGCCAGCACATCAACCGTATTAAGCTCCATGTCACTCAAATTTTCCAGAAACCTGGTACGGTCTTCTTTTTCACCCTTTATATGGATATGTTGTGACCTCGAATGGATAGTAGGCAGAATACTGCTCTTATCTATTGTAAGCAGGATTGCTATTGTCTTTTCCGGCGGTTCTTCAAGAAATTTCAACACGCTGTTCTCTGCCTGGGGTGTCAGTTTCTCAAATGCTTCAATTACATAAACTTTGTAGTCGGATTCGGTCGGCTTACGGTTCATCCTGCGTACCAGATCTTCGACCGCATCTTTTTTAATAGAAGTTTCATCCGTTCGAAGATAAAAATAATCTGGATGATTGCCTTCCGAAATAAGCGTCTCATTACGCGGCGTTTTTCCAAGGATTTTGAGTGCAAAGTGCTCGCTTTGACGCCTTAAAGTCTCTATGGCATCGCTCTCAAACATGTAAGTATGACTGAGTCTTCCACTCTCAATAATCCTGTTCAATTGTTGTTCTGCACTAACTGTCTGCATGCTCATACAATCGCTTAAAATCTTTCAAACTGTTCAATCGGCAGAACAAATACTGTTGCTCCGCCGACTTCAACCTCGACTGGATATGGGATATAGGAATCCGCATTGCCTCCCATCGGAGTAACAGGTGCAACTGTCTGCTCCCTGTTTCCACAGGTATCGTCCAGAAGACTAAGCAGTTCATCTACACGTGCATCCTCAACACCGCAAAGGAAAGTTGTGTTTCCCGCTCTTAAAAACCCACCTGTTGAAGCAAGCTTGGTATTTCTGAAGTCATTTTTAGTCAGTCTGTCTGCCAGTCTTTGACTGTCATGATCCTGAACGATTGCGATAACCATCTTCATGAGTGATCCACTCCTTGTTCCAAATATTGATTGATTATTTTCATTACATCCCGGGTCACCTTTTCAGGAGACTGATCGGCATCTACTATCTTAATCCGGTTTGGATAATTTTCTGATAATTCATTATAACCTAAAACAACATCTTTATGAAAACTAATTTTTTCTGTATCCAGTCTATTGTGATCGCGCTTGTTACTTTCTATCCGATGAAGTCCGACTGCAGGGTCAAGCTTCAGGTATATAGTCAAGTCGGGCATATGATCTTCTATGGCAAAACGGTTGATGTTCATCACTTCTTCTGTTCCGATGCCCCTCGCGAATCCTTGATATGCAATGGAACTGTCGACGAAACGATCGCACAGGACAACCCTTCCTGTTTCGAGTGCCGGAAGCACTTTTTCAATCAGATGCTGACGTCTTGCAGCTGCGAACAGCAAAGCTTCAGTACGGGGGTCCATGTCATTACCTTCCGCCAACAGAATCTTTCTGATCGATTCACTGATGGCGATGCCTCCAGGTTCACGAGTGGCCATTGTATCATATGTTTTTGCAAGCTGTTCATGTACTTTAGAAATTACTGTTGTCTTTCCGGAACCTTCCGGACCTTCAAATGTAATGAAATGACCCATTAACTTTCCTCATTTTTGTAGTATTCTATGTTATGCCTTATACCCTCTATTCTAACATGATTAGACAGATTATGCGTAATCGTTTTAATATGCTGCCGGGTAATCGTCTCACCTTCGTGAACCAGCGGGATTCCCGGAGGATAAGGTACAATGCTGCGTCTGCATACTTTATTGAGCAGATTCCCTACATCTCTAAATGAAGGTGCATCCCGGGTTTCAATAATTTGTGCCCCCCGCACGGAAAGCTCCATATCCGATGTAACGGCATCAATCCTTTCGATGAGCATCTTAAGTGGATATCTGTCTCCTTTATGGAATAAAGGCAAACACCATAACACTCCTTCGTCGGTTACCATTTCATGTTGGATATGATGATATTCTGTAAGAATTTTTGCCAGTTCATATGGTGTGAGTTTCTGATGGCTGATCATGATTTTCGCAGGATCTGCTTTTTCTTCTACAATAATGTTCTGTTTCTGCAGCGCCTCAATGATCTGTGTACGCTTGTTGAAAAAATCTTCAGGATGATAAGTCTTGTAGAATTCATGAGCACTTTCAATTGAGAGCATGACAAGATAAGAAGGGCTCGATGTTTCAAAACAGTTTATATATTTCATCACTTCGCCGTGCAGAGACTGAGACTTCATAAAAATCACAGAGGCCATTGTCAATGCCGGAAGCATCTTATGATAGGACTGGACTGTAATATCCGATCCATATACCATTGAGGATTCAGGAAAACCAGGAGCGATATCAAGGTGTGCACCATGAGCCTCATCTGTGAGTACACGGGCGTTTTGATTGTGGGCATAGGAAATAATCTGCCCAATATCAATCGTTTCGCCCGTGTAGGTTGGGTAGGTCACTATAATTGTATCCGCTGAGCTTAATGACATATTTAAAAAATCCACTGACGTTGTCTCAATGTAATCAGCCTCTGTAAGATGAAGACCATTGTAAACGGACTTATGTGCCTTATCGACGATAACAAATCTCCCGGTAGTATTATTCAAAGCATAAATCGCTGATATAATGCCATTCGTCGTCCCATTCACCATCATCTGAGCAATATACCCTGAATATTTCCGACTAAGGTTCCTATTGATCTGATTTAATATGCCTTCCGGTTCATGCAAATCATCAAGCCCTTGGATTTCAGTCATATCAAAACGGGAATCAATCATCGACAGATAGCCGATAGTATTATTTTTATGTCCGGGCACATGCATCGATATGTATGGTTTTTCATTGTTCAGCATATTTTCAATCGTTTTATATAGATTCATTTTATTCACCACTTCATTTATAACACTCTCGCAGGAAAGTACCAAGAGTTTGGATACTGAGTGACTTCAGAGATTAAAATAACATAAAAAAAAGAGACCACTAAGGGTCTCAATGCGGCTCATCGCATCCATATGTAAATCTGTACTGCCCGGCAGCGTCCTACTCTTGCGGGACGTCAGTCCAACTACCATCGGCGCTGGAGAGCTTAACTGCTGTGTTCGGCATGGGTACAGGTGTGGCCTCTCCGCCATCGCCGCCGGACAGTGAATTGCTTTACCTCAAGCCCTGAATCATCAGGATCAAGGCGGTTCGACTGCTGTCGAACGAATGTCTATTCCGTTCTCCACGCATTGGAAATGCAGGAGAAACTA
>NZ_FOTB01000002.1:147751-464809 GCF_900114445.1 Salinicoccus halodurans
AACTTACGCTGTTCCCATGTGTTTATACAGATATTTTCATTTTTTAGTAAATTAAATTAAATTTATAATCAATCGAATTCAATTTTTAACTGTTCGATGTACATTTCATTTTCTTCGATACCTTCTAATTGATTTATAATATTACTTAAACGTCTAGCTATTTTTTCTAATGTTTGGTTATAATCAGCTTCTTCTTCAAAAAAATCTTCAGATATGAATTTCCAACTCCAAAAAATTTCTTTCTTCAACTTAACAAATGTATCTATATCTTCTTTATCAAAGTAGATAATATTTTCGCTGCTAAGTATTTCGTTTATGTATGTGTCTGTTTCATTATGCATCTTTAGTATTCTATCTCTGTTGTCTTCATAAATATCTATAGGAGAACGTCTCCCATGTAAATTATCTAAATATAAAATGTTGTTTAGAAATATGGGTAATTCATGCAGTTTTAGTTTATGTGTACTTAATATTGCATATCTTTTCTTATTAACCTCTTCTTTTTGAGAATTTTTCTGTTCAGTGATTTGCCATCTCGTTACTGCAACTGATACTAGGGCACTAATAATGGCTGGTAGAATAATATCTATTTGCAATCTCCCTTTCTTAAATAGTTTCCACGTATTGATAACATCTAATTATTATTAAGAATTAGTTCGATATTATTCATTGATAAATTTGACAGTTATATCAACAGATTCAGGTGTATTTAGATTATTATGCTTATTACTTCTCGGTTTTAAACTTCTCTTCAAATTCTTTATCTGGAGACGAATTATAACATTTAACATGAAATTAGTTACTCACGGTATTAACTGAAGGTCATTTTTTGAATATCAATGAATCTGTGCATTATATTTCCTTTACATATAGTAAAGCGAGAATTCCAGATCCTTATCCAGATGCTCCTTAATCAGTCGCTTCCCTTTTGCCACATCCCGCTCTTCTATTGCCTCGACGATCTGCGCATGCTCCTCGATCAGGTTCGGCCGCTGCCGCTCGACGACTGTCCTGCTGAACAGATAGATGATTGAATTCATCCGTTCATACGTTTCGCTCAGGAAGGGATTCCTGATGGAACTGATCAATTTATCGTGGAAATATTTGTTGGCGGAAAGTGTTTCGTCTTCGGGTCCTGCGTATGCTTTTTCAATGGAATTTTTGAGGTCATTGATATCCGACGGTCCGAAAAGCAGTATTGCCTTTTCGATTGCGTGTGTTTCAATGAGTGTCCGCATCTCGAAGAGGTTCCTGTAATCTTCGGGAGAGGGCTTGTAGATGTATCCATTTTTGACTAGATATTCGAATTCCAGCTGTTTCAACACTTCCCTGATGGGCGTCCTGCTCACTTCATATTTTTTGGCAAGCTTGATTTCCGTCATCTTCTCTTTCTCATCAAATTCTCCGCTCAGTATATCTTCCCTTACTTTTTCATATAATGATAGATTTCTCTCCATGACCTCACCTCAAATTCATTATACAAGAATAATTTCAGTTAATAAATGTATACATTTCTATTTAAATAGTATACAATAATTTTTGAGTAAACGTTTCCAAAGGAGAGAATAGTATGAAAATTGGATTTATCGGATTGGGCATCATGGGTGCTCCGATGGTCAAGAACCTTTTGAAAGACAACCATACAGTGTATGTGAATGATTTGAACAAAGAAGCGGTTGAATCAGCGGTATCGCACGGTGCGACTGCTGTAGCGAGTCTTCAGGAGATGGCGGAAAAAGCCGAAGCTTTCATTACGATGCTGCCGAACGGCGCCATCGTCAAGTCGGTTCTTTTCGATGCTGAAAATGGCCTTTACCCTCACTTGAAAGAAGGACAGGCAGTAGTGGACATGAGTTCGCTGACGCCGACGGATTCCATCGAGATTGGTGCAAAGCTTGAGGCAAAGAAAGTCATTTTTGCGGATGCACCGGTAAGTGGGGGAGAACCGCTGGCAATCACGGGAGAACTTTCAGTCATGGTCGGCTGCGGGGAAGAGCATTTTGCGCGCGTTGAAGAAATCGTCGCTTCAATGTCCAAGTCGGTCATCAGAGTAGGGGACATTGGTGCAGGCAGTACAGTCAAACTTTCGAATCAGATTATTGTAAACGTTAACATCGCGGCACTTTCAGAAGCGGTGGTCATGGCGAAGAAATTCGACATCGATCTCGAGGCGATGTTCGAAGCGATCAGGAACGGCCTGGCAGGTTCGAATGTGATGGAAGCGAAGTTTCCTAAAATGATTGCAGAAGATTATAACCCCGGCGGCACGATCAACATCAACTATAAGGATCTGTACAATGTCACGTCGACGAGTGACGCGGAACAGCTGACTCTGCCGCTTTCCAATATGGTCAAAGAGATGTACAAGTCAGAAGTGATCAACGGTAATGGTATGAACGACCACTCTGGAATTATTAAATATATTGAACGAATCAATAATATGTAGGTGATGAATATGAATAAAGAACTGCTCGAAAATGTAATGGATTGTGGAAATATACGCGATTTTGAAACTTTTGATTATAAAGTCATCGTACTGGATGACGATCCGACAGGAACGCAGACCGTGAAAGATCTGAACGTCTATACTTCCTGGAAGGAGGAATATGTCAGGGACGGATTCCAATCCGACAACAACATGTTCTATATCATGACGAATTCGAGAGCATTCTCCGAAGCCAAAACGGTGGAAGTGCATAAGAAAATCACGGAAGTCATCGATAAAGTGTCGAAAGAACTGGACCAGCCCTATCTGATCATCAGCCGGGGAGATTCGACTCTGAGAGGGCATTCCTACCTTGAACCGAAAGTGCTCAACGAAGAAAGCGAAGGCGGCTTTGATGCGGTGTTCTACATCCCTTCATTCTTCGAAGGCGGGCGTTATACGCATGAAGGCATCCATTATTTAAAAGAAGGCGATAAGTTTATTCCGGTAAGCGAAAGTGAATTCGCAAACGATTCGACTTTCGGCTTCAAGTCAAAAACAATGGCCGATTACATCGTTGAGAAGAGCAACGGTGAAGTGGATAAAGGCGATGTGAAACACATCGATCTGGATATGCTGAGAGGCTGCGATGATGCACAGCTCCTTGAGTTTTTTGATTCGTTGTCGGGCTTCGACCAGGTGGTCGTCGATTCAGTGCATGACAACGATCTTGCTTTCTTCACCTCCGTCCTGATGGATTATCTGAATCGGGAAGACAGGAAATTCATCTTCCGTACAGCGGCATCATTCGTCAAATCGATCTGTGCGACACCGGGTGAAATCCTCGGGACGGATGAGATGGTGCAGAAGGACGAAAAGCAGGGCGGAATCGTCGTCGTCGGTTCACACGTGGATAAGACGACACAGCAGCTGAACTATCTCATGGAGAATTCCGATATCGAAGAATTCGAGTTCGATGTGGAGGAAGTGAAGGATGCAGAAGGGCTTGAGATTTATGTATCAAAACTGAAGCATCAGATAGAAGGCTATATCGGGAATGGCAGGAACGTTGTTGTCTATACTTCCCGCAAACTCATCAAAACTGAAAACAAAGAGGAAAGTCTGAAGATTTCAAAGCGTATTTCGGAAAGTCTTGTAGAAATAGTTTCCACACTGGAAATCAAACCGAAGTTCATCATCGCAAAAGGCGGCATCACTTCGAGTGATGTGGCGACCATCGGACTGGGCATTAAAAAAGCGCGCATCCTCGGCCAGGCGGAAAAAGGGATTCCGGTATGGAAAACTTCAGATGAAGCGAAATATCCAAATATGCCGTATATTGTTTTCCCCGGAAATGTGGGGGATCAGGAAACACTGCACGCAGTCTACAGCAAGTTAAACAGAGGAGAGCGGCCATAATGTTACTGATATTATTTTTGATTTCACTCATCGTACTGTTTTTACTCATCCTGAAATTCAAAGTTGAACCATTCATCGCACTGCTGATTACATCATTTGCACTGGCGCTCGCAGTAGGTACACCGATTGCGGAAGCCTCTACAATAATAGCCGAAGGCTTCGGGGGTACACTGGCCGGCGTCGGTATTCTGATCGGACTCGGAATTGTCTTCGGACAGTTCCTTGCCAAGTCCGGCGCAGTCGAAAAGATAGCGGAAGGTATCCTGAGCGTGACGGGCATTAAAAAATCACCTGCAGGTCTTGCCATGACAGGGACACTCGTATCGATTCCTGTATTCTTCGATGCGGCGTTCGTCATTCTGAACAAAGTAATCAAGAGCCTGGCGACTAAGACCGGAATTGCCAAAATCACATTTGTAACCGCTCTCGCAGTCGGGCTGATCGTTTCTCACAGCATGGTCATCCCGACACCGGGACCGCTCGTTGTTGCTGATAATATTGGTGTGGATCTGGGGATCTTCCTCATTTTCGGTATTTTTACAGCCGTCATTGCAACACTTGTCGGTGGATATGGCTATGGCATGTTTATCGGCAAACGTATGAAAGTGAAAGATGTGGAAGAAGAACTGGAGGAACTGGAAGAAGAGGTTGCTGAAGACACAGGCGCCAAAAAGAAAATTAATAAAAAGCTTTCTTTCGGACTGCTGCTCTTGCCTATCGTTCTGATTCTGAGCAACACGGTTGCCCAGCTGCTCATTCCGGACAATCCACTTTCAGGATTCTTTGCATTCGTCGGTGACAAAAACGTCGCGCTCCTTATCAGTGTGCTCGTGGCGCTGATTGTTCTGAGACCATATATCGCTGGCGATTATGCGGCACAATTCAACCAATCCATGGCGGATGCAGGAAGCATATTACTTATAACCGGTGCAGGCGGTGCGTTTGGTGCAGTCATCAACGCAAGCGGCATGGGGGACTACCTTATCGATATGATGACAGGCTTCAATATCCATATACTGCTGCTCGCATTCATATTTACACAGATACTCAGAGCCTCACTCGGCTCGGCGACAGTGGCATTGGTTACGACTTCAAGTATATTGGGGCCGCAGATTGCAGATCTTGCGGTATCGCCGGTACTGCTTGCGCTTGCAATCTGTTCGGGTGCAATCGGCCTTTCGCTGCCAAACGATTCAGGCTTCTGGGTAGTCAACAGATTCGGTAACCTGACAGTGCCGCAGACACTCAAAGCATGGTCACTCGGCGGCTTCATAGCAGGACTGACCGGACTTACCCTTGTATATATCATGCACTTTGTAACATTGATGGTGTAAGCACAAAGAGGCGGGAAATCTTAAGATTTCCCGCCTCTTTCTATTATCCTTTATTCCTGATTGAAAGAACATATTTAACATTCGAAATGATCAGCGTCGCTGCGATGACTACCATGCCGAATATTTGTCCGTCTCCTGTAGAAATGGAGTACATCATCAACACAATCAGCCCGATGAACAATGTTGCGTTCATCGTATTGAATGTCTTGTACAGTCCTTCAAGCATCACATGACGCTCGCCTTCATCTGAAGCCCTGAGCAGTTTGTCTGCAAAGTCCGGTTCATTTGATGAAGGCAGATTGCGTTCGGGATACATTACAGGCAGGAGCGTCGGCAACAGGAATAAAAACAGCAGTGCAGCAATCATCGTGATGCCGGACGCGATATAGATCCATGCGTCTGTCTGCTGTATGATGGCGACTCCCATCACAAGGATGCTGAGCACGAGACCGGTTTGTATGCTGAGGGAAGTATCTGCGTATTTTCTGTACATATACCGGTCGAGTTCGTCTTCATCCGTATTGGCGTCACGTATTGAAGCGCGTCCTTTCAGCTGGAAAAAACCTGATATTCCAAGTACTGTAATGATCACTGAGGCAACGAGCCCGGTGATGCACAGTGCAGGGGCAACGGAGCCGAGACTGCTCAGTGCGTTAAAGTTCAATATGAACATCCCTATTATAAGTCCGCCCAGGAAATAGGGGATGAATGACAGGAATGAATTTTTATTCTTACCCATTTAAATCTCCTCCTTGTCGAATATGAAAATACTTTCTATCGGTTCATCGAAAATCATCGCCATACGTTTTGCAATCAGGAGAGAGGGGATGTACTCCTCCCGTTCTATAAGACTGACGGTCTGTCTCGAAATCTTTGCCAGTTTGGCAAGTTCAGTCTGATTGAGTCCGTCTCTTGCACGCAGTTCCCTTATTCTTGTTTTCATTTCATCACCTCTGTAACTGCAGTATAAGTTAAAATTGTCATAATGACAAATATAATAGTCAAAATAAATGGTATTATTGTCAAAAAGTTTAATTTAATAGTCAATTTATCATAATTTCTGAATATTATGATATAATTCATAAGAATTGTATATGCATGCTGAGGAGGAAGATGAATGAAACTTTTAACCTTTTATAAAGATGGCGGCCTTAAACCGGGTGTTTTGACAGATAAGGGAGTGCTGGATATATCGGGCTCGTATCCCACGATGATCGAAGCGATCGAAAGATATGAAGGATTGAATGAATTTCTTGATTTCGCCCTTGAGGAGAATTCAAATTATTATCTGGAGCGGCACAGTCTGAAGTATGGTCCTGCGATCGACTGCATAGATAAAATCATCTGCATTGGATTGAATTATCAAAAACACGCGGATGAATCGAATATGCCGGCACCGGAACACCCGATCCTGTTCAGTAAATACAGGAATTCACTCTCTGGAGACGGGGAAAAAGTGGCCATCCCACAAGAGGCGTCGCAGGTGGATTATGAAGCGGAACTGGCAATCATAATCGGAAAAGAAGCAAAGGGTGTATCCGAGGAGGATGCTCTGGACTATGTATTCGGCTATTCCTGTTCGAATGATCTGTCGGAGCGGACTTTCCAGTTCAGAAGCGGACAGTGGCTTCTCGGGAAATCACTCGACGGTTTCTGTCCGCTCGGACCATACATCGTGACGAAGGATGAAGTGGCAGATCCCAACAAACTCCGTATCAGCTGCAGTGTAAATGATGAAAGAAGACAGGATTCGAACACCAATGACATGATATTCAACTGTCAGCAGATCATCAGCTATATTTCCAGGTACATGACACTGAAACCCGGAGACGTGATTTTGACAGGCACACCGGAAGGCGTGGCATTGGGATATGAAGGAGAAAAACCGTGGCTTAAAGCAGGGGACGAAGTCGTTGTGGAAATCGAGCAGCTGGGGCGATTGACCACAAAGATGACAGAAGAATAAAAAGATAAGAATGTATGAATCGGCCTGGACAGGAAAAATTATGTCCAGGCTTTTTGATACAGAAATATGGAAAACGGTTTCATTTACAAATAATTCAGAATATGTAGAATATTGTGTTTGTAAATGGTATTGTATCGATAATATATAATAAGGCTTGCTACTGGAAGCAGGTCTTAAAAAGCAGAAGGAAGTGATGGATTCATGCAGCGGGAAAAGAGAGAACCGATCAGAAATTATAAAATCTGGATCGGTTTCGGAATTATCTTCATATTGTTGAATCCCTGGTATTTCCCTTCCGGTTCGGAGCCGGTGATGATATACGGGGTGCCACTCTGGGCACTGGTGATCATGGGAGTAACGGTGTTGTTGTCGCTTTATATCACTTACGTCATCAAGTTCCATTGGGACGTTGGAGATGAAGGATCAGAAGGAGAGGGGGACAAATAGTTATGGATTTGGCATTTTCCGGTATATCCGGCATTCTGATCATGCTTTTCTACGGCATAATCATGCTGTTGATTGGTATCATCACATTCTTAAGGAACAAAAAAGTACATAGCAGTCTGGATGAGTATTACCTGGGCGGCCGAAGTTTGGGGACTTTAGTTCTGTTCTTTACTTTCTTTGCCACCCAATACAGCGGAAATACAGTGATCGGCTATTCTGCCGAAGCATACCGCGTTGGCTATGCGAATCTTGTCACAGTGCCTTTTTTCATCATGATCGTACTGGTGTATCTGCTCTATGCACCGAGGCTGTATAAACTCAGCAGGAAGCATAATATTGTGACGCCGGTGGACTGGCTGCAGCTGCGGTTCAGATCAAAGGCGGTGTCCATGCTCGGGGCAATCATCATGCTGTATGCACTGGGCAACTTCCTGCTTGAACAATTGATTGCGATCGGTCAGGGCGTAGCGGGACTGACCGGCGGAACCGTGCCCTATCAGGTCGGTGTCATTTTCTTCATCACCATTATGATAATATACGGCTGGCTGGGCGGCATGCGGTCAGTAGCCTACACGGACACGATGCAGGGCATCGCACTGCTCGTCGGGGTTTTCATGCTCCTGATCGGGACTATCCTCTACTTTGGAGGCCTACCGGAAGCGGGGGACTACATCAGGGCATATTCTCCTGAAAATCTTGGGGTGCCCGAAGGTATCGGACTGGTCACATGGAGCAACTTCCTGATTCTGGTCGGCTTTGGTGCAGCGGTCTATCCCAATGCCATTCAGCGGATCTTTTCCGCAAAGAACGAAAGGGCGTTGAAGAAATCCCTGACACAGATGGCATGGATGCCTTTCCTGACTGCAGGCGTGGTATTCGTTATCGGCATTCTCGCCTATACAGCATTCCCTGATTTGTCTGTGGCGGAATCTGAACAGGTTGTAGGGATGATGGCGAGTGTCATTGCGAATGAGAACATCATATTCTATGTTGCCATGATCCTTTTATTCGGCGGTATCATTGCGGCCATCGTTTCCACAGCGGATTCAGTGCTGCTGACTTTTTCATCCATCATTTCAAAGGATCTATACGGAAGGTATATCAATCCGGAAGCTTCCGACAATAAGAAAATCATGGTGGGCAAGGTCCTGGGTGTTGTAGCGGTCGCTTTTCTTCTGGTCATCGCCTGGAATCCCCCGGCTACGCTGTACCAGGTCTTCGTGCTTAAACTGGAAATACTGGTCCAGGTCGCACCTGCAATCATACTCGGGCTGTACTGGAAAAGAAGCCATGCCAAATCCGTGTTCACGGGAATGCTTGCGGGAACCCTGCTCGCAGCCTTCTTCACTTTTACAGGACTCAAACCGTTGGGTATTTTCAGTGGTATATGGGGACTGATGTTGAACCTTGTCGTCTATACAGTGGGGAGTTTCATATTTGGTACAGTGTCTTCAACAGAAAGTGCGCAGGATATGCTGGAGGAGAATAAAGTGCCTTCCGCCCAGCCGGTGAAATAGCATCATGATAAAAATTCAGATATGGAATAGGGCATAACGTTATTGTTATGCCTTATTTTTATTACAGTGAATGAAACCCTTTTCATTTTTCTGTTGACATGTGATTTCCAAAGTAATATATTTATATTTAAGTTCATATACAGAAACGTAGTTTGTATATGTGAACAGGAGTGAGGAAATGTCGGTAAAATCTGCAGAAAGAGTGCTTGATGTCATCGATTATTTAACTTCGGCGGATGAGGGTGCGACTTTGATGGAACTGTCCAAAAGACTGGATATTCCTAAAAGCAGCATGTCGCAGCTGCTGGGGACGATGACACGAAAGAATTATCTGGTCAAAACGGAGGGGAATATTTATAAGCTTGGATATAAGTTAATTATTGCTGGCAATAAAGCGAGGACTAGTAATGATATTTATAGTGCGAGTATATCTATTCTAAAAAATAAAGTTGTAGTTACTGGAGAAACTTTATTTTTAGCAATTAGATCATCAACAGAGATTATTTATCTTGCCAAAGTTGATAGCGATAATTCCCATAGGACTACAGCACAACCGGGAGTGAGAAAACCTTTGCATTCTACAGGTTTAGGAAAAACTTTTTTAACTTATGAAGATGAGGAAGTAAGAGAAAAATTGCTTGAAAGTATAAATTATACTCAGTTTACTCCTAAAACTATAACTAATAAACAACGTTTGAATTGCGCATTAGAGAAATATGAAAAACAAGGGTACGTTATTGATGATGAGGAAGGAGAAGAAGGAGTTTTTTGTATAGCGGCACCTATATTAGATGATACAGGAAAAATAATTGCTGCAATTAGTTGTGCTGGGAACAGAGAGAGAATGTTAGAAAGAAAAGAAGTAATAGCAGAGGAAATAGTAAAATCAGCTAATGAAATTTCAAGAACTCAAGGGTTTAACTTTTGAATATATTTAAAAATGAGGTGTTTTTTAATTAATATTATCAATGAATATAAAAAAGAAATAATAAAGAATTCTAATGAATTTATATAATTTTTAAAGAAGGTGATATAAATAATGAAATTAATTTTAATAGATTGTGGAACAACCAATACAAGAATACGAATTGTTAATAAAAATTCAAGAGAATCCATGAGTACTTTGAAAATAAATGTGGGTGTAAAAAACTCTGCGATTGAGAACAGTAATTATAATTTGAAAACTTCTATTGAAGAAGGCATCGATAAAATATTAGTAAAAAACTCTCTAAAACGTGATGAAATTGAACACATTGTTGCTTCAGGGATGATAACTTCTAATTTAGGTTTAAAAGAAGTCCCCCATATAGTAGCACCTGCTAGCTTGGACGATTTTGCTAACTCTATAGAGAAAGATCGACTAGCAGGAATAACTTGCTACTTCATACCAGGAATGAAAAATGCAGATATCAGTGAAAATCCGACATTAGAAGATATTAAAAATATGGATATTATGCGAGGAGAAGAGGTTGAAGCTTTCGGACTACTTGATCAAATTAATGAGACTGGAAATGGATTAATAATCTTACCGGGTTCCCACACAAAGTACATATTAGTTGATGAGGATAAAAAACTTTTATCATGTTTTTCAACTTTAGGCGGGGAATTAATTCATGCAGTTCAAAGCAGTACCATAATCTCCAACTCACTGAAGAATGGCTTAATTAAGGAAATGGATTTAGTTTCACTTGAAGAAGGTTACAAAGCAACTATTTTTGAAGGTATGACAAGGGCATTATTTCGAATAAGACTTTTAGACTTGTATTCCTCATTCACTGAAAATCAAAGAGCAAATTTTTTACTTGGTTCGATAATTTCTGAAGATATACGAGGTTTGAAGTACTATTTAAAAAATAGAAAAATAGATTGGATAGTAGTCGGCGGATCCCAATTTTTAAGAGAAGGGATGACATTCTTACTTTCTAAAGAATTTAGCAATCGAAAAATAATAACAGCAACAGAAGAGCAAGTTGAAAATTCATATATTATTGGTTCTATTTTAATACAAGATTATATTAATAACAGGGGTGATGTGAATGTTTAATTTAAAGAAAAAAGGATCAGTATTATTGATGATGATGTTAATGATTGTTTTAAGTGCTTGTAATGGTGAAGGAAATGAAGAAGGAACTGCTAATGGTGAAAATCAAGGAACCGATTTTCCGAATAAAGAAATAGAACTAATAGTTCCTACAGCAGCAGGTGGGGGAACCGATATGGTTGCAAGACAATTAGTCGATATCGCCCAAGATGATCTTGATGAATCCATCGGCGTGATGAATGTTGAAGGTGGAAGTGGGTCTGTTGGTATGACTCAAGCTGCCAATGCAAACCCAGATGGGTATACTGCCACAATGGTAATTGCAGAATTAGCTATGTATGAACATTTAGGAACTTCACCTCTCACACCTGAGGATTTTAAGCCAGTTGCTTTGATAAATTATGATCCGGCTGCTTTAACGGTTCCTGCAGATGCTCCATATGATACAGTTGGAGAATTTATTGAGTATGCCAAGGAACATCCTGGGGAAGTTAGTGTAGGGAATGCCGGCCCAGGCTCAATATGGCATGTAGCAGCGGCAAATCTAGAGAATGCAGCGGATATTGAGTTAAATCACGTGCCACACGAGGGGGCCGCCCCTGCAGTAACTGCATTGGCTGGAAATCATATTGACGCTGTTACAGTTAGTCCAGCTGAGGTTAGAACACAGCTAGATGCAGGGAGTGTGAAAGTGTTAGCTGTAATGTCCGATGAAAGACATGATTTAATACCGGATGTTCCTACACTATCGGAAGAAGGAATAGATGCCGAGTCTATTGGAACATGGAGAGGGATAACTGTACCTTCAGAAACTCCAGATGAGATAGTTGAAATTTTGGAAGAAACATTTGTATCTGCTGCTAAAGAAGAAGAATTTATTGACTTTATGAATAAAAATGGTTTAGGTGTTCAGGTAAAAGGATCAGAAGAATTTGGTGAATTTATGGAAGAAAATAGAGCGATGTTCGGAGAAATAATACCTGAGATGGGACTAGAATAATATAAAATAAATTAAACTAAAAGAACTTTAGATATAAAGTTCTTTTAGTTATATAAGGGGACGAATCAATGAAATTTAATATACCCAATTTTATATCAGGGATAATTGTTACAGTATTAGGGCTCTTTTTTTTGATTTTAAGTTTTGGAATTAAGACAAATTCTAATGATATTTTTAATGCATCATTTATGCCTAAGGTATATACTACTTTAATCATATTATTTGGAATTTCAATTATAATTAATTCTTTTAAAGATAAAATAAATCACCAAACTTTAAAAGAATACAAAGGTCCAATTTTGACTATGCTTTTAGTAACCATCTATGTGATAGTAATACCGATTTTAGGGTATTATCTTTCAACAATAATAATGATATTTGCTTTTCTTTTTATTGTTAAATTTGAAAATAGAGTTTTGTTAGTTTTAACGCCCTTTATTGCAAGCGCCTTAATTTATGCAGTTTTTGAGATATTACTTCAAGTTCCTATACCCAAAGGTTCATTATTTTGATGAAAGGAGGTTGGGAATATGGACGTTTTGATGGAAGGCTTTTCAAACACATTAACTTTTAATACTATTTTATTTATCTTTCTAGGTGTGATAAGTGGAATAGCTATTGGAGTTTTACCTGGGTTAACAGCAACAATGGGAGTTGCACTTTTACTTCCAATTACATTTGGAATGGAGCCATTGCCAGGTATTTTATTATTAATTGGAGTTTATTTTGGAGCAGTGTACGGAGGGACTATAACTGCAATACTAATAAATACGCCTGGTACACCTGCCTCAGCTGCCACTGCTCTAGATGGATATCCTATGACCCAAAAAGGGGAGGCACGGAAAGCTCTGACGATTGCCACTTTATCAACATCAATAGGAGGAATTATTAGTGTAATTGTTTTGATTCTTTTAGCACCTCAGCTAGCTAATTTCGCTTTACAATTTAGCGCCCCCGAAACATTTGCATTAGCATTATTTGGGATAACTATTATATCAAGTTTAACTGGAAAATCCTTTGCAAAAGGCATTGTCGCCGGCCTCGTAGGCCTATTGATTGCAACAATTGGTTTAGATCCAATAGGTGGAACGCAAAGATTTACATTTGGGAGTATGAACTTAAATAATGGAGTTAATTTAATCCCAGTAATGATAGGTCTATTCGCTGCTGCAGAAGCATTTCGCTCAGTTGAAAAATTATTTAGTAAAGATAAGATAGAAGTGGCAATAAAGAAAACCAAGCTTAAATGGTCAGAGTTTAAATCATTAATTACTACTATATTAAGATCAGCAGGAATAGGAACTTTTGTTGGTATGATACCTGGATCAGGGGCTGATATAACAGCATTCATTGCTTATAATGAAGCAAAACGTTTTTCTAAAGACAAATCGAAGTTTGGAAAGGGAGAAATGAAAGGTATTGCCGCACCTGAAGCTGCTAATAGTAGCTTAACAGGCGGAGCTATGATACCGATGTTAACTTTAGGTATTCCGGGAGATGCTGTAACCGCAGTTTTACTTGGTGCTTTAATTGTACAAGGTTTACAACCAGGGCCTATGCTATTTGAGCAAGATGGCGTCCTAGTATATGGTTTGTTTATTGGTATGCTAATCGCCAATTTATTAATTCTAATTTTGGGTATTTATGGTACTAGATTTTTTACAAAGGTTTTACTCATTCCTAAAGCAATTTTAGTACCGGTAATTATAATGTTATGTGCAGTAGGATCTTATTCACTTGGCAACAATTACTTTGATGTTATTGTAATGCTGGTGTTCGGTATTATAGGCTATTTTATGATTAAGAATGATTTTCCTGCTTCTCCTTTGATTCTCGGTTTAATTCTAGGTCCAATAATGGAAAGTAACTTTAGAAGAGCTTTAGTTATGTCTCAAGGAGACTTCTCAATATTCATTACTAGACCTATAACAGCGGTTTTACTAATTTTCGCGTTTATCACCCTGTTTTCTCCTTTAATCATTAAACTTATAAAGAAGAAATATCGAAAAATATAAATATAAAAAGGACAAAGATAATTTATGAAACCAACTGTTTTTATTACTAAAAAAATACCTAGAGAAGTTGAGGAATATATATCAAGACATTGTAATTATGAAATCTGGGATAAAAATCAGCCTATCACTAGAAAGGAATTACTAGGAAAAATCGAAAATATAGATGGAATAATGACAACTAAAGAATCAATTGATGAAGAATTTTTAAACTATGCAAAAAATATAAAGATAGTCTCTAATATTGCTGTTGGTTATGATAATTTTGATGTTGAGTTAATGAGAAACAACAATGTGAAAGGAACACATACACCACATGTTTTAGATGAAACAGTAGCGGACACAGCTTTTGGTCTACTTGTTATGACCTCACGAAAACTATCTTATCTGGATCGTTATGTGAAAGAAGGTCAATGGAAAACAAAAGAGCACGAATCATTTTTAGGTAAAGATATTCATAATTCTACTTTAGGAGTAATTGGCTCGGGTAGAATTGGTGAAAAAATCATTCGTAGAGCTACATTGGGGTTCAATATGGAGGTTTTATACCATAACAGATCAAGAAATAAAGAAATTGAAAATAAATATAACGCTCAATACACTAGCAAGGAAAAATTACTTAAAGAAGCAGATTTTATTATGACATTACTACCTTTAAACAAACAACTAATTATATATCACATGAAGAGTTTGAATTAATGAGAGAAGAAGGTTTTTTTATTAACATTTCACGAGGTAAAGTTGTTGATGAGCTAGCATTAATCGATGCACTTAAGAAAAAGAAAATCGCAGGAGCTGGGTTAGATGTGTATGAAGAAGAGCCGATATCTATTGATAGTCCTCTCCTAAATATGAATAACGTCGTAACATTGCCGCATGTAGGTTCTGCGTCAAAAAAAACGAGAGATGATATGGCTATGAAGGCAGCTAAAAATCTAGTTTCAGGAATTTACAATGAAGAACCAGAAGATTTAATAAAAGAAATGAAATGATTGAAAGTATTGTTCAAAGTGCTCATACTAAATTATTTTATAAATTCCTTAAGTATGAGCATTATTATTTTATGAAAGTTAAAATAAAGGTGGATTTTAAATGACGATATTAAATAAAATTACAGACCATAAGATGATCGGCATCCTGCGCGGCTATGGCACGGAGGAAGCGGTGAAGATTGTAAGGACGCTGATAGACAGCGGCTTCAATGTGATAGAGGTGGCCCTGAATTCACCGGATGCAAAGGGAACGCTGAAAACTTTGAAAGAAACATTCGGCAGCGATATCGTGCTCGGTGCCGGCACCGTTTTAAATGTCGAAGATGCGGAGGACTGCATCAATAACGGTGCCGAATTTTTATTGTCACCGGTCTACAATGAAGCGGTGCTCGAATTCTCTGCCAAAAAGGATGTATTATACATCCCGGGGTGCTATACTCCGACGGAGATCTACAACGCACAGGAGGCAGGTGCCGGAATGGTCAAAGTGTTCCCGGCAGGCCAGCTGAAGGCAGGTTATATCAAAGATGTCCTGGCGCCGATGAATGATCTCATCCTGCTGCCGACGGGCGGGGTCACTCCCGGAAACATAAATGAATTTCTGGATGCTGGCGCCAAAGCGGCGGGCATCAGTTCCGCCCTGGTCCCGAAAGGTGAAGTGAACGCAAAGCTGCTGGAAGAAGTGAGTGACAGAGCACGAAAGTTCAAGGAGGCATTGGATAGATAATGAAAATTAAAAGCTATGAACTGTTTACCGTACCGCCAAGATGGCTGTTCCTGAAAGTAGAAACGGATGATGGTCTGATCGGCTGGGGGGAACCTGTCATCGAAGGCAAGGCGGCAACCGTCAGGGCGGCTGTCGTCGAATTGATGGATACGATCATCGGCAGGGACCCGATGGAAATCGAAGGCATCTGGAATGAACTATACAGGGCTGGATTCTATCGCGGGGGACCGATACTGATGAGCGCCATTTCCGGCATCGATCAGGCACTTTGGGACATCAAAGGGAAATACTATGACGCACCCGTCCATGAACTGATCGGCGGGAAGGCACGCGACCGGATAAAGATCTACTCCTGGGTCGGCGGTGACCGCCCGCAGGATGTCGGTCATGCCTCATTGGAACTGAAGAATCAGGGGATTACAGCAGTCAAGATGAATGCGACCGAAGAACTGCAGTACATCGACAGCTACAGCAAAGTCGATATGGTGCTGGAAAGGGTGGCGTCAATCCGGGAGGCATGCGGAAAGGATTTCGGCATCGGCATTGATTTCCATGGGCGGGTACATAAGCCGATGGCCAAAGTACTGGCGAAGGAATTGGAGCAATTCCGTCCGATGTTCATAGAAGAGCCGGCACTCCCTGAGAACAATGAAAATCTGAGGGACATCGCAATGCATACATCGATTCCGATTGCGACGGGGGAGCGGATGTTCTCCAAATGGCAGTTCAAGACACTGCTTCGTGACGGATATGCGGATATTATCCAGCCGGATCTGTCGCACGCCGGCGGCATCACGGAATGCAAAAAAATCATTTCCATGGCTGAGGCCTTCGACGTCGCAGCCGCGCCGCATTGTCCGCTGGGACCGATTGCGCTTGCGTCATGCATCCAGGTGGACGCAACGTGCCATAACGCAGTCATCCAGGAACAGAGCCTCGGCATCCATTACAACAAGGGCAATGACATATTGGATTACATCAAAGACCCGTCAGTGTTCGAGTATACGGACGGCCATGTGAAGATAACGGACAAACCGGGCCTCGGCATAGAGATCAATGAAGAGTATGTCCGTGAGCGGAGCGGCGTCGGCCACAATTGGAAGAACCCGGTATGGAAACATGCCGACGGCAGTATCGCAGAATGGTAATAATGAAAGGGGTATAATAAATGTCTCATGAAACTTGGCTGGTCATAGCCACAATCATAGGAATAGCGCTTCTGCTTTTCCTCATTATGAAAATCAAGCTCCACGCGTTTGTTTCACTGCTGATTGCATCACTGTTCATCGGTGTTGCGAGCGGCATGAGCCCGATGGACATCATCGATGTCATCGAGACCGGGATGGGCGGCACGCTCGGGTTCATTGCAGTCGTCGTAGGACTCGGTGCCATGTTCGGCGAAGTCCTCAAAGTATCGGGCGGTGCCGAACGGCTGGCATTGACGCTGATTGATAAATTCGGGGAAAAACGTTCACAATGGGCACTTGGCTTTACAGGGTTCCTGGTATCCATCCCTGTATTTCTGGACGTCGCCCTGGTCATTTTGATTCCGATCATCTATTCACTGGCAGGGAAGACGCGAAAATCCCTGCTCTATTATGGTATCCCGCTTCTCGCAGGTCTTGCCGTAGCACACAGTTTCGTCCCGCCGACGCCGGGGCCGATGACGGTCGCAGCAATGCTCGGCGTCGATCTCGGCTGGGTGATCCTGTTCGGTATCGCAGCAGGTATACCGGCAATGATCCTCGCCGGACCGGTATTCGGTAAATATATCGGAAATAAGATCCAGCTGGAAATTCCGGATTATCAGAAGCTGGATGAAGATGTATCCGCCATCAAGGAAGAAAAAGATCTGCCGAGTTTCACACTGGTGTTCACGCTGATCCTGATTCCGCTTGTACTCATCCTCGTGAATACAGTGACAGGGGCGATTGTGGGAGAAGATTCCACAAGCCTGGTTGCAGAAACGATCCAATTCGTCGGCCATCCGTTCGTTGCATTGATCATTACCGTGGTCCTGACTTTCATCACGCTCGGGACAAGGCGCGGCTACTCCCGCGATGAAGTGCAGGAAGTGGCGACCAAGGCACTTGAACCTGCAGGTATCATCATCCTGATCACAGGTGCCGGCGGCGTATTCAAAGAAGTGCTGATACAGAGCGGTGTCGGTGACGTCATGGGCAACATGGTCGTCGGTGCCGGACTGCCACTTGTGGTGGCGGCATTCGTCATCACGACGTTCGTACGTGTCGCACAGGGTTCCGCAACAGTTGCCATGGTGACCGGTGCGGGTCTGATGGCGCCGATCATCGATATCAGTCCTGTCACTCAGCCGGAACTCGGGCTGATCGCAATTTCAATTGCGAGTGGCGCAACGGTGCTTTCCCACGTCAACGACTCCGGCTTCTGGCTGGTCAACCGGTTCTTCGGCATGACCACCGGGGAGACATTGAAATCCTGGACCGTGATGGAAACCATAATCGGTCTGACCGGTTTCGCTGTCGTATTTGTAATCAGTCTGTTCATGTAGACGGAAACATCCAATTCCAACCCCGCTTCGGCGGGGTTTTTGTATACAGAGACAAAAACCCATATAATGAAAATAATACAGATGATGAAAGGCAGTTTTATTATGAAAAAATATATGATCGGTCTGGACATTGGCACTACGGCCGTTAAAGCTGTACTCTTTGATGCGAAAGGCACATACATAGACAAGGAAACGGGGAATTATCCTCTGCATACACCCGATGCGGAGACTGCGGAACAGGATCCGGATGAAATACTGGGGCGTACTTTCGAGGCGGTCCGCCTGCTGGTCGCCCGGAACGGATGCGGGGATGATGTGGAGTTCATCGCATTTTCTTCTGCGATGCACAGCATGATCCTGCTTGACGGGGAAGGCCGCCGTCTGACGGAATGCATCACGTGGGCGGACAGCCGTGCCCAGGACTACGCGGACCGTCTGAATGAGGGGGACGGCCTGGAGATTTACCGCAGGACGGGGACGCCGGTCCATCCGATGAGTCCGCTCGTAAAACTGCTTTATTTCAAAAATGAGGTACCGGAACTTTATTCCAAAATCGGTAAGATAGTGGGTATAAAGGAGTATATATTCGCACGTCTGACGGGTAAATATGCCGTCGACCGCTCCATCGCGAGCAGCATGGGCATGATGAATCTGGAAACGTCCGGATGGGACCGGGAAGTGCTGGAAATGCTGGATCTTACAGCGGACCAGCTGCCGGAACTTGCAGATACGACGGAAATCTTTGCGGTGAATAAAAACCCGGCGTCCGAGCTGGGTCTCCACCAGGAAACGAAGCTCGTCATCGGTGCGAGTGACGGCGTGCTTGCAAATCTCGGTGTGAACGCGATCCGCGAAGGGGATATAGCCATCACGATCGGTACGAGCGGTGCAATCCGCACGGTGATCGACGCTCCGCAGACGGATGAGAAGATGCGTACATTCTGCTATCACCTCACCCCGGCGCATTACGTCATCGGCGGGCCGGTGAATAACGGCGGCGTGATTTTACGATGGATCCGTGATGAGCTCTGCCAGCAGGAAATCGGCGAGGCGGATTCAAACGGCCTGGACCCGTACGAGGTAATGACGAAGGCGGCTGTAGACGTGCCGGCAGGCAGCAACGGGCTGATATTCCATCCGTATCTCGCCGGAGAGCGGGCGCCGTTATGGGATTCGAAGGCAGTGGGATCATTTTATGGCCTGACTTTATCCCATGAGCGCAGGCATATGATCCGCGCTGCGATGGAAGGTGTGGTGTACAATCTTTACAGTGTATACCTTGCCCTCAGGGAACAGATGACGGAAGTGCACGCCATCAAGGCGAGCGGCGGATTTGCACGCAGCGAGATGTGGAAGCAGCTGATGGCTGATGTTTTCGGGGAGAAGCTGAGCGTGCCGAAATCGTATGAATCAAGTGCATTCGGCGGATGTATACTGGGGCTGTACGCAATCGGTGAAATTGACGACCTCCGTGATGTCGACCGGTTCATCGGGGAGGATGACGCCTACACGCCGGACGAACAGAATTACATGAAATACCAGGATGTCATGAGCGTCTATATAGAAATCGGCAGATCACTTGAACAGTTTTACGGAAGAATGCATGAACTCAGGAATTGACTATGGAAAAGGAGGTGGGAAAATGGATTTGAAAAGTTTTTTCAATCATTTTCTTGAAGAGAATGAACTGGTGCGTGCCAATCTGATGAACGAAGAGACATTCGAATCGATCGAGGCGCTGGCCGGGTATAAAGTGGACAGCATATCCGACGGGGAGGTGCTGTCTGAAGTGTCACAGCATATCTCCATGGGTGAGGCCGCGCTCGTCAGAAGCCTGGTGGATGAGGAGACGGCGGATAATCTGCATCATGTAAATTATGATGTTTCGAAATACGATGCCCTGATCGACTACCAGTACATACTCGAGGCAGGCGACGGCGAAGGGGTGATCCATCATGACATCGTCCAGGCCATCGATGCGGCCCTGAAAGATACCGGCGTGCTCCCTGCAGCCGATATGTTCATCCACAGGGATGAGGATTTCAATCCAAGGGATATCGGAAGGCTCGAGCAGATCTACCGGGGGCCGATCTACTGGCTGTACAACAATCTGACATGGCGTGAGCTGAAAGCGATGCTCAGGCGTCTCGGCAGCGAGACCGAAGGCAATCAGAAAGACGATTATCTGCGTCACATCACGGCCTTGCTGACATCCTCCCGGTTTCTGGAGGAGATACTGCTCCATATCGGAGATGAGGAATTCAGAATCATACGGGATAACGTGGAAAAGGATTATAATGTATATGAAGCGAAATCAAGATGGGCAGAAGCGAAGAACCTGGGTCTGATCGTCAAAGTGCATGCAAATTTTCTGGTGATGCACCAGAAGGTGCTCGATGCCCTGAAGATGGTGAACTTCGATGCCGTAGTCAGGAGGAGAAGCCCCGGAGGATCGACTGGGTCCGTCAGGGGCGACTACAATGCATACGCCCTGCTGTTTGAAGTGATGGAAACCCATGAACCGATTCGGCGGATCGTCCAGATTCCTGCGGGGATGAACTTCTTCGAGCTCCATCTTACTATCCGCGAAGTCATGGACTGGAGGAGCGGCAGCCCTTCAAGATTCACTGCAGATGGGTTCACCATCTATGAATCGATGTTCCTGATGGATGAGGAACAGGGCCCGGATGAAGGCAGGACCAGTCTGCTCGCGAGCTTTACACAGATTGACGCGCTGCTTGAGCGGGCAGGGGCACTTTATTACCGTTATGAATCGGTGGATGGATATGTCGTGAAGGTTTCAATCGCGGACCGCATCAACATCGACCACCGGGTGCCGGCCATCCGCAGCTATACGGGACCGATACCGATCGAGAACGTCGGCGGACCGGAAGGTCTGGAGCGGACGCTGGCGATTCTGAACGACAGGCAGCATCCGGATTACGCAAGGACATTCGAAAAGGCGCGGATGATGAACTACCGGGAACGCTATCCGATGACGGCGATCAACAACAGGCTGGAGAAGAGATTTTCCAAAGCCCATCCGGTGACTGAATTCAACACCTGATAATTGGAGGATAAAATGGATCTAAGAAGATTTTACCATGAGATTTTAAAAGATGATGCACTCGCAGATATGTCCGTTTCATATATCAACGACGATTATTTCATGTCAAAAATTGCCGAAAAACTCAAATCCGACGAACGCAATCTGATGCAGAGGCTTGCGAAAATCCGGCCATTGTCAGGATACTATGAAATTGATATCAACCCGAATAAATATTTTTACCTTATAAAGAACCGCATCATTCTGCCGTCAGGAAGCGACAGCGGCTTCGTACATGTGGATGTTGTCCGGAAACTCACCCGCCTGATCAGAATATATGATGCGGAAAACAGGTATTCCGGGGAAGAGGAAGAATCGGCGCCGGGGCATCAGGCCCTGAAGCTGCGGATCACACTGGACGATGCCCATACACCGATATGGCGGGAAGTCATGGTGCCGGCAGATTTTAATTTTTATGAGTTGTATATTGTCATCCAGAAAGCGATGGGCTGGCAGGGTAGCCACCTGTCATCGTTCTTCGGGAAGAACTGCAGAATCTTTGTGCATGAATTTGAAATGGAGGACGCCTATTCCCCGGAGGGCGGACCGGAACTCCTGCTCGCGAGCAATACATCCATCGAACCGGTTCTGTCAGAATCCGGCACTCTCACCTACATTTATGACTATGGCGACGACTGGATGCACGGAATTGAAGTGTTGGAGAAGAGGGACACAGATAAACGGGTGATACCGGAGGTCGTCAGCCATAAAGGGCCTGGACCGATCGAGGATTCCGGCGGTGTCGGCGGGTTCGAAGAGGTTTACAGCATCATAAAAGATGAAACGCACTCCGAACATGAAGAGATGCTGTTATGGGCAAAATCGCAGAATTATAAAGCGAGATATCCTAAAAAAGCCATCAACCGTAACCTTGAGAAGATATTCAGCGGCGGCGAGCCGGTAACGGAATTGAATGATCCATCAATGGACGAATGAAACTGAAAACTGGAAGGTCCCGCGGGCCTTCCAGTTTTTCTATACATCATCCTTTTCAGACGCTCTGTCCCGCAGTTCATTATAATACAGCACACTTGTCATGGCGCCTTCATCGACCATATTCGCATCGCGTGACTCATCCGGCTTTCCGAGGTGGAGCAGATAAGGGTCGTTCGTCCAGCTTGTCGCCTTATATACCGCCTTATCCAATCCGCGCTTCACTTTTTTACGATTATCTTCTTTCGATAAATATGCTGTACCCGCCAACACACCCGCTGTACCAATCAGTTTTGTAACTTTTCCCATCATGTATCCTTCCTTTCAGAATAAGAAAATTTCAATACTTTTTAAGCGGTTTCATCATCATGATTATCTCATATCCGGGTGTAAAATGAAAATGAATGGCTTGTGTTCTGCCATGGGTGGAAACGCTGCCGATTTACTGCGTGAGCATGGACTAAGTGGTAAAATGGAGTATAGATGAAACAACTGTACACTGCATGATTTTCATGAGTATCTGGAGGGATGATCTTGGAAAAATCTTTGGTTTATAAATTATTCACCGGCGGCGTGAAACAGCTTGGAGACCCGCAGGCTGAAGATAAACTGGAACGGCCGTGGGAGAGTGGAATATTCAAAGAGGAGACCGAGGATGCGGTCTTCTTATCCGAAACGGGTTTTACAGGCGACGATGTGGCGGACAAGAGAAATCACGGGGGACCGGAAAAAGCGGTGTTTGCCTATTCTGTAAAACATTATGAAGACTGGCGGAGGGAACTGGATGCGGATATCGGTCCCGGCGGCAATGGTGAAAATCTGTCAGTCACCGGCATGGACGAAACAACTGTATGCATCGGAGATACATACAGGCTGGGCGAAGCGCTTATCCAGGTCTCCCAGCCGAGGCGTCCGTGCTGGAAGCCGGCAAGACGGCATAAAATACTGGACCTTGCGCTCAGAATCCAGAAGACGGGCAGGACGGGATGGTATTTCCGTGTGCTCGAGGAAGGGAAGATCAGGTCGGGGGATGCATTTGAACGCGTCAGCCGTCCCTATCCGGAATGGACCATCAGGGCGTGCAATGAAGTGATGCATGAACAAAAGGATAATCTCGGTCTGGCGGAAAGTCTGGCTGCGTGCAGCCTGCTTGCAAAAAACTGGAAAAACACACTCGATAAACGTCTTACAGGTAAAGAAGGGGGTATAGATAAGAGAGTCTATGGGCCGAACAGATAGAACACAAATCCAAGGGGGATATGGGAATGAAATTATTGGCGATTACAGCGTGTCCGGTCGGAATTGCCCATACTTACATGGCAGCGGAGAATATACAGAAGGCAGCGGATGAACTCGGTATTGATATGAAAGTGGAGACCCAGGGGTCGATCGGGGTCGAAAACGAATTGACGGAAGCGGACATCGAAGCGGCGGACGGCATCATCATCGCAAGTGACAAAGACGTATCAAAAGAAAGATTTGCAGGCAAGAAGCTTCTTGTTGTCGGAGTCCAGGAAGGCATCAGGAAGCCGAAAGAACTGATATCGAAGTTTGAGCAGGATGAAGTTCCTGTGTATAAAGCAGGGATGAAGACAGCAGACGAGGTAAAGGCCGAGAAGAAAAAGAAAGAGAACCCGGTCTACCGTCACCTGATGAACGGGGTTTCCTACATGATTCCATTCATCGTGGTCGGGGGACTGCTGATTGCGATTGCGCTGACGCTCGGCGGTGAGCAGACCGAAGGCGGCATCGTGATTCCTGAAGATTCGTTCTGGAAACAGGTTGAAGCGATCGGCGGTGCGTCTTTCGCCTTCATGGTCCCGATACTGGCAGGATATATCGCCTATAGTATTGCGGACAGGCCGGGACTTGCGCCGGGCATTGTCGGCGGCTATATCGCAGCGAACGGCAGTTTTTACGGTACGGAGGCAAATGCCGGATTCATCGGCGGAATCATTGCAGGTTTCCTTGCAGGGTATATCGTCCTTGCACTCAAGAAGATAAAGGTGCCGAAAGCGATGGAGCCTGTCATGCCGATCATTTTCCTGCCAATCATCGGCACGATCATCGTCGGGCTTTTATTCATCTACGTAATCGGAGCGCCGGTGGCGGCACTGTTCGAAGGACTGACGACATGGCTTGAAGGCATGCAGGGTGCAAGTTCCATACTCCTTGCCATCATCCTCGGCGGCATGATTGCTGTTGATATGGGCGGGCCGTTCAATAAAGTGGCCTTTCTTTTCGGTGTCGGCATGATTGCCGAGGGGAACTATACGATCATGGGCGCCATCGCTGTGGCTATCTGTATCCCGCCGCTCGGCATGGGGCTTGCAACTTTCATCAACAAGCGCAAATACAATCCCGCGGAAGTGGAAGCGGGCAAGGCCTCATTCACAATGGGACTCTTCGGTATTACGGAAGGGGCGATCCCTTTCGCCGCACAGGACCCGCTCCGGGTCATCCCGAGCATCGTCACCGGCTCGATGGCCGGGGCAGTCATTGCGATGATCAGCGGTGTCGGTGACCATGTTGCCCACGGCGGACCGATTGTCGCAGTGCTCGGTGCAGTGGATAATGTACTGATGTTCTTCGTTGCAGCCCTTATCGGGGTCCTTGTTACAGCCTTCATGGTCAACGCACTAAAGAAAACGGTCGAAGTGGAAGCGGCAGGCGCCGGTGCTGTGTCACTGGAAGGCGAAGGCAATGATGCACCTGCGGCGGAACCGGTAACTGCAGTTGGAAAAGAGCAGGAAGCCACATCAGAAAAAGTTGAAGTGAACAAGCTGACTGATATTCTGGATAAAGACCTGATCGAAGTGGATCTTGCAGCGTCAGAACGGGATGCAGTCATCGATGAACTGATAGAAAAACTGGATGGCAAAGGGATTCTGTCGTCCAAAGAAACATATAAGAAAGCGATTTTAGCGAGAGAAGCGGAAGGCACGACAGGGATGGGCATGAACATTGCCATCCCGCATGGCAAGTCGGATGCAGTGAAACGTCCGGCGGTGGTCTACGGCAGAAGCACTGAAGGTGTCGACTGGAACAGCATGGATGGTACAGACGCGAAACTGATATTCATGATTGCTGTGCCGATGGAAGCGGCAGGGGATGAACATCTGAAAATACTGCAGATGCTCTCACGTAAACTGATGGATAATGATTTCAGGGATGAATTGCTGGATGCAGACTCAAAAGAAGGAGTGTATGAACTGCTGAATGAAGTAAAATAAGGATGATTGTCATGAGAAAAACACTGATTTATCTTCAGCATAACCTTGTCGACGTTCAGATTTTCAATTTGCCGGAAGGATATGCATTTGTCCGTTACAAAAGAGGGTTGGAAGACGATTGGGCGAACATTTTATTGGAATCAGGTGAGTTTGACAGTCACAAAGACGCTTTGAAGAGATTTTATAAGGAATTCGGTAAAATATCTGATTTGGGACAGTATATGATTTTTATCGAGAATGAGGATTCAGAACTTGTCGGAACCGTCACAGCCTGGCACGGTACAGTGAAAGATAGACTGCACGGCAGACTGCATTGGTTCAATGTAGTCCCTGATTTCCAGGGGAGAGGCCTCGGCGTGCCTTTATTATCAAAAGGAATGGCAATGCTGCAGGAAAATCATGAAGAGGCTTTTTTGAAAGTGGATGTGAACAACAAGATGATGGTCCGGCTGTTCATCAGCATGGGGTGGAAACCGCTGATCATCCACCCTTGGGAAGTAAGGGTCTGGGTCCAATCAGGCTATCATAATTAATGGAGGGTAATATGTTTAAAGAACCTATATTTTTAGAGCCGGTACTGCAGGAAAGGATTTGGGGCGGAACGAAGCTCCGTGAAGAATATGGATATGAAATCCCGTCAGAGACTACAGGCGAGGCATGGGTAGTTTCCGCCCATCCGAATGGTGCTTCCAGAGTTAGCCGGGGTAAACTTGAAGGTAAAACTCTCGATCAGTTATGGAAGAACCGTGGTGAACTGTTCAATAAAAAGAGTGACGGCGAGTATCCGCTCCTCGTGAAAATATTGGATGCGGCAGATGATCTGTCGGTCCAGGTCCATCCCGATGACCGATATGCCCAGGAAGTGGAAGGCGTGCCCTACGGGAAGACGGAATGCTGGTATGTGCTCGATGCAGAACAAGGTGCAAATCTGATTCTCGGTCATACCGCAGCGGATAAAGCCGGATTTGAAAAAATGGTGAATCAAGGCGAGTGGGAGCAGCTGTTCCGTTACGTCAAAGTCCAAAAGGGCGATTTCGTATATGTGCCAAGCGGCACCATCCACGCCATCGGACGTGGCATCACAATCCTGGAAGTGCAGCAGAGTTCGGACATCACATACCGGGTATATGACTACGACAGGAAAGACAAAGCGGGAAACACGCGGGAGTTGCATCTGGACAAGGCAAAAGCCGTGACGCAGATCCCCCATGAGGATGTGCCGCTGTCCTTTGAAACAATGGAAAACGGTGATTTGAAAATCCGGCAGCTCGTCAAGGAACACTACTTCACAGTAGAGAAATGGGAAGTATCAGGGAAAGCCGGGCATAGAGTTACAGCGGATTTCCTGCAGGTCAATGTCTTAGAAGGGAAAGGCAGCATTGAAGCGGAAGGTGAAAAGTATGATCTGGCAAAAGGCATCCACTTCATTTTGCCGAATGGAGTGCGGGATATCAAACTCGATGGAGAGATGGAACTGATCGTCTCCCATCCTTAAAAAAATCAGGCGTCTCATTCCGGATATTGGATGAGACGCCTGATTTTTTGCGCTTTTTATGAGTGATTGAAAGTAATGTACGTTTAAAATGTGTTTCGACGTACGTTAAAAGTTTTAACAGTCAATGGAATCAGAAATGAACGACCATTAGATCAAGATTCTCCTGACCTACATCATCCCGGCGAACCACAGGCCGAGTCCCGTGCCGATGTAGTTGCCGATGATATACCCGAGCGTCCCGATGATCAGGATCGGACCGACAAGCTTCGTCCATCCCCTGGATATCGCCATTGCTGCAGTGGTCGTCGGGCCGCCGATATTGGCATTGCTCGACAGGATGATTTCTTCCAGACTGAATTTGAACAGTTTCCCGAACGAGAAGGAAATGGCCATATTGATGAAAACGATGATAGCTGCGAACAGAAGGATCAGCGGCGCATTCTGAATGATCAGTGGTATGGACGCAGGGACGCCAATGACGACAAAGAAGATGTATATCAGGAAAGTGCCGATCTCCTGTGCACCGTTTATGCTGCTGAAAAATTTGGGGATGGATGAAACGAGCAGCAGCGTGATGGTCGTGAGCATCAGGTAATCGTCTCCGATGATGCCTCTTAGAACAGTCAGGAAAATATTCGCATCAGCGGGTATCACATTGCTGAAGAATTCCGCGAGTTTGAAAGACACTGCAACGATGGCGAATGAACTTCCGACAGCGAGCGCGATGTCATTAAGTGATATTTCCTTGCGCTTCCAGTAGGACGCCGCCTGATTGTCATTTCCGGAACCGTTTTTTTCCAGATCATCAATATGCGGTGTATGATAGTTCTTCCTGAAAAAACCGACCGCCGGAATCGCGATGAGCACGAGGAAGTAGAGTGCCATCAGCAGATTATCCGCAACCACAGTGGAAGATACAGTCTCGCCGTCAACATCAAAGCGGGTGGCCATCGCAGCAAAGTTCACGCTGCCTCCTGTATAGGAGGCGGAGACCATCGCACCGATTTCGTTGAGTACAGGAATGTGATTTCTAAGTAAAAAGAAAGCAATAATCGTGCCTGCAGCAGTACCGATGGAACTGATCAGGAAAATCATGAGCAGGCGCCCGCTCTCCTTCCAGATTTTTATGATATTGGATTGGAATAGAAGAAGCGGTATGGCAAGTGGTACAACGTAGGCCCATACGATGTCGTACGTCGGTGATTCAATCGGAATCACTCCGAAGTTTGCGAGCAGCATCGCGCCGACAAGCGCAATGATCGCCCCGGACAATTTTGATGCCCATTCAAATCTCTGTTCAAGGTATATGGAGATTGCAGCCCATCCCACGAGGAACCCCCACAGAAGCCAGCTTTCATCCGGAGAAATTAAAGAATTCATGTTATATTGTCCCCCTTATGACATCGATTATAATTCAAAGGGGTTAAGATATCTAATTATTTTTCAATTGAATCGGGATATCCTGAGTATCAGAAGAGAGGCATTATCAAAGAAAGATTTGTTTGTTTGATGTTGTATGAATCTTGGGAGTGTTAAATATGAAATTAGTCAAAGACTTTCTTTTCAATTTTATTGTTTTTTAGTTCTTTATTCAGCTATGAAGTTTATAATTACAAAGGAATTTGAGTTTCTTGATATTTTATCAATATCACTTATTTTCGCTGCGAGCATGGCTGTAATTAATCATTTAAAAAATTCTAAGAAAAAACAGGATGCCTCAAACAAGGAATAATGTATCATGCCGGAACAATTTAAAAGAGACCGCTGGATTTAAAATCCAGCGGTCTCTCATTATGTGATGGAGCCAAGGGGGCTCGAACCCCTGACCTTTGCACTGCCAGCGCAACGCTCTCCCAGCTGAGCTATGGCCCCTATGTACTATTGATGAAAAACATCAGTAAATTAATCATATAATTTTGGAGAGATTATATCAAGCTTTTTAATGTTTATTTTGGCAGGAAGTTTGAATATCAACCGCGTAAGGTAAAACAATGGAGTAATAATTAAACACGGATGAACAAAAAATACCGCTTGTTTGACCGCTCATAAATACAGGCGCAGGGAGCATGATGATGGATAGGGAAGATGTTTTTGAAATGATTGAGACGAGTTTCAACTTAACCGGGGACTAATAGGGTGCAGCGATAAAAACCTAATCTCCAATCATTGAAAAAGAATCCATTTTGACTTGTTTTTCAAAATGGATCCCTCTGTAAAATATTCACGTATTGATTTTTCTGATGAATTCACGGGAATGGCTGCAGCTGAGAAGCTCCGATACTCTATCCGGATCTTCGATGATCGATCCGAGACTGTCATAGATGACCTGGAGATCCTCCCGGCTCCCTTTTTGGACCATGAGCATGCAGACCAGCTGTACTTTATAGTCTCCCCACACAATCGGCTTCTTCAAAGTCATGAAGGAGAGGAATGTTTCATCTGAATGCGGCGTGATCGGGTGCGGCACCGCTATCAGGTTGCCGAAGGAGGTCGGCATGACAGCTTCCCGTTCCATGACGGAATCTAGGAATGTATCTTCCGCCAGACCCATCTGCCTCAGCTGTCGATCAAAATGGGAGAGTACGGAATCTCTGGAGTCCAGGTCTTTATTGATGAATACAAGTTCTTCCCTGCAGTAATCCGTGAACCTGCTGCTTTCATTTTGGACGATGAATGACTCGACTTTCTTCAGATCTTTATCGTTCAATATGGCGTTCACTTCGATGACAGGTACAGGCATCCCCAATTCGATCGGGATGGAACTGATGATGAAATCGAGTGACGAGAGCGGGTATTCCTCCAGTTTGTAGTACTGTATCGTATCGATGATTTCAAGTGAATGTCCGAAATGGTTTTTCAGTTTATAGTAGATGAGCTGCGATGTCCCGACGCCGGAGGCACATACGACAATGCATTTTTTCGGTGCATCCCGGAGTTTGCTCCGCTCAATCGCGCCGCCGATGTGCAGTGCGATATAGCCGATTTCATTTTCATCCATCTCGGTATCCGTCTCCGACTCTATGATCCTTCCGGCGAACACTGCGATTTCGAATGCCAGTGGATAATGCTGCCGGATGTCTGCAAGCATTGGGTTTCTGACATTCATATTATAACGATAGCGGTTGATTGCAGGTTTCAGATGGAGCAGGAGGGAGAGCCGGAGTTCCTTGTCCTTCCGGATCTGCATCGTGTACTCGCGGTCCACTTCCCTGAGAGTCCGGTCTATGACCCGCTGCAGTTCCTTGTCATACTCTTCTTCGATGTCGCCGCTCATCTGCCGGATGATTTTTGTTCCCGACAGATGCAGAGCGATATACACGGTTTCATACGCCGGGAAAGATACTTTGAATAAAGTTTCGCACTGCGTGACGATCTGCTTCGCGATGCTGTGCTCCCGGTGGTTCATGAGCGTATTCAATGACGGGTTATGTTCATCGACCGAATAGCCGTCGCGGATCCTCCGCAGCGCAATGGCAATGTGGATGACGAGGTTGTTGATGGCAATATCCGTCATGACCAGCTGGTTGTCATCAAGTGCCTCCGCCACGGTATTGTGGACTGCACCGAGTTCATCACTGTCAAAATACACGGACTGCGGTTCGGATTTGTATACTCTGCGGTCAAATACATACTGGCTCAGGCAGAACCTGAGATTCATTTCGGTGCCCGTTGCCCGCATACCGTAATTCGGTTTGGATTCAATCTCGAGATCGTATTGGGCCAAAATCCCTTTGACGGCTTTCAGGTCACTCTGAAGTGTCGATCTGCTGATGAATAAAGCGTCCGCCAGATCCTCGGATTTGACATGTCCGCGTGTCAGAAGCAGCTCGCATATGATGTAGGCGGCGCGGTCTGCATGCGTGTCCGGAGTGTGCGGACCCTGACTGGTCAAACTCTGCAAAAATGACTTGAATGATTCATTGTCCTCTATTTCGAGAAGATAGCCTCTGCCCATGAGGGACTGGACTTTCGCCCCGTTCCCCGAAATCCGGACATTGATCAGTTTGATGTCCTCCCGTATTGTGCGCGCTGATACACCGTTCAGTTTGGCGAGATGTGTGCCGGACATGGGAGCGTCATGCCTGATGAGTTCCTGTACAATTGCCTGCTGCCTTGTTTCCAACATTTTTACCACCCTTTATACCCATCCTTGATTCAGGAAAAGGCCCGGTTTTTTCCCGGACCTCAAAATTACTATTCATCAAAGCCGTTCTCCCTGGAGACATCTCTGATCCAGCGGCCTGATTTTTTGATTGTTCTTTCCTGGGTTTCAATGTCTACGGAAATGAAACCATATCTGTTTTTATAGGCGTTCGACCACGACCAGTTGTCCATAGTCGTCCACATGTGATACCCCAGCACATTGGCGCCTTCTGCATGTGCCTTATGCACCCATTTCAGGTGCTCTTTGACGAACTCAATCCTGTAGTCATCCTGGATTTCTCCGTTCTTAAGGAAGCGGCTCTCATTCTGGACCCCCATGCCGTTTTCTGAAATGAAGGATTCGATGTTGCCGTAATTCTCTTTCAGGTTGATCAGGATATCATAGATCCCCTTTTCATAGATCTCCCATCCCCGGTATTCGTTCATCTTTCTGCCCGGCATGACATAGTTGTCAAAATACCAGTCGGGCAGAAACGGACCGTCTGGATTCGGAACGTGCTCTTTCGCTTTAACACGCCTCGGCTGATAGTAGTTCACACCGAGTATATCCACGGTATTATCCCGGATCAGTGCTTCATCCCCGGCTTCTGTCACTGGTGCAATGCCGTGGAGTTCCACGATTTCCTTCAGGCCATCCGGATAGACGCCGAGGACGGAAGGGTCGAGGAAGCTTCTGTTGAAGAAAAGGTCGGCTGCTTCCGAAGCTTTCAGATCAGCCGGATTCTGGCTCCTCGGATAAGAAGGCGTCAAATTGAGAATGATACCTATTTTACCATGATTCACGTCCATCTGATGGAATATCTCTATCGCTCTGGCACTGGCGACTGTAGTATGATAAGCGACCTGTACCGCCGCTTTCGCGTCCACCTTGTTCGGATAGTGGAAGTCATACAGGTAACCGCCTTCCACCGGTACAATCGGTTCGTTGAATGTAAACCATTTGGATACTTTATCCCCGAACAGTTCGAATGCAGTTTTGGCATATTCAGCATATGCATCGACGGTCTCCCTGTTTTCCCATCCGCCGATTTCCTGCAGGGCCATCGGCATATCGAAGTGGAAGAGATTGATGAAAGGTTCGATGTCATTCGCGAGGAGTTCATCGATGACATCGTTGTAGAAATCGACTGCTTTCCGGTTCACTTCTCCCGTGCCTTCAGGGATGAGGCGTGACCATGAGAGAGACAGCCTGAAAGTGTTGTGGCCGATCTCCCTGATCATTTTGATGTCTTCCCGGTATGTGTCCTGGAAGTTGGATGTCACTCCGGGTCCGACACCCTGGTAGAAGCGGTTGGGTTCAGCTTCATACCAGTGGTCCCATATGGATTTCCCTTTGCCGTCATTGTCCTTCGTGCCTTCTATCTGAGTGGCGGAAGTTGCGCTTCCCCACCAGAAATCTTCCGGAAACTGATATTTCAAAACCATTATATTACCTCCCGATTCCATTTCTGTACAGATCTATAAATTCAATTGCCATATCTCTCACTGTCATTGCATTCATCAGATGATCCTGCGAATGCACCAGTATGACATTCACTGCAGTGCCTTCACCGCGTGCTTCCAGCTGGAGCAGTTCCGTCTGATGGTTATGCGCCTTTCCGAGCTCGGCGTTCGCTTCTTCAATCAATTGATCGGCCTTCTCGAATTCACCCTGTTTGGCATATTGTATCGCCTCCATGGCATTGGATCTGCCGTTGCCGCCGTACAGGATGATCTGGAACGCTATTTCGTTAATCTTTTCCATATTTTTCACCTCTTCAGCTTCAGAAAGACTGTTTTCGCTTAATTATCTTTATTCTCAGCAGATTTTTCACCTTCATAGTACTGTTTGTCCATGACTTTAAGGAACGGCCACCAGATGACCATGACGATTACCAGGTTGACGGCCTGTAAGGCGGCGCCCTGCCACGCATTCCCTGTTGCGAGGAAACCGCTCAGAAGCGGCGGCGTGGTCCACGGTACGATGATGCCGGCGGGTTTTGGCACCAGCCCGAGCGACATCGAATAGAAGGTGACAATCGTGACGATTACCGGTGCGATGAGCCAGGGCACAAGGATCAGCGGGTTCATGACGATCGGCAGGCCGAAGATGATCGGTTCGTTGACGTTGAATATGCCCGCCGGCGCGCCCAGTTTGCCGAGCTCCTTGAGCTGTCTGCTTTTGCCGACTGCGAATATCAGGATGATGACGGCGAGCGTCATACCCGTGCCGCCCATGCCGACAAGGAATGTGTCGATGAACTGTTTCGTAACGACGTTCGGCAGTTCCTGTCCGGCCTGGAATGCCTGCAGGTTCTGGTCATTCAATGTATACCATATCGGATCGAGCACCGAATTGATGATGATCTGTCCGTGAAGCCCGAAGAACCAGAAGAGCTGGATGAAGAGTACCGCAATGATGGTTGCCGGCAGTCCGCTGCCGAGCGCAGTCAACGGTTCCTGGATGATCGAGTAGATGAATGTCTGTGCCGTTTCAAAGTCCGTGATGCTGAACAGGAATCTGATCAGCAGGAAGACGGACAGTGTCATCGTGATCGGAATCAGTGCGCTGAATGATTTGGATACCGCGCCGGGTACACCGGCGGGCATTTTGATCGTCCAGCCGCGGGTGACGAAGAAGCGGTAGAGTTCGGCAGCAACGAATGCTGTGATGATACCGAGGAACATCCCTTCCGCGCCGAGTACCGACGTGGGAATGACACCCGTCGTCTCTTCGAGTATCTGCGGCGTGAGGATCAGGAATGCGGCGAGCGCGACAACGCCGCCGTAAATGGATTCCAACTCATAGGATTCGGTCAGCTTATACCCGATGCCGATGATGACGAACAGTCCCATGATGCTGAGTGTTGCAGCGGAGGCGGGCCCCAGTGCGTTTTGGTAGGCGGTGAATGCCTCCTCGCTGATCACCATGTCCAGGAAAGGGAAGTTCGCAATGACGACAAAAATCGAACCGAAGATGATCAGCGGCAGGGCGACCATGAAACCGTCGCGCAGTGCCGTCAGATATCTGTTGTTGTTCAGTTTATCAGCAACAGGCAACAGGACACCTTCGAGAAAACTCATAAATTTATTCATAATTTCCACCCCGTATTATTTACTTTCGGCAAGTTCGAGTGCGCGTTTCAAAACAGCTTCTCCATCAACGCGGCCGTAGGCCATAGAATCGATCACTTCGACAGGCACGTTATACTCCTCGGCAGCCTTTTCGAATTTCTTCTGCATGAATCTCATCTGAGGTCCGATGAGGAGGACATCCGTTTCCGGCAGATCCGCAATCGCCTTGTCCTGACCGACCGCCCATATCTTTACATCCTCCCCGAGTGCCTCTGCAGAAGCCTCCATTTTTGAAACCAAAAGACTTGTCGACATGCCTGACGAGCAGGCGAGTAAAATGTTCTTCATAATAAAATCCCCCTGAAATTTTGTTTGTTATGTAACTGTCTATAACATTAAATTAAAAGCGCTTACATTTGAATCGGAATAATTTCCTCCATGTGGCGGAAAGTGTTGGAAAGGTGGTCGGAGAATGGAGAAAGACACAGGAAAACCCTGAAGCTTTTCTAATCAGGCTTCAGGGTGTGTAAGGAATGAGCAGTTATTTTATATGAGGTTATGCGAGCCTTCTCAGTTTCCCCTGGATCACTGAAGACCGGCCGTTATGCATTCTGCCTTCGTGCCTGTCGGCAGTCACTTTCTCCAGGTGGATGATTTCAACAAAGGAGGATTCCAGATATCCTTCGATTTCATCAATGCTATAGAGCATGTCCATGTCCGGAGGACCGCCTGTGCCGTATTCCAGCTGTTCTTTTGAGTACAGTTCGAAAACGACCAGTCCTCCGGGTTTTACACATCCGATCAGATTCGAAAACATCTGTGATTTTCCTTCTGGCGGAACATGTCCGAAAATGTTGACGCTGATATCATAGGTCACCCGGGGCAGAGCACCTTCAACCGTTATGTCCTGCAGATTGGTATCGACCGTCACGTCTTCTGAAGCCGCCAGCCGCTTCGTTTTCTCAATGCCTTCCTTTGAAAAGTCATATGTGGTAACCCGGTTGCCGAGTCTGGCAAGATAGACGGCATTGCGTCCTTCGCCTTCTGCGAGCAGTGCAATGTTTCTGCCTTTTTCCCGCCTCAGGACCGTACGGACCCATTCGTTCGGTTCCACACCATAGACATACTCATCAGTCCTGAATTTTTCATCCCAACGATTCATATTTACACTCCATTCTATTTTCAACATTATATTACCAGTGTAAAGGATAATATATGAAACATCACGAAAATACCTGACGGGGTATTTGACCCGGCCTGGATTATCCACTATAATAATAGCAATGACAATAAGAAAAGAGGATTATAATGGCTGTTGATAATGATAAATACGTATATGATAAAGCAGTTGTTAACCGTATCAACCGGCTTCAGGGCCAGATCAATGGTGCTTTGAAGATGATTGAAGAGGGTGAGAACTGCAAGGATGTAGTCACTCAATTGAGTGCCGCAAAGAATGCACTGAACCGTACCATGAATGTCATCGTAAGTGAAAACCTGGTGGAATGTGTCAAAGAAGCGATGGATGACCCGGATCAGGATACGGATGCTCTGGTCAAGGAAGCGGTCGAACTATTGAACAAGAGCAGATGATTTCCCATCTGTTTTTATTTTACTGCGAATTATACCCTGTGGGGTATTTGACAAGCGCATGAACAACTGGTAACATACCCTGTAGGGTATATAAAAGGGAGAGGATGATTTTTATTATGAGTAATGAAAAAATGATATATCACATTAATGATGCAGACCGACTGCTCAAATCAGGAGAGTATTTGCTGGATGTCAGAGAACAATTTGAATATGAGGCGGGGCATATTGCCGGAGCTGGGAATATCTCTGTAAATGAGCTGGAAGAGCGTCTCGGTGAACTGCCTGAAGATAAAAAGATCCATGCGTATTGCCAGAAAGGTAAACGGGGTGCAGATGCGGTGGATATCCTGAGGCGGAATGGTTTTGAAGCAGTGAATCTTGAAGAAGGCTTCTCCGCATACACCGGAGAGTATGACAGTTCGAAATCTGTTCCGGATACGCAGGTGCCGCCTGCACATAAAAACATTGAACTTGATCCGGAAAGGGTAAGGATTGAAGCAAGCGGCCTTCAGTGCCCGGGACCGCTGCTCAGGGTAAATGAAACAATGGGACAGCTTGACCCGGGTCAGCAGATGGAAATTACAGTAACGGACTTCGGTTTTTGTACAGATGTCGAAGCCTGGGCGAAAAAGACGGGAAACACAGTACTTAAAAATGAAAAGAAGGAAGACAAAGTTGTTGTTGTACTCGAGAAGAATGATAAGCAGCCAGAGACATCTCGAGAAGATCACCAGATGATGGAAACGAAGAACGGGGCAACGATGGTCGTCTTCAGCGGTGATCTGGACAAGGCGCTCGCCTCGTTCATCATTGCAACAGGCGCCAAAAGTATGGGTAAAGATGTAACGATGTTCTTCACATTCTGGGGACTCAACGTCATCAAGGATCCGAATGCACCGAAGAAGAACAAGAAGGGACTGGATAAGGCGTTCAGCATGATGATGCCGAAATCCGCCGCCAAACTGCCGATTTCGAAAATGAATATGTTCGGGCTCGGCTCGAAGATGATCCAGTACGTCATGCAGAAGAAGAAAGTGGATGCACTGACGGAGATGATCGACAAGGCCGATTCACTCGGCGTAAAAATGGTGGCCTGCACGATGAGCATGGATATCATGGCAATCGAGGCCGATGAGCTGCTTCCGAATGTCAACTTCGGCGGAGTCGGCACTTATCTCGGCGACGCTGAGAACGGCAACCTGAACCTTTTCATATGATAAGGGTGATATTCAATAAGAAGGAGTGTATATAAATGTTCTTTAAACAATTTTTCGATAAGAAACTTGCACAGACCTCCTATATGGTGGCATGCCAGCAGACGAAAGAGGCAATCATCATCGACCCGAAACGTGTCGTTGACGAATACGAGGATGTGGCAGAGGCAGAAGGTTTCAACATCACGCAGGTTACTGAAACGCATATTCACGCAGATTTTGCCTCCGGCCTGCGTGATGCCGCCAAGCGCTTCAATGCAACAGCATATGTATCTGACGAGGGTGATGAAACCTGGAAATATGAGGATATGCCTGAGGGTACCATATTCCTGAAAGATGGCGACATCATCAATGTGGGTCATGTCGAACTGAAAGTCGTCCATACACCGGGGCATACGCCTGAAAGTATCTCTTTTGTGCTTACCGACCGTGGCGGCGGAAGCAGCGAACCGATGGGCATCTTTACCGGTGACTTCCTTTTTGTCGGTGACATCGGCCGGCCGGATCTTCTTGAAGAGACGGCGAATATGGAAGGCACTACAGAAGAAGGCGCCAATGCAATGTTTGAATCATTGAAAAAAATAAATGATTATCCGGAATTCATGCAGGTCTGGCCTGGACACGGTGCTGGCAGTGCATGCGGCAAGTCACTGGGCGCAGTCCCGCTCTCCACACTGGGGTATGAACTGAGGAACAACTGGGTGTTCGACTACGATGATAAGGAAGAATTCATCAAAGAACTGACAAGCGACCAGCCGGAGCCGCCGAGCTATTTTGCACAGATGAAGAAAGTCAATAAGGAAGGGCTGCCTGAATTCAAAGTGAAAGAGGTTGCAGTCGGTACCCCTGATGAACTTCCGGGACAGCTGTTCGATTTGAGAAGCAGAGAGGAGTTCAGGAAAGGGTTCAAAAAAGGTGCGATAAATATCCCCTACAATGACAAATTCCTCCAGTTTGCCGGATGGTATATCGATTATGATCAGCCGATGACGGCCATTGCCAACCCTGAAGACGGCAAAACGCTCCAGGAGGATCTTGCATCCATCGGATATGACAGTCTGCAGCTGATTGTACCGGTTGAGGAGGCAGGCCGGTATTTCGACGATGCATATGAAAACGTATCTTCGGAGGAGTTCATCACTAATTTTGAGGACAAGAATATCCTTGATGTTCGTTCTGCTTCCGAATATAACAACGGCAATCTGGAAAATGCGCATCATCTGCATTTCGGGCAGCTTGATGAGAAAGAAGTGCCGTTCGATGAAAATGATGCAATCTATGTGCACTGTCAGTCCGGTGTCCGCTCAGCCATCGCCATGAGTGTACTCAAAGCCCGTGGATACGATAATGTCGTAAATATAGAGGACGGCTACGCCGGCATCGCCCAGGCGCTGAAGTGATGGATCCTGCAGCAATCATCGTCATATTCCTGATCGGTTTTGTGGGATCTTTCATCTCAGGAATGGTGGGCATAGGGGGATCGATCATCAAGTACCCCATGCTGCTTTATATCCCGGCGCTTCTCGGTGTTGCAACATTCACATCTCATGAAGTGGCAGGAATCAGTGCGGTGCAGGTCTTTTTCGCGACCATCGGGGGTGTATGGGCATATAAGAACAGCGGTTACCTGAACATGCGGCTGATCGGCTACATGGGGAGCGCCATACTGATCGGCAGCCTCATCGGTGGTTATGGTTCCGGGTTCCTTAGTGAAATACAAATTGACATCGTATATGCCATACTTGCAACAATCGCTGCAGTCATGATGTTCGTACCCAAAAAGGAAGTGCCCTTTTCAGCAGGGAAGGACCTTTATTTCAACAGGAAACTCGCGGCGTCGCTGGCATTCGTGACCGGTACTGCCGCCGGTATTGTCGGCGCTGCCGGCGCCTTCATACTGGTGCCTATCATGCTGGTGATCCTTAAAATCCCGACACGCGTGACCATAGCGACCAGTCTGGCTGTGACACTGATTTCCTCCATCGGCACGACAATAGGCAAAGTGGTCACCGATCAGGTGTTATACGGGCCAGCCGTCATCATGATCATAGCAAGCCTCATTGCGGCACCACTCGGTGCAAAAGCTGGACAGAAGATGAATACCGGGATTCTCCAATGGATTCTGGCGCTGCTCATACTGGCGACAGCCGTTAAAATATGGGGAGAGATCCTCATCTGATCCGACGATTTCATTATCGGGGACATTCATATTGAATGTCTCCGGTTTTTCTTTTACCCGTCCAGGTCATTTGTTGATAATCCCGAGGCATATGTTAGAATCGTTTTAAAGCGCTTACATAAGTTGTGGAAAGGAGATTGGGGATACGGTCGGTATTTAAGATATTAGAATTTTTTAAATATATGGACAACGGATTGTGCGTGCTGTAGACTAATCTTGTTAATCATATTATATGAATCCAATATGCTTTAATCCAATTTGAAATGAGGGAGATCATGTCAGAGAAAAGAACCTTCTTCCAGAAGATCCTGGATGTAATCGAACGGGTGGGGAATAAACTTCCGGATCCGTTTGCACTCTTTATCGGACTGGCTGTACTGATGATTTTTGTGTCCTACATATTCAGTCTGTTTGACGCATCGGTCAATCATCCGGGGACGGGCGAGGAACTGCCGATCAGAAACCTCCTGTCGGGTGAAGGGCTGCAGTTCATCATCACTTCGATGCTCGAGAACTTCACAGGCTTTGCGCCGCTCGGCCTTGTGCTTGCGATGATGCTCGGTATCGGGCTGGCGGAGAAAGTCGGGCTGCTTGATTATGCGATCCGCAAGACGATTCTGAAATCACCGCCGTTCCTGGTGACCTATACGGTCGTGTTCGTCGGTATTCTGGGTAACCTGGCATCGGATGCCGCGGTTGTCCTCATTCCGCCACTCGGCGCACTCGTGTTCTACAAACTCGGGCGCCATCCGCTCGCGGGCCTCGCCGCCGGTTTCGCCGGAGCGGGCGCCGGATTCACCGCCAACCTGTTCGTTGCCGGGACGGATGCGCTCCTTGCCGGAATTTCGACTGAAGCGGCTGCGATCATAAATGAGAACGTAACTGTAACCGCCGTCGACAACTGGTACTTCAATATCGTGTCCACGTTCATGCTGACGATCATCGGCGGACTGGTCACGACGAAAATCGTCGAACCGAGACTCGGAAAGTATACAGGAGAAGCAGTGGAGGATGAGAATACGGAAGAACTGCCGAATGCGAAGAAAGGCTTCTTTGCAGCTGTCATTGCCGGAGTCCTGTACTGGGCAATCGTCGCCGCAGTGATACTGATGCCGAACAGTCCACTGACAAACGAGGATGGAGGCATCTCGCCGTCGCCGTTCCTTGATGGCATCGTGCCGATCATCCTGATATTCTTCGTCATCATCGGCATGGCTTTCGGTATTACAGTCGGCAGGATCCGTACAAGCAAAGACGTCACGCACTACATGACAGAAGCAATCAAGGATATGGCAGGCTACATCGTGCTCGTGTTCGCCATCGCACAGTTCATCGCATACTTCACATGGTCCAACCTGGGCACATGGCTTGCGGTGAACGGAGCGGAATTCCTGGAGAGCATCGAATTCACAGGTGTCGGCCTGATTGTGGGCTATGTAATATTCACCGGACTGCTCAACTTTCTGATCACTTCGGGATCTGCGAAATGGGCGATCGAGGCACCGATTTTCGTGCCGCTGTTCATGCAGCTCGGTTATCATCCGGCATTTACACAGGTCGCATACCGCATCGCCGACTCATCGATCAACATCATTACGCCGCTGTTCCCGTACATGGTCATCATACTTGCATTCATGCAGCGTTATGATAAGAATGCAAGCATCGGCAGCTACATGGCACTGATGATACCGTACTCCCTGACATTCCTTGCGGCATGGATCATACTATTACTGATCTTCTTCTTTACGGGAATGCCACTCGGACCGGGTGTAAGTGTGTATCTTGAGAAATAAAGACTTGGATGAAGGAGCATGATTATGAATACCCTTGAAAACAAATTAGTTGAATGGAGAAGGGATTTCCACCGCTATCCGGAACTCGGCTTCCTTGAAATGCGTACATCGACGCTTGTGGCGTCTGAGCTGGAGAGGCTCGGGTTTGTGATTCAGATTGGCAGAGAGGTGATGTCGGCAGAACACTGTCTCGGGAAACCATCCGAAACGGAGACAAAAGCCCACATGGAATGGGCGAGAGAGAACGGGGCAGCAGAGAAATATCTGGATGAAGTATCAGAAGGATACACTGGCATCGTCGCAACGTGGGATACGGGAAGACCCGGGCCCACGCTCGCCTACCGGGTGGATATGGACGCCCTGCCGATCTATGAATCCACAGAGGAGAGCCATGTTCCGCTCCGAAAGGACTTCCGGTCGGTCAATACGGAAATGCACGCCTGCGGCCATGATGCCCATACGTCCATCGGTCTCGGTCTTGCCACCATGATTGCAGAGAATGCAGAGCAGCTTAACGGTAAAATCAAGCTCATCTTCCAGCCGGCCGAGGAAGGAGCCAGAGGTGCGATTTCCATGGTGCGGGCCGGAGTGGTGGATGACGTGGACTATTTCATCGCCACGCATATCGGCATCGGAGTGCCCCAGAATCATTTTGTGGCATCGAACAATGGGTTTTTAGCGACTTCAAAAATCGATGTCACATTCAAAGGCATCTCCTCCCACGCAGGCGGCAAGCCTGAAGAGGGTAAGAACGCCATGCTCGCGGCTGCCAATGCTGTGATCAATCTGAGCGCGGTGCCGAGGCATTCAGGCGGAATGACACGGATCAATGTCGGGGAACTGCATGCCGGAAGCGGACGCAACGTCATAGCGGATGAAGCGGTTCTGAAAGTGGAGACGCGCGGAGAAACTTCAGAGCTCAACACTTATATGAAAGAATATGCAGAATCCGTCATCAGAGGTGCCGCACAGATGCACCAGGTGGGGTGTGGCATCGAGCTTGTCGGAGAAGGCATCAGTGCAAAAGGCTCGCCTGAAGTGGCAGAGCCGCTCCATGAATGTGCAGAGAAGACAGGCCTCACGAGCCAGGTCCAAAGCGATGAAGCAGCCGGTTCCGAAGACGCCACATTCTTCATGGACGCCGTGCAGAAGCAGGGCGGATATGCGACATACTGCGTACTCGGCACCGACCTTGCTGCAGGCCATCACAACGAAAAGTTCGACGTGAATGAAAAGAGCCTTTTGCAGGGAGTGGAGACACTGTTCAAATCAGCGGTGAAGCTAACCAATGAATAACGGAAAGCGCCCATTGATGATTTTTCATCAATGGGCGCTTCTTTTACATCCCCACAAACAATAACGCGAGTACAAAGATGATCGGGAATGAGATGATCGTCCTGAGTATGAATATCGCAATCAGCTCCCATACGGAGACGGGAATCTTCGATTTGAGCAGCAGGGCACCGACTTCGGAGAAGTAGATGATCTGTGTCAGTGACATGACGGCGATCAGGAATTTGGTGAAATCACTTTCGATACCTGCACCGATGACTGATGGCAGAAACATGTCCGTAACCCCTATGATGAATGCAGGGGCGGCAGCGGCCGCTTCCGGCACGTTGAGAAGTGTCAGTATGAACTGGACCGGATAGCTTAAATAGGTAAATACCGGTGTATACTCCGCAACGATCAAAGCGAGTGTACCGATCGCGATGACGACCGGAATCAATCCGCCGTATATATCGATGACGTTGATCGTACCGTCCTTGATGACGCTTTTCGCGCCGTCACTTTCCTCCGCTTTTTTGTAGGCGCGGGTCTTTGCGGTTTTGACCATAGTGTTTTCCACATCACGTTCATCTATCTGCTTACCTGTGACTTCATAATATGTTTCTTCCTTATTGGAAAGCGGGGGAATTCGGACCATCACCAAAGCGGTGATGATACAGGCAATCGCCATGGACAGATAGAATTGCAGGAAATACTGTTCGATGCCGATGAATGTCGCGATGACCAGACTGAAAGGTATGGACAGCACGGAAAAGTTCGTTGCGATGATGAATGCTTCACGCTTCGTATAATATCCTTTTTCGTACTGCTGCGTCGTGATCATGACACCGACCGGACTGCTGCCCATCCATGAAGCCATTGCATCGATGGAGGAGCGCCCGGGTACTTTGAATAAAGGGCGGATGATCGGTTCTAAGAATGTACCGACCAATTCCATCAGGCCGAAGTTCATCAGAAGGGGCATCAGGAAAGCGGCAAGAAGGAGCCATGTCGCGAGTATCGGAACGAGGCTGTTCATCATCGTACCGCCCGTCAGATCGCTGGTGATCAGTTCGGGTCCGGTCTCTGTGACAACCATGATGGCGAACACCGTACCGATGAATCTCAGTATGAACCACAGCCAGCTCAGAACAAAAATATCTTTGAGTGGACGGGAATGCTTGAAAATGTTGCGGTTGATCATCGTACCGTATATGGTCAGCAACAGGAAGACCGTCATTACAATGGTTATGATTGTTGGAATGAATCCCTCCAGACCAACCAGTATGTAATCGGCAAGTATGCCAAGGATGATGGTCCATTTACCGTTAAAGTAGACGGGGACGATGAATAATAGGAGGGCGATGATTGAAATCGTCCACATCTTTATTTTTGTCTGAAGAGAGAAATGCATAAATAAACTCCTTTTATGTATTAATATGAATATTGTAATGATAAATGAGTGGACGACAAAAGTCCATAATATTCTGATATAATTGAAAAGGAATATTTTCAGAAAGAGTGATAGCATGCCAAAAGCGAATAGGAAGATGAAAGATATAGAAGTTCCCGGCACGAGGCAGTTTGCAAACAGGGTGGATGAATTTCCGGACTGCGTGGACCTCACGCTCGGTCAGCCGGACTTTGAAACACCCGGGCCGATCAAGGAAGCGTCAATCGATGCGATTCGCACGAAGTCGATGAAGTACTCCCATAATACGGGGCTGTTTGAGCTGAGGGAGGCAATCAGTGATTACTACAAGAAGAAGTACGGTGCAGACTACGATCCGAACGGGGAAGTGCTTGTGACGGTCGGCGGCAGCGAGGGAATCGACGGTGTTCTCCGGGCGATACTCGATCCGGGGGATGAAGTGATCATCCCGGCACCGACGTACCTCGGGTATGAACCTATAATTGAACTCTCAGGCGGCGTGACGAAGTTCGTCGATATGACGGACACAGGCCTTATTGCCACACCGGAACTCATCGAAGATAATATTACGGAGAAGACTAAAGCGGTCCTCCTCAACTATCCAACCAACCCGACGGGTGTCACCTATACGAAAGAACAGATGGATGCACTTGTGGAAGTGTTCAGAAGGCATGACGTATTCATCATCACGGATGAAATATACGGAGAGAACACGTTGGAGGGTGACCATATCAGCCTCGCCATGTATAAAGATATTAAGGAAAAAGTGCTGGTCATCAACGGACTGAGCAAATCCCACGGTATGACCGGCTGGCGCATCGGTTACGTGACCGGCCACAGAAAGATCATGGAGGAAGTAACAGCTGTGCATCTCTACAATACAATCTGTGCAAGCATCCCGAGCCAGTATGCGGCAATCGAGGCACTGAGAAACCAGCTGCATATACCCAAGGAGATGAATGCAGAATACATTAGAAGAAGAGATTATATATATGACCGCCTGGTTGGTATGGGACTCGAAGTCAAGAAGCCGACAGGTGCGTTCTACATTTTCCCTTCTGTTGAAAAGTATGGGAAAGATTCATTTAAATTCTGTACCAATCTGCTCGAGACCGTGCAGCTCGCAGTCGTGCCGGGACGGTCGTTTTCTGAATTCGGGGAAGGACATATCAGATTATCGTTCGCCTGCAGCATGAAAGAGCTGGAGGAAGCGGCGGACAGGCTGGAGAAGTATATAAATATACTGGAAACAAAATGATGATGAATATGCTATCAGGCAGACTGTGGTTTTATTCCACAGTCCGCTTTTATTTTGACAAACGAAGTGTTTATTAACTTTTGAAGTGATGTTATACTGACTTATAATAACAGAATTATCTGAAAAATAAGCGAGAGGGAACCGTGAGGTTCCTATATTTGTTTCCAATCATATTTACCGGAAGGAGGGTATGTATATGGGTGGCTTTCCGCTATCAGGTTGGCTGATCATCATTTTACCGCCGGTTCTGATGATTCTTTCTGTTGTATTATGGTATATCAGAGAAGTGAAGATGGAAAAACTGGAAAATGAACTGGTAAGAAAAAATAATATAAGAGGTGAGTAGCATGAGCCACATAGGCATACTGGTCATTGTCATATTATATTTGGTGTTCCTGCTGGTTGTCGGGTTCTGGTATTCAAAGGCAAGCAGTGCAGGTTCTTCTGAATATTTTCTTGGCGGGCGCAAAATGGGTCCGTGGGTCCTCTCTATGAGTGAGAAGGCATCCGAGAGCAGTGGTTTCATGACTGTCGGCCTGCCCGGGGAAGGGTATTCCACGGGGATGAGCTCCGTATGGAACGCTGTTTCATCGGTGTTCTCGATATTCAACTGGTTCTTCTTTGCCAAACGGATCAGACGGCTATCTGAAATACTTAAATCGATAACAATTCCAGATCTTTTATCCGCCAGATTCCAGGATCATACACATGTGATGCGCATGGTCTCCATCGTTATCATGACTATATTCCAAACCGTCTACGTCTGTGCCCAGTTCGTGGCATTCGGCGTCCTGTTCGAAGTGGTCCTCGGAGTGAGTTTCTCCATAGGGGTCATCGTCGGCGGCATCATCACAATCATCTATACGATGCTCGGGGGTTTCTTCGCAGTTGCCCTGACGGATTTCATACAGGGGCTCCTGATGGCATTCGCGCTGTTTATCCTGCCGATTCTGGCAATTATAGAAATAGGCGGATTCAACCGAATGGGTACACTGCTGGGCGAGTCCATGGGAACTGAATTCCTGCAGCCGTTCTTTGGTGAGTCGCTGCTGACGCTCGCGGGACTCATTGCAATCATCAGTTACCTGTTCATCGGCTTTGGATTCAACGGTTCCCCGCATATTCTCGTCCGCTACATGGCGCTCCGTAATACGCGGGATGTGAAACGCATCGCACTGATCGGCATCATCTGGATGATGATTGCCTACTACGGTGCTTCATTCATCGGCATGTCCGGAGCGGTGCTGTTCCCGAATCTTGAAAATCCCGAGCACATCTTCCCGACGATGACGGTGGAACTGCTGCCGTGGTGGCTGGCGGGAATCATACTTGCCGGGGCACTTTCTGCGATGATGTCTTCCATTGACTCCATGCTGCTGATTGCATCTTCGACAATCGCAGAAGACTTATGGAATAAAGTGCTCCATAAAGGTGAGCTTGACGAGGGCAGGACGATTCTCATATCAAGGATTGCCACAGCTGTCATCGGAGGATTCGGTATCATCATCGCGCTGAATCCGCTGGATTCCGTATTCTGGCTTGCTGTGTTTGCATGGGCGGGACTTGCGACCTGTTTCGGTCCGCCCATCATCCTTTCCCTGTTCTGGAAAGGTGTCACGAAATGGGGCGCAATCTCCGGCATGATCGTCGGCCCCGTCGTGACTGTACTGTGGTATTTCTTCCCGCCGGTGGACATATATGAAGGCGGCCCGGCATTCATCGCCGCACTGGTCGTCATTGTAGTGGTGAGTCTGTTCACACAGCCGCCGAAAGGGGAGGAGTTCGACCGGATGTGGGATGAATATACAGAGAAATCAGAGCTTGGCAGACTTGCCCCGCTGCCGTCGGATCTTGAATCTGTCAAGACACTGCAAAAGAGTGATGTAAGTACAAAAACAGAGAAGGAAATTGTGACACAGCTGCTGAACAGCAGAATGAGAACGGCAAGTCCTTATGTGAACAAATAGGAAAGGAAGAAGCGCTTTGGAGAATGATATGGAAACAGTATCTCTGATCAAAACCGGGTTCGATCTGAAGGACAGGGAAGTGGTGTGTTATCCATATTTGATCGTCACTTTCAAAATACATCTGCCGAGGCTGTTTATGACACCGAGGATTGCCTATACTGTCGTGACAACAGACATGGTCAAAGGTGCTGCTGCGAGATCCAATATGTTTCCGGAAACGGTGGAAATAGGCATTCAGGGAACTTCAATCATCCCGGAACTCATAGAAGAGGAAGAGGCACTGAAAAATGCGAGAAAAACAGCTCTGCGGTGGATCATGTACAAGTTCCATTCCTTCAGGGCACCCCGGATTGAAGTGATACAGAGGCAGAAAGCCTACAAAGCGTTTTTTCATGCAGATATCAAAGGCAGGACAGTACTGGTCGATTCGGTAAAAGGGCTGGAACAGGATGATATCAGATAACCAGCCCTAATCCTTATGTTATGAGAGAGGGATCTGTATGATGGATTTCAGAAAGCGCAGAAGAAAGCTGTTCAGAACAATGGAAGAAGAGAAAGATTCGCTCATCATCCTCACCGACCCGGGATACATCTATTATTTGACGGGGTATCACGGGGCACTCGGAATCGAATGGGGGCGTCCTGAACTGTTCCTCATGACAGGGGACGGTGAGTCGATTCTCATCACGCCTCTGATGGAGGAGGGGATGGCACTGAAACAGACATCGGTCGGCAATGTCATACCGTGGACCGATGGATTGGAGGGTGAGTGGAGAAAACCGCTCGGTGACTTTCTCAAAAAGCATGCGGGCGGAAATATCGGGGTCGACTATCCCGGCATGCCGCGTGTCATATGGGATTTCATAGCCGCCGAAACCGGCCGCGAAAAAATCACCGACATCAGTCCGCACATAGATCGTATGCGCATGATCAAGGATGAAGATGAAGTGAAGATCGCCCGGCATGCAGGAGAGGTGGCGGTTGCGATGCTGGAAGGAGCAATGGCGCGTGCTGCACCGGAAGTTTTCGAATATGAAGTGGCATTGGCGGCAATGAAGGCCGGGACGGAGAAAGCAGCATCATTGATGGCTCAGTTCTATCCGGACGAAGAGCCGTTCAATTTTCCAACTATCAGCAACCAGCAGATCATGGCAACCGGGAGTCTGACCACAATGTGCCATCATCGGAACGGGATGACCCGGCTCGAAGAAGGCGAACCGCTGTTCATCTGCCACTGCGGGACGGCTCAGTTCAAGGGATTCTATCCGGGATTCGACAGGATACTGTTTGTCGGTGGGATAAATGAGGAGACTAAGAAGCTGCTAGAGACCGCAGAACGCGCTCAGGCAGCCGCACTTAGAGAAGTGAAGCCGGGTGCCGTGGCGGAAGACGTCTATCATGCATATGCAGAAGCGATCCAAAGCGCAGGATACCCTATTCCTTTCAGGGCCGGGCGATCCATCGGCTTTTCGGTCAATGCACCCCCGCAGCTTGCCTACGGGGATAAGACTGTACTGGAGAAGGGGATGACATTCGCAGTGGACGGAGGTGCCGATGGCAGAAACTACCGGGCACAGGTCGGTGACAGCATCCTCGTCACAGAAAATGGATATGAATTCCTGACTCCTTTCACAAAAGAACATTCAGAGCTGATAGTGGGTAAATAGAATACTTGCTGAGCTGATTTATTCTGAAAACGGGATGGCTAAAGTTGAATAAAATATAAAGACAGGCCGCAGAGTTATTTCTGCGGCCTGTCTTTTATGAAGTGTTTAATTTTTCATAACTCTTTTACACACCTGAATATGCCATGAATCCACCATCAACGGGCACTGTAATCCCTGTGACAAACTTCGAAGTGTTATCATCGGCCAGCCATAGAAGCGTGCCGAGCAGATCTTCAGGGTCACCGAAGCGTCGTTGTGGTGTATGTGAAATTATTTTTTCAGCTCTTTCAGAGAATGAACCATCTTCCTTCAACAATAGATTACGGTTCTGTTTAGTGAGGAAGAATCCTGGCGCAATTGCGTTTACACGGATTCCAGCATCTGCAAAATGAACAGCGAGCCACTGTGTCAGGTTATCTATTCCTGCTTTGGCCGCGCTGTAAGCTGGGACTTTCGTCATAGGTGATGGTGCAGACATGGAAGAGATATTGATGACGGTTCCTCCACGATTTGTCATTTCTTTTCCGAACACCTGTGTTGGTATCAATGAACCTACCAGGTTCAAACGGAATACATGGTCGAAGCCTTTCAATTCAAGATCGAAGAAGGATTTTAAAGAGTCGTTCTCAATATCGCCTTTTTCAAATGTTTCTTTATCCGTTATGGCATCAGGATGGTTGCCTCCGGCACCATTGATCAGTAAGTCGCATTCACCAAGTTGTTCTTTTACTGTTACGTATGCTTTTTGGACACTTTCTTCATCCAGGACATCACATGTGACAGCAATGGCTGTACCCTCATTATTTGCAATTTCATCTGCGATTTTCTGTCCATTTTCCTTATTCCGGTTCAGGATTGCGACTTTCATTCCCTGTCTTGCAAGCTCTTTTGCCATTTCTTGGCACAGGACACCGCTTCCGCCTGTAATTACAGCAGTCTTGCCGCTTAATCCTTCAAAATTAGGTAACAAAATTATTCAGCTCCTTTTCTGTTTTCCAATTCATATGCATCCCACAGTCCCCAAAGGTACATGATTCCGAGTGCCCGGTCATACAGACCGTAGCCGGGACGACAGTCCTCTTTCCACAAATGTCTTCCGTGATCCGGACGAACATAACCTTTAAAACCTGCTTCATGATAAGCCTTCACGATATCATCTATCGGTACTGAACCGTCCTGAGTCCTGTGGGAAGTCTCTATGAAGTTACCATTATCGTAAATTCTCACATTCCTGATATGTGCAAAAGCGATGCGGTCTGCAAAACGCCTGATCATTTGAGGAATATCATTATCAGGATTTGCTCCCAGTGAGCCGCTGCATAGTGTCAGACAATGGGAAGGACTGTCTGAAATCGCAAGATATCTTTCAATCGCGCTTTCACTGTTGATGATTCTTGGGAGGTTGAATACGGACCATGGTGGATCGTCCGGATGGATGGCCATTTTGATATCTTCCTCTTCTGCTATTGGCAGAATTTCATGCAGGAAGTACTCCAGGTTATTCCATAACTGCTCTTCATCTACACTTTCATAGGCCTTGAATGATTCAGTAATCATTTTGAGCCTTTCAGGTTCCCATCCAGGCATAGTGTAGCCGGAACTGGTTGTCTGACTGATCAGTTCATTCGGGTCCATATTGTCTACCTTGGATTTTTCATAGAATAAGGCAGTGGAACCATCTTCAAGTTCTTTATAAAGATCTGTCCTCGTCCAGTCGAAAACGGGCATGAAGTTGAAACACACGACTTTGGCTCCAGCTTTTGCCACATTACGGAGACTTATTTTATAGTTTTCAATATATTCATCTCTTGAAGACCTGCCCAATTTTATATCTTCGTGGACGTTGATGCTTTCAACAACATCCAGATGGAATCCATTGGCATCCGCCTGTTTTTTTACTTCCATCACCTCTTCTTCCGTCCAGACTTCGCCGGCCGGGCGGTTGTGCAGAGCCCATACTACACCTTCAACACCTGGAATCTGCTTGATTTGTTCTAATGTTACAGAGTCGTTTCCTTCTCCGTACCACCTAAATGTCATTTGCATTTCGTATCAATTCCTTTTCTAAAATGTCAGTACTATTTTTCTCACTTCTTCAGGATTGTTTTCAAGCAGCTCCATGGCTTCCTTGATTTCTTCCATATCATATCTGTGTGAAATTATCTGTGTTGGATTCAATTCACCGTTACCGACCTGTTCGATGACTTTTGTGAACTGATGTGTCTGCAGCCGTGAACCGACCACTTTCAATTCCTTTTTGGTAAGGAGTAAAGAAGGAATCGATGAAGGCTGTTCATTGAAGCCTAAAGTAACAACTCTGCCTGCGATTGATGCAAGCTCGACAGCCTGTTGGAATGTCTGCGGTAATCCGACGGCATCGATGACAACATTGGCCAATTCCCCCTCTGTCAGTTTGATGATTTCTTTTTCAACATTAACTTCGTTAGGTTGGATGATTGCATCGGCACCGATGGATTTAGCATAGTCCAGCCGGTTCTGATTGAAATCAGAAATGAAAACTTTAGCACCAAGCTGTTTGGCCTGAAGGAGACAGGCGATGCCGGTCGGCCCTGCACCTATTACAAATACAGTATCTCCTTCTCTCACTTCTCCCCTGAAAGTCGCCTGCGCACCGATAGTCATCGGTTCCATCAGCGCGGCAGCTTCTCCAGCGACATTTTCAGGTACTTTGTGCCAGTTCTTCTCTTCCGCCTTCAAATATTCAGCCATTCCTCCATCCCGGTGTACTCCGAACACTTCAAGGGAATCACAGACGTTAGGCTGACCGTTTCTGCATGCATAGCATTCTCCGCAGTATATGATTGGTTCCAGTGCCACGAGGTCCCCTTCTTGCAGTGAAGTGACATCCTGTCCGACTGCTTCAACAACGCCGGAAACCTCATGACCTATCACTCTCGGGTATACAGTAAAAGGATTGCTACCGTGGTATATGTGGACATCAGAACCGCATATACCGGCATGTTTAACTTTTACAACAATTTCATTATTATTTTCGATTACAGGTTTGTCCAGTTCTACAATATTCAGTTCTCCTGGTTTTTCTACTTGTATTGCTTTCATTCATGACTCTCCTTTTTATTCGAATAATCCTGGAAGGAACAATGACAGTGATGGTACGAATGCAACAATGATAAGTACGATGATGGCAATGACGAAATAAGGAACGAGTTCCTTTACAGTAGTCATGATTTTAACATTGGCAAATTGAGATGCAACGAACAGACACACGCCGACAGGTGGAGTCGACAGTCCGATCATCAATGCCAGCACCATGATGATGCTGAAGTGAATCGGATCCATTCCGATATTTTCGGCAACAGGAAGCAGTACCGGGAATAGAATGACAATTGCTGCGATTGTTTCCATGAACATACCGACAATCAACAGAAGAAGAATCATCAGCAACGTAATCAGTACAGGACTTTCTGTTAGAGAAAGAATGCCGTCAGCAACGAGGATAGGTACACCTTCTGCAACCAGAATCCAGCCGAATGTATTAGCCAGTGCCACAAGGATCAAGATGGAGGCCGTTGTTCTCAGCGTATCCATCATGATTCCGGGAATCTCTTTCATATCGAGTTCCTTATATACGAATTTACCTACAATGAAAGCATAGAAAACGACTACGACGGCGGCTTCAGTAGGTGTGAAGTACCCTCCGAGGATACCCCACAGGATGATGACAACCATGAGCAGTGCCCAGAATGCGCCGAAAAAGCTTTTTCCCACCTCGGAAACGGAATGTCTGCGGCCCTTAGGGTATTGGCGTTTTACTGCAATCAAGTATGTAACGAACAAGAAACCGATTCCCAGGACAACACCCGGGATAGCACCGGCTACAAACAAGTCACCGATGGAAATACTCGCGAGAGTACCAATGATGATCATCGGCAGGGAAGGGGGCAGCATTGGTCCCACTGTTGATGAAATAGAGGTTACAGCTGCTGAGAAACCTGAACCGTACCCTTGTTTTTTCATAGCAGGTATCATGACGGAACCGATACTGGCGGTATCAGATAACGCCGTTCCGGATATGCCTCCGAACCCCAGAGATGATGCGACGTTAGTCAGGGCAAGTCCTCCGCGGATATGTCCAACGAGAGCATTTGCAAAATCGATGATGCGGTTTGTAATACCACCGGCATTCATCAGATTACCTGCCAGGATGAAGGCTGGGATTGCCAGCATGACGAAAGAGTCCAATCCGGCGAACATCGTTTGGGGGATGACTGTGACTGGTACACCGGCAATCAAAAGATACGCCAAAGCAGAGAAACCTAAACTGAAAGCAATCGGTACTCCGGCCGCGATACAGAATAGGAAAATTCCTACAACAAGTAAAGACATCATAAATCATCCACCTCATTTCTTGGTTCATTTTTCAGGTAACGGTCAATTATATAAACGATTGAATAAACGAAAAGTAATATTGCAAGTATTGGAATCGAAGCATATATATAGACCATATCTACGCCAAGGGTCGGTGCGTAGAAATCCACTCCAAGACTTGCAAACTGTATACCATATATGAATAGAAAAATTGAAAATATCATTATGAAAACTGATATGACACTCTCATAAATCCGTTGAGCATTTTTAGATAAAGAGGTAGGTATCATGTCTACAGTAATGAATTCACTTTTCCGCAACGCCACGGGTGCTGCTGTGACCATTGAATAGACGAACAAGTATCTTGAAAGCTCTTCTGTCCAGGTGAATTGGTACGGGAAGTATCTGCTTAGAATCTGAGTGACTACCACTATGAGGAGAGCTGTAAAAAATACAATAGAAATGATTCCAAGGATTTTATCAACGCGGTTCATCATTTTCATTCGTCGCCCCCTCCATTCCCACTTTCTACAATCTGCTGATAAAGCTGCATCTGTTCTTCACTGAAATATTCTTCAAGAGCCGGTTGCATGGCTTTGCGGAAGGCTTCCTGATTAACATCACTGTTAAATTCAACACCTGTTTCTTCAAGCTGGTTACGGACATCTTCAGCCTCTTCTTTCATCAGATCCTGAGAAAATGCCTCGGCTTCGGCAGCCGCCTCTTTGACTTCAACCTGCTGATCTTCAGGGAGCGCTTCCAATTGTTCCGAACCGACAACTACATAAATCCAGGAACGCACATGTTCAGTTTCATTTATATATTTCTGAACTTCGTAAAATCCATTACTCATTATCAGGTCATTCGGATTTTCCTGCCCGTCAATAACTCCTTGCTGCAATCCTGTAAATACTTCACTTAAACTCATGACCTGAGGTTGGGCCCCGGCTTCTGACCATGAATTCAGGAACAGCGGAACATTTGGTATGCGCATGCCGAAGCCTTTCAAGTCTTCAGGTGATGAAATCGGAGTATTGGAAGTGAGGTTTCTCGGTTCTCTTTCCATATAGAATAAAGGTGTCAGTCCGATATCTTCATCAATCTCCTGTTCAATCTGCTGGCCAATTGGCCCTTCGATTACATTTCTCATATGTTGCTGATTATCAAAAGCATAGGGAACAGCGAGCATAATGGCATTTGGAGACCATACCTCCATGGATTCGCCAGTGATGGTAAGATCTGTTGCTCCGTAGCGTATCGAGTTGATATTATCGACTTCGCTTCCCAGCTGACTGTTCGGGAAAATATCAATCTGTACTTTCCCGTCTGTTTTTTCTTCAACGAGATCAGCAAACTTGACGGCTGTTCTGTGCCAAAGATGATTGGAATCGGAAATATGCGTCATTTTCCAAGTAGTGACATCCTCTTCATTTGCTGATGCATTATTCTGTGAGCAACCGCTTACAAAAAAGATGCAGAGCAGTATGAACAAAGACCATTTTTTAATCATTATGTAACCTCCATTTTCATTTATTTGAAATAGTCAGGATATGATTCCTTCAGAGCTTTCTGGTCATAAATCAGGAGGGCCAGGTGGTTCCTCATGAGCTTTTCGGCCAGGTCTGAATCTTTTGCCTTTATGGCCGAGAGCATTTCCTCATGCTGGTCCACAAGTTTTTTCCAGTTGAGTTTCATAGCCAGACTGAGCTTTCTCAAGCGATTGGAGTGGGTGTCCACTTTTTGAATAACTTCCCAGACTCTTGACTTACTTGAACCTTCAGCGATCAGACGGTGAAACGCTTTGTCCAGTATGAATAATTCATTCTCATCATCGTTGTCTCTTGCAAATCTCTGGTATTTCAAATTTTTTTCAAGTTTTTCTATGTAGGAGTCAGAAAAAGATTCACAAGCAAGACGGATGATGCCTGCTTCAGCCTGTTCCCTGAGAAAACGTGCATCTTCGACATGATCCAAATCGATAAGAGATATATAAGAGCCTCTCTGAGGAAGAACAGTCAGTAGCTCGTCTTCAGTCAACCTCAAAAATGCTTCTCTGACCGGAGTTCTGCTCACTTCCAGTTCTTCTGAGATTTCTTTTTCAGAAATCGTAGCCCCGGGAGGCAGTTCCAAAGACACAATCGCATCCCTTAATGCTTCATATACGAAATCACGTGTAGAATTTTTATACTTGGTCCGATTTAACATTCGCCCACTCCTTTCTGAAAATTCATTCTACCACACTACCATACAAGTATGCTAGTATTAATTAAAACGCTTACAGGAGGAATAGTTCATGATGAGAAAAGACGAATTGAAGGATATGACACAGAAAGTGTTTGAAAGGCATGGTCTGCCAGAGGAAATATCGGAAACAGTTGCAGATGTTTTGGTTCATGCAAATTTAAGAGGTGTCGATTCCCATGGTGTGTTGAGGGTAGAACACTATATTAAAAGGATGAAGGAAGGAGGAATAAATCTGAATCCCCAATTTCGGGAAATAGAGAGTACTTCTTCCACTGGAACATTTGATGGAGATAACGGTTTTGGACATTTTATATCAAAGAAAGCGATGGAGAGTGCAGTATCTAAAGCGAAAGAAGAAGGGATAGGAGCAGTGGCAGTCAAAAACAGCAGTCATTGCGGTGCTCTTTCCTATTTTGTTTCTCAGGCCACAGAGCAGAATTTAATTGGAATCGCTATGACTCACGCGGATAAGATTGTCGTGCCCTTTGGAGGCTCAGAGCCGTTCTTCGGCACTAATCCAATCGCTTTTGGCTTTCCGGCAGATGAAGAGGAACCTGTCATCCTGGATTTTGCGACAAGCACTGTAGCTCTGGGTAAAGTGCTCAATGCAAAAGAACAGGGAAACAGCATTCCAAATGGCTGGGGAGTAGATGAAAATGGAAGTGATACAAACATCCCTGAAGAAGTGGCTGCTCTCACTCCTTTCGGCGGACCTAAGGGCTACGGGCTCGCGATGGTGGTTGAGATTTTCACAGCATTACTTACCGGTGCCGCTTTCGGACCGCATATTTCCAAAATGTATGGAGACTATGACAAAAACAGGGAACTTGGTCATTTCTTTATTGCAATCGATCCGGATAAGTTTGTTGCAATTGATACATTCACCTCACGTCTGGACCAGATGATCAGGGAGCTGAGAGAAGCCCCTCCTGCAGAAAATGTAGAGAGGATATATGTGCCAGGTGAGATTGAGATGATGAACGTCAAGGAACGTGAAAACAATGGTATTCCAATTTCAGATTCCATCATTGAGTACTTGAAAACCGAACTGAATGAAAAATAATAGGGAAAAACAGCGGGTGGCAGTCATTTGTTATATCCCAAGCCATTATTATTTACTTATAATTAAAAGCTATAACGAATCATGAATATTAACAGTTATCTTATATCATTTGTTCTGTGCTAATCTGTAGCTATATCAAAATTACAAGGAGTGGTTGATGATGACAGTAGCTTATGAGACAGGCAGACGGACTGAAACGCCATTTAGATTTGATAATGTGGGGAGCTTCCTGCGACCTGATACATTGAAGGATGCACGGAAGAGTTTTGCGGCAGGAACTATTTCCCGGGAAAATCTCCAGTCGGTGGAAGATGAGGCGATTAAAGACTTGATTTCAAAACAGAAGGAAGTGGGCTTGAAGGCGATCACGGATGGGGAATTCCGCCGCTCCTGGTGGCATCTTGATTTTATGTGGGGACTGCAGGGTGTCGAAAAAGAGGACGTCGATAAAGGCTATCAGTTCAAAGACGAGGAAACCCGCGCTGAAACGGCACGGCTGTCCGGCAGGATCAGCGGTGAAAATCATCCTTTCATCGAACATTTCAAATTCGTGAAGCAGTTCGAGGAGGAGGGTGTGGTCGCAAGGCAGACGATTCCGGCACCGGCACAGTTCCTGACGGAACTGGAGCGTCCGGAGAATAAAGCAGCAACTGAAGCAATTTACCCCGATAGGAACGAACTGCTGGAAGACATCGCAGCAGCTTATCAGACATTCATCAGGGAACTGTATGAAGCGGGATGCCGCAACCTGCAGATTGATGACTGCACATGGGGGCTGCTCGTTGATGAAAACTTCTGGAAAAGCCTCAGCGACAATGTATCCGTTGAAGATCTGAGCAGGAAGCATGTGACACTCAACAACAAGGCGATTGAAAACCATCCGGCAGACCTGACGATTACGACACATGTGTGCCGCGGAAACTACCACTCTACTTGGGCATCATCCGGTGCATATGATAAAGTGGCGGAAGTTTTATTCGGTGAAGAGAATGTAAAAGCATACTATCTTGAATTCGATACGGAGCGTGCCGGCGGATTCGAATCACTGGCCAAAGTGAGCGATGACAAACTGGTCGTACTCGGTCTGTTCTCATCCAAATTCCCGGAACTTGAAGACAAAGAAGAGATCAGAACGCGTATTGAGGAAGCGTCAAAATATGTTCCGCTCGAACGACTGTGTGTCAGTCCGCAGTGCGGATTCGCCTCGACTGAAGAGGGCAATATTCTCACAGAGGAACAGCAGTGGGACAAGCTCAGACTTGTAAGGGAAGTGGCAGAAGAAGTCTGGGGCAAATAGTATAATACATGAGAAAAGGTGACGGTCCCCGCGGGTCGTCACCTTTTCTTAAATCTATCTGTACCTTTTCTCTTTCAGCAGCAATGTCAGTCCAAAACCAATGAAAGCAAGCACTGCCATGACAGCGAGGGCATAACTGGTGCCTGCGTAGGTGCTTTCATTATAGGGCGCATCCATCACTGATACCGTGATGCTGATGATCGAGGTCAGTATGATGATGCCAAATGCCATGGCGAACTGCCGCACGGTATTGACGATCGCCGAGCCATGGGGGATATCTTTATTCTCAAGCCCGGACATGCTCACAGTGACGAGCGGCATGAGTGTCAGTCCGAATCCGGTCATGAACAGGCAGAAGTGCACCATGATCCAGTAAGGTGAGTCATTGATGCCGACGGTATTTAGCATGATAAGTGAGACGGTCGTGAAGATGAAACCGATGGTTGCGATCCGCTTGCCACCGTAGCGGTCATACAGGCTGCCCGAGACGAGAGTGATGATGGACAGTATGATTGTTCCCGGAACGAGCAGGAAGCCGGACAGGAATGCGCTTGTCCCGAGTGCATTCTGCGCAAACATGGGCAGGATCGTCTCCGCTGAAAGCAGAAGCATCATATTGATGAATATCAGTATGATGGCGAGAGAGAATGTCCTGTTGCGGAACAGAGTCAGATTCAGCACCGGTGTTGCGATATTGAACTGGCGGCGCATGAAGAACAGTACGCCGAAAACCCCTGCTATGAGCGGCGCATAGGACATCGGGCTTAGGGCACCGTACACACTGATGTTGCTGAGACCGAAGATGAATAAAGAGAACCCGGCCGCAGACAGTAGGACGGACCGGATATCCAGTTTCGTCCTGTACTGTTCCAGCACGTTTTTCATCAGGAACAGGGCGAGTATGAAAGTGATGGCAATGAAGGGGAGGAGGACCCAGTGCAGGGACCGCCAGTCCAGATAGTCGATGATGATTCCGGAAATGGACGGGGCGGAAGCGGGTGCCACGTTCGTGACAGCACCGAGCAGCCCCATCGCAAATCCCCTTTTGTGATAGGGGAATACGATCAGCAGAATTGTCTGGATCAGCGGCAGGATGATGCCTGCGCCGATCGCCTGGACGACTCTTGAAAGGATAAGCACGCCGAAGTTCGGTGACCAGCCGCCGATGATTGTGCCGATCAGCAGACACGTGAGTGAGAATATGACGAGAGTTTTGGCGGAGAACGTCAGGGATAAATATCCGGACATCGGAATGAATATGATGGTTGTCAGTATGAAGGCATTGGTCAGCCACTGGACCTGGGTCGCATTGACGTTGAATTCTTCCATGATCGTGGGGAACGCCGTAATCAGGAGGAATTGGTTGAAGGTCAATAAAAAAGCTGCGGCAATGATTACCACAACAACGCCTTTGCTCTCTATTTTCTCTTCAGCCATGTGACCCCTCCGTCTCTCAGATGTAATCCTTTATATTGTTACATAATGCACTGCATTGGTCAAAGTGGGGGAGTTTCTCTATAGAACAACAGTCGAAGCACGCCCCGTATTAAGTATCAGACTAATACGGGGTGTTTAATAATATCTCTATTTAATCAGTTTCTTTGATAATGGCGCGACACCAAGACTTTGGACGACGAGTGAAATTAATACGGCAGCGAAGGATAGGGATACTATCATCTCCACGTCTCCGGTATTTTTTGAACTGAGGGTCAGTATCAAAAAGATGGACATCGTCCCTTTCAATCCGGACCAGGAGATGAGCGTCGCTTCCCGCCAGCTGATTTCATTGCGCCACTTTGGAAATAGCCGGGTTGCTCCCATGATGAGGATATACCGGATGACCATGGAGAGGATGAAGATTATTATGGCAAATCCCCATCCACCAAACAGCAATGAATCGGCCGACTGGATGCCAATCAATAAGAAAAGTAACGATAGGATACTCAGTTCTGCGATGCCCCAAAAGCCGTCCAGATATTCTCTGAATTTTTCTTCCCTCTCTGTGCTTGCATATTCGAAAGAGAGCATTATTCCCGCAAATACCGTCGCCAGGACTCCGGATACCCCGAGATATTCGGCAATATTGAATGTGCCATAGGCCAATATGATGCTCAGCATCACCTGATATCTGCGGTCGTGGGTGAAATGGACGATTTTACTCATCAACCATCCGGCCAATACACCGAGAACAGCTCCGCCGAGGGAGACGAGCAGGAACTCGCCGAGAAAAAAGCCGATGCTGAAAGTTTGTTTTTCAACAAACATGCCGGCAAGGGTAGCAAAAACAACGATGCTTGTTCCATCATTGATCAACGATTCTCCTTCCACCACATGGGCAATCTTGTCATTTCCCGTAGATTTTTTAATGATTGAAACGACAGAAACCGGATCTGTCGGTGTCAGAATGGCGGCAATGATTAAAGCTTCCAGAAATGTCAGGGAAATAAAAGGCCCGCTCAATGCATAGATGGCGGAACCCAGCAGTGCAATAGTGAATATAATACCGAAAGTCCCTAAAAAGGTTATGATCCCTGCATTCTTCTTTAATCCATCCGGTGGAAACTGGTAGGCGGAAGTGAATAGCAAGGCCGGCAGAAAAATATGATAGATCATATTCTCCGTCACTTCAATGGATGAGAAATAAGGGATGGAAAACAGACCGACACCGATGAGCACAAGGATGGTCGGTACCGGGAAATTCTCCTGTTTCTGGTCAATCGTAAATATAATATAACCGATAAGTAAAAGCAAAATGATCTGTGAAGCAGTCAATGGGCTCACCCCCTTTTTCTGTGTTGATTTATTAAAATAAAATACCCTGGATTAAGGTGGCTTAATCCAGGGTGGCAACAGTTATTTCAGTTTTTTATACTCTTCAACCATGCGATTCACTGCCTCTTTGACGAACTTCGGATGGGTTGCGAGGTTCAGTCGGATGTAGCCTTCATAGTCCTCTCCGAACCATTCTCCATAGTCGACGGCGAGTTTGCATTTCTCCTGGACGAACGCTTTCGTATCTTCTGGGTCGAGGAAACCACGCAGATTGATCAACGGCAGGTATGTCCCTTCGAGCTTGGATACTTTCGCTTCCGGAATGTGTTCGGCAAACTGCTTTTTGATGTAATCGTAGTTCGACAGGATGACCGATCTCAGTCCATCGAGCCACGCTTCGCCTGTCTCATAGGCGGCTTCTGTTGCGATATGGCCGAGGATGTTCTTTTCGCTCTGGATGTGCTGGCCGGCATAATTGTCGAACTGCTGGCGCAAATCATCATTCTCTATGACGATGTTGGCGTGGAGCAGGCCGGGCAGGTTGAATGACTTGGAAGCGGCATTGACGAGCACGATGCGGTCGGTGTACTTGCCGCCTGCGACTACCGGTGCAGGTACATGTTTGTGTTCACCGTAGGCAAAGTCCTGATGGATCTCGTCGGCAATGACGAGTACATCGTGTTTTTCACAAATGGAGAGCATCTGCTCCAGTTCATCTTCTGTCCATACGCGTCCTGCCGGGTTATGCGGAGAGCATAGGATGAATAGTTTCACATCGTTCTCTTCGATCTGCTGCTCGAACAGGTCGAAGTCGAGTTCGAAGCGGCCATCATTGTCCGTCATATCCGCAGTCACGAGTTTGCGGTCGAGTTCTTTGATGACGTTGAAGAATGGATAGTAGACCGGTGGCGTGATGATGACTGCATCGCCTTCTTCCGTGTAGCAGTTCATGAACCAGTAGAGTGCCGATACCACACCCGTTGCCGGACGGCACCATTCCTTCTCCACCTTGTAGCCGAAATGCTTCTCCATCCAGCTGGAGTAGGTTTCATAGTAGGAATCCGGAATGAATGAATAGCCGTATGCCCCGTGCTGCACCCGTTCCGTCAATGCATCGATGACACCCTCCGGTGCCTTGAATTCCATATCCGCCACCCAGATTGGCAGCAGGTCCGGATCACCGAAACGTTCCTCCAGAAGATCCCACTTGGTTGAATTTGTGTTCCTGCGTTCCACATAATATTTATCGACAAAAGATTGTATGTCCAAAATCCATCGCTTCCTTCCATATGTAATCATAAAGGTATTATATCAGTCATGTGTGAAATAAAAAGCAGAGTAAGCGCATTTGATGCAATATTCTGGAGGTTATTTCATTGGAATGAGTGATATGTCAAAAAGACGAATGAGAAGCGGAAGAGAATTCCATGATTACACTGAGCGACGACCAGATTGAAAAAGAATACCGCATGCACCACACAATAACGGACATCAAAAACGTCCTGCAGGACTTGAAGGATGACGCGATCATCTTGGCCCTCCATACTTCCGGTGGACGCCAACAGCTCGATGCTGTAGATGCCATGCATCAGCACGGCATCTAAGATATCCATCATCAAGACCGTCTCCATCTTCCCGGTGAATAAAGACCTCCCGACGACGCAGGGGAACCTGCTCGTCACCGACCTGACGAAGGGTGAGCACAAGGCGACGATGGATACATCATATCTTACACGCCTCCGCACCGGTGCCATGACCGCCATCGCGACGGAAAGTTTTGCCCGGAAGGATGCGAAGACACTTTGTGCCATCGGCACGGGCAACATGGCCTTCGAGCAGGTGCTCGGTGTCGTTGAAGTGCGGGATATCGAAAGGATCTTACTCTACAACCGTATGAAGAAGAAAGCCGAAGGGTTCAAGAAAAGACTCGAGGCATTCGGGATCAGGGCAGACATCGAGGTTGTGGGCAATGCATCAAACGTCGTCACAAAGAGTGCCATCCTCAACTGTGCCACCCAGTCCACGGAAGCGGTATTCAACGGCAATGACCTGAAGCCCGGCACTCACATCAACGGCGTCGGTTCGTTCAAGCCCGTAATGAAGGAAATGGACGAAACGACGATCAAGCGCGTCAACCAGATCTATGCCGACGACCTCGAATCCGTCAGGGAGGAGGCCGGTGAGCTGATCCACGCGGTGGATGCCGGCATCATCAGCTGGGACGACATAAAAGGCGAACTCGTCGACATATTCGAACAGGACTACCAGAATGATGAGGAGATCATCCTCTACAAATGTGTCGACGCAGGGTACTTCGACCTGGCCGTTGCCGGCGGCGTCATGAAGATGTTTGGAGAGTAATCGGAGTAAAGAGTAAAAAGAAGCGAAATTAATTTCGTTTCTTTTTACTAAACTTTATTAGATAAAATAAGAGAATTCATCAAACTTTGTTTTCTATAACATTAGCTAATATATTCGAGATAACATTTGAGCGATCGTCAATTTGTTTTTTAGTGAAATTAACCATTCCATCTATATAATAAGTGGGTAAATTTTCATTGATTTTGTTTATCAGCTTAGTATCTACGCCGTTTTTCACTTCAGTAGTTAAGTCAGTTGCCAATTTTTTCGTGATATAGAAATTCACATCGTTTTTATAATGAGGGCTTTTCTCTTTAAATGATTTATTCCCTAAAGAGGAATTATCTGTAGTGTAAATCAATGTAAGGTTACCAACTCTATTAAGGTTTTGAGAAAATTCTTCTTGGTCTTGGAATCCAAGAGAATTATAATCTTCAATTGCTAACTTCTGTGACATAATATGCTCAATACTATATTTCTTGCCTTGAGTAGGATATATAGCCTCCACACTATTACAAAAATATGCCTCTAAAAATCTATAGAGGGATGTCGCTTTAGAATGTGTTTTACCATTTCTGTTTTCAAGTCTTTTGGTAGGAAGAATTTCCCTTACAGTGTGTGAATAAATGCTTATCTCCTCATCTATGAAACTTATTAGCTCATCAATTGGTTCTTTTAGCCTTTGGACTTCTGAGTACTTTTTAACCATACGTGGTATGAAAGCCTCCACCCTGTTAGTCTGTGTAAAACTGAATAATATAGAAGCTATAAACCTATTGATAGCGTCTACTAGTTTCATTTTATCATCATTACTTTTGATAAAATAAAATGGCATTAGCATTGCTTTCGCCTGTTCAACTCCTAGTATGTCGAAAAGGATTCTAAGTTGATAATGATTGCCAGTTTGATCTTTCATAAAATAATTGTATTCCTTCAACTCTATATGGGCATATACTTCAGAAACATCTTTCAATTTTTTGGAGAGATTTAAAAGTTCTTCTTTAGTAATACTATGTTGTTTTGATTTAAAATATTCAAATAGAGCGCTTTTCTTTTTATTTTCTCCATCGTAGGCAAGGATAAAGTTGGAAAGAAACTTTGAAGAAGAGAGCTTGTTTTTTCTTTTGTCTCTTTTAGCCGGCAACTCCAAGTTTTTATTGAACTGACTCCAGTTTTCTAGGAATTCTTGTTTTAATGATTCATTTTCTTCGTCTTTTGTCAGTATTTTAAGAAACATATTTTTTATGAGGTCTAAGGGTTCTAATGATCGGCCACGGTCATTTAAAACTTCAAATAATTGAAAGGCTTTACTTTCATTAGGAGCCAGCGTGCGTATTAAAAAGACATTGTCACTTAAATAATTTATTAGACGAATCACTTCCAATTCAGACATTTCTTCTAGTAATTCATTGATTCTTTGGTATACAGTGTAAATATTACGATCTGATACTCTTTCAGGTTCTTCGTTTTTTTCGTAATTATCTCTCATCAGTCGTCTGTAAAAATCACCGAAAGCCAAAGAATCATCGTGTTGAATTCTTAACGTAAGAAATTCACCTAGATCGCTCGTTACAGAATAACCTTTTTTTAGGTTAGCACTATAGTTGTACCATTGATCTCTATACTGTGTATCTCCACTCACTTTATCTTTAGCATAGACTTCTAAAGCTTTGAATAAAAGAGTGAGAGTAGTCAATCTTTGTTGTCCATCTATAACTACTTTCTCTTTGCCATTCCCAATTAGTACAATATTGCCAAGTAAATATCCAGTAAGATCTTTTGTTTCTTTAGTAAAATCAGAGGAATCTTCTTTAAAATCTTCAAACAATGATTCTATTTCTTCTTTCCCCCACACAAATTCTCTTTGAAAATCAGGAACTATATAAGTGTTATTTGTACTTGTAATAAGTTCAGAAATACTTTTGTGGGAAGATGATATTGTATTTTCAGCCATAATGAACCTCCGAGCATAGTTTTAATGATCAATATACACTATTTCTCATTTAAACTAAAGATCTCTAAAGGAAAGTATCTATAATCTTCGTTTGTCAAAATAATCTAGACAACTGATCTACAATCATGTAACTCATAAATACTTCCAACGGTGTCTGGTAGTTCAGAAACTTTCTGGGTATGTGGTTTCTCCTAGAGGCTGCTGAAGCAACCATCCCCTGATCCACTGCGTTAAGATCCATATGCTTGGGCAGCCCGTCTTTCCGAAGCAGTCCATTGGAATGCTCGTTCAATCCCCGCTGGGAGGGCGTACCCGGGTCGGCAAAGTAAATATCAATATCGTTTCGGTTACTCATTGACTGCCAATTTGAGAATTCCTTCCCACAGTCGAACGTAATGGACCTGAACAAATTCCTGGGGATTTGATGGAACCATGCATTGATGACTGTTTCGATATCCCGTGCGGTCCGGCCTTCGGGCTTGAGGGTAATGATCATTTTGACAGCCGTTCTACGAGTGTCACAACGGCACTTTTATGGTGGACACCGACAATGGTGTCCCCTTCCAGATGTCCAAATTCCTCTGTGAAGTCGGGATAGTCTCTCTTTGAGAGGTTTTCCGTCTGAAGGCCTGTCTCCCCCGGCGTTCCTTATGACCGTTTGGTTTTCTTTTGCCTTTCATTGGTAATGTGGAAACATCAAAGTCCTTACGCTTGAACATGCGGTACAATGTGCGGCCGGAACACTGAATCGAACGTTCACGCCGGCCGGCAATCACATCCGGCGTCCACCCCTGTGCGACTTTTTCTGCCACATATGTGTGCTGGTCCTCTGGCAGTCTCGTCCGTTTTCGGCCACAGCGCTGCTTGTTTGCCTTGTAGCGCTTATAGAAATCCAATGCGGTGTGGCCGTCTTTCAGAAAAGCGACTACATTGTGGACGGTCTGACGGGCCCGGTGAATCTGTTTTGAAATCTTTGATACAGAAGCATTCTGATGGAAATAAGATTCTATAATCACAAGTTCATCCGTGCTAAGATGGGTGTCGGGCATTCGTGATCACTCCTATGATTTCTTTGGTTGGAAATTCATTTTGAGTGTATCACGAGTGGCTTTTCTTATGTGTCTAGCTTAATTTTACAATCGGCGAGGCAAAAAATATAATAAAATCATTTCCTGAGAACCAAAAGGTTCTCAGTTTTTTTGGATGGTTTTTTCACACTGTGTGAAAAAACCATTGCTTTCTCTCAATTCATCATTTAGAATATATTTAACAGAATATTTTAAACTTTATTTGTTAGCGCTTTCTTAAATGATTATCAATTAAACAAAAGGAGATGGGTAGTTATGACAATTGCAGATCTGAAGCAGCGTGTTAATGAGTTCCTTGATGGTGAAATGGGATTGTATATAAATGGTGAGTATGTGCACCCTCAAAATGGTAAGACGTTTGATGTCTTGAATCCTGCGACTGAAGAGAGGATTGCGCAGGTAAGCGAGGCGGATGAGTCTGATATCGATAAGGCGGTCGCGTCTGCGAGGAAGGCCTTTTACGAAGGGGAATGGACGAAGATGGAGCCTGCTGAGCGGTCGCGTCTGATCTATAAATTTGCAGATCTTCTTGAGGAACACAGGGAGGAGCTGGCTCAGCTTGAGGCACTGGATAACGGCAAGGCATATCAGCAGGCTTTGGAAGATGATGTGGACGGTACGGTGCAGCATTTCCGCTATTATGCCGGATGGGCGACGAAGATTTCGGGCAAAACACCTAATGTTTCTCCGGATTATGTGACGTATACCGTTCATGAGCCCGTCGGGGTGGTCGGGCAGATCATTCCATGGAACTATCCTCTGGCGATGGCTGGATGGAAACTTGGTGCTGCACTGGCTGCGGGTTGTACCATTGTGCTTAAACCGGCATCTGAAACGCCATTGTCGATGCTGTATGCTGCGAAGTTATTCAAGGAAGCAGGATTCCCTGATGGTGTTGTGAATATTGTTCCAGGTGCGGGCAGTATCGCAGGTAATGCTCTGGTTACACATCCTCAAGTGGATAAAGTGGCATTTACGGGATCCACTAAAACAGGTGGTTCGATCATGAAGAAGGCAGCGGATGATATCAAGAGTGTAACACTGGAACTTGGCGGGAAATCTCCTGCCATCGTGCTTGAGGATGCAGATCTTGAGACAACGTTGGATGGCATCTTTGATGGAACAATGTATAACTCGGGTCAGAACTGCAGCGCAACAACGCGTATTTACGTCCACAGGAATCTATATGATGAAGTGCTTGAAGCTCTTAAGGAGAGAGCGGAGAAGACAGTTGTAGGACCGGGTCTCGATGATGATACGGAGATGGGACCATTGGTTTCTGAGAAACAGCTGGATACTGTCCTCGGCTACATTGAAAAAGGGAAAGAGGAAGGGGCAAGGCTGCTTACCGGTGGCGCCCGTAAGGGTGATAAAGGCTACTTCGTTGAACCGACAATCTTCGCGGATGTTGAAGATGATATGACGATTGCCAGGGAAGAAATCTTCGGGCCTGTAATGTCAGTGTTCGTATTTGATGAAGTCGATGAAGTGATCAGGCGTGCAAATGACAGTGAATACGGTCTCGCTGCAAGCGTATGGACGGAGAACATTAAAAAAGGCCATTACATCGCAAGCAAACTTGAGTCGGGTACTGTTTGGGTGAACGATTTTGGACTTGAACTGGAAACAATGCCTTTCGGCGGATATAAGAAATCCGGTATCGGCAGGGAAATGGGCGGAGATTATGGCATTTCCAACTATGTTGAAGTGAAGAGTGTATTTGTTAATATCAAACAGGACTAAAGTGTAAGAAGGTGCAATATGGATGATACGTTGGGCAGTGAACTGAAGAAAGTACGAAAGGGTAAAAGGATGACCCTGCAGGAATTGAGTGATAAGAGTGGTTTATCCATCAGTTTCCTGTCACAGGTAGAAAGAGGGCTCAGGACACTGACTTTTACGTCGCTCAGAAAAATCTCTGAAGCTCTGGAAGTGAATATTAATTTCTTTTTCGATAATGGTGGTACAAGCATCAAAAAGAAGATCAATAAGCAAAAAGCCGATTCCGGCAATTTTTCCTATACAAGTCTGGTAGGGCAGATGAAAAATCCGGATTTCACTCCAGCAATCATTGAGCTGAGTGCGGGAGAATCACAGAAAGTGCCGTATACGCACAGCGGTCAGGAATTTGTATATGTATTATCCGGGCAGCTGGAGGTTGAACTGGAAGGGACGAAAGAAACACTGTACGAGTATGAATCCATCCATATCGATTCCTCATTGGCCCATCACTGGTATAACGATACCAATGAGGTAACGGTATTGCTTTTGGTGTCATCTAATAATAACTGAGTATAAGATAAATAATGTACTCCTAAAATTAAATTGATTTAAAATTTAGGAGTACATTTTTTCATTTATTATTTTCACACACAGCAAATATTTTATTATGTTTGAATTATATGTAAAAATGTAAGCGATAACATTAAGGGGGGGTGATTATATTGAAAAGAAAATTTCTGTTCATTTTCGTATTGACATGCTTATTAATAATAATGAGTTCTTGCGCACCAACAAAGACAATACCTGAAGGCGAAACAAAAGTTTATAAGTGGAGGATGGTGACTCATCAAATTCCAGGTACCGCACGGTATGATGGAACAATATTACCGTTTGTAGAAGCAGTAAAAGAAATAACGAATGGAAGACTGATAATTGAACCATACGGTGCCGATATTCTTTTTCCTACAAATGACTCTTTCGATATGGTCAAAAATGGTGTGGTGGAGATGGGCGCAATCTATACTGGGTTCTGGACAGGTAAAGATCCTGTGTTTGCTTTAGGTGGTGGAACTATCCCTGGGGATCCCATTACAGGATTCGATGAACATTTTTATCGCTCAGATCAATTGGAACCCATTATGAATAAAGCTTATGAAAAATTTGGAATCAAAAATCTGGGAGCTTTCGATTACGCACCGCCGGAAATTCTCATTTCAAGAACGCCAATCGAAAGTATTGAGGACTTCAAAGGAAAAAATATTCGGGCAGCAGGAGTTGCTTCGCAATTTTATGGAGAATTAGGGGCATCGGCTATATCATTATCGGCTCCTGAAATATATACAGGATTGCAGCTGGGGACAGTAGACGCTGCTGAATACAATGATTTTCTAGTGAATGGCGAAATGGGATTGGATGAAGTTACAAAATATGTTATTGATCCTGCTATACATGTTGGACCGAGTACGGATAAAGAATTAATCGTTAATCCGAAGGCGTGGGAAGAGCTGCCGGAAGACCTGAAAGCTGCTGTCTATGTAGCGAGGGATAAAGTCAGATATGAATCAGCCATCGCGTATGGTGTGGAAAGTAAGAAAGCAGAAGCAGCGTGGAGGGATAATCCTGATATAGAATTCATAGAGTTGCCTGAAGAAGATATTAAGGAAATGAGAAAAATTGGTTTTGAATTAGTACTTGAATACAAAGAGGAGAGTGGATTGAGTAAGGAATATGTTGAAGAGTATGCGAGAGTTTTAAATGAACTAGGATATGTTGAAGAAGCAGAAACCCTAGGATACCAGGAATAGGTGGTGAGTAATCATGCGAAAAATTATTGCTGCTTTTGAAAACTTATCAAAAGTTTCTGGGAAAATTGCCAGTTTCATGGTTATTCCTCTCACCTTGGTGGTCATTTATACAGTTATTATGCGCAGGTTTTTCGGCAATTCACCTGATTGGGGATTTGAAGTTACTATTTTCATATTTGGAATTATGATTTTACTTATGGGTGCAGATACTTTGAGAACGAAAGGTCATATTACAGTAGATGTCATACAACCATTAATCAAAGGAAAAGCAAGTTTGATATTATCGACATTTGTGAACCTGCTTATAGTCATTACTTCTTTTTTCTTGCTGATTAAAGGCTTTGAACTTGCTATAGAATCAACACGAATTATGGAACATTCGGCTCATCAGACTTCGTTCAACCCACCTATTTGGTGGTTCAAGTGGTTTATACCAATCGGAGCTTTGTTATTGTGGCTGCAGTCATTGGTTGAACTATATAAACTTTGGTTTGAAGGGAGAGAATAATGATGGAATTGATATTTGAGTATTCTCCCTTGGGAATGTTTGTACTGTTGTTGATACTTTTATTTCTAGGTGTGCCGATTGCTTTTTCTTTAGCATTTACCGGAGTTATTTTCGCCTTGATCATGTGGGGATATGACAGTACCGCGCTTTTCACAAGCGGTGCGTGGAATATTATGAATAACTACACTTTGATTGCAATTCCATTATTTATTTTTATGTCGATTTTATTGGAAAAATCAAATATAATTGCGGACTTATTTGATTCTGTTTATAAATGGTCCGGACCGTTGCGTGGTGGACTTGCCATAACAGTAATTATTGTTGGTGCTATAGTCGGCGCGATATCAGGTGTAGTGGCTGCAGGAGTTATTGGTCTTGGCTTGATTGCTCTCCCTCAAATGATGAGATATAAATATGATGAAAAGCTCAGTCTCGGATCTATTATGGCAGGGGGGACTTTAGGACAGCTCATACCTCCAAGCTTGAACATGGTGGTCTATGGTGCAATGACGGGAGTATCAGTATCCAGTCTTTTTGCCGGCGGTCTGAGTGCAGGGATTATACTTATATCATTCTTTATAATATATATATTGTTTGTTGCATATAAGAAGCCAAATAGTGCACCTGCTTTAGCCAAAGAAGATAGAGCATCGATGAATGAAAAAATGAAATCAACCAAAAGTGTTATATTGCCGTTAATACTCATCATTTTAGTTTTAGGGTCTATATTCACTGGTATATCCACGCCCACCGAGGGCGCAGGTGTCGGTGTCATTGGGACGATTTTAATTGGCATTTTCACTCAAAGATTAAATTGGGAAAAAATAAAGAATTCAATGTTTGAATCTGGAAAAATGACTGGAATGGTGGCCTGGATTCTCATAGGTGCAGCAACATTCAGTGCCGTTTTCTCAGGAGTAGGTGGAAATCAGCTGGTTTCACAGCTTGCCTCCCAGGCACCTGGAGGGAAATGGGGAGTGCTAATATTTGCTATAGCATTTATCATACTTCTAGGAATGTTTTTAGAAACAATGGCTCTGATTATGCTCGCCGCTCCAATTATCACCCCGGTAATTGTAGAAGCTGGATTTGACCCATTATGGTGGGGTGTATTATTCATGCTAGTACTTCAAATGGCATTCTTGACACCACCTTTCGGTTTTGCAATATTCTACTTGAAAAGTGCCGTAGGGGAAAAAGTGAAGATTGGAAGGTTATATAATGCCACAATTCCATTTATCTTAATACAACTAATAGCAATCATCATCATTATATTATTACCGTTTACAGTAACATGGTTACCAAATTTAATAAGTCCATAATAATGAATAAACTTTTAAAACTATAAAAACTCTATGAAAAGGATGATAGAATATGAACAAACAGTTTGAAGGGGCATTCCCAGTACTGATCACACCGATGCATGAGGATTACAGCGTGAATTACGACGGAATGAAAGAGAACGTCCAGTATTATCTGGACCAGAAGGCGGCCGGCATTGTCATTGTCGGCAGCACCGGCGAGTTTGCTTCACTGGACGAGGCGGAGAAGAAACAGATCGTGGAGCTGGTGGGCCCGATGGTGAAGGATACCGATACGAAGCTTTTGGTGGGCATCGCCGACGAGCGGACAAGCAAGGTCATCGAGTATGCAAAGCACGCCGAAGACAATCATGCGGACGGCCTGCTGCTCATCAACTCCTTCTATCAGACGCCGACGGAAGAAGAGGCATTCCATCAGTTCAAGGATGTGAATGACCAGGTGACGAAACCGATCATGATGTACAACAATCCATTCACTGCAAATATCGATCTGGAAAATGAAACGATTTATAAGATTGATAAAGAACTCGATAAAGTGGAGTACATCAAGGAATCGAGCGGGGACATCCGCAAAGTCCGGGCCATCGCAGATAATACGGATCTTGTCCTGTTCTGCGGCTCGGATGACCTGGCATTCGAATCATTCGTGCAGGGGGCGACGGGCTGGGTGTCCGTGGCAGCCAACATCGCACCGAACAGTGCGGCCAAACTGTATGAGCTGGTGAAGGCCGGCAAGTACGATGAAGCGAAGGCGCTCAATAAAGATCTGCTGCCGCTGTGTGAATTCCTGGAGGACTCCGGCAAGTACGTCCAGATCGTCAAAAAGGCGATGGACCTGAAAGGTCTGAACGGCGGGCCTTCCAGAAAGCCGAGACTGGGTCTCGACGAAGAAGAGGTCAGTCAACTGAAATCACTGATGGAAAAACTGGATTAGGCAACCCACAGAGCACTATCCCCGTATGACGCATAGAGAAAGGAGTAGTCCGTTCCCCTTGGACTACTCCTTTAATTTTGGTTTAATTAAAAATCACTTGACACTAAGCTCTATGATCTGCAAGTCCCTCGGGAAGGTTGTCAGCAATTCCGCTTCTCCGTTTTCATTAATATAGACTTCCTCTTCGATGCGAACGCCGCCATATCCCGGGATATAGATGCCGGGCTCAATCGTGAACAACATGCCTTTCTCAGCAATATCTTCATTGAGGTGATGGATTGACGGGGCTTCATGGACTTCGATGCCGAGTCCGTGACCGACGCGGTTGTTGAAGTATTCACCGTATCCGTTTTCTTCGATGACGCTGCGTGCGGCGATATCGAATTCTTTTAATGGTACGCCTGCTTTGACTGCATCGACGCCCGCCTGGGTGGATGTTTTGACGATATTGTAGATCTCTTTTTGCGTGTCGGACGCTTCACCGATGATGAATGTCCGGGTGATGTCTGAACAATATCGGTCACGGGTGATGACCCCGAAATCGATAAGCAGGAAGTCACCATTCTGCAGTTTTCTGTCCCCGGGTGTACCGTGTGGCAGGGCCGCCTTTTCCCCTGCAAGGACCATAGTGGAGAATGAAGGTCCTCCTGCCCCGTATTTCTTCATAAGGTATTCGAATTCCGCCACTAGATCTGCTTCCGTCATCCCCTCTTTGATTGTTTTGAGTCCGTCTTCGAGCACTTTTTCAATGATGTTCACCGCTTCTTTCAAGCCCTCTATTTCCTCACGGCTTTTGAATGCCCGCTGATGATTAATGACAGGTTGGATATCGATGAATTCAGCATTTGGAAATGTTCCTTTCAATCCATTATGATGCGCTACAGTCGCTACGTTCATTTCGATGCCGATTTTCGCTGCTTTTTCTTTTATGTTGCTTTCAATGATTGTAAAAGGGTCCTGTTCATCGGATATCGGGATGATGAAATCCACCTTGGCGATACCCGCTGCAATCTCCTTGTCGAGTGCAGGCAGGAAAAGATAGGTTTCTTCAGATCCGGTATCGATGAAAAGCGACATATAACGCTCATGTGGGTCTGCATAAAATCCGGTCAGATAGTAGATGTTCGTCGGGTCGGTGATTACAGCCAGGTCAATTTCTAAGTTTTTGAATTGGGGAATTACTGTTTCTTTTCTAAATCCGTAATTGATTGTCATTGTATGCCTCCTGTTACCTTCATTCTATCAGGAGTACATAAAAATTCCATGCCATAAGTTTTTTGGGTGATTGGATAAAACTGGCACAGAATTTTCTTAATATATTAAAGAGAGGAGGAGAGGGATTATTGAATTTTAACAGGATGATAACTACGGTTGATATGCATGTTGCAGGGGAGCCATTGAGAATTATTACTGGCGGATTACCGGTAATAAAAGGGGAATCACAGCCTGAACGCCGGGCATACTGCATTGAACACTTGGACTACATACGTAAGTTTTTAATGCATGAACCCAGAGGTCATGATGGAATGTATGGATGCATCATCACCCCGCCGGCGCGTGAAGAATCGGATTTCGGTGTTCTTTTCATGCATAACGAAGGATGGAGCACAATGTGTGGTCATGGTGTTATTGCTGTTGTCACGATGGGAATTGAGACTGGCATGTTTGATATCAGCGAAGGCAACAGAAGATTTGTCATCGACAGCCCCGCCGGACAAGTGATTGCCCATGCAGAACATGATGGGAACAGCGTGGTTTCGGTCACTTTTGAGAATGTGCCGTCATTTGTTTTCCTGTCTGACATTGCTTTGAATATCAATGGTACTGAGTTGAAAGCAGATGTGTCTTTCGGCGGAGCTTTTTATGTGATTCTTAACAATAGTCTCTTGAATTTAACACAGGAAAAAAAGAATTTGCCAGATTTTAAAGATTGGGCTGCACGCATCAAAGAAGAGGCGGAGAAAAAATTTGATATACAACACCCTTTGCAGGAGGATCTTAAGGGTATTTATGGAGTTATTTTTTCAGAAGCCCTGAATGACAGGGAGTGGAAAAACATTACGATTTTTGCGCACCGGCAGTTGGACCGTTCACCATGCGGGACCGGGACCAGTGCAAAAGCCGTTCAGCTTTACTCAAAATTGGAGCTTGAGATGGGGGAGTCTTTTACACACAGGAGTATTACGGGGGGTGCCTTTGCAGGAGGATTGGTAAAGCCGGATAGAGTGGACGAGTATGATGCGGCAGTCACAACTGTATCCGGTACTGCACATATAATCGGTTTCAATCGTTTTGTACTGGAAACTGATGATGAGCTTCCTGAGGGATTTCTACTGGAGCAGTATATAAAGCGATAAATTTTTTTGGATTAATAAATCTGAATTTTCAAACAAAAGGGGAGTTAAAATGAATAGAAAACGTTGGTTGATGCTATTGATGCTTATTTCTCTTGTTAGTCTTCTCGCTGCTTGCTATGGCGGCGGGGGCAGTGATTCTTCTGGAGGGTCTGCTGAAAGTGATGAAAGCAGCGAAGGGTCTGAGACCGGTGAATCAGAAGGTGGTACGCTTCATATGGCAACACCGGGAGAACTACCTACAGTCCAGACGAATGGGAATCTGGATGGTCTTTCACAGACGGTAATGCTGAACATTTACGAAGGTTTGTTCAGATTGGATGAGAATAATGAATTGAGCGCAGGTATGGCCGAGGATTATGAGATGACAGAAAACGAAGATGGAAGTGTAACATATACATTTAATATTAGAGAAGATGCTGAATGGTCAAACGGTACACCAGTGACAGCACATGATTTTGTATACGGCTGGAAACGTGCCCTGGACCCGGAAACATTTTCACCTCATGCTTATCTGATGGCACCAATTACCAATGCAAATGAGATACAGGATCCAGAGCATGAATTATATGGACAAGTCGATGAATTGGGCGTTGAAGCGACGGATGATAAGACTCTGGTCGTTGAGTTGAACAATAATGTTCCATATTTCCTGGAACTATTGGCGAATCCGGTAATGTTCCCGCAAAATGAAGAATTTATCGCATCACAGGGAGACGATTATGGTCTGGAACCTGAAAATGTCATTTCGAATGGACCTTTCTTCCTTGATACCTGGACACATGACCAAGGATGGGTTCTGAGTAAGAATGAAGACTATTGGGATAGCGAAAATGTCAGTCTTGATGCAGTGGACTACAGAGTCGCAAAAGATGCATCGACCGAGGTGAATCTATACGAAACGGGTGACATTGATGTTGCTAACCTGACTTCAGAATTTGTTGATATGTATGCCGAGGATGAAGCATATACGACGAATATAAATACAGAAGTGTATTTTGTCAGATTCAATTTGCAGAACGAATTCCTGGCCAATGACAATATCAGAAAAGCATTGGATATGTCCTATGACAAAGCGGAAGCTGCAGAATCGATTTTGAAAAATGGTTCAATTCCTGCTTATTTCCTGGTTCCCGAGGATTTTGTAAGTAATGAACAAGGTGAAGGTTTCAGAGAGAAGCACGGTAACTTTAATATGACGGATATTGAAGAAGCCCAAAAGCTCTGGGAGCAGGGTTTGGAAGAGCTCGGCACAGATTCGATCACTCTGGAACTTCTCAGCTATGACGATGATCAAAGAAAGGCGATGGCAGAGTATATGAAAAATCAATGGGAGAACAACTTGCCGGGTCTGACAGTTGCCATCAACCAGCAGCCAAATAAACAGAAGCTCGATCTGGAAGGCAAACAGGATTATGATATGTCATTCTCGGGGTGGAGAAACGATATCAGCGATCCAGTTGAATTTTTGAATGTGCATCTGTCCGATGGACCATATAACTGGCAAGATTTCGCAAATGAAGAGTATGATGAGCTGGTAAAAAAAGCGCAGACAGATTTTTCAGACCTGGATCAGAGGTTTGCTGATATGCAGGAAGCAGAGCGTATTTTAATTGAACAGGAAACAGCTATTTCACCAATATATCAATCAGCAAATGCCAGACTGATTAACCCGTCGGTAAATAATTTTGTTGCACATCCAGATAACACATTCTCATTCAAGTGGGTGACTATGGAAGAGTAGCTGTGGAAGCAGTAGTCTTTTCAAAGATATCCAGGAGGTGTAACAGTGACACGGTATATATTGAGCAGATTAGGTTATATGATTTTTACTTTCCTGTTGATCGCTTCATTGACATTCTTTTTAATGCAAACATTACCAGGTTCACCATTCAATGATGAAAGATTGAGTGAAGCGCAGGAAAAAATATTAAATCAAAGGTATGGATTGGATGAACCTGTAGCAATGCAATATTTTAAGTATCTTGGAAATGTTCTGGTCGGAGAATTGGGAGTCTCCTTTCAATTCGACGGCCGTTCCGTGACCACTATCATTGGGGAGAGAATAGGTGTTTCGGCAATACTCGGAGCACAGGCCATGGGGCTTGGGCTGGTGCTCGGCGGTTTGCTCGGGATAATTGCGGCTGTAAGGCATAACACTTTCATGGATTATACAGCCATGATCATTGCAGTACTGGGGCTTTCAATACCCAATTTTGTTTTTGCTGGCTTGCTTCAATACTGGGTAGGTGTGAGACTGCAATGGCTGCCTGTCGCATTTTGGCAGGGTTTTGAATACTCGATTCTGCCTACCATCTCTCTTGCTGCTTTTGTAATGGCGACCATTGCAAGGTATATGCGTTCGGAAATGCTTGATGTACTTGGTCAGGACTACATTACAACTGCTCATGCAAAGGGTGTAGATAGATGGAAAGTAATCAGAAAACACGGCATTCGGAATGCCATGATTCCCATTATTACCATTGTCGGGCCACTTACGGTCTCACTTATGACCGGAACGCTTGTAGTGGAACAGATATTTAGTGTACCTGGACTTGGAGAACAGTTTGTCAACTCAATATTAACTAATGACTACCCGGTTATTATGGGTGTGACGTTATTCTTCAGTCTGTTATTCATTGCTGTGATATTTGTTGTCGATATACTGTATGGAATCGTTGATCCAAGAATTCGGCTTTCTGGAGGTGGACGAAATTAGTATCCCTGAACAGAAACTGACTGACGATCTATTTGAAGTGGAAAGACAATTGGATAAGGATGTTGAAGTCATTTCGCAAAAGCCTGTGAGTTATTTGGGAGATTCCTGGAAACGGCTGAAGAAAAACAGGGGAGCGATTATCGGACTGGTGCTGATTATCATAATAATATTTCTGGCACTTGCCGGTCCGTACATGAACTCCCATGAATTCGATGAACAGAATCTGAAAATCAGCAATCTGCCTCCAAAAGTGCCCGCGCTGGAACATGTTCCTTTTCTCGGACTGGATGGAAAAGATATTGAGGGGCAAGACACTTATGCAGTGAAAAATGTAGATGGATACTATTGGTTCGGAACAGATAACCTTGGCAGGGATGTTTGGACAAGGGTCTGGGAAGGAACACGCATCTCCCTTTATATTGCATTTCTCGCCGCACTTTTAGATTTGCTTATCGGTGTGACATACGGAAGTATATCAGCGTATTACGGCGGGAAAATTGATAATGTGATGCAGCGGATCATAGAAGTGCTGATCGGAGTCCCGAACCTTATTGTGATCATATTGCTCATTCTCGTACTGCAACCGGGGATAGTATCCATTACCTTGGCTATGGTAATAACTGGATGGGTAAACATGGCAAGAATTATAAGGGGACAGGTCCTTAAATTGAAGGGACAGGAATTCGTATTAGCTTCCAGGACTTTGGGAGCTGGAGATACGAGGTTGATATGGCGTCATCTGATACCGAATTCCATTGGACCGATTATCATTACCACGATGTTTACAATTCCAACAGCGATATTTACCGAGGCATTTCTCAGTTTCATTGGATTGGGACTGCAGCCACCAATAGCGTCTCTCGGAACCATCGTCAATGATGGATTTGAATTGATTCAGATCTATCCCCATATGCTGATGTTCTCATCAATCATCATCAGTCTGATTATGATTAGCTTTAACCTGCTGGGTGATGGTTTAAGAGATGCTTTTGATCCAAAAATGAGAAAGTAGAGTGATAGGTTTGGATAAAATTCTTTCCGTGAAAAATTTGAGTGTGTCATTTGATACTTACGCCGGCGTTGTACAGGCAGTTAGAAATGTCTCATTTGATCTCGATAAGGGGGAAACACTCGCCATTGTTGGTGAATCCGGATCGGGGAAATCAGTCATGTCCAAAAGTCTCATGGGGCTCATCCCACAGCCTCCTGGCAAAATTGACGGAGAATATATACAGTACAAAAATGAGAATATATTGAGTTTCAGCAAAGGAAAACTCAGGAAACTGAGGGGGTCAGAAATATCAATAGTCTTTCAGGATCCTATGACTTCTCTGAATCCAACGATGACTGTCAAAAATCAGATTATTGAAGGTATACTCACGCATAACAGGATTTCGAAGAAAAAAGCTGTGGCTAGAGCAATTGAACTTCTGGGACTCGTAGGGATACATGAACCGGAAAAAAGGATAAACCAGTACCCCCATCAATTTTCAGGAGGTATGCAGCAAAGGGTTGTGATTGCAATGGCATTGGCATGTGACCCTGAGATATTGATAGCTGATGAGCCGACCACCGCTTTAGACGTTACAGTACAGGCGCAGGTTATCGACCTGTTTAAAAAGATTCAGAAAGAGCGGGGAACATCAATTGTTTTCATCACTCATGATCTGGGCGTTGTGGCCAATATCGCGGACAGGGTTGCTGTCATGTATGCGGGTAAAATTGTAGAGATTGGTAAGGTTGAAGAGATATTTTACAATCCGAGCCACCCTTACACTAAGGGGCTGTTGAAAGCTATGCCGAATCTAAGGGATTCCAACAGCAGACTGATGTCCATTCCGGGTTCTCCCCCAAATCTTATGCACCCGCCGGCAGGGGACGCTTTTGCCCTGCGGAACAAAGCTCCGTTGAAAATTGATTTTCTATATCACCCTCCGATGTTCAAAGTTACGGATACACATGAGGCGGCCACGTGGCTGCTTCATGAAAAAGTAGGGCAGGAAGTGGAGAATGAGATCGAGGATATTCTGCTGACTGAAGAGGAAGAGAAGGAGTCCGTTGATCAAAAAGTACTGGGAAACAAACTTTTAGAAGTCACGGACCTGAAACAGCATTTCAATGCAGGACAAAATAATGAAGTGAGGGCAGTGGATGGTGTCAGTTTTGAAATATATGAAGGTGAGACCTTTGGACTTGTAGGAGAATCCGGTTGCGGTAAATCCACGACTGGAAGAAATTTGGTCAATTTATATGAAGCAACAGGAGGAGAAATATATTTCAAAGGTGAAAGGCTGGCAAAGAAAAATAAAGTGGAGCTGCATAAGCAGATACAGATGATTTTCCAGGATCCGTACTCATCATTGAATCCACGTTGGACAGTTGCTGACATCATTGCTGAGGGTATGGATATACACGGCTTATATAAGAGCGAAAAAGAAAGGCGGAAGAAGGTGGAGGATCTACTGGAAACGGTTGGGCTAAATCCTGAACATGCTACAAGATATCCGCATGAATTCAGCGGAGGTCAGAGACAGAGGATTGGCATTGCCCGAGCACTTGCTGTAGAGCCGGAATTTATAGTCGCTGACGAACCGATTTCTGCATTGGATGTTTCCATACAGGCCCAGGTCATCAACCTGTTAAATAAACTGCAAAAAGAACAAGGTCTGACATATCTCTTTATAGCACATGATCTGTCGATGGTTAAACACATTAGCGACAGAGTGGGGGTTATGTATCAAGGGAGAATGGTCGAGATTGCGCCAAGTGATGAGTTATATGAAAACCCATTGCATCCTTATACTCAATCGTTGCTTGGTGCTATACCCGTGCCAGACCCGAACAGTGAGAAAACGAGAAAGAAGTTTAAAGATGTTACATGGGAAAAGACAGGTGTCGAGGGAGAGATGAGAGAAGTATTTCCCGACCATTTTGTATCATGTACGGAGGAAGAACTTGAAATGTACAGAAAGAAAGGTGCTTTTGAATTAGTTGATAGTTAGGGAGTGGGATTGAATGACTGTGGCAAATAGAAGTATATTCTTCGTTTCTTTCAGTATGGCCATGATGGTTTTTATATTTTTATCATTTGATCTGCAAATTCCTGTCATGTTTCTTGATATCATTTTCATGGCTGGTCTGGTTTTATTCATAGCAGGAGGTTTCATATGGATGATAGGCAGAGGGGTTTATGACAGGATTTTCAAGAGTTTCAGAGACATTTTAAAACATAATTCCAAGCTGGAGATTTTTGTCGAAGAAAATGAAGTCAGAGCTCCAAATGTCGCAAGTGATAAAAAGAACAGGTCATTGGCACTGTATATTTTGGTCATAGGTATGCTTCTTGTTATATTTTCAACCATCCTATCTGCTTTTTGAATTCTGATGAAAACTAACTTAAAGGGGAAATTATTTTGGATAAAGTAGAAAAATTGGTGGATCAATTAGAGAGACATGATGTTGAAGCGATTATAATTTCAGGTCTTTGGAATATCCGTTACCTATCAGGGTTTACCGGTAGCAACGGTGTCATTCTGATTACCCGTGATGAAAAGCTGTTGATTACTGACTACCGGTATTTTGAGCAGGCTGGCCAGCAAACTGATTTTGAAATTGTACTTCATTCTGGACACACCGGTCACAAAGGAAAGATCTATGAAGAAGTTGCAAATCAGGTAAACAAAAGGACTATTAAAAAAACGGGGTTTGAAGAAAGACATCTCAGTTTTGGTCTGCAAAGATGGCTGGATGATATGGTTGAGGGGAAATTGGTACCTACCTATGACGTTGTAGAAAGTATCAGAATGATTAAATCGTCTGATGAAATTGAAAACATACGTGAAGCATGCAGGATTACTGATAAAGCTTATAAACACATTACAAAATTCATTAAATCCGGTCTGACTGAACTTGAAGTTGCTGAAGAATTGGGGCGTTTCATTAAATCCCAGGGAGGATATTCAACAGGTTTTCCGCCTATTGTCGCTTCCGGAGTAAGATCATCTCTGCCGCATGGCCGAGCTACTGATAAGGTGATTGAAAAAGGTGAAATGGTCACTATAGATTTCGGTGCATGTTTTGAAGGGTACTGGGCGGATATTTCCAGAACCGTATCCATAGGGGAGCCTTCGGAAAAAATGAAAGAGATACAGGAGATTGTTCTGAAATCATTTAATAATTGTGTAGAAAATATAAGGCCTGGCATGCAGGATACTGAAGTCGACCATCTTATGAGGGAACATTTGATTGAAACAGGTTATAATGAGCAATCTGGTACCGGCACAGGACATGGAATCGGACTGGAAGTTCACGAAAAACCTCTCTTCTCTGTTCAAAAAGATAAAGTATTGGAAAAAGATATGACCATCAGTGTGGAACCGGGGATATACCTTCCAGGTATAGGCGGAGCACGGGTGGAGGATGTTTTACTGATCACTGATAGGGGTTGTGAAGTGCTTACACCTTCTACTAAAGAACTAATTATAATTGAAGAATAAGAGAAGATCCCACTTAATCATTTGTATTAAGTGGGACTTTCTTTATACATTTTCTTTTCCAAGATCCTTCCACATCGCCTCCACTGTCTCTCTTCCGTGGATCAGGTCTTTGTGGAATTTCACTTTTGCGTTCTTTCTTTCATTGTTGATGCTTGCAAGTGTGCATATGGCTGCTTCTTCGTCCCCGAGTATCCGGTGGGCTGCGAGCTGTCCCTGGTACATGGCGACTTTGGCGTTTTCTATGCCGGTTACGTTGCCTGCGACATATAGATCCGGGAGTTCTGTTTCCATCATCTCACTGTGAAGCGGGACATACCCGCCGAGGGGTTCTGAATATACGTGCCTGAGGTCGAGCAAAGATCCGATTTCACTGAGCGGGGCGAGTCCGTCTGATATGCAGACGAAGTCGCACTGGATTTCTCGTTTCCTGCCAACGGGCCTGCCTTTAGAATCGGTCTTCTGCATTGTAACTGACTCCACTTTCTCTGTACCGTTTATACGGATGATCTTCTCCTTGATTGAGATTGGAAGCCCCATGGCTTTGACGCCGCCTTTAGGGAACAGTTTCAATGCTGCGGGATGAAGCGGCTTTACTCTGCCGGCCACTCTCGTTCCGAATGAAATGAACTTTGAAGGGGCGGAATTGCCGAGTGAGACAAGTGTTTCGAATGCGTCTTTAGGTGTCTGGTCGTTGATCTTATTTTTCGGCGGCAGGCAGATTTTCGCAACTTCGATATCCGTATAGCCGAGCTCCATGGCGATGACCATGGATAATGGATTGATGCCGATGATGACGCCTTTATTACCCGGTTTGACCCGGCTGAAATTGGTGAGCACCTGGGCGGCGCCGACGGTCATGACACCGGGCAGATCCCAGCCGGGGAGGGGTGTGGATTTCTCCCGTGCGCCGGTGGCGATGATCAGTGATCTGGACTTGAAGACGCCTGCTGTCGTATAGACGGTATAAATGTCATCAAGTTCCACATTGTACACGGAGGTGCTCAGCCGGATTTCACTCTTTCCCTCTGTCTCCATGATCAGCCGGCGGGCGATTTCAAGCCCGTTCCACCATCTGCCTTTTTCTTCTTCGTAGAGCTGGCCGAGGAGCCGGCCGCCTGCATGGAAGTATTCATCCAGAACCAGCACTTTCTGACTTTCCTGCAGTATTTTTGCGGCACTCAGCCCGGCCGGTCCTGCACCGATGATGATCGTATCAAACATGGCTGTCATCTCCTTTCACCAGATGTGGCAGTTCTGTCTGCTGTTTGACACTCATGCCTTCTTTCACTGGTGTCAGGCATGCTCTCTGGTTCTTTTCTCCGCCGATGGTGACGCGACACTCGGAACAGTGGCCGATGTTGCAGTAGAGGCCTCTCGGTTTGCCGTCCTTTTCATGGGTTCTGAGTGTTCTTATGCCGTTGGCGAGCAGGGCGGCTGTCAGGCTTTCCCCCTCCACACCGTAAATGGTTTCTCCGTTCCATTTGAAAGGGACAAATTCGTGCCGGATGGCCCCTAGTATTTTATGATTCAGTATCCGTTCTGTCATGATTCGCCCTCCCCTGAGAGTTCTTTCAATGAAATGGTCCGGATTGGCGGCTGTGATTTCAGATGCACATAGCCGGGAGACGCGTCATTCTGATCCCCTGTCAGCTTTTCGAGGAACGGCCCGCATGTACGCGAACCGCAGAATCCCATGCCTGCCCGTGATTTCAATTTGAGTTCCCTTGAATTATTCGTTCCGTTCTCCATTATATTTATAAGATCTGAATAATAGACATTTTCACATCTGCATACGACAAAATCGTCTTCCTGCCTCATATGGAACACCTCTTTTTCCCTTTTATCAATCAGTAAGAAAAAAAGATGCCAGCTACAGCCCGAATCTCTTCACTTTGGCATAAAGGGTAGGGCGGCTGATGCCGAGTGCTTTGCTGGCTCTCTCTACATTCTGGCCATTCTCCTCCAGCACATGCCTGATATAATCCGCTTCGATCTTTTCCACGTAGTCTTTCAGTTCCAGTTCTTCAGTGACCGAGGGCAGTGTGGCTTGTTTTGCATCTTCGCCGACTTCGGTCAGATACTGGTCGAAAATCTCGTTATTCAGTGCTTCCTCATTCGAGAAGATGACCAGTCTTTCGATGACATTGATGAGTTCCCTGACGTTGCCCGGCCAGTGGTATGCCTTCAGGTGGTTGATCAGCTGTTGGTTGGCGTATTTGACGCTTGTTCCGTACTTTTCGGACAGACTGTACAGATAGTAGAAGAACAGCGATTCTATATCATCCGGCCGTTCCCGGAGCGGCGGTATGTGGATGTTGACGACATTAATCCGGTACAGAAGGTCGGATCTGAAGTCATCCGAGGCGAGGAGGTCTGCAATCTTCCGGTTGGTGGCCGAAACCAGCCTGAAGTCCGCCGACTTCTCTTTGTTGCCGCCAAGTTTGAAGTACTGCTTTTCCTGGAGCACCCGGAGGAATTTCACCTGCATATCAAGCGGCATGTCCCCCATCTCATCGAGAAATAAAGTCCCGCCTTCTGCGAGTTCAATCTTCCCTTTGTTGCCTTCCCGGTTCGCTCCCGTGAACGCCCCTTTTTCGTACCCGAAGAGTTCAGATTCGAACAGATGGCTCGGAATGGCACCGCAGTTGATCGGGATGAATTCTCCTTTGACGGCACTTGTGTCATGGATTGATTTGGCAAAGAGTTCTTTGCCGACACCGGTCTCTCCGGTGATCAGTATGTTCGCATTCGTCTTCGCCGCTTTTTCAATCTGGTTCTTAACATGTTCCATGACGGAGCTTTTGTATATGATATTCCTGAAGTTCGAGTCTTTGAGCTGTTTCATGTTATCGGAGAGGACGCTGACTTTATTCTTCAGTGTCTCAATCTGCTCCTTCTGGAGCTTCTGTTCGGTGACGTTGACTTCGGAGACGATGGCGCCCTCAACTTCCCCGTCGATCAGAATGGGCATGGATTTTATATCTACATATATATTGTTTGTCGCCTTATGCTGTTTTTTTACGATTGTCTTATTCTCCCTGAGTGATTCCAGCATGACCAGGTGTTCTTCCCTGAAGACTTCCGTGATTTTTTTGCCGATGACATATTCATTGCTCATGCCGAAAATCTCTGCAGCCCTGTCGCTCCAGTAGATGACGTTCTCCTGTTTATCGATGATCGTGAACGAATGATTATGGAAATTGATCAGTTCTTTTATAAGCGCCTTCTCCAGCATTTCTAACATCCCCTTATTGTTAAATTACTAATAATAATTATATAAATATTTACAGAGTTAATCAAACTTTCTAGTGATTTAAGTTTTTAAGGCTGGCATCCTTTTTTCTTAGTAGTAATTGAAGGAGGTGGGGTGATTCATTGAACAGAGACATTTACGATGTATTGATCATAGGCGGAGGAATCATTGGCGCAAGCATTGCCTACTATACGACGAAAACCGGATTGAAGGTGGCTTTGCTGGAAGGGAGTACGCTCGCTTCAGGTACGAGTTCCAAATGCGATGGGAATGTGCTGCTGATCGATAAGGAACCCGGGTTCGACAGCCGGATGGCGATAAAGAGCCAGGCTCTGATCAGGGAGCTGTCCGAAGAATTGGAAATGAAGTTTGAATTCAGGCATCCAGGCAGCATCTTCCTGTGTGCGGATGACGATGAGCTCGAACAGGCACATGAGTGGGTGGACCTGCATAATGCTGAAAATGGTGAGGATGAATTTTTCAGGAAACTGACGAAGGAGGACCTGAAAAATGACTCCAAATATTTTTCCGATCATCTTGTCGGCGGCATCGAATGTACGAACGATGCGACGGTTAACCCTTACATGCTTACTTTTGCACTGGTCCACCAGGCGAAGAAATATGATTTTTCATTATTTGAGAACACCCGGGTGACGGATGTTGAGCAGACGCATGATGGGAACTTCAAAGTGTTTTCCCACGGGGATGTATTCAAAACGAGGAAGGTCATCAACGCCGCCGGTGTCCATGCCCCGAAAGTTGCGAATATGCTCGGCATGAATGTTCCGATCAAACCGAGGAAAGGTCACATTCTTGTGGCATCCCGCTCGGAACTTATGGGAACGCGTAAAATTCAGGAATTCGGCTACCTGATGACGAAGTTCGGCAAGGAACGCAAGGCATCTAAGGAGATGAACGACTACGGCATCGCGCTCGTCCATGAGGCGACCGAGAGCCAGAATTTCCTGCTCGGAAGCAGCCGGGAGTTCACGGGTTTTGACACAAAAGTGGATCATAGGATCATCCAGCTCATCGCCCGTCGGGCCATCGAATATTTCCCGCAGATGAAGGATATGAATATCATCCGCAGCTATGCCGGCCTCCGTCCGTGGACGCCGGACCATCTGCCCGTCCTGTCCGAAACGAAGATTCCGGGCTTCTACATTGCAGCCGGGCATGAGGGAGACGGCATTGGGCTGTCGGCAATAACCGGACTCTGGGTATCCCAGATGGTGACAGACTCACTCGAGGACGACATCAGTCCGCTTGACATCAACAGGTTCAGGGAGGTGCACGCATGAATCAAAACAGCAAGCAGTTTATCACACTGGATACCCATACCGGCGGAAATCCGACACGTACTGTCCTGGCCGGAATGCCGGAGCTCGCGGGGGATACCATCCAGGAAAAGATGCTCGACATGAAAGAGAACCATGATTATATCAGGAAATTCCTTGTGAATCCGCCGCGGGGCCATGATGTCATGAGTGGTACGATTCTGCTGCCGGCTTTGCGGCCGGAAGCGGACTACAGTGTGATATTCATAGAGACGGGCGGCTATCTTCCGATGTGCGGACATGACACGATCGGGACGTGCACTGCTTTAGTCGAAATGGGATATGTGGAGCGGCAAGAACCGTTTACATCCGTCGTGCTTGATACGCCTGCGGGTGTCGTTGAAGCAAAATGCAAAGTGGAAAACGGTAAAGTTGAAGAAGTAACTTTTGTCAGCACGGAATCCTTTCATTTAAAAACGGTCGATGTCCTGTTTGAAGGCCGGAATGTAAGGTGTGACATAGCGTACGGCGGTAATTTCTACGGGATCATCAGGGCGGAAGATTTAGGCTTGTCACTCGATATCGCAAACTCCGAGGGTATTGTGGCGGCCGCAATGGAATTGCGGGATGTCATCAACAGTGAACATGACGTCAGGCATCCTGAATATCCCTTCATCAATAAGCTGACACATATGGAATTGTATGAAGAGGGAGAGGTGATCAGGAATACTGTGGTCGTTCCGCCTGGCGGTATCGACCGTTCACCGTGCGGGACAGGCACTTGTGCGAAAGTCGCGACTTTGTATAAAGAGGGCAGGATCAGTGAGAATGATGTCTTTATTCATGAAAGTATTACAGGATCACAGTTCAAGGCACGGCTCATCAGCTCTAAAGAAGAAAATGGCATCACATTCAACAAAGTGTCGATTACCGGTTCCGCCTGGATCATGGCCAGGCATGATTTTTATATGAATGAATCAGATCCATTACAAAATGGCTATTTGCTGATACCGGATATATAGGGGTGAAAATATGATTGTGAAAACAGTGAACAGCTATGACATCCATATACATGGCCAGCTTCTGCGGGTGATTGAAAAAAACGAGCTGAGGGCAGGACCTGAAGGGTTCGATGTAAAAAAATTGCTTCTGAACGAGCCGAGAGGAAGTAAATATATGAATCTGCTGATTTTTCATGAAGATGAGATTACGGGCGGTTTGACAGTCACTCTTGATTCAATCACCGGTATTGAAAACGAAGACGTTCTGTTGAAATCATTTGTTTCATCACTGGTCGACCGGGGGCGGATTGAAAAAAAGGAAAGCTACTCTCTGGATTTCAACGGCCGAACGAAGAAATATGGCCAGAATGAGCTCATTGAAACGCCATTATATGAGGTCGGTTTGACTGATGGTTTATATGAAGTGAATCACAAAAAGATAAAGCTGGTGGAAACCGGGCTGCATATGGATATTCAATATATTACTTCGATCAAAAAGGAAATTGAAAAGCTGAATGACAGTACTTATGATTACCTGGTTTTAAGCAATGATGGGAAACATGCAGCAGCGAATAAGAACAATGATATCCTGCCTTATCCAATCATAGAGGTGATTTCTCTTTTCGACAGAGAATTGGGGACTGAGAGAACAACAACATTGAATGGGGATGATATCAAAATCCAAAATGGCAGGTTCGAACATGCATATCAGCTGATATCGAACTCGCAGTTCTATATCGATCACACTGATATATATACAGAAGGGTTTGTCATTAAATAATTAAGGGGGATTCATATGACAAAGGAAAAGAAACTGCCGAGTCTCGGTGTCTTGCTCACGATACTTGGGATGTTTGTTGTCATAATGTTTGGTTTTATAGTTATTTTGAAATTGCCGATACAACTGGCTCTACTTGTAGTCTGGTTTGTGATACTGGGCTTTGGGGTGTACCTTGGCCACAATTATCTGGAAATGGAAAAAGGACTTTTAAAAGGTATCTATGAAGGCATGGGGGCAATTCTGATACTTATTGCGGTCGGCGCCCTGATCGGTTCCTGGATTGCCGGCGGGGTAGTGCCGACGATGATTTATTATGGTTTGAATATTATCAGTCCAAGTATCTTTCTGATGGCTGCCATGATTATTTGTGCGATTACTGCACTTTCCACAGGGACTTCATTTGGTTCTGCAGGTACAGCGGGGATTGCGATGATGGGTATCGGGGAAAGCTTTGGGCTGCCGACTTATTTAGTTGCTGGAGCAGTTATTTCCGGATGCTATGTAGGAGATAAGATGTCGCCCTTATCAGATACAACTGTAATGACAGCTTCGCTCTCAAGAGTGGATCTTTTCAGGCATATTAAGTCTATGTCATTCGTATCGATACCTGCATTTATCATTTCAGCGGTTCTTTACTGGATTGTGGGTGCAGTCATGTACGATGGGCAGGGGGATCTGTCGATTGCTGAAAATACCCTGACAGGTCTGGAGCAGAATTTCAATGTGTCCTGGATGATGCTGATTCCGGCAGTAATAGTCATTATCATGCTGGCGTTTAAGTTGCCGTCAGTTCCAGTCATCCTATTTGGAGCATTACTGGGGAGTTTATGGGCGACACTGTTTCAGGGATACGGATTCATAGAAGCGATCCAGACACTGTATTCAGGCAGCGAACAGAGTACAGGAATCGCATTTATAGATAATCTGCTCAACCGGGGCGGAATCACATTCATGCTTGAAGTCATCCTACTGATCATTCTGGCTTTGGGCGTTGGAGGTTTACTTCAGTCAATCGGTGCATTTACAGTGATTGGCAACCTGTTCGCCAAATGGGCGAACAATACCGGAAACCTTACGCTTACAACGATGCTGGCATCATTCTTCGGTGTATTCTTTGGCGGCGCAGCTTATGTTTCTTTGCTTACCGGCACCAAAATTACTGAAGAGAACTACGACCGTAAAAATGTGAGCCGCACACTGCTGTCAAGAAACGTTGAAGCCGGAGGTACAGTAACCACTCCTATGGTGCCGTGGTCTGATGGCGGTGTTTTCATGGCAACCACACTCGGCGTAGCGACATTAGCATACCTGCCATTCTTCTGGTATGGATTTTTAGTGATAATAATTTCACTGATATACGGTTATTTCGGATTATTCATAATGGAGAAAGATGCTCATGAAAAAGCGAAAGATGAAGATCATGAAGAAAATGGAGGATATGAAATCTATGAAAAAACAGTTTGAAGGGGCATTCCCCGTACTGATCACACCGATGCATAAGGATTACAGCGTGAATTACGATGGCATGAAAGAGAACGTGCAGTATTATCTGGACCAGAAGGCGGCCGGCATTGTCATTGTCGGCAGCACCGGCGAGTTTGCTTCACTGGACGAGGCGGAGAAGAAACAGATCGTGGAGCTGGTGGGCCCGATGGTGAAAGATACCGATACGAAGCTTTTGGTGGGTATCGCCGACGAGCGGACAAGCAAGGTCATCGAGTATGCGAATCATGCGGAAGACAATCATGCAGACGGCCTGCTGCTCATCAACTCCTTCTATCAGACGCCGACGGAAGAAGAGGCGTTCCATCAGTTCAAGGATGTGAATGATGTCAAAACAAAATCCATTCACTGCAAATATCGATCTGGAAAATGAAACGATTTATAAGATTGATAAAGAACTCGATAAAGTGCAGTACATCAAGGAATCGAGTGGTGACATCCGCAAAGTCCGGGCCATCGCAGATAATACGGATCTTGTATTGTTCTGCGGCTCGGATGACCTGGCATTCGAATCATTCGTGCAGGGGGCGACGGGCTGGGTATCCGTGGCAGCCAACATCGCACCGAACAGCGCGGCCAAACTGTATGAGCTGGTGAAGGCCGGCAAGTACGATGAAGCGAAGGCGCTCAATAAAGATCTGCTGCCGCTGTGTGAGTTCCTGGAGGACTCCGGCAAGTACGTCCAGATCGTCAAAAAGGCGATGGACCTGAAAGGTCTGAACGGCGGGCCTTCCAGAAAGCCGAGACTGGGTCTCGACGAAGAAGAGGTCAGTCAACTGAAATCACTGATGGAAAAACTGGATTAGGCAACCCACAGAGCACTATCCCCGTATGACGCATAGAGAAAGGAGTAGTCCGTTCCCCTTGGACTACTCCTTTAATTTTGACTTAATATCTCATTTTTATATTTATTCACTGTTCTTCTGGAAAGGGTGACGCCGAATTCACACAGTTTCTTTGAAATTTTACTGTCCGGCATCGTTTCGAAGTCAGATAAGCTTTTAATCAGGTGCATTGCATAGCTGACAGAAGCACCGTTGCAGCATTTTTTCGACAGGAGTGACTTGATCGGGACAGTCCCTTTTGGAGACGACACGAATTTACCCGCAAGCAGGCGGCTGATTGTCGCTGGGCTGAGGGAAGTCGCATCGGCCAGGTCATTCTGATCCAGGGGGTTTAAAAATTCTGAAGTTCCCAACAGGAAGTCCCTCTGCTTATTCACAATGATGGTCAGCACACTGCTCAGATACATTTTCCGGGCGTTCAGAATTGAAGCCAGTTCTTCATAATCCCGCCTGTATTTCTCCATTTCCTTTTTGAAATCCTTATCTTGTGACTGAATATCCAAAGGTTCGAATACGATGCAGTCTGAAAGATAATCATTGATGACAATATTGAATGATCTATTTTCAACTGAGATCGTTGCATCTGGTTCCAGATATTCAGGTTCATCCTCCGAGATGGGGGAGAGGGAGCAGGATTCAGTAATAAGCCGGACATACTCGAGCAGATCTGCTCTTTCATCATCCTCCAGGAAATCGAGGGCGCCGCTGTTGATCGCATCGAGGTTTGAGATGAACAGCGTGAACAGTTTTTCATTGTACATGTCCTGATTTCTCAGCTGGAATCTAAGAAAATCGTAAACATCCGTGCAGCCGATTCCTTTACGGTCATCATAGGCTTTCAGCATATTCAGTAGTCCTTGTACCTCTTCGGGCGAAGAACCGGTCATGTCAGAAACAGTTTTTGTATCCGCTTCCAAAAAGCCAGATGAATTAAGGGAATAAAGAATATACTGCATCGCTGTCTTCTTCTGTTCATCGAGGGTACAGTTGAAATGGGTGAACAACTCAGTGAAAATGCCGGTCGATTGAGTCTGATAGTGATCGGATAAAGCCGAGAGAGGAATCCTATCTTCGCTTATGTAGATCAGAGGGTTCTCATCACATTTATTTTTAATATAGTCGGTGAGTTCATGCGTGTCATACTTAAAAATACTGATGGAATTGTAGATGAAATTATTCAACGAAATACCAAGTTCATTCGCAACAAATGTATCAAGGTTTATCATTTTCAACTCTCCTTTATTCCTGCATGAAGCATTTAATACATACTAGCACAGACCATAGAAAGATTCTATATAACTGAACATATTATATGAAACGTTACAAACTATTAAAAAATATATAATAAATGAGTGTCATTCATATGCAATCCGAGGAGCAAATGAAAAATCCGAAGAATATATAAATATTCTCCGGACTCTGTTAGTTTATTCAGCGTTGCTTGTCATTTTTTCATTTCTTGCCTCTTTGATTCTGCTGATCGATCCTTTGGCCAATCCGATAATGACCATGTCATCCATCGGCGGGTTGTGAAGTCCGGCACGGACGTTCCTATAGTGACGCTGCAGTTCGCTGTCGGCGGACAGGCTTTTGGCGCCGACGACCCTCATTGCGAGATCGACGGCTTCCACTGCCTTATTGACGATTGAAGTCTTTACGGCACCGAGTTCATTTCCCATCTGCTGTCTTTCCTCGGCACTGCTTTCATCCCACTTCCGCGCCACGGAATAAAGGAAATGTTCGGATTCCATCAGCATCAGCTCAACGCGGCCGAGCTTCTCCTGGACGTTCGGCAGTTCGGAGATTGTCCCTTTGATGCTGTTCGGTGAATATTCTGCTGCGAAATTCACTGAAGCTTCCTGTGCTGCACGTGCAATCCCCAGGTAGCATGCCGGAATGTGGAGGAGCCATCCTGCCGGTGACTTCCTGCCGGGTGTCCTGTAGGAGACGAGGTCTTCTGCTTCCACCCTCACATTTTTCATTATGAAGTCATGGCTGCCGGATGCGCGCATTGCGACCGAGTTCCACGTTTCATCGATATGGACGCCTTTAAGTGCAGTGTCGACAACAAAGTTGCCGACTTCATCTGTGCCTTCAATGGATGCACTGATGACCGCATACTTCAATATCGGCGACAATGTGGCGAACGTCTTCCTGCCGTTCAGAATCCACCTGTCACCGTCTTTTCTCGCGGTCGTTTCCGGTCGGCCGCCCCGGGTCGGGCTGCCGGTCGCCGGCTCCGTCGCCAGGTTGTTGATGAGGGAGCCGTTTTCAATGACGTCAGCGACCACTTTCCTGTACTTCTCATCATCCCACGAGTGCTTCTCCCCGATATCCATGATGATACCCATATGCCAGCCGACGGACAGGGCCGTGGCGCCGTCATTTTTTGCGATGATCTCCTGATGCTTCATCAATTCATGAAGGGAAACACCGCCACCGCCGTATTCCTTCGGAATGGACAGCTGCGGATAACCGATCGCCTTTAGGGCTTCGAAGTTTTCAAATGGGAAAGTGACATTCTCGTCGTGCTCCCGTGAAGACTCCTTGAATTTTTTGGCCGTTTCCTCCGTCAACGCCAGCCGGCCATTCATATCAAGTTCCTGTAATGTATTCAAGATGATACTCCTCTCCTAAAACCAACAATTAGACTATGAATTACTCTATTATCGCATCAACTCAGTCGTTTTTTCAATAGGGAGTAAGAAATAATCACTTAATCCCTATTTGACAAGTAGGTAATAACCTTTATAATAAACATATCATTTTTATTATTCTGACTATACATAGAGTGGGTGACGTTGTGCTTAACTTAAGAAATTTGAATCTATCCTTTCACGGCAATAAAGTGCTTGAGGATATCGATCTGGAAGTGAAAAAAGGCGAAGTCGTCACATTGATCGGGCCCAGCGGTACCGGCAAGACGAGCCTGCTCAGGTGCATCAACCTGCTGGAAAAACCGGACAGCGGCTTTATTTCCCTGGGTGGACTTGATTACGATTTCAGCTCCATTGATAAAAAAGAGACATTGAACCTCAGAAGGAAAACGGCAATGGTGTTCCAGCAATACAATCTATTCAAGAACAAGACAGCCATAGAGAATGTGATGGACGCCCAGATGGTAGTCCAGAAGAAATCGAAAAAAGAAGCATATGAAAAAAGTATGGAAGAGCTGAAAAGAGTGGGGCTCGAAGCGAAAGTGGATGCATATCCGAACCAGCTTTCAGGCGGACAGCAGCAGCGTGTCAGCATCGCCCGGGCCCTTGCAGTGGAGCCGGAAGTCATACTTTTTGACGAGCCGACTTCCGCACTCGACCCTGAACTGGTCGGTGAAGTCCTGAAATCCATCGAAGAAGTGGCGAAGTCGGGGATGACGATCATTCTGGTAACACATGAAATGTCATTTGCCCAGGATATTTCGGACAAGGTCGTGTTCATGGACAAGGGACAGGTTGCCGAATCCGGCAGGCCGGAACAGATATTCAAAGAATCGGATAATGCACGGACACAGCAGTTCCTGAATAAATTCTATGCAGCAGCACAATAAGAGACAGGAGAGATGAATGATGAAAAAACTAATAATATTCACAGCGGTTCTGGGGGCTTTCCTTGCCGGCTGCGGCAGTGGCGGAGAAGAGAATGCGACAGCAAGTGAGGACGGAACGAGAACAGTTGAAGTGGCAGTCCCATCCTCATCGAAACCACTCAGTTATACGGGAGATGACGGTGAACTGACGGGTTACGAGGTCGAGATCCTGAAAGAAGTCGATGAAAAATTGGAGGACTATGAATTCAACATCCAGGGTACGAGTGACAGCGCGGCGGAAATCGGTCTGGATACCGGCCAGTATGACATGATTGCACAAGGGTTGATCTTGTCCGAAGAACGAGAGGAAAGCTACCTGGTTCCCTCTGAACATAACGGATTCAGCCTGATGAAGATATTCGCGACAGCAAGCATGGAGGGAGAAATCGAGAGCCTCGATGACCTTGCAGGCAAGAAAGTTGTACCGGTGACACCGACGGGCGGTGTGTTCAACTTGTTGACGGCATACAATGAAGAGCATCCGGATAACCAGATTGACTTCAAGACATCAGACGGCGGCATTCCGACCTCCGATCGTCTGAAGGAAGTGGACGCCGGTACATATGATGCATTCGTGAACCCTTCCAACCTGGGACAGGGTGAAATCATTGAACAGGGCGGACTGGACATACATATTACAGAACCCGTTGAAGTGAATCCAACCTACTTCATGATCCATGATTCGGAAGAGAACGTGGAATTGAATGAGCAGGTCGGCGAGGCACTGGCTGAACTGAAGGATGAAGGTGTACTGTCCGATATTTCGAACGAGTTTTATGGAGAGGATATCTTCCAGTACGAGGAGTAACCGAAACGCTGCATGAAGAGGAGAATGAATTGTGGATCTTCAATATATGATAAGTATTCTACCGGAGTTTTTAAGGGTCATCCCGATTACCATGCTCGTCGTAGTGGTGTCTGCGGTCTTCGGCTTTCTGCTGAGTGTCCCGGTTGCGGGTATAAGAATCAGAAAAGTGCCGGTACTCAACCTTATAACCGACTTATATATATCATTTACGAGAAGCATCCCCATTCTGCTGCAGCTGTTCCTGTTCTTTTTCGGGATTCCGGTGCTGCTCCAGCTGCTGGGATTTGATGTGACAAATATAAGTGCGATGACGGCTGCGATCGTCTGCCTGATCATATACAATGGGGCGTACATGTCCGAAGTGATCAGACCGGCATATCTGGCAATTGAAAAAGGGCAGCATGAAGCGGCTGAGAGTCTCGGTTACACACGATTCCAAAAGCTGACTAAGATCATCATTCCGCAAATGACCCCGATTGCGCTGCCGGGTCTCGGAAATGCAATCATCCACCTGATCCACGACAGTTCGCTGGTCTTCGCGATCGGTGTGGTGGATATAATGGGGCTGGCGACAATAATCAGTTCCGGTTCCTTCGGCATGCAGCAGGTTGAAGTATTCCTCACAGTGGCATTTATTTACTGGGGTATTTCATTCGCTTCCGAGCAGATCATAAGATATCTCGAAAGAAGGAAGAAGCGGGTGCTTAACAGGACGGGATATGAGATGAAAGAGGAGGCTGAATACAATGTTTGATATTGTCACTGTATTTGAAAGCCTGATTGAAATCGTCAAAGTCGTTCCAAAAACATTGTTCCTGGCTTTAGTCATCCTGATCCTCTCTTTTATATTGGGTGCGATGCTCACATACATCCAAAGTCTGAATATACCGGTGGTTAAACAGATCATTGCGGTACTGCAGTCATTTTTGAGAGGGACGCCGAACGTAGTCCTTCTGTACCTGGTGTATTACTCATTGCCGCTGGTTGTTACGTCATTCCTGTCTTTATTCGGCGTGGGATTTGATCCGGCATCGCTGAATTCCGCAGCTGTAGTCATCGTGACTTTCAGCATCTGTTATTCAGTGTTCCAATCGGAGATCATAAGAGGAGCCCTGCATTCATTGGATAAGGACCAGATAGAGGCTGCCCAATCATTGGGGTACAGTACAAGCCAGACGCTGAGGAAAGTGATCATACCGCAGGTCATGACAGAGGCGCTGCCTGATACGATGAATGCCTTCCTGATCATCATCAAAGCCTTGTCGCTCGCATTCCTGGTTACGGTAGTCGATATCTTTGCTCAGGCAAGATTGGTCGGTGCACAGACATTCAGTTATCTGGAAGCATTTGTAGCGGCTGCACTGGTATACTGGGTGATCTGTGGGGCGCTGACTTATGTGGTCAATAAATTGGAGAACAGAATGAGAAGAGGTTATGTGTAGAGATATCCTCAAGAAACCTGGAGCCTGGCTTCAGGTTTTTTATTTATACGGTGCTTTTCGGCGGCAGTCAGGAGGCATTCTTTTTTGAACTGGATGATCCAGCATAGTACTATGTTAAAGTTCGATCAGGGCTTTGAAAACCTGGAGATAATTAGAATAGGGGAAAATGAAATGACAGGACAAATGAAACGCTTTGAAGGTAAAGTAGCAATCGTAACTGGTGGACGTTCAGGCATCGGCAAAGCAATCGCCCAACGGTTTCAAGATGAGGGGGGCGGATGTAATCACCGTACAGCGGAGGAAGAATGAGGATTTTGAATGCATAACTGCAGATTTTTCGAACACTGAGGAACCGGAAAGCATTATTGCAGAAGTCATTGAGAGCAAGGGACGACTCGATGTACTGGTGAATAATGCAGGCATGATGATGGAAGCTCCGGTTGAAGAAATGAGCATAGAAGATTGGCAGAGTAATCTAAATGTGAATCTCACAGCACCTTTTCTGATGATCCGAGCAGCACTGCCTTATTTGCGAAAAACAACGGGGAACATTATCAATACAGGCCCGGTTGAAGGAATAGCAGCCAATCCCCATCATGCAGCATACTGCGCTACTAAAGCATGGATTCATGGCTTGACCCGGTCGGTGGCTGTAGATCATGGACGCGAAGGCATCCGGTGTAATGCGGTGGCACCCGGCTGGATTGATACAGAGCTGAATCAGGATTTCATAGACAATTCATCTGATCCGGATTTGTTCCGACGCGATATTGGACGTATCCATCCGGTGGGGCGTACAGGGACGCCTGAAGAGGTGGCGGCACTTGTTGCATTCCTCGCAGCCGAAGAATCAGGGTTCATTACTGGTCAGCTCTATACAGTGGACGGCGGCAGGACGACGCAGCTGAGTCTGCCTTAGATATGTCGCTTGCAAGAAGCTGGATTATAAAGAGATGCAGAGATTTTCAGGAAACCGGAGGAATGGCACAAAGAACAAATTCCAGGTGTAAATAATCATCTACCTATCCTCGCTGCTCGGGTATATAATTTAAATGCTGAACAGCGAGGGAGGGTGAAACGGATGGAGCATTTAAAATATCAGAAAGACAGGCAGGCCCTGCAGGAATTTCTCATGGATATTGAGATTCTCGATAAACTGGAAGAACGTGAGTCCGGATTCAATGCATTCGAAGTCCTGGGAATCATACATAAGGAGATTCGTCACAGCAATGTATTAGGCTGGCTGCTTAATCCGGCGGAATATCACAATTTCGACGACAGGTTCATCAAGAAAGTCATCCATCATTGTGTGAAACATGACAGCCGGGAAGAACCGGCAATCAGTTACAAGCCGCTGGAGATCCTGCTCCAGGATTTCAATGACATGATTATCAGGAGAGAATGGGCGAATATCGATATTTTGGGAATTTCCAAGTCCAATAAATTTGTACTAGTCATAGAAAACAAAATATGGAGCAAAGAATCGAGCCACCAGCTGAATAAATACCGAAGAATCATTGAGAGTGAATTTCCTGATTATACGAAGCTCTACATATATCTGACACCGGAAGGTGACGATGCAAGTGATACTGATAACTGGCTGAGTTTGAGTTATGAAAAAATAATGGAGTTTTTGGAGTCGGTTCTGAAGGTAAGAAGACATGCCATGAGTAAAGAAAGTTTGATATTCATTGAACAATATTTAAGTATACTAAGGAGAAACATTGTGGGAGATAATGAACTGGAAAAAATCTGCGTGGATATCTATTCTAAGCACAAGCGGGCGCTGGATCTGATATTCGAATATAAACCTGATATCTACAAAGGTATTCATGATAAACTTCTTGAAATCATTGACAGTCATCCGGATTTGATTGCGGACCATAGTAATAAACAATGTATCAGGTTCACAACAAAGAGGCTGGATGAACATGTCGCAAAGACATCTGAAGGATGGACGGAATCCGGACGCATCCTGTTATTTGAGTTTATAAATTTCAAAGATAAGCTGTTCTTGAAATTGGTCATCGGACCGGGAGACAGCGAACATCGGGAAAGACTGCATAAAACAGCCCTGGATCACCCATCGACATTCAAAAGGCTGAGTAAACGGCTTTCCCCTCAGTATTGTTCAATGTTTCTGACAGATATTTATAAGCATGATGAAGGCAGAGAAAATGATCATCTGCAGGTGATGCAGGAAATAGAGACTAAAACGAAAAGTTTCCTGAAAAATAAGATTGAAGAGATAGAAGCAGTTTTTATTGAAAATCACCATGACACAAATCTATAGAACAACAGACCCCCCTTTCCGGAATATTCCAGGAGGGGGTTCTTCGCTTGCTGACCCGTATCAGTCCATCCCCAGCTGTTCCATCAGATGTATGCCGTCGGATGAAACTTAGTAGCCCTTGACCTTACCGTTTTTAATATGGAAAATATCCATTCAGCGCCTTAATTTTTAATAAAGCACAAAGATGTACAATTCAGACACTTATTATTGTGCTGTAATGATGTACACAACTTGGTTTTATAGTGTTAAGATTTAATTAAGAGGAGGCGGAACCGAATGCAACTTGATGAACGGAGCGGGAATCTATTTGATGAATTATTGAAAAATCCAAGTGTCACGAGTAAAGAGTTGGAAGAAAAATATAAATTGACTCGCAGACAGTTTGGATACAGTTTTAACAAAATAAATGATTTCCTCGTTTCCAAAAACCTCCCAAAAATTGAAAGAGGAAGACAAGGTAATTTCATAATTGAGCAAACGGTCATCAGCAACTTGAGTGATGAAGATGAATTTCAGATTAAAGAGTCCAATGTTTACTCTGAAAAACAGCGTTTCTTTATGATTCTACTGATGCTCATCGGCAGTAAAGAAGAATTGTCCTTGAACCATTTTGCGATTGAATTGGATGTCAGCAGAAACACAATCCTTAATGATTTAAAGCATGTCAGGAAGATCGCTTCTGAGTTTTATCTAAGCATCAAATATTCGCGTATAAAAGGCTATGTGATTGAAGGTGAAGAATTCTATATAAGGAAACTTCTATTCAATGTGATAGACAATATGCTTCAAATTACCGGCGGTGATGACCGTATTAAATATCTTGTTAATATTGAAGAGGCCGAGTTCGAAGAAGTGAAATCCCGTATTGAAAAAGTGGAAAAACAGCTGAACCTTAAGTTTACTGATGAAAAAGTGGCAATGATGCCATATGATTTGCTGATGGTACTCAGGAGGATTGATAGCGGCAATACAATAAACTCTTTTCATATCGAATATAAGGAGATTTCGCATACAAAAGAATACCAGGCGGCTGAAGAACTTTTATATGATTCGGATATTCCTGAGAATGAAAGATTGTTTATAACACTTCATTTGCTTTCAACAAACGTCTACTGGGCAGAAATACTCACTGAGGATAGCATTCCTAATCTTGATGAGGTGCTGGATGAAATGTTGCATTTATTTGAAATGACTGCATGCATTTCTTTACATGAAAGAGATGAACTATTGCACAAGTTAATCCTTCATGTAACTCCTGCTTATTACCGAATCAAGTATCATCTCACAGAAGCGGCAGATGTTGAGTATCTGATTATGGAAGATTATAAAGAACTCTATCATTTGGTGAAGCAATCTACCAAACCGCTCGAGAGACTCGTTGGAACGAATATTCCAGAGAATGAAGTGGCGTACCTTACCATGCTTATCGGGGGTTGGATGCGGAAACAAGGCGAAAGTCTTGAAGAAAAAGTGAAGGCTATTGTGGTTTGTCCTAAAGGTGTTTCAGTATCACGTTTGATGTTCAGTGAATTGAAAGAACTATTTCCAGAGTTTGTTTTTCTTGATTCCTTATCCGTTCGGGAATTCTATGAGTATACGCTAGATTTTGACATCATATTTTCTCCTGTGTTTCTCAAGACCGAGAAACAGCTCTTTCTTGCGAGTTCCTATCTTAAAAAAGAAGAAAAGACACGTTTGAGAAGACAAGTGATGATGGAAGTACATGGTTATGTCCCTCATGAAATCAGCATAGAAGATATGCTGGAAATTATTAAAAAACATGCTGTTGTCGATAATGAAAGCCAGTTGTCAAAAGAGTTATATCATTATATAAATCCCGATTATAGCTCCAGTAATATACAGCATCAGGAAAGACCTTCAATGAACCTGAGTGAATTAATAACAATAGATAATATTACTATCATGAAATCAGTAGATTCTTTTGAAGAGGCAATACGTCAAAGTGCAGTACCCATTGTGGAAAGTGCTCATATTGAGCCCAGGTACGTGGAGGCGATGGTTGCTGAAAACACTAAAGATGAATCATACATCGTTATGGGAGAAGGGGTTGTGATACCTCATGCGGCCCCTGAAGACGGGGTGAACGATGTTACTATGAGTCTGCTGAAGATTGATGAAGGCATTCATTTTGCTGGTGAAATTATCCGTTTAGTTGTAGTGATTGCTGCAGTTGATAAACAACAGCATTTAAAAGCCTTATTACAATTGAAAGATTTGGCTCAATCTAAATCAGCACGTGATTCAGTATTTAATGCGGAATCTAAAGAAAAAATTCACGCATTATTACAGAAATATTCAATTGATTAAGAGATGAAGGAGTAATGGAAGATGAGGGACATATATTTTGATGAATCGATCATTCTATTAGATTTAGAGGCAGGCTCTAAAGAAGAAGTCTTGACTGCCATGGCGAGTAATTTGGAAGAAAAAGGCTTGATAAAGAGCTCATATTTGGAAGCGGTTATCGCGAGGGAAGAAGAATTTGCTACAGGCTTGCCAACAAACGGCGTATCAGTAGCAATACCACATACAGATGTCGAACATGTTAATACAAAAACCATCAGTGTAGCAGTTTTGAAAAAACCGGTTGAATTTGGAGTTATGGGGGATCCGAACGAAATGGTAGATGTTGAACTTGTATTCATGCTGGCAATGGACAAAGCTGATTCTCAACTTAATCTATTGCAGAATTTGATGCAAATTTTCCAAAACGAAGAAACACTTAAGTTTTTAGCTAATGAGAAAGACAAAACAAAAATAGTTAATTTATTGGAAAATAAATTAGACTTTTCATTTTAAGGAGGTGAGTGTAATGAAAACAGTATTGATAGCATGTGGAGCTGGAATTGCTACTTCAACAGTAGTAAACAATGCAGTTGAAGAATTAGCGAAAGAAAACAATATTAAAGTTGATTTGAAACAGGTCAAAATTTCTGAAGTTGGAGCTTATGCAGATTCAGCAGATCTATTGGTAACTACAGCAATGACTCAGAAAGAATTTGACTTCCCGGTAATTAACGCTAGAAACTTCCTTACAGGAATCGGAATTGAGGATACGAAGGCACAAATTCTAGAGGAACTAAAAAAATAGACTTGATACACTCGATTCCTCGGAACAGGGGAATCGAGAATTATTATATGAGGGTTAGGGGGATACATCATGCAAGGTTTTCTTGATTTTATACAAGGTTTTCTTGATTTGGGCGCAACAGTAATTCTTCCAGTTGCAATATTTCTTTTAGGACTGTTTTTCGGTCAGAAACCGGGCAAGGCATTTAGATCAGGTTTAACAATCGGTGTCGCTTTTGTTGGTATTTTCTTGGTTATAGACCTACTTGTCAACAACTTAGGTCCAGCTGCACAAGGAATGGTTGAACGGCTCGGTGTTAGTTTGAATGTTATTGATGTTGGTTGGCCAGCTACTTCGTCTATTGCTTGGGCATCTGCAGTTGCACCGTTTATTATTCCACTTGGATTAGTGGTCAACGTGGTTATGCTCTTAACTAAAACCACCAAAACGATGAACGTTGATATTTGGAACTTCTGGCATTATACATTCATGGCTGCTATGATCTATGCGATTTCAGGCAGCATTATACAAGGGTTAATTGGTGCGATTCTTTTCCAGATTGTTGCACTTAAAGTGGCTGACTGGACAGCGCCAATGATGAGTAAATTTTACGATTTGCCAGGTGTATCCATTGCAACCGGCAGTACGATTTCATATGCACCGGGTATTTTCCTTGTCAAAGGAATCCAAAAGATACCTGGCATCAGAAATTGGAATGCAGATCCTGACTCCATTCAAAAAAGATTCGGTATTTTTGGAGAATCGATTTTTATTGGACTATTCCTTGGTGCAGCAATCGGGGCACTTGCAGGCTATGGAGCCGGTGAAATCATTGAAATCGGTATGGCGATGGCAGCAGTCATGGTACTTATGCCGCGTATGGTAAAAATTCTGATGGAAGGTTTAATGCCTGTTTCAGAATCAGCACGTGAATGGCTGAATAAAAAATTCGGAGACAAAGATATATACATCGGTCTTGATGCAGCAGTTGCCCTGGGACATCCAGCGGTTATATCAACTGCACTGATACTTGTGCCAATCACAGTGTTAATGGCTGTTATCTTACCTGGTAACGCACTACTTCCTTTCGGTGATTTGGCGACTATTCCATTTATCGTAGCGTTCATTGTCGGAGCTGCGAGAGGTAATATTGTTCACTCTGTCATAGCAGGCGCAATCATGATTGCGATTTCATTGTATATTGCAACAGATGTGGCACCTATCTTCACAGAAATGGCAATATCTGCAGACTTGGAATTGCCTGAAGGATCAACTCAAGTTTCAAGTATCGACCAAGGCGGTAACATTGTTAACTGGATTATCTTCAAAGTGTTCAGCTTGTTTAATTAATGGTTCACTAATTAGGAGGAAGATATAATGAAAGCCTTAGTAAAAACAGAACCAGGATTTGGGAATCTTGAAATACAGGATAAAGAAATACCGGTACCAGGAAAAGATCAGGTCAAAATAGAAGTGAAGTATGCTGGTATTTGCGGATCTGACATTCATACGTATGAAGGGCACTATAAAGTCGCTTTTCCTGTTACTTTGGGGCATGAGTTTGCAGGTGAAATTGTAGAAGTAGGAGAGAATGTTACAGATTTCAAAGTTGGAGATCGTGTAACTTCAGAGACTACTTTCTATATATGCGGCGAGTGTGAGTACTGCCAAAATGGCGACTACAACTTATGTAACCATCGAAAAGGCCTGGGAACTCAGCAAGATGGAGGGTTTGCCAAGTATCTGGTAGCAAGAAAGGACAGTCTCCATCACTTGCCGCAAAATGTTGATTTTCAATCAGCGGCGATGACTGAACCATTAGCTTGTACACATCATGCTGTATATAAAACTGATATTAAAGATAATGATCTGGTAATTGTAATGGGACCGGGCCCGATTGGTCTTTTTACGGCTCAAGTGGCTAAAAGCAGAGGCGCTAAAGTGGTAATCACAGGATTGACAAATGACAAAGTCCGTCTTGATAAGGCTGAAGAACTTGGAATTGATCATGTTGTGAATATACAGGAACAGGATCTTAAAGAACTGGTAAACGAATTGACTGATGGCTATGGAGCAGATGTTGTGTTTGAATGTTCCGGAGCTGCACCTGCGACCCACCAAGGCCTTGATCTACTAAGAAAGAAAGGCCAATATTGCCAAGTCGGGATTTTTGCAGAACCTAAAATCTCTTTTGATATGGAGAAAGTCATTCAAAAAGAAATACGTGTAGTGGGAAGCAGAAGCCAGAAACCGGCCGACTGGGATCCATCATTAGAATTGATGAACACCGGAGAAGTAAATGCAAAAGCAATGATTACGCATGAATACGATATTACTCAATGGGAAGAAGCTTACCAGAAAATCAAGAGTGGCGAAGCCATAAAGGTACTTCTGACACCTGTTGACTAAAAAGATTTGAAAGTAACCTATAGTTTTAAAGAGCCATATTGACCGATGAAACACGAAGTTGGATCACTAATATTTTATAGAAAAGAGGATGAGAAATGGTAGATGCAATGCTCGAATTCATGCTAGGACCGATGCGTGCTATCGGAGGTTTTTATTTCGAATATCAGATGATTTTCAACCCGATTATAGTTGGTTTGGCACTATTTAAAATTCTTTTCGGTAAAAATAAGAAGCAGAGTAGTTCTTTAAAAGAAGAAAAGCGACCAGCCGGAAAGGGGAAACATGGTGAAAGCATTAAATCTGTATGATAAACAGGATATACGATTTGAAGAAACATCAATGCCGACACTGGATAATGCAAACGACGTGATCATAAAAGTTAAAGCTGTCGGCATATGTGGCTCTGATATTTCCAGGTATAACAAATTGGGACCATATGTTGAAGGTACGACGTTTGGTCATGAATTTTCGGGAGAAGTTACTAAAGTAGGCTCCGATGTCAAGAATATTAAAGTGGGCGACAGAGTCGCCGGTTGCCCTGCCTTTTATTGTGGGAAGTGTGAGAGTTGTAAAAAAGGAGAACTGGCACGCTGTGAAAACCTTCATGTAATGGGAGCATATCATCCCGGAGCATACGCAGAATATGCAAAATTGCCTGCTGAAAATGTCATACCGGTTCCGGATAATGTTGAATATGATACTGCTGCCATGGTTGAACCGTCAGCAGTTGTAGCTCACGGGTTCTATCGCACGAATATTCACCCTGGTTCTGAAGTGGCAGTCATGGGCTGCGGCAATATAGGATTGCTTGCGATACAATGGGCGAAAATTTTTGGAGCAAAAAAAGTATATGCGATTGATATTGATGATGCCAAACTTGAAATCGCCAGGCAGGTCGGCGCTGATGTCACAATCAACTCAATGGAAACCCCTGCCCATGAAGAAATCGGCAAACACACGAATAGCTCAGGTGTCGATCTGGCTGTAGAATCTGCGGGTTCTCCAATTACTTCTGCGCAAGTACTTGCTTTGCCTAAAAAGGGCGGGAAGGTTGTCTATATGGGGATTCCTTATGCCGATGTTAATATAGAACGCTTTTATTTTGAGAAAATTGTACGGAATGAATTAACTGTTTTAGGTTCATGGAATGCTGTTTCTGCGCCGTTTCCCGGTAAAGAGTGGGATGCATCACTTCATTACATGAGTACGGGACAGATTAATGTCGAGCCAATCATCTCTCATCGATTATCCTTGCATGAGGGGCCTGAAACGTTCAAAAAAATAATCAACCGAGAAGAAGTATTTGGGAAAGTAATGTTTTATCCTGAAATCGGCTAGATTAATTAAGTTAGGTTTTTCACTGAAGTTCCCCAATCAAGTGAAAAACCTTTTTTTAAAATACAAGGAGTGGATTATAGTGATTACCAGCACTGCTATAGAACAAAAATCAATTAATGCTATCCGAACATTGTCCATAGACGCGATTGAAAGAGCAAATTCAGGACATCCGGGCCTCCCCATGGGTGCGGCCCCAATGGCGTATGCTTTATGGACAGATATTATGAATCATAATCCTGAGAACTCAAAATGGTTTAACAGAGACCGCTTCGTGCTTTCGGCAGGACATGGATCCATGCTTTTATACAGTTTGCTTCATTTATCCGGATATGATGTGAATATGGATGATTTAAAATCATTCAGACAGTGGGGTTCGAGAACACCGGGGCATCCCGAAGTACATCATACAGATGGTGTCGAAGCCACTACAGGACCGCTGGGGCAGGGGTTTGCAATGTCGGTGGGTATGGCGATCGCCGAGTCACATCTTGCGGCTAAATTCAACCAGCCTGGAATGTCAGTTGTAGATCATTATACATATTCACTTGTTGGTGATGGGGATATAATGGAAGGTATCTCACATGAAGCTGCATCACTGGCAGGACATCTAGGATTGGGGAAATTAATAGTTCTTTATGATTCTAATGATATTTCACTCGATGGTGATTTGAACCGTTCATTTTCCGATAACACTGACCAGCGATTTAAAGCTTACGGTTGGCAGGTACTTCATGTTGAAGATGGGAATGATATTGATGCGGTAAGGAAAGCTTTGAGTGAAGCGAAAACAGAAACAGAACGGCCGACATTGATTGAAGTTAAAACGGTGATTGGTTTTGGCTCTCCGAATAAATCTGCGTCTTCAAGTTCACATGGTGCACCGCTGGGTGAAGATGAAACGAAGCTCACTAAAGAAAATTATGAATGGGAACACGAACCGTTCCATGTTCCTGAAGAAGTCTATAAAGATTTCAATGAAAAAATCGTAGTTCCAGGTGTCGAATCAGAAGAAAAATGGGATGTGTTGTTTGAATCATACAAGGAGAAACACCCTGAATTAGCAAGTGAATTAGAAATGGCAATCCAGAATGAACTGCCTGCTGATTGGGATAAAAACTTACCTGTGTATAAGGAAGGGGCTGAAGTAGCTACACGTTCAGCTTCAGGAGAAATAATGAATGCCATTTCTGAGAAAGTGCCTCATTTTATCGGAGGCAGTGCTGATTTGGCAGGTTCAAATAAAACGAACATTAAAAATGAAGCGGATTTCACAAAAAGCAGCTATGAGGGAAAGAATATCTGGTTTGGGGTCCGTGAATTCGCAATGGCTGCAGCATTGAATGGCATGGCGCTCCATGGCGGGTTGAAGGTTTATGGCGGAACGTTCTTTGTATTCAGTGACTATTTACGGCCGGCAGTGCGGCTCTCCTCAATCATGAAAATGCCTGTAACATACGTATTTACCCACGATTCTATTGCTGTAGGAGAAGACGGTCCAACCCATGAACCGATAGAGCAGCTTCCCTCATTAAGAGCTATGCCCGGGCTGTCTGTCATCAGACCGGCGGATGCAAATGAAACTCAGGCAGCATGGAGGCTCGCCCTTGAATCCACAGATACTCCAACAGCATTGGTGTTAACAAGACAAAATCTGCCTGTTTTGAAACACACTGATGAATCAGGATATGATAACGTACGTAAAGGTGGATATATAATCCAAAAAGGTGATAAAGAAACTCCTGATGCTTTATTGATTGCTACAGGATCAGAGGTACCACTTGCAATTGAAGCCCATAGGGTATTGAAGGAAAAAGGTATAGAAACAAATGTAATCAGTCTTCCATCCTGGGACAGGTTCAATGCACAGGATGTAGAATATAGATACACTGTTATTCCACCACAAGTAAAAGCCCGTGTAGGGATAGAAATGGCATCCACACTGGGGTGGGAAAGATACGTTGGTGATTATGGTGTGACTGTTGGAATTGATAAATTCGGAGCTTCCGCAAAAGGCGATAAAGTTATTGAAGAATACGGTTTTACCGTAGATAATATTGTTAAGCAGACAGAGAATTCAATTAAATCAGTTGCCCAGTACGCGTTGGGGGTATAGAGCTTTATATTTCTGAAACATGCATCATTAAGATAAAAATCCAATAGTTGACACGAAGAAAAATCTGATTAATATTCTTCCAATTAAAAGAGCTTTAAAATAAATACGGTCGATGATGCTACTGTCAGTGATCGTATTTTTCTGTTCTTTCTCTTTCGATACTTTCGGTCGCTACTGTGGATAAAGATTTAACTTCAAGCCAATCGCAAAAATCAGTCGGAGGTTTCTGTGGAATTGAAAAGTTAAATATAAATAAGCGGCTACTTCCACTCACTCATGAAAATAACTGCTTATATACTTTAGTAAATATTGTTGTAGGGTCTGATCATTATTTTTGGCAACTGAGCTTAACACCATAAACTAAGAAAGAGAGGAACGAATCGAGAAATGGAGTTATAATCATGATTACTTGTATTAATACTTGCTTATTGCTGGATCTTAAAATCCTCATATTCTCTTTTCTCCCTCACTGATTTTTATAGGGAACTCTCTAAAGGGATTTCTCTGAGGCATGCTTCATCATTGTTTGATTTCAATATCCCTAGATATCGTAATATACGAAAACCTCTGTAATATAAAGGGTTATAACTTTCTGCGTTCCATTGATTATAGTGGGACGTATGGAGAATGGCACTGACTGGAACAGTTTCTGTCATCCTGTGGTAAAAATGTAGCGGAGAAGTTATGTTTTATTATTCATGATTACAACGATGAACTGGAAAAAATATTTATCACGAAAAAGCAAATCGGATGGGTAAGTGAGCAATTTAGTACTATACCTTGCAGCGTATGAATCAAGTTACTCCACTGTGTCAGAATTTGTGATTGATGGAGACTGCGAGCACAGTAAAGAATTATAAATGATAAACAATACATTTAAACAGCATTCATCAGCTTAATTCCCGATGAGTGTTGTTTAATTTTGCTATATATCCTCTTGTGCTGAGAACCCGACCTCAATCATAAATTCTGCGTCTGTAATAGACTACCGTAACAGACTTGAAAAGAGTGCTGTTCCTGTCATGCTTAAATTTTTTCAGGTATTGAAATCGTGTGGTCTGAAAAATGCCAGTAGTTTTGCAACACCTAAGTCTCTCTCATGTTATAATTCAGGATCTCATTCCTTGTCCTCCTCTTCCTCCTTCTCCCTCAATTCTTCTATCTTTTCATGGCGCTGCTGCTGGCGGTAGCCGTAGGTACTGTTGAGCACGACTTCTTTGTTTTCGAAGAAAGAACCAAGCGCACCAATGATTGTGGAGATGCTCGCGCCGATCCATGACGTATATAAGTAGGTGGCGAGACCGACGGGTTCGGAAGTGTAGATCTCGAGCTGGGCCGGTGGCTGGAGAAAGAGTGTCCAGATCACGAACATAGTGAACAGGATGACGTAATACATGACGACACTTATAAGCAGTGTGAAGAATGTCGTCGCATTATACAGATTCCTGATGAAATTGGTGCTCTGTTCACTTTTCTTCTCCCACAGTCCATGCCCCATAATGATCCAAATGGTAAGGGCAAGTATTGAAAAAATCATCATCAGAACCGCCCGTCCGATACTGTATGTTGTATTAAGCTGCCATAATGTTCCGAATACAAAGGCATAGGCGCCTGTTGTGAATGCGATGACGAGGATCTTCCCGAAAGCGGCAAACATCTCCCATGGCCGGTTGGCATAGACCATGCCGGAGACGACGCGCATGAGCCCGGTAATGCGTGACTTCAAGGTGAAGCGCACAACGATATCAGGATCGCTCTCTCCAGGTGTCTCCCGCTTCATCGGAGAGACAATCTCCATCATTCTTTTACCGACGAGTCTCGTGGATTTTTTATTCTTCAGATCATCATATCGGTTGTCCTTAGAGCGGATACGCTGTTGCGCTTCCTCCCGGTCTGCATCCGAACTGCCAAAATGAATTTCATTCATCAGCTGAAGAATGGCTTCCCGTACCCTTTTGTGCATCGGCACGGCACCGAAGCCCGGAAAACTGATGAGAGCGACATCCCTGTCTTTGAACACTTCGGCGACAATTGGCTTTTCTTCCTCGAAGAGCGGCAGATCTGTCAGGGCAACTGCATAATCCCATCCCGCGTTGTCTTTCCTTTTGAGTGCAGATTCCAGCACTTCCGTGGAATTATTCGTCCCGCCGGTTAGAGGATCTTCATGGAGTTCCACATGCCATTCGTATTCTTCACTGATGTAATAACTGAGCATCGCCGGCAGTTCCTCCTTGAGGTCATCGCCAAGCCTTTTTGCGAGACCGGGTGCTGTAATGAGTGCCACGTTTTTCACAGCCATAGTTATAAGCTCCCTCCTGTTGCTGGTTCCAGAATGATCGGGCTCCACCCGCTTTTTATAAAAATCATATCAATCCGTATTTTTATTTATATGCCCCATATCTGCAATGAGTATGCATAAATTATTCAAATTGACGGCTTAACCGGTGGCGATTTCTATTTAATATATATAAAGTGTTAAAGTAATATGAATTTTAATACTGATAATAGGTGTAAAATTTCATTTTACATCGGTATATTTTTTAATAGCTAATAAAAATTATAGATTCTTTTGATAGCGCTTATAAAAAGGGGTATTGCGCGCAAATTTAAAAATATGAAAAGGGCAAGGAGAGAAGATTTAAATGGGACATGTCAAGACATCAAATTGCTGCAGTATGAATCGTAATGACATCGTGGAAATGGAAGTTGATTCTCTGCAAGAAGCAGATTTTACAGAAAACAACCTGTCATCTGTAAAGACAGCACCAGCCAATGAAAAGATTTAAATCCCGGGTGGCAGTTTCTTTACGGGGACGAAGGACAAAGAAGGATATAGAGAAGATGGAGAAGAGCCGGTCAGAAAAGTGAATGTGGGTCCATTCTATATGGATGCACATATAGTGACAAAAGCGGTGGGTGTTGAAAGCGGCAACCATTTTAAGGCTATTTTTGAAAATTTAGGTGAAGTTGAAGTTTTATTTTCGTGACATATGAAAAGACAAATAAAAACAGGTTGCAGAAGCTTGAGCTTCTGCAACCTGTTTTTGATGTTAATAGTTTTTCAGATACTCGTCGATTTCCCATTGTGAAATCTGAGAGCTGTACATGTTCCATTCAACCGTTTTGTTCTTGTGGAACTGCTTGTAAATGTGTTCGCCGAGGGCTTCCTGGATGACGCCGTCTTCCTTCAGTGCTTTCAAGGCCGTATACAATGTAGTCGGAAGATCTTCCACATTCTCGATTTCTCTTTCTTTTTTACTCATTTTATAGATGTTCTGGTTTACCGGCGTATCGAGTTCCATCTCCTGCTTGATGCCGTCTAGGCCCGCTTTCAATACCGCTGCCGTCGCAAGGTAGGGATTGGCGGATGGATCAAGTGATCTTACTTCCGCACGCGTTGCCGGTCCTCTGGCTGAAGGGATTCTGAGAAGCGGTGTACGGTTTCTGCCGCTCCATGCGATGTACTTCGGCGCTTCGAACCCTGACTGGAGCCTCTTATATGAGTTGACGAGCGGGTTGCAGACGGCAGTGAATCCTCTGGCATGTTCAAGAATGCCTGCCATGAAGTGTCTCATATCTCCGCTCAGTCCGAACTCGTCATTTTCATCAAAGAAAACGTTGGTATTTTCTTTGAATAATGAAACGTTGAAGTGCATGCCGTTACCCGCGATGCCGTATAGTGGCTTCGGCATGAATGTCGCATGCATATTATGCTTTCTCGCAATTGTTTTAGCCACTAGTTTGAATGTCTGGATATTATCACAGGCAGTAACGGCATCTGCGAACTTGAAGCTGATTTCATGCTGGCTCGGTCCGGCCTCATGGTGCGACATCTCCACGTCAAAACCGATCTCTTCAAGCGTTCTTGCGATTTCTCTCCGGCAATCTTCACTTGTATCAATCGGTGCAAGGTCGAAATAGCCGCCCTCATCATTCATTTCCGTTGTCGGATTGCCTTCATTATCCAACTTAAAGAGGAAGAATTCCGGTTCCGGTCCCAAATTGAAGGAAGTGTAACCCATGTCTTCCATCTCTTTTATGACTCTTTTCAAATTCGATCTCGGATCCCCGTCAAAAGGTTCTCCGTTAATATCATAAACATCACAGATTAATCGTGCGGATTTTGCATTATCATCCGACCAAGGGAAAATCCTCCAAGTGTTGAAATCAGGTTTGAGATACATATCAGATTCTTCCACCCGGACAAACCCTTCGATGGAGGAACCGTCGAACATCATTTCCCCATCCAGAGCCTTGCCGAGCTGAGTCGTCGGAATCTCCACGTTTTTAATAGTTCCCAGAATATCGGTGAACTGTAATCTGACATACCTCACATTCTCTGCTTCAGCAATCCTTAAAATATCATCCCTTGTATATTCATCCATATCATAAACACGCCCCTATATTATTGAAGGTATTGTACGTCGAAAACTTCAAGACGCACAAATACTTATATACCCATTAGCCTGTTTCGGGTCTTATAAACATTTTATGTTAAATTTATTGAAAAATGAATGGGAAATAAAGGATTTAGAAGAACTTGTACTGTTACTATATTTTATGATAACAATGGTTTGAAATGACACTACTACTTTCGAGAAATGAAAGATGAACCCAGAAGTCCCATGCTCCTAATCGTTTCAACCGGGAAACAAATGTTTTAAATAACTATATTATGACCTTCAAATCATCTTCCAGGCTTTAGAAAATGAATTTTTAATTAATCATCGTTTTTCATCAATGTGCACAAAATCATAAATTAATTGTGTAAACGCTTTTAACTATAATGGAATAAGAGAAAATAATGAAGCAAAACAGGAGGTAAACATAGATGACGAATTGGCTGAATATTGATAAAAAAGTAGTAGTAATTACAGGTGGGAGTTCTGGTATCGGCAGGAGAATCCTAGAATCTTTATTAGAAAATGGTGCGATTGTCTATAATGCTGATATGAAAGATAACCCGATTGATCATAATAATTATCATTATCTAAAGACAGATGTAACACAGGAAGAGAATGTAAAAAATACTGTAGAACAAATTGTAAATGAGCAAAAGCAAATAGATGTTCTGATAAATAATGCAGGAATCAACCTTCCAAGAGTTCTGGTTGATGTCAGAGGTGAGAAACCAGAGTATGAAATTAACATGAAGGATCTTGATTTTATGTTCGCTGTAAATCTGAAAGGTCCTGTATTATTCAGTAGGGAAGTTTCCAGACAGTTTGTTGAACAACAGCATGGTGTTATTATAAATGTCTCAAGTGAAGCTGGTCAGGAAGGATCGCAAGGACAAAGTATTTATTCAGCTACCAAAGCTGCTTTGATTGGATTTACAAGGAGCTGGGCAAAGGAACTGGGTGAACACAACATAAGAGTTGTGGCAATTGCACCTGGAATACTGGAAGAAACGGGCTTGAGGACAGCCGCTTATGAAGAAGCACTGGCATACTCCAGAAATACTACTGTTGAAGGATTAAACAGCGATTACTCCAAATCAATTCCGATTGGCAGAGTCGGGGAATTGACAGAAGTCGCGGATCTTGTGTGTTATCTTGCTTCTGAAAAATCCAGTTATATCACAGGCACAACTATAAATATATCCGGTGGTAAATCAAGGGGATAATATAGTTGAATTTCGAGTAAAGGAGGGTGCTTCTGTGTTGAATAAAAATCATTTGAAAATAATAGATGTACTCCTTCTCAAAAATATATCCATCCAAGAGTTATCTCATAATATAAATATTTCTGAACGTACTTTGTCGAATTATGCAGGACAGATCAATGAAGTTTTTGGAGGCGTACTCCACATTACAAAGAAACATGGTCGTTACACTATGACAGTGTTCAATGAAAAAAATTTTATAAAAGATTTGGAGCAACTGCGCACTAGAATCAAACAAAATGATGAGCAAACAGAGAAAAGAATAGAAGATGTTTTTCAAATTCTGATAAACAATGACGTAAGTACGATCGATGATATCTCAGAAAAATTATATCTGAGTAAGAGTCTTCTTCAAAATATAATTACTGAAATTAAAACTATTGTCAGGAAATACAATGTTGAAATCAGGGGGAAACCAAATGTTGGTCTATCTTTAAGTGGAAGTGAATTTAAAATTCGCAAAATTCTTGTGGAACAGTTTCCTAATAATTATAAAGATATCATGCTGCCGGAATACGTTTTTGAATATCTCAGTGATATAAAAAAACAGTATAAATTGGATTCTGACACTTATATGAGGTTAGAAACTTCTGCAAAAGTGACTATGGACAGGTTGCGGAAAGCGTATCATGTTGATGAAAATTTGAATATCGATAACCAAATATTCCAGTCAAAAGACTATCAGAATTTTGATGGCTTCGCCTTCTATCTTCAAAAGGAATTCAACATAGAGAATCCCAAATATGAAATTTTCCTGATTGTTCTTCAGTTACTCGGCAGAAGAGCATCAGTTATAGATGAGGTTATAGATAAAGATGATGATTCACTCATCCAAAGATTGATTGATAATACGATTGATGATATTAACGAAACTTTCACTATAAAGATAAATAAAAACCTTTTTAGTAAAGACATACGTCTGCATCTAAAATATTTAATCGACCGTCTGCTTTTCGATGTCAAAATCAGTAACGAATCTATCGGTGATGTTCAGCAACGTTTTCCTTTTGCGTATGAGCTGTCAAAAGTGCTGGCAGAGAATATCGAGAAGGAAATAGAAGTAAAGGTGCCAATCAATGAATTGGACTTTCTCTCAATATATTTCAGTATTTTCCTAGATGAACTTGAACAAAAAATGAGAGACATCAACTCAGTAGCCATAATAACAAATCAGGGATTAAGTACTTCGAAAATACTAAAAATGAATTTGCAGCAAATTCTCAAAGATGGGGTTGAAATATCAACCTTTAACCTTGAAGAAGTTGATGAAAAAATAATGGATGTTCATGATTTGATATTATCGACTACTCAAACAAATAGATTATTCAATAAAGTGATTTATATTGAAGACATATTAGACAGACAGCTGCTTAAACTTAAAATAGAACAATTCCTAATTTATAAAGACGTAAACAATATTAAATTATTCAATGAAAGTATGCTCTTTGACTATTTATCTGAGGAAGATATCCATCATTTTGATCACACGCATGGATATTTCGATGTTATTAAAAGTCTTTCGAATGAGTTGACTGGAGAAAACGAAGTGGATTCGGCATTTATTGAGCGCATCATTATGAAAGAGAAGAACAAACCGACTATCAATAACAATTTAGGCTTTCCCCATGCGGTTCATACACTTGAGAAAATCAAAATTAAAATAGCGATTCTTGATGAGTCTTTGAAAGACTACGAAGATTTAAAGCTGATCATACTGATGGCAATACCAGAAAATAATGTAAATGAAGCTGTATTAATCCGTCTGTATGAAGAAATATTGTCATTGGCGACCAATGACTATTTAATGGATAGAATCAGAAATAATACCAGATTCAGCGAGCTTGCGCATATTCTGAATCAAGAAATGAGGAAATAATCATGTTTATAATCATGCTGATTATTATATTAGCTGTTGGATTTGGAGTTCAATATTTCCTAGGTATGATCCAAATTAAACATTTTACAAAAAACTATATTGATTTGAGGAGTAAAGGCAGAGTGGTTATTGGCAGGAAGCCGACGATTTTTCAATCAGGTACTTTAGTTCTCCTGCAGATTGATGAAAAAGATAGAATCGAAGAAGCAAAATATATGCAGGGCGTTACAGTTTTTAGCAAAATTAAAGCACTGAGTGGACTTGAAGGGAAAAGAGTCGCAAAGCTAGAGAATGCTGATTTAACTAAGCATAACAAATTATTGAGAAACGCAATTCTGGACGCCAAAAGAACATTCAATATTATTCAGAGCGGCGGAGAAGTAGAGAAAATACCATCGCCTATGATGCAGGCAGTCAACAGAGTGAATAGCATGTTTACGAACAAAGGAGGAAAAAAGAATGGATATAATAGTTAGTTTAGCGGAAGGGTTTATAAATCTATTTCAAACTGGGGCAGATGTTTTCATGGAATGGATGGCAACCATAGTTCCTTTGGTTCTGATGCTGCTTATTGCGATGAACACGATTATTCAATTGATTGGTGAGGATCGAATTAACAAAATTGCTCAGAAATCAGCCAGCAACCCCCTTTTAAGATATATGGTTCTGCCATTCTTAGGTTCATTTATGCTGGCCAATCCGATGGTGCACTCTTTAGGCAGATTCATGCCGGAAAAGTATAAGCCAAGTTATTTCGCCTCGGCAGCACAGTTTGCACATACGAGTAACGGTATATTCCCGCATATCAACCCGGCGGAACTATTTATATTCTTGGGGATTGCAAGCGGTATCCAACAGTTAGGTCTGCCGATGACCGATCTGGCTGTCAGGTATCTTCTTGTCGGATTAGTTATGAACTTCATCGGGGGGTGGGTCACAGACTTGACCACTAGCTACGTTGAAAAACAGCAAGGCGTGAAATTAAGCAAAGAAGTAAAACTGGAAAGCTGAGGTGAGTAACATGAGTGAAAAAGCAAAAATAGTAAAAGGTTCCGGTGGTTTTGGTGGACCTCTTTTTATAGGTGTTGAGGGCAAGAAAGATAAATTAATGTACGTTACTGGTGGCCATAAACCGGAAATTGTAGATAAAATATGTGAAATTACTGGTGCTACTCCAGTAAATGGATTTGAAACTTCTGTTCCGGAAGATGAAATAATGGCAGCAGTTATTGATTGCGGCGGGACACTTCGTTGCGGCATCTATCCTAAAAAAGGGATTCCTACAATCAACATAATGGCAACGGGACAAAGTGGTCCATTGAGACAATATATTACAGAAGATATTTATGTTTCAAATGTCGATGTCAATCAAGTAAGTCAAAATGGAGAAGATTCTCAGGAGCAAAGTGAAGTAACTGAAAAAGAAAGCGTAGAGATTGAACAAACGGAAGCTGGTTCGGTTTATTCTAAAGATAAAAAAATTATGGAAACACGTGCTGAGCAGGAAAATAAAAGCATTCTGACCAAGATAGGTTTGGGTGCAGGTAAAGTTATTAATACATTCTATCAGGCAGCAAGAGACGCAGTACAGACGATGCTGCACACAGTAATTCCATTCATGGGATTTGTGGCTTTATTGATTGGTATCATACAAGGCTCTGGAATAGGTGATGCATTTGCCAATGTAATGTCTCCTTTAGCCGGCAATATTTGGGGATTGATGATAATTGGTTTCGTTTGTTCCCTGCCTTTTCTCAGTCCGTTGCTTGGTCCTGGCGGAGTAATTGGTCAGGTTTTGGGAACGTTAATCGGTGTTGAAATAGGTAAAGGAAATATCCCGCCTAATTTGGCATTACCGGCACTGTTTGCAATCAATACACAAAACGCTGCTGACTTCATACCGGTCGGTTTAGGCCTGGCAGAAGCAGAGACAAAAACGATAGAAGTTGGTGTGCCATCCGTACTTTACTCAAGGTTCCTGAACGGGGCGCCAAGGGTGTTCGTCGCCTGGCTGGCCAGTTTCGGTTTATACGAATAATACAAGGAGTGTAATTTAATGATTTATCAAACTGAAGTCAAAGGAATTGGTACAGAAGCTTCGGCTTTTGAAGAGGAAAAAATGGTGATACTTTTTGGCAATAACGCACCGGATGAACTTGTAGATTTTTGCTATATCATTGATATTAATGAAGTGAAAGGTGATATAACAGAAGAAAGTATGCTAAAAGTCGATGAAACTGAGTATGAAATTACCAAAGTGGGATCAGCTGTTCGTAAGAATTTAAACGATTTGGGACACATCACTTTAAAATTTGATGGTAGTGTAACCGCAGACCAATCGGGTACACTTTATCTTGAAGATAAAGGAATGCCGAAAATCAAAGAAAATAGTGTACTAACGATACAATAAATTTATAAAAGCACTTCTTTCATTCATTTAGATGAAAGAAGTGCTTTTTAATTATTCCTTCCTGGCTCTGATCATTATAAACGGCGGATAGTGGCTCAGCTTTTCAATTTTCTCTTCACTGTATAATTCGAACACTTCTTTTGTCTGTCCGAGTTCTGTCACCTTTTCTACAACGAAGCCATTCTGTATCAGGTTGTTGAAGATGGTGCTTACTGTGTGATGATACTTATCGATTGTGTTGTCCAGGCCTCTCCAGTACATAGTGCGTTCGGATTCATCAAAATAGTGGTCCATCTTCAGCTTTATATTCCGAGGCGTGGTTTCAGGTGTTTTTCCTGCTGTGACTATAGGATGCTCCATCGAGAACAGGAGGGTGCCGTCTTTATTCATAATGTCTCCGAGTTTCTGGCTCAGTGAATTAAAATCTTCTATATAATGGAAAACCAATGAAGAGACGACAACATCAAATTTCTGATCGAATTCAATATCCATGAAGTCTCCATGCTTAAATTCTGCATCATTGAATGATTCCTTAGTCAAACAGTAATCGATCATCCGGGTGGAAAGATCCACACCCGTGATTTTTCTCGGTGCATATTCCATCATATGTTCTATGAGATGTCCCATGCCGCAGCCGATATCCAGAATGGATTTATTTTTCAGCTCCGGCAGATTGCGCTTCATCTCCGGCATTTCAACAACTTCGTTGTAACTGAGCGGATTGTCCCTCAAAACTATGTATTTATCAAAAACTTCCTTGTCGTCATAATTGTTTTTCATATACTGATCCCCCCTGTATGATTAATATAATATAGTATTTACAATGTATTGGAAACGGGGAGAACATATGCAGATTGAAATAAGACCAGAAAGCCGGGAAGACATTAAAGAAATTGAAGATGTGGTAAGAACTGCGTTTACGAGCAGGGACAGAAATGATTCCGATGAGCATCATCCGGTGAACAAAATCAGGAAAACGGAGGCTTTTATACCGGGATTGTCTCTGGTTGCACTGGAGAAAGATTCAGTAGTAGGACACATACTGCTTTCGAAAATCATGGTTGAAGAAAACGGGGTATCCGCCAGTTCACTTGCGCTCGCCCCGATCTCCGTTGCTCCGTCCTATCAGAATAAAGGAATTGGCAGCCAGATGATTGTAACTGCGTTGAAGAGGGCGGAGGAGATGGGATATGAATCGGTGATTGTACTGGGACACGATAAATATTATCCAAGATTCGGTTTCAGGCCGGCGAGCCGCTGGAATATCAAGCCTCCGTTCGATGTTCCTGATGAAGCATTCATGGCGGTTGAACTGACTGACGGCGGATTGGACGGCGTCGAGGGGACTGTAAGATATTCAGAAGCATTTTCAGGATAGAAATATAAAAACAGGGGGAGCATATCGGAATTTGCATTCCCCCTGTTTCACCTCTGTATCCAGTTTAGTATTGACCCAGGTACTCGTTAAGTTCCCAATCAGTAACCTGGGAGCTGTACATGTTCCATTCGATGCTTTTATTCTCATGGAACTGTTTGAAAATGTGCTCCCCGAGAGCTTCCCTGACGACGTCGTCTGCCTTCATTGCTTTTAGGGCAGTATAAAGTGTCGAAGGGAGGTCTTCTACACTTTCCTTTTGTCTCTCGCTCATTTCATAGATGTTTTCATTGACCGGATTGTCGAGTTCCAGTTTATTTTTAATGCCGGTCAGACCGGATTTCAAAATTGCTGCGGCGGCAAGGTAAGGGTTTGCTGCGGGGTCGAGGGATCTCACTTCTGCACGCGTCGCTTTACCGCGGGAAGGCGGAATCCTGAGAAGCGGTGAACGGTTGCTGCCGCTCCACGCGATATATTTCGGCGCCTCGAAGCCGGACTGCAGCCTTTTATAGGAATTGACAAGTGGGTTGCATATCGCCGTGAATCCTCTGGCATGACTCAGTACACCTGCCATGAAATATCTCATGCACGGGCTGAGCCCGAATTCATCATTTTCGTCATAGAATACATTATTTCCGTCTTTGAACAATGAAACATTATAGTGCATCCCATTGCCGGGAATGCCGTAAAGTGGTTTTGGCATGAATGTCGCATGGAGATTATGCTTCCTCGCGATGGTTTTGGCTACCAATTTGAATGTCTGAATGTTATCGGAAGCAGTGACCGCGTCACTGTATTTGAAGCTGATTTCGTGCTGGCTGGGTGCACCTTCGTGGTGGGACATTTCGACTTCGAAGCCCATATCTTCAAGTGTAAGTGTAATATCCCTGCGGCAGTCTTCCCCGAAATCAATCGGCTGCAGATCGAAATAACCGCCGCTGTCACTGAGTTCCGTAGTCGCACCGCCGTCTTTGTCCAATTTAAAGAGGAAGAACTCAGGTTCCGGACCAAGCTGCAGTTCATCATAGCCCATATCCTGCATCTCACGGACCACCCTTTTCAGATTGGAACGGGGGTCACCGGAGAATGGCTTGCCGTCGATATCGTATATATCACAAATCAGCCGGCCGATTCTAGCATCGTCCGATGACCATGGGAAAATGAGCCAGGTATCCATATCAGGCTTGAGGAACATGTCCGATTCCTCCACACGGGCGAATCCTTCAATCGAGGAACCATCGAACATTATCTCGCCATCCAGGGCCTTCCCAAGTTGTTTGATCGGTATTTCCACATTTTTAATGGTTCCCAGAATATCTGTAAACTGAAGTCTTATATATCTGACGTTCTCATCTTCTGCGATTCTCAAAATATCCTCTCTCGAATATTCATCCATCAATTAAGCACACTCCTAAAATTCTAATATATAGTTGTGTATTCCCCGTCAGTTAAATGCAAAACGCATATGGATGGCTTATTCCGGGACAAACACTTCCGATTCACTGTCTTCAGGATAGTAGTATCCATTCGGAATGGTCTGCAGCTCAATCATGCTGTCCCACGGTGTTTTAAAATAAACGGTCCCGTTGCCTTCTGTGTCCTCATATCTCGTATTCTCATGAATTTCCGAGAGGGGCCGGCCGCCCGCGGATTTCAACTTTTCAAATGCCGATTCTATATCATCAGTATAGAAAGACAGATGAGTGTACCCGTAATCTTCGAGGTTAGGCGGATGTGCAGATTCAGTGTTTTCAAACTGGAACATTTCGATGTTCGGCCCTCTGCCGATGACAATCATCCGTTTCTTCACGATTTCAGAACCTTCGGGGATTCCAAGGAACCGCTCGACTTCAGGGCCGCCTCTCGGCGGGTCATCCAGAGTCTGACTGTCGTAGGCCACTTTCGCATCCAGTCCTTTTTTGAAGAAATCCGTTGCAGATTCTATATCGGGGACAGTCAGTCCGATATGATTCATGCCTCTTACAATACTCATCCTATTCAGCTCCCAATATCTAAAAGCTTATATATTTACTGTTCCCGTTTTCCCTGCCGATAATGCTTCCGGGTACGCACTGGGAAAAATTCAAATTACGCACTTGCATTTTGTAAGCTCGTGTTATATAATTACTTCAGATTTAATTATATCAAATTTAATATAATTAATTTTAAGCAATATCGAGGAGGTGCAGACATGGAAGAGAAGGATCCGCGCATCAAGGCGTTCACCGTATTTATAAAATCATCTCAGTCGGTTCAGAAACTGATCAAACAGGACTTTTTGAAGAAAGAAATCAACCTGAATGAATACGCGGTAATGGAACTGCTGTACCATAAAGGCGACCAGCCGATCCAGTCGATCGGAAAAAGGGTGCTCATGGGCGGAGGCAGCATCACTTATGTGATAGACAAGCTCGAGGACAAAGGTTTTTTATACAGAGAACCATGCGCAGAAGACCGCCGGAAAATGTTTGCCTGCATCACGGACGAGGGTAGGAAATACATGGATACCCGTGTCGGGGAACAGGAATCATTGATCAACAACATCTTTGATGAGTGGGACGATGATGAAGTCGAAGATGCAATCAACCTCCTCAAACGCATCGGCATACACGCGGAAAGTTTATTGAAATGATGCTTGTGTCGTAACAGGGCACGAGTTTTAAAATATTAATTATCTTGAATTCAAGATAAATGACGAAAAATACGAAGGAGTTTTTAAGGATGGCAACTGAACTGCTTGGAATCCACCACGTTACGGCAATGACGGATAACGCAATGAGGAACTATGAATTCTTTACGGAAGTGCTTGGCATGAGACTGGTCAAGAAGACGGTCAACCAGGACGATATCCATACCTACCATACGTTCTTCGCAGATGATGTCGGTTCACCGGGAACAGATATGACATTTTTCGACTTCCCCAACAATCCTAAAGGTGCTCCGGGGACGAACTCGATTTCCAGAACCGGACTCAGAGTACCCGACGATGCAGCCCTTGAATACTATAAGGAACGTTTTGAAGAATTCGGTGTGAAGCACGAGGGCATCCAGGAACTGTTTGGCAAGAAAGTCCTGCCTTTCGAAGAGTCTGACGGCCAGAGATACCAGCTGTTCTCAGATGAAAACAACACAGGTGTGGCACCAGGTAAACCGTGGAAAAACGGACCGGTTCCTGAAGATAAGGCGATATACGGCCTGGGGCCGGTTGAAATCACAGTCAGCTACTATGAAGATTTCAAAAAAGTGCTCACTGATATTTTCGGCATGAAACCGGTAATCGAAGAGCAGGAGGTCACACTCTTTGAAGTGGGCGAAGGCGGAAACGGTGGCCAGGTCATCCTGAGAAATGATGCAACAACGGCAGGGCGCCAGGGTTACGGCCAGGTCCACCATGTATCATTCAGGGTGAAAGACCATGACGCAATCAAAGAATGGGAAGCAAAATATGATGAAGTCGGCATGGGGCATTCAGGAAATGTGGACCGTTTCTACTTTGAGGCGCTCTATACACGTGTCGGCCATATTCTGATTGAGGTATCGACTGACGGTCCTGGATTCATGGATGATGAACCTTACGAAACACTGGGTGAAAGCCTGGCGCTTCCGCCATTCCTCGAGCCGAAACGTGAATATATTGAAGCGCAGATCCGTCCGTTTGATACGAAGCGCTCATAATAATCAGGGGGCAATAATATGGAAGCAATCAAAAGGATCCACCATATAACAGCAATCGTCGGGGACCCGAATGAAAATCTGAGATTTTACAGAGATGTCCTGGGACTCAGACTGGTCAAACAGACGGTCAACTTTGACGACCCGGGTGTGTATCACCTGTATTTCGCAGATAATGACGCGACGCCGGGGACGGTCATCACTTTCTTCCCATGGTCGAATGATAATCACGGAAGAAAGGGCAGCGGCCAGGTCGGCAGAATCGCTTTCAGAGTGCCGAAGGGCAATCTGAGTTTCTGGAAAGAGCGTCTCAGGACACAGGACATCGAAATGGAAACGACCCGGCTCTTCGGCAAAGAGACGATTGAGTTCGATGATATACACGGACTTGAGCTGGCGATCGTCGAAGGTGAGGAAGCGTCGGATGTCGATCAGATCCTCGGATTCCACGGTGCAGTACTGCTGTCCGGCAATCCGGAAGGTACGAAAGAGCTGCTTACCGGCCAGATGGGATTGAAGCCAATCGATATAGAGGACAGGAACCATCACTTTGAAACCACAGGCGCGGAAAAGCATCATATCATCACAGCCATTCCACCGCAGCCGGCAGGCAGGTTCGGCATCGGAACGGTCCACCACATCGCCTGGTCGGTACCGGACAAGGATACACTGAAAGAATGGCAGGCCGTTCTGCGAGAAGAAGGCTACGGGGTCACTGTAGTCAAAGACAGAAGCTACTTCGAATCCATCTATCTTGGAGAAAAGGGTAATGTCGTATTCGAGTTCGCAACGGACGGTCCGGGATTCGATCTGGATGAAGACATGGAATCACTTGGTTCCTCATTGAAATTGCCGGAGCAGTATGAACATAGAAGACCGGAATACGAAAAATCCCTGCCGGAACTGGATATATAGCATGGACAGGATGCTGAACTTCTCCCCGCAGGAACTGACTGCCAAGGAGAAGAAGAAATTCCTGATCGGGACCGTAATACCAAGGCCGATTGCGCTTGTTTCAACAGTGTCGGGCACAGGTGTTGTCAATGTGGCCCCATTCAGCTATTTCAACATTGTCACCTATGATCCGCCGATGCTCTCGGTCGCAGTGCAGCGCTTGGATGGGCGGAGCAAGGATACCGCAAGAAATGTATTTGAGAATAAAGAAGCGGTCATCCACGTAGTGGACAGGGATAATGTGGCAGCGGCGAACCTCACTTCGGCACCCCTCGGTCCGGATGAAAGTGAGCTTGATATATCAGGCTTCACGGCAACAGATTCGAAAGCGGTCAAAGTTCCGGGAGTGAAAGAGGCCAAAGTGAGATTTGAAACGGAACTCTATGACTCAATCGTCATCCATAATGATGAAGGGATGCCCACAACGGATGTCTTATTGTTAAAAGTGAAACACTATCATATAAATGAAACAATTTATAAAGACGGTTATATCGATCCGCTGAAACTCGGCGCAGTCAGCAGACTTGCAGGAAACGACTATGCTGAATTGGGCACAATGTTTACAGTGGAACGGCCGGAATAATTCAATGAATGGAGCGGATGATTGATGGAACATATTTATAATGAAAAGAAAAAAGGTGCGCCGGTATTTGTACTGCTTCACGGTACAGGCGGTACAGAAACGGATCTGGTTCCCCTTGCGGAACTGCTCAATCCTGAATATAATGTTTTGGGCATCAGAGGCAACGTGCAGGAAAACGGCATGAACCGTTACTTCAAACGTCACGGTGAAGGTCAGTATGACTGGGAAGACCTTGATTTCCGCGGAAAAGAACTGTATGAGTTCATCGTGGAAAAATCAAAAGAGCATGATTTCAAACTGGAAGATGTCGTATTTGTCGGATTCTCAAACGGCTCGAATATTGCGATACAGATGATGCTCCAACAACCGGAGACATTCAAAAAGGCGGCACTATTCGCGCCGCTGTATCCAGCAGACATTGAAGAAAATCATGACTTCAGCGATGTGGAAGTATTCCTGTCGCTCGGCAAGGGCGATCCGATCGTACCGGAGTCTGAAAGCGAAAGAGTCATCAATCTGTTCAGAGAAAGAGGCGCAGATGTCACGACTGCCTGGGTGAACGGACACAGCCTGACACAGGAAGTCGCTCTGGAAGCGAAAAACTGGCTGAACAAATAAAATCGACAGGGAAAAGATGAGCCAAATGGAAACAGGGAATTTATTCATAAAAAAAGGAGATTTTTAATATGATTCAATATTTACTAAATGCTTATATCGGAAAAGGTATGATCGATGGCGGTCTTGCCAAAGTGAAGAATGAGGGACAGATGGGGGAAGAGTTTGAAAAAGAATTCAAGGTGGACAGCAAGCAGATGAAGATTGCAGGATATCTTGAGACGATCGGTTCAGTATTCCTGTTTGCTTCATTCCTGGGTAAAACATTCACCAGAATCGGAACATTGATGATCAATGCTGTACTGGGTGTGGCGATCTTCAAACACTATAAAGCAGGACACGGCTATGAAGGCAGCAAAAATGCACTTAAATTCTTTGGTCTGAACACATTGAGCTTTGTAGAAACATTCCGCAGGAAATAAACAAGGCGCGGAAATGGTCAGGAACGGACAACGGTAATGAAGATGATAATATATATGAAAGCGGAGGCCGAAAATTTCGGCCTCCGCTTTTTCTTTATCCGGAATCTTCTTTGGTGAACATATATTGCACCGCACTGGCTGCAATGCTACCCAGCACAGCGACTGCGAAAATGATTAAAAACTGAGGATCGGTAAGGTCAGGGAATGGATTTTCGTATATAAAAGTCGGAATAATACATATCAATGCGATAAAAAGCAACTGAATACTCCCTTTTAAAAATCTTTCCTGAAGATTCATTCGTTTTTTCTTCTGCTGCTGTTTTTCCAAAAGACCCAATACAATTACAACAATCATAAAAATTATGAATGCTGATATGCTGTTAGAAGTTTGAATCGTATTGACGTAAATTATAAAGGCAAAAAAAGAAAGTAACATCAGATAGCTGTACACTTTAAGCACCTCTTGTACCTATATTTTATTATTTGATTCTAAAACTGTACGCTTTTGTCAGTTCATTGTGAATCACAAGCTCGTAATTTTCATCCCTTGCGACTGCGCCTCTTATCAGAAGATTTATCTCCTCAGTGTGGAAATGATGCTGCATCAATACCATTACGATGATGGATATCAAATGGACAATCCCTATGAGAAGCAGTGCAAGTTTAATGTTCTCAGTTAATAGTTGACTGATTGAGTTCATTGAAATGATCGCTCCCGTTTTGCAGTGAAATATGTATGGTGCCGAGTGTAGCATAAGGAGGGCTGATTTCAAAAAGATATCGATGTTTCACAGGGGAGATAATTCAGAGGTATTCGGCTGAATATATTTTTACAGCTCCTCCTCAGTGATTTTCCGGCGCAGTGCAGCAGTCTCTGCACGCGTCATCGGATCGAGATGCCCGTGGATGTATGTTTCATAACCGATCTTGTCGACCTCGCTGATGTAATGATGGAATCGCTTCGGGTCATATCCACCGCTTAGTTTATAAAAATCTCCTGTATCGGCATCTCCGGCAAATAAAATCCTGTCTTCTTTGACATAGGCGACAACACCGTCATCTGAATGGGGATTGGTTATCGGTGCCACTTCCACGGTGACGTTTCCCAAATTGAATGAGATTGTGTCTTCGAACTCGATATCTGCCTGGACGACTTTGATCTGTGTTATGTCATCATATTCCACTTTAATATGCGTATCACAGAATTCGCATTCCTCCCCGGTACGGAGACGTTCTGCCATGGCTTCCTCTGTCCATTCCCATCGTGTAAGAGTGTCCAGAATATCATTCGTATTTTTATGGGCAATGGTCAGACCGTCAAAAACATGCATCGCAAAAGTATGGTCCCAGTGCCAGTGGGTGATGAGTGCGATTTTGGGTGCAGGGAGCCCCGCTTCCTCTATTTCCTGAAGCATCTTCTGCAGATGGGCAGGGGAGTTGCCGGCATCGATAAGCATGCTGTAATTTTTTCCATGGATATAGCCGAGATTCGGCCGGTCCCGTTCTTCGTCGAAAGGGAGGATGTAGACATGGGGAGAGATTTGAGTGAGCATTGGAAGCCTCCTTCGCTGTTTTTATACATTTTATCACAGCTGATATTAGCAGGCTGTAAAATTTGTACATCCCCTTGCCATCTCAAATTGAGATGCCTTCCATCTGGCATAGTAATTTTACATTAGATGCACTCATGGAATATGATTTGATTAACATTTAAAACGGAAGGGAAGGTAACATGAATAGCCATTATGATGTAATTGTTGTTGGAGCAGGTTCCATGGGCATGACAAAGAACATCGTAGGACAGATTGTAAACAAGGATATTGACTGTGCCTTTGTAGCGGATTTCGGTCACCATCCGAAAATCGATAAGCTGGAAATTTTAATGGAAACACTGGTGCTGGTCTCGAATGCACCGAAAATTACAGCCGCAGATCTGAAGGAGAAACCGATGCCCGTTTTCAAAGAAGGGTGCAGCTACAGAGCCAAACTGGAAGAATGGTTGCTTGACGCGGGAATAGAGAAAAAAGAATCAAGGAATTCGGGATCATGGAAACGATACTCGGCAGCGTAAAAGCAGGACTTGACGTAAGCCTCGTACCTAAATCGAGTGTTTCCGGACTGCTTGAAACAGGGCCCTCTACAGTTATGACCTCCCTGGACACTACAGTAATATCTCAACGGGTTTCATCTGGCATAAAAATTCCAGCAGAACAGACATATTGGAAAAGCTCGTTGAAACCATTAAAAAATTCAAGAGTGCATAAAAATGACGGCAAGTCTCCTTTTACAGCGGAACTGTGTAATTAGGAGACTTTTTTGTGAACAACTTAAAATAAAGATTATTTCTCCCGTGACAACTCCGAAATAATCTCTTTATTTTTTTAATAATAGTTTAGAAATATACCTTGTGCTTTCACTTGTTGTTTGAAATAATAGGCTAATAATTAGAAAATTGAAACAAGGGGAAGGTGCCTATGGCGAATCATAAAGAAAAGAAAGGGATATTCAATCGTTTCCTGGATGTCATCGAGAGAGTGGGGAATAAACTCCCGGATCCTATAGTTTTATTCATCATCTTAATGTTCACGATTCTCGGTGCTTCCTTCATCGGCGGGATGCTGAAATGGGAAGCGGTCAACCCGGCGGACGGTGAAACGATCCAGGCTGTGAACCTGCTCAACGGGGAAGGGATCGTGCGTATCTTCACCGAAGCAATCACGAACTTCAGTGAGTTCCCTCCACTCGGCATGGTGCTGGTGGTTATGATCGGTATCGGGATTGCTGAAAAATCCGGGTACTTTGAAACAGCAATGAAACGTGCCATTGAAGTGGCACCTCAGAAACTCATCCTGCCGGCAATCATACTGGTTGGAATCATTGGCAACGTGGCGGGTGACGCTGCACCGATCATCCTGCCGCCGCTTGCGGCAATGGTCGTCATGAAGCTCGGCTATCATCCGTTCGTCGGACTGGTCATGGCGTATGCCGCTTCTCTGGGCGCATTTGCGGCGAATGTCATCCCGGGGATGACGGAAGCGCTGGCAATCGCATTTACAGAGCCTGCCGCCCAGCTGATCGACCCGGAATATACGGGCAGCATTCTGATGAACTATTACTTCACGGTAGTTGCGACGTTCTTTCTGCTTTTCATCGTCTACTTTGTGACGAAGAAGATTACAGTGCCCCGTCTCGGTACATATGAAGGAGCGGAAACGGCTGACCATGAACCGCTGAAGAAGGAAGAAATCAAAGCACTCAGATGGGCGAACATATCCGCTGTTCTGACTTTCATCGTTTTCATGGTGTTCCTGATCCCGGAGAATGCGATTTTCCGGAATGCAGAGACCGGCTCGATTATACAGGATTCACCGTTCATGAACTCGATCATCTTCATCCTGACAATCCTTTTCTTCGTTCCAGGTCTTGTCTATGGACTGAAGGTGGGAACGATAAAATCGACGAAAGATTTTGGAAGCATGCTGGGTGATGCGATGGGTACGATGGGCAGTTATGTCGTCCTCGTATTCTTTGCTGCACAGATGCTCGCATATTTCAGCTGGAGCAACCTCGGTCCTATAATAGCCATCAAGGGTGCGAATGCCCTTGAAGCTGTTAATGCATCCGGGATTCCGCTTATCATCGGCTTCATCCTGCTCGCGGGACTTATCAACCTGCTGATCGGCAGTGCATCAGCAAAATGGGCGATATTGGCACCGGTATTCGTACCGATGTTCATGCTGCTCGGCTATGATCCGGCATTTACGCAGATGCTCTACCGTATCGGTGATTCATTCACGAACCCGATCACACCGATGCTGCCCTATCTCCCGCTGCTGCTTGCATTTGCACAGCGCTATGATAAGAATGCCGGGCTGGGAACGCTGCTGTCCACACTGCTGCCATATTCGATTGTACTATTCTTTGCATGGACGGTACTGTTGATCGTATGGTACCTGCTTGGAATCCCTCTCGGCATCGATGGACCCATCTATCTGCCGGAATAAATTAATGGAGGCATATTAAAAATGAGTATTGAAAAACAAATTGAAAATGTGATGTCCGAGGTTTTCGAATGGAGAAGGACGCTGCACAGACATCCTGAACTTTCATTCGAAGAACATTGGACAAGCCAATTTATAGAAGATGAATTGAAGAAGCTTGACGGCGTGGAAATAAGCCGTCCGACGCCAACGAGTGTACTTGGTATAATCAAAGGCGCACACCCGGGTAAAAAGATCGGCCTGCGTGCAGATATCGATGCACTTCCGGTCAGTGAAGAACGCAGTGACATTGATTTCGTTTCAGAGATCCCGGGGAAAATGCATGCATGCGGACATGACGGTCACACTTCCATACTGCTCGGTGCAGCAAAAGTGCTTACCCAAAATACAGATACACTTCACGGTGAAGTGTATCTGATCTTCCAGCATGCGGAGGAATTGATTCCGGGCGGGGCGCAGGAGATGGTCGCCACCGGATTATTCGATGATCTGGATTTTGTATACGGCCAGCATCTGTTCACCCCGATTCCGACAGGTAAGATCGGTATCAAAAACGGTCCGATCACTTCAAACTCAGATGGATTCGAACTGATCATCCAGGGCAGCGGCGGCCATGCTTCCCAGCCGGAACTGACGGTGGATCCGGTAATCATCGGAACGCAGATCATCAACCAGTTCCAGGCGATCGTTTCCCGGATTACATCACCGCTTGACTCTGTCGTCATTTCTACGACGAACTTCCATGCTGGAAGCGCGAAGAACATCATTCCGGATACTGCCGAATTATCAGGCAGCGTCCGTACCATCAATGATGATACGAGACTGCTGGTGAAAGAAAAGATGGAGCAGGCAGTAAAAAGCGTGTGCGAGATGTACGGCGCGACATATGATTTCAATTTCCAGTTCGGCTATGCCGCCGTTGTTAATGACGAGGAAAAGACGGATAAAGTGAGAGAGATCGCCGTTGATAAATTCGGCGATAAAGTATTCGAATACCCGCTCGCAATGGGCGGTGAGGATTTCTCCGCATTTTCAAGACTCGTGCCCGCGACTTATGCCTGGATCGGCGTGAGGAATAAAGACAAAGACATGGAATATCCGCATCATCATCCGAAATTCGGCATGGATGAGGACGGCTTCATCGATGGAGTGAAGATGATGGTATATGTCGCGCTGGGTATGACGGAATAATAAAAGAATCCTTCCCCGATCCGATAAGTGATCGGGGAGGGATTCTTTTTGGATCCGCAGGATGCGTTTATGGTGGTCTGTATCGGGAAAATCATACTGATAAGCACCACTCAGGAGGGGTTCCATGCCGCATCTATATATAGAATACACGGATAATATCAAAAATGAAGCCGATATTCATGAGCTTTTGGAAAAAGCGAATAAAACACTGCTCAGCCATTCTGATATCATACCGGCCGGCGGGCTCAGCTCGCGGCCGTTCGTACTTGAAGATTATCTTGTTGCGGACCGTACGGAAGATGATGCATTCGTCCATGTCACGCTGAAGATGGCACCCGGACGGACTGAAGAACAGAAAAAAGCGGTGTGCGACGATCTGTTCCAGACGATCAAAGGACACTTTGTGCATATTTTCGAAAAAAGGTATATTGCGTTATCAATGGAATTGTGTGAATTCCAAAATGAGACATACAAACACAGTAATATTCATGGGAGATATGATTCCGAGTAGATGAAAACACTCCGCGGCCCGGCCGCGGAGTGTTTCGTTTATGCATTCAGTTTTCTTGGGAATCCGATGAGTATCGCGATGATACCGCAGATGAGCAGCATGAACGGATAAATGGAATATGGCAGGATCGCAACTGGTGAAATGGCCGCGAGTCCAGCCGCCGCCAGCATCTGGCCGCCGTACGGGATGAGACCCTGGAAAGCAGCTGCGAAAATATCCAGTATACTCGCAGACTTTCTCCGGTCCACACCATACTCGTCCGCAATATCCCTCGCCAGCGGTCCGGTGATGATGATTGAAATCGTGTTATTGGCTGTGCTGACATCCGTCGCACTGACCAGTGAGGCAATGCCGAATTCAGCACCTTTCCTGGAACGGATGCGGCTTGTAATGAAATGGATCAGATAATCTATGCCGCCATAGTGTTCAATCAGGCCGATCATGCCGCCGATCAGGATTGCGATGATTGAAATTTCCATCATGCCTGCTATTCCTTCGCCAGCTGCACCGGTAAACGATACAAAGTTATATGAGCCGTCTATAAAGCCGATGATTCCGGCAAGTACCGTCCCGCCGGTCAGCACTGTCAGGACATTGACACCGAGAAGCGCAATGACGAGTACCGCAAGATACGGGATGACTTTGATCAGGTCGTATTCCAACCCTTCGGAAACATTAGTAGAAAAACCGGTGGAAATGAAATAGAGGATGACCGCTGTCGCAATCGCGCCGGGCAGTATGATGAAGAAGTTCGTTTTGAATTTATCCACCATCCTGACTTCCTGTGATTGTGTTGCAACGATCGTCGTGTCGGAAATCACCGACAGGTTGTCGCCGAACATAGCACCGCCGATGACAGTGGCGAGCGCCAGCGCCAGGCCGATTTCTGTCTGATCGGCAATGCCCACAGCGATGGGTGCAAGGGCAACGACCGTTCCCGTCGATGTCCCCATGGAGATGGAGATGAAGCAGCAGACGATGAACAGTCCGACAAGCAGCAGACTGCTTGGCAGCAGTGCCAGTCCGAGGTTCACTGTGGAATCGACGGCGCCCATGCCTTCGGCGACGCTTGAAAATGCCCCGGCCAGCAGGAAGATGAGCACCATGAGCATGATATTCTCTTTCCCGGCGCCGCGCGTGATGATGCCGACTTTTTCATTCAGCCGTTCTTTTGGGTTGATGCACAAGGCGACTATGATGGCTATGATGAGTGCCACGGGAATCGGCATTGCTGTGAAATCCCCCGTAATGATGCCTGTACCGATAAATAACAGGACGAAGACTAATAATGGAAGCAGGGCAACAGGATTCCCTTTGGATTGTTCTGTTCTCATGATAACGCTCCTTTTAAAATTTTTCGGGCCGGAAATATAAAAAGACCTCTTCAGATTATAGAAGAGGCCATAGACAGACTGTATCTCTTCTCATCTTCTAGCCGCAGCTACTGGAATTGGCACTGGCTCATATTGAGCTGTTGCCGAGGCTTCAAAGGGCCAGTCCCTCCACCTCTCTGGATAAGAGTAATGTTTTATTAGTTCATTCACTTTAACGCGTGAAATCATCGATGTCAATAGTGAAGCATGAATCTTTACTTATCCGCTCTGAAATCCCTATACTTTGATTAAATATAAAGATAGTGGAGGGACGATTCATGACTGAAGAAAAATTGGGAGCAATGCATCTGGGCACATTGGATGCACCGGTGAAAGTAGAGGCATTCGTCAATATGGCATGCCCCTACAGTGTTAATTTTTTCAAGGCGGCAGACAGAGTGCTGGTTCCACTCACGGATCAGGGCATGGTGAGCTACACCATCAAACACTTTGATAAGCCGAAAGTCGGACTGCTTCACGGGACAATCGCCAATCTGTATCTGGATTACTCGAACCCGGAAAAAGCATACAATATCATGAAGGAAATGTTTGAGAACCAAAAAGAGTGGGCATCCACTGACAGCAGATTCATCATGAAAAAAATGGAGGAAGAGTACGGACTCGAAGAACAGTCCCGCACAATGAACCTCAGTCTCGCCATTACACAGGAAGCACAGGAGCGGGGAATCGGGGGCATCCCGACAGTATTCATAAATGGTGAGCCCTTCAAGTTCAATCTGAAAGGCGGGCCGACATCAATTGAAAAAGAACTCATCGAGGCAGTGAGAGGATGAAATATCTGAACAATCTGATGTTTGACAAGTAATTCACATGTAAGTAAAATGAGGACATTCTAATATTTCCGAAGGATGATTCCCATGTTCCGCACCATTAACAGCAACATCTGGTATAGCTATCGTAGGTAGACTTGTATTTACACATCGTAAGTACAGGTCTTCAAGGTTTGTACTTGCGGTGGCTGAGGAATTGGAATCGGCCATCTGCTCTGACGGATGGCACACTTTACCAAAGCTGTCCGGTCAGTCCGGATGGCTTTTTTTATTGGAATGAAAATGACAGGTAAGGTGGTTCACATAATGAAAGAGCAACAGGTACAGTGGGGTTCCAGGTTAGGGTTCATACTGGCTGCAGCAGGATCGGCGGTCGGTCTCGGCGCGGTATGGAAGTTCCCTTATATGGTCGCCCAGTTCGGCGGGGGCGCATTTCTTCTCATCTTTTTAGTGTTTACACTGCTGGTCGGTCTTCCGATGCTGATGGTGGAATTTACGCTTGGACGGCTGGGGAAAAGGCCATCCATTGAAACATTCAAATTTTTGGGCGGCAAACGGGCATATGGTCTGATCGGCCTGCTCGGTAATATCGCTGCGTTCATACTGCTCAGTTTTTACAGCGTCATCGGCGGCTGGATAATGGTCTATTTCGTTCTGGCGGTCGGCAATCTCTTTAATATGGCTGATGTCACACAGACGGGATTATTTGAAGCGGTGACGGGCACACCATGGATGGTCGTTTCAGGTCAGGCTGCATTCATGATCATTACGGCATGGATCGTTACAGGCGGCATTGAAAAAGGGATAGAACGTGCATCTAAAATCATGATGCCGCTCCTGTTCCTGACTTTCATCCTGCTGATTGCGAGAAGCCTGACGCTGCCGGGCGCGATGGAAGGTGTGGAGTTCCTCCTCATGCCGGACTTCAGCGCCATTACAAGTGAAGCGATCCTGTTCGCGCTCGGACAGTCATTCTTCGCATTGTCCATCGGTGCAATGGGAATGCTCACTTATGCGTCATACGTCAAAGACGACGTCAATCTGCCGCACAGCGCAGTCTATATCGTCATTACGACAATCATCATCACGATTTTTGCAGGACTCGCCGTATTTCCGGCAGTCGCCTCATTCGGGATGCAGGACGAGGCGCAGGGTCCCGGCCTCCTGTTCATCATATTGCCGAAAGTGTTCGCTGAGATTACAGGCGGTGCATGGTTCTACCTATTATTCATATTGTTGTTCCTGTTCGCGACACTCACTTCATCCATCTCGATGATCGAGATCAACGTCAGCAACGTGATCAAGGGACGTCAGGAGAAACGTAACAAAGCGACATGGATATTCGCTGCACTGATATTCCTTCTGGGTGTACCGAGTACATTGTCGATGAGTGTGCTGGCGGATGTGGAAATCTTCTCAAGATCCATTTTCGATACTATGGATATGCTCGTGTCGAACATATTCATGCCGCTCGGCGCACTGCTTGCAACACTGTTCCTCGGCTGGAAAGTCGATCTGGACAGAGTGTCGGAAGCCCTCAATGTAAAACAGGGACTGATATTCAGAACATGGGTGTTCATCATCAGGTATATGCTGCCCGTGATCATACTGTTCGTATTCATAACAGCTCTGATATAGGAAAAGATGCCAGGACGAAAGTCCTGGTTTTTATTAACTGTTCATTAATCGGGTTATAGTTCAAAGTATCCATATACAAATTAAAAAAAGGCGCCCCCCGGCGCCTTCTGATCAAACTACATCTTCTTCATGAGTTCTTTATTCTTCTCTGCAAACACTTCGTTATGTGAAGACACCATGCCCTCTGCAAGTGCATCTTCATCGAGGAACAGCTTTGCATGGTTGGCTGCCTGTGCGGCTTCTGTGAAGCAGCCGGCGATGAGCCTGACTTTGTTGTCGTATTCGACCTGGTCTCCGCATGCATAGATGCCGGGCACAGGCGTGTTGACCATGTGCTCTGTTTTCAGCATCTGGTATTCGTTGAAATCGAATTCGTCTTCCATGGCTTCCAAAAATGCACAGTTGGATTCATAGCCGTGGCTGACGAGCACATCGTCGACTGCAACCTGGCTGCCGTCATCCAGTACGACGTATTCTATCGCATTGCCTTCTTCGTTCGGTGTCAGATGATCGATGCATTTGTTGAACTGGATATCGATGTCCTTCTTATGCAGTTCCCCGACCATTGCCTCGTGGCCCCGCATTGCGTCGCTCCGGCATACCATCGTGACGCTCGCGGCAATCTCTGCAATCTCGGCCGCCCAGTCGATGGCGGTATTGCCGCCGCCGGAGATGAGCACATGCCGGTCCTTGAAGCGGGCGAAACGTTTGACTGTATAGTGGAGGTTGGACATTTCGAATTTATCTGCGCCTTCGATCTCCAGCCTGGTCGGGGTGAAAATGCCGCGGCCGGATGCGATGATGATGGTCCTGCTGTAAAATGTTCCATTATCCGTGATCGTCTCGAAATGGTCGTCATGTCTGGTGATCGTCTCACATGTGGTTGACACGTATATTTCAGGATTGAACGTCTTTGCCTGCTCAACCATGTTATTCTTTATATCTGAAGCCGGGGCAGGCGGAATGCCACCGATGTCCCAGATTATCTTTTCCGGATAGATATTGAGTTTGCCGCCGAGTTCGGGATGATGTTCAATGATCTGGACACTCATACCCCGGAGTCCGGCATAGAAGCTCGCGTAAAGACCCGCAGGGCCGCCGCCGATAATCAGCGTATCAGAAATTTTCATGCTCCATCCTCTTTTCTGTTGAAATTGAGTGATTTCTCCTTTATTATATAATCAATGATAATGATTATCAATGAGAAATAAAATTATTACACAAGGGAAGAGGAAATGGGAAAATGAAAAAGTACATATGGCTGATTGCAGCAATGATGGCGCTGGTTCTTGCAGCGTGTGGAAATACAGAGGAAACGGAAACTGATGAAGGCTCCGGCGGTACTTCAGGCGAAGATGCGGAAATGGTCCCTTATACTACGGATGCAGGGGAAGAGATTGAAATACCGGAGGATCCTCAGCGCATCGTCGTTCTGGCATCAAGCTATTTCGGCAATCTGATGCACCTTGATGCGAATGTTGCGGGCGTTTCAAACGATGTTGAAGGCAGCGAAGTATTGAAGCCGCTGGCTGAAGATGGTAATGTGGAATTGCTTGAAGTCGGCAACGTGGAGCAGGTGATGAACCTGGATCCCGATCTGATCATCACTTTCTCGACAGATGAAAATCTGGATAAGCTGAAAGCGATTGCGCCGACAATACCGGTAGAGTATGAAAAATGGAATTATCTGGACATCCATGAGGAAATGGGCAGAATCGTAGGCAAGGAAGAGGAAGCCAAAGAGTGGGTTGAAGGTTTTGAAGCCGAGCTCGCCGAAGATAAGAAAAAAGTAGAGGAAGCGGTTGGTGAAGATGCTTCCGCGACAGTAATGGAACAATACGCAAAAGATATATATGTATATGGTACAAACTGGGGACGCGGCACAGAGATCCTTTACCAGGGACTCGGGCTTGAAGTTCCTGAGGAAATACAGAATGAAGTGGTGGAGACCGGCTGGAAGAGCATTTCTGCTGAAGAGATAGAAAAGTATGCAGGCGACTTCATGTTCGTCGGAACCGGTGACGGCGGAGCGGATAATGCTTATAAAGATACGGCGGTATGGCAGAATCTCGATGCAGTGAAGAACGGCAGGGTGATCGAATTTGATTCACCGAGCTTCTACTACAACGATCCATACTCCCTCGAACACCAGAAGGATTTCCTGGTCGATGCGTTGTTAACGAAATAATTCAGGCAGGTGTCTAAAAATGACGAGTGTAGCACTTAAAGATATAACAGTGGAACTGAATGACAGAGAAATTCTGCATAATATAAACATGGAACTGATGGAGGGCAAGGTGACTACGATCATCGGCCCGAACGGCTGCGGCAAGTCCACGATGCTCAAGACGATATCCCGTATCATTTCTGCAAAAGAGGGCGGGGTCTATATCAATGATATGAACATCCGCCAGATGAAGTCGAAGGAAGTGGCGAAGAAAATCAGCATACTGTCCCAGCGGAATAAACTGCAGTATGATGTCAGAGTCGAAGATCTGGTCAGCTTCAGCAGATATCCGCACTTGAAAAGATTCCAGAGCCTGAAAGAACAGGATATAGAAATCATCAACTGGGCAATGGCTGAAACAGGGGCAGATGAATTCCGCAGGCGAATGATGAGCGAACTCTCAGGCGGCCAGGCGCAGCGGGTATGGATCAGTCTCCTGCTTGCCCAGGGAGCCGATGTGCTGCTTCTCGACGAACCGACGACATATCTCGACATCCATCATCAGCTTGAAACACTGAATATCGTCAAGGAGCTTAATGAGCAGTCGCATCAGACGGTGGTCATGGTGCTGCATGATATCAACCATGCAATCAAGTACTCGGACAATCTGGTAGTGATGAAGGATGGTGACATCATTACGAGCGGGCATCCGGCAGAAGTCCTGACCAACGAGATCCTGAATGACGTCTTCAACATAAATGGAAAAATATCTATCGATCCAATCACTAAAAAGCCGATTCTTGCAGATTATGATCTGTTCTGTGAAACGGTGAAAGGTGTAAAATATGGATCGTAGGTGGTATACACTGCCCATCATTGTGATGGGCGTTCTTATTTCATTCATCCTCGCAATGATGTTTGGTGCAAGCCATTATGCCTTCGGCGAGGTGTGGAGCGTCATTACCAATCTGGATATGACGGACAAGACCCATCAGATACTCTATGAAATCCGCATGCCGCGCGTACTTGCCGCACTGGTTGCCGGTTTTATGATCAGCATCGCCGGGCTGGTGCTCCAGTCCGTTACACATAATGACTTGAGTGAACCAAGTATCCTTGGAATAAACGCCGGCGCAAATCTCGCGATCATACTGGCTGCGTTGCTGATACCGACCTTATCTTTCGTGTCCATAATGCTGAGCGGATTCGCAGGCGGAATGCTTGTCGGGCTGGTCATACTGTCGGTTACGCGTTCCAGGTCACCGCTGCATCTGATACTTGCAGGGGCGGGCATATCTTTATTCCTGTATGCCATTACCGATTTTCTGGTGATTACAAATGACCTGGGCCAATACATGACGTTCTTTACAGCCGGTGGTGCCAGCGGCCAATCGATGGGGAATCTGGCGATTGTCGCGCCATTGGCGATTGTGCTCGTCATCGGTCTTTATTTCATGGCAAAAGAACTGGATGTGCTTTTGTTCGGTGACGAAATGGCGGTATCCCTCGGGCAGAACCGCGGGTTGTACAAATGGCTGACGCTCGTCATTGCTGTAATGCTGGCAAGCATAGCGGTTGCGATGGTTGGAAACGTCGTATTCCTGGGCCTTCTTGTACCGCATATCGTCAAAATGATATATGGCAACATGCACAAATATACAATCATTTACACAGGGCTCTTCGGTGCAATCATCTTTGCACTGTCGGACATGTTCGCCAGAGTGTTCAACGAAGCGCCGGTAAACGCAGTCATTGCGATGATCGGTCTGCCTTTCTTCATCTATATCATCAAGAAGAGAGGTGGCCAGTATGCGTAATGCCTATAAACTTACCATTGCAGTCATCCTGCTCATCACTGTGGTCATCGCAAGTCTTGTGACAGGCACATTCAACCTCACTTTCGAGGATCTAGTGAGCCTCGTGACAGGCCGGGCGGGTGAAAATGTAATGACGGTCTTCTTCGATTTCAGAATGCCGAGAATCATCATCACTCTGGTCTGCGGCGCCGCGCTCGCAATCAGCGGGCTGATCCTCCAGGCCATTTCGAGGAATGCCCTGGCCGATCCCGGAATCATCGGTGTGAATGCGGGAAGCGGCTTCGGTGTCGTCCTGTTCATCACATTTATAAGCGGTTCGATGAGCCAGCATCTGTATGCACTGCCGATTATGAGCTTTATCGGCGGACTGCTCACTGTACTCATCATTTTCTCCCTGTCCTTCATGAGCGGGGAATTCAAAAGTAATATATTCATCCTGATCGGTATTGCGACGGCGATGGGCGTCACTGGTTTCGTATATGTATTCACTTCCATGTTCGATACAGAACAGATGGAAATGCTCAATCGCTATTTCGCCGGAAATATATGGGGGGATACCTGGGCATTCGTCTGGATTTCGGTTCCCTACATTCTGATCATAATGGTATTCGTCTACTCCAGAATCCGCGAGATGGGCATGCTCAACCTGGATGACGAGATGCTTATCGGATTCGGCATGAACGTAAACCGGGAAAAGATCATCCTCATCGTGTTCGCGGCAATGCTCTCCAGTCTGGCGGTCAGTGTATGCGGCGCGATCAGCTTCATCGGCCTGATTGCACCGCATATTTCGCGGATGATGTTCGGCCAGAATATGAAAATGCTTTTCTTCGCCTCCACCGTCATGGGAGCTCTGCTGCTTACTACGGCAGATCTTCTGGGCAAGCTTGTACTGGAGCCGATGATCATTCCGGCAGGCATCGTCGTGTCGCTGATCGGCGGACCATACTTCGTGTGGCTGCTCCTTAAGGCAGGCAGGGTATAGACAGTGAATCTGTAAAGTCGAGTGAAAAATAAATGGGATTCAAAAAGCGGCAGGAAACTTTATCGTTTCACTGCCGTTTTTCAGCTTTATAACTGCAAATCGGGGTATTAGAAACAATGAGGTGATAATATGAGCCTTTCGATTCAGTACATATCTAAAAATAATGACATTGAAAAAGTGACTGAAGGTGACAAGGTACCGGAGGATACAACATTTACATGGTATGACTACGACAGTTTTGATGATGAAGACCAGCTGTTGTCCGACTTCGACTTCGGTGACATCACATTCGAAGATGAAGTGGTTAAAAATTATCGTCCTGCATACCATAATTACAATGGGTATAAGCTGTTGATATGCCATGCCATCGATAAGGAGACGCTTGAAGCCCATGCGATCAATATATGCGTGATGAAAGATATAATCATCACGTTCCATAACGGTGTGCTCGATGACTTTATCGATATTGCAGAAATTATAAAAGATAAGCAGGATGATCTGGAAATTGATATCGCACTCCATATCCTACTGACTACGGTAGAACAGTATTTTGCCATCGTGCATGATATAGAGGATGAAGTAATATCTTTTGAGGAAAAACATGCAGATGAAAAGAAAGATAAGGATATTCCTGCCAGGATGTTTGATATAAAAAAGAAAGTATTCCGTGTTAAGCGTGTGATCATTCCGATGGAAGAGCTGGCAGAGAAATTTAAAGAACAGGATGATATATTTAACAGTCCAAGAAGCGAAGGGATTTTAAACAAAATCAACACTAAAATTGACAGACAGAAATTAATCATCCAATTCTCTGAAGAAATGATAGATGAGTTAAAGGATAATTATATTTCCTATAATACGTTCCGGATGAACAGGATCATCAATGTACTGACTATCATTTCAGCCATATTCCTGCCGCTGACATTGATCACGGGGATATACGGTATGAACTTTGAGACTATGCCCGAACTCAAATGGGAACTAGGCTATTATATGTCATTGGGTCTTATGCTGCTTATCAGTATCAGCATGATTGGATTTTTCAAGTACAAGAGCTGGATGTAATGGAGAGATCTTATGTAGATAATATTTTCTCAAAATGGGTTCTTATATATAATCTATAAATGCATTATGGTAGGGGCCTCAGGTCTGTCCCTCTTTTATATTGTACATTGAATTTATTGACTTTACTTTACAATCACGATACGTTTGCTTAAAGATTATTTCGGCAAGACTATTTTTTCTGAGTTCGGGAATAATATAAAATGGGTAAGCGAAAAAGAAAGAAGGGAATATTTATGGAAGGCAGATCCCTCGGGAAAATCAGCTTTGTGATTATGGCGATGCTTTTCCTTTCATTGGTTGCAACGGACACAGAACAGGCATCAGCAAACAGTGCATTGGACAGTATGGTGGAAATCCGGAGCAGCGACGGGAATTATGATTCAGCTGAAGCACAGGCGATGATCGACCGGCTAAGCAGGGTGGATGACAGGATATTACAGCATACGAACCGTGCCGGGGTAAACATCATACTTATGGATATGCCTCTTACCGATCTTCCGGAATTCGAGTATCTCTCCGGCCAGGTGCCAAGAGGCTGGGAGAATACCAAGCAGACGTGGGACGAAGTACCCGGGGCAGGCGGACATACCGTAGCTGCCAGAATCGGACACAGTGATCCGGGCAGCGGACACTCCACAATCAATCTGGAGCTGCATGAATATGGACACGCGGTCAACTCCTATGCGGCAGGCTTTACAGTGAGCCAATCCGGTGAATTCCGTCAGATCATGAACAGTGAGAAAAGTGCTTTATTCGGCGACCATCAGGTGCCGGAATACTTTGATGAGCCGGGAGAATATTTTGCTGAAGTATTTGCAATGTATTACCTGGGCGGTGAGGCCCGCAGCAAGCTGGCAGACCGCGCCCCGCAGACATATGATTTCATCAGTCATTTCCATAACAGGCTGGTTACCGTCGGAGAAGTGACGGGAAACACGGCGAGGATGTCATGGGATGAGATGGAAGGTGCTGCCAAGTATGAAATCTACAGGAATGATAAAAAAATTGATGAAACCACTAAAACAAGTTTCAAAGATGAGGGTCTGAAAACTTCCACAAGCTACAACTATTATATCAGGCCCGTGGATTCATCCGGCGAGCCGCTTCTAACCTCATACTTCCGCACAACGACGACGAAAGCTGAAAACGATGCGCCGGAAGTGGATACAGGCGAGCTGGAAAGTGTGATTGCAGAAGCGGAAGCGGTGAGTGAAGCAGACCGTATACCCAGCCTGCAGTCCGCATTGAAAAATGCAAAAGCAGTAGTTGAAGACGATGAGACGACCCAGCAGCAGGCAGATGAAGTGGAAGCCGCATTAGCTTCTGCACTGGAAGAAAATGAAGATGAATTAAAAGCTGCTGAAGAAGAATCATCCGAGGAAGGATCTTCTGAGGAATCCACAGAGGAAAAAACAAACGAAGCATCAACGGAGGAAGAGACGACTGAGGAACCGGCGGCAGAGGAGACCGGGGAATCAACGGAGGAAGAGTCACCGGAAGAGGAGATGACTGAAGAATCTGCAGAGGAATCAGAGGCGGAATCTGAAACAGCCAGTGCACAGGCAGAGGCATCAAACGATAATCTGCTGATGATCGTGCTCTCAGCCCTGCTGGTTATTCTGGCCGTGGTCTCAGCAATCGTATTATGGAGAAAAAGAAAATAGATTTTGAAGGGAAGGAGCTTTGACTGGAGTCGAGCTTCTTCTTTTTAGTTCAAAGGGTACCTTTATAGGGATATTTCGCCTATCATGGAGATACAGCGAACATCTAAATTTTTTGAAGGAAGTTGAACAGCATGGAACTGATTATGATTGTACTGCCGGTCTTTCTGGTTTTCGGCATCGGGTATATTTCACAGAAACTTTTGAAGATGGATATCAAGTCGATATCTGCCATGGCATTATACATACTGTTGCCGCTTCTCACTTTCGATACGTTCTATCGTAATGAGCTGACGGTGGATTATCTGTATCTCTTTATATTCTCGATAATCATTACAGTGATATTGATAGGGATCACCATCCTTGCAGGCTGGTTCATGAAATCGACGAAAGAGGATATTTCGGCCATCCTGCTCGGATCTTTATTTCCCAACAGCGGCAACTACGGTGCGCCGGTCATGCTGTTTGCGCTCGGCGCTGTTGCCTTCGACTATGCGATCGTATTGATGGTGCTGCACGGCTTCATCATCAGCACCGTCGGCATATTCATCGCTTCATTCGGGAGCGGTGCAACGATTTCCGTGAAAGATGCAGTTATCAGTATATTCAGGATTCCTGTCATATACGGTGCAGCTGCCGGTCTCTTGTTCCAGCTTGCGGATATTTCAATCGATGACAAGCTGATGGATATCATCCAGATGACGGGAAATGCGTCGATACCGGTCGTCATGCTGATACTTGGTATGCAGCTGGCCCAGATTAAGAAAGAAAATTTCGAACTGAGGAATATCAATGCGGTCGTCATCATCCGGATGGTAATTTCTCCGGTCGTGGCGATGGTTCTTGTGTTGTTCATGCCGGTGGACGAGACGATGAAGATGGTATTCATCATTCTGAATGCCATGCCGGTTGCGGCAAACTCCACAATGCTTGCCGTGCAATTTAATGTGAAACCGAATCTCGTGTCATTCTCGACACTGGTCACAACATTGCTGAGCCTTTTGACCATACCGCTATTTTTATATCTGATTGGAGTGTAGGCTCTGCCGGAACAAAAGTTCCGGCATTTGTTTTAATGGATATTAGCATGCGTATTATATTTCAAAATCCGGGAGGCTTTATATAAACTACAGTTATGTATCTCATTTATACTGTCCGAAATGTGAAAAGACTTATAGTACCGATGAAATCAACCAGCTTTGCGGGTGCGGTTCGCCGCTGCTTGTGGCCTACAGGATGGATGAACTGAAAAGTGAATTCAAAAAGAAGGCACTTTTGAAACGTACGCCGGATCTATGGCGCTATCATGAATTGCTTCCGGTTCATTCAAGTCGCGGGGAGGCTGCGGTCGGTGTCTCCAAAGCGAAAGAACTCGGTGTCAAAGCGCTTGCCATGCCGACCAACGGGAATGCTGGAGCAGCCTGGTCATTATACTCTGCCCAGGCGGGTATCACGGCCTCCATCGGCATGACGATGGAGGCACCTGAAATCACACGGAAAGAATGCGTTGCAGCAGATGCGGATCTTTTGGAAGAACTCGGGACACTGGCGGAACATGAAGGGGCTTTCGTCTGCCCTGAAGGTGCGGCCGCCTTCACTGCCGCAAGAAAACTGCGCAGGCAGGGCTGGATTAGAGAATCCGATAAAGTGGTGGTGTTGAATACCGGAGCAGGCATCAAGTATCCAAATAGAGTGGAGGCCGATGCTCCTGTTTTGCAGAAGGGTGAGAAGGTCGTAAAGAATTAAATTAAAAAGAAGACATTCCTGAAGGTGTAATAACCGTCTTCAGGGATGTTTTTATTAGAAATATCTTATCATTTATTTTTTTAATTATATATCTTATTTTTAATAATATATTATAAACATTATTTACTTAAGGGGTGTTTTCCCATATACTGACTTTAAAGGGAGTGACAACGTATGGGTACTGAAAACAGAAATGAAAAATCAAAGGAATTGGATTTGCTGGAAGTGCATGAGATCATCGATCTTATGAACGATGAGACAGCGGATGCATTGAAAGCTGTAGAAGCTGGAAAATCCCGGATAGAAAAACTGATTACGGCGGTCCTTGAGAATGATATAGCCAGGGTGATCTATGCCGGAGCGGGAACGAGCGGCCGTCTGGGTGTTCTGGATGCTTCTGAATGTCCGCCGACTTTCAATACGGATCCGGATGAATTCATCGGCATTATTGCCGGCGGGGACGAGGCGCTCCGGTTTGCCATTGAAGGGGCAGAGGATTCTGTGTCACTCGGTGAATCTGATGTGAATGACTTGAGTGTGGGTCCGCGTGACTGCGTGATAGGTATTGCTGCAAGCGGACGGACACCGTACGTCAAAGGGGCGCTTCGCGCTGCGGCAAAAGCGGGTGCAGTGACGGGCAGCATTTCGAATAATAAAGACAGCGAAATATCGGCGTTTGCGGACTATCCGATCGAAGTGGAGTCAGGACCTGAAATCATTACGGGATCGACGAGGCTGAAGGCAGGAACCACCCAGAAACTGGTGCTCAATATGATTTCTACGATTATCAATATTAAACGCGGAAAAGTTTATGGCAATTACATGGTCGATGTCAGTCCGAGCAATGAGAAGCTGGAAAGGCGTGCAATCAATATGGTCATGGAAATCACTGGAACAGTTGAAGAGGAAGCAAAAGATGCCTATATGAAATCACACAGACACGTGAAAACAGCTGTCCTCATGCTTTCACTGAACATAGAAGCAGAAGAAGCGAAAAAACTGCTCGCAGATCAGTCAAGCATCAGAAAAGTATTAAGCAAGAGCAAGGGGTGAGGGGGGATGTCGAAGATTTTAGCATCGCAGCTGCTCGATCTATTGGGTGGTACGGAGAACATAGATGATATATATAACTGTATGACACGTGTGCGTGTGACGACTAAAGACCGCAGCAGAATCGATATGGAGCGGGTCAAGGAGCTGGAGGGCGTCAATGGAATCGTGGATGACGATGAATTCCAGATCATACTTGGTCCGGGAGCTGCAGAAAAGACGCGGCGGGAGATGGAAAAACAGATCGGAGAAACAGGCCCTGATGGCTCTGCCTCTAAGAAGAAGGGCGTAAAATATCTGCTTAAAAAAATCGGCAATATCTTCATCCCGCTGATTCCGGCGCTGGTGGCTTCTGGACTGATCAACGGTATCGTGAATTTCGCTGTGAACTCAGGTGTAGATACCGGCCTTTCATGGGTGCAGGTCATGCAGCTTATTGGTGGCGCTTTCTTTACGATTATCGGTGTATTGGTAGGTTTCAATACAGCGAAGGAATTCGGGGGCACACCTGCTTTGGGTGCAATCAGTGGAGCGCTGATCTTCAACCCTGCATTGGATGAAATGGAGCTGTTCGGTGAAATGCTTGTTTCAGGGCGCGGCGGTTTATTCGCAGTGATGATGTCGGCGTTCCTCATGGCAATGCTGGAACAGCAGATCAGGAAAGTGGTGCCGAACTCCCTCGACTTGATCGTGACTTCGACGATTACGGTATTTGTTGTCGGATTGATCACAGTGATCGGACTGCAGCCTGTCGGAGCCGTATTATCCGAAGGTATCATCGTTTCAATCAACTGGGTGCTGGAAGTCGGCGGCATATTCGCAGGGGCAGTGCTTGCAGCGGTATTCCTGCCGCTTGTGCTGGTCGGGCTTCATCATGGTCTGACACCGATCCATCTCGAATATATACAGAATATCGGCTATACGCCGATTTTCACCATCCTTGGAATGGCCGGTGCGGGACAGGTCGGCGCCGCAGTGGCGATCTACGTTAAAACGAAGTCAAAAAGGCTTAAAAACATCATCAAAGGGACGCTGCCTGTCGGCTTCCTCGGTATCGGGGAACCGCTGCTGTATGGTGTGACACTGCCGCTCGGCCGGCCGTTCCTCACTGCATGTCTTGGTGCTGCGTTCGGCGGCGCATACCAGGCGCTGATGACAACCGGTGCCATCAATATCGGTGTGTCGGGAATTTCACTTCTGCCATTGATTGCTGACGGTAAATACATCCATTACATCATCGGACTCGTGCTCGGTTACGCCGGTGGCTTTGTATTCACCTACATGTTCGGTTTCAAAGAAAAGATGGTGGAAAACCTGGATAGATAGGCCTTGAGTATGATTGTTTATATTTTCAAAAGACATTTTGCAGATGAATTACAATTTGTACACCAGTATGCTAAAGTAAGAGATAAGTATATAAAAATTGTAAAATTGAACAATCGTGCGTTCGCATGGAAGGTCGGTCCAGAGTGCATTGTTCGGTTTGAATGGGAGTAGATTATGTATTCAGTAACCAAGCATATTAGAAGTCAAATGGACTCCTTCAGCCGAAAGGAACGGCTGATTGCTAATTATGTTCTTGAAAACCGTGAGGAGTTTCTGACTGCAAGCATTGCGGAAAATGCAGACAGCATAGGGGTCAGTCAGGCGAGCATCACCAAGTTTTCAAAGAAAATCGGACTTAAGGGGTTAAGGTCGCTAAAAGTTGAACTTGCAAAAGAGCATACGAAATCGGACAAAGAGGTTTACAGCAAGTCACTGTCACCGGAGGATACAGTTAACGTCACAATGGATAAAGCACTGAACAATACTGTAAGCGCATTATATGGAACGCATAAGACGGTAAGTTATGAAGCAGTAGAAGAAGCGGCGGAAACACTGGCAGCTGCTGATGAAGTCGTATTATTCGGCATCGGCGCATCAAGGATTCCGAGTGAAGACCTGTTCTTGAAGCTTCTGAGGATCGGAATAAAGTCAGTCGTGCCGTTTGATAACCACGTTCTGCTTACAAAAATCCCGGTTCTTAAAGAAGGGGCAGTGGTTGTCCTTTTCTCAACATCGGGAAGAACAAAAGAAATCATCGATATTTTAAAGCAGTGCCGCAGCCACGGCGTGAAGACGATTCTTATTACACAATCAATCAGCTCGCCGGCAAGGAACATTGCGAGTATCGTCATGAGTACATCGCTTGAAGAAAACAATATCAGGATCGGGACGATGACCGCAAGGCTTTCACAGCTGTATCTGGTCGATGTCCTGTTTATGAGAACAGCGATTAAATCAGGCGATGACATCTTCGAGAAGATCAATGACACTCATGAAGCGGTGCAGGATTATAAAATGGATCAGTGACATATGGTCCGGGACTCATGTCCCGGACTTTTTGCGTTTAAGGAGCTATTATGAATTTCGGTTATGCCGGCAGCTGTGAGCTCTGATAAAGAGAGGCAAAAATAAGACCGGGATTCTGATGTCCCAGTCTGTCTGCTTATTTTCCTTCTTTGAGTTCTTTTTCTTCCCTGACATCTTTTTTGTAGTAGTGTTCTGATTTGAAGTATTCGTCTTTAAGTTCAAGGATTTTCGGTGACATCAGGATGATTGCCAGTATGTTCGGCACAAGGATCATGAAGAGTGTAATATCAAGGAATGTCCAAAGTGCAGTGGCACCGCCGATTGCACCAATGATGATTGAAATGACATAAACGCTCTTCATTACTGTTCCTGCCCATAATCCGAATAAGTATTCTGCCTGTCTTGCTCCGTAGAACACAACGACAGTAATAGTGGAGAATACGAACAGTACCAGTGCAACAGATACCATTGTGCTGCCGAGTGGCCCGAAAGCTTCTCCGAATGCACGGGCTGTCAGTGCTTCTCTTACACTGCCTTCAGCCGCATCATCATGTTTCCATACCCCTGAAAGGATTACAACGAGCCCGGTCACTGTACAGATGATGATCGTATCCACCATAACTTCAATGACACCCCATAAAGCCTGCCTGACCGGATGGTCTGTCTTGGCTGCTGAATGTGCGATCGGTGATGTACCGAGTCCGGCTTCGTTGCTGTAGATGCCACGGGCGAATCCCCAGCGGATTGTTTCTGCAAGTACCGCACCTGCACCGCCGCCGAGTGCTGCCGTCGGATTGAAGGCTTCTGTAAATATCAGAGCGAATGCAGCCGGTATTTCCGTTGCATTCATAAATATTACGATAAGGCCGGCGACAACATAGAGAAGAGCCATAACAGGAACAAATATCGAGCTGACCGCTCCGATACGCTTGATGCCTCCGAATACGACAAGTCCTACAAAGAATGCGACGACGATTCCGGTAATCAGCGGGCTCAGTGAAAATGTATCTTCAATAGTGCTGGCAACAGAGTTACTCTGAACCATGATGCTTGGTATCAGCTCGATAATCAGGAATATGGCGTACCAGCCAGCGAGAATTTTTCCGATCAACGGCCATTTAATCCCATTTTTCATGTAGTAGGTCGGTCCGCCTACATATTCCCCGGCTGCGTTTTTCTCCCTGTAGTGGACACCGAGAGTAATCTCTCCAAATTTGAGTGACATCCCGAGGACCGCGATGACCCACATCCAGAATACAGCACCGGGCCCTCCGAGCATGATCGCAACAGGCACACCAACGATGTTGGCGGCACCGATTGTGGAACTGAGTGCAGTGGTCAAAGTCTGGAAAGGCGTGACAGTGCCGTCACCTTTGGTTTTCTTTCCAATTTTTCCGATGGTCTGTTTGAATATGTGAAGCGGATATCTGAACTGGAAAAACTTCAATCTGAAAGTGAGGTAGGCACTTGTCAAAAATAGAATGATTACAACTGGATACCCCCAAAGGAAATTCGATATTGCAGTGATTATTTCCATAACATGACCCCTTTTCGAATGTATGAATCCTATCCCATATCACTATCTTTTATATACCCTGATAATTAGAACTGCGTCACTTTTATTTAATGAAAAATGCTTTGATCATATTTTCGAGAAGATCAGGTGTAATTTCAAATGCACTTTTCTTATGGAGCCGTTCCGTCAGCTTGTGCGGATCCTTGCCAAACGGTCCGATATTGATGAAAGGTGCCTGAAGCTGCTGCATTTTCTCGAATGGAACAGAATATGTACGGTCCCACACAGGCGTGTTGTCCTTGTAAGTTTCCCAGCTGTCATCATGACTGTCATACGTCACATAGCTGAGATCGGAGATTCCGTTGAAATAGTGGACTTCAATCGGATTGATTGAATGATTTTCCGACAGGTGCCTCTTTGTGTACTGGACGATGTTTTTTATCAGTGCATCTTCAGACGCGTTCACTGAAGGATAGTAGGGCGGTGCGAATAAAGTTACCGTAAGCGGTACAAGTTCTTTACAGTAAGTGACCATGCGGTTCGCAATCCGCATGGATTTTCCCCTGTCGTCCAAATCTCCTCTTTCAATGTAGGCGGTGATAATCTCATCCATTTTTTTGCTGCCGATTTTTTTGAGAGTATAATCGTATAATTCCCGGTAGGTGACTGTTTTGATTTTTCCGACGGGCTTTATATTTTCCCGCCGGCAGATGATGTCGTACTGATTCTGGCATTCATCCATGGCCTCATTGACCAGATCATTGTATTTGACGAAAATGTCGTCCGCATTCTGTTTCATGGTAAAAACGTTATACAGCGAAGCCACATGATTCGAAGTCTGGGTGGAGTAGTCGTCCTTCAGATCATAGTTTTTCAAAGTGACCGGGAGCGGCGTCTTCTCTCCATACTCCTCTTCAGAGAAAGCATCGGTGAATTCCATTTTCTGATTTAAAAACGATGCCATGTAATGTGCATTCAATCCGCGCAGCGGTTCTCCCGCATGTGTTTCGATTCCGTAAAAAAGGGCAGAAGGCATGATTTTCCCGATTGAGCCTGAATATATATAGTAATTCGGATCTTCCGGCCGCTGGGTAAAACTCGGTTCGCTGTTCAGGAATAAAGAAACACGTAGACCATGCTTTTTCTTCAGGGTCTCAAGGTTTTCCACAGCCGCCCGCATGCCTGCAGAATCCACTTCTTCATCAGGTACTGTAAGGAGCAGCAGATTGACCGGCCACTTTTCTCGGATAGCTTTCTCTATCAGATGCATATGCAGGGCAATACCCATCTTCATGTCCATGGTGCCCCGGCCAAAAAGATATTCACCGGATAAAATATCATCCTGGATTTCCCTGGAGAAATCCTCTGGACTCTCTGCAAAGCGCTGTGTCAGCTCACGCGGTGAGAATGCGAGTCTGCTCTTTGATCCGAATTCTTTCGTATGTACCGTATCGAAATGACTGATCAGGACAATCGTTTTATCTGACTTTTCTGTTTTGTATAAAGCGGACAGGGCGTTTCTGTCCCTTCCTGCGTCATACAGTTCCAGGAATTCCGGATTGTTTAGAAAGTATTCCATCTTGAATAATTCATCTTTAAGCTTGTACGGAAATAACACCTCCCCCTCAGTGCCGGTCCTGCTGTCCCAGGAAACCAGCTGACAGATCAAATCCTCCAATTGCTCTTTTGTATTCCAATTCATAATAAAAATCTCCCTTTGCTCATCATATAAAGAATATACGCTATTAATTATAGAAATAAACGCAAGGGGAAGCAATTTCTATATTATTATGTATAATAATGAATAATACATTATAATTATTAGTTTAGTCAATGATTTGTTCAATGTTATTCCAGTTCAATGTATGATTTATACAAAAATTTTATGTGTAGCGTCAGTATTGATTCTCTCTGAAAATAAGATGAAGATAGTTTTTTCTGTTCGCAGAAACTCTTGTGTTATATTTAATATAAATATTCCAGGAGGTATTTACATGTCGGCAACGGAAAAGCTTTATGATGCGTATATAAATAATAAACCTTTAAAACGCGGTGTTATCGGTATTACTGATTTGGAAAAAGCATATGAAGTCCAGGATGAAGTACTTAACCTTAAGATAGAAAATGGAGAAGAGTTAAGCGGTTATAAAATCAGCCTGACGAGTAAAGAAACACAGGACATTTTCAAAAGTGACCAGCCTCTGTATGGCGCGATGACAAATCGGACAATCCTCGAATCCATTTCTCTGAGCGATTTCAATATACCACTTCTGGAGATGGAGCTTATATTCATTGTGGATGAGATTGTTTTTCCGGAGGATAACGAAGAAGACATCTTAAGAAAATGCCGGGTGGCGCCTGGGGCTGAAGTGCCGGATGGACGTTATGAAGACTGGTTCCCGAATATAGATCTGTACGAGGTCGTCTCGGATGGAGCTGTGAATGGCGCAGTGATTTTCGGGGAACCCCGGAAATTCGAGTATAAAGACCTCGATGATATTAAAGGAACATTATCATTTAACGGAGAAGTGATTAAAGAAGGCAGGTCCACAGAAGTGCTCGGACATCCGGCAAAAGCTGTAAAATGGCTCGCCAAAGCTTTATCAGAGCGCAGCAGGACACTCAATGCAGGATTGTTTGTCTCTGCAGGCACTTTCAATATCCCAGTCGAGCTGAAAGCAGGGAACTACACTGTGGAATACGAGAATATAGGAAAAGTGGAATTTGAAGTGACTGAATAGAATTCGTATCTGACTAGGGGTTCTCTCATCACGGGTATTTCAGTTATCGGATTGATGCTTTATTTCTTTACACGCAGCAGAAACTTGAAAAGCGGAAGAAAAGACAGTGGTAGTAGAAAAAATTGCAGAAGCATAAAAAATACGCAGACATTTTGTCTGCGTATTTTTGTTTCCATTAAAGTCTTACAACCCAGCCGAATGGATCTTCTTTTCTGCCATACTGGATATCAGTCAGATCATTGAACAGATCAAGTGATATTTCACCGACCTGGTTGTCATTGACGATATAGTCGACACCATGGATGTTCAGCCGGCCGACAGGGGCGATGACTGCTGCTGTTCCTGCACCGAACACTTCGGTAACTTTTCCGTTGTGAAGATCTTCTGAAAGGTCATCGATGTGGATCTTTTCTTCCTTTACCGTATATCCTTTATGCTTTGCAAGCTCGATGATGGATTTCCGTGTGATACCCGGAAGGATTGAACCGTTAAGCTCCGGTGTTACCAACTCTCCGTCTCTGACGAAGAAGATGTTCATGCTGCCGACTTCCTCGACGTATTTCTGCTCTACGCCATCCAGCCAGAGTACCTGCTCATAGCCGAGCTCATTCGCTTTCTTTTGTGCAAGCAGACTGGCTGCATAGTTGCCGCTTACTTTGGCAAAACCTACACCGCCGCGAACGGAACGCACAAAATCATCTTCAACATAGATGCTTGTCGGATTGAGCTGCGTAGCGCCGTAGTAGCCGCCGACAGGGGAAAGAATGATGCTGAACTGATACGTTTCTGATGGCCTGACGCCAAGGAAAGGTTCATCTGCGAAAACGAATGGGCGGATATAAAGGGATTGGCCTTCACCGTCCGGCACCCAGTCACGCTCCACTTTAAGCAGTTCATACAATGCATTCAATGCGTTTTCTTCGTTGATTTCCGGCATGGATAGACGGGAAAGTGACTGGTTCATCCGCTTGAAGTTTTCATCGGGGCGGAATAAAAGGATATCATCTCCCTGCCTGTAGGCTTTCAATCCTTCAAAAACGGACTGCCCGTAATGGATGGCCTGGCAGCTCGGTGACAACTGAAGGTTTTGGTAGGGAATGATGGAAGGCTCAGACCAGCCATATTCCGGTGTATATTTATTTGTAAACATATAATCGGTAAATACAGTTCCAAACTGGACAGTGGAAACATCGGGTTTATTTTTCAATTCATTGGCTTTTTCGATTTGTAGTGTTTGTGACATAACGATTCCTCCTTGGTTATTAACCTAATTGTGTGTTTTCTTCCAGACTCCTTGATTTCTGTTTGACGACGGCTCTTATATAAAGTGCTGCAGTGATAACAACAGGTATCATACCAAGGGTAAGAGAGATTTCATAATTCAAATTCATTGTTTCGGGAGCATAGAAAAAATATGTTCCGACAGCACTTGTCATGAAGAGTGCAGGAATACCTGCAATGAAGTGCGGTTTTCTCTCTTTTATCAGATAAGCTGTCGCTACCCACAGCATTGTTGCGGCAACTGTCTGGTTGGAGAAACCTAAATATCTCCACAGGAACATATAATCAATTGTTGCAAGCAGGAATGCAGGAACTGCTACACATGCTGTCATGATGAACAGTTTGGGTCTTGCTCCTACCTTAACATAATTTCCGACGGCTTCAGTTAAAATCATTCTGGATGAACGGAGTGCGGTATCGCCTGTAGTGATTGGCAGGATGACTGCGCCCAGGAAGGCGAGCAGTGCGCCTGCTGCACCGAGATAGCCAATAGAGATGGCATCGACGACTCCTGCCGGGCCACCGTTGGCCAAGGCAGCAGCCAATCCTTCAGTACCGCCGAAGAAAGTCATGCCGGCTGTCGCCCATACCAGTGCGAGGACACCTTCGGCAATCATGGCTCCGAAGAAAACCTTGCGGCCTTCAGATTCCTTTCTGACAGTTCTTGCGATGATCGGACTTTGAGTTGAATGGAAGCCGGAAATGGCACCGCATGAAATGGTTATCATGAGCAGCGGCCAGACTGGAAGTCCTTCAGGGTGTGCGGTGGATAAAGTCAGATTGGGCACCTTGGCGCCCGAGAAGAGCAGACCCCCGAATACTGCAACTGCCATGACAATTAAGACAGCGCCAAATACAGGATATATTTTTCCGATGATTTTATTGATCGGCAGTATTGCCGAGAGAACAAAGTATCCAAATATGACGACAAGAGCAACAGCGAAAGGTATCGCCCCGCCTGTTTTGAGTGAAATCAGTTCCGCCGGCCCCGCAGTGAATGCTGCAGCGACCAGAATCATGAGTACCAAAGAAACGACATAGACGAAGACTTTGACACTTTTTCCAAGGTACTTCTCTACGAGTGCAGGGAATTGTGCACCGTTATTGCGCATACTCAGCATCCCTGAGAAGTAATCATGTACTGCACCGGCAAAGATGCAGCCAAAAACAATCCAAATCAGTGCGACAGGTCCATACAATGCACCCGCCACCGCGCCAAAAACCGGGCCGAGCCCTGCGATGTTAAGCAGCTGGATCAACCAGCCCTTTATCGGATGCATTGGAATGTAATCAACACCATCTCCGCTTTTATAAGCTGGTGTTTCGTTGTTATCATCGATAACAAAAATCTTTTCAATAATTTTCCCGTAAACCATATAGCCTGCAATAAGCAGTATGATTGCGAAAATCAGTGTTAACATCCGAATGCCTCCTTTAATTAAAAATTGTTTATATCTTAACAATTTTCCGGAGAAAAATCAATGTATTTTCAGATAATTTTGATTTCATTTGTGTTACAAATGTATATATGGCATTTCAGAGAAGACAAAACCCTGTTTTTAATATATGATTTTTGTATTCAACATAGTTTAAGACAGAAATATATGTGCTATCATTGAAACGAGAATAACACTATCGGATGTGGTTGAAGTGAGTATTGTAAGAAAAAAATTATATGAAGAAATTGCAGATATCATTCTTTCGGACATCAAATCCGGAAAACTGAAGCCCGGTGACAAGCTGCCGGCGATTGCGAAGATGGCAGAATCGTATCAGGTGTCCCAGGCATCCATACGCGAGGCATTGAATAGTCTCAAAGTGCTGGATGTCATCCAGGTGAAGCACGGGCAGGGATCTTACATTAATGAACAGATGCCCCTGGGCTTTGAACAAAACTTCGAGATCATTACAAAGGCGGATATCGCAAACCTTCTGGATCTCAGAAAAATAATAGAGGTGGGCTGTGCCAGATCTGCATGCGGAAAAGCGGAGAAGCTTCATCTCGAAAAAATGAAAAATGCTCTTGAGAAAATGTGGACTGCAGTCGAGAATAATGAGCTCGGAGAGCAGGCGGACTATGATTTCCATATGGCGATTGCCGAAGCGACGGGAAATCCATTGCTCGCCAATCTGCTGGATGATGTTTCAGAAACTATGATTCGGACCATGAAGGAAACGAGAAGAATCTGGTTATATGAGGCGGAGAAATCAATACAGAAAATATATGATGAGCACAAGCTCATTTTCGAAGCTATAAAAAACAAGGACGAAGCGGCTGCAGAAAAAAATATGTTCAACCATCTAAAAGGCGTAGAAGACGTGCTGCTGACGCATTATTGAGAAATCTCATCATAGAGGTTTCTTTTTATTTTGAAAAAACATTTGACATTCAGAAAGCGATTACATAGAATGGGTGCATGACATTGAGTCATCAGATGACTATATGACAATCAAGGTATTTTTGGATCAAGGGGGCAGCATTATGCTGATATTTTTAAGTCTTTTACCGATTCTTGCTATTTTCTTCTTCCTGGTCATTCTCAGATGGTCGGCTAAAAAGGGGATGTTCTACAGTTTCATCATCACCATTCTGATCGCATTTTTCGGCTGGCAGATGGGAGTGGTTGATATTACGGCCGCTTCCTTCAAAGGTGTGCTGACAGCGCTGGAGGTCGGTGTCATCGTATTCGGGGCGGTCCTGCTGCTCAATGTATTGAAGGAAAGCGGAGCAGTGGATACTATCCGTGCTTCGTTCACCAGCATTTCTCCCGACAGGCGCGTACAGGCAATCATTGTTGCATGGCTGTTCGGCACATTTCTTGAAGGTGCTGCGGGCTGGGGGGCACCGGCAACGGTCGTGGGACCATTGCTGATCGCTCTTGGATTCCCGGCACTTGCCGCAGTCATGATTGCCCTGATGCTGCAGTCGACGCCTGTTTCCTACGGTGCGGTCGGCACACCTATTCTGGTCGGGGTGAATACGAGTCTCGAGAATAAACCGGTCGTCAATTCATTTCTCGATGCTGAAGGCATGGAGCTGTCGACGTTCGTATTCAACATCGGCGGGCAGGTGTCCATATTCCACGCGATGGTCGGTCTGTTCATACCATTATTCATGTCGGCCATGCTGACAAAGTTCTTTGGCAAAAACCGCAGTTTCCTGGAAGGGCTCAAAGTGTGGCCGTTCGCGATATTCGCAGGTCTTGCCTTTGTTATTCCATATACTCTTACTGCGAACTTCCTGGGGCCGGAATTCCCGTCCATCATCGGCGGACTGGTCGGACTGGCAATCGTCATCCCACTGGCTAGAAAAGGATTCCTTACCCCGAAAGAGACTTTCGAATTTGAACCGCGTTCCAAATGGCACCCTTCATGGATCAGCGAAATGTTTTCAGAAGCCAGGGCGCCGAAAGAGATCACTATGTTCAAAGCATGGCTTCCGTACGTACTTGTTGCGGTGCTTCTGGTGATTACCCGTATCGAAGCTCTGGGTCTGAACGCACTTATGTCGTCCTGGACGATTTCATTTGATGATATTCTTGGTACAGGAATAGAACACAGCCTGACACCACTCATGATTCCGGGAGTTGTATTCATAGTTGTGGCGGTGACCACAGGGTGGATACACAAACTCGATATGAAAGGCATGGGAGATGCATTCAGTGCATCCTGGAAGACGATACTCTCTGCGATGGCGGCGCTGATCGTCTCCGTGCCGCTCGTACAGGTGTTCATCAATTCAGGCATAAACGGTGCAGGCTATGAGTCGATGCCGCTCGTACTGGCGAATGGTGCGGCAGTGCTGTTCGGGGACAGCTGGCCACTGATATCACCGACGATCGGTGCGATGGGCGCCTTTGCGGCAGGAAGTAATACAGTAAGTAACATGATGTTTGGACTGTTCCAGTTCGGTGTCGCCGAACAGATCAATATGAATCCGCTCGTGATCGTGGCGCTCCAGGCAGTCGGCGGCGCCGCAGGCAATATGATATGCGTGCATAATGTTGTCGCTGCAAGTGCCGCTGTAGGAATGGTCGGCAAAGAGGGTACAATCATTACGAGACTTCTTATACCAACAGCATTTTACATCGTATTTGCAGGAGCCATCGGCTTTGCATGGGTGAACGGCATCGGATTCAATATCGGTTTCATCCTTGTCGTCGCTATTCTGGCATTGATTCTGATAATGATTTTACGTTCTTATAGACGTACAGAAAAAAATGTGGAAAGATAACAGGCGCACATGAATCTTAACTATATAATATATCTATTTTGAATAAATAAAATCTTGATTTTAATAAGAAAGGCGGCCCTAAAATGGACAACACTAAATCAAAAGATGTCATTCTGATCGGTGCTGGCATTTTGAGTACTACTTTCGGTTCTCTATTAAAAAATATAGAGCCCGATTGGAATATTAAACTGTTTGAAAGACTGGATAAACCGGCGATAGAAAGCTCAAACGAAAGGAATAACGCCGGAACAGGCCATGCTGCGTTATGCGAGCTGAATTATACAGTGGAGCAAAAAGATGGATCTATCGATATTGAAAAAGCCAAGGAAATAAATGAACAATTTGAGGTTTCCAAGCAGTTCTGGTCCTATTTAGTCAAAAATAAAGAAATACAAAATCCGCAGGAATTCATTCACCCGCTGCCCCATATAAGTTTTGTACAGGGTGCTGATAATGTGAATTTCCTGAAGAAGCGGTTTGAAGCACTATCTCCATTGCCGATGTTTGCGGGAATGGAATATACAGAAGATCCCGATGAACTGGAAAAGTGGATACCTTTGATGATGGCAGGACGTACACCGGATGAACCTGTTGCTGCGAGTAAAATAGACGAGGGCACTGATGTCAATTTCGGAGAACTCACCCGGAAACTTGCAAAAAACATCAGTGAACATGATAACGCAGAAGTCCATTACAATCATGAAGTGCTAGATTTCAAAAGAAGAAGAGATCATAAATGGGAGGTCAAGGTCCGGAGTACTGAAGATGAAAGGATTGAATATCATGTAGCGGATTATATCTTCATCGGTGCCGGCGGCAATGCAATCCCGATGCTGCAGAAGACAGGTATTCCCGAAAGCAAGCATCTTGGCGGCTTCCCGATAAGCGGCGCATTCCTAGTCTGCAACAATCCGGAAGTGGTTAACCAGCATGGGGCCAAAGTTTACGGGAAAGAGCCGCCAAACACACCGCCTATGACCGTGCCGCACCTGGACAGACGCTATATCCAGGGAGAGAAGAGTTTATTATTCGGTCCGTTTGCGGCAATAGGTCCCAAATTCCTGAAAAACGGTTCCAATATGGACCTTATCAAATCCATCAATCCGAGCAATGTATTCACTATGCTCTATGCCGGCATCAAGAACATGCCGCTGGTCAAATACTCCATACAGCAGGTGATGATGGACAAAGAGAACCGCATGAAGGAGCTGCGAAAATTCGTTCCTGACGCCAAAGATGAAGATTGGGATCTGCACGTAGCCGGGAAACGTGTGCAGGTGATCAAAGACACAGAAGAATACGGAAAAGGATTCATCCAGTTTGGAACAGAAGCCGTCAATTCCGCAGATAATTCAGTCATGGCTTTATTGGGAGAATCTCCAGGTGCTTCTACATCTGTATCTGTTGCGCTGGAAGTCATTGAAAAGAACTTCCCACATTATAAAGAGAAATGGGAGCCTAAAATAAAAGAAATGATACCTTCATACGGAGAATCTCTAATAGAAGACAGCGTGCTGTTGAAAGAAATCCGTGAAGCGACTTCCAGGGAGCTAGATTTAGAATAGATTTTCGGACGATTATAATTTTCGTGAAAGAATCCGCACATAATTACTGCTCAGCCCCCCAACCTATAAAAAGACACTGATGCTTTTAAAAAGCATCCAGTGTCTTTTTATAATGCAAATGCAGTTTGACGAGAAGATGGCAAAATCACTTGTCTCTAAAGCAGGAGTAAGCGCATAATGGATATAATGATTAAATATTCTGGAAACTGCAAGAAAGGATGAGTTTCAGTGGCTGAATATAAAGCGCGTCATCAAGTAAAGAGATGGATTACTTTGATTTCTGCTACTGTCCTCTTCCTGGCAGTCCTCTTTCTATTGCCCGAATCCATTGACTGGTCAGCGAGAAGCACGATCTCTATTATGTTATATGCTTTGATATTATGGGCGTTCGCTCCAATTCCTATTGGTCTGACGTCTGTATTTGTCCTCATGCTGCTCCTTCTTTTGAAACCAGTCGGTATGGAAACTGTTTTCAGCGGTTTCGCTTCTCCGGCGATTTTCCTGATCATCGGAGGAATGATGATGGCGATTGGCGTGAATCATACACTTCTTATCAAACGGATGACGTATTCCCTCTTAGCTGTCATGGGGAAGTCGACAAAGGGCATCTATATCGGCTTTACCATCCTTATGCAGATTCAGGCGTTTTTCATACCGGCAACAGCGGTCCGTGCGACTCTGATGATGCCGATCGTTTCAAATATAATAGAAGAAACCGGAGTCAGTAAGAATTCGAACTTCAGCAAACTGATGTATATCGGATCTGCTTTCGGCGGCAATATTAGTGGTGTGGCGGTACTGACAGCTGCGATCGGAAATATTCTGGCTGTCGAGATCTTGAGACTCTATGCGGATGTGTCCATCTCCTATCTGCAGTGGTTCATATATACGGCGCCGATATGGATTCTGCTTGTCATTGTCGTCATGTACATCGTGTGGAAGTGTTATCCGCCCGAGGTGGAAACATTCGAGAATCTCCATAAAGAAATGAAGAATAAAAATAATGAACTTGGAAAGCTCACACTGGATGAAAAGAAGTGCATGGCAATACTTGGCTTTACTATCATCCTCTGGTTTACGGAATCTCTGCACGGCTATCATCCGACGTTTGCAGCATTGCTTGCAGTTATATTGATGGCACTGCCTGGAACGGGTTTCATTGAATGGAGGAAGCTTCTGGATGTGAATTTCGGTATGATACTTCTTTTGGGTGCGACGTTATCCCTGGGGTATTCATTGATAGAATCAGGGGCGATCGATCTGCTTGAAACACTGGTATCGCCGCAGGGTGTCATTGATGTGTTCAGTAATCCGTGGCTGGCGATTCCGATTGTAATCATTCTGTCGCAAGTCTATCACCTTGGCGTGACGAATGTCTCGACTGCAGTGATTACAATGCTGCCGGTACTCATCAGCCTTTCCGTCCAGGCTGGTCTGGATCCTGTCGTCATGTCCGTCACTTCTGCGGTTTCTCTCCTTCTCGGCTTTCTGCTGGTGGTGGAAACGATGCCGAACGTCGTCGCCCACAGCACTGGCCGGGTGACTCAGAAAGATTTTCTTTGGCCGGGAATATTGGCAACATTGGCCAGCATAGTTATTATGGTTTTAGTGGCGTATACTTATTGGAGATGGATCGGTTTTTGGCCTTAGAATATAATGATATGGGAGGATACATATGAAAAAGATAAAGCTTGCGGTGATACCCGGAGACGGAATCGGCAGGGAAGTTGTACCGGCATCTTTGAAAGTACTGGATAGGATTGCGGGCCTCCATGGCGGTCTGAAATTTGAGTATGAGCATTTTGATTATGGCTGCGACTACTATTTAAAGCATGGAGACATGATGGCGGAAGACGGTATGGAAAGACTCGGCCAGTCGGATAGTGTGTTCCTCGGGGCTGTAGGAGACGCTTCCAAAGTGCCGGATCATATATCCCTTTGGGGACTGCTCCTCAAAATCAGGAGGGAATTTCAGCTAGAGATAAACGTCAGACCGGCGAAAGTGTTCGGCGGCATAAAGTCCCCGCTTGCGAACCCTGAAGATTTCGATATCATGGTAGTGCGTGAAAACAGCGAGGGGGAATACAGTTCTGTCGGCGGCCGCATGTTTCAGGGCGATGATGAAATCGCCATTCAAAACAATGTATTCTCAAAACGTGCCACAAAACAGGCGATGGAACATGCTTTTGAATTGGCAAAATCCAGGAGCGGACATGTAACCAGTGCGACAAAATCCAATGGTATCTTCCATTCCATGCCGTTTTGGGATGAGGTTTTCAGGGAAACGGCGGCTGGACATCAAAGGATAGAAACAACATCCACGCACATAGATGCATTGGCTGCGTCTTTTGTCACTCATCCGGAACGTTATGATGTTGTGGTGGCGAGCAATTTATTCGGAGATATATTAACAGATGTGGGGGCGGCGATCATGGGAAGTATCGGCATAGCGCCGTCGGCGAATTTGAATTTGAATGGCAAACATCCATCCATGTTCGAACCGGTCCATGGATCGGCACCGGATATTGTGGGGAAAGGCATTGCCAACCCCATCGGACAGCTTTGGACAGCAAAAATGCTGCTCGATCACCACGGGGAGGAGGAGATGGGCAGCCTGTTGCTTGATACGATGGAAAGCGTGACGGCAGATGGCTTCCTGACTCCTGACGTCGGCGGCTGCCATACGATGGATGAAGTGGTGCAACAAATACTTTCGAGACTGCAGAAATAGAATAGGTGAAGGCATCCGCATATATCCCGGATGCCTTTTTTCATAATTAAAATGAACATAGAGATAAAATTACAATTATTTATTTGTAATCGTTCAATTATTCAAAAAATATTCAGCTATAATAGTTGAGAAGAGGAGGAAGGAAAATGGATGGAAAAGAAAAGTTGCTGAGCATCATCAAGGATTGGCGTCTTCATGCTATTGTTCTCATGACTGTACTGATAACGGAATATATCGGTCAGATATCGATCAACATCGGGCCGGGTGCGATACTGCTGCTGCCTATGCTTTACGCATTGTTTATCGGCCTTGGTTTATATTTTACGCCTTTGGTTTCGGAAAAGCGGTCGATAAATTCTGAGCCGTTGATTGTGATAGGAGTGGGTGTCCTGATTGCCAAGATCGGTGTTGTCATCGGGCCGCAGATACAGGATCTCCTGGCTGTCGGTCCTGCACTTCTGCTGCAGGAGTTGGGGAATCTCGGGACGATTCTTATCGCCCTGCCTGTAGCCATATGGCTCGGGATGAAGAGGGAGAGTGTGGGCATGACCCATTCCATAGGCAGAGAGCCCAATGTCGGTCTGATTGTCGACCGTTACGGTTTTGATTCGCCTGAAGGACGGGGTGTAATGACGATGTATATATTCGGTACTGTATTCGGTGCAGTTTTTCTCGGGCTGATTGCAGGAATTCTGGCGACTGCGACACCGTTGCATCCGCTGTCATTTGCTCTGGCCTCGGGTGTCGGCAGCGGCAGCATGATGGCTGCGGGAAGCGGTACTTTAGTTGCTGCCTATCCTGAAATGGAGGAACAGATCGTTGCACTCGCTGGAGCAAGCAACCTGCTGTCATTGGCAACAGGCCTCTACGTCAGCATGTTTATAGGATTGCCGCTCGCAAATAAAATATACGCTGTGATGACAGGGAATGAAAAATAAGGAGACGTAGTCATGAAAAAAATTATTGAATGGACAATCATATTGCTGATATTCGGCGGCATCACTCTGGTCGGTAATATGATCGGTTATCAGATATATTCTCCTGCAGCCGTACCGGGCATGCTCATTCTAATCGCAATTGCCCTGCTTGGCATGATCATGGAGGAATATATACCTGTGAATATCCCTGCAGTCGGGTATATCGCCCTGATCGGTATCATTGTATCCGTACCATGGTTTCCGGGTTCGGGTGTTATAGTCGAATGGACCAGTCAGATTGAGCTTCTCGCCATTACCACACCAATTCTTGCCTATGCAGGCATATCGATCGGAAGAAACTGGACCGACTTCACAAAAATGGGATGGAGAGCGATTGTCGTTGCGATTCTGGTATTCATTGGAACATTTCTCGGCTCAGCGCTCATCGCTGAAGTGATACTCAGAATCCAGGGCATTATATAATAAAATGCATTTCACAACCGGGGACTGATCCCCATTGTGAAATGCATTTTTATTTTTCCCGCTTCTACAGTTCGACAGGTGCCGGTGCGTTTCCGCCATCGTTCATGATCCTGGCTTCGTCAATGTCGATGCGGATGGCCTGCATGTCATCTTCACCCTTGAGTTTTTTGTAGAGCTGCCCGGCTTTGGCCAATACTTCATCGATATCGGGTGTGACATTTTCAGGCAGACTTGCTTTGCCTTCTATCTCTACATAACGCTCACCCATTCCGTCACGTTCTTCGTAACCGAGCAGTATATGGGTATGCGGATTCTTTTCGATATCTTCCACTTTATATGTCCCTTTCCGCGTATAGGTATAAAGTGTGAGTCCGTCATTATAAAAATACATGTACCGGCTCATCGGTTTGTCATTGCGGACGGTCGCCATTGTACCGATATTATTACCATCCAGGATTTTTCTGAGTTCATCTTTGAAATTCTCTTTATCCAACAAAATCCCTCCTGTAGATTCAACCTGTTTTTTAATTACCCTTTCAGAAAATGCCTAATCATCATGTAAATTGATGGATCAGTCTGAATAAGGCTGGTACATAGGCATGAATTCCTGTCTCAATTGACTGAACCATCTTTCGACAAACGGTTTGTCATTATTTTTCAGCATACTGACGTACATCGGGTGTTTTATATTCAGATGCTTCAGGCTGTGGACGGTGAAGTTGGGATAATTATATGTCAGCTGTTTGGCCTCATCGTTTGTAACGATTGCGACGTAACCGTGATGGATGAGCAGATGCTGTATGATGGATAGATCTTTATAATTATATATTTTACTGTTCCTGAACAGCCGGGTCATCTCGATGACAGGATCGAATGTGGCAAGCGGCAGATCTTCGAGTTCACTGAGGGAGGCCTGTACGGGAAGATTGACCCGGTTGTTCTGGCGGAATACATAATAATAGTTCTGTTCGAACAATAAAGCATTTTTCAACTGTATGTCATCCAGTTTCCCGGGCGAAATCACGAGATCCAGGGATTCGTCCAGCAATTTTTTACCGAGTGTGTGTTCCTTTTCGGAATGGATGCTGAATTCAATGGACGCATCCTGTTTTATGAAGTGGTTGAAAGACTGGAGCACTTTGGTGGTCATATCCGAACGGGTGATATGGATATTGAAAGTGTGTTTCTTCAAGTCCTTCACATTGGTGATTTTCTGTATTGACTGATCTACAGACTCTAATATCTGCACGGCATCCTCATAAAAAGATTTCCCGGCTGCAGTCAGTTTGATATTCCTGCCTTCTCTTCTGAACAGTTCTATTTGCAGCTCACTCTCCAGCAGGCCAATCTGTCTTGATAAAGCGGATTGTGCAACGTTCAAAGCCATCGCGGCCTCTGTCATATGCTCCTGGCTGGCGGTTTCTACAAAGTATTTCAGCTGTTTGATTTCCATCAAATCACGACCAATCTAATTCTGATATCAATATTATATCATTGATATATTGATTATATCGAATGATATGTGGATAATATAGACTTACATAAATATTCTGAAAAAGAGGTGACTCGAAATGAGTTTATATCAATCAATAAAGCAAAAAGGTCTTTATGACTCTAAAAATGAACATGATGCATGCGGTATTGGTTTCTATGCAAATATGGATAATAAACGTTCCCATGATATTGTGGTAAAATCTCTGGAAATGCTGGAGAGGCTGGACCACCGCGGTGGCATAGGTTCTGATGGAGTGACGGGCGACGGAGCCGGAATCATGACGGAAATCCCCCATGACCTTTTAAAAGCCGAGTATCCGGATCTGCCTGATTTCGGTCAGTATTCCGTCGGTATGTACTTGATTGATGCAGAAGCCTCTCTCGAATTATTTAAAAGGATCGTTGAAGAAACAATAGATGAAGAAAATCAGAAATTGATTGCGTTCCGTGACGTACCTGTCAATGTGGATGCGATCGCCTCCCATGTACAGGAAACGATGCCGCAGTTCATCCAGGTGATTACGGATGTAAGTGCGCCGCTTGATCTTTATTATATGAGGAAAATGATCGAGCAGAATCTTGAAACGGAGAATGTCGGGCATTATGCTGCTTCATTTTCCAGTGAGACGATTGTCTATAAAGGATGGCTACGTGCCGGCCAGATCAAGATGTTCTATGTGGATTTGAAAGACGAACGATATGTCACGAAATTCGGTTCGGTCCATTCGAGGTTCAGCACAAACACTTTCCCGAGCTGGGCAAGGGCGCATCCGAACAGGCTGCTGATGCACAACGGCGAAATCAATACGATCAAAGGCAACGCCAATTGGATGAAGGCGCGAACGAAGCAGTGGCTGTTGGATACTTTCGGTGAAAAGGGCGGGAAGATCGCGAGTATCATCGATGAGGATGGCAGCGACTCTGCAATGGTTGATAACGTAATGGAATTCATGAGTCTCGTAATGACGCCGGAGCAGGCGGCGATGATCATGATTCCTGAACCGTGGAAATATCAATCATACGACAATACGGCCATCAAGGATTTTTATGAATTTTACAGCTATCTGATGGAACCGTGGGACGGGCCGACGATGATCAGTTTCTGTGACAACCATAAGCTGGGTGCATTGACGGACAGGAACGGGCTCCGACCGGGGCGCTATTATGTCACAAATGATAATGAGATCATCTATTCTTCTGAAGTCGGGGTTATAGATATAGAAGAGAATGAAGTCATGTACAAAGGTCAGCTGAGTCCGGGTAAATTGCTGCTCGTCGATTTCGACACATCGAGCATCATCGAAAATGATGAATTGAAACATCGCATCGCCACCAGCAGACCATACAGCGAATGGATGGATCAAAAGCGCAGTGAATATGTCGATACCCCGGCTTTCAAACGAAATCAGATTGACAGGGATACGCTGCACGCAGTGCTTGTCCGTTTCGGCTATACGAAGGAAGATATCAAGAAATACATGCAGCCATTGACTTCACAGGTGAAAGACCCGATCGGGGCGATGGGCTTCGATCAGCCGCTTGCGTTCCTGTCCGACCGTCCGAAACTGCTCTTTGACTATTTCAAGCAGCATTTCGCTCAGGTAACGAACCCGCCGCTCGATTCATACAGAGAAAAGATTGTCACGAGTGAAATCACCTATCTCGGTGGCGAAGGTCATCTGATCAAGCCGGATATAACAGCTGTGAACAGAGTGCAGTTGGAACGCCCGGTCATAGATCAGCGTACTCTGGAACGCGAAGATATCATGAAACTGGGCATCTCCGAAATAGATATTACCTATACAGGTTCACTGAAGGATGCACTCATCCGGGTGACCGATGAAGCGGTGAAGAAAGCGGAGAAAAACGGTGTTATCGTACTCACTGACGAAAAAGTCCTGGAAGATGACTCGGTGTATGTCATGCCCTCGCTGCTCGTAACGAGTGCAGTGCATCAGGCATTGATTGAAAATGAATGCAGAACGATGACCAGCATCGTAACCAAGACGGCTGAAGTGAGGGAAGTGCACCATGTTGCCACACTGATCGGCTTTGGTGCGAATGCAGTATTGCCCTACATTGCGCAGGAAACGATGGTTGCGGTGTCTGAAGGGGACGCGACTGTTGTCACTGACTACAACAAGGCCCTGACCGAAGGGCTCATCAAAGTGATGGCGAAAATGGGCATCGCCACAGTCCAGAGTTACCATGGTGCACAGGTTTTCGAAGCGGTCGGGCTCGGCAAATCGGTCATGGAGAAATACTTCGGCAATGCCACGTCCAAGATCGGCGGACAGTCCATTGAAGATATCGATCTTAACAATAGAAAAATGCAGGATGTAAGGCTTGAATATCTGGAGCCGGGCAGCAAGTTCCAATGGAGGCAGCAGGGGGATCATCACGTAATCAATCCGGAATCCATCCGTCTGCTTCAGCAGGCCTGCCGTACGAATGACGGGGAAGCGTACAAGGAATACAGAGAATACATGCATGAAAGCCACCATTCAAGCATCAGGCATCTGTTGAAATTCAAAGCGGGAAAATCGATTCCGCTGAGCCGGGTGGAAAGTAAAGAATCCATAGTCAAACGCTTCAAAACAGGGGCGATGAGCTATGGTTCACTGTCGCAGGAAGCGCATGAGACACTTGCCGAGGCGATGAACATGATCGGCGGGAGGAGCAACAGCGGTGAAGGCGGGGAAAATCCTGAACGCTTTGAAGTGAAGGCGGACGGCAGAAATCACAACAGTGCGATCAAACAGGTGGCCTCCGGCCGTTTTGGAGTGAACAGCCAGTATTTGAACAGTGCGAAGGAAATTCAGATCAAAGTGGCCCAGGGGGCGAAACCGGGTGAAGGTGGACAACTGCCGGGTCAGAAAGTATATCCGTGGGTGGCGGAAATCAGAAATTCCACACCGGGTGTCGGGCTGATTTCACCGCCGCCGCATCATGATATTTACAGTATCGAAGATCTGGCACAGCTCATCCATGATCTGAAGAACGCGAATAAAGAAGCGGACATCTCGGTAAAGCTCGTTGCAAAAGACGGCGTAGGTACCATCGCGGCAGGTGTAGCGAAAGCGTATGCCGACAAGATCGTCATCAGCGGATTCGACGGCGGCACAGGTGCTTCACCAATCACGAGCATCCAGCATGCGGGACTGCCGTGGGAACTCGGTCTGACCGAAGCGCATCAGACGCTGCAGCTTAACGGATTGAGATCCAGAGTGACACTTGAAACAGACGGTAAGCTGATGACCGGACGTGATGTTGCGATTGCCTGTGCATTGGGTGCAGAGGAATTCGCATTTGCAACGGCACCGCTCGTCGTACTCGGATGCATCATGATGCGAGTGTGTCATAAAGATACATGTCCGGTCGGAATCGCCACACAGAACGGTGACCTTAGAAAGTTGTTCACAGGTAAAGCGGAACATGTCGTGAACTTCATGCATTTCATTGCAGAGGACATAAGGGAAATCCTTGCTGAACTCGGACTCAAATCCATGGATGAACTCGTGGGTGCCGTTGAACACCTTGAAGTTGATACTGCCAAAACAGCGCAGCATCAGATGAGTGAACTCGATCTGGCACCACTTCTGACACGAATCGAAGGGGATAGAAGAAAAACAAAGGGACAGGAGCATCCATTCGAATGGTCACTGGATGATCTGACAATGCTGCCTGATTTCAAAGAACAGGTGGAATTGGGAGAAAGCCACGAATCTGCCTATCATGTCAAAAACAGGAACAGGAACATCGGGACAAGACTGGGGAGTCTGATTACCAATACGCATGGCATGGATACGCTGGACCATGATCATTATAAAGTGAATACGTTCGGCCATGGCGGACAGAGTTACGGTGCCTTCATACCACAGGGGCTGACGCTGCATCACACAGGTGATCTGAATGACTATATTGGCAAAGGGATCTCCGGCGGCAGAATCATCGTCCAGGCGCCGAACGTGAACCGCAGCCATGAAATCATTGCCGGTAACGTGTGCCTGTACGGTGCTATCTGCGGCCAGGTGTTCATCAACGGCATGGCAGGGGAGCGTTTCTGTGTAAGGAACAGTGGTGCTGAAGTCGTGGTCGAAGGAATCGGAGACCACGGACTTGAGTACATGACTGGTGGGAGAGTCGTCATTTTAGGGGATATCGGTAAAAACTTTGCTGCAGGGATGAGCGGCGGAATCGCCTACATCATCAATGGGAAATCCATTGCGGAAAACAAAGTGAATATGAATGGTGAAATGATCGAGGTCGGACATGTTACAGATGATGAAGAACTTGAGAAAGTGAAGCATCTGCTGTACGGTCAGTCATATTTCACCGACAGTGATAAAGCACGTACGGCCTTGGATAAAATCGAGGCAGGGGAACTGGAGATCATTAAAGTGATTCCGGCGGAATACAGGAAAATGCAGCAGAAGATCCGTTTTGGCCTTGGTACGAAACAATCGAGAAAAGAAGCGGAACTGAATGCATTCAATAATGAAGTGACGATAGAAGACGATGAACTTGAAAAGATGAATATCTATTAGAAAGGAGCACTGCCATATGGGTGAATTCAAAGGGTTTTTAAAGTATGAAAGAAAGAAACAGGGAGAGGAAGACTTGAAACAAAGGATCGGAAACTATGATGCCTTTCAGCACCGCTTCTGCAATGATGATGCGAGTGAGCAGGGCGCGCGGTGCATGGATTGCGGTACTCCGTTCTGCCAGACCGGCACAAGTGTCGGCAAAGAGACTGTCGGCTGTCCGATCGGAAATTATATCCCTGAATGGAATGACCTGGTCCACGAGGGGGACTTCAGGGAAGCCTACCAACGTCTTTCAGAAACGAATAACTTTCCGGAATTTACGGGCAGTGTCTGCCCGGCGCCGTGTGAATCTTCATGTGTGCTGTCCATCAACAGCGAACCTGTGGCAATCAAAGGCATAGAGCGTACAATCATTGATGAGGCGTACATGCAGGGCTGGGTAAAACCGAGGAGACCGAAGCATCGTCTGGGTACACGTATCGCGATCATCGGCAGCGGACCTGCCGGGCTCACTGCTGCGGATGAGATGAATTCATGGGGACATGATGTGGATGTCTATGAACGCGACGTCAAACCGGGTGGCCTTTTGAGATACGGTATCCCGAATATGAAACTCGATAAGGCGGTTGTTGAAAGACGTATAGAGGTCATGGAAGAAGCGGGCATTAATTTCATCTGTGATGTGAATGTGGGCAAAGATGTCACTTACGACACGCTTGACGCACAGTATGACGCCATCATCATCGCAGTCGGTGCGAGAAAACAGAGGGATCTGAAGCTTGAAGGGCGCCAGAGCCGTGATATCCAGTTTGCGATGGATTATCTGACGGAGCAGACGAAATATCAGTTTGATGAAATCGAGGAACCTTCGATCACGGCAGAAGGTAAACATGTCATCGTCATCGGGGGTGGAGATACTGGTGCAGACTGTGTTGCCATGGCTCTCCGTGAAGACTGCAAATCGGTATTCCAATTCAATAAATATGATCGTCTCCCTGACGAAATAGAAGGGAATCCGTCATGGCCGCTCAGTAAGCAGACATTCAAACTGGACTATGCCCATGCAGAGTACCAGGAGAAGTTCGGCCTCGAGCCGAGGGCCTACGGCGTGCAGACGATGGCATACGATGTGGACATCATTGGTGATTTAAAAGGGGTCAATACACAAGTTCTTGGCCAGCATTCCCTTTCCGGCATGACACTCGAAGATCAGGAAAGATATTTCAAGGCTGATCTGATACTGCTGTCCATCGGATTTGAAGGTGTGGAGAGCGAACTGCCGAAAGCGTTCAACCTCCATATGGAACAGAACAAGATAGCCGCGGATGAAGAGAACTATAAGACAAACAGAAAAAAAGTGTTTGCGGCAGGAGATGCAAGACGCGGCCAGAGCCTGGTTGTGTGGGCGATCAAAGAAGGACGCGGGGTTGCCAAAGCGGCGCATAAATTTGCCGTTCAGAATAAAATGTTCCATAAAACAGGATGATAGTTTTTACAAGCGGGATACCAATCGGCATCCTGCTTTTATTATGCGGTTCCAAATGACGGAAAAAGGGTAATCACAAAAGAAGTGGCATCTGGGAAATGACACGTATCCAACTCGGGACAGGTGATGGGTATGACATTTAAAAGGAGATACGCCAACCGGTCGATGCACGCAGCGTTCATCACAGGCATCATTCTTTTTTCGGTGGTGGCCCCGGATACGGTACTGCAGAACTTCAATCCGGAACAGCAAAGGACCGTGGTGCTCCTGCTGCTGGCCATATATTTATGGACGGTTTCGAAAATGCCGACCGGTGCAGCAAGTATATTGATACTGGCAATGATCATCATTATGAATTTGACAGACTCGGTCGAAGATGCGATGGCCGGGTTTCTTTCTTCTGCCCTTTATTTCATACTGATCCTTTCCGTATTGAGCCAGGTGCTCATCAAGACAGATGCAGACAAGGTGATTACTTCAAAAATCCTGAAAATAAAAAACATCTCCCCTAAAAAGATTGCACTGATACTTCCGCTGTTCATGTCCCTGCTGCCCGTAATGATGCCTTCGGCATTCGCACGGCTGAAAACGGTGCTGCCTTTTGTGAACGGACTGAATGATGCCTTTCAATTTTCAGAAGGGAGTGTATTCAGGAAATATGCAATGTATGTCACAGGATTGGTTAATCAGAACAGCACAATGATCGTCTATACCGGCGGTGGTTATCCTGTGCTTGCAGCTCAGCTGCTGAAAGATTACGGGGTGGCGGACCTCAGCTGGATCAGCTGGTTTTTGATCATTGCGCCGCCGCTGTGGTGCGCATTGATTATTACAAGTGTATTTTCATGGTTTTATCTGAAACTTTCATATCCGTCAGAGAGCACAAAGGACTTCACACCGGATGAAAATACACAAGTCACAGACCACGATGAATACAAGGCAACGAAAATGTTCTGGTTTGTCATTGCTACATTTACTCTGATGATAGCTACATGGATCTTTACGGACTCCGGGACAGTACCGACTTTACTGCCGCCCATGATTCTTACAGTCATATATGCCCTGCCGAAAATCGAACTGATCACCAATGAAGATATACGTGCATTCAACTGGGAGAACTTCCTGCTTATCGGCGCCTCGCTGTCCATCGGTGTGATATTGGATCAGAACGGCACGGCACGCATGATTGCAGAACAGCTGCTCAGGCTGGTCCCTGAAAATGCTGCGATGACCCTGAACATCGTCATCGTTACTGTCATCGTGTTCTTATTCCGCATGATTTTCATCGTTCCGACATCTGCTGTCATCGTAATATTCCCCGTCATGCTATCTTATGCGGACATGACCGGAATCCCGGCCCTCAGCCTGGCTTTCATTGTCATCATGATCATCGGTGGTACGAATATTCTGCCGATCCATTCGCCGACATTATATTTTGCATTCAAAGAAGGGGTTTTGAGCAGGAAGGACCATTATATTATGGCTGCTTTTTCAAGCTTTACCTTTCTTGTCATTTCAATCCTTGCCGCATCTTTCTACTGGATATTTTGGTGACGGTGAAATGTGAAGTTGCAGAGTGAAAAACATCGGGAGTTATAAAGTGCAATATGATATGATGCAGATATAATTGAAAAGTGCATATTTTATTAGTTTAAGGAATGGTTGAATGGCAAAAGAACGTCTATGGACAAAAGATTTCATCATAGTATTCATCTTCAATTTCTTCATCATGCTCGCAATGTTCCTGCTCATGGTGACAATCAGCGGATACGCAGTTGAAGAATTCGGAATATCCACCAGTACTGCGGGGCTCGTGGCAGGCATCTTCATCGTGGGCTCTCTGATCGGCAGAATCCTGACCGGTCATCAGCTGAGTCTGGTCGGCGCCAAGAAGATCATGTATATCGGGACAGTCATGTTCGTCATTACATATGGATTATACTTTTTCGCAGACAATCTGACACTGCTCCTGATAGTGAGATTCTTCAACGGGCTATCAAACGGTGTGGCCACCACCGCAGTCGGAACCCTTGCAGCCCTCGCCCTGCCGAAGAGCAGAAGAGGGGAGGGCATCAGCTATTTCAGCCTGAGCTTTGTAATCGCGACTGCATTGGGACCATTCATGGCATTTTACCTGCTGCGGTTCATCGATTATCAGATGCTGTTCCTGATCGTATTCATACTCGTGCTGATTGCAAGTGTATTCACCATCTTTGTCAGGACGGATAATACGACAGTCGATCTGACAAAAGAACCGAAACCGAAGTTCGAATGGATCGATAAAAAGGCAATGCCCGTCGGCATCGTCGTGCTCTTCATCTGCATGGCATATTCGACAGTGCTGTCGTTCATCGCCCTGTTTGCAGAGGAGCAGGGTCTTGTGGCAGCTTCATCCTATTTCTTCCTGGTCTACGCAATCATCATTCTGATTACTCGGCCGATAACCGGCAGGATCATGGACCAGAAAGGGGCGAACGTGGTAATGTATCCATCACTGATCGTACTTGCTGTCGGCTATCTGGTGCTCGGACAGACGAGTTCCGGATTCATGCTGCTGCTCTCCGGTGTGCTGATCGGTTTCGGATACGGGAACTTCCAGTCCATATCACAGGCGCTCTGCATCAAAGTTGCAGATGTAAAAAATGTGGGACTTGCGACATCGACATACTTCATCGCACTGGATTTCGGACTCGGAGTGGGATCCTATATACTCGGAGTGCTCGTACCGTCACTCGGCTACAGTGGTCTGTACAGCTCCATGGTCATACTGGTCGCACTCGGTCTTCTTGTTTATTATTTCGTTTACGGAAGATACGAATCAAAAAGTGCATAATAGTAGTACGAAAAAACCTTCCGGATGTGATCCGGAAGGTTTTTAAAATTACCAGCCGATTTCTTCAAGCGGCAGGAATGCAGGGATGAGGGAGCCTTCATGTTCTTCTTCGATGAACTGTTTCGTATCCTCTTCCTGGAAGAGTTCGGCAACTCTCTGCAGTGTTTCGTTATCTGTATCTTCGCTTCTTGATGCAATGATGTTGACATAGTCTGTAGCTGTTTCATCTTCATGATAGATTGAATCTTCCACAGGATTGAATCCGGCATCTCTTGCGATGCCGTTATTGATGATGCCGGCATCCACATCACCGAGTGCCCTTGGAATCTGGGCAGGTGCTGTTTCAACGAGCTCCAGGTTTTTAGGGTTTTCTACAACAGCTTCTGAAATTGAACCGAGGCCGTCATAGTTTTCGACAAGTGTGAGCAGTCCGGCATCTTCCAGCAGCATCAGAGCACGACCCTGGTTGGACACGTCGTTGGGCAATGCGATTTTCCCGTTATCAGGAATGTCTTCCGGGTTTGCAAGTGAATCGGAATAGAGTCCCATTGGTGCGAGGTATGTAGTCGCAATCGGAGCGAGATCCAGATCACGCGCTTCGATGAATTCGTCAAAGTAGGCGACTGTCTGGAACGAGTTGATGTCGAGCTCACCATCTGCAAGTGCAGTATTCGGCTGGACGTAGTCATTGAATGAAATGATTTCAATGTTGATGCCTTCTTCCGCTGCTTTTTCAGCGACGAAATCCCAAGTGGATGTGTCTGTGCCGCTGATTCCGACTTTGACCGTTTCTTCTCCGCCGCCTCCGCATGCTCCAAGAATTGCGGACAGTGCCAGAATGAATGTGAGTAAAATGGTTTTCTTCATAAATATCTTCTCCTTTTTTATCTTCTTCCTACAACACGCGACAGGAAGTTTCCGAGTGATTGCAGCCCCTGCACCATGACGATGAGGATAATGACTGTAATGGCCATAGTCACCGTATCGAAGCGCTGGTAGCCATAAGTGATGGCGAGATCGCCGACACCGCCGCCGCCGACAGTCCCGGCCATGGCAGACGCCCCGATCAGTCCTATGGTGGCGATTGTGAAGTTCACGACGAGCGAGCTGAGTGCTTCAGGTAATAAAAACCGGTAAATCGTCTGAGACGGTGTTGCGCCCATTGCGTCTGCCGCCTCAAGGACACCGTCATCCACTTCGAGCAGGGAGCTTTCAACGAGCCTCGCGATATACGGACCGGCGTATACAATCATGGGAACGATGGCCGCCGCCGTCCCGATGGAAGTACCGACGACAAGTCGCGTGAACGGTATGATTGCCACAAGCAGAATGATGAACGGTATGGATCTGAATGTATTGATGACGACGTTTAAAATGCCGAAAAGGGCTTTATTTTCAAGAATCTGACCTTTTCTCGTAACAAATAGTGCAATTCCGAGCGGGAGTCCGAGCAGTATGGAGAACAGGAAGGAGACTGTGACCATCTGGATCGTTTCAATGACTGCACTTAAAATCTGTTCCTGGTTAACCAGCATTAGTATTCACCTCGTTATAGACGATTTTGTTCTCTTCCAGATAGGAGAGGGCTTTGGTGACTTCACTTCCATCCCCCTGAAATCTCACGATCAGGTTGCCGAACGGCACTCCCTGCAGTTCTGTAATGTTTCCGAAAAGGACATTGACATCCAGATCGAATTTCTTTGAAATCTGGGACAGGAACGGTCTGCCGGCGGAATGATCGACGAAGTTGATCCGGTAGACATCAGTGCTGTCTGAGCCATTTTCAATCATCTCTGTTACGTATTTTGGAATTTCTGTATGCATCACAGTGTTGACGAAGTTTTTACCAGTGGCGGTCTGCGGGTTTGAGAAGATTTCAAAGACTGTACCTTCTTCAATTACATTTCCGTCTTCCATCACAGCGACCCTGTTGCATATTTCTCTGACTACCGCCATCTCGTGGGTGATCAGCAGAATGGTGATGTTGTATTCTTCATTGATTTTCCTGAGCAAATTGAGTATAGAATCCGTCGTTTGCGGATCGAGTGCCGAGGTCGCTTCATCACATAAGAGTATCGAAGGCTGTGTTGCCAGGGCGCGTGCAATCCCCACCCTTTGTTTCTGACCGCCTGACAGCTGATCCGGATACATTTTAGCCTTATCACCAAGGCCGACAAAATCAAGCAGTTCCGTGACACGTTCCCTGATTTTCGCTTTCGGCGTATTATCGAGGATGAGGGGCATGGCGACATTGGCGTAGACCGTCTTTGAGTTCAGCAGGTTAAAGTGCTGGAAGACCATGCCGATCTTCTTTTTGACACTCCTTATTTCCCTGGTAGAAATTTGCGTCAGGTCGGAGCCGTCAACGATCACACTGCCTGCGGTCGGCTGCTCCAGGTAATTGACACATCTGATCAGCGTACTTTTTCCGGCACCGCTGAATCCGACCACTCCGTAGATCGCACCTTTTTCAACTGTGAGGTTTATATCTTTCAAAGCATGGACGGCACCATGTTTCCCTTCAAAAGACTTTTCCAGATTCCTAAATTCGATCATATGTATATCTCCTTAATTTCATCTGTTTTGAGATATAAAAAAAGTCCCTCTCTTGTAGTGGAGAAGGACTTGGATTTATATATCTATAAAAATAGTTCTTCTCATCTTTCAGGCTTCCGCCTGCTGGATTTGGCACATCACTCGGGTGAGTTGTTGCCGAAGCTTCATCGGGCCAGTCCCTCTGCTTCTCTTGATAAGAAATAATCGTATGTAATTGTTTGATCAGGCTATATCTAATAACGTATATAGAAGTTTAGCAGAGAACCGATTATAAATCAACAAATATTTAAAAAAGAATGACAACTTAGAATATATAAAGGTGATAAGACATACTGCTCGTAAAAAACCTGCACTGAAATAAAAGTGCAGGTTCAAAGTCCAGTTATTCGGTTATACTTCCTGAAGTTTTTGCTTCGGTTCGCACCATTCTTCAGCCCATTTTTGAAGTTCATTCATAAACGGTTCAATCGCTTTACCTTTTTCAGTCAGTTTGTACTCTATTCTCACCGGTGTTTCCGGATAAACTTCGCGTTCAACAATACCTTCGGATTCAAGCGACTTCAGACGTTCGGAAAGTACACGGCCGCTTACACCCATGGAAGATTCAAGGTTACAGAAACGTTTAGGCCCATCAATCAATTGAAAGATAATCAGACCCGTCCATCTCTGACCGATAACGCCCATGGCATTTTCAAATTTTGGACAGATTGAAGTATCCATTTAATCACTCCTTGCAGAACATTATAACCCTAGCGATAGTATTTTTACAAATGAATGTACTTTGGCTGACTAAACTTTAAAAAATATATAAATTTCAAAATTTTAAGGATTTTTTATAATTCTGATGAATTTTGTCATATAATGTTCAGAATTTCACTATAAATAGTTTGGTAATTAACCATTTTTCAGGGTATAATGAAAGCGTATACAAAATGAAGACGGTGTTATAAATGAAAAATTATAATGAATGATTAATATTTTTTTATGAATCAATGTAAGCGTATTCCTGATTTTGGAAAGGGGAGGATTAGATGGAACAAAATATCTCTGTCGGGTTTTTTCAAGGGTCTGTAGTAGATCCGGTGTTCACTGATATCAATGCACTGGTGATTAAAATTATGGAAGCGGGCAATGTGAAAGTGACACATGTGAATGACTGGACAGGGCACAAGCTTGTGCATGACAGCACGGAGGAATTTGATATGACATTGGAACTTGCCATGAAAAATATTGAAGCCTGTGAAAAGCATGGCTTTGACTATATAGTCAATACAATCGGAGGACCCGGCACAGCTTTAAATGAATATGACAAATTGTTCGTTCCGGGGACGGCGTGGTATGAACGGGCGAAAAGATTTACAGATAAAGTCAGGGATATTTCGGATATCATGGATATGGCGAAACTCGAGTTCATACATGAAGTGGAGAGGACTGCTGTGTACGAATACCCGGAAAAGATGTCAAATGAGCAGAAGGTATTTGAAGAACCGGTGAAAATCATCAAACAGATTCCCGGTTTGAACTATATTGAAATGAAAAAAGATGAAGTGGAGTCTCCAGAACCCGATTTGATTATCACTTCCCATGCGGAACGGCACAACCCAGCAACTTCCAATGATGAATTGAGCGGTATAAGTGACCCGATTGAAGTGAAACATATCGTTGAAGTGGTTGCGGAATCATGCGGAATCGCATCTAATCAATAATTTCCGGGCTGAAAGGTTTATATAATCTTTCAGCTTTTTTATTTGGGAGCTAAGCCATTGAAGGCCATCCACGTTTAATACAATCTTTAACGGATATTAGTATTATATGAAGATTTAATATATAAATCGAAAAGGTGGTTTAATAATGACTGTCAAAGACGAAGTGATAGACACTCATCTGGAACATATCATCAATTTCAGGAGGAGGCTTCACAGGGAGCCTGAACTGAGTTTCAAAGAATTCCAGACGACGAACCTTATAGAAAACGGCTTGGAAGATACACAGATAAAGTTTTATGACTTGAGTGAAAAAACTGGTCTGATCGGCGTGCTTGAAAAAGATCCGTCATATGATTACATCGGGGTGAGGGGAGACATGGACGCCCTGCCGGTTACAGAAATGACAAACCTCGATTTCAAATCGGAAAATGAAGGGGTCATGCACGCCTGCGGTCACGATATCCATACGAGTATCGTATATGGGTTCGCGAAAGTGATCAATGATATGTATGATGACTTGAAATACAATATCGTATTCATTTTCCAGCCCGCTGAAGAAGTTCTGGGTGGGGCTAAATATATTAAAGAAGAGCTTAAACGGCTTGAAATACCTGTAGATAAGATAATCATGTTCCATACATGGCCTACTTTGGAAGAGGGGTTGATCGGCTACAGGGAAGAGGATATGATGGCAGGATCAACAGGATTCAATTTGAAATTGACAGCAAAAGGCGGACACGCTGCACACCCTGACACTACAGCAGATCCGATCTATCTGGCATCGAATATCATCCAGTTCATCCAGGGTATCGCTTCAAGATTCAACGATCCGGCAACACCGGTGGTCATCACAGTCGGCCAGATAGATGCCGGAGAAAAGAATAACGTCATTCCGGGTGAATGTTCCTTCGGAGGGACAATCCGCAGTTTCTCAGAACAATCCATCAAACTCGCGAAGAATATGATTGAAGAATATACGAAGGATCTGACCGAGATGTCGGATGCGGGCTATGACATAGAGTACAGTAAATACTGCCCGCCGGTCATCAACAACCAGGAACTTGTTGAAGATTTTATAAACTGCGGCGATCCTTCTGTGTTCCATGAACTTAAAGAGCCTTCCATGGGATCTGAAGATTTTGCCTTCTATATGCAGGACTATGTCGGTGCGGCATTCCGTGTCGGCACAAAAATGAAGGATGTAAAAGAAAGCGGATATTCGCTTCACAGCCCTGAAGTGGTATTCTCTGAAAAGAGCATGAAAACAGCAATCAATGCGCTCGTCAACTTTGCAACAGGAGCGAAGAAAAAATAAAGCCGGTATTCCGGCTTTTTTATTGTTAAAGATTCTTGTAAGTCGGCATGACCTCCTATATATTTGAACTAGCAGAAAAAGAAAGTGGGATATATAGTGGTCACTGTAGAAAAGGCTTTAAACAACAATGTTGTCATAGGCAGAGATGAATTTGAAGAGGTCGTTCTTATCGGCAGAGGCGTCGGTTTTAACAAGAAAACCGGAGACACACTCGAAATCGGCGAGGCGGATAAAGTATATAAACTTGAAGGGCAGCAGGATACCAGCAGATATCAGACCTTGCTTACCATGGCGGATGAAACATTGTTCCAGTCCACTTTGGAGGCCATAGAACTTATCGATGACATGACTTCCGAGAAGTTGAACAACAGGATTCTGCTTTCTTTAACCGATCATCTGCTTTTCGCGATGAAACGGATGGAAGAGGGGATCGAGATGGCAAATCCCTTCGTCAATGAAACGAAGGCCCTTTATCCGAAGGAATATAAAATAGCTGAAGCGGTCGTGGATATGTTCAACCGGAAATACGGCATCCACCTGCCCGAAGCGGAAGTGGGGTTCATCGCCCTCCATGTACATTCATCCATATACAACCGCTCTCTGAGAGATATGAATGTCTTGTCGGAAGTAGTGCATCAGGCGATTACAATGATTGAATATGGTCTCGATACCAAAGTGGATCAGAGTTCCATACAGTACGACAGATTTGTCCGCCATATCAGTTTTTGTGTGCAGCGTGTGATGAACGGTGAAAGTGTACCGACGCAGGAACAATTCGATTCACTGTTGAAAGTGCAATATCCGGTATGCTATAATATAGCAGTGAAAATAGTAAAGATGATACAGAATAAACTTCAGAGGAAAGTCTACGATTCTGAAGTTGTTTATTTGACAATGCATATACAACATTTCGAGCATTATTCTAAATAGACGTGTTACCGCAAGGGCATGAGTTTATAGGAATGGTTTATTTAACTATACCTGTATACTCATGCCCTTTTTCTGTTGATTCTTTATAAATTTATATTTTAGGGGGAAGTATTATGTTTAAGAAGCTCTTTGGACAGCTTCAACGCATTGGTAAGGCACTCATGCTGCCGGTCGCGATTTTGCCGGCTGCCGGTCTGATGCTCGGTATCGGTGCCGCAATGCAGACAGAAGCAATGATAGACTGGCTGCCTTTCCTGGAAGCAGGATGGCTGGTTGCTTTATCTGATATGCTTCAGGCTGCAGGCGGCGTCGTATTCGATAACCTGGCCCTGCTGTTCGCACTTGGTGTAGCAGTGGGTCTTGCGAAAGGCGACGGTGTTGCAGCGATTGCAGCATTCGTCGGTTATATGATCATGAACGTGACAATGGGCCAGATTGCAGGTGTTACACCTGAAATGGCCGGAGAAAACCCGGCATATGCAGCAGTACTCGGCGTACCGACAATACAGACAGGAGTCTTCGGCGGTATCATCATCGGGGTTCTGTCTGCCTGGGCATATAACAAATACTATAATATCAATCTGCCGGCATTTTTAGGATTCTTTGCCGGTAAACGTTTCGTTCCGATTGTTACAGCAGTATTCTCATTCATCATTGGTCTGGTCATGTTTGTCATCTGGCCGCCAATTCAGACGGGCCTGAACGAAGTATCACTTTGGCTGATGGAAGAAAATACAGCGATCGGTGTATTCGCATTCGGTATGATCAAACGACTGCTCATTCCATTTGGTCTGCACCATATCTTCCATGCACCATTCTGGTTCGAGTTTGGTACGTATACAGACGCAGCCGGATCAGTTGTACGTGGTGATTTGAACATCTTCTTTGCACAAATACGTGACGGTGTGGAACTTACGGCAGGTAACTTCATGCAGGGCGAATTCCCGGTAATGATGTTCGGTCTGCCGGCAGCAGCACTTGCAATGTACCATACAGCTAAACCGCAGCATAAAAAATATGTTGCAGGTATCATGGCATCCGGTGCACTGACGAGTTTCCTGACAGGCATTACTGAACCGCTTGAGTTCTCATTCCTGTTTGTTGCACCAATTCTTTATGTACTTCACGCACTGCTGGATGGACTCAGCTTCCTGATTCTGTACCTGCTTGATTTGAATCTGGGTTATACATTCTCAGGCGGATTCATCGACTTCTTCCTGTTCGGTATTCTGCAGAATAGAACCGAATGGTGGTGGGTACTGGTAGTCGGTGCCGTTTACGCAGTTATCTACTACGTACTTTTCCGCGTTCTGATTCAGGTATTGAATCTGAAAACACCTGGACGTGAAGATGAAGAGAGAGCCGCAACATCTTCTACAGTACAGGAACTTCCATTCAATGTTCTTACAGCAATGGGCGGTAAAGAAAACATCAAACATCTTGATGCATGTATCACACGACTCCGTGTCGAAGTTGCAGACACAGGTTCAGTCAACGAAGCGGAACTGAAAGCACTCGGCGCTTCCGGGGTGATGAAAGTCGGCAATAACATGCAGGCGATCTTCGGTCCGAAATCCGACCAGATCAAGCATGATATGCAACAGATTATGGACGGCAGCATCAAATCACCGGAAGAAACAACAGTGACAGAAGACAATGAAAGTGTAAGCGAAGCGACATCACAGATCATGACGGATGAAAATAAAGATATCTATTCTCCAATCGAAGGGGAAGCCGTAGATCTTTCTGAAGTGCCGGATCAGGTATTCAGTGAAAAAATGATGGGTGACGGTATCGCAATCAAACCGATAAACGGTACGGTAAGAGCACCATTCGACGGTGAAGTCGTTACAGACTTCCCGACCAAACACGCACTTGGTCTAGTAAATGAAGGTGGATTGGAACTTCTCATCCACTTCGGTCTCGACACCGTCAACCTTAAAGGCGAAGGTTTCGACCTGAAAGTTGCGGCGGGCGATAAAATTAAAAAAGGCGATGTCCTGATGGAAGTGGACTTGGACTATATCAGAGAAAACGCCAAGAGTGACATTACGCCAATCATTATTACAGGGCCGTCAGGCACTGAGATTGCTGCCAGAGAAAACGGCGCAGTTTCAAATGATGATATCGTGATCAATATTAAATAATTTTCATTCAGACACACCCGGAGCTATTTTCGCATCCGGGTGTGTTTTTGTTATCTGTTGTATCTCTCTGAAGGCTCATCTAAAATTGGAGGTGCAAATATTCTATTGATGAAAAGGGGATGCAGTAATGATAGAATTTCCAAAACCGACCGTCGAGCAGTATTTTACTTCTTATACGATCAGTAACTTCAGTGTGAGTCCGGACGGGAAAAAGTTGTTTTTCAGTACGAATCTTAATGGGAAGATGAACATTTGGGCGATGGATGTGAATAAGAGGTACCCATATTTATTCTCACAGAAAAATGAATCGACGAATTTTGTGAAATATGACCCTGATGGGAGATTTGTTTTGGCGGGTTTCGATCAGGACGGGGACGAGAATTATCAGATCTATGCCATCGGGCCGGACGGTGGAATACCGCAGCCGCTTATCACCGGAGAACCTGAAGAAAAGTACTACTTTGGCCGACTGTCTGAAAACGGTGATAAAATCTATTACACTACTTCAAAAGGCAATGAGAGTTTCCTGAACTCTAAAGTCTATAATCTGGAAACATCGGAGCATACCTTGCTTTTTGAGGGTGATGATGCAGCAACGTTTATCGAGGATGTGTCTCCTGATGAAAGAAAAATCGCCTATATGAAATTGTATGCCAACACTTACATCCTGGGTATGATCCAGACTGAGGATGGAGAAGTATTCGTCACTCCGGAAAAGGATACTGTGCATACGGTGGGCGACATCAACTTCGTCAGTGATGACGAAGTGTGGTTTCAAACGAACTACGAGAGTGAATATTCCTATCTGGCGAAATATAATCTGACAAAAAAGGAATTTTCCAAAGTGATGGATTTCGGTGATGAATCGATTACTTCCATCATTTTCAATAAAGACAGGAACAAACTGTATCTGATCACGGAAAATGGGGTTGTGGATCATTTTTATTATTACGATTTAAATACACAGAGGAGTGACAGGATTGATGTGCCTTTTGAATCGATAGGGCAGTGCACGACAACGAAAAATGGTGATGTTTTTGTGCTGGCCGGCAGTGCTGTCTCGCCGTTCAATATATGGAAATACGACGGGGGATCCTGGGACAGACTGACGGAAAACCGGGTGCTCGGAGTCACTGAAAAAGATATGTCCGATCCCGAGATTATAAAGTATGCATCGTATGACGGCCTGGAGATTGAAGCGCTGCTGTTCAGAGCAAAAGAGGAGAACAGCAACGGCTATACGATATTCTGGCCGCACGGAGGTCCTCAGGCGGCAGAAAGAAAATTCTATCGGGCGATGTTCCAGATGTTTTTGAACAGAGGCTATAATATCTTCTGTCCGAACTTCAGGGGCAGTACCGGATATGGAGCAAGCTTTGTGAAAATGGTGGAGCAGGACTGGGGTGAAGGACCAAGATTGGACAATGTTGAAGGGGTGAAATGGCTCTTTGACAACGATATTTCATCCCCTGAAAAACTGTTCCTGGTGGGCGGCAGCTATGGCGGCTATATGGCACTGTTGCTGCACGGCAGGCACCCTGAGTATTTCAGGGCAGTAGTGGATATATTCGGGGTTTCCGATCTGTTCACGTTTTACAATTCAGTACCTGAACACTGGAAGCCGATCATGGAACGATGGGTCGGCGACCCGGAGCGGGATATTGAAAAATTCACTGTAGATTCTCCAGTGACATACCTGGATACAATGACAAACCCCATGCTCGTCATACAGGGAGCGAAGGATCCCAGGGTTGTTAAAGAAGAATCCGATCAGATTGTCAAAAAACTGGAGAATGCCGGCCGGGAAGTGGAATACCTGGTGCTTGAAGATGAGGGACATGGCTTCTCTAAAAAGGAAAACGAAATCAAAGTCTATAAGACAATGCTTGGTTTCCTGGAAAAACATCATTAAGCCGACAGTAATTCCTGATAATTGGGGTATAGGTCACTAAGATATACTTACAGGGGGCGAATAGCATGCAACGGGAATCCGAATGGGATATTACGCGACGCGAGTTGGACAAAGAAGCGGAGAAGCCGCCGGAAATGCACGATTCCTGGAAAAAAGATGCCTGGTATTCAGTAATGTTCGAAGCGTTTCTCGGAACAGTTGGTCTGATACTCAGATTTATACGCGGTATTTTCAGTGCTATTTAGACAGCCCGGCGTTGCCGGGCTATTTTTATGGGGAAACAGTGTGGACGCACAATGAAAAAGCTCATCAGCCGTCTAAATGATAATATTTCTTAACGAAACTATTTAGACTCTTTATCATTTTCAAATCCAGCATTTCTTCTTTATATAATAACCAGGAACTTCTTGTAATTTTCCCCCCATCTATCTTCATATCCAATGTATGCAGATGATCTTCCCCACGAAGGCTGATGTTTGGCATCAGTGAATAACCGAGTCCTTTTTTAACCATTTCTTTGCATGTTTCTATGCGGTCGACTTCCATGGATACATGAGCTGGACTGTCGAAGTTTTTCACCCACCAGTCATCAAAAGTGTTTTTCAAAAGAGGGTCTGTATGATACTTTATATAGTTCAAATCAGGCAGATCTTCCAATTTTATTTTATCTCTTGAAACCACACTCATATATTCTTCATTAATCAGAATTTTGCTGCCTCTCCATTTTACTTCTCCTCTGATAAAAGCTGCATGAATGGATTCCTCTTTCAACTGGTCAATAATATCGGAACTCCAGCCTGTCTTAAGCTGGACATCTATGTTTGGATGACGTTCTATAAATCCTTCCAGAATCGACGGCAGCTCATAAAATGCGAAATTACTGGATGCTCCCAGACGAAGTGTGCCTTTCAAAGTATCACTCATATTTGCCAGTCCATCATGAGTGTCTCGGAGTTCTTTTATCATTCTTTCGGCATATTTGACGATGTATTCCCCTTCGCTGGTAAACGTGATTCCTTTATTCCCCCGATGCAGAAGTGTAATATCGAACTCTTTTTCCAGCTGTTTGATCCGATATGTAAGAGAAGGTTGTGATAGATAGAGTTTCTTCGCAGTTTTTGTAATATTTCTTTCTTCGTAAAGGACCGTCAGCAGCTGCCAGTCTTTTTCATTCATAATTGCTCCCCCCTCTTTGGAAATAAAAAATTTCTATTGATTATCATTTAAAATATATATTTTAATTATGTCAAGTATTCTCCTAATATGAAGTTAACTGATAAATACAAATAAGGGGCGAAACAGATGAAGGACGAAAAACATTTTGATGTAGTTGTAGTAGGCACAGGAAACGCCGCACTCAGCGCTGCGGTCTCAGCAAGTGAAAAAGGTGCAAAAGTACTGATGCTCGAAAAAGGACCGGAACATAAGCGTGGAGGCAATTCATTCTTCACGGATGGAGCAATACGGTTTGCCTATAATGATCTTGCGGGCATAAAACGCATCGTTGATGATTTATCGGAAGCGGAAGCTTCCAAAATTGAAATGCCGGAATATGATATTAAAGCATTCCATGAAGACCTTATGAAAGTTACGAAGAGAAAAAGCAAACCTGAACTTGCAGAACATCTCGTTTCAAAATCATACGAAACAATTCTGTGGATGAAGGAGCAGGGTGTAAAATTCATAATGAATGAAAACCAGTTCTTCGAAAAAGATGGCACAAAGACTTTCTGGGGCGGACTGCCGGTAAAAACCGACAACAAAGGCATTGGTCTGGTTGAAGCGCTTTTTGAAAAGGCAAAAGCCAATGGAGTGGAAATCTGGTATGAGTCTCCCGCAGTGAAGCTGGAGAAAAAGAATGGGGAAATTTCAGGAGTGCAGGTGAAGCAGAGTAACGGAGTGAGTGTCGTTGTTCCGGCTAAATCCGTTGTTCTGGCGTGCGGCGGTTTTGAAGCCGACAAGAAGAAGCGTATGGAATATCTGGGTGATGAATGGGAAGAAGCGGTGGTAAGGGGCAGTGAATATAACACCGGTGATGGTATTACGATGGCACTGGAGGCAGGTGCAGTGCGAGCCGGCCAATATGACGGTTGCCATGCACATACAACAGATTACAATGCACCTAGAGTCGGAGACTACAGTAAGCCGGGTGACATCTATAAAAAATCTTCCTATCCGCTGGGCCTGATCGTGAATACGGAAGGGAAGCGATTCGTTGATGAAGGTGCGGATTTCCGTAACTACACGTATGCGAAATATGGAAAAGAGACGTTGAAACAGCCGGATCATAAGGCATTTCAGCTGTATGACAGCCGGGTGCGTCCGATGCTGAGGGTGGAATACGACCTTGAGGAAGCGACTGTATTCAAAGCGGACGCATTAGAGGAATTGGCAGTGAAAATGGGAGTGCCGAAAGAAGTGTTCCTAAAAACGATAAGTCAGTATAATGATGCTGTACAGGATGGAGAATACAACCCGAGCATCAAGGATGGTAAGTCCACTCAGGGAATTTCACCTGAAAAAACAAACTGGGCATTGAAGTTCGATAAAGCGCCTTTCTACGCCTATCCGGTGACGTGTGGCATTACATTTACTTTCGGAGCAGTAAAAGTAAATGATAAAGCGGAAGTCCTGGATGATTCGGAACAGCCTGTCAAAGGTCTCTATGCCGCCGGGGAAATGGTGGGGGAACTTTTCTATCATAACTATCCGGGCGGGTCCGGTCTGATGTCGGGTTCCGTATTTGGCAGAACAGCGGGGATGTCTGCAGTGGAATCAATCAGAGATAAAACGCTGAATTGACCGGAAGTAAGCTAGAGTTAACGGGGCTGGTGGGGTATTCATGCATATCAACAGAAGACGTTATACAAAAACGTTCAATATATTTGTTTTGCTGATCATTATAAGCCTGATTTTCATAGCTCCATCGACCTTTCTGCAGGACTTCAGTCCTGAACAGCAGAGGACGGTGGGGCTTCTTGTGCTTGCGATTTATCTTTGGACGGTTTCGCCTCTGCCTTCCGGAGCTGCAAGCATATTGCTTCTGGCAATGATGCTTATTCTCAACCTGGTGGATTCGATTGAAGGTGCGATGACAGGTTTTCTCTCCTCTGCTCTATATTTCATATTGATTTTAACGATACTCAGCAGAGTGCTTGTAAAAACCGGCGTGGATAGAGTTGTCGCTTCCCAATTGCTGAAATTGAACAGGAAGGGACCTAAAGCGATAGCGGTTGCACTGCCGCTCATGATAGCAATTCTGCCTGTACTCATGCCTTCCGCATTTGCCAGGCTGAAGATGCTGTTGCCATTTGTAGACCGGCTGAATGATGCTTTCGGTTTCTCCGACAGAAGTATTTTCAAAAAATATGCACTGTATGTTGTCGGATTGATGAATCAGAATGGCACAATGATTGTATACACAGGCGGAGGCTTCCCTGTTTTGGCAGCGCAGCTGCTGAGTGATTACAATGTTGCGGATCTCGGGTGGCTGCAATGGTTTTTGATCATTGCCCCGCCTCTCTGGATTGCTTTATTTATAGTAAATATATTTACATGGAAATACTTAAGTCATACCTACCCTTCAGAAATTTCGAAAGACGCAGAAGTTCAGAGGATCCAGACAGAAAAGAATTTCGAAACAGCGCTTGAAAAGAAGAGGTTCTGGTTTGTGATTGTGACTTTCGGCATAATGATCATGATCTGGGCCGTTACAGATAATGATGTGGTGCCCACTTTATTGCCTCCTATGCTGCTGCTGGTCATTTATTCGATTCCAAAAATCGGTTTGCTCAACAATGCGGATGTCAGAGCATTTGACTGGGAAAACTTCCTGCTTCTCGGGGCTTCATTTTCGATAGGCATCCTGTTGCATGATAACGGCACAGCTTCCGTGATTGCGGAGCAGATGCTGCAGTTTGTGCCGGACAACACCAGTATGGTTTTCAAAATCATCCTTATTGCGCTGATCACTTTTGCATTCAGAATGATTTTTATCGTTCCGTCTTCTGCAATCATCGTTATTTTCCCAGTAATTATTTCCTATGCCAATATCGCGGATATACCCGCTTTAAGCATCGCCTTCCTGGTAATCATGATAGTGGGCGGCACCAATATATTTCCCATCCATTCACCTACATCATATTTTGCATTCCAGACAGGGGTGCTCAGTAAAAGAGATCATTACGTCATCGCATCATTCTCCACCCTGGTATTCATAGTGACGGCAATCATAGCAGCTTCGTCGTATTGGATGCTGTGGCAGTGACAGGTGCATGTTAATTATTTGAAAATTTCTTCAAGTGTTTGGGAAAGCGTCTTCAATGCTTCGTATATTACTGTTATAATGGTCTGTAATTCATCTGAGGAAGAATGATTACTATGAGACGACTTTTGGATGTAAGTCTTGAAACAAAGATAAACGGCATATTGATCGGTGTAATCACTTTGATCATCGTTTCCCTGTCGGCTTTTTATCTTTATCATTCAAGCAATGAATACTATGACAATGCAAGGAGGCTGACGCTGCAGTCCGCCAAAACCATTTCTTTTCTTCCGGCATTGATTGACGGGGAAGATTTAAGTGACAATGAGAAGATCCAGACACTTACCAACCAGTACATTTTTGAAAATGATATAGACTTCGTCATTGTGAAAAACAGGGAAGGCACTATCCTGTCCCATCCTGATCCTTCAATGATTGGTGAACATGAACCGTACGATGAGGACGCCCGGGCAAACATTTTTGGCGCCTACTATACAGAAAAGACGGATAAATATATAGAACCTTCAATCATGGCTATGGCACCCATATATGCAGGCGATGAGGTCAGACAGTTGAGCGGTGTAGTTAAGGTTGGCTATTTTGAAAGTAAGATCATCGAAAAGATAATGGATAAACTGTATCAGTTATCTTTTATGATCCTGACTTTTATTATACTTAGCTTTTTCATCAGCAGATGGTTTGGGAAATACATAAAATCAGAAACACTTGGTTACGAACCTAAAGAAATTACAATGATTTTAAAAAACCGAGAAAATATTTTTTCTGCGTTGGACGAAGGGATCATGGCGACGGACCTATCAGGAAAAATTATTTACGTGAATGAAGCAGCGCAAAAATATCTTGGTATCCCTGGAACTGCCGATCTGGATGGGTGTAATATCCATGAATATTTCGGAAGTGATATTGAGAAAGTGTTGGAAAATAGTGAAGACAAACCAGGGCTCAGCTATTTTGAAACACATTTAAATGACAAAGAGATTGTTGTAATCGTCAATGATCTATATGAGAAAGAAGAACTTTCCGGACACGTACTTATATTGAGAGATATGACAGAAATGTCTGAGCTGTCCAATAAGCTCACTATCGTAGAATCACTTTTTGATGATTTAAGGGCACAGAGTCATGAGTACAAGAACAGACTGCATCTCATTTCCGGATTGCTGGAAATGGAAAAATATCATGGAATCAGGGGCGTTCTCAATGATGAGATAAACAATCTGGATTCACACCAGAATAATCTGTATGGGATAGAGGAAGACCGTATCAAAGCTCTTCTGATCGCCAAGATGAATACAGCCAATGAAAGAAGAGTGGAATTAAATATTGATGATGAAAGTCAGATGGACAGTATTTCCGATAAGGCTACAATCAATGCTCTGATCACTATTATCAGCAATCTCATTGACAATGCCATAGAAGCGGTGGCTGAAGTGAGTGAACCTGAAATCAGTTTCTATATCGGTTATTTCGATGGCTGGCTGGAAGTTGTGGTCGAGGATAACGGCAGTGGTATAAGTGATGAGGATAAAGTGTTTGAAAAAGGATATTCGACCAAGAACGGTGGAATCAACAGAGGGTATGGACTTTATAATGTTACTGTCAACGTTGAGCTTCTTGGGGGATATATAGATATCAAATCCCGAGAAGGAAAAACCGTATTCACAGTAGAAATTCCACTTTTGCAAGGAGGAGAGATGGATGATGAGAATCCTTATAGTTGAGGATGATTTCAGAATTGCCGAGATGTATAGAGAATATCTGCTGGAAAATACACCTGCTGATGAAATACTTACCGCTCTTAATGCATCTGAAAGCTTCAGGGTATTAAAAGAAAATGACATCAACCTTATGCTGGTTGATGTCTATCTTCCTGATATGCATGGTGACAAGTTGATAGAGGAAGTCTTGAAAATACATCCCTATATGAATTTCATAGTCATCACCGCCAGTCAGGAAAGTGAAAAAGTTAAAAGCATGATGCAGCTTGGTGCTTTATATTATCTGGTGAAACCGGTAAAGTTGAATAAATTAAGTGAGACAGTCAATGATTATGTGGCGCGGAACAAAGAATTGTCCGAAGTGGCTGAAATGGACCAGGAAAAGATCGACCGTTACTTCGGGCGGGGGAGTCATGTGGAAGAAACTGAACTTCCAAAAGGCATTGACTCCGTCACTTTAAAGAAGATAGAAGATGCCTTTTCCATCGGGGAGGAGTGGACTTCCTCTCAGATGGGTGATTACCTGGGGACATCGAGGACAACTGTCAGAAGGTATCTGGAATATATGAGGAAAACCGGAAAACTGGTTGTTTCACAGGACTTTGGTGACAAAGGGCGTCCTGAAAAAAAGTATAGGAAAATCACGCTGTGAACTTTATGTTTTTTAATGACATAAAGTTCTTTATATTTTTAAGTTTGGCAGCGTTTACATTAATGCTTTCTCTATATATTATAAACACAGGAATAAAATAAAAAGAATTTTTAAACTATTTTAGGGGGATGTATTTATGAAGAATAGTATGAAGTTATTCTCGATGCTCATGCTGTCCGCAATACTTGTGCTCAGTGCATGCAGCAGTGGTTCGGCAGAGTCGGATTATCCAAGTAAGAACGTCGAGCTCGTTGCACCTGCGACACCTGGCGGCGGCTGGGATGCTACTGCGCGTGCCATGCAGAATGTTATGGATAGCGAGGGACTCGTTGAACAGAACATAAACGTTGTAAATAAACCGGGAGGCGGCGGAGAAGTAGGCTGGCAGTATCTTAAAGGGCAGGACAGTCACTCACTTGCCATCAACTCAAGTCTTGTGATTGCCAATAACCTTCTGGGCCAAAGTGATCTTACATACGAAGAGTTCACTCCATTGGCGGTACTGGCGACAGAATGGATATCAGTAGCAGTTCCGGCTGAATCCGATATCGAGGATGGCATTGACATGCTTGACAGACTCAAAGAAGATCCTAAATCACTGAAAATTGCTGTTGGACCAGCACTTGGTAACAACGATCATCTGTCATTTGTCCGTGTTGCGGATGAATATGGTGTAGACGTATCACAGCTTGAATTCATGATCTACGAAAGCGGCGGCGATGTATTGACTGCGCTTCTTGGAGGGCATGTTGATGTCGCAACACTTTCCATTTCAGAATCACTTGAGCAGCATTTGAGCGGAAATCTTAACATCATAGCAACAACTGCAGATAAACCAATTCCGGAAGATGAAAGTATACAGTCATGGCAGGATCAGGGAATCGATTTCACATTCCCGCATTGGAGAGGGATCATGGGGCCGCCTGATATGACAGAGGAAGAAATTGCTTATTGGGATGAAACATTCAGTAAAATGGTCGAAACTGAAGGATGGCAAAAAGTACTTGATAACAATGGCTGGGAAGATTACTACATGAACAGCGAAGAGACAAAAGCATTCCTCGATGAACAAAATGAAATGTATGACGGCCTTATGAAAAAAGCAGGGTTGACTGAATAATTTAAATCATATACGGAAAAGTGGGTGGAGATCATCAGATTCATAGTACCTTCAATCATACTGGTAATTTCCGTAATCTATCTGATACTGACATTCAATTTGCCTGAAGCAAAAGTTGGTAATCCTACAGCAGCGATGAACTATCCGCTGCTGATAGGATTTTCACTTTTAGGATTGTCCATCCTTTATATCTTATCTGAGATTAAAGATAAGAAGAAAGTATTTGATGCATATAAGATTTTTGCTGATAAAGAGCTGACAATACAGGTAATCATTGTGCTGGTATTATGTTTGGGTTACACATTTTTATTTGAACGCATTGGATTTTTAATCTCTACAGTATTATTTTTAGGAGCTTTACTATTCTTAATAAACGGAAGACGCAAATGGTTGACGAACATCATAGTGGCAGTAGTATTTTCAACTGCATCATGGTATACATTCGCAGAACTGTTAAGCGTGAGTTTGCCATAAAGGAGGCATATCGATGGGTGTAGATTGGAATAGTTTTTTAGAAGGCTTTACAACAGCGATGAGTTTCCAGAACTTACTGTTCATCATTATCGGTGGACTGCTCGGAACCATTGTCGGTATGCTTCCGGGGCTTGGTCCGGCTACGGCAGTAGCAGTGCTTATTCCGGTTACTTTTGGTATGGATTCCACCAATGCACTAGTTCTTTTGGGTGCAATTTATTACGGGGCGATGTACGGCGGCTCCAGAAGCTCGATACTTATAAATACACCGGGTGACGGCTCGGCGATCGCAGCCACATTCGACGGCTATCCTATGACGAGAAAAGGTCAGGCAGGTCAGGCGTTGACACTGGCCACACTTGCATCATTAGTCGGTGGTACTGTTGCAATCATCGGATTTGTATTCCTGGCTAAACCATTGGCCGGTTTCGCATTGCAGTTCGGACCGGCAGAATACTTTTTCCTGCTGATATTTACACTTTCGGCTGTAGTGTCACTCTCTAAAGGAAATATGATCAAAGGGTTCGTTTCAATGGTATTGGGACTCCTGATTACAACGATTGGTATAGATTCCCAGTCAGGTGTATACCGTTATACATTTGATATACCTCATCTGAGTGAAGGTATAGATTTTCTTGTTGTCATTATCGGTATTTATGCCGTAGGCGAAGTGCTCTATAATATTCTGTTGATAAAAGATGAAGATCAGCGGATAAAAGGCCCCGTCGGTAAGAGTTGGATTACAAAAGAACAATGGAGCCGTTCATTCTGGCCAGTCATCCGCCAGGCGCCGGTTGGATTTCTGATTGGAATTTTACCGGGAGCAGGCGGTTCAATCGCGTCCATGATCAGTTATTCAACAGAACAGCAGATTTCCAAGCGCAGCGACGAGTTTGGGAAAGGCGCGCCGGAAGGACTTGCAGCACCGGAGTCATCCAATAACGCAGCCGCGGTCGGTGCATTCATACCGTTGCTTACGATGGGAATACCGGGCTCAGGTACAACTGCAGTAATCCTCGGTGCACTCATCATGCTTGGACTTCAGCCTGGTCCGATGCTTTTCCAAAACCAGCCTGAAGTTGCGTGGACATTCATCAACAGTCTGTTCATCGGTAACATCGCGCTCGTTATTATGAACATACTTTTAATTGGGTTTTTAATCAAAATCCTAAAGACGCCGCCTCATATTCTTTATCCGATTATATTGGTGCTGGCATTCATCGGGACATATACACTTGGATACAGTATCATCGACTTCTTCATACTGATGATTTTCGGTGTTATCGGTCTCTTCATGAAAATATTGAACATTCCTACTGCGCCGCTTATCCTGGCGGTTATCATCGGAAATCAGATGGAGCAGAACTTCAGGATGGCGAGTATCAGTTATGACAGTATCTGGGGAATGGTTACTGCATCACCTATAGCTATACTTTTCGCGGCATTGACAGTACTTTCTGTGTTCCTGCCGGCATTATTCAACCGTCTTTCCAGAGTAAAGTAGAAGATAAGGAATGATAATTGATGACTTGGATTATAGAAAATGCTAAAAGCCAGCAGCAGCTGGCTTCAGAATTTATGGAGAACGTAAAAAAGAAGAATGCACTACCAGTAGTTGGAGCTCATGATGGCATGAGCTCCCTTTTAGCAAGAAAAAGCGGTTTTAAGCATATTTATCTGTCCGGCGGCGCATTATCCGCAAGCAAGGGAATACCGGATATCGGGCTTTTGACACTGGAAGACGTTGCAGGCCGTGCACGTGAAATCATCCGTGCTTCTAATCTTCCGTTGCTGGTCGATATCGATAATGGGTTCGGGGAACCGTTGAATGTCGCAAGGACATGTCTTGAAATGGTCGAAGCGAAGGTGGCTGCCGTACAGATTGAAGATCAGCAGATTCCCAAAAAATGCGGGCATTTAAATGGGAAGAGGTTGATTCCTGAACCGGAGATGGTCAAAAAGATCCAGATGATCAGAAAGGTGGCGCCGACTTTGAAAATTGTCGCACGGTCTGATGCCTATGCCTTGGAAGGAATGGAAGACATGATCAGCCGGCTGAAGGCCTATATAGAAGCAGGCGCAGACATTGTATTTCCCGAAGCGATGAAGACTGAGGAAGATTTCCGCCATGTAAGGAAAGAAATAGATATACCTGTACTTGCAAATATGACTGAATTCGGCAAGACGGATTATATTGATATGGCGACATTTTCTGAGATAGGGATCAATCTGGTGATTTTCCCTGTAACTTCACTCAGGGCGGCTGCATATAACGTGGAAGAGGTATATAAAGTGATCCATGAAGCGGGAACCCAGAAGCCTGTGCTTGATAAACTGCAGACCCGCAAAGAATTGTATGAAATTCTGAGGCTGCATGAGTACGAAGATATGGACTCCAAAATCGATCGTACAGTACTGCCGGATGAACAGGAGGAGAACAGATGAAGTATGATGATGTGATTGAAGAGATCTCCGGGTATGTTACCGAAGATAGAACTTTCAGCGAGGATACTTTGGATATTGCACTCCTGATTTTAAAAGACAGTATGGGGTGCATGATCAAATCACTGGATAATCCGCAGTGCCAGAAGATGCTCGGTCCAGCAGAGGAGGGGGATTATAGAAAAAATGGTATACCTGTTCCCGGAATTAGCCGTCCACTCGGTCTTCTGGATGCAAGCTGGAATCTCGGTCTGCTGGTGAGGTGGCTGGATTATAACGACTGCTTTCTTGCTGAAGAATGGGGACATCCGTCTGATAACCTTGGAGGTATCCTTGCCGCCGCGTATTCCGTGTCCTCAAGAGGGAAGAAGCTGACGGTAAGTGACGTGCTCACCACCATGGTCAAAGCCCATGAAATACAGGGGGTTCTGTCTCTGACCAACAGTCTGAACCGCGTTGGATATGATCATGTGTTTTTTGTAAAACTCGCCACTGCCGGAGTGACATCAAAGCTGCTTGGCGGAGACGAAGAAAAAGTCCAAAATACTGTAAGTAATGTCTTCGCAGATGGAGCGGCACTCCGTACATACAGACATGCGCCCAATGTCACAACAAGAAAATCCTGGGCAGCAGGCGATGCAAGCATGAGAGGGGTGCGCCTGGCACTGCTCACCGATAAACTTAGCGAGGGATATCCCAACATACTCAGCGAAGCTGACTGGGGATTCAATAAGAATATCATGAATGGTGCTGATATCACTCTTTCAAAAAAGCTGGATAATTATGTGGTGAACAACATTTTATTCAAAGCGGATTTCCCTGCAGAATTTCATGCGCAGACCGGTGCTGAAGCTGCGATGGAACTGAATAGGAAGTATCATGGGAAACTCTCTGCCGTAGAAGAAATAAAAGTTTCCACACACGAATCGGCGATCAGGATCATAGCGGGCAAGGAAGAATTAAAGAACCCTTCTGACAGAGACCATTCGCTGGAATACATCATTGCTGTCAGCCTTCTCAATGGTGATTTAAAGACGGAGTATTATGCGGATGAATATCATGAGAACCATCCGGAAATCAATCGCCTGATAAGCAAAATGACTGTCGAAGAGAACGAACAGTATTCGAAAGACTATCTGGATCCGGCAAAAAGATCAGTTTCAAATGCAGTCCGGCTGGTTTTTGAAGATGGAACGGAATCCGAAGAAATGGAAGTGGAGTATCCCATCGGCCATAAATTCAGGCGTGATGAAGTCAGACCGGTCATTGACCGGAAATTTGTGAGCAATTTGAACAGCCGTTTCGATAAGGAAAAGATTGGGAGCATTGAAAATATGTTTGATGATAAGCGTTCCCTGATGAATATGGATATATGTGATTTTATGTATGAATTCCAAGGATAACGGGAAGAGTATTCCAAACATGCAGCTATAGGAGGAATACTGTGAGCGGAGAAATACCTAAAGATGAAGGGCTTGATAAGACGCTTAGTGTGCTGAAAGAGGGATATGAATTCATCCTCAACAGGAAAGAAGATCTGAACACGGATGTTTTTGAAACACGTATCCTGGGTGAGAAGACAATCTGTTTAACAGGCAGTGAAGGTGCAGAGCTATTCTATGATAATGACAGGTTCAGAAGAAGTGATGCAGCGCCCCGCAGAGTGGAGAAGACGCTTTTTGGTGAAGGCGGCGTGCAGGGTTTGGATGGTGCGGAGCATCATCATAGAAAAGCGATGTTCATGACTCTGATGGATGACGATTCCATGATGGAAATCGACCGGCTGATGAGAAAATACTGGCGGAGGTATTTTGAAGCGGCCGGCAGCCTGGAGACTATCGAATTGTATGAGGCGGCGAAGATAGTGATTCTCCGGACTGCCTGTGAGTGGACCGGTGTCCCTCTTCGGGAAGAGGAAATAGAAGAGCGTGCACGTCAGATCTCTGATCTTTTCGAATCTCCTGCGGCACTTGGTGTCCAGCATTGGAAGGGGAGGATTTCCCGCTCCAAAGCCAATGAGTGGATGGAAGAAGTCATAGAGGATGTCAGGAAAGAGAAGATATCGGTTGATGAAGACCGGGCTGTCTTTGCATTTTCCCGGGCACGTGATGAAAAAGGGGAACTTTTGGATAAGAAAACTGCGGCAGTGGAGATGCTGAATCTGATCCGGCCGATGACGGCTGTCAGTGTATGGGTGGCGATGATCGGACTGGCGATGCACGAGTTCCCCCGCGAAAAGGAAAAACTGAAACGGACAGAGCATTATAAAATTGAGTGGTTCATCCAGGAAGTCAGAAGATACTATCCATTCTTTCCATTCGCTGTTGCCAGAACGGATGCTGATTTTAAATGGAAAGGATATGAATTCAAAGAGGGGACACTTACTCTTCTCGATTTATACGGGACCAACCGGCATCCTGCTGACTGGATACGGCCTGAGGAATTTATGCCGGAACGCTTCCGGGGCTGGCAGCAGACACCGTTCAATTTCATTCCGCAGGGCGGGGGGAGTTATGATTTCGGCCACCGCTGTGCAGGAGAATTCATCACTATCGTCATGATGAAAGCCACGGTGGACTTTCTGGTCAATGAAATGGATTATGATGTGCCGGAACAGGATTTCGGTTTTGAGTTCAATGATATCCCTGCTGTTCCAAATGATAAAGTGAAAATAAACAATTACAGATTCCAATGAATTTTTACCGCCGGCTTAAGCCGGCGGTGATTTTTTATGGAATAAATATGTTGACTTATATACCCCTTGGGGGTATGATGAAATTAAGGAAAGAGAAGGACGTGAGAATATGGGAGAACATCTCCATGACTATACATTGACGCCGAGAACAGATGAAGAAAAACAAAAAGTGATGAGGCGGCTCAAAAGGATTGAAGGCCAGGTGCGCGGTATCCAGAAGATGATCGAAGAAGACCGCTATTGTGTGGATATACTCGTGCAGATCAGCGCCATACAGTCCGCACTTAAAAATGTCGGCTATTCAGTCACTGAGCGCCATATGAAGCATTGTGTGAGTGATGCCATCGCCAAGGGTGAGGGTGATGATTCCATCGAAGAGCTCATGGCAGTATTAAAACAATTCTCTAAATAAAGGAGGGAATAATTAGTGGGCAATGATAAAAATGTGAAACTTAATGTTACCGGCATGACATGCGCGGCATGTTCGACGCGCATTGAGAAAGTGTTGAACAAAATGGATGATGTCGATGCGAAGGTCAACCTGGCGACAGAAAAAGCGACCGTTGACTATAACAGCAGCAATGTCGGACTGGATGATATTACCCGGAAAATTGAGAAGCTCGGATACGGTGTGGAGCTGGATAAGACAGAGTTCGACATCACCGGCATGACGTGTGCGGCATGCTCGACGCGTATTGAGAAGGTATTGAATAAACAGGAGGGTGTCAGCAGCGCGACAGTCAATCTGGCGACGGAAAATGCCGTCATAGAGTACAACTCAAATACATTGACCGAACAGGACCTGATCGGGCGTATTGAAAAGCTCGGTTACGGTGCACAGCCCAAACAGGATGCAGCAGAGAAGGAAACAGCCAAGGATAAGCAGCTCAAAACACTGAAAATGAAGCTGATCGCATCCATTGTCCTCTCCATTCCATTATTGATTACAATGCTCGATCATCTGTTTGGCATATCACTGCCGGGCATACTGATGAACCCATGGTTCCAGCTTGCTCTGGCAACGCCGGTACAGTTCATCATCGGTTGGCAGTTTTATGAAGGAGCATTTAAAAATCTGAAGAATAAAACTGCGAATATGGATGTACTAGTCGCGATGGGAACAAGTGCAGCATACTTCTACAGTCTGTATGAAACATTCAGATGGATAGGGGGTGCAACAGAACATCCGCACTTATATTTTGAAACCAGTGCGCTGATCATTACTTTGATTCTGTTCGGTAAATACCTTGAGCATCGTGCGAAATCGAGGACCACTTCAGCAATTTCCAAATTGCTGGACATGCAGGCGAAACAGGCGCGTGTCATCAGAGAAGGAAAGGAAATGATGATTCCTGTTGAAGAAGTTGCGGTCGGAGACCGCATCATCGTCAAGCCGGGAGAAAAGATGCCGGTTGACGGTGAAATCATCAAAGGGAACACTTCCATTGATGAATCCATGATCACCGGAGAATCGATTCCGGTCGAGAAAGGGACCGGCAGCAATGTAATCGGAGCAACAATCAACCAGAATGGGACGGTTGAAGTGGAAGTGACGCGTGTAGGTAAGGATACTGCACTTGCTTCCATCGTCAGGATTGTTGAAGATGCCCAGGGACAGAAAGCGCCGATTCAGAGGATGGCGGATCTGATTTCAGGATACTTTGTACCGATTGTCATTGGTATCGCCCTGCTTACATTTGCTGTATGGTATTTCATAGTGCAGCCGGGCAATCTTGAACCGGCTCTGGTGGCATCCATTGCAGTACTTGTAATCGCATGTCCATGTGCACTTGGTCTCGCAACACCGACATCTATCATGGTCGGTACAGGTAAAGGGGCGGAAAACGGAATTTTATTCAAAGGCGGGGAACACCTGGAGAAGACTCACGAACTGGATGTCATCATTTTGGACAAAACAGGCACTATCACTAAAGGGAAACCGGAAGTGACCAACTTTACAGGTGATGCCGAGGCACTCAGATTGCTGGCCAGCGCGGAAAAAGGTTCCGAACATCCGCTTGCCGAAGCGATTGTTGCATATGCTGCGGAAAACGACGTGGATGTTGTTGAAGTAGATGATTTCAAAGCTATACCGGGACACGGTATAGAGGCCAATGTGCGGAACCGTGAAGTACTCGTCGGGACAAGAAAACTCATGAAGGACAAGGGCATTGAAATTACAGATGCTGTTCAAAGTGAACTGGAACAGTATGAGCATGAAGGCAAGACGGCGATGATCATTGCAGCAGACGGTGTTGTGAGCGGTATTGTAGCAGTTCTTGACACAGTAAAAGAAAGCGCAAAAGAAGCAATTGCCGAATTGAAAGCCCAGGGACTTGAAGTCTATATGCTGACAGGCGACAATAGAACTACTGCTGAAGCGATTGCCCGGGAAGTGGACATCGATCATGTCATCGCGGAAGTCCTTCCTGAAGAAAAAGCAGCGAAAGTGAAAGAGATCCAGGATACGGGTAAAATAACAGCTATGGTCGGTGATGGTGTCAATGATGCACCGGCGCTCGCAACAGCGGATATCGGTATCGCAATCGGCACGGGGGCAGAAGTGGCCATTGAGGCAGCTGACATCACGATTCTCGGCGGAGAGCTCAAACTGATTCCGCAGGCGATCAATCTGAGCCATAAGACGATACGCAATATTAAGCAGAATCTGTTCTGGGCGTTCGCCTACAATTCTGCAGGCATTCCGATTGCTGCCCTTGGATTTTTGGCACCATGGGTGGCCGGTGCTGCAATGGCATTCAGTTCAGTCAGCGTTGTGACGAATGCTTTACGCTTAAAACGGGCAAAAATTCAGTGATATAGACCAATAAATTTACAGGAGGAGATTTTTTATGGCACAAAAAACAATTGAAGTACAGGGTATGACATGCGGACACTGCAAAAGTTCGGTTGAAGGTGCACTTTCGGCACTCGATGGTGTGAACGAAGCAAACGTTGATCTGGAAGCCAACAATGTAGCGGTGGAATACGACGAATCAAAAGTGGACGCTTCGTCTATGGCGGAAGCAATCGAAGATCAGGGATATGATGTAGTAAAATAATTTTCAGCCAGGCCGTCACCGGTATGCATCCGGTGACGGTTTATTTATTTCAGGGTAAACATCGACCTCGTAAAATGTTAAAATTGAACATATCAATCGATTTTCCGGTCAATTGGAAAAATTGGCCCTTTTATATTTGGACAGGATTATGAGGAGGAGACAAATTGATCATAGCGATCATAATTTTATTTTTCACTTCTTTCTTCTTTTCGGGAAGTGAAACGGCCCTGACTGCCGTCAATACGATGAAGCTTCGCACAAAGGCGGAGAACGGTGATATCCGTGCTAAAAAATTACTTGACCTTGCTTCAAAACCGGGCGAGTTCATAACGACGATTCTAATCGGCAATAATATAGCGAACATTCTGCTGCCGACATTAGTGACTGCAATGGCAATTGATTACGGAATCAGTGTTGCGGTTGCTTCCGCTGCACTGACGATATCTATCATTGTGGTGGCTGAAGTGATACCGAAGTCTGTGGCTGCTGCATTTCCTGAACGTATAGCGCTCCTGGTGCGTCCGGCGATTTCATTTTTTGTAGTGATTTTCAAGCCGGTTACAATCGTATTGAACTGGCTGACTGATACACTTACAAGAATACTGTCAAAAGGAGAGGTGGAAAAAGCATCGGTATCCAAGGAAGAATTACGGACTATAGTGGAGATTGCGGATTCAGAAGGCATATTCGCGAAACATGAATCCTACAGGATACGCGGTGTATTGGATTTCCGGGATTTGAACGTGAAGGATGTTCTGACCACACCACGAACGGAAATGGAAGCTATCTCGAAAGACACCGGTTATGAAGAAGTCCGTGACCTGGTCATTGATCAGATGTATACCCGTTATCCGGTATATGACAGGGATATGGATGACATAATCGGAGTATTCCATTCGAAGTACCTGCTGCAGTGGTCTGTCAATCCGGAAAAGCCCCTGATGGCATACAGCGATGACGATCCGATTATCATCCATGAGTTCCAGTCTGTGGAATACGTCCTCAGAAAAATGACGAAGGAACGCCGCCATATGGCCATAGTCATAGATGAATTCGGTGGAACGGAAGGAATTCTGACGCACGAGGATATCATAGAGGCGATGCTCGGATTCGAGATAGAAGATGAAACGGACCTGAGGAATGATCCGCTGGTTGAATCCATGACAGAAGTGGAGATTGTCTGTGATGGGAAAATTACGCTCCACCGGCTGAATTCGATCTTCCGTTCTGACATTCCGGAAGAAGAGGATACATTGTCGGGATACTTGTTCAAGGAATTCAATGATTTCCCTGAAAATGGTGACACTCTGGAGGAGGAAGGTCTGCTGTTCGAAGTGATTGAAATGGAAGACCAGATGATCCGTAAAGTTTATATCAAAAAAACAGATGGGGATCCAGAACACAAGTAAATTTGGAACCAAAGAGGCGCCCGGCCGGTCATCCTGAGGAGATGACCGGCCGGGCGCTTTTATAATCCATCATTCTTTCATCCTGAGTAATCTCATGCCGTTCAGTGCCACGACAAGTGTTGCCCCTATGTCTGAGAGTATCGCAATCCAAAGGGTAAGCCAGCCCGGAATGACTAGCAGGAGCGCGATCAGTTTTATAACCAGTGAGAATGTGATATTCGCCTTGATGATTCTTAAAGCCCGTTTGCTTAAGCTCACTGTAAAAGGCAGTTGGCTGATATCATTTCCCATGAGTGCAACGTCAGCGGTTTCCAGCGCTGTGTCTGTGCCTTTACCCATGGCGATGCCGATATCTGCAGCTGCAAGGGCCGGTGCATCATTTATACCATCTCCGACCATTGCTACTTTATGAAGAGACTTCATTTCTTTAACTGCATTGAGTTTATCTTCCGGCATAAGTTCCGCATATACTTTATCGATGCCGAGCGTTTTCGCGATTGACCCTGCTGTCTGTGTGTTGTCTCCGGTCAGCATCACAGTACGCGTTCCCATCTTATGCAGTTTTTCGACGGCAGCCTTGCTGGAGGATCTGAGCTGGTCTGTGACTGCGAATAAGCCGATTACTTTGTCGTTCTCTTTGACGACCATGACAGTTTTACCATCCGCCTGATAGCCTGATGCATCTTCAAAGTTTCCAGGCTTTCCGATACTGTATATTTTCCCTTCAATGATGCCGGTAATGCCTGTACCTGTCTCTGCATTGAATTTTTGTATATGGACGTCTGTATCATCAATACCCTCAGAAGCTGCATATTCGATTATGGAAGAAGCCAGCGGGTGTTCGGATTTTGCTTCCATTGCTGAAGCAATTGCCAGCACCGACTCACGGCTTCTACCATCATATGTTACAAAATCTGTGACATGGGGACGGCCTTCAGTCAGTGTGCCTGTTTTATCAAATGCAATCGTTTTGCTGTGACCGATCTTCTCAAGGTAGATGCCGCCTTTGATGAGGACGCCCTTTTTGGCAGCATTCCCGATTGCTGAAACGATGGCGATCGGTGTGGAAATGACGAGTGCACAGGGACAGCCTACAACAAGTACTGCCAGTCCCTGATAGACCCAGGAAGACCAGGCGGCACCAAAGAATACAGGTGGTACGATTGCCACGAGCAGGGCGGCAATCATGATGGCCGGTGTGTAGTATTTGGCAAACTGATCAACGAAATGCTGGGCAGGGGCACGTTCACCCTGGGCTTCTTCCACGAGTTGGATGATTTTGGCAAGTGTCGTATCTTCATTATGTTTGGTGACCTCGACTTCCAGATACCCCGATTCATTCAAAGTCCCTGCGAACACGTCGTCGCCTTCCAGTTTTTCAACAGGCAGGGATTCACCTGTAATTGCCGCCTGGTTGATGCTTGTTGAACCGTATCTGATGATACCGTCCATGGAGAGTTTATCCCCGGGTCTGATGACTATGATATCGCCGATGTCAACTTCTTCAACAGGGATTTCTTTTATTCCGCCGGATGTTTTGACGGCTGCTGTACGGGGGACAATTTCCATCAGTGACTGGATGGATGCCCTGGCCTTTTCCATTGAATACCTCTCAAGGGATTCACTTACAGCGAATAAAACGACGACAACCGCAGCTTCGGGCCATTCGCCGATCAGTGCAGCGCCAATTACGGCGATGGTCATCAGCGTTTTCATATCAAAACGGAGCTTCGAGAGATTGTTGATACCTGTCCAGAACATCCGGTAACCGCCGATCACGATGGAAATCAGAAAGACCCCTGTCGTCATCGAGGTTTGCCCGCCGCTTCCAATTACCAGAATGAAACCGAGCAGCATGAACAGAGCGGAAGCCAGTACCTCCCCGTGCTTTTTAAGGAAGGACTGCTCTTTTATTTTAGGCTGATTTTTATCGATGACTTTAAGTTTTTCAAAAGCGCCGGCTTTCTCTATCTCCTGGACGGTGGCGTCACCGGTGATCGTGATTTTGGATGCCCCAAAGTTGACCTCGGCGTCTTCCACACTCCTTATATCCTTAACGTTTTTCTCGAATGTTTTGGCACAGTTCGCACAGGAGAACCCATCAATGTGATATGTTTTCTGCTCATTTGACATTCCCGTTCAGCTCCTCCTGATGGATGAAAGCCATGTCCACAATCTGTTTAATATGGTCATCATCCAAAGAATAGTAAACCATTTTCCCCATTTTTCTGGATTTTGTGACACCCTGCCTGCTGAGGCTTCTTAGATGATGGGAAGCAGAAGCAGTGCTCACCTCCATTATATTTGCAAGGTCACATACACAGAGCTCGTCTTCTATACTCAGGGCACGGACGATCCGGGCACGGTTCGCATCGCCGAGCGCCTTGAAAATCGCGGCAACTTTAACGACAGCTTCGGTGTCTATAAATTCCTTTGCATGATTCACTTTTTCTGCATCCACACTTTCCACTTCACAAACATGATTGGCCTCTGTCATTCATTACACCTCATTCAAATATTCATTTGAATGTATTGTATAATAAAACAGCCTGATAATCAAACAGACGTTTGAATGTTATTTGTGTTAGGATGGATTATGAAAATTCTCATATAAAGGAAGATGGAATATGAAAATAGCGACGATTGGCACAGGATTTATAGTTGAGCGCTTTCTTGATGCAGTGAAACAGGTGGAAGGAGTGGAGTGTTACGGCGTTTATTCGAGAACAGAGGAAAAGGCCCGGACGCTTGCAGCACAATTTAACGTGGCAGCGACTTTTACAGATATGGAAGTGATGCTGGAAGATGAGAACTACGATACGGTCTACGTGGCCTCGCCGAACAGTCTGCATTACGATTATGTAAAGCAGGCGCTTGAAAAGGGTAAGCATGTAATCTGTGAAAAACCTTTTACGTCAACTTTGAGGGAACTCGAAGAACTGATTGCTTTGAGCAAGAAGAAAGGGGTATTCCTCTTTGAGGCGATAACGACTATTCATCTTCCGCACTTTAAGGTGATACAGGAGAAACTGGGGGAAATCGGCAACCTTAAAGTTGCCCAGTCCAACTATTCACAGTACTCCAGCCGCTATGACAAACTGAAGGCAGGGGAGACGCCGAATGTTTTCAATCTCGAGTTTTCGGGCGGGGCGCTTTCGGATCTTAATATTTATAACCTGCATTTCATGATCGGACTGTTCGGCGGTCCGGAAGAAATTTCATATGTGCCGAACAAACACGAAAATGGCGTGGATACGTCCGGTATCAGTGTGCTGGACTATGACGGATTCTTTGCGACTTGTGTGGGATCGAAGGATACAACGGGTGAAAACTTCGTGCTGCTGCAGGGGGAAGCGGGTTACATTCATGTCAAAGGCGCAGCCAATACGATAGATAAAGTGGAAATCCATACGGGAGAAGGTGTGGAAACCATCGACCTGGGTCAGAATGAAAATAATATGGTCGCCGAGCTCGCAGCGTTTGTTGAAATATTTGAAGCCGGGGACGGCAACGCGGCGTTGAAGCTGCTCGATCATTCGGCTACAGTGATGAAGTTCCTTGAAGCGGCCCGTAAAAGCGCCGGAATACTGTATCCGGCAGATGAGAAGTGAATTTCATAAAAATGCCCGGGCTCGAAATCGATCGAGTCCAGGCTTATTTACTATGGAATCACATGTCCCGCTGATTCGTAGATGCTGTACCATTCCGGTCTGGATAAGCTTATCTCATCTGCCTTGGCGATTTCTTTCAGACGTTCGGTGTTTGTCGTACCGATGATGGTCTGCATCTTCGCCGGATGACGCAGGATCCATGCCACTGCAGCTGCACTTTTTGAAATGCCATGGATTTTGCCGATCGCTTCCAGTTTTTCATTGAGTGCAGCGTATTTCGCATCATCAAGGAAAATGCCGTCAAAATAGCCGTAATGGAAAGGAGACCATGCCTGGAGTGTGACATCGTTACGGCGCACATAATCCAGCAATCCGCCGTCTCTGTCCGCTGCTCCGTCAAATGGAGTGTTCGTCTGGATGCCGCTGTTGATGATTTTTGGTTCTGCCGGTCCGAACTGCATCTGGTTTGTAACCAATTTTTGTCTGCTGTACTGCTGTACGTAATCGAACTGCGAGGCATTGAAGTTGCTGAGACCGAAATGTCTTACTTTTCCGGATTGTTCCAGCCGGTCGAATGCTTCGGCAATTTCTTCAGGTTCCATCAGAGAATCAGGTCTGTGAAGCATGAGCAGATCCAGATAATCGGTGCCGAGACGCCTCAGGATGCCATCTGCAGAATCGATGATATGTTCTTTGGAAAGGTCATAATATTCAATATCATCACCGGCCGTATGACCATATCTGATGCCGCACTTGCTCTGGAGAATGATTTCATCACGCTTCAGTTCAGTGGCAAGGATTTTACCGAATTTCGTCTCGCACTCTCCTTTGCCATAAATATCCGCATGGTCGAAATTATTGATGCCCAGTTCCAAAGCCGTATTCAAATGCTTTGAGAGTGCAGCATCGTCCATCTGGGAAATACGCATACATCCTAAAACGATTCTTGAAGCGGAAAGTTCCGATCCGCCTAAATTTATTTGTTTCATCAATATCACCTCAAAAATGATGATACCATAATGCATTGTATACATAGTATGAAAAGGGGTAAATATATGCTGTAAGCCTTCAAACGATGGAGGGATATTTATTATGAGTAAAATGCAGTATGGCAGTGACTATAAGAAGATACCCGCCTATTCAAAGGAAAGCGGAAAAACGACGGAAGTGCTGACGGATCTATGCACCTATACGAATAAAATAGTGAACATCCATATGGTTGGCGATCCCGGGAAAGGGGATTTTGTCCTTGTGGATGCAGGGTTCCCGGATTCTTCTGATGAAATCATCAAAGCTGTGGAGGAACGTTTCGGAGAAGGATCAAGGCCCAAAGCGATTATTCTGACACATGGCCACTTTGATCATGTGGGTTCAATCATCGAGCTGATTGAACGGTGGGATGTGAAAGTCTATGCTCATCAATTGGAGATGCCCTATCTGAGCGGTCAGAAGCCTTATCCGAAACCGGACCCTGCTGTGGAAGGGGGGATGATGGCGAAGATGTCTGCAATGTTCCCGAGGGAACCGGTCGATCTGGGCGGCAATGTCGAAGCATTGCCGGCAGACGGCACTGTACCCTATATGCAGGGCTTCGAATGGATTCATACGCCCGGACATACAAAAGGGCATGTTTCACTGTACCGTGCAGCTGACGGAACATTGATAGCAGGGGATGCATTTGTCACCGTACAGCAGGATTCCCTGTATAAGACGATGGTCCAGAAGAAAGAAATCCAGGGGCCGCCGGTCTACTACACAACAGATTGGGAAATGGCCCGTGCATCTGTTGAAAAGCTCGCTTCCATTGAACCCGAGACAGCAGTTACCGGGCATGGTAAAGCGCTGAAGGGTGAGGAATTACGGCACGACCTTGAAAAACTGGTAAATAACTTTGAGGAAATCGCAGTGCCGTCACATGGCCGTTATGTTGAAGATGATGATTGATAATTGTTTCAAGATGTACTGCTTTGTCTTATAATAAGTATAAAAACCTGAGGTAGTAATATGAAATATTCACAAATCATTCTGGGATTTTTAATTGCATTGTCACGATTTCTATATAAAGAAGATAAAGATATCGTGACAACATGCTACGAGCATAAATCGGACAGGGTTCCTTATGCCTTCGACGGCTACCGGATCATCCATGTTTCTGATTTTCATAATGCAAGATTCGGCAGGCGTTCCAGGAATCTTCTGAAGAAGATAAAAGAGGCAGACGGCGATGTGATTTTCATCACTGGAGATATCATCGACCGCCGTACACCTTATTTGAAAAGAGCGGTAAACTTCATCAATCAGGTGGTTAAAATATTACCGACATACTATGTGACGGGTAATCACGAAGCTCACTATAAAAGATTCGACAGACTGGAAGAGGCAATTGAACAGTCGGAGATGAAAAACATAAGCAGAACAAGTGACCGATTGTATATCGGTAATGAGTATATCCATCTGCTTGGCATTGATGATCTCTGGTTCTACGGGGACGAGGACGATCACATGGTCACGGATAAATTTGAAGCGGACCTTAAAAGCAAGCTTCAGGACAAGGATGACCGGTTGACGCTGCTCATGTCCCACAGGCCTGACCTGATTGATCTGTACAGCAGGTTTCCGATCGATCTGGTATTTTCAGGACATGCACACGGCGGACAGATCAGACTTCCGTTTGTCAAAGGGCTGTACGCGCCGCATCAGGGCATATTGCCGAAATACACAGAAGGTGTGCATAAAAAGAATGGCACAAGTGTCGTAATCAGCAGAGGACTCGGAAACAGCAGATTTCCCTTCCGGATTTTCAACCATCCCGAAATCGTCATAGTAGAGTTGAAAAGGGAAGTAAATGGATAATGTTTTCTGAACCCATGCTGTAATCAGGAAAAAAGACACCGGAGTGATTTTTTCACTCCGGTGTCTTATGTTTAATCATAAAATATCATATCAGGTGTATCTTCTTTCGTAAGGACATCGGTTTTCTTCAAGTACTGCTTCATTTTATCGAAATCGACTTCCGCGCCAATCCCGGGTTTATGGCTTACTTTGACCACACCGTTTTCTGCATTGACTTCAGGTGTAATGATATCTTCATACCAATATCTGCTGGATGAAGCGGTGTCTCCCGGCAGCGTGAAGTTGCCGAGTGTAGTGATAGCGATATTGTGGAGACGGCCGACACCCGCTTCCAGCATTCCTCCGCACCACAGTGGAATGTGATGTGCTTTGGCAAGGTCATGGATTTTCTTCGCCTGTGTAAGACCACCGACACGGCCGACTTTGACGTTGATGATCCTGCAGCTTCCGAGCTCGATCGCTCCGGCAGCAGCTTCATAGGAGTCGATGCTTTCATCGAGACAGACCGGTGTTTTCAGCTGTCTCTGGAGTTTCGCATGCTCAATCAGATCGCCTGCTGCAAGCGGCTGTTCAATCATCATGAGCTTGAACTGATCCAGTTCCTTGAGCGTATCGATGTCATCAAGCGTGTAGGCGGAATTCGCATCGACCATCAGAGGTATATCCTTGAATTTCCTGCGGATGGTGCGGATCATTTCAACATCGCGGCCGGGTTTGATTTTGACTTTGATCCGCTTATACCCTTCATCGACTTTTTCTGCTATTTTTTCCAATAGAAGTTCGTCTGTTTCTTCAAGTCCGAGCGAAACTCCGACTTCGACTTCACTTTTGGTGCCGCCGAGAAGTTTTGAGAGCGGTATGTCGTGCTGTTTCGCATAAAGGTCCCAGACGGCACCTTCGATGCCTGCTTTGGCCATGTTGTTCCGTTTAAATGGTTTGAACAGCTCCCAGACATCATCCGGATGCTTGATTTCATTTTGAAGGAGCAGCGGCCCGAAATATTTTTTCATCGCGATCAGTGAAGCATCCATGAATTCTTCGGAATAAAGAGGGTCTTCTCCCGATACGCATTCACCGAACCCTGAAAGTCCGTTTTCATCAACGGCTTCGATGATGGTGATGAAGCGATCCTGCTGTGTGCCAAAACTCGTCGTGAATGGATTCTTCATATTCATCAAAAGCTGATGGAGCTTGATTTCTTTAATATTCATTATTACATCCTCCTAGACTGGTCCCCAATTTATCGCTACAAGTATGATTATATAGATGATTCCTAGAATATACCATATCGCCACGAGCGGAAGGGCGAATTTCACCCATTTAGTATAGGGTACGCCCGCTATCGCAAGGTTGGCCATCAATACGCCTGACAATGGTGTAATGATGTTGGTGAAACCGTCCCCCATGGTGTAGGCCTGGACGGCAATCTGCCGGGGGAATCCCATGATATCGGCAAGCGGTGCCATGATCGGCATGACGATTGCTGCCTGACCGCTGCCTGATGTGACGATAAGGTTGAACAGCCCGTTTCCGATGAATAGCATTATCGCTCCCATTGTACTGGTGAAAGGTTCAGTAACGACAGCCATGAAGTTGACTACGGTATCAAGTATCATGCCATTTTCGAGTATGACCACGATGGATCTGGCCATGCCGATGATGAGGGCGCCGTACAGGACTGAATTGGCACCCTCCATGAACGTCGATACCATATCATTCACATGTATTCTTCCGATGAGGGCTGCTGCTATCATGATGACAAGGAATACTGAAGCCATTTCTTCGAGGTTCCATCCGGCTGTGAAAACACCGGCCACATAGATGCCTATTCCGAGCAGCAGTGACAGCAGTACAAACAGATGCTTTGGCTTCATCTCCTGTCTGCCGAGTTCCATGCCATCCTTTGAATCTTTGGGGAACGGATTATCTTTTAAGATTCCGCGGGACGGATTTTTCTTGATGCGGTTCGCATACCAGATGACGTATATCATTGTGACCGCGAGCGTGGTAATATACATGACCACACGGACTGGTGCCCCAGAGAATAAAGGGACTTCCGCAATTTCCTGGGCAAAACCGATGGTGAGCGGGTCAAGAATTGCCACGGCAAACCCTGTGTATGCGCCGAGGTATATTATGGAAATACCGATGATGGCGTCCATTTTCATTGACCTTGCCAAAATGACCCCTAAAGGTATGAAGGCGATGACGGCATTGACGATGATGCCGAGCGTGCCGAAAATGGAAAAGATGATCATGACCATCATGATCAGGAGCCACTCCCTGTTTTTGGTGATGCGTATGATTTTAGTCACCAGAGCATCGATCGCACCTGTTTTTTCAATGACTGCAAACACTCCGCCGATGATCAGAACGAGGAAAATCAGAGTAGAAGTGCTGATCAACCCCTCCACTATGGCGGAAAAGATATCGAGAAAGCCTGCCGGGCTGGAGTCTATGACACTGTATGTATCCGGTACTATGACGTCAATCCCTTCGGATGACTCTTCAGTTTCGAATTCACCCGCAGGTATGACGTATGTTGAAATGGCTGCCAGGACAAGGAATACGAATAAAATGATATAGGCATCAGGCAGGCGCATCCCTTTCTTCTTTTTCCTTGCCTTATTTTCCTCTGGTTTCTTATCATCAGTCAAAAGCGGTCCCTCCCTGTTTGAATTTTCTAGTAATTAGTAATATATTATATAGAAGAGTGAATTGTTATTCAATACATTGTATAAAAAGGAGTTTCTACCATGATAGAAGAAAAAATGAAGCAGGTTTTTGAGCATATGCATGCGAATCCCGAGCTCAGCAATGAAGAGGTTGAGACGACGGATTACATATATCGTTTTCTGAAAGACGAAGGGTTCAATCCTGTTAAATTCAAAAATATTACCGGACTTTATTGTGACGTGGGTAATTTTGACGAAGGGAATACTGTCATCGGTGTAAGGGCGGATATAGATGCACTCTACCAGGAAGTCGACGGGGTGAAGCAGGCGAACCATTCATGCGGTCATGATGCACATACGTCCATGGTGATCGGCACGATGCTCAAAATCAAAGGGCATGAGAAGCTGCAGTCGACGGGTGTCCGCTTTATCTTCCAGCCGGCTGAAGAAGTGGGAACAGGGGCGCTCTCTGTAGCGGAAGAGGGAGTCATTGAGAACATGGACTATTTTATCGGTGTACACCTGAGACCGGAAGAAGAGGCGGATAATGGCTTTGCAGCACCGAGTATAGAACATGGCGCAGCGGCCTCCATCGAATTCAGGATTGCAGGGGATGATGCCCATGGTGCGCGGCCGCATCTGAATCATAATGCGATTGAAGTGGGGACGGATATCGTCAATATGCTATCCAAAATACATATTAACCCTGTAGTGCCTTCTTCTGTTAAGATGACTAAATTCATTGCCGGAGGAAAATCGCTGAATATCATTCCCGGAATCGCTGAATGCGGCATAGACCTGAGAGCCCAGACAAATGAGCAGATGGAGCTTTTGAAAGAGCGAGTGTTTGAAATACTCAAGTACATTGAGAAGTTTTACGATGTGAAAATCGAAGATGTGCATCACTCAGGCATTGTTGCGAGTGAAAGTCATCAGGATGCAATTGACCTTATCAGAAAATCCATCGTGGATGTGCTGGGGGAGGAGAAATGCATAGATCCGATCGTCACAAGCGGAGGAGATGACTTCCATTTCTACACTGTGAAATATCCTGGACTGAAAGGGGCAATGCTCGGTCTCGGGTGTGGATTGAAGCCGGGACTGCATCATCCGCATATGACGTTCGACCACTCGGCAATGATCAATGGTACCGACATTCTGTATCAGGCGATATTGAACGTGGAATAGACAATGCTGCTGGAAGGGGCGCATCCATGTACAAATATTTTTTGGTGGTATTCTTTTTACTGATTCTCACAGCGTGCTCGGATAACGGCACAGAAGAAACAAACGGGGAGGCGGAGAGTCGGACGGAAATAACAGCGGAAAATCTTGATGCACCCTGGATGATAGAAAACAGTGACGCTGGATTCTACATCTCCGGCCGGGACGGGGAACTGACTTTAATAACAGGGGAAGGGCAGACGGATCAGCCACTGGATCTCTCTGTCCCTGTCGAAGCAGACAGCGAAGGCGGGATGCTCGGTTTTCTGCTCCATCCTGATGACCCGGACAGAGCTTTCATGTACTACACTTATGAAGAGTCAGGGAAGAAAAACCGTGTAGTGGAATTAACAAGGGATGATGACAAGTGGCGTGAATCCAATGCCCTTATTGAAGGTATACCGGGCGGTTCGTTCCATAACGGCGGCAGGCTGGAAATCGGACCGGATGGCTGCCTGTATATCACAACGGGTGATGCAGGCGATGAGGAAACGAGCCAGGATACTGAAAGCCTTGCGGGGAAAATACTGAGAGTGGATCTGGATGGTTCGGTGCCCGAAGATAATCCTTTCGGCAATGAAGTGTTCAGTTACGGTCACAGGAATCCACAGGGCATCGCATGGGATGGAGAAGGTAACATGTATGCGACTGAACATGGTTCCAGCGCCCATGATGAAATCAACAGGATAGAAGCAGGCAATAACTACGGCTGGCCGGTAATACAGGGGGATGAAGAAAAGGAAGGCATGGAAACACCCTTATACCATACGGGCGAGGAAACATGGGCCCCTTCAGGCATGGCTTATGATGAAGGCAAACTGTACATTGCTTCTCTCGCCGGAGAGCAGATCATTGAATATGATATTGAGTCGGGAGAAGTGGAAGAATTCTATGATGAAGATAGCCGCTTCCGTGATGTCTATATAGAGGATGATACGCTCTATGCCATTACAAATAATACCGATGGCAGAGGGGAACCCCGGGAAGGGGACGACCGGCTTATAAAACTTGAATTGGAATGATGAAAGGCTCCGGAGTCAGCAGACCCCGGAGCCTTTCATGTTCAGTTACATCCTGTTTTCGTCATCAGTATTGACGTTTGTCTCAGTTTCGGCAGTTGTTTCAGCCGGTTCTTCGAAATCCCTCACAACCGGTTCCGATAATTCCTCTCCAAGCTTACGCTTGTAAAGGAAAAGAATAATGATGGCTGCAATACCTGCAGTGATGATGTTGAGTACTGCGAGCAGTACGGCCACGCCGGTGCTTTTGGAATACGCTTTGAAAATACCGAGAAACGCAATGGATTCCATAATGATATATGAAATGGCGATATCACCGATGGACAGTCCTGTGACATAGACGATGAGACCTGCAATGGCGAATATCAGACCGATCGTTTTCGGGTTGATCTGACCTTTGCCGAGTATGTTTCCGTCATACATCTGGCCCCCCAGATAGAACGTACCGAATGGCAGGAATGCCAGGAGGGGAAGATCAAGATTTTTGGCATCGGCCACCTGATACAGGAAGAAGCCCTGAAGCAGCCACTTGATGATGCCGAGCAGGAATAGGAAGAGCAGCAGCAGTATGCCGATGATGGCAAGCCCTGCAAAAAGACCGAACAGTTCCATTATTTAACACATCCTTTAGTGGGATTATAGCATAGCGGGGACTCTCATTAAAACGAAAAGCGGATATCCAAAATGCATGGATATCCGCTTTTTTATCAGCCGTATCTCCGCTGATTTCTTCTATTGTGACGTTCTGCTGAGCGATAGGCGTTTATGACACCGTACAGCCATACAATCGGCAGGAACAGATAACCGATCAATATTACGGTCAAAGCGCCATTTATCAGCTGTATCAGCATTAAAATGATGCCTTTGAAAATCTGACCGTTATAGATCTGACCGAGTCCTGTGATGAAAAAGCTGAGTACAGCAGCTAATCCTGAACTTTTCTGTGGCATGGATTCACTCCTTATTTCTCTGTATTTTATACCCGTTATTCTTCGTCTTTAAACTTGTCTTCACGCTCTTTGCCGCCGGGCATTCTGAACGGCCACCAGTTTCCCCGGCGGAATGTAATGACGAATGCCGGTACGAGAAGCGGCAGTACGATGAATGCATAGAACAACAGTGCGAATATGATGATGCTTGCGACCTGTATCAGTATGATCATGCCTGAAGGCAACAGGGCAGCAAACGTACCGGACAGTATAATCACTGCTGTGATGACGGTGACACCCATCCTTCTGATCGACTGTTCTATCGCATCTCTTATGCTCCTGTTCGCAAGTTCCTCCCTGAATCTGTCAATGATGAAGATGGAGTAGTCTATGCCCAAAGCGGCGAATATGATCAGGCTGAAGAACGGTACTGCCCAGTTCAGTTCCCCAAGACCAAACAATCCGAGCAGCCATTGTGTGATTGTGATGGATGCAAAGTATGTGACGAATATGGAACCGATCATCGTTACCGGGAGGATCAGTGATCTGAATACGATGGCAAGTATGACGAACAGTGTTGCGATGAAGATTGTAACAACGCGTGTATAGTCGTCTGTCGAAATTTCATCCAGATCACGGTTCATACTCGTAACACCGGCAAAGTAGGCTGTCGTGTCATCGCGTTCCAGTCTCTGGAGTTCATTGTTCACAGTATTCTCCACGTCATCCAGAACCGTCATGGCTTCATGGGAATATGGATCGACGTCGAGGACGACATTCATTTTAAGTGCTTTATCCTCACCGAACGAATACTGGTCGACAGCATCCTCGATGCCATCAGTTTCCAGGAACTCCTGCGGTACGTGAATACCCGTCTGGTCCACTGCTTCGTTATTGTTTATATTGCCGAGCAGTGTCTGAACTTCTTCCAGGCCGCTCCTGATTTCATCGATGCCGGATGATGCATCTTCCAGACCGGAGCTGAGTTCCTCCATCTGGGCAGCGGCGGCATTTTGCTGTTCATTCATCTGAGTGTTGGCAGCAGAAACCTGTTCCGACATTGTTGTAAGACCCTGCTGTACCTGGCCGAGCTGCTGGGCGGCCCCTGCAGCATCGCCCGTCTGATTCATATACATCGTGATCTGGCTGATGCTGTTGTTGATGTCATCTATCCCCTGGTTAAGTTCTGACAGGTCACCGCCTGACATTTCGCTGTTCGCGATGCCTTCACTGGCTTCAGTCAGTCCGGCAGAGATTTCATCAAGGCCCTGGACCATATCATCGATGCCGCTGTTGGCCTGTTCCAATTGGTTGCGAACCAGGAAGTCATCAATGACTTCGCCTGAGGGACGGGTCATCGTCTGCACTTCTTTGACACCTTCGACGTTACTTACGGTAGAAGCGACAGCTTCAAGTCTTGAAAGGCTTTCCGATGTCATCAGGTCATCGCCGTTCGAGATGATAACTTCGACAGGGAAGAGCTGTCCTTCATCGAAGTTTTCACTTACGACATTTGTCGCATGCACTGCCGAATAGTTATCGTCCAGTTCTTCAAGAGAATCGTAGTTCACTTCGTCATTGTAGAAGAACGCAACGGCTATGAGTATCGCAATGACTGTGAATATGATCCGTGTCGGATATTTCAGGGAGAAGATACCCAGCGGCGTCCATAGTCTGCTCTCTTTGAACTCTGACTTTTTGATGTTCGGCCAGAAAATATAACGGCCTAAAAGCTGCATCAGTACAGGCAGTACTGTGAACAGTGCAAGCAGCAGGAACACAATGCCGATTGCCACGCCGACCGCTGAACGGTAGATTTCAAAGTTGGCGAAGTAGAGGACACCAAATACGATCGCCCCTGAAATGCCACTGATGAAGACCGTTTTACCGGCTGTTTTGAATGTACGGAGTACAGCTTCATATTTATCGTAGAATTGCAGTTCTTCCTTGAAGCGGTTCAGCAGCAGTATACAGTAGTCGGTCCCGATCCCAAACAATATGACGATCAGGAAACTCTGCGTCTGCGGGGAAACCGGGAAGCCGAACCACTCGACGAACCATCCGACAAACGATTGTCCGATCAAGTAGGCGAGGCCGACAACCGCAACAGGTACGAGCGGTGTCACTACGGAACGGAACATGATCAGGAGCACTGCTATGACAATGATGACAGTAAAGATTTCAGTGGACTGGATGCCTTCCATCGCATCCTGCTCGACAGTATTCTGAATCAGTTCATTTGAAGTCATCGATGTTTTTGCTTCAGTTGAGTTCAGATCTTCCACTTCAGCGGCCACGTCGCTGATTTCGTTGGTCGGGCCAGTATATTCCATTGGAATCATGATGACGCCATTTTCATCGTTGATGAAATTTTCCTGCATGCTTCCTTCAAAGTCAAAAGGATTGACGATGTTTTCAACACCTTCAATATTGCCGATCTCTTCGATATAAGAATTGACGTCAGATTCATTTTCCTGAACACTGTTTTCAAACTCGAGAACAAGTGACATCATTTCATTATCTTCCCCGTGTTCCTGCAGGAATACACGCGCCTGCTCACTCGGCTGGTCATCAGACAGCTGAACGTCACCTTTCTCCGTTGCAAGCTGTGTCAGGTTAGGGGATATAAGGAATGTGACGACAGCAAAAAGTATCATCAGGGCCGTTATCGGCCATTTGAATTTAAGAACATGTTTCATTATGATTGCCTCCAGGTATGTATTTCAAAATCGTCAGTGTTGCGGTGTACAGTTTATCTGCTTCTTCTTTCGACAGTCCGCCCAGATCTGATTGGATTCTTTTTAAAATGTTATCCAGAAATTCCTCAAGGAGGGTTTTGGCGTCCTCTGTCATATATATGAGTTTCGATCGCTTATCATTGATGAGGGTATTCTCTTTCACGGTCACCAGTTTTTTATTCTCCAGCTTTTTAACAGTGTGGGTGACTGCACTTTTCTGTACATTCAACGCTTCTGCCAATTCAGATGGCGTCGCCGAGCCATTCATATAAATGTGCTGGATGATATTCATCTGGGTTCTGGATATGTGCAGGCTGGTTACAGAGTCGGTGACTTCTGTAAAGATCTTCGTGTACCCATAGCCATAAATATCACGGAGATTATTTATGATTTTCATTTTTTTATCCATATTCAATGTAACCTCCACAGTTAGTTTAGGGTGCTAAACTAAAAGAAACATAAATAATCTTAGCATGTAACTTAATGGTGGGTCAAAGCATATGGTGTGACAATAATGTTAAGGTTCCTGAACATCAAAAAAGAGCTTCCCGCGGGGGGAAGCTCCGGGTGTTTCTATTTATCTGCTCCATACTCTGTGTTGTTTTACATCTTCGAGGAAACCATCGAGATCCTGTTCTATATCAGTGACACCCTTATCATCTTTTGTGAATGAAAGGACATCAAATATACTGGCGGAATCTATGCCGTAGCCGATGGCTTTTTTATGCTTATAGGTGATTTCCAGATTTTCGATTGCCGGAGCAGGTAATGGTTTCTGTCCGCTTATTACAATCATGGAATCAAAAAGGACGGAGTGGACAGTATCGAATGTTGCATCCAGCGTCGTGTTTCCGATTTTATATATCTTATCGGAGATGAAGCTGACCTGCAGTCCTTTTTCTTCAAGTTTGCTTTTAGTTTCTTTGAGCGTCTGTTCCGCCACATCAGGCATGACAATGACTCCGACTGTGCGTGTCTCAAGGGAGAATTTAGTGTTTTCCATGCTGAGTGCCGGAGAACTTTTTTCATACGTTGACTCTTCAACTTCAGGCGGTGCCTCAACGCCAACTTTATCAGCAACATATTCCGTCAGATCACGATCGATCTTGTTCAGAAGTTCGGATATTGCGAGTTTTCTTATTTCCATGTCACATTTTCCGAGCTCAAAGCTGAACGCATCATAAATATGCTGTTTTTCATGTTTGGACTGTGAGTTCAGGAACATCTTGGCCTGGCTGAAATGATCTTTGAAGCTGTCGCTTCGCGCCTGGACCTTTCGACCTTCGACTTTTTCATGATAATGCTCATAACCGCCTTCTTCAGGACTGACTGGCTCCGGTTGATTGTCATTCATATGGTTCTTGTGATGCGCTGTTTCGCCTTTGTGGATATACATTTGATTGTAGCCATCACGCTGGTTGTTTGCGAATGGACATACCGGCCGGTTGATCGGCAGCTGATGGAAGTTGGGCCCACCGAGACGGATCAGTTGGGTATCGGTATAGGAGAACAGTCTGCCCTGAAGCAGAGGATCGTTTGTAAAATCAATTCCCGGGACTACGCTTCCGGGGTGGAAAGCGACCTGCTCAGTCTCTGCAAAGAAGTTATCCACATTCTGATTCAGAGTCATCTTGCCGACAATCTGTACAGGTACATCTTCTTCCGGCCATAGTTTTGTCGGGTCCAAAATGTCGAAGTCCATATTGAATTCATCTTCTTCGTCAATGACCTGAAGTCCCAGTTCAAATACTGCAGGATTACCTTTTTCAATATTTTCCCACAGTGTTTGCCGGTTAAAATCAATATTTTTACCGTTTATCATCTGTGCTTCGTCCCACATCACCTGGTGCATACCGTCTTTTGGTTTCCAGTGGAATTTGACGAAATGGCTTTTGCCTTCTGCGTTGACAAGTCTGAACGTATGAACGCCAAAGCCTTCCATCATGCTGAAGCTTCTGGGTATGGCACGGTCGCTCATCAGCCACATCACCATATGTGCACTTTCTGTGTTGACGGAAACCCAGTCCCAGAATGTATTATGGGCGGAAGCTGCCTGAGGCATTTCATTGTGCGGCTCAGGCTTTACAGCGTGCACAAAATCCGGGAATTTAATTGCATCCTGCATGAAGAATACCGGCATATTGTTGGCAACCAGGTCGTAGTTCCCTTCATCGGTATAAAATTTTGTTGCAAACCCACGGACGTCACGGGGAATGTCCATTGAACCGCGGTTACCCGCGACAGTGGAGAATCTTACAAAAACGGGTGTCTTTTTGCCGGGATCAGTTAGGAAGTCAGCTTTCGTATATTTTTCCAATGATTCGTAAATTTCGAATTCACCGTGAACACCAAATCCGCGGGCATGTACCACACGTTCCGGAATCCTTTCATGGTCGAAATGCGTCATTTTTTCACGGAAATGGAAGTCCTCCATTAAAGTAGGTCCTCTTTCTCCGGCTTTCAGAGAAAATTCATCTTCGCTTACCGGCAGCCCCTGATTGGTTCTGAGTGCTGCCTTTTCAGTATTGTCAATCGTGTCCCTTTGATTCAGCTCGTCTTTCTTCTTACTCATTTCAATGCCCCCCTTGAAAGTTTATATAGTACTTTATATAGAACAAAGTAACATGGGTATATTCCTTTTGCATGTATTTGTGTTATACGGTTTTGCATAGCATTCAGGAGGGTATAAGAGAAGGTCCGGCTGATTTCATATCAGCCGGACCTTCTGCATTTACATGGTATTTATTACTTCTTTTGTTAAATCACTTTCCAAACCGCTGTGTTCCGTCAGGAAGCCTTCAATTCCTTTTTCAGAAATGAGACTGTTCATTTCAACCTGTTCGGGATCTTCTGTATTATCGAATTTCGTTGCATACATTACAAGCTTCGACAGTGCTTCATGATTTTCACCCTCGTTATGAAGATATACGAGAGGTTTGATGATGCGGTCGTTCGGACCGAGTTTCCTCATCACGCCCCGCCCGACACGGTTCAGATCATCGGAAAGGTGCGGATTCGTGAAACGTTTGATGATCTTATCAATGTAGTGCTCCTGTTCTTCGGCTGTAAAGTCATAGACAGCCGTGATGTAGTCCTGTGTTTCTGCAAGGACTTCATTTAAAAAGATTTGAACCTTGCTGTCGGTCATAGCCTCATATACTGTATCATAACCTAAAGTTCTGCCGTAATAGGCGATCGCAGCATGTCCAGTATTGACAGTGAACAGTTTTCTTTCGATATACGGCATCAGATCCTGTACATAGTTCGGACCTTCAAGCTTGTCTGTTCCTGCCCACTCTGTCTCTTCAATCACCCATTCATAGAAAGGTTCAACTTTGACATCCAGAATACGTTCGTTCTTTTGAATGGGTACGATGCGGTCCACTGCTGAATTCGGGAAGCCGATGTTTGAAGCGGTAAGTTTCCCGGTTTCATTTGTGATAGCCTCTTTAAGGGCGTCTGTCGCCATTACTGCATTTTCACAGGCAATGATGTTCAGCGGACGCGGATCTTCAAGCCGTTTGGCCAGGTGGGGCGTAATGCTTTTGGCGATGATCGGTAAAATATTTACGCCGACAGCCGTGGTAATGATATCTGCCTCCAGGACCGCCTGTTCCAGCTGCCCCGGATTATCCACTGTGTTGATGCCGCTCACCCCGGTGATATCATAGGAAGCGCCGTTTTCTTCAGCAATGTGTACAGTATAGCCTTTTTCAGCATTGAGTGCGTCGATGATTTCTTTATTGACATCCGCGAAAGTGATTTCGAATCCGTTATCGTGCAATACTTTACCGATAAATCCTCTGCCAATGTTTCCTGCACCAAAATGGACTGCTTTCATAATTACATATCCTCGTTTTCAAAGAGTGAGATGATTTCTTCGGCAGAAGTTGCATTGATTACTTTATCGGCATTCTCTTCTTCTGAGAAGATGACGGCAATTTTCTGAAGCATTTCCAGATGCTCATTTTCTTTACCTGCGATGCCGAGCACTACTTTCGCTTCGTTACCATCAAAATCGACACCGGCAGGAACCTGGACTAAAGAAAGACCACTTTCGATTACTGATGTTTTTCCTTCATCTGTACCGTGCGGAATCGCAAGACCGTTGCCCATGAATGTTGAGACCACTTCTTCACGTGCCAGCATGGAATCGATATAAGCCGGTTCAACAGCGCCCTGGTCAACAAGAATCTGACCGGCCTGTCTGATAACATCCTCTTTAGTTTCCGCACTTTGGTTCAATACGATATTTTCTTTCTTCAACATAATTCATCATTTCCTTCCTGTTACATAAATATTTTTAATGTAGTGTTTGAATAAATCATCCAGGGGAGACGGATTATCCAGCAGCCCGCCGATATTTTCATGGTGCTCACCGAGGAGCACACTGAATTCACTGATCAGATCTGTCACCAGTGAATTTTCCGGAACGAGCAGGATGACTTGAAAGTGGACTGTGACTTTCACATCATCGTAGTTCTTATCTGTGATGCCTGCTTCATTATGGATGAAAATCAGCTGATGCTCCCTGATCAGTGGAGATTTGATGTGCGGATATGAGAATCCGTCTTCACCAATGATGCTGCCTGTGAGTTTAAACCGTTCACCCAGTTGTTCTGTTACATCGCAGACTGTATTGTCATCCAGTGAAGTGTGTTCCTTGAGCACTTTATTTACGGAATCAATCGCCTCTGCCGCCTCCGCAGAGTGGACATAAGTCCGGTTAAGGTAGAGTTCGGATGCCTGGATCACCTGATCCGGATTGATCTGCGATATATCAGCATCCGGTCTGGAGGGGCTGTAATCATAAGTTGTAGAACCGATTTTCGAAATCGCTTCAGTGATTTTCTTCTCATCATGTTCATCGAGCAGCGGACTCACCAGAATGTAGTTGTCCATGTCGAGCGGAACAGTGCTCAGTACGAGTTCACTTCCGTGAATCTCAGTTTCGGAAAGCTCGGATATAGATAGTTCTTGCCGGATATATAAATTGTTAAACTTCGTCTTCAGCTGATTGGACAGGATTCTGCTTGTCCCGATTCCGCTTGAGCAGACAGTAGTGACCTCTATCCTGGGATTGGCATGGAGTATGCCGCCGAAATGGATCGTCAGAAAGCCGATTTCAGATTCATCCAGTTCCCTGCCATTAAAGTAATGGCGGAATTTTTCACCGACCACTTCAAAAAGTCCGGGATAGTTATCCTTGATTGTTTCGACGAGCGGATTGACGGTGATGATCCCTGAATCCATACGGTGAAGCATCGGTTCGATATGGAGGATCAGACCGTCTTTCAGTTCAGGATAGGCATAGAACGGATAATCCATCTCCCTGCTTACCTGGTCGATGAATGAAATGATCAGGTTTTCCAGTGAATCGGCACCGAGTGTACTCTGGGATTTCCTTTTGCTGCCTCTGAGGTGCATGGTTATGAAATAAACTTCCTCTTCCGGAAAAAGGATATCGAACTCATTCTGAAGCCTGTCCGTAAGTGCCCGGGAGACACCAAACTCCCGTGAATTCTTCAATTTTTCCTTCAACTCCGTTTTTATGGAGACATTCTGTTCATGTTCCGTACGGTCGATGGCAAGTACGATGTGCAGCGTCAGATTCAAATAGGCATTTTCCGTAAGCGTGTAGGGGAGGACGACCAGTTCATCCATCAGGAGACGTTCGACTTTAAATATATTGTCGGCTTCTAAAATCCCGATGACTTTATTGTTGACGAGTGAACTGAATACGAAGTTGTTCTCAATGACAGAGTAGATGCTGTTCGAATTCAATTCACTGATCATCATGCTGGCGAGGAAGTTCTGTTTGCTGAGTGCGTCACCCACAAGCTTTACGCCGATGGAACGGGTCTTTCTGATTTCAAGGCTGAATGCCTTGAGCTGGCTTTCCATCTGCAGGATCAATTCGTCCACAGTATGCTCACTCACACCGAGTTCGACAGCAAGAGCGCTTTTTTTAAGCCCTTCAGAATTGAGCAGAAGATTGTATACGAGCGCCACTTTCTTCTCTTCACCGCTTAAATCCTTATCTGCATTCTCTGTTATATACTTTGTCAATGCTTCAATCTCGAGCTGGGCCAGGTCCAGTTTGACGCCTTTTTTATATTCGCTGATCAGTTCGATGTTCAGTTTCCTAAGCGTATCTCTCACGTTTTTAAGTTCCCTGTGGACCGTCCGGGACGAGACGCCTAATTTTCCGGCGAGTTCCTTTATAAGCATAAAGGTGCCATTATGATATATTAGCTCGTTGATGATTTTTTTTTCCCGAGAACTGATCATAATGACACCCCTTTATATAATGCCTATTTAATTATTGGTGCTTTTTAAGTTCTTCCGTCAGCTCATCGTAGTGCGGGCTGTTGAGGAAGTTATCTACAGAAATATGCTTGGCGGCCGGCACTTTGTTCTCAGCACGTTCCGTCAGAACTTTTTGAGTGATGATGATGTCCTCGTCACCCTTAAGCTGATTGATCGCGGAGTTCGTAACATCAATATCAAGGCCTGCTTTTTTGAACTTATTCTTTAACATACCCGCACCCATGGCACTTGAACCCATGCCGGCGTCACATGCAAAGACGATTTTGTCGACTTTTGAGTAGTCAAAATCAGATGGTTCCGGTTGTGCCGGTTCTTCCGGTTCTCCAGCTGTTGCGCCGCTTTGCTGTTCATCCTGCAGGTCTGCAAGCAGTTCATCATATTTCGGACTGTTGAGGAAGTTGTCTACAGAAATATGCTTGGCAGTCGGGACTTTATTCTCAGCGCGTTCAGTCAGGGTTTTCTGTGTAATGATGATATCTTCATCGCCCTTGAGCTGATTGATCGCCGAGTTGGTCACTTCAATGTCGAGTCCTGCTTTTTTGAACTTGTTCTTAAGCATGCCCGCACCCATGGCGCTCGAGCCCATGCCGGCATCACATGCAAAGACGATCTTATCGACAGTGCTGTAATTGAATCCGGACTGGCTTGTTTCCACATTTTCAGTTTGAGTCAATGAGCCTGCAACTGAAGATTTCTTGCCTTTGGACTCTTCCATCTGTGCAGTTGCCGCTTCAAGACCGGCTTCGTCCTGCTGTTTGGAGAATTTCAGGATGAGTGAAGCAACGATGAATGAAACGAGTGTTGCCGCGATTATGCCAAGGAACATACTGAGGTACTCTCCTCTTGGAGTCATTGCGATATAAGCAAGGATGCTTCCTGGTGCAGGCGGTCCTGAGAGACCGAAGTCGAGCAGTGAGAATGTCAGGATACCTGACGCACCACCGAGGATTGCTGCGATGACCAGTGTCGGTTTCATCAAAATGTACGGGAAGTAGATTTCATGGATACCGCCGACAAACTGGATGATTGCAGCACCTGGTGCAGTCGCCCGTGCAGTCCCTTTTCCGAATATCATGTATGCAAGAAGGATACCGAACCCTGGCCCCGGGTTGGATTCCAGGGTGAAGAGGATTGAACGTCCGACTTCACGCACTTCTTCAGAAGCGAGCGGTGTAAGTACACCGTGGTTGATGGCATTGTTCAGGAACAGGACTTTCGCCGGTTCGATGAAAATGCTTGCGATAGGAAGCAGTCCTGCTGCAACGATCACATCGACTAATTTACCGAGCATTGCAGTAAGCCATGCAACGACGGGACCTATACCATAGTAGCCGAACAAGGCAAGGAAGAATGCAAGAAATCCTGCCGAGAAGTTGTTGACGAGCATCTCAAGTCCCTGGCGGGTCCTTGGTACGAGAACTTCATCGACTTTCTTCATCAGATAACCGCCGAGCGGCCCCATTACCATGGCGCCGAGAAGCATTGGCGAATCCGGAAAGGCTGCTATAACACCCATAGTGGCGGTCGCACCGACCACCCCTCCACGGACATCACTGATGAGCTTACCGCCTGTATATGCGATGAGCAGCGGCAGGAGATAGATAATCATCGGGTCGACCATGGTTGCAAGGTCCTCATTCGGGAACCAGCCGACATCAATGAACATCGCTGTAATAAGACCCCACGCGATGAAGGCTGCGATGTTCGGCATGATCATACTGCTCAGGAACGAACCGAACGCCTGTACTTTACGCGAAATGCCACTTTTCTTTTCTGACATGTCTGTCACCCCTTAAAATAAATTTATAAATATTTTATATATACTTTAATCATAGTCAGGGTATAGTACCATTACAATATAAACAAAATGCGAGTTTGGCAAAGAATTCATGACAAAATGTACTTTAATATGAATTTCACTTAATTCATCGCATAAGAATGATATAATTTACATAAAAGAGGTGGCAACATGTTCGAATACCAGTCCGCTTATAAACAGAACGCTTCCGGTCTGCATGGAAAAACGTTCTGGTTTACGGTACTGACATTTATTTTAATTTATGCAGCATTTCTGGCGGTGGCGATTGTACTGATGATTCCCGCGGCATTCTTTGATTCCGGGTGGGTAGTATTATGGATCTTCCCGATGTTTCTGATCATGATTCTGTTTTCCATTTTCGCAGTGTATCCGGTCGGCATAGGTGTACTCCGATTCTTCGCAAGTGCCTACAGGCAGAAGGATTACACTTATAAGGAAGTATTCACTGCGTTTAAGAAGGGGAATTACAGCAAGATAATCAAACTGAGTCTGATCGTCCTGCTCACATATATCATTTTTTCTTTCGTCTACGGCTTTCTGATCCAATTCCTGTTCATGGCGATCAACATGCCGCTGATTGCACTTGGAGAGAGCATGGCCGGCGGAGGCGGTATATCAGGCGGACAGATCGGCCTGATAATCGGACTCGTTCTGCTGAACCTGCTTGTAATCGTCATTTCCTATATACCCTATATACTGATCGGCATATACATGTTCCTCATATTCATGGTATATATCGACCAGCCTGTGATACCCACCCTGGATAAGCTTAAGATCGCCTGGGATGTCATGTTCAGGGCAGGCGGTGGCCTGATCAGACTGATTATCAGCAACTTCCTGCTGCTGCTCATCCCGTCGGTGCTCTATATTGTTCTGATCAGCGCGGCTGTCGGAATCAGCTTCATGGCCGGTACTTCCGAATCATTGGGTATTCTGCTGATCATTTTGACTGTCGTCGCTTTTCTGCTCACTATCGCAGCATTCTGCTATGTCATGTATTATATGACGGGAAGTCTCACAGCATATTACTTCAAATGCCGTGACGAACTGGACAGAAGGTACAGCGAACAGCACGCCCGTCCTGCAGAGGAAAATCATCATGAAATGACTGCTCAGGATGAAAATGATGGTTTGAGACCACTCTGACTAAAGCGCGCGCAAAGTTTTTTTGAAAGGTTGGAACTTATGTTCCAACCTTTTTTAATGCTTTGAAAACAATTGATTTAAGAGTAAACTTGTTATAATACATGAAAAGAGGTGGTAGAGTGAGTGAAAATACCAAAGGAATACTTTTCGCACTCGGGGCATACATAATATGGGGCTTTCTTCCCATCTACTGGAAACAGATTGAACATATATCGCCGTATGAAATCATTGCGCACAGGGTTTTCTGGTCATTCATATTCATGATCGTCTTCATCATTGTGACCAACAGGCTGCTTCTTTTCAAAAAGGATCTGAAATTCATATTTAAAGATAAGAAAAAAGTGGCAGCTTTGTTCTTCGCTTCCTGTGTCATCACTTCAAACTGGCTCGTTTATATCATCGCGGTGAACACCGGCCACATTTTGGATGCCAGTCTGGGATATTATATCAACCCGCTGATCAGCATACTGTTCGGTCTTGTACTGCTTGGTGAACGCTTTTCCAAAATCCAGTGGGGGGCAATAATCATCGTGTTTGCAGGAGTCACATACCTCGCGGTCGGACTCGGTGCAGCACCGTGGATTTCCCTTTATCTGGCTACATCATTCAGCGTGTACGGCCTGATTAAAAAAGTGGTCAACCTGGATGCGATTTTTGCGCTCGCGGTTGAGACCTTTGTACTGGCACCCTTTGCGCTGGTTTATATATTTTTCCTTGAAGGGAGCGGACAGGGGAACTTCGGTCTCAATATCGACAGCCTGATCATGATGGGCACGGGAGTTGCCACGGCAATTCCGCTCTTACTGTTTGCACTGGGGGCACAAAGGATAAGACTGTCACTTATCGGTTTCCTCCAGTATTTTGCACCGACGATCATGCTGATTATTGGCGTGTTCATGTATGATGAGTCATTTACCGACATCCACAAAGTGGCCTATATCCTCATCTGGAGCGGGCTTCTCCTTTATACAATCAGCCGTTTCCTCCAGACGCGCAGACAATCGGCGAAAAACGCACGGCGACGCGTATCCGGTTGACTTATCATTAGTTATAGAAGATGAAACGTGTTATGATTTATGGACAATTTGAGGTGTAAGGAGTAAGAGGAAATGAAGGTTTCAAAATATATACTGGCCGCATTGACCGCTTCGTTCATATTTGCCGGATGTTCGGAGGCCGATGAGGCCGGGGATAATATAAATGAAACATCAGGAAACACAGCAAGTGAAGTAGATAAATATGATGACGAACAGTCTGCAAAAGAGAAAGTATCGAATATTGAAGCCACGGACGATGAATCGCTGAATGCTGTGATCGAACGTTCGAAAGATATAAACAGCTACCAGGCACTTCTGAACCTTGAAGGCAAAGCCAACGATTCCCGGCCGGAAGTCCTTGAAGCGGATGTCCGCTTCAAGGAAGGCGAGGGAGGCGGACCGCCTGCGCTCCATTTGAAATCTGAGGGGAAGGACAGGACTTTTTCCAAAAATGGTGAGACGTTCTACCATAATGGTACAGACTGGGTGGATATTTCTGACTCGGCGGGTGCACGGCATCTCTATCAAGTGACCTACAATAATGCGGTTCTGTCGTTTGCAGGCATCAAAGACCAGCTTGAAAAAGAAGAAGATGGGGATACGATCATCTACAGCTATGACGGGGAAAGCAAAAAAGTGTTTGAAACATTCAAGCAGCTGCTTGCGGATAACTTCGGCAACATCAATATTTCTACGATAGACAACAAACTGGAAATAGAAGTGGACGCAAAAGAGAATCTGATAAAAGAAGTGGATTATGAAGCGCATGGCAATACCGACAATGGATCATTTGAATTAACGGGCGATGTCGAATTCAAATCATTCAACAATATAGGGGAGATAGAAATTCCTGAAGAAGCCAGGAATTAATCTGCAGCAGGGCAAGTACTTCTTGTCCTGTTTTTATATTTTTGATTAATATTTAAAAATTATTAAAAAACAGTTTAAATTTAAATTGAGTATGTTTAAATAATATGAAAGGGGTTGAATAAAAAGTGGCAGAAAATAATCATTTTTATAATCTGTTCAATTTAAATGAATCATTAACAAACTTATCAATGAGGCATTGGAATAAGACATTCGGTGAAGATGTTTCATTGACACAGCTTATCGTTTTAAATGAACTTCAGACATTCGGCAGAATGACACAGAACGAATTGGCTGAAAAGATGGTGATCTCAAAAGGGGCAGTCAGTCAGATTATTAAAAACCTGGAGAACAAAGAACTTGTAACTAGAGAAGTGGAAGAAACAGACAGAAGAAACAGATTCCTGGTGATTGAAGAAAAGGGACTGGAGACAATCAGCCGTGCAGAGAAGCATGCTGAAGCACTGAGGGAAGAGTATATGGACCTGATTCCCGAAGAAGAATTGACTAATTATCTGAACACACAGCGGAAATTCACGGATTACTTAAAATCACATATATAGCAGGAAAAGGCGATTCTCCCGGAATCGCCTTTTTAATTCTTATGAAGAGATTTTTCTTTTATTCTCAACAATCATTCCTATGATCAGAAAAGCAATGGTATAGAGTGCCACCACGAGCATCGGGAAGGCTGATTCACTCCATGTGATATCAGCTTCGGCATAAATTTGAGTGAAGTGGTAGAGAGGAAGGTACTGGGCGATATTCTGCGCAGTTTCTCCCATCACTTCAAGGGGCATCATGACCCCCGAGAGGAATGCCATGCCGATTGCGATGAAGTTTGCGAGCCCGTTGATGATGAATTTGTTGGTTGTAAGTGCACCGATCACATAATGGATCGATAATGTGAATGCGGTAATCAGGATGAGTGCCGCAAGCATTTTACCGAGCGGCACACCGGAGAGCTCACCTGACCGCAGTGCAACTGCACCGAAGAACATGAATGCGACGACAACCAGTCCAACGACAATCTGGGAGATGATCATCTGATACATGAAAGTGCCTGTTTTCATCGGTGAGACGTTGATCCTCTGCTTGAGTTCCGGAGAATTGAACTCTGACATGACATTTCCCACAATAATCAAGAGGAACAGCATGATCCAGTACCCGGCGAAGTTAGTGTAGTTTTTCATATAATCAAAGTTGCTCTGTGCCTCAACATCCACGGATTCATGGATTTTTACATCTATGCTCTCTGAGAGAAGTTCTATGGTTTCATTCGGATGAAGTGTCCCGGTTGTATCAAAGTCAGCCTTCAGGAACATGAAATACTGCTGGATTGCGGTCTGCAGCTGCAGATGCTTTGAAGTTCTCCGGTCGCTTGTGGTCTCCACTACTGGATCACCGTCCATGAATCTGGGTTGTGCATCCGGAGGAATGATGATGAACCCGTCAATGGCACTTAAAAATATCTCTTCCTCAAGTGCCTCAATATCCGTTTTCTCTTCGTTTATGATTTCGGCTTCATTATTCACATTCAAGTATTCAATCAATCCGCGGCTGATGTCCGATTGACTGTGATCGATGACTTTCAGTCTCAGGGATTCTGAATTGTAATTGTCACTGCTGTTGCCCTGGGAAAACATGATCGCAAAACCGAAGAATGCAGCGAGTAAAATGAGTATCAAAATTTTATACTTCCAAAAATGGAGGAGAATTCCCTTAAATACTGTCATATTGTTTCCTCCTCAGTGAAAGTAATGTAATTCCAAAAAAGATGGCTGCATATGCTGCGAGCGTGCCGATGGTCATCCAGTAGTCACTATAGTTTCCGAGAAAATTTATTTTGTACATAGTATCTGTCAGCCTTGCAAGAGGGTTGAGGGTATTTACCCATGCAAAGTTATTTACAATGATCACTTTGATGTAAGGACCCATGAGCCCTGAAAGTGCAGAAAGACCGATGATGAATATTACAGAAATCGTCGTTTTCATACCGGCATTGATTTTCGGGATGAGACCGATGAGGAGCCCCAGGCCGATGCCTGTAAGATTGGCGATGAGGAGAAGGAAAAGTGTCGGCCATAACTCTGTAAACAGGTTGATTTTGTAAAGGTTGATGATGACAGTCAGTATGATGATGTTCGTAACCAGGTTGAGCAGCAGGGCGCCCAACACACTGGATAACAGGAATTTGACCTTACTGTATGGACTGGCTGCGAATCTCGCACCCATCGGATCGAGATTCGGCTGCATGGAGGACATGAATTCGATGCCTGAGAACATCCCGTAAAAAGCAATCATGGCAATCAGCGAATAGAAGAGTACAGCCTCCGGCTGTGCCTCCTGGCTGTTCTCCTCGATGAACTGTGCTTCAAAATCATAGTTTTCATAAGGGATGCCCGCGACGTTGATTTTTTCTATCTGGTTGAGTACCATTTCAAGTACGGTCTGATTGAACCCTGTTTCAGTAACCAGAAGATCATTATCACCGTGTATATAACCGGCGATTTCCCCTTCTTTCATTCCTCTGACGGCTTCTTCCTCAGTCATATTTGTCATATTGATGAAATCGATCTCTTCAATCACTTCACCGATTTCCTGACCTTTCTGGATGCCGATGTCTATATCCTCAAGTTCCCCGCTTGTCATGTTTGCCGTAGTCATGATGAATAATCCAGTGAGCAGGAGCGGATAGCACAGTGTCCAAAACCAGAAGCCAAAATCTTTAAAATTGATGCTGACCAGATAAAAGGTCATCCGGATCATATTCATCAGTCTCTCAACTCCTTGCCCGTAAGTTCCAGGAAGATATCGCTCAATGTGGACCTTTCACTCGTGAGTTCTGTGTAGGTCAGATCATTGGATTCTATGAATTTGATGAGATTCGGCAGGTTGTTTTCCTGTGTTTCAAAATGGATGAGATAATTGCCATTCTTGCTGCTCACTTTCACGACATGCGGCAATTCTTCAAGCCGCTTCTTCATGTCCTGGTCTTCTGTCAGAAATCCGACTTCCACACGTTCCTGGGTGGAAATGGACTTTTGCAGCTGACTGACTGTACCCTGTGCGATGCTCCGTCCCTGATCCATGATTACCATGCGGTCGCACAGCTGCTCTGCTTCTTCCAGGTAGTGGGTTGTATAGATGACGGTCGTTCCCTTTGCCTTCATTTTTTTAATGCCTTCCAGGATGAAGTGCCTGCTCTGTGCATCGACTGCGACTGTGGGTTCGTCCATGAAGAGGAGCTCGGGTTTGTGTGCAATGCCGCAGGCAATATTCAGACGGCGCTTCAGGCCACCGCTCAGCTTTCCGGGTGTGAACTTCCGGTATTTCTCAAGATCTACAAAATCGATCGCTTCCTCTACAAGTTTCTTTCGTTCTTTGTTGTCACTGACATAAAGCCCGCAATAGAAATCAATATTCTCGTATACATTCAATTTATCGAAAATGGCAAGTTCCTGCGGCACGATGCCGATGCGCCGCTTGACCGTATTATTGTTGGAATCGACTTTTTCACCGAAAATCTCTATCTCCCCGCTGTCAAAAGTGAGCAGTGAAAGCATGCAGTTGATGGCTGTCGTCTTTCCGCAGCCATTGGGGCCGAGCAGCCCGACAATCTCTCCGTCTCTTGCGGTGAATGAAAAATGATCCAGTGCAATCAGATCATTGTACCTTTTGACGACTCCGTCCATCATGATCATATTGGTTCCCCCTCGTTTAATCTTTGTTACATTAAGTTTATACTGTTATTAAAGTGACTGTTAGTGTATAAAATAATGATAAAGGGTGACAGATGTCATGAAATCGGGGTGAGGGCATGAGGATAATCATAGAAAAGCTGATTCTGTACTTCATACTGACGGCTTTCTACTTTGTGGACACGGGCCAGGCAAGTCTGATTGTTGCACTGCTTTCCTTCATATTATTCTTCTCTGTGGATTTGTTCAGCCGCCGGTTCACCATCCTCGTCATCAGCGGAATATTTGTTGTGAACATCATTCTTCATCCCGGCTGGAGCTATTATGTGCCGCTGCTCAGTTTTTCAGTCGCCGGCCGTTACAGGGGATGGTCTTTGGTGACATTCATATTTTATCTGGCGGCTCCGAAGATTTCATTGATCGTGCTGTCGGCCATCGTCATCTACATGGTTTATCTGAGGGATATGATGGCAGGTTTCAAACAGGAGAATAAAAAGATCCGGGACCAGCTGACGAACGATAACCTGCTGCTCAGAAAGCAGCATAATGAGCTGCTGAAGAACCACGAGAAGGATATTCATATGGCGGGACTGAATGAAAGGAACAGAATTGCCCGTGACATGCATGATGCACTTGGCCATTCATTGAGCAGCAGCATACTTCTGATCGAGTCGCTGCAGTATGTCAGGGACGAGGAGAAAATAAAAGAATCATTGAGTTTATTACAACGCAGGCTGAAGTCGGGGATGGATGATATCAGGATGAGCATCCATCATCTGTATGAAACCTCAATCGATCTAGAAACGAGAATTGAAGACTATACAAACGAGATGGACGGGTTTGATGTGAATTTTTATTATGACGTTGATATGGACATCGGTCATGAAGTGAGGATAGATATCCTGTCCATAGTCAAAGAATCTCTCACAAATATCAAGAAACACTCGGACGCTTCCGGTGTGGGTATCTTTATAAAGGAAAAGAATGACTTCCTGACAATATCAATCAAGGATGACGGAACAATGGAACCACGGAAAACGAAAGGTATGGGGCTTTTGTCTATGCAGGAAACCGTGGCGAAATACAGCGGCATCTTCAATACGTTCTATGATGAAGGATTTACCGTCCATATTACATTATACAAGGAGGGAATCAGGTGATGGATATAGTCATTGTCGATGATGATGCATTGGTTGTGAGTGCACTGCAGACGATATTGGAGGGTTCCGGACACACTGTTCTGGCGACGGGGGACAGCGGGGAAGAAGCAATCGATCTGTATCACAGGCACAAACCGGACCTTCTTATGACGGATATAAGAATGACAGGGATGACCGGACTTGAGGCGAGCAGGAAAATCCTTGCGGAAGACGAAAAAGCGAACATACTGCTGATTACCACATTCAAAGATGATGAGTACATACATGAAGCGCTCAAAATCGGCTGCAGAGGATATCTGCTCAAAGACAATTTCAAAGGGATACTGCCTGCAATCCAGGCAGTCGGGTCCGGAAATATGGTTTTTGACAGTGATATCGTAAAAAGCATGTCCACCAGATCCCATTTCAAAGCACTGGCGGAACTCTCACCGAGAGAGCAGGAAATACTGGCACAGGTTGCTGAAGGTATGAGCAACAGGGAAATAGCGGAGAAACTGTACCTGAGCGAGGGGACGGTGCGGAATTATATCTCGCAGATGCTGACCAAGCTTGATCTGAGGGACCGGACACAGCTTGCCGTGTACTATTATAAAAATTAGAAACAGGATGCCGCGGGCGGGTATTTTTTGGTATGCGGTTTTTTATTCGTAGGCGTGATTTCGCCTTTTCGGATACACGGCCGCAATTCTACGCCCTGCCAACACAGAAAAGGACGGACACTCCAATTATACAGGAGCTTTCCGTCCTTTTTCGTCGCTTTTAATGAAAACTTTCTGTTACGCGCCTGCATCGTTCTCTGAATCCAGTGAAACCGTTGATGCCGTTACGTCAGTTCCGGCCAATACCCCCGGTTTGCTTCTATAAGATCATCAAGTATGTCTTTTGCCACGGATGCACTTGGTACCGTCCTGGACAGTATCAAAGCCTGCCAAAGTTTGTGGTACGATTTTTCTTCGAAAGCCCCCACTACCAGTTTTTCTACACCTGCCTGCTGTTCCATCAATGATTTCTGGAACTGCGGAATTTCACCGACAACCAGTTTTTCAGGTCCTTTGCTGCCGACGATACATGGGATTTCAACCATTGCTGCCGGATCGAAATTCAAGATGGCACCGTTATTTTCAACAATCATGAGCATCCTTTCTTTCGTATTGAATGCAATTGCTTTGGCAAGGTCTACGATGTAGGATGCATGCTCATCAATCGTCAGGGCTGTATCTGCCGCCGTGCCTTTATCGATGATTGCCTGACACTCACTGAAGATGAATTTCTCTCTGCCTTCCATCACTTCGTTGGCACGTGTGTGTTCCGGATCTGCATTTGACACTTCGTAGTCAGGGAAGAAGTAGTATTTCAAATAAGTGTTCGGTATCGTTGAAGGGTCAAGGGCCTGGATATCTTTCGCTTTCTTCAGTGTACTGTTCCAGCTTGCCTGCTGTTCAAGTTCTGAACTGCCATCGGTCGCATATCCATTTTCACTTACATGCTGGATGACCTGCGGCATGAGAGTATTCCCCTCTTTATCGCGGATATCAGTCCACCATCCGAAATGGTTCAGACCATAATAGTCGACTTCAAATTCTTTGCGTGAAGAGAGGCCCAGATTTTTGGCAATCAGCTCTTCAATCCCGATCGGCATGTCACAGATGTTCAGAATTTTGGAATCCGGTCGGAGTCTGCGTGTAGCTTCAGCAACTATCGCAGCGGGATTGGAGTAGTTGAGCATCCAGGCATCGGGCGAATACTTTTCCATATAATCAACAAGTTCGAGTACAGCCGGGATGGAGCGCATGCCGTAGGCGATGCCTCCCGGACCGCATGTTTCCTGACCGAGCACACCATGTTTCAATGGTATTTTTTCATCCTGTTCCCGCATCGCATACTTGCCGACTCTTATATGGGCCATGACGAAATCAACATCAGTGAAAGCTTCTTCAGGATCAGTGCCGGCAGTCAAAGTCACGCCAGGGGCACGTTCTTCCAATAAGATGCGGCATGCATCCGCAATTGTCTTCTGTCTATCCTCATCGTTGTCATAAAGTTTGATCGTATCAATCGGAAATTCATCAAGATAGTCAAGCAGCATCAAAATGATACCAGGTGTAAAAGTGCTGCCGCCGCCTGCGATTGTAATGTTGAATTTTTTCATTGTAAATTCCTCCTGTAAATTTTATTAGACCAGTCCTTCAAAATACTCTCTGACCTGCGGGACGCTGAGCCCCACGATCACCTGCACGCTCGTGCCGCTTATTGCGATTCCATGTGCCATCTGTCCACTCGTAAAGTAGTCGTTGCCTTTTACCTGGCCGGGATCGTTGACCGTCACCCGCAGCCGTGTTGCACAATTGGTCACATCTTTGATATTTTCTTTACCACCCAATCCATCCAAATAGTAGAGGGCTTTATCTTCATATTCATTGCCGGAACTTTCCGCGGCAACAAGAGGCTCGCCTTTTTTCATATCCTGATAATCTTTTTTGGTGTACAATTTCGTATCTTCACCAGATTTTCGCCCCGGGAGCGGGATATCGAATTTTTCAATCAGTATTTTAAATGTGAAGAAATAGATCGCCGTAAAGATCAGTCCGATGACAACCTGGACGATGTAGGTATTGCCATGACTCGCAGCAAGCGGAATCCAGTTGATTGCTGCAATATCTATCAGACCGCCGCCCATGAGGCCGACGACACCGAACATGTTCATGATTACTATCATTGTTGCACCAAGAAGGGCATGAATCAAAAACAGGAAGGGTGCTATGAACAGGAATGTAAATTCCAAAGGCTCTGTAATGCCGGCAAATACAGCCGTTGCTGTTGCGGGCAGTACAAGTGCCAGCATCTTTTTTCTATTCTCTTTAGGTGTGGAGAAATACATGGCAAGACCGATTCCCAGACAACTGAATATTTTAATATTACCCTGGAGCAGGAATCCATAGGGATACAGCTCTTTGAGCGGTGCATCAGAACTGCTGTACTCGGCTAAGTTGGCAATCCAATGCGGTTTCAGTCCTTCATTAACTGCAGCAGGTCCAAACTCGAATGGTGTATATATGAAGTGATGCAGCCCTGTCGGAATCAATATCCTCTCAAGAAAATGGAATATCCACACGCCTATATATCCGGACTGCAGCATGATGTCCTGCAGGGAAGCGATGCCGGTCTGCACATAGGGCCATATGAACGCCACCAGGAATGCCAGCGGAATCATCAGGAAGAACCCGATGACCACAACGAACGACAGACCCTGGAAAATCCCAAGCACTTCAGGCAGTTTGGTATCGTAGAAATTGTTGTGGATCCAGATGACGATGGCGGATATCAAAATCGCTCCGATGATGTTCGTATCCAGAGTGGCGATGCCGGCAATCTCTTTGACACCCGTCAGATTCTCCACGCCCTGTGACAGATCGACGCCGAAAGTTTCCGGCCATAGTGTAAGTATCGTATTGATATAGTTGTTGAATACCAGATAGATCATCAATGCAGCCAATGTTGCTCTTGCCTGGGCTTTTTTCGCAAGTGAAATCGGCAGTCCGATGACAAATGCAAGCTCCATATGATCGAATATCGTCCAGCCGCCGCTTTCGATGATCGACCAGATGTTGTGCCACATCGTGCCTTCTGCAGCGATGTCTCCCATGATATTCGGATTTTTAAATAAAGTCGCAAGACCTACGACAATCCCGAAGAAGGCAAAAAGCAGAACAGGAACAATCATGGCGCTTCCAAATCGTTTAACAGCATTCATGGGCAAAACTCCTTTTATTCATCTTATTGAACACTCTAAAGGAAGCGATTTCATTTTCCAATACGTTTGACTTATTTAGAAATAGAATAGTACGATATGATTATATTTACATTTGACGGAAATATTTTCACAAAGGACAGGGGATGCGGAAAATGGTTTTGGACAAGCTTGTAAATCAATATTACGGGATATTGAGTGATAATGATCTGTATATGATCAAAGTCATCCACGACAACATAGATAAAATGAGAGTGATGAAAATACAGGAACTGGCAGAGTTATCCCACACATCCATCTCATCGATACACCGGCTGGCGAAGAAACTTGGATTCGACGGCTACAGTGACTTGAAATCATATATCAAATTGAATGATGCGCAGGGAGAAGAGGCGCAGGATTTGATGGAGCTGCTTGATCACGACATACAACAGACATTGAAGCACCTGGATCAGCTGAACTTTGAAAAACTCAACCGAATGATAGACGAGGCACCCTTTATTTATATTTATGGCACAGGGACAGCGCAGCTGGAAGTTGCAAACGATGTGCAGCGTCAGCTCTTATCTCTTTACAAGCGGTCGATGGTATTGAAAAATGAACGGGAACTGATGAATGGGATTGAACAGTTAACAGAAGGGGAGCTTTTGTTGATCATATCCTTATCCGGTGAGACGAAAAACTTCGGGGAGATAATCCATCTGATCAAAGCGAGAAATATACAGTACATCAGTGTGACGACATTGAAGGATAATCTTCTTGCGCAAAATGCGATGTTCAACATATACGTAAACAGTACACCGTTTCATCTTTTCAACGGTATAAATAATTCCAGTTTCCTGCCTTATCATATCGTCTTCGATGTGATCTTAAGGAAGTTCAGCAACTGGAAGAAGGAAAACACCCCTGAGACTGATTCATGAGTCAATCTCAGGGTGTTTTCCGTCCGGAATCATTCAGCTCAGTGGTGTGAGATAAGTCTCTATGAAGTCCCGCTGCTCCTCGAGTCTTGGCGGGAGTGAAAGGTTTTCTCCGAGTGTCTGCAGAGATTCGTCCGTATCGAATCCGGGGCCGTCTGTTGAGAGTTCGATTGTTATGCCGCCAGCGCTCTGTATATAGACAGCTTTGAAATAATAGCGGTCGACGATTCCTGAATTCGGCCACTTTTCCGCATTCAGCTTCTCAAGCATTTTTTGCAGATGTTCCTCATCCTCGACCCTCAGGGAGAAGTGGTGGACGCTGCCGTATCCTTCTTTTTCGATCCGGCTGTCTCTTTGTTCCACTATATAGACGGAATCTCCGCCGACTCTGACTTCAGCTTCTGTACTTTCGCCGGTAATATCACCCCGGGCTTTTCCGCCGAGCAGTTCGAGGAGCTGCAGTGCGGCCTTCAGATATTGTACAGTGATTTCCACGGCACCGATTGAAGTGATGGCAAATTTTTTTGGGATTTCAGCCGTTGAATTGGGTTCGGAGCCGCTGTATTCCGGATCTACCATGAGGCCGAGCCGCTGTTTTTCATGGTCCTCAAAAATCATGGAAGTATGGCCGTAGCGCTCTACGAAACCTTCATGATACACGCCTTTTTCATCGAAGCGTTTTCTGAAGAATTCCAGTGCTTCCATTGAAGGGACTCTGAATATGGTTCTTGAGATGCTGTTGGTGCCCGGCTGGAATTTCGGGGCATTGAAGATTTCAAAAAAAGTGATATCCGTGCCCGGAGTACCTTTATAATCTGCATAGAATAGGTGATACATGCCGGTATCATCCTGATTGACTGTCTTCTTGACGAGTCTCAGCCCCAATATATTTGTATAGAAATCGTGATTATCCAATATTTCCTTCGTGATGGACGATACATGGTGGATGCCTTTTACTGTCATGGTTATCGCTCCTTAATATCAATTACTATCAGTATATAATAGAGATGGGTTAAACTCTAATAAAGGAGGACGATCTTACATGGAACATCTGTTTATAAAAGGCAAGAATGGCAGTGATCGCACTTTGATACTGTTCCACGGCACAGGCGGGAGGGAAACGGACCTGCTTGAAGTGGCGACGATGGTGAATGGTTCCGCAAATGTACTTGCCCTGCGCGGCGCAGTGGACGAAAATGGGCAGACGAGATATTTCAAGAGGATCTCTTTCCATGAATATGATCAGGAGAGCCTGAAAGAGGAGGGGCGCAGAACCGCCTCCAAGATAGAGGAGCTCGCATCCGTTTATGGCCTGGATCTGAGTAAAGCTGTCTACATCGGGTATTCCAATGGAGCGAATATGGCAGCATATCTCATGCTTAACCATGAAATTCCTGTCGCCGGTGGATTGTTCCTGCATCCGGCATACAGGAGCGAACTGATCAGAAAAGATATACTTCTTGAAAACAGCGTGCTGATTACCGCAGGGGCAAGAGATATGATGGCAACTGCGGGCGAGGCGTATGAATTAAAAAAGCACCTCGAGTTAAAAGGTGCATCAGTGGAAGTCAAGCTGACGGACGGAGGCCATGAGATTGTCTCTGAAGAGCTCATGGAAGGTCACGTTTGGTATTTGAAAGTGGAAAATATGATGGATGATCTATAAGTATTCGGCCCTTAAGTACTTTTCGAGGCCGTCTTCATCACATGTATGATCGGTGACATCAAAGGCGGCCGACTTGATGGCCTCATCCGCGTTTTTCATAGCAGTAGCTTTCCCGGCCTTTTCAAACAAAGGCAGATCATTCATGGAGTCACCGACTGCATGGACATCCTCAAAATCGATATGGTAATGTTCCAACAGAGCCTTGATGCCCGTGGCCTTATCCTTCCCTTTCTTCATCACTTCGGCGTTATGGACGCTTGTCGTATAAAGTGCATAATCAGCCGTCTCCTGATTTTTCTGCAGGAAATCGTACCAGGCCCGTATCTTTTCTTCATCAATGCTGAAAAAGAAGATTTTGACAACATCCTCATAGGGGAGGGCGTCGACCCATTGTGCCTCATTTTCCAGGCTGTTTTCGGTAAAGTCGATTTCAAATGCCTTCAGTGACGCCGGTCTCTTCAATTTAAAATCCCTGATTGTGTATTCCTTATCCTGGAGATGTGTACGGGAAGAGTTCTCCAGTGTATGCACTTCATAATAGATTTCACGTTTTCTGGCTTCTTCAATCATTCTCTCAACTGTATCCGGACTGAATGAAGTGGATTCAATCTGGAAACCCCCGGCATATACACCCATGCCGCTTGCAGCGACATATCCGTCGAGCGGGCAGTGATCGGGTGTTATGCTCTGTATTTCGTGGCTTGTTCTTCCTGTTGCGAAAAATATATACATTCCCTTCTCCTTCAGTTCTGCGAGCGTATCGGATAAAGTAAGCGGGAATTCTGCTCTATGGTCGAGTATTGTACCGTCCATATCCAGGGCAAGTGCTTTCATGTTTCCAGTCTCCTCATTAAAATATAAGTGATTGCGTAATAATAAATGCCGTAAACCGAATTAATGTGTTAAAATATTCAATATTATTTATTATTATAAATGGGTGATATTATGACACAATGGGGCTTGAAAAAGCCGATAATGGACGGCCTGACTATTGGTATGGGCTATTTGCCGGTGGCTGTCGCTTTCGGAATCACTGCAAAACCGCTCATTTCCCTTTTTGACACCACTCTGATGAGCATCATGGTCTACGGGGGAGCCAGCCAGTTTCTCGTACTGCAGATGCTGAACACGAGCGGAGCTGCAGCGATTGTTATGGCAGTATTCATACTTAATTCTAGACATTTTGTCATGGCTTTTAAAGTGAATTATGATTTAAGGCACGAATCTTTTATAAAACGGCTGATTTTATCCTCATACGTCACTGATGAATCGTTCGCAGTCACTGCAAACACAGACCCGCCGGGAAGAGCTTTTCCGAAATACTTTGTCACTTTCATCATCGCATACCTTTTCTGGGTGATCTTCTCGGCAGTCGGATACGTGGCGGGTGACTGGATGAGTGATTCATGGACGATTGCGAGCGGCATCGCTCTTTATGCACTGTTTATCGCACTTCTGATTCCGGCGGTGCGTGTACATTATAAATACGGGCTTGTTGCAGTCTCCGGGATGCTCTTTCATGGAATACTGAGTGTCATTCCGATGGTGCCGTCGGGTTTCGCCATCATCATCGCGATGCTGCTTGCGGCTCTCATGGGTGTTTTAATCGACAGAATGGGGGCATCCGAATGACGTTTCTGATCATCTTTTTATTTTTGGCGACAATCGTCACCCGTATCCTTCCTGCATTTTTCGTCACCAGACTGTCTTTACCGGAATGGCTTGTTACATATTTAAACTATATACCTTATGCCGCACTCGGGGTCCTGATTTTTCCGGGGATTCTGACGGCAGTGGAGCGTCCTGTATACGGAATCCTCGGCGCAATATTTGCCGCGGTACTGTCATTTTTGAAAATCCCGCTGTTCTTTATCGTCCTGGGCTCCATTGTATTTGTATATCTGATCATGCTGTAGGAGGAAAATGTTATGAGCGGCTTCATCTTCATATTCATGAATGTCATACTGCCGATCGGCATCATAGTATCCGTCGGCTATGTCGTCCAGCTCAAATACAGGCTGGACCGGGGGACGCTGGCAAAACTTGCGATACATTATGTGATGCCGGCCTTCATATTCATGAGCCTGTATGAATCAGACATCGATTTTTCACTGCTTTTCAAAATCATACTTTTCCTGGGACTCTATGCATTCGTAACATTTGTGATCACCCGCTTCATTGCGAAGTTCATCGGATTGGACAAGGGACAGAGCATCCTTTTTACAAACTCAAACTTGTTTTATAATGCCGGGAACTACGGTGTCCCGGTCAATGATCTGGTCTTCAGGAGCGATCCGTACGCGATGAGTGTGCAGGTCATCATGGTTGTGTTCCAGAACATGCTTGCCTACTCATACGGCATATTCTCCCTGAGTGCGGAAAATTCAGGGAGGGCGAGGGCCATGCTGGGATACTTCAGAATGCCGATCTTCTATGGTCTTGCGCTCGGGCTGATCTTCAATTACTTTGAAATCGGCGTACCGGCACCCGTCGGTTCCGCACTGGATTACATGCGTAACGCAATGATCGGGCTGGTCCTTTTCATACTTGGAGCCCAGATTGCGGGCATAAAGTTCAGGCGGCTCAGGTTCAGTGCATTTACAGCAAGTCTGACGCGGCTCGTGATTGGTCCGGCTGTGGCATTCATGATGCTTTTATTATTCGGCGTCGAAGGAATCACCGCCCAGGCCATACTGATCACGTCTGCCATGCCGGCAGCTGTCAACAGTTCGATCATTGCCCAGCAATACAGCGATGATCCGGAGTATGCCGCGGAGATTGTCATGATGAGTACACTTTTAAGTACAGTCACGGTGTCCCTTGTCATCTATGTGGCACTGCACATGTTCTGATGATTTATCAAAACCACCTCTGTTATGGTAAAATGGATGGAAGATAAACGGAACGAAGGAGATTTCCACTATGGCAAATATTAATGAATATTTGAATGTGTACAATGTGAGTGATCTGAAGCAGATGGCGCGGACGCTGTCGGTGAAGCAATTTTCCAAACTGAAAAAAGATGAACTGATCGACGCAATTGCGAAAAAGCAGGAGCAGCCGGAAACGGCAGCTTATGCTTTTTGCTACATCGATGAAGCATCTTTTAAAAACTGGGAAGCGGCAGCAGGGGATAAAAAAGAAAACTACTACAGACTCGAAGAGATCTTCGGTCTCTACATCATGGGTTATGCATTTGAAGAGATGGAACAGGAGGACCGGTACTTCATTACAGAAACGGTGCAACGTCTTTTCAGCGAAGTCGATACCGGCGAGAACAGAGAAAAGCGCATTGCAGTCCAGAGGAAACTGAATCTGATCCGGGCCTCTCTCCACCTGTATGGCATAGTGAGTTTCAAACAGCTGATCCACCTCTTCAAAAAATACTACGGCATGGATATTACAACCGAAGAAATCACAGACTTCCTTGAAGCGTCTCCGTATGACATCACAATCGATCAGGAAAACGAGGAGATAATCATAGACGACATGAACGATGCCCAGTATAATATGGTGCGTAAACTGCAGGGGGACCGTCCTTACTATGAGCCTGAGTTTGCTAAATTCATCAAGTTCAGCGATCCGAATTTCATTGATGAATCCGAGTACCATACTGAATTGAAGAAATGGATCTCAAAAAAAGTGGATGTATCAAAAACGCAGTTGCATGATGCATATATTTCCCTGCTCCGGCTGATCATGAAAGGCGCGAAACAGGATGAGGTGGTACAGTACCTGATATCTCTCGGTGTGGAATTCGAAGATGCGGAAGAACAGCGTGAATTCTTCGGGAATATTGCAGGTATTGTGACTAATACGAGACATTTCAAATATCGTGGCCATAAGGAAACAGAGCTTAAAACCAAGACTGTCGTCAAGGAGATCAAAGTAGGCAGAAATGATCCCTGTCCATGCGGCAGCGGGAAAAAATACAAAAAATGCTGCGGAGCATAGAATTTATAAAGCCCTGTTGAGTGTTGCAGGGCTTTATTTATATCATTTCATGATTGAATTTTCAGAAAGGGGATGTTGGCAGATGGACCATTATAAATATCCGTATTTGAACAGACGGTTCAGTGTGTATGCAAAAAATGGAATGGTGGCGACCACCCATCCGGTGGCCACAGAAGCAGGGATAGAAATGCTGAAACGTGGAGGGAATGCCATGGATGCCGCGATTGCCACCGCAGCTGCACTGACTGTAGTGGAGCCGACCAGCAATGGAATCGGAGGGGATGCCTTCATGATCGCCTGGATGGACGGCAGTCTCCATGGCATGAATGCAAGCGGCCGTTCACCCCGGACGCTGTCTATGGAAGAAATCAGGTCAAGGGGATACAGCGAAATGCCCAAGTACGGCTGGCTGCCTGTCAATGTTCCCGGCGTGCCCGCGGCATGGGCAAGCCTGATAGGCAAGTTTGGGAAGCTGACGCTGAAAGAAGTGCTCACACCGGCAATACGTGCAGCAAAAGATGGATTCGCCATCACTCCTACGGTCGCCCGATATTGGCGGACGGCGTATAAAAATTTCAGCAGAGAAGTGGAAAACTTCGAAGAGATCCGCCCGTGGCTTGAGATTTTCGGCAATGTGGAGGCGGGCGAAATCAGAACTCTGCCTTATCATGCGGATACGCTTGTGGAGATTGCGGAGACAGAAGCGAAAAGTGTATACGAAGGTGCACTTGCTGATAGAATAGTGGAATACAGTAAAAGGACCGGCGGGTTGATTACGCATGAGGATCTGAAAAATTTTGAAATCGATTATGTGGACCCGGTCAGTGTGGATTACAAAGGGTATGATATCCATGAAATCCCGCCAAACGGCCAGGGCATCACTGCTCTGATGGCGCTTGGAATGCTGAAGGATGATGAGTTCAGACATCTGGACGAGGAAGCGTATCATTATCAGATCGAAGCAATCAAGCAGGCATTTGCTGATACGACCACATTTGTGGCGGATAGGGATCATATGACGGTGTCGGGTAAAGATCTGCTGGAACCTGGATATTTGGAACGGCGACGGACAGAAATCGGCGGAAGCGCAGCCTTAAGGGAACACGGTGACCTCCCCCGCGGCGGCACAGTATACCTGGCGACGGCTGACGGGGAGGGCAATATGGTCTCTTATATCCAAAGCAACTACATGGGCTTCGGCTCAGGGGTCGTCATCCCGGAGACGGGTCTGGCTTTACATAACCGGGGCCATAGTTTCTCAATGGATGAAAACAATCCAAATTATGTTGGCGGCGGAAAGAGATCCTTTCATACGATCATACCGGGCTTTATTACCAAAGGCGGGAAACCTGTAGGACCGTTTGGTGTCATGGGCGGATTCATGCAGCCGCAGGGTCATCTGCAGGTGGCGATGAATCTGATCGATTACGGAATGAATCCGCAAAGTGCACTGGATGCGCCAAGGTGGCAGTTCAAATCAGGTATGGAAGTCGAAGTGGAAGACCGCTTCGATCATGATATTGCACGGAGTCTCGCACGGCGGGGTCACAGGATCAGCGTGAATCTGGAACCGAATAGCTTTGGCAGGGGACAGATCATCATACGCGGCAAAGACGGTGTTCTCATAGGGGGCAGTGAATCACGGACTGATGGTTCAATTTCTATATATTAGGTGAAAAATTATGCAGATGAAGATATTTTGGGCTTTTTTCAAAGTGGGCATGCTGGGGTATGGCGGAGGGCCGGCTTCCATACCACTGGTCCATAAAGAAGTGGTGGATACATATGAATGGATGACGGATGAGGAATTCCAGGATTCCCTGGCAATCGCGAATGTGCTTCCCGGTCCGATCATTACAAAACTGGCGGGCTATATCGGTTTTATGAAAAAAGGATGGGTGGGCATGGTGAATGCAGTATTTGCTGCCATTCTGCCTACGATCATCCTGATGATTGTCCTGCTCAAACTGTTTACGGAATTCAAGGACCTTCCCTGGGTGCAGGGGATGAGCCACGGCGTCATACCGGTTGTCGGCGTCATGCTGATCATATTGACGTATGAGTTTCTGGAAAAGGCGAAAGCGAAGACGACCTGGAAATTCATCACCCTGTTTACACTTGTTTCATTCCTGCTGCTCGCAGTGCTTGACATCCACCCGGCAATTGTCATTTTATTGATTGTTGCTTTCAGCCTGTTCAGAAAGGAAGGGAGAATATGATTTATCTGAAGATATTCATCGCATTCTTCATTCCCGGCGTATTGGGATACGGGGGTGGACCTTCATCCATTCCTCTGGTCGAGCAGGAAGTGGTGCAGAATTATGGATGGATGAGTTCACAGGAATTCGCAGAAGTCCTTGCGCTTGGCAATGCCCTGCCGGGTCCGATTGCCACCAAGATGGCGGGATTCATCGGTTTTGAAGTCGGCGGTGTGTTTGGAGCGGTGACTGCAGTTGCCGCAACCGTGCTTCCTTCACTGATGCTGATGGTTTTTCTGGCGGGTGTGCTGTACAAAATGAAAGGGACGAAGAAATTTGAAACGCTCACGACACTGATCAGACCGGTGATTGCGATTCTGCTCGGCGTGATTGCGTTTGATTTTTTCGGAAGTGCCTATGTGGAATCAGGCGCTGTACACACAGTTATTCTGATGACTGCGAGCTTTATAATGCTGAAGAAATTTAAAATACATCCTGCACTGGTGATCATTTTCGGACTGGTGTACGGGGCAATCCTGTTATGAATGCATAGAATTACTGATAAAGGAGAATGAATGTGCCGGAGTTGAACAGATTATTGAAAAACGTAGGTGTACCGGGAACCAGGCAGATGGCGAACAGAGTGGCCCAGATGCCGGGCAGTATTGATCTGACACTGGGCCAGCCGGATTTTCCGACACCTGGATCTATAAGGAACCGAGTCATGAAGGCTGTAGAAGATCAGCCTATGAAATATTCCCATAACCGGGGAACGCTTGAACTGAGGACGGCGATTACAGAGTTCTACAGGAAGAAATATAGTGCAGATTATAATCCCGATGATGAGGTCATTGTTACAAATGGCGGGAGCGAGGCACTGGATACGATTTTCCGTACAATTATCAATCCCGGGGATGAAGTGATCATGCCTGCCCCGATCTATACAGGTTATGAACCTATAGTAACCATGCTGGGTGCAAAAACGGTACTGGTTGATACGACGGATACAGATTTTGTTCCTGTTGCCGAAAAGATTGAAGCGGCAATAACGGACAGGACAAAAGCAGTGCTTCTCAATTACCCGAATAACCCCACAGGGGCAATTTATCCGAAAGAAACCATAGAGTCCCTTGTGAAACTGTTTGACAGGCACGATATTTTTGTCATTGTTGATGAAATGTACTCGGAAAATACTTTGGACGGGACGCATCACTCATTTACAACTTATCCTGAAATCAAGGGTAAACTACTCGCCGTCAACGGGCTCAGCAAATCCCATGCGATGACGGGATGGCGTATCGGATGGCTCCTGGGGAGTGACGAAATGATTGAGAAACTGACACTTGTCCATCTGTACAATACTTTGTGTGCAAGCATGCCGAGTCAGATTGCAGCACTTGAGGCATTGACCGGTGCTGCTGATGCACCCGTGGAAATGAATGCGGCGTATATAGAAAGAAGGAACTATATTTATAAGCGGCTTATGGATATGGGACTGGATGTTGTACTGCCAAGGGGAGCGTTTTATATATTCCCATCCATAAAAGAATATAATGAAAGCTCATTCGATTTCGCGGTTGAACTGCTGGAGAAAGCCCATGTCGCAGTCGTGCCTGGTTCTGCATTCTCAAAGTATGGGGAAGGTCATATCAGGATTTCATTTGCAACAGGCATGAAAAACCTTGAAGAGGCGGCAGACCGGCTGGAAGGATTTTTGCGCGGGAAAAAAGAAGATTAAAACAGGGGCCATCCATCTCAATTGGAAATGGGCGGCCCTGTTTTTATTTATTTTTTTTTCTGAAGCGTGTCAGAACAGAATTTGCGAATTGGTCGGCACCTTCCACTTTCATCGTGTAGATGAGTCCGAAATACAGAAGGACCATCAGGGGGAGAGCAAAGACCAGTGTTGTTTTATCTTCCGCACCGGTTCCGGCTACATTGAACATCAGCCATGCTGCGAACGATGATACCCCAGCGGCCCCTGTAATTTTGATGACAGAAGGCACAAGTCTTTTCAGGTGCAGCCTGCCGAGTTTCCTCTGCAGCCCTTTAAACAGGAGCATCACTGTAAGCAGGGTGGCGATGCTTGTGGCAAGGGCCAGTCCGCCGATGCCGAGAACGGGCGCCAGCATGAAATTCAGGAGAATATTGACAGCTACCGCAATCGCACTGTTGACCATCGGTGTCTTTGTATCCTGAAGGGAATAGAATGTACGTGTCAGTATCAGGTTGATGCCGGCTCCCACCATTCCTATGGAGTAGAAGAAAAATGCGGCTGTAGTGAGCTGGACAGCTTTTTCATCGAAAGCACCCCGGTCGAACAGAAAGCGTACAATCGGTTCAGCAAAAACCATGGAACCGATTGTGGCAGGGACGATCAGCAGCAATACGCCTGTAATTGTCTGATTCATAGTATGTTTAAGCCCTTCAATATCACCTTTGGCTGCTTTCTTCGATATGTCCGGATAAAAGACGGTTACAAAAGAAGAGACGAAAATTCCTATGAAGGAAGTGTTCAGCGTATTGGCGTAATTGATGGATGATATCCCGCCGATGGAAATCCAGGACGCCAGTGAACGGTCGACCAGACGGTTGATCTGGGATACGCCCGACCCCAGTATGACTGGCAGGGCGAGCACTGCCATTTCCTTGATGTGCCTGTCTTTTGGATTGAATACCGGCTGGAAACGAAAAGAATGCCGGTATGAAAAAAACACGATGATCAGAAACTGGACGAACAGTGCCAGAATATTTGCCGCAGCCAGTACATATATCCATTCGGTCTTACTGCTTATAATGATCGCTGCAATCAGTACTGCATTCATCGGTATGCCGATGAGTGACGGCACTGCGAATACCTGCCTGTAGTTCAGGTAGGCACTGAGGATTCGTATGACTATGGTGAAATATATGCCGAATATGCTGAAGCGGGTGAACAGGACGGCAAGGGTCAGTGTTTCCCCTTCGAAACCGACAGCAAATATTTTAACGAGATACTCTGTGAAAATCAGCACCAGAATGACAATTCCGGTACAGATCACCATCAGTATACTGATCAGATTATTTGTGTATTTTATCCCCTCTCTTTCTCCCAAACGGTTTTCAATCCGGGAGTACAGGGGGATATAGCCGGTTGAAATTCCGGCCGCGATGACTCCGAATACGACAGTTGGTATGCTGATTGCCAGCAGAAAGACATCACTGACTTCAGAAGCGCCGTAGAAATAGGCAAGTGTCAAATCTCTTAAGAAACCTGAAACTTTGGAAATGATGGTCAGTACCATCAATAGTATGACTGCTTTTTTCATCTTAACCCTCTTATTTATTCTTCGTATACGAAAATCTGGTCCCTGAATCTCAGCATCCTCGTATTCCATACAGGATTGACTTTGATGTGATTCCCCAGTAAACAATATTCAAGGAACAGTGAGGGGAAATTGACTTTTGCGCCCAGACTCATCACCTGGCTGCCGCAGAACCGCGGGTTGATATCTGTCAATTTATAGCCTTCAGCTGATTCCATGAACTGGATATTGATGAATCCGTCATTGACGAGTGCTTCCGTAATTTTCGTAGAAGCTTTGATTAAAGCTTCATTATGAACGACTTTTCCGTCTAGTACAATATTATTGGATACACCCGTCCGTTCCCGCGGCACAGCAACTATCACTTTACCGTCGTGAAGATATACGTCGACACTGTATTCTGTGCCGTTAAAATAAGTCATGGCGAGTTTGCGTTCGCGGGCATCAATCGTCAGGCAGTAATCTTCAAAATCCAACACATTCCTTTTACCTGTTTTCAATGCATTTATATAATTATCCTTGTCTGTCAAAATGGCAAAACCAAGAGATGCATAACTGTTTACCGTTTTAACGACGAAGTGGGAGTCATCATTGAAAATCTGTGACTTGATCTGTCGAAGATCCTGGGCTGTATCGAAACCTTTATATGTCGGAATAAACTCTCCGAGTCCGCAAGCTTCAAGTTTTTCATAAACAGACTCCTTATGCATCAGAGCAGGGAAATCATCACTGACAGGGAGTGCAATGATCGGTTTGAATTCGTCGCGGCTTTCATGGAATATGAATACTTCCTCATGAAGGGAAGGGAAAATGATGTCGATTTTTTCCTTTTCCGATATTTTATATACAGTATCAGTATAGGCTTCTATATCTGTATAGCGCGGCACCTGGTATGTCTGGTCACAGAAATGATGGCCGGAAGTGACTTTCCGTCTGTCCGTACCAATTATACTGACATCCCGGCGTTCCCTCAGCCCCTGGATAATCCCCTGTGCAATGGGTCCTCCGATTCCAGTGACCAAAACATTTATTGTATTCATTTTAAAACCATCCATTCTTTTTCTGCTTATATTTTCCCAGTAAGTATCTATAATATATTTTAACAGACCATACACGGTATTTATGATTAAATAAAATTAAAATATTATTATATTGATGTTAAAATACAGTTAAATGAAGGCGGTCGATTTCCCCTTCATTTATTTTGAAATAAAATATACCAGGAGGATGTGCGCATGAAAATTTCAAAGCAGGACACCTATACTCTGAATAACGGTGTAAAGATGCCGGTAATCGGATTTGGTGTATATAAAATTCCGGAAGAACAGATGAAAGAAACAATCGATGCAGCACTTGATTCGGGCTACCGTCATTTTGACACAGCCGCTTTCTATGATAATGAAAAGGCACTGGGCGATGCATTGAAAGAAACGAATGTTTCACGTGAAGAACTTTTCATTACAACAAAAGTATGGAATGATGATCTTGGATACGAAGAGACATTGAGAGCGTTTGAAACAAGTCTTGAAAAACTGCAGATGGATTATCTCGATCTTTATCTGATCCACTGGCCGATTGAAGGAAAATATACAGATGCGTGGAGGGCGCTCGAAAAACTTTATGAGGATGGAAAGGTAAGAGCAATCGGAGTGAGCAACTTCCACAGTCAGCACCTGGAAGAGGTCTTCCGGATCGCAACTGTCAAACCCATGGTGGACCAATTGGAATATCATCCGCAGCTGGCCCAAAAAGAAATGAAGATCTTCTGTGATGAACATGATATTCAGATGGAGGCATGGGCGCCACTCAAACGCGGCGTATTTTTCGATGAGCCGGTCATTCAGGAACTCGTTAAAAAGTACGGAAAAACACCTGCACAGATCGTTTTGAGATGGGATCTCCAGACAGGTGTATCCACCATCCCGAAATCCGTGACGCCTGAGAGGATCCAACAGAATATCGATATCTTCGATTTTGAACTTACAGCAGAGGATATGAATCAGCTCGACACACTGGATACGAATAACAGGCTCGGGAAGGATCCGGATGATTTCAGCTTTGACGATTGATGGCGTGCCGGGACGTGCAGTCCCGGTTTTCTTATGCTTTCGTTGATGCAGACAATGGTCACATAATAAAAAGAACAGGTCTCTCAACCTGTTCTCAGTTTACTGCTTGAATACTTTTCTGATCAATTCTGCCAAATACTCCTCGGTATTTTCCATGACTGCTTCAACATCAGTATAATCATCAGCCAACGCATAGGTTCCAGCAAAGTGGCCGGAAAGATTTTCGGTAATCTGACCGGATATCAGATACACGGGTTTTCCATGCCTGTCTGCAATTTCAGCAACGATTGAAGGAGCTTTTCCGTCCATTGTCTGGAAATCGCTTTTACCCTCTCCTGTAACGACCAGGTCAGCGTTTTTGATTGCTTCTTCAAGTCCAATCATGTCAGCAACCAGTGTTCCGCCTTTTTCCATGGCTGCACCTAAGTTCATAAGCATCCATCCGAGCCCTCCGGCCGCACCTGCACCGGGGACCTTGCTGTAATCTTTTCCGAAAACCTGTGTGGTTTTATGGTGCAGATGGATCAGCAGGTCTTCAAACGTTTCAACCTGTCCTGGTTCAATCCCCTTTTGCGGTCCAAATACAGAGATGGCGCCGTCAGGCCCGAATAGTGGGTTGGTGACATCTGAAGCAATCGTCATAAACACATCATCCAGATTGAAAAGACTGTCTGTGAGTATTTCTTCGATATTTGCGATATCTTCGTTCATTACTGAGACAGGCTGTCCAAAAGTATCTTTGGCCATGCCGCCGAGTCCCATGAACATGCCGAAGCCGCCATCATTGGTTGCCGAACCACCCAAGCCGAGGATGATATGCCGGGCGCCGCGGTCCACTGCATGCAGGATGAGTTCGCCGACTCCGTATGATGTCCGGCTGATTGGTCCGGAACCTGTCAACAGGTGCAGCCCGCATGCCTCTGCTGTTTCGATGACAGCAGTATCTTCACTCATGTAATAAACAGCCGGCACAGTGTGACCCTCGGGCCCGGTGACATTCAAATCAATCTTTTCGTAGCCTTCATTGCCAAAGCAATGGAGCAGTCCGTCCCCGCCATCGCTCATTGGTTTGGGGATGCCGGCATGGCCGTTTTCTTTGAGAACTCTGGCCATAATATCCGCAACATCTTTTTGATTCAACGTCCCTTTATAGGAATCCGGAGCAAGTACGATTTTCATGATTTCAACTCCTGACCGTAATCAATCGAATAGTGATCCAAAAGATAATATGGAATGAAAAAGCGTGCCGTTTTCAATGGATCGACTACCTGGTTGATCTGAGCTTCTCCCACAAGGCTCATCAACATTGCGATTTCAGGCAGCGGCAGATCAGTATGGGGTTTGAGCAGTTTGATCATCTGTCTGACGGATTCATCTACCGCTTCGTCCAGACTTTCATGTGAAACCATCATATTGATGCCTTCCTCATCAATCAGCACGGGATGGTTCGTATTGATACTGGCAGCCTTTTCCAGCTTGACTGTAACTGCTGCACCGATTTCCAGACCGCTGATGCCAACTTCGCCGTCCCCCATCCTGGCATGTACATCCCCCAGGCCGAATAGTGCTCCGTCATGGAAAACGGGCAGATAGAGCACTGTGCCCTCTGTTATCTTTTTGCAGTCCATATTCCCGCCGTGGGCTCCGGGGGTACTGTTTGGCACCGGCGCATCATATGGTGCATTGCCGATGACGCCGATCATAGGATTGAGCCGTATTTCCAACCCATTGAACCCCGTTGTATTAAGCGCTGTATCCACATCAAACATTTTTATAAAACGCTCTTCAATATAATCTTTCATAACACCGCCCGAGGGCCCGACCGTTGCAAGCCCTCTGTCTTCGAGCTCGATTTTTCCGATCGTGACTTTAAGAACATCCCCGGCAGCTACACCGTTGACGAAGATCGGTCCTGTTGCAGGATTCTGCCGGCTCCAGTCCACAGTATCAAAATCCATATCAGGAGAGGTGATCTGATTTTCAAAACAATCGACCGTATGGATACGCACAGTATCTCCGTCATCAATTTGCAGCACAGGATCGATGTCTTTGGACATTGTCATAGTAGAGATGGGAGTCATCCAATGTGTATTTCAAAAAAACACCCCTTTAAATCTTTCTGAACCCTCTTTCATACTGTTCGGGGATGAAGGATCTGTCCGCAGGATTCTGTTTGCGGTTTGCATTCATCACCCAGTAAGGATCGCGAAGCAGCCCGCGGCCGATTGCTGCAAGATCGGCATCTTCGGATGCAATGATATGCTCGGCGACGTTCACGTCTTCAAGCAGACCCACTGCAATGACTGGGATATCTGCCTCTTCTTTTATGCTTCTTGCATAAGGCACCATGTAGCCGGGGTAGGCACCCGGAAAACGATCTTTGGACGGCGTGCCTTCTCCGCCGGCTGAGACATCAATCACGTCGGCTCCGGCTTCTTTGTAGCGTTTGGCAAGCTCAATGCCATGCTCCAGATCATAGCCGCCTTCAGCAAACTCAACAGCAGAAACCCTTATGATCAGCGGCATGTCTTCAGGCATGACGGATTTGACCGCTTCGATGACCCTGCTTCCAAACAGACCGAGGTCCTGTCCGTATTCATCATCTCTTTTATTCGTAAGAGGGGACTGGAACTGATGAATCAGATAACCATGGGCACCATGGATTTCAATCGTATCAAATCCCGCCTCGACAGCCCGTACAGCCCCCCATTTGTATGCATCCACCATTTCGTCGACTTCCCCGGCAGTCAGTTCGTGCGGTGTTTTGAATTCATCACTGAAGGCGATTGGAGAACTGGATACAGGTTCTTCTGTATCCTGGGCTTTCCTGCCTGCATGACCAAGCTGGATGCCGATTTTTGCGCCCTGCCTGTGGCAGGCGTCTACTACCCGTTTATAGTGAGGAACATGACCGTCGGACCAGATGCCCAGACAATGGTCTGTAATTCTTCCCCGTTCTTCGACATTCGTCATTTCAACCATGATGAGACCAGTACCGCCGACAGCCCGTGAAGTATAATGTGTGAAATGCCATTCATTGGGGATTCCATCTTCAGCACTGTACTGGCACATTGGTGCCATAACCACCCTGTTGCGAAGTTCCAGATTCTTAATCCTGTAAGGTTCAAATAATGTAGACATCAAAAATTCCTCCTTTAATGTTAATTTTATTGTTACGGAAAGTCAGGTAAACATCAAAGATAAAGACTCGATTTTTCATAAAAATCCCCCTTCGATTTCAGAAGGGGGATGGAGATTCATTTTCCGTTCTCTTTAAATTCAAGAATTCTTTCTTCGACAGCGTCTCTGACATCCTGGAATGCGGCATACACTTCCGCGTCCGTACCGGTCGCTTTGGCAGGGTCGTCAAATCCCCAGTGCATCCGGGTGACATGAGGAGGCGTCACAGGACAGTTCTCATCGGCGTCTCCGCAGAGCGTGATGACATAATCCGATTTATCCAGGAGGTCTTTGTCGATGATGTTCGATGACTGGCCGGTAATATCCACACCGGCTTCATCCATGACTGATACGGCCCTGGGGTTCATACCGTGTGCTTCAATCCCAGCGGAATAAACGTCGTAGCTCCCGCCCAGATATTTATGGCCGAAACCTTCGGCGATCTGGCTTCTGCAGGAGTTTCCTGTGCATAGAAAATAAATAATTGGTTTTGACATATTGAGTCTCCTTTAGTTATGAAATGATGAGGAGCCATGCAAACAATCCGAATAATGTAATGAACAGGACCGGTATTGTGAGTATGATTCCTATTTTGAAATAATATCCCCAAGAGATATGGACGCCTTTTTTCTTAAGTACATGCAGCCAGAGCAGTGTGGCGAGGGAACCGATCGGTGTGATTTTCGGACCCAGATCCGAACCGATCACGTTGGCGTAGATCAGTCCTTCTTTGACCAGTCCGGTTGCGCCGGACTCCGCAATGGCAAGGGCATCGATCATGACTGTCGGCATATTGTTCATCACAGAAGATAATATTGCGGCAGTAAAGCCCATCACCATCGTTCCGATGAATAACCCCTGGTCGGCTGCAAATCCGATGAAGTTTCCTAAAATGTTTGTCAGACCGGCATTTTGAAGGCCGTATACAACTACATACATACCGAGTGAGAAGAATACGATATCCCATGGTGCGCCTTTTATCACCTGGCGGATGGGTACAGCGTCGCTGTTTCTGGCCATGATGATAAAGAACAGGGCAATGATGCCCGCGATGATCGATACCGGTATTTCAAGCGGTTCACTGAGGAAATATCCGATAAGCAGGAACGCCAGTACAACCCAGGACCAATTGAACATCTTAAGATCACGGATCGCCTCGCGCGGCGCTCTAAGTTCTTTAACGTCGTAGTCAGCCGGCAGATCTTTTCTGAAGAAGATATAGAGGACGATGATGCTTGCAAGGATGGAGAACAGGTTGGGAACAATCATCCTTGAAGCATATTCTATAAATCCGATTCCGAAGAAATCTGCGGAAACGATATTGACCAGGTTGCTTACGATAAACGGCAGCGACGCAGTATCAGCGATGAATCCGCTGGCCATGATGAAGGGCATGACCATTTTTTCTGTGAAATTCAGATTCCTGACCATCGCAAGAACGATTGGCGTCAGAATCAGTGCCGCACCATCGTTGGCAAAGAGTGCAGCAACAACAGCACCGAGGAGAATGATATAGACAAACAGCTTCAATCCATTCCCGCGGGCAATCCGGGCCATATGTAACGCGGACCATTCGAAGAACCCGATTTCATCCAATACGAGTGAAATGAGGATGACCGCGACGAAAGTAAGCGTTGCATTCCATACGATTCCCCAGACGGTCGCCACATCTCCAAAACTGACGACACCGAAAATCAGCGCGATGAGGGCACCCGCACAGGCTGACCATCCGATACCCAGGCCTTTTGGCTGTCTGATTACGAGAAACAAAGTGGCAAGAAATATAATTATGGCAATTACGGCAGTGGAACTTTCCATTAACAACAGGACTCTCCTTCACATGCAGAAAGCAGCTGGTCTACTTGTGCATCAATTTCCGGTATGGCTGAAATGAGGGCAGGAATCATATCATAGTACTTACTTTCTTTATCGAGCGACAGATAAGTCCAGTATCCGTCCTTTCTCGCTTTAACAAGTCCCAGATTTCGCAGTTTCTTCAAATGCTGGCTCACTGCAGGCTGGCTCATTCCGAAGCATTCGGTAAAGTCACAGACGCAGCATTCCTTTTTATTCATCATGGCGATCATAGAAAGTCTTGTCGTATCACCGAGAACCTTAAAAATTTCTGCAGTATCTGAGATGTTCATTTTAACTATTTCCAATTTTTAAACCCCAATCTATATAATAGAATGCTTATGTAATATATTTATTATAAGGGCAATTAATTATATGGTCAATACTTGTTTGAAACTTCCTTATTTAGGATAAATGAATATCATATTGTCTGAATATTAATAACATGGAGGAATCATCGATGAATTCAAATATCTATGGTAATACACCCCCGATGCTTGGCGGGAAAAACTTAACGGGTGCGAGTGACTATGATACAGACGCGCTTGTTTACGGCGTGCCGTGGGAAGGGGCATGCACCTGGGGAGATTATACAGGCAGTGAACTTGGTCCTAAACAGATCAGGATTTCTTCTGCCAGATACAGCACTTATCTGCCGGAACTGGATCACATCAATGTGGAAGACCATATGTCCATTGGTGATGTGGGGGACGTGAGTGTTATACCTCATGATGTACCAGGGACAATGGAACGCATTGAGACATTCACGGAAGATTTGTGGAAGTCCGGGAAATTCCTTGTCGGTCTTGGCGGAGATCACGGGATTACCTATCCGGTAGTCAAAGCGCTGACGAATACAGGCAAAAAAGTGGGGATCATACATCTCGATTCGCACTATGACAACATGCCGCATCATGAGGGGGATAAATTTGCACGCAGTACGCCGTTCATGCGTCTCTATGAAACTGAAGGGGTGAGGAATGAAAGTCTGATCCATACAGGCATAAAAGGACCAAGAAACAAACCTGAAACCGGTAAATATGCGCAGGAGAACGGTGCAGTTACTCTGACAATCAATGATATTAAAGAAGCGAAGGATTTAAAAGCTTACGCAAATGAAATCTATGACATGGCATCAAAAGATGTGGATGTCGTCTACCTGACAATTTGCAGCGATGTTCTTGATTTCGCATTCAATCCGGGAGGACCGGTAGACGGGAACGGCCTCACTTCGTATGAATTGGTGACGATGATTTATGAATTTGCGAAAAGAGGGCTTTGCGGTATGGATTTCGTCGAAGTATACCCGCAGCAGGATGCCAACCAAAATTCTGCGCACTTTGTATCCACGGCAGTATTATATGTCCTGGCCGGACATATTCACGGCGGACATCATAAATAAGTGAAGGAAGGGGGAACCCTTCCTTTTTTAAACATTAGGGGTGTAGAAAATATGTTTGCTAAAATCAAGGAAAAACTGAAGATTTTTGGTCCGGGGGCGATTGTTACAGCCTCTTTCATCGGACCGGGGACTGTGACCACAGCAACACGTGCCGGAGCCGGTTTTGGTTTCGCATTACTCTGGGCAATTATTTTCTCAATCATTGCGACGATTGTACTCCAGGAGATGGTTGCAAGAATCGGTATTGTAACAAAGCAGGGACTGGGTGAAAACATACGTGATCTGTTTGATAATGTCATACTTAAATTCGCGGCAGTCTGGATTGTCATGATTGCAGTCTGCGTAGGCTGTGCAGCGTATATCAGCGGTGACCTGCTCGGCACTTCGCTCGGTGTCTCTTATTTATTTGGCGTGCCTGAAAATTATGTGGCACCGATAGTCGGTATAGTCATTCTGATGCTTGGGCTCAGCGGCAGTTATAAAATCATAGAAAAAGTGATGCTTGTTCTGATTGTGCTGATGAGTTTCACTTTTATAACAACAATGTTCGTTTCCGGTCCGGGTATCGTGGAGATATTGAAAGGGGCCTTCATTCCGGGTATTCCAAACGGATCCATTTTAATGATCGTCGCTTTGATCGGTACTACGGTGGTGCCGTATAATTTCTTCATCCATGCTTCTACAGTAAGTGAAAAATGGGACAGTGCAGAAGGGCTGAGGGAATCCCGCTGGGATACGATCATCACGATTACCGTCGGGGGCATCATTACCGCTGCAATACTTATCACTGCCGGTGCTTTGATCCAGGGGCGTGAAGTGACAAGCATCGTTGAACTGGCGGCGCCACTCGAACCGCTGATGGGAGACTGGGCGCCATTCTTCATCAGTATCGGCCTGTTTGCAGCCGGCTTATCCTCAGCAATCGCCTCTCCGATGGGTGCAGCAGTGACAGTAAGCAGTTTCATGAGATGGGAGGGCGGTGTCAACGGTACCAAATATAAAATCGTATTCAGCCTCGTCATCGGTCTGGGTATCGTAACATCAGCGCTTGGCTTTGAACCGCTTGAAGTGCTGCTGTTTGCACAGGCTCTCAACGGTCTGATCCTGCCCATCATTGCCATACTCATCATGGTTGTCATCAATAAGAAAAACTTCATGGGCAGACATGTAAATCCTTTATGGCTTAATATCGTCGGCTGGGCAGTGGCGGCTGTCGTTTCATTCCTGGGTGTCTACAGTCTTGTGGATGCCGTAACTGCCTTTGCATAAGATGAATGAATTTCAAACTACAGGCGTTTTGATTTATAATTAGTATGAGTATAGTTGGAAAGGGTGTCAGTAAGTATGAAAGTGAAGACAAAATGGCAGGGCGGCATGGCTTTCAATTCGGTTGGAGAAAGCTCGGGATATGACGTTACGATGGACGCTTCGGGTGAAGTGGGCGGTAATGACAGCGGCCCGAGACCGATGGAAATGGTTCTCCATGGCGTGGCTGGATGCATGGGAATCGACCTTTGTGTCATCATGCGCCGCGAGATGGATAAGATTGAGTCCATTGAGATAGATATCGAGGGCGACAGAAGAGACACTGAACCCAAAAGCTTCAAGAAGGTGGATCTGACAGTGAAGATCAGGGGAGATGTGAAAGCAAAGGTCGCACAAAGAGCAGTCGATTTGTCAGCCGATAAATATTGTTCTGCCATCAACTCATTGAATGCAGAAGTGATAACCCATCTTGAACTTAATGGGGAACGTCAATAGGAAAAACAGGTACATCCAAAAATCTGGATGTACCTGTTTTAAATTAATCAGCGCCTTCGTCCGTATAAAACTCTGTTTCTGACAGATCTTTAAACTGGATGATGATTTCTGAAATCCGGTCTTCCTGTGTATAATTCATCATGACATAATAACCATTGTCGTTATCACTATCGTAGATCATACGGAAATCGGAAGTTTCATCTGATGTTGGCCAGCCAAAGTTTTCCACAGCATCATTTTTGTAAAAATTCTCAGGGAATATGATGATGCCGTCCGCTTTAAGTTCACTCAGGTTTTCCACATTTTCAACAGAAGACGGAAAGTTGAATCCGATGTGATCATAATGATAATATGTGCCGTCAATGCTACTGCCTTTCCCGGCCGGCTCCCCCAGAGTGTCCACCATGTATGCGTAGCTTGAATGGACGGTGACCGTCCTGTACTCGTAGCTTCCATTGAAAAAATTTGATATGAAAGCAGGACGGGTTACATCGATTGGATTGATTTCAGGCGGAGCCTGTTTTTCTTCGGTGCGGACTTCCTCTGTATCTTCTTCTGTTGATTCCTCCGGCGTTCTTTCATCTGCCGGATCTCCGGAGATGCCAAAGCAGGCAGTGAAAGCCAGTGATACAAATGATAGGATCAGGAAAAATTTCATTATATTCAACTCCTGCTTTTTGATTATCTGTTAAAGACTTCTTAAACATGCTATTTACCCATTCCTGATTTTTTGGATCTGCCGAAATATTCTTCTGCCTCTTTGCGCAGCCTGCGGGGCATCATTACATAAATGAAGTCATCAGAATGCATTCGAGTGTCACCGTCCGGTGTGATAAGAACATTTTCACGCAGCACGGCGATTATCTGTATATTTTCAGACAGGTCCAAATCTCTGATTTTCACATCTTCATATGCATAATTCTTTGGCAATTCGATTCCGTATATATCATTTTTTGTTTGCCCGAGAGTGAGCAGCTCTGTAGAATGTGAGGGACTCTCACATTCATCTTTTTCAAAGCCCAGCCACTTTGCGACAGGTGTAATGGTACTGCCCTGCAGCAAAGCGGAAAATATTACGATGAAGAAGACGATATTAAAAATCATATAACCATGCTCAATCTCATCGACAAGTGGATAGGTGGCCAATACGATCGGCACTGATCCCCGGAGGCCAGCCCATGAGAGAAACAATTTCTCTCTAAAGTTGAATCTGCTGAAAACGAGTGTAAGGAATACACCGATCGGTCTTGCGATGAACATCAATATCAGTGCCATTAAAATGCCTTCAAAGGCATAATTGAAAAATTCTTCCGGAAAAGCTAGAAGTCCGAGCATTATAAACATGACGATCTGCATTGTCCATGCAAGTCCTTCATTGAAACGCAGTATGGAATATTTGTAAGTCAGAGACCGGTTGCCCATGAAGACGGCCATGACATAGACGGCGAGCAGGCCGCTGGCTTCTGCGAATTCTGTGATTCCGAATGCAAACATTGCGAAGCCGAGAGACAATACAGGATAAAGGCCGGAAGCTTCAAGACTGATTTTATTGATGGCAGATATGCCAATCTTACCAATGAGGATACCGGCAGCCAGTCCGGCGCCCATCTGCCAGAAAAATGTGAGGATCAGAGACAGGACATTTGTGCCGCCGGGCATTTCGATGATGGAAATGATGGTGACTGTCAGGAAGACGGCCATGGGATCGTTGGTTCCGGACTCAGTTTCCAGGGTAGAAGACAATTTTTCTTTAATGCTTTTACTGCCAAAAGCAGCGAATACTGCAGCTGCATCGGTTGAACCGACTATTGCACCGAGCAGAAAAGCAGTCATTAAATCCAGATCCAATATAAAGTATGCGAATATACCCAGGATGAAACTGGTAAGCAGCACGCCAATCGTTGCCAGAAGCAATGCGGGTACGGCAACTTTCCTGATTCTTGATATATTCGTCTGCAGACCGCCCTCGAAAAGTATGACTACCAAAGCGGCCATACCAATGGTCTGGGTAAGTTGTGCATTATCATAATAGATTATCTGGTTTAACAGAAGACCGATAATAATGAACAGTACGAGGGACGGAACTCCGAGGCCGGAGGCAAACCGGGTCATCATGACTCCGGATATGAGCAGCACTGCAATCAGCAATATAGGTTGATCCAGAAAAAATGACATCTAAGACCTCCATGGCTTCTTTAATTATGATTATAGGGTACTGATTTATAAAATACTAGCGGAGGTGACCGGTGTGCTTACAATTGAAAAGCTTAAACTGGATTATGGAAAATTCCGGATGAATATAGAAGATTTAAGTTTTGGGAAAGGACTCCATGCCGTACTCGGGCCGAACGGCAGCGGGAAAAGTTCATTGATGAGGGCGATACTTGGATACAGTGATGATTCTATAAAGATGCGGGATATTTATTACAGGGGAAGTAAGGTTGGAACGACACATCAGTTTCTAAGCTACCTTCCGCAAGACAGTCCCGTGTTCCGAATCACTGCAGATGAGTATATCAATATGACAGCTGATCATCAGAATGAAGATCTGTATCAAAGTCTGATTGAAACATTTGAGCTGGAAAATTTCACAGACCGGACGATAGAAGTGTTGTCCGGCGGGGAATTCAAGCGGGTGCAGTGTGCACAGATCGCGATGGAGCAAAAAAACATCATGATGCTTGATGAGGTTGAACAGGGACTGGATCTTAAATATCAGCATCAGATATTGAAATGGATGAAAGCTGAAGCGGACAAAAAAACAATCATCGCAAACATGCATGATGCAGCCCTTGCGATGACTTATGCAGATACTGTTACGATGATCAAAGACGGCAGGGTGATTGCTTCGGGGATCGGTCCGGACAGAGTCACATCAGAAATGCTTTCCGATTGCTATTCCATTCCACTCACAATAGAGAGGCGGAAAGACAGCTTTGTGGTCTTTCACAATACTCTATAATACTGCCCCGATTGCGCCGGAATATTCACCGTTTTCGATAATATGGGCATTGGCTCCCTTGAGTCCGGCATATCTCTCTATGATTTCTCTCATTACATCGTTATTGAGCAGGGTGGAACCGATAAAGACAATCTCTTTCGTGTCGAATCCATCAGCGAGGCTTATGCCGATTGCGGTTACGGTCTCGGCAACCAGGCCGATGACTGCCTGGAGCTTGTCTGCATTGCTCAAATTATGAATGTTGCCGCTGAGGACATTGCCGAAGTTGCTCGCAGTGAGATCTCCCGGAATCGGGGTAGGCCGGCCGGCATAAATATGGTGGACCTGAAGATCGACTTCATCCCTGTTTCCTTTTTCGGCCAGTTTGATGATCTCATCATAGGAGTCCATGTCAGTAAGAAGTTTGGACAGCCCCATCAGAGTGCCGCCGCCGACTCCAGACCCGCCTACCCGTGTCTGCCCGTCTTCATCTGCCTGATGAAAACTCGTGCCTGTCCCGACGTTCAGGTAGACGAAGCGGCCGATTGATAATTCCTGTTCTTTCATGAGTGCAGTCAACCCTCGGAATGTCGCGTCGAACTCGACTGACATTCCATATGTACAGTTCAATTTCTCATCCATATATTCCGCCTTACCGCCGGTAAGATATATCTCATCTTCTGTATGATGGGTATTAAGTTCATCAATCAGGATATCTATTTCTGAAGATGATCTTTTTTCAAACCGTCTTTCTCCATTCTTAAGGTAGACGATTTTTAAAAGTGTCCCACCTGCGTCAATTCCGATTTTCATAATTAGCCTCCAACAAAAAAGAATGTCATTGGATTTATTATACCAATGACATTCTTCTTTTTTAACATGAAATTTATACGTTTTTCCTTTTGCCTTTTTTCTGTCTGCGTTTCATCGAGTCGTTCGGCTCCCGTCTGAGCGACTTGGAAACAGCGACAATCATAAGGATCAGGATGACACCGAACGGAAGTCCTGCAAGCAGGGAAGCTGCCTGAAGACTGGTTAATCCTCCGGCGATGATCAAAGTTACAGTGAGGAGGCCGAGAAGCACACCCCAGATAATCTTCAATCTCATTCCAGGATTTTCTGTATTCCCTGATGTCATTCCGGCTACTATGAACGTTGCAGAGTCTGCCGACGTGACCAGGAAAGTGAAAATCAGCAGAATCGCAAGAGCCGAGAACAACTCTGTCAGCGGCAACTGGTCAAACAATGCAAACAATGCGGCAGTGTCATCTTCCAGTACAAGCCCTCCGATATTCGTGCCGTTAAATAAATCGGAATAGATAGCTGTACCGCCGAGAGCGCCAATCCACAGGAATGACAGTATTGGCGGGACAATGAGAATCCCCATTACATACTCGCGGATTGTCCGTCCCTTGGATACGCGTGCTACGAATGAACCTATGAATGGACTCCAGGCAATAACCCACGCCCAGTAGAAGACAGTCCACTCCTGGACCCAGACTTCTCCCGAATAGGGCTGCATCCTGAGTGAGTAGCCGACATAATTTGAAATATAATCCCCGAGTCCGACGATGATGCTTTCCATGATGAACGTAAAAGGACCCATGGCCATTACGAAAATGGTGATGACTGCTGCGAGGATCATATTCAGGTTGCTCAGCCATTTGATGCCTCTTTTTAAACCTGTCGTAGTAGAAAGTATGAAAAGACCCGTCATTACAGCAGTAAGTATGATTTGCGTCAGGGCACCCGAAGGTATTCCGTAGGCGATATTCAAACCACCATCCATCTGCATGATGCCAAGGCCGACGGAAGTGGCCATCCCGGTTACTGTTGCAATTACGGCGAGAATATCAATCGCTTTTCTGGCTTTCCTGTTATATTCCGTGCCGAAAAGCGGCTCAAGAGAAGTTGATACGAGACCATTTTTTTGTTTGCGGTATTGAGAATAACCAATAGCGAGTCCCGCGACACCGAATATCGACCATTGGGAAATACCCCAGTGGAAGAATGAATAGCCCATTGCCATCCTTGCGGCATCTTCATTCTCAATCGGTCCACCTGTAAACGGCGAAATCATGTAGTGACTCATCGGTTCAGCCACACCGAAGAATACGAGCCCTACACCAAGGCCTGCGGAAAATAACATCCCTATCCAGGAACGGAATGAAAATTCCGGCTTTGACTGGTCTCCGCCCAATTTGACCCTGCCGTACGGAGACAGTGCAAGAAATATAAGAAAAACACCAAAACCAAAAACTGCAATCATGAAGAACCAGCTGAAGTAATTCGAAATCCAGCCATAGACTGATTCTGAGGCTATCTGGAATCTATCGGGTATTATTATGGCGAGAATCGCCGCAAACAGAATTACGCTTGCTGATACCCAGAAAACAAGCCCTAATCTTGAATTTTTTTCTGGCTTTTTCGGAATTTCATCATCTGAATCATTCGCTAAATTTTCTTTTTTCAAAATTTCTCCCCCTAAATTTTGCAAATTCTTTTTGCTGTACCCCCATTTACTGTATAATAAACGCAATAAATCACGCTTCGATATCTGGGTGACAATAATAAACTCTTAAGGGTATAGTTAGTATAATAACAAAATGAATAAACTTGTCAAAAAGGGGTTTCAATATGACCGACATCATAATTCGCGATTATCAAGAGGAAGATCGAGGGAATTTAAAAGCATTCGAACTGAGTGAGAAGCAGCAGGTGTATTCGAGTCTGCCTATGGATGTGCTTGATGATGCGCTCAAAGATCCATACCGCACACCCTGTGTAGTACAGAATGAGGATCAGGAAATTGTGGGATTTTTCGTGCTTCATAAATATTATCAGCATGAAGGGTACGATACGCCGCATGAAGTCGTATATATCAGGTCTCTGTCTATTAATGAAAAGCTGCAGGGCAGGGGATACGGGACTAAAGTTGCTATGGCTCTGCCGCAGTATGTCCAGGGGAAATACGAAGCGCTTGATCATCTTTACCTGGTGGTAGACGCGGAAAATCAGGCCGCCTGGAGTCTGTATGAGCGGGCAGGTTTTATGCACACTGCGACTAAGGAGGACGGACCGATCGGTAAGGAGCGTTTATATTATTTGGATCTGGATCAAAAATATGTACATAATGTAAAATTGAAACTCGACGAATCAGCCGTTCTGCCGAAAGTCAGAATAGAGATCATTTTGAATAAAAAGGAAAAAGTGGGTTATATAGAGGGGGAAGTGGATAAAGAGGTATTAAGGATCACCCATCTTTATACAGAATTGGAAGAACGGAACCGTGGAATCGCTTCGACTGCACTGCGTCAGTTCGGTACATTCTTAAGAAGGAACATGCCTGAAATCAGAGATTTGATTGTTCATATGGATGATGCGGCAGAGAAAATAAGATTGTTTGAGCGTGTCGGTTTTGTTAAATTTGATGAAGATGAAAATTCGAAGCTTTACAAGAAGTATATAAACTATTAAATTAGTGCTTGATTCATACGTCGTTTAAATGTATGATGTTTTTTGACATTCCAGACTGGAAAGGATGAATTGGATGCGACTGGATGATTACTCCAAGGAAATGATGGATGAGAACTCTTTCATCGACATGTCCCATATTTATTTACAGGAACAGGGCAAGGAAAAGAACCTCTATGATATTATTGATAAGTTCAAAAAGGTAGGCGGTTATACAGATGATGAAATCGAAAACCGTGTACTTCAATTTTATACAGATTTAAATACCGACGGCAGATTTCTGAGCACCGGAGAAGGGGTCTGGGGTCTGAGAGACTGGTATTCTGTAGATGATATTTCAGATAAGATTGCACCTACGATTCACAAAATAGAACTCGCAGTAGAGGAAGAAGACCCGATTGTCTATGATGAAGTGGAAGCGTTCGATCAGGATAAGGAACTTGTCGAAGATGATACAGAAGATCTTGATTCTCCTTTGAATGACAACGAAGTGGAATCGGAAGATGACCTCGATGAGGCTATGGATGACTCCATCGACGAGAGTGTCGAATATGATGATACTGATGAGCTGGAAGACAGCTACGAAGATAAACCGGACCTCTAAAGCAGAGATTCCAGTTGACTTTCTTTTTAAAAGTGATATTATTTTTATTGGGCTCCCTGAAACAGGGATTGTAAAGAACGGCTCCTTTTCACCAAGTGTGGAAGGGAGCTATTTTTATTTTTACAGGAGGAAGTGCAATGACTAAATATATTTTTGTAACAGGCGGCGTAGTCTCTTCCCTTGGCAAAGGCATCACAGCTGCGTCACTGGGAAGACTATTGAAAGACAGAGGATTTTCCATAACAATTCAGAAGTTCGATCCATACCTGAACGTAGATCCGGGAACAATGAGCCCGTACCAGCACGGTGAAGTCTTCGTCACAGAAGACGGTGCAGAAACTGACCTTGATCTCGGGCATTACGAGCGTTTCATCGACATAAATCTTCATAAATATTCCAATGTTACAGCAGGGAAAGTCTATTCTGAAGTGATTAGAAAAGAGCGCCGCGGCGATTACCTTGGAGGCACGGTGCAGGTGATTCCTCATATAACGAATGAGATTAAATCCCGCCTGTTACAAGCTGGTGAAGAGTCCAATGCGGATATCGTCATAACTGAAATCGGCGGTACGACAGGGGACATAGAATCACTTCCATTCCTGGAGTCTATCAGACAGCTGAGAAGCGATCTCGGCTCTGAAAACGTAATGTTTATTCACTGTACACTGCTTCCATACATCAAGGCTGCAGGCGAAATGAAAACGAAACCGACACAGCACAGCGTGAAAGAACTGAGAGGCCTTGGTATCCAGCCGGATATGATCGTTGTCCGTTCCGAATATGAGATGGCTGAGGATCTGAGAGATAAAATTGCACTCTTCTGTGATATTGATAAAAAAAGCGTGATTGAAGCACGGGACGAAGAAACGATATATAATATCGTCATCCGTCTTCAGGAACAGAACATGGACTCCCTGGTCATCGACAGACTGGGTCTTGAGAGCACTCAGGAAGCAGAGCTCGAAGATTGGAAACACTTGCTGGATAATCTGAGTAAAATCAACCGTACAATCAAAATCGCCTTGGTGGGTAAATATGTATCCTTGCAGGATGCATACTTGTCAGTGGCAGAGTCACTCAGGCATGCGGGATATGAACAGCAGGCCGAGATCGATATCAAGTGGATCAATTCAGAGAATCTGGCTGAAGACAACTATAAAGAAGAACTTGCAGGCGCAGACGGCATCCTTGTGCCGGGCGGTTTCGGAGAACGCGGAGTGGAAGGCAAGATCCATGCACTCCGTTATGCACGAGAGAATAAAGTGCCGTTACTCGGAATCTGTCTTGGAATGCAGCTTGCAACAGTGGAGTTCGCACGTAATGTAGTCGGTTTGGAAAATGCACATTCCAGTGAACTCGATCCGGAAACACCGCATCCGGTAATCGACTTGATGCCGGATCAGAAGGATGTTGTAGACCTTGGCGGTACACTGCGCCTTGGAAGTTTCCCATGCGATATTAAAGCAGGCACGATTGCCAGTGAATTATATGGTGTGGAAAGTGTTGACGAAAGACACAGGCACCGTTATGAATTCAATAACAAATATAAAGAACAGCTGGAAGAGGCGGGGATGGTATTCTCTGGAACCTCTCCGGACGGACGGCTGGTGGAGATGATCGAGTTGAAGGATCATCCATACTTCGTGGCAGTGCAATTCCATCCGGAATTCCAGTCCAGACCAACAAGACCGCATCCATTATTCCAAGGATTGATCCAGGCAAGCATGAAATAGAATGTATATTAAATGAAGCCCCCTCCGCCGTTTGGTGAAGGGGGGGTGACATGGGCTTATTGTTGCTTCCAGATTGATGGATAAAAATCATTGAAGCGCGGGATGTCTGTCCCTTTGCAATAAAACCGGACGTGAATATGTCCTCTGTAATAAGAGAAGGGGGTGAAAGGATCCCGTCAATACCCATGAAGGGATGATCCTCCTTCGGGAATCATCCCTTCATTCAGAACTAAAAACCGGAATGGGAAGCCCCATTCCGGTTTTGCGAAAATATTCTACATCCAATAATCCTCATTCGTCATCTCATCTATCAGTACATATAAATGGTTGTAGAGATACAGGAAGGCACTCATATACGGATTTACAATCTTATCGAAGTTGGGTGTTGGAATTAGCGGCCGGGGGGATGAAAGGTCGATGTAGTGGTGGATCCGATCCATCTTTTCCGACTCGTGTTTGTTGAAATTGGATACCAGTACAAATTCGATATCAGCTGTCTCAAGTGCTTCAACGAATGCTTTTACTTCTTCATCAAACATGTCGGCGGAGACGAGTACTCTGTCGGGTGAACCGACCTCGGAAATGGCGTCCAGACGCTTCACTTTAGGCAGTGACAGTGTGCCTTCAAGCAGATAGTTTTCCATTCCTGCAATATCATGGAATGTCTTTATATATATTCCGCCTTCGGAGTGTACTGCCTGTGAGAGGAGTCTCGCGGCCATCTCTATTTCCTCTGACTGGGCATCGATATGATTGTAGATATTCACGAGTTGAGTCTGTAAAATTTTATCCATTACATTCTCTCCGTTCTTTTTCATGGTAAAGCAATATTACCAAACGATTGCTAATAATTAAATGCTTTTGCTATAATCAATTAGAAGTAACGAATTTTAGGAGGAAAATTATAATGCCTTTAGTATCAATGAAAGATATGCTTAATAAAGCAAGGAAAGAAGGTTATGCTGTTGGACAGTATAACGTGAACAATCTTGAATTCGCCCAGGGGATCCTGATGGCGACCCAGGAAGAGAATGCACCTGTAATCCTTGGTGTTTCCGAAGGTGCTGCAAGATATATGAGCGGTATGAAAACAGTTGTCAAAATGATCGAAGCCCTCATAGAAGATCTTGACATCACTGTTCCGGTCGCAATTCACCTTGACCATGGTTCCAGCTACGAAAAATGTGTTGAGGCGATTGAAGCTGGATTCACTTCAGTCATGATCGATGCTTCCCATGGCCCATTTGAGGAAAACATCGCAACGACTAAAAAGGTCGTTGAATACGCGCATCCTAAAGGTGTTTCTGTTGAAGCGGAACTTGGCGTTGTCGGCGGACAGGAAGACGATGTAATTGCAGACGGTGTCATCTATGCAGATCCCGAGGAATGCCGCGAGCTCGTAGAGCGCACAGGTATCGACTGCCTGGCACCTGCACTTGGTTCAGTGCACGGCCCTTACAAAGGTGAACCTAACCTTGGGTTCAAAGAAATGGAAGAGATCGGCAACCAGTCCGATATTCCGCTGGTTCTCCACGGAGGAACAGGAATTCCGACTCATGATATCCAAAAGGCGATTTCCTACGGAACCGCCAAAATCAACGTTAACACTGAAAGCCAGATTGCTTCAGCAAAAGCAGTAAGAGATGTTCTGAACAATGATTCAGAAGTTTACGATCCACGTAAATATCTTGGACCGGCACGTGAAGCAGTCAAAGCGACTGTACAAGGCAAAATCAAAGAATTCGGTACTTCCAACAAAGCGTAATAACCGATTGAGAGGAGTCTGTCCCGTGAGGGCAGGCTTTTTTATTACGAAAAACAGTGAATGTAAGAAACTCATCAATTTACGGACTCCAGCATATTTTAATGAATTTTCATCAAGTTTTAATTGAATCATTGAACTGTTTCTGACATTATCAATATATGGTATATGCAGGTGTTCAGAGTTGCAGATTACAGCACGCACTTCATAGAGAAAACGTATACACTCGGGGAAGCCGTCAAATTCATTGCCCATTCCCTCCAAACTACTTTATAATGGAATGACCAATAATTTTTCGGAGGTGCCCAAATAATGAGATATTTTATTGATACAGCTAACATGGATGAAATCACAGAAATAAATGAGTGGGGTGTACTGGCCGGTGTTACAACGAACCCTTCACTTGTAGCCAAAGAGAAAGGAATCTCTTTCCATGACCGTCTCGTTGAAATATGCGAGCTTGTCGGAGGTCCTGTCAGCGGCGAGGTCATTGCACTCGATGCGGAAGGAATGATTTCAGAAGGGCGCGAACTTGCTAAACTTCATGAGCATATCATCGTCAAGATCCCTATGACTGAAGAAGGGATGAAAGCTGTCAAAGTGCTTGCATCTGAAGGCATCAAAACAAATGTAACACTAGTTTTCAACACAGTTCAGGCATTGACTGCAGCACGGGCGGGTGCGACATATGTTTCGCCGTTCATCGGCAGATTGGATGACATCGGACTGGAAGGTCTTGACCTGATCGAAGACATCAATTATATATTCACTGTTCATGAAATCGATACAGAAATCATAGCAGCGTCCATCAGAAATGAAGGGCACATTCATGGTGCTGCCCTGCGTGGTGCTGATATTGCGACGATTCCGTATAAAGTGCTGAAGAAACTCACACAGCATCCGCTTACAGACAAAGGCATTGATCAGTTCTTAAACGACTGGAACAGCATCAAAGACCAATAGACGGGTCTACCGTATAAGGAGAAGGATTATGGGTAAAGAAGTGATAAAAGTCAAGGGAGGCAAAACGCTCTCCGGCGAAGTCGAAATCAGTGGTGCAAAGAATAGTGCAGTTGCCCTCATTCCTGCTTCATTGATGGCTGAAGAGGGGGACGTGATACTGGAAGGACTTCCGGAAATTTCGGATGTCGAGACGTTGATGAGCCTTTTAAATGACCTTAATATCAAAACGGATCTGGATGGTACAGTATTGAAAATCAATGCTGAAGAGGCTGAGAACATGCCTTTGCCGAACACTAAAGTGCAGTCTTTACGTGCATCTTATTATATGATGGGGGCCATGCTCGCCCGTTTCAAGAAATGTGTGATCGGTTTGCCGGGAGGATGTCCGCTCGGTCCGCGTCCGATCGACCAGCATATTAAAGGATTTGAAGCGCTTGGTGCCAAAGTCACCAATGAACACGGCGCGATGTACCTTGTGGCGGAGGAATTGAAAGGCGCGAAGATTTTCTTCGATGTCGTTTCCGTTGGTGCGACGATCAACCTGATGATTGCCGCAAGTTGTGCAAAAGGACGTACAGTTCTTGAAAACGTTGCGAAAGAACCTGAAATCGTGGATGTTGCATCCCTGCTTAACAATATGGGGGCAGATGTCCGCGGTGCAGGCACTGACACAATCAAAATCAACGGTGTCGAAAAACTTCATGGTACAACACACAATATCATCCCTGACAGAATCGAAACAGGGACCTACATGATTGCCGGAGCAGCTGCAGGCGATAACTTTACCGTCCGTAATATCATACCGACACATATGGAATCGCTGACTGCAAAGCTCGAGGAGCTTGGTGTCAAAATTGAAATCGGTGATGATTACGCCACGATTACAAAACCGGATGAATACCGTCCGATTTCTGTAAAGACTCAAGTGTATCCGGGCTTTGCCACAGACTTGCAACAGCCGCTCACACCGCTTCTGTTCAAAGCGGATGGTGTGAGTAAAATAACAGAGACGATCTATCCGGCCCGATTCAGACATGTGGATGAATTGAACCGTATGGATGGTAAGATTGAGCAAAAAGGCGGCTCGGCACTTGTCTATCCGTCAGAGCTAAAAGGTGCGAACGTGTATGCAAGCGATTTGCGTGCAGGTGCCTGTCTTCTCATCTCAGGTCTGATTGCCGATGGCGTTACCACAATACACAATGTAAACCATATCGACCGGGGCTACACTGACATCGTTAAAAAGCTCGACAGTCTCGGTGCCGATATATGGCGTGAAGAAATTTCCGAAGATTGATTATGATCATCCCGGTTTATTTAAAGATAAGCCGGGATTTTTTGTACATATTTTGTCCATTGCCGGCACTTCTTTCATTTTAAATGTTTATAGTGTAGAATATGAAATTGTTAAAAACTCAAAGTTTCCCTTATTTAAAACCCTGAACGATCCGAGGGCTCCGAATATATGAAAGTGAAGTGAATTTATGGCAGAGCGAGAAAAGGAAGGATTGAAATATGAATCCTTTGATGCACTCTATAAAAAGAATAATACGAAAGAACTTACAGTACGTGCTAAAGAACTGGGACTTTCCAATTACAGCCGGCTGAATAAAAAGGAACTGGTCCTGGCGATAATGGAAGCCGAGATGGAGAAGGACGGCAACTATTATATGGAAGGAGTTCTGGATGATATTCAACAGGACGGTTACGGTTTTTTAAGAACGGTGAACTTTTCCAAAGGGGAGAAGGATATCTATATTTCCGCATCCCAGATCCGCAGATTCGAGTTGAAAAAAGGGGATAAGGTTACTGGCAAAGTACGACGGCCCAAAGATAATGAAAAATATTACGGTCTGCTTCAGGTTGATTTTATAAATGATCAGAATGCAGAAGATGTGAAAAAAAGACCCCACTTCCAAGCATTGACTCCACTCTACCCGGATACGCGCATCCATCTGGAAAACAAATCAAACGATCTGTCCACGCGTATAATGGATCTTATCACCCCGATCGGTTTCGGGCAGCGCGGTATGATTGTTGCTCCGCCGAAAGCCGGAAAAACTTCTTTATTGAAAGAAATCGCCAATGCAATCACAGAAAACCACCCAAATACAAAACTGTTCATACTGCTCATCGGGGAACGCCCTGAAGAAGTTACGGATCTGGAACGTTCAGTCGAAGATGCAGAAGTTGTGCATTCCACTTTTGACGAGCCACCTGAACATCACGTGAAAGTGGCTGAGCTTTTGCTTGAACGAACGAAACGCCTTGTTGAAATGGGAGAGGATGTCATAGTATTGATGGATTCCATCACAAGACTTGCCCGTGCATATAACCTGGTCATTCCGCCGAGCGGCAGAACGCTTTCCGGCGGTCTGGATCCTGCCAGTCTTCACCGCCCGAAACATTTTTTCGGGGCGGCAAGAAATATTGAAGCGGGCGGCAGCCTCACCATATTATCCACTGCACTGGTGGACACGGGAAGCCGTATGGATGATGTCATATATGAAGAGTTCAAAGGGACGGGAAACATGGAACTGCACTTGGACCGTAATTTAAGCGAACGACGGATCTATCCGGCAATCGACATCAAGCGTTCCAGCACGAGAAAAGAAGAACTGCTTCTTAATAAGAAGGAACTCGACATACTGTGGCAGTTGAGGAATCTGTTCACAGATGCACCGGACTTCACTGAAAGATTCCTGAGAATACTGAAACAGACGAAGGCCAATGAGGAGTTTTTCGATGTTCTGAGGAAGCGCATGCTCTCTTCCCAAAACACAGGGAAGCCTGTCATTTAAAACTGAAACACGCCTCTTGATTTTTTACACCGCGGGGTGTATAATATATTAATGTCGAAGTGGTAAAAGCCACTAATAAACTCTGTTCCAGATGGTTCAGGGCAAAGGAGCTGAAAGTAATGAAACAAGCAATTCATCCGGAATATAACAAAGTCAAAGTTACGTGCTCATGCGGTAACGAATTTGAAACAGGCTCAGTGAACAATGAGGATATCAAAGTAGAGGTATGCTCTGAATGTCATCCATTCTACACTGGACGTCAAAAATTCGCATCTGCTGATGGCCGTATTGAAAGATTCAACAAAAAATTCGGTTTCAAAAGCGCCAACGAATAATAAAGAAATCACTGCATTGAAGTGTAACTTCAATGCAGTTTTTTTATGCCTGAAATATGGTATAATTAACAGGATTATAAGGACGAAAAAGGTGAAAATTATGTTTGATCAACTCGAAATCATAGAAAATCGTTACGAGCAGCTTAATGAACTGCTGAGTGACCCGGATGTAGTCAGTGATTCAGATAAGCTGAGAGAGTATTCCAAAGAACAAAGTGATCTGCAGAAGACGGTTGAAATCTACAGAGAATACAAACTCCAGAAAGAAACGATTGAAGAGTCCGAAGAGATGATGGGCGAAACTGACGACAAAGAAATGCTCGATATGCTTAAAGAGGAACTATCAGGAGCTAAATCGCGAATTCCTGAATTGGAAGAGCAGCTGAAGTTCGAACTCATTCCGAAAGATCCTAATGATGATAAAAACGTCATCATGGAAATCCGTGGTGCTGCAGGCGGAGATGAGGCACAGATATTCGCCGGGAACCTGTTCAGAATGTATTCCAGGTTTGCTGAAGACCATGGATGGAAAACTGAAGTTGTTGAAGCCCATTCCAACGACCAGGGCGGATATAAGGAGATCAGCTTCATGATCCAGGGACAGGGGGCCTTTTCGAAGCTGAAGTATGAAAATGGTGCTCACCGTGTACAGCGTGTGCCCGAGACTGAATCCGGCGGCAGGATCCATACTTCAACCGCCACTGTCGCAGTATTGCCGGAAGTGGAAGATGTGGAAGTGAATATCCGCAATGAAGATTTGAAAATCGATACTTATCGTTCAAGCGGTGCAGGCGGCCAGCACGTCAATACGACCGACTCGGCAGTGAGGATCACTCACCTGCCGACGGGGGTGGTTGTGACATCACAGGATGAAAAATCACAGATTAAAAACCGTGAACGTGCAATGAAGGTAATAAAGGCACGCATATATGATCTGATGGAGCAGGAAGCCCATGCGGAATATGCGGAAAAAAGAAAGAGTGCTGTTGGTACAGGAGACCGTTCCGAACGTATCCGGACTTATAATTATCCTCAGAACCGCGTGACCGATCACCGCATAGGATTGACCATCCAAAAGCTCGACCAGATCATTGAAGGGAAACTCGATGAAATAATCGATGCCCTGACAATCGAGGAACAGACCAGCAAACTGGATGAATTGAATAATGCAACACTATAGCTACAAAAGGATGATTGAAGAGGCGGAAGCCTCTTTAATTTTATCTGACGCAGAACCAAGGGTGGCGACACTTCTGCTTGAAGACCTTTTTGGCATGGACCGTACATACTTCATGCTCCATGCTGATGATTCGGTGCCTTATGACAGGCGTATCCAATACGAAAAGGCAGTTGAAAGAGCAGCAGCCGGAGAACCTTTTCAGTATGTGACAGGCTTCGGCTGGTTTTACGGTCATAAGCTGAAAGTGGACGAACACACGCTGATTCCGAGGAATGAAACAGAAGAACTTGTCGAATTTGTGCTGGGAAGGGAATCCGACGATGGCAGAACAGTCGTTGATATCGGCACCGGAACAGGGGCGATCGGTCTTTTATTGCAGAAGTATTGGAAGAATAATAAAGTGATCCTGACCGATATTTCCAAGCAGGCGCTTGAAGTCGCCAAAGAGAACGCTGCAGAGCTGGGGGTCTCACCCAGAATGCTGCAAGGCAGCCTTTTTGAGCCATTAATAGATAAAGGAATCATGGTTGACTGCATAGTGTCGAACCCGCCGTATATAAGCTATAATGAAAGAAATGAAATGGATGACTCCGTTTACCGTCACGAACCTCATCTGGCACTTTTTGCCGAAGACGGGGGGCTGGAACTTTATAAACGGATGATCGATGGATTGCCAACTGTACTGAAACAGGGAGGCACTGTCTATTTTGAAATTGGCTGGCGCCAATATTCAGCACTCAGTACCTACATCAAAGAAGTATGGCCGGGCACCCGGCCCGAACTCAAAAAAGATATGAATGGACAGGACAGAATACTTTTCTTCAGGTGGGAGGATTGATCATGGATACAAAAGTTTGGGAAATTAATATTGACCAGCTGAAAAACAGAGATACGAAAGATAAACTGGATGAGATAAAAACAGCCTTCACCTACGGTGAAGTGGTAGGCATTCCCACTGAAACAGTCTACGGTCTGGCGGGGGATGCCAGAAATTCAGAAGCCATACAGAAGATCTTCTCCGCAAAAGGCCGTCCGGGTGACAATCCTCTGATTGTTCATATCCACAGTGTGGAACAGCTGGATGATTTCACAGAGCTGCGGGATCCGAAGGTTCAGACATTGATGACCCATTTCTGGCCGGGACCGATTTCGTTCATACTCCCGCTTAAAGGCAGTATGCTTGCAGGCAATACTGTGGCAGAGCTGAATTCGGTGGCGGTAAGAATGCCAAGCCATCCCGTGGGCCATGCAATATTGGAACATGTCGGGTTTCCACTCGCAGCACCGAGTGCGAACTTGAGCGGAAAGCCGTCACCTACAGCCTACCGGCATGTCATTGATGATCTGAACGGTAAAGTTTATGGTGTCGTGGCAAGTGAGCCCGCAACGTTCGGATTGGAAAGTACGGTGCTTGACTGTACACAATATCCCTACCGCATCGCAAGGCCGGGAAGCATTACTAAAGAAGCACTCGAGAGTGTACTTGAGGAGACTGTGAACAGACATGAAACAGGTGCAGAAAAGCCGATTTCTCCGGGGATGAAATATAAGCATTATGCACCGCGTCAGCCACTGTCAGTCATTGAGGGGGGACTCAGGAATAATACTCATATTGACACGGACGGCGATGAAAAAATAGGGGTCATTGCGCCTGAGAACTGCAGAGAATATGTTCCGGAGGGCGCCTACTTCATAAGTCTTTGTTCAAGTGAAGACAGCCACCGTGAAGCGGCAAGGAACCTGTATGCCGCACTGAGAAGGATGGATAAGTCAGATGTTGACGTGATCTATATACACGGCTTTTCCAAAAATGCTGAAACCGAGGCGCTTATGAACCGCATTTATAAAGCAGCCGGTGATGAAGTGATCAAGGATGATCATATATGAAGATAATATTCGTGTGTACCGGCAATACATGCAGAAGCCCGCTGGCTGAAAGCTATGCAAAAACAAAATTCCCGGATGTGGAATTCGCTTCCCGTGGCCTCATGGTGATTGCCGGAGAGACCAATAGGTTCACTCTTGATATAATAGAACGTGAGTCGCTTGTGCCGCCTTCCTCCCCTGAACAATTGAGGACGGGGGATACTGAAGATGCCCTCCTGCTGACAATGACAGAGGAACACAAAATGGCGATACAGCAGCGCTTTCCCGGGGCTGATGTGAAAATGATCAGCGAATTTTCAGATGGGTCCGAGGTGCCGATTCTGGACCCTTACGGAGGTTCTGCGAAAGAGTACGAATTAGTGTACAATCAACTTAAGTCATATATTGATAAATTTGGACTGTAAAAATTTATAGAGTATTTGGCTGAATATGAATTTCATATATAATATCAACAAAGAGGTGAAATTATGAAAATAGTCATTGCTTCGGATCATGGTGGTGTAAATCTCAAAAGGGCAGTTGTTCAGGAACTGACAGAAAAGGGGATGGACGTCACGGATTACGGTCCGGATTCCGATGAGTCTGTGGACTATCCGGATTACGCAAAGCCGGTATCACAAAAAGTTGCAGATGGCGAATTTGACCGGGGGATCCTGATCTGCGGTACGGGTATAGGGATGAGCATTACCGCGAATAAAGTAAAAGGTATCCGTTGCTCTCTGGTACACGACAGCTTCTCGGCAAAAGCAACAAGACAGCATAACAACTCGAATATGCTGGCCATGGGGGAGAGAGTGATCGGCTCCGGGCTGGCAAATGATATTGTCGATATTTGGCTGAATACTGAATATGAAGGTGGCAGACATGAGCGAAGAGTTTGCAAGATTGAAGAATGATATCGATGCTTTGATTGAAAATCTCACAGATGCAGATTTTTTTGTTCCGGGTGAGGATATAGTCATCGGATGTTCAACATCTGAAGTGATTGGTCATCATATCGGGAAACAAAGTTCGATGGAAGTTGCCGAAGTGATATTTGAGACATTTAGCGAAATGGCAGAAAAATTTGATGTCAACATTATGTTCCAAGGGTGCGAACATATCAACCGTGCCGTAACCATGGAACAGAAAGTTGCAAAAAAGCGTGGTTATGAGATTGTAAATGTTGTGCCTCACCGGGGAGCCGGAGGCAGTCTGAGCGAGTACGCCTATCAACACCTCGGGGAACCGGTGGTCGTTGAGCACGTCACGGCAGACCGCGGCATCGACATAGGACAGACATTGATTGGTATGCATGTGCGTCATGTCGCAGTTCCGTTCAGAACGGAACAGAAGACGGTGGGACGCGCAAATGTAACGATAGCATTTTCCAGACCGAAATTAATCGGTGGCCCTCGTGCTCACTATTAATAATATATTTCAAGGAGAGAGAATATGTCACATATCGAGTCACAAGACCCAAAACTTTTTGAAGCAATGGAAGCAGAGTTTGATCGTCAAAACAATAATATTGAATTAATCGCATCTGAGAACTTTGTATCAAAGGCTGTTTTCGAAGCGCAAGGTTCAACATTGACTAACAAATATGCAGAAGGCTACCCACATAAACGCTACTATGGCGGATGTGAACACGTGGATGTAGTAGAAGACCTCGCACGTGAACGTGCAAAAGAGCTTTTTGGAGCAGACCATGCCAATGTGCAGCCGCATTCTGGTTCGCAGGCCAACATGGCTGTTTACTTTTCAGTGCTTGAGCCGGGGGATACAGTACTCGGTATGAACTTGAACCACGGAGGACATCTGACACACGGCAGCCCGGTCAACTTCAGCGGTAAACTCTTCAATTTCGTTGATTACGGAGTGAAAGAAAAAGATGAGCAGATCGATTACGAGGATGTTCTTGCAAAAGCAAAAGAACATAAGCCTAAAATGATCGTCGCAGGTGCGAGTGCGTATTCGACAGCAATCGATTTCAGCAAGTTCCGTGAAATCGCAGATGAGGTCGGTGCCTATCTGATGGTGGACATGGCGCATATCGCCGGGCTTATTGCTGCAGGCTTGCATCCGAATCCGGTGCCACATGCAGATTTCGTTACATCTACAACGCATAAGACGTTAAGAGGTCCCCGCGGCGGCCTGATCCTTACCAAGGATGAGCATGCGAAGAAAATTGATAAGAATATTTTCCCGGGAATCCAGGGCGGCCCACTGATGCATGTCATTGCAGCGAAAGCTGTAGCATTCGGTGAAGCATTGAACCCTGAATTCAAGATTTATCAGGAGCAGGTCATCAAAAATGCCAAGTCACTTGCTGAGAGACTGACGGAAAAAGGACTCCGTGTCGTTTCAGGCGGTACGGATACGCATCTGTTGCTGGTTGATGTGAAGACTTTTGGTCTGACGGGAAAACAGGCAGAAGAAGCATTGGATGAAATCGGCATCACATGTAATAAAAATGCGATTCCATTCGATGAAGAATCACCATTTGTCACGAGTGGTATCCGTTTGGGCACACCCGCCATGACCACACGCGGTTTTAACGAAGATGATATGAGAGAAGTGGCGGATCTTATGGCAGAAGTGCTCACAGCTGTGAAAAATGGTCAGGAGTTCGCTGAACTAAAAGACAGAGTGACTGCACTGACTGCAAAATACCCACTCTACCAATAAAAAAAGATGCCGGAATAAGATGGGCTTATTCCGGCACAATTGAGAAGACAGGAGGAACACTATGTCCAAAGTGCAAGTAATGGACCATCCGTTGATTCAACACAAAATGAGTTATATCCGTGATGAGAAGACATCGACGAAAGAATTCAGGGAACTGGTCGATGAAGTCGGAATGCTGATGGCATATGAAGTGACGCGGGATCTATCTCTGGAAGATGTTGAAGTGGATACACCGGTTCAGAAGACAACGGCAAAAAGATTGAGCGGTAAAAAATTGGGGATTGTGCCCATACTCCGTGCCGGTCTGGGAATGCAGGAGGGTATACTTAAACTGATCCCTTCAGCCCGGGTGGGACATATCGGACTATATCGTGATCCTGACACACTGGAAGCGATTGAATATTACGCAAAATTCCCGGGAGATATTGAAGAAAGAGACATTTTTGTCATCGACCCGATGCTTGCCACAGGGGCATCTGCAGTAGAGGCAATTACGGCAGTGAAAAAACGAGGTGCCACCAAGATCAGGTTTATCTGCCTGATTGCAGCACCTGAAGGCGTGGAAATATTAAAAGAGGCGCATCCTGAGGTAGATATCTACATCGCAGCGCTGGATGAAAAATTGAATGATAAAAGTTACATCGTCCCGGGTCTTGGGGATGCCGGAGACAGACTCTTCGGAACAAAATAGAATCAACAAGGAGAAAAAGAATGAAGAAAATCATGACAATTTTTGGTACACGCCCAGAAGCCATCAAAATGGCACCGCTTGTACTGGAACTTAAGAAGGACCCGGAGCTTGAGCCGATTGTAGTGGTTACAGCCCAACACAGGGAAATGCTGGACCAGGTTCTGGAAATTTTCGGAATCACACCTGATTTCGATCTTAACATCATGAAACAGGGGCAGACGCTTTCTGAAGTGACGGGCAGAGTGATCGAAGGATTGGAGACTGTCATCAAAGAAGCCGAGCCGGATATGATTCTTGTCCATGGGGATACGACGACTACTTTCGCTGGCAGTCTTGCAGCGTTTTATAATGAGGTGGATATCGGTCATGTTGAAGCGGGACTGAGAACGAACAACAAATATTCACCTTTTCCTGAAGAAATGAACCGTCAGATGACAGGTGTACTCGCGGATCTTCATTTCTCTCCGACAGATCAGTCAAAAACAAACCTGCTCAAAGAGAATAAGGACGATACGTATATCTCTGTTACAGGAAATACTGCAATCGATGCACTTAAGACAACAGTGAATGAAAACTATGAAAGTGAAATCATCGAGAAACATAAAGATAATAAAGTTATTCTGCTGACTGCACACAGGCGTGAAAATATCGGTATGCCGATGGAAAACATTTTCAGTGCCGTACGGGAAATTGTAGAAGAGTTCGAAGATGTCACAGTAGTCTATCCAATTCACAAAAATCCTAAAGTCCGTGAAATTGCAGACAAATATCTATCTGATCATGATCGTATTGAAATCATCGAGCCATTGGATGTATTTGATTTCCACAACTTCGCGGCAAAAAGCCACATCATTCTGACTGACTCCGGGGGTGTGCAGGAAGAAGCGCCATCCCTTGGCAAACCGGTATTGGTGCTGAGAGATACGACAGAGCGTCCTGAAGGTGTGGAAGCAGGGACACTTAAGCTGGCAGGCATTCAGAAAGAGAACATTTATAATTTGACGAAACAGCTGCTTACAGATAATGCGATGTATGAAAAAATGGCATCTGCACCCAATCCTTACGGTGACGGACAGGCATCTGAGCGTATTTGTGAAAATATAAAATATTATTACGAATTACTGGATGCGAAACCGGAAAGTTTCAGAGTGTGAAAAATATGTCAATAATATGTCGGGAGCACTGTCATAACAAATATTTTCGTACATATTATTGACATAAAAAAAGCACTCCTATATCATTACAAGAGTAATGTAACGGTTTCCAGACATAACCGTAAAACACACTAGGAGACAGTGTTAAAAGTGCCATTTTTCAGACGATTTTACAAACATTTCCTGAATTTTTTACTTTTCCCTCTTGCTATAAGCCTACTCATCTATTTATTTACCAAATCATCCATTGCAGCCGGGTTTTTCCTTGGCACCACTGCGTCCATTTTCCTGCTGTGGAACTGGTACTATAATTTGGAGAAAGCTTATGACAGTTCGGAAGGTAAAATAAGAACTGGTACTGTTGCCCGGTTACTGATTGTGATAGTTACATGTTTGTTTTGGGTGAGATTCCCTGACATCTTCAGCATTTTTGGTATAGCAGGCGGTCTCGTCCTCAGCTATATCATGATTATTTTCCGTGCGATTAAAGAATTGACGAAGTGAAAGAGGTGAAAAAATGGAACATGGAACTCCGTTATGGACAATTGATGTTTTTGGTTTACCAGTAACATTTGACCTGTCAACAACTATGATGATCATCATATCATCATTAATAGTGTTTCTGATCGCATTCTTCATGACGAGGAATATCGCAGTGAGACCGACAGGGAAAAGTCAGGTACTTATGGAAGTACTGATGAACTTCGTCAAAGGTATCATTTCCGGCAATATGGCCTGGAAACAAGGAGGAAGGTTTCACTTCCTGGCTCTGACACTGATTCTTTACATAGCAGTTTCAAACTTCGTGGGTCTGCCTTTCGCTTTTATAGCACCTGACGAAAATCATACACTCTGGTGGAAATCACCGACAGCAGATCCAGCCGTAACTTTGACACTGGCAAGTGTAATGATCGTTCTGACGCATTATTACGGTGTTAAAATGCGGGGGACAAAAGCTTATCTCAAATCGTACGCGGAACCGTTTGGATTTATGGTCCCCTTCAAAATACTTGAAGAGTTCACATACAATCTGACGCTTGGTCTCCGTCTTTACGGAAACATCTATGCAGGTGAGATCCTTCTTGCATTACTGACAACAGTAATGATGAGCGGCGCATTAGGCTTTGTCGGAGGATTTATCCCAATGATGGTCTGGCAGGGCTTCTCGATCTACATCGGTGCAATTCAGGCATTCATCTTTGTTATGTTATCAATGGTCTACCTATCCCACAAAGTTAGCGACGATCATTAATATATAATTTATAAATATCATTCAAAAAATATTAGGAGGAACTATATCTTATGATGAACTTACTCGCAGTAGGTATTGCAGCAGGTCTTGCGGCACTCGGCGCAAGTGTTGGTATCGGTCTTATCGTTTCTAAAACAGTTGAAGGGGTTTCACGTCAGCCAGAGGCACGTGGTCCACTCATGACAATCATGTTCATTGGTATCGGTGTTGTTGAGGCCGTTCCGATCATCGCGATTGTTATTTCATTCATGCTTATGTTCATGTTCTAAGAAACGTTACATTTGGCGAAGTCTTCTATCAAAGATTTCGCCCTCTTATTATGTCGACTATGAATAAAGAATGAAACTCTCGTGAAAGGAGTGTACATACGTGGAATTTCTTATTTTAGGAGCTGCGGATACAATTCCGACAGCCATTGGAAGCAGTTTAGTGCAATTGGTTACTTTCCTGGTTCTTCTCGGAGCACTTTCCTACTTTGTGTGGAAACCACTTAAAAAAGTGATGGATGAAAGAGAGAATCTGATCCACTCAGAGATTGATGATGCTGAACAGCGTAAAGCTGAAGCTGTACGTCTTAAAGAAGAGAATGAAGCAGTATTGAAAGATACACAGGCTGAAATCTCCTCTATGATGGACAACGCAAAGCAGCAGGCGAAGAAAGAACAAGAAGATATTATTCACGATGCCAATACGCGTGCAAATCAAATGATGAAAGACGCTAAAGTTGACATCGAAAGAGAAAAAGAAAAAGCAATACGTGATATCAACAGTCAGGTGTCGGAAATTTCCGTTCTGATTGCAGAGAAAATGATTTCCAAAGAAATCAATCAAGAGGACCAAAAAGAATTGGTTTCAAGGTACTTGCAGGAAGCAGGGGATAAATAATGGCGAGTTCAGCACAGAAATATTCCCAGGCGCTTTACAGCAGTGTCTCTGAGAACGGTCAGCTTGATGAAGTGAAAACTGATTTTGATGAAGTGATGAAAGCTGTAAGGGAAGTGACGGATTTCTCTGATTTCATGGTGAATCCTGCAATTGCTAAAGACAAGCGTAAAGAAACTGTGGAACATGCATTCAAAGATGTCGTGAAACCACTTTATAATATGCTTTTGATCATGGCTGACAGGAATCTTTTATCTGAAATTGAATCCGTCTATACACACTTCATCAAGGCATATAACGTGCATTACAATCAGGAGCATGTTGTGATCGAATCAGTATATGAACTTTCTGATGAAGAGATTGATTCCATCGGAAAAGTATTCATTCAAAAAACTGGTCTTTCCAAACTGCTCATCGAAAATATAGTGAACGAAGAATTGATTGGCGGCATCAGGGTCTTTATTGGAACCAAAGTCTATGACGGTTCCCTGCGTGGACAGCTTGCCGATTTGAAAAATCAATTCAGAGAACGGACTATCAGTTAATTAAGGAGTGATATTTGATGGCAATTAAAGCTGACGAAATAAGCGCTCTTCTTAAAAGCCAGATTGAGAACTATGAAGCAGATATGAAAGTATCCGATGTGGGAACAGTCATCCAGGTTGGTGACGGTATCGCACTTGCTCATGGTCTTAATGATGCAATGGCTGGAGAATTGCTTGAATTTCCTAGCGGTGTTCTGGGACTTGCCCAGAACCTCGAAGAAAACAATATCGGTATCGTAATTCTAGGACCGTATGATGATATCAAAGAAGGCGATGAAGTCAAACGTACAGGGCGTATCATGGAAGTTCCTGTCGGGGAAGAACTCATCGGACGTGTATTAAACCCACTTGGACAGCCGATCGACGGTAAAGGTCCGCTTGGTGCAACTAAGACAAGACCTATCGAAAGCCCTGCTACGGGAGTAATGGACCGTAAATCTGTCGATGAACCGCTGCAGACCGGCATCAAAGCGATTGATGCACTGGTACCGATCGGACGCGGCCAACGTGAACTTATCATCGGTGACCGTCAGACTGGTAAGACGACAGTGGCAATCGATACAATTCTGAACCAGAAAGATCAGGACATGATCTGCGTATATGTAGCAATCGGACAGAAAGAGTCGACTGTACGTGCGACAGTGGAAACATTGCGTAAAAACGGTGCACTTGATTATACTATCGTCGTTTCTGCAGGTGCTTCAATGCCGGCACCAATGCTTTACATTGCACCTTATTCCGGTGTATCCATGGCAGAAGAATTCATGTTCAACGGCAAACATGTACTCATCGTCTATGATGACCTTACTAAACAGGCAGCAGCCTACCGTGAACTCTCACTTCTTCTCCGTCGTCCGCCGGGTCGTGAAGCATATCCGGGTGACGTGTTCTACCTGCACAGCCGTCTCTTGGAACGCGCAGCAAAACTTAACGATGATCTTGGCGGCGGTTCAATTACTGCACTTCCGTTCATTGAAACTCAGGCAGGGGATATCAGTGCATTCGTACCAACGAACGTTATATCCATTACTGATGGCCAGATCTTCCTGCAGTCTGACTTGTTCTTCTCAGGAGTAAGACCTGCGATCAACGCCGGTCTTTCAGTATCACGTGTTGGTGGTTCTGCACAGATCAAAGCGATGAAGAAAGTAGCAGGTACACTGCGGCTTGACCTTGCAGCATTCCGTGAACTTGAATCATTTGCCCAGTTCGGCTCTGATCTTGATGAAGCGACTGCAGCAAAACTTGCACGCGGACAGCGTACTGTTGAAGTGCTTAAACAGGGCGAGAACAAGCCATTGCAGGTCGAGCGCCAGGTAGCAATCCTTTATGCACTTGTCAACGGACATCTGGACGATATTCCTGTTGGAGACATCACTCGCTTTGAAGATGAATTCCTCAGCTGGCTGGACTCCAACAACCCAGAACTACTGGATGGAATCCGTGAAACTAAACAGCTCCCTGATGACGAAGCATATGTGAGCGCGATAAACAGCTTCAAGAAACTATTCAATCCTTCTAACTGATGAAGATGAATAATTATTAAGGTGGTGAATTCATGGCTTCAATAAAAGAAATAAAAGGTCGTATCGGATCTACTAAAAAGATGAGTCAGATCACGCGTGCTATGCAGATGGTTGCGAACTCGAAGCTTAAGAGAGCGGAAGAGAACTCCAAAAAGTTCCAGCCTTACATGGACAAGATCCAGGAGACGGTGCAGGCCATCGCATCCGGAGACACAACAAGTTCCCACCCGATGCTCGAGGAACGGCCGGTCAAACGTACAGGATACATTGTCATTACAGCGGACAGCGGTCTTGCAGGACCTTATAACGCCAATGTACTGAAAGTGGTGACGAATGAAATAAAAGAGCGCCACAACAACAATGCCGACTCCTATGACCTGTTTGTAATCGGGAATCTGGGCCTGGAGTTCCTTCAGAACCGTGATTACCCTGTTGCGAATTCCCGTACCGGACTGGCAGACCAACCTGATTTCAGCAGCGTGAAAGAAATCGCACAGCAGGCAGTCAGTTCATTTGCCAACGAAGAATTTGACGAACTTTTCATCGTATATAATAAATTCATTTCTGTTCTGCAACAGGAAGTTGACATGCGTAAAGTATTACCATTGTCTGACAGTGACCTTTCAAATGAGTCACAGTCCTCGAGTCTTTCATCATATGAATTCGAACCGGACAAGGAATCCATCCTTGAAACGATTCTTCCTCAATATGCGGAAAGCTTGATCTATGGAGCACTGCTTGATGCTAAGGCAAGTGAACATTCCATGCGTATGACAGCCATGCAGGCTGCGACGGATAACGCCAAAGAATTGGTTGATGATCTGACATTGCAATACAACCGTGCTAGACAAGCGGCAATCACTCAGGAGATTACTGAAATTGTGGGCGGCGCAGCAGCACTCGAATAAACAAGAATGAGTAGGAGGAAATCTAATGGCTTTAGGTCAAGTAATTCAAGTCATGGGACCGGTAGTTGACGTTAGATTCAATGAAGGGGAACTTCCTGAATTGAACAACGCACTCTTCGTCGATATTGAAAAAGACGGAAAAACTATCACCCTGGCTCTTGAAGTCGCGCTCCATCTTGGAGATAACGTCGTAAAAACAATTGCGATGAGTTCTACTGATGGATTACAGCGTGGTGCTGAAGTAAGGAATACAGGCAAGCCGATATCTGTACCGGTAGGTCAGGTGACACTGGGGCGTGTATTCAACGTACTGGGTGAGCATATTGATCTTGAGGAAGCAATTCCTGAATCTGAAAGAAGAGATCCAATTCACCGTCAAGCACCTAAATTTGATGAACTGCAAACAGAAATGGAAATTTTGGAAACAGGTATTAAAGTAGTCGACCTGCTTGCTCCTTATACAAAAGGCGGTAAGATCGGACTCTTCGGCGGTGCCGGTGTAGGTAAAACAGTTCTTATCCAGGAACTGATCAATAACATCGCACAGGAGCACGGTGGTATTTCAGTATTCGCCGGTGTTGGTGAGCGCACACGTGAAGGTAATGACCTTTATTACGAAATGAAAGATTCCGGAGTCATCGAGAAAACTGCAATGGTTTTCGGCCAGATGAACGAGCCGCCGGGTGCACGTATGCGTGTTGCCTTAACAGGACTTACAATGGCAGAATACTTCCGTGATGAAGAAGGACAGGACGTGCTTCTGTTCATCGATAACATCTTCCGTTTCACTCAGGCAGGTTCTGAGGTTTCTGCACTCTTGGGACGTATGCCTTCTGCTGTTGGTTATCAGCCGACACTCGCAACAGAAATGGGTCAGCTTCAGGAGCGTATCACATCGACAAATGTTGGTTCAGTTACTTCCATCCAGGCAGTATTCGTACCTGCCGATGACTATACTGACCCGGCTCCTGCGCAAACTTTCGCGCACCTTGATGCAACAACAAACCTTGAAAGAAGTCTTTCTGAGATGGGTATCTACCCTGCGGTGGACCCTCTTGCATCCACTTCCCGTGCGCTGTCTCCGGCTGTTGTAGGAGAAGAGCACTATGAAGTTGCACGTGAAGTTCAGGCGACGATTCAAAAATACCGTGAGTTGCAGGATATCATTGCAATCCTCGGTATGGATGAACTTTCCGATGATGATAAGAAAACAGTTAACCGTGCACGCCGTATCCAGTTCTTCCTGTCTCAGAACTTCCATGTTGCTGAACAGTTTACAGGACAAAAAGGTTCATATGTACCGGTTTCACAAACTGTTGAAGACTTTAAAGAAATTCTTGCTGGTAAATATGACCATATCCCAGAAGATGCATTCCGTCTTGTCGGTGGTATTTCAGATGTGCTTGATAAAGCACGCGAGATGGGTGTAGAAGTTTAAAATCGGGAGGGTTAGCAAATGAATAAAATTGCACTGGATGTAGTAACACCTGACGGTTCTGTCTATTTTCAAGAGAACTGTGAAATTATCATACTCCAGACCAAACAAGGTGAGCTCGGTGTCATGGCCGGCCACGTCCCGACAGTAGCTGCACTCAAAATCGGAGGCCTCCGCGCAAAAATCGATGGGCGCTTTGAGTATTTTGCAGTGACAGACGGTTTCGTTGAAATCCGTCCTGAAAAAGTGACTGTACTTGTTCAGGCTGGTGAGTCTGCCGGTGAGATTGATACTGAACGGGCTGCTGCAGCAAAAGAACGTGCGGAAGCACTTCTGCAGCAGGAACGTGATGAGAAGATCGACAGATTCCGTGCGGAACTTGCTTTACAGCGGGCGATCAATAGAATAGATGTAGCTAAACATAGTTCATAAATCACCCAGGCGGGAGCCTGGGTTTTTTTTTAAGGTGGTAAAAATGTTAATTTCACAACTTGCTTTCATACACATTGTACTTCATATTTTCTGTGTTATTTTTGCATTCTGGGTAATCGGGTCACTTAATGTGGATAGCTGGTTCCGAAAAGGCGATACAGGACGGATCCGTCTTTTCTTCATATTGCTCGCTATACTTTTAGGAAGTGCACTGAGCAATTTCATCATGGATTTTTTCCGTCTGGTTCAGGAAGCTTCATTGATGTTTGGCTAAATGCTTTACAAACATGTTTATACATCTTTAAAATAGTGAATAGTGTATTGTGAAAATGTGATTTAAAAAGTATGGAGTGAGAGATATGGAATCTATAATTGTAAAGGGTGGAACCAGATTGTCTGGTTCCGTGAAAATAGAAGGATCGAAAAACGCAGTGCTGCCTGTAATGACGGCATCTTTGCTTGCAGAGAAGGGCGTATCAACATTAAATAACGTACCGTTATTATCAGATGTGGATAATCTGAGCAATCTGCTGAAATATCTGGGAGCCGATGTGAACCGTTCAGACGGTTCAGTGCGGGTCGATGCAACCGGAAAGCTGGACTGTAATGCACCATTCGATCTTGTGAGCAAAATGCGTGCGAGCATGCTTGTAATGGGTCCAATGCTTGCAAGGTACGGCTATTGCAATGTGGCAATGCCGGGCGGCTGTGCAATTGGTTCGAGACCGGTCGAACAGCATATCAAAGGCCTTGAAAAAATGGGCGTAACATTCAGGACGGTGGACGGCAGTTTTGAAGGTACGGCAGACGGAAGACTGCAGGGTGCGAAAGTTTATCTGGATTTTCCAAGCGTCGGTGCTACCCAGAACTTGATAATGGCAGCAAGTCTGGCAGAAGGCACAACACACCTGGAGAATGTGGCTCGGGAACCTGAAATCGAGGATCTGGCCAACTATATCAACGCGATGGGCGGCAATGTCAAAGGTGCCGGTACGGGCCACATTACCATAGAAGGTGTCGAAAGTCTGCAGGGGACTGAGCATACTGTCATCCCCGATCGTATTGAAGCGGGGACATTCATGATTGCAGGTGCAATCACAAAGAGCGAAATCGTTCTTGAAAATGTAATGACTGACCATCTGACAGCGCTGATTTCAAAATTGGAAGAGACCGGAGTGCGTATTGTTCCTGAAGACGGGAAAAATGTCCGTGTGATCCCTCCGGAGCAATTGAAAGCCATTCAGGTGAAAACAATGCCCCATCCAGGCTTCCCAACTGATATGCAAAGTCAGATGATGGCACTGCTGACGACAATAGATGGAGTAAGCATCATCACTGAGACGATTTTTGAAAACAGGTTCATGCATGTGGAGGAATTTTCAAACATGGGTGCAGACATAGATCTGCAGGAGAACCATGCAATCATCAAAGGCGTGAAAAAACTGCAGGGCGGCAGAGTGAAGGCCACAGATTTAAGAGCTGCAGCTGCTCTGATTCTTGCAGGTTTGGCAGCAGACGGTTATACTGTAGTTACTGAACTTAAGCATTTGGACCGCGGATATGTCGACTTCCATAAGAAGCTTGAAAAACTTGGAGCGGATATCGAACGGACAAGTGATGACACTGCACAAAGAAGTGCGGTAACACAGAAGTAAAGAGGTATCATTATGGCGGAACAATCAAAAAAACTAGTCCACCGCAGATTTCCATTAATCGTAAGAATCCTTTTATTTGTCTATGTCGCTGTTATTATTTTCTTCGTCGGGCTAATGATCGGATTTGGAATATTGGATAACCCTATAGAGGTATTTCGATTGGAAACATGGGAACACATCATCAATTTGACCAAGGAATGATAACTAAATGCTGACTTATGACCAGATTAAAGCAATCATCCCGCATCGTCCTCCATTCCTGCTTATAGATAGAGTGACGGATATTGAGCCGGGAGTAAAATGTACAGGCATTAAACAAGTTTCAGGAAACGAACCGTTTTTCCCGGGACATTTCCCTGAATATGCAGTTATGCCGGGTGTCCTCATTGTCGAGGCGCTGGCTCAGGTAGGAGCCGTGGCATTATTGCAGGAAGAGAAGTTCAAAGGAAAGCTGGCATTTTTTGCCGGAATTGATAAGTGTAAATTTAAAAAACAGGTTACACCCGGGGATACACTGGAGCTGACTGTAGAGATCACTAAAATCAGGGGCCCAATCGGCAAAGGTGAAGCAGTTGCCACAGTTGACGGCGAAATTGCATGCAAATGTGAAATTACATTTGCCATACAGGATACAAAAACATCCGATGATAATTAATCATCGGATGTTTTTAATTCTGTTTTCGATTCCATCATCGCTGTAAATTCATTGAGAAGATCTTCCCCTTCGAAACCTTCATCAATAAGCTGTGCAAGCAGGTCTTCAGCATAGTTTGGATTCTGCGTAATGATATCTCCAATGAAAATTAAAGAAATGGCATTATCAATTTCATTCAACTCTTTGAAGACGCCTTTAAACCTGGCTGGTTCATTGGTCGGTCTCGTGATGGTGACAAGCAGATCGACATCGTGTTCAACGAATGGTTCGAGTATATCTTTAAAGTCAGGTGACGTGGAGATTTCCAGCAGCCATGAGTTTTCATTCATCTCTTTATTGATGATGATGCCGTCAATGAGATCCAGGATGATAAAGTTACCTTCATGTTCGAGTTTAACATCAACGATTTTAAAAGACTTCATATTAATACCCCTTTCAAATTAAGATGCTTGAAATAGCAGAATATATATAATTGCATGATAAACTTCTGCTATAAGTAAAAATAATTGCAGATACAGTCTAATTGTATAGAAATCACAGATAAAATCAAATATCCGTCGTTTGCAGAAAATTTAACAGCCCCTTATGTTGTATACAGGAAGGGGGGTGAGAATATGATGAACAAAGTTTTGCTGGTTGGAGAACTTGTCAAAAATGTTACGCTGTCCCAGACTGCCAATGGGAGTGTCAATTCTTTCATCATCGCTACAATACGTGTGCCCAAAGATGAGAGAAAAGAAAAGGAAATCCACTTCATATACTGCAAAGCTTTCGGAAAAGCGATTCCCAGGGTTCTTTCCGAGACCCGTGAAGGCGAAATTTTATGTGTCAGTGGACAAATTGCTTCAACTTCTCATATAAAACCGAATGGCGAGAAGGAATATGGAATGGAAATATGGGCTGAAAGTATAAAACCGATGCCACAGAAAATATCAGATCAGAAGAATCTGAACAATCCTTCTAAAATGATCAGTGATGCAGTCAGGTATTATGATCAGCATAACGTTGTGGGGCAGAAGTCTGTCCATACATTAAATGAAGACGAGAAAGACCAGCAAATATCCGCCGGACGGGATGACCATCTGGAAGCCCTTGAAAAAATCATGAGTAAAACCATGCCTGTGACGGATATAAATGATTCCAATAAAGAAGAGGAATCAGACACTGGATATAAAGACAAAGGACATGATGAAAAAGCAAATGAAGAAAAAGCCCTTGCGTAGTTATTAACAGATCCGCCACCCAATCTTTTGAAAATTCTACACTCACACACTACTCACCTGTCCGGTAGAATGCTTAATGCTGCGAAAAAGCACTCTGCCGGGCATTTTTTTACATTTTTTGAATTGTAAAGGTCATATTAATATTTTCAGTTACGTTAAATAACATTTGTGTTACGGATGTCAGATAATAAGAAAAATTTTATATCTACAGCAATGATTTATGAATATATACATAGACGCTGACATATCAAGCTTCCCCCCTTCAAACTGTAAACATAAGAATTTTAAAAGTTCAATTAAAGTATATAAAGATAATTTAATTGAACTTCTTTGCAATAATACATATCTCCAAGAAATCTGTCTGTAATATAAATGTAAAAGAACGCGTAACATTTTATATTCCTGTAACCTACGTAATGATTTTGTTTGATATAGTATTACCTAGTTGATTAACAGAGATAAAAACTTAATCTAATAAAAATTAATCCAGTGATTAGCGGGAGGAAAATATTATTATGAAAAAAGTAATATCAGTAGGTGCAGCGATTGCTGTATCCGGTACGTTAGCATATAGCGCCGAAGCGGCAAGCCACACAGTAGATACGGGTGATACTATCTGGGGTCTTGCTCAGGAAAATAATACTTCAGTGGAAACGATCAAATCTGAAAACGGTCTTACTTCAGACATCATCGTTCCTGGACAAGTAATTGAAATCGGCGGCGAAGAAAAAGCTGAGGAAGAAACTGAAACGACTGAAGCAGGTCTTTACACTATAAAAGAAGGCGATACTCTATTTGAAATCGCTCAGGAATTTGATGTAACAGTTTCTGACCTTAAAGCTTGGAATAACTTGTCATCTGATATGATCTTTGCTGGTAAAACATTAACTGTATCCGGTGAAAATGCAGAACAGGCACCAGCAGTGGAAGCTCCACAGGTAGAAGAGCCGGCACAGCCAGCGCAGCAGGAGCAATCCAATAATGAAGCGGCAGAACAGCAGGCTGCACAACAGCAAGAACAGGCTGCAGCAGAGCAGGCTGCCCAAAAAGAAGCAGCAGCAAAGCAGGAAAGAGAAGCAGCTCAGCAACAGAAACAAGAGCAACAGGCTCAGCAGCAGCAACAGACTCAGACTGAAAACCAGTCTACGTCTTCAAGTAGCAACAGTGGACAAAACTGGGGAGCACTTGCACAATGTGAATCAGGCGGAAACGCGGGTGTTGTAAGTTCAAATGGACTTTATCATGGTCTTTACCAGTTTGATGTTCAAACGTGGAAATCTGTAGGCGGAAGCGGACTCCCATCCCAGGCTTCTGCAGCAGAACAGACTAAAAGAGCAGAAATCCTTTATGATCAAAGAGGTTCCCAGCCTTGGCCGGTATGCGGTTCAAGACTGTAAAATCCAGAGTTTAATATAGATTGGTTTATCCAAATGCCGGGCGAATACGCCTGGCATTTTTACTTTCTGTTTGACATAGATGAATTAGTTTATTACCATTGATACTAATAAAATAGCAATACCACTAGGGGTGCTTTTTGCTGAGACAGCCACCCGGCTGATCCCTTAGACCTGATCTGGATAATACCAGCGTAGGAAAGTGGGTTAGTCCGGCATGCTGTCATGCTTTTATATACTGAACCCGTTTCCAACGTCTGGAGACGGGTTTTATTATATTGAAAAGGAGAAATTCTATGCTTACGGATAAACTGATTCAGGATGTTGAGCCGATTATTGAGGAAATCTATTATGATGATTTTATACAGGGGTTGATTAGGGGGGATATAGAGAAGTCCTCTGTCATCCATTATCTGCAGGCAGATGCTTTATATCTGGATGAATTTGCGAAAATTTATGCGATGCTGATTGCCAAAGCTGATTCCAGGGAAACTGTAAAATATCTTCTTGGACAGATGGAATTCCTGTTTGACGGGGAAAGTGAGGCACATGAAACACTCGCCCGGTCAGTTGATATGCCGTATGAAGAAATCATTGAAGCTGGCGAATGGTATCCTTCCGCAGATCATTATATAAAGCACATGTATTACAATGTTTACGCGAAGGAGAATATAGCTTTTACTTTCAGTGCCATGGCTCCGTGTCCATATGTATATAAAAAAATTGCTCAAATGGTGTTGGAACGGAATACTTTTGAAAATGATCATCCTTATAGAAGCTGGTTCGAATTTTATAATGATGACATGGATGATACCGTAGATGTCATGTTTGACATCATTAACCGGGAAAGTGGGAATATGACACAAAAAGATATTACAGTACTCAGGAAAAATTTTATCCAGAGCACTGAACATGAAAAAAGATTTTTCAACATGGCTGCCATAAAAGAAAGATGGATGGAGGTGGGTGTGAATGCGTAAATTTCCTATTGCACTGACGGTTGCCGGGACGGACCCAACAGGCGGGGCAGGTGTGCTTGCTGACAGTAAGGCTTTTCACTCGAGAGGAGTGTACGGCATGGCGGCAGTGACTTCTCTGACTGCACAGAATACGCGGGGTGTGCAGGATGTCTATAATATCCCTGCTGAATTTTTGGAGCGTCAGCTTCACAGTATTTTCAGTGATGAAGTGCCGCATGCGATGAAGAGTGGGATGATTGCGACTGTTGAAATGATGGAAGTCATCATGGAAACGGTGGAAAAATATGATATACCTTATGTTATTGACCCTGTTATGATTGCCACCAGCGGGGATGCATTGATAGAAGAACGTTCGATTGAATTTTTAAGAGATTCGCTGCTGCCTGTTGCAATGAATGTTACACCGAATATACACGAGGCGGAAAAGATTACAGGACAGGAAATCAGAGGCGAGGCTGATGTGAGAAAAGCGGCTAAAATATTCCTGAAGGAACTCGGACTTCAGAGCGTCATCATAAAGGGCGGACATCTTGATGGGGATGCTGTCGATTATTTATTCACCGGGGATGATGAAGTGGCAGTAGGTGAATCCCGTATTGATACGAAACATACGCATGGTACAGGATGCACTTTTTCAGCTGTCATCACAGCTGAACTTGCTAAGGGGAAAACAATGGAAGAGAGTTTCAGGACAGCGAAAAAATATATAACATCAGCGATAAAGAACAGTCCCGGTATAGGGAAGGGCAACGGCCCAGTCAATCATTTCAGTTTTAAAGGAGAGTAGATTATGAACCGTATAGAAAAACTGCGTGAAGAAAACCCTTTGGTCGTCTGTATTACAAATGATGTGGTGAAAAATTTTACAGCCAACGGTATGCTGGCTGCGGGAACTTCTCCAATCATGAGCGGTGAAAAATCAGAAGCCGATGATTTGATGAGTGTCGCCTCAGGGCTGCTCATCAATATTGGAACAGCGGATCAGACGAAATATGAACTGATGGATGCAATGATGAAAGCGGCCAACAAAAATAACGTTCCGGTTGTTTTTGACCCCGTGGGTTATGGTGCGTCGGAATTTCGCGCAGGTATCACAGACGATCTGCTGAAAAGTCATGAAGTGTCGCTCATCAAAGGCAATGCTGGTGAAATGATGGCTTTATCCGGGAAAGAAAGCCTTATGAAAGGCGTGGATTCAATGGAAAAGTCCGATGTTATGGAAATTGCGAAAGAGGTATATAAAAAGTTTGAAGTTCCTGCACTGGTTACAGGAGAGCGGGATGCCCTGGTTACGGATGCCAGTGAAATACTCATGGCAAACGGCCATGGACTGCAGAGTAAAATCACGGGATCAGGCTGCCTGCTCGGTGCATTGACAGCCGCTTTCATAGGTGTCGAGGGACAATTTGACGAAGAGGCGGCAGTGGATGCTGTCAGTTACTACAACCTCTGTGCCGAAGCGGCAGCCGGTAAAATAAGAATTCCAGGTCCCGGGACTTTTATGAACAAGCTTATAGATGAACTTTATCTGAATGAAGACAGCCTGCTTGAAGAAAAAATGGTGGAGGTCTATTGATGGACAGAAGTAGACTCAGGTTATATTTCATTTGTGGCAGTAATAATGTAGAAGGGAATCCGCTTCTTGTCATTGAGGCAGCATTGAAGAATGGCGTGACTCTGTTCCAGCTCAGGGAAAAAGGAGAGTATGCTTTGGAAGGTGAGGCGCTTTTTGACTTTGCATCGGATATTAAAGTATTATGCCGGAAATATAATGTCCCTTTCATCATCAATGATGAACCGGAACTTGCTGAAAACGTAGGGGCGGATGGCATTCATCTGGGCCAGGATGATTTGGATAGCTCATTGCTGTCTCCGTATTTCGATGATAAAATCATCGGCCTCTCTGTTGCAGACAGTCGTGAACTCGAGCAGAGTGACCTCGGGAAAGTGGATTATATCGGGACCGGACCGGTTTTCACAACGCCTTCCAAAGATGATGCCGGTGAGGTGATAGGCATTCATGGACTGGAGGAAATGAGAAATCTGACAGGAGATATGCCGATGGTTGCGATTGGCGGAATCACTCCTGAAAATTATCAGGAATGTCTGGAGCACGGCGCGGATGGCGTATCATTGATTTCTGCAATAGCAGGGGCACAGGATGTCGGAGGAGCTGTTAAAAGGTTCCTGTAATCTTCCCGGACATTAAATATACTCAATTAAACCATGGAAAATGATTTTTTTACATTCCTGTTTATGGTACAATGCTTTTTATGTGAGATATTTTTTTTGAGGTGAAGAAATGAGTAAAAAATGGCTCTTCCCCATAATGATCGGTCTGGTGCTCGTACTTTCAGGCTGTGATTATTCCCAGGAAGAAAACAGGGACGGTTTTTTCTTTAACACATTCGTACAGCCGATGGATTCATTACTTCATTGGCTTGGTGATAACCTTGGTCATAACTATGGTCTGGCAATCATCATTATTACGCTAATTGTCCGTTTGGCTATTTTCCCATTCATGATGCGTACATATAAGAATCAGATGATGATGCGCGAAAAAATGAAAATAGTTAAGCCAGAAATGGAAGAAATTCAGAAGAAGACAAAAGTGGCCACTACGCAGGAAGAGAAGATGGAAGCACAGCAGGAAATGATGGCATTGTACAAAAAGCACGGCATCAATCCGCTGAACATGGGATGTCTGCCGATCTTTATCCAGATGCCGATTGTCATGGCGCTGTATTTCGCATTGAGGTTCCCTTCAGAAGGCGGTATTACAGAATATCCTGATTTCCTTTGGATGAATCTGACAGAGACGGATTATTTCATGGTCGCAATCGCAGGTCTCGTATATGCCGGACAGGCATATGTATCCATGAAGTTCGTACCGGAAGAGCAGCGTAAACAGATGCAGCTGTTCATGTACATCTCGCCAATCATGATTATCTGGATTTCACTGATTTCACCTTCCGCACTCCCATTATACTGGGCAGTCGGCGGTATATTCCTGATATTCCAGACATGGGCAGGTAACACGTTCTATAAGAAGAAAGTTGCCGAAGAGATGGCACCGATCATCGAAGCGCATGAGAGAGAGAAAGCTGAGAAAGAACAGCGCATCAAGAATGCGAAAGTAATGCCTAAAAAGAAACGCAAGAAGAAGAAGAATTAATTTTTCTTAGTCAAAACGCCCTTTCCGGGATTTCCGGGAAGGGCGTTTTTTCGTGTTTACAATATTGGTGAAATGAGATTGGCAAAGCCCTCTTTAATCCGTATCCATTTACTTCTTGAATCATATATCTCTTCAGTGAGCAGAGTGGAGTTTTTGATATCCTGCTCATAGGTTTCCCGGTATTTTCCGGCCTGTTCGGCATCGTATATAAAAGCATTGACTTCGAAGTTCAGCAGAAAACTTCTGTTATCAATATTCGTCGTTCCGACACTGAGAACTTCGTCATCAATCATAACCATTTTCTGATGCAGAAACCCCTTTTCATATATATGGACTTCTGCACCCATTTTGACCAGCGAGCCGGCGTTGGAGTATGTACCCCAGTAGACGAACGGGTGGTCAGGCATATTGGGGATCATCAGATGTACCTTGATGCCGCTTAAAATAGCAATCTTCACTGCTTCCAGAAATGACTGATCCGGTATGAAATAGGGCGTCTGGATATAGATGGATTCCTTTGCATTGTAGATCATTTTGATGTAGCCATATTTAATCTGCTGCCATTTCTCATCGGGACCGCTTGAAGCGATTTGAACCGGATTTTCACCGTAATAGCCAATTTCAGGGAAATATCTTTCTTCTCTGGTCAGGTTATTACGCCCTGAGTGGGAATTCCAGTCCAGCATGAATCTGATCTGCAGGGACTTGACTGCTTCTCCGCTTATTCTCAAGTGTGTGTCCCGCCAAAATCCGAATTTTTTACTCAAACCGAGGTATTCATCACCGACATTGAAACCACCGACATAACCGACGTCACCATCAATGACTACAATTTTACGATGGTTTCTGTTGTTCATCCGGGGATTGATCAAGGGGAGCATGTTGGGAAAGAAAGCTTCCACCTGGCCGCCCTCTTTCTTAAATTTCCTGAAATTCCTTAAACTGAGTCCCCTCGACCCCATGTCATCATAGAGAATCCTTACAGTGACACCTTCTTTTTGTTTTTGAAGCAAAGCTTCATACAATTCTTTCCCAAGATTGTCCAACCTGAAAATATAATATTGAAAGTGGATATGGTCTTTGGCATTGCGTATATCTGTGAGAAGGCTGTCGAATTTATCCCGTCCGTTTGTGAATGTTTCAATGGAATTGTTGACTGTCAAAAATGACTGGTTATTATACAGCAGCATGTGGATCAGTTTCTTGTTTTTCTCTGCAACTGGATTTGAAAAATCCAGCTTGTTGTTTTTCAATTCGTCAAGCTGGTCCTCCACCAGGTGCTCCATCCCGACCTTATCATCTTCCTGGATGGTGAAAATCTTTTGGTTATATATTGTACGCCCAAACAGCATATAGATGACGAATCCCATAATCGGCAGGAAAAACAGAACAAGTATCCATGCCCAGACGCTTTGGGCACTGCGTCGTTCCAAAAAGATCAGACCGATGGCGAGAAGGAAATTAATGAAAATAATAATAAAAGTGATGATGCTCATCACTCTTGTGCTGAAAAAATAATCGAAGATTAACCAATCCATGACATTCACCTCATTACCATTCTATTATATTATGAAAGTTATTTAAAATTTTGTAATATTTATTTTGTAAAATGTATAGAAAAAACAAGTGTAAAAAGGTAAAATAGAATTAAGATGTATATGAAGGAGTGTCATTATGCATAAAAACGACAATTCAAAAGTCAAACAAGTCGTCACGATGCTAAATGAACTCGGGGTCAAAGTCAAGGTTTCGAGATCTAGATTCGAAATTATGAATCGCATCGCACACAATGAGAAACTGCGATTGAAAGAACAAAACATTTAAATTAAACCGCAGCCGATTTTTTCCGGCTGCGGTTTAATTTATGTCTTCTGACGATATTCATAGAAATATATACTCATGATGATTCCAACCGCAAGCATATTTGCCCAAAGTCCGCTGCCCCCGTAACTTAGAAACGGAAGAGGGATCCCTGTGATCGGCAGCAGTTGGATTGTCATGCCGATGTTCTGGAATACATGGAACATGAGCAGTGATAGATAGCCGATGATGAAATATGAAGAAAAACTGTCATTGACTGTTGCGGCAATCCTGAACAGATGGAGCATCAGCATGAACAGGAGGACAATTACCGCTGTTGAACCAAGGAATCCGAATTCTTCGCCTATGATTGTAAAGATGAAGTCGGTATGGTTCTCAGGAATATAAATGATTCCGTCGCTGAAGCCTTTTCCGGTAATCCCGCCGGAACCGATTGCTTTAAGAGAGTTACTGAGTTGGAACCCACCTTCAGTGACATAATCCTCAGGCTGAAGCCAGGAATAGATCCGCTCAAATTGATAAGGATGTATCCCGAGATAACGCTCCAGAAGATCGGGTCTGTACAGAATTCCAAGTATCAATGAACCGCCAACCGTGGATGCAACTGCGAGAGTGGGGATGATCAGCCACCAGCTTATGCCGGATACGACAATCATACCAAAAAGAATTGCAATCATCACAAGTGTTGTACCCAGGTCATTCTGGACAAGAATGAACAGCATGGGAAGCACTGATACGGCCACCAGCTTAAAAAGCAATTTAACATCGACAGTCAGATCATTCGTCAACTTATATCTGTTATGCTGACTGACAACATAAGCCAGAGTAAGTATGTAGATGATTTTGACGATTTCTGAGGGTTGTATGCTGAAAAATCCGAATTGGTACCAGCTTTTTGCACCATTGATAATCGGTGTGATGGGTGAAACCGGTGCGAAGAAAAGAATTACCAGTGAAAGTACACCCACTCCGTAAATAATCCATATATATTGTTTCACCCATTTCATAGGGATGAAAGTCAGTACAAAAACCATGAAGAAGCCGGATATATAGAAAATCATCTGCCGTAAACTGAAATCAGTATTATACTGCCCGCTTGTCATTGCAGAACGGATCATTACAATGCTTATGACCGCGAGCATTATAATCAGCAGGATCAGCAGCCAGTCTATCCGGGCGAGTATATTTGTATTTTGTCTTTTGTATCCTTGTTTATTATCCAAGAATTTCACCTTACCCATATTGAAATCATCTTTTAATTATACACTATTATGACTCTGGTTTTTAATATTATCACAATCGCTTTAAATAATTCCACAGCTTTGTATTGTCATTTTTATGAACTTCACTAGTGATAGAGATTGATGACTGTATTATAATGTAGAAGAATGGCCACTCGATATAATAAATATAGAAGGAATGGTAGTTTTCTTATGATAGAAGTGACGATAGGGCAAATCGCAGAATTTTGCAATGGAAAACCCAATGAAGCTGCTGAAAAAATTAAAAATGAAAAAGTGAAAGGTGTATCCATTGATACACGCACAATTGAGAAAAACAACCTGTTCATTCCCTTTTTGGGGGAGAACGCTGACGGGCACAGATTTATAGATAGTGCCTTTGACAAGGGGGCGGCGATCTCACTTACAGAATATAAAATTGAGCAGGGGGACTTGAGACCGCTGATCAAAGTGGATGATGGGCTTGCCGCACTGCAGATGATTGCAAAGGCGTATTTGAATATGGTTTCCCCAAAAGTGATTGCAATTACAGGCTCCAACGGAAAGACGACGACGAAAGATATGGTGGAGTGTCTGCTCGCCCCATACTTTAAGGTGAAAAAGACGATTGGAAACTACAACAACGAAATTGGCCTGCCGCTGACAATCCTTCAGCTCGATCATGACACTGACATTTCCATACTGGAGATGGGCATGGACTCAAAAGGAGATATAGACTTCCTGAGTAAAATGACGGAACCCGATGTGGCGATCATAACCAACGTCGGTGAATCCCATATTGAAAAATTAGGATCTCGGGAGAATATTGCCGCGGCTAAATACGAAATCGTGAACGGCTTAAAAAATACGGGTACTTTCATCTATTCCCGTGACTATCCTCTCCTCGAACAGATTGTAGAGAGGGATGTGGGTTATACCATAAGGACAGGCGGTCTGGATGAGACTAATGATCTGCAGATCACAAATGTGAACCAGACAGAAGATGGTACTGAGTTTAACGTGCCGGGGATTGATGCACCGGTTGAGATTCCGCAGCTCGGCACACATAATTCAGCGAATGCAACGCTCGCACTCCTGGCTGCAGAGGCATCGGGCCTCGAGATGTCCAAGGTCATGCATCAATTCCGAAGTTTGGAAGTGACTGGCATGCGCATGCAGAAAATAAAACATGCATCGGGCGCAATGTTTATCAATGATGCATATAATGCTAGCCCGTCCAGCATGAAAAGCGCAATCAGTACCATTGGCAACATGGACTATGACTTTAAAATTCTCATACTTGCGGATATTCTGGAACTGGGAACATACAGAAAAGAACTTCACGAATCGGTCGGAGAGCATATCAACGAATTGGATGATGAATTTGATCTTCTGCTGACTTACGGCGAGGATGCCCGGCTGATCCATGATACAGTCAATAACACAGAAAAGAAACATTTCGCTTCTTTGGAGGCGCTGGCTGAAGAATTAAATCCGCATCTTGACGCACGTACCGTCATCTTGCTGAAAGGCTCCCGGGGAATGGCGGTTGAAAGGGTGATGGATCATATCGGATAATATTGGAGTTTTATTCTTACACGGTTATACAGGCGGCAGGCATGAGCTGGATCCGCTGTTTGTCTACCTGAAGTCCCGTTATGACTTTGAATACGAATTCCCTGTCTATCCAGGACATGGTACAGTGCTCGATTTAAAGAAAGTCACAGGGAACGAGTGGTACGCAGAAGCGATGGATGCTTATACTGAGCTCAGAAAGCGTGTGGACAAGATCTATATCATTGGTTTTTCCATGGGTGGTGTATTCGCCGCGCACATTGCACAACAGGCGGAAGTGGAAAGGCTGTTCCTCATCGCGCCGGCTTTTGACTATACGAAAATTACAAAAATCGGCGAGCTCGGATTGACACCCACCCATTTCAGTGAGCACATGAAACTGAATATGTATGGAAAGATCAAAAACCGGGTCAAGGACATCCCGTTCAGGGCATTTCAGGAATTTAAAAATATCATCAAATTGAAAAGAGAAGGTTTAGAAAATGTTACAGCAGATACTTTAATTGTACATGGCACACTCGATCTGCTGGTCCCTTATAAATCGAGCGTTGAAACGGCAGGGAAGATTCAGGGGGCAGAACTTGAATTGCTGGAGGGTGCTCCGCATCTGTTTGCCTATACAGAGGAGAGCCAGCTTGAATTGAATATACTGGCTGAACGCTTTCTTTTTAAACATAATTAAAACAGACTTGTATAAACACACTAATGATGTTAAAATAGAGAAGTTATGCGTAACGAAAATGAGAAACGAAAAGTCAAAGGAGACTCTAATTTGAAGTTTTTTAAACAATTAGGTGTCAGTGATGAAACCTTAAAATCACTGGAAGAAATGGGATTTGAGACACCAACTCCTATTCAGGAAGAGAGCATACCGTTTGCTCTTGAGAGAAAAGATATTTTAGGCCAGGCGCAGACTGGTACTGGTAAAACTGGTGCATTCGGTATCCCGATCATAGAAAACACTGAGAAGCAGGGCGGCACACAAGTGCTGATTCTGACACCGACACGTGAATTGGCAGTACAGGTGAGTGAACAACTCAAAAAATTCGCCAAGTATAAGAAACTTGGCGTAAACGTAATTTTCGGCGGGATGAGCATTGAACGCCAGATCAAGGACCTCAAAAGACGTCCGGAAATCATCGTAGGTACACCGGGTCGTATCATCGACCATATCAAAAGGAAAACACTGAAGCTTGAAAGCATCAGAACCCTGGTTCTGGATGAGGCGGATGAAATGATGAACATGGGCTTCATCGATGATGTGAAATTCATCATGTCCGGGCTTCCGGAAGACAACAGGCAGACATTGCTGTTCTCAGCTACTATGCCTCCGGCAATCCAGGAACTCGTTACACGCTTCATGAACAATCCCCAGATTGTTAAAACAATGAGCCAGGATGCAAGTAACCCTCAAATTGAAGAGTTCTACACAATTGTAAAAGAACTCGAAAAACTTGATGTGTTCACGAGCTTCCTCGATACTCACCAACCGGATCTTGCAATCGTCTTCGGCCGTACAAAACGCCGTGTCGATGAATTGACAAGTGCATTGATTGCCAAAGGATACCGCGCAGAAGGCCTGCATGGGGATATCACGCAGTCCAAACGTCTTGAAGTGCTTAAGAAGTTCCGTAATAATGCATTGGACATTCTCGTTGCGACAGATGTAGCTGCAAGAGGTCTGGACATTTCAGGTGTATCCCATGTATACAACTTCGACATTCCACAGGATGCCGAAAGCTATACTCATAGAATCGGCCGTACAGGCCGTGCGGGTAAAGAAGGCATGGCACTTACTTTTGTCAATCCGGTTGAGATGGACTATCTCAGAATGATCGAGAATGAGAAAAAGAAAACGATTCTTGCTCTTAGACCACCGAATAAAAAAGAAGTGCAAAAAGCGAGAGAAAAAGAAATCTTCGAGAAGATCCAGCTTTGGATTTCCCAGAATGACAGCAGTCATACTACAGATATCGCTAAGCGTCTGCTTGAAGAGAACGAATCTGAAGAAGTGGTTGCAGCACTGCTCAATGAATTCTTCTTCGGAAAATCGGATGACAGCATCCAGCTGTCATTTGAAAAACCGTTGACACGTAAAGGCGGAAACCGTCGCGGAGGCAAGCCTTCCGGTGGTAAGAAACCTTTCAGAAAAGGACGCGGTGATCAGAGAAGGAGCGGCGGCGGTAAACGTAACGAACGAAGTGGAAGCGGCGGCCGTCAGCAGCAGAAAGGTCCGCGCCGCAGCAACAACAGCCAGGGCGGACGTACTTTCAAAGATCACATGAAATAAAATGATCAGAACACCCATGGAATCGGAGCGTATCCGAAACCATGGGTGTTTTTATTATATTTAAAGACAGTTGGATATATAATTGAAGAAAAAAGAAATTTGCTTTAGAGTTATAATAGTATAAATATATCTGACGGAGGATCAATATGAACGAGATACATAAACATGCTGTCCATTATTTGAGAGAACGTCACTTTTGGAGATTTCTTCTATGGGCTGCTGTAGCGATAGGGGTAAGCGCTGCTGCTGTATATTTTGAACTTCCTGACTGGATATACTGGGCGGCAACAGGTATCCTGATACTGAGTTTCGTGGCGGGGGGACTGATCAGACCGTCTGTATATTACAGGGTGACGCGATATGAACTGAAGGAGGAGGTTCTGATTGTCCGCACAGGATTCTTCCGGATTTCCACCAAAATGATACCAATCAGACGCATACAGGGGGCTGTACTTTCAACAGGGCCGGTTTCAAGAAGATACAATCTTGCAAACCTCACGGTGAAAACGGCGAGTACGGTGTTTTTACTGCCGCCTTTAAAAATGAAAGAGGCTCAGACACTGAAGCTTGAGATTATTGATATGGTGAAGGGGGAGCACACAGATGTATAGTCCCGAAAAGCTCCACCCCATTGCTTATTTAGGCAGTGTGGTCAATGCTTTGAAAAACTTATGGATTCCAATCATCATTGTTTTATTCAATTCGAGAGAAGCCATTTTCTCAGGAAATATCTCTTTGAAATATTTCCTGATTTCAGGAGGCGTACTCCTTCTGGCTGTTATACTTTTCGGCGGGTATGATTTCCTTAATAAATACCGGACACGTTTTTGGATTGAAGATGGAAAGTTCATATATAAAGATGGTGTGATTTCCAACAGGGAAAAAGAACTTGATATCAGCCGCATCCAATCCATTGATTTCAATGAACCGATATTCCACAGAATATTCGGGGCTGTCAAGCTGGATATTATTACACCGGGTGAAGGCATAAAAATCGATACGATTAAAAAATCGCAGGCTCAGTCGATCCAATCCATTCTCTACAATGAAATGAGTCAGCTGAATGAAGCGATGGAAATCGGTGCGTCCAGTAAATGGCCTAAAGAGAAGACGTCTGAGAGCATTTCAGCAGACCAGTTTGACACCTTGTACAAAATGAAGGGTAAATCGCTTATACTCATGAGTATGACAAGCGGTGCACTCGGGGCATTTCTAGCCATAGTCTTCGGATTCATCAACCTGATCGGAGCGAACTTTCTGATTGAACGCTATTTTGAAGTTTTCGAAGGGCTTGTGAGAAACGTATTCATGGCAATCGGCATTGCGGTACTTATTTTCATCATTGTCGGATATATCATCGGCATACTCATATTGTCCATTAAATATTTCAATTATATACTGAAGACGAAATCTGATGATCTGGTTGTGGAATACGGATTGCTTGAAAAGAAGCACAAGAGTGTAAATATCAACAGAGTTCAGAATATCATTATAAAAGATTCGATTATCAGGCGGATGATCGGGTACTATTCCTTATCAGTGACGATTACAAGTGATTCATTGGACAGTGAGGAAATTGACGGGAAAGTGGAACTTTTACCGTTCATAAAGAAGAAAAGGCTTTATGAAATCATCGATGGAATCTTCCCGAATTATCATGTCGAAGTGCCGGAGAAGGTTGTGCCGCTCAGAGGCTACAGAAGGTACTTCCAGATCATTCTTTCCCTCCTTATCATTGCGACCGGGGTCATTCAATATTTCTGGTTCGATTATACATGGATCATTGGATTGGTGCTGGCGGCAGTCTTTATCATTTCAGGTGTATACAATGCTCGAAATACGGGGTATTCCATTCATGGAAATGAAATCAATATGATGATGACAGGCTTCTTTTCGCGGTCCCATTTCGTGATAAAGCATGAAAAGCTGATTGAAGCCCAATGGGTGGTCAATCCATTCCTCAAGCGTTCAGAACTGGGTGTCATCACCCTGGTAACTGCCGCAGGCATGCTGGGATCAAGCGCAACATTGAAATTCATCGACAGAAAAGATATTGAAAAGATCTGGAATTGGGCAGAAAGGGGGCATTCTGATGGAGAAGATATCGTCGAAGGCAATCAAAGTATGGAGAATCAGTGAGTCGATCGTCGCCGGCATTATACTGCTTGTTGCCATCGTCGCGCTCGTTCTGTCGCTGTGGGTATGGAACTGGCTGCCGTGGTGGGTATCTCTGATCATATTCGGATTTTTCCTGTACAGCTGCATTTTTCAAATCTGGCTGTTCCCTGCATTGAAATACAAATATTTCCGTTACCAGGTAATGGATGACGAAATAAAAATCCACAGCGGAATATGGATTAAAAAGCAGGTGGCGGTGCCTTTATTCCGTGTACAGAATATCGATACCCATGTAGGACCGCTTATGAAACGTTTTGGCTTAAAAAGTATTACACTGAGAACGTCTGCTGAAAAAATTGAAATACCGGAACTTGAAGCAGATAAAGCAGATGTGCTCAGGAATGATATCAGGGCGTTAATCAATGAAAATACGAGGCAGGAAATATGATTGTTGGACTGGGTACGGATATAATAGAAATAAATCGTGTGAAAGAAATTGAATCGCGTAATAACCGGCTTTCCAAAAGGATCCTTTCAGAATCTGAATTGATGCATTATAACATACTGAAAAGTGATAAGCGCAGAATGGAATACCTTGCCGGCCGGTTTGCAGTGAAGGAAGCATACAGTAAAGCGCTGGGGACGGGAATCGGAAAAAGTGCCGCGTTCCAGGATGTCATCTGTCTGAATGATGATTTGGGCAAGCCATTCATCAAAGATGACAAAAGAGCGCACGTGTCAATCTCCCATGCAGAGGAATATGCCGTAGCAACTGTAATTTTAGAAGAAATCTAGGAGGCCTGTGCGTGTCAGAAAAATATTACAGAAATACCGTAATTGAAGTTGATTTGGAAGCGATTTATGAGAATTATAGAATGATACAGAATCTGCATTCGGATAAAACATTCATAGCTGTCGTAAAAGCCAATGCCTATGGCCTCGGCAGTGTGACAGTCGCCGAGCATCTTGCAGCAGGAGGTGTTGACTTTTTTGCTGTGGCAACACTGGATGAGGCAATTGAACTCCGTATGCATGGAATCAGGGAGAAAATCCTGGTGCTCGGGGTGATCCGGCCGGAAGATATCAATAAAGCGATTCAGCACCGCATTGCAGTCACAGCGCCCAATCTGGAATGGCTGACAGAAGCACGGAGTAATGTAAGTGACAAGTATGATAAAGAAGTATGGATCCATATCAAAGTGAATGCCGGAATGAACCGCCTGGGAACCTCGGATATTGAAGAAATTAACCGGATGATCAAAGAAATTGATGAAGATGGACATTTCATATACGAAGGGATATACAGCCACTTCAGTTCTGCAGATATTGATGACGAAGTGAACGGGAGGGAATATGCTGAATTCAAAAGAATTACCGGTGAGGTCAGGAAACCCCGGTATGTCCATGTCCAGAATTCAGCGGGAGCCCTCAGGATAAATGATGATTACTGCAACGCGGTCAGAGTTGGCATTTCATTATATGGATATTATACTTCCCCTTATATTGAAGAAATTTCTGATGTGAGTCTGAAACCTTCTGTCAGGCTGGCCACAAAAGTGATGGATGTACATATACTGTCTGAAGGTGAAGGGGTAAGTTACGGACTGGTGCATAAAGCGGTCGGGAAAGAGCAGATTGCCACGCTGCCGATTGGATATGCCGACGGACTTCTCCGCAGGCAGACGGGATATAAAGTCAGTTTGACAGATGGGACTGAGTGTCCGATTGTTGGGCGGGTCTGCATGGATTCGACGATGATCAGCGTACCGCCCGATGTGAAAGCTGGTGATGAAGTGACCATCATAAGTCCTGAGCGTGATTCAGGACAGTCGATGGAGAGTTACAGTGATCATTCAGGGACGATTTCCTATGAGTCGTTATGCACGTTATCAAGAAGGATACCCCGGCTGTACCAAGGCGCGGATGCAGCGTTCGTGCATAATGAAGTACTAAAATAAACTAGTAATGATATTTTATACATGTTATAGTTGACATAAGTTTAATGTTACCGGGGAGTGGTCTTCTAATGAGTAATGCAACATTATTTGGCAGTATTGAACTTTCTCTTGAACATGGATATATTGAAATGAGCGAGATTAACCTCTCGATTGCCTGTGAGAGCGAAGAGCTGGAATGCGAAGCATGGCAGTCGAATGAGGATTTTCTTGTTTACAGTAAAGATGGTGAATAGATGAAAAGAGGAGAAGTATATCTTGCGGATCTATCACCGGTGCAGGGCTCTGAACAAGGCGGTAAACGCCCGGTAGTGATTATACAGAACAACATCGGCAACTATCACAGCCCGACTGTGATCGTTGCAGCCATTACCGGCAGAATCAACAAAGCCAAGATTCCGACGCATGTGGAGATATCCAAAGATACATATAATCTTGACAAGGACTCAGTGATACTTCTTGAACAGATAAGAACAGTAGATAAGAAAAGGCTTAAAGAGAAGCTTACATATTTGAATGATGATAAGATGAAGGAAGTGGACAAAGCTTTGAAAATCAGTTTAGAACTCATGCCTGCCAAGTCCAAGAAATCTGAATCGAAATCCTGATGGACTTTTGTACGCAAAAGTCTTTTTTCAGTCTGAGGTGATTTATTTTGACATATATAGACGATCTTGTTAATAAATATAGGGAGATACTTAATTTGTATCTTTATGGCGATGATGCTGACCAGGCGTTTGACTGGTGCCAGTCATTCAGTGAAGAAGTCATCGAAATGGATACCTCACCTGAGGAAATCGTTTCACTGCACATCGATTTACTTGAAGATATGGAAGTGGAAGATGTTGCACTTGTAAAGAAGTCACTCGACATTCTGCAGGAAGTCATCATATCTTTCGGTTTTACATACAGGGATTATAAATCGATGATGAATAAACTTAAAATCCATGATAAAGAGATGGACGTCGCTTCAAGTCTGCAGGAAACAATGCTGAAAACGGAGATTCCTACATTTGAAACGATGAAAATTGGTGCCATCAGTGTGCCGGCACGAAAAGTAAGCGGTGATTATTTCAATATCATCGATCACAAAGACGGCATGCTGAGTTTCGCTGTTGCAGATGTCATCGGCAAAGGTATTCCGGCGGCCATTGCAATGAGTATGATCAAATTCGGGATGGATTCCTACGGGTATTCCCAATTGCCCAGCGACAGTCTGAAAAAGTTGAACCGTGTAGTGGAGAAGAACGTCAATCAGAATATGTTCGTAACCATGTTTTATGGCCTGTATGATCATAACACCAATTTACTCTATTATTCATCTGCAGGACATGAGCCTGCACTGTTATACCGCTATGAAACAGATGATTTTGAAGAGATTGATGCCAAAGGCATTGTGCTGGGCGTTAAGGAAAATGCAAGGTATGAACAAAAAGAGATAGAAATCGGTAATAATGATATGATCATCGTGTTTACTGATGGTGTGACCGAACTCAGGAAGCACGATGATACATTCATTGATTTTGAGGATGTCAAAGATATGATCAGAGAAGTGAAAGATCACCATCCTCAGGATATTGTCCAGTATATTTACGAGTCATTAATGCGGATGCAGAACCCGAATAAAAAAGACGATTTGACGCTTTTTATATTAAAGAATAATAAAGATTAATTTTTATGTTTTAACTCTATTCAGTCCGGGTAAAAGCCGAAGGGTCTATGTATTTAAGGAAATGGGAGTGTAATCTTAATGAATATCAATATCGATACAACTGAAAAAGAAAACGAATACTTAATTGTGCTTGATGGCGAACTGGATGTATATACAGCACCTGAGCTGCAGAAAGTTCTCGATCCTATCAGACAGTCCGGGAGCCATAACGTCAAAATCGATTTGACGGATGTAAGTTATATGGATTCAACAGGTCTGGGCATTTTCGTCGGCACATTAAAAGATCTCAATCAGCATGAACGTGAACTCCGGGTAACAGGGGTTTCCAATAGAATTCTGAGGTTGTTCGAGATTACAGGACTTCGTGATTTGATGCATATAAACGAAGCTTCGGAGGTTGAATAGAATGGCATTGCAGTATGATTATATAGAAATGAAGTTTCCGTCCAGTGCGGAATATGTCGGTCTGATCCGCCTTACACTGTCAGGAGTCCTTTCCCGGGCAGGCGCAACTTATGACCAGATAGAAGATTCCAAGATTGCAGTGTCGGAAGCAGTGACCAATGCGGTGAAGCATGCATATGGTGAAGACCAGACAGGCGAGGTGCTCGTCGGTTTCGCAATCTATGATGATAAAGTGGAGATAATTGTAGCAGATCATGGACAGAGCTTTAATTATGAAGATGTAAAGAAAGAACTCGGTCCATACACTGAAGATGACAACGTGAACTTCTTGAGAGAAGGAGGTTTGGGGCTGTTCTTGATTGAAACATTAATGGATGAAGTCTATCTCAAAAAAGACCCTGGAGTAACAATCAGTATGACGAAGTTTATTAATGAAAGTCAGGTGCATTCGAATGGAGAAACAATCGTCAATCGATAAAGGACTCACACCAGATGATATCAATGCACTGATACGAAGCCACCAGGAAGAAGGCGACCAGGCTGCCCAGACCAGACTAGTGGAACACTATCGGAAACTGATAGAATCGCTGGCGTACAGATATTCAAAAGGGAAAAGTCATCATGAAGATCTGGTGCAGGTCGGCATGGTAGGGCTGCTTGGTGCCATCAAAAGGTTTGATGCATCTTTTGACCGCAGATTCGAAGCATTTCTGGTTCCGACGGTGGTTGGTGAGATCAAACGCTATCTCAGGGACAAAACCTGGAGTGTCCATGTACCACGACGCATAAAAGAAATCGGTCCAAAGATAAAAAATGCGAATGATGAACTGACGAACAGGCTGGAGCGCTCCCCTAAAATCAGCGAAATTGCAGAGCATCTCGAGGTATCGGAAGAAGATGTTTTGGAAGCGATGGAGATGGGACAGAGCTACAATGCACTCAGCGTCGATCATTCCATCGAAGCGGACAAAGATGGATCGACAGTGACTCTGCTTGACGTAATGGGACAATCAGATGATAACTATGATCTTTCCGAGAAGCGCCTGATTCTGGAAAAAGTGCTTCCCATATTGTCTGAACGTGAACGTGAGATCATCCAATTTACGTTTATGGAAGGCCTGAGCCAAAAGGAAACAGGTGAACGTATCGGTTTGAGTCAGATGCATGTTTCAAGGCTGCAGCGGACGGCAATCAATAAGCTGCGCCAGGCAGTGAGCAAAGATGAATAGCTTTCTATAACACCCCCCGTCCAAAGAAGGATGGGGGTGTTAATGTTATAATGGGAATGACGCTTTTTAGTGACTTTTTGAAATATGGGAGAGATTTTTTTATGAATGAACAACTGGTAAAAGAATTAGAAAATACAACAGGAAAAAATGCAAAGTACATAAGAAGCGTACTGAAGCTTCTGGAGGAGAAAAACACCGTCCCTTTCATCGCCCGTTACCGTAAAGAGATGACAGGCGGGATGGACGAGGAGGAAATCAAGGAGATTTCAGACCGGTTCACTTATTTGGAAAACCTGGCAAAACGAAAGGAAGAAGTGATCCGTCTTATAGACGAACAGGGTTTATTGACAGAAGAACTGAGAAAAAATATTTTAAAACAGACCGTGCTGAACCGGGTGGAGGATTTGTACCGTCCATTTAAACAAAAGAAGAAAACAAGGGCGACGGAAGCGAAACGGAAAGGACTGGAGCCGCTTGCGGAACAGATCAGTGCACAGAAGCCGATGGATGTGGAAAGAATAGCTGCAGAGTACATTTCCGAAGAAGTGAAAACTGCTGATGCTGCGGTTAAAGGTGCACTGGATATTATTGCAGAAAAAATTTCTGATGAACCCAAATACCGCTCGTATATATTGAAAATCATTAAAGATACCGCTGATATTGTGACTAAAAAGAAGAAAAATGCAGAGGATCCGACGGGTATATTTGAAATGTACTACAGTTATCAGGAACCCATCCGGAAAATTGTGCCTCACAGAGTACTGGCTGTGAACCGTGGGGAAAAACTTGATGTTTTAAATGTGAAGATGGAATATGATATGGAGCGGCTGAAGCGCTATATCGGAAAACAGGAGATAAAAGAAGGGTCAGCAACGAAGGTGTATATTGAATCTGCGATAGAAGATGCACTTAAGCGGTTGATCATGCCGTCGATTGAAAGGGAAGTCAGAAATGGCCTGACGGAAAATGGAGAGAAGCATGCGATTGATATTTTTGCCGAGAACCTGAAAAGACTGCTTCTGCAGCCGCCGCTCAAAGGCAGAGTGATACTCGGGCTTGATCCGGCGTTCAGAACAGGATGTAAAATGGCCGTCATTGATAATTCCGGCCAATTCATCGATAAAGGAGTCGTCTATCCGCATCCACCGCAAAAGAAATACGATGCAGCGAAGAAGAGCGTATTGGACACAATCAGGAAATATGAGGTCACTTTAATTGCGATAGGTAATGGAACAGCTTCCCGTGAAACTGAACTTTTTGTCAGTGAACTGGTGAAAGAGAATGACCTGGAAATTCAATTCATCATTGTGAATGAAGCGGGAGCGAGTGTCTACTCCGCCTCTGAAGTTGCGAGGGAAGAATTCCCTGATTTCAATGTCGAGGAAAGAAGCGCAGTATCCATCGCCCGCCGTGTCCAGGATCCGCTCAGTGAGTTGGTGAAAATCGATCCGAAATCAATCGGTGTCGGACAATATCAGCATGATGTGAATCAGAAAAACCTTGCCGAGACATTGGATTTCATCGTCGAAACTACGGTCAATCAGGTGGGGGTCAATGTAAACACAGCCTCTCATACACTTTTGGAACATGTCGCGGGATTATCTCCTTCAATCAGTAAAAATATTGTGAAATACAGAGAAGAGAATGGTGGCTTCGTCAGCAGAAAAGATATCAGTAAGGTTCCGAGACTGGGAGCAAAGACATTTGAACAATGTATCGGTTTCCTGAGGATACCAGAAGGTAAGGAGCCTCTGGACCAGACACCAATCCATCCGGAAAACTATAAAGCGGCATATGCGCTGATCAGTCAGCTGGGTCTTCAAAAACAGGATATAGGCCACAATACAATGGAAGATAAATTAAAAGAAGTGGATATCAGGGAAATGGCCACACAGCTGGATATCGGTGTGCCGACACTGGAAGATATCGTCGAAGCATTGAAATCTCCAACGAGAGATATCCGGGATGATTTTGAAACACCGCTGCTCAAGTCGGATGTGCTTTCTATGGAAGATTTGAAAGAGGGTATGAAGCTCTCAGGAACTGTCAGGAACGTCACAGATTTTGGAGCGTTTGTTGATGTGGGAGTAAAGCAGGACGGTCTCGTGCATATATCGAAACTGACCAAACGTTTCATCAAGCATCCTATGGAAGTGGTAAGCGTCGGCGACATAGTGGATGTGACAGTCACCGGTGTCGATGTGGATAAAGGACGGATTTCACTTTCTATGAAGAAATAGGAACTCAGATTCTTGAGAACGTGAGGCTACTCATATATCATGAAAGACAAATTATAATTCAAAGGAGAATTTCAATGCCGAAAATGAATGTGGAAAGTTTTAATCTGGATCATACTAAAGTAGCTGCGCCATACATCAGGTTAGCCGGTAAAAGTGAAGGTGAACACGGGGACGTCATTTATAAATACGATCTACGGTTCTGCCAGCCCAATAAAGAGCATATGGAAATGCCGGGATTGCATTCCCTGGAGCATCTGATGGCTGAAAATATCCGTAACCATCACGAAAAAGTGGTGGATCTGAGCCCGATGGGCTGTCAGACTGGATTCTATCTATCCCTTCTGAATGATGACGATTTTGATAATGTGACCGGCGTAGTTGAGAAGACTTTAGAAGATGTGACGACTGCAAGTGAAGTACCTGCCTGCAATGAAGTGCAGTGTGGTTGGGCTGCGAGTCACAGTCTGGAAGGTGCACAGGAAATTGCCCGCCGCATGCTTGGGAAAAAAGACGAATGGCATATTGTATTTGCAGAATAGTTACTATATATATGTAATAAAAAATGGACCTGATCATTGTGATCAGGTCCATTTGATTTTTATTTTAGAAAGGATAGTCTGCAGCTTCAAGGTCAACATCACTGATATTGATGCCAAGTGCTTTGGCTACACCTTCACCGTAAGCTGGATCTGCTTTGTAGCAGTTTCTGATATGACGATGCTGGATTTGTTCCGTAGTTCCCTGCATTTCAGCAGCAGTGTTCTGGAACAACCTTTCTTTCGCTTCATCAGACTGGAGTCTGAAGAGTTTACCAGGCTGTTCATAATAGTTGTTGTCATCTTCACGGAAGTCATGCTCGTAAATGGCACCCATGGACTCCTGAGGCGGCATTTTAGCTTCCGGCGTACTATTGTATTTATTGTAGCTGTTAGGGTAGTAGTTCATATGGGACCCAAGGTTGCCATCGACTCTCATTGCGCCATCACGGCTGAAAGGACATACATTTGCGGCACCTTTAGGTGAGTTTACCGGAATCTGATGATGGTTTACACCAAGACGGTAACGCTGTGTATCACCGTAGGAGAACAAGCGCCCTTGCAGCATTTTGTCCGGTGAGAACCCGAGACCAGGTACAATATTAGTTGGAGCGAATGCAGCCTGTTCAACTTCAGCAAAGTAGTTTTCCGGGTTGCGGTTCAGTTCGAATTCACCAACTGGAATCAATGGATATTCATCTTTGAACCATACTTTAGTAAGATCGAATGGATTGTCTTTATGGTTTCTTGCCTGCTCTTCAGTCATGACCTGGATGTACAATTTCCATTTAGGGAAGTTTCCTTCTTCGATATTATCAAAAAGGTCACGCTGGGAAGATTCACGGTCTTTGGCAATGATTTCTTCTGCTTCAGCGCCAGTATAATTTTCAATACCCTGTTGAGTCCTGAAGTGGAATTTAACCCACACACGCTCGTTATCTTCGTTGATCATGCTGTAAGTGTGGGAACCGAAACCGTGCATGTTTCTGAAACCTTTCGGAATCCCGCGGTCTGTCATGATAATCGTTACTTGGTGAAGTGCCTCGGGAAGAGAAGTCCAGAAGTCCCAGTTGCTTTGTGCATTATGCATGTTTGTCTTGGGATCGCGTTTAACTACGTGATTCAGACTTGGGAAAAGCTTAGGATCACGGAAGAAGAATACAGGAGTATTGTTACCAACGAGGTCCCAGTTACCTTCTTCAGTATAGAACTTAAGTGCGAAACCTCGGATGTCACGCTCTGCATCAGCTGCACCGCGTTCACCGGCAACGGTTGAGAAACGTGCGAACATTTCAGTCTGCTTACCGATTTCGCTGAAGATTTTCGCTTTTGTATATTGCGTGATATCATGTGTTACTGTAAAAGTACCAAACGCACCGGAACCTTTAGCGTGCATCCTGCGTTCTGGAATGACTTCACGGTCGAAGTGCGCCATCATATCCAGGAAATAAGGATCCTGCATAACGATTGGGCCGCGTGGACCTGCAGTCATTGTATTTTCACGGTCACCTACAGGATTACCGAAAAGGGTAGTAAGACGATCGCTGTTCTGATTCTGAGATTGTTCTCTCGCCTGGCTGCCGCCTCCGGCACGGACATCGCCGGCATGTTGACTTTGATTTTCTTTATCCATCTAAAATCCCTCCGAATTAAGTATTAACCATATTCTTATTTAGAATGATTATAAATAAATATTAACACAAACAAATTAAAAAACAACACTAAAGCATCAAAATAAACAAAAATAATAGTAAAATTTAAAGTTTCTATTGAGATTCACAATCAATTAATATATTATAAAATTACACTCACATAATAATTATATCCCAATAAAATATTGAAAGAAAATATTCTGATCGGTTCATCCAGAACAAGATATTTATCGTCGCGGTATTACAGCCGAATATAAAATGTATTATTACTCCTGCTACATTAACATCATTACCCCGACTATTGTGTGGGTTAAACAGGGAATAGGTAAAGATTTGTTCGTAGAACGCTGGAGATATAAAGAAAATGATTATTCATCATTCCTGAATTTGAAAAGACATTATATAGGAAGAAAGTAGTCTCTATTGCAGCAGGAAAATAAAAGTATTAATTTTTGTTAAGAATATATTAAAAACGTATTGACTTTATCTTCATATCCCTTTATTATGAATATCGTTGCATTAATCAATGGCCCGTTGGTCAAGTGGTTAAGACACCGCCCTTTCACGGCGGTAACACGGGTTCGAATCCCGTACGGGTCACTCACTTAATTTTAAAACACTTCGACAAAAAAATAAACAAACAGTGTTGACATTGAAAAAGCAACATGGTAAGATATTACTTGTCGCTAAAAAGTGATTTACTAATTTAAATAACATATGCGGTTGTGGCGGAATCGGCAGACGCGCTAGGTTGAGGGCCTAGTGGGAGTTAATCCCGTGGAGGTTCAAGTCCTCTCAGCCGCATCAGTTTCTTCACAACACTAATTATAACAAATAAGCGGGTGTAGTTAAATGGTATAACCCCAGCCTTCCAAGCTGATGTCGTCGGTTCGATTCCGATCACCCGCTCCATTATTTAAATACCAATCATGAAATATCAGAGAACATTGAAAACTGAATGACAATATGTCAACGTTAATTCCGAGATAATGAGGTTCACATTAAGTTGAACTTCCCACATTGAGGCGACCAATCAAAAACGCAAACAGATACTGTCAGCAGTATCACATGAGCTCGAGAGGAGCTTTCCAATTATGGAGAGTTTGATCCTGGCTCAGGATGAACGCTGGCGGCGTGCCTAATACATGCAAGTCGAACGCGAGAAGGAGGAGCTTGCTCCTCCGGATCGAGTGGCGGACGGGTGAGTAACACGTAGGCAACCTGCCCATCAGCCGGGGATAACTGCGGGAAACCG
>NZ_FOTB01000004.1:0-82271 GCF_900114445.1 Salinicoccus halodurans
ATATGTTTCAAAAAGGTGTGACGATGTCTGAAATCTCCCATCTGATTGAACGGATGTATGGGCATCACTATACGCCCCAGACCATTTCAAATATGACCCAGGCGGTCACAGAAGAAGTGGAGGCATTTCGCCAGCGTTCGTTATCCGAGCGGTATGTGTGCGTGTACCTGGATGCGACATTCCTGCCCGTCAAACGGGAGACAGTGACCAAAGAGGCTGTCTATATCGCTGTGGGCATCCGGGAGGATGGCTCCAAGGAAGTGCTGGCCTATACTGTCGCGCCGACGGAATCTGCGTATGTATGGAAAGAATTGATTGGAGATATCCATGCACGGGGCGTGACGGAAGTCCTGCTCTTCATTTCTGACGGGCTTCCAGGTATCAAAGACAGTATTCATTCGGTGTTTCCAAAAGCGAAATACCAGACATGTTTCATTCACGTTGCACGCAACATTTCCCACAAGGTCCGTGTGTCGGACCGGAAGGCAATCTGTGAGGACCTGAAGTCCCTGTATCGCGCCACGGATAAGGCCGAAGCTGAGCAGGCTTTGGACGCGTTTATCGAGAAGTGGAAGAAATCTTACGCCAAAGTCACGCAATCGTTGAAAGCCAATCCGGATCTGTTCACTTTTTATGATTTCCCTGAAGCAATCAGGAGAAGCATTTACTCCACAAATCTGATTAAGTCATTCAATAAGAAAATCAAACGGTACAGTAAGCGCAAAGTGCAGTTCCCGAACGCGGACTCCCTTGACCGTTTCCTGGTCACTCAATTTGAAGCATATAACCAACGGTTCGCGACACGGTGCCATATTGGTTTTGACCAGGCCCGTGCAGAATTAGCTGAAATGTTCAGCGGGTAATGCACACTACAAGAAAAGGCATGCCTTCATTTACACATAATTTTTGACGGTCCCTTTCTAAAAAAATGTTCATTTCAATATGAAGTTTACCTTATCAGATATACCTATCATAGATAAGCTTCTTTACTATTTATAATAATAACTCTGGACTATTGTTGGATTTTCACATCATAAGACAGCAGAAAAATATTTTTCTTACCCCTGTTTCCTCAAACTATAGAATTTATTATCATAACGTTTTAGAAGTGTGACCATTAAAAAAGATTTCTCTTAATCAATAAATTTAAAGAATTCAATGCAGGATCTTTATCTAATGGTGTATGTCCTCTTTCTTTATCAAAATAATTTATAAATGTGACTTTCTCAATCTCTAACTCGTCTTCTTTCATAGACTTTATGAAAGGATTTACATGATACTTTAGGTCATGGAACGAGTACTGATTTTGAATATAGTAGATATGAGGAACGTTATCTACATGTTTAAAAGCATTTACTACATTAACTCGTTCTCTAAAACTATTATAAGCAGTCTCTATAGTACCATAACTCATTTCCAATAAAGGTCTCGAATGTCCTTCATGATAATTCTTCACATCTGTTTGAGGATTATTTACAATAGCCGTACTACCATTATGCATTGCAGCCAATATTAAAGACATGAACCCTCCTGCAGAAGAGCCATAATAAAATACGTGGTCTGTTTCTAAATTAATTTTTGAGATGATAGCTTTAACAAGTTTACTATATACCTTTAAGACAAACTCATTTTTATTTCCTTGGCCCCATCCTAATTTTAATTCAGTCCCATGTAAGGTCGCATCGTCTAAGTAAATCAGACTTGCGTCGATTTCTTTAGCCCATTTACTTCTCATAAATATTGGCGGTCTTTTTTTGTTCAAATCAACCGCACCATTAGAAAGAACAACAGCATTTTCAAATCTATCTCTTTTATTATATACTAATAAATTATATTCAAATTCCTTTGTTGTGTATTTTATTTTTATTGGAGTACCATATGGCAACTTCAACTCGTGAATTTCATTAATTGTCTCGATAGAATGTTCCATTTCAATCTCCTTCTAAACGTTTATATAATAATTTTTGTCGTTCGTCAAAACATGTAAAACGGAGGACTCACTATTTAATTTGATCTCTATATCCTCTGAGTCCTCGGAAATACTATATATCGTAAACGTATGTTGATTTGTTAAAAGATTTTCATTGTTTTTTAACTGGGTTGTTTCTACTACTTCATTAAACACCACACTATTTAAACCGATATAAGGTTCTTTATCTTTATTTCCCACTACTTCTTCGAAAATCATATTTTCTGTATGGTTTCTAATAACAATCGATACAGAATCATTGGTTAGTTTATGAGAAAAATCGTTTAATCGTTCTACTTTCACCTCATGATGCAAATTAAAATTGTGTAGGACTTTTACTTCTTGACTAGGCTTGATTTCATCTAAAATAATAAACTGCCTCTCTTTTTTCATATAAACAATTGTTCTATAGAGATTTGCTTCCTCATAACTGTGATTCTTGCCTTTAATTAACATGTAATTGTCATTTTCAAAATGATGTATGAAAGTTACGTTTCTTGTAAACCTGTTTTCTTCACTTAATTTATAATTTTTATCATTGATAAAGATGCCGCTATGACCTTTAAACGACTTAATATATCCTCTGTAAGGGTGTTTAGAATAACTAAATTTCCCTGGGTCTACAAAGAAATCTTTTCCATTGAAGAATAAATTGAAACTAAGATCATCTATATGCTTATGAACAGTAGTGGAATAGCCACAAACAAATGATAAAAACATTTTTATTTCTTTATCTTGTATGATACTGAGGCCTGCGGCATAATCTATGAAATTAACATACTCTTTATTTACCTTAACTTGACCTTGGCCCGAATCACCGATCGAAGGTATTAATTTATTGGGTTTAGCAAATATATTTTTTAATATGGCAGCTCTACTTAAATAAGAAACAATGGTAGTACCATAAGTTTTACCGTTCTTTTTCAAATAAGTCTGCAACTCTAAATACATTCTTGTTACCATATTATGATACTCTGGTGAGTTCTCCAAGTGTAAACCTGTATAGCTATAACTATACCAAAAAGTATCAATTGAACGATAAAATCCTATATTAAAAATATTCTGATCATTAAGTATATTCCCCAATATCATTAATGATCGATCCATCATCAATCCATGATTGTTTCTTCTATAATTTTTATTATCAGATAAATAAAGACTGTGGAACCTAAGCAACTTGCCATATAATTTTGTATCTACATCGTGCCTTTCTTTAGCTAAGTATAAGTAGTTAATAATAACCTGAATCCGGTTGGCTGTTGGATGATCGTACCAAACCATAGCGCCACCTTCGTTGTTAACAGCATAATCAATCCAACTATGTATATAATATCTAGCTTTATCAAGATATATAATTTCCTCAGTTTCTTCAAACATTGTCAATAATTCACTGACAAATCTCAGTGAATGTATGTACAGAGGATAACTGTCTCCATATTTTTCTGAATTAAATTCCCACCCTCCATTACCTTCAAAATCAAAAGATGAGAAATTAGGAAAAGGTATAATTTTATTTTCGATAGCTTTTTCAGCAATTTCTTTTGTATATTTTGATTTCTTCGTCAATTTAATAACATCAAAATCATGAATATCTAATTTCCTTTCAGTTACATTTGCAGAATCCAGATACTTTCCCAAATCAGTCATAATAGTATCCCCCTCTTATTACCTTTAATATATTAAAATATCAACTTGCTTACTTTTCTTAATTTTACCATATCCTAACACTATACTTAATTAATTCGAGGAATTATTAATAGTATAATAAGTGAAAAGCTTAATAAATAAACTATGGGATATATAAGATTATCTACTGTTTTATTCTAATAATTGATAGACTAATTTTAGGTGTATCATAATAGAGTTACCATATATACAAAAATATAATTTCAAGGAGATTCTATGAAAATACTATACCTTTTGCACTTTAATGCTCCAATGGGTGGCTTACATGAAAATGTATACGACTCTGCAGTTTTTATGAAGAATAGAAACCACGACGTTTATGTTTTATTGAAGGAAGGTGATTTTCAAAAGCGATTAGAGGAGAGAGGAATAAAAACAATCATTACTGATTATAAATATATCAGTCTCACTTTAAAAGCTGTGGAGAGTACAAGGATAAACTTTGATATAATACATACCCATCCTGGGCCTTCCAGAAAAGCAGCATTACATCTTTCTAAAAGATATAATATCCCTCTGATAATAACCTACCATGGGATGTGGACTGATAGTCTTAAACTATATATAGAAAGGGTAGATGCAATAGTAAGTGTTTCGGAAGGTGTACAAGATTTTGTCCGTTCACAGGTATCTACTGATTCTAAAAAATTTCATGTGATCCCTAACGGCTTCGACCCCTCTATATATAGTGATTTACTTACATTTGACGAAACACAAAACAACTTGAAGATAGGCTTATTTACGCGTTTGGATAAAGACAAGGAGTTTATCCTAAATATATTTAAAATAGCTCTTACACATTTACAAACAAAAGTTGATTATAAAATAACTGTCAATATTGTAGGTAGCGGAAGTTTGAAAGAAGAATTCTTAGAGGAATGCCGCGATATTTTATATAGCACACCACACGAAATTCAATTTTATGGATGGTTAACAGACAACGAATTGAAAAACGCTTATTTAGACTGTGACATAGTAATCGCGCCTGGCCGCTCAGTAATAGAATCTATGGCGTCGGGTAAACCTACTATTGCAGTCGGCAGTAAAAAATATATAGGATTAATCGCATATGATAATTGGATTGAAGGTGTCTACAATAACTTTGGAGGCTACGGTAATAAATTTGATGATTACGTAGAGGGGAATATTGAAGCCGATCTGGATTTCTTACTAGATGATAAAAATAATATCAACTTACTAGGGAAGTTTTCTCATACTATTGCGCATAACTATTTTAACTCCGAAAAAATACAAGAAAAATTATTAAGTTTATATCAAATTTTAATCCTTGGTAACACTCTGAAAATAAGAAATGAATACAATGAATAAAATCCAACACTGTATAAAACAATTAATGATATTTCTGTGATTTCCAGACTAAATTTTCTTATTATTCATAAAATATTCAAAGCATTATCCCCCAGATTTCAATATTCTGGGGGTATTTAAGCTCCTTAAATATTTACTTTCTTTTTGTCACTACAAACTTCAATCCCGAAAATATCAATAAGATTTTTATTAAATTGGGCATCTTCACCATTGTATGACTCTTTATACATATTAAATATAATTAGTAAAATTTCTTTAGCTTTCTCAAAATCGCTTTCTTCCACTTTTGGTAATCTTTTTATATACCAATTGTTAAAATAGTATGGGAGTCTTTGGTTTACATAAATATTGTATAGACCATGTTTCTTTAGAAATGGAACCCTTTCTTTCTCTAACTTCAAATATTTTTCAAAAAACGATAGTTTTATCGTAGTAGTGACTGACCCTTCAACTGCCGCATAGTACATATGAATCAACTTAGGGATTGATTTAAATTTATAGCAATGTAACAACAAATCTTGGAAAAACATAGTGTCTTGCCCCGCAGCGCCTTCCACCATTTTTAAACTATTATTTTTAACTATGTCACTTTTTACAATTAATGCTTGAATGCTATGTGCCCTTAAATTTGCTTTTATCAGAAAATCTTTTGGATCCTCCACTATAGCTTTATCATCGTTATTAGTCAGTACATAATAGTGATAATTCAATAATGCTTTCTTAGTGTTATCTTCCTTCATTACGTTCCCCAACACAAGATCTAAATCGTTATTTCTTTCCAACTCATCCAGTAGTTCTCTATAACCATCACCGCTTGCTTCATTATCAGGATCAAGGAAAGTTAAATACTTGGTTTTTACCATTTCGATTCCTTTATTTCTTGGCCTCGAAGCACTACCTGATCCTTCACTAAATCTATAGAATTTTATATCCGGATGTCTTCTCAGGATTCTATTAATGATTTTTAAAGTCTCTCTATCACTACTCCCATCATCAATCATAATAATTTCCATCTTATTAAAAATAGATGATCGCTTTAAACTTCTAAAACACTTATCTTCTAAATATTTTCCATTGTTGTGAATTGGTATTATTACAGATAATACTTTTTCCTTATTGCCGTCTAACTTAGGGATTTCACTTAATATCTCCGTTTCAGGTATGTTTAATATTTTGTTGTTGCTTAGATCAACTTTTATTAAAGATTTATATCTATTATAATCAGTTATATTAGTATAAGTATATTCATGCCCTCTCATTTCTGTTATGGAAGCATCAGAATATGCAAAAGAAGATATTAAATTCATCAAATAGTATTCTTCATAAATAAATTCATCTTTCATATATGCAATATAATCAAAACGCTCATCATTCAAATTTCTATTATAATCATCAAGACATATAAATTCTTTATTAACCCACAATTGATTGCTATAAGATTCCCTTGATTTTTCACTTTCACCAATAACTAATATTTTAGGCTCATGCAAGTGATGACTTGTCCATCCAATAGTTCTAATGATTTTTTCAATCCTATGATAGGCAGTATGATTTAACATCACATTGCTTACACTTTTAGCAATCAAATCAGAATTATCATTTAGATTCGAGTGATTTAAAATCTGCTTGACATCATTTTTATCACTAACGATATGTACGTTAGGAAATTTGTTGTTTACACCCATACTATAGTTACTGATTACTATATTTCCCATCGCTTGAAGTTCATATACTCTGTTAGCAAACATTGTATTCGAATACTTTACCGAATTGAGGTTTAGTCCCCATGAGGTCGCTTTATGAAGTTTCATAAGTTTATCATGTGTAAGAGTTTCAGATACATATGGTAAATATTTTATTGGATATTGGTAAGCGTAGAGTTGCCGAGCGAAATTTCTATCTATAATATTTAAGTCATGCTTAGATTCAATTACCCCATCGAAAAGTTCGGCAGATTCCTTATTTCGTACAGGATACTTTTTCATCCAACTTCCTGCAAATATAACTTGATCTTGGTTAACAGAGTCTTTGAGATTCTTACCTATTGGATTATGGTACAAGGGATTTATACTAAATTCCAAGTAATCAACATTTTCATTGTCAGTATCATGAATATATTGGTCAATCATTTCTGAAGCTGACGTAAATATATACTTGCATTTTTGAGCAATGGAAATAAACCGTTCGTAATTTACAGGGTCTTCCTTTGAATAAAACACTGTTGGAATACCCGCTTTGTTATACTCATCTAATAAAGTGTTTAATACTTTTCTTTTATTACCATTTGGGTTCGCCATATACTGCCACGATTCATCTATACCTCTCCAACTCGAAACAATTAAAACCATGTCATATTCTTCATTGATAGAAATTTCTTCAGTAAATGGAATATATTCAATATTAGCGCTGTTTTTTAGAGCATTGTACATGAATTCATCACAAATAATTCCTATGGTAATATCAAATTTTTGATACAGGCTTGTGTCAGTATTAGTTTCATGGAAGCTTGAAACGATTTCGTTTATTTTATTATTCGTTCCAATCTTAGGGACTACTGTATAATATTCATCAGAGTCGACTTTGACAGTATTTAAAAGATAGTCCTCAACGTTCATATAAGATTCACTGTCTTGAGTGGGGGCAATGCTTCTGTGGCATATATCTGTTTCTCTAATGTCAGTCCAAAAAACAGTGTCTCCTTGTTTGAACCCACATGCAATTCTATTATTTGAATTTAAAACGTATTTACACTCCAACTCAATATTCGAGTGGTGAAGATCATAACCGTATTTAAGCAATGGATCGTGATATATTTTACTTATTTTATCATTGAAAGAGAACTTGATAGGTTCAATTTCTCCTAAGTCTAACGCTGTTGCGTTAACAAAACCATAAAATTTATCAGCTTTACTTATCCCATAATAAATTTGACCATCATATAGACAGGCGTATGAAACAGAGTAAATCACATCATCCTTCAACTGATTTCCGATACTAAGTTTATTATTAATCACGTTATCAACTTGTGAATAATTAATTTTGACCATCTCTGTCTGAACATTTAAGAATTTAATACTACTATCCGCACTAATCCATCCAAGAATAGGAACTTCATCAATCTTCTTGATTTCCCAATACAAGTCTCCATCAATATTTTTTTTATCTAATATTGTATAAATTCCTTCATCCGGAGAAATTTTTTCTTTCTCTTTAAAATCAACACTGTATATATAACGCTTTTTATTTTCTAGGTATGTGAAAAAACTTAATTCTCCCGCATCAGTGAACATATTGCTCCTCATAATTCGTATACCTCCTCTCAGATTCATTTATTAAGCTTGTTTAATTAATAGAGTACCTGCCTTTTGCCAACTTAGATTATTATAATCATTCATGTATTTTACAGTTACTCTTGTTTTACCATTATGATAGAAATATCTTCCTTTATAAAAATCAAAAATATTAAAAATTTCACCATTTACTGTAACAATAATACGATTGGCATTTTTTTCATTCTTGTAAAAGCCTTCAATATAAACTAAACCTTCTGTATGATTTATAAAATCTATAATGTATTCATTGCCCTTCTTAATTTTCTGGTTAGATGGGAAGGTTATTAATTCATTATTCTTGATTTTACCATCGAGATTCTGGGAAGTTCTAAAGTTAGATCTTTTTACATCCAATAAGAATTTTTGGTTTTCGGTAGATATTCCATTATTTTTTATATCTGTAATTTCTTCAGTTAATTCTTGATTTATCTCTCTCAAAGTTTTACCTTTTGTAAAATTAAAATAATATAAAGAAGGCCTAAATTTATTAATAACTTCTTGGTGTATTTTAAACTTTGTCCTATTTTGTAATTCAATAAATACATTTAATATTTCTCTCACATTTAATGGCTCGTATATGAGGTATTTATCGCTCAGTTCCAAATTACTTTTATTATTAATCTCCATCAAATTCATTTCATAATTATACAGTTCTAAATCATTTTTATCATTGTATAATGTGAGCATCTTCTGATTTTTAAGTTGTTTGTTCTTTTTAATATATAAAGCCTTAAAATTACTTAAGTTATTTCTTGCAATAAACCTATTATTATCTGATTCTTTATTTTTTTCAGTTACTTCTAAATCTCGAATAATATTCATTCTAAATTCATTAGCAAATAGTTCAGAAAAATAATCATTAATTGTAGTGCTATTCTCTTCAACTATCATATTTTTATTAGCTAATATTGGTGATAGAATAGCAAATAAAGCTTTATGGTAATTATCGGCTTGGAAACGAATATCAATTTTTTTATCTATAAAATACTCATATTGATTTGATATTAATGACATTAAATAACTTACTAAATTTTCATCATTAAGGTTTTCGTAATTATTTTGACATTGTAGACGCTGAATCATAAAAGTTTTAAGGTTAAACTTAAAATTAGGATTAAGTCTATAATAAGCTTCATTACTATTACTTATTATATTTGTGATAATATTATCATTTTTTAAAATATAAACAGGAACAAGAGCAGAACCATCTGAATACAAATAAATATCTTCATTCTTCTGTACAATTAATATGTATTGTCCATTTAAATATTGTATTTCTTTTTCTATATCATTTATATCTCTATATAACGATTTTAATGTATCTCTCGTTAATAATTCCGGCTCTCTAACATCAAAACAATAACCATAACAAATAATGGAAATCTTATTATCCTCGACTATACTAAAAAGGTCATCTGTATTGTAATTGAAGACTAGATTCTCATCTAAAGAAAAACTATAACCATATGCTTCATCTTTTTTTTCACAAATTTTATATTGATATGACATACTGCACCTCTATTAAGCTGAATTTATTTAAAAATCAATATAGGCTATTATAACAAAAGAAATTAAAATATCGTAAAATTTAACTAACAAAAAGTGAAGAATCCTATTCTTCACTTTGAAATTAATCTATTTCTTTAATCATAATTCTTCCCGCTTTTTGCCATGAAGCAGCATTATAATCTCTTTCATAATACATTTTTAACCGTAACGTACTTTCCACATTAATGAATTTACCGTCCATGAATTCATTAATATTAAATACTTCTTCATTAAGCTCTATTTTAATTCTGTGTGCATTTTTAGGATTATCAAAGAATGTTTCCAATAGAACTAATCCATGACCTTTTTTAGTATATTCAATCTCGAATATATCGTCTTTCGAGATTTGTATTGATGCAGGGTAAACAGTTATACCTTTTTCCTGGAGTTGACCACCGAGATTATTTGATAATTTAATTCCCTCTTCTTTCGCTTCCTGTATAAATTCAAAATTTTTGATACTATTTCTGGCTTCTTCTTTTAATTTTTTATTACTCGCTAAAAGTCGGTCGTACTTCTGCGACAGTGTCATACCTGATGCAAAATCATAAAAATCTATAATGGGATGTAATATTTTAATGATGCGGTTTAAAGGATTGAATGTTTTAATATCATCGTAGTGATATATACACTCCTGAATAATTCGAACGTTGAAAGGATCAAATATTAATTGTGGCTTATCTTCCTGACGATACTTCAAATTGTTTTTCAAATTGTATTCAATATTGCACCACTTAGTTGTTTCTTCATCTTTAAGCAGACCTTCTTCTCGGAACTGTTCCAGTTCATCTTCACTCAAATCAACTTCATTGTTCCTATATGCTTGATAATCCATAAGATGTACGTTACAGATATAATCTGATGAAGGCTCCTCTTGCTCCATTAAGTGCATTTGATAATCCCGCTCCAACCACTTTCCAACCTTAAGGGAAATTTCATCTTTCTGACGCAGGTTGAGTGCTTTATCGCGCAGAGCTCGATATAATATTGAAATCAAAGCTTTATTCATTTTATTACGTCGAAAATTGATAGTTAAATCTTTATCTTCAAAGTATTTATACTGATTTTTAACAGCATCTAATATAATTCTTTCAATTCGTTCATCAGCTAGTTTGTTTGTTGGTTTTTCCATTCGTGTAAAAGTGAAATCTTTTAAATTTAATTCTATGTTACTGTTTAAAGACACTACTTCCTCTTCATCTGAGGATGAAAAAACTAGTTTCTTCTCAGAATCAACATAAACAGGAGTAATACTTACTGCATCTGTTGATAGCTTCCATTCACCAGAAATGTTATAAAGCAATATATAATGACCGTTAAGATATTTTATATCTTCTTCAAAATTATTCTGTTCTAATACTTCATCTAATGTGGCCAGTGTCGTAGTTTTAGGTTCTCTGGTATCGAAACAATAGCCATAACATGCGATTGTCATATCGTTTTTGTTTACAATATTGAAAATATGTTCATGTTGATAATTAAAAACTAAGTTGTCTTCAAATTGATAACTGTAAGTATAATCCTCATTTATATTTTGAGAAACTTCAAATCTGTTTAACATGGTAACCTCCGTTAGCTATATCCGTATTTTATACGATGCTAATCTGTATTCTTCCGGCCTGCTGCCAGGATAATTTATCAAATCTATGGTTATAGTTGATTTCTATCATAAATTCTTCGAAAGGTCTTAATGTTGTATCATAACCTTTGAAAAGATCAACAATATCCATGGAGACCACTGATTTTTCATTAAGTTTCATGGTTGAAACATTAATATATTGGCGGGCATTCTCCTTGTTGAATAAGCTTTTGAGCTTCAATTTTCGGGAATGGTTCGTCTTGTTCTTAGCCTTGAAAACGTACTGGAATTCCGGCCCTACTTTTTCATTATCAGGTTTAATTTCAATCACACTTTCATCCAACTCAGTGACTGATAGGTTTGTATGTTCATAAATAGTAATTCCGTTAAAGTATTTCGTAGTATTTATGCCAAGTTTATCATAGTCAAGATTGAATGTTTCTTCATTAAAACCTACAAATAATAATGCGGGCCAATATTCATTTATAATATGCTTATAAAGTACTTTGTCTCTGCGTTCCTGGATCGATGGTGACTGCAGCAGATCCAGAATTCTGCGTGTATTCACAAAAATAAATTCCAGTAATTCCGGGTCCGTTTCCTGTGTTACATTGCTATGCCAATTCCCCATACGGCTCTCCAGATGAAATATCTCAAAGAAATGTCTGCCTTTACCTACTTTTTCCTTTTGAAGATTACGTTCGTAATAATCGTTGAGAATGTCTTTGTAATTTGGCAGTTTTAATGCGGCATTGGAGACACCATGGATGAACTCGCTCATCTCTTCGTATGTTTCAGGGTTATGATTCTTATTCAGAGGGAAGTCTGATTTACCCATACCAAAAACAGTAGATTTGATATGCAGAGCTTTTTCGAACTTCCTGTCATTTTTAAAGTAATCTATTAAAGGAAACGAATGAGCTGTTTGGAGAATACTTTTATAGTGCTCCCTTTCATCGTTCTTCAAGTCATAATCAGCAAGATCGACTTGTGTATGATTAATCCTGAAGTTCTTTTCCAAAGCTTCCGTAATGAATAAATCCACTTCATATATCTTTTGAGCCGCTTCGGACAAACGCTTCAAATTTGGATGCAGGTAAGTAATATATTCTATTCTCTCACTCAACTCATTTGTCAGTGCCATAGAGACTCTTGAGTCATAACCTCCAGTGAGAGTAAGGATTATATCATTATCCCATCTCTTCAGCCATTTGGTCATTTCTCTGAAATATAAATCCAGTTCCTTTAAAATATCATCAATGCTTTTCCGACTAATCTCTTTAGCCGGATAATATCTTTCAAAGGTGTACTCATTCAAGTTCAACTTCAAACTCGGGTTGAATTTGAAGATCCCTTCGTAGCGGGTGAAGTCGAAGGATCCGAGGAGTTCATCCCTGACATCATTTACAGTTCTGCCATTGTATTTTAGAATCTCTTCAATCAATACGTCATGTGATGATATTATCTTTTCAGCCTGACAGTAGTTTATAGGCATGAGTGCACTGGCGTCTGTATAAATGTTCAAATCATTATTCCTGTGGATGATGACTACATACCGTCCATTGATATAATCCAACTCATTTTCAGGTGCATTTGCCTGAACCAGTTTCGCTGCAATATTCGCGGTGGAAAGGTCACCGTTTCTTATATCCAGCATATACCCTAATACCACTATGGAATTTTCACCTTTCTCATGGATCGTGATATCTAAATCGTCACTGTAAAACAATGTCCAATCGTGAATGTTCATACTATGTGTATTACTAATACAGTCAGATTGCATAGATTGATGCATAAATACATATGAATATCTTGTTTCTATGTCTTTAACTAACAACTCAAACCCTCCACCATTTCCCTTTGTCTAATAGAAATATCACTTTTTAAATTCAATAATTTTATCTTCAACCAAAGTATAGTCATCCCCTATATACTCTTTATATAGATTGAATATTTCATGTAGTTTTTCAGCCGCTTCATGCTGATCTTCCCGTTTAACTCTTTCAAGCCGCGGTAAATACCAATTCATCAAATAATATTCCAATCTATCTTCAATATATTCATTGATCAGATCATTATTTGTTAAAAAATCGATGCGGTAAGTTTCAAGCTTCAAGTATTTCTCAAAAAAGGACAACCCGACTGTGTTTGTTACTGAATCTGCAACTGCCCCGTAATACATATGGATGACTTCATCCACAGCTTTCACTCTGGTTGAGTGAAGCAGGAGCTCCTGATAATATATCGTATCCTGGCCTATTGCCCCTTCCACCATCTTGATATTATTGTCTGATATTACACGTTTACGGACAATCATGGCCTGAATACTTTGCGCTTTTAGGAATGAGCGTTTCAGGAATTTCTTGGTATCTTCAATTATATCGCTCTTGAAGTTATAATGCTGAACCGTCTTATAGTAGTTGAATACACTCTTTTCATTTTGGTCTTCCTTGACCATGTTTCCAACAACCATATCAAGTGCTTCATCTTTTTCCATTTCTGAGAGAAGTCTCGCAAAGCCATCACCTGTGGCTTCATTATCTGGGTCCAGGAATGTAATCAATTCACTTGTGGCCAACTCAACACCCTTATTGCGTGGTGTTGATGCACTGCCTGAAGCTTCCTCAAACTCATAGTAGACTATGTCGGGGTGACGACGTACTAAGCGTTGTACAATCTGATTCGTTTCCTCGTCTGTGGAACCATCATTGACAAATACAATTTCCAGATCTTCGAAAATGGATAATCTCTGAAGACTTCTGAAGCATTTGTTCTCAAGGTACTTACCGTTGTTGTGTATCGGAACGATGACACTCAATTTCTTCATACTCGTGCTTTTTACCGGCAGATCTTTGACCAGTTCGACTTCTGTATCATCGATATTCAACCCAGTCAAATCATCGTAAATACCATTTTCTATTTGGTGTAACGTCACCGCCCTAAGATCATACAAAGTCAGATTCCTATTGCTGAAATGATCTGTAAAATTATATTTCTCCTGATCGCCGTCTTTTGTCACAAAATCGACATCTGCATACTTGAATCCACTAATGAGTTCCTCAATATAATACTCTTCGTAATAATAATCTGTATCAAAATGTGTTAGGAAGCGATAATCAGACAGGTCCGCAGAAGTCAGGTCATCTATAGTCACGATGTCAGTTTCCTTATATGATTGTGCTTCAATCATCTTTCTTACTTCTGCACTATCTTCCTCTACAGCAATCAGTACTTTCGCATCGTCAACATCCAGATTATTCCCCAAAATCTCATATAAGTATTTAATACGATGATAAGTTGTCTCGTGGTTCATCGTCTGACGTATCCCCGCCGAAGAAATTTCTCTCAACGTTTTCTCATTTGTGTGAGTCAGGAACTGAGGCACATCTGTTTTGTAATTATAGATGAAAACATGCGGGAACTTACTGTTGACACCAACCGAGAAGTTGGATAAAAGTATATTGCCAAAAGCCTGCAATTCATAAACGCGGTTTGCAAACATAGTATTTGAATATTTTACTGAGTTGACGTTGATTGCAGTTTTATATATCTTATGAGCTTTCATCAACAAACTATGCGGTAATGGATAGGACAGATATTTGATATAAGATGGCGGGAAATGATACCGCTTGTTTTCCAATTTCAAGTTGCGGTCAATAATTGTTAAATCTTGCCCTGCCTCGATTACTCCGTCAAATGCCATCGCAGACTCCTGATTCCGGACAGGATATTTAACCATCCAGCTGCCTGCAAAAATGACATCATCTTTATAGTTTTTAAATTCCGGCCTATCAATGCCAATTGGGTTATTCGAATGCGGGTTTATGCCAAATTCCAGTTTATAAACCCTGTCATGGCCGACTGCCTGCTTATACCTGGGTATTATTTCTTCAGCGGATGTAAAGACATAATCACATTCTTTGGCGATTTCGACAAACTGATCGTAGTTGACCGGATCTTCTTTTGAGTAGAATAATGTTGGAATATTCCTTTCCTGCAATTCATGGATCAAGTCATATAAATGGTGGCGCTCCTCAGATTTATCTTTGGAAACATTCTGCCAGCTGCCGTCTATCCCTTTCCAGGTAGTGGCAATAATGACAAAATCAAAATCGATATCGATGTGATCCTTATTGTAATTTATATAGTGAAGGTTCACTGCATCTTTATATGATTCATATAGGAACTCATCACAAATAATACCGACATCCAAGTCGATCTTTTTAAATATTCTTGAGCCGTTGGAACTTACAACATGCTCCGAAAGCTTTTCCAGTTTTTCTGCTAACTGAGGCTTCCCTTCTTCATTGAAGAGTTTGTAATATTCTTCTAATGATAAGTCGTGATATTGAGTGGAAGTCGATACATCCTTATTGAACAGATCATGATATGTATCCACATCGTAGTGTTTTGCCATTTGATACAGACCCAGCAGATAATTATCAGACATGCTCACATAAGGTAATACGGATTCATTACTATTTGAAGACAACACTGCCACCTACTTTCTCATTTGCCAATATTTCGTCTGTAATTTTCCAAAGAATGAATTTTTCAGGTTTTTATACCTTTTTTCGATTCTTTCCCTTTTATCTCTTTCAGCTGCCAGATCTTCCCTGAGGTTTTCGAGATCCTGATCTACCGTCAGTTCATTTACTTCTTCATTATTTTGAGGTTCTATCTCTATATCCGTATCTCTGAACTGACTCTTCAGACGTTCTACCAATGAAAGAGCCATCTGTCTTTCTTCTGAAACGTTTTGAATCAAATCATAAACCACTGTCTCATCAAATGTGTACGGTGGCTCGTAATCTGGCATGCTTTCTCTGTCATACTCTAAATGACTCATATCAGTCCAGTAGTTACCCATGCCAGTCTTTACTTTCGCAAGCTGAATATCCCTGAACATATGGACAATGGTAATCGGATATATTTTTTTCTCATCAATCCGAACTTCACTTGTCAAGTTGTTAAATTCGAATAATTTAAATTCTTCTGTATAACCTGTAACAGGGATCGCCGCTTTTTCAGATCGTACAAGTGTATCCGAAGAGAACCATCCCTGCAGCCTATGTTTTTTGAATAATGCTTCATACTCGACACCGTCTTTGACCATGATAAATCTGGAGTCCAGCATCTGATCTTTAAGAAGGCGCAGGTTATTTTTAGAGACTACAAATATCTGTTTCTCCTGTTCCTGCATGAATTTATCCAAATCCAGCCTGACATGCTCTCTCGGCTTGGAGTAGACAACAATTGACGTCTTAAGTTCTGCCCAGCCCAGCTCATGTCCTTCATGCTCAAGATAATAGAAATCTTTATTACCCACTTTACGATGTGACAGAACTCTTAAAATCTGTTTCTGAAAGTCCTTGAGTTCTCCTGTTTTTCTCATGGATTGAACAGATTGAAGTATCGGCTTATTACCTTTCTCATAAATCCATACATAATGGCTGACATCAAAATCTCTGACATGCCTGAAAAATTTATCGACCTTATGCTCCATAGTTTGCACCTCTTATATGTATTATAAAACTCTATAAAAAAACTGCAGACCTGTTCCATTATGAACTTTGCCTGCAGTTTTAACTAATCTTAAAAACATTATCCCCTTAAGATTATAATTTTTGGATATTTCCGTAGTTATAGTACTGTACTTCTTCAAAATCACCTTTCATGACGTTCTTAGTATCAAAGATGATTTTATCCTTCATAGTGGAGAAGTCAGAATCGGACATTTCTTTGAATTCACTGTGATCGCTGAGAACAAGGACAAGTGAACTGTCCGCCACTGCTTTCTTAACATCTTTTTCCACCCAATCAAGTTTCACATGAGGATCATATGCTACAACATTCATGCTGCCGTCTTTTCTGAGTAATTCATAAATATCGAATGCTGGAGATTCACGTATATCATCTACATCACCTTTATATGTAAGGCCGAATACAGTGACTTTGTCTCCTTCAAGTTTCTCAAGAATCTCTTTAGTGTAATCTACAACATATTGCGGCATGGAGACGTTGATATCACGAGCCAGTTTAATGAGCGGTGATTTTTCAGGCGCTTCAGCAATGATGAAGTAAGGATCTACTGCAAGACAATGACCGCCGACACCAGGGCCAGGTGTATGAAGGTTTACACGTGGGTGCTTGTTTGCCATTTCAATGACATCATGCACGTTGATATCAAGAGCATTACAGATTTTGGCGAGTTCATTTGCCAATGCAATATTCACGTCACGATAAGTATTTTCCATCAGTTTGGACATTTCAGCAGTTTTTGCATTTGTCTCAATCATTTCACCCTGTACGAAAGTACCATATACTTTCTTACCTGCTTCAACGCAAGCAGGTGTCATTCCGCCAACTATGCGGTTGTTATAGATCAGTTCATGCATGATCTGTCCCGGCAGTACACGTTCCGGACAATGTACAAGGAAGATGTCTTCTCCAATTTTGAAACCTTGCTCTTCAAGGTATGGAGCAACATGATCATCCATCGTTCTTGGAGCGATTGTAGATTCAACGATTACAGTATCGCCTTTTTTCAGAAGTGGAACGATACTTTTCACACCGGACATCACAATTGAAATGTCACATGATTTGAACTCATCGTCTTTGTTCGGCGTAGGTACAGCAATGATATATGCATCTGCTTCTTCAGGTTCAGTTGCTGCCCTGAAAGTACCTTTCTCAATCACTTCTTCCAATGCTTCTTGTAGACCCGGCTCTTCGATATGGATTTTACCACTGTTAAGGCTATCCACCGCTTCCTGTTTAATATCTACGCCAAGTACGTCTACGTCATGTTTTGCAAACATGATTGAAGTTGGAAGACCAATATAGCCAAGACCAATAGTAGTTAATTTCACTTAAAGACACCTTGCTTTCTGAATATTATTTGCTGTTTCTTATTATACCAAAAGACACCATATTAAAAAGCCCTAATTTATCAATATGGCGTTTCACTTTCCTATAATCGCTCGTTTTATCCCTTGAAACCGTTACCGCACCTTCTGCAAGTTCGAAGATATTGGAATAGTGCTCAAACTGTTCTGCCTCAGGGCCAATCAAAAATACCATATCATAATAATTTTTCAATGGATTCAATTTTGTCTTGATGTTTTTAGTATTCAAAACTTCTATGAAATCTTCTTCGTCCACCTCTTCAAGAGATATGACATCCAGATTTTCATATTGTGTCTGCTGGATTGCCTCACTTAAGTATGGAGATGCATTGATTATTTCAATCAGCTTTTGGTCTCCGCTAACCTCGAAATAATTATTCAAGCCTTGGGGATTATTCAAGTCCAAATTGATGAGTAACACCTTTTTTTCGAGCTGTGTCAGTATATAACTGATGTGTGAAGCGGCTGTCATTGTTCCTTCGCCATCATTGACAGAAGTGAATAATACTGCGCCTAATTCTTTCTGCTCTGACACATTAAGTATTGATTTGGCAGAGTTATATAAAGCATCCAATATTTGAGGTTCCAGATCCTGTACTTCTTTTACTGTCCCATCTGTTCTTCTCATCAGCCTGCCTCCTAAAATGTTCCGACTGTTTTCTCATCCAAGTAATATTTAACATCTTCATCTGACAAGATGCGTCGATTCCGGATTCCTTGAATTATGCCAAAGATAAAGCCAAGAATCACTGACGCTGCAATGATTATGACTTTCATCACGATGTCAGAGTTAGCATCAATTGTAATATTGACACCTTCTTCATACCCTATGCCACTGTCATCCAGAAGAGCATCGAATTGGTTTTTTATGTTCGACACCTCATCTTCAGACACCGATTCTACATCAAGCGACAAATATTGTGATTCCGGGGAATATTGAATTGACGCCGCGCGCTCACCCAATTCAGCATTGACTTCCTGATTTAATTTAATCGCAAGTTCGTCTTCCTGAGTCGTTGATAGCGGCTCGGATAATGAATAGTATTCCTCGTAATCATATGTATTTCCAGCCATGAAATAAGCAATCATCGTACCAATTATGCCCATAGCAAGAATATACAAAATAATAGTTTTGAAATTCCTCTTGAAAAAGTACATTGTATTTCTCCCCTAGTCATCATTCATAATATATTATACTATTATATATGTCTTTTTAAAATTCATAGTCAATAATTAAGAGGTGCAAATATGAAAGTGGATATTATCGGAAGTGAATTGGTCAAAAAGCTTACCGAATTTAAAAATTTCCCATACAAAATAAATAACTTTACCAGCGGCCAGAGTCTGTTGTCTTTGATTTCTACTCCTTATCCGGTAGACATGATCGATCTTGAAACAGATGATATTCATATCATCTCTACAGCTTACAGAGACTTCAATAAATCTCTTTTTACATCTTTCAAAACATCTGAATCAGAAATACTGGTTCTCGATCTGTTAAGTGAACTCAATACAGTGTGCCAGTTCAATGGCGCATATTTCAATCAGTCATCTCTTGAGCTCTTGAAAGAAACACCTGACTATACTAATTTATCACACATAGAAAAATTTCGTGCAGTTCAGAATAGCAAAGAAGAGATTTTCAGTTTCCTGGATAAGTATGAAAAAATCATCATTATTAAGCCTGATAATCTGGAGGGGATAGATTCAGATTTCCTGAATGCTCTTTACGAGATGATACAAAAAGAATTTCATAACCATTTAGTATTGACACTTCCAAATCCAACGGAAGGAAAAACTCACTTTAATTCGCCTATAGAATACTATGATTCCATCAATTTCAATCTGAAGAAATTTACATCAGATAATTACTTCAATCAGCTGCTTTTCGATGAGAAACTGGAAGATGACCAGCTTTCCGTTTTCATCAACCACATCGAAGAACGCGAATATGTATATGAGCTGTATAAAGATGGACATTCATGGAAAATCTCAGAACCAACCACGTCCAGGTTCTATAAATTCTACTTGACCGAAAAAGGGAAATACCGCATCCGGGTAAACTTGACAGATGAGTCAGTCAATCCTCGTTTCTCTGAAACTTATAATTTCAATCCTTCCACCGGCCTCGTAAAGAGGCAGATTGATTACGTTGAAATGCCGGCTTTCTCTGATATATGGCTGCTGGATTATATTTTGGAGCACGAAAATATCAAAGCAATAATAGGCAATCCTTTCAAATATCCGGAAGGATATAATGAAACTGCTGTTATACAATCAACTGGTTTAGATGAGGATTTAATACTATCTAAACCTGAATTATTTGAATATGTTTTTCATAAAATGATTGATGATAATACATCGGATTATATGGATACTGAAGAAACTCAGCCGAAGAAAATGTTCTTAAAAACTATGAAAAGATATTTATCTGAGAAAAACTAGAGTATCCTGAACGAACAAAAAGAGAGCTGATCAGCTCTCTTTTTGTTCATATATGCCTATGATGGTTTTTAGAAGTACTTCCCAATCCCGGTTCGTTTCAACCCATTCTCTCGCATGAGTTCCAATTTCCTCATTTTTTGATATCTCTATTATTGCCTTCTCCAAAGCCTCTGTATTTTCCGCTTCAAAGTACGTACCGTTTTCTCCATCTATTACCATTTCTTTCAAGGCGGCAACATCACTTACAACCACCTTTTTAGCCATTGCCATCGCTTCATATGTCTTTATAGGCGTAACCAGTTGACATACCAGTTCATTCGTTCTCGGGAATGGAGTGATATCTATGACAGAATAGAATTTTGACACCTGCTCATGCGGAATTTTGCCAGTGAAGATGACATCATCTCTGATATCGAACTCTGTGACCAGTGCTTGCAATTGCGGCAGATACTGGCCTTCTCCAACAACCAGAAACTTTAATCTTTTATTAAGCTTTTTGGAGTCATTGATATTCTTGATTGCTTTTAATATGAAATCAATACCTTCATATATTGTGATAGAACCTATAAACCCTAAAACGATATTGTCCTCAAGACCATATTTCTCAACTATAGAGTCATCTGCTTTAGAGGGAGCCATATTCTCTGTATCCACTCCGTTGGGTACTACTGTTATTTTTTTTTCATCAATACCTTTGCTAATCAGATATTCTTTAAGGCTTTCACTGATGCACAGTACCTCATCAGCAATTCTGCAGCATAATACTTCATAATTGTCCTGAAGATTGAATCTGTCTGATTTATAGAACAAAGGATTTTTAGATGTTTGAGTATGATGCCACAACCCTCTCACTTCATAAATAGTTCTCAAACCCAGCATTTCCCCCACTTTCAATGCAGGCAGTGCATTCTGAAAGTTGGAAGCAGCGTGAATAATTTCCGGTTTCTCCATTTTAACGATATTGAGAATTTCTTCTGCATATACATTAAAATAATCATTCATTGGTGTTTTATTCGTCAAATATTTATCCGACTTGTCTATATAGTATGTCTTGATATCGTTAATATCTGCATCCGGAACCGCGTAACCTTCGTGTTTTGGAGACCATCCGAGTCTCGTCGTAAGAACAGGTTCATAGCCTCTTTCACTAACCCTTTTGACTATTTCATTTGAACGGATTGTATATCCATTAGTAACCGGCAGTGCCTTATTAAGTACAAAGAGTATTTTTTTATCATTTTTTTCAATGTCCCTGTTATCCCTCAATGATATAGGCATCTGCCATTCATTATTCAACAACTGAAACTCCTGTAATGCCATTTGATACTCACCCGGAAATAATCGTGCAGGGTAATACTTCTTCATCAACTTGATGTTTTTATATCTCTCTGTAATATTCCCCATAACATGATAATTTCTGATATACGACCTTAGTACATCATGGTGATACGGTCTGATTTTCGCTGCCTTCTCTGTTTCTCCCAGCGACAATTTATATTCTTTGAGCTGGAAATAGTATTTGGCAAAATGTGTCCTGAGCTTAAATTGCTTATCTTTTTGCTTACTGTTCACCAACCAATCCAAGTTTTTCTGATCGCTTATTGAACAATAGTATCTTCCCAGTGCAAGTGCATTGGACATTCTTTTTGATGATGTGATTTTCAGGTGCTCTATTAAATAATGCGGCAAGTCGATTCTCATATTAAAATGAAGCAGTTTTTTTATTATGATATTATAAATGCGTTTCTGTTCACGCTTTGTAAATCGATGGTGTATGAAGCTATCCACTTCATTATTCAATGCGCTGTTTATGAAAAATTGGGGATAATGGAATATTACATGCAGCCGGCGATCCCTTTTTAATAATCTACTAAATTTTTCATCTTCCAAAACAAGCTGCTGATCCATTATCATCCTTCTGAGAGACATGATGTGCTGCGTATTCAAATTAACCTGGGGAATCAGCTGATAAACAGTTTTCAGCATCTGTTCTGAAAAGTTATTGGAATGATAATAATTAAGTATTCTTTGCAGTTTTAAGCTCTTATCGTCGTTGGAGTCATCAGTGATGTTAAATGTATGGAGCGCTTCGAATTCAAGGTATTGGAACAAATCCTTGTTTTCTTTCAGAAAAGGCACATAATCATTTTTTAAAATCTCCAAGTTATCCGCATTCCTGTAATATTCATTAACCACAAAAGTATATCCAAGTTTTTTCATTTGCGGATTAAGGGTGTCTATCTTGAATTTAATTTCCTGAAGGTCCACCTTATTAATATCTTTGAGTCCTAAAAAGTTCAGTGCATACTGTCTCCAGCTGTACTTGTAATATATATCGCTCTTATCGTCTTCAAATTGTTCTATCAGTAAGTCCTTGTCCTGCTCAGTGATTTGAATCAGCTGCTCTGCTTCGTCATATAGATTTCTGCTCACTAAATAACTGATCAGATTGAATTGCTGATCAGTTTCCAAATATTTAAGCACATCAATATTCTTATTTGAAAGACCTATGATGGGTTCCAAAAGCTTCAAATCATAAAGTAATTTGACTTTCAAATTCAAAACATTGGGATTTTCAATGTTCTCAATCAACCTGTATGCTTCTGTATATTTCTTCTCGTGCCTGTGGATGAGCGCATTGAGAAACATTTTATAATCACTGTTCAAATTCATATTGTTAATCTGATGCAATAACATTGAATGGTTTGATTTCCTCAGATAAATGCTTATGCCGCCCTCTTTACTGCCAATCTTTTTTGTCAGGCTCTTACGTAATACAAACCTTGATACAGATTGAAAATTTAATTGTAGAGCAATATAAGCAATTATCCCTAAGATGTATGTCATAATATTTCCCCTTATTACACGCGCACTTTTATATCAATTCTATACTTTATTATATTATAAGCATAATACATTATTATATACATAGAAACCCTAATATTTACAACACAACTCTAAAAAATAAAGCTTCTGACGACTGTACTTATCACATTGTCAGAAGCTTTATTTATTTTGGATGAAACTGGTGAGACTATTAATATTGTTTTCCCAAAGGAATTTTTCGTCCAATAGTTTTTTTGCATTCAATCTGAATTTATTCTCGAGCAGTTCGTCATCTCTTATTCGCTTTATGGCTTCTACTATTTGTGAGGAAGAACCTTTCTCAACTGCAATGCCCACTTCGTTGTCATTTATCAAAGCATTAGTAAATCCGCCAAGATTAGTTACCACTGGCACTCCGCTGCCTATTCCATCAATCACTTTCCCTGGAAGGACATTAAGAAAAACATCTGTTTCTTTTAAAAGGGATAATTGAACATTATGCTGTCTTATCAGGTAAAGACATTCGTCTCTCGTTTTTTCTCCATGGACATTAATAAAACTGAAATCACCTTTATCAATAAAAACTTTGAATTTTGGTGCATTTGCTCCATATGCAATTATATTGAATGTTATTTTTTCTTCCTCCAACATTTCTGCAACTTCAACCAGTTGATCATAGCTTTGAGCATGGCCGATGTTACCTGTATATATCACTTGAAAGTCATTACTTGGTAATTCAAAAGCAACTTCTTCATTATTAAAAGCGTTGGGTAGGAAAAATACAGGTTTTTGGGGAGTCATGTCCATTATATGATCTCTAAAACCTTCATTATTGATTACTACTTTATCTGCCTTTTTATACATGAGTTTCTCCATAAACTTCAAGATTGGCCAAAAAGTATCGACCGGCAGCTTATCAATATCTTTTACACTGTCCGGCCATAAATCTCTTACCTCCAACACTTTAGTAACCGATTTAATATTTTTTTGGAAAAAGAACGTTGCCCATGGCAGAAAGATATTAGGAGATGTAACATATATGACATCGAACTCCTGTTGATAGCTCTTCACAAAATGCCTGACTTTATATGCAAGTTCAAGATAATATCCGACACGGGAATACATGTTTTTAGACTGTTTGTTACTCCTCATCGGTATTCTCAGAATATCGTTGGAATTTGTTATCGCGTCTTCATTCCAATACTTCTCATCATTATACATACGTTCATTCGGATAACTCGGTATGGTAGTTACAACTCTTACATCATGGGTTTTAGAGAGCTGTAAATATAAATTTTTGAACCTGTTCGCTCCTGAACCGATTTCCGGATAGAAATTTTGAGTAATCAGTAGTATCTTCATAAAAATCCTAACTTATCTAATATTTTTAAAGATTAATGATTTGAAGAAATATACCAAAAAGCGCAAATAAGAAGAGTATAAATGCTGGAATCAAACTTGATAACGGCGCCTTATCTTTCTTTGGTTTTGCTCTTCTTGATTTTTCCTTCTGTTTTTCCATCATTTTTTCTTTATATTGTAACTGTTCTTCCTTGGTAAGTAATTTATATTGATTGATAAACTCATTATATCGCTCTACGATTGGTAATGCATCACCAAACTCTTTCATTTCTCCATATTGAATCCAGACCGCCTTATTACACATTTTTTCAATCTGTCCGGCAGAATGTGAAACAAAGAATATTGTTTTTCCCTGCTGTTGAAATTCTTTCATACGATCTAGACATTTATCCGCAAAAGTTTGATCACCAACAGAGAGTGCCTCATCCACAATCAGGACATCCGGATTTGTATGGATTGCAATAGCGAAACCAAGCCTTGAACGCATTCCACTGGAATATGATTTTATGGGTTGATATATATATTCTCCAAGCTCACTAAAATCTACAATATCATTATATTTGGCTTTTATTTCAGCATTAGTCATTCCGTGCATGAGGCACTTCATACGAATGTTTTCTTCACCTGTAAGGTCCTGATTCAAACCGGCACTGATGGCAATCAATGAACTTTTACCGCGAATATCTATTGATCCTTCGGAGGGAACAGTAACCTCTCCCAACAAATCAGATAAAGTCGATTTCCCGGAGCCGTTCAATCCGATAATCCCTACAGAATCTCCTGCTTGTACTTCGAAATCAATATCTCTTAAAGCATAGAAAGCTTTCTCTTTATTAAAATGCCCTAATGTAAACAATGAAATTATTTTAGATAGTTTACTTCTGTTCAGGTCGTAAATTTTAGAGACACTATTAACTTTGACTTTATAGTCCATTTAAATCGTCCTTTTTGAGTGATCAATTCAGATTATAAATAATCCACCAGTCTATCTCTAAATCGGTAATGAACATTGACACCTACATAGAACAGGAATAATGTAATCGACCAAAAGTAAATATGATCGGACATGCCGCCATATAATGGTGCCTCCTGTAGAACGAGAGCAGTCCTGTAATTCATTACTAAATAAGCAACCGGGTTAAATGAGGAAATGGTGTGCATAAGCGCATTTGCTTCTGACAGAGACCAGAATATTGGTGTAAGAAAGAAAAACATGCGAATTACATTTTGCAAAACATTTTTCATATCTCTAATTAATATCACTAATGTAGACATGATTAACCCTACACTGGATATCAAAGCTACAGAAGCAACTACAAAATATAGAAAACTAAGATAATGAATAGGCGAGGAAAAACCATAAATAATACTAATAACTAGTAAGATTGACGTGGTAATGAATAGGTTTATCAAACTGTTTACAATAGACACTGAAATTAGAGTGCTAGACGGAAATTTCATTTTAGTCACTAAACCTATTTGACTTTGAATTGCCCCAGATGCCGCATTGATTCCTGCGGATATATATAACCATGGGAATAATCCACTAATTAAATGGACAATAAATGGCAAATCTCCAACGTCTCCGCGATCTCCCCGTAATCCCAGACCAAACACCACATAATAAAGGAAGACTTGCATAGCAGGCTGTAAAATATTCCAAAATAATCCTAGATAGTGGTTTGCATATTGAGATTTCAAACTATAGACACTAAGTCCGATGATTAATCTTCTATGTAACCATTGCTCTTTTAAAATTTTAAATATATTATTCATTTTGATGCCTCAATCCATCCAAACTTTATTCATAACTTAGCCATTATACCATTTTTTATTTCTTATTAATATCGTTCTTTATTCATTCATAATAGTCTATATTTCATCAATTTAAAAGTTGTAAGAAAAACTTATAAATTTTTCTACAAACTTTACAAAATAGCAATTCCTTCTTTACCTATATAGTTATATAATAAAGTTATATAACATAAGGAGGTTCCTATGAAGTACAAAAACCGTTTAATTGTCCCTACAGTTGTCACTCTTTCATTACTTGGACTTTCTGATGTTACAAGTGCAGATGAGAAGAACAACGATTCCCCCTCTTTTGAGACTGCCACCGAAGAAAGCATCTCCACTTCTGAATCATCAACCGATGCTAATGATGTGAATGAAAATGCCCAGGTTACTACATCTAATGAATTTGAAGGTACAAAAAATCAGATATCACAACCAGTAAATGAAAAATCTGATGATCAAATACATAATTCCGATGAGCAATATAAGACTAATGATATTTCTAGTAATCTCAGTGAAAGTAAAAAGATATCTGTTTCAGAATCAGAAGACGAATCGCAAGCTTCCAATGTTTCCTCTTCGGAAAATAGCCATGACAGATCTGAACAGGAGGGAGAAGTCAAAACTTCTGCAGCTGAAATTACAGATGAAACAAAAAAAAGCACAGAACCTAATGTAAATGATGTTTCTGACGATGGCAGTGAAAGTAAAAACACACCCGCTTCAGAATCAGCTGCTGAATCACAGGCTCCCAAAGTTCGGCCATCAGAAAGTAACAATGATAGACCTGAAGAAACACAGGTGGATAATAGCGATGAAAAAAATGCTTTAGAACAAAAAGAAAATTCGGAAGACCAACTTGAAAATCTGGAATCCGAGAATACTGAAATAAGTAATCATAAAGAAAATATACCTTCACACAATATTGAAAGTACACAAGAAAAGCAACTTCCTGATGGAGAAAAAGACATTCAGGTTAATGATGAATCCGCAATCGGCAAAGAGAAAAATACATCTGATGTGAATAAATCGGAAAGTGAAAATACTGAAGAGGCCAAAGAACAGGTCGTGGATACATCAACAGAAGCTCAACTTGATCCAGATAATATAGAAGAGGAAAAAGAAGAAGTGGTTGAAAGTGAAGCAGAAATTTTTGGTTTAAGAACATTCATCCTCCCTTCTTCAGCTACTCTTAAGGCTGAAACTTTCAAAAAATCTGTAGATGCTGTACCTCAATATGACGATGCCTATTATGCGGCCAAAGTATCGTCTGGACCAAACTCCGGTAGATACAGTCCTGTCACCAGCGATGACAGTGAATCATTGGGATGGCTTGAAAATCGAACACTATTCATTTCTGAGCAGGCTAAATACAACGGTACTACTTTCTACAAAATCCATTCTGGAATTGATGGTCCGATGCAGGGATGGGTCAAAGAAGAAGATCTGCGTTTGTTTGATATGACAAAACCTAAAAATCATAAGAAGACCTATGATATTAAATTAGATAAACATCACTTGCTAACAGATCCGTGGGGAACTGCCAATCAATATGTAAAACGTTTGGATAGATACGGTGATACGCCATTCCACGCTGAAAAATATTTAGAGTTGGGCGCTCACACATATTATTATGGAAAAATTGGAAATGATCACGGCTGGTTGGAAGAATCAAGACTAGTCGATACTTCCAGGACACCATTTTACAGGGATATGAAAGTTGCTGCCCGCGTAAAAAGTGGTGAAAATTCAGGCAGGTACAGCCCCGTTACCAGCAAAAATAGTGTGTCACTCGGATGGTTGGAAAATAGGACACTATTTATTACTGAGCAGGCGAAATATCAGGGTACCACTTTCTATAAAATTCATTCTGGAATAGATGGACCTATGCAAGGCTGGGTTAAATCCCAAGATTTAAGACTGTTCGACACTACTAATCCTGTCGCACACAAAAAAGATTATGCGATTTACCAGCCAGGTCACTACTTGCTCACTGATCCATGGGGCACTGCCAATCAATATATTAAGCAATTAAGCACGTATGGCAACTCGTTATTTAAAGCTGAAAAATCTATGAAACTTGGTGCGCATACCTACTATTACGGGAAAATTGGAAATGATTATGGTTGGTTGGAAGAATCCAGAGTAAAGCCTGCACCTGATAAACCTGTAGCCCCTTCTCCTTCTGTTAAAACAGTCAGATATAATCAGTCATTTAATCAGGTGCTCAACACTCAGATGAATCTTTCATCCAAACCGCAGGCATGGGCAAACGGTGGTGGCTGGAGAAATGCAACACGTAGCGAAGTTGCCCGCTTCCTGGATACTTCTAATCAGACTTCAGAAACTTGGATGTATACTTTCCTTGATTTGGATCGTTCTCAAAATATAGCCAGCTCAACACTCAATAACAGACTACTGAGTGGTAAGGGTACATTGAGCAACCAGGGAAGTGCATTTTTAAATGCAGCCAATACACAAGGTATCAATGAAGTTTATCTCATTTCACATGCTATACATGAAACAGGCAATGGTACAAGCACACTGGCACAGGGTGTAAGACTGGATTCCAACGGAAATATTTCTTCCAATGGTAAAAAGTACTACAACATGTACGGCATTGGAGCATATGACTACAATCCTGTTCTTGCCGGTGCACGCTATGCACAGCAGATGGGCTGGGATACACCTGCCAAAGCTATCGTAGGCGGTGCACGCTTCATTTCTCAAAGTTATTTCAACAGAGGGCAGACGACACTCTATTCCATGAGATGGAACCCACTTAATCCTGGGACTTATCAATACGCGACTGATGTCAACTGGGCATACGCAACTGCCAGAAACCTTCAAAACTACTATAATCAACTCGATATTAAAGGCAGATATTATACGAAACATATTTTCTAAACATGAAGACCTCCGGCAAATTCACCGGAGGTCTTTATTATTATTTTATTTTTTTGTAAACCCGCTTCAAAACATCTTTCTCATTATCCCAATTATACTTCTGTTTTGCCTGCTTTGTATTTTCACTGAACTGCCTTCGCAGTTCGTCATCATCCACCAGTTTCTGGATGGCTTCTTTCAGCTGCTTCGTGCTTTCCGGTTCAACTGTCAGTCCGACTTGCTCGTTTTCAATGACCGCTTCTATCTCCGGCAGTCTGGAGCCGATGACAGGCACATGTGCCATGATGTACTCGAACAGCTTGTTGCTGGAGGCTGAATAGTGGTTGAAGTTTGTGTTCTCCAGGAACTGGATGCCGATGTCGGCTGCCTTCGTGTAGCGCCTCAATTCCTTATACGGCACTCTCTGGATGAAGTCGACTTTATGTTCCAGTCCGAGCTCCTTGTGATGATCGATGAGGTTGAGTCTTTCTTTGCCGTCGCCGATCATGATGAGTCTTGCGCCTTCAACTTCTTTGAATGCATCGAGCAGTTTGAACAGTCCCCTGCCTTCCTGCATGCCGCCCTGATAGAGTACGACTTTCTCTGACTCCGGTATATTGAATTCCTGTCTGATCGGATAGGCTTCGACCTCGTCAATCTCATAGAACTCCGAATAGTTGTGCACAGGTGTCGGGCGATCCTTGTACAGTCTTCTATGATAATCGGCTCTTGTGTCGTTCTCCACAATGACATGGTCGACGAATTTCAACAAAAACTTCTCTATCCTGTACACTTTTTTGAAGCTGTAATGTGTCCGGCTAGTCTGCACTTCATGGGAATCGTAGATCAGCGGCTTTCGGTTCCGTCTGAGTTTGGCACTCGCAATCCCCTGCAGCAGTGTGTTCAGATCATGTGAGTGGTACACATCCGCATTCTGTTTTCTGCCGAGTGCCATCATCTTGAGCATCTCGAGCATATTGGGGATGTGTTTGTTCAGGACACCGGATTTTATTCTACTAGTTATGAACTTAGGCAGTTCGAGTTTCAGGGGGCGGTTGACGATTACGCCCGGCGCCACTGTTTCGGCTGACGGCAGATACAGCTCGTCCATCTCCTTTTTGGCGATGACTGTGACCGTGTATCCCATTTCTGTGAGTGCGGTCGCTTCCCTGAGCACGCGCGCATCGTTTACAAAGTTGTTCCAGACGAACATCGTTACCTGCTTCATACTGCACCTCTATCGTTTTTCATAAAAAATTCATCATGCTGTAAACATACAATTCCTTGTGATTGATCCCGTTTTTCGATATCATGGATGACAGTTTTCAAAAATAAATGTAATCGTCATCCATATGTATTTCATTTTACCGTTACATCATATTATAATGAAAGTTATGTATAAAGTCATTACATCTAAATTCCAATTAAAGTAGGTTACTAATTTATGAAAAAATTTTTATACGGCGCAATCATCGTCCTGGTCATTGCCCTGGTTGTCATCGGTGCTTATCTGTTCAACCTGTTCAATGCTTTCCAAAGTGGCGTAAACAGCTCTTTCGAGGGGACTGACCGGGAAGGGTCCGAACTCCGCGAGGGGGACATAGATCCGTCCATGGACAGCTTCACCGTGCTCATACTCGGGGTGGACGAGAATGAAGCCCGCAAAGAGAAGAACAACATGGACACTGATGATTTCCGTACCGACACCATGATGCTCGCGACTTTCGACAAGGACGCGGACGAAGTGAAGCTGACGGGCATCCCGAGGGATACGCTGACTTATTTCCCTGAACAGAACTACTTCGACAAGATTACGCATGCGCACCGTGAGGGCGGACCTGACGGCTCCATGAAAGCTGTGGAGTCACTGCTCAACGTGCCTGTCGATTTCTACGTGCGTGTGAACATGTCTGCTGTTGTCGATGTGGTTGACGCAATCGGCGGTGTTGAGTTCGATGTTCCTTTCGATATGAACGAACCGAATTCGAACGATGACGGCCGTACTAAATTGGAAGAAGGCAAGCAGACGCTGAACGGTGAGGAAGCACTTGCTGTAGTCAGGAGTCGCCGCGTGGATACCGACCTCGGACGCGGACAGCGCCAGCTGGAGATGGTGGAAGCCATTCTCGGCAAAGCCAAATCGACCGGTGCACTGACAAAACTGGATGATCTGATCAAAGTTGTTGCGGATAATACGAAGCACAACATGAAAGCCAAGACGATCAGAAGTCTTGCGGCGTACTATTCATTCAACGACATCGAGTTCAATTCAACACAGGTTCGCGGCAGTGATTACTGGAACCCGGGCAACGGCGCCTACTTCTACTGGGCGAACGAGGAACACCTCTATACGATTTCCAAGACACTGAGGGAAACGCTCGGTCTTGAGGAACCGGAACCTTATGATCTGATCAATGTCAGACTGGCGGACTACATTACACCTTACCAGTATGTGGACGACTACTATCTGGAGGAGTTTGAACCGGAAGTACCGCCTTACTTCATGCAGGAGGGTTACGAGCCGCAGTTCGGTGATGGTTTCGAGATCCCTGATTCCAACCCTGAGGAGAGCATCGAAGGCGAAGGTGACATTGAGAGCAACCCTGAAGCAATGCCTGAAGGAGAATCGGATGAGGAATCAACAGAGGAACAGTCTTCTGAAGAACCGACTCAGGAAGAATCCGTTCAGGAGGAATCTTCCGAAGCACCCTACAATGATGGATCCGGTCAGAACTATGACGACGGCACAGGCGGCCAATATGATGAACAACCGGCACAGGAAGAGTATAATGGTGGCACAGGCGGATTCGAAGGCAATACCCGTTCTTATAACGGAGTTTAGGAGCTGATTTAATGAGGAAGACTTATGACAAGGAAACGAACATCAACGAAATGTTCGACTACCTTGAAGATCAGATCAAGAATAGCGGCCGGCCAAAAATCGAAGATGAATATTTCTATTTCAATCATGAGCATAAAGAGATGTATCTCTCCATCAAGGGGTACTTCAGCGAATCACTGAGCAATCCTGAAGTGGATGGCGCATGCTACATTCTGGCGATTCCTGAAATATACAGGTACGTGGACATATTCGAGCTGACTTTCCCCATGGATTGGGTGAAGGAGGACGGTAAGCTGTCCGAGCCGTTCAAGAAGCTGACACCGCACATGCAGTACCTTGCACTGGCAGCAGCCGAAGCGAGCAACATCCGCTTCAATACCCAGCCTTCCCTGTCTCTCGGTCTCAACTACTGGAACCTCGAGCAGCTGAAGGTATTCTGGCAGTTCACGGCAATCCGCCGTAAAAATGCGATGTAGAGGTGAAATCATGGAAATTGTAGTTGCAGAGACAAAAGAACTTTATGAACAGTGTCTGGATATCCGTAAGCGCGTATTCGTAGAAGAACAGAACGTCCCCCTCGACCGCGAAATCGATGAGCATGAGGACTTTGCGACACATATCCTTCTGAGGGACGACACACCGCTCGGCACTGTCAGATACAGGCCGTTATCCAAAGAGACGGTCAAAGTGGAACGCATGGCAGTGATGCCGGAGGCGAGAGGACTGAAGCTCGGCAGGAAACTGATGGATTTCGTCCATGAACATGCAAAACACTATGGCTATGAAAAAGCCAGATTGGGTGCCCAGACGCACGCAGCAAGCTTTTATGAAAAACTGGGGTACAAGATCGTATCGGATGAGTTTGAAGATGCAGGCATCCCCCACGTCTATATGGAACGGGAAATATAATATAAACAGAAACAGGAGAATCCAATTAAGAAACTGGATTCTCCTGTTTTTTTGTGATGAGATGCAGGTTTTCCCGGATTTTATCAAGATCATTCAATGCGTTGGAAATGATCCTGTCCGGCTCTTCTCTGCTTATTTCTTCGAGTGTGCTGCCCTCTTCATACTGGATCCATATGTTTGTCCCGGAGCCGGTGTAATCGCTGAACTTCGACGGCAGGTAAGGATTACGTCTCTTATATTCGCTTGTGCGGGCATCGCTCAGCATGAGGTAGTCGAATGATTTTGAGGCACTCAGGAATTCGAAATATCTGAGGTAAGGGTTCACTTCCACGACATCTTTCAGGCCGTTCGAATAGATCTGGCTTTTCACCTGCCGGGTGCTGTTCGTGAATACATGAATCTTTACATCAAGTCCGTCCGCTTTGATGATGCCCGCGATGTTCATGATTTCTTCGGCGTTCCTCGTTTCGTAAAAGTTTCCGAAATAGCCGATGTTGATCTTATCCTTATCCAGCTCCACATAGTTCTTCTGGAAGCTGTAGTATGCCGCATCCAGAGTCGGATGTTTGGCAATGGCTGATTTTCTTCTCACCATTTCTTTGAAATCCTCATCGAAGCGTTCAATCATCGCTTCCAGCTGCCGTTCATTTGTGAAGACCAGTTCTTCGGCGAATAGGAACGGAATGACTTCTGTCATATTGAACAGATTTTCATCCAGATATTTCTGGTAGTTGGATGCGGTATGCTTACGTATCTCCTTGATGTCCTTTTTCGTATAGAAAGGAGACTGGCGGATATTGTTCTTTATATCCCTGTACAGTGGATCAGAGAACTCCGCAATCCATTTGATGTTCCTGCTCTCCTTGAATATCTCGTAGGCAAGGACGTGGGAAGCCGGCCACAGTGCTCTCGAGTATATTTCATTATATTTGTAGATATCGAGCTTCTCCATCGACCGTTCGACGAACAGACCGATGTATTTGCTGTTGGTGAAGGAGGACGTCGTATTGATCTCCCTGCGGTTTGCGATATACGGCTCCGCCAGGCGTTCGAGTGTCAGATCCATGTTCCTGACGTCGTACATATTGTTGTGGATGACGTCACACGGCACGCCCGCTTCGACGATCCTTTTCGCCATGACGATGCCGCTCGTATCGGAATACGGCGGAAAACAGTAGCTGATGTAGAGCCGCTTCGCCAGATCCTCGTTCATGCGCGCATACGGGAAGTATTCATCGGTGAAGTGCGCCACTTCGGAAGCGACCTGGCCATAGTCCTCCATATGCTCTTTCAAGTATCTGTTCATGAAGCCGGCCTGGGCACGCATACGGTCAATGATGAGCGTCCGCACCTCTTCATCATCCTCCACTTTCAATATGTCCTGCAGTTTTTCAAGCACTTTGACACGGTCCGTGATGCTGAACTCATAATTGGATTTCGTCCGGGAAAGTGAATTGTCCACCATATGCCTGTAGTAGATTGCTTCATTCGGATTCACTTTGACGATGGGCTTGTGCTCGGAGATGAGCTGCATATAGAGCAGCACATCCTCACCGTTGTTGAGCGTCTCGTCGAACTTCGTCCTTTTCAGCAGATGTGTCGGGAGGACTTTGCCGCCGTTCAGCGAAAGGTTTTTGACGACGCTGTAATAGCTCTCGGGATATGTTCCCTGTTTGGACAGCTCCCGGTTGATATGGTTGGAACCGCCGTCGCTCTTCTGACCTCTCACATCATAGAGTCTGTTGAGCAGTATGGTAAACGGCTCGCATTCCGAGAGTGAATGCTCCAGATAATCCTCCGACAGCGTGTCGTCGGAATCGAGGAAGGCGATATTGGAGTAGGATGCATTCCTTATCCCTTCGTTTCTCGCCCTGCTCACACCCTGCTCTGTATAGAGCACTCTGTAGTTTTTTTCTTTTTCCAAAGCGGTGAATATCTCTTCGGTCCGGGCGTACTCGCCGTTGAATATGATGATGACCTCAAACTGGTCTTTGTCCAGGGTCTGCTCTTCCAGTGAGGAAATCAGCCGTTCGATGTACTCCTCACCACGATGGACAGGGATGATGACACTGATGCCTTCAGATAGAGGAAATTCATGAATTTCAGGCTGTTTGGACGGTTTCTTCCCCAAAGTGATGTGCTTCTTGATCTCTTCAATTTCCTGCAATCTCTTGCGAATTTTAAGTTCAGACATTTTATCCCTACTTCTTCATCATCTTTTTTGCTTTTAAGGCGGCTTTTATCGGGAGGAACTCTTTATATTTCTGGAGCTCGCGGGAGAGCCGGGCGTTATCATTTTTGAGTGCCGACATTTCCTGGTCAATTATTTTGAACTCGCTGAGTACACGTTCCTCCTGCTCCAGGCTCTCGAGGGCAATTTTTTTCAACTCTTCATAACTCAACTGGTCCATATTGACTCACTTCCATCCTTTTTTAGGCATACCTGTGCCATATTGCTACTACAGTATAATATACGAACATTAATATTTAATTAAAATACACCGGCAATTTCAAGAAATTATGCAATATTTTGTTTAAAGATGCCCGATGACCTGGAAATATGCAGCAACGGCCATCGCAATCGTCACACCGCCGAGCAGGATGCTGTTCCCGATGCCGAATTTAGTATCGTCCTTGAGTGTTTCAAACTCGAATATCCGCTGGCCTTCCGTCATCGCCTTCTTATATCTCTGCTGGATATGCTTTGGCTTCTGGTTATAGCCACGGACGAATCTGGCATAAAGGCCGACGACCGGGATACAGCTGCCGTATTCCCGCACTTCTCCGTAATGGATCCAGAGTGCCTTGTTGCACATCTTCTGGATCTGTCCGATGGAGTGGCTGACGAAGAAGATCGTCTTGCCTTCCGCGCGGAACTCCTCCATCCTTTTGATGCATTTATTCGCAAAAGTATCGTCTCCGACGGAGAGTGCCTCATCCACGATCAGCACGTCCGGATTGGTGTGGACGGCGATGGAGAAACCGAGACGCGACTGCATGCCGCTCGAGTAGTTCTTTATCGGCTGGTTCATGAAATCTTCAAGCTCGCTGAATTCGACGATGTCGTCATACTTCTCATCGATTTCACGCTCGCTCATGCCGTGCATCAGGCATTTCATGCGGATGTTCTCCCTGCCGGTGAGTTCCATGTTGAGGCCGGCGGAAATCGCGATGAGGGAGGCCTCGCCGTTCACTTCGATGCTGCCGGTGGACGGTTCGGATACTCCGCCGAGAAGATTGGACAATGTGGATTTGCCGGAGCCGTTAAGTCCGACGATGCCGACGGAATCGCCGGGCTCAACATCGAATGAGACGGCTCTCAGTGCCTGATAGTACTCCGTCTTCTTCTCCATGAACGGCACAATCATATTCCATAACTTCTTCTTGTTCTTGGTCACATTGTAGACTTTCGATACGTTGTGTACACGTACTTTATATTCCATATTCTCACATCCAAATTATTTAGAGCATGTAATCATGTCCGCTCTGTATAGATCTTTATTCAGCCGGCCGGCAAGCGTTTTGAATGTCGGCACGTACTCGTGGTATTCATGCTGGCGTGTGATTGCGATCCGTTCCTCCACCGTAGCATCCAGTATGCTGCCGGGTTCGGTGAACGCCCAGACGAAGCTCGAGCTGCCGCGGTAGTCACTGAGCTTCGACGGCACATACGGATTATAAGGCTTGATGCCGACCGTCTCCGCATCGAAGATCATCAGTATATCCAAACGTTCGGCCAGATTCAGGAACTCGAAGTACGAGACGTATGGATTGAGCGTGATGTAGTCTTTAAAATCACTGCCGTTGTAAAACCGCATCGTATTGCCCCGCAGGTTCGTGAATACATGGATTCTGAAGTTGTTGATGTTCTGATCATACAGCTGTTTGGCCACGAGTTCGATCTGCCTGAAACCGCGTGTATCATAGAAGTTGCCGAAGTATGCCAGGTTGATGGCCGTTGCGTCCAGCTTGTAGTAGGACTGCACCAGACTGTACATGGGCTTCGGCGGTGTCGGATGCTGGCTGACTGTCGCCTTGGCAAGCACCAGTTCCCGGAGATCGGAATCAAACCGCTCGATCATATACTGCAGCTGATGCGTGTTTGTGAATATCAGTTCATCCGCATAGATGAACGGCAGCACTTCGCACAGGTTGAATACATTGTCATTAATCAGCGCATGGTATTTCGGATCCAGGTCCGCTTTCAGCTGTCCGATGTAGTCGTCGTCCTCCACCGGTGCATACCGCATTTCGGCGTTCACGTCCTTATGGAGCGGATCTGAAAACTCCGCGACCCATTTCAGCTCCGGATTGTTCTTCTTGATCTCGTAGCCGAGGAAATGAGACTGCGTAAACATCGCCCGTGAATAAATTTCTTCGTACTTCGAGCGGTGGTTCAGGAACTGCTGATATCCGTTATGCATATAGCTTTCTATGCTGCCCCAGCTGCTGAATGCCTGAGGCCCGTCCAGCATGATCTGCGAATCCAGCAGTTCGGAAACCAGATTCAGCAGTTTTTCGTCTTTTGTCCGGATGCGGTCCATGTTGTTGGAGATGATATCGACAATCTCCCCCGACTCATGGATCCTTTTGGCCATGACGTTGCCGCTCGTATCATTGTACGGCGGGAAGCAGTACGCGAGCACCAGCTTTTTGGCGTCTCCTTTGTTGAGCGCCTTGTAGAAGATATTTTTGATGCCCAGTTTTTTCATGTCGCTGATGAGCGTCTCTTTTTCCAGCTCACCGCGGTCCAGCTTGTTTTTAAGCGGCACCGTAAGCTGCTTGTTGAAATGGTTCAGCATATCTGTGAGACGGGAATCGTATCTCTTCTGGAGCTGTGCGTCTATGCGGCTGATCATGATGAGCAGTTCTTCCGCCGACTCCGGAAATCCTCTGTCGAGCTCTTTACAGACTGTTACTGATTCGGATTTTTTAAGTTCTCCTCTGAGCGAGGCGATGGCCAGAAGCTGCTGCAGCCATATGTTCATGCGCAAATTCAGGCTTCCGCTGAATTCATGGACGAACAGCTTTGCGGATGGCAGGAGGACCGTGTTCTCCTTGACGAGTTTATCATAGAGTCCGTAACCGGATCCTGCTTCTTCCAGATGATCGAATGTGTCGTAGAAATGCTTGTAGATTCTGCTGTCGACTCCGCGCGCTTCTTCAAAGCCGCATAATATGACATCCTGCTTCTGCCAGGAGAAATCATAGTTGTCAACATCGATCTTCTGGTGTGCCGCGAGTATGATGAAGTGCGAGAATTTCACATAGAGTTTCGCATCCTCAACCGTCCCTCTGACGGCAAGGAGGTTCTCCCCTTCGGGGATTCTCTCATATACCGCTTCATCCGTTGTAGCGACGATGAGCTGTGTATTGGACGCGACCTGTCCGATATTGTGTACGACACTCTCATGCCACACGTCCACCGCCTGGATTACGGAAACACCGGGTTCATGTCCGGCGCCGAACTGCTCTATTTCCTTATTGATATAGTCAGAGTTCACATCCTGCATGTTGATCTTGAAATCAATCTTCATCTAATGTTTCCCCTTTCTATTCCAATACGCCATCTGCAGCCGGCCGAGTTTGGATTTCCTCAGACGGTCAAGCCGCTCGAGTGCCTGCTTGTACTTGTCCATCACGTTCAGGTAACGTTCTTCAAGGTCTGCATCCTGCTTGACGCTGGCTGCTGCTTTCAGGTTGTCATACCGGGATTTCAGCTCCTGGTATTTCTGTGTCTCTGCACTCGCATCCGTCAGCAGGCTTTCTATGATTTCCATTTCGTACGTCTTATTCTTAAGTTTCATATTGTGCCTGAGTGTGCGGAAACGTGCGCCAGCCGCCGCGTTCTTTTCCCCCGGCGTGAGGATGAACTTTCCCGCTTCAACCGCGATATCACTGACTTCGAGCCTGTCGATCAGTGCTTCTGTCAGTATTTCGGGGCTGAATATCAATTGGACGCGGTCCCGGTTTTCCGGCGGAATTTCTTGCGCGATCTGCACGATTTCTGTATCGCGTAGCACATCCACATCGATATGGATCTGCCCCTCTTCACTGAGCGCTGCCTCAAGGTCCCTTTTGAACGTATCCGGCGCATCCACTTCCAGGATATGACGGGTGTCTCTGGAATCGAGGTCCGTCACTTTAATCAGTCTGCTCATTTTGCATCACCTTCTTAAAATTGACACTCACTTTTTCCGAAACGATATCAAGGTCGTTTTCATGCTGGCGCGCGAACCCCTGGACAGTATACCTGCCTGCCGGGACATCCAGATTGAAAGTGTTGGACAGCTGGTACGGCAGTTTGAGCGTTTCAGTCTTCCCGGTGCGGTCGACCAGGTAGACTGCATAGGTCATTTTGTGACCGGTCGCATCTATGATCACCTGCAGCACGCCCCCTTTATCTTCCGTATGGACATCGTTGATGCGAAGCTTTGGGGATGCATTATTTACAAGTTCACTCGTCTCTTTCATAATTTGCCCGATATGGCTTTCCAGATCATGATATGCTTTTTCCCAGTTAACTCCAGCCACTTGTAATCACCTCCAGTTCCTTTTTAATCACTGTATCGAGCCCCGCCTGCTGTTGGATGCTGACTGACGCCGCCTCGGACATTTCCAAATATTTCTTTGGATCCTTGTACAATTTGTCGTAGTGGGCCACCATTTCGTCCACGTCATCCCTTGTGGCGAGCATGCCCGTCCTGCCGTGCTCGACGAACTCCGGGATGCCGCCGATGGCGTTCGATACCGGCACAAGGCCGCTGCTCATCGCTTCGCCGATCGATACACCCTGTGAATCATGCCTCGACGGTCCGAGGAATACACCGTGTGCGCGGTGGATCTCCGGGATTTCATTCTGCGGGACGAATCTCTTATGCAGATGGACATTGTCATACTTTTTCAGCGGCTGGTTTATTTTATTGAATAAAGGACCATCGCCGTAGAGATTGAATGTCAGCTTTTTGAAATAACGCTTTTTGCTGATCTTCTGTATGAAGTCGGCGGTCAGGTCATTCGCATAGTTCCGTGCGGTATACGGCCTGATGCTGCATATCGAGAGCCGGTCGCGCCTTTCCTTCCTGCGGTATGGGAATAGCTCCTCGTCCACTATGTTCGGGATGATGTAGTACCGCTCCGGCACGACGCCTGTATAGGGGTCGGCATACAGCTCCTTGAACTCTTTTGAAACGTAGACGAATTTTATATTGTAGGCATCACTCGTCATGATCTCACGCAGGAATTCCCGCTGTGTTTCAAACACGGTATCCTTCTTCTCGAGCTGTGCATCCAGCTTCTTGATGTCATCGAGGAAGTTGTAGTATCTCCGGTGCCAAGCCTCTGCTTCGAACCCGTGCAGCCAGACGACGATGTTCGGGCGCGCTTCTTCGGGCAGCTCCTTTATGCCGTGGAACATTTTCGGATTTATAAAATGGAACAGTGCCGTTCCGTACTCATTATCTTTCAAGTGCGATGCAATTTGATATTCATCCATGTACTTGATATGTACACCGTCATAAAATTTATCTTTCAGGACTTTGGTCGTGATCACGATGACATCCACATCGAGTCCCGCTTTCTGATAGGACTTGACGCGCCTGTGGAGGAATCCGTTGGCGTAGACTTTCTCCACCGTCGGATATGCATTGCAGACCAGCAGATACTTCTGCATTAAAATACCACCTTTACAAGTAATCGATCAGTTTATATCTGAATTTCATGTGGAGATAACTTCCAATCATGAGCAGGAATACAGTAATGCTCCAGAAATACAGATGATCTATGCCGTCACCGTATAAAAATCCGTCGCCGTAGATCAGCGCATTACGGAAAGTCTGGACCAGATAGGCAAACGGATTCAGATCGGAGACCATCTGGAGCAGTCCGCCGCGCTCCCCTGCCTGCCAGAAGATCGGTGTCAGGAAGAATCCCATGCGGATGAAGTTCTGCAGGACGTTCCTGAAGTCCCGTACCAGTATGATCAGCGTGCTCATCACGAGCGTAATCGCAAAGATCAGTGCGAATGACGCAACCAGGAAGTAGACGAGCCCCAGGAAGTAGATTGGATTGCTGTACTGGTTGAATAAAGAGATCAGGCCGATGATGACCGTCATGAAGAACAGGTTGATCAGGCTGTTCGTAAACGAAATCGACAGCAGGACACTCGACGGGAACCGCATCTTCGTCACAAGCCCCAGCTGGGCATATATCGAATTTGAACCAATGTTGATCGCCTGGGAAATGAACAGCCACGGGAAAAGGCCCGAAATCAGATAGATGATGAACGGAATCTCCGCATCCGGTGCCGTCGCCCCGCGGAGTCCGAGCCCGAATATCATATAGTAGATGGCAGCCTGCATCAGCGGCTGGAGGATATTCCAGAACAGGCCGAGATAATGGTTCGAGTATTCACTTTTGATGTTGTACAGGGAAAGCTTCCATATCAGATGGAGATTCCTGTATTGTTCATTTAAGAGTTTGATTACATGGTTCATTCTATTCCCTCTAAGCCTAAAGATATTTTATTCTGAAATTTGATTTTAACAATTTCCTGTCTGTTTCACTAACTATTCTATTATAGAACGAATGCCTGCGGGTGTCATATGATAACGCAGTAAAGTAAAAAAGCGGACAGAAGCGCATTTCTCCACTTCAGCCCGCAGTTTTTGGAATTCCGGTGTTCTGACCGAGAAGCAGTTTTTTCGTGATTCTCGAGCGTGACATCAAAGCGCCGATCATGACCGGAATCGCCACCCCGAAGAAAGTGAACTCGAACGTGGTCACGTCATAATCGAGCACTGTTCTGAAGAATATGTTCACCGGCAGATGCAGGTACATGATGACGATCGAGTATCTGCCCACCACTTCCAGAATACTTTTGATCCTGTAGTGTGTCAGCAGTGTGCTGAGGTAGATGACCGGCATGAAGAACGTGAGCGGAATGATGATATCCATGAACACGTTGTTCAGACGGGTCATCTTCAGATTCAGATAATGGTCCATGAAGCCATTCGCATTGAGCACGATGAAAAAGATCGCGATCATAGCTGAGCCGGCCGCCAGCGGAAGTGAATTGTTGTATTTTACGATGAAATTCCTGCCAAAGTACCCGAGCGAGTAGTAGAATACCGCCACAAGCACGACATCCATGTTCCAGAAGAAATCGAATGATGCAAGGACAGGGATATGCCCCGCTGTGAAGAGTGCCAGGATGATGAAAATCTGCACCCGTTTCCTGAGCGGGCTCAGGAGTCCGAGTAGAATCTGGGTCAGCAGCAGAACCGTTATGAACCAGAACACACCGTACGGCCCCTGCAGCACCCTGCCGCCGTAGAAAAGCGTTGCGATGTGCCCGAATATCATATCTAGATTATGTAAATTGAAGACGACGAAAATCAGTATGCCGTACATGAAATAGGGAAGCATCAAGCGACGCACCTTTGCCCAGGCCCATGAGAAAAAGTCCTTTATCCATACCGGCTTGAACAGTATGCCGGATAGGAAGAAGAATAAAGGAATCCTGAACCAGCCCAGATAAACATCAAGATAAGCATGACCCGCATGACCGAGCACAACAAGTATGATGCTGAGCGCCTTCGCGATATCCAGCCATTCTATCCGTTTTCCTGCCATGATCATTACTCCGTTCATTTATGATGATATATTCATATCGGTACGATTACTTTCAACTTGATAAATTTTATCATTATTCATATTTGATTGTCATTTGATATCCGGCCAATTCGCACTCCTTTACACAATCTTTACAATCGCTTATCTGAAATCTGTTTTCACCGCTACATTCATCTTGCTATATTAACTTGATAAATCTTATCCTGATTCCATGTTCAATGTCATGGAATCCTATGCTGTCTTACTTTTCGTGATTCTCGACAAAAATTTTTAAAAGAACTCAGGAATTTAATTTCTGAGTTCTATTTTCAAGCTCTATAATAAATGAAGTCACCACAACCCATAGAAAAGGGGAACATTTTCATTTGTGGTTGACGGTGACGGAAACGGACAACAAAGACCTTTGACGCGCCGGGGAGTCGGCACGGAGTGGATATCTGGTGGTTTAGGAAAATGGAGGTCTGGTGTCAAAAAAAGACCGATCTCCTAGTTAAAGGGATCGGCTATGGTTTATAAATATCTTTACGATGTCCAATATTAACAATTATGATTTTGATTTCATCCTGGTCAATATCTGCCAGGATTCGATAATTCCCGACACGGTAGCGCCAGTAATCCTTTAATTGACCTTGCAATGCTTTCCCGTGTTGCTTCGGATTGGTGGCGTTTTGCAGATTCTTTTCAATCCAAGAGACAATCATGCGTTGCTGACGTTTGTCAATTTTCGACAGGCTCTTAACGGCTTTTTTCTCGTATACCACACGATACATCATGTTACAGACCCAGCATTTTCTTCATTTCATCATGCTCATAAACCGTGACATCATCGGTCTCAAGCTGATTTTCATACGCTTTAATCGCGTCTAAATCCAATTCATCTTCTATTCTTTCTTCGAGCGTCTGCTTCATAAGGGTGGATAAAGGCACATCGTACATTTTTGCGTATTCCTCAAATACTTTTTGTTCCATTTCATTCAATCGCACTGTAATTGTACCCATCATCAGTCATCCTTTCTGATTTCCTATACTGTGTAACACATTGTATCACATTTTTAATAGAGAAGAAACTGACAAATGGGTATCCAGTCATTGGTCAGAGGTTAAATCAATTCTTTCTCTTCAAGCTGGGCACACCGTATTCCAATCGCTTTATCCGTCAATCTGTGGACAGGTGCTCTGATATAGCCACTCGAAGCAAATGTCACTGATATCGAGACAGGCAGCAGACGGACACTCCTGCAGATCAGCCGCTGCCTGCGGGCCGCTTTATGGCAGCCTGTCCATCTCTGGTGACGGAAGATCAAAGGCAGAACCGCTCCCTGACACGCAAACAAACATGTCACTCAAGTCTAATTGGAAATCATCACCAAATGGGCAGTCTCCTTTATTCATACACCTGCTTTTTGGTCACTTTTCAAGAAAGGCTGGCATCTGAACATCGTGACTCTATTTATGCAACGCCAGTGAATGAAAATACAATTAAAATTAATCAACATTAAATGAATTTTGTGTAAAAGTAATAAAAAAATCCCGGGAATTTTATTCCCGGGGTACTGCATTATAGATGGATCTTTTTCAATGCTTTGATGAAAACTTCTTTTTCTTCCTCATTCAGCTGCTCCACAATCTCATCCGACAAGCTGCATATTGAATCTTCAAGCTCGTCCAATGATCTTGCAGCGAGCTTCGTCAGATTCAAATGAGCTGCCCGCATATCACTCGGATCCTGCTCTTTCAACAGGAAGCCTCTCTCAATCAGCCTCGTGATGGCACGGGAAACGGATGTCTGTTTCTTCTTGAACCGTTCCACCAGTGTCTTCTGTGTGATGCCGGGCTCTTCGGCAATCATTTCTATGATGTACAATTGATCCCTTGTAAGGGTGCCTTCTTCTGTTTCAAATTCCGCCAGATGGTCAATTTTAGCGTTCAGCAGATAAATGTATCTGCATACATTGCGCGTATTAGTAGCGTCCATGTGCTTCCCGACTTTCTTTACTTATTACTAGTGATAACTCTACTATCATTATACACAACCTGTATACACAAAAAAACACTTATATCCGAAATCTTTTAAAAATTTCAGTCAATTTACCCTCTAATTGCGTCCAGCTGTTCTCGTGTTATGTATCCTACCGAACACTGTTCCCCGACCTGGACATATGCAGGCATATGATGAACACGTCCGTCCAGGGCTTCCTCATTGGTTTTGAACTTCCCAGTGATGACGACGAGCCGGTGGATGAGCATGGCGATGTCATCGAGCAGTTCCTGGCTGAGAAGATTCCTGTCGATATGGATAAGCGGATTCCGCTTCTCCCGGGAAGGGAACATGATGGACCGGATCCATTTCAGCTCTTCAGGTGTCAGGGCCGCGCGTGTTTTCAGTTCCACCCTGAGGAAAGGCTCCCTGTCCGCTTCCCGGAACGCATCATCGTACTGGTTCCTGAAATGGAAGAACTCGATGCCCGTATCCTCCCACCGCACCAGATACTGTTGATGGTGCTGCTGAATATAGAATAAAGTCCCCTCATTGACGCATATTTCTTCAGTCATCCCGCAGAGTTTTCCCGTCGTCAGTATGACTTTCGAGTAATCCAGGAGTTTCTGGCCGGCAAGCGTGTTCTGTTCCTCTTTCTTATGTGTCACTGTGATCTTCATATCCGTATTGTGTATTTCCATTTTCCCGTCCTCTGCAAACAAACTTTGCAGCCTGAGCGCGGCAAGTGGAGCTGATCCGTGCCCCTTGACAGTCAGTCCTTCAGCGAAATTGGTATTCATCAGGTCTTTTTGGATCAGCTCTTTGATGAGTGTTTCCACTGTTGCGTCAGACGGAATCTTTATCTTTTCGATTGTCAGCCCTGTATCTTTGATCTTCACTTTAAGCTTCATCTGATGCCCTCTCTTTTTCGTATGCTAAAAGATTTTCCAGTATATCCACACGGAGTGCCACAAGGTCGGGATCTTCATAGAATGCACGCACTTTCACATCTTTCAGCTGTCCCTCCCCCTGCGGTATCCGATCCGTGATGAATGCGACGAACGTCACGGCAAAGTCCTCTTTCGGGTTCAGTGCCTGGTAAGGCACATAGAAATCACCGGCGTTGTTGTTGAAGAACGCCTCTTTTTCCGGATCCGACTTGAATTTATTCTCAATCCATTTCTCACCGTACTGGCTCCAGAAGCGCTCTGTATACTCCGCCATCAGTGTACCATCCTTCAGACAGTCGAGCTCCGTGCCCCCGCACCCTTCGGTGAAATCCTCTGCAGGCAGCGAATGGATATGCCCGTACTCATGGATGAGCGTGCGGTACTGGCTCGCGCGGTTCGTATTGTCCCGGATGTCGACCCCAAGCGTCGTCCCTTCCGGCTGTATGTCGACATAGGCCAGCGTATTGCCCTCCCCGTCTGAAAAAAGATTGAAATGGCTGACGGAAGTGATCCGCTCACCAGGAATGATTGCCGTGAACCGTTCCCAGATTTCCATGAACTCTTCCTCAGTGCCTATCGGCAGCTCGTTTTCATGCTCCGCATTTACAAGCTCGAAATCATCATCGACCGCGTAGGTGATGTAGTCATAGCGGTTCCTGTTTTCAATGAAGACGTGCGGCTCGTCCTGTATGTCGACGTATTCCCCGAGTTCCCTGAGGTACCGGTCACCAAGGTCCCGGCACTCTTCCACTGTGGCACAGCCACCGTGATCAACCGGCGCCTGCCAGTCGATATCGGTTTCGTACTCTTCTCCGGGACCGCTGAGCTTCTGCAGCAGAAATACCGCACCGCCGATGATGAGTGCCGCAGCTGCCGCAAGTGCCGCAATCTGGGCGATGAACCGCCCCGCGTCATACAGCGGCGTCTTCGGCTGTTCTGTGAATGTACGCTCGACAGGTGCGCGTTCGATTACTCCGCCGGCTGTCAGTATATCCTTTATGGTGTCGATGCGGGCGTGGTAGTCGGGGTGCGGCGTGCGTTCCGCGTCCTCTGCCTCTGTGTCGTAAAGTGGATGCACATGTACCATATCACCACCGCTTCGGATACTGTATTCACCGCAGGTGAAGACGTGCGTCTCGATCTGATGGTTATTCGCAAATGCCAGCAGCCATCTGAAATCCCGTTCGGCGATGTCCGTCGTCAGTATGAACAGGTCGAAAGCTTCGAGTTTTTTGCGGAACCTTACGTCAGCCTTCACCGTTTCATACAGGTTGCTGCCGGACTCGAAACCCTCTTTTGAAATGCGCCCGTATGCTGCCGACACCTTGCCGGCATAGCGCGGATCCACACCCTGTGACCGGAGGGACTTTTTGACGGCTGACGTGATCTTCGTTTCCTCAGTGCTGAAATTCGTATGTATATAAACGTCGTGACGGGAATGGCTGCCGACGAGGCCTGCTATTTTGAATCCGCCGGCAAGTTCGATGTGCCGCGCGTGTTCCGTATTTACATAGATGCCGCCGGCTGTCAGTATCTTCATCGCACTTCCCCCGTTCATGCTCCCATTATCCTAAACAAGCCGGAAAAATGAAAGAGTTTACACGCAATTTGACAGAAAGTTTAATATTTTTTACACGATATTAATACTTGGTCTATGTATATCGCTGATGCAGCGGCAGGCTGTATGAATTTGAAGTCAGGTACATCGCGCTCTGTGCCTTTATCTTCCGTGAACGGTCCGCGACGACGAGCGCCTTGCCGTACTGCTTTTCGCAGAATGCGAAATCGGCCGCCACCTGCTTTTGTGACCCGTCGCTGAAATGGATGATGGATGTGTCGCGCGCGTCTCCCGGTGTAAACTTCAAGCAATGGTGCAGATTCACCCAGAAAGGATTTTTCTGTCTGTTCACTGTAATCGGGAATAAAACGAAGTGCAGCTGTTCATCGATGATGATGGGACCGAGCCTGTGGATGTCGTGTGCTTTTTTAAGCTGCGTGCGGCGTGCTTTGATGGTTGTGCCGTATGTATGGAGCAAAAGCGTGTCGATCAGTGCTTCGGACGGTTTGGCGGATGGCAGGGTGCGGCCTTTCTGATACACCATGTGGCAGAGGAATTCGGGATGCTGCACCGGTTCGATGTAGAAGACGCCGGCGTTCAACGGATTTTCTAGATTCATGGTTCACCTCTATGTCGTTATGTCTAACCCTATACTCGAATTTATTATAACCCAACTTAAAGTTATTTAACACATTATTAACAAAATATTTTAAATAGTTAACTTAATTGAGAGTTAGGTGTTATTTTGGATTGCTGCTGCGTTCGTTTTTGTGTGCCGACCGCGGCTATGATGGATGCATCCGGAAATACTTTCAGATGTATCGATACATCACAGGGTGATTGTGATGACACGTTTCAAAGCAATAGAAGATAATGAAAATGTGAAATTTGACGGCAAGATTGATAGTAGAAGAAAAAATGAGGAGTTAGTCGAGGAGACCGGAAATGAAAATCCGGAATTCGACACACGCATTGAAAATTACGAACCGATGATCCAGAGCATCATCGGCAGACTCAGCATCCGCTTCGATCAGGACGATTATATGCAGGTCGGCAGGCTTGCTGTGTACAATGCACTGTCCACCTATGACGACATAGCCGCCCGCGGCGCAACGGAATCCCAGTTTGTGTATACGCGAATCTATCAGCGGATGATCGACGAAATCCGCCGGGTCTCCCGCTATACAAGCACTGTCAGTGCAACGGAGGACGACCTGCTGATCGAGAGTGCCGGCGGATGTGGTGCGGACACCGAACTTCGTGCCGAGCTCCGCGATATGCTGGGGACGCTCGACGACCGTGAACTGAAATGGCTGCTGCTGACGCTTGACGGCTACACCGTTGTCGAAATCGCAGCAGCCTCCGGATTCAGCGTGTCGAGCGTGAAGAACTGGCGGAAGAGTGCCCGTGCGAAACTGGGTGCGCTGCGCGGGTAAAGGACGGTGTGGTATCATGCGGCGAGGGGTTTTTATCCTCACGGTAGTTTGGATTTTGCGAACTCAAAGTGTAAGTGGCTACTATTTATTTTGTAAATCCGTCAGAATGTTGATTACAAAAGACGCAAAAAGTAGTATAATGTCTTACATCATTGTTGTGGAGGTATGACGCATGGCAGATGTAAAAGATGAAGAAGAAATCATTGCAGCTAAAGTTGGCAACATAGTTGAATTTGATGGTATGAAAGGAAAGGTTGATAAAGTGAACGACAATTCCGTTATTGTCGACATCACGATCAACGATAACTTCGACGAGCATGAGATGTTCGAAAAGACAGTAGTCAACCATAAGCGCTACACTATCATAGAAGAGTAATTAATATTTTCTTATATTGAAGTTATTCATGGATGTAGTCTTTGCATCTGTGATTCTGATGACCGCCCCGGTTTCTCTTAAGTGAGAGGCCGGGGTGTTTTTATATTGGATTGCATTTGTCAATAGCGGGGTTCCTGTGATGTTTTCCAGATTTTTCAAAAACCCCGCGATCATCGGTCGAAAGTGTAGCGGATTTGCGAAATCTGCTTTTTTATTTCTGAAAAGATCAAATTGGCCAATTTTACCTATATATAGGGTGAAGGGTTTTTTATTCTGAAAATCAGGGAGGCAGTCATGTTTATCACAGAGAGGAACAAATCGAAACAGCATCTATACTTGGAAACTTTGGCAGGCAGGACGAAACTCGATAAGAAAGAGGCGGCGGATCTTGCGCGGTACCGCTCCGGATTCCGGGGCGAGTGTGATTATGATGGCGTGCTGGATGAAGTGGGACACGATAGTCTGCATGTTTTCCGCGATATCTGGCTCCGCATTGACAATAGCGATGTCCAATTCGATACGCTGATTATTGCCGATGCGACCATCATCGTCAACGAAATCAAAAATTACAGCGGCAATTACTCATATGAAAATTCGGTCTGGAAAGTGCGGGGGCGTCAGATCTCCGAGGATCCGGTCAGCCAGGTTAACCGTGCCGCCGGCAAGCTTGTGAAGCTTCGCAATGAATCCGGCTTCCAGTTTGTAATTCAAAAAGAGATCATTTTCATCAATCCGTATTTCATCTTCAGTTCCGGTGACGCCGGCGCCGGCAGCATGAATCTATTTGTAATGCGGAACCGGCTGAAACAGTACTTCCGCAGCCTGGGGAATAATACATCCGGGCGCTCCGCCAAAGTTCTCGCCGAAGAAATTTCGGGGCGTATCATAGAGGATCCCTACCCTGTTCCGGAAACTGATTATACCCGGTTGAAACCTGGGGTGAACTGTTGGAAATGCGGGGGATATGATATTGAAATGAAAAGATTCAATACCGTATGCCGGGAATGCGGATATTCCGAAACAGTGGAAAGGCTGATTGTGCGTTCTGTCGTTGAGTATGCCGTTTTATTTCCGGATGAAGTGGTGACTAAGAAAAGGATTGCAGATTTTTTGGGTGGTTCAGTTAATTTGCAGAGAACACAGCGGCTGATGAAGAAATATTTTTCAATTGTGCCTAACAGTTCCCGTACCTACTATCAGATTACGGACAAAGATTCAAAGAAAATTTTAAAGGCAGGCGGTTATTCTTCGTATTATGAACATGACCCCGACTTTATGTTCGAAACGCATCCCAGAGCGCATAAACTGCAGGCGAATTTCCTGTAAAGGAATGCTGCCTTATTATCGATTTAAGATCTTTGATGAGGTACAAGCTTTCTCTTATTGACGATTTTTATTCAATGATAAGAGATGACTCCCGCTTATCTTCGATTTAAAATCAAAGGCAATTGGGATAGCGTCTCTTATTATCGATTGGCTTTCCATCATAAGAGAAACGTCTGCCTTATCGTCGATTCAAAATCAATAACAATTGAGAGAGTGCCTCTTATTATCGGTCAGTTTTCCATGATAAGAGCGCCCATTGTCTTATTGTCGATCTGCAATCAATAATAAGAGAGAGCATTGCTCTTAGTTTCGATCAAAAATCGATAGTAAGGCACGCCGTTTTTTCGGGATTTCCAGGAAACAACCCCCCACGCCCTGCATCAAAACCTGCAAATTCCGCACACCCTGCCGCGCTCGAAGCCTGAACACCAAAAAACCGCAGACTCCATAAGGATGTCTGCGGTCGCCCCACTCCTACAGATGGTAATGCACCAGATCGAGGAGGTTATAGTCTTCGCTGAGCTGAGAGACTTCCTGGTCGATCAGGGAAACGGAGTGGCCTAAGTATTCGTATGTGCTGGTGCGGGTTTTGAAGTTCAATGAGATGTGCATGACCTGGCTGTTGTGACGGTGGTGGTAAAGCGGGACGGTTCCCTCTTCCGGTACACTGTATGTTTCGTACTGGGAGGCGCTGATCCTCGGGCTGAGGACGGCATTGCCGGTCATGCCATTACCGCCGGCGTCACTGGATTCCTCACCATCACCGCCCGCTTCCTGAAGATGGCTGCCGGTGACGAGCATGCCGACGCCTTCCATATCCTGGAGGACTTCGTCGATTTCATCGCTCCAGTCAGAGATGCAGACGATGACATAGTCGGGGTCGACCGAGTCATATATATAACGGAGCCACCGCTTCACAGAACTGCCGAGGCCTGAGATGTGCAGGTTCGGATTTTTGGCCTTCTCCTCGGGAATGAATGTCCCGCCGTAGCCGGAGAGGACGACGAGTTTCATGCCGTTGATGTTGAAAACATTATACGGTTCGCCGAAAAAGGGCTCTTTTGTCATCGGATGGGTGACGTTGCAGTTCATCCAGGGGAAACTGGAAAAACTCAGCGCGCGCCGCAGCTTCGACACGTTTGAGAGATCCTGATGGTTGAACACGCCGAAATCGTACATCATATAGTTCATGCATGTGATGGCCGGATTGCGGGGTTTTGAAAAATCCTGGTCGATGCCGAGCGAGCCGCCCAGATCACACAGCAGAATGTGCGTATTCTCTTCGTGCGACAAACCGCGTTTGTACCTCGACACTTTGGACAGGCTGACCCCCTGCCGGCCGCCGAGCGACCGGTTCAGGTGCTGGGTGATGATGAGGCTGATGCTGAAAAACTCCTGCATGGAATGCTCCTTTCCTGACTTCGTATTCCGAAACTTTCATTCAAAACTACGTCCCGTTTCCTGCGGGACTTTTATTCATCCAAAACCCATTCTGCCAATAAAAACCCCTAGCCGATCAAAATCCGCTCTTTCGGGTAGTGGTAAGGCAGTTCGTGCTGGCGGCCGCCGATGCTGAACAGGAATGAGATGAAGCCGATGCGCCCGATGAACATGAACATCATGATGATGACTTTGCTCGGTGCGCTCAAGTCATCGGTGATGCCGGTGGACAGTCCGCATGTCCCGAAGGCGCTGGTGACTTCGAATATGACATCGATCAGGTCGAATCTGCTGTCCTCAATCACGACGATGGACACGATGCCTGAAAATACGAGCAGCACTGCGAGTGATACGACGGCGAATGCGCGACGCATATCCTCCTGTGCAATCTCCCGGTTGAATACGTTAACCCGCTCGCGGCCACGGCTGAATGCGATCAGGAACAAAATCAGCAGCGCAAATGTCGTCGTCCGGATGCCGCCTCCGGCGGAGCTCGGGCTCGCGCCGATGAACATGAGTCCGCTCATGACGACCTGTGTGCCGTCGGCGAAAAATGCAGGATCGACCGTCGTCAGTCCCCCGCTCCGGGTGGTGGACGAGGCGAAGAAGCTGTTCGAGAGCGTTTTGAACCATGAATCGTTTTGAAAATAATTCTGTGATTCCATGACGAATATGAAGAACGTACCGACCGCGAGCAGCAGGCCGTATGTCGATGTCGTCACCTTGGTGAACAGCGAGAAGCGGAACTTTTTCTGCCGCCTGCTGAAATACTCGCGGAGTTCTATCAGCACGGGGAACCCGATGGCGCCTGACATGATCTGCAGCATGACGACGAACTGCAGAAAATAGCTTTCCGTATATTCTATCAATGAATTATCGAACAGTGCCATACCGGCATTGGTCGTGGCGGAAACGGACAGGAAGATTCCCGTCATGAGTGAATAGCCGATGTCGCCGGAAATATTCATGAAATAGATGACATATATGAATGCGCCGACGACCTCGATGAAAATCAGTGTCTTGAATATTTCCACGACCAGTTTGACGGCGCCGGCCATCTTTACCTGGTTGTTGTCGACCATGATCTGCATGCGTTCACGGAGACCAATGCGGCGGCCGAAGAACACCCAGATGAGTGTGCCGAGCGCCATGATGCCGATGCCGCCGAGGTTCATGATCAGCATGATCACGATGTATCCGCCGCCGTTGAATGTTTCCGAAATGCTCACCGGAGTGAGCCCTGTCACGGATAATGCCGAGGCGGCCACGAATACTGTGTCGATCAGCTGGATGTCTTTTATACCACGGTAGAATAGAGGAAAACTTAAAAATATCGTGGCGATGAACAGAGCCAGCAGGTAGTAGACGAATATCCATCGCTGGGGACTCATCTTGTAGAAAAACTCTTTAAACCATTTAAGCATCGATGCACCTTCTTTCGATTACATCCAGTATACAAAAAATAATTTCAAAAAACATCCCAATTTTGAAGAGAACCTGGACATCCCGCTAATTACATCCATACCCGTTTTCGCGCGGATACCCGGATTTTCTTCAACAAAAGAAAAAACCGGCCTCCCGGCCGGTCTGAAAGCTTACTCCAGAGTGACTGTCGTCTCCTGGAGTTCACCGTTTCTGTAGTACTCTATCGTCATTTCTTCGCCTTTTTCCTTTTCATAGTACAGGTATTTACGGAGTTCCAGCATGTTCGGTATCGCTTCGCCGTCTAGGCTCACGATGACGTCATACTGCTGGAGTCCGGCGTCTGCCGCCGGTGTGCCTTCCTGGACGTTGCTCACGATGACGCCTTCTGTGACGTCTTCAGGGAGGTTCATCTCACCGACCAGTATTTCAGCCGGCACCGTGTACAGGTCCTGCAGCTGGATGCCGAGATAAGGGCGTGTGACTTCGCCGTTCTCCTCGAGCTGCGTCACGATCTCCTTGACTTCGTTGGACGGGATCGCGAATCCGATGCCTTCAACGGTCGGCATGCTGATCTTCATCGAGTTGATGCCGATCAGGTTGCCGCTGGCGTTGACGAGTGCACCGCCGGAGTTACCCGGGTTGATCGCCGCGTCGGTCTGGATAACGTTGGCTTCCCAGTCATAGTTGCCGTCGCCGTCGATATCGACAGGCACGCTGCGGTCAAGGCCGGAAACGATGCCGCGGGATACGGAGCCGGAGAACGCTTCTCCGAGCGGTGAACCGATTGCGATGGCAGTTTCGCCGACGAGCAGTTCATCGCTGTTGGCAAACTCGATCGCGCTGTCGATCTCACCGCGGTCGACTTCAAGCACCGCAAGATCGGTCCATACGTCAGCGCCGACGATTGACGCGGAAAGCTGTTCACCGGATTCCAGGTTGACCTGGAGCTCTTCGGCACCTTCCACAACGTGGTTGTTCGTGACGATGTATGCCTTGTCATCCGTCAGTTTGTAGATGACACCCGAGCCTGTGCCCGCTTCCTCCGGTTCTGCTTCCGAATTTTCCGTCATCCCCGGCATGAACTGGCCGGCCTTCTGCAGATTGATGACCGAAACTACGGACTGCTTCGCCTTCTGGATGGCAGCAGTCGTATCCGTCACTTCTTTTTCAGTGTTGCCGCTGTCTTCCTGGATCTGCTCCTTGATGTTGTCGATCTCTTCGCGGGCCTGATCCGACATTGCCTCCTGGTCAGATTCGACGGCCGTCTGCTCGCCTTCCTGGATGCCGGTGCCGCCGTCTTCGCCCCCGTCACCGAAGAAGTTGAATAAAAGGATTACAGCGAGGGCGCCGAGCGCCCCCATGATGAGCGGAAGCAGCAGTGCACCGAGGCAGCCTTTGCGTCGTCCGCCGCCTGAGCCTTTTCCGTCATTCCCCGGCGGATTGCCGTCGCCGTCTCTCTGGGTGCGGTCCGGCTCGTTCGGGCCGATATTGTCCCCGCCGTCGTTGCCCGCCGGTATCACACCAACGCCGCCGGCCGGTGCGGAGCGGTCTTCGTAGCCGCTCTCCCCCGGACCGTAGTCACGATCGGGATCAGCTTCGCCCTTCTGCTCCTGGGTCGGCCGATTCGGGTCGGGGGTCGGACTCGCGTTCTTTGCAGGATCCGTGCCGGGTTCCCGGTCAGGACCCGCATCCGGGTTCGGCTGCGGATTCTGGTTCGGGTTCAAGTCCGGATCGGTATATGGCTCCAGATTCGGATCCTCCTCCGGAATAGCGCTCCCACGCCCGTCCGGGTTGTCACCGCGTGCATTGCCGGTGCCGAGCGGCGGGTTCAGATCGTCATCTCCGGGCCTTCCGGAACTGCCGGCAGATGCGCTGTCTCCGGCTGTACGGTCTTCATTCCCGTTACCATTCCTGCGGGCTTCGGGGCCGCTCTGGGATTCACGCATGCGCTCTGCTTCCTGCTGGCGGCGCGCCTGCTCCCGGGGGGATTCATCCGGTCCGAATTCCCTTCCGTCCGCCGGACGGCTATCTTCTTCTGAAAACACTCTGCGTTTGCGGCGATACTGTTCTCTCGGAATAATGTGTTTCTCTCCTCTTTCCAAGTGCGACGCCTCCTGTCAAAAAAATGAACTTAAGTTACATTATAAAGGCTTTAATAGTTGCTTTCCACTGTTTTGCCGCCACCGTCGTCATTCTTGCTTGAGAACCAGCCGACAGCGATGATGATGATCATGACTGCCCAGAAGATGAGCTTCCATGTTGTGGAATGCGGGAAGTCATGCGGGAGGATGCCAATCTGATCATGCGCCAGTGTAAGCACTGCCAGTTTTACGCCGACCCACCCGACAATGACGAATGCCGCTATCTCGAGGCCCGGTTTTTTCTGGAGGATCTCGACGAACCATGTCGCAAAGAACCTCATGATGATGACACCGATCAGACCGCCGATGAGCATGACCGTATACTGTCCGGCATTGACGCCGAAGATGTCGCCGCCGATTTCAGGCAGTGCAAGCGCGATTGCCGCGGCTGCCAGGATGGAGTCGATCGCAAACGCGATGTCGGCGAGTTCGACTTTGAACACTGTCATCCAGAAGCCGCTGCCTTTTTGCTTCTGCGCAACTTCCTCCAGTTCTTCCTGATCGGTCTGCCCCTGTTTTATCTTGACGAGATGCGATATTGATACGTAGAAGAGGTACAGTGCACCGAGTGCCTGCATCCACCACCACTGTACGAGAAAGACAAGTAAAAGAATTGCGATCATACGGAATACGAACGCACCGAAAAGTCCGTAGAAGAGCGCCTTTTTACGCTTTTCCGGATCCAGGTGCTTGACCATCACTGCAAGGACGACAGCGTTGTCCGCCGCGAGCAGGCCTTCGAGCACGATAAGAACGATAAGTACCCATGAATACTCGAGTAATACTGCAAAATCCATAAAAATTCCTCCTGAAAAATTATTGACTGCAACAAAAAAGAGACCCGGAGCCGGAATCCGCGCACGTCTGCGTGCAGATTCGGCCAAGGTCTCACGATACAATGCATCAACATTGCTCAATGCACCGGGATTTCTCCGTAATGACGATGCATTGATGGGTCGCCCCATCCGTTACTCCCCTTCTCCGATGGCAGGTTTTGAAAACCCGTGGTTTCCGTCCGCTGCCGGGAAAGGTGCTGTGCTTATTTTTGTCACTTTCATAAGTCATCATTTAATATAAAGCAAACGCCCATAAAAGTAAAGTGAATTCACTACAGCATGCTGTATAATTTTATTTCAGGATATTTGTCCGTGAACCACCGTGTGGCGAATTCATTTTCGAATAAAAATACCTTCCGGTCGTAGCGGTCGAGCACCAGGTTGGACCGAGGCGAATTCATCGATTCCCTGATGTCTTCCTCGTTTTCGACCCAGCGGGCGATCTTCTTGCCGACCGGCTCCATGATGACGTCCGTGTTGTACTCGTTCTTCATGCGGTGTTCGAACACCTCGAACTGGAGCTGTCCGACCGCGCCCAGTATCGGCTGATTCGTATGCATCGTCTTGTAGTACTGGATGGTCCCTTCCTGCACGAGCTGTTCGATGCCCTTGTAGAAGTGCTTCTGCTTCATGACGTTCTTGGCTGACACTTTCATGAACAGTTCCGGCGTGAACTGCGGCAGTGCCTCGAACTCGACCTTTTTGGCACCCGGGCCGTACAGCGTATCGCCGATCTGGTAGGTGCCCGTATCATAGAGGCCGATGATGTCGCCCGCGTAGGCTTCGTTCACCGTTTCGGTGTCGTCGGCCATGAACATCGTGGCTCTCGACACTTTCGACTTCCTGCCGGTCCGCGCGAGTGTGGCGTCCATGCCGCGCGTGAATTTCCCGGACACGATGCGCATGAATGCGAGCCTGTCGCGGTGGCGCGGGTCCATGTTGGCCTGGATCTTGAAGATGAAGCCGGTGAATGCATCATCCAGCGGTTCGATTTCAGTATCCTCCTTCGTCTGCCTTGACGTCGGCATCGGTGCGAAGTCGACATACGTACCGAGGAATTCCTCGATGCCGAACGTGGAGAGTGCGGAACCGAAGAAGACCGGTGTCAGGTCCCCTGTCGAGATTTTCTCCTTATCGAAGTCGTCGCCCGCTTCCTCAACCAGCATGAATTCCTCCACTGCTGTCTGGAATGCTTCATCCGCTTCGATCGGATGATTTTCTTTTAGTCCGTAGTCATCCGTCAACTGGAGCTTTTCTTCCTCCCTGTACGGGTTGATGGTACGATCCTTGCGGTTGATGATGCCGAAGAAGCTCTGGCCCATTCCGACCGGCCATGTCATCGGATACGTTTCGATCTCGAGTGTCGATTCGATCTCCTCAAGCAGTTCGAACGGCTCTTTGCCCATGCGGTCGAGCTTGTTGATGAACGTGAAGATCGGGATACCGCGCATTTTACATACTTTGAAGAGCTTGAGCGTCTGGGGCTCGATTCCCTTGGCCGCATCGATGACCATGACGGCGGAGTCCACCGCCATGAGTGTACGGTATGTATCCTCCGAGAAGTCCTCGTGCCCCGGGGTATCGAGGATGTTGATCTTGTAGCCGTCGAAATCAAACTGCATGACGGAACTTGTCACACTGATGCCGCGTTCCTGCTCGACTTTCATCCAGTCGGAAGTTGCGAACTTGTTCGATTTCTTGCCCTTCACGGTCCCCGCTTCGCGGATGGCGCCGCCGAACAGGAGGAGCTTCTCCGTGAGCGTCGTCTTCCCGGCATCCGGGTGGGAGATGATGGCAAACGTCTTCCTTTTTTCTATTTCCTGTGTCAAATTCATAAAAATCTCCTTACTGTTTGTCTGCTGCGTCCATGAGCGTGCCGGCGATTTCGGCGCACTCGTCCTCGTCCATCATATGGAAGAGATGTGCGATGATTTCGTCCTCGGCGTCTTCACGCGGCAGTGCCTGGCTCAGTTCCAGGCTGAAATTGATGTACGGTATGCTGATGATGTATGTCTCTTTATCATTGTCGTATATATAGGCGGGTGCGGTCGCGCCGCCGATGTCAATCTTCGTCTGCTGCATATTCATCGCTCCTGTATCTGCGGTACGCGGCGTCCAGTGCTATCAGGTCATCGCGGTGCGGCACTTTAACGTAATCTTCCATGATTTGGTACGGTTCGCGGCCCTTGCAAGCCAGCACGATCGTGTCTCCGGGTGCGGAGATTTCCACGGCGTGCCGGATGCCCGCCTCCCGGTCGGTGAAGGAACGGTAGTTCTCGTGCACCGCGCCTGCTTCAAGCGCTTTGACCAGCATTTCCGGGTCATCGTTGGCCGGATTGTCCGGTGTGAATATCGCATAGTCGGCGCGGGTTGAGATCTGTCCCATCTCTTTTGCTTTCGTCATGTCCCGCTCCCCCGTCATGCCGACAAGGAAGATCAGGCGGCCGGTGACGAAGGGTTCTATCGTGTCGATGATTTTATCCAGCGCGTCCGGTGTATGGGCGAAATCGATGACGATGTCGACCGGCAGTTCCGGATCGAGCACTTCAAGCCGGCCCTCGACCGGTTCCATATGGGCGACCGCCCCCGCGATGCGGGCGAGCTTATAGCCCTGCAGCCATTCGCTGATGACGGCACACATCAGGTTCTGGATGTTGAAGTAGCCGATGAACGGCGAATTGATATGGAACGGCCCGTCCGGGGTATTGAGTGTAAAGTTGAACCCTTCGAGCGTCCCTTCGATGTCCGACGGCCAGAAGTCCGCCCCGCTGTCCATGCCGTAGGAGATGACTTCATGCGGCGTCATGGCGCTGTAGCGTTCCGACCACGGGTCGTCGTTGTTCACTATGATGTATTTACGGTCGCGCACGTTCTGCCCCATCTGGGAGAACAGCAGCCCTTTCACGTAGCCGTACTCATCCATGGTGTTATGGAAGTCCAGGTGATCCTGGGTAAGGTTCGTGAAGATGGTGATGTCGTAATCGATGCCGAACGTCCGGCCGAGCTTCAGTGCATGCGATGAGACTTCCATCGTGAAGACTTCCGTCTCTGCGTCGTTGGCTTCTTTTAAGCGCTTGTGCAGCTTCGTCGTTTCCGGCGTCGTATTGATGCTGTCGTAGCGGTCTTCATTGATCATGAATCCGTTCGTCCCGAGGTACGCGCTGTTCTTGCCGAGCGAGCGGCTCAGGTTGTGGATCATCGTCGCCACGGTCGTCTTGCCGTTCGTGCCCGTCACGCCGATCATCGTCTGGCTCTCGTGCGGGAAGCCGAAGATGTACTCGGCAAAAAGCGCCGCCACTTTGGACGGATCTTTGACGATGAGCAGTCCTGCATCTTCAGGCAGGCCGATGTAGCGGTCCGTCACGATGAAGCGGCATCCGGCTTCGACTGCTTTCGGGATGAAGTTGTATCCGTCGACCTGGTGTCCGCGCAGTGCAACGAAAACGGAACGGGCATCCGCTTCCCGCGAGTCCGTCGTAATGTTCGTCACAGTGTCCGGAAATTCGCCATATGCGGTTTTTATTTTCAGTAAAGAAATCAGCGTCTTCGAATTCATGTTTCCTGCCACCTTTCAACTTTTATATTATACAATATTAATGGTGTGTTTGACAGAGATAATTGACAGATGCGGTTTATGGAAAGTATTGTTATACATGATCTGATTGGGGTGTCAATTCTGATTGACGAAGGTGAAAATGATGAAAAATGACTTGAAGAAAAAAAGATTTTGGAAACTCGCTTTAATATTATTCCTGACCGAGATGGTGCGGGGGATGTTCATTCTGAGCTATCTGCCCGCCCTGCCGACGATCGGGCTGATTTCGATCGGACTGAGCTCGATCGTGATCACGATGCACTATGTGCTCGATTCGGTCACGAACGTCTGGCTCGGTTTCCTGATACGGAAGATCGGTGAGGTCTGGACGATGCTGCTGAGCTATTTCATCGGCATCGGCGCAATGGTTGCGGTCGGCTTCGACCAGAGTTTCTGGACGCTGCTCGCTGCAGCGTGCCTGCTCGGCATCAGCGTCTGTCCGATATGGATCATGGCACTGTCCAATGTCGAGGAGAAGAGCCGCGGGCGCGATATGGGTCTCGTGTTCTTCTCGTGGCTGACCGGGCTCGGCGCCGGGATGGTGACGATGAACTTCCTGATCGGCATATTCGCGGAAGAAGCGGTGTTCTCGATGGCCGGCGTGTTCGTCGTCAATCTGCTCGTCTTCCTCGTGCTGCCGGGCAACCGGAAGGAAGTCGTGGAGGCGGTCGCCGATGACACGGTGGGTGCGAAAGTCGGCAATGATGTGTACAGCGTCGATCCGGAAGATAGCGGCTCATCTTCGAAACGCCGTGACAGAAGCGGCCGGAAGAAGCGTCTGCCGCTCCGTGATACGTGGTTCATCCTGAAACACCATGCGAAAAACATGCCGGGCATCATGCTGCAGGGTCTCGGCGTCGGCATGCTGCTGCCTGTGCTGCCGACATACATCACTTCTGAATTGTCGCTGAACTATTTCCAGTACACGTTCTTCATCCTCATCGTGTTCGGCCTGGTCGGCTTCAGCATGACCGTGCTGAGCCGGGCGCTCGACACCAATTCGGTGCGGCTGACGTTTGCTGTGATCTGCGGCGGATTCCTGATATATGCCGTCGGCATCATGTGGTTTTCGACGCTTGAGACGATCTGGCTGATCTTTGCGATCGCGAGCTTCATCGGGCTGTCCTACGGCATCATGCTGCCTGCTTGGAATAAATATCTCGCCGGCACGATCATGCAGGACAAGAGCGCCGAATCATGGGGCGTCATCAGTTCCGTGCAGGGCATCGGTGCGATGATCGGCCCGGCGCTCGGCGGACTGACGGCCGACCTGTTCGGCACCGTCGACGCCACACTGCTCGCAAGCGGACTGATCTTCGTGCTGCTGTTTGTCTATTACGCCGTGCTGTTCGGACTGAGATGGCGGAGTGCTGCGGAATAGCCGTGGAAATGCGGAAACCGGAATCCTTTTTTGAAGGGGCTCCGGTTTTTTTGTCGGTATTTTCAGTGTGATATACCTGTTTCATGTAAGCTTTCAAAAAACCACTTCCCCGTGTTATGCAGGAAAGTGGTTTTATTTTTATAAATATTCTTTTTGGAACTTGGCGTAAAGCTGGTCTTCGAAATAATTCCGGTTGGCCTGGATGTAGCCTTCGACAATCAGGTATGTGAAGAATGCATAGTAGATGCCAACGATGATCGTCAGGTTGCCTGCACCGAAGAAACCGAGTATGACGGTCGGCAGGATCAGCAGTAGGAGGATCACTGCGATGCTGAAATAGCGGTAGAAGCTCGCCTGTCTCATCTGCTTTTGGACCTCTTCGTCGATGTCCCTTATGAACTCCTGGTGCTTCTCACGGCCGGCCTCATCAAGTCCTTCCGCAGCGTCCCTCGTCAGGAATTCCGTGGTTTTTATCCGGCCGTCAATATCATTTTCCAGATATCTGATGTCGACATTCGGATTCGGCTTGAAAAGATAACGGGAGATCTTTGTCAACGGCACTCTCATCTCGTTCTCTCCTTGCTTACAAAAGTATATTGATTTATTATTAGTTTAGTATCCAACTTTATTATGACACAAAATTTCAATATTTTAAAGAGGTGAAGATATGTCTAACAATGAAACGGAAAAATCATTTTCCAGAAGGAATTTCCTGAAGATGTCGGGTGTGGCTACGGGTACACTTGTTGCCGGGACATATTTGGGCTCCCTGCTGAAAGAAGATCCGGCAGCACCGGAGCAGGCCGCAACAGACACCGAAGGCCAGCAATCTGAAGGCGGCGAACAGGCGGCTGAATCACCGGACTATACACGAGCATATAAATTCTTCCAGAGGCAGGAGGACTTTGCGACGATTGAAGCGGCGGCTGAACGCATATTCCCTGAGGATGACAACGGTCCCGGTGCCAAAACACTCGGCGTGGCATGGTTCATCGACCATGAACTTTCCGCCGGGTACGGTTCGAACAGCCGGGAGTATATGAAGGGACCTTTCAAGGAAGGCACAGACTTCCAGGGGCCGCAGTATGCGATGCTCCGCATGGACATATTCTCCGAGGGCATCCGCGTGATGAACGAACAGGCACAGGAACAGTTCGATGCAACGTTCCCTGAGCTCGACGGAGGGCAGCAGGATGATATACTGACCCAGATAGAGCAGGATGAAATCGAAATTCCGGGGCTCAAGGCGAGCGACTTCTTCGAAGAACTCCGACTTGTCACACTGTCCGGTGCCTATGCAGACCCGCTGTATCGCGGCAACATCGACATGAAGGGCTGGGAAATGAAGAAATTCCCGGGTGCCTACATGAGCTATGCAAACGAAATCGAGAGCGAAGAATTCATCGACAAAGAGCAGCAACCCCTTTCTTCACATATCTCACACTAAAATTGACTGGAGGACGAATGAATGGCTGAAACGCTGGATAAAAGAGAAGTCGTCGTTGTCGGACTCGGCTGGGCCGGCAGCATTGTTGCGGCTGAGCTTGCCAAAGCGGGCAAAGATGTACTGGGCCTTGAGCGCGGACAGGAGAAGACGACTGAGGATTACCTGACCGCCCACGATGAATACAGATATGTGGTCGGCCATGAGATGATGCAGGATCTCTCCAAAGAGACCATCACCTACCGCAATACACTGGATGAGGAAGCACTTCCGATGCGCCGCTTCGGAGCATTCCTGATCGGTACGGATGTCGGCGGCGGCGGTGTCCACTGGAATGGTGACACATGGCGCTACAATCCATATGATTTTGAAATAAAATCCATGACCGATGAAAAGTATGGGGAAGATAAACTGTCGGATGACTACCTGATCCAGGATTGGGGCATTACATACGAGGAACTGGAACCCTACTATGAAAAGTATGAACAGACGACAGGGGTCAGCGGTGAACAGAACCCGATGGGACCGGAACGCAAAATACCGTACCCCACTCCACCGATGAAGATGACGCCTTTATTATCCGACTTCAAGGCAGCCTGTGAGGCGGCGGGTGCAACACCGTTCAGAACGCCGTCCGGCAACCTGTCCGAGGAATACACGAATCCCGACGGACAGACGCTCGCTGCGTGCCAGTACTGCGGTTTCTGTGAGAAGTTCGGCTGTGAATGGGGCGCGAAGGCTTCACCGATTGTCACGACGATCCCTACTGCCAAAGAGACAGGCAACTTTGAAATAAAGACCGGTGCCAATGTCGTTGAGATCATCAAAGAAGGCGGCAGGGTGACCGGTGTGCTGTATGTGGATACGGCCACGCATAAGGAATACATCCAGCCGGCGGATGTTGTCGTCATCACGAGCCATACGACGAACAACACGAAACTGCTCCTTCACTCCGACCTCGGTACGGCATATGACCCGGAAACCGGAGAAGGATCTGTCGGCAAGAACTACTGCCTTCACATCACGCCGTCCGTTACAGGCTTCTTTGATAAGGAGTACAACATGTCAATGGGTGCCGGTGCACTCGGCGTGACGATCGATGACTACAACAATGATAATTTCGACCATACGGACCATGACTTCATCCACGGCGGTTCGATTTCCATGAAGCAGCAGGGTAAACGCCCGATACTGGAAAACGCGGTCCCTGACGGCGTCAAGAACTGGGGGGCGGAATTCAAGGCAGAATCCATCAAGGCATACAACCGCTCAGCAGGTGCATGGGCTCAGATGATCACACTGCCGTATGTGAACAACTACCTGTCCCTCGACCCTACTTACAAGGATGAATACGGCCGGCCGCTTCTGCGTCTGACGTATGATATTACAGATCATGACAGGAATGTGCATGAATTCATCGCAGACCGCATCGAAGAGGTCATCGATCAGATGAATCCGGTGGCCAAAACACGTTCCACGCTAGGCGAACATTTCGACATCCTTCCGGCGCACAATGATCACATCGTCGGCGGTACCATCATGGGTGCGGATCCCGAGACGAGTGTTGTGAACAACTATCTGCAGATGTGGGACGAGGATAACGTTTTCGTCATTGGCGGATCGAACTTCCCGCACAACGGCGGCTATAACCCGACGGGCACCGTGGGTGCACTCTCCTACCGTGCAGCAGAAGGCATTGAAAGATATCTCGATGATAACGGCCCCTTGTAGAGGCTTAACTTTATTTAGTAAAATGGAATAGTGTATAGTGAGGCATATACGTAAGATTTTCGTATATGCCTTTTTGCTAACTTAACGGATAAAGAAGGTGAACGTAATGGCATCGAATGAAAATGACAATGGACATGATAGGAAAGAGACGATAAAAGCCATCAGCGATGACGGCTATGAAGAGACGAAAGAGCGGAGCAGGGTCACTGTGGACGATCCGGACGCCACGCTGGTTGAACACCTGGATGATCTGCGCGGCATGCTGATCAAGTCGGCAGTCGTATTTGTGTTTTTCTTTCTGCTTATATTTCTGACCATCCAGTACTGGTTCCCCTATCTATCGAAGGGACATGATCTGATCGTGCGGGGACCGTTCGAAGTCATCCGGTTCTACATACGGACAGCCGGCGCCCTCGGCATTGGTCTCAGCCTGCCGTTCATCTGCCGCTTCCTCTGGCAGTTCATGCGGCCGGGCCTCGTTGAAAAAGAGACGCAGTTTTTAAAAGCCTATTTCCCGCTGATGTTCATTTTATTCCTCGGCGGATTGTCATTCGGCTATTTCGTCGTCCACCCGATCAGCTACTACTTCCTGATCCAGATGGGCGAACAGAACTTCGAGGTGCTGGTGACGGCGGACGAATACATGGCCTTCCTGCTCATATCGACGATGCCGATGGGACTCATATTCCAGCTGCCCGTCATCGTGCTGTTCCTGCATCACATCGAGCTGCTCGACGCCCAGCTCATGAAAAAAGTGAGGAAATATGTATACTTCGGACTGCTGGTGGTCACCGCACTGATTGCACCGCCCGATTTCTTCACTCATCTGATAACAGTCAGCCCGATGATTGTGCTGTATGAAATCAGCATCTACATCGTCATGATCCGTGAGCGGCGTGCGGCGAAGAAAGCTGCGAAAAAAGAGAAGGCTGCGAAAGCCGCAAAATAAAAAGTGTACCCCCTGCAAAATTTGCAGGGGGTTTTGTGTGTTTTGCGATTATGTGGACGTCGCACATGTCCCGACGTCCAGGAAACGACGTTGCTGTACTTCGCAGTTGTTCCGACGTCCGGCAAATGACGTTGCTGTACTTCGCGGAAATTCCGACGTCCGGCAAACTGCCCAATATGTTTAAAAAGACCCGCCAACAGCATTTTCACCTAATTTAAAAACGATATCCTTTTCATATTTTGATGAGTAGCCATTATTTTTTAATAATTGGTGCAGATCCCGATTTTTCACAATATAAGATGTAGACCTGCTGCTTCCTGTTTTACTGCAGTATTTAACAAGTGCTTTTCTCAGCAGTTTTTCATGAATTTGGTTGTCAGTAAATGAAATCATCTTCGCTTTGGTCATTTTTTCTTTGGGAAACAGTATAGTGAAATCAATTAAAGCCCTCACCACAAGCCTTTCCAGTGTTTCCTCATAATTACATTGACTGCAGATTGCTGTATATCTCGAATGCTCCAGCTCATAACTCCCGCACCCGTAACAATAATTCCCCGCCCTAAGCCGGCGGACATCCGTCACCGGCAGCGGCATCGGATCGTCGATGAAGAACTTCCGCAGTGCATTCGCATTTTTATAAGCTGCAGCTCCCGCGTACATCTGATTGAGGTCCGAAAAGTAACGCATCAGTTTTGGACGCCCCACTGCAAACTGTGCGGCATCGTCGGAACCGACCTCCAAATCAAGATTCGGATTTACGAAAACAACCTTCTTTTCCACCGCCACCCGGTACGGAAGATGGAAGGCCATCCTCACCAGCTTACCGGCGGTGCGGGACACCTGCGCCAACGGATCCTCGCCGCCCGGCCTGCCGTTTTGGAACCACCGGCCGTCTCTATATAAATAATTTCCGCTGTAATTCTTGATTTCATTCACGATCAGCGTATCATCCGTCACAATCAGACTGTCCACCTGCAGCACCGCTTTATCAATCTTCATCCACAGATCTCTGTATATTAATAAACGCCCGTGGCCCGCGGCATCGAATAGTCTGTCATACTCGGCCTCACCGGCGAAACCTCTCGCGAGATTCCGCATGCGCCACTGCTCATCGCGGGTCAGATCAGCACGCCGGGACAGCACTTCATAGTACAGAAGTTCCCTTGGTTTTTCCCTGTTGTTCAAAAACATTAAAAAACCTCCTTTACTATATATAGGGGAAAAGTGCCGATTTGATTTTACATAATGTTGTAAAAAGAAACCACCAGCACATAAACCCTTATATATCAATAACAGGAGGTGTAATAATTCTTAAATTCTTTTATGCCGAGAAAACTTTTGGCGGGAAAGGCAGACCCCGATAAACTGAAAAGACGGCAGCTTTTTTTCCAGGAGGTGCTGTTGGTTCACGTCAAAAGAAAATTGGAATAAAACCAGCACTAGCCCCGGTGCTTCTTCGTCATCTCTTCCATGAAATCGAGCAGCTCTTCTTTCATATCGGATTTGAGCGCATATTCGATCGTCGTCTTCACGAAGCCGCGCTTGGCACCGACGTCATGGCGGCGGCCTTCGAAATCGACGGCATAGACGTCTTCGCCGCTGTCACCGATTGCACGGATGGCGTCGGTGAGCTGGATTTCGCCGCCGGCACCGATCTCGCCTTTTTCCAGGTGGTCGAATACCGACGGTGTCAGGACGTAGCGGCCCATGATTGCAAGCCTTGAGTCCGTCATACCCGGATCCGGTTTTTCATACATGGTGTTCAGATGGTAACAGTTGCCTTCATGGCTGTCGTACTCGACGATTCCATACCTTGAAACGTCTTTTTCCGGAACAGTTTTCACACCGATGACCGAGCTCTGATGCTTCTCATAATGCTCGATCAGCTGGCCGATGGCCGGTGTGCCGCCCTCGTTATCGACGATGTCATCGCCGAGCAGCACTGCGAACGGTTCTTCGCCGATGAACTGTCTGGCTGTATGTATCGCGTGCCCCAGACCTTTCGGCTTCTTCTGTCTGACGTAGAATATATTAGCGAGGCCTGTCGCATGCTCGACTTTTTCAAGCAGGTCATGCTTCCCTTTATTCTCAAGGATAGTCTCGAGTTCCATCGACTGGTCGAAATGATCCTCGATCGCCCGTTTATGCTTGCCGGTCACGATGATGATATCCTCGATGCCCGCCGCCACCGCTTCTTCGACGATATACTGGATTGTCGGCTTGTCCAGGATCGGCAGCATTTCCTTCGGCATCGCTTTTGTTGCAGGCAGGAAACGGGTGCCGAGCCCGGCTGCCGGAATGACTGCTTTCTTCACTTTTTGCATAAGTTTTCCTCCTACTGTCCCTCTAGACACTACTATAACAAAAAGAAGGCCGGAATCTACTCCCGGCCCTCTTTCCGTGCCTCTCTTTTTTCTTTTCTTTTTACAAGTATGATGCTGAATTCATATAAGACGATCATCGGTGAGAGGATGATGATGTGCGTAAACAAGTCCGGCGGCGCAATCAATGCCGTGAGCACCATGAGTCCAAAATAGGAATATTTCCTGAATTTGATCATCAGCGCCGAATCCAGGAGCTCGATATGGTTCAGGAATAAAACGACCATCGGCAGCTGGAATATCAGCCCCATCGGTATTGTCGACATCAGAAGGAAAGACATATATTCGTCCGCCGTCACCAGCACATCGAAGTTCTGTTCACCCATCTGCATCAAAAAGAAATAACTGATCGGATGGACGACGAAATATCCGAAGGCAAGCCCGCCTAGGAACAGGCCAATCATCATCGGCACCGATCCCCTGAGCATCTTGATGTTGACTTTCATGCCCCCGAGGCCCGTCACCTTCCGGACATACTGCCATAAATAGTACAAGATGAACGGAATGGAGACACCCAGAGCGATCGCAGCCGCGGTCCTTACATAGAACCGGATCACTTCAAACGGCCCCATCATCACGATTTCATATCCTTTTGACACAAACGGGAACCACCATTCCACTGTGAAGAAAATGACGACGAACCACAGTGCCAGCGTGACTGCGGATTTTATAAGGAGGCTGCGCAGCGCTTCAAGCTGCTCTGTCAGAGGCTCGAACGGATCCTCTTCCTCCCATTTTTCCGGCTTCCCCGGACCACCCGGGTCGCCGCCCGCTCCACCGGCTGACGGGTTTTTATTCCCATTATCATTTTCCTTCGTACGCTTATGCACCGGACTGATGCTCAAATCCTCATATGGATCCATTTAAATCACCTGTTCCTATTCGAGGCGCCTGTTGTCCTCCGCATACTCGATGACGCCTTCTGCACATCTGTAGGCAAGCGCCCCTACTGTTGCTGTCGGGTTATATCCTCCATTATGCGCGAAATTTCCAGCGCCGACAACGAAAAGATTGTCGCGGTCCCAGTGCTGCAGATAATTGTTCACGACGCTTTTCTCCGGATCATCGCCCATGACGGTGCCGCCGGTGTTGTGTGTGGACTGGTAAGGCACGATGTCGTAGTCCTCGACCACGGTGTCCTTCTTGATTTCATTCGCGCCCATTTCCTCCATCACTTCCGCTGCACGGTCGATTGTATACTTCTGGACACTCCTGTCCTGATCTGTGAAGTTGTATGTCAGCTGGACGAGCGGGATATCGTATGCATCCGTGTACTCCTCATCGAGATCGAGATAGTTATTTTTATGCGGCAAAGTTGCACACTGGGCCTGGACCCGGAGCGTGCGTGTATAATTCTCGATCGACTCCTTTTTGAACTCGGCGCCCCATGACGGCGTCCCCTCGCGCGTTGTGTTGGTCGCGATCGGGCGTGCACCGGTCTGGGTGATCGCCATGTTGCCGCCGTGGAGGAAGTCGAGGTCGGAATGGTCATAGTTATCGCCGTTGAAGTCGTCAAACGCCATACCGAGTGCGCCCGCTCCCATGAATGTATTGAACTGCTCGTCGAAGAATCCGACTGCACCGCCGAAAATCTGGTAGCAGTAGTTGCGGCCAAGTGTACCCTCTTCCGTCTCCGGATCGTACTGCTCGCCGATTTCGGACACTCTGAGCAGCTTGTAGTTGTTGAATAAATAGCTCGTGAGCACGACGACATCCGCCGGCTGGAAGAACTCTTCCCCTGTCTGCGTGTCGATGAAGCGCACGCCTGTGACTTTGCTGTCATCATCTTCATCCTTCATGACTTCGACGACGTTTGAGTGCGGGCGCACTTCGAAATTGCCGGTTTCCCTGGCTGCAGGGATAACGGTCACTTCCGGCGAGGATTTCGCACCGTATTCACAGCCGAAGCGTTCACAGAATGCACAGTACTGGCATGCCTGGATCGACTGGCCGTCCGGATTTTCATATGCTTCGCTCAAGTTGGCCGAAGGCATCATGATCGGGCTGTAGCCCATGCTGTTCGCGGCCTCTTCGAACATCTTGAGAGACCGCGTCTTGATCATCGGCGGTGTCGGATAGTCATCCGAGCGGTCGCCGCCAAGCGGGTTGGGTTCGCCGGAAATGCCGGCGGTCTTTTCAAATTTATCGAAGTACGGCTCCAGTTCATCATAAGTAATTCCCCAGTTCTGGATGCGGTAGCCTTCATCATCTTTCAGTTTCTCTTCGCCGTATTTCTCTTCGGTCATCGAACGGATTTCGAAATCATACGGCAGGAACCGCCACGTCTGTCCGTTCCAGTGCGTCCCCGCCCCGCCGAGGTTGTCGCCGAGAAGGAAAGAACCCATCTCCCGCATCGGCAGCGCACGCTGGTCCCGCGTATTCCTGAAGGTAATGGTCTCCTTCGACATATTCTGCATCAGTTCATAGCGTATTGCATATTTATATTCATCGTGGACATTCTGATAATCCTCAGTGCCGCGCTCATGTCCGCGTTCAAGCCCCATCACATTGAGGCCGGCCTTCGCCGCTTCCGCAGCGATGATGCCGCCGGTCCAGCCGACTCCTACAGTTACAACGTCTACTTTATCCAACTCTGTCACCATATGCTATTTCCCCCCGTAAAGTGATTGTGGTTCGATTTCCTGGAAGCTGTCTGTATCGATCTGCTGGATGTAGGCATGCTGGTGGCCCGGAAAGTTCTTCATCTTCCAGCCTTCCATGCCCCGGTTTCCACGATACAGTGGATCTGCATATGCACCCTGCAGCGTCGCAGAACGCAGCAGCCTGAAGAAATCCTCGGGCTTCCCTGCCGCTCTCGGGATGCCGAGATCTGCATCCCCATCCTGGAATTTCGTCAGAATCTCATCCTTCTGCCCGTCTTCGATACTTGAGAAATCGTTGTCGAAATCATTCTGCGACTCTGTGTTCAGCGCCTTGATGCCGAGCGTAAACAATTCAGCCCGTGTCAGGCGCGACTGGTAGCCCTGCGTCGTTTCGCCTTCGTAGAAAGGCGCCTGCATATACTCTTTGGTGTTGTTTCCGTAGGCACCTGCGAGCTGCATGTCGAGAAAATAGGGCACGCCAAGTTTGATGGCGCCCGGACCGAGGTCATCCTCGGGGAATATCCTTTCCATCGCCTGAGAAATCGTTTCGAAATCGGCATCATTGTGAAAGAACATCCTGCCCGGATTTTCATTGCCGCCAGTCTCTTCTCCGCCGGTTTCTTCGGTTTGCGAGGTTTCCTCCTCCTGTGCAGGCATGACAGAATTGAGGTTCATTCCGACTGAGCCGCCAAGCAGGGATCCACCAATGATCCCCCCGGTTGCCACACCAGTCGTTTTCAGGAAATCACGCCTGGAAAACTTTTTCTCTTTCTGATCTTCTTTAGCCATATGATAATCCCCCTTTGAATAAAACATACTTTCATTATATAATGATATCATAATATTTAGAAAATTAAAGAAGGGGATGTGGTTTATTTGGCTTTTTTCAAGTATTTGTTCTGGGACAATAAGCATATGGATCTACGGTACACAGAAAACAAGTACGATGCGAAACCCACAATCACGAAAGTGTATGATGACGGACCTGAAGTCGATTTGGAAGCAGTTAACAAAAAATACCGCGACGACCTCCGCGATGCCCAGCGTTCCATCAACGGAAACCGACTCGTCATGCTGATTTTCTACATGGTGTTCGTTTTCCTTCCGGCCATCCTGATCAGCGTATTCCAAAACAATATTTTACTTCTCGGCAGCATTTTCGTATTCACCATCTTCGTCTATTTCATCGTCGAGACTGTCAATCAGGTCGAGATCAACAAACTCCTTTACAAGATGGATGACTATCTTGGGGGACATTAGCAAATAAAAACCGCTGGACCCTGTAAAATTTTTGGGTCGAGCGGTTATTTTATTGAAATATATATCGATTGTTGTTTATATGGACGTCGTCACCCCGGACGAAGGCCGGATACCGTGTCTTGTGAACATCGTCACCCCGGACGAAGGCCGGATACCGTGTCTTGTGGACATCGTCACCCCGGACGAAGGCCGGATACCGTGTCTTGTGGACGTCGTCACCCCGGACGAAGGCCGGATGCGTCATCATCTGGCCTTCGTCGGCGCGACTACAATGCTTTCTCCCCTTTTTCCTTTCCGCCGCTGACGTCGAGTCGGGTGACGGCACCCCACAATTTTCCACGGGAGGCGGCGGCCCTGAATGTGACGCCTGTCTCCTTTTTACCGGCGGCGATGAACAGCCGTGTGTTTCCATCCAGTATCCGGATCCACCAGTGGCCGTCATTGTAATAAAGTTTGTCGAAACTGTATACATCACCTATTCCTGCAATCCCCTCAACGCCTGCTCCCAGCGACGGGAACGAGCGCTTCTTTATTCTCGCCGCTGCCCTGAATTTCCCTTTCCAGAACCAGGCCGCCTCATAACTTGTTTTCTGTTTCAATAAAGATCCGCCTCCGATATCGATCGAAAGGGGGCTGATTCCGTTGCACACAAATGCCCGTTCGCTCGCAAGATAGCCGTATTTCTGAAACTGGATATGGAGGTGTGATGCCATATGCACGTTGTCGTAATTGGTGTTCGACTGATGTCCGACCGTTGTGCCCTGCCGCACTTTATTCCCGATTTTCACCGGCAGATTGCGCGCAAGATGTCCGTAGATCACCTGGATGCCGAGCGTTTTGTTCGCAACGACGACTGTGCCGCCGAAGTTTCCGTATGCCGACGTGCCCGCAACGACCTCTCCGTCGCACACCGACGGCACCGGAGCGAGATGCTGTTTTGCCAGATCGTACGCACGGTGATAGCCGCCGCAGTAGGTATCGTAGTTGTAGCCGCCGACGGTATAATCCCGCTTGCCCCAGATGCCGCTTTTGTAACGGGTCGGATCCGACGTCACCCGGAAACCCTGTTTTTTCAAATATTCAATTGGATTCAAAATGATCACTCCCCATGTTTTATCACGTCCAATTGATATATCGTGTAAAATCTCAAAAAAGCTATTGACCACTCCGGTCAAAGAGAATAGAATGGGATTGACCAGGGTGGTCAATATGAATTCAAATCATGAGTAAAAGGGGGACATTCCATGAAAGAAGCGTTCAAATCACTGGATGGCTCGAGGCAGTATGAAATCTTTGCCGCGGCAATGGCTGAATTCGGTGAGCACGGCTTCAAGAAGGCTTCGACGAACCGCATCGTAAAGCGCGCGGGCATGAGCAAAGGGATGCTCTACTATTATTTTGACAACAAGCAGTCGATATTTGACGATGCACTTGATTTTGCCCTCGACCATATCGAAAACTATATGCTGTATGACATTACGACAAAGAAAGAAGGTTTCATCGAAAGATGTGCCCGGCTGTCCCATATCAAATATGTATACTTCAAGGCGCACCCAGAAATCTCGAAATTCATCACATCCGTTTATTTTTCTGACGATCTAAATGAAGTACAGCAGGAACGGAATGCGGCTTTCCTTGAAAATCGGCAGCGCATTCTTTTCGACAATCTGGACATGGACCGCTTCCGCGATGACATTGATCATCAGACAGCCATAAAACTCGTGTCATGGACGATAAACGGCTATACCCAGGAAATGGAACATATGATGAAAGCCGAAGGACTGGACTTCGAGCATTTTGATGAATATTTTGAGGATTTTGACCACTATCTTGCAGCTTTACGCAAACTTTATTATAAGGAGGAATATCAATGAGCATACTCGAACTGAAAAATACGACTAAAACTTTCGGTGATACGATCGCTGCGCATGAAGTCTCTTTTCATATAGAAAAAGGAGAGATTTTTGGATTCATCGGACCGAATGGTGCCGGAAAATCCACAACGATCCGCATGATCATCGGGGCACTGACACCTGATTCCGGGGAGATTTTCGTAGACGATCAGCCCATTTCGAAAGACCCGCACTACAAGAATAAACTCACCTATGTCCCGGGCGACGTCAACCTGTGGGGGAATCTCACAGGGGATGAAGTGATCAATTTCTTCATGAAAACGCGGGGCTACACAAATACGGACCGCAAAGATGAGCTGATAGAAAAGTTCAGACTGGATCCTAAAAAGAAATGTAAGGCGTACTCCAAAGGGAACCGTCAGAAAGTGGCGCTCATCAGTGCATTCCTTTCAAATGCAGATCTGCTGATCTTCGATGAACCGACGACGGGACTCGATCCTTTGATGGAGCGTTCATTCCATGAAGAAGTCATACGCGCCAAAAATGAAGGTAAAAGCATCCTTCTGTCCAGCCATATCCTCTCCGAAGTAGAAAAACTGGCGGACAGAATTGCCATCATCCGTGACGGACAGATTATCGAAACGGGACAACTGGCGGATCTCCGCCATATCACCCGGATCGAATATGTTGTACAGGCCAAAGGTGATTTGGAAACATTGAAATCACTGCCTTTTGTCCACGAATTCACACAAGATCATGACAGCACACATATTCTTGTGGACAACGACAAGGCACCTGAGTTCCTTGAGGCGCTTCACCCGCTCCAGCCCATGCAGCTGGAAACACGGCCGCCCCGTCTGGAAGATATCTTCATGCGCTATTATGAAGACCGGAGTGATCAATCATGAAACAATTTTTCGGGATAGTACTCCGGGATGTGCGGTTCCGCATACTCATGTGGATCATCGGCATCTCGGCACTGACGCTCATCGTCCCTCCTGCGTTCGCGAACCTCTACGGCGAAGCAGCTGACCGTGAAGTCCTGAAGGAAACACTGGCCAATCCGGCCATGGTTGCGATGGTCGGTCCGGTACCTGAAGGCACGTATACCATTGCTGTAATGTTCTCCCATGAAATGCTCGTGTTCATGGCGATTGTCCACGGCCTTTTCGGCGTCATGATTGCCAATGCAGTAAGCCGCAAAATGGAAGACCAGGGACTTTTGGAATATGTCAGCAGCACAGGCATCACGCGCAGCAATATTTTCGGCACGCAGCTTTTGATCGGCATACTGATGAATATTGCGCTCGGTGCCGTGATATTCACCGGATTAGTTGTGATGGATATTGAATCCTTCGGTCTGGAAGGCAGCATGCTCTACGCACTCGGCACAGCGCTGTTCGGTCTCCTGTTCTATATGGTGACACTGGTGCTCGCCCAGCTTCTGCCGTCTTCCGACTGGTCATTCGGCATTGCACTTTCACTCCTGCTGCTCTTTTATCTGGGCCGGGCCATCACTGATGTCGTCAATACCGACTATTCTGTGATTTTCCCATACCACTGGCTCTCACGGATAGAACCCTTCGGTGTGAATGACTTTGTCTGGCTGTCACCGTTCTTAATCATTGCCGTGTTCGCCTGGCTCGCTTGGTTTTTATTTGCCAAAAGGGATCTGGATGATGCTTATATTACGCTTGACTTCAAGAATAAAACACGGCGTATCGGTTCTTACCCCCGCCTGCAACTGACTGGGATGAAGGTGCTGATTACGAGCTGGCTGGCCGGGATGCTGCTGATCGGCCTGTCATACGGGTCGATTTTCGGTGAACTGGATACTTTCATCAATGAGAATCAGTTTTTGGCTCAGGCAATGGAAAGTGAGTCGGGCATGGATCCGATTCTGCAGTTTCTGAGTACTTTGATGATGGTGACGGCTGTGGTCGGCATCATCCCTGCATTGATGGTGTCAGCGCGTATATTGCGTGAGGAGAAATCCGAAAGGCTGGAAATGCTTGTGAGTGCGGATATCAGCCGTGGGCGTATGCTGCTCACTCATGGCATTTTCGGCGTCGTCACCGGTGCGCTCGGTCTTGTGCTTGCTGTCATTGGTATGTATGCTGCGAGCATCGGAGTCGAGGATATCGGGGTGACAATCGGTGAATATATGCTTACTGCACTGAACTACACAGCCGCTGTCGTCCTGTTCACCGGACTTTCCATGCTGCTGATAGGGATTTCAAAAAAACTCCATACGCTGATATGGGTGTATTACCTCTATTCGTTCTTCGTCAACTATCTGGGCCTCATCATCGGCCTTGATGATGCATGGCGCATCGTGACGCCGTTCCATTTCCTGGCGGAAATGCCGGCTGAGGAGATGGACTGGATTGCATGGGCCGCCATCACTGCAATCGGGATTGCTCTTGGCATCGCGGGTGCGGCACTCTTCAAACAGAGAGATATCGGCTAATAGAAAATCCGCAGCCCCCTGATTCGGGAGCTGCGGATATTTTTGTTATTCGGAGGACGGTCCTCCCGCATCTGCGAACATCGTCTTGCCGATGTTGCGGCGGTACCGCCAGATATTCTGGATGATCGTTTTCGTGACTGCATATGTCGGGATCGCGATCAGCATGCCGATGAATCCGGCGATGTTCCCCGCTGCAAGCACCACTGTAATGACTGTGAGCGGGTGCAGTTTGAGCGTCTGACCCATGACGTTCGGCGTGATGAGGTTACTTTCGATCTGCTGCGCGATCAGGGTGATCAGTGATACCCATACAAGCATGATCGGATCCTGGATGACTGCGAGGAGTGCCGCAGGCACGAATGCCATCCACGGCCCGATGAATGGTATCAGGTTCATGAACAGTGCGAAGATTGCGAGCAGCAGCGCATAATCGAGTCCGACGATTGCGTAGCCGATATAGAGAATGACACACAGGATCGAGCTGACCAGCATCTGACCCTGGATGAACGCCCGGAGCGTGTTGTCGATGTCACTGAGCAGTTCGGTGAGGAACTGCTTGAACGTCCCCTTGAACGGAGAAGTCATTGATGGAATGAACTTCTCATGGTCTTTCAACAGGAAGAAGTAGAAGAACGGCACCAGGACGATCGTGAGCAGCACGCTTACTGTACCGGAGACGATCGTGATCGCATTGCCCATCAGATTGGAGATCATCTCGGACCCCTGGTTCAGGGCATCCTGCACGTACGTATCCGGATTGAAAGGCAGCCTGTCGCGCTGGGACAGCAGGTAATTGAAGAGTTCCTGGATTTCCCTCTGGATCATCGGCGCCCTTGCCACCAGGTTCTGCACCTGCTGGGTGACCATCGGAACGATGATCATAGAAAGCAGCGTAATGACGAGCAGTATGATGATGAAAATCGCAAATATGCTCGTAATCCGCCCGGCCTTCCGCTTTTCGAGGAAGCGCTGTATGGGTTCTGTAATGTAATACAGGAGTCCGCCGATCAGAAGCGGGATGAATATGGTTGCGATAATTGTGAAGATCGGTTCGAAAATCACCTGTACCCTGATCGTCAGCATGATGATCAAAAGTGTGATGATGATTGCGATACCGGTCTGGAACCAAACTTTTCTAGTCATTCTCACGTTCTCCTTCTCACTAATTTAAAGTTGTTTACAGTGTACCATAATTTTTATTCAGCAAGAAAATATATGCGACAGAAAACGCTTTCATAAATATGTGGACAAATGGTGACATTCGAAGTAATATTATATTGTCCGAATGTTCGGGACGAAGGGGAAAGGGGAAAATTAAATATGCAGAGTATCGTTGATTTCATGATGGGACTGGTGTGGAGTAACGCGCTTGTTATTCTGCTCATCATCGTAGGGGCATACTTTACAATCCGTATGCGCTTCTTCCAGATCCGTCACTTCAAGGAAATGATCCGCCTGATGTTCCAGGGTGAACGCTCACCTGTCGGAATCTCAAGTTTCCAGGCGATCGCAGTATCGCTTGCGGGCCGTGTGGGAACCGGTAATATCGTCGGTGTATCCACAGCAATCTTCATAGGGGGGCCGGGGGCGGTTTTCTGGATGTGGCTGATTGCGTTCATCGGCGCAGGGAGCGCGTTCGTCGAATCCACTCTCGCCCAGATCTACAAGCAGAATGAGGATAACCAGTATCGCGGAGGTCCCGCATACTACATTGAAAAGGGGTTCGGGAATAAATTCGGCAAGATCTATGCCGCAATTTTCGCCCTTGTAACGGTCGTTGCAACAGGGCTTCTCCTGCCGAGTATCCAATCCAACTCGGTGGCAAGTTCATTCATCCATGCCTTTCCGGTCGATTCATGGATGGTCGGCGTCATGATGGTGGTTTTCGTCGGCCTTGTAATTTTCGGCGGCATCAGGTCCATCGCCAACGTCGCCACTGCAGTCGTTCCGATAATGGCAATCATCTACATTATAGTTGCAGTTATCATAGTATTTATCAATATCGATGAAGTGCTTCCGCTGCTTGGTCTGATTTTCCGCAGTGCATTCGGGCTCGAGGCACAGTATGCCGGTATTATCGGTGCGATGATCGCCATCGGGGTCAGACGCGGTCTTTATTCCAACGAAGCAGGTCAGGGTACAGGGGCCCATCCGGCGGGTGCCGCTGAAGTGTCGCATCCGGCGAAACAGGGGCTTGTGCAGGCATTCTCGGTGTATATCGATACACTTTTTGTCTGTACGGCGACAGCCCTCATGATCCTTATGACCGGCATGTATAACGTGTCTGACGGCGAAGGCGGCCTTCTTGTCGATAATGGCGTGTATGTGACGAATGCCGAGGGTGAGCAGGATGTTTCCGGCACGACCGCATTTACGCAGGGCGGTATTGATGCCGCATTCCACGGCCAATCCACTTTTGACGAGACTTTCGTAGGATTCGGTTCCTACTTCATCGCTTTTGCGCTGCTGTTCTTCTGTTATACGACCATACTCGCCTACTATTATATGGCCGAGACCAACCTGGTCTATCTGACGAAGGGAAGATTTGGCTGGCTGAAGATTGTTCTGGGTCTGGTGCTCATCGGATCCGTCTATGTGGGGACGGTCAGCACCGCCCAGCTCGCCTGGGATATGGGTGACCTCGGTGTCGGCATGATGGCATGGCTGAACCTGATTGCCATACTCATCCTGCAGAAACCGGCACTCCAGGCACTCAAAGATTACGAGCGGCAGAAGAAGGAGAAGGGCTCCGGGAAGTTTGCGATCTACAGGCCTGAACCCGGCGAAGTCAAAAATGCCGATTTCTGGCACTATGACTATCCGGAACGCCTGAGACAGGAAAACTACCAGTATCCCGGCGAGGAGATTCCCAAGCCGGATAATGGCCGGGATCCGAAATTATAAAATTGTTTAATCCACGCCCCCTTATTGGTAGAATCATCATGAGGGGGTTTTCTTATGGACATGACACCAGGCAAAGTGCACACGATCGATTTCGAATCGGAGACACTTGGTGAAACTTATGAAATACAATATTATCTTCCTAAAAATTTTTCTGATCTTTACAAGCATCATGTGGTGCTCACTTTCGATTCCCAGGATTTCTTCAAATTCGGGCAGATTGAGCGCCAGTATGAGAAGCTGTGGGAGGCGGGCGAGGTCGAACGCGCCATCATCGTCGGCGTGCCGTATCCGTCGGTCGAATGGCGCAACGACTATTTCAGCCCGAACGGCGAACATCATGAAGCATTCGTTTCATTCGTCTCCCGCGAGCTGATCCACTGGGTCGACAACACCTTCCCTACTTTGAAGGTTGGTACTTCACGCCTGTTAATGGGTGAATCGCTGGCAGGAAGCTTTGCGTTCTCGGTGGCGGTCACCTATCCGGCGACGTTCTCGCAGGCAGTGGCGTTCAGCCCGTTTGTCGATGATGACTTTATTCAGAAATTCAAGGATCAGATGATGCTGATGCATCTGGACCTGTATCATACGATCGGTTTGGAAGAGGACGACTTTAAGACAATCTCGGGCAATCAGGCCGATTTCCTGACGCCGAACCGCAGGCTGAATGAATATCTTGAGGGCGAACCGCTCGAATATGAATACCATGAGCTTGACGGCGGGCACATCTGGAAAGTGTGGAAACCAGAGCTCGACACGATACTGAAACACTACCTGGGTTAGAATATTATGTATTTTTCCAAAAAGTCTGATATAATTGAATTAAAATAAACGGGAGGAATCAAGATGAATTTTGGGGTAGCAATGTTTCCATCCAAACAACTGCAAGACAAAGTAAACCAGTACAGAAAAAGATATGATGCGCATTATGCACTCATCCCGCCGCACATCACGGTGAAAGAAAGCTTCGAAGCCGATGAGTCGGAAAAAGAAAAAATCATCGAATATCTGAAAGATGTGGCTAAAAAACACGATCCTGTTGATATCGAAATCAAAAAGGTTTCGAGCTTTGTGCCGAATTCACAGGTAATCTACTTCAAAGTTGAAAAGAACGAAAAGTTGAACGCCATCCATGACGACCTTAACAAAGGGGACTTCTACGGCGAAAACCAGCATCCATTCGTTCCCCACTTCACTATCGCACAGGGCCAGACTTCACAGGAATATGAAGACATGTTCGGACACTTGAGCATGATCGGCATCGACCATTCAGAAACACTCAATAAAATCAGCCTCTGCTTCCAGTTGGAAAACGGTATGTGGCAGGTTTCCGAGACATTCAGACTCGGCAGCGGTGAATAATAATTATTCATATTTGATTTGAAAACCCCTCCACGGTGTGGAGGGGTTGTTTTTTTACAGGGGATGTTTGTCTTGGGTGACGATGGCCATATGGCGCGGGTGCTGGCATTCGTCGGAGGCGACGATGGCCGTGTGACGCAGTTTCTGGCATTCGTCAGGGGCGACGATGGCCGGATGATGCAGTTTCTGGCATTCGTTTGGGCGACGATGGCCATATGGCGTGGTTACTGGCATTCGCGGAGGCAACGATGGCCATGTGACGCAGTTTCTGGCATTCGTTTGGGCGACGATGGCCATATGGCGCGGGTGCTGGCATTCGTCGGAGGCGACGATGGCCGGATGACGCAGTTTCTGGCATTCGTTTGGGCGACGATGGCCATATGGCGTGGTTACTGGCATTCGCGGAGGCAACGATGGCCATATGACGCAGTTTCTGGCATTCGTTTGGGTGACGATGGCCATATGGCGCGGGTGCTGGCATTAGTTTGGGCGACGACAGCCATTAATAGATATATCATTGAGTTTTCAACTTATTATCAGTATCATATCTGGATTTATAATTTTTTCTATTTAAAAGTGTGATCAGATCCTGCATTTCTAAAGTATATGCAGTTTTTCTTCCAGCTCCCACTTTTTCAGCATATTTATTCAGCAGTCTCCGTATTGACCTTTCATTCTTGTCCATTCCTGCGAACCGTTTTAATTTCTCTTTAGTCATTGGCGTATTATGAAATATAATATTAAAATCTACCATTGCCCGCACGATCATTTTCTCTATCGTTTCCTTATTACCACACTGAACACATTTCGTATGATACCTTCCAAATATCATTTCAAATTTTCCACAGGCACAGCAGTAGTTACCAGCTTTCACTCTTTCAGGATCCACTTCCGGTAATTCCATGGGATTATCTATAAAATAGTCTTTTAATCTTAAAGCCGTTTCGTGTGCGCGGGGGCCGACATGCATTTTATTCAATTCCTTCATATAATGACGAAGCATTGATCGTTGTACAATATTTTTTGGCTTTTCCTGTTTAATCTCCAGATTAAAATTAGGATTCACAAAAATCACTTTGTAATCCCGTTCAAAATTATGATGGAGCAAAGATCGAAGCTTCAACAGTTTATTACCAGTTCGCACCGCCTGGGCCACAGGCTCTTCTGAAATTTGTATGCCATTTATGAACCATCCATCGTTTTCGTAAGAATAAAGACCGCTGTAATTTTTTATTTCATGCACTATAAGTTTATTTTCCGTGATGATTAATGAGTCGATCTGGAGAATGCCTCCTTCAATTTTCATCCATAAATCCCTATAAATTAATAAATTGTCATGTCCGGCTTCATCAAAAATCCGATCATACCCTACTTCGCCGTCAAATCCTTTTCTTAAAATCGATAATTTTCTGGCTTCTTCCCTGGTTAATTCACACCTTCGGTTAAGCGCTTCGTAATAATGCAACTCTTTGGATTTCAATCTTTCATTTAAAAACATCGGCTTTGCCCCCCCTTAAATAAAAAACTCCTTTCCTATATATAGGTAAAAACAGCTGATTTGATTTTTTGTTCGGTGAAATAAAATAGTAAAAAGTAACATCTTTATTGAAAAGCCTGTTAAATCAACAAATCATATTGTAAATTAACACTTATATTTTACTGATTATATAAATAAAGATCTGTAAACACAGATTTCTGACCGCCGTTAGCCTGAGCAATGACAGCATAATCTATCATATGGACATCGTCGTCCTCGACGAAGGCCGCATAACCTCGCATATGGACGTCGTCATCCCCGACGAAGGCCACATAACCTCGCATATGGAC
>NZ_FOTB01000004.1:82341-126083 GCF_900114445.1 Salinicoccus halodurans
TCGTCATCCCCGACGAAGGCCACATAACCTCGCATATGGACATCGTCGTCCTCGACGAAGGCCGGCAACCGCGCCATCTGGCCTTCGCGACCCCAGACACGGCAAAAAAACCGGGCCTCCAAAGAGAGCCCGGGTTTTTGTCAGCTGTGATGCTGAGGTGATATTGAGTTTCTACGCCATTATATGGTAGCCGGAGTCGACGTGAACGACTTCGCCTGTGATTCCGCTTGCGAGATCGCTGAGCAGGAATGCCACTGTGTTTCCGACTTCAAGCTGATCCACGTTTCTGCGGAGAGGTGCTTTTTCTTCGATTTCTTTCAAGATTGATTTGAATTCGCCTACAGCAGATGAGCTGAGGGTACGAATCGGGCCTGCGGATACTGCGTTGACACGGAACCCGTCTTCGCCGAGATCGTATGCTAGGTAGCGTACGCTTGAGTCGAGGGCCGCTTTCGCCACACCCATCACGTTGTAGTTCGGCATAGCGCGCTCGCCGCCGAGGTACGTCATCGTAACGATGCTGCCGCCCTCATTCATGATTTTCTTCGCATGTTTCGCAACAACAGTCAGCGAGTATGTGCTGATATCCAGTGCATTTTTGAATCCTTCACGCGTCGTTTCGCTGTAGCCGCCTTTAAGCTCGTCCTTGCCCGCGAATGCGATTGCGTGAAGCAGACCATCGATGCCACCGGTCTTCTCACCGATTTCCCTGAAAGCAGACTCGATCTGCGCATCGTCCTGAACATCACATTCAACAACGATATCATGATCGCCTTCAAGCTCACCCAGAAGCTTTTCCAGCTCACGGCGGAAACGCTCGTTCAGAATTGTGAAAACGAGTTTCGCTCCCATCTGGTCGAGCGCACGTGCTGCACCCCAGGCGATACTGCGCTTATTTGCGACACCCATGATGACATAGGTTTTACCTTCGAGATTCATAAATGATTAACTCCCTTTTCACATTTGGCGCCCGGGTTTTTATTCCCTCTGCCAAAACAATTTATAGTTTGTTATTAGTACCTACTACTAATCTACATTTTTTCATCCCCAATTGCAACAAAAAAATGTTTTTGGTGAATGAAACCCCTCAGCCTCTCCGTGCTCCGCCGCCGGTTCCTGCGAAATCACCGTCAAAAAAAGCCGCCATCGCGGAGGACAGCGGCGTTCATCAGTACAGTTCAAGCTCCCGCTTGAGTTCTTCGACGTAGTCAGTCGCACCGGTGACGAATATCTTGTCATCGACCTGCAGCGGCGTGTCCCCGTGGGGCACGAGCGATTCCTGTCCGCGCAGGATCCTGAGGAAGATGATGTCCCCCGAGAACGGGAAGTTCCTCAGAATCATGCCGTCGTACCTGTAGTTGTTCATGTGTATTTCGTATATGGACGTCTCTTCGTCCGAGAGGAGTTCGATCATGTTCGGCGACTCTATCAGACCTTTGAGCAGCGTCTTGGAGCTGAGCATCGTGGAGAACAGCTCGTAGCCGAGTTTCCTGACTTCTCCCTCCTGGCGCGGGTCGTCCACACGGTAGATGATCCGTTCGACGCCCGCCTCTTTGGCGAGGCCGGCGACCTGCCAGTTAATCGAGGAGTCGTTGGCGCCGACGACAAGGATATCTGCATCGAATGCGTCCAGCGCTTCCAGTGATTCCCTGCTGTATTCCGATATTTCGTGGAACGTCATGTTCTCACTGTTTGACCCCCGCGAATCTGAAAAGTTCCTGTGGAAGATGAGTTTCACATCATAGAGGCCGCCGGCGATGCTGTTTGCCACAGGCACCGTCAGCTGGTTGTTCCCGATGATCGTCACATTGATGACTTTGTTCACTTCTTCATGCACCGGATACAGCTGTTTGAAGAATACCGGTGTGATGATGCATGCAATCACGGCGCTCAGGATGAACATGCCGCTTTCGATGTCGGAAATCATGCCGATCTGCTCGGCGATGACCGCGGCGGCGATGACGAGCGACAGCGTTGAAGTCAAAAGGAAGCTCGCCGCCGACACGCGTTTGATGTCGAAGTAACGCAGCAGCACGGCAACCGGAATCACCTTGCTCAGGAAGTATGCCGCAAGCATCACCGGAATCATGATGAAGACGCGGCTGTCCTGGAACATCGACGGCAGATCGAGGTCCACCCCGACCATGATGAAGAAGATCGGGATGAAGAAGCCGTAGCCGAATGAATCCAGTTTTGTGTGCATATCCTTCTCAGGCTTCAGCAGGCTGACGATACAGCCGGCGATGAACGCACCGAGTATGTTCTCGGCTCCCACGCCTTCCGCCAGTGCAACGAGCATGATGATCAGCGCGAATACACCGCGTATGCCGATCTGCATCGTGCCGTTGTTGAGCTGCTTCAGGAACTGGGCATGGTGCATGACGCGTCCCAGGAAATAGAACAGGACGGCGAACACGACCAGTATGCCCATCAGCCAGATCGGCTGGCTGGAATCCGCATAGAGCTGCGAATAGAGTGCCAGCATGATCATCGTGACAAGGTCCGCAATGACCGCGACGAGCAGGATGATCTGTCCCATCTGCGTCGTGATCAGATTAGTCTCCTTCAGCGTCGGTACAACGACACCGAGGGAGATGGTGGAGATGATGATGACGAGCAGGAACACATCGTCAAAGATGCCCGCCCAGCTCATCATGAATGCAAACAGCAGGCTGAGCAGCAGTATGCCTCCGAATATCGAGAGCGTAAGTGCCAGCGTGTTCGGCAGCGGACGCTTTAATACTTTAGATTTTTTATTCTGCCCGGCTTTCTGGATGAATGCATCAAAGTCGATTTCCAGTCCGCTCAGGAACATCAGGAATATAAAACCGAGCGTCGACAGAATGTTAAGCCATGGATCGTTCGGATCCACGATATTTAAAAACGAATTACCGATGACGACACCGACGATGATTTCTGCAACCACGACCGGCAGGAAGCTGATTTTAAGCCGGTTGATGAGTATTGGGGTAAGCAGGGCTGCCAGAACGACGATGGCCAAGGATAATACGGATGGTCCATGTTCCATAGTTTCTCCTTAGATCAAGTAAGACATAAATGCATTGGCAAGCGAAAAGTAGATCAGCAGACTGATGATATCATTCGACGTCGTGATGAACGGACCGCTTGCCACTGCAGGGTCGATGCCCACACGTGCCATGAGAAGCGGCACCAGTGTACCAAGCAGCGTTGCAAGTGTCATCGCGATCATGAGACTCGTACTCACGATCAGTCCGAGCACCGGCGACTGGTACATCAGAAGGATGATGGTAAACAGTATCGCACCGCAGATGACACCGGTGATGATGCCGGAGCCCATCTCACGGAGTGCGAGCTTCACTTTGCTTGCCTGCTGTATTTCCCCTGTCGCGATACCGCGGACAGCAACGGCGAGGGATTGTGTGCCGGCGTTTCCGGCCATCCCGCCGATGATCGGGATAAAGGCGCCAAGTATTGCGACCTGGGCCAGGGTTTCTTCAAATGTTGTGAGCATGGTCGCTGTGATCATACCCATGAATGTCAGGCCGACCAGCCAGGGCAGCCTGTTTTTTGCAGTGGAAATGGATGAATTCGAAGCCGTTTCGATTTCGCTCATACCGGCGAGCCTGGAGTAGTCCTCCCCCGCTTCTTCATGTATGACGTCCATGATGTCATCGGCCGTGATGATACCGACCAGATGATCCTGGTAATCCACGACCGGCACTGCCAGAAAGTCATAATCCCGCATGATCTGCGCGACTTCTTCCTGATCATCCGATACGCGGACGGAAACGACGCGCCCGGTCATGATGTCCCCGATATATTCATCATCGTCCGCGATGATGAGTTCACGGAGGGACATGATGCCGGCAAGCCGCCGTTCCTCATCCACGACGAACACGTAGTAGATCGTCTCGGATCCCGGGGCTTTCTGTTTCAGATGACGCATCGCTTCACGCACCGTCATCAGTGACGTCACGCTGACGAATTCCGTCGTCATGATACCGCCGGCAGTGTCCTCTTCATAGTTCAGGAGGGCGCGGATCTCTTTCGCATCTTTTCTGTCCATCAGCGTCAGGAATGATGTCAGTTTCTCTTTGGACACTTTATTCAGAATATCCACCGCATTATCGTACTGCATGGCGCCGAGCATATGCGCCGCATAGCGTGCATCCATCGTATCGAAGATCTCTTCGTATTCATCCGGTTCTAGCTCTATGCTGTCGAAGAAGTCGGAGACTTCTTCCGGATCGAGAAAATGATAGAGGCGCGTGCGCATCGCTTCATCCAATTCCAGGAAAAACTCGCTCTGCTCGTATGTATGGAGCTCGAGGAAGTCCCTCCGGAAGTCGTCTATATTATCATCTTTGAGCATGGAGCGCAATGTTTCGTAACTCATCATTTTGTCTTGTTTTTCACTGATATCAGGCAATTCGCCCACCACCTGTCATTTCATCATATAAAAACCTGCCGCAAGACGGCAAAAAAGCATCATTATTATAAAAAAAGCACTTTTTCAAGTGCTTTTTATTCTGCGGAGATAAATGAATCATGAACCCTTCTCCAGAACGGGAACGGTCTGAATCTTGCGAAGCGGATCTTTTCATCCGCCACTCTGAACTGGATGGATTTCACCCCTTTATGTACGAGGTTGATATGGTCTATCGTCAGATTGTAGACTTCACTGTTCACCGGATTGACCTGGCATGTATGGTGCTTCGGCAGCACGAGCGGCGACCCGACCGTCCGGAACACCCGGTTGTTGATCGAGGCGATCTCAGTCATCTGTATCGCTTCGAGTGACGGATGGATCAGTGCGCCCCCGAGGGCTTTATTATAAGCGGTGGAACCGGACGGCGTCGAAATGCAGAGGCCGTCACCGCGGAACCGCTCGAAATGCTGGTTTCTGATATCCACATCCATCACGAGCGTCGTCCCGTTGTTCGTGCGGAGCGTCGCCTCGTTCAGTGCCAGATAGCGCGTCTCCGTGCCGGCTGTCCCATAACGTACGATCGTCTCGAGCAGCGGATATTCGATCACCTGGAACTCATCATTCTGGATCGAGATGATGAGCCGTTCCACTTCATGCGGCAGCCAGTCTGCGTAGAATCCGAGGTGGCCCGTATGCACCCCGACGAACGCCGTATGGTCCATCAGATGCTGGTAGCGGTGGAATGCCTGCAGGAGCGTCCCGTCCCCGCCAACCGAAATGACGATCTCCGGCTTCTTCTCATCCGGCGTCATCCCCATATCGATCATATAGTTCATCATCTTGTCCTTCAGCGCATTCGATTTCGTGTCCCCCTTGGAGACGATGAAAAATTTCATCTGCATCCGCCCTTCCTTCATTAGAATAAAAACCGGCCGCCGTGCGTGCCTATATATTGCGTTTTTTAGTGTAGTATTTTTGAGCGTCCTGAATCTCTTCGCGGATTTCGGACATCTCCTGATCCAGCAGGTATGCCGCTTCCGCCGCATTCTGGAGTCGTTTTTTGATTTCAGGCGGATACTCACCGCTGTATTTGTAATTCAGCGTATGTTCGATCGTCGCCCAGAAGTTCATCGCGAGCGTCCGGATCTGGATTTCGGCGAGGATCACCACCGTCCCTTCGATCGTCTGCACCGGATATTCAATGATGAGGTGGTAGGAACGGTACCCGCTCTCTTTCGTGTTCTCGATGTAGTCGCGTTCTTCGACCACTTTCATATCCGCGCGGCTGCGGATCAGCTCCGTAATGACTTTGATGTCATCGACGAACTGGCACATGATCCGGATGCCTGCGATATCATACATGCCTTCCCTCAGGCGGTCGTATGGAATATCACGTGTGCTCGCTTTTTCAATGATGCTCTGCACCGGTTTCACCCGGGCGGTTACAAATTCAACCGGAGAGGACTGGCGGTTCAACTGGTAGTCTTTCCGCATCCCCTTCAGTTTGATTTTGAGTTCCTCGACTGCCTGTTTATAAGGTCTGAGAAACTTCTCCCATTCTTCCATCACAAACACCCCAGTCTTATGTCCGTACTATAAACCGAATTGCTCTCTGACGGCACTTTCGAATTCTTTGCCGTAATTGTTGTTGTCCACGATGTTATCCAGCAGGAAATCCATCTCTTCCCAGAAATCCGTGAGTATCACTTCATCATTCAGTACGATTTGCGTGTCTTTGAAGTCATTCAGCATGGACCACGTCTCTTTTACGAAGTGCACCCTCTGGAATTCTTCACCGTCGTCCAGCAGATAGATGAAGCTCATGTTATCGGAGTCCACAATCATGCGTGATGCAGCTGTCATCCCCTTGATTTCCTGTTCTGCATGGCATTTCAATGCTTTTTCTTCATATTTGATTTCGTCTACATATATATCCAAATCAATCACTCCTTGCGCACTTTATTCTACCATAATACACCATTTTTGATAACGTTGAAATCTGTTTACTTTACAGTCCATTTCAATTTATAGATAATGTTAGTTAAGGAGTGGATCCCAGATGAAAGAATTGGAAATCGAATTCAAGAATATGCTGAGCGGCCGGGAATACGAACGCCTGCAGGAGAAATATTTCAGCACTGCACAGCCGGTTGTGCAGACAAATTTCTATATAGATACACCAAACCTTGAGATGAGACAGAACAGGCTGCTGCTCCGCATCCGGGATGCTGAAGGCAGTCAGGTCATGACTTTGAAGGAGCCGACGGAAAAAGGCGTGATGGAGTATCACGGCGATGTCCCGAGCGATCTGAACTTCGACCGTAACATCCGTACAGAAGAGCTTCCGGAAATCATACGCGGTGAACTGTCACGCCTCGACATCGATACATCACAGCTTAAAATCTACGGTGCGCTCTCCACTGAGCGCCGGGAGGTTCCCTACAAGGAAGGACTCCTCGTACTCGACCGGAATACATTTTTGGACCAGGAGGATTTTGAGCTGGAATATGAAGTCGACAATCATGACAAAGGGGAAACCCGGTTTGTCCGCCTTCTTGAAGAGGCCGGCATCGAACGCCGCGATGAGGTCACAAAAAGCGAACGCTTCTACAATAAGCTTGACAGCATCAGAACGGGTGATAATTATGCCTATACCCTTTAAGCAGATCGGCGAGGAGAAACTCTACCGGATGATCGACATCTTCTACTCCTATGTTGCTGATGACGACCGGATGAATTTTTTATTCCCGGACGATCTTGCGGAAACAGCCTATAAGCAGAAGCTGTTCCAGACACAGTTCCTCGGCGGCCCGAACCTGTACAACCAGGAATACGGCCACCCGATGATGAAAATGAGACACATGCCCTTCCGCATCACACCAAAAGCGAAGGAAGCATGGCTTGAAAACATGGAGAAAGCGATGAATGATGTCGGGCTCGATCCGGAGCTCAAGTCATTTTTACTGGCGCGTTACACTATGACCGCGAACCATATGGTGAATTCAACAGATTAAGCAGGGTGAGGAAATGAATAATTCTCGCGAACAGTCACTGGTACTAGAGCCGACGACCCACCATGTTGAGATTTTCTACTTTTTTGACCCGTTTTCAGAAAGCTGCCGTGAGATGGAACCCATCATCAACAAGCTGCTGATCGAATATCGTGGACATGTTTCCATCACCAAGATTCTTGCACCGTCACTTACCGTGCTGACCAAGTGCCAGGCGCAATCCACATCAGATGTCGATAACATTGCGCTCGCCTACAAGGCGGCCGAAATCCAGGGACGCAATAAAGCCCGCGCCTTCATACGCTACGTACTGAACCGCATCGCCCCGACGCGCAGCATCTGCACCGTCGAACACATGGAATCAAGCGCGCGTCTCGCCGGTCTTGATATATCCTCATTTTTCAGCGACGCGCGTTCCGAAGATGTACGGACGATGCTCCGCCGCGACCTTTCAGTCTACCGGGAGATGGACGTCGGGACACTGCCCGCCATGGTCTTCTTCTCAGGAGATGTCCATGCGGAAGGTGTAAAGGTGGAAGGCGTATATCCTTATCATATTTACACATATATCATCAATGAACTGGTCGACGCAGAAATAGAGAAACACCCGCTTCCGAGCATTTACGACTATATCGAATCTTTCGAAGTCGTCAGCTTCCACGAGCTGAAAACAGTATTCGAATGGCGCAGCGGACTGCTGCTCAGCGAATTGAAAAAGCTGCGTCTGCAGCGGTTGATTGAAGAAGTAGAGACCGACGAAGGTATCTATTACCAGATATTCGGGGGTACGTCGAGTCTGGGAAAGTAAATTATATGATTGCTTTGCATGAGATGTAATGGAATAGATTTGATTGATTGGAGGACCGGCCCCGGGGGCCGGTCCTTTTTTGTGCCGGGGGCGGACGGCGCCGGGCGTGGCTGTCGTTGTCGTTGTCGTTATCGGCCGTCGTTCGTGTCACGCCCGACTCTCACTCTCTCAAAAACGGCATAAAAAAAGCAGACCCGATTGGCCTGCTTCATATCGTCATTCTTTTGGATTGTGATTGCGCGCTAACGCAATCGATAATACATAAAGATTTAATTAAAATAAAAAAAGCAGCACACCTTCTGTAGTGTGCCGCTCAAACAAAGGGGATGGGAGAAATTTCTCACTGTTTTAACAAAGGGGTATGTTTCAGTGATAAAAATTTCATGTCTAAACTATATCACGGTTTTCAAGGATGTACAACACTTTGAACTACTTTTCACAATAATGACACAATGAAAACGTATTCACAAAGTATTTTTGAAGTCTGACCTTTAAATTCAGACAGAAATGCTGAAAACACGCGATTTCTGTCAAATTCACCGAATAAAAAACGTGTCAGATTTTTGACCAATAACGCCAAAAATAAAATGTAATAATACATCATAAGAGTTATTAATCACTCTCATTTACTTCTACTTATCCCTCAGATCATTGATTCAAACCTCCAGAAATCAATACAAAATCACAGTTTTTCACTCAATATTTCATAAAAACACCCGAATCAGTTCAGCAGATAAACTAAAAAATCAAAAAAAGACAAACCCCGCCAGGAGATTTGTCTGCATTATTTTTATATTTCCGTCTCTTCAAGCAATGCTTCAAACTGATCGAGCTGTTTCTCAAACACTTTCATCGCATTTTCAACCGGTTCGGATGTCGTCATGTCGACACCTGCGTTTTTCAGCACTTCAATCGGATAATCCGAGGAACCTTTTTTCAGGAATTCCCTTACATATCTTTCTGCGGTTTCCGGCCCTTCTTCCAATACCTGCTTGGACAGGCTGGCTGCTGCGGCATACCCTGTGGAATACTGATACACGTAATAGTTCATATAGAAGTGCGGTATCCTCGCCCACTCCACGTTGATATAATCATCATAGTCCACGGCGTCACCGAAATATTTCCTGTTCAGATCACCGTAGATTTCATTGAGCACTCCTGCCGTCAGCGGCTCGCCGGCTTCTTTCATGGAATGGATCTTATGCTCGAACTCGGCGAACATCGTCTGTCTGAAGACCGATCCCTTGAATCCTTCGAGCTGTTCATTCAGGAGATATAATTTCTTCTTGCTGTCATCGAGATTTTTATACATATAATCCGCAAGCAGCGCCTCGTTGAAGTTACTTGCCACTTCCGCCACGAAAATCGAATAGCCGGACATGTTCGACGGCTGGTTCTGACGGCTGTAGTAGCTGTGCACACTGTGACCGAACTCGTGGGTCAGCGTGAACAGATTATTCACATTATCCTGCCAGTTCATCAGAATGAACGGATTGGTGCCGTAAGTTCCGGACGAATACGCACCGCTTCTCTTCCCTTTATTCTCGTAGACATCGACCCAGCGGTTCTCCAGACCTTCACGGATGATCGACACGTACTCCTCACCCATCGGCTCGAGTGACTTCAGCATCCAGTCCTTCGCCTCTTCATAGCTCATCTCGAACTCGATGTCCTTGACCATCGGCATGTAAACGTCATACATCTTAAGTGAATCCAGACCGAGCAGCCTTTTGCGGAGCTCAGTGTAGCGATGCATGAGATGAAGGTTATTGTTCACCGTCTCGATAAGCTGGTCGTAGACCGCTTCGGGAATAAAGTTATTGGACAGCGCCTGATGGCGTGCCGAATCATAACCTCTCGCCCCGGCCGAGAAGACGTGCGTGTTCACGACGCCCTGGAGTGTCTGGCTCAGCGTATTTTTGAAATCACCGTATTTGGTATAGAGGTTTTCATATGCCGACCTGCGCAGCTCACGGTCCTGTGACTTCAGGAGATCGATATACGTCCCCTGTGTCAGCGCATGTTTATTCCCGTCAGAATCAACCGCATCCGGGAATTCCAGGTCTGCATTGTTGAACATGCTGTACGTTGACGACGGACCGGCCATGACCTCGCCGGCCTGTGCAAGCAGTTTTTCCTCTTTGTCGCTGAGGACGTGTTCACGCTTTTTGTTGAGCTTCTCGAGATCGAATGCGAACTCTGAAAGCCGTTCGTCCTCCATCCAGGATTTGAGGGTCTCTTCATCGATTTTCATGATTTCAGGTACGAGGAAACTCCAGGCAGTGCTGAATTTGACCGCAAGCGTCCTGGCTTTCGACTCCAGCGCACTGTAGATATCGTTGGAAGTGTCCTGGTCATGCTTCAGATGGGCGTAGACATAGATTTTGCTGACATCTTCATCAATTTCCCGTTCCGCTTCCAGGGCGTCTGCAAGTGTTTCGGCGGAATCTATAGAACCCTTGAACTTCTCCTCTTCGCCCAGGCGGTTCTCAAGTTCTTTATATTTCTGTTCAAACGCTTCATCCGATTCGAATATCGATGTCAGATTCCACGTGTTTTCCAATTGTTGTTCGTCCCTTGTAATGACTTTTGCCATTCTTACCCCTCCAGTATTCAAGATAAGATAATTTTCTCAATATTCTCTTGAAATTTCAAGTGCCGAAACTTATTGTGAATTATATAACATATAATAGCCGTGCAATAACTCACTCAGCACTTTCTGTTTCGGCGGACTGCCCTGCACAATGCGCATCCGGATGAAATGCCCGAACGCCTCCATGTCGAATGTCCCTTTTTCTATATGATGATACAGGAAAAGCTTCCATTCAAGCGGCGGATTCAATATCCACCGCTCCGCTTCAATCGACCAGCACAGGTGACGCGGCATGTTCTTTGCATCAACCCCCAGATGATACATGAAGGACAATGTCGGATTCAAAACGGATTTCTGCTGCTTCTCCCGGTGGATCATCCGCCCGACTTCATGCTCCGTCAGCTGTACTTTCCGGGGTGCAGGAACCTCTTTCCTCTCAAGAAGCGCCTCTGCCGACACCTCTGTTTTAGTAAACGACCATCTGCCGCAGCCATGGTGGAGATGAAGGATAATCCTGTGCATTTTTTTGGTTTTTGTATTGTACGTGAATAAAGACCGCCGGTAAGCGGTCGAAAACTGGAACTGCGTCGGGATGCACATACCATTATCCATACGGATCGATGCTTCATCAAGCAGCCAGATGACTTCCATGCCGAGCGAATGATAGCCGCTTGACCGCTCCGCGATCAGAGACGCCGGAATGATGGAAAATTGGATTTCCAGGGCGAGTTCATCATCCACCAGCAAATCCGGTATCTGCTCTATTTCAGGCAGATAGTATTCCATTGCGAGCGGTGCAATACCTCTGATTTTCAAATAAAGGTCATGTTTGGCCTCAAGATGGCGTGCCGACTCTCTTTTGTACATGTAACGGATGCAGTCCAGAATCCTGTGATGCGAAAAATGGGGCAATTTGATACTCCCCGACTTGAATGTCACCGGCGCGGCGCAGACAGAGCAGAAGTACTTCCGGTTTTTAACGGCTTCTGCCGCGGTAATCTGGATACCATTTTCATCAACTGCTAAAAACATATAAAAAACCTCCTTTTCTATATATAGGAAAAAAGGAGGTTTTTGATTATTTTTTCTGTCAGATAAATTATTTTACTTTAAAATATTTTCTTACTTGACCTCTGACGTTATTGCTCATGATGATTGTACCGTATTCTTCAATCACCATTGCTGCAATTTCAGCCGGTGTACTGTATTCGAGCAATTTCGCTTCGATGCGTTCGATTTCCATATAATCAAGGCGATAATCGAAGAAAATCTGGTAGTAGTACTTGCCTTTGTGTGTGAACAGCAGGTCTTCGTACTGTGTTTCGTCAAGTTCCACTTCGTGGGTATACTTGATGAGATCTTCTATATCATCGAAATGCACCATTACAGGCTCTTTTGTCACTGGAACTGTTTCCCCGTTGTCTTTCGCCGCTTCATCAAGGAAGCTCTCTATATCTTTATTATTTATATTCATAGGCGTCTGCTCCATTGAGAAAGGATCATCTTCATCGCGTGACTTGGACACTACAACTTCCACTCCTTTGTCATATGCATGCACCTGGATCCAGAGCGGACCTTCCATCGTAAAGTCGTCTTCCTGTTCATGATTTACTTCATCCATGATAGACCAGAAGAATTCTTCGCCGCGTTTTCGGTTCATCCATAGGTCATCCCGGTCGAAGCCGCGTTTTTCAATGTCCTGATACGTAATGAAAAACTTGATCGTCGAATCATTCACTCTTTCAATTCTCATCCTTCTCACTCCTTTTTCACCGAGAATGGTTTCTATATATATATTATACCCCATAAACTCAGGGTAATACCAATTTTGGAATTGTAACCCATTATACGTCAAAACACCCACGGATATCAAGGTATCCGCAGGTGTTATTCAACGTAAGTATCATATATCAGTTTAAGGGGGAAAACTTACATTTCAGCTAAACGTTTAGCTTCCATAAGGTGGAACGTTCTTACAGTACGCGGCAGGAAACGGCGAATTTCATCTTCGTTGTAACCCACCTGCAGACGTTTTTCGTCCATGATGATCGGTCTTCTGAGAAGCCCCGGATTTTCCATGATCAATGTGTACAGTTCATGCATAGGCAGACTGTCAATATCAACATCTAATTTTTGGAAAGTTTTAGATCTGGTAGAAATAATTTCATCCGTTCCATCTTCAGTCATCCTCAGGATGGATTTCACTTCATCTAGTGTAAGTGTTTCAGAGAATATATTTCTTTCAGTATAAGGAATATCGTTTTCTTGTAACCATGCTTTCGCTTTACGGCATGATGTGCAGCTTGGAGAAGTAAAAAGTGTTACCATGTCGCTCACACTCCAATTTCAAAAGATTTGTAACATTGGTCTATACCCGCAATCGTTAAATCATAAACCAAATACCATGATTCGTCTTTAAAACGCGTATATGACTTATTTACAGTTATAATTATATCTCTCCAACATTAAAATAAAATGAGAAAACTCTAATAATCTCGCAAAATTCAAAGAAAATTGTTAAGATATTTTGAAGATGCAACCATTTGCACCAATATTGCAAGGAACCCGGAAGTTTATTATCATATATATAATGACATAACAAAAGGTGATTACGACATGAAAACATTATTCTCGGGTGTACAGCCCAGCGGCATTCCCACTATTGGAAACTATATCGGCGCATATAAACAGTTCGTTGAGATGCAGCACGAATACGATTCGTACTTCTGCATCGTCGACCAGCATGCCATAACTGTACCACAGGACAGGCTCAAATTGAGGGAGAATACGAAAAAACTTGCAGCGATCTATCTTGCCTCCGGCCTTGATCCGGACAAGATCACACTTTTCATCCAGAGCGAAGTGGCTGCGCATGCCAAGGCAGCGTGGATGCTGCAGTGTGTCGGATACATCGGCGAACTCGAACGCATGACGCAGTACAAGGACAAAGCCCGTAAACAGAGTCATAAAGAAGGTATCAGCGTGGGTCTTTTGACATACCCATCCCTGATGGCCGCGGATATCCTGATCTACGGATCCGATGTCGTGCCTGTCGGTGACGACCAGGGGCAGCACCTTGAACTGACACGCAATCTGGCAGAGCGCTTCAACGCGAAATATAATGATATCCTGACCGTGCCGGAAGTCAAGCATCCGGAAGTCGGCGGCCGCATCATGAGCCTGAATGATCCGACCAGGAAAATGTCGAAGAGTGACGAGAATCAGAAGGGATACATTTCGCTGCTCGACGATCCAAAAGCGGCAGCAAAGAAAATCCGCAGCGCCGTAACCGATTCAGGCAGCGAAATCACTTACGATAAGACGGAGAAACCGGGAATTTCAAACCTGCTGGATATATACTCCAGCCTGACAAACCGAAGAGTCGCAGATCTTGAGCTGGACTATGACGGCAAAAGCTACGGTGAATTCAAGACCGCACTCGGCGAAGTCGTTGAAGAATTCCTGACCGGCTTCCAGGAAAAAGTAAACTACTACCTCGAAAGCGGCGTACTGGATGACATCTTGGATGCCGGTGCGGAGCGCGCTTCCCGTAAAGCTGACAAAATGGTGGAAAAGATGGAGCGCGCGATGGGCCTCGGACGTAAGAGAAGATAAATATTGATGTGATTTTTGGACGGGACGCATCCACTTATTGTGGATGTGTCTTTTTGTATGGGGAGACGGTTTGTGGTCGGGCGGGGGTGGGATAAACGCTTCATATGGACGTCGTCGTCACAACGAAGGCCGGATACACCGGCATATGGACGTCGTCGTCACGACGAAGGCCGGATACACCGGCATATGGACGTCGTCGTCACGACGAAGGCCGGATACACCGGCATATGGACGTCGTCGCCCCAACGAAGGCCGGATAACGCTTCATATGGACGTCGTCGTCACAACGAAGGCCGGATAACGCTTCATATGGACGTCGTCGCCACAACGAAGGGCGGATACACCGGCATATGGACGTCGTCGCCCCAACGAAGGCCGGATACACTGGCATATGGACGTCGCCGTCACAATTTCACACTCTGCCCAACGCAAAAACACCCTCACCCCGTCCGGGATGAAGGTGCCGCTGTAAGAATTTTATTCTTATTCTTCATATTTTTTCAATAGCAGTGTTGCATTGTGTCCGCCGAATCCGAGGCTGTTCGTGATCGCGTATTTCAGATCTGCATCCACTGCGCCGTCCGGCACGTAGTTCAGGTCACATTCGGGATCCGGGTTTTCCAGGCCGATTGTCGGGTGGACTCTGCCGTCTCTCAAGCTCAGTGCGGTGATGATGAGTTCCATGCCGCCGCCGCCGCCAAGCAGGTGTCCTGTCATGGACTTTGTCGAGTTGACCAGCATTTTATAAGCATGGTCGCCGAATACTGTTTTGATCGCTTTCGTTTCAAACAGGTCGTTGTACGGCGTGCTTGTGCCGTGACCGTTGACGTATCCGACTTCCTCAGGTTTGACGCCGGCGTCTTTCAACGCTTCTTTCATGGCGCGTGCGCCGCCTTCTCCGTCTTCAGCCGGTGCCGTGATATGGTGTGCGTCCCCTGTTGAACCGTAGCCGACGATTTCAGCATAGATTTTTGCACCGCGTGCCTTTGCGTGCTCGAGCTCTTCGAGCATGACGATTCCGGAACCTTCACCGATTACAAAGCCGTCCCTGTCCGCGGAATACGGACGGGATGCCTTATCCGGATCCTCTGATGTTGAAAGTGCTTTGTTGGCCTGGAATCCTGCCACGCCCATCTTTGTGATCGGCGCTTCCGTGCCGCCTGAAATCATGGCGTCCGCCTGACCCCTCGCGATGAATTTGAATGCTTCACCGATGGAGTTCGTACCTGTGGCACATGCCGTCACTGTCGCACCGTTCGGTCCTTTGGCACCGTGTTTGATGGAAACCTGGCCACTTGCCATATCCGGAATCATCATCGGTACGAAGAATGGGCTCACGCGGCGCGGCCCCCTCTCATAAAGCACTTTGAAGCCGTCTTCAAGCGCCTGGATGCCGCCGATTCCGGACCCGATCCAGACACCTACGCGTTCAGCATTTTCATCGGTAATCTCAAGTCCGCTGTCGGCAACCGCTTCATCCGCCGCCACCATCGCGTACTGTGTGAAGCGGTCCATGCGGCGCGCTTCCTTCTTGTCTATATAATCTTCTACATTAAAATCTTTCAATTCAGCGGCAACATGAATATTATATTCACTGTTGTCGAAACGGGTGATCCTGCCTATACCATTTACACCATTAAGGGCATTCTCCCAGGTCTTTGGCGCCGTATTACCAATAGGTGTGAGCGCACCGACCCCTGTAACTACTACTCTTCTTTTATCCATGTGTCTCCTCCTTATTGCTTCCCCAAGTCAGACATATTGAACCCCAAGTGAGTCCGCCGCCGAAGCCGACTAAAATAAGGTTATCTCCTGATTTTATTTTACCATTTTTCACGTCATGATGGATACTTAATGGTATGGATGCAGCAGAAGTATTGCCATATTTATCTATTGTCGAGCTCATTTTCTCCGGAGGCATCTCCATGCGTTCCCGCGCTGCATTCATGATGCGGATATTCGCCTGGTGCGGGACGAGCCTGTCGATGTCATCTTTATCCAGACCCGCCTTTTCGGTCACAATGACACTGGATTCGCCCATCTGACGCACGGCAAATTTGAACACTTCCCGTCCGTTCATCCGGATATTGCCGCCATCTTCCTCATCACCGTAAAGATAGGAGCCGCCCTGTCCGTTGCTGCCGAGGTCGAATGATTTCATTCCGAATCCTTCCTCCACCTCGCCCAGGACAACCGCGCCTGCACCATCGCCGAATAAAACTGCTGTTGAACGGTCGCTGAAATCAGTAATTTTAGACAGTTTGTCCGCACCGACGACAAGCACATGCCTATACGTTCCCGTCTGGATGAACTGCGCACCGGTAACGACACCGTATATGAATCCCGTACATGCAGCAAGCTGGTCCATGGAAGGAATATTGCGGAGGCCGAGTCTATGCTGGAGCATTGTCGCAACGGTCGGGAACTTCTGGTCTCCTGTCGATGTTGCAACAATGATCATATCGATATCCTCTTTGGAAACGCCGGAATTCTCAATCGCTTCCTTCGCCGCTTCATACGCAAGATCGCTGGTCTCCATGTCTTCGGCGAAACGGCGCTCTTTGATGCCCGTCATTTCTGTAATCCATTCATCTGATGTATCTAATATCTTTTCGAAATCTTCATTCGTAAACACTTTCTCAGGCACATAGGTTCCGATTCCTAAAACACCTACATTGTTCATTTGACCACACCTTATAATCTCATATTATAACTAGGTACTAATCTAACACAAATCAAACATTTCCACAATAAAAAAAGCACTTATGCGAAAGCATAAGTGCCGGATTCTAAAGCGTCTGTATTACTCGCTTACACCCCACTGATAAGGAAGTGTTTCTTCATTATAGCCGATCTCAATACCGTAATTCACAACTCTTTCGTTTACAGGTTCAACTTCAGCTCTGTAAAGCGTTGGGATTACAGGCATTTCTTCCACCATCAGTTCCTGCCATTCGTTGTAGATGCCTTTCCTTGTTTCAACATCCATCGCTTCAGGTGAGTTTCCTCTCTCCATCAGCTCTGTGCTTTCTTCAGTTGCATAACGCGGATAGTTGAATGGAACATCCGGACCATACAGGCCGTAAGGGTCCACGTCAGATCCTACGCCCCATGCACCCTGGTAGATGTCAATTTCCGGATCGTCGTTTTCCACCATGTCATAGAATGTGTTGAACTCGATCAGACGGCCGTTTGTAAGCTGCACGTTCAGACCGATCTCTTTCCATGACTGGATGTAGTAGTTCGTCAATGGCTCAGCGATGTCGCCGCCGGACATTGAAGCGAAGTTGATCACAAGCGGTTCGCCATCCGGATCTTCACGGAAACCGTCGCCGTCTGTATCTTCATATCCTGCTTCATCAAGAATCTGTTTCGCTTTTTCAGGATCATACTCAGGCACTTCCACTTCCTCATTATGCCATGCTTCGTGATATGGCGTGATCAGTGTCGTGGCTTTCCAGCGCAGACCATTGTAGAAACGTTCTCCCACAGCATCATTGTCCATCGCATGCCACATTGCACGGCGGAGCTCTTTATCGCCCATCTTCATTTCTTCAGGCTTGTAGTCCACTCTCTCTTCCTCTTCATTCCACTCGCCCAATTTGAAACCGATGTAAGTGTAGGAACCTTCGATATTCGCAAGCCATTCCACACCTTCCATCCCTTCAACATCCGGGAACTGGTCCGTTGGGAAGTTGATGGCAACGTCGGTTTCGCCGGTTTCCATCGCATTCGCTACAGAAGATGGTGACACAACTGAAAGCTCGATGCCGTCAAGCTGAGGCTCACCTCTCCAGTAATCTTCGAACTTCGTCATGACAACCGCTTCGCCCGGTGTGATGGATTCGACTTTGTAAGGTCCGAAACCGATCGGGTTTTCACGTGTCTGCGGTGCTTCCGCCATGTCGGCGATTGCTACACCTTCATAGTGATGCTCAGGCATTGCGTATGCCCAGATGCCGCCTGCAGTGAGTGATGGTGCGATCTCGGTATATGTGAATACTGCAGTATGATCATCCACGACTTCGATTCCGGAAATTTCTTCCGCATCTCCCGCTTTATACTCATTGTATCCCTCAAGCAGCGTAAAGCCGTCCGTCGCACCGCGTATGCCCGGATAGTCAGGGCTTCCGATCACTTCATAGGAATAGACATAATCCTGGATTGTCATCGGTTCACCGTCATGCCAGGTAATGCCTTCCTGAAGAGTGTATGTGATCGTATTATCCTCTTCGTTGACTTCAAACTGCATTGCCCCGTCATTCGTATACTGGAAATCCTCGTCCATCGTGAACAATGGTTCATCGAAAAGGCTGATTACTTCAAAGTCAGGGTTACCCTGATACAGGTTGAAGTTGAGTGTGCCTTCGAATGGTGTATCGGATGTAAGTCCAACTTTCAGCGTACCTTCCCCTGTTGGCTCCGCATCGTTGGCAACCACTGTATTATAGTCTTCATAGTTGTAGATCTCTTCTCCTGAAGCGGAATCGCCTTCGCCTTCTGCGCCTCCCTCTTCAGAACTTTCCTCGCCGCCGCCTTCTTCGGAGCTTTCATCTGTGCCTTCTTCCCCTTCAGATGAACCGCCGCCGCATGCAGCAAGCGCCAATACCATGATCAGCATCATGAAGAACATAAGCCTCGACCACGAATATTTAGTCATAATATTTCCTCCCCTAAAATAATATTTGAACTGATATATATACTTAAGTTCAGTGATAAACTGAAACTTAGTACCAAAAATTAGTTAATATTATACCCCTGAGTTGTATATGTAAGTATGTATATGCATAATATTATCACAATTATCTGAAATATCAATTGCCTTATTAATACAAATTAACCAAAAAGTGTATTTTAGCAACCGATTTGCACTGTTCCGTGATTTTTCAGATTATTCCACAAGAAGCGATTGCAAATCATTTTAAAAGCAGGATTCCGTTTCACAATGAATGTCCCGGAACCCGCTTGAAATCCTATGCCTGTCGCTGTCTTGCGTCACCGGCGCGGCGCAGTGCCTCACCGATGTTGCGCACACAGAGCATCAGCAGCAGAATCAGCACTGCAGCAGGCACCCAGATCCACCATCTGTGCTGGAGCGTCTGCGAATTCGTCGCATAAGCCATCAGCGTGCCGAGTGACGGATAGTCCTCTGGGAACCCGAACCCGATGAATGACAGGCCGGATTCGATTCCGATGTTTGCGGCAAGTGAGAGCGTGCTGTTGACGATGATGATACCGACCAGGTTTGGCATCAGCTGCGTGAATATGATTTTCATATGCGAACTTCCCAGCGTCTTCGATGCATTGATATAATCAAGTTCCTTCTCCTGGATGGCAAGCGAACGCACAAGCCTCGCGGTGCCCGTCCACAGGAATGCCGCCATGATGAGCGAGAAGGTGAAAATATCATATGATGGTGATATCGTCACAAACACGATGATGATCATAAGGAACGGAAGGACCATGAAGAAATCGACGACGCGCATCATCATGTTGTCAATCTGTCCGCCGAAGTACCCGGAAATGACGCCGTACGCAATGCCGAAGCCGACGCTCATTATGGTTACGAGAATACCGATCGCAAGCGAATTCCTTGTCCCGATGATCAGCTGCCCGAATATATCACGGCCGCCGTAGTCCGTCCCCAGCCTGAATTCTTCATTCGGCGGCTGGTTGATTGCGAAAAGGTCCACCGTGACGATCGTCTGGCGGTCGAGAAACATCGTGAGTCCAAACACATAGGATGTGATCAGTACGAATATGATGAGTGAGAAAAGTGCCAGTTTGTCGGCGATGACTTCCTGAATCAGTATTTTCCATCCCGGTGTACTTTTCGGGAGGTTCTTTGAATCCAGGGCTCCATGGCCGGCGACACCGTGCGGGAGATCCGCTTTGACGCTCATGTCCATATCGCCTTTCTCATATCTGTGTTCATCATCGCTTCTTGCTTCAAATGCGTCTTTGGCCCGGGGTCTTCCGTCACTTGCCGTTTCACGGTCTCCGATCTGTTCGCGGCGGCGGACGCGTTCCTGTTCGTTTCTTTCCTCTTCGGAACGGTTTTCCTCCCGCCCCCGGCCCATTCTGCCTCTGTTATCTTTATTATCCATTTTATCCGCCCCCTTACTTGATGCGTATCCTTGGATCTACGATACTCAGGATGATGTCGGACAGCAGTGCACCAACAATTGCCATGAACCCGTAGAACAGGATAAGAACGTTTGCCACACTGAAGTCACGCGTCGATATGGAATCGAGGAACAGTCTGCCCATGCCCGGGTAGCTGTAGATCATCTCTATGAAAATTGATCCGCCCAGGAGCGCCACGATTTCATAGCCGAAGAATGCCGCAATCGGAAGTATGGAGTTTCTGAATATATGTCTGTTGTACACTGCGGACTCATTCACCCCTTTGGCACGCGCCAATACGATAAAGTCCTTCTGTTTCGTTTCGATAATGCCGCTTCTGAGATACTGCACCGTACCGACCAGGCCGATCAGTGCAATTGCGAAACTCGGCAGCACCAGATGGTTCATCTTACTGAGGACATAGTCAAGCGTCCCCGGTTCTATGCCTGGCCCTACTGAGCCGCCGGTCGGGAACCATCCCAGGTTATACCCGAAAATCCAGAGCAGTACCAATCCGAATATGAACTGCGGCGTCGCGAAGCCAAGGTATGTATACCCTGTGATCGTCGTATCAAGCAGAGAGTCATTGTAGCGGCCGGATACGAGGCCGAGCGGCAGACCGAGCAGATAGATCAGGACTGTCGAGAAGAGCGACAGCCAGATAGTATTCAGCAGTCTGTCACCGATGACATCCAGTACCGGACGCTGGTGGAAAATCGAATTCCCGAAGTCGCCCTGGAACATCGCGAACACCCAGTCCCTGTATTGTATGTACCATGGGTTGTTCAGTCCGAGCGCTTCACGCTTCGCTTCGATCGCCTCTCTCGGTATCGTCGGATCGATCAGGCCTGACAATGCATCTCCGGGCATCAGTGAGCCCATTATGAAGACCAGGACACTGAGCACGACCAGCTGTGGAAATGTGACGAGTAAACGTCTAATCGTAAATTTCAGCATCAGTTCATCACCCTTTCACCGGCAGCGCAACTCTGTGCGTCTCCGAAATGGATTGTAATGGGAACGCTCTTCCCCCGTCGTCGAGATAGTCTGAGAAGTTCTGGTCATATTCCGTCTTGACCGTCTGCCTCATTTCCAGGTTGCGTTCGATTCTATCCACATTCGTGTCGGGAATGGCCGCAATCAGACGTTTCGTATATATATGTTGTGGGTTTGAGAATATATCCTCTGCTGTCCCCTCTTCCACGAGGCGTCCCTGGTACATGATGCCGATATGCTGGCACATGTGACGCACGACGCCCAGGTCATGGGCGATGAACATCATCGTCAGGTTCATATCCCGCTGGATTTCCTGCATGAAGTTGAGCACCTGTGCCTGGACGGAGACATCCAGTGCCGATACAGGTTCGTCAGCAATGATGAGTTTCGGATTAAGGGCGATGGCACGTGCCACACCAATCCGCTGACGCTGACCGCCCGAGAATTCATGCGGGTATTTATACAGGGCATCTCTCGGAAGCCCCACGCGGTCCAGAAGATCCAGCACTGCTTCCATCAGTTCATTTTTGGATTGTTTATGATAATTCCGAATCGGCTCAGCGACGATATCTATTACACGTTTCCGGGCATTCAATGAAGAATACGGATCCTGGAAGATCATCTGGATATCATCCCGGACATCGACTTTCCTGCCCGATGTGTTCAGTTTCCGGCCGTCGAATAAAATATCCCCCCCGGTGATATGATTCAGTCCCATCACCGCTTTGCCCGTTGTCGTTTTGCCCGAACCGGATTCACCGACCAGGCCGTAGGACGTCCCTTCGGGAATATTGATGCTCACACCATCCACCGCTTTGACATAGTCTTTGACGGTGTTGAAAAATCCGCCTTTGATCGGATAATGCACTTTAAGGTCTTTTATCTCAAGTAGTGTCATCAGGCTCTACCTCCGGTACCGGTTTCCAATGATTCAGCTGCCGTTTCTTCATTATTCAGATGGAAATTCCTGTAGCATGTGCATCTTACAAAGTGGTCGCCGGCAATCTCACGAAGCTCCGGATTGTCTTCATGTTCCGAAGCGGGGACCCACGGGATGCGCGGGGCGAATCTGCAGCCGTCCCTGTCCATCTTGTTGAGCGGCGGGACGACACCTTCGATTACATGCAGCTTGCTTCCGAGCATGTCTTCGGACGGCAGCGAATTCAGCAGCGACCGTGTATATGGATGCCGGGGGTTCTTGAACAGTTCCCGCACCGGTGCCACTTCGACAATCTGCCCGGCGTACATCACCGCTACACGGTCCGCCATTTCAGCAACAACACCAAGGTCATGCGTGATCAGAAGGACACCTGAGCCCAGGTCATCCTGCAGGTCCCGGATCAGGTCCAGTATCTGTGCCTGGATAGTCACATCCAGTGCAGTCGTCGGTTCATCCGCAATCAGGAGTTTCGGCCTGTTCGCAATGGCGATGGCGATGACGACACGCTGTCGCATCCCCCCGGACAATTCATGCGGAAAAGCTTCAGCCACCCTTTCCGGACGTGGTATCCCGACTTTATCCAGTAATTCAACCGCATAGGATTCTCTCTCATTTTTCGATTTCGTCCCATGCAGTTTCAGTGTTTCCATAATCTGCAGTTTTACTTTCATCAGCGGATTCAGAGCGGTCATCGGATCCTGGAAGATCATCGACATGTCTCCGCCGCGTATTTTATTCATCTTACCGGTACTGAGTTCCGTCAGTTCCCTCTCCTGGAATCTCACTTCCCCTTCTATGCGGGCCTTCGTGTGCAGGCCCATCAGCGAAAATGCCGTAGCACTCTTCCCTGACCCGGATTCTCCCACAAGCGCCAGCACCTCATTCGGTTTGATGCTGAACGAAACATGGTCGACCGCCGGATAATACTCACCCTTGATCTTGAACGAAGTCGTAAGATCGTTGACCTCAAGTAATTTCTCAGACATTTTTACCCACCCATTCTTTTCTTACTCTTCAACCCTTTGTTATCTCTCTTGAAAATCAAAACCGCTGCGGCGCTGTATATCCTCCCAAATGGAATATAACAGTCTTTTGCCTGATCAGGATTACGATGTGATTTATCAGACAGTGCAGCAAATCCGATGTTATACATATTGTAATTCCGGAGATTACAATATGCAACATCTGTTTTTTGAATTGTAACAATAATTTGTATATTACAAAGGTTAAATATACACCATTGCATAACCCTTTTCAATACCCTCAGCCAATATTTTTTTCTGAAATTTGTAAGCGTTTACAAAAAGAATGCGTCCATGTTCTGTTTATCATGTGATTTTGTGAAAAATATATTTTGTTTGCTTTTTGACACCAATCACTCTGATTGGCACTATACATATACACCCTTTTAAGTTATTATTAATTTATATAATATATGTAGTGGAGGCAGGACCATGAGATACGTAATCAGCTTTATCTGGGCATTCATGCTTACACAGATGGTTAACTTCGTCCTGAACAGTCTTGGCGGCGGCAGCCCTTATATGTTCTGGAGCGGTGTTGCGCTGGCAGTGATCATTACAGCCACAATCGCCATCTTTGACGTAATGCTTAAACATCCCGACGAGGAAAATGAAGCACAGCACAACCATTAATACGATTTTAAAACCCGCAGACCATAACCGGCTGCGGGTTTTATTATTTCATATTCAGTTTCGGGAATTTGAAATCCGGACTGGTGTCGCCGGGTGAACTCCAGGCTTCCTGCCGGGCTCAGCCGGCATCCGGTTTATATTCAAGACGCGGCAGTTTTGTACTTTCCCGGCCCCCCTTTTTCGGCGGCAAAAGCGCTTATAACCGACCTTTTTAATGTGAATTGATGCATCGTTTTAATGTATAACACATTTCAGTTCCTGCCCGCCATCCAGTTAGAAATAAAAACCGGTACACTTGAAAAACAGCCAGTCGCATCATCTTCCTATATCCTGAATTTAAACGCCTCCGCTTCAGCGGCCAGCCTTTCCATAAGATCCGCGGCAGAGATATCGCGCGCAGACTGTTTGCCTTGGCCCGAGAGCAGCATTGCATAATCGGGCACACCGCTCTCTTTTGACGCATCCTGAAACGGCTGTGTCAGACTGCGCTGGACAGGGTAATCCACCATCTCTTCCTGAACGCCGCTGAACTCGGATATGAACCTGTTCTTCACGGCCCTCGCCTGTCTGCCTGTAAACAGTTTTGTCAGCACAGCCGGAGCATCCCTGAATTCAGTCAGGATGCTCTTATGAAGCCGATGCGCCCCGCTTTCGTGCACCGCCAGAAATGCGGTCCCCATCTGCACACCTTCCGCTCCGAGTATCCCGGCGGCCGCAATATTCCTGCCGGTCATGATGCCGCCCGCCGCTATAACAGGAATATCCACCCGGGCGGCTGCATCCGGAATGAGGGACATGAGGCCGATGAGGCTGTCTTCTGAGCTTCTGAGGAATGCACCGCGGTGGCCGCCGGCCTCCGAACCCTGGAGTATGACTGCATCCATGCCGGCGGCCTCGATGGCTGCGGCTTCTTCTGCAGTCGTTGCAGTCGCGAGCATGATGATGCCCGCTTCTTTCAGGCGCAGGATCTGATCATCGTGCGGAACGCCGAAGATGAAAGAGACAATCGGCACTCCCTCTTCGATGACGACATCGAGCTGGGCTTCGAATTTTTCACGGATATCTTCCGGGGCGGGCGGCGTGATCTCTTTCTGCCCGAGATCGAAAGCTTCATACGCCGGCCGCAGAAGTCCGAGTGCCCGGCTGATGTCTCGGTCCGTCACTTCGAAATCCCGCGGAATGAACAGATTCACTCCGAAATGCCTTCCGGTCCGTGCCCTCGTTTCCTGTATCAGACCACGCAGATCCTCAGGGCCGAGGCTTCCGGCAGCAATCATTCCGAGCCCTCCGGCATTCGACACTTCCGACACGAGTCCGCTCGTCGTAATGCCGCCCGCCATCGGTGCCTGGATGATTGCATGCTCCACTCCGAGCAGCCCCCTCACTCTTTTTGAATCCATTGTAAATCTCCTCCTGTCCTATGATTACTGCTCAGTGGTCATACCACTTTCTTCTATTATATAGTCCCCATTTAAAAATGCATTAAATAACATGGATCAGGAACATCGATACGGAGCGGCCCGCATTCCGGGCTCGAAATGACCTTCATCCAACTCCCTATACCCTGTACTGCGCTTCCCTATACACACTTATAAGGGTAAAACTATACAAAACTGTCCGTTTCAGCTATCATGGAATATTATTGAAATCAATTACGAATGGAGTATCACAATGGTTAAAATACTACCGGCAGTCAGATCGATGAAGGATTTTGAAAAGCTCATCGGCAGTGACTACAGGGAATGCGTCGTCCTCGATATCCATATCGGACATCTCGAAAGCCATCTGACCACGATGAAACAGCATGGTTTTGAAGTTTATCTGCACCTTGATCTGATCAGAGGGCTTTCCGCTGATATCGCTTCACTGGAATTCATCCATCAGCGTTTTAAACCCACCGGCATCATCACGACGCGCGGCAGGCTGATAAAGAAGGCGAACAGTCTCGGGATGAAGACGGTCCTCCGCATATTCGTCATCGACACTTCCGCGATCGAGAAAAGCATCGAACTCGTCAAACAGACCGAACCGGACTTGATCGAGATCCTTCCGGGCGTCGTGCCGAAAGTCATCCATCTGTTCACCCAGGAAGTGAATGCCGATGTCATTGCAGGCGGCCTGATCGAAACGCAGGCCGAAGTTGAAGATGCATTGGCCGCCGGTGCAAAATATGTTACCACATCCAACCGTGCTCTGTGGTTCAACCAATAGTCCGCTGAATAAAATATGCATGCCTGCATTATTTATTTCTGAAATAAGTTGACAGCGTTACCAAAATGGTATAAATTAGTGAGTAAGTTGATAGGACACGGAGATCTAGAGCCCGCATTTATAGCTGTACATAGCTATGAGTGCGGGCTTTTTTAAGTTTTATCGGCGCATTTAAACAAACAAAGGAGTGATTTGCAGTGAATGTCTACATTGCAGAATTTGTTGGTACGGCAATCCTTGCCCTCTTCGGGTGCGGTGTTGTCGCCAACGTCAATTTGAAAGGATCCCTTGCCAGGGGATCAGACTGGGTGGTTGTCGCGTTCGGCTGGGGGTTTGCCGTGACGTTTGCCATCTATGCCATCGGGCAGTTTTCAGGCGCCCACATCAATCCGGCCGTAACGCTTGGATTCGCTGTCGCAGGTGATTTTGAATGGGGAATGGTCATCCCGTACATCATCGCCCAGATTACAGGAGCCATGCTCGGTGCTGCCATCGTCTGGCTGCACTTTATGCCGCACTTCAAAGCTGAAGAGGACGAAGGGACAAAACTGGGTGTATTTTCAACAGGGCCTTCATATCCCAACTACGTCTCCAACTTCGCAAGTGAAATCATCGGCACTTTCATCCTGGTGATGGGCCTCTTATTCATCGGTGCAAATGATTTCACGGAAGGACTGAACCCGCTCATCGTCGGCTTCCTGATTACAGCAATCGGTCTGTCACTCGGCGGTACAACAGGGTACGCAATCAACCCGGCACGTGACTTCGGACCGAGACTCGCCCATTTCCTTCTGCCGATTCCCGGCAAAGGAACATCCAACTTTAAATACGCGGTGGTTCCATTCATCGGACCGCTCACCGGCGGTGCACTTGGAGCAGCGGTCTACAACACGGTGTTCACCGGTAAAACGGACATTTTCCTGATTATAGCCATCGCCGCCACCGTTTTAGTTCTTTTGTTCGGGGTATTTCTTAATAAGAGCATCCTTAAGGAAAATACATCGAAACTTATGTAAAAAACAAATCATAAAAGGGGTTTTTAATCTATGGAAAAATACATCATGTCAATTGACCAGGGGACCACAAGTTCCCGTGCCATCCTTTTTGACAAGGACAGCAATATCGTGGCGGACAGCCAAAGGGAATTCAAACAGTACTTTCCGCAGTCCGGCTGGGTGGAACATAACGCCAATGAAATCTGGAGCTCAGTACTCGCCGTAATCGCCGGCGCCCTGACAGAGAATGATATTTCCGCAGAACAGGTTGAAGCAATCGGTATAACGAACCAGCGTGAAACGACCGTCGTCTGGGACAAGAATACCGGCAGGCCCGTATATAACGCGATCGTCTGGCAGTCCAGGCAGACTGCGGATATATGCGAGGAGCTGAAGGATCAGGATTACGAGGAGACGTTCCGCGATAAGACCGGCCTTCTGCTCGATCCCTACTTCTCGGGGACGAAGGTGAAATGGATTCTGGACAATGTGGACGGCGCCCGTGAAAAGGCGGAGAACGGCGATCTGCTCTTCGGTACGATCGATACATGGCTCATCTGGAGATTTACGGAAGGCAAAGTGCATGTCACGGACTATACGAATGCAAGCCGGACGCTGATGTACAACATCCACGATCTCAAATGGGATACGGAGCTGCTGGATATTCTGGGAGTACCGGAGTCCATGCTGCCCGAAGTGAAATCTTCCAGTGAGGTATACGGCGAGACGACGACATCCCACTTCTTCGGACGCAATGTTCCGATTGCCGGGGTTGCCGGGGACCAGCAGGCTGCCCTCTTCGGGCAGACATGCTTCAACGAAGGCGATGCGAAGAACACATACGGCACCGGCTGCTTCCTGCTGATGAATACGGGCACGGAAGCCATCAAAAGTGAGAACGGACTGCTTACGACCATCGCATACGGAATGGACGGCGAAGTGAAATATGCACTCGAAGGTTCAATCTTCGTAGCCGGTTCCGCCATCCAGTGGCTGCGCGACGGGCTGCGCATGTTCAAGTCTTCCCCGCAATCTGAAAATTATGCTACCCGCATTGAATCGACAGAGGGCGTCTATGTCGTTCCGGCATTCACCGGACTCGGTGCGCCCTACTGGGATTCCGAGGCACGCGGTGCCATATTCGGCCTGAGCCGCGGCACTGAGAAAGAACACTTCGTCAGAGCGACGCTCGAGTCTCTCGCCTACCAGACGAAGGACGTCCTGGATGCGATGCAGAAGGACTCTGATATAAAAATGGCGACGCTCCGCGTTGACGGTGGTGCTGTTGCCAACGACTTCCTGATGCAGTTCCAGTCGGATCTGCTCGATACGGAAGTCGAGCGCCCTGAAGTGATTGAAACGACTGCACTCGGCTCTGCGTACCTTGCAGGACTTGCCGTCGGTTTCTGGAGCTCCACGGATGAGCTGAAAAGGGTCAGCGACACGGATACCGTGTTCAAACCGGAGATGGAACAGACTGAACGGGAAGACTTATATGAAGGCTGGCAGGCTGCAGTGAAAGCCACGCAGACATTCAAACCTAAACGCAAACACACTCAGAACGAAGAATAATAAAGGCCGCGGGCCCTTTATTACCCAAAAAATTAGGAGGGACATCATGCTCAATACATTAACCAGAAAAGATCAGCTTAAGCATATGCAGGAAGTGGATTACGATATCGTTGTCATCGGAGGGGGCATTACAGGTGCGGGGATTGCACTGGATGCATCGAAGCGCGGCATGAAGGTCGCCCTTGTCGAGATGCAGGATTTTGCCGAAGGGACGAGCAGCAGAAGTACGAAGCTTGTCCACGGCGGACTGCGCTACCTGAAGCAGTTCCAGGTCGGCGTTGTGCGTGAAACCGGCCGTGAGCGTGCCATCGTGTACGAAAACGGGCCGCATGTGACGACACCTGAATGGATGCTGCTGCCTTTCCATAAAGGCGGGACGTTCGGCCGCTTTACGACAAGCATCGGTCTCCGCGTATACGACATGCTTGCAGAGGTGAGGAAAAGTGAACACCGTCAGATGCTCTCTGTTGATCAGGTGCTTGAAAAAGAGCCGCTGGTTAAACGTGATGCGCTGCTCGGCGGCGGCTATTATGTCGAGTATAAGACCGATGATGCACGCATGACGATTGAAGTGATGAAGAAGGCGGCTGAATTCGGTGCCGATCCGGTGAACCATGTGAAGGCGGACGGCTTCGTCTATGATAAAGGGAAGATTGTCGGCATCCGTGCCGAAGATCAGCTGGACGGTGAAACTTACCAGCTCCTCGGCCGCCGGGTGATCAATGCGACGGGGCCGTGGGTGGATGATGTCCGCTCCCATGACCCTGAAGCGAAGAAAGGCAAAAAGCAGCTGCAGCTTTCAAAGGGTGTCCATATCGTATTCGATCATGAGGACTTCCCGCTCGGACAGGCGGTCTATTTTGATGCGAAGTCCGACGGACGCATGATTTTCGCGATACCGCGCAATGGTAAGACGTATGTCGGTACAACGGATACGTTCTATGACGGTGATGATAAGGAGATGCCGGCGGTGACCGCCGATGACAGGCATTATCTGCTGGATGCGGCGAACTATATGTTCCCCGGCCTCGACCTCAGGGACAGCAGCATCGAGTCCACCTGGGCCGGTTTCAGGCCATTGATACTGGAAGAAGGCAAGGATCCGTCCGACATTTCCAGGAAGGATGAGATCTGGGAAGCGGACAGCAACCTGATCACCATCGCCGGCGGCAAACTGACGGGCTACCGCCATATGGCCAAGGAGATTGTGGATCTGGTTACCAAACGTCTGGAATCCGATTACGGTCTGAAATTCAGGAAAAGTGATACGAAACATCAACCGATGTCAGGCGGCGACATCGGCGGCAGTGACAACTACTGGCCGTATGTGCAGCGCATGGCGGGACGTGCCCCTTCATTCGGCCTGACGGTGGATGACGGCCGCGAAGTTGCGAAGAAATACGGCAGCAACACGGAACTGATATTTGAAATTGCCGGCAACCTGAAAGACACTGCCGAGTTCAACCGCTACGGCCTGCCCCTCGCAGTCCACGCCCAGGTGCTGTATTCCATCCAGCATGAGATGGTGTACAAGCCGACGGACTACTTTGTGAGAAGGAGCAGCGATATGTACTTCTCGATCGACAAGGTGAATCAGTACCGCGACGGTGTCGTGGAACTGATGAGCAGCATCCTGGAATGGGATGATGCAGAGCGCGCTGAATATGAAGCGGAACTCGACCGCTCCTACCGTGAAGCCACACGGCCGGTCGCAGAAAAATAGAATGGTTTGATAATGATCCCACCCTCTTCTGATGAGGTGTGGGATTTTTTGTGCCGGCTTTGGGAGTGAGGGCAAAGTGATGTTATCGGCCATTGTGGAATTACAGTGACCGGTAAAGTGGTTCCCTGGACACTGAGAGGTCTTTATTCATATCCGGCGAATCCTCTGGTTATACATATACAGGGGGACCCAATACAAGGTGTATTAGTACAATAATTATTCGAATTGGTTGTAATTTTCCTCAAAAGTAGTTTGAATTATCTGTCATCTGTAGTAAAATGCAGATGAGGTTTGCTTTTAATTTACAACTCCACTGTATTAAGTAACCCTTGCACGCTTCAAAACCCATTTTTATACTTTTCATCATGAATTTGACATAGAAAGTCACTTCGGTATACTGTTCGTGTACGATGTATCCAATTTAAGGAAAAAAATACTTACTAGGAGGAGATTGTTTTGAAGAAACTTTCGATCTTACTTACGTTCGGGGCGGCACTCGTACTGAGTGCATGCGGCGGAGGCGGCGGTGAAGGCGATGCTGAAGCTGATGACCGCGTTGCTGAACTGCAGGAAGCCGGCACGGTGAATATCGGTTTCGCGAATGAACCGCCTTATGCATATGAAAATTCGGAGACAGGAGAACTTGAGGGTGCGGCAATTGATATTGCGACTGCTGTATTCGAAGAAATGGGTGTTGAAAACGTGGAGGGCCATCTGACGGACTGGGGCGAACTGATTCCTGGTGTACAGGCTGGTCAGTACGATGTCATAACTGCCGGTATGGCGATCCAGCCGGACAGATGTGAAAATGCACTGTTTGCAGAACCTGAAATGCAATATGGTGAGGGTCTGGTTGTTGCGGCCGGCAATCCCCACGATATCCACAGCTATGCTGACATTGCAGAAAATCCTGATGTGACAGTGGCACTGATGGAAGGGACAACCCAATTTGAATTCCTTGAAAGTGAAGGCGTGGATCCGAGCCAGTTCATGTCAGTTGCAGATATTCCGGGACAGCTCGCTGCTGTACAATCCGGAAATGCTGACGTAACTGCAGCGACTGAAGCGACACTCCGTGCTGCATATGAATCACTCGGCAGCGACGAAGTGGAAATCGTAGAAGACTTCGAACAGCCGGATATCGAAGGCATTCCAAGCTTCGGTGCAGCTGCATTCAACATGGAGGATGAAGGTCTCCGCGAAGCTTACAATGAAGCGCTGAAAACATTAAAAGAAGATGGAACCATTGATGAAATTCTGGATAATTCCCAAGGTTTCACTGCAGAAAACAACCGCGTGGAAGTTGATGGAATCACTGCTTCAGAGTTATGCGAAGGTGGAAGCGAAGGTTAATAATTATGCTTTGGTCCAGTAATCCTTTAGGAAAGACTGGACCTTTTTATTTTCTGAATAAGGAGTGAGTGGATGTTTGATTCCGCCTTGAATATACTGACGTACCTGTCTCAGGGATTATGGACGACGGTCAGTATCTTTTTAACAGCAGCGCTATTTTCATATATCATGGCGTTTATTGCCGGTCTCTCGCGGATGATGAAAAACCCCATCATCCGCGGTGTGACGGCGTTTTATGTAGAGGTGTTCAGAGGGACCTCCCTGATTGTCCAACTGTTCTGGCTCTACTATGCGGTACCGATATTGTTCGACATCCATCTTGGCAGCAACTGGTGGGTCGGGGTGATTGCCATTGCATTGAACTACGGGGCATACATGTCGGAAGTGGTCAGGACTTCAATCCTTGCTGTGGATAAAGGACAGACCGAAGCCGCCATCGCATTGAATCTGTCCCCTGTGCAGCGGATGAGGCATATCATACTGCCGCAGGCACTGCGCCTGATGTTGCCTGAGTTCGGGAACTATTCCATACAGATACTTAAAGGGACGGCACTGGTATCACTGATCGGACTGACGGATATACTCTACTACGGGGACATTTACCGTTCCACCAACTTGTCCGAAGGTCCTTTGGCTTATCTGATGGTGCTCATCATGTACTTCATCATTGCTCTGCCATTAATCTGGCTGTCTAAAAAAGGTGAGAAAATCGCCAGGAAAGGGGTGGCAAGCTGATGTGGAGCTGGGAAACATTCATTGATGCATTTCCTTTCATCATCAAGGGAATAAACGTTACGCTCGGCCTGACGTTCACAAGCTATCTGCTTGCCATCGCGGCCGGATTCATCTGGCTCATGCTCGAATCGACACCATTGAAACCGTTTAATTTCGTAATCTACTGGATACGGGAATTCATACGGTCGACACCTCCGATTGTACAGATATTCTTCCTTTATTTCGCATGGCCGATGGTGCCATATATCGGGACATCATTTACCCCGTTCGTTGCGGCGATGATCGCGTTGGGCGTGCACTTCTCGACTTATATCTCAGAAGTATACCGCTCAGGCATCGAAAGTGTCGATAAAGGCCAGTGGGAAGCGGCGAAGGCACTCAACTTTTCCAGAAAAGATACATGGATGAAAGTTGTGCTTCCGCAGGCGCTGCCGCCTACGATTCCGATGCTCGGCAACTATCTGATCATTTTATTCAAGGAAGTGCCGCTTGCAGCGACAATCGGTGTGGTCGGCATTCTGAGTCTGGGACGGACATACGGTGCAAACACGTGGTCATACATCGAACCGCTGACAATCGTAGCCATCCTGTTCCTGCTGCTCAGCTATCCGTCAGCGCTGCTGATCAGAAAACTTGAGGACAAACTGAACCGCAGGTTCGATAAAAAGAACACGAAAGTGAAGGTGACTGAATAATGGAACCGATTGTTCAATATAAAGATATCCATAAATCATTCGGCGATACTCATGTTTTAAAAGGGATCAACCTGGATATCCGGCCGTCTGAGAAAATCGCAATCATCGGGCCCAGTGGTTCCGGTAAGACGACCATCATCCGGCTGCTGATGACCCTGGAGGAACCGACGGACGGGGATATCATAGTGGACGGGACGAATCTATGGAAGATGGAAGCCGGCGGGGACGGCAAAATGAAGAAAGCCAATGAAAAACATCTCAGTAAAGTGAGAAATGAAATTGGCATGGTATTCCAGCATTTCAACCTGTTCCCCCATAAGACGATTTTGGACAACTGCGTCACACCGCTCGTACAAGTGAGGAAAATGAGCAAAAAAGATGCAGTCGAACTGTCCAGACAGATGCTCGACCGGGTCGGGCTCAACGATAAATACGAAGCATACCCGTCACATCTCTCAGGCGGCCAGAAACAGCGTGTCGCCATGGCGCGCGCACTTGTGATGAAGCCGAAGATCATGCTTTTTGACGAAGTCACATCCGCCCTTGATCCGGAGCTTGTCGGTGAAGTCCTTGAAGTCATCCGTGACCTTGCGGATAACGAAGATATGGCAATGGTTCTCGTCACGCATGAAATGGACTTCGCATTGGAAGTGGCGGACCGCGTGCTGTTCCTGGACGGCGGTGTGATCGCTGAATCCGGCACAGCGGATGAAGTGATCAACACATCAGACAACCCGAGACTGCAGGACTTTCTGCGCAGATTCCGCGATGCATAAAACTCAAGTTCCCACCCGGTTTCAAACGCCGGGTGGTTTTTTTATCATGGCAGGACAGAAGTCTCTCCCACTCAAAAAAAGAGAAATTATATTCTAAATGAAAATATATGGTTTAAATGCGAACTATTACAATACCAAAAATTTATTTCTCTGTTATAGTGAATAAATCAATCATTGTTTCATCCAATATTTTTTTAGCACAATTTGACAGCGTTTTCACAAAAACAGGAGTGGGATTATGTTAGAGATTTTGAATCGTATCAACGCAGTATTATGGGGGCCGCCCAGTCTGATATTACTCGCAGGGACCGGTCTCTTTTTAACATTACAGCTGAGAGGCCTGCAGTTCTCGAAGCTATGGTATGCTTTCAAGCTCGCATTTACTAAAGATGAGGAGGATGCAGACGCGGAAGGTGACGTCAGTAATTTCAAGGCGCTCATGACTTCACTTGCCGGCATGATTGGCAACGGAAATATCGCGGGGGTGGCAACAGCCATCACTCTTGGCGGACCGGGCGCACTGTTCTGGATGTGGGTCGTCGGACTTCTGGGCATGGCGACAAAATATGCAGAGGCCCTGCTTGCACAGATCTACCGGGTTAAAAATTCCGACGGCGAGTATTCCAGCGGGCCCATGTATTACATAGAAAGAGGGATCGGCCCGAAATTCAAGTGGCTCGCAGTTTTATTCGCATTCTTTGCAGCATTCGCAGCGCTCGGCATCGGGAACGGCGTCCAGTCCAACACGATTGCCGATGTCATGGACAACAGCTTCCATGTATCAGGATGGATTACAGGCGTCATCCTCGTTGTTCTGACCGGTCTGATCGTCTTCGGTGGCATCAGGCGGATCAGTAACGTTGCCGGCGTATTCGTGCCGGTCATGGCTGTTTTATATGTAGGCAGTTCCATTCTGATTCTCGTATTGAACTACGACCAGATCATCCCGGCATTCGAACTGATATTCCATCATGCATTCAACCCTGTTTCAGCGGCAGGCGGATTTTCCGGTGTCGTTGTTGCCCAGGCGATGCAGCACGGTGTTTCGAAAGGGATATTCTCCAACGAAGCCGGGCTCGGTACAATCGCCCTGATTGCAGGTAATGCCAAAACGACACACCCTGTGAAACAGGCACTCGTTGCGATGACCGGTACATTCATCGTTACGATTGTTGTCTGTACGATGACGGGGCTCGTGCTGATAGTCACCGGTTTCTGGGATCCGTCAGGCGGATTTCTGTCCGGAATCACACACGATCCGAACCTCGAAGCGGGGGCCCTGACCAGTGCCGCATTCGGTTCAACTCTAGGTATTGCCGGTGAATATATCGTATCCATATCCGTCATATTCTTCGGATTTTCCACGATCATCGCCTGGTATGTGTACGGTACGAAATGCTTCGAGTACCTGTTCGGATTGAGATATGTGGCCGTCTACGGCGTCATCTACATCACCGCCACATTCCTCGGCACAGTAATGGATCTCACCACAGTGTGGGCATTCGCCGATACAGCCAATGCGCTGATGATGATTCCGAACCTGATCGGCCTGCTCTTCCTTTATAAGGTGATCAGGATTGAAACACAGAAGTTCTTTGCCAATCCGGTTGAAAGAACGAATATGTAGAATAAAGACCGGTTTCCGTCCGCGCGGCGACGGCCACATGGGGTGCTTCCCGGCATTCGTCCGCGCGGCGACGGCCACATGAAGCGTTAGCCGGCATTCGTTCGCGCGGCGATGGCCACATGGAGCGTTATCCGGCATTCGTTCGCGCGGCGATGGCCACATGGAGCGTTATCCGGCATTCGTCCGTGCGGCGATGGCCACATGGAGCGTTAGCCGGCATTCGTCCGCGCGGCGATGGCCATATGGAGCGTTAGCCGGCATTCGTCCGCGCGGCGACGGCCACATGGAGCGTTAGCCGGCACAAAAAACCTTCCCGGAACCAGGTTCCGGGAAGGTTTTTTGTATTCATTACATATCGAATTTCAATTCGCCGTCTTTATAATCCACTTTGATTTTGAGGCCGTCTTCCATGTCCCGCGCAATCAGCTCTTTTGCAAGCGGTGTTTCGATATGGCGCTGGATGAAGCGTTTCAACGGACGGGCACCGAATTGCGGTTCGTATGCTTCGTCTGAAATCCAGTCTTTGACTGCATCTGTCACTTCCACTGTCATATGCTGATCCAGCAGTCTGCGGTTCAGGTCATTGATCAGTTTATCTGTAATCATCTTCATGTTGTCTTTGGACAGCGGGCTGAACATGACGATGTCATCCATGCGGTTGATGATTTCAGGCTTGAAGTACATATGCACTTCGCTCATCACAGTATCCCGAACTTCATCGGTGATCCCGCCGCCTTCTATCATTGAATCGAGCAGATGGTGCGATCCGATATTGGATGTCATGATGATGATCGTATTCCTGAAGTCGACGGCGCGTCCTTTCGAATCTGTCAGACGCCCTTCATCGAGCAGCTGGAGCAGGATGTTGAATACATCGGAGTGGGCCTTCTCCACTTCATCCAGCAGGATGACGGAGTACGGCTGTCTGCGGATGGCTTCTGTCAGCTGTCCGCCCTCTTCATGCCCGACATAGCCCGGAGGTGCACCAATCAGCCTGGACACGGCATGTTTCTCCATATACTCACTCATGTCGATGCGGATCATGTGCTTTTCAGAATCGAACATCGTTGCAGCGAGCGTCTTCGCGAGTTCCGTCTTACCGACACCGGTCGGACCGAGGAATAAAAAGCTCCCGACCGGACGGTCCGGATCTTTGATGCCGGCCCTTGCACGGATGACTGCATCCGACACCAGGTCGACCGCCTCGTCCTGCCCCACCACACGTTCGTGCAGTATGTCTGCAAGTTTCAGCAGTTTATCCTTTTCGGTTTCCACGAGTTTGGTGACAGGGATGCCCGTCCACTGGCTGACGATATAGCCGATTTCATCTTCCGTCACAACCTCACGGATGATGCGGTTCTCCCCTGCACTTTCCTCCTGGAGCTGTGCTTCCAGTTCTGCAAGCTCCTTCTCGAGTGACGGCAGCCGACCGTGGCGGAGTTCAGCTGCTTTTTCCAGCTCGTAGTTGTTTTCCGCTTCCTCGAGTTCCTTGCGGACGCGATCCAGTTCTTCCCGCTTGCCGGTCACTTTCTGAATCTGTGCTTTTTCCTTCTCGACGCGCTGCGTCAGCGCCTGCTGCGCTTCACGCGCTTCGGACAATTCCTTCTGCAGCTCCTCCAGCCTGTTCCTGGACACTGAATCATCCTCAGACTTAAGTGCCTGCTCTTCGATTTCAAGCTGCATGACACGGCGGTTGATCTGATCGAGCTCCGTCGGATTCGACCCCATCTCCGTGCGGATGGTCGCGCTCGCCTGGTCCATCAGGTCGATCGCCTTATCCGGCAGGAAGCGGTCTGTAATATAACGGTCGGACAGTTCCGCCGCAGCCACAAGTGCACGGTCTGTAATCCTTACACCGTGGTGCACCTCGTAGCGCTCCTTCAGGCCGCGCAGTATTGAAATCGTATCTTCGACATCCGGTTCCGGAATCTGCACCTTCTGGAATCTGCGTTCCAGCGCCGAATCCTTTTCGATGTACTCACGGTACTCATTCAGCGTCGTGGCACCGATGCAGTGCAGTTCGCCGCGGGCGAGCATCGGTTTTAGCATGTTGCCTGCGTCCATCGCACCTTCCGTCTTGCCGGCGCCGACGAGCATATGGATTTCATCTATGAATAAAATGATCCGGCCGTCGGATTCCTTCACTTCTTTCAGGACCGCTTTCAGCCGCTCTTCGAATTCACCGCGGTATTTCGCACCTGCGACGAGTGCGGACAGATCCAGTTCAAAAATCGTCTTGTCCAGGAGACTGTCCGGCACGTCTTTGCGCACGATGCGCTGTGCCAGCCCTTCAACGATCGCCGTCTTGCCGACCCCGGGCTCACCGATCAGCACCGGATTGTTTTTCCGTTTACGGCTCAGAATGCGGATCGAATTACGGATTTCCTCATCACGGCCGATGACAGGATCGACGTTGCCGTTCCTCACTTCCTCCACAAGGTCGCGGCCGTATTTTTCCAATACTTCATATTGTACTTCCGGATTTTGTGTTGTCACATGGTTTCCCCCTCTTACTTTGTTGATGATCTCTCTGATCACCTGGTCTTTATTCCCCACGATTTCTTTCATAATCGGTTCGGTTTCAACCGCTGAGAGCACCAGGTGTTCGACGGAGACGTATTCATCATTCATCTCCGCCATGATCTTCTCAGCCCGGCTGACGAGCTGTGTGAAGCCGTTCGACATGTACTGCCCGTACTGGACGTTGTCGCCGCTCACTACATTATATTTCCCTAATTTTTCATCGTATTCCGCAAGCAGTGCGGATGTGTCAATATTCGCACGTTCCAGGACATCCGGCGCCATGCTCCCGTCCAGCTCAAGCATCGCTTTCATCACTGCTTCAATTTCAATTGACTGCAGCTTGAGATCGACTGAAATCGCTTGGGCACGCTCGATGATCGACTGGACCGTATACGTCATTTTGTTAATATCCAAGTGTATCACTCCTTCGAAAATAAGTGATTCATAAAAGTTTGACCTTTTTTGACCATAACTTAATTATACACTTTCTCCCCGCATTTTCAAGTAATTGATAGCTTTTCAAACCAAATTAATTTATATTATATCTTAGAGATTTTAGGAGGGCTTATTTTTGGACATCATACTACTTATCAAATACTTATTCCTGGGGCTGCTGCAGGGAATCACTGAACCTATACCCGTTTCATCCAGCGGCCACCTCGTCATAGCAAGAGAATTGTTCAATATTGAAGCAAAAGGACTGTCTTTTGAAATTTTTCTGAATACCGCTTCACTGCTGGCAATCCTGTTCGTCTACCGCCGGGACATCTATGCGATACTCGGCAACCTCTACAGGTATTTCTTCAGGCGTGAGAGGGATGAGGAGGCTGTAAAAGATTTCAAATATACAATGTACCTCATCATCGCAACGATTCCCGTCGGGGTGCTCGGCGTCCTCCTCAAAGATGTCATCGGGGAGAACATATCCATGGGATTCGTCGGATTCATGCTGCTTGTTACAGGTATCGCGCTCTGGATCATCAAAAACAAACGCGGACAGAAACGTGACGGGGAGCTTACTGTGAAAGACTCCATCATCGTAGGGCTCGCACAATGTATCGCCCTGACACCCGGCATAAGCCGCAGTGGTGCAACACTCGTCGGTTCGATGGCTGTCGGCCTGAACCAGAAGAGTGCACTCCGCTTCGTCTTCCTGCTGTACATCCCGGTTTCACTCGGCACTGCACTCATTTCCGTCGGCGACCTTGTCAATGACCCTGATCTTGCGGCACTCGCACTGCCGTACGCACTCAGCTTCCTTGTCACAGTTGCTGCCACATATTTTGCGGTGAAATGGCTCCAGAATGTCATGGCGAATGGAAACCTTGCGATATTCAGCTACTACTGCTTCGCACTCGGAACATTCTCCATCCTCTACTACTATATCTTCATATGAATAAAAACCCCGGTCCCGGCGGATCGGGGTTTTTTGCGTAAAAAAACACCTGCCCAAATCGGCAGGTGTCCTACGTATATGATCTTAGCTGACGCCAAGTGCGATTTTTGCATAGCGGCTCATCTTGTCTTTGCCCCACGGCGGGTTCCAGACGATGTTGACTTCGGTTTCCTTCACTTCCGGCAGTTCGCCGAGTGCAGTTTCAACCTGTTCAACAATTTGCGGCCCCATCGGGCAGCCCATGGATGTGAGTGTCATTTCAACACCGGCTTTGCCATCTTCATCGAGATGTACGCCATACACAAGTCCAAGGTTCACAATGTCTATACCAAGCTCAGGGTCAATTACATTCTCAAGTGCGCCCATCATGCTTTCTTCCATAGCTTTATCCATTAATATCACTCCTTCTTAGAGTATATACTATATAATATACCAAAAAAATTACACTATTAAAATATAAATGATATGATAGTTTTATGAAAGATTAACAAGGAGTATAGCTGATGCACAAATATTTAATATGTCTCGACCTGGACGGTACACTTCTGACAGATGAGAAGAAAATCAGTCCATATACAAAAAAAGTGCTGTCGCACTTGAAGAAACAGGGTCATGAAATCATGATCTCCACCGGCCGCCCCTACAGGGCGAGCGAACCTTATTACTGGGAACTTGAAATGACGACGCCTGTCGTCAACTTCAACGGGGCGTTCGTCCACCATCCCCAGGATCTTTATTTCAAAACGGTCCATGAAGAACTTGACCTTGAAGTGGCGAAGGAAATAGTGGATCGTGTACCGGATCTGAATATACAGAATATCATTGCGGAAGTGAAGGATAACGTCTATATCCACTATCATGACGAAGTGCTTTTCGAAGCGTTCAGCATGGGCAACCCGCAGGTGAAAATCGGCAATCTGGTGCAGAATATGGAATCGGGGCCGACGTCGATACTGATCCAGGCGGAGGAGCCTGAAGTGCCCCGCATAAGGAAGGCGCTTGATGACCTGTTTGCCGAAACGATTGAACACCGCCGCTGGGGTGCGCCCTACCCTGTCATCGAGATCGTCAAAAAAGGGATCAATAAGGCGGTCGGTGTCGACTATGTCCGCGGCTACCTCGGCATCGAACAGGAACACACCATCGCATTCGGCGATGAAGACAACGATACTGAAATGATAAAATATGTAAAACACGGGGTTGCCATGGGCAATGCGATCGAGGAAGTGAAGGAAGCTGCGGATTATGTAACATCATCGAATGAAACCGACGGCGTCGGCAAATTCCTCAACGATTATTTCAAACTGAACCTATAAATGAAAGGGGAGACTGATATGCAGTTATTTGCAGACAGCTGTTCTGACATATCACAGCAGGATTTCAAGTCAAAAAACATTGAGTTCATTCCGCTGAAGATCACCATCGACGGAAAAGACTATCTGGATCAGATCGAAATCTCCAGCCAGGAAGTGCTTAACGAAATTTCCAGCGGAAAAAGACCGCTTACGAGCCAGGCGAATCCGGAGCAGTTCACGGATATGTTCATGACATATGTCGAAAAGGGCGAATCTGTCCTGTACATCGCATTTTCAAGCGAGCTGTCCGGCACTTATCAGAGTGCTGTGATTGCACGGGATACGGTTTTGGAGGATTACCCTGATGCCGACATTACAATCATTGATACGAAAGCGGCAAGCTACGGCCTCGGCCTCATCGTGGAGCGCGCCCATGGATATCTTGAAGAGGGGCTGTCCAAAGAGGAAATCCTCGAGAAGGTGGAAAGTGATGTGAAAAGCATCCGCCACTTCTTTACGGTAAACGACCTCGACTATCTCGCAAAAGGCGGCCGCCTGTCGAAAGGCCAGGCTTTCCTTGGCGGGCTGCTCAACATCAAACCTCTGCTCCATGTCGAGGACGGCAGGCTTGTTCCGCTTGAGAAACACAGGGGCCTAAAGAAGGTGTTCTCGAGCATGGTCAAACACATGAAGGCAGACAATGTTGCTGCAGAAGTCCACATCACACATGCGAATGCACACGACCAGGCGGAACAGCTGCAGAAGAAAATAATGGAAGAGACAAATGCGGCTGAAGTGAAAATCAGCATGATCGGCCCGACAATCAGCAGCCACACAGGTAATGGCACAGTGGCCCTATTCTACTTCAACGAAGGTGTTTAATATGAAACAGGTAATTATCGTCGGCGGTGTGGCCGGTGGCGCAACGGCTGCGGCCCAACTCCGCAGAATAAACCCCGATATCAATATTACAATCTACGAAAAGGGGCGCGACATCAGCTTCGGCAACTGCGGTCTGCCCTATAACATCGGCGGTGAGGTGAGTGACCGGGACAAGCTGGTCGCCGCGACGCCTGCAACCATGGCGGAACGTGATATCGTCGTGAAGACGCATCACGAAGTGCGCAGTGTGGACAGCGAGGGCAGGAAACTGCTTGTGAAGGATCTCGAGGAAGACAGGGAGTTTGAAGCAGCGTATGATTATCTCATACTGTCGCCGGGCGGCGCACCGCGCACAATACCGGCGCTGCTCGATGTGCCGCAGGCATTTGTCCTGCATAACCTGGAAGACCTCGATGACATCAAGGCCCATATTGCGGAACATGATGTGAATAAGGTGGTCGTCATCGGCGCCGGATATATCGGCCTCGAGCTGATAGAGAACTTTGTCAGGCGCGGCATGGATGTGACCTTTATTCACAGAAGCGAGGAAGTCTACCGGCCTCTCGAAGATGATCTCGGGAATTTCTTCATCGAAGAGATGGAGCGTCAGGGCGTTGATGTCAGGCTCAACACTGAAATCGTGGAAGTCGACGGAAATGTTGCGACGCTGAGCAACGGGGAACAAGTTGATGCGCCGATGATCGTAGCGGGCATCGGCATTTTGCCGAGAACGGAATTCCTCGGTGGCTCCGGTGTGGCATTGAATGATGCGGGATTCATCTGTACCGATGAGACCGGATGTACGAGCGCCGACTGCGTCTATGCGCTTGGGGACGCCATCGAGACATTTTATCAGCACGTCGATCGGAAGACGACGGTGGCCCTCGCCTGGGGCGCGCACCGCATGGCCTATGTCATTGCCAATCAGATCGGCGGCGATGACGATGTGAAATTCGAGGGGCTTCTCGGCACAAACATCATCCGTTTCTTCGATTATGACATAGCCACCCTCGGACTGCAGCAGAATGAAGTCCGGGAGTATGATCATTTCATCGTCGATCATAAGCAGAAGAACAAGGCCGGCTATATGGACGGCAGCGTGCCGATCCGTGTGCGGATCTATGTTTCGACAGAAGACGGCAGAATCCTGCGCGCTGCGGTCGTCGGTACGGAAGGTGTCGACAAACGCATCGATTTACTGGCGGCGCACATCAGGCTCGGCGGCACTGCCGAAGATCTCGTAAATATAGAAGTCGCTTATTCCCCGCCGTATTCCAGCCCAAAAAGCGTGTTGAATATGCTGGGGTATAAAACGATAGAGAAGATGAAAAAATTCAAATGATGATGTAAGACCCGCTGTCCGTCTCTGTGAGATGGGCGGCGGGTCTTGTGTTTGTGGCGGCCGCCACAAATACAACGAAGGCCGGATACCCCGGCATGTGGACGTCGTCGCCCCCAACGAAGGCCAGCACCCCCGGCATGTGGACGTCGTCGCCCCCAACGAAGGCCAGCACCCCCGGCATGTGGACGTCGTTACCCCCAACGAATGCCAGCACCCGCGCCATATGGACGTCGTCGCACCAGACGAAGGCCGGATACCCCGCCATATGGACGTCGTTGCCCCAGACGAAGGCCAGCACCCCCGCCATGTGGACGTCGTCGCCCCAGACGAAGGCCGGATACCCCGGCATATGGACGTCATTGCCCCCAACGAATGCCAGCACCCGCGCCATGTGGACGTCGTCGCCCCCAACGAAGGCCGGATACCCCAGCATGTGGACATCGTCGCGCCCAACGAAGGCCG
>NZ_FOTB01000004.1:126093-390120 GCF_900114445.1 Salinicoccus halodurans
AACGAATGCCAGCACCCGCGCCATGTGGACGTCGTCGCCCCCAACGAAGGCCGGATACCCCAGCATGTGGACATCGTCGCGCCCAACGAAGGCCGACAAACACCCTTATCGGCCGCCGCAACACCACAAAAAAGAGGCCTTCCGGCCTCTTCCTATCTTCCACTACATTTCTTCTTTTGGTTTGCGGCGTTTCGCCACTGCCCAGATGAATATTCCGAATCCGCCGAAGATGATGAGTCCGGCGTAGACGTATCCGTTATTCAGTCCGGTCTCTTCGATGACTGCGTACAGTTCCGTTTCTTCCCGATCAAGCACAATATTATAGCTGTCCTGTCCCTCTTCTGCCCTTAAGGCATCACCGATGAGCAATCCGCTGAGCATTTTGCCCTCGTCTTCCGCTTCAAGCGGCACTCTGAAGTTCTCAGTCTTGGATGTGTCATTGATGTTCAGTATGAAATCGACATCCGTCGTATCGTACCTGACGACATAGTGACCGTCTTCACCGGATTTCAGTTCTGTCACCGCACCGTCCAAAAGCTGCTGGTGATCGGTGAATACTGTATTGATCTGTTTGATGTAGTCGACCACTTCCTGGTCTGTCCAGAGATCCATCTGCCTGTGCACCTGCGGAATCGTTTCCCCGTTCAGCGCCACTTCCGTACCGTACTGGAAACTGATCGGCCCCGGATAGCCGTACAGATAGGCTGTGAGCTGCTGGATGCGTGTGCCCGGGAACATATTCTCATCGGCTGCATGTTTTGTAAACCGTTCTGTAAACCAGTGGTCGGCGAGCAGTATCTGCCCGTCTTCCGGATAGGCGGGAATCGCTTTATCCGTAGTACTGAATGCTTCTGCGACATCCTGTCTTGCGGCCTCGGATGCAACATGATCGAACCCTTCAGCCGTCACGGACTCACTGCCCAGAATACCGTATGTCGTCACACCTTCCGGCATGAATGATTCTGCATCCACACCATCCTGCACGACGTTCATGCTGAGTCCATCGACACCGAACTCATCCACGAATGCCCGGGCCATCTCCCTGTATGCGTCCTGGTTCTCCGGCACGGACAGATCGATGAATTCCACATCGGCGACTTCGCTGTAATACTCTCCCTGGAGTTCATTCAGCGCAGGATTATCCAGCGTTTCGTACTGCTCCGTTGCAGTCACCGGCATATCGACGACGACTTTCATACCCATTTCATGGGCGGCGTCAACAAGCGACTGGAAACTTTCGGCACCGCCGAATGACGATTCGATTTCACCGTAGTTTTCCACGGCATAGCCCATGTAGTCATCCTCAGCCTTTTCAAACACCGGTGACAGCATGAGTGTATCGAAGCCCATGTCCTGTATGTATTCCAGATTTTCCTCTATGCCCCTGAAGTCTCCTCCGAACGGCAGCGGTTCATTTTCGTCATCCGTCACGTTGACATCGTTTGAGTCATCCGCGTTCAGGAAACGGTCGACGACAATCGTATATATGCGGTCGTGCGGCTTTTCTTCAGCTGAAGCTTCCTGATGGAACACCCCGCCCAAAATCAGCAGCACTGCTATGTATTTCATTAATTTCTGCATTGACATCCTACCTTCTTGTCTAATATCCCCAGTATACTAGATTAAAAATTAAAATAGCCTCATTTCATAAAATGTTCACAAAATCTCATTAAAAAAAAGACACTCTGTGACAGAGTGTCCGGAATTTTAAAACCATTATCTGAATAAAGCAGTAATCGGCCCCATCGGGAGAAAGATTCCCAGGCTGATTGTGACGACTGCCAGCACAAGAAATGCGATGAACATCGGCTGTCCCGCTGTTTTCTTCCGCTTCCTTACTACTGCCATCTCCATCAGTCCGATTGTGAACAGTCCGGCAAGGAACTTGAGGCCGTACATCATTCCGTTGATGCCCATTGCCTGGATGAACAGGACGAGCCCGGTTACAAGCACAATGACGTAGAACAATCTTGCGATCATATGGGGAGCTTTGGCATATTTTGCATCCGGATCCCCGGGGTTTTTAATTGAGAAGTAAGTGATGAAGAAAAATACAAGAGCGATGACAATTGCTGTAATGTGCAAGTGTATCATATAATCTTCCTTTCTATTGTGAATCACTTACCATTCTAACATATTCACGCCGATTTTCATTCCCCGATATATGTCGTAAGTGTGCCGATTCCATTGATCGAAATACGGACTTCGTCACCCTTTTTCAAGTACTGCGGCGGGTTCATTCCGGCTCCTACACCGCCCGGTGTGCCGGTCGCTATGATATCCCCCGGCTCGAGCACGACATACTTGGAAACTTCCGCAATCAGTTCGTCGAGTTTCAGCACCATCTCCGCCGTGCTTCCGTCCTGGCGGATCTCTTCATTCACCTTCGTGACGATGGACGTCTGTTCCGGATTCGGAAGCTCATCCTTTGTGACGATGAACGGCCCCATCGGGCAGCCGCCCTTCAGACTTTTCGACAGGAACGGCAGCAGATGTTCCTTCTGCAGATCGCGCGCTGTGATATCGTTGATGATTGTGTAGCCGTATATATAATCCAGCGCCATCGAACTTTCGATCTTATCCGCACGCTTGCCGATGACGACGCCGAGCTCCCCTTCATAATCCAGCGCCTGCGTCACATCCTGGTGGTCCGGGACCGTCGCTTCGTCTCCCACAAGGCTCGTTGCCGCCTTGGTAAACACATACAGGCTCTGCACTTCATTATCCAGTTCCTCCGCATGCTTCCTGTAATTCCGCCCAAAAGCGATCACGTTGTTCGGCGGTGTCACCGGAGCCAGGAATTCTATTTCCGTAAAGGGTGCTTTATATTGATCCGCATTACCGGATGCATCTGCTTTCTCCACTAATTTTCTTACGATTTCCTGGAAATCCAGAGTGTGATATGTCGAAATGCCCTCGAGCAGTGTTTTCGGATAATCCGATCCACCGCCGAAGTCCTCGAACAGTTTCGGTAATATCCATGCACTCTCCTCGCGCTTTACTTTAACTCCATAATAAGTCTGATTCCCGTAGTCAAATGTTAAAAATTTCATGGATTACGCTCCTTTTGCTGTTTTGTCCATTATAACAGACAATCTATGATTTTTTCCCGAATTTATCTGAATTATTCGTAAATAATGATTCAATGCCGCTGATTTCAAACTTTTGGAATAAAAACCCGGTGCCGAGAAGCACCGCGTAAAGCGCCGTCATGATAATCACCATCGTAAGGATAGTGACATCACTGTATGCTGTGAAGCCTATGCCGTAGAAGATGAATATCAGGAAGACATTCGAGAATATATACATCGTCAGGCTGCGGCGGCCGAGCGGTACGAACAGATTATGCAATTTTCCGGGACTCACATCCGCAAGGTAGACCAGCAGTATGAAATATCCGAGCGCGAGCACCGGTCCGCCGAAATTATCAGCAAGCAGCGTACCGCTGTATGTCCCGAGCGTGACGACCTGGATCATCTTGAGTGCAAGCCCGCCGCCTGCCAATGTGATGAACATTGCGATTGTAAGCAGCTGGTTCGACCCGAGCAGTGTACGGATATCCAGCTTCCCGAGCGCGATGCCGAACAGTATCCACGGCAGTACAGTGAATACGAGCGTATACATCCCGCCGGCAATGTCCCCTGTGAATATTTCGATGTTCTTGCTGAGGATGGCAAAATAGTCACTGCTTCTGAACACGCTTGTATGGTCATTCACCGTCTGGATTGCAGAGTATATCTTATCCGTCGGTGAACCGATATTTTCAAGAATATCCGGCAGTACATTCACAGCCATATGGAAACCGAACAGCACGATTGACGAAACCATCGGTACATACCACCGTGGCTTCAGGAATAAAAGTCCCGCGAACGCCATCAGTGCGAGTCCCGGCAGAAAATCGTAGGCAAAGATGAATACCGCCTGGAGCGTACCGATTGCGAACACGGCTACAAGTATTTTTGCAATGTTTCCAATTCCTGACCCCCTGTAATGGTTCAGCATATAGCCTGTCAGAAGTGCCAAAAGAGGCAGCACCGCACTGCCCGTGAATATGTTGAGCAGATGATATGACCGGAGTTCATCACCGTTCAGATATTCATATATATTTATCGCGTCAAAGGGCATCATGTAGTACATGCCGTTCATGAGGAGTACAAGGAAAAAGGTGATGCCCAGCATGAATTTGATGTTACTGTCTTCAGTTTTCAATTTTAATCGCTCCATAGTCAAAGAAATATAGATATACAGTAACATCTTTGCCCAGCGCCTGCATCGCAGAACGTCTGTAAATATCCATCTGTGTGCGGTAGCGGTTCACAAGGTCCGCTTCTGTGAGCTCCGTGCCTGCCACCCTGTCGGTCTTATAGTCCAAAATGACATAACCATCGTCCATTTCGAGCAGTGCATCCATGATTCCCTGGACCATCTGGTCTCCGTACCGGGAGTAGCCGATCGCCTTCTGGTTCATGATGAACGGGATTTCCGTATGGATGGCTCTCTGGTGTCCGAGCACGTTCTCCATCACACTGTCACCGAGGAACTGATGGATATTTCCAATCATCCTCGTCCTGTGCATATCAGTGATTAACACATCTTCTGCAGTACTCTCTTCAACCAGCCTGCTGATGTATGCTGCCTGTTCTTCATCATCGAGGTCCCTGATCTCTTCATAACGGTTCATGACGTACATCATCATCTGGTGCATCATCGTACCGAAAACCGGTGCATCGAGCGTTTCATTCCGGAAGTTCGGCAGCCGCAGGTTCGGTGTCCGGTCGTGCCGGATGATTGCACTGTCGTCGGGCGGCGTTTCATTCCGGCGCTTGATTTCCGTCACGGATTCCTTAAATACCGTGCGCGTTTCGGCCTGATGCGGATATTGATAAAACAGCCTGTCCTTCAGCAGCTCATTGTCCGGCACCTTCAGGGACTCAAGATCCCCGAGAGAGGCAAAGCGCCTGAAATCCGCTTCCTCCGCTTCCGGAGGGTCAACGTATTCCACCTTCAGGAAAGGGATGTCCTCATTGACGAAAATCGGTGCGACGAGCTCCTGGATGCTGCGTATGGAAAGCCTGTCATCCGCATTGATGACGCCCGGCTCATAGGCATATTTCCCCTTATATTCCGCGTTATAGACAAGCGGCATGATGAGTTTGTCGATTGCGCGTGTCATGGCCACATAAACAAGCCGCATCTCTTCACTGATCAGTTCGCGGAGGATCAGTTTCCCCAGAACTTCCGAATGGATGCTCGGCATCACCGCAAGTGCTTCCGGGACAAACCGCTTGAAGGCGATGCCCGCCTCGGGGTGGACACTCACTTTCTTCGAAATGTCCATCATGTTCAGCTTCCTGTACATTCCCGCATAGATGACGTAATTGAACTCAAGCCCCTTTGAGGCATGGATCGTCATGACGCGCAGCGTATCATCATCCGGCGAAACCGTGTTCTCCTCTCCGAAGTCCTGTCCGTCATTGATCATGCGGTGGATGTACGAAATGAATTCATACAGTGACAGGTGCGACATCGATTCGAATTCACGAGCCTTTTCGATGAAGCCGTTCAGATTGGCCCGCCTGGAGATGCCCCCCGCCAGTCCTGCGAAATATTCAAGGACGCTGAACTCGAGATAGATTTCATCGATCAGCTCCGGCACACTCATGTACCTTGCATACTCCTGGAGCGTGCGCAGCGCAGCTTTGAATTCGTGGATTTTCTTCATGACCACTGCCTGCCCGTCGAATTCGATCAGCGCTTCATACATATAATCCGCCTGCGACGATGCGCGGATCCGTGCGATTTCATCTTCCGAGAAATCGAACATCGGCAGCCGCATCATGCCGACCAGGTGATCATCCTGAAGCGGATTGTCGATGACGGACAGTATGCTGATCATCGTCCGGATCTCGAGCGTATCCAGATAGCCCGAACGGTTGTTTACGAACACCGGCAGATCCGCTTCACCGAGCAGCTTGCGATAGGATTCATTATCCCTCGTATTGCGCGTCAGAATGACGATGTCCCTGTAGGACACACCTTTTCTCACGAGATCCCGTACCACGTTGATGATGTGTTTTATCTCCACATCGCCGCCCTGTTCCGATTTGTTTTCGATGATATGGCATTCCGACTGGAGCGGAGGCGCTTCAAGATAGTTCCCCTGCACCAGCCGGTGCGTCGCGTCGTAGGAAATTTCACCGACTTCCTTGTCCATGATCTTTTCAAAGACCGTATTCGTCAGTCCAAGCACTTCCCCGCGGGAGCGGAAGTTGTGATTCAGGCTGATCAGCCGGCCGCTGCCGGGTTCTTTGAACCGTTCTGATTTCGTGATGAATAAAGACGGATCGGCCTGGCGGAATTTATAGATGGATTGCTTGACGTCACCCACCATGAAAAGATTGCCGTCACTTTCCCCGCCGGTTTTAAGCGCCTGGATGATGGCTTCCTGCACCCGGTTGATATCCTGGTACTCATCAATCATGATTTCCTTGAACTGGCTGCGGTAGCGTTCTTTGATCGCACCGTCCCGGGATTCGAGTATCGCCAGCGCATAATGTTCATAATCCGAGAAGTCCATTTCATTCCTTGCGCGCTTCTGCTGCCTGAATTTCCTGATCACCTCAAGGGCAATATCCACGAGTACGTTGTTCGCACCGTTCATCGGCGCCAGTTCAGCCTTCACCCGGTCCAGGTCATACACCGGCGCATCCCTGATGTCGTTATAGCGGTCGCGCACGCGTTTCTGCACGGCGAGCAGCGCTTCCTTATCATCCGGGTCCGAGATATTCCTGATGAAGGACGACCGGCCGTCCTTCAGCCCGAAGGCAGGCAGTTCCACCGGACGCTCAGCCATCATGCCGCCTGATGCCTGCTCGACTGTCATGATCAGCGCCTCGAGTGAGTCGAAGGCATCGAGCACCTGGTTTTCCTTGATCGATTCATGGGTCACGGTCCTGTAATGGGTCCGGAGCAGGGTCAGATCCGATGCGAGCGCATCGAGTTTGACCCTGATATTATGCTTGTGGTCAGCCAGAATCCCCTCGAGCCGGTCCACATCGATGTACTGGTCCCGGTTCCGCTCCAGAAAGTCATACGGATCCGGGCTTGCGACCGCAGTGTAATAAAGGTCGCGTACGGTGCCGAGCAGCCCGTCATTGCTCTTGTCCGTGGACAGCATTGTGGAAACCGCATGGAAATCATCGTCCGGATCCTTATAGTAGGACTCCAGCACATTTGAAATCACCGTTTCCAGACGGATCTTCATCTCTATGTCGCCGAGGGTCCGCATATCCGGAGACAGTCCGATTGCATTGTAGTGCATCTGGATGAGATACAGGCAGAAGCTGTGCAGCGTCGATATATGCGCCTCTTTGAGCTTCAGCGTCTCCTCATAGATCCTTGGCTCCCTTTTTTCCAGGAATGCCTTCCTCAGCGCCTTTTCGATCTTATCCTTCATATCGCGGGCACTCATGTTGGTGAATGTCGCGACAAGTATTTCATCGATCGAATATTTTTCATCCAGTATCTTACGGATGATGCGTTCAACAAGCACCGTCGTCTTTCCGCTTCCCGCTGCAGCTGCAACGAGGACGTCGGAGCCTTCATATTCAATCGCTTCAAGCTGTTTATCCGTCCATTGGACCATTTTCCCACGCCCCGCTTTCAAAATTCCATATTGTCTCGTCATCCACGGTATTCATTCTGATATCCCGCCGGTTCATCAGCGGATCGATCTGGCAGGCCGATTTGAAGTCGCACATTTCGCAGGCGAGCCTGGTGTTAGATGCATCCAGTGCAATCGGCGAGGCCAGCACTTCACCCCCGTACATGCGGTCCGTCGTCTGCCTGTACATTTCCATTATATGTCCGGCGTAATGTTCGAACAGCATCGGGCTGAAGTATCTGTGTTTCGTCATTTTGTTGATTTTCCCCGTTTTCGTCACAGAGAGCGGATAGTACGCACTGTACTCCCTGTACTCGTCGAGTTTCGACAGCATGCCTGTAATCCCTATGGATGTTTCATCGATCACCGCGTCATACTCGCTGTTTTCGTTGATGAAAGCCCCGTCCGGGCGCATGCGTTTCTTCTGTTCCTGCTCCGCCTTCTCCAGTGACTCCCCGCCGTCAAGCGTGATGAGCGGATCGCGGACCGGGAAGAACAGCATGCTGTTGGGCCGGATTTTTTCCTTGCCGAAATACTCCGGCCCCTTCTGCACCAGCACGTGCATATACGTCATCATCTGAAGTTCCAGCCCGTTCAGTATGCCGGCTTTCGAAATGGAGCGTGCACTTGATTTATAATCGATCAGGTTCACATAGGCCCCGTCCGCCGTCTCATACATGTCCACGCGGTCGATTTTCCCCCGCAGGTGGATCGTATGGCCGCAGTCGCTCGTCAGGGTCACTTCATCGAGCGGGCTTTTCACAAATCCGAAAGACAGTTCAACATCTGCGATTTTGTAGTCCCCGAGTCTTTCAATATCCTGCATGAACAGGAGGAGCCGGACGATTGCATCGCCCGCCCGCTGCTTGAGCGACTGGTAGTAGCCCGTCTGATCGAAGATGCCGAACTGGATGGCCTGGGCAAACCGTTCAATCGAGTCGGCCACCTGCATCCTGATCGTCTCTTCCTCGTGCAGCAGTGTGAGCCCGAGTTTCGTCACCACATCATATAGCACTTCATGGTAAAGGTTTCCGAGTTCGAGCGGTGCCACCTGATACGGCTTTCTGACTCTGAGTTTCAGGCCGTATGCACTGAAATGCTGGAACTGGCACCGGTGGAATGACTCGAAACGGGAGACACTGGCGTTCATCTCTTCGCCGTAGAGCGCAAGCGCCGCTTCTTTTGTCAGCGGCTCCGCCCGGTTGTCATAGGTCAGGTTTCTCCGCAGCCTCGGGTAGATATCATGCCAGCTGTCCTTCATCAGCATCTGGAATGTCTCGATCCACGGCCTGTACTCCGGCAGCTTCAGGAAATCGGCCGGTGCATCCACCTGGGACGTCATCATTTCCCGCATTTTCAAATGCAGGAGCGGCTCCATGCTCGCGGCCGATGATATCAGCCGTTCCGGATTGAAGCGGCTGTATTCGCTCACCCGCCTGTACTCGTAATTCCTGACATTCTCAGGAGCCTCCGGCATCACTTCATCGAGGAACGGGCTGCGTTTTGTGACGTCACCTGAAGGCAGGGTGACACTCCAGCTGAGATAAAGCCCCTCGGTCGCCCGGGTAATTGCCAGGTAGAATACAAACCGCTCGTCCTGCGCGAGCGTCCTCGTGCTCGGGGACAGTTCGATATCCGCCCGTTCGAACAAGGCTTTTTCCTCATCGGAGATGATATCGCTGTTCCTCGTTTCCCGCGGCAGCGCGTCCCGGTTCACGCCGATCAGGAAGATATATTTCTTGTTCTCCACTTTGGAGAGATCCAGCGAACCGACCATCACCTGGTCGATCGTGGAAGGGAGCAGACTGAATTCCGCATTTTTAAGGCCATCCATGAAAGCTTCGTAAAATATCTGGAACCGGACGGCTTCATCGTCATAGACAACGTAGGCGTCATCCAGGAGACGGATGAACATATTGTATGCCTGCTCTGTTTCGTCCCGCTCCTGGATCTGATTATTTTCGTCCTGGCGGATCATCTCCTCCGTGATTTTGTCCACGATGCCCTCAGAAATCAGGAAATCGTAGATGAGGCCGATGTAGTCCCTCACGGTCCGCTCCGTCCTGAATTCTGCGAAAAGCACTTCGAGCTTCCCGAGAACTTTATTCTTAAAAGCGATCATGTCCTCATACGATGCACTCTTGTCCACGACATGGAGCACGCCGTTTTCATCCGGTACGGTGATGTAGCGGAACTTGTCATCATCGAACAGGGCGGAGCCGCTGAGGCCGCGCTCAAGTGCGAAGTTTTCCAGCTGGTCGATATACATCCGGTCCGATGTCTCGCACAGATATCCCGTCTTCAGCACATTCATGAAGGCATTGAACTCGTAATTTTTCGCATAGCAGTCGAGAAGCGCCATGATGAACTGGATGAAGGGATGCGAATACATCTGGACTTTCTTGTCGATATGATAAGAGATATCGAACCGCCGGAATACCGATTTGATGACCGGTTCATAGGAGATGTCCCGGTAGAGGATGCCGATGTCGCTGTAATAGGCACGTCCTTCAAAAACCAGCCGTTCTATCTCACGCGCCACTTCAGTGATCTCCTCGAGGGCGTTCGGCGCCTCTGTGATCGTCACGCCTTCGTAGTCATACATCTGCTCATGTTCCGCAAAATGGGACTCGATCTGGATGAGCCCTTTCTTGTCGGAGCGCCTGAAGTCCTGGCCGAAATGGATGAATTCCAGATTGTCGTCTCCGGCAAAGAACCTGAGCCTCTCAATGACTGCATCCGTCTTCCTGAACAGTTCCTTGTTGGATCCCTGATGGGTCAGCAGTATATTGATTTCTTTGACCCGGGTTGTGAGTGCCTGGATGAGTGCGTATTCGATTTCAGTGAAGTTATGGAAGCCGTCGATATAAAGGACGGCATCTTCCAGAGACTGAATGACGGCATCTGAGTATATGAGGTTGATGAACTGGTCCGTCAGATTCAGATCTTCTATCTGAAGTTCGGCTGCGCGTCTGATCCATTCGTCATAGATGAGGTGAAGGTCACTGAATTTATCCTTCATGCGGCCGGACCCCGATTCCACACGTGAGAGGTCTTCAGGTTTCACCCGGTATGCACTCAGCTCCTTCAGCATATCGAGGACCTTGTCCGAGAATTTTATGTATTGGGAACTGTCCTTGTAGAATGACAGTTCATCCTTCATCTCGGTCATCATTTTATGGAGCAGCATGATATGTCCGCTCTCTGACAGGGCATCGCGTGTGGAATGGCCGGTTTCATTGAAGACATGCCACATGAAACGTGAAAAACTGAATACGGCAGCCCTCAGACTGCCGGCATTTCCATCCCCGTTCTCCGGGTTCGTAATGATATTTTCATATCTCAGTGTATTCTGTGTCGGTGTGATGATGTATATGCTCGAGCCGAGCGGCCGGCCGGCGGTTTCCGCATGGATGTCATCGAACATCCGCGTAGTCTTGCCGGTACCGCTGACTCCTGTCCAAATTTTTATCGCCATTGTTTTCACTCCTTCAGAGTAGACAAAAGACACCCGGGTGAAGGGTGTCTTTTTCGGTTAGTCAAAATTAATAGATATATCGTTCAGCGGCCAGAAGCGGAGCTGGACTTCCCCGATCACTGCCGACTGGTCGACCAGTCCGAAATCCCGGCTGTCCCGGCTCACCGGCCGGTTGTCCCCGAGAACGAGCAGCGTGCCTTCCGGGATGGTATCCCCTTCGACACCAAGGTCCGCCAGTGTGAAATTATCCATATATGAATCTTCTGTATGGGTAACGTAGTCCTCCGTAATCGGCTCGCCGTTGACATAGACCTGTTTGTCCTCCATCCGGACAGTATCGCCCGGGGTGCCGATCACCCTTTTCACATAGGCCGGCCCCTTTTCGGAATTGAAGACGATCACATCACCCGTCTCGTAATCGGTAAAAGTATCAATGAATTTGTTGACGACAACTTTGTCCCCGTCCTCAAGCGTCGGGTCCATGCTGAGTCCGTCGACCGTGAAGGAGACGAACAGGAATTGTCTGATGAGTATGATGAGCACCACTGCGACGACTATCGCAACGAGCCACTCTTTAATCTCTTTTAACATAATGCCACACCTCTATTTATCCATTTTTCTGTTGATGTATTTCTGGTACCATTTCGAAAAGAAATAGATGAGCACCAGGCCTGCAATTGACAGCGTCAGACGCAGCGGGGAATTGAAGAATGATGTGACATCGTATCCCACGAGAGACATCGTCAGAATCATGATCGCTTTTGCTGCAAGTAATATATATAAGTATACGACTTTTTTAAGATTCGATAAAGCCGCAATGACATTTATCACAGATGTCGGTGTAAACGGCAGTGCCAGCAGAATGAACAGAAAGACGAACCCGCGCCTGTCGATGAAATCGAGCAGCTGGGCCAGTCGTTTATGCTTCCTGATATAGTTTTGTGCCGGTTTCCTGAAAAAGTAACGTACGAGCAGGAACACCATATAGCTGCCAAGCACGGTCCCCGAGTAGCTTGAGAGGGAACCCAGGATGAATCCGTACGAATTGATATTGACCACAACGATGATGAACAGCGGCAGAAACGGCAGAAATGATTCCATGAACACAAGGAGGAACCCCACGATGATACCGAGTTGTTCGACTTCCTGGAACAGCTGCTCCAGCCCTTCCTGTGTCATCAGTTTTTCGAGTATTGCTTCCAAATTCATAACCTCGCCCTATTTAAGAAAGGCTATATTACTTTGTAATATAGCCTGCAATTCTATACAATTATATAATTTTTAGTTCAATCTGTCATTTAATTGCTTTCTTAAATCTTCATAGCCTGATTTTCCAAGCAGTGCAAACATATTCTGCTTATATGCTTCCACCCCCGGCTGGTTGAACGGATTGACTCCGAGCAGATAGCCGCTCGCAGCACATGCGGTTTCAAAGAAGTAGACCATGTAGCCGAATGTGTAGGCGTCGAGTTCCGGAATGCGTACAACCATGTTCGGCACGCCGCCGTCCACGTGTGCAAGTATGGTGCCTGTCATGGCCTGATGGTTGACCTCGTCTACTGTCGTGCCTGCAAGGTAGTTCAAGCCGTCAAGATCCGCTTCTTCCGTTTCGATCGTAAGATCCGATAACGGCTTTTCGATATCGATGACCGTCTCCATCAGCATCCTTCTGCCTTCCTGGATATACTGTCCCAGGGAGTGGAGGTCCGTCGTGAAGTTCGCGCTGTGGGGCAGGATGCCTTTGTTGTCCTTCCCTTCGCTTTCGCCGAAGAGCTGTTTCCACCACTCGCCGAAATATTTAAGGCGTTCGTCGTAGTTCACCAGCATTTCCACATCGTACCCTTTCGCAAGCAGTGCGTTGCGCACCGCTGCATACTGATACGCCGGGTTATCCGCAAGTGCCTCTGCAGACAGGTCATCCATTGCACTGCGTGCGCCTTCCATCATCTGGCCGATGTCGATTCCCGCAGCCGCAATCGGCAGAAGGCCGACAGCGGTCAATACAGAGTATCTGCCGCCGACATCATCAGGCACGACGAACATTTCGTAGCCCTGTTCTTTCGCCAGCGTATTGAGTGCACCCTTTTCCCGGTCTGTCGTTACATAGATGCGGTCTGCCGGACTGTCGTATTTTTCTTCGAGCAGTTTTTTGAATACACGGAATGCGATAGCCGGTTCTGTCGTCGTGCCGGATTTACTGATGACATTGATCGAGAAATCCTTGTCTTTCAGATAGTCTTTGAGTTCATTCATGTAGTGGCTGGAAAGATGGTGGCCGGCGAAAATGATTTCCGGTCCGTTCTTGCCGAAAACCGGTGCCATCATTTCGATTGCCGCCTTTGCTCCGAGGTAGGATCCGCCGATGCCGATGACGACCAGCACATCCGAATCTTTCCTGATTTTTTCCGCTGAGGAACGGATGCGGGAAAACTCTTCCTTGTCATAGTTTTCAGGAAGCTTCACCCAGCCCAGATAGTCACTGCCTGCACCGGTGCCTTCATGGATGAGTGAATGCGCGGCTGAAACAAACGGTTCCAGATTCTTCAATTCATCTTCGTTTAAAAATGCTGATACGTTACTGTAATCAAATTTAATATGTGTCATAGCATCCTCCAAATAGTTTATCTGTCTTCTATATTGTAGATAAAAAGTGCATGACTAATCAAATGTTTTTTGAAGACTGGCTGCCCGCAGCGCTTTTCCGGGGTATAATTCCCTTTATTTCTTCAGCTTTGCCCTCGTGCAGGAGATTGACGATGCGGCTGCCGACAATGACGCCGTCACATGCCGCGCCCACCGCTTCGGCCTGTTCCCGGGTACCGATTCCAAAACCTGCGCATACCGGCGCATTGCTGACTTCTGTTATATGTTCAAGATGGCCGTAGAGAGTCTCATCAAAACCTTCCCTTGCGCCCGTCGTACCATTTACCGTCACTGCATAGACGAACCCTTCGGCTTCTCCGGTCACTTCCCTGATCCGCTCCCCGCTGCTTGTCAGCGTGACGAATCTGATGTTCACGATGTCATACTTGGCAAGCGGTGCACCGAATTCATCCTCCTGTTCAAGGGGGACGTCCGGAAGGATGACGCCGGAGACGCCTGCCGCATGTGCGAGATCTGCGAACTTATCCGGGCCGAGACGAAGCACCGGATTGGCATAGGTCATGATGACGACCGGGATGCTGATTTCACTCTTTATCCGGGCGAGTTCCTCAAGCACAGCTTCAAGGGTCACCCCCCGGGCGAGCGCCCGCTGCCCCGCCGCCTGGATTGACGGACCGTCCGCCACAGGGTCGGAGAATGGTATGCCGAGTTCGACAATGGATACGCCGGACGCTTCCAGGGTCAGTATCTGATTTTTGAGTTCGGATAAACCGCCGTCGCCCGCCATGATATAGGCAATGAAGGCCTTCTCATCTTTTTCCTTCAGCGCACTGAACGTCTCTTCAATTAAAAATTTACTCATCTGCCCCGTCCCCTTTCAAGCGTTCTTTGATTTCACTGACGTCTTTGTCTCCTCTGCCGGACAGGCAGATGACGATACTCTGATCCTTACCCATCTTCGGTGCAATCTTCAGTGTATGCGCGACTGCGTGTGCACTTTCCAGTGCCGGTATGATGCCTTCCGTCTGTGAAAGCACTTGGAAAGCCTCAACCGCTTCATCGTCGCTGATGTGCGCATATTCCGCACGTCCAATATCTTTAAGATGACTGTGTTCCGGTCCGACTCCCGGATAATCAAGCCCCGCCGATATGGAGTATGCTTCCTGGATCTGCCCTGCCGGATCCTGCAGCAGGTGCATCTTCGCCCCGTGCAGGACACCCACATGTCCGTTTGTGATTGATGATGCATGCTCTTCTGTATCGATTCCCATTCCCGATGCTTCCACACCGATCATCCTTACAGCATCGTCGCCGATGAACGGGTGGAACATGCCGATTGCATTGCTGCCGCCGCCGATGCATGCAACGACTGCATCCGGGAGTTTCCCTTCCTTATCAATCATCTGCTGCTTCGTTTCTTTGCCGATGACGGATTGGAGATCGCGCACGATCTGAGGGAACGGGTGCGGGCCGAGCGCCGATCCCAGGATGTAATGGGTATCCTCGACATTTGCGACCCAGTAGCGGAGCGCCTCGTTCACCGCATCCTTCAATGTGCCGCGTCCCTGGTCTACACTGACGACCCTGGAACCGAGCAGTTCCATGCGGAATACATTGAGCTCCTGGCGCCTTACGTCCTCTTTCCCCATGAATACCACGCATTCGAGGCCGAGCAGTGCACATACCGTTGCGGTCGCCACACCATGCTGGCCCGCTCCCGTCTCTGCCACGATCTTTCCCTTGCCCATGCGCCGTGCGAGCAGTGCCTGGCCGATCGTGTTGTTTATCTTGTGCGCGCCCGTATGGTTCAGATCTTCTCGCTTAAGATAGATTTTGGCGCCGCCGCACTGTTCAGTCAGGTTCTCCGCCAGGTACAGCGGGGTTTCCCTTCCGACATAATCTTTGAGATAGGCACCCATCTCATCCTGGAATTCCTGGTCATCCTTCGCCGCGTTATACGCCGCTTCCAGTTCCTTCACTGCTTTCATGAGCGTTTCCGGCACATATTTCCCGCCGTATTCCCCGTAATATCCCCGTTCATCTGGCTGTTTATATGTCTTTTCCATCATTCACCACTCCTTTTACTTTCTCCATGATATTTTGAATCTTTTCCGGGTCTTTATTACCGTCCGTCTCTGCACCGCTGGAAAGGTCGACCGCATACGGACCGACTTCCCTGTATGCCGCCGCCACATTGTCCCGGTTCAGTCCGCCGGCAAGGATCAGCCGGTCTTTGTCAACATCTGCATGATTGAGATCCGACCAGTCGAATGTTTTTCCCGTTCCCCCGCGTGACTGCCCGCTGCCGCTGTCGATCAGAATGAAATCCGCAGGGTATTCGAACATTTCTTTGAATGTGCATCCTGACGCATTCGAAAAGGCTTTGATGATGCCAGTGTCGATGGATTTTGCGAAATCTGCATCTTCATCCCCGTGCAGCTGTACGTAGTCGAGGCCGACCCTCTCTACGGCGTCCTCGATCTCCTCTTTCGATGCGTTGACGAACACCCCGGCCTTTTTGATGCCCGGCGCGAGCGCCCGAGCCATTTCTTCCGCCTGGTCGACTGTCACCCTGCGTCTGCTTTCGGCGAATAAAAACCCGATCATATCAGCGCCCGCATCTTCTATCGCTTTTGCCGCTTCCACCGTCTTCACGCCGCAGATCTTCACTTTCATCTATAATTCCACCTTGAGTTCCCTGATTTTCTCCGACGGATTCTCTGCCGTCATCAGCGTCTCACCGACCAGCAGTGCCTTCGCGCCGGCACGCTGCATCCGGAGTGCATCTTCCGCCGTCTTAATGCCGCTTTCGGCAATGAATACCGCGTCACTGCCGCCGTATTTCCCAAGGAGGCGCTCTGTATTCGCAATATCCACGGTAAACGTCTTCAGGTCACGGTTGTTGATGCCGATGATTTCAGGGTTTATCTTAAGTGCGCGCTCCATCTCCGCTTCGTCGTGCACTTCGACCAGAACATCGAGGCCGAGCGATTTCGCATGTGTGTACAATTCGTGGAGGCTGCTGTCGTCGAGTGCCGCAACAATGAGCAGGATGACATCGGCGCCAAAGCGACAGGCATTGTCGATCTGCCGTCTGTCGATGATGAAATCCTTGTTGAGCACCGGGACGCCGACGGTCTCTTTAACGGTTTCCAGATCTTCCATGCTGCCTGAGAAGAACTTCCGGTCTGTGAGGACCGATATTGCATCTGCGCCGCCTGCTGCGTATTTCGCTGCCTGTTCCGCCGGATTGACGGCCTGGTTAATGTCCCCTTTTGAGGGTGACGAGCGCTTCACTTCGGATATGACTGCCATCGTTTCTGCCTGCTTCAGCCGCTTGAGCAGTGACACCGGCTGCCTGTCTCCACTCACAGGTCCCGCCGGCAGGGCATCCAGCTCCTTTTTCTTCTGGATGATGATGTCATCTAGTATCGTTGCCATCTATATCACTCTTTCATTGGAATATTTGATCATGTTTTTAAGTTTCGCCAGTGCATTCCCTGTCTCCAGGCTTTCTTTCGCAAGCTCGATGCCGTTTTCAATCGAATCCGCCGCGCCCGCTGCATACATGCCGAGTCCCGCATTCAGAAGGACCGTATCCCTCTGCGCAGGTGTCGCATTGCCTTCGAGCACATTTTTCAGGATTGCTGCATTCTCTTTACTGCCGCCGCCGACGATCGCGTCAAGCGGATAACTCGTGAGTCCGACCGATTCCGGTGTGAATTTCTTCTCGTAGATTGCACCGTTTTCAAGCAGTGCAAAATGGTTTTCCCCTGCAAGGGAAGCTTCGTCCATGAAACCAGCGCCGTTGATGACAACTGCCCTTTTCCTGCCCAGGCGTTTGAGTACGGTTGCCATCATCACCAGCTGGCTGCGGTCGTATATGCCGAGGAACTGATGGTCCAGTTCCACCGGATTGATGAGCGGTCCGATAAGATTGAAGATCGTCGGCACTTTGAGATCCTGTCTGACTTTCATGATCTGTTTCAATTTCGGGTGGACATGCGGTGCAAAGAGAAATGCAATGTTGTTTTCCTGAAGCATCAGATCCGTATCATCCGGGCCGAAATCAAGTGAGATACCCAGTTCTGAAAGCACATCCGAACTTCCTGTCTTGCTTGTTACACTTCTGTTGCCGTGTTTCGCAATGGTCACATTTGCACCGGCAAGCACAAACGCGGAAGCCGTTGAAATATTGAAGCTGTGGGAGCCGTCACCGCCCGTCCCGCAATTGTCCATGACGTTTGTCATCGTGCGTCTGATCGGCATGGCGTTCTCCCTCAGCACTTCCACAAGTGCCGCGATTTCATCCACCGTCTCTCCTTTTGCCTTCAGCGCCATAAGGAATGCCGCCACTTCGGAATCACTGACAGAATCGTTCAGGATGATCTCCATAGCCTCTGCCATTTCGCCGAATTCCAGATTTTCCCGTGCCGATAATTTTATCAGATGTGTGCGTAAGCTTCTTTGTTCCACCGGTAATTTGACTGCCTGATTTGTGTTCATTGTTCATTTCTCCTTTCGAATAAAAAAATCCTCCACAGACTCATTTGTCTGTGGAGGACGATATCACCGCGGTGCCACCTCGTGTTAATGCCGGAGTATTCATCCGGGCATTCTCTCATTCGTGTAATGTACGACATACATCCGTATCATGTTTCCAGGCCCATTCAGATACAGAATCATGCATCGGTTTCCACCATCCCGACTCTCTGTGCCATGCACTCTGTTCCTACTTGTTCTGAAATACGGATCTATATAATTTTAAATACTGCGCAACTGCCGGATGAATACAAAAAGGCTCCCCAAATCACTTTGAAAAGGACGGGGAGCCGTGGTACCACCTTTATTGACCGGCCTTCGCCGGTCCACTCTGGCTGCAGTCAAAATCTGCGACTGCAAATCCCTGTAACGCGGGACGTACGCCAGAGCCTAATCTCAAATCGATTTCAGCTGCTGGTTCAAGGGAAGTCCATTCACAAATCCAATGCACCGGTTCACACCATCCACCGGCTCTCTGGAACATCAGGGAATTGCTACTCATCTTCCTTAATCAATATTATTCAAATGATTGAATCCTATACTAATACACAGGAAACAATAATGCAACCATTAAATATAATTTTTTTCTGAAAAGTTAAATTACTCCTATGCCCAGTGGCGGAATCTGATGGCCTCGGCAGTACGTTTGATGCCGACGACATACGCCGCCAGGCGCATGTCCACACGGCGGTTTTCATGGACTTTGTACACTTCGTCGAATGACTCCTTCATTTTCCTGACAAGCAGTTCATGGATCTCTTCATCATTCCAGTAATAGCCCTGCTTGTTCTGTACCCACTCAAAGTAGGACACTGTCACACCGCCTGCGGATGCAAGAACATCCGGTACAAGCAGTTTACCGTTTTCAGTCAGGATACTTGTCGCCTCCTGGGTTGTCGGACCATTGGCCGCTTCACAGATGATATCCGCTTTGATGCGGTGGGCATTCTCTTCTGTAATCTGGTTGGCGATCGCTGCCGGGACCAGGATATCGCATTCCAGTTCCAGGAGTTCTTCGTTTGTGACAATGTCGAGACCGAGCTCCTCTGCAACGTCCACCTTGTCTTTATTCTCGATGACATAGTCGATATCAATGCCTTCTGCGTTATAGAGTGCGCGTGTGGATCTTGAAATCCCCACGATTTTCGCACCTCTGTCGTACAGGATCTTGGATATGAAACTGCCGGCGTTACCGAATCCCTGAACGACGACACGTGCGTCTTCGACTTTGATGCCGAGCTTGGACAGGGCCTGTTCAATAACGATGACTGCACCCATGGCGGTAGCTGTGTTGCGTCCCTGCGAACCGCCCAGTGCAATCGGTTTGCCTGTAATAAACTCGAACGCATTATCAGAATGCTTCACGCTGTACTCATCCATCATCCAGGCCATCACCTGGGCATTCGTGTAGACGTCGGGTGCCGGTATATCCTTGGCCGGTCCGACAATCTGTGATACCGCTCTGACATACCCTCGGGAAATGCCTTCTAATTCCTTGTCACTCAGTTCCTTCGGATTACAGATGACACCGCCCTTGCCACCTCCGTATGGAAGGCCGACGATGCCGGCTTTCAATGTCATCCACATGGAAAGTGCAATTACTTCCTCCTCGGTGACATCAGGATGGAAGCGGATGCCGCCCTTAGTCGGGCCCGCAGCATCGCTGTGCTGGGCACGGTAACCTGTGAATACCTTTACCGTGCCGTCATCCATACGCACAGGGATGCGTACTTTGAGCAGCCTTTCCGGTTCTTTGATCAGGTCATACATGCCCTCATCGAAACCGAGCATATCCAGTGCCTCATGAATTACCGATTGTGTTGATGTAATAAGATTAGAAGTCTTCCCCATTTTTTTACCACCCATTAATAAGATTTCTGTGTCTAAAGCAGAATATAATGTAGATTTACTGATAATATGTATATTTATACTATGTGCAGTCTACATTAATCATTTCTACGGCTTTGAAAAAGGCCGGGAAATATAGTGTAAAACGATATGTTTGTATTGTTGGATAATTCCACCAATTTAAATATTTATAATAGTACAAAAGTTCGCATAATGCAAGAGAAACTGTAAAAAGCATCCTCCTGAAGAGAGTGTAAAAAGAAGATATATGATGCGGGAACTGAAGTGCGTTTCAATGTGCGCCATCGTCAGCAGCAAAAAAGAAATAGTCCGGCCGGATATTAAAAAGCCCGGAAATCCATTGGATTCCCGGGACTTCAATATGAATCTTATGCCCAGCCTCTGTATCTTGCTGCCTCAGCTGTGCGTTTGATGCCGATGATATATGCTGCAAGGCGCATATCGATCTGGCGCTTGTCATGCAGGTCATAGATTTCATCAAATGCTTTTCTGAGTTTGAGCTGAAGCTTTTCGTTGACTTCATCCTCATCCCAGTAATAGCCCTGGTTGTTCTGCACCCACTCGAAGTAGGACACGGTTACCCCGCCTGCAGATGCAAGGACGTCCGGAACGATGAGTTTACCGTTGTCAGTAAGGATTGTTGTCGCTTCTTTGGTAGTCGGTCCGTTGGCCGCTTCACAAATGATATCGGCTTTGATGCCATTTGCATTCTCTTCTGTGATCTGATTGGCAATTGCCGCCGGAATCAGGATATCACAGTCAATTTCAAACAGTTCTTCGTTGCTCAGGACATCATCGAACAGGTTTGTAACCATACCAAAGCTGTCACGGCGGTCCAGTAAGTAATCGATATCAAGTCCGTCCGGATCATGGAGTGCGCCGTTCGCATCTGAAATACCTACGATTTTGGCGCCTTTGTCTGAAAGGATCTTGGATAGGAAGCTGCCTGCATTCCCGAATCCCTGAATGACGATACGGACATCTTCCATCTTCATATCGCGTTTTTCCATCGCCTGCTCAAGACACAGTACGACACCCATCGCCGTTGCGCGGTCACGGCCCTGGGAACCACCCAGTACGAGTGGTTTACCTGTAATGAATCCCGGAGAGTTGAATTCGTCAATCATGCTGTACTCATCCATCATCCACGCCATGATCTGTGAGTTCGTGAACACATCAGGTGCCGGTATATCCTTGGCCGGTCCGACAATCTGGGAGATTGCACGGACATATCCACGGCTCAAACGTTCAACTTCCTCAATGCTCATCTCACGCGGGTCACAAACAATTCCGCCTTTACCTCCGCCGTACGGGAGATCGACGATTCCTGCCTTCAAAGTCATCCACATGGAAAGCGCCACGACTTCCTCCTCATTCACATCAGGATGGAAGCGCACGCCGCCTTTTGTCGGCCCGACAGCATCGTTGTGCTGTGCACGGTATCCAGTGAACACTTTGACAGAACCATCATCCATGCGTACCGGGATACGGACAGTCAATAGACGCATCGGTTCTTTGATAAGTTCATACATGCCCTCATCAAAGCCGAGTTTGTCCAAAGCTTCATGAATGATCGCCTGTGTAGAAGTGATAAGATTTGATTTCTCTGACATTTTTTATCCGCCTCTTTTTATGAAACTGTTTTCAACTTTATTGTATCATATTAAATCTTTTTTTAAAGCGTTATTTAGACAGCACTGCTTTCACTTTTTCAAGCGCCCAGTCCAGATCTTCTTTGGAAATAATAAGCGGCGGCGCAAAACGGATGACAGTCTCATGTGTCTCTTTGCACAGGATGCCGAGCTCCTTCAATTCTTCACAATACGGACGTGCGGATTCAGTCAATTCCACACCGATGAATAAACCGCGGCCTCTGATTTCTTTTATTGCCGGATTATCAATCTTTTTAAGCTCAGCTTTAAAGTATTCACCGAGTTCATTGGAGCGTTCAATCAGATTTTCATCAATCATCACATCAAGCGCAGCTTCCGACACGGCACATGCAAGCGGGTTGCCGCCGAAAGTGGAACCATGGGATCCAGGATTGAATACGCCAAGCACTTCCTTGTCTGCAAGGACGGCTGAAATCGGGAATACTCCGCCGCCGAGTGCCTTGCCCAGGATGTATACATCCGGTTTTACATTGTCCCAGTCCGTTGCAAACAACTTGCCCGAACGTCCCAAGCCTGCCTGGATTTCATCAGCCACGAAAAGGACATTGTGTTCGTCACACAGTTCGCGCACCTGCTTCAGGAAGCCTTCCGGGGGAATGTTGATGCCCGCTTCGCCCTGGATCGGCTCAAGGAGGACCGCCGCAGTATTTTCATTGATCTGTTCTTTTATCTGTTCGATATCACCGAAATCCACAAGCTTGATGCCGTCGAGCAGCGGGCCGTATCCGCGGCGGTATTCCGCTTCGGATGAAAGAGATACCGCGGCAAGCGTACGGCCGTGGAAGTTCTGGTTCATCGCGATGATTTCCGCTTTGTTGTCCTCTACACCTTTAACATCATATGCCCAGCGGCGCACTGCTTTGATTGCCGTTTCCACCGCTTCTGCACCTGTGTTCATCGGCAATGCCATATCTTTGCCGGCAAGTTTACAGACCTTTTCATACCAGGGGCCCAGCCTGTCCGAGTGGAATGCACGGGAAGTCAATGTGAGTCTGTCCGCCTGATCTTTCAGCGCCTGGATGATTTTCGGATGTCTGTGCCCCTGATTGACTGCTGAATATGCACTGAGCATATCGAGGTATTTATTACCCTCCGGATCTTTCACCCATACGCCTTCCGCTTCAGAGATGACAATTGGCAGTGGGTTATAGTTCGGTGCTCCATAATGGTTTGTCTGTTCGATGATTTCTTGTGATTTTGTCATATTGACACCCTTTCTTAAAAAAACAGCAGGCTTGTAACTCCTGCTGTTCCGATTGTAATTTTGATGAATAGAAGATTACAGCTGTTCAGAAGATGTTTTACCCTGCATGTGAAGCGTCAGATAGTCCGGACCGCCTGCTTTGGAGTCTGTACCGGACATCTTGAATCCGCCGAACGGCTGGTAGCCGACGATCGCCGCAGTACAGCCGCGGTTGAAGTACAGGTTGCCCACCATGAAGTCACGGCGTGCCTGTTCGATATGCTCGCGATTCTGAGTGATCACCGCACCGGTCAGACCGTAGTCCGTCGCGTTGGCATATTCAATTGCCTGATCGAAGTTTTTCGCTGTGGCGAATCCGACAACAGGACCGAAGATCTCCTCCTGCATCACGCGGTCGTCATGCTTAAGACCGGAGAAGACAGTCGGATGGACGAAATGCCCTTCGTCATTTTCAGTCGTGCCGCCGACTTCAAGCTTGCCCTCTTCCTTGCCGATTTCGATGTACTTCTGGATTTTTTCAAGTGATGCATCATCAATGACCGGTCCGACATTGACGTCGGATTCAGGGTTGCCCACTTTAAGTTCTTTTGTTTTGGCAACCACTTTTTCAAGCAGTTCGTCGTGGATGTCTTCCAGTGCGATCACGCGAGAACATGCAGAACATTTCTGCCCGCTGAAACCGAATGCCGAATAGGTGATCGCTTCTGCCGCGAGTTCCAGATCTGCATCCGAGTCGACAACGATTGTATCCTTGCCGCCCATTTCAGCGATGACACGCTTGAGATGCGTCTGGCCTTCCTGTACAACTGCCGCTTTTTCAAAGATCCGTGTACCGACATCACGGGAACCCGTGAATGACACGAAGCGTGTATCCTTATGTTCCACAAGGTAGTCACCGATATCCCTCGATGAGCCCGGGATGAAGTTGACCACGCCTTTTGGCATACCCGCTTCTTCCAGCACTTCCATGAATTTATAGGCGATGACCGGTGTACGGGAGGATGGTTTGAGCAGAACCGTGTTGCCTGTAACGAGTGCTGCCGCTGTAGTGCCCGCCATGATTGCGAAAGCGAAGTTCCATGGTGAGATGACGAGTCCTACACCCAGTGGAATGTAATGGAACTGGTTGTATTCACCCGGGCGTGATTCCACATGGTCCCCGTTCCTGAGTTTGAGGTGATTCCGTCCATAATACTCCAGGAAGTCAATTGCTTCAGCTGTATCCGCATCCGCCTCTTTCCACGGTTTACCGCCTTCTTTGACAAGAAGTGCTGTAAATTCGAACTTGCGTTTACGAATGATCGCTGCCGCTTTAAACAGTACATCAGAACGGAATTCGAAAGAGTATTTTCTCCAGGACTCGAATGTTTCCAGTGCAACATCCATTGCCTGTTGAGCATGTTCCTGGTTTGCCTGGGACATGTTACCGATCGTCTCCGTTTTATTTGCAGGGTTGTAGGATTCCTTTTTATCATCGGTTGTGACGCGTTCGCCGCCGATGATCAGTGGATAATCCTGACCCAGATAAGATTTAACAGTTTTTAATCCATCTTGAAGCTTCTGCCGGTTTTCCTCCAGCGAAAAATCCGTAAATGGTTCGTGTTTGTACGGTATCATTACAGATGACCTCCTTAAAGTATTGACTCTATAAAATATAATGAACGTTTTGTCAGATTTTTTCAACCCTTTTGATAACTGTATCACATTGTAAAATCAAACGCTCTGCAAAGCTATTCACAGCTCTTAATAACTATTCAATTGACAGACTATATTTCATTAATGTATTAACCTTTTCAAGTATTTCAAATGAAAATGATATTCATAAAATTTTATGTAAGCGTTTTTAAAAAGTGCGTTTAAAAGCGTTCCCCTACATATATTTGCATCAAAAAATCAAAAAAATCTGCAGCATCGAGCTGCAGATTTTTCCTGTTTAAGCCGTATGTGAAAAGAGAGACGGAATCATTTTCCTTTAAGTTCTTTCTTAGCCTCTTCGATCCATTCCGGCATCTTTTGTCTGATGGATTCGAATCCATATTTCTCCGTTTCCCTGATCTGCTCCAAAACAGACCGCCTGTCCCGCTTCTTTTCCTCACTCTTAAAGTATTCATTCTCTTTTAAAGTGAGATTCAGTTTGCCGTGTTTGTCCACGCTTAAAATTTTCGCTTTGACAATCTGACCTTTGGATAGAAACTGGTTTACATCATGGACATAATCGTTCATCACTTCCGAAATATGAATAAGTCCTTCTTGATTATCAGGGGTTTTGACAAAAGCGCCATACGGCTGGATGCCAGTCACTTTAACTTTTACGAACTGGCCTTTCCGATATTTTTTTGCCACTTATATTACCCCGCTTACTTTCGGTAGTACATACGCACTGCTTATTTTATCATATTAAATAATGATTATCTAATCATTGCCGGGTGATTTCAGACAGAAAAAACCGCAGTACAGCACTTCTTTGTGAAAGCACCGCCTGCGGTCAGGGTTCTTTATATAATTCAATGATTTTAAAAGCTTCCATTACAATCGGCCGGATGCGGTCCATCGGAATCGTTTCTTCAAAAGAGAAATGGAAAATATCCTGGATTCCAAAACCTGCCTTTTCCATATTACCTTCGTACTTGAAGAGCACATCCATGCTGTCGTAAATTTCAGCATCAAAGTCGAAAGCGTCTCTGCCTGCCAGCTCTAAATCCAGGGGATTCCAGTTTTTCAGCAGCCTGTATAACTCGACGTTACCTTCTGGACTCATCATTTTCTTCCTCATCCAGCCGTTTCAGCACCTGCTGTTCAAATGCCTTCATCTTCTCTTCCTGTTTCCGGGAATATTTTTTAACTATGCGAAACGCAATGTATGCCAAAAGGATACAGATTGCCAAAGCCAAAAAAGCCGGGATATATTCAGTCTTATCTTCCGGGAAATACAGAAACTCCATCATAGTTAATCACTCACCTTTATCTCAATAGATTATAACAAAGAATCTCCCGCCGTGTCTTATGCAGTTTGGCAATATTAGTGACTATTTTGTGATCGTTTCAGCACTAAATTGTTGAAATCGAAGTATAAATGTGCAGTAAAGATGATATCCGTGTTATCCAAATCAGCAAAACCTCTGTTGCATAACATTCCTGGTTATGCCGGAGACAGGCCACTACTTCTGCACGGAGGCCGGTAAACACATTTATCGGCCACGGTTTCCATAATGGAGGCCGACAAATACAAATATCGGCCTTCGTAACACAAATCACCGCATTCCATAAAATCACCAAAAAAGAGCAAATCCCCGAAAGGTTTTGCTCCCATTCCATCATTAGATGGATCAATCTCTTCTATATTACTGTACTTCGATATTTTCGATGACTACGTCTTCCACCGGACGGTCCTGAGCACCTGTTTCGACTGCTGCAATTTTTTCCACGATGTCATATCCTTCGATGACATGGCCGAATACTGTATGACGCTGGTCGAGCCATGGTGTGCCGCCGTTTTTAGTATATGCTTCAATAATTTCTGCAGGATAGCCTGCACCTTCCAGCTGCGTGAGCATCTGGGATGGCACTTCTTTCAGCTGTACGATGAAGAACTGGCTGCCGTTTGTGCCCGGGCCTGCATTGGCCATTGACAGTGCGCCGTAAAGATTGAATGCTTCTGTCGAGAATTCATCCTCGAATGATCCGCCGTAGATACTTTCACCGCCCATTCCTGTGCCTGTCGGGTCGCCGCCCTGGATCATGAAATCCTTTATTACACGGTGGAAAATCTGACCGTCATAGTAGCCGTTTTTCGCATGTGTTGTAAAGTTTTCTACTGTTTTCGGAGCGATGTCCTTGAAAAGTTTTACGCTTACGTCTCCATGGTTCGTATGGATGACCGCTTTAATCTCGTTTTCCTGCAGTTCATTGGTCAATTGTGGAAATGCCATTTTAATCCTCCTAAAAATTTCAAACGTTTCAGTTTTATAAATAAAAATATGAAAATTTTGTGACGCCAAATGCCTTTATTCCTATTTATACTATACAGTTATTTTAATTATTTTCAAACCCTATACATTTATTTAACCTGATGTTTCATGTATAATTTATCATATAATGTGCAAAGATTTGTACAATAACGAAGGAGGTCACACAGTGACGTTAATACATCTGGCGATTCTGCTGCCTGTCATTGCCGCCATTGGCATCGGCGTTCTTTACAGGTATTACAGACGTATACACCTGGGCTGGTTCGTCCTGCCTGTACCACTCCTGATTGTTATCTACTTGTTTACTCTGATCCCCCGGGTAATGAACGGGCAAGTGATATATGAAACAATGCAGTTCATGCCGCGGATCGGGATGAATTTCGATGTTTACATAGATGGTCTTGGACTGCTGTTCGCCATACTTATATCAGGAATCGGGGCGCTTGTCGTCCTATATTCAATCGGTTACCTTTCCACTAAAGAAAACCTGGGTAACTTCTATGTCTACCTTCTCATGTTCATGACTGCCATGCTCGGTATCGTGCTCAATGACAACGTAGTCATGCTCTACCTTTTCTGGGAATTGACTTCAATCTCCAGTTTTCTGCTCATCGCATTCTGGAACACACGTGACCGCTCACTGTATGGTGCCCTGAAATCGATGATCATTACAATGTTCGGCGGCTTCCTAATGCTCGGTGGATTCATCACCCTCTATCTGATTACAGATACATTCAGTATCAGAGGGATGATCGACGCTCTGCCGATGATACAGGAAAGTCCGCTTACACCATTTGCCATCGTGCTCATCCTGTTCGGTGCTTTCACAAAATCCGCACAGTTCCCATTCTACATCTGGCTTCCGGATGCCATGGAGGCACCTACACCAGTCAGTGCGTATCTGCACTCTGCCACTATGGTCAAAGCGGGAATCTATCTTGTTGCCCGTTTTACACCATTGTTTGCATTCTCAAACCTCTGGGTGTGGACGATCCTGATCGTCGGGCTGTTCACAATGACGTGGGCATCCTTCAATGCCATAAGGAAAGACGATCTAAAAGCAGTTCTCGCATTCTCCACCGTCTCCCAGCTTGGCCTCATCATGTCCTTACTGGGGCTCGGTGCCCTGAGCCTGGCTACAGGTGCAAATGACGAACTGTTCACAGTTGCAGTTGTTGCGGCTGTATTCCATACAATCAACCATGCAACTTTTAAAGGTGCATTATTCATGATTACCGGCATCGTCGATCACGAGACGGGTACAAGGAGCATGAAACGCCTCGGCGGCCTCCTTACCATCATGCCGATTTCGTTTACGATGACGGTCATCACAGCACTGTCAATGGCAGGTCTTCCGCCATTCAACGGCTTCCTTTCGAAGGAGTTGTTCCTGGAAGCAATGATCACTGTATTGAACGCTGACTTTGGAGCGATGGCGAGTGTCGACTTCCTCATCCCGCTGGTTGCGATCGTGGGAAGTATTTTCACTTTCATCTACTCTATTCTGATCATTTACGGCATTTTCTTCGGCGAACGTACGCATAATACGCCGAAAGAACCGCATGAAGCACCTGCGCTCATGCTTATTTCACCGGCGATACTTTCCCTGCTTGTCATTGTATTCGGGCTGTTCCCGAATATCCTGTCAGCCACAATCATCGATCCGGCGGCAATGAGCATCATGGCCAGTGATGCCCCGCTTGGCACCCATCTTGCAATGTGGCATGGTTTTGCCAATCCTGCACTGTGGGCGACAATCGCCATCGTCATCATCGGTTCGGTAATGTTCTACTTTAAGGATAAGTGGATGTTCATATACGACTATCATAAAGAAGCATTTACACTCAATTACCTGTATGACCAGGGACTCATGTACAGCCGCATCGGCTCACAGAAGATCACTGACGGCTATATGACAGGCTACATCCGGAACTATCTGGTATATATCTTCGGATTCTTCATCCTGATGGGTCTCATTACGCTGATGAACACCGGTCTCCACATGGATTTCAGCAATTTTGCATCTGTCGGGATACAGGAAGTCATACTGAGCCTTATCGTCCTCATTGCAACGGCGGTCATACTGATCACCCGTTCACGCATGGTGGCCATCATAATGCTCGGCTCCATCGGTTTCTCGATGGCACTGTTCTTCGTCTTCTTCAGAGCACCTGACCTGGCTCTGACACAGCTTGCGATAGAAACAGTAACGACGGCACTCTTCCTGGTATGTTTCTACCACCTTCCAAAGAAGAGCAGGCATGAAGAGCGCATGAGATTCAAATTTACGAATTTCATCATCTCACTCGGTGTGGGTGTACTTGCCATTGTAATTGGCCTGTCTGCGTTTTCAAACCGCCTTTTCGAGCCCATCAGTGAATTTCACATTGAAAACGTCTATGATCTGGCGGCCGGCGGCAACATGGTAAACGTTATACTTGTCGATTTCCGTGGATTTGATACTTTATTTGAAACATTCGTATTCGCTATTGCCGGCATTGGCATATACGGATTGATGAAATTGAAATTAAAGAGAAAGGATGAGGACAATGAAGAGCACGCTGAAGAAAGCAGGATATAACAAGGTACAAAAACAGGTCCATGATGTTTTCTTACAGTTTACTGCTAAAGTAGTATTTTTCATCATCATCCTGTTCGCTTTCAAATTATTTTTTGCCGGGCATTATACACCGGGCGGCGGTTTCGTCGGCGGACTGCTCGCAGCTGCTGCAATCATCCTTCTGCTGATTGCATTTGATCAGAAAACCGTCGAAAAGGTGATTCCGATCGATTTTAGACTACTGATTGCGGTGGGACTGGCGTTCGCTGCTGTACTGCCGACACTGTCATTCTTTTTTGGCACACCGTTCTTCACCCACCAGCACACATACGTCAATGTGCCTGTATTCGGCGAAGTGGCACTGCATTCTGCAGTAATCTTTGATATCGGGGTATTCCTGACTGTTGCAGGCTCGGCCCTCCTCATGATCAAGCTCATAGCAGAGGAGGATGCCTGATGGAACTGATAACGATTATTATAAGCGGTATCCTGATCGGCTCCTCCGTGTATCTGATGCTCTCAAAAAGCCTGATCAGGATCATCATCGGTACAGCGCTTCTGTCACATGGTGTCCATCTGATGCTGCTGACCATGGGAGAGCTGAAAAGGGGCAACGTGCCGGTACTGGATCCGGAAGTATCCAACTATACCGATCCTCTGCCGCAGGCAATGATTCTCACAGCAATTGTCATCGCCTTTGCACTTACCGCCTTCATCCTTGTACTTGCACTGAGAATGTACAAGGAAATCGGCACAGATAACGTAGAAGAAATGAAAGGAGTTCCACATGACGACTAATATATTAGCTTTATTACCGATAATGATCCCAATCTTTGCCGGGATCATCATGTTGTTCATGGGAAAACGCCCGGTGATGCACAGAGTCGTCTCCGGCATATCAGGACTCCTTATGATACTTGCAGCCATATGGATTGTGGCACATGTTTTTCAGAACGGCACAATGGTCACCTACATCGGTGACTGGATGGCTCCCTTCGGAATCAACGTTGTTATCGATATGGCATCCGCACTGCTGCTGCTGACCACATCGATCATTACATTTGCAGTCGTCGTCTACTCATTCCAGTCAATTGGAATCGAGAGGGAGAGATACTATTACTATGTAATGGTCATGTTCATGATTGCCGGTGTGAACGGTGCATTCTCCACCGGGGACATATTCAACATGTTCGTATTCTTCGAAGTATTCCTGCTTGCTTCGTATGTACTGATTACGCTCGGAGGAACCAAGATACAGCTGCAGGAAGGATTCAAATACCTGCTGGTCAACATGATATCGTCGAACTTCTTCGTCCTCGGCGTCGCTTATCTTTATTCCGTCACAGGTTCACTCAACATGGCGGATATTTACCTTAAGCTCGAGGATTATGACGGCAGTCTCGTAATCATGACGATCATCGCCGTAGTATTTATGTTCGTCTTTGCGACGAAAGCAGGGGTATTCCCGTTGTTCTTCTGGCTGCCGGGCTCCTATTACGCACCGCCGATGCCCGTCATTGCATTGTTCGGCGCCCTGCTGACAAAGGTCGGCATTTACGCAATTGCCCGGACTTACAGCCTGTTCTTCATAGACAACCAGGCATTCACCCATCAGGCACTGCTACTTCTGGCACTGCTGACAATCATACTCGGCTCTGTCGGTGCAATGGCATACACGGACATGAAGAAAGTCATCATATACAACATTCTGATTGCTGTCGGCATCATCCTTGTCGGCTTCTCATTAATGGATGAAGTGGGCACCATCGGTGCGATGTATTATCTCATCCATGATATGATCATCAAAGCTGCACTGTTCATGCTCGTCGGCTTCATCATATACCGGACGGGAAAGGCCGACTCCGAACGGCTTGGCGGACTGATCAGGAAACATCCGGTCACCGGATGGATGTTCCTTGTCGCAGGCTTTGCACTTGCAGGTGTACCGCCGCTGTCAGGATTCTACGGCAAATTCTTCATCGTGCAGTCCGCTTTTGACAACGACCATTACATCGCCGGCATCATTGTACTTGTTTCGAGTCTGGCCGTACTCGTGTCGGTTGTACGCATATTCATGAATGTTTTCTGGAGGGAAGAAATGGACTTCAGCACATTGAAGCCAATTAAGAGTGATAAGCTGCTCTTCTCCTCCATCGGACTCGTCATCGTATCCGTAACTTTCGGCCTTGCAGCAGATTTCCTTTATCCATTCTTTGAGATGGCCGCATCATCATTCCATGATCCGGCATCTTATGCCAGCTATTTAACGGAGGTGGAATAGATGCCATTACAAATACTGATCAACCTATTCCTTGCCGTAGTCTGGATGTTCATGGGTTCTGAATTCAGCGTTGCATCATTCACTACCGGCTATATCATGGGACTTGTCGCGGTATTCCTGTTGCGCAGCTTCCTGCCCGGTTCCTTTTACGTCAAACGCGTCTGGCGCATCGTCAAGTTGTTCTTCATCTTCATAATAGAAATGGTGAAAGCAAATATTGATGTCGTCAAAATCGTACTCAGTCCAAAAATTGATGTACATCCCGGGTTCTATGCATACCCCTGCGATCTGGAGGAAGACTGGGAAGTCGTACTGCTGGCTTCGCTGATCACTCTGACTCCCGGGACAGTGGTGGTCGCCATATCCGATGACCACTCGACGATATATATCCACGGGGTGGATATGAGAAGCGCCGAAGAGGAGATCGAAAATATTAAAAACGCTTTTGAAAAAGAAATCAAAGAGGTGGCGAAACCATGAACACTTTCCTTGACGTAGTCATTATATTCTCAATCATCGTTTTAGCTTTCGCCATGCTCGGCATGGTCTACCGCATGCTCAAGGGACCGACACTTCATGACAAGCTTGTCGCACTCGATGCATTCGGTGTCCTGCTTATGGGTATGATCGCCCTGACGGCAATGATGCTTCAGACAACCTACCTGCTCGTAGTCGTACTGCTGATCGGGATCATTGCTTTCGTTGCAACCATTGCTTTCGCAAAATTCCTGGAGAAAGGCGTGATTATCCAATATGATAGAAATAGTGATGAGTAGCATTATCGCCTTCTTCATACTCGGCGGTGCGTTCTTCGGATTCGTCGCCGCCGTCGGTGTCATCCGCCTGCCGGATATGTATACGAGACTCCACGCGGCATCCAAGAGTTCGACGCTCGGCGTCATGATGATGATGACCGGCACATTCCTCTATTTCTGGTATATAGAAGGACATGTCGATACTGAGCTGATTCTGGCAGTCCTGTTCATTTTCATCACTGCACCGGTTGCAGCACATCTTCTCTCAAGAAGTGCCTTCCACGCAGATGTGGAACCGTATCAGCTGACAATATTAAACGAGCTGAAACGTGATGAGACGGGTGCTCCGAAAGATGATCACGGCGAAAGAGTGATCATTGAAGGCAAACGCAGACCTGAACTCGAAAACAGAGAGCCCGAAAAATAGACGCATCCCCGGTCCAAAACGGATCGGGGTTTTCTTATGCAAAAATAAAAGACTCCTTGCGGAGTCCCTTTCTGTTATATGATATTATCTCTTTTTCTTTACTGCCATCGTACATCTGGACAGACATACGAGATCATCCTCTTCGTCTGTAATTTCGATTTCCCAGATCTGTGTAGTGCGTCCCTGATGCCGGCATCCGGCTGTTGCAGTGAGTATGCCGTCTTGTTTCGTTTTGAGATGGTTCGCATTGATTTCCATCCCGAAAGTAATTTCATCGTCCGCAATCTGACGGGCGGCACCGATGCTTGCTGCAGACTCAGCCAGGACGACGTTGGCGCCGCCGTGGAGATATCCGTATGGCTGCAGCACTTTCTCGGTTACCGGCATCTGCATCACCATCAGCCCTTTTTCTTCCCGTACAATCTCAATTCCGAGCAGGTCGATGAGCCCCTCCGCCCTACTCATGCACATCACCTGTTTCCAGGTATTTCACGACTGTATGGATCATCACGCCTGTTGCCCCTGCCGGACCGTACGGTGTGCGTTTCGATGCTGTTCCGGTGCCTGCGATGTCAAAGTGCACCCACGGTGTACCATTGGCAAACTGTTTGATGAAGCAGGCGGCAAATGAAGCCCTTCCCGGTTTCTCGACGTGATTCGTCAGATCCGCGATGTTTGAGGATTTTACATTCTTTTCTTCGATTTCCGTAATTGGAAGCTGCCAGATCTCTTCGCCCGTTTCTCTGCTGATGTCAAAGAAAGGCGTCAGGAATCCTGGCTTTTTATTAGTGAATATGCCTGAACGCTTTGTTCCAAGTGCGGCTACGACTGCACCGGTCAGCGTGGCAAAATCCATGATCAGGCTGGGTGAATACTGTGACGCATGGAATACGGCGTCCCCCAGTACCAGCCGGCCTTCAGCATCCGTATTCTTCACTTCGACTGTCTGGCCGCTGTATGATGTATAGACATCATCCGGACGCATGCCGTTGCCGTCTACCATGTTCTCAGCGAGAGCAATTACGCCGACAACATGGACAGGCAGTTCCAACTCACTCACTGCATGCATCATGCCGATGACATTTGCCGCCCCGCTCATGTCATACTTCATACCGGGCATTCCTGTTTTGGATTTGATGGAATAACCGCCGGTATCGTAAGTCACACCCTTGCCGACAAGTGCAACCGGTCTGCAGGACTCTGCCGAAGGATGCTTGTATTCGATCGTCACGAGCCGCGGTTTTGCTTTGGAGGCTTTTCCTACGGCAGTAATGAGTCCGTAGCCTTCCTCTTCCAGCGTTTCATCGTCTTTCACCCTGCCCGAGATGTATTTGCGGTCTTTGAAGATTGCCGCAACTTTATCCGCCATATGTTCCGGTGTCATGATATTCGGGGGTGTTTCACTGAAATTCCGTGCCATCGCAATGCTTTCTCCGAGTCTGACACCACGGCTGACCGGTTCCCTGACATCCCTGCTGCCTGTAATAAGCAGTGCAGCTTCATCTGAGAATAAAGGTCCGCGGTCCGTTTTATAGGATTCAAATTCATAGATGCTGATTACGGACATCAGTCCGAGTGCTTCAGCCAGTTTTTCCTGATCATACGGGAATGTACCCATCAGCAGCTGGCCTTCTTTCGTACCCGTATCCTTTAAGTATTGAAACAGCTTTCCCAGATATCTTTGGATATCGGTCTGATCCAGTCCGGCCGCATCTCCAAGTCCCACAGCAATCACTTTACGGTAATCCGTCTGGATGGTTACGCCTGTCGTCGTGACCACACCCGGTTCTGCCGACAGCACTTTCTCTTCAACGATACGTGCGGTAAGTCCGTTTAGAAGTGTATCCACTTCCTCGAAATTATCCATCTCTCTGAAATTAGCCGGCAATCCGATTATAATTGGTGCTTCTGTTACTGTATAGTTTTCGCGGTAGTCGAATTTCATGGTTTTTCCCCCTTAGAACATCTGGTATCCTGCCTTGCGGAGGTAGCGTATCGTCATTCCCGCAAGTATCGTGCCGACAAGTCCGCTTAACAGCATCAGAATGTCTGCAGTATACAGATTTACCAGTTTTGTGCCCAATGTGCTGAACGCCTCTTTTGTAGCTGTAAAATAATCTGCCGTCGAAATGCCATCTACAATCATAAGTACAATGAATGGATAGATGCCGACCATGAGCCATGTCACTTTCAATATCATGTTCAATAAAAAGCTGATGCCGTAGAACAGGACGAAGAACAGAAGCATGGATATTACAAGTTGAACTATTGACATAAATCTGTTGCCTCCATATTAAAAAAGGCATGGGCATTGAATCAATACCCATGCCGATCTTATCAATTAAATCAGAAAAATTTACCTTTGGAGTAAGCAAGCATTGGTCCGCCGATTTTAAGGATTGCCCTTGAATCGATGACACGCTTCATGAAGGCTGCTTTCTTGCCTTTGATTTCACGGCCCATGACAATTCCGATTCCATCTTTGGAGCCGAGGGAACATACAGTACCCTTATCATCATACTTGAACGGTTCTTTCTTATCTCCTTTAAGAGTGAGCTCGATATTTTTGGCAACGTGCTCACCGAGCTGCATGGCAATCTGTGCAGTTGTCGGGTAAGGCCGTGCATCGTCACCTTCGCCGTTCATTACTGCCGCCACGTCACCGATGACGTAGATATCTTCGTAGCCTTCGATTGTAAGATCAGGCTTTACAACGATCCGGCCGCGTTTCACGCCGTCGAATGACTCTTCCATCAGACTGTTTCCGCGGACGCCCGCAGTCCAGATTACACTGCTTGCTTCCAGCTGCTGTTCTTCATCATCAATTTTAACGACAAATCCATCTTCGTTCGCCGCCACAATTGGAGTGCCGATCATGAATTTGGCGCCGCGGTCTTCCAGATACTTGACCGCGTAATCTGTAAGGTTTTCAGGGAACATCGGCAGCATCGAAGGTGCCGCCTCTACACAGGTCAGGTTGACTTTGCTGTAGTCGATGCCGTATTTTTCACACAGCACAGGGACGCTTTCCACAAGTTCGCCAAGGAACTCGACACCTGTGAAGCCAGCGCCGCCCACCAGGATGGAAATATCCTTTTCCGCTCCTGAATTTTTATAGTTTGCGAAATTCCTCTCGATCTCATGACGTGCAGCAAGAGCAGTTTGAGGGCTGACGATGGAATGTGCATGCTCTTCCATACCTTCAATGCCGAACGTTTCACTTTCAAAGCCAAGTGCTGTAACGAGGATGTCGTATTCGAAATCACCCTGGTTTGTTTCCACACGCTTTTCATCCTTATGGATTGCAGTCACTTCTGCAGGGACGAATTTGACTTTGGAAGCGTCTACAACCTTGCTGACCGGATAGACTCCGTCCTCCCAGTCAATCGTACCGGCTGCTGTTTCATGGAGCCATGTCGCTTCATAATGGTATTCATTTTTGTTGATAAGTGTGATGTCTGCATCCTGATGACCCAGCAGTTTCTGTAATTTTGAAACTGTCTGAAGACCTGCGTATCCCGCACCCAGTACAAGGATTTTTTTTCGCTCAAAACTCATTATATGTCACCTTTTCTCTCCAATTATTTATGGTTTAATGCTTTTTTAGCCATAATCAAAATCGCTAATATTAGTCACTCCTAATATTAGCGATTTTCTTCACATATTTCAAGCCATTTAAGCTGAATAATTAACAATCCTCAGGCTGTCCTGCAACTTGTTTCGTACGGAACGAAGATCCGCATCCGCATGAAAGTGACGCATTTGGGTTTTCAATCGTAAAGCCTCCGCCCATGAGCGATTGTTTGAAGTCGATTACAGTGCCGTCTACAACCGGCAGATCATATTTATCAACAAGAACTTTAACACCGTAAAATTCGTATTCTTCATCACGTTCCTGCTTTTCCGTTTCAGCAGCCATACCGTAAGTCAGACCGGTACATCCGCCGCCCTGGACTTTGAATCTGAGGAATCCATCCGGCATGTCATTATTTTTGAGCATATCCTGAACTTCGTATGCAGCACCTTCGGTCAATTCAATTGCCATAATATCACTCCTCCATTTATTCCATTATATATCACCATGGGTTCCTAACTCAAATCTTCAAACCATGATTCCTCTTCTTCTTTCAACTTGTCAATTCTTTTATAGATTTTTTCAAGCAGTTTTTCGGGAGTCGTCGCACTGACTATCCTGCCTTCGACCAGAACGAAAAATGCTTTGCTGCAAAGACCGCAGTTGTTGAGACATCCATAATCGAGGACATCGATTTCCGGGTCTGCCTCAAGTGTCTGATATAACTCTCCGGTTCCTTTCAGCATGTTCGAAGAACAGAATTCGACCAATGTAAACATTGCGGTCACCTCCTGTGATCATTATTACAACTTCCATTGTAGTTTCCAGTTTTAACTATTATACTGTATATAATAGAATTTCTAAACAAGGCGGTACTGATATGAAGAAAATAGTTTGTCTCGGCGGCGGCTATGGCAACATGCGATTTATCCAGCGCATGCTCCCGAAACTGCCATCCGGTTACAGCATTACACTCGTTGATATGAATCCATATCACGGACTTAAAACCGAGTACTATGCACTTGCTGCAGGTACTAAAAGTGAAAAGAAAGTACGTGTTGACTTCCCCGATGATGACAATGTGGAAGTGCTGTTTGACACAATCACAGAAATCGACATCGAAAACGGGAGGGTCATTCTCGAACACGGTACTTTGGACTATGACAAGCTCATCATCGGACTCGGCTGCGTTGACAAGTACCATGATGTGCCAGGTGCATCCGAACATACATTCAGCATCCAGACACTCAGAAAATCACGTGCCACGTACGAACAGATCGGCCAGCTGAAGCCCAATGCGACAGTCGGCATCGTCGGTGCCGGACTCAGCGGCATAGAAATTGCAAGTGAACTCCGCGAATCAAGGAATGATCTCGCAATCAAGCTGTTTGACCGCGGCGAACGCATATTGCCGATGTATCCAGCGAGACTGAGTGCCTATGTCAAAAGGTGGTTCGATGAAAATGACGTGGAAGTCATCCCGAATTCAAACATCGTCAAAGTCGAAGCAGACAAAGTCTACAACAACAATGATTCCCACGATGTCGACATGTGCGTCTGGACCGCAGGCGTCCAGCCTGTGGAAGTGGTACGCAACCTTCCGGTTGAATTCGGTCCCGGCGGACGTGTTGAACTCAATCAGTATCATCAGATTCCGGGCTACCGCAACGTATACGTCGTCGGTGATTGTGCAGCGCTTGAACATGCGCCCTCCGCGCAGGTCGCCGAAGGTCAGGCCGAGCAGATAGCAGAAGTGATCGATGATATTCTGCAGGGCAGGGAACTGCCGGGAGAAATGCCTGAGATTAAAATGCAGGGCATACTCGGATCACTCGGCTCCAAAGAAGGCTTCGCCTACCTGAAAGAACGTACAGTCACAGGCCGCATCGCACGCATGCTGAAGAGCGGCGTACTCTGGATGTACAAGCTTGGAAATAATTAAGATCTTTCATAAAGACAGAAAAGAGCCCCTGCAGAAACTGCTGAGGGCTCTTGTTATGTCAAAATAATTTCACTTAGAAAACCTGTTCCACTTCTACGAAGCCTGGAACTTCCTCAAGTAAAGCACGCTCAATGCCTGCTTTAAGTGTGATTGTGGAACTTGGGCATGTACCGCACGCCCCAAGAAGGCGGAGCTTCACGATGCCGTCTTCCACATCCACGAGTTCACAGTCTCCTCCGTCCCTAAGCAGAAACGGGCGCAATTTATCTAAAACTTCATCAACCTGTTCAAACATTGTATCTTGTCCAATTGTCATTCCAGTTCACTCCCTATCAATTCATACGCAAATTCTTGTATCTATATTATAATGGATACAGCAGAAAAAATCCATCATCTGAAAGGAGTAGTTTAAAATGAAATATGTTGTGAATGTTTACGGGCGTGATGTCGTGTGTGCAAGCTGCGTCAATGCTCCAGGCTCAAAAGATACGTATGACTGGCTGCAGGCGGTATTGGGCAGAAAATATCCCGACCATGATCTGTACTTCAATTATATCGATATGGACCGTGATGAAAATCTTTCGGACTATGATCAGAGCATCATCGAACGCATAAATGAGGACGAGCTTTTCTACCCGCTCGTTGCAATCAACGATGAAATTGTCCAGGACGGCTATGTCCAGCTGAAACCGATCCAGAGATGGATGGACGCGAAAACAGCATAAAAACTCCCCCGTGCAGAAGCCAGGGGAGTTTCATTATACGGCCGGTCTCAGACCCCTGGCATAGAGTGTTCTTGCGAACATTGCCGTCAGCACTGTAATGATCGTATCCTTGATGGCGAACGGCACCACTGTGACCATGAGTGCTTCGATCAGACTGACCGGTGTGCCGATGACCTGGTTCATGATGAATACGAAATACAGGAAACCGAATATATAGATGACGGCAAGTGCAAGCATGCCGAAACCTGATGCTTTGAGCAGACTTTTATTGTTACCCGATCCAAACCCGGCGATGAATGCCGCTGGAATATATCCGATGATGAAACCGAATGACGGTGAAACCAGTGAACCGATGCCGCCGCTTCCTGCAAATACCGGAACGCCGGCGAGGCCGACAAGCATATATACAAGTGTACTCAATGCACCGAGCTTCGGCCCGAGCAGGAATCCGGCCAACAGTACCATCGGAACCTGGAATGTGACCGGCACCGGTCCAATCGGTATCCTGATCTGTGCGCCAACTGCAATGACCGCTGCGAACAATGCGGCATAGATAATATGTTTTGTCTTCATGTGATGTCCCCTTTTTATGTATTATAGGGATATCATATCACTATACACCCATATTGTTAACCATTAAATTAAATGAGTTTACAATAAACCCATAATAAAAGTCCCCTTCCGAAGGGGACTTTCTCACTTATTTGACAGGTGTAATCGGCGTGCCGCCGTTCAGCACTTCCATAATATTATTTACACACAGATTCATCATATTGTTGCGTGTTGCAACCGAGGCGCTGCCGATATGCGGCAGCAGCGTCATGTTGTCAAGGCCTATGAAAGGGTGGTCTGCACCGATCGGTTCATTCTCGAATACATCAAGTGCAGCTCCGGCAATTTTCCCGGATTTGATTGCTTCGGCGAGATCATCCTCCACAACGTGGGCACCGCGTCCGATATTGATGAAATGCGCGGATTCCTTCATCTGTTCAAATGCTTCTCTGTCGAATTTGTGCTTCGTCTCTTCCGTAAGCGGTGCTGCACACAATACAAAATCAGACTCGCGCAAAAGTTCTTCAAAGCTGACCAGTTTTGCTCCGAGCGCGTTTGCCGCTTCGGACTCTGATCTGTTGTGGTACAGTATATTCGATTTGAATCCGGAAAGACGTCTGGCGAAAGCCGCACCGATGGAGCCCATCCCGAAGATACCGACTGTTTTGCCGAATACATCCGTACCAGCCATGTGATACGGGCTCCAGCCGGACCATTCCCCGGCCATGAGCTCTTTATTCGCCTCAAGCACTTTGCGCGCTGAAACGAGCATCATCGTAAATGCAAGTTCGGCAGTCGTTTCAGTCAGCACGTCAGGTGTATTTGTAATCACCACTTCATGCCGGTGTGCCGCTTCCAGGTCGATGTTGTCAAAACCGACCGCAAGATTGGCGACGATTTTAAGGTCAGGTGCATTCGCCAGGAACTCTTCATCTATTTTATCGCTCAGCATCGTGAGCACTGCGTGTGCATCTTTTGTCTCTTCGAGGAATTTCCCGCGTGGCATGGGTTTCTGATCTTCTTCCCATACAGCCACTTCAAAATCTTTTCTCAGCTTCGCAATAATATCCGGATTGATGTTTCTCGTAATAACTATTTTTTTCAACTACCTGACACTCCATTCCTTTAAGTTATCAATCATATATGTCGGGCGGTGCGTCTTCCCTTCCACTTCTTCTCTGGATGTTACACCAGTGTTGACATGGAGGGTATCCACTCCGCCGTTGATGCCTGTCAAAATATCCGTATCATAGTTATCGCCGACCATGAGGACCTCATCTTTCGGAAGGTCCAGTGCGGCGACCGCGGCCTCCAGGATGATGCCTTCGGGTTTGCCGATGATGACCGGTTCTACATCTGTAGCAGAGACGAGTACTGAAACGAGAGAGCCGTTACCCGGCACAAACCCTTTTTCAGTCGGGAATTTCCTGTCCGGATTCGTGGCGATGAACGTGGAGCCGCTGTTGATCATGAGTGCCGCTTTGGACAGCTTTCCGTAGTTGATGTCAGGGTCCAGACCCATCACGACATAATCTGCATCGTCTTCCGTGATTGTGAGGCCCGACGCTTCAAGCGTCTCCTTCAGACTGTCCGAGCCGATGACATAAATACTCGCTCCAGGAGCTGTCTCACTCAGATAGGCAGCCGTCGCCATCGCTGATGTATAAAGAGTTTCAGGATGGATATTAAAACCCATGTCCAGCAGTTTCTGCGCCGCTTCCACCTGCGTTTTCGTCGCATTATTCGTCAGGAAGACGTAGGGGATGCTTTCTTTATTCAGCCGGTCGATAAAATCGACTGCTCCGTCGATGACGGCCGTTCCGTTGTACATCGTCCCGTCAAGATCGATGAGATATCCTTTATACATCCTGCTGATCCCCTTTGAAGGCAGTGATTGCCTGACCTTCATTTTCGAAAAATGCATATACATTTTTTCTGAAATCCCGATAGGCGGAGAGGTTCTCCTCGAAGTCACCCTTCATCTGTCCATGATCGAGTCTTGTATAGTTTCGCGTCAATTCTACACGCCATTTGAAAGTCTCTTTGAACTTCATATTGTCAGCGGCAGGAATCACCCCTTCGGTTTCCATGATGTCCATCACATCCTGGTAGCTTCCCGGATCACGCAGGATGAACCCGTCAATGATCATATTGCCCACATCGACCACCGCTTCAATCAGCATCTGGGAAGAACGTTCCAATGCAAGACCTTCCATCCCTTCATACCCTGCAGTGAGCTGATCGATATATTCAAGGCGTTCCAAAAGCACTTCCTTATCTACGAAATACATTGCTGCCACTCCTATTCCAGTGTTCTTTTGTATAGTATAATTATATGATAGCATAATTTAAACACACTTGAACTGGAGGAGATCCCTTTGATCGACTTTTATCTATACGATGATACAGAAGACACACAGACACGGTTCGTAAGCTTCGTCGGCGATCACGGCCGCTACGATCTTGCAATCATAAAGTCAGACCGGTATTTCGGCAAGAGCCTGGTACTCAACACACAGGGGAATAAATTCGGCATCATCGGACCCGATGACCTGGACGAAGAAGGCTACATCGCCCACATTCTCGGACTCGATGATGAAGAGGCAGAGGAAGTCGAAGGATTCCTGAATCAGATTATCGTTTAGCGTATATTTTTGAATGCCGGCGGCCGATAACTGGGTTTGTCGGCCGGCGTTTTCGCCGCGGAGGCCGATATCCGCTTTTGTCGGCCGCCGTTCTCATTTGAGCACTCACCACATATCAAAAAGGAGCGGCATCCGTAAAAATAAGACGATGCCGCTCCTTCTTCTTTATGATTTTTTCAATGATTGATGCGCAGCGAGTGTTTTGCCGGAAGTTTTGCCGTTACCTTCCTGTCTTTGTTTCTGCTGGTTCGGTTTCTTCCTGTTGCGGGATTGGTTTCTGCGCTTGTGCTGCGGCTGTTTCTGAGTCTGCTTCTGCTCTGTGGGTTCCGGCTTATGCACGGGAGAAGATTCATCCGGCCGGCCGGGTTCCACAGATGTGGATTCTGATTCAGAGGATTCTACCCCAGTTCCCGATATCGCTTCACTGCCTGACCCGCCTGCTGTTTCATCAGGTTCACCTTCACCAGAGACGGTTTCGTCAGGATTTGGCTTGGATGGTTCTGCCGTTTCATCTGACTGTTCTTTCAGCTCACCATTCTCAATCATTTCCCTGATCTCCGACTTCGGCACTTTTCTCAAAATGAAATAAGCGCATCCGAAATTGCAGTACTCATACAGGTAATCCTGTACTGCACTGAACTTCTTATCCCGGTCGGCTTTCGCTTTATTATCTCTGAAGAAGCCGGCCAACCTCAGCTTTTCATAGCCGATATCTCCAACGATATAATCATATTTATTAAGAACCTCACTGTATTTTTCCTGAAACTGCTCCTCATCGAAAGCATCCCTGTAGTTCTCAATAATTTCAAAATGCATATGATCAATCGTAATCATAGATTTACTCACCCTTCAATAATTCATCGCCCATCGCCTGTTTGGCTTTCGCTGCTGCATTGACCTGTTCGTCAGCATGATAGCTTGAACGGACCATCGGACCTGCTTCACAATGTTTGAAGCCTTTTTCCATAGCCACTTTCCTCAATTTGCCAAACTCAAGCGGTGTATAGTACTTTTGTACATTCAAATGTTTTCTGGACGGCTGCAGATACTGGCCGATTGTCAGAATATCCACGTCATGTGCGCGCAGGTCATCCATCGTCTGATGGAGTTCCTCCACTGTTTCACCCAGTCCGACCATGATGCTTGATTTCGTAGGGATTTCCGGATTGATTTCTTTTGCACGTTTGAGGAATTCCATCGTTCTCCAGTACTTTGCCTTTGCCCTGACTCTCGGCGTCAGGCGTTCAACCGTTTCAATGTTATGGTTCATGATATCCGGCTTTGCATCCATCAGTGTCTTGAGGTTTTCGAATTCGCCGCCCATATCCGACGGCAGGACTTCAATTGTAGTATAAGGATTCTCTTCCCTTACTTTTTTCACTGTTTCTGCGTAGACATTTGAACCGGCATCTTTCAGATCGTCCCTCGCAACTGCGGTAATCACGACATGTTTCAGATTCATGAGTTTAACGGATTCCGCCACGCGGTTCGGTTCGTCGCGGTCCAATTCGTTCGGCAACCCTGTCTTGACCGCACAGAATCTGCATGCACGCGTACACACTGCACCCAGGATCATGAATGTCGCCGTGCGCCTTTCCGCCCAGCATTCATGGATGTTCGGACATTTCGCTTCCTCACATACCGTATGTAAATTCTTTTCACGCATCATCTTCTTGAGCCCGGTATAGTTCTTATTCGTGTTCAATCTTATCTTAAGCCAATCCGGCTTTCTTAAGATTTCTTCATTTTTAGTTGCCATGCAATTAAGACCCCCATAAGAAAAGTTACCACTATATTAGCATACTTGGCGCTTTCATGAGACAAAGAAGTTTGATATTTAACTTTATTCCTTATTTTCAAAACGGAATTTAATTTTAAACCCCGCACAGCAGCTGCCATGCGGGGAATCATAAAATTATTAAACTTTTTTGACAATCGGTGAATAGACGAATTTTGAAATGAACGTCACGACCGCGAGCAGTACGATAATCGTTCCAAGCGCAAGCCATACGCTTGTTGTGAGTCCCAGTACGATATATCCCGCAAGTGCAATCAGAGCGGACAGGATTGCATAGGGCAGCTGGGTCATGACGTGGACGATATGGTTACATCCCGCTCCGGTGGATGACAGTATCGTCGAATCGGAAATCGGTGAACAGTGGTCTCCGAATACCGAACCTGCAAGGACTGCTGCGATCGCCGGTAATAAAAGTTCGGTCTCACCAAGTGAAATCATGATTTCACCCGTAATCGGAATCAGGATGCCGAATGAGCCCCAGCTCGTACCTGTGGCAACGGCCATCAGACATGCCACTGCGAATACTACTGCAAGCAGCATGCTCACAGGCAGATTGGACTGCTCGACCATGGCGCCGAGCAGTTCACCCGTGCCGATTGCCGAGATCAATTCACCGATCATCCAGGCAAGCGTGAGCACAAGCATCGCAGGGAACATTGCCAGGAAACCGGTTTTTATTCCCAGCCAGATTTCCGATTTGCCGAAATCATTGTTTCTGCGCGTATATCTGAAGAAATAGAACAGGCTGAGCACAAGGCCGACAACCCCGCCGATCAGGAGTGAGTGGGTCACAAGTGTGTTCTCGAACATGCTGAGCAGTGTCCATTCCCCGCCCTCGAGTCCGCCGGTGATCAGCATTGAAATGATGACTGTGACGGCAAGGCCCAGAATCGGGATGATCAGCGCTTTCGCAGAACCCTGTTCATGGACCGGAAGTTCTTTATCCGTCTCTCCCGGTGCCTCCATTGCGTTCTCAACGAGGATGCCCTCTTCGATTGCACGCCTTTCCTGTTTACGCATCGGTCCGATATCGAATCTCGTCGTGATGACGATGAACATCATCGCCAGTGCCGTAAGGACATACAGGTTCATCGGAATCATGTAGATGAATGCCTGGAACGGCGTCACTGCGACCATGCCGGCTGCAGCAAGAAGCGGTGCAACCAGTCCCATGATGCCTGCTCCCCAGCTGGATATCGGGGCGATCACTGATACAGGGGAAGCGGTCGTATCGATGAAGTAGGCAAGCTTCGCCCTTGAAACATCATATTTGTCAGTGAGCGGCTTTGCCACCTGGCCAACAATGAGTGCACTGAAGTAGTCATCGATGAATACGATGATTCCGAGCAATGCAGTGGCAAAGTTAGCTTGTCTTCTGGACTTCACTTTAGTGAGTGCCCAGACTGTAAATGCCTTTGCCCCGCCGGACATATTGATGAATGCCGTCATGATTCCGAGGAATGTCAGAAAGATGAGGATGAATGCATTCCATGTGTTGATTGCACCGTCCACGACGAAAATCATGGCAAATGAATCCCAGATCGTTTTAAGCGTCCCTCCGATGCCGCCTTCTGCGACAAGGAGCGCTGAAGTGATGATTCCGACGCCAAGGCTGAGGCCGACTTTTCGTGTCGCCACAACAAGCAGCAGCGTCAGAAGCGGCGGAACAAGCGATATGTACTCCCAATTTAAAATACTTTCCATCTATGTTACCTCCGTTAAAAATTTCAATAATAAAAGACGTCACAGCAGCATTACAGAATCAGCCACTGTGACGTCCCAGATCACATTATTGTAGCGCATCACCGTAATGACAGTACCGGATCTCTTAGATCCGGTCCCAGGTCATCAGCCCACCGGCTGATGATCTTCGGCAACTCCCCCTTTCCCTGCGGCTTCAAAGCATGTCTGCTCCACCGGGTACTGTTGAAAATTGCGACCTCTACTTTCGTTCTTCAATTGACACAGAATATTATAGCAATGTTATATACATTTATCAACTAGATTTTGCCGTTGTACTTCTTATAGATATCCCGCAGGAACTCCGGCATCAGATACGTTTTCCTGGAATACCTGAACTGCGGGAAGATCCTGCCGAACGTATACATGTCGAGCGTTCCGAGTGTGTACGTCTTCCGGTCATCAATCAGTTCTGTGCCGATGTAGTACTCCCGCTCGGACTGGATATAGCCGATATTGTGCGGGACGAAGCATCCGAAAATGTCCCCCCTGAATCCGAGCCCCCGGATGATTTCATCTTTGAATTCATGCTTTGCCGCCTGGTTGAATACTTCCTTCAGTTCACGGCCGGTCAATTCGATCCGCACTGCATTGATCGCATGCGGCAGTACTTTATGAAGATCGTAATCGGTCAGTTTTCCGCCTTCAAAAGCCTTCACGACAAGCCCTGTATGGACAAGACCGGCGTCACTGTCCGTAAATGCCTGCACCATGGCGGCAAGGCGGGTGACAAATTCGCTTGCAGAATAAAGTCTGCGTCCAATCGGCTTTGCATCCTCCTCCACAACTGTCTGCAGCATGTCGCGTCCGATGTCATAATAGTTGTCATCCACACTTGAGAGCATATCCGTCTCATAGAGTTTTGCGTTCTTTCCCGTCAATTCCGTGCCTTCGAAATTGAGGGTCACTTCGCCTGTAAAGTCACCGAAGCGGCCTGCAGCTGCGAGCAGGGTGTCCCCCACCCATGCGCCCTCCGGCAGATAATGATGCGTATGGGAACTCAGGATGACATCTATTTCAGGGAACATCATCGCCAGTGATTCATCATCATACCGGCCCAGATGGCTCATCATCACCATGCAGTCGACTTCCGTGTTGATATCGCGGATGGCGTGAAGCACCCAGTCGAACGCCTCGGAAACTTCCCAGCCGAGTGCTTTATAAAATGGTGTAAATTCGACGGTGGCCGCAATGAAGCCGAATTTGATGCCTTTGATCTCTTTGATGACATATGGTTTGAAGTACGGATCCGTGCTGCCGACTTCCCGCAGATTCGCACAGATCACGTCAAAATCAGCATCGTCATATAAGCGCTCCAGGTCTTCCTTCTGGAGTGTGATGCCTTCATTGTTGCCGATCGTTGCAACGTCGCATCCCGCTTCATTCAAAAGATCAATATTCCCTTTGCCGAGCGTCGCTTCGGTATACGGATGGGAGCGGTCAACATGGTCGCCGAGATCGACGTATACCATACTGTCACCATACTGGCGCTTTTTATTCTTCAAAAAAGACATTATTTTTAAGTAATTGTATAGATGGCTGTGCACATCGTTGGTATGGAAAAGCTTTATCTCCATCTGATCACCTCTATAGGATTGTCTGTAAAATCATATATATGCCGAGCAGCATGAGCACTGTACGGAGTACGACTACAAGAGAATCGGATTTGAACTTCTGGTTGACCCATACTCCGATTTTCGCACCCATGAAGGCTGCAGGCAATATAAATGCTGCATACCAGTAGTCAACGTTCCCCTGCAGTACGTGTCCCGATGCTGCGGAAAGGCCGGAGAAGAAAACCATCATCATGCTCGTGCCGATGGCAATCGAAGCCGGCATCCTGAACGCAATCAGCATCAGAGGGGTCATCAGTGCGCCACCGCCGATACCGAAGAGACCCGTGAAGAAACCGACGATGAACGTGGAGACGACCGCAATCCACGGTGCAAATCCGTAGTGGTGCACTTCACCCATATGGTCCACATGAGGCTTCATATAGCGCTCGTCCTGGAATATTGTGATGGATTTGATTCTATTCCTCAGTATGAGTATCGTACTTAAGAATACCAGGAATATACCGAAATACAGATTGAAACTGTCTGCTGTAAAAAGCCTGCTGGCGTAGGATCCGATAAATGCACCCGGCATGATTCCAATGAGGAACAGAGTGCCATTCTTCCTATCCAGCTGGTTGCTGCGCCCGTATGACAGCATCGCGGAGAAACCGATGACAATCAGGACAAGACTCGATGTCCCCACTGCCGTCTGCGGGGTGATGCGGTCGAGTATTCCCATATCGGCTCCGAAGAAGATGAGAAGCGGGACGATGATCACTCCGCCGCCGATGCCGATGAGTGCACCCAGTGCTGCTGCCAGCAGCCCGATTAAAATCAATATGAGATATTCCATAAGCTTTTCTCCTTTAAAAGCCCGACCGACCCGTCAGCCGGAGCTTCACTTATACATCAGGGAGCGCACGGGGCTCCGATGCTAAAATAATCTCAATTGCTTGGGCGAAAGTCCTTCGTACCTGATATCCATCATCTTCAGGAAATCCTGCGCATTGCCGGCTGCGTGACCGCCGGAGTTATTGTTGAAGACGATGTATATGTCTTTTGTCTTATGTCCCAAAATTTCAACCTGACGCTTCAGCCATTCAAGCTCTGTTCTGTTATAATCATAGAGATATCTTACATTGCGCCATTCTTCACTTGTCCTGTCCTTTTGTGTCCATCCATGGACATTCCGCCCGTGGAGTCTGATGAATGCGGTCTTGTCCGTCACCCTTCCCACGAACGGGATGCTGCCGATGCCGGCCTGGGGCTCGTCGCAGATGCTGTGGATCGCACCGTTATTGTGCAGGAAGGAAAGGGTCTCTTCGCGGTAGTTTTCGGAAAACCATGTTTGGTTCCTGAACTCGACGGCTACTTTGTAAGGAACGAGCTGTGTAATTGCATATTTTACATAGCGTATGTTTTTGTTAGTGCAGTCGAACCACGGCGGGAACTGCAGCAGTACGAAAGCGAGCTTCCCGGCTTTCTCCATTGGCAGGAGCATGTCGCGGTATGCGGAGAATACGTCTTTTATGGAATTGTAATGATCCCTGTAGTCACTGTGGCCGGTCATATACTGATGCGCCTTGACGATAAATTTAAATTTTTCAGGCGTTTCATTGCACCATTTCTCTATTGTGGAAGTCCGTTGTACAGCATAATAAGTTGCATCCAGCTCCACTATGGGGAAGTGGGATGCATATGTAGCCAGTTTATCTTTTTTATTAGTAATGTCTGTGTAGAGATCATGGTGATCTCCCCAGCCAGTCAAACCTGCATAAATCATAAAAATCACCTTACTTTATTGTAACACAATTTTAAAGGGGGACACTTACATATGAATATTATAGAATTCAACAATGTCAGTCACGGCGGCATTCTCCACAATATTACGGGCCACTTCAGGGAAAGCAGGATTACGACATTCGTCGGCCCGAGCGGCGCCGGAAAAACAACCTGCCTGAAACACATAAATGGTCTTCTTTCGCCGGATGCAGGGGAAATTTATTACCGCGGTGAAAACCTGGAAAATATCGATATCATAGAACTCCGCAAAGAGATCGGCATGGCTTTCCAGAGTTCGCCGATGATTGCGGGCACTGTGTTCGACAACCTCAGCCTTCCCCGGGAAATATTTGGCGATACCCTGTCCAAAGAACGGGCAAAAAGACTCCTTGAGATGGTGGACCTCGATGCGATTCCGCTGAACCAGAATATAAAATCGTTATCCGGCGGTGAACGCAGCCGGATCTCCATCGCCCGCACTTTCGTCAACCGTCCGAAAGTCCTGCTGCTTGATGAGATCACTTCCAGCCTCGACTACACCCTGGTCAAGGAGATTGAGCGGCTGATCGTCCGGCTGCAGCGTGAGGAGAAAGTGACAGTGATATGGATCACGCATGACCTGGATCAGGCACGCCGCGTGAGTGACGACATGTGGTTTCTGCGCAGCGGGGAGCTCATCGAATTCGGTGATGCTTCATTCATAGATGAAACAGAGAATAATGAAATCAGACAATTCACAAGAGGTGAAGCCCTATGACATTTGCACAGCTCAGCCTGTCCCTGATCTTCGTCGCGATCCCTCTTGGACTGACGCTATGGTTGAAACTCGGCCTCGAAAAAGATATCATCATCGCAACTGTGCGTTCGATCGTCCAGCTGCTGATCATCGGATACATACTGACATTCGTGTTCGAAGCAGACCATCCTGTATATATCGTACTGATGATCATGCTCATGATCGGAGCCGCCACCCAGAATGTGATCAAAAAGGGGAGCGGGATTCCGGGAATCACCTGGATGGTATTCTTTACCCTTATTGCTGTAGAATCACTCTCGATGCTGATATTATTGGGGTTCGGAATCATACCGGATGAGCCTGAGCAGATCATTCCCATAAGCGGGATGATCATCGGCAACTGCATGGTGCTCTCGCTCCTGTTTTTGAATAAATTCAAAGACGAAGTGGAGCGCAGTGATGAAACGATTGAGCTCATCCTGTCCATGGGCGGGAAGCCTGAAATAGCGATCAGGAAAAGCCTGAGATCCGCAATCCAGACAAGCATGATACCGACGATCGAGGGGCAGAAGACGATGGGGCTCGTACAGCTTCCCGGTATGATGAGCGGCCTGATCATCGGCGGTGCCGATCCGATAGAGGCCGTGATGTACCAGCTGCTGATCCTGTTTCTGATACTCAACAATGCGGCGATGGCCTCCGTCATGGTCGGATATATGGCATATCCAAAGCTGTTCAACAAAAAACTGCAGTTCGTGGGGTTGAAATATGATTAATTTAAAGCGTTTTGTTTTATTCCCAGTGCTGGTCTTCAGCATATCCCTGTTTTCCGCATGCGGCAATCTGGACAAAAGTGTCGATTATGAAGTGGTTGCAAAAGCGGAATCGGGAGATGCAGGGGCGCTCACCAATTCAGCCCAGCACATCACAGATAAGGAAATGCTCAGGATGGCGGTGGAACAGACCGGTGTGGAACTCGATGCCGGTGCCGTGGATTTCGATGAATCCCACATATTCCAGGTCTCTTTATATGAAAACGGGTGCGGCTACCTGCTCGAAGATCTCATTGATAAGGGCGGCGCACTACAGTTCATGTTCGAACTGACACCTGTTGTTGAAAACGGGGAAGACCCGGAAGACGTCACGTGTACAGAAGCTGCGGTGCCGACAACTTTCTTCATCAAAACAGAAGCTGTCGACTTCAGTTCACTCGAAATCTACGGTTCCGGTGAAAAGATACAGTCGGAATAGCTGTCTCTATGAGCGGTAACTGTCAGTTTATCGGACACTGTGATTTTTCAATGAGCGATAAAACCGGCTTTTCGGACGCTGTGATTTCTCAACGGCCGATAAACCAAAACAGCAAAAAGGGTTAAAACGCCCGGCCGGAGTGATTGGGACACTCCGGCCGGGCGTTTATTTACAAGTTTTCCTCCAACTTCTTTTTCATACTCTGATATGCGGATTGCCACAATTCCGCTTCTGTTGAAAATCGTGCGGTCAGTCTTGAAATCTTCTTTGTGAATTTCTCTTTATACTTTGGATCTTCTTTGTCGGGCAGTCCGGACATCAATTCGTTGACCTCTTTTTGGATGAACTCTGAACGGGGGCCCCAGTGCGTCACTTCCTCCCCGTTTTCATCGATAAAGATGATGATCGGAATGGAACGGGATTTTCCGTTCGTCAAATACTGATCCATCAGTTCCAGATTGGAGTCACGCAGCAACATACGGACTTCCATATGACTCTTTTCCGCCAGATGCAGCAATACCGGCGTGTTCATCATTGCATCCCCGCACCAGTCTTCTGTGATGACGATGGCACGGAGGTTTTTATTCTCCAATCTTCTGAAGAATTCCTCATCATCCGGAATCGCAAAGTTGTTATACACATTCTGCAGGTTTTCCTTATGCTTTTCCATATCATTTATATATACCTCTGCACTCATCGCCTGGTCAAACCAGTTATCAAGTTCGGTCATCATACATACCTCCATCTGATTTTTCTATATCACTTCAATTTTATCATAATGGCGGATGTCACCCATCCACTTTGCTCCAAACTGATTTTCATATTGTATTTTACATGTTTATATCCTATTCTTTTAATAATGACTGAAAGGAGGCGGTAATCAATGCATGAAAATTCCAGACATATACGAGGGCTTATCTTCGTCATTATCGGTGCCGCACTTTGGGGCATCGGCGGCACGGCGGCCGATTACATATTCAGAAACACACCTGTGACGGTCGACTGGTACGTCACTTTCAGGCTGACAATCAGCGGAATCATCCTGCTCGGGGCCTATGCATTCTTCTCAAGAAAGCAGCAGCCCGTCCGAATGGACAGAAAAACGCTCGGCATGCTTTTCGTCTACAGCCTTTTGGGCATGACGCTGGTCCAGTATTCCTTCATGGCGGCGATCAGCCATGGTAACGCCGCAATCGCCACGGTACTCCAGTATACCGGACCTATATACATCATCCTGTGGCTCGTCATCCGCAAATATTCAAAATGGTCCCGGGTAGACGGCGTCATCATCATCGGTATGATTGCAGGCGTAGTGCTGCTTGCAACAAACGGCAATCTGGATAAAATGATCGTAAAGCCCGCCGCACTCATATGGGGACTGATTTCAGGCATCGCCCTCGCCTACTACACGCTGCATGCTCAAAAGCTGCTCTACCGGCTGCATCCGCTGCAGCTGGTCGGCGGCTCGATGCTGATCGGAGGGATTGCGATGAACTTCATCCATCCGCTGTGGGACTTTGATTTCAGTTTCAACTGGACGTTCGGACTTACAGCAGTATTGATATTGTCTGTCCTGCTTGGGACGACACTCGCCTTCCTGCTCTATATCAGCAGCCTGAAACACCTCTCCTCAAAAGAAGCCGGAATCCTCGGCATCATAGAACCGGCCTCTGCAGTAGTCAGTTCCGTCATTTGGCTGAACGTCAGCATGGGGATATACCAGATCATCGGAATCATCATCATACTCGGGATCGCGATCTACATCTCGGTCGGACGCAAAGAGAAAAAACAGCCTGCTTCGTGACGAAGCGGGCTGTTTTCACATCAGATGAAAATCCCCATCCATACTGCCGTAGCCATCGCAGCGAGCAGCAGTTTCTTCTCAATATCAGTTACTTCCTCTGCATCCTCCGGATTCATCTTGCCGATCAGGAACACGCTGTACACCAGTATTGCAACAACGCCGATCGCGGCAACCGGGCGGCTGGCCAGAATCCAGAGCGACATCAATCCGATGACTCCAAGATATAAAACAGCAGGATAGCGTGCGCCCCGGATTCCGAACCTGCCCACAGACCAGACGACGCTTGTCCGTTTGAGGGGCACCGCACGGCGGTCCGCCTCAAGATCAGGTATATGATGCACCATCACCCAGGCCATGCACCATAATGCATTGACCAGAGCGTTCTGCCATCCCCATACAGGGATCGTTTCGAGCATCAGCCACGGCGCGGCCAGACCCAGGAACAGCATAGACGGGAATAAACTCAGCCACTCCCCTAAAAATGGATGATATGCAAATCTGAATGGCTTCAGTGAATACGTCGCCGCTCCCCAGGTACCCACGATTATGAGTATTGCAAGTTCGAATTGTCCGGCTCCTGCCAGCACCGCTGCAATGAGTGCAAGAAGCAAAGCAGCAGTCAGCCCCATCTTTTTCAGCATCTGAAGACTCATGACCCCTGTCTGGATCACCCTGCTGCCTCCCGATAATAAGGCCGGACTGAATTGATCGGTTCCGGATTCGAAATCGGTGATATCATTGAATACATGGGTCAAAAGACCATGAATCAGGAATGCACCGATGATGAGCAGCATCAGCAGCATCAGCAGAGCAGCTGCTGAAAATTCATAAAAAAGCAGGAGGGGCAGCCATGTGGAAATGACCGTTGCCACACTGGAACCGACAACCGCAATCACCCGCAGAAGCATCCCCATTCCCTTAAAGCTCAAAGCATTCTGTCCGGACATTACACAAATCCCCTTTTAGACTGACATATCAAACCTTTTCATCACAAACACTTTCAATATTTTCCGGCCGCTTCTTCTATTGCCTTCTTCCATTTTTTCCTGCCGTTCACAATATATTTCAGCACTTCGCCGTCTTTTAAAACGACAATAATCTCATTCGGCAGCGGCACGATACCGTATGCCATCGTCGTCCCGGTTTCGACACTTTCGATATCCCCAAGTTCAACCGTTCTTTCCGTCCGGTGAAATGCTGAAAAGTTCGGCACATGGTGCAGAATCGTCTCAGTCAGGTAAAGTTTTCCCGGAATCGGCCGCCGGCCTTTCCACAAGTTGCCGTTGCCGGTCTTTAAAGTTTTTGATCCCATTTCATGATTCCTCCGTCTCAAAGCTCTCTTTAACCAATTATACGCATAGGAAAGTTGCCGGTACAATGTTCACAGGAAACTTTCCTTCATCCCATCCGGTCACTTGGATTTGATTCCCGCACCACACAGAGGAATGATGACTGTTTCATCAGCTTCCTTCACATACTTCAGAAATCCCGCATAATTGGCTGCAGTCGTCACTTCAACATAAAATCCCTTTTCGCTCATCACATCACGGGCGGCCTCAATTTCCGGCTCTTCAACTGAAATGAATGTGCCGCCTGTTTCTCTGACCGCTTCAAGAATCCCGGCAGACCGTGCAGGTGCCGCAATCGCAATCCCCTCGGCGAGCGTCCCGGTGTTCTCCACCGGCTCCGCCACTTCAGCGCCGCTGCCGAACGCCTCTGCAATCGGTGCGCAGTTCGCAGCCTGTACAGCTACAATTTTGGGCAATGTACCGATGAGTCCATTATCGAGCAGCTCCCTGAACCCGTAATAGGCTCCGAGTAATAAAGTCCCGTTGCCCACAGGGATGATCAGCGTATCCGGGGCACACCCGAGCTCTTCGAAAATTTCAAAGGCATAGGTTTTCGTCCCTTCATAAAAATACGGATTATATACGTGGCTTGCGTAGAAAACAGATTCATCCTCCACTGCCTTTTGCGCAGCCGCTGCAATGTCCTCACGGGTACCGCTGATCTGCACGATATTCGCACCATGCGCCTTTACCTGCGCCACTTTCTTAGGCGATGTCGCATCGTTCAGATAAATATCGCAGCCGATATTGCACCGTGCCGCATAGGCTGCGATAGAAGTCCCGGCATTACCGCTGCTGTCGGCGATGACCTTCCGTGCGCCCAGCTGTTTCGCCTTTGTCATCAGAACCGCCGCACCGCGGTCTTTGAATGACAATGTCGGCATCATGTAGTCCACTTTCACATAAGTTTCCGGCTCACCGGCATCCAGCACAATGAGCGGTGTCTGCCCCTCTCCCATCGTCACAGACTGCCATTCTCCGCCATCGAACGGCAGCGCATCGGCGTATCTGAAAATCGAATTCGGATATTGCGGCCAACCTGACGGTTTTATCTTCTTCCTGTCATATTCAAGGTCGAGCATGCCGCCGCACCCGCATTTCCATCTGGAGAGCGTAATTTCATAAGTGCTGCCGCAGCTGCTGCATTTATACTGTTCCATTATTTAAGTTTCCCCCTGCAGTCGATATCGATTTCTTCCACAACTTCATCATCCTCGATCAGATACGCCGTTTCATGCAGATTGGATACGGGACATATATGGTTCGGAATGATCCGGACCTTATCCCCGACTTCAACCCGCCTGCTGAACACCTCATTGCAGATGATCGCATGCTCATCGAACACACTGTCGATATGCACGCCGTCGAACCCTTTGATCAGTCCGAGACCCTCAGTCGCAGTCAGGCCTTTCGTCCGCGTCTGCATCGTAATCCCTTTCGCTCCCACATCCGTAATCACACGCTCATTCGTCGGCTTGCTAATGACGGTCGTCAGCACCGTTGCCGCACTCCTCTCAAAACTGCCGATGACGTTCGACTGGCCGGCATCCATCAGGATATACGTCCCCGGACGGATTTCAGTCACGCCGCGGGGCACTTCAAAATTGAGGATAAAGGGCGGCGTAGAGCCGATGCTGACTGTCTCCGGTTCGAATCCCGTCTCAGATGCGATTCCGGCAAAATGCAGCGTCCTTTTCGCCGCTTCCAAAAACAGTTCTCTCAATTCTTCAATGGTTTCCGCTTTGTATGTATGGCCGTCGTGGGAGAACACTCCCTTGAACTGCACATTTCTACACTGTCTGAGCGCTTCCAGCAGCGCCCTGTAGTATTCCTCCTCAATGACACCGGAGCGCTTCTCGCCGACTTCGATTTCAACAAGCACCTGTGCTTTTTCTGACGCACCTTCAAACACGCTCTCAATCTCATTCACCTGCGGAATCGAATCAATGCCGAACGATATATCAATAGATTCGGCGAGTTTCCGGATTCTTGCGAGTTTCTGCTCTCCGACAATTTCATTCGCAATGAATATATTGTTGAGACCGCGGGATGCCATCACTTCCGCTTCCCCCACTTTGGCAACAGTAATGCCGGCTGCCCCTGCTGTTTCCTGCATTTCGGCAAGCCTGGACATTTTGTGGGTCTTCGTATGGGGCCGCAGCGTCACTTTGTTCCTCTCTGCTGTGCGCTGCATCTTTTCGATATTTTTTTCCATGATTTTCTTATCAATCAAGAATGCTGGCGTGTCCAATTCTGTATAATGCATGATACACCTCCAAATATTTGAATATTCTCTCTTCATTATAGTCAATTTTTAAAGTCTATGCTAAAAAAGGGAGTATTCCGAAAGTCCGATACTAGTAATCTCCAATTAACATAAATAGTAAATTAATATTTTAACTGTAAAATATATTTCATAAAATTTCCCATGAATATTACACTGAGTTTTCAATCCTATTAACAGGAGGTTAAGAATTGATTTAAGTCCTAAATCAAAGTGCAAATATTTGGACAAAATGTTAACGTGAGTCCGTACCATTTTTTATCAAAATTATAAAGGAGAGACATTACTATCCATGAAAAACACAATTAAATCTTTTTCTGCAGTATTTTTTGCATTTGCCCTCGTACCTTCCTTAATATTTTTGAGTGCCAATGCGAATACCGCCTCAGCGGACGAAACATATAAAGATTCTCTGCCGGAAGACTTACATCCGACTGTCGAAGCCAACGCTGAAGCGCTGCAGCAGAAAGCTGCCGACCAGGGCATCCTGATCCGCTTCACAGACGGTTTCCGTTCATTTGAGGCACAGGACGAACTGTACAGCCAGGGCAGAACTGAACCGGGCAATATCGTTACTTATGCAAAAGGCGGAGAATCATATCATAACTACGGCCTGGCTGTGGATTATGCGATTGAATTGGAGAACGGTGAAGTGACGTGGAATCTCGAATATGATGGAAATGGTAACAGCAAACCGGACTGGTTTGAAGTTGGAGAGATGGCCAAAGAATTTGGATTTACATGGGGAGGAGACTGGGAAGACTTCAAAGACTACCCTCACCTCCAGATGGACTTCGGTCTGTCCCTGAACAATCTCCAAAGTGGATATTATCCAGGATATGATCCCTATTTCAATTTTTAATGAACAATGATACATGCCCTCCGGTCAGATCTGACCCGGGGGCGCTTTTGTGTTACAGCAGATTTTTTCCAGTCTCATAATAATCCTGCCATACTGCATCCGGCACCATATCCCCGCCGGTACTCCAGGCTATATGTGTCGTGTTTTCATTGTCATTCCGTACAACTGCAGGACCCATGAATCCCGCCAGTGCAGACGGCTCGAGTTTTATGCCTTCAGTGACATAGATCATGGCAAGCATCCTGAAAAGATCCTCATCACTCACTGTGTACACCCCTGCCATCAGCTCCTGCAGCAGCCTTCCGACAAAACCTGACGGTCTGCCTACCGCAAGGCCGTCTGCTGCAGTTTTATTATCAAGCCCAAAATCAGCTGCGGAAAGCTGTTCATGGTATCCTGTCATCATCCCCAGCAGCATGCAGGGCGAATGCGTCGGCTCCGCAAAGAAGCAGTGGACATGATCGCTGAAAATGATTTTAAGCCCAAATGCAATGCCGCCGGGGCCGCCGCCCACACCGCACGGCAGATACACATTCAGGGGATGGTCTTCATCCACTGTTATATTATGGTCCTTGAGCTGGGCTTTCAGCCTTACTGCCGCCACCGCATAGCCGAAGAATAAAGTTTGTGAATTCTCGTCATCGACAAAATGGCTTTTCGGATCATTCCCGCTTTCGATGCGCCCCTGCTCCACAGCTTTGCTGTAGTCATCACTGTGCTCAACCACATTCACTCCTTTCGCACGGAGCATTTCTTTCTTCCACGCCCTGGCATCATCAGACATATGGATCGTCACGTTGAACCCCAGTTCCGCACTCATGATGCCGATGCTGAGGCCGAGATTCCCTGTGGAGCCGCAGACGATGGAATACTGCGAGAAATATTCTTTGAATTCCTTATCTGCAAGCTTTTTGTAATCATCCATTTCATTCAGCATGCCCGCTTCAAAAGCCAAATCCTCCGCCCGCTTCAGCACTTCATATATACCGCCGCGCGCCTTGATGGACCCGGAAACAGCCAGTTTATTATCTTCTTTTACGAACAGCTCCCCGTCGATCGGCGCCCTGTACATTTTTCCGAGCGCATTTTTCATATCGGGTGCCCCCGTCAGCGGGGATTCGATGATCCCCGCATTATCTTCCGTTTCCGGGAAAACATGTGCAATGTAGGGCGCAAAGCGTTTCAGACGCGCTTCGGCTTCCAGCACATCCGCTTCACCGAGAGACAGTCCCGCAAGCGCCGCCTCTGCCGAATGCACTTTATCATTCGTCCATACGACGGGTTCATATCCAACCATGAGTTCCAGCAGGGGAAACTCCATCTTCCATTGTTCAAAAGTTTTTCCTTCAATCATCCTTCGACTCCCCTTTCAACAGTTCCATGATTCCACTATATCAAAAAACCACACCGGCTTTTCAAAAAGCAACGGTGTGGTCCTGTAAGTTCATTCAACTTAAATCAGCGTGTCATATACTTCTTTTAAAATTTCGTGATTCGGTCTCGAACCGAGATTTCTGGCAATGGTCCCCCTGACATGCGAACCGCTCATATTCGATTCCAGTTCGGAAACGGATTCTCTGCTGCCGACAAGATAGGCCCCTTTCAACCCGCGTTCCTTCAATTCTTTGGAAAGACTCTGGGCAAGGTCCTTATACCAGCGGTGCTGGTTTTCATTAAACCTCCGCTGGAACTCATCTTTGCCCGAACCTCGCTCCCCGGGTTGTACGGCTTCCTGATAATCCACCCAGCTCTGCCGTTCCAAATCCCAGCTGAAGTATTTTTCATCCTGGATCGTTCCAAGTTCCGTTTCAATGAACGTCACGTCAGCCTGCTGGACTACGATGATAGCTGTTTCGGGAAATTTCTGTTCCAGTTCCTCAACCTGCTGTGTATCGGCAGTTTTATCCCACTGTATGGAAGTCGTCACCGGCACCTGGAGGATCCGCTCCCTCCACAGTTCACCATCTGCGGAAGCAATGAGAATATAGCCTCTCTGCATCTCCTTCTGCTTCGAATAAATCTCCGCCTCAGCCTTCTCCAGAAGCTTCTTCAACGCTTTCAATTCTTCAGGGTTATCCCTGTCCTTTACCTGTTCCTTAAGTTCCTTCATTCCATTTTTCAAATGAATCTTCCATTCCCCGTTGGATTGGCCCGGATCCGTGGCGTCGGTATTCAGATAAAGTGTAAGTACTCCGATATCATCTTGTTTCGACTTGATCTTTTTAATGTTTTCGACAACAGACATATTCGCCTTTCCTCCTCTTCATAATCGCGTATTACTGAAGCGGGTCCTTCCCAATAAAATAAATTCAGCTTTCATACAGTCTACCCTTTATAATTTCAAATAAAACATGAATAGCGGGCTGGGCAAAAGCAGGCGGGAGAAAAGAATCGAAACACTGTTACCAGAAAGAAAAAACTTCCCGTCCCGGCAAGACTGATGACACAAATTATCCATTACTGTATGAAATGGGGACTGTTATAATGAAGGATGAGGCTTTTTTACCTCTCTTTTATAAATGGTACGTGAGTGAGGGAATATTTTTGAAAAAAGAACAATTATCATTTCAATCTTCATCCGGAAAAACCGGTGACAGCATTCCCGGTTTTTCCAGATTTCTAATTAATATCAAACACCTGCTGAAAGGCAAGGTGCTTGCAGCCAATGTGCTTCCGGTTTTCACTGCTTTCTGGCTGGCACTCTATTTTAACAATGAAAAATTTTCAGATCATCCTGGCCTCTTTCTTCTGACAATGGCCGGCAGTACAATTGTTATATCAGGCGCACTGATGCTCAATAACTGGTATGAGGCCGACCTGGATAAAAAGATGGACCGCACCCGTCAAAGACCGACTGTTACAGGCGCATTCCCCCTTAATTCTGTGTTATGGGCCGGAATCGCAACATCCGCCATCGGAATGATAATGATGTTGTTTACAACTTTTGAAGCTTTCATCTACTCATTTCTCGGATGGTTCTTCTATGTAGTGCTCTATACTTTCTGGTCAAAACGTAAATATACAATCAATACGATCATCGGCAGTATCTCGGGGGCATTCACACCGCTGATCGGCTGGGCTGTAATCGCCCCGGCAGACCACATCGTTCCACTTACCCTTTTCTATGTACTGTTCGTCTGGCAGGTCCCGCATACACTTGCCATCGCAATCAAGAGGCTTGAAGACTACACACGGGCCGGCGTACCGATGCTGCCGGTTGTATCCGGCGTAAATACGGCAATCCGCCAGATGCTGATCTATACGATTGCCCTGCTGCCTTTTCCTTTCGTATTGATCGAATCTCTGGGCGGAATCTTCTTCATCATTGCCATATCGATGACTATTGGCTGGGTCATTCTCGTGGCTGCAGGACTTAAGAAGAAAGATGTGCATAGATGGGCCCAGTTGAATTTACGCTTTTCCATTATCTATCTTGCAGTCATCTGCATTGCGATGATCATTCTGACATCACCAATCGTGGCTGGATGACATTTAAGGACTTTCCATCCGGAAAAGTCCTTTTTTTATTGGAAATAAAAAAACTCCTGCCCCGCCTGAACGGGATAGGAGTTTGAAAAGATATATTAGCCGATGGAACCTTCCATTTCGAAGGAGATAAGACGGTTCATTTCGACCGCATATTCCATTGGCAGTTCTTTTGTGAATGGTTCGATGAAGCCCATAACGATCATTTCTGTCGCTTCTTCTTCACCAAGACCGCGGCTCATCAGGTAGAAGAGCTGTTCTTCAGATACTTTTGAAACTTTTGCTTCGTGTTCAAGCGAGATATTATCGTTCAGGATCTCGTTGTACGGAATTGTATCCGAAGTGGATTCGTTATCCATGATCAGCGTGTCACATTCGATGTTGGAACGTGCGCCTTCAGCTTTACGGCCGAAGTGTACCTGGCCACGGTAGGATACTTTACCACCATTTTTAGAGATGGATTTGGACACGATAGTTGATGAAGTATTCGGAGCGAGGTGGATCATTTTCGCACCTGCATCCTGGTGCTGTCCTTTACCTGCAAGAGCGATGGACAGTGTCATACCACGTGCGCCTTCGCCTTTCAGGAATACGGAAGGATACTTCATTGTAAGTTTGGAACCGATGTTGCCATCGACCCATTCCATCGTACCGTTCTCTTCAACAAACGTACGTTTTGTAACAAGGTTATAAACGTTGTTTGCCCAGTTCTGAATTGTAGTATAACGGCAGTAAGCATCTTTTTTAACAATGATTTCAACGACTGCAGAGTGCAGTGAATTCGTTGTATAGACTGGAGCTGTACAACCCTCTACATAGTGCACACTTGAACCTTCGTCACAGATGATGAGCGTACGTTCAAACTGTCCCATGTTTTCAGAGTTGATACGGAAGTACGCCTGCAGTGGCGTATCCAGTTTTACTCCAGGCGGGCAATAGATGAATGAACCGCCGGACCATACTGCAGAGTTAAGTGCAGAGAATTTGTTGTCCGTCGGCGGAATCACTGTTGCCCAATGCTCCTTGAACAACTCTTCGTTTTCACGAAGTGCAGAATCTGTATCTTTAAAGATTACACCTTTATCTTCAAGGTCCTGCTCCATGTTGTGATAAACAACTTCGGATTCATACTGTGCAGAAACACCTGCAAGATATTTTTGTTCCGCTTCAGGGATACCAAGTTTATCAAATGTACGTTTGATTTCATCCGGCACCTCATCCCACGAACGTTCTGCCATCTCAGATGGTTTTACGTAGTACGTAATTTCATCAAAGTCCAGCTCTGAGAGGTCTCCACCCCACATTGGCATTGGCATTTTATAGAAATGTTCCAGGGACTTAAGACGGAAATCAAGCATCCACTGAGGCTCTTCTTTCATATTGGAAATTTCGCGGACAATTTCTTCTGTCAAACCGCGGTCAGAACGGAAAATCGATACGTCTTCATCATGGAAACCGTATTTGTAATCGCCGACTTCTGGTGCTTTTTTAGCCATATCAGTCACTCCTTTTTATTATTCGCTGTCCGATTCCTTAACGCCTTTTTCAAGTGCTTTCCAGGATAAAGTGGCGCACTTGATACGGGCAGGGAATTGATTCACGCCGGCCAGCGCTTCGATATCACCCATATCGTCGGTGATATCATAATCTTCGCCCAGCATCATCTTGCTGAACTCGTCGCCCATCGAGAGGGCTTTATCGAGTTTTTGACCAGTAATCGCTTCTGTCATCATGGAAGCACTGGCCATAGAAATGGAGCAACCTTCCCCTTCGAATTTAACATCCTCGACAACGTCATCCACTACATTTAAAGTAAGTCTGATCCTGTCGCCGCAAGTCGGGTTGTTCATATCTACAGTCAGAGTGCCATCTTCAATAACCCCTTTATTTCTCGGGTTCTTGTAGTGGTCCATGATTACTGAACGGTAGAGCTGATTCAGATTGTTAAAATTCATAAGAGAAAAACTCCTTCGTACGTTTAAGGCTTTCTATGAACTCATCTATTTCTTCTCTGGTGTTATATACGTAAAAGCTGGCTCTTGCGGTCGATGAAACGTCAAGCCATTTCATCAGAGGCTGGGCACAATGGTGACCGGCACGAACTGCAATACCTTCGGTATCGAGCGCTGTCGCAAGGTCATGCGGGTGGACTCCATCCAGATTGAATGTAATCAGACCGGCACGTTCCTTAGGACCGTAGATCTCGATGCCTTCGATCTCACTCATGCGCCCGTAAGCATAGTTTACCAGTTCCTGCTCATAATCCAAAATCGCTTCCGGACCAATTTCTGTGATATAGTCTATTGCTGCTGAGAGGCCGATCGCTTCGGCAATCATAGGTGTGCCTGCCTCGAACTTCACAGGCAGATCCGTCCAGGTCGATTCTCTCAAATCTACGAAGTCTATCATATCTCCACCGTATTCGATGGGCTCCATTTTATCAAGCAGTTCGCTTTTGCCATAGAGCACGCCAATACCGGTCGGCCCCAGCATCTTGTGTCCGCTGAATGCATAGAAGTCAACGTCCAGATCCTGTACGTCCACTGTCATATGCGGAACAGCCTGGGCACCGTCCACTGAGATATAAGCATCGTTCCTGTGTGCAATTTTCGCTATTTCTTTGATGTCGTTTATTGTACCCAGAACATTGGATACATGTGTGATTGCAACAATCTTCGTGCGCTCAGACACGACGGATTCAACACTTTCAAGCGTAATCGTGCCGTCTGCTTCCATCGGGATGAAAACGAGTTTGGCACCTGTGCGCCTGGCAAGCTGCTGCCATGGGACGATGTTTGCATGGTGTTCCATTTCAGTCACCACAATCTCATCGTCCGCGCCGACAATCATGTCACCGAAGCTGCGTGCCACAAGGTTGATTGCTGCAGTGGTTCCCCGCGTGAATACTATTTCCTCATATCTCTTAGCATTGATGAAGTTCTTAACCTTCATACGCGTCTGTTCATAACCATCTGTCGCTTTTGTTCCAAGTGTGTGTACCCCGCGGTGCACATTTGAATTGTACTCGCGGTAATAGTCGTTCATTGCTTCGATGACTTTCGCCGGTGTCTGGCTTGTTGCAGAAGTGTCAAAGTATATGAGGTCTTTCCCGTTTACCTTCTGGTCAAGGATTGGGAAATCCTTTCTGATATCAATTGCATTCATTCGGGAAAACCCCTTTAAAACTTATTTTGAAAGAACTTTCATCTCAATGACTTCTCTGAGCTGATTTTTAACAGATTCGATCGGCAGTGCTCTCACAACCGGATCCAGGAATCCGTGGATGACAAGTCTTTCCGCTTCTTTCTGGGAAATACCCCGGCTCATCAGATAGAACAGCTGTATCGGGTCGACACGCCCAACTGAAGCTGCGTGACCTGCTGTTACATCATCTTCATCAATCAGAAGAATCGGGTTCGCGTCGCCGCGCGCTTTTTCACTGAGCATCAATACACGGGATTCCTGCTGTGCATCGGCACGTGTACCACCGTGCTTGATGTATCCCACACCGTTGAAGATACTGGAGGCACTGTCCTTCATGACACCGTGCTTGAGGATGTGTCCGTTTGTATCTTTACCGTAATGGATGATCTGGGAAGTGAAATTCAGCTTCTGTTCCCCGCGTCCTACAACAACGATCTTAAGATCTGAGTCTGAATTATCCCCAATCAGGTAAGTCGTATTGTCATAGATGACGTTTGAGTCATTCATGAGTCCGAGTGCCCAGTCGATGTCAGCATCTCTGCCGGTTACACCGCGGCGGTTGATATAACCAGTGAAGCCCTCGGCAAGGAAGTCCACTGCGCCATATTTCACTTTTGCGTTATCTTTGGCGATCACTTCGGAAATGATATTCACCTGTTCATTTGATTTATCAACGCCGGAGAGGTAGTTCTCAACATAAGTCAGCTCAGAACCTTCGTCTGCAACGATCAGTACGTGGTTGAACAATGATGCTTTTTCATCATCATGAAGTACAACCATCTGTACAGGATTTTCTATCTGTACATTTTTAGGGACATAGATGAACAACCCGCCGTTCAGCATCGCCGCATGGTATGCAGCAAGCTTATGTTCATCCATTTTCACACCATCGGTCATGAAATATTTTTCAACGAGTTCAGGGTGGTTCGCACTCGCTTCGATGATGTTCTCTATGATTACGCCTTTATCCAGAAGATCATCAGATACTTTAAGGAAAGCAGGCGTGTTGTTGTGCTGTACGTAAATATTCTCAGTATGCTCGATATCAAGCAGACTTCTTACAGATTCCGGAAGTTCTTCCAGGCTGCCGTAGACAGAGCTGTCGGTTACAGGTTGCGTGACAGTGAAGAAGTCCCATCTGTTGAGCTTAGTCTTGTCAGGTTTAGGCATTTCAAGACTTTCAATCTTATCAAGTGCTTCCTGCTTTTTGCTGATCAGAAGTTCAGACTCACCGCGTTCTTTTGCCCGTGAGATTACTTCATCAGCATTGATCACAAATTCATTTACATCAGTAGCCATTGTCATCCTCCTGTCTTATTAAGCGTCTGCGCCAATAGTTTCGTCTTCGATGCCTAGTTCTTCCTTGATCCAGTCGTAACCTTCGTTCTCAAGACGTTCAGCAAGCTCTTTACCGCCCGACTTAACAACGCGGCCCTGCATCATAACGTGAACATTGTCAGGTGTGATGTAGTTCAGGAGACGCTGATAGTGAGTGATGATAAGCGCACCGAAGCCATCTCCGCGCAGACCATTGATTCCTTTGGAAACAACTTTCAATGCGTCGATATCGAGACCGGAGTCGATTTCATCAAGGATACCGAATTTAGGCTCAAGCATCATAAGCTGAAGAATTTCGTTACGTTTCTTCTCGCCGCCGGAGAAACCTTCGTTGAGATAACGTGTGGACATATCGAGATCCATCTCAAGATAGTTCATGTTCTTATCCAATTTTTTGATGAACTGCATCAGATTGATTTCATCGCCCTCTTCGCGCTGAGCATTGATTGCAGAACGAAGGAAATCAGAGTTTGTCACTCCGGAAATCTCGGATGGGTACTGCATGCCAAGGAAAAGACCAGCCTGTGCACGCTCGTCAACTTCCATATCGAGTACGCTCTCTCCATCGAGAAGCACTTCTCCGCTTGTTACTTCATATCTCGGGTGACCCATGATCGCCTGTGCAAGCGTGGATTTACCAGTACCGTTTGGTCCCATGACCGCATGGATTTCACCTTGTTTAAGAGTGAGGTCAACACCCTTTAAAATTTCTTTGCCGTCAATTTCGACATGTAGGTCTTTGATTTCTAGAACAGATGTCATTTATAACCCTCCAACAGATTTTTAGGATAATATTTTACTATACTAGTTTATAATAATTCTAAATAATAGTCAAAGTCTAGTACAGCATTCCAATTACCACTATAGTATACCTTAAATGCGTTCCACTTTAAACCATTCAGACCGCTTTGTTAAAGTCTCTCCACAAAAAACAGCCCTGCGACTGATAATGATCGCAGGGTAAATGAAAACAACCTATTTAATGAGGTCCAATGTGAACGGCGGTTTGTACATCTCGCCGTTGTTCGCTTTGATCGCACCTAAAATCAGGAAGATATAAAATGCGACAGTGATGATCGGGCCGATTATCAGCCCGATAAGGATGAACGAAGTCAACCATGCTACGAACATGTAAATCGTATAGGAAAGACCGAAATTCACAACATGTCTCAGTGCTTCAGCTGTAGCCGGGTCTTCATCTTTTTTTAGTACCCAGAGAATCAAAGGACCAACGACTGCAGTAAATGCGGACAGTATGAAAGAGACGAGGACCATGGATTTATCAAAACCGTGTGTATTTTGTTCATTCATTTAAAACACCTCCAATTATAATTTTATAGGTTACTTTAATTCTACCCTATATATGTGCATGAATAACAGCAATAGCTTGTAAAGATTACTTTAATTTTATATCAGAGATACGGTAAAGTCCGCTTTCATCACTATAAGTGATCGTGTGGGTCTGTTTATTATCGGAGCCGTCTTCCTTAATATTTACATTTACTTCATAAATCAACTCGGAGTTGTCCTCTTTATGCTCTGTAAGTTCAATATCACCAACTTCGATTTCATACTCTGTTTCGGTTTCAAGCGCCGGCCTCAGCACATCCAATACATTGTCCGGAACAGACGTTTCGGAGAAACTGAACCTGAGGGAACTCGTCTGGCTCATTTCAGAATCAGCATTGAATGATTCCTCAAAGTCCTCGTAGAACTCAGGAATATGCTCTTCCGTTTTCTTTTTCGCATATTCACTGTCTCTTGCAGTCTGTTCCTTTTCCCTCGCTTCATCCTGTATCTTCTCTATCTCATTATGATCAAATTCAAGATCCGCCCGTATAGCTCTTTCATCTTCTCCGCGCGGACCGACTTCGACTTTATCCGTCTGGATGACCTGGCCTTCGATTTCGCCTTCAGCATACACTTCAACAGGCTCTTTAGCACTAATCGGGCCATATCCGCCACGCTCGAATTCGAGGTCTGTCACATCTTTGCCATTAGCGTATACCTTCAGATTTTCCAAACCTTGATAACTGGCTATACTGGTATAAAGGATTCCCATATCATCTTTGACCGTCACTGTTTTTTGAGAAGACCCGTTGAAATTGACGAGTAAAGACATGTCGAATGTTTCACCATTCATCTCACCTTCGCCATCAATTTCATAAATCCCGGGGATGAAATTATCAAGCAACGTCGTTTCTTCTTCCGAAGAACCGATTGTATATTGCTCTCCATCAAAGGTATATGTAAAAGAAGCATACTGAAGGTCGGCGAAAATTTCATGTCTTTCTACTTCCATCGCAGTTTCTCCATCCTCTTTTTCAAGAGTAACAATCGAGCCGCCTTCCCCGCGAAGATCCGACTCTGAATCACCGTCAGCATCTCCTACGGATTCAGCCATGTTTTCAAGCGCCCTTCTCAAAGATTCTTCAGAATATTCCTCTTTAACAAGTTTAACATGCCCCACTGCCTCGTCTTCTGTCACCTGGACATCCTCATCACTCAGGATCTCCTGCAATGTTTCATAATCATCATTCAAAACTGCCTCTTCATAATCAGAGACAACACTCTCTGCCCCATTTCCACATGCTGATAAAACCACAAGGATGATCCCCAGCGGAATTACCTTTATCCAATTCCTCATAATCACTTTCGTCCTAACTTTTACTATTAAAATAGCGTATGATTTTTTCCCACGTTGTCTCATTAATTTTTTCTAATTCTGAAATCACTTCATCTATTGTCTGGTAACGCTGATCCATACTGGATTTGGTACATCTGTAAATAAACTCTTTCAGTTTCCTCGGCGCATCGGTTTCTTCAAACAGCGAACTTTGTGTATAAATGTTTCCACCGTTTGATATGACATAGTACAATGTTGCACCAAGGGCAAAGATATCGGATCTTTTATCCACTACTCCATTTTCAAATTGTTCCGGAGCCGCAAAACCAACCGTTCCAAAGGCTTTATTATGTATGATGTTCGTATCATCTGAGGAGGTACCGAAATCGACAAGTTTCACAGTAAGTTTTTTATCGATGACAACATTTGACGGTTTAATATCACGGATAACAACCTGAGGTTCCTGCCTATGGAAATATTTAATAATTCCGGCCAGTTGTTTGCCTATATAAAGCGTTTCCTGCCAGTTGTATTGATAATCTTTTACATCAATTATATGCTTAAGATTTCTTCCTTCCATCAGTGTCATCACTATTGCTTTATATTCATCAACATTCAGATAATCAATCAATGTGGGTATGGCAGGATGATTCAATTTTTTAAGAAGTGATGCCTCGTTATCCAGCTGTTTATTATTTATAAACACAGGATCTTTGGCAACCTTGAGAATTGCCCGGGTACCATCCTTAAGTTCAGTCAGAAATATCTTGGATGTGCCGCCGTTAGTAATATGTTTTACTACACTATATTTCTCATGCTGCCAGTTATCCAAGATCATTACTGCACCACCCACATCATTTAATTAATAAAATACAAATATCATCATTGAAGTCTGACCGCTTAATTTCATCGTAGATTATATCGACGATATCCTGCGCATCTTTCTGAAATGAGTCTTCGATGATTTTATTCAGCTTTTCATCCGTTAAAGATTTGTAGACGCCGTCGGTACACAAAAGAATCATATCTTCATCCCTGATTGTCCCGAAGGTTACAAAAGGCTGTATTTCACCTTTCACCCCCAGGCACTGTGTGAGTACACCCGATTGGGGGTGATTTGTTGATTCATCTGCAGAAATCTCACCGTCCCTGATTTTCCGGCTGACCAGAGTATGGTCTTCAGTCAATTGAATAAAGCCCCTGCGGCCGTCCAATTCAGATGTTTCTTCAGTATCATGACCGTTTAAACTGTATCTATATATTCTCGCATCTCCAACATGGTGAATCAGATACATATTATTTACTAATACCAATGAAGATAATGTTGTACCCATTTTCACATTATCATTGCTGCCCATATCTATCAGTTCCTGATTCAGCTGGCGGAACTCATTTCCCTGCCCGTTCTCAAATGCAGCAATCAGCTCCTGAATATCCAGAGATTGGCCAACAGCGTCATTCCACCATCCTTCCTGCTTTTCGATGACGTGATGGCTCGCTGATTTCGCATTATCATGGCCTCCCATCCCATCTGCAATGGAAAGGAAGTATACGTCATGGCCTCCGAACATCTGTCCTCCGGCGCCAAAATGGTAATCTTCATTGGTTTCTTTCCCGCGTCCTTTTGCATTAATCACACCGATATCTCTTTTGGACATGATCATGCCTCATTCACTCTGTATTTGAACGACAATTCACCTAGTGTGATCACATCATCAGATTTCAGTTCATAGAGCTTGTACGGGATAAGTTTATCATCGTTGATTTTCGAACCGTTTACCGATCCGATGTCTTTGAATGAGTAGCAGTCATCCTTTTTAACCAGCATCGCATGCTTCCTGGAAATGTTAGAATCATTGACATGATAATCAGACTCGTCCTTGTTTCTTCCTATGAGGAAGTTCTCTCCAAGGATTGCAATTGCCTCACCAATATCATTCTTTCCATCAAATGGAATCAGAAAATCACTTGCTCTCCCCTTTTCCAATTTGACATTCCTTTTCAGTTCTTCATCATCCTCATCTTCCAGAAGTGTTGTTTTATCAGTGAGTACAAAGGATTCCACTTCATCAGTAGTTTCCTGCTCTTCACTGGCTTCATCCTCACCGGTGGTACTGTCCTGTTTTGAAGATGCTTCTTCAGGTGCAGAATATGCACTTTCTTCAGATGGGGCAACCTCCGCTTCTGGCTGAACGACTGCTTTTGTAACAATGAACGTATCATAATCCATATTTTTCAGAGCATCGAACACTCGGGACCGATGGTCGTTTTCAAGCTCTGAATCTTCAAGTTCGCTTTTCCTGACCTTTTTCTTCACTTTCTTTTCAACAACAATAGGTTCCGCCCCTGGACGCCACTTTTTCCAGTAAACATGCAGCAGAACTGCCACTCCAACGGACAGAAGGAAAGCTGTCCCGAGTAATATGTTGCTGCTGAGCGGCATCTGACTCCAGATCACTGCAAGCAGCACAATCGCGATCAAAGAGGAATACAATTTTTCTTTGCGGTTTAACGGCGGCATTGTTTTGATTTTTTTAATCTTGTATTTATCAGTGTCACCGTATTGCATATCACCTTTGATAGAAACACCTGAATTTTTGATATCGAGAAGATAGTTTTTTATATTTTCTATGCTGAAATTTGGATGCTTCAGATACTGACACAGGTTTATGTAGTCTTCCCGGTCTATATCTACGATTTTTTTTGACACATTGAAAACGAGACGTTTTAATTCATCTTCTGTCGACTCGTCCTTCTCAAAATTTCTAAGGGGCATATACATCAACTTGATATCATAATATCTTTCCCCAACAAATATTGTTTCTTCACTGATACAATATTTCTCAATGCTTAACAGGTTGTTCCTGGACTTCTTCAGAGTATTGCATATTTCAACAATCAACCGATAAAAATCCTCGAATCTTAATTCACCATATTCCAGTCTATCCGATAAGGATGCATGGTTTTCTGTGTTGAAATGCAACGTCTGATGATTATTCTCCTTCACAAAATTGATAGGAAGTGTCCCGTCTATTCTATTATATAGAAACATCTTATATTCAGATTCTTTCAAGTCATCGATAGTCAATCTGTTTCCATTTTTATCAGATTCCAACGATTTTTGTTTTTTATTATCTTTCACTTCGATATTATATCCTGAGATATTCAAATATTTACCCTCCTAATACAACCATATAGTAAAAAGTGATCAAAACACCTGGTATTACTGCAAAAATGAAAGGAAATCTGGTTGCCCGGTTTCTTTTAAACTCCTCCATAGGTGTCAAGGATTTTTCCTGTATGCTTTCTCTCATATGTATAATACTCAGAGTGAGCTGAATTAAAAATGTCCTTGTAAACAATAAATATAGGAGACCAATGATCCCTGCACATATAATTGAGTACATTATTGAATACAGGCCGAAAAGTATTCCGGTAATTGTACCAATTGCAAAAAAGAGCTTCACATCGCCTGCACCAATGGCTTTAAAAACATAAAGTACCAGAAGAATGATGCCGCAGACCAGGCCGCCGCCAAAAGATTGGATAAAACCATCCACGCCTGCGCTCAGCGAATGATAGCCCACCCCAACAACGGCGCCTGAGACATTCAGCCAATTTGGAATGATTTGTTTGATAGCATCATAATAGAAAACAATGCATAGGAATATCCCCAAAATGATAAAATGTATTTCCATAGTTAAGCTCCATTCCAAATATATTCAACAGATTTTTTCTTGATTGTTATCGTCCTGCTGAAAAAAGGTAAATTTATCTCAAGAGGCACTTCGGCGACTACTTCAATAGTCTCCCTGTTTACAACAGGTTCCACTTTAACACCTTCTGCATTGAAGAATTTGCCATCACCTACCCGATCTGCATAAAGCTCTTTCACCAGACCTTCGGTTATGCCCGTTTGAGCAGAAACACTCATATTGGATATGAACTCACCGATTTTACCCTCAGCGTGACTGCCTGCCTTCTCAACAAGAAAATCGACAACATTGTTTTCAGTAACACTGCCGCCCTTTTCCTTGATGACATCCATCATGGCACCCGACTCATTTTCAAGGAGCCCTTCAGCCTCCTGGGCCAGGTAGCCATAATGCGCCATAGTCTGGGTACTCTCAGATACAGATTCCTGCAAAGCCATTTCAGCAATGGCTATCTGAACAAGACACATCAGCATCAGTATAAAAGTAACCATGATAGGAATGACCAGCGCGGCTTCAATCGTAATCACTCCATCTTCATTTTCCCGTAATCGTTTGAACACGCCAGTCACTCCTCAATACTATTCTAAAGGCAATTTGTATGATTGTTCTGTAGGTGCACCATTCTCAAATTTCAATTCATAATAGTCACTCTCAATGGCATCTGTCATAATATAAACTAAATCAAATGTAGCTTCTTCTCCCGGCTGAAGTTCTTGAGATAAATCCTCTTCCGACACATCAAAAATAAATTGTTCTCCTCCCATTTCTCCACCTTGGACAATATCAGGATGAACATATTCACCAATTACAATCGGTTCGTCTGCTATATTTTTAACTGTAACATTGACAACCCCCAGAAAATGGGATTCTCCTGCATTCATAACAAATGAATCCATCGGCTCCCCATCGTATTCTTGAGCTTGTTCAAACGAATTGACTGTAACTTCATAAGGTATTTCCCACTCAAAGCTTTCTACTTCAACCGTATCGCCAATTTCATGGATTTCTCCATCTTCAGATTCTGAATCCGCAGATGCCTCATCGTTAGCATCTTCTGCAGTTTCCTCGTCTGTGTTTTCTTCTGTAGTTTCACCTTCGGACTCATTACTGTCCGAGCAGGCACCCAATATCAGAATCAGGATCAAAGTGCTTAATATTCCAAAGTATTTTTTCATTACAAATCCTCTATCTTAGTATGAATATTTTATCTTTACCAAAAATATAAGTATTATCTTTTAATACTATTCCAAAGGTAATCTGAATGCTGTTTCATTAGGAGACATTTGTTCAAATGTCAGTTCAAAATGTTCATTGTCCCCATACTCGCTCAATATATACACTAGATCAATCGTAGCTTCTTCATCTGGCTGAAGTTCCTGTGAGACATCTTCTTCGGATAAATCATAAACGTACTGCTCTCCACCAGAACTGCCACCTTTAACCATATTTGGATAGACATATTCTCCTATCACTATAGGTTCATCTGAAATGTTTTTCACAGTCATATTCACAATACCTAAGAAATGTGAATCACCTGCATTAGATACCAGTGAATCCAAACTATTACCATCATATTCCTGGGCCTGATCAAAAGAGTTTACTGTCACTTGATACGGGACTTCCCATTCAAAACTTTCAATTTCAGCTGTATCGCCTATTTCATACATACTTCCGTCTGATTCTTCTTCGGTGCTTTCTTCCTGATTATCCGTTGTCTCTTCTGTACTTTCCTCGGTCGTTTCACCTTCTGATTCATTGCTGCCAGAGCAGGCACCCAATATCAGATACAGACTCAAAATGCTTAGTATTCCCAAGTATTTTTTCATTACAAATCCTCTATCTTAGTATGATTATTTTATCTTTACCGAAAATATAAATGTTACCCTTTGGTACTATTCTAAAGGTAATCTGTATGATTGTTCTGTTGGAAACATATTTTGAAACTTTAATTCGTAGTAACCACTATCTATATCAGTACTCATTGTATAAACCAAATCAAATGTTGCTTCTTCATCCGGCTGTAACTCTTGTGATAGATCTTCTTCAGACACATCAAAAATAAATTGCTCGCCACCGTCTGTTCCACCTTGCACAATGTCAGGGGCAACATATTCCCCAATTACAATTGGTTCATCAGCTAAATTTTTCACCGTCATATTTACCACACCTAAGAAATTCGTTTCATGTGCGTTCATTAAATATGACTCTAATGGTTCACCGTCGTATTCTTGTACTTGCTCAAAAGAATTCACAGTTACTTCGTAAGGGATTTCCCATTCAAAACTCTCTACTTCTACAGTATCGCCAATCTCATGTATTTCTCCATCTTCAGACTCTGAATCTTCCGTGGATTCTTCATCTGTGTCTTCCGATGTTTCTTCTTCTGTGTTTTCTTCAGTTGTTTCTCCTTCGGATTCATTACTGTCAGAGCAGGCGCCCAGTATAAATATCAACCCAAAAATGCTTATAATCCCTAAATATTTTTTCATTATAGACCCTCCATATTAATATGAATAATGTTTTTCCTTATTAAATATATAATTGTTACCTTCTACTTTTCCAGGGAAAAAAGTAGGTAAGAATAAAAGATTAACTTCGCCCCTAACATTACTATTCAAGTAGGTTTCGCCTGTTTGAGTGAAATCAACACTAGTAGCCTGGGACAATGCAGATTGTATTCTTATTCTTTTTTGTGCATTAAAAGTTTCATTCAAGGACCGCAAACTCAAGAATAATCTAGTCATAAGATCCGGCGTTACATTAACTCCAGATCTTTTCTTGCCTAAAATCTTTAATTCTATACCGCGATCTTTATTTAAAAAATCATTAAAATCCGTCACAGTTTGTGTAATTGCAACTACGAGAGCAATCGCAACTCCTATCCATCCCAATTTACTGAGAGGATTTTTCACTAAAGTATCAAATATATTAATAGCGAGGATAATACCTGCCATCTCAAGTAGAAACTGTCCATAATTTGCTCCGGATTGATGGTGACCATATATCATATACATTGCTTGTTTAGTATCATAATTGAAACTTTCCTGTTTGATTTCAAAAGGTTTGGAAACTCCAAAGTTGGCCATGATGTATTCATTCATATAGATTTCTGATCGGATAGCATAAGGGTTTGACATTAGTTCAAAAAGGTTTTTAAGTTTATCAAATGCTTTAGTTATGAATTCTTTCCTGTCTTCCTCGGCAATCAATTCGCCATCAGACCCGGCACCAGAGTATTTGCTGTTATACATTTCCAATGTATTGTAGATTTCCTGGTCAGCGGAATATGATTCGGCCATGCCCAATGCATCATTCAGCGTCTCTAAAAGTTTTCCGAAAGATTCATCCGCTTCTTCTTCTACTTCATCATAAGTCTGATCATATCTTTCATCTTTCTGAAGTATCTCTTCTGACTCCTCATACTTTTTCCAGCTTGTTGTTATAGAATCAATATTGGTGTCAGCATCGGAAATAAGCTCAGATGCTGCTGTCTCGACATAACCAGGCGCCTCTTTTGTTTCAGAGTTGACTGCCAATTTGAAAATTGACGCTTGTGAAAGCAGTCCATACCTTTGTAAATTCCCAAAGCTGGTCATGGTCCCCGGTGCGTCAGCCTTTCCCAGTACATAATCGTCCAGACTTTCAAAATCATTTTCTATCGAAGTAAAAAATTCATTGTCCAGAATCAACTTGTTGATTTCTTCCAATCCGTCTGTAGATCCGACCATTTCTTTAATTTCATTGTTGTAATCCATTGCTGAATTATTGCTGGGTGAACTTGAATTTCCGGAACCGAAAAGTGCTTTGAGAATATCCTCTTTATAACTGGCGTAATTGGTCTGAATCAGACCTTCTGTTGGTAATGTTTCTGTGTTGAATTTAGATCTGGCATCCTCAAAGTACCCGAGCTCATCTTCTTCATCGTCACGCTTCTTTTCTTTATCTTCTTTTTCTTCATCGCTTAATTCTTCTTCTGATTCTTCATCTTCGGAATCTTCTTCCTCATGCTTGTTTTTCAATTCAAGGTATCTTGGGTAATATTTTGAAAGATCCGCCATGTTCGACTTTATAGATTCAGGGATTTTCTCAGATGATGACTCTTTACCTACGATTTTGGAATTATATCTTGATGTAATGTCTTCCTTGAGACTTTTAACTTCCTCGTCAGCTTTCTTCAGTTCCGCATTCCGTTTTTTGACAAGTTCCATAACTTCTTCAAATTTCTCGAGGAATTCCTGTGTTTCTTCCATATCTTCTACTTCGCTCGGGTCTACAGTACCATCAGCTTTCTTCAGGAGGTCTGCAAAAACCCCGGCCATCTGTATGGGAGCCTGATACTTCATCGTTTCATTGATCTGATATTTGAATATATCCGGATTCAATATATCCCTGTCAGTGTCAAAGGAAGCTGAACTCGAGCTGATGGATACTTGGGATAGATTGGAGTACCCTTCCAATTCTCCCGGGGTAAAAAGCTGCTCTTCGAGTGTCTTCTCAAAAATCGAAAGTGAATCATTGCCGGTAACAAAAATCCCGTAATCAGCGAGTGAACTGTCATATTGTGACATTGTCGACCTGACAGCTGATTCAACAGCGTTATCAAGCTGTCTTTCTGCCGACATTATCCGTACCATGTCAATCAGAAGAGCATTGATGATAAAGATGGGCAGTATGATACATATGGCGAAGATGGAAACTGAACCGCCATTACCAAAGATCAGAGGTTTTATAAACTGTTTGATTTTTTTCATTGGTGTTCTAACCTCCAACCCATTGCTCTACTGCTTCTGTAATACTCCCTGCGTCTTCAAGTGGTGTGAAACTCATCAGGAATTTCGCAAAGTTATAAGTCCGCACCATCTCTGTAGATTCGGTAATTATACTTGTTGACTCACCAGTTACATTCGAAACTCCCAGCAGATTTTTGAACATGTCAGGCATATAGAGTCCTGACTCGGTAGTGACCCTGATTTTCTTATAAATTAATATATTACCTCCGCCATCCGAAATTTCTATAGAAATCGGTCCGGCATAGTTATTGGTCACAACCGCTTTCTTGCTCTGGGATATTCCCCCGGATCCACCGCCAAAGCCGCCGATGCCCAAACTGTTAAAAAAATCACCGGCACCTTCACCGATCCTCCAGTAAAGCCCGTCACCGGCTTCATTCCCTGTGTACTGGCTGGTACTTTTAATTTCGCCGGTATACGTCTTATTGCTGTTATCATAATTGTAGGCAACCAGATTTGATGATTGGTATGCCACATAATTTGTCATGCCTGCCTGAAAAACAATGATGCATAAGAATACTGTCATGAGGACAAAGACCATGACAAAAGGGAAAACAAGGGTAGCTTCCATAGTCATGCTGCCTCTTTCCCCTTTTAAGAACTTCTTCAATTAAATCACCCGCCGAATGTTCCAAGGTTTCCTTCGATGGCATCAAATAGACTGTTAGCCCATGATTCAATTCTTCCTTTGAATAAAATCGCAATCCCGATCAGAACCGCCAGAATCAATAATACCTCAACTACTTCCAAACCTTCCTCATCGTTCCAAAAATCCAGCCAAAACTGTGTCATAATATCTCTCCTCATTAATTTTAAATTTATATATAAAGCAAGTGATCTTGCGTTATATCAAAGTGATAACTCTCAAACTAAAAATTGAACATCGTAATCGCCGGGTAAATAATTACGAGCAATACTGCTGCAAAAACAAAAATCATCGGGAAAATCAGTTTTGATGAAGCCTCTTCCCCTTTAATTCTCGTCAGAGTTTTGCGTTTATCCCACAGTGATTTTGATAAATCTTTCAGGGATTCCGCTAATTGCTTACCGCCCTTACGATAATTCATCATTATCGTTGTTGTTAAAACTGAAACTTCCTGTATACCACACCGTTGACTGAAATCTTTCATAGCATCTTGAAATGATGAATTTGATTGAAGTTTGTTCATAGCTTCATTCAATTCATAATACAATGGTGAATCATATATCCTGTTTATGTTTTGCTGTACCGATTTATTTATTGCACCTTGAACCGTTTCTCCTGCATTCACCAGAAGTATAAGCTTATTAGTGAATTCTGGAAGCTCAAGAAGTATTGATTCTTTTCTTTTCTTAACTTTCGTGTCCAGCTCTTTCATTTGTGCATAAACCAGGATTACAGTCATGAACACACAAAATATTGGCAATGTGTAATCACCGGCTTCAACGGACACAAATGCTGCAAATGTAACCAGCGCACATATTGTAAAAACAGTGACTATTTTCGCAAGATGAATCCTGGTAAAAATCTGACTCAGCCTGGAACCCCGCAAAATGATCATCTTCTGATGCACCGGTGCTACAATTGTAGGAAATCTTCTATACAAGTCCAGTTTATCCACCAGAAAAAGTGAATATGGTGCAAGAACAGGCAAAAGTATGTTGCTTCTATACGTCTCTATAAACGTTCTATAATTCTTTTTTTGAAGCACTGCTGTAATCAATATACAGGTCACGAGTATTAAAATTATCATTTCCATTCTTATTACCTACATTTCGATTTTCATCAGTTTCTGACTTATTACCATACTCAGGATTGTGCATCCAAGAACAACTGTCATAACAATAGGCCCCGGAGTGCCGAATTCATAAAGAGGTCTCACGAAATCTCCTGAAGTGTATTTCAGGAATGCAATCATTCCGAGCGGCATTACTGCAATGATCCTTGATTCGAATTTTTTTTGTGATACAAGCACTTTGATATCCTGTTGGATTTCGATTTTTTCATTGATGATATCCACAGTCCTTTTGATGACGTCCACCAGGTTACCACCACTGCGCTTGCAGGTTATGAATACATCGGAAAAATTCTTTATGTCTTCTACATCAGATCGTTTTGCAAAATCATCAAACGCTCTTTCGATACTTTCACCATTCTCTACACGTCTGTTGATAATCGAGAATTCTTTGATGATATAAGTCTCCTCGTTAGGATATAAGAGCTTTAAGTCCTTCAATGCATCCCTGAAAGCATTTTCGATTGATTGTCCCGCCGCCAGTGATGAAGATAGAGAAGCAGCCGCTTCTTTGAACTGAAGTGACAGTATGTTTTTCCGCTTCTCCTTCAATTGTTTTTTCCTTATCCTTGGTGCAAAAAGAGCGATGAGACCAAGAAAAAGTGAAATGATCAAATTATCATAAAAAAGCTCACCAACCAGCATGATGATCAAAAATACAACTATTACTGCGGATATGATTTCTCCGAAACTCATTTTATAGTCCCCGTAATCAATCAGTTGATTATCGGATGAACTCCGTGAGTTTATGGCTGCAATGGAGCGTCTTCTACGCTCTTCTTCACGCTTCAGATGTTTTTTCTTCTTTTTTAAATCAGTGTTGGTAATCCGTTTATAAACTATGCCAAATACAGCAAGCACAATGATTACAAGACCGAAAACCTGAAACAGATCCATCACATCACTTCCGTTTCTTCATCTCTCTGACCATAAATTCCTGCAATATCATGCTTACCTGATATTTCAAGCTTCATAGTAGATTGAAGTTTGTTTCCGGTTGGTACGAGGTCTCCCACGATTTTACCTTCTTTGTCCTCTGCTTCTTCTTTGAAGATGAACAGTGGGTTCAATTGTATTTCACCATTTTCAAATCCGGTGATTTCAGAAATCTCTACAACTTTTCTGGAGTGGTCTCTGAATCTTGATAAATGCACCATTATGTCGATAGCTGATGTTATTTGCTTCCTGATGACATCGATCGGCAGGTCAGCACCGCTCAATACCATCGTTTCTATTCTGCTGAGCATATCAGTCACTGAATTGGCGTGGCCGGTGGATAAAGAACCGTCGTGACCAGTATTCATAGCTTGAAGCATATCCAGCGCCTCTGCGCCCCTGACTTCCCCTACAATGACCCGTGAAGGTCTCATTCTCAGAGAGGTCCGTATCAAATCTCTTATAGTTATTTCACCTTCACCCTGAGTATTGGCATTTCTTGTTTCGAGACTTATAAGGTTTGGAATACTTTTCAGCTGCAGCTCAGCCGAGTCTTCTATAGTTAGTATCCGTTCACTTTTAGGTATGAAGTTCGACAGGACATTCAGGAACGTTGTTTTACCGGAGCCTGTCCCTCCACCTATGAAAATATTGTATTTAGCTTCAACCAGATGTTTTAGGAATTGTGATACTTCTTTATTGAGAGCTTTGAATCTTATGAGGTCATCTATTGTTAAGGCATGTTCGGGGAACTTACGAATTGTCATTGCTGCGCCTTTCAGAGCGACTGGAGGCAGCACCACATTGACCCTTGAGCCATCTTCCAGTCTCGCGTCCACTATCGGAGTTGATTCGTTTACCACTCTGTTGACTTTGGAAACAATAGCCTGTATTGTATCCTCCAGCTTTTGCTGGGATTCGAACCTTACATCCGACTTGAATACTTCACCATGCTTTTCGACAAATATCTCCAAGTAGTTGTTCACCATTATTTCCGTAATGTCCTTATCATCCAACAGAGGCTGCAATACTCCTAAACCACGGAATGAATTATACATACGCTCAACAATTACGCTCATTTGCCTGGAACTTATTTGGTATTGTTTGGCATAAGTGATGACAAATTCTTCGATATACTGCCGCAATTCATCATTCGAAACAGAATACATAAAGTCCAATACATCTCTCAACTTATCTGTGAGGTGATCGACTATGGCATCATCACTGTCCTGCTCCTCAAATTTATAATTGGCAATCTCTTCAATATTGCTGTTTTCTTTATTTTTCATCGGATACCTCCATGGCCAGAGATATCCTGCTCAATGATTTCAGGAGCTCACTGCCGATTTCACTGTCTTCCAGAACTTTTTCTTTTTCGTTATAATTCAGCCATTCAGGATTGAACTTGATTTTCGATTCAATATTGAAGTTATATTCGCCATTATCTGCAAATAGATTCTCACCGAATTTATTTACGATATAATGGATTTTTTTATTGTCTATCTCCTGCTGCAGCCCATCCATTTCCATAATTGCTTTTGTTTTCATGAAACTGGTCTCATTAGATTCAAGTATCCAGAAAATCTCATTGCTCAAACGGAGGATTTCAGAATTTATTTCGCACAGCCTGGAATCCATATCGATAATCAGGAAATCATACTCGTTCAAAGAAGTAATCGTTTTAACCAGATTCTCGATATCTAATGTGTTAAGGGAATCTATCTCATCAAAATTTATATTGACAGGGAAAAAATCTATACCCGTAGCTGCATCAGTATCTTTTAATTTATGGAATTTGGACAGCAGTCTATATGGATTATCTTTAAGGAAATAGAAAATTTCAGAGCTTTTCGGTTTGTCGGATTCAAGGTAGGAAGAAGCTGAAAGCATCTGTTCCAGAGAAAGGTAGAATACTTTCTGGGAATGCTTCGACAACACCTTGCCGAGCATCAGAGAAAGCAAAGTTTTTCCTGTACCTCCATTGCCGCTGGCAAACGCAATCGTGCTTGTATTCCGTTCATTTTTTGATTCCAGCAGACGTCCGTCATTGTCGTAATAATACATCAACAAAGTTTCTACAATATTATCAAATGGCTGATATTTGAAGATTTCCTCTTCGAAGCCCTGTTTATTTTCTGTCAATAATACAACCCTGTCGAATACCTTCTCCATATTTTGCAATTCCTCATCCGTTGGATAAAGTTCAGAAAGCAGAATATTATGGTTTGAATTTTTAACCGACTCATTCATTTTGTTGAAATCATGGAATATTTCAACCAGCAGTTTATTATTATATTCATTGTCCATTAAGTATGATTCGAATAAATTTATGTATTCAGTGTCATTGGATACCAATACTACTTTAATTTTCTGCATAACAGTCCCGCCAATCGAAAGAAATAAATACTGAAGATTATTTTTCAGCCACTTAAATTTAAAAGGATAAGTATTAAAATTTAAACAATGATAGTTGTTTATTATAAGTAAGTTAGTTTACTTGATGAAATTAATCTGACTAAAAAATCATAAACTAAAGATACACATCAACCTCCTAATTGTCAAAATGCTGTCAATAATTTTGGAGGAAATCAGTATAAATATTGTCTTGGATTAAAGATAGATTGTGAAAAAATTAATTATATATTATTATAATGGAAATTTTACTACATATTAATTTTTATATACATTTCACATATAACTTCTGGAAAAGCTTTTATAAAGGCTTTTTTGTTATATATCACTTCATAATTAAGTAAAATTTTAAAATTTAAGCTAATGAATTCTTTTGGTTCTTTATCAGCAAATTCGAGTATTTACAGTAAGTTCATCAAAAATATTTTTTAGGATAATTTTACACCAATCAGGATGTATATGCATATGTAATCTAAAAACACCTGTTTTATATGCTTGCCGCATTTTAAATAGCTTCTGGTGAAATCTTATATAAGATGGTAATCATTTTATATCATTGCTGTAATTCAAAAGAATAAAATGCAGTAAAGATCAGTAATGAGCGGGTGTCTTCGTTCTAAAAAGTTATTTATCGAGAGGGATTTCAAACCATATTTCACCCTCACAACAGGTTATTTTATAAATGTATATTATAGAGTCTCTCCACAATGTTTCCCAGGTTTACTTAGTGATAGCCCAACTCCAATTAAATGGCATGATTTTTCACCGCATTAAAAAGAACCCACGGCCAGTCCAGACCGAAGGGTTATCCTTCTTTTCAAGTATTGTCTTTTACAGTTTCGGATACACGACCGCACCGGTCTCTTCTATGATCGGCATGGCCCCCCATCTGCCGAGTTCGTGTTCCATCAATTCGGTTTCATCCTCTGAATCTTCGATGATATGCTCTACGTCCCAGCCATCCGCCTTAAGCTTGTTGCTGATGATCATCCGGTGGCATCTGGCAGGATGGCGTTCTGAGCATAGGTAGGCGACGTTCCTCTCCTCCGCTTCCCTTTTCAGCTCATCCAGCCCTTCTTTGAATTCATCAGTCAATGTATAGTCCGCATAGTTATGGAAAGAGCGGTTTCTCCAGCCGGCATTCAGTTCATCGCCCACAAGCCTCGACTGATTGCGTCTGCCGCCAAGCAATGGGAAATGCCTGTAGGCAATGCCCGCTTCGTCGAGCCACTCCTCCATGTTCTCTTTTTTGAATTGAGGATGTTTGCGGCTGGCCGGGAATGCCCGGACGTCTGCGACAAACTGGATTTCTGCATACTTAAGCATTTCCAATAATCTCTCTTTTGAATGGACTGAATGTCCGATAGTGAATATTCTCATATGTCTCTGCTCCCTTGCGTGGCTGCTTATTACATTATTCCTCTATCCGTGCTTCCTAAACTTCCAAAAAAATATCCCGACAGTCGGCTGACCATCGGGATACGGGTTTTTATTCTGCCGGGATAACTGCACCCTCATAGTTTTCTTCGATGAACTGCTTGATTTCATCGCCCTGGAGCACTTCCATCAGTTTCTGGATGTCTTCACGATCCTCATCACCTTCGCGTACAGCCACAAGGTTGGCATATGGTGATTCGCTGTCCTCAAGCGCAATTGAATCTTCCTGTGGATTCAATCCGCCGTCGAGTGCGAAGTTGGAGTTGATGATGACTGCCGGTGCTTCATTGTTTTCATACATCTGAACGAGCATTTCCGGTGCTGTCTCATTATTGAATTCAAGGTTTTTCGGATTTTCAGTAATGTCGTCGAATGTCGCATCCTCGATGTCGATGCCTTCCTCTATTTCAATGAGGCCCGCATTCACGAAGAATGACAGGAAGCGGCCTTCTTCTGCCGGGTTGTTTGATACGAGAATCGTTGAACCTTCAGGAATGTCTTCCAGGGAATCATAATCCTGTGAATAAACGGCCATCGGTTCGATATGTACGTTCCCTGCACTTGCGAGTTCGTAGCCGTGTGATTCTGATTCCGTCTTAAGATAAGGTGTGTGCTGGAAGAAGTTCGCATCGACTTCTTCATCCGCGAGCAGACGGTTTGGCGTTGTATAGTCATTGACGATTGAAATATCGAGCTCTATGCCTTCCTCTTCAAGAAGCGCAGCTGCCTCTTCCAGAATTTCAGCATGCGGTGACGGGGAAGCTGCAATTTTCAGCGTGCCGTCCTCCTGCGCGTTTTCTGCATTTTCTCCGCCTTCTTCAGCTGATTCCTCTTCTGAACCACCGCTTCCGCATGCAGCCAGAATGACGGCAAACAGTGACATAGTAAGCAGTAATAAGAACTTCTTCATAAAACATACCCTCTTCCTTAATTGTTTTTTATATGGAGACTACCGTTTATCCACAGCTTTGGAGAAGAAATCCCCCGCAATCTGTATGATAAAGACGATAATCAGTATTACTATCGTTGCAACCAGTGTGACGTCACTCTGGTTTCTTGTGAAACCGACCATGTATGCAAGGTTACCCAGTCCGCCTGCACCGATGACACCGGCGATTGCGGTTGAACCGACGAGCATGATCGCCGTGACTGTGATGCCTGAAATGAGTGCCGGCATGGATTCCGGAAGCAGCACTTTCCAGATGATGGTCCATGTACCTGCGCCCATGGATTCCGCCGCTTCAATGACACCTTTGTCGATTTCCTTCAGTCCGATTTCCACCAGCCTGGCATAGAACGGTGCCGATCCGATTATCAGTGCGGGTATTGCACCGTTCGGCCCCATGATGGTGCCCATCAGCACTTTCGTGAATGGAATCAGCAGGATGATCAGTATGATGAACGGAATCGCCCTGAACAGGTTTACAAGAAAGGCCGTGACACCGTAGACGGGCTTGCTGGCTTTGACTTCGCTTTTCGAGGCCAGAAAGAGTATGATTCCCAAAATGATACCGAATATGAAGGTGAATGCTGTGGCGACGACTGTCATATACAGCGTTTCATATGTCGCTTCCCATACCGCGTCCCACTTTACGTTTTCAAAAGAGAACATGGTTGTGAGTTCTTTGATCATTTCATTCATTTGTCTTCCACCTCCACTGTAACGTCGTGGTCGGAAAGTTCCGTTTTCAGACGTTCAAGCGTATCGTCGTCCACATCGATTGCCACATACAGATGTCCGTATGATTCATTGTTCGTCCGCTTGATGTTGCCGGACAGTATATTCAGGTCCAGATCATATTTTTTAACGACCTGGGAAACGATGGGCGCTTTCGACTGTGAACCGACGAACCCGAATTTAAGTATTTGTGATGTCGGGAACAGTTCCCTGACCTCATCGAAGGAAAGTGCTGTCTCTTCGTCATTGATATCATCTTTAACGAAGCGTTTCGTCACGCTGTGCTCCGGATTCTGGAACAGTTTCAATACCGGGCCGGTTTCAACGATCCTGCCGTTCTCCATCACCGCCCCGCGGTCGCAGATTTTACGTATGACATGCATTTCATGGGTGATCAGAACGATTGTCAAGTTCATCTCATCCCGGATCTTCACCAGCAGATCCAGGACCTCGTCAGTCGTTTCGGGATCCAGTGCGCTTGTTGCTTCATCGCACAGAAGGACTTTCGGTTCATTGGACAGTGCCCGCGCAATGCCCACACGCTGCTTCTGTCCGCCGGAGAGCTGGCTCGGATAGTTGTCTTCACGGCCGGTGAGGCCGACGAGTTCAACCAGTTCCTGCACTCTTTTCTGCCTCTCTTTCTTCGGGACTCCTGCGATTTCAAGCGGGAAGCTGATGTTTTCAGCAACCGTACGGGACCAGAGCAGGTTGAAATGCTGGAATATCATGGAGACTTTCTGGCGTTTCTTCCGCAGGTCCGGTTTGGACATTTTGCTGATTACATCTTCTCCAATCACCACATCGCCGGAAGAAGGCAGCTCGAGGCCGTTCAATAGTCTGATCAGCGTCGATTTACCTGCACCGGAATAGCCGATGACACCAAATATTTCACCCTGGGTGACATTCATACTGACGTCATCGACAGCCTGGATATCAGAACTTTTTGTTTTGAATATTTTTGTGACATTCCTTATATCAATCATGCGTAATCATCCTGACTTCATAAAAATAAAAGCCTGCTCAGATAATGAGCAGGCTGCTGGATTTCATTCCGAGCTTCTCATCTTTGACCTTTTGATCAGTGAATTGGCACCTTGTCCAAAGACGGTTGCCGTGGTTTCACAGGGCACTATCCCTCCACCACTCTTGATAAGAGTATTTCTTTATTAGATTGTTAATAATATTATCATTTTAAAACCTATCGGTCAACCATAAATTCCTCTATCACTTCCGAAAGGTAAGTGACCGACTGGAACGCGTATACTTCCCTGACCAGCTCGCCGCGGCTGAAAAACAGCAGGGCGGGGGCGGATCTGATCTGATATTTTTCAATCAGATCTTTATGGAAATTCAGGTTGATGGAAGTATAATCGAACCCTTTCATTTCCGAAACGATGCCGAGCATGCGTTCAGCTATTGTACAGTTTGCACATATTGGTGCGTATCCATACAATATGAATTTATCTTCAGACTGGATATGACTGGTAATATCCAGGGAGCTTATCTCTTCTTTCATCATTACCAAACTTACCTTTCATAATGAGGCTCGTATCAACGTAGAATTCGTGTCTCATCAGCAGATTTGCCAGATAGTCCCTCGGACAGCGGCCGACTTCCCCGAATTTAGGATCGATATAGATATGCGTGCTTTCACTGAGATGTTTTTTGAACCACTTTCTGATTTTCCGGCCTTCTTTATCCGCATCGGATAAGATATAAATATCAGAACCGTTAAGCTGGTCGAGAATTTCATCCAGTTTGGAGATTCCCATCGTACCATGGGTGCAGATGATCTGTACAGGTTCTATCAATACTTCTTCGATTCTTCGCTTATCAGTTTTACCTTCAACTATGAGCACTTTATCGGAAAAATACATATTTATCACCCTTGGTATTATATTTTCAAAAAAACTCCAGACAGTGTCCAGAGTTCATCAGTTTATGCATCCACCATTTCATCATATGCGTCTGCATCCATAAGGCTATCTAATTGTGATTCATCTGACAACTCAATGACAACCATCCAGGCGCCTTCGTACGGAGATTCGTTGACAAGCTCAGGGCTGTCTTCGAGCTCTTCGTTGATTTCCACTACTGTACCGCTCAAAGGTGCATAAAGCTCAGAGACCGTCTTAACGGATTCCACACTGCCGAATGACTCACCTTTAGTAATTTCATCGCCTTCTGAAGGGAGTTCAACGAAAACGATGTCGCCCAGTTCAGACTGTGCGAATTCAGTGATCCCGAGTCTTACTTTGCCATCTTCCTGTTTCACCCATTCATGATCTTCTGAGTACTTCAAATCTTTTGGTGTTGACACGATAATAACCTCCTTTGACTTTACAACTATATAATCTCATAGTTCACACTATTTAAGCAAGGTAAATCTAACCGAGGAAAGCCTTTTGCCAATCGTCGGCCTTGAAACCGAGAAGCACCTGCTGCCCATCGTATGCAAGCGGCCGTCTGATCAGCATGCCGTCCCCCGAGAGCGTTTCGATCTTCTCCTCATCCGACATGGCTGAAAGCCGGTTTTTAAGGTCCAACTCCTTGAAGTTCTTACCGCGCTTATTGAAGAAATCATCAATCTCCCTGTCTGACTTGGAAATGATTTCCTTCAATGTTTCTTCGGATGGCGGAACTTTCACCATGTCATGCGCCTGAAATTCAACGTCGTTCTCCTCAAGGAATTTACGGCCTTTGCGGCAGGTTGTGCATTTAGGGTATTCGTAAAGTGTAATCATCAAATATCCTCCAGATTTAGTGTTACCTATAATATACCTTTATATGTACATGTAATGCAAACACAGAAATACAAGCCGGCTATTTTATATAAAGATGAAAAGATGATAGAATATGTTTAATCATGATAAGCAAAAGGAGCTATTTGATATGGCAATGGAACCAATCACTGAATATGAAGATTTTAAAGCAAAGACACAGAGTGATGATAAGATCATCGTCAAATTTTTCGCAGGATGGTGCCCGGACTGTACAGCGATGAACATGTTCATCGATCCGATCATGGAAGAATACAACACCGTTGACTGGTACGAGCTGAACCGTGATGATATTCCGGAAGCGGCAGAGGAAAATGACGTAATGGGAATTCCAAGCCTGCTCGTCTTCCAAAACGGGGAGAAGTTGGCGCACCTGCATTCCGCAAATGCGAAAACACCGGAATCGGTCACTGAATTCCTGAAAGAGAATGTCTGATATTGAACGATTTAAAACACCCGCGGCCTCTCATCGGCTGCGGGTTTTTCATTTTCATGGAAACCGGGTGTACTCAGCGGTCTTCCTCGAATATGTTCAAATACTCTTTCAGTATACCTGCACCAATCTGACCCGGCGCCGCCTGATTGACCAGATGGCCGTAAGTCATGCATGAACCGAATACTCCGCCGGCCACCCGTGTGATCTTGCCGGTCTCACCCATGGAAATACCGACGACCTGGCAGTTGAATTTCCGGCGTGCATCATGCACTGCACTCAGTACACTCAGAACATCCCGTCCGCCCGCCGGCTGGTAGGCGAGCTTCAGGATGTCACCGCCGCGCTCGTACATATTTTCATAAGTCGCCATCATTTCTTCAAAATGCGGTGTGTCCCGGAAATCATGCTGACTGAGTAATACCGCAACCCCTTTCTCTTTCGCCTCATCAATCAGCTGGTTCACGATATCCTCATACATGAAGAACTCGATATCTACGATATCAATATCACAATTCCCAATCGCATGGCTCACCAGACTTTGGTATTCAGCTGCCGATTTCGTTCCGCTCCCGCCCTCGCCGTTGGTACGGTAAGTATATATGATCGGGCAGTCTGCCATTTCCTCAATGATATTGTCGACAAGTCTGAAATGGTCTTCATGATTCATCGCATCAAAGGAATCACTTCTGATTTCAACTATATCAAATTTATCATTGTTCTTCTTCGCTTCCTCAATTTCCGCCTGTACCTCCTCGGCAGAATGACCTGTAAAGGAGACCACAACTTTTGGCTGACCTTCGCCAATGGTTACATTTTTAATCTTCATATTAAGCGCCTCCATTTTTCCTGTTTATTTATATACATTATAGAATGTAAGCGTAAATTTCAATCGAATCATTACGGATATGCACCGATTCATTGTTTGTTTCTTTTTATTATAGGGCATATTCATAACGAGGTGAATAAAATGCTTAAAATCAAAAGAGTCTATGATGATGAATCCCAGCAGGACGGAAAGAGGTATCTGGTAGACGGCGTCTGGCCGAGAGGTGTGAAAAAAGAAGATCTGAATCACGACGAGTGGTACAAGGAACTCTCCCCTTCATCTGATCTGCGCAAATGGTTCGATCACGATGCTGATAAATGGGATGAGTTCAGGAAGAAATATTTCAAGGAACTTGATGCGCATAAAGAACTGTTGAAAGAAATCAAAAAAGACAGTGACGGGCACAATGTGACACTGCTTTATGGCGCAAAAGATGAAAAGCACAACCAGGCGGTTGCCATCAAAGAGTATATAGAGAAGATGTAGGACCTGTTCATCCGGAACCGTCGGGGTTCCGGATTTTTCATGGGCTTTTATTTACCATATGGATGTTTCCATGTAAAAAAGGCAGGTGCCGGCACCTGCCTTTCAGTCTTCCTCATAGGGTTCGGGATGTACATAAGAGGAATAGACCCCTTCTTCACTCAAAGATTTTTCAACCTGATCGCAAATGTCATGTGCCTCATCAAGTGTGATGGTCTTATCCACAAAAATCGTGACATCGAGGAACACACTGTCACCGTGATATCTGCCTTTGACTGAAGAGACGCCTTTTACGCCGTCCACTCTCATGACGTCATTGACATAGAATTCCAGATCCTTCTCATGGAAGCCGTCACTTAATGTGAAAATCGCTTCCCTGCATATTTTAAAACCGGTGTAGACGATCAGCAGGCCGAGGATAACGGCCAGTATCGGGTCGGCGATGGGGAAGCCGATCTGGGTGAAAATCAGTCCGAACCCTGTGCCGAAACTGACCAGACCGTCGGATAGATTGTCCACTGCCGCGGACTTCAGAGAGCTGCTCTTCGTCTTTTTAGCCAGGCTGTTATTATAGAAATAGACCATCAGCATGATAAATCCGCTGATGAAGCTGATCCACAGGGTCAATGGATTGGGTGTTGTATAATCGCCCTCCGTCAATTTTGGGAAATTATCCATTATGACCTGCAGTCCGACGAACATGATGATGAACGATACGAGCAGTGTCGAAATGTTCTCCGACTTCATATGTCCGTACGGATGATTTTTATCCGCCGGCTTCAATGATATCTTCAGGCCGACCAGTACTGCGATGGATACCAGTATATCCGTCATGTTATTGAAAGCATCCGCCCTGAGGGCTGCAGAATTGAACTGAACACCCGCTGTGAACTTGGCTATTGAAAGGATGATATATGTGATCAGGCTCAGGTAGGCTCCCTTTTGAGCACGTTTCAGGTTACTCTCCATGTTTTTACCTCCGGCATTAATGAAACGCTATTATAACTTAATGGATGGTCAGAATGCGATTTGAAAACAAAAATCATCAATTGGATGTATCATCATCTGCATCTGTCGTCATTGTAAAAGAAAAAAAATAAAAATGCCTAACCGCTCGGGTTAAGCATTATCTAATGGAGACGGCGGGAGTCGAACCCGCGTCCAGAGACCTTGATACATTTTTTTCTACGTGCGTAGTCCATATTTGGAATTCGCATGGCTGACGGTAATGGACGAACCACATACCATGCTAGTCTGATTGGTCTCTTCATCCAGTCTGCAGACGGAAGACTGGATGCGTAACCTGCTAAAGTTGAATCATCCGGTCAGGTCGCACAGGTAACGACAAGGGATGATGCAGAGCGCTATTACGCAGCTACTGCGAAGTTGTTTTGTTTGCCAGTTATTATAAACTGAGTATCGTTTTTGCGGAGCCGATACCTCCGGCACGCTTAAAATGCCCAAACAGCCCCTGTCGAATCCGGAACGTCCCCGGATTTATAAGGGTTACACCTCAATTGGCGTAATAACTATTATAGCAGAAAACAGCTTCAAAATCAAGCTGCCCCTCTACTGCATCCGGTCTTTGATTGCCCGGTCGATGTCCCGTTTCATCTGTTTCTGCTTCAGCGATTCACGCTTGTCATATTTCTTCTTACCTTTTGCGACACCGAGCAGCACTTTACAGAATCCGTTCTTTATATAGAGCTTCAGCGGAATAAGTGCATATCCCGTCTCTTTGGAGATGCCGTACAACTTGTCGATCTGCTTCCTTTTGAGAAGAAGCTTCCGTGTCCTGAGTGGATCGTGATTGAACCGGTTGCCCTCCTCATAAGGAGCGATGTGCATGTTATACACATACATCTCCCCTCTGTATACACGGGCATAGGCATCCTTTAAGTTGGCGGAACCGCGCCGGATCGATTTGATTTCTGTCCCTTTCAATTCAATCCCGGCTTCCACCGTCTCTTCTATAGTGTAATCATGGCTTGCCTTTCTATTTTGAGCAAGCGGTTTGTCATGTGTTTTTTTCATTGCCCATTACTTCTTTCCTTTGCGTTTTTTTGCCGCGTGCTTCGCACCTTTGTAAAATGGTTTTTTATTACTTTTCCCTTTATCAAAGTGCTTTTTGCTGTCCTGTTTTGAACCTTTCCCTTTTCCCTCGGATTTGGTTTTGGCTTTGATTTCCACAGGACGGTCGCGTCTCTGTCTCGGTGCCCGTTCCGGCATTCCCACTACTTTGAAATCGATCAGTTTTTCGGCCAGATTGACATCCTTCACTTCAATCTCGACCGGATCACCGATACGGTATACTTTTCCTGTCCGGTCTCCGATAATTGCAAGATGTCTTTCATGATACTGGTAGTGGTCATCTGTCATATTCGACACGTGGACCAGCCCTTCAATCGTATTCGGGAGTTCCACGAACATACCGAAGTTCATCACGCCGGATATGACACCTTCAAATGTCTCCCCTATATGCTCAAGCATATATTCCGCTTTTTTCAGATCATCCGTGTCGCGCTCCGCATCCTGGGCACGGCGTTCTCTGTCGGACGTATGTTCCGCTGCATCCGGCAGGAATTCAGCCATCTTATCCACTGTTTTTCTGTCCGTCCTGCCCTCGATCAGATATTTTCTGATCAGACGGTGGACGATCAGGTCAGGGTAACGTCTGATCGGTGAAGTGAAATGTGTATAGAATTCAGCGGAGAGGCCGAAGTGCCCGAGGTTCTCTTCCGAATAGCGTGCCTGCTGCATGGAACGGAGCATCAATGTGCTGATGACCATTTCCTCCGGCCGGCCTTCCACTTCTTCGATGATTTCCTGCAATGCCCTCGGATGAATTTCATTGCCCTTACCTTTCACAACGATGCCGAAGTTCGTTATGAACTCGAAGAACTGTCTGAGTTTCTCCTCTTTCGGATCTTCGTGGACACGGTACAGGAACGGCACTTCCATCCAATGGAAATGCTCGGCAACCGTTTCGTTGGCAGCAAGCATGAATTCCTCAATCATTTTCTCGCCGACGGAGCGTGTTCTGAGAACGATGTCACTTGCCGAGCCATCCTCATTGACCAGCACCTGCGCTTCGTTGAAATCGAAATCGATCGCACCACGCGCTTCTCTCCTGTTTCTGAGAATCTGCGCAAGGTCTTCAGCATCCTGAAGCATCGGGTAAACATCACTGAATTCACTGATCAGCGCCTGATCCCCGTCCACCAGAATTTTATTGACGGCGTCATAGGTCATTCTACGGTCGGAATGGATGACACTCTGGAAAACATCATGACTGACGACTTTTCCACTGGAGTCGATTTCCATGCGACAGCTCATCGTCAGACGGTCTACATCCGGGTTCAGCGAGCATATACCGTTAGACAGGCGGTGCGGAATCATCGGAATGACCCGGTCGACCAGATACACACTCGTCGCACGGTCATACGCTTCCATATCCAGCGCAGAATCCTCTTTGACATAATAACTGACATCGGCAATGCTGACTGTAAGCTCATGGTTACCGTTGCCGAGCTTCTTCACCGCTACGGCGTCATCGAGATCTTTGGCATCCGCACCGTCGATGGTGATTGTGAACTCGTCACGCAGATCCGTGCGCCCTTCGAGTTCCGCCGGTTCAATCGTTTCAGGCACATGCTCTGCTTCTTTGAGCACTTCTTCCGGAAATTCGATTTCGATACCATGCTGGAATATGATTGAAAGGATATCCACACCCGGATCATTCTTGTGTCCGAGAATCTGTATGACATGCCCTTCCGGGTTATCTTCCCCTTCACGGTACTTCGTGATTTCCACGAGGACTTTGTGTCCGTCCACGGCACCGAGATTCTGGTTTTTGGGAATAAAGATATCATCGATGATCTTTTTCGAGTCCGGCACAACAAAGCCGAAGTTTTTGCTCGGTTTATATTCACCGACAACACGTGTAATTCCACGTGTCAGTATGCTGGAAACCGAGCCTTCCTGTTTATCACTGTCGTCTCCGGCCCTTGTCGATTTGTGTACTTCCACGAGGACGGTATCACCATCCAGTGCACCATTGATTTCGTTGGGCGGAATGAAAACATCTTCGAGCTCCGAGTCTTCGGGACGGAGGAACCCGAATCCCCGTTTGTGCATCGAGAGCTTCCCTTTTACAAGGTTCGTTTCACTTGTCTTCATATACTTGTCTTTCTTCGTTCTGAATACTTCCCCGGTTTCCTCAAGGGAAACCATGTCTTTGACCATTTCCTTGAAGTCATCCGAATCATATGCAGAAAGCTCTTTTTGGAAATCATCCATCGTCATCGGTTTATAATCGCCCGATTGAATGATTTCCAGTATTTTTTCTCTGTAGCTACCCATGGAAACGCCTCCTGTCTTAGTTCCAGTCCAACTGGTTAATAAAATGATGCAGGTCTTCGAATAATTCCTTCTTCTCCACATCTATTGTCAATACGTGGCCCGATTCAGGGTACCACTTCAATTTTTTCTCATCTTCGTCCGTTGAAGTTTCATCATAGATGATGTTTGCAGAATCCGGGTTGATCATCTCATCCTTTTCAGATTGTGCGACGAAAATCGGATCGAACACATCATCAAGTTTACCGTTTACAAGACTGATCATATCACGGATTTCATCCAGCATGCCAGTCGGTTCAAAGCGGGACATCTCACGCTCTATCGTCTCCGCTCCCTTACCTTCCATTTCCTTGAAACCACGGGCGTATTCCAGCACCCCTTCATACATCGTCTCACGGTCTTTCAGATACATCGGACTGCATATTGTGGACACGCCAATCACGTCCCGTTCAGCCGCCAGGCGAAGCGCATACACACCGCCGAGAGAAAGACCCGCAACGAAGATTTTTTCATATCCTTTTTCCTTCAGGAAATCATAGGCTTCAAGCACCTGGGACCACCATACATGGGGGCTTGACTGCAGAAGATTTTCAGGTGGTTCGGCATGCCCCTCATAATGCGGCGCATAGGAGGTGATCCCCTGTTTTTGAAGGTAACGGCCAAGCTGTCTGACATCCGATGAATTCCCGGTGAATCCATGGAGCAGAAGCACAGCTTTTTCTCCCTCTTCAAAGAAAAATGGTTTTGGCAATTGTATCTTCATAGTTATACCCTACTTTCACTTCATTAATTTCATTGTACGTTAAATTTCCCACTTATAAAATAAAAACCCCCTATTGCTAGGGGGTGGATCTATCAGCCTAAATATGTCAGCAGCAGCATGATCATGAAGAACAGAAGCGAAAGGATAACTGTCGCCCTGTGGAGCACAAGATCCATGCCACGCGCTTTTTGTTTACCGAATAATTGCTCTGCACCGCCACCGATTGCACCTGAGAGGCCGGCGCTTTTCCCTGACTGTAGCAATACCACTGCAATTAAAGATATACAAACGATAATCAGTAGCACAACAAGAAGTGTTTGCATGTGGTAATCCCTCCATAAATATTAACACTAAGAATATTAACAGATTTAGAGTATATTTGCAAACGGATTCGGGGAAGCGCGGACACCCGGCCTTAAGGGAACCGTGGGATTCCGCGAAGGACAGATAATCCCTTTGATGGACGTCGTGATATCCGCGAAGGACAGATAACCCCTTTGCTGGACGTCGCGATATCCGCGAAGGACAGATAACCCCTTTGCTGGACGTCGTGAACTTTATTCCCATAAAAAAGGCACACCCGGGAGGTGTGCCTGATCTAAAAGCTGCTTACTTCTCATCCAGGTTGTAGAAGGAAGAAAGTCCGTCGTATTTTGCTGTTTCGAAGAGTTCGTCTTCGATGCGGAGCAGCTGGTTGTATTTTGCAACGCGGTCCGTACGGGATGGCGCACCTGTTTTGATCTGACCGGCATTGACTGCAACTGCGATGTCTGCAATTGTCGTATCCTCTGTTTCACCTGAACGGTGTGAGATGACTGCAGTGTAGCCTGCGCGTTTTGCCATTTCGATTGCTTCGAATGTTTCTGTCAGTGTACCGATCTGGTTCACTTTGATCAGGATGGAGTTGCCGACACCTTCTTCGATTGCATGTGCAAGTTTCGCAGTATTTGTAACGAACAGGTCGTCACCTACAAGCTGCACTTTTGAACCGAGTTTTTCTGTAAGGAGTCTTGTACCTTCCCAGTCGTTTTCATCGAGTCCGTCTTCGATTGAAATGATTGGGTATTTTTCGATCATTTCTGCATACCAGTTGACCATTTCTTCTGAAGAATAGGATTTGCCTTCGCCTTTAAGTTCGTATTTGTCGGTATCTTTATCATAGAACTCACTGGAAGCTGCGTCCATAGCCAGACGGATCTGTTCACCCGGTTTGTAGCCTGCTTTTTCTACAGCTTCAATGATCGTGGACAGGGCTTCTTCGTTGGAACCAAGGTTCGGAGCGAATCCGCCTTCGTCACCCACACCAGTATTATAGCCTTTTTCGTTCAGGACTTTTTTAAGGTTATGGAAGATTTCAGCACCCATGCGGAGTGCTTCCTTGAATGATTCCGCACCTACAGGCATGATCATGAACTCCTGGATATCAACGTTGTTGTCAGCATGCTCTCCGCCGTTGATGATATTCATCATCGGTACAGGAAGCTGAACTGCATTGAATCCGCCGAGATATTTGTAAAGCGGCATGCCGAGGAAATCTGCAGCAGCTTTCGCCACAGCCATTGATACGCCGAGGATTGCATTGGCACCAAGTTCACCTTTGTTGTCTGTTCCGTCAAGTGCAATCATCATCTTGTCGATGGAAACCTGCTCGAGTACGCTGAAATCGCCGTCCACCAGTTCCGGTCCGATTTTTTCGTTGACATTTTCAACAGCTTTTTCTACGCCTTTACCCAGGTAGCGTGTATCGTCTCCGTCGCGGAGTTCCACTGCTTCGTATTCACCAGTGGAAGCACCGGATGGTACCAGTGCGCGCCCGAAAGCACCGCTTTCTGTTAAAACTTCTACTTCGATTGTCGGATTCCCGCGGGAGTCAAGTACTTCACGTGCATAAACATCTGTAATTAATGGCATATCCAGATCTCCTTTTAATTGGTTTTATAATTTTATTATCCGGGATTAATAAAGATATTACAAACTTTTATCTGATCAGGCTTTCGCCCGTCATTTCCTCAGGTTTTTCAACACCCATCAAGTCGAGGAGTGTCGGTGCAAGGTCGGCGAGTTTTCCGCCGTCTCTCACATCAGCACCCTCTTTTGTCACAATGACCGGTACCGGGTTCGTCGTATGTGCAGTCATCGGATCACCGTCCATTGACGTCACTTCATCGGAGTTGCCGTGATCGGCCGTAATGATTGCCGTACCGCCCTGTGCGATGATTTCATCGACGATCGGCCCGAGACACTCATCGACCGCCTCGATTGCCTTGACGGTCGGTTCAAGCTTGCCGCTGTGGCCGACCATATCCGGGTTGGCGAAGTTCAGGAGGATGAGATCGAGATCCTTTTTGGAGAGCTCTTCCATACATCTGTCCCGCACTTCATATGCGCTCATTTCCGGTTTCAGGTCATAAGTCGGCACTTTCGGCGAATCAATAAGCGCTCTGCGTTCACCGTCAAACTCTTTATGGCGCCCGCCGCTCATGAAATAGGTCACGTGCGGATATTTTTCAGTTTCGGCAATACGCAGCTGCTTTTTACCTGCTTTTGCCGCCACTTCACCAATCGTGTTGACGATATCCTCTTTTTCGAATACAACATCAGCCCGCACATTGTCACTGTACTTGGTGAATGTAACGAACTTCAGATCGCTGTATTTCTTATCGATTTCAAATCCCATGAATTCCTCGTTCGTGTAGACTTCTGACAGCTGGGCTGCGCGGTCCGGACGGAAGTTGTAGAAGATCACCGCATCATTGTTCATTACACCGTGGTCGTAATCATCATCGTGTCCGAACACGACAAACGGCTTGACGAACTCATCAGAGATGCCTTCATCATAGCTCGCCTGTATACCTTCTTCCGCCGTTTTAAAGCGGGTGCCGACGCCGTTGGAAATCGTTTGATACGCCGCTTCCTGACGGTCCCATCTCTGGTCGCGGTCCATAGCGTAGTAACGCCCGCTCACAGTCGCAAATTCACCGATGCCGATTTCTGCAAACCTTTTTTCAGATTCTTTCACGTAATTGAGGGCGGATTCCTGATTCACGTCACGGCCGTCAAGGAAAGCATGGACATAGACGTTTTTCAGCCCTTTTTCTTTGGCCATTTTAAGAATCGCAAACATATGCTCATAATGGGAATGAACGCCGCCGTCACTGAGCAGCCCCATGACATGGAGTGCACTGTCGTTGGCATTTACATGATCCATTGCATTAAGCAATGTGTCGTTCTCAAAGAAATCACCGTCTTCAATGGATTTATTGATGCGTGTCAGACTTTGATAGACTACCCGTCCGGCACCAATGTTGAGGTGGCCGACTTCTGAGTTGCCCATCTGTCCTTCAGGCAGTCCAACGTCTAGGCCGCATGCTGAGAGTTCATTATGCGGATATTTATTGAAGAAGCGGTCAAAGTTCGGCTTGTCGGCGGCTTTGACAGCATTCCCTTTCACTTCATCCCTGTTGGCAAAGCCGTCAAGGATGATCAGTCCTACCGGTCCAGTCATTTTTTAGCACCTTCAAGCAATGCAGTGAAGGATTCCGGCTCGAGGGACGCACCGCCGACAAGTGCACCGTCGATATGTTCCTGCGCCATGTATTCTTCAATATTGGCCGGTTTGACAGAACCGCCGTACTGGATGCGGATTGCCTCAGATGTCTCTTCATCATAGAGGGATGCAACCGTATTACGGATGACACCGCACATTTCATTCGCATCATCACTTGTTGCAGATTTGCCCGTACCGATCGCCCAGATCGGCTCATAAGCAATCACTGACGTCTTTACCTGATCGGGAGAAAGACCGTCCAATGCTTTCGTCACCTGATCTTTGACTCGGGACTCGGCCTCACCGCCTTCGCGTTCTTCATCTGTCTCGCCGCAGCAGATGATCGGTACGAGACCTTTTGCATGCAGTGCATGTGCTTTTTTATTAACCGTTTCATCTGTTTCAGCGAAATGTTCGCGACGCTCGGAGTGGCCGACAATGACATAGGCCACACCCAGGTCTTCAAGCATTGCAGGAGAAACTTCCCCTGTGAATGCACCGCTGTCTTCAAAGTGGCTGTTCTCGGCACCGATGCCGAGCTCTGAATCCTTCGTTTTGGCAACGAGTGACGGCAGATGGATGAATGGAGCACAGATTGCACTTTCCACTTCATCTTTCTTTGGCAGACTGCCGAGCGCATCAATAAATGCATCACCTTCTGAAACTGTTTTGTTCATCTTCCAGTTACCTGCTATAAATGGCGTTCTCATATACATCCTCCTAGTATCATTTGATTTCTCTTGTTACTATTTGTCGTCTATGACAGTCAGACCTGGCAGTTCTTTGCCTTCAAGATATTCCAGTGAAGCACCGCCGCCTGTTGAAATATGGGAGAAGTCATCCGCGTAGCCAAGATCCATTGCCGCTGCTGCAGAATCTCCACCGCCGATGATCGTTGTCGCATCTTCCAGTTCTGCGATTGCTTTGCATACACCGATCGTTCCTTTGGCGAACGCTTCCATTTCGAAGACACCCATCGGTCCGTTCCAGACGACAGTTTTTGCGCCGTCAAGCACTTCCTTGAATCTCTTGATGCTGCCCTCTCCGATATCCAGACACTCCTTGTCCGCCGGGATTTCGTCAACTGAAACCGTCTCATGGGCTGCATCTTCCGCGAAATCATCTGCTGCGACAACGTCGACAGGCAGAACAATTTTGTCCCCGGCTTTCTCAAGCAGTGAGCCGGCGAGCTCCACTTTGTCTTCCTCCAGCAGTGACTTGCCGATTTCTTTACCCTGGGATTTCAGGAAAGTATAGGCCATGCCGCCGCCGATGATGACTTTGTCCGCTTTGGACAGGACATTTTCAATGACCCCGATCTTATCAGAAACTTTTGCACCGCCGAGAATCGCCACAAACGGACGTTCAGGTGCATCGATTGCACCGCCGACGAAATCAATCTCTTTCTGCATAAGATACCCGGATACTGTTTCAATGTTAGAACCGACACCGACATTGGATGCATGGCTGCGATGCGCTGTGCCGAATGCATCATTTACGAAAATATCGCCGAGGGAGGCCCAGTATCTGCCCAGTTCTTCATCGTTGCCGCTTTCTTTTTTGCCGTCAAGATCTTCGAACCGTGTATTTTCGAACAACAGGATTTCCCCGTCTTTGAGCGCGTCGACCGCCTGTTCCAGCTCTTCACCTCTTGTGTGAGGGACGAACACCACTTCTTTGCCCAATTTTTCAGAGAGACTTTCAGCAACAGGCTGAAGTGTCAGTTCTTTCTTGTCTTCTTCTGATTTCACTTTTCCGAGGTGGGAGAATAAAATGACACGTCCCCCCTGGTCAAGTACATATTCAATCGTTGGGAGCGCCTGAACAATGCGGTTGTCATTCGTGATGGTCCCATCTGACATCGGGACATTGAGGTCTGCGCGAAGCAGTACTTTTTTGCCCTTTAGTTCTACATCTTCTACAGTTTTTTTCATCGCCTTGCCTCCTATACTTTTATTCCATTCCATTATACCCATTGTTCAAATTTAAATAAAATAAAAACGGGCGGTTCCCCCGCCCGTTCTGAATTAAAAAGAATTATTTGCTCGTCACCATGTGATGAAGGGTTCTTACAAGCTGGGAAGTGTAGGACATTTCGTTATCGTACCATGCAACTGCACGTACAAGCTGTTTGCCGTCTACATCCATCACACGTGTCTGAGTTGCATCAAACAGTGAACCTTGTGTAATACCGATGATGTCTGCGGAGACAATCTCATCTTCGTTATATCCGAATGAAGGGTTATTCGCAGCTTTCATCGCTTCATTCACTTCATCCACTGTTACGTTTTTATCAAGAACAGCTGTCACTTCAGTAAGTGAACCAGTTGCTACCGGTACACGCTGAGCACCACCGTCAAGTTTACCGTCAAGCTCAGGGATTACCTGTCCGATTGCTTTAGCTGCACCTGTTGAGTTTGGAACGATGTTCATCGCTGCAGCACGTGCACGGCGGTAGTCGCCTTTCGGATGTGGTGCATCCAATGTGTTCTGATCGCCAGTGTAAGCGTGGATTGTCGTCATAAGACCGTGATTCAGTCCGAATTTGTCATTCAGTACTTTCACTACAGGAGCCAGACAGTTTGTTGTACATGAAGCTGCTGACACAATTTCTTCTGAACCATCAAGTACATCTTCGTTCACACCGAATACGATTGTTTTCATATTGCCTTTACCAGGTGCTGAAACAAGTACTTTTTTAGCGCCTGCTTCGATGTGTTTTCTTGCGCCTTCCTCATCTGTGAAGAAACCTGTACATTCGAGCACGATGTCGATATCGAGGTCTCCCCATGGAAGTTGTGCAGGGTCTTTCTGGTTGAAAGATTTTACTTCCTGTCCGTTAATTTTGAAGCCGCCTTCGATCTGCTCGAGCTCGCCTTCAAAACGACCTTGAGTTGTATCGTATTTCATGAGGTGGGCGAGAAAATCATCGTCAGTCAGGTCGTTTACTGCTACCACTTGAATGTCGTCATAATTCTGAATCACTCTTGCTGCCAGTCTTCCGATACGTCCAAATCCATTAATTGCTACTCTTACCATAATATATGGCCTCCTTGATATATAGATAAACTGTTTAACTATTTAACAAATACTCTGCGATTGTCTCATCGATGAAAAGCAATGTGTTCTTGGGAGCAATCTTCATATATGCCCGCACTGCCTCTTTCTTGCTGCTGCCGCCTGCAACTGCGAAAACTGCCTGCTTGCTTTCCAAGTCTTCGAGCTGTAATCCGATGGTTTTCACTTTTCGTAAAATATCGCCATCGGCATCAAAGTAATAGCCGAATGTCTCGCCTACAGCTCCTTTTTGCTCAAGCTGTTCAAGAACATCCTGTCCGACATTCCGTCGTCTGGCCATCGTAAATGCCTCGCCGATGCCATGGATTACAAAATCCGACGCCTGGTTAAGCTTCGCCACTTCTTTCACTGCCGGTTCCAGTTTAAGCGATTCAAGTACGGATTCACCGACGTTATCCGGTGCATACAGCACTTTATGCGCACTGCCTGTTGCGACTGCCAGACGGCTTGCAATCGAATTCGCCTGATTGCCGACTTCTTCTCCAAGTCCGCCTCTCGCCGGAACAAACAGCAGTTCCTGCTCCGTCGGCTTCAGATAGTTCCCTACATTCGCCATCGTCGAACCGCCTGCTACAGAAATGACTGCGCCGTTGAAAAACATCTTCTGAAGTTCTTCGGCCATCCGTTTGGATAATTCCTTTTGAAGTTCGGGGTTGCCGTCTGCATCTCCGCGGACGATGAAAAAGTCCTTCAAACCGAACTTCTCCCTGAGTCCGCGTGCAAGATCGCTCCGGCGGTCAATTGTCGTGATGTATGGAGATAATTCTTCCATTACTTCAATACCCGCCGGCGAGACAGCTATGCCTCTTTTATCAATCAGGATTAACCCGAGGGATTGTAGCCTGTCCACTTCCCTGCGCAGTATCCTTTCGCTCAGTTCCAATTTTTTGGCAAGTGTCCGCCTGCCAATCGGCTGATTCGCTTCTATCCGTTTCAGCAGTTCGAAACGTTTTAAAAGCTCGTCTATGGCTTCCGGAGCGATGCGCCTTTGAATGTCCAACAATCTCTGCCACATGGGCATCAACACCTCTCGCCACTGTGAGACCATTTCCGTCCCACCAGGGACAAAAAAATAACTACATGATTAATATAGCATATATATTAAAAAATGCAATTATTTCTAACTGGGTAAAACCAATCGATATTTACCTTTTACCCAAATATTCTTTTAAGTAATCATATACCTGCACAAAATCGATGAGTCCTTCCTGGACTACTTCCTCTTCATGCACAAGAACAGGGACACGGACCATATATTCTTCCTGGAGCGCATCATCTTCATCTATATCAACCGGCGTCAGTTTCACTTTATTGTACCTCAGTTCCGACAATGCCAGTTTGATCTGTTCCCGGCCATCTTCGCAAAGCTTGCAGTTCTTTCTTGTATAATAAACCAGCTCTAACATGCCTAAGCCTCTTTCTCATTAAATTTTTTCTTTATTGACTGTATGACAGAATCAGCCATTTCTGTACTGATTATCCCAAGTGCAATGGCCCCTGATACCAGAGCCGCTTCAAAGGCGAATCCTTGCGCTTCCATATACTGGTCCATGACAACATGGCGCATTGCTTCATATGCCGTACCGCCGGGAACAAGCGGAATTATCCCGCATGTAATGAAAATAATGACCGGCATTTTCATTCTTCTGGAATTGAACAGTGCCATCGCAGTCAGTAAAATGGCACCGGCGTATGAGGCCAGTACAGGATCCGTTCCGCCCTCACGGAAAAGATAGAATACAAGCCAGCCGAGAGCACCGTTGACCCCGCAGCTGATCAATGCGCGTCTCGGTGCATTGAAGAGTATGCCGAACCCCGCGGAGGCGAAGAAACTGGCAATCAACTGATATACATATATCATTGGTCTTCCCTCCTATGACAGCATGAATACAAGACCGACACCCGCACCGATGGCAATGGCCGTCAGTGCCGCTTCCGCACCTTTTACTATCCCCGCCAGCAGATGCCCCCGGAGCATTTCACGTATCGCATTTGTGATCAGCACACCGGGCACCAGCGGCATGACGCTCGCAATGACAATAGTATCCAGCATCTGACCCGGGCCGTATTCCACGTATACGATACCGACGATACCGATGAACAAGGCTGCAAAGAACTCTATGAAAAATTTGAGTTTCGTATAGCGGAGTATACCTTCCAATATGAGTACACCGCCGGCGCCGCCGATGAATGCCGCCGGCAGGTCGACGAAGACCCCTTCAAACAGATAGAGGAACATGACACCGATGACACCACCGGAAAGTATGACCAGCCAGAATGGGAACATCCGTGCTTCATGGATTGTCTCCAACTGATTAATCGCTCTTTTCAGCGGCAACCCCTCAGATATCCTCCGGGAAAGATTGTTGATGCCGGCCACCTTCTCCAGATTATTTGCACGTTCCTCTATGCGGACAGTCTGTGTCAGTGCGTAATCATTCATAGAAAAAATAATGACCGTAGGAGTAACAAAAACCTGAGCATTTTCAATACCGTAGCTTGACGCAATACGCGCCATCGTGTCTTCAATACGGTAGGTTTCCGCTCCATTTTCCAACAGTATTTTTCCACTGTTTATCGCAATGTAAAATACGTCCCGGACAAAGTCATCACTGTAGACTTTGTCTGGAGCTTCAATGATCTCAAGTTCGCCACTCATACGGCCACCTCGATTCAATTTACACCCCCGGAGAGAATCGAACTCCCATCTCAAGAACCGGAATCTTACGTGTTATCCATTACACCACGGGGGTAGGTTATTATTATAAACATTCAATAAGCATTGAAAGCAAATACAGTATAGCAATAATCAGCGTCGAATGAAAGAGTTAAATTTACCCTTTGAAGGCCAATTATTCCAAGCATTTTCTTTTGACCTTATTTGACTAATATGATATAACATAATTAGCAAATAATGAATTGTATATTTTCAGGAGGTAGTATAAATGAATTTAATTCCTACAGTCATTGAACAGACCAACCGTGGAGAACGTGCATATGACATTTACTCCAGACTGCTTAAAGACAGAATCATCATGATCGGCACAGGCATTGATGACAACGTTGCAAACTCAGTAGTCAGCCAGCTTCTATTCCTGCAGGCGCAGGACGCCGAGAAAGATATTTACCTTTATATCAACTCACCGGGCGGAAGCGTAACGGCAGGCATGGCAATCTATGATACAATCCAGCACATCAAACCGGATGTACAGACAATCTGCCTCGGCATGGCAGCTTCAATGGGATCATTCCTGCTCGCAGCAGGCGCAAAAGGCAAACGTTTCGCACTGCCTAACGCAGAAGTGATGATCCACCAGCCACTCGGCGGCGCGCAAGGTCAGGCGACTGAAATCGAAATCGCTGCAAAACACATCCTCAGAACACGCGAAAAACTCAACAAGATCCTTGCAGAGCGCACAGGACAGCCATATGACAAAATCGAAAAAGACACTGACCGCGACAACTTCATGACAGCAGAAGAAGCAAAAGAATACGGCCTTGTCGATGAAGTAATGGAACCGGAAAAACTGGACAACAAATAATTCCCAGCCGGCGAAAGCAGAATCCCAAAAATGGGATTCTGCTTTTTTTATTTTGTTGGATGATGTCAGATTGGAAGAATATGAGAACGGCGGCCGATAAAACAGTTTGTCGGTCTCCGTTTGTGCTGCCGAGGCCGATAACACCATTTAACGCCCTCCGCACGCACCCGCTCCCAAAAAAATTTCTCTGTTTTCTGATTACGAGTTTACCAACCGGGTTATAATGTAGTGAGGAGGCGTTTTAATATGAACGTACTTATTACTGGCGGTACTGGATTCATCGGTGGAAAACTCGCTGAAATTCTTAAGGAGGAGCATGACCACGTCTACATCCTCTCAAGAAGCGAGCACTATTCCGAACATCCTTATTTACATTATATCAAGTACAATCCGGATAACCCGGATGATTTTACATGGATGAATGAAATGCCGAAAAAGGTTGATATCATCTATAATTTTGCAGGTGCATCTCTGCAGGATAAATGGACTGATGAGTACAAGGAGGAAATATTCGATTCAAGGATTGATGTCACGCGCATGTTGAATAAATGGATTGCGAAAACTGAAATCACACCATCCACTTTGGTGAATGCAAGCGCAATCGGCTATTATCCTGTAAGTAAAAGCGCACGGTTCGATGAGAATGATACATTCGCACCGCATGATTTCCTGTCCTCTGTGGTCACAGCATGGGAAAGGGAAGCAAAAAAAGCATCTGAACACGGGGTCCGTGTAGTATGTGCAAGATTCGGACTGATTTTGGATGCGGAGAATGGCGCCCTGCCGAAGATGGTCCTTCCATATAAGTTAGGAGCAGGCGGAAGGCTTGGCAGCGGTGATCAGTGGTACAGCTGGATTCATATCGACGATCTGCTTAATGCACTCCTTTTCGCCGGTGTTAACGAAGAGATTTCCGGTCCCGTGAACATGACCGCACCGATGCCGCACAGGCAGAAGCAATTCTCCATCTATCTGGCTGCCGCACTCGGCAAACCGAACTTTTTCAAGACACCGGGATTCCTGCTTGAAAAAGTTCTGGGTGAACAATCCATCCTTGTACTCAAAGGGCAGTACGTTGTGCCTGAAGTCCTGATGAAACATGATTTCAAGTTCATATTCCCGACTCTGGAAATTGCGCTTGAAGATCTGTTCGAACCGGAAGAGAAATCCAAGAAATAATAAACATACTAATCGCAGGAAAGAAGCACCGGCTCCGGACAAAATTTCCATGTCCCGGAACCGGTGCTTCTTTCTGTCATCATTAAAATGTGACTGCTTCACCGTTTCTCAATTTCTCGGCAATTTTATCGAGTTTCCTCAGGCGGTGATTGACCCCTGACTTGGAAATTGCGCCCGTAGACATCATCTCTCCGAGCTCTTTTAAGGAAACTTCCTGATGCTCCACTCTGAGTCTGGCTATTTCCCTGAGACGGTCAGGCAGTTCATCCAGTCCGATTTCCGAATCTATGAACTGGATATTCTCCACCTGGCGCATCGCGGCACCGATGGTTTTATTCAGATTGGCCGTTTCGCAGTTGACCAAGCGGTTCACCGAGTTGCGCATATCACGCACGATTCGGATATCCTCGAATTTAAGGAGGGCCTGGTAACCGCCGATCAGGCTGAGGAATTCCGCTATCTTCTCCGCCTCTTTCAAATACGTTATGAATCCGCGTTTCCGTTCGATATACTTGGCATTCAATTCATAGCCGTTCATCAGCTCTGCCAGACTCTCTGCGTGTTCTTCATACAATGAAAAGATTTCCAGATGATATGCCGACGTTTCAGGATTGTTAACGGATCCGCCGGCGAGGAATGCCCCGCGGAGGTAGCTCCTGATACAGCATTCCTTCGTCTTGATCTCATCGCTGATTTCATGTGAGATGATACCGTCTTTCATGATATTGAGATCTTCCAGAACCAGTCTGCTGTCATTTTTAATCCGGCTGATATAGACGTTGTTCTTCTTCAACTTCATCTTCCTGCGCACAAGCAGTTCAATCTCCACTCCGTATACCTTCTTGATCAGACTGAAGATCCTCCTCGCAATCGCAGCATTTTCGGTCTGGATATTGATGATCCAGTCCCCGTCGAAATGACTGAGCACCCCGTTCATTTTGATCAGTGCGGAAAGCTCACTTTTCATGCAGCACGTATCCACTTCGATCCTTGTCAATTCGCTTTTCATCTCTGAAGCAAATGACATGCAATCACGCCCTTAAATATTGTCTTATTTCCTGTACTGCAAAGTGCTGATCTCCTTCAGAGCGATGTCATAGATCTTCTCCGCAAGCACTTTGTTATTATGTCGTACCGCACCCTGATCGTCGATATGGACAAGCCGGTAATCCGTGATGATTTCAACGCCCATCTTTTTAAGGCGCCGCGCATCGCTGTCCACCACAGTCATGCCGTTCCTGTCGTAATAGTCGGAAATCCGGCCTTTGATGTTCTGTTCATTAAGTATGATGAAATCCATCACCCGCGCGCCCATGTGGAAATTGATCGCTTCGAGATGGTCTGCGGCCGTGTAATCCACCGTTTCCCCCACCTGTGTCATGATGTTTGATACATATACTTTTACACCTCTCGAATTGATGATCGCCTCTTTCATTCCTGAAGGGATCAGATTCGGTATGATGCTCGTGTACAGACTGCCCGGTCCGAAAACGACGACATCCGATTCTTCGACGGCCTCGATCGCTTCCGGTGTCGCGACCGTGTCGTTCGGAATCAGATATACTTCCTCTATTTTCTGCTGCACTTCCGGAATGTAGCTCTCGCCGACGATGATAGAGTTGTCTTTCATACGTGCAGCAAGCTTCGGACTGATGTTCGTCGAAGGAATCACCGTGCCTTTTACGTTCAGGATCTTACTCAGTTCCTCTACAGCCACGGCAAAATCACCGGTCATGTCATACATTGCCGCAAGCATGAGGTTGCCGAGCGCATGTCCGCCGAGCGCATCTTTATTGAATCTGTATGTAAACAGATTTTCCAGTTTCGTCTCCACATCACTCAGGGCGCTCATTACGTTTCTGATGTCCCCCGGTGCAGGCATGTCGATCTGGTCACGGATGATGCCCGTCGAACCGCCGTCATCCGCCACCGAAACAATCGCTGAAATGTCCACAGGATACTGTCTGAGCCCTCTTGCCAGTACACTGAGCCCCGTGCCGCCACCGACCAGGGTGATTTTAATCTTCTTCATAAGATTTGCTTTCGACCGGTGCATCCCGGTGCACCGCCTTCATCTTGAAATCGAAAGGTTCCGAAAGGTCTTTGGCAAGCTGTTCAGCAAGAGTGACTGAACGGTGCTGTCCCCCTGTGCAACCGATGGCAATTACAACCTGGGACTTGCCTTCCTTCATGAACTGCGGCAGCATATATTTCAGCAGATCGAGCAGTTTTCCATAGAACGTCCGGGTTTCCTTCCATTTCATCACATAGTCCGAGACCGGCTTATCCAATCCCGTAAGCGGCTTCAGATCATCCACATAATGCGGATTTGGCAGAAAACGCACATCGAATACAAGGTCCGCATCGATCGGGATGCCATGTTTAAAGCCGAAACTCATTATGTTGACGTTAAACGGCGACTGGTTCTCCCCGCTTCCATGCTCGAATATTTTATTCCTCAGTTCCTTTTCGGTCGCTTCCGAAGTGTCGATGATCTTATTGGCACGGCCTTTCAGTTCAGACAGGAGGCCGCGTTCGACATGAATGGCATCAAGCACATTCAATGTATTATCAATCGGGTGCGCCCGGCGTGTTTCCTTGTATCTGCTCACCAGAGTTTCATCCGAAGCATCGATGAAGATGATTTCCAGGGCAATTTCATTATTGTCCCGCAGTTCTTCAATCTCGGAAATCAGACTTTCAAAAAACTCCTTGCCGCGGAGGTCGATTCCAAGTGCCACCCTGGACATATGGCCGTCGGCCGTCTCCATCAGCTCCACTACTTTCGGCAGCAGGATAGGCGGCAGATTATCGATACAGAAATACCCCATATCCTCCAGCGCCTGGATACCGACGGATTTTCCTGCGCCGCTCATGCCGGTTAAAATTTTCAATTCTTTCACTCGCCCCACACCCTCCTGATATTCTTAAGGCTACTTTACACTAATTCTTGTAATTTAAAAAGATTATAGCAATATATTATGATACTATCCGCAATCCTTGTTTTCAACGGAACGGCTCAAATCATGCATAATAAAGACCCTCCGGAAAAGCGGCCGGAAGGTCTGAGAAATGCTATTTGGATTCCTGCATATCTGCAAGCTTTTCAATATAATGCTGGGCGTTCTGCGCCGCGATACTGCCGTCTCCTGTTGCTGTCACAATCTGACGGAGCGTTTTATCACGGACATCGCCTGCTGCAAAAATGCCCGGTATTGCTGTTTCCATCTCATCGTCCGCATCGACATATCCAAGGTCATTCAGAATGCCCAGGGATTCGAACGGTGCCGTGAGTGGTTTCATGCCGACATAGACGAATACGCCGTCAGCTTCATAATCATAGATCGAGCCGTCTTTCTTATTGAGCAGTGTGACACTTTCCACTCTGCTGTCGCCGTTGATCCCCTGGATTTCCGTATCCCAGATGAATTCAATCTTATCGTTTTTGAATGCACGGTCCTGAAGGATCTTCTGGGCCCTCAGTTCGTCTCTTCTGTGGACGATCGTCACTTTGCTTGCGAATTTGGTGAGGAATACACCCTCTTCGACTGCAGAATCACCGCCGCCGATGACGACAAGTTCTTTTTCCTTGAAGAACGCACCGTCACATACTGCACAGTAGCTTACACCGCGTCCGCCGAGTGTATCTTCGCCTTCGACGCCGACCTTCTTATATTCCGCGCCCGTCGCGATGATTACTGTTTTTGTCCTGATATCCTCAGAACTCGTTTTCAGGATTTTGATATCCCCGTCGATTTCAACGGATTTGATATCACCATATTTATATTCCGCACCAAATTTCTGTGAGTGTTCAAACATTTTAGTCGAGAGTTCCGGTCCTGTTATAAAATCGAATCCGGGGAAGTTTTCGACTTCTTCGGTATTCGCCATCTGTCCGCCCGGCATTCCGCGCTCCAGCATTACAGTCTTCAGATTTGCACGGGAAGCGTATACCGCAGCCGTCATTCCCGCAGGGCCGGCACCTATGATGACTACATCATAAATTGTTTCTTCAGCCATGATAATTACTCCTTTACCTCATAATCATTCTTACATATTATAAATGGTGGCGTGCAATATTTCATCAAATGTGCTCAATTTTCTCTATCGCCTTGTTCAAACGGTACATGCTCGTATCGAACTTTTCCACCAGTGCTTTCTTCGTAATCTTCCTGCCTCTTTTATGGAAATGCATAGTCGCCGCAGCGAGTGCGCCGGTATCTTCGACATCTTCCTTTTTGTCATACAGATCATGGAAGGTTTCAATCCATGCCAGCTGGTCCTCCTCATCAGAAAAGCCTGCTTCCCTGAGCGCTTCGAGTCCCTTATGCATACGGCCGAGCCTGACAAGGTTCAGACCCTGGAACAGGTAGGAGATATACAGTTTTTCATAATCCTCCATCGACTCGATCGTTTCCCACACATCATGCCCGAGAATCGCATCACGCGGCTCCACATTATATATTCTGTATATACCGAGCAGACGCCTGTATCCGTCATCATCTTTCAAATACTTCGTTTCCAGACGGGTGATCTTTTGTGCCGCCTCGTCCTTTTTCCACGGGCTGTAGGATTCATCCACTTTGTGGAATAACTGCATCTTCTCCCAGAACATCTCCGCTTCCGCCCGGTCTCCCATATGGTAGCTCGAGTGACTCAGCGCATGCAGCAGCTGGAAGCTGACGAATGCCTGTTTCTTATACAGCGGGAACAGCAGCTCATAGGAACGCGCGTATTTCTTCAGGAAGTTCAGCACCAGCCCCACCTTGAACCGCGCATCGTCATCGAGCGGCTGCACCACTTCCATCTTCTTCAGATAATCACGGTACTTCTGCTGCTCACCCGTATGGTAATAGAGCAGTGTCATATGGCTCAGTGCATGCATATCCGTCTGGTCTTCTTTCAGCAGCTGCTCAAGAAGCACATGTGCTTCTTCATACCTGTTAAGGAATAAAGACCCCATCGCCTTCAGGTTCCTGAACTCCCGCTCTTCCTGGATTTCAACCGGTATGGAGGCGAGGTATTCCAATGCCTCCTCGATGCGGGCATTCATGAAAAGATGCTGGAACAGGTGCTGGCCGGTAAAACGGTCCGCTTCCTTCTCCACCTCGTCCTCATCATCAATGCTCACCTCAAACATGTTTTCGAGCTCCTCGTCGTATCCGGAGTCCGGCTCATGCTTCACATACTGCACACCGAAGAGGAACGCCTTGTTCGGGTCATTCATGATGATGAACAGCTGGCTCAATATAAAATAAAATTCAGCATCGTACTGATGCTGAATGAACTCATTGATTAGAATATGTTCCGCTTCCGCCCCGCGGCCGACTTCGGCAAGCAAGTAGGCATACTGGGAAAGATACGCAAGGTTGTTCCCTTCGAGTTCGATCGCTTTCTGGAAACTCCTCAGAGCATCATGTTTATTATTTTGTCCTGATTTCTTCATCCCCTGATTGAAATGGAATTCACCATTCTGGTTGAAGGGGATCACTTTCCTATTGTCATTCATCATTCCTGCTCCTTATTACAAGCGGGTTCCCGTAGCAGATTGAATGGTCGGGGACATCTTTTGAAACGACGCTCCCTGCACCGACAACCGCGTGATTTCCAATCACCACACCCGGCAGAATCGTCACGTTCGCACCCACCATCGTATCATGGCCGATTCTGACATCACCTATGCGGTATTCGTCAACCAGATATTCGTGGGTCAATATTACTGTATTATACCCGATTATACTATTTTTGCCAATATGGATGCGCTCCGGATACATGAGATCCGGCATTGCCCTGAATGCAAGCGACACGTTACTCCCAAGTTTCATCCCGAGCATTTTCCGGTAGAGAGTGTGCTTTATCCTGGTGGAAGGTGCATAGCGCCCGATTTCGATGAATATGAAGTTTTTGATCACTTTGAACCTGGAAATGGTCTTGTACATATTCCACAGCGGATTGATCCTGCCTGCTTTTCTGACATCGAGCCTTCTCATGAGCTATCTTCCTTTTTTACGGTTTTTATTCTTTTTGTTCCTGTTATTCTGATTGCTGTTTTTCTGATTCCTGTTTTTCACCTTTTGAGAGGGTGCACTCTGTCCGCCTCTCTGCTTTCCGGTACGGCCGGCCTTCCCGTAGATTCCGTGGACATTACCGTACTTCGGCAGATCATACTTCATCTCCCTGTAGATCCAGATGACGACTGCAGCGGCAATGAGAACGATTGAAATGACCTGTGCAGTCCGGAGGACATCCCCGATCATCAGACTGTCCGTCCTCATGCCTTCAATGAAGAATCTGCCGGCTGAATAATAGATAAGATAAAGCAGCATCGTCTGGCCGATCTTCAATTTCGGACGCAGCAGCATCAGTATGACGAACCCGAGGAGATTCCAAAGGGATTCGTAGAGGAATGTCGGATGATAATAGGCACCGTCGATATACATCTGGTTGATGATGAATTCAGGCAGTTTCAGCGATTCCAGGAACCCGCGCGTCACTTCACCGCCGTGCGCCTCCTGGTTCATGAAATTGCCCCACCGGCCGATCGCCTGGCCGAGGATCAGACTGGGCGCCGCGATATCCGCAACCTGGAAGAAGCTGTATCCTTTCACGCGGCAGAATATGAAGCCGGCCAGGAATCCGCCGATCAGACCGCCGTGAATTGCCATGCCGCCCTCATTGATCATGATGATGTCGACCAGGTTCCGGCTGTAGTATTCCCATTGGAATACTACATAATAGAGCCTTGCCCCGATGATTGAAAAAATGATGATGTAGAACATCAGATCCATGAACATGCCTTCGGGGAGGCCGCGCCTGTCGGCTTCACGGTTTGCGATATAGAATCCGAGCAGCATACCGGCTGCAATGATGATGCCGTACCAGTGTATTTCAAGCGGCCCCAGATCCAGCGCGACCGGATTGAGCGGCGGTGTGCTAAATATCATTGTTGTTCCCTCCGCCTGCCATAATCTGTGCATTCAGCCGGTCATTGAACTCCTCAGCGGCATTGTATCCCATATAGTGCATACGATGGTTCATAGCAGCCACTTCGATGATGCCGGCGAGACTCCGTCCCGGACGGATCGGTATTGTCTTCTGATCTATTTCCGTATCCAGTATCCTGATCTTCTTCTGATCGAGGCCGAGGCGTTCATACGTCTTATTCGCTTCCCATGGTTCAAGATTGACATTCAGCATGACACGTTTTTCTTCGAGGATGCTCCCCGCGCCGAACAATGTCATGACATTGATGATGCCCAGGCCCCGGATTTCAAGCAGGTTCCTGATCAGTGAGGGTGCGGAGCCCATCAGGACATTTTTGCTGACCTGTTTGATTTCCACATTGTCATCGGCAACCAGCCTGTGACCGTTTTTCACGAGTTCCAGTGCCGTCTCACTTTTACCGACACCGCTCTCGCCCGTAATCAGCACGCCGATGCCGTAGATGTCGACCAGCACACCGTGCATGTTCGTTTCAGGCGCCAGCGCCTTCTCCAGGAAATTGGAAACTCTGCCTATGAAGTTTGTCGTACTGTCCTCTGTGATGAGCAGGGGGGTGTGCGTCAGGTTGCACGCTTCAATCAATTCAAGCGGTGCATACAGCCCACGCGTAATGATGATGCATGGCGTTTCCCTGCGGCAGAGGCGCTTGCAGCGGTCCTCACGCTCTTCATCCGTCAGCATCCTTTCAAAAAAGGAAGTTTCACTCATTCCCAGCACCTGGACCCGGTCGGAGGAATAGTGTGAAAAATATCCCGCCACTTCGAGACCCGGACGTGAGACATCTATATTTACAATCTCATTGTCGAGACCGTCATTTCCAGCTTTGACCGTCAGGTCGAATTTATCTACCAATGCTTCTACTGTGAGCATATCGTCACCTCGGCTATTTAATAATTCAACTATAAAGAAACACTTGTTCATTTTCAATCATTCGGGGTTTATTGAAATGATAATTTAATGTATGTGTCAGACCTACGACACCACGCTCCTGCAACTCAAAATGAAAACCCGGCCAGCAATTCCTGCCGGCCGGGCTCTGCTGCTGTCTTTTCAATTAGTGGCGGTGCAGCGTCACACTGCCGAATTTCGTACCGACTTCCAGAATAAGTCCTCTTTCATCCGTATCATTTACGAGCATCAGTTCTTTTAAGCCGATATCCTGCTGTTTCATGAATCTTACATTGATATCCGGCGGATAGTTCAGCTGTCCTACAACCGTACTGATCCTGCCTTCGAGGGCGCGGCCCTGCGGCACGCTGATATTGATGCTGCCCATATTCGTGTTGATCGATGCAGATTCGGTCTCTTCCTTCAATGACAGGTTGACGGAGCCGTTGGATGATACTGTCAGATCCTTGGCATTCAGCCTGTCGGTATTCACGGTGCCGACCATCGAAATGAGTTCCAGCGCACCGTATCCACCGCCGCCGACTGTAATATTCCCGCGTGAAGTCCTTGTGAATGCACTGTTTGCAGAAACATTCTCAAGCGTTATGTTCCCGTTCAGTATGTCTACCGTGAGGTCGCTTAGTTCCTCGTTCTCTATCGTCACATTGCCGTTTGAACTGGAGACGATCAGCCGGTTGACGATGGAGGGATTGACCTGCAGTTCGACGTTCACACGTGCAGTGCGGATGTCGGAGACGATCATCAGCTCTCCGTTCTTCACTTCACAGATGATGTCCTGGAAGTAGTTCCGCTTCTTATCGAGTTTGCGGTAGAAGGATGTCACTTCAAATTTTGCCGTCGTCACCCTGTCTGTCGGCACGATGACAACGTTACCGTTGGTGATGTCCACGGAGATATTGGAGAAGTCTTCATCAATGGTTTCTATCAGACGGTTTTTGGCGCCGGCCGAGAACATGGAATCGATGTTGGAATTTTTGACACTGTCAAATGCCTTCTCAAGCGAACCGAACACCTGGGATGCATATTTCTGGTTCTCAAATTTACTTTTAACATTGCTGTACGTTTCATTCGCTTTTTCAGGATTGACTATCTTCTGGAATTCCCCGACAAACTGGTCCCAGGCTTCGCCTGCGCCTGCAAAGTTGCCTGAGGATTTTCCGCTCTGCCTCTCCTGCTGACTGTGCCGGTTCTGCTGACGGTTCTGTTCATCCGAATGGCTGCTGCGTTTGCTCTCCGATGCATCGCTTTCTTTGGATTCCATCGCTTCCATGAGTCTGATCGCCTCTTCAGAAGTGATTTTTCCTTCTTCGAGCATTTTTAAAATGCGGTCTTTATTGTCCATTTCAATCCTCCTGATGGTTGCGTTCCAACCATTTTTTTAGGTGCGCGCCTGTGTAGCTGCGGGATTCTTCCATTACATCCTGCACCGTGCCGCTTACGACGATCGTACCGCCGCCGTCGCCGCCTTCCGGTCCGAGATCGATGATATGGTCCGCCACTTTGATCACATCGAGATTGTGTTCAATGACTATGACCGTATCCCCGTTGTCCACGAGCCGCTGGATGACATCGATGAGCTTGCGGATATCCTCTGAATGAAGACCCGTGGTCGGCTCATCCAGGATATACAGCGATTTGCCGTCCGAGCGTTTGTGCAGTTCCGAGGCAAGCTTGACACGCTGCGCCTCACCACCGGAAAGTGTCGTTGCCGGCTGGCCGAGTTTTACATAACCCAGGCCGACATCCATCAATGTTTTGACTTTGCGTTTGATCTTAGGCAGATTTTCGAAGAAGTAGTATGCCTCCTCGACAGTCATCGCCAAAACATCTGCAATGCTCTTGTCCTTGTATGTCACTTCCAGTGTCTCTCTATTATAACGTTTTCCGTCGCATACTTCACATGGTACGAACACATCCGGAAGGAAATGCATTTCAATCTTTATGATGCCGTCGCCCTTGCAGGCTTCACAGCGCCCGCCTTTGACGTTGAAGCTGAAGCGGCCCTTCTGATAGCCGCGGACCTTTGCTTCATTCGTCTGTGCGAATACATCACGTATATTGTCAAAGACACCGGTATATGTCGCCGGGTTGCTCCGGGGTGTCCTGCCGATCGGTGACTGGTCGATGTCTATGATCTTCTCTATATTTTCCGCACCCTTGATTTCCCTGTGTTTGCCGGGAATCTGCTTGGACTTATAGAGGCCGGTGTGAAGTCCTTTGTAGAGGATCTCGTTGATCAGCGTACTTTTCCCCGAGCCGGATACACCGGTCACGACATTCAGTACGGACAGCGGCACTTTGACGTTCACATTTTTAAGGTTGTTTTCTTTTGCCCCACGTATTTCGAGCGCCCGGGACATGTCAGGTTTCCTGTATTCGCCGGGAAGCGGAATCTGCCGCTTTCCGCTCAGATACTGTCCTGTGATGGAATTCTCATCCTGCATCACTTCCTCCGGCGTCCCCTGGGAAATGATCTGTCCCCCGTGTTCGCCGGCACCGGGCCCGATGTCAATGAGGTAGTCACTGGCAAGCATCGTATCTTCATCATGCTCCACGACGATCAGAGTGTTGCCGATGTCACGCATGCTCTGCAATGTTCCGATCAGACGGTCATTATCCCGCTGGTGAAGACCGATCGAGGGCTCATCCAGTATATAGAGGACGCCGGAGAGCCGGGAACCGATCTGTGTTGCCAGCCTGATCCTCTGTGCCTCACCGCCTGAGAGCGTCCCGCTTCTGCGGTTCAGTGTCAGATAATCAAGCCCCACGTTGAATAAAAACAGCAGCCGTTCGTTGATTTCCTTCAGGATCGGCGCTGCGATCTGGGTGTTCTGTTCGGACAGGGTCAGTGTCCCGAAGAAATCCAGTGCCTCTTTCACGGACTGGTCTACCGCTTCACCCACATGTCTGCCGTCGACTTTCACGGCTTTCGCCTCTTCATTGAGCCTGTAGCCGTTACATGTCTTACATGTAATTTCGCGCATATATCTGCTCATTGCATCCCTTGTATAGTCAGAAGGGCTTTCCCTGTACCTGCGTTCGATATTATTGATGATACCTTCGTACGGCATCGTCCTGCGTCTGGTTACACCATTGTCCTGTTTGAAGACATAATCCACAGTTTCACCTTTTGAACCGAACAGCACAAGCTTCCTGTCCGCCGCCGGCAGATCTTCGAAGGGTACATCCATCGATATTTTGAAATGTTCACATGTCTGGCGCAGCAGCGTCGGATAGTAATTGGAACTGATCGGTTCCCACGGCTGGAGCGCGCCTTCCCCGAGAGTAAGTCCGGGATCCGGCACGACCAGGCGCTCGTCCACGGCCATCTTCATGCCGAGTCCGTCACAATCCGGACATGCCCCGTACGGGGCGTTGAAGGAGAACAGTCTCGGTTCCATCTCGGAAATCGTAAATCCGCATTCCGGACAGGAAAAGTTTTCCGAGAAATGCAGATCTTCGCCCCCGATCACGTTGACGACGACGTTGCCGTTCCCTTTTTCAAGCGTCGTCTGAAGGGAATCACTGAGGCGCGCCTCTACACCTTCGCGTACCGCCAGCCGGTCGATGACGACATCGATATCGTGCTTTTTATTTTTATTCATCTCCGGCACCGATTCTATATCATGCATTTCACCGTCTACGACAACGCGGGCATAGCCTTCTTTCCCCAGGTCTTCGAGCAGTTTTTCATGCATGCCTTTCTTGCCGCGGATAATCGGTGCAAAAAGCTGGATCTTTGTACGCTCGGGGAGTGCCATTACACGGTCGACCATCTCCTGGATGGTCTGCGATGTAATTTCCACCCCGTGGATCGGGCAGTATGGTGTACCCGCGCGTGCATAAAGCAGACGCAGATAATCATATATCTCCGTAATTGTGGACACAGTGGAGCGGGGATTGTTGCTCGTCGTCTTCTGATCTATGGAAATCGCGGGCGAGAGCCCCTCGATGGAATCAACATCAGGCTTCTCCATATTGCCGAGAAACTGCCTGGCATATGCACTGAGCGACTCCACATAGCGGCGCTGCCCTTCTGCATAAATCGTATCAAAGGCGAGCGAAGACTTGCCGGAACCGGACAGGCCGGTCATGACGATCAGCTTATCCCTCGGAATATCCACATTTATGTCTTTTAAATTGTGCTGTCTTGCACCTCTAATGCTTATATGTGTATTTCTCACGATTGAATCACCCTTCTGCTTTCAGTTCGAATAAAGCATCTCTCAGTTCCGATGCCGTTTCGAAGTCTAGATCTTTCGCCGCCTGTTTCATGTCTTTCTCCAGCTGGCTGATGGTTTTCTCCCGTTCTTTCTTCGTCATCTTCTTCGCCTGTTTCCTGTTCTCTTTATGCGCATCCTCTTTGATCTCGATTTCAGCGCTGATCGAATCACGGATTTCCTTCGATATCGTTGTCGGTGTGATGTCGTGCGCTTCGTTGAACGCCATCTGGGTTTCACGGCGGCGCTGTGTTTCATCCAGAGCATAACGCATGGAATCCGTAATCTTATCCGCATACATGATCACCCTGCCTTCACTGTTACGCGCTGCACGGCCGATGGTCTGTACAAGTGACCGGCTCGAGCGGAGGAAACCTTCCTTGTCCGCATCCAGTATCGCGACGAGTGAGACTTCCGGAATATCGAGTCCTTCCCGAAGCAGGTTGATGCCGACAAGCACATCGAATGTCCCCATGCGCAGGTCGCGGATGATTTCAATCCGTTCAAGAGTTTTTATCTCGGAGTGCAGGTACTGCACCTTCACTCCCGCCTCCTTCAGATAATCCGTCAGATCTTCAGACATTCTCTTCGTCAGAGTGGTGATCAGTACACGCTCATTCCGTTCGCTGCGTGCAACGATCTCCTCAAGAAGGTCATCAATCTGATGCTCGGAAGGTCTCACCTCGATGACCGGATCCAGGAGTCCCGTCGGACGGATGATCTGCTCGACCATTTTCTCGGTATGTTCCATTTCGTAGGGTCCCGGCGTCGCGGATACATAGAGCAGCTGCTGCGCCTTCGATTCGAATTCCCCGAATTGAAGCGGACGGTTATCCAGTGCACTCGGCAGTCTGAATCCGTGGTCGACGAGCACTTTCTTCCTCGCCTGGTCACCGTTGTACATTCCTCTGACCTGCGGCAGCGTTACGTGCGATTCATCGATCATGATGAGAAAATCATCGAAATAGTCGAGCAGTGTGTAAGGCGTGGATCCCATGGGCCTTAGTGTCAGGTGGACCGAATAGTTCTCGATGCCTGAACAAAAACCCATTTCCCTCATCATCTCAAGGTCATAGTTTGTGCGCTGTTCAAGCCTTTGGGCTTCCAGCAGTTTATTGTCCTCACGCAGTTTTTCAAGCTGTTCTTCCAGTTCCTTTTCGATGCGTTCGATTGCCACCTTCATCTTCTCTTCACGCGTGACGAAGTGGGATGCCGGGAAGATTGCAGTGTGTTCGCGTTCAACCAGCACTTCACCCGTAAGGTAGTTGATCTCCCGGATGCGGTCAATTTCATCCCCGAAGAATTCCACCCGGATACACTGTTCATCCTGTGAAGCAGGAAACACTTCGACGATATCCCCGCGGACTCTGAAAGTCCCCCGCTTAAAATCGATATCGTTGCGGGTATACTGGATGTCGACAAGTTTGCGCAGAAATTCATTGCGGTCCATCTGCATGCCGACACGTGTACTCACGACCATATCCCTGTATTCTTCCGGATTACCGAGGCCGTAGATACAGCTGACGGATGAAATGATGATCACGTCATCCCTCTCAAAGAGGGCACTCGTCGCAGAGTGCCTCAGCTTATCAATCTCCTCATTGATCTGCGCGTCCTTCTCAATGAATGTATCGGTCTGCGGAACATACGCTTCCGGCTGGTAGTAATCATAATAACTTACAAAGTACTCTACCCTGTTGTTCGGAAAAAATTCCTTGAATTCGCTGTACAATTGTCCTGCCAGCGTCTTGTTGTGAGCGATGATCAGAGTCGGCTTGCCGATTTCCCTGATTACCTGGCTCATCGTATATGTCTTACCGGTGCCTGTCGCACCAAGCAAAGTCTGGTGCCGGTTGCCGGAACGTATCTGTTCGGTCAATTCCTTGATTGCTTTTGGCTGATCCCCTGCGGGTTCGAATTTAGAGACGAGTTCAAATTGTGCCATATTCTCTTCCCCCATTATTTTTTGTACTATATTATTCTATCAAATAAAAAATAGAAATAACAAACATTTGTTCGGTTATTTCTACTCATCTTCCACTTTATCCAGATTATATAGTTCTACAAGCATGTATCCGATGACGATTGACATTGCATCGATGAAAATCACCCATTCCGAATGGTAGAATCCCCGGTATATGGAAACCCCGAATATGATGAATGTCAATATTACGGCAACGTATTTGTTTCGGGTCATACGAGTGAAAAACACTACGGTCACAGCCGGTACGGCCATGGCCATCATATACCAGTAAATCTCCACAGGGTCTAAATCTCCTTGTCCATTATAGATTCAGTAATTTCCATAAGTTCCGTCCTCGGTATGAAGCGTTCCTTCAGCATATCGGAAAGGATGTTTTCCAGGAAATCCTGCACACAGGAAAGGTGTGAGAATTTCTTGATGGTCACGAGCGACATTTCATATATTTCAAAGAATAAAGGTTCCGGATTCCGCTTTTGTATCTCTCCGAATGATTCATACAGGAGGTCGATCTTATCCGCCACAGAAAGGATCTGCCCTTCCAGTGTCCCGTCCTTCCCTTCCTTCAGCCGGCGTTTGTAGATTTCCTGATACTGCTCGGGGAATTCCTCTTCGATGAAGCGGGAGGTCATCGTCTCCTCCACTTCCATGAAAAGCATATTGAGTTCACCCGATGCATATTTCACAGGGGTCTTGATATCCCCTGTAAAGATCTCGGGGTAATCATGATTGAGTGCTTTCTCATAAAGATCTTTCCAGTTGACCTCATTGCCGTGGTATTCTTCGACCGTCCCCAAGTACTGGGCAATCTTTGTCACTTTAAAGGAATGCGCAGCAACATTGTGCTCCTGATACTTGAATTTGCCCGGACAGCGTATCAGCTTCTCCAGATCATTCAGACTCTTAAAATATTGATGTACTCCCATTAGGACTCCTCCTTCACGTAGTTAACATAACTGTCTATCAGGTCTGTTCCGACTTCCCCGATATAAGCGCGGACGATTGTCCCTTCGCTGTCAACGAAAAATGTCGTCGGCATCAGGTGGATCTTATAAGATTCAATTGCCGCAGATTCATCTTCAAACTCGAACACCGGATATGTCACTCCGAACTCTTCAAGGAATTCATCCCGGTTCTTTGGATTATCATCGATGTTGACGCCGACCACATCCAGTGATTCCCCGCTGTGGTCCGCCTGATAATCAATCAGCTCCGGTGTTTCACGGCGGCACGGATCACACCACGAGGCGAAGAAATTGACGACTGTCACTTCATTGGAGGTGATGATATCCCGCAATGCTTCATCGTCGTTCATTATGCCGGTAAATGCCTCGTCCATGATATTCCGCCCCACTGCATGGTGGTTGTCCCGGCCTTCGGAGTTTTGGAGTGTCTCGAGCGACTGCTGCCGCAGGCGTTCATCCGAAACATTCAGGACCGCGCCGATTCCTGCACCGACCAGTATGAAGAATACTGCAAGTAAGATTATGATGATTATATTTTTCTTTTTCATACACACAACATACCTAACTCTATTATTTCAACCATTTTAACACATGCACGGGAAGTATACAGTCTTTCACACACAAAAAGACATCCCGCATTGTGCGCGGGATGCCCTTTTAATATTCGTGCCTATATTAGTAAGTGTAGTAGCCGTCTACAGAACCGTGTACATAGCTCACTGAACGCTCACCAACGCCCTCGGAAGGGTTGAGTGCATCAATCATCTGGCCGTTGCCGATGTAGATTCCAACGTGGGATCCGCCGTTGAAGAATACAAGATCACCCGGCTGCGGGTTTGATGTCGGTGTACCAGCCGCTTTTTGAGCTGCAGCTGTCCTTGGAATCGTTTTGCCTTTGTAGGCCTGCATGAACTGCTGAGTCAGTGCTGAGCAATCTACCGCTGATGCAGAGTTGCCGCCGTACACATAGGATTTTCCTGCTGCTACGGACTGGGCCACTGATACTGCATTACCGCCGCTGACATTGGAAGTCTGCTGTGGCGCAGCTGCCTGGGCTTCCTGTTTTTCCTGCTCTGCTTCTGCCTGTTCAGCTTCGCGCTGTTCAATTCTTTCCTGTTCAGCCGCACGCTGTTCCGCAGCTTGCTGTTCTGCTGCCTGCTGCTCTGCAGCTTGTTCATCTGCACTGTTGTCTTCTTCGACAACTGCAGGTGCTTCCTGTACTTCAGCTGCCTGAGCTGTGTTCTGATCCTCAGTTTCTTCTTCTGCCTGAGGCGCTTCCTCAGCTGCAGGAGCCTCTTCAGTCTGAGGTGCTTCTTCTACTGAAGCTGCCGCCGGAGCCGCATCTGCAGATACGATAAGCGTTTTACCGGCAAAGATCATGTCTGAAGAAAGATTATTCCACTCCATGATCTGGTTGTAGTCCACGCCGAATTTCTGGCCGATTTCGTAAAGAGTGTCGCCTGGTTCAATTACATATGTACCATCATTCTCTTTTGCCGTCTCTTCTTCTGCAGGTGCTTCGTTGCTTTCTCCGCCCAGTTCAATGACATCTCCAGGGAAGATAAGATCGCTTGAAAGACCGTTTACTTCTTTAAGGCTGGAAACTGAAGTACCATTTTCATTGGCAAGGCCCCATAGAGTATCTCCATTTTCTACAGTGTAATCTGCCGCCGAAATATTGTGTGACGCAATCCCTGTTAGCGCTGTAACTGTCGCAACTGACAATAACGTTTTCTTCATAATAAAAAAATCCTCCTAATTTTCCTAGACCCAAATGCAACTCTTGTCTCTCTTTATGTCCCTTAATTGGGTAAAATTTATATTGATTATTTAATTGGTGTTAAGTTTATAAAAAGTCTTGAAGGAAAAGCCCTTTTGACTACGTTCAAAACTATAGCACACCTTAAACATGATTTGGGCGTTTGTAATCCACTTGTAATATAAAAGAAATGACTGAAACATACTGTAACAGAAGGGATTATCCATTTAGCATTCTTGAACTCCCGGCATGCCGGCCACAGAGTGTTTTACGTGGTGTTTTTCACAGAACATATGCAGAAAAAGGTTACAGTTGAATCATTATGTAAACCGGGGATTTACGGGGTATTCAGCTGTTCCAGGGGGGGCCGTGCCTGGACAAAAAGGAAGGATTATTTATTATTTCCGGCCAGTCTAAGCCAGAAAAAAACCGCCACCCACTCAATCAGGTGGAGATGACGGCCTGCTCAAATTATTTTAATGTATGAAATCATAAGACGACACTTCTGCCGCACTTACTGTCCTGTTTGATTCTACACCCATTCCGCCGTTCCAGTTCATTTCTGAAATCTGTATGGAACCATCAGCGTTGACAGCTTCGACAACAGCAACATGTCCCATGCTGCCGGCTCCGCCCTGTCCTGGATCAAGTTGCATGATTGCTCCGACGGATGGTGAATTGTCCACTGTCATCCCCGCGCCCCATGCAGCATTATCCCAGTTGGATGCATTGCCGAAGCTGCTGCTGACAGATTTGCCCATCTCACTGAGACGTTCAAATACATGCCACGTGCAGTCGCCGTAGGCATAATAGTTTGCAGCGGAAGATATCGCCTCATCAACCGGCGCCGGTGCCTGGGGCGCCGGGGCTGCCGGTGCATCATATTCCTGTACTGCCGGTGTTTCCTCCTGTACTGCCGGTGCTTCATAAGATGTCTCTGCTGCCGTTTCCTCTGAAGTCTGGCTGCCGTACGAGTAAGTATATCCATTTTCATCATAGGAGTATGAATGGCTCTCATAGTTTGATACTGAGGAAACTGCTGCCTGTTCCGTATTGTTTACAGTGTTGTCCTGACCCTCGCTGTATCCGCCCGCTTCTGCATTTCCTGTTGCCACTCCTGTAATTGCTGTGACCGTCGCTAATGAAAACAACGTCTTCTTCATAATAATTGAATCCTCCTGTTTTTCCCTGCACCCAAAATCCAAGTCTTGTCTCTCTATCCCTTAATTGGGCAATTATATATTCTTTATTTAATTTAGTATTTTGTTGTAAAGCCGGCCAAAGTGCATGCCTCTCTGACCACGTTCAAAACTATAGCATACACAACCCTTCTTTTTGTGGGATGTAACTGACTTGTAAACGAAAGGAAATGACAGCATACGCTTTGTAACATATAAGTTTATTTTTACACCCCTCGAGACGTCCGCCGTGACGGGATTATTGCCTTCAGCGTGTCATATTACATGGAATATAATGCTAAATAAATTACAGGCTTATTTGACCGCTATGCCCGCATTTTGAATGACAGGGCAAATAAAAAACGCAAAATCCATCAGGATTTTGCGTTCATTCATAATTGATCTATTCTGCTGTCTGGGAAGATAACCATGTAACGAGTGCATCAAGCTGCTCTTCATCTGTTACAAGGCCGGCCGGCATCCCGCCGCCGCCTTCTTCGATTTTAGTGCGGATTTCATCTTCGGAAAGCTTACTGCCCACGTTTGTGAGCGCCGGACCGGATCCGCCTGAGAGATCTTCACCGTGACAGCTCATGCAGTTGCTCTGCTCATATGTCTGTTTGGCAAGCTCGGCATCCCCTGCATCTGCACTGTCGGAGCCTTCACTGCCCTCTTCAGAAGATTCCTCCTCTGTCGTCACACCTTCATCTGCCGGCTGATCGGATTCGTCTTCGCCGCCTTCACCGCCACCGCCGCATGCGCCGAGTACAAGCACTGCTGCAAAACTCATAAGTAACCAGAACTTTTTCATAAATAAGCCCCCCGACTTAAATATATATTTTTTGTTACATATTTAACATACCCTGAATCCCACCTCGTTCAAACAATCGCAGGATATTTGTCACAAATTAATAAAAGACGGCTCCCCGCAGGAGAACCGCCCTTCATCATAAATCATTTATCAACACTACATATTCATTCTGAGATAGGATTCGATAAACGGCGACAGTCCGCCGTCCATGACCTTATCCGTGTTTCCGACCTCATAGTTCGTCCTGTGGTCTTTGACCATTGAGTACGGGTGGAATACATAGGAGCGGATTTGGCTGCCCCAGCCGATTTCTTTCTGTTCGCCTTTGATTGCTGCAATTTCCGCCTTCTGATCTTCGAGCTCTTTCTGATAGAGCTTGGATTTCAGCATATGCATCGCCTGTTCACGGTTTTTGATCTGCGAACGCTCGTTTTGACAGGTTACAACAATGCCGGTCGGATGGTGCGTAATCCTTACGGCGGAGTCTGTCGTATTGACGTGCTGCCCGCCGGCACCGCTCGCGCGGTAAGTGTCGATTGAAATATCTTCAGTTTTCACTTCGATCTGGATTTCTGTGTTGTCAAACTGCGGTGTAACTTCACATGACACGAATGAAGTATGCCGTCTGCCTGATGAATCGAAAGGTGATATGCGGACCAGACGGTGCACGCCTTTTTCCGCTTTCAGCATTCCATATGCATTCACACCTCTGATGGAGAGCGTCACACTTTTCACACCCGCTTCATCACCGGATTGATAATCCATCGTCTCAACTTTCCAGCCCTGGCCTTCCGCATATCTCTGATACATGCGGAGCAGCATTTCCGCCCAGTCCTGGGATTCTGTGCCGCCTGCACCCGGATGGAGTTCCAGTATGGCGCTCAGATGGTCATGCTCGTCATCGAGCAGGATATTGAGTTCGAATGCATCGATTTTCTTCTGTGTCTCTTTGACATCCTGCTCGATCATTTCCCTCATTTCTGCATCGCTTTCCTCTTTCAGCAGTTCATGGGAAACTTCAATCTCCTCCACATCCGCTTCAATATCCCGGAAACCCTCCACAATCTTCTTCAGATGATTGTTGCTGTCGATGACTTCCTGCGCTTTTTCCTGATCGTTCCAGAACTCAGGATCTGTCATGCGTTCTTCATACTCCCGTATCTGAGTCTCTTTTTCCTCTAAGTCAAAGAGACCCCCTGAAGTCGTCTAATTTACCGTGCATATCCTGGACGAAATTTTTTATTTCGTGTAATTCCATAAATTTTCCTTCTTTCTGTTATTGTCCGTGACAGTTTTTGTATTTCTTACCTGAGCCGCACGGGCAGGGATCATTGCGCCCAACTTTGATTTCTTTTTTAACCGGACCTTTTTTGACTTTTTCCTTGCCATCGCCCGTCTGCATTTCGTTTTGCTTGATGACCTGCTCACGCTTGATTTCCTCATCGGATTTCAGTTCAGTCTTAAGCACATACTTCGCAGTATCATCCTCAATTGCCACAAGCATGTCCTCAAACATCTGCAGCCCTTCATTCTGATACTCACGCAGCGGATTGATCTGGCCGTATGAACGGAGATGGATCCCCGTTCTCAGCTGATCCATGCTGTCGATGTGCTCCACCCATTTCTGGTCGATTGTGCGGAGCATCATCATCCGCTCGAACAGCCTCATCTTTTCACTTGTGAGTTTTTCTTCTTTACGTTCCAGTTCAGCGTTCACCTTTTCAAGGATGAGTGCAATGATCTCGTCGTTCTCTCTGCCGCGCACATCCGGCACTTCAATTGATTCGTCCGAGAGATACATATCTTCGATCGTCTTGATGAACTGGTCATAATCGATCAGTTCGTCATCATCCAGAATGTAGTAATTGACCGTGCGTTCCACAGATGCTTCTATCATGCCCATCAGCTGGTCCCTTACGTCATCCTGATCGATGATGTCATTGCGTTCATCATAGATGATTTCACGCTGACGTCTCAGCACATCATCGTATTCCAGCAGTTTCTTACGTGAGTCGAAGTTGTTCCCCTCAACCCGTTTCTGGGAAGATTCAACCGCTTTTGAAATCATTTTTGATGTGATCTCCTCTTCCTGCATTCCAAGACGGCCCATCATGCCCTGCATGCGTTCTGAGCCGAAACGTCTCATAAGGTCGTCTTCAAGTGAAAGATAGAATGTACTGACTCCGACGTCCCCCTGACGTCCTGCACGGCCGCGGAGCTGATCATCAATACGCCTGGATTCATGCCGTTCCGTACCGATCACAGCAAGTCCGCCCGCTTCTTTGACGCCTTCACCAAGTTTGATATCCGTACCGCGTCCGGCCATGTTCGTGGCAATCGTCACCGCGCCCTTTTTACCGGCACTCATGATGATATCCGCTTCTCTTTCATGGTTTTTGGCATTCAGCACATTATGGCGGATGCCTTTTTTGCTGAGCAGATTCGCGATGTATTCACTTGTTTCAACCGCGACTGTTCCGATCAGTACCGGCTGGCCGTTGCGGTGCCGTTCCACAACTTCATCAACGACGTTCTTGAACTTGATGTCTTTGGTCGAGTAGATTTTATCCGTCCTGTCTTCTCTTGCGATTGGAAGATTCGTCGGAATGACAGTCACTTTCATGTTATATATATTGATGAATTCCTCTTCCTCGGTTTTGGCGGTACCGGTCATGCCTGAGAGTTTATTGTACTGCCTGAAGAAGTTCTGGAATGTGATGGATGCCATCGTACGGGATTCATTCTGGATTTCCACACCTTCTTTTGCCTCGATGGCCTGGTGCAGCCCGTCTGAGAAGCGGCGCCCTTTCATCTTACGGCCTGTGAACTGGTCGACGATGACGATTTTATCTTCTTCAACGACATAGTCAGTGTCACGCTGCATTGAGAAGTGTGCTTTTAACGCCTGGTTGATATGGTGGAGCAGATTGACGTGTTTCACATCATACAGATTATCCACCTTGAACCATTTCTCCGCTTTTTCCATACCGTCATCATTAAGCTGGATGTTCTTCGTTTTTATATCGTAGGTGAAATCCTCATCTTCCTTGAGCATCTTGACGAATTGATTGGCCTGGATATACTGGGTGTTCGTCTGGTTCGCCCTGCCTGAGATGATCAGCGGTGTACGCGCTTCATCAATCAGGATGGAGTCGACTTCATCGATGATTGCATAGTTGAGCCCCCTCAGGACACGGTCTTTCTTATAAGTAACCATGTTATCCCTGAGGTAGTCGAATCCGAGCTCATTGTTCGTCGTATACGTAATATCCGCGGCATACGCTTCCCGTTTCTCTTCACTGTTCTTGGCATTGAGGTTCAGACCGACTGTCAGTTTCAGGAAGTTGTAGAGCACGGACATTTCTTCCATCTGGGTTGCAGAAAGGTATTCGTTGACCGTAATGACATGGACGCCTTTGCCCGTCAATGCATTCAGATATACCGGCATCGTTGCGGTCAGTGTCTTACCTTCACCTGTTTTCATCTCGGAAATGTCGCCTTTATGAAGCGCCGCCCCGCCCATTATCTGAACAGGATAGGGTTCCAGGCCGAGCGTCCGTTTTGAAGCTTCACGGACAACGGCAAAAGCCTCGGGCAGAATCTGATCCAGCATTTTCTCTTCCGCTTTATCATCTTCCGCTCCGGCGAGCATTTCTTTAAACTCATCCGTTTTCCCCTGAAGGGATGCATCGTCAAGGCCTGCCATTGTTTCTTTATAGTCCTCGACCTTTTCAGCGATTTTCCGGAGGGAGCGCAGCTCCCTTTTATTACCGTCAAAGACTTTGTCCAAAATACCCATGGATTTCTCTCCCTCATTATATCTGTCACTATGAATTCATCTCATTATATTACCACTAAACAGCCTAAAATAAAATATGTAAGCATTGAAGGAATTTCACAAGTAATCCCCGGCTGACGGCAGCCGGGGAGAACATCCCATTTTCACTGGGAATATGAATATATCATTCTGATCAATTCGTTTCGATGAGTCCGTATTTGCCGTCCTTGCGTTTATATACAATGCTTGTGCCTTCCGTCTCCCTGTCGTTGAAGACGAAGAAATCATGGCCCAGCATATTCATCTGCAATACTGCCTCTTCAGAGTCCATCGGTTTCAGCTGGAATTTTTTAGAACGCACAATATAGTTTTCATTTGTGTTCTCATCGTCCTCTTCCCCTCTGAATTCATGATTCGCATCCATCTCGAGTTTGGCAAAGAACTCCTGTTCCGGATTCTTCTCCTTTAACTTGCGGTTGATCTTCGTCTTGTATTTCCTGATCTGTCTCTCCAGTTTGCCCACAATCAGGTCAACTGCCGCATAGAGATCATCGTGCTTCTCTTCCGCTCTCAGCGTCAGATTTTTCATGGGAATCGTGACTTCAACCTTCCCCTGGCTGTTGTTATACGTCTTGATGTTGACGTGCGCATGGGTATTCGGAGCATTTGTAAAGTAGCGTTCCAGCTTGCTGATTTTTTCCTCGATGTGGCTTCTGATCGCATCAGTTACCTCAATGTTCTCTCCACGAATTTCACATCTGATCATAGTGAAACCCCTCCTTCAATGCATTATACTTCCTACTTGATATTATATCAGAGTATTCAGGCTTTTGAAAACGTTAACACATCGACCGCAGCGGGATTCTCAGTGTATAACCTCTCAAGCGCCTGATGTACCGTAATGCCGGTGGTATAAATATCATCCACGACCAGTATCTGTTTCCCCGAAAGTGTCCCGGAATCAAAATCCGCCTTGAAATCAAAAGGATTGGGACCGTTCATACGCGCCGACTTGCCAAGTTCCGACTGGCGTCCGGCTTTGTCTGTCACCAGCACATCCCGGTAGGGGACCTTTGCCGCACCGAGCACCATGGAAGTCTGGTTGTAACCCCGTTCTTCCATTCTTGCCGGGGAGACAGGAATAGGTATGGACATATCATATTCCCCGAAGCTGCATTTCAGAAACATCGAAATCACTTCCATGAGTGCAGCATCTTTCGTAAATTTATATCTGTGGAAAAGCATTTTCACTTCCCCGCTGTAATCCATCATGCACATGATCTTTCCAGGACGCCTGTAGTTTTCAGAGAGGAAACTGCAATCCGGACACACCTGCCACGACTCTTCCATGAGGCGGTGGCAGAAGCCGCACCGTCTGCCCTCCCGCCAGACGGAAAGTTTCCTGCGGCACTCCCTGCACAACGGTTCTGCGGGCTTGAACATCGTGATAATATCCGCCTCTTCCTTCACCTTCCTGTGACAGTAGAGGCAGATCATATCGTAGTCTTCCCGGCGTTGAAATTTTTGATGATTCTGATTGTCTGTCTGATATGCCCGGTATTGTGTCCCGCCATCAACCATATATTGCCTGTCGGATCGTCGGTTTTCCGTCCGACCCGGCCGCATATCTGCACCAGGCTGTCCGTATTGAACATCTCTGCATTCACAACGATCACATCGAGCCCTTTGAAAGTCACGCCCCTTTCCAGAATTGTCGTCGTCAAAAGTACCTTTGTCCGGTCGTTCCGCATATCCTCCACTTTTGCAGCTCTTTCCTCATCCCCGCTGTACACCGAATCCGAATCGGGGAATTTTTCTGCTACAAGCGGATAGAGTTTCTCCATCAGGCTGATTTCCGGCAGGAACACGAGGACCCGCCGGTCCGCCCTGATGATATCATCGATCAGCCTCTCCAGTTTCTTTGGCAGCCGCTGTCTCCTGATATCTTTCGTCACACTCTGCCAGACGACTTTCGGTATGGCCAGGTCATGGCCGTGATACCGGCGTGTCAGACTCACCACGTTCTCATGCCCCACAAAGTCGATCATCTTCCGGTCCGGGGTGGCGGTCATCAGGACGATGGTTGATTTTCCGGATGCCGCCCGTGTGACGGCATTCATCAGCTGGCTGTCTGCCGGCATGGGGAACGCATCTGTCTCATCCACGATGATCAGATCGAAATGGTCGATATAGTTATAAAGCTGATGCACGGTGCATACTGTAAACCGGTGTTCAAACTCCACCTTCACCCCGGAATACAAAAGTTCGATATCCACTTCCCTGAACGCATCCGTCAGCCGCAGATACACTTCCTTGATCACATCGATCCTCGGGGATACAAATGCAACATTCAGGCCCCGCTGTCTTGCGAGGGAGATCGCTTCGAAAGTGATCTCGGTCTTTCCGGCGCCGGTCACAGCATAGAGCAGCAGGTTTTTATTCGCCTCCAGCGCTTCTATGATTTTATCAGAAGCTGATTTCTGCGCCGGGCTCAGCTCGAAGCCGAGATGATATCTGCAGGGTTCGGGTTTCGGGGAGGCACGGACGACTCTCAGCGGCGTGACACTGTCGGAACGGCCGATGTTTACGCATTTCAGGCAATACACGACATCCGTGCCGTGAAATTCGGAATAATATTTGTAAAAATAGCGCTTTGAGCTGTTGCTGCAGCGGTGGCACACATACTTGTCAGGATCAACGCCCCTGGGTTTATAAATCTCCTCTGCCATATGTTTGATGATCATTTCCCATCTCCTCATAAAAAAAGACGCAGCAAAAATAAGCTGCGTCCTGAATATTCAATTGCGTCATATCTCTGTATCGACTTCAAATGTGGTATATCCGAGTCCAAGCGCACCCTCACCAAGGTGCGTTCCGATGACAGGACCGAAATAGCTCAATCTGAAGGTTACATCCGGGTGTGCCGCTTCGAGGGACTGCATCCATGCTTTCGCTTCCGCCTCTGCATTCGAATGGATGACGACCGCAGTGACGGGTTTGCCTCTGTGACGTTCCATCTCTGAATCAAAAAGGTCTTCGACTTTCTTCATCGCTTTCTTCTTCGTCCGGATCTTTTCATACGGTACGATCTGTGCATCCTGGAATTCAAGGATCGGCTTCACTTTCAGAAGGCTGCCGATCATGGCCTGGGCATTCGTCAGACGCCCGCCTTTTTGAAGATTCGTCAGCGTATCGACGATGAAATACGCATTTGTATTTTTCTTGCGTTTCATCTCCTCGAGTTCATCCAGCAGCACTTCGATCTCCATTTCATCCTTATGCTGCGCCGCATACAGGGCGAGGAAGCCCTGTACATAGCATGCAACTTCCGAATCGACGGCATGGACTTCTATCCCCTGCACGCTCCCGCCGGCAGCGATCGCATTCTGGTACGTGCCGCTGATACGGCTTGAAAGATGGACGCTGATGACGTCTGTATACCCTTCCCGTCTCAATGTTTCTAGCAGCAGTATATAGTCCCCTATGGACGGCTGGCTTGTCCGCGGGAGTTCGTCCATATCGCGTATTCTGTCATAAAATTCATCGGGGGTTATTTCGGCATCTTCCTTGTAGGATTCATCACCGATGACTACACTGAGAGGAATTGTGCGGATATCGTATTTATCTTTCAGCGCCTCCGGGAGATAGGATGTCGAATCCACCACCACTGCAATCTTCATATGGGTTCCTCCAATTCTACATTCACACTTAAAAATATTCTACTACACACTGTTGGTTGCCGTCCATATTCAGCCATGTGTTAAAATACTTCTGAGAGGTGAATTTAATGGAACAGCAGTATCTGAACAGACTCAATACGGAGACGGAAACGACCATCAGCAAATCACGCTTCATTACGTACATCCGCCGTACACCGACAGAAGAAGCGGCAAAATCTTTCATCAGCGAAATAAAGGCCCGCCACAAGGGCGCAAATCATAACTGCAGCGCCTATATCATCGGTGAAAGTGCACTGATTCAAAGAGCCGATGATGACGGGGAACCGACGGGCACAGCCGGCGTCCCGATTCTTGAAGTGCTGAAGCAGGAAGGCATGTATGATACGACGATTGTCGTGACCCGCTACTTCGGCGGCATCAAACTGGGCGGCGGCGGATTGATACGCGCCTATTCAGGCGCTGCCTCAAGCGCTGTAAAAGCTTCGGGCAAAGTAATAAAGATCCCCGTCATCCCGATGGAAGTGACGGTGGATTATACGCACACCAGCCGTTTTGAACATTACCTTGGTGAAACCGACATCGAAATCAGGGACACCCGGTACACGGATAAGGTGACATATCTCCTCCATGTGAAAGAGGAGGACAGGGAGGACTTCATCGGGCGGCTTACCGAAATAACAAAAAACACCCACGAACTGGATGAACATGACGTCATCCAGGCCGAGGGCGCTGTCTGATTTATGAAAATATCTTATGGACGAACCTTCGTACAAAGTTGAGCACCGGCTTCCTGTCGGATTCCGCCAGGTCGATGGCTTCAACAATGATTTCCGTTGTAAAGACCAGCAGCAGGACGATGATCACAGAACCCGGAATCGTAGACAGGTACAAAATGATGCTCCCGCCTGCGTACAGCATCGCGATGAAGTAGATGAGTATCACGCTTTCCATATGCGAATAGCCGAGGTTCCTTAGCCTGTGGTGGATATGGCTTTTATCCGCTTTGACGAGCGACACTTTACTGCGGTATCGCCGGAGCGCTGCAAATACCATATCGATGAACGGTACTGCCAGGATGATGATCGGGAAGAACAGGGATATCAGGGTGATATTCTTGAATCCCATCAGTGATACGACCGCCAGCACGAAGCCGAGCAGCATCGCCCCGTTATCCCCCAGGAATATTTTCGCAGGGAAAAAATTATACATCAGGAAGCCGAGGCAGGACCCGATCAGGATGACACAGATCATCATGACGAATACATTCCCCTGGAGTATAGTGATAAATCCGATGCTTGACAGTGCAATGACCGAAACGCCCGTAGCCAGACCGTCAAGACCGTCAATGATGTTGATGGCATTGATGATTGCGATCATCCAGATCAGCGTAATCGGTATCGTCATCACTCCGAAGTCAATCGCCACCCCGAATGGGGTGATATGATCGATTACGATGCCGTAATAGATCGGAATGCTGCTCGCAAGCAGCTGTCCCACGAGTTTCAGAGAAGGCCTGAGATCATATTTATCATCAATGACACCGACGATGACAATGATGATGCCGCCTATGATGATGGATTTATATTCCGCTTCTATCGGTCGTGCAATCATGATTCCGATCACCATGGAGATCAGGATTGCCACACCGCCGAGATAGGGAATCGGTTTAACATGGACTTTCCGGAAGTTCGGATAGTCGACAAAGCCGAATTTGCGGCTCCCCCATATGAATATCGGCATCAAAATCAATGTAATTAAGAAAGACACCGTGAGTAAAAATAAAGTATACATATCATCACCATCTGTAAGATTTCCAATTTACTATATCATATTACTGTCTGGATATGGAATGTATATCCTGTTTTGCACAATAATAATTTTCATGGTGTCCGTTTCGTTGTATAATTGTATCAATATGGAAAAGGAGATTCATTAATGAAAAGAACTGAAAGAAAACGAATGCACCCGGCACTTAAAGTGCTGCTTGCTTTTTTACTTATCTCGGTACTGATTTTCGCAGGAATCATCGCTTACGTCTACATTAATCTAAAAGGAGCCGCCGACAAAATGTACGATGAGGATTTTGCCGACTCATCATCTGAACTGAGGGAAACTGAAGTCAGCGTCAAAGACGGCGATCCCATCTCAGTCGTACTTTTCGGTACAGACAGTGATGCACAGCGTGAATCGCAGTCCATGGGACAGCGTTCCGATACCATCATGGTCGTCACTTTGAACCCGAACACGGATGAAGGGAAAATCGTGAGTATCCCCCGGGATACCCAGGCAGAAATTGCCGAACGCGGCACCATGGAGAAAATCAACCATGCCTATGCATACGGGGGGCCTGAACTTGCCAAATCGACAGTGGAGAATTTCCTCGATACCCCGATGGATTATTTCGTCTCGATCAATATGGACGGGTTCGAAACGATCATAGATGAGCTCGGCGGCGTCACGATTACGAGCCAGGATACGTTCGAACAGTCCGGCTACTCATTTGTCGCCGGGGAAACATACGATATGGACGGGGAAGAAGCACTCGCATTCTCCCGGAGCAGGAAATCAGCCGGTGCCGGCGGAGATACCGGCAGACAGATGCGCCAGCAGCAGGTCGTGCAGGCAATCGCCGGTGAAATGGTAAGTCTCCAGACGATCACCAACTTCAATTCGATACTGAACGTACTGAGCGACAACATCCAGACCAACATACCATTCGGTGAAATGAATGCACTTCGCTCCAACTATCAGGATCCGGCACAGAACGTCGAGCGTCTGACACTTGACGGCGTCAACGAACGCGGAGGAGACGGTCTCTGGTATTTCTTCCCGGCCGACCAGTCATACAATAATGTCAGAAGCGAACTCCGTCAGAATCTGGAACTCGACGAATAACATCAGCCAAGGAGGGATAGTATATGCTGATTGATTTTGTTCTGAACATTTCGCTGACAATTAGCGGTATATACCTATTCCACCGCCTGCAGTATGCCGAGGACCGGCGGCTCATCGATTCGGGGATATTCCAGGCACTTCTAATGACCACCCTGGCAGTGCTTCTGCTGATGGTGCCCATCCATGTATCAGGGATCACCTTCAGCCTGTATTTCATCCCGCTGCTCATACTGGTCAAGTACAGTGTGCCCTATTATATGCTCGGATCTCTGGCTGCGGTCTATCTGTTCCATCATCTGATATTCGGCTACGGCTGGCAGGTCTATCTGATATTTGCCGTACTTTATATTTTCGTCATGGCAATTCTGCCATTCCTGAAGTTTGAAAAGCTCAGGACACTGACAAGTGCCTGCATCATCTTTTCAATACTCTACGTTTTAGGAATCAATCTGTTCATCAGTGATCTGAGCCTGTGGCAGATGTTCGTATTCGTCGCCACCAGTACAACGGTCATGTTCTTTGCGATGATGATGTATGAAGATATCAATACGATATTGAAATTGCTGAAGCGTTACGAGGAAGATGAGTATAAGGATTATCTGACGCAGCTCGGCAACATAAAATCATTCGATGAAGAGGTCAATATACTGATTGATGAAAGCGAATCGCTCAGCCTGCTGCTCATTGATATTGATAATTTCAAAGTCGTCAACGATGAACACAGCTACAAGTCGGGGGATGCACTCATCAAACAGATGGCGAACCTGCTCGATAACCATGTGCCGAACGGCGGTTCTTTATTCCGTAACAGCGGCGAGGAATTCGCCATGGTCATACCGAACCTGTCATTTGACAAGACCGTTCGCCTGGGCGAAGCGATCCGCAACAGTGTGGAACGTGCGAACTTCCATATCAGTGAAGACGAGACCATCCGGCTCACCGTTTCAATCGGTGTCGGATACAAGGCGGAAGCGGACGTTACGAAGGGCAGGATGTTCACAGATGCCGACGATATGCTTCATGCTGCAAAAAAGCAGGGGCAGAACAGAGTGATGTTCATCCCCTACCTAAGTTAAAAAGCCAATCCCGGACGGGATTGGCTTTAATCTTTCTAATCTTCAACAGATGATAAACTGTTCAAAGTGATCTTCTGATGGGAGTCGTGCCATTTTGGTTCCCCGTCCACAAAATAAAAAGCCTGCGGGGATTCATGTCTGATATTGAAAGCTTCGCTGATATAATCAGAAAGCTGTCTATGATCCTGGACGACCAGATAGTAACCGTCCATGTCCCTTTCATAGTGAAACTTCTGAAACTCCTCGAATGCAGCTGCCGAAATCGGGCATGTGCTGCTGTGCTTCATAAAGAAGAAGGCCTTCTTTTCTTCAAGTAGCTTTTGAAAAGATTCAATTGTTGTCGTTTTTGTTAACATTTCATCACCTTCTCAGTAAACTTTTATTAATTTATCATTTATCCGGAAAATAAGCAAATCTGCTTTTTCTCATGTGATATAATGACAGGGATTGGAGGTATGCCTTATGAATAACAAATCACTTAAACGGTGGACTTTTCTCGATACGATAAATGCTGCGCTGCTCATCGTCGTTGTCCTGTTCATGCTTGATTTCCAGAACAACGCGACAGTCTCGTGGATTCTGCTTGCAGTTTTTGCATTCTGGATCGTGACAGTCATCCTGAGAAACATCTTCATCACCAGAGTAATGAAAGACCCGAATCATCCAATGCATCCGCAGCCGGGAGAAAAGAATAACGCCAAAGACTGAGAGTGAACTATTCGAGTTCACTCTCAATTTCTTTTATACGGCTGTAGTAATTTTCATCCAGCTTCTGGTAGGTTTCCTTCATGGGGATGATGCTCTGAAGCTGAAGACCCTGCAGTTTCTCATTGTATGTCATCGTATTTTTACGTTCATGATAATACTTTTCAAACCCATAGTACATTTCCAAAGACAAACTGCGTACACGTATGGCACTTTCTGTTTCCAGGTTAATCTGATTGAGTGACTGTATATGCTTATCGATCAGCGGTGTCATCACATCATCAATGTGCTCCTGTTTCACATCTACCGGCTCGTCCCCCTGGAGCAGCTGGGATTCTGATTCCAGCGATTCACTGTTTTTATTGATCTGTTCTATAAGACTGTCGATTTCCTCAACTGCCTTTTCATTTTCCGTGTTCTCGATGATTTCATCCCGCTCTTCCTGATTTTCCATAAATGACTGGCTCAGTTCAATCAGTTCCTCACTCGAACGGACTGACATCAGGTAGGCTTTCACATATTCATCGAGCTGACCTGCAAAGTCCTGTTTGATTTCGACGCTTTCTTTGAATGAATCATGCATTTCTGCCAATTCCTCGTTGTCCACTTCGACTGCCTTGATCTTTTCTGCCATCTGATCGGCGAGCGGGACTATGTCCTCTTCGAGTTTTCCGCTGATTTTTTCCAGACGTTCAGTGTCGACATCCACACTTCTGGAAGATAATTCCTCAGGGAGATACTCATAATCCAATGATTCCGCTTCAGCCGTAAACTGTTCATCCAGCTCATGGATTTCTTCCATATCAGACATATATTCCTCCATGTCTTCGGCGAGCGCATTGGAGCATCCTGCCATGATAATCAGACTGAACAGCAGAAGCAGTCCAAATCTATTTTTTAAAGAATGATGCAAAAGGTGTCACACCCTTATTATAGTATCGTTGTGTTACACTGGCTGTCAGTGGCTAAACAAAATATAGCACACATCAGTTTAGTGTACAATCTGCTTAAAATATCAACCCATTTCCAAAAATGGGCCACTTCTATTATAATATACATAGTCAATCTCACTTGAAAGGAATTACTACGGTGAATACAACGCAAATAGAAACAGATCTGAAGGCACTGCTTCTGGATCCTGATATTAAAATATATGAACCCTTAAAAAATTATACCTACACAGAGACAGGCGGCCCCGCCGACTTCTATGTCACAGTCCACAATGTCGAGGATGCATGCCGGGTGCTCCGCTACAGTGATGAAAATCATATTCCCGTCACATACCTCGGTAACGGATCCAATATCATTATCCGGGACGGGGGCATCCGGGGAATCGTCCTCAATCTGCTCAGGCTGGACCATCTGGAGGAAGCAGGTGGCATCATTACAGCAGGCAGCGGCAAAGCGATTATCGATGTCTCGAATTTCGCCCATGAGCTCTCCCTCACCGGACTGGAATTTGCCTGCGGCATCCCCGGCAGTGTCGGAGGTGCCGTCTATATGAATGCCGGAGCATACGGGGGCGAAGTGAAGGACTGCCTGCTCGAAGTCACTGCAATCGATAAGTCAGGGAATATCATCACCCTTAAAAATGAAGAACTCGGGCTCGGCTACCGTAAGAGCATCGTCCAGGAAAATGACTACGTCGTGATGGAAGCTAAATTTGCTTTGAAACCCGGTGTACCTTCTGAAATAAAAGCCCTCATGGATGACCTGACATACCGCAGGGAATCGAAGCAGCCGCTGGAATTCCCCTCCTGCGGCAGCGTATTCCAGCGTCCTCCCGGTAATTTTGCCGGGAAACTGATACAGGATGCAGGACTTCAGGGGCATCGCATCGGCGGTGTTGAAGTATCCAGGAAGCACGCCGGTTTCATGGTCAATGTTGATGGCGGGACGGCCGGTGACTATGAAGACCTGATCACCCACGTCCAGGATGTCATTTTAAATGAGTTCGGCGTCCAGCTGAACCGTGAAGTCCGGATCATCGGCGATCATGTATATAAGCGTGCAGACCGTCATAAATGACAGATGACAGCACAGAATTGAAAAGAAACCCATCCGGATCCGGATGGGTTTCTTCTGTATCATCAATTATTCCATTTCAGCCATGCCGGCTTCAATTTCTTCAAGCTGTGCCATACCGCTCAGGTATCCGCCTGAATTCAAGTACCATGACTGCGGATTAAGTTGGATGATATTATCATTCTCAACAGCATCCACACCTGCAGTCACATCATTTTTGACAACATCCACAGGTGTCGCCTCTCCTTCGGAAACTGCGGCACCTCTGTCCATTACAAGCATTACGCCCGGATCGGTTTCAGCGATGAACTCAAAGCTGACCTGGTTGCCGTGGTTGTCCGTCGTTTCACCTTCGCTTTGTTCACCGGCAGAAGTGAATCCCAGGTCGTTATAAAGGAAACCGTAACGGCCGCCCTCACCGTGGAATGACAGGTCTCCGCCGTTCGTCTGGATGAACAGCATATCTTTATCCGCTTCAGTCACTGTGCTGTTCACTACATCGATTTTCGTCTGCATATCTGCAACGAGTTCTTCCGCTTTATCCTGGACACCGTACATCTCTCCAAGGAATGTCGTCATGTCCATGATATCCTGGAAATAATTGTTGTTATCAGCAGCTACGAATACTATTTCCGCATCCGGTGCAGCAGCTTTCATTTCATCAATTGTCTGAGTATTTGACTGGCGGCCGTGGATCATGATCACTTCCGGCTGAAGCTCGGCAAGTGTTTCAAATTCATCCGGTTTCAATCCGCCAAGGTTTGCATATTCATCTGATGCGAATTCTTCATTCACTTCTGAAAGTGAAGCGTTGTTATCGCCTTTTGGAAGACCGATGATATTCTCTTCAATCCCGAGTGCCTTGAAAGTGGATGCAACACCCAGGTCGTAGACAGCAACTTTATCGGAGTTCTTAGGAAGTTCAATCGTTTCATTTACTTCTGTTGTATCGCCTTCTTCTCCGCGTGCAGGTCCCATTTCAAACTTGTTTTCGTATGCTATTGTTTCCTGTGAACTCTCTTCTGCACCTGCTTCGTCAGTTTCAGCGCCTTCTTCTGCTGTTTCCTCACCATTGCCGCATGCTCCAAGCACGAGCATTACAGCCATGGCAAGCATTAAGTAAAATTTCTTAAAATCCATTTAAATACCTCTCCCGTTAAGTATATTTTTAGCCCCCACTAAAAACTACAAAAAATACATCCGATTAAAGCTGCCACCACCTCCTTTAAGGGGTCTGAACACACTCATGCTAAGCCCTGAGCTGTTCATGCTGGACCGTCTGTGCATATTCCTTTGCATCGTTTTCAGTGACGTCACCGATCTGGTCATCGAAGTATATGCAGATGTTATGTCCGAAGATGCACTGGATGTTTATCTCCATCTCATAAATCTCCTCCAGTATGCTCTTCTTGATGACTTCGTGTTTTGTTCCGCTGATGGCGATTTTGCCGTTTTTCAGTGCCACTATGTTATCGGAATAGCAGGATGCAAAGTTGATGTCATGAATGACGATGATAATCGTTTTATTCTTCTCGCGCACGAGTCTTCTCAAAATCTGCATGATCTGCACGGAGTGCTTCATATCCAGGTTGTTCAGAGGCTCATCCAGGAAAATATATTCGGTATCCTGGACAATCGTCATCGCAATGTATGCACGCTGTCTCTGTCCGCCCGAGAGTTCATCTATATAACGATCCTCGAGCTCTTCCAGTTCCATATATTCGATCGCTTCATCTATGACTCTGTGGTCTTCATCCTTCAGACGGCCTTTGGAGTACGGATAACGGCCGAAACTTACAAGCTCACGCACTGTAATTTTAAGTTCAAGATGGTTCGATTGTTTAAGTATCGAAATCTTTTTGGCCAGTTCATTGTTCGGCTGGGTGAATATGTTGTCGCCTTCAATTAATACTTCACCGCTGTCTTTATCAAGCAGCCTCGTGATCATGGAGATCACCGTACTCTTACCCGCGCCATTCGGACCGATCATAGAAGTAATCTTACCTTTTTCAATAGACAGTGATACGTCGTCAACTACTTTCTTCTCGCCATATGATTTAGCAATATCTCTTACCTTTATCATATTTTACTCCTCCTAAGCATTAGATAAATGAAGTATAATCCACCAACCAGATTGATGATGATACTCAGTTCCACTCCGCCGTCGAACATGAACTGTATGATCATCTGCCCGAACACCAGTGTAATGATACTGATCATGGCAGAGCCGATGATCAGATAGACGTGCCTGTAGGTGCTGAACACTTCGTGAGCGATGTTCACAACAAGCAGTCCCAGGAACATCATCGGCCCCACAAGCGCCGTTGCAGCAGATACAAGGACCGCGATGATGACAAGCAGCTGGGACACCTTCCTGTCATAGTTCACGCCGAGATTCATTGCGTGATCCCGTCCGAGCGACATGACATCAAGCGAATTGAAATCTTTGAGCACGAACAGGATTGACACAAGGACGATGATCCCGGTAATCCAGAGCAGTGACTCGTCAACTGCACTGAACGAACCGAACAGATTATTCTGCAGAATGAGGAAGTCCTCAGGACTGATCATCATCTGCATGAATGTTGCCAGATTGCCGAATAAAGTACCAAGGATGATACCGATCAGCAGCAGCAGAAATACGTTGTTCTTTGTAAACTTGAATAGAAATTTGAAAACGAATAATGTGAATATCACGAGCAGCACCATGCTGACAAAGTAATTCGCCTTGCTGTTCAGCAGTATCGCCGATGAGGCGCCCCCGAAAAATATCATGGATGTCTGTATAAATACATAAACGGAATCCAGTCCCATTATGGACGGGGTCAGAATCCTGTTTTTGACTATTGTCTGGAATATCACTGTGGATACTGCGATCGCCACACCCACAATGACGATTGCCGCAACCCGCTTCGCCCTCGAAGGGATCTGATAGAAGAAGATTGCAGGGTTCAGATCATAAAGCATATACAGGACAATCGATGCGACTGCACCTAGAGCGAGTATCAAAATCAGTTTTTTATTAGTCATTTTAAGCATCTGCACCGGCCCTCCTGAAAATCAGGAATAAGAAGACGAATCCGCCGATGATCGCGATGGTCAGCCCCACCGAAATCTCATATGGATAAATGACTACACGGCCTATTACGTCACATATCATAACGAATATCGCTCCAAGCACCGCTGTAAGGAAAATGGTGCTCCGGAGATGATCCCCCCTGAATACCGAGACGATATTCGGGACGATCAATCCGAGGAACGGCAGCATCCCGACTGATACTACGACCAGTGCAGTGATGACTGCTGTGATGAACAGCCCTATGTATAGTACTTTCTGGTAATTAAGCCCCAGGTTTTTGGAAAAGTCCTCCCCCATCCCTGCGACGGTGAATTGGTGTGCATACAGCAGCGCCACTATGAAAAGTGGAATGCTGATATAAAGTATTTCGTATTTGCCGGCGATAAGCGTTGAAAAACTCCCGTGCATCCAGCCGGAAATCGCCTGCAGCATATTCGTTCTGATTGCGAGGAATGTGCTGACGCTCGCGACCACGCCGCCCAGCATCAGTCCAATCAGCGGAACGAAGATGATATCTTTGAATTTTATTCTGGAAATGATCTGCATGAAAAGCAGTGTACCGACAACCGCAAGTACTGACGCAAATGCCAGTCTGCCGAGCATGCTCACGCCCGGAAAGAAAACCAGGCCGATAAGGATGCCGAGCTGGGCCCAGTCCATCGTCCCTGCAGTAGTCGGAGAGACAAATTTGTTGCGTGTCAGCTGCTGCATGATCAGACCGCAGACCGCAAGTGACGCACCGGCGATAATAATGGATACAGTTCTAGGCAGCCGGCTGTTGAGAAGTATGCCCTGCTGTTCTTCTGTCAGACTGAATAAATCCCTCGGGCGCAGTTCAACAACGCCTACAAACATAGACAGAATAGAAAAAATCAAAAGTAAAACTATAAGTACGTCTAATCTGAATAATTTTCTTATCATAGAAAGCCACCTTAAATGATAATGATTATCAGTGATAACCATGAGTCTAATTATACAGTGAAATATTTGATTTTCAACCGAAGTTTGAATATTTTCACACAAAAAAACCAGCCGCTTGGATTACTGGCTGGTTTTGGTCACAATTCGTTAACAATTATCTAATTGATGATGATTGTTTCACCCGTTGGTGCTTTCCCCGTGCCGGACAAAATGGACATTACTGTACTGATCGCCTCCGGATTTGAACGTTCGGGCGATTCGCCCTCTTTGATCGAAGGGCGGTAACTGAGTGCATATACATCCACATCTTCTTTTCTGAGCTCTATCGCTGTAGAATGTGTGAGTGCTTCAATGGCTCCGGTTACTGTGTAATATAAATTTCTTTCAAATACATCTTCAAATGACGGTTCAATGACATTGATGATCTTCGCATCCCGTTCATCCTTCAGCATCGGACGGAGCGTACGGATCCCGAGATATGTCCCCCAGACATGTTCATACATCACCTGGTTGAACTCATCAAAGGAAACATCATACACCGAACGGTTCTCTGTGAATATCGTATGTACGAGTATGATGCCGTTCAGTGTACTGAAGGCTTCCTGTATTTCTTCCATGATGGCCAGCCAGTCGATTTCCTTAGACTGCTCCAGCATAACCACCTTATGGTTTCCTTCTGATTTTTCCTGAAGTTCTCCCAAGAGGTTATCCAATTCAATATGGTCGACGCCGGCCAGAATAACGTTCGCACCCTGTTCTGCAAGGTGCATGGACATCTCCCTGCCCAGTGATTTTGCTGCGTTCGACACAATATACGTCTTATCCTGCAACTCCATGGCTACCTCCTGATTTTATGCTTCTAATTATATATATATTGTAAACCTTAATGGCGGACAATACAATCAAGAGCAGCTGTATACAAGGGCGTTATACGGGGCGTTATTCCACCGTGACCTGCTTCTCGGGCATTGTATGGAGCTGGAAGGCATCCACATGGGAAATCACTGTAAAGTCCCCCGTCTCTTCAAATGTATACTCGATTGTATACAGGCCGTCTTCAGAGTGTTCCGCTTCAATCATGTCAAGGCTTTCACCATCTGCATCCAGTACCTCGAACCTGACTTTATCCGCATCCGTCACGTCTTCTCCGTTGGAATGGACATGGGCTGTAAATTCAGCAGTATCTCCGGCTTCAGCCGTTTCAGGCACTTCCAGATCGACTTCCAGAGACCTTATTTCGTCATCCCCTTCTTCCTGGGAGCCGTAATCCTTGTTTTCGGTATTGACATCATTGCCGCAGGCCGCCAGCATCATTACACCTGCGAACATTGCCGTCATCAGCATTTTTAATTTCATATGCGATATCTCCTTTTCCTATTCATAAGTCCGTATTTCGGTTCAAAGACCCGATTTCCATTTTAGCATGTGTAATATACCAGAATTTGACCGATATTTGAAAGTTGGTTGAAGGTATTGTGACGAATGTGTGTGGGACGGGTATGCGCCGTTCCTTCTCATTGATTCGCAAAAATTGATGAGATAATCCTGGTTACAGACAGCTGTTATCATCGATTCCATTTTGGTGATAAGGGAGAGGCCATCACTTATTGTCGATTCTGTTTCAATGATAAGAGAATCCGGCCTCTTGTTCTCGGTTGCCGACCGATCATAAGAGACCATAACGCTCCTGTCTTCGATTTTATTTCGATGATCACGCAAGCGATTCTCTTATTGTCGATTATAAATCAATGGTGATAGGACCTTCCTTTCTTATTAACGATTTCATTTCGATAATAAGCCGGCTTTTTCTCTTATTGTCAATCAAGAATCAACGGTAAGCGCCTGTGCCGCTCCTGTCTTCGATTTCATTTCGATGATGTCCCACTCCCTCACCTCATAGAATAAAAACCATTGAGACGACATGCCCCATCACGCCTCAATGATTCCGAAACATTAATATGAGGACAGCACGCTCACCTTAATGGAATACGCCCGATAATGTGTAACTCCTTTCTTGCATCATCGAATAAAAATCGTTGAGACGAGATGCCACCTCTCACCTCATCGATCTGGAAACGCTGAGGTGAACGCATCATTCTCACCTCAATGAACAACGAACGTTGAGGCAAGGCTCCGCCGCTCACATCAACGATCGAAAAACGATAAGGCGCACGGGCCCCACACACATCAGCAAACAGCTCCCTCATCAAAAAACCGGAACACTGCATTGCTGCAGTGTTCCGGTTCCAATAAAATCTGTCACCCTTTAATCTGTCCCATCAGATTCGCCATTTCAATAGCGCCTGCCGCGGCATCTGCACCCTTATTGCCCGCTTTTGTACCCGCACGCTCAATTGCCTGCTCGATGTTCTCTGTGGTGATGATGCCGAACATCACCGGCACACCCGTAGTGAGCCCTGCCTGAGAGATGCCTTTTGCCGCTTCATTACATACATAGTCATAGTGTGTCGTGCTGCCGCGGATGACACAGCCGAGTCCGATGACCGCATCGTATTTCCCTGACTCTGAAAGTGTTTTTGCAGCGAGCGGGATTTCAAACGCTCCCGGCACATATACAAGATCGATGTCTTCTGATTTTACGTCATGGCTGATGAGCATGCCTTCAGCTCCCGACACAAGCTGTGAAGTGATGAAATCATTGAATCTTCCTGCGACAACCGCAATTTTCAAGTCCGTACCAATCATTTTCGTTTCGATTTTATTCATTTTATATTGTCCTCCTAGAGTAGATGTCCGAGTTTATCTTTTTTCGTTTTCAGGTAATCTTTATTCACAACATTGGCTTTGACGATATGGCTGCGGCGGTTGACCGAAATGCCTTCATCTTCAAGACCTCTGATCTTCCTTGGGTTATTGCTGAGCAGGGTGACTGCTTCGATGCCGAGCTGTTTCAGCATCTCCGCTGCGACATCGTACTCCCTCAGATCCGCATTGAACCCAAGATGCTCGTTGGCACTGACTGTATCATATCCCTGTTCAATCAGTTCATATGCTTTCAGCTTGTTGATCAGACCGATGCCACGCCCCTCCTGCCTCATGTAGAGGATGACACCGCCTTCGCTGCTCATGATCTTCATCGCACGCTCGAGCTGATCTCCGCAGTCACAGCGTTTGCTGTGGAAAACATCGCCCGTCAGACATTCCGAATGGATGCGTACATTCATTTTTTTCGACAATTCACCATGTACAAGGGCAAGATGTTCTTTTCCTGTACTGTTATCCACGAACCCGTACATTTTGAAGTCGCCGAAATCCGTCGGCAGTTTGATTGTGCTTTCGAGGGTCACACCTGAATGCTGTTTCATATATTTTTTCAAGTCTTCAATCGTAATCATTTTCAGATCATGTTTTTCCTTATACGCTTCAAGGTCATCAACTCTCGCCATCGTGCCGTCGTCATTCATGATTTCACAGATGACACCGACGGGTGACCCTCCGGCAAGTTTCGCAAGATCCACGGCCGCTTCCGTGTGCCCCATCCGTTCAATGACTCCCCCGTCCTTCGCAATCAGTGGAAATACATGTCCGGGTGTATTGAACTCCGTTTCCTTCACGTCGTTTTCCGCCAGTGCACGGATCGTATCGAACCGCTCATGGGCACTGATGCCTGTCGTTGTGGATACATGGTCCACCGACACCGTGAACGCCGTGCCGTACGGATCGCTGTTGCTCACCGCCATCGGTGAAAGCCCGGCTTTACGTGCGATTTCCGCCGTCACCGGTGTACATATCAATCCACGCCCATGAATCGCCATGAAGTTCACTTCGTCCGCTGTAATAAAATCTGCAACTCCGACGAGATCCCCCTCATTTTCACGGTTCTCATCATCGACCACAACCACCAGCCTGCCCTGCTTCAAATCTTCAACTGCCGCTTCAATGGAATCAAACATTTCCAACACCTGCTTCCAGTAAATGTGCTACATGCTTCATCAGCATATCCGCTTCAATATTGACAAGATCACCCTGTCTTTTTCCTGAAAGCGTCGTTCTGTCCTGCGTCTCAGGAATCAGATTGAGTATTATTTCCGATGATTCCCCATCGACGTCAAACAGCGTCAGGCTGATACCATCTATCGCAGCCGATCCTTTTTTAGACATATATTTCATCAGATTCCCGGGCACTTTGATGCGCATTACCATCGCTTCTCCATCATAGCTGACATCCGTAATTTCACCTGTGCCGTCAACATGCCCGGAAACAATATGTCCTCCGAGTCTTGCAGAAAGGGTCAATGCACGTTCGAGATTCACCTTATCTCCCTCTCCTGTTGTGCCGAGACTGGTGATACGTTTCGTCTCATTCACCATTTCCACCGTAAACGAACCTTCTTTGATTTCCGTTACGGTCAGACATGTACCGTTTACGCTGATGGAATCCCCCAACTCAATATCATTGAAGATTCCTGACGCTATTTCAAATACAGTAAGTGCGCCCGTGTCTTTTAACTTCTCCACTTCGCCAACCTGTTCGATTATTCCTGTAAACATACTGCTCAAGCCTTTCTGTAGGTTATTTTAAAATCCGGCCCGAGCTTTTCAACATCCACCAGTTCAAGCTGCACTGCCTCGTCCATGGAGAAGATTTTCTCCCTGTACAGACTGTGCATCGATTCACCAAATATTTTCGGGGCAACATATAAAAATATCTGATCATATAATTCTTCTTTTATAAATGAAGTGAGTACTGAAGCGCCGCCTTCGACAAAAATCGAAGTCAGTCCCATCTCATACAAGTCGCGGAGCACTGCCGCTGGACTCCAGTCACCGGTCTTGACATCACACCGGTCTTCATATTTTAAATTATCTTCATTCGTCGTATAAATGACAGGACGTTTCGGATGCTTGAAAATCTCAAGATCTTCCCTGAGCGCACCTGCACCCAGCAGTACAACCGGTCTCGGTGAGCGACCGCCGCCTTCAATTCTCGTCGTCAGCCTCGGATTGTCATGCAGCAGAGTATGCGCACCGACCAGGATTGCATCGTGGACATTCCGCGCCTCGTGCACATCCATTCTTGCCGCTTCACCCGTGATCCATTTGCTTGTACCGTCGTGCAGCGCCAGTTTCCCGTCCACGCTCATCGCACATTTCAGTGTGACATTCGGCCGCTGTCTGACCAGATGATTGAAGAAATCCCTGTAAAGCGCCGCCGTCTCGTCATCCGGAGTATGTTCCACACTCACTCCGGCATTTGCGAGCACCTCATGACCGCTCACTTTAGGATTAAGGTCTTTTTCAGCGTAGAAAACATTCCTGATGCCCGCTTCGAGGATCGCATCGGTGCACGGCGGTGTCTTTCCGTGATGGGAGCAGGGTTCCAGCGTCACATAAATATCCGCACCCCGGGGGTCCATGTTACATGATTGGAGCGCCTGCCTCTCTGCATGCGGCTGTCCGTAGCCGTAATGCGCACCCATTCCGATGATGCTGCCCTCTTTGACGACGACGGCGCCCACCGGCGGATTCTTCCCTGTCTGTCCTTTTGTCATTTTGGCAAGATCAAGTGCCTTTTTCATATATCGATTCAAGTTCTTCCCTCCTGAATATAAAAAAGCCGAAGGATATCAATCTATCCTTCGGCGTCATTTAATGTATGCGGAAATAAGCATTGCCCGAAAGCAATACCAAATATAGCGTATTATCCCAAAGGACGGTAATGACCGTTTCCAAAGGTACGCTGCATCTCATTCTCTCTCCCATCCAGACTTTGACTGTCGGCTTCAGACTTGCACTGAATCAGCCGCACCGTAAGAAAACAGTACGGGTCGCGGGCTCGCTTTAAAGCTTACCGCCGGTTGGGAATTTCACCCTGCCCCGAAAGAATCATAGTATTCAGTTGAAAAACTCTACCTTAATCATATGTTATTTATATGGAATGTCAACACAATTGCTCTCATAAGAAAAAAATGCATGAAAAAGCCTCTGGAGGTTTTGACTTCCAGAGGCTGAAATCTTATTTTACATCATCAAAAATGAAATCTTCATCCTGTATCGGCTCTACATTAAGCGCCAATACATAACCATCACCTTTGACACTGAAGAAATCATGGTTCTTCGTCGTCGTATCCAGTGCATTCTCGATGATCGGGTTGAATGCCTTCTCTTCGAAGTAAGCATCGAAACCGAGGTTTGCGAGTGATTTATTCGCATTATACTGAACATAGTTCAGGACATCTTCCGTAAGACCAAGCTTGTCATACAGATCTTTCGTGTATTTCTCCTCATTGGCATAAAGTTCTTTCAGGAGTTCATACATCTCTTTATCCGCACGTTCCTGCTCCTCGTCTGAAAGCTCTGCTTTCAGCATCTGCGCATCCAGACCGGTGAACACACCGTGTATGGACTCGTCCAGCAGGATTTTCCTGATGATCTCTCCACTCGTCGTCATCCTGCCCTGTCCCGCCAGATACAGCGGATAGTAGAACCCGGAGTAGAACAGGAAAGATTCTAGGAAAACACTGGCGACACGTGCCATATACTGATCGTATACAGATGGGTCTTTGCCGTACAGCTTATGGTAGCGGCTGACGATTTTATCAGCTTTGAACGCCAGCTGTTCGTTTTCAAGCACCCAGTTATCCAAAAGATCATTTGTCTCTTTAGACGGAAGCAGCGTCGTAAAGATATGGGAATATGATTTCGCATGGACCTGCTCCATCATTCCCATGAATGAATATACCGCTTTTTTCCTGAGGTCTTCCGTGTGGAGCATGATGAGGGGCATCCCGTCATCCGCCTGGTGGGTGTCGAGGCCGGTCAGTCCGGCCAGCACTTTTTTGAATGTATCTTTTTCAGCATCCGACATGCCTTCCCATGAACCCAGATCTTTTGAGACTTTGAACTCGGTCTCCACCCACATCTGTGAGATATTCTGACGCCAGAACACGTTTGTCATGTCGTCTTCTTTATTCCAGTTTACTGCAATCATTGTAAAGGCTCCTTTGCGATCGATCTTTTAGATTATACGGAACAGCTTGTGCATTCTTCCACACTGAGCAATTTATTTCTTGTGTAATAAAGTGATTTCAGCCCTTTGTGGTGTGCATATATATAAAGTTTCGCCAGCTCTCTCGTAGAGATTTCAGAGTTCACGTACAGAATCGTACTGATGCCCTGGTCTACGTGCTGCTGGATTGTGGCAATCATGTCGATGAGTTTCATCTGATCCGTGTTGAACGCACTCTTGTAGTACCACATTGTTTCAGGCGACAGGAACGGCATTGGATAGAATGTTTCAGAGTTGCCGTAAGTCCTGCGTTCGATCGTATCTACAATCGGCATTACTGAGCTTGTTGCGTTCTGCACATAGGAAATGCTCTGTGTCGGCGCAATTGCCAGGCGGTATGCGTGGAACAATCCGTGCTCCATCACTTCCCGGCTGAGCGCTTCCCAGTCCTGGGTCGTCGGAATGTGGATGTCAGCGAACAGTGATGCCACTTTATCTGATTTCGGCTCCACAGCAACAGCCATATACTTCTCGAAGTATCTCCCTGTCGCATATTCCGATCTTTCGAAGTCTTTGAATGTCTGCCCGCGCTCTTTCGCTATCATCATTGATTTTTCCAGCGAATAGAAGTTGAGCATCATGAAGAATACGTTGGCAAAATCCCTTGCCTCTTCGGCTTCATAGTTGATTTTATTCTTTGCGAGATAACCATGCAGGTTCATCGCGCCAAGTCCCACCGAGTGGAGCTCGTCGTTCGCTTTTTTGACACCTGGTGCATTCGCGATCGCAGTGTCGTCACTGACTACAGTCAATGCCTCAATGCCCTCATGGACGGATTCACGTATTTTACCGGAATCCATCACATTCGCAATGTTGAGGGATCCAAGGTTACATGAAATATCCCTGCGGATTTCGTCATCCGTACCGTAATCATTGATTGTGGAAGTTTCCTGAAGCTGGAAAATTTCAGTACACAGGTTGCTGATTTTAATCTGTCCGACTTCTTTCAACGGATGCACTTTATTGGCGTTGTCCTTGAACATGATGTACGGATAGCCGGACTGCAGCTGTGTCTGGGCGATCGTATTCAGCATCTCACGCGCATCGAGCTTGCGTTTCTTCACTTTGTCATTCGCTACAAGCTCATCATACATTTCATCGAGATTCATATCATCCAGTGTCTGCCCGTATTCACGCTCTACCGTATGCGGTGCAAACAGATAGAAAGGCTCGTCATTTTTAGCCAGATCGAAGAATTTGGATGGCACGACAAGGCCTGTGGAAATCGTTGCAAGACGGATATCTTCGTCTGCGTTCACTTTTTTAGTATCCAGGAATTCAGGTAGATCGTAATGGAAGATGTTCAGGTATACCGCACCCGCACCTGGTCTCTGGCCGAGCTGGTCAGCATATCCGAAGCCGCCTTCAAGGGACTTGGCAACCGGCAGTACGCCCTTGGCCACCCCTTCGATGCCTTTGATTGCTTCACCGCGTGCGCGCAGTTTGGACAGGTTGATGGCAACACCGCCGCCGATCTTGGACAGCTGTTTCGCTGTGGAATCGATATAGTTGATGGAGTTCAGGCTGTCGTCCACTTCAAGGAGGAAACATGAAACCATTTCACCGCGGCGTGCACGTCCGGCGTTCAGGAATGTCGGTGTCGCAGGTTGGTAACGCTGTTCGATCATTGACAGGATGAAGCGTTTCGCCTGTTCCACATTGCCTTTGGAAAGATACATGCTCACGATGACCACATGCTGTTTGTAGTCTTCAAGGTATTGTTTTTTATCGTTCGTCTTAAGTGTATAGTCTTTGAAGAACTTGCTCGCAGCCATGTAGCTTTTGAATTCGAAAGGAATGGATGCTGCATATTCAACGATTTCCATCACAGCTTCTTCTGAATACTCTTCAAACAGATTATAGTAGAAGTCGTTGTCCACCAGATAGTGCAGACGCTCAAGCTCGGAATCGAAATGGATGGTCTTATCCTTCACTTCCTCCTTGAACACCTCAAGTGCTTCCTGGTCCTTGCCCAGTTGGTAGAATCCGGTCTCGTCGCGCTTCGTGACTTCGTTATTCAACTCAATGTGATTGTATTTCTTCTCGTCTAATACTTTCATGTATAGCCCCTGCCTTTTCAATGAATTCTTCTCTGTCTCCCGGAGTACCATGCAGCTCGAATTTTAATAAGAGAGGCACACTGTACTCATTGCTGATGTGTTCTCCCGCCATTGCGTAGTGAGCACCCCAGTTACGGTTTCCGCTCGATGCCACCGCCAGCATCCTCCGGTGGTTCACACCGAGGAAAGATTCGACTTCCGCCGGTACACCTCCATATCCGTAGGTGCTTGTCACCAGGATGAACGGCTTATTCACCGGTTCGTTCTTGTTCCCTGACTTTATCTCATGGACTTCGAAATGTTCACCGATACCGGAATTTTTGACGAACCGCCGTACGTTTCCTGTCATGGAATAGAATGCGATAAGCATACCATCCCTCCCCCTTCTCTCATACTGGCAGAAATAAAATAAACGAACTTGCGTTCGAATCATTTTCTCAAAGCCTTATTTTACATTTACACTTTCCAGCACGGTTCCAAACACTATATGTTGTGTTTTGTTGTAATTTTAAACACTATATGTGCTCTTTACAAATCCTATGATGCCATACATTTTGGGTTTAGGCAAAGGAAAGATTTGTAATTTCATAGAAATATATTCACATAAAAGAGCCCTAACTCTCTCCACTCATATGTTATACTGTACCCATGATTTTTTAAAAATTTTTTGGTAAAATTCTTTGTGCTCATAAGTATGAAACTTTATATTTTAAATTGGAGGATCACTTTTAATGAATAGCACAGTTAAGGGGATTATCGCCCTTGTCATTTCATCACTTGGTTTCAGTCTGATGGCAGTTTTCGTCAAATACAGCGGCGATCTTCCGACTGTACAGAAAGTGTTCTTCAGAAATATAGTATCCATGCTGATGGCGTTCGCCTTTGTCATATACTATAAAGAAAAATTTTTCGGACATAAAGAAAACCAGCTTCTGCTCATCACCCGCTCCACTTTCGGAGTGATCGGGGTCGTCCTCAACTTTTTCGTCATCGACAGGATGGTGCTGAGCGATGCCGATATACTCAACAAGCTCAGTCCTTTCTTCACAATTCTTCTGTGTGCGGTATTCTTAAAGGAATATGTACGGCGCTATCAGGTCATTTCCATCATCATCGCATTTGCCGGCGCGATTTTCATCATCAAACCGTCAATGTCGAGTGATACCGTCTATGGACTGATTGGGGTGGCCGGCGCTTTATTTGCTGCCGGGGCCTACACAGTGCTCCGGGTGCTTGGCAGCCGTGAAAAATTCTATACGACAGTGTTCTATTTTTCATTCTTCTCATGCGTCGTCCTTCTGCCTTTCTTCATCTGGCAGTTCGAGTCCATGACCACGGTACAGTTCTGGGCACTGATCCTTTCAGGTGTGTTTGCAGCCATCGGCCAATTCGGCCTGACGATCGCCTACAGCTTTGCCCCCGCCAAGGAGATATCCATCTTCTTCTACTCGACGATCCTATTTACCGCGATTTTCAGCATCGTCGTCTTCGGCGATATTCCGGACATACTATCCATCATCGGCTATATCATCATCTTCGCAGCAAGCTATTATATGTATATGAAGAACAAACCCGTCAAAATCTAATACGCTTAAACAGTCAAGCCGGTCCTTTAAAGAGGGCCGGCTTCTTTTATGGGTTTATTCCGTCACAAAGACCCCTTCTTTATGTGAACGGATTGTTTCAAGGAAATGCGGACAGTAATGCTTCAGCTTGTAGCTTCCGACACCCTGGATGGTCACCATGTCCTGTTTGGATCCGGGCATCTTTTTAGCAAATTCCCTGAGTGTCGCATCCGTAAAGATGTCCTCTTCATGCACTTCATATTTCTCTGCGAGTGCCTTCCGGGTCTCCGTAAGTTTCCGGAAGAACAGCTCATTCGGCGAAGACGCCGTACTGACATCCACTTTTTCATTGAAGTGTTTGCGGAACGGTACAGTCTTGAGGACTGCTTCCCCGCTCAATACCGCTTCACTCCTCGGGACAGTATATAAAAGTTCCTCTTCAATGTGGAGCCAGCCCCTGAAAATCAATTCTTCCAGCACGTGACTGATTTCGCCCGTCAGGTAATTTTCCATCCTGCCGAATGACTCCAATTCCTCCAGGCTGTGCGATGTGATGTTTTCCGACTGCTCGCCCCTCAGCACCTGGATGATCTGCTCCCTGGTCAATGGAAGCTCGCAGACTTCGACCAGTTCCACGATGACTGCTGCTTCCGATGTCATGTCATAGACCCGTTCGGGATTTTTACAGTTGGAGCACGTCAGGCATTCCTCCACATATTCATCCGGATCGAAATATTTTGTGATGAAACTGCTCAGACATTTGCTGGTCCGGCTGTACTGGATCATTCTGTCGAGCTTTGCCCTCATATGATCTTTATACTGGTCTGAGGAGCTCGACCGGTCGATGAAGAACTGATGCAGGTTGACGTCACGCGGACTGGACAGCAGTATGCATTCACTCACTGCCCCATCACGCCCGGCACGGCCAATCTCCTGATAATAGCTCTCGATATCCCCCGGCAGATTATGGTGGATGATAAAACGGATGTCCGGCTTATCGATCCCCATGCCGAAGGCGTTCGTTGCAACAGCGATATCCTTCTCACCTGATACGAACTGCTGCTGGTTGCCGTTACGTTCTCCCTTGCCGAGACCACCGTGATAAATAACGTTATCCACACCGTTGTCTTTTAGGAATAACGATATCTTCTCCACTTCCGCCCGGGTGGCGGCATATATGATTCCCGAGACATCAGACCGCTTCTGTATATAGGAGAGGATGAACTGTTCCCTCTGATATGTCCTGTTCACACTTAGATGGAGATTCTCCCTTGCAACGCTTGTAGTAAAGACATTTTCAGTTTCTATCCCGAGGAGTTCCTGGATGTTTTCCTGGACTTCCAGAGTGGCAGTGGCTGTTAGTCCGATGGTCACCGCATCCGGCAGAAGCTTTTTCAGAATCGGTATGATGCTCTGGTAGCTCGGTCTGAAGTCATGTCCCCATTTGGAAATACAGTGCGCTTCGTCAAATGCAATCAATGGCACGTCAAGGCGTCTGATCAGTGCATTGAATTCTTCACTGTTGAACCTTTCCGGAGCGACATACAGGAACTGGTAATGTCCTGCTTCCAGATCCACCATCAGGGAATCAATTTCCTTTTTCTTGAGCGTCGAGTTCAAGTATGCTGCGGGAATGCCCTGACTGTTCAACGCCTCGACCTGATCCCGCATCAAAGAAATCAGCGGGGAGATCACCAGAGTAAGGCCAGGGTACTTCAGCCCCGGGACCTGGAAACAGAGTGATTTCCCCGACCCCGTCGGAAGTATTCCTAGCGTGTTCTTCCCTGCCATCACCGAATTGATGATCTCTTCCTGTTTTGGTCTAAATTTATCGAATCCAAAATACTGTTTTAGAATATTTCTCATGTCAAAACCATTCCCACCATATGCCGTATTTGACCGGCATTCGTTTTTACTGATATATTATTATACCTTATTTCGGCAATATTTTGTTGCTTCTCCAACCATTTTTCAGTATAAATTTTCAGTTTGTCCCTAAGTTTTTTTAAAATAAAAAAGGTCCGGGACACCGTTGTCCCAAACCATAAAAGTCTGCCTTACATTTTTTCTTTGACGAGTTCTTTGGAGAGTTTATAGTCTATCGCTTTAAACAGACTCTTCACCCAGAGATGATGCGCGTACAGATTTGCATGGGCATCCGCTGCATCAATAGCCTTGAACTGGATTTTGGAGCCTGTGCTCTTTTGTGACAGTTTGTGCAGGTGATATGACGGAATCGTCCCGACCTGCGGCGCAGTGGTCACTTTGTTGAAGTCATTCAATGCAAGCACGGGCTGATTATCGGCGATATGCACACCGCCTTTTACACCTGCGTGTTCAATACCGACATTCTCGAGCGCAATCTCAGGACCATCCACATAGAGGGCAACCCTGTTCTTTTCATTTCTCACCGTATATTCTGCGGATTCAAGCTGTTCATAAATTTCATCCGGTATATCCGGACGTCTGACAATATGATAAGTATCGGAGAGGTAGACTTCCACAAGAGCATAGGTATCCACTCCCCAGCTCACCTGGCTCCGGCGTTTCAGCATATTGAACAGCTCATCATGATGCGCAGTATAGTTACGGCACATGATGATTTCATCACCGGACTTCAGGATATTTGAACCTTCTGCTTCAAGACCTCCTGCAACTGCAAGATAAATCCGGTTGCCTTTCGGCTGGGGAATGAATTCAAGTTCGTCCCCGCGGTCAAAAAGATAGATGCGGTTGAGGAATATATCACGGTCCCCCGATTTCGCCTTGAACCCTGCGCCGCTGAATGCGATAATCGTCGGCTCTGTAAATTTGATTACTGAAGGCTGCAGTGTCATTTCAACAGTCGGAGCCGATGTGTCATTGCCGACCAGCTGATTCGCCAGCTGATGGGCCAGACGGTCACATGCACCATTATACTCATTGCCTTTATCGGATGGCTGTGGATCCAATGTCTGCAGAATCGTGAGCAGTCCGCTGTCCTGTACTATGAGACTCATGCCGTCACCTCGATTCTGGCAAGAAATGCCCGGACTTCATCTATTACCAGGTCGCATGGTTCGATTGTATTGTGCGCTTCCATCACTTTGACCGGTGAATAAAGGAACGTCAATGTATGTTCTGTCGTCTGCAGCTCTGTCAGATATGTGTGCGTCTCTTTTTCAAAGCCGGCCTCAATCCTCGTCTTTTCGGAATCACTGATCAATTCCTCCTGCTGATACGTAATGTAGCAGTCTCCATTTGCAAAAATCATCTTTCTTCCTCCTAATTAAAAACGCCTAGCTATCCCTGTAAAATAACGAAAGCTCTCCTGCAACGAATTCTGCCATGCCGCTGATTATGAATTGCAGAACGACAATGGCGGCGATGACACCGACAAATGCAAACAATATTCCCACAATCTTAATGTTATTCTCAATGAGATATGTCACCACAAAATGTGTGAACAGTACGATGGCGATGACAAGTAGTATTAATAGTATAGTTACCATGGTTTCACCCCGAAACATCCAAACTGATTTTAACCCATTCTTTCAGGCTGTTGATCATATATACCTGTATATCCCCGTCCTTATATTTCCGGACAAGTTCAACTTTAGTAAAAGTGCGCTCCAAAACCCTGCCGTCTTCTATAAGTGAACGGCGCATTACACCATCAAGTAATCCGTCAGACAGCGGCGGCGTATAAAATACCCCCGCCTCCTCTACAATCAGGTTGCCGATGTTGAATTCCGTCACTCGATGATATTCATTATAATACAAAACGATGCCGAATTCATCGTCTGTACTATGGTAGTGATGCCGTACCGTCGTTTTATTCTCCAAAAATGTCCGCGGCGCCCTGATTTCCTTATCAGCAAGCTTTGCTCTGGCTTCACCTGTTTCCCGGACAGAAGCATGCTCAAGTGATACTGTACCTCCCGTCTCCGCAGTCACCCTCAATTTAACGATGCCTTCCGAGCGGTCCAGCCCGTTCTCTTCTATATATGAAAGCACCGATCTTTTAAAGTCCGGCCGCTTCCATGACAGATTCTCCGCGGATTTTAAAATGCGCGCTTCATGGAGATCGAACCGTTTTACATAACCGTCCTCAAGACGCATGGTCTCAATCAGCTGGTACATGCCGCCTTTTAAAAAACGGGTCTTTGCCAACATTTCCTCATACTCATCCGAAGGTTCGGAATCATATGTGATCCCGCCGCCTGCACCGTATATGAAACGCCCCTGCTCTATATATAGCGTCCTGATAGGTACATTGAATACCGCCGTACCGTCCGGAAACATCATTCCCAGCGTCCCGCAGTAAAACCCTCTCGGGGTGTTTTCCAGCGCTTCGATGATTTCCATGGTGATCGCCTTCGGCGCACCGGTAATGGAACCGCACGGGAACAATGCATCCATGATCTCCGGCAGACCTGCACCTTCCCTTAGAACCGCTTCGACAGTCGAAGTCATCTGGTATACCGTTTCATACTTCTCAACCGTAAATAGTTCAGGGACCGACACCGTGCCTTTTTTGGCCACTTTCGAAAGGTCGTTCCTGAGCAGATCGACGATCATAACATTTTCCGCACGGTCCTTTTCAGATCCCTTCAGGAATGCAAGACTCGCTTCATCCAGCACGGAATCACTGTACCGCTTCGAAGTCCCTTTCATTGGACGCGTCCGGATACGCCGGTTTCCGTCGATCTCGAAAAACAGTTCCGGTGAACAGCTCACGATGGACCTGCCTTCCCACTCGATGAACATGGCGTAATCTCCATTGTTGTCTGAAGTGAGCTGTTGGAACAAAGCATGCGGGTCTCCTTCAAAGTCCCCGGCCAGCCGGGTTGTATAGTTCACCTGATAGGTATGTCCATCCCTTATTAAACCGCGGATTTTTTCTACGTTATTCTTAAAATCATCCTGATGCTCCAGAAATTCCAGCTCACCCATCCGGTAGACTCCGTCACCCTTATAATGCTCGCGGAATAAAGCCTCACTCACCGGAGTATCAAAAACGCCGATGACAAACGCAGGCAGTCCGCCTTCTGCACCGTGCGATCCCGCTTCATAAGCAAGTGCGGGAATCACATATTTGCCTTCTTCTGCGTACATCTCCGCCTGGCGGAGTGCCGACGCGTATGTATAAGCAGGTTCAGTAAGCACATCCACCGGCTTTGTAAAATACAGGTCAGTTACTGCTTCATCCTTCTTGAACTTCGCGTGTACGTACATGATGTCCACCTTCCATTACCTTCCTTATAAATGACTCCAGCTGCCTTTTTCCATTTTCAGAGAGTATGGCTTCCGGATGATACTGTAACCCGGCAATATCATATCGCTTATGGCGGATGGCCATCACCACCCCATCTTCTGTCCTGGCTGAGATTTCAAATCCTTCAGGAGTCTCTCCATAGCACACCAGCGAATGGTAGCGTGTGACGTTGAACGATGACGGAATATCTTCAAAGAGCCATGAACCGTCATGATTGATAAGGGAAACATGACCGTGAACCGGACGTTCTCCCCGTCCGACCGTTCCGCCCGCCATGTGCCACAATAACTGGTGACCGAGGCAGATGCCTAAAATCGGCACACGCGTCCATTGGCGTCTCAGAAAATCAATGACATCCGGCCGGTCTGCAGGATGCGACGGACCCGGGGATATGACGATACCCGAAATTTCCTTTTCTGTCATTATCCCTTCATATAAATCCTCCGGTTTTATAACGATCATTTCAATATCATACACACCGCTCTCCATGTAATGGACCAGATTGTATGTAAAAGAGTCATGGTTGTCTATCATGAGAATATTCATTGTTTCAACGACTATCCTTTGCATTTTATTTTCTACATTTTACCACACAATGCCTGCATGCAAAAACTCCTCTCATTCAGTCCCATGGAGGATGAAAAAATGTTTTCTATATTGTATAATAGGCATCAATGATTTTTCGGAATTCGAAATAAAATATCCCGAAAATCAATATAATCATAAGAAGAAGGTTGAAATTTAATGTCAGAACCCAATCAGAGAATATGGACGAAGGACTTTGTACTGATAATTTTCGTCAATTTTTTCATCTTTACTGCATTCCAGATGACACTCCCCACCTTACCTCTGTTTGTACAGGAAATCGGTGCGAGTGACCGCTGGATCGGCATCGTCGTCGGCATTTTCACATTCTCGGCACTCATTATCCGGCCGACAGCAGGTAAAATGCTCGATACCAAAGGCCGTGCGCCTGTCTTTCTGACCGGGCTCAGCATTTTCGTCATATCTATGTTCTCACTGGCGGCAAGCTATACGATAGCTATCCTGCTCCTGGTCAGAATAATGCAGGGAGCCGGCTGGGGGCTTTCCAGCACTTCATCAGGTACCATCGCAACCGACCTTGTCCCAAAAGAAAGGCGCGGGGAAGGACTCGGCTACTACGGCCTGAGCGGTAACATCGCACTTGCCTTCGGTCCCGCACTCGGGCTCTTTCTAACAGATCATATTTCATTTACGCTGCTCTTCTCCATCTGCGGGGTACTCGGGCTCACTGCACTCATCCTTGCTTCAAACATCAAATACAAGAAAGCAGAATCAGCACCTGAGACAAAGAGCACTTACGTTCCGCGTTTCGATATCGTGGAAAAAAAGGCCGTGCCTGCCGCTTCTCTATTATTCTTCATCACCGTCACATTCGGCGGCATCGCGACATTCCTGCCGATCTACACATTTGAAAAGGGATTCGATTCACAGTACATCCAGTTTTATTTCATGATATATGCAGCATTTTTAATGCTGTCAAGATTATTTGCAGGCCGTCTTTATGATAAAAAAGGGATTGCGGTCGTATTCATACCGGGCTCCCTGTCTATCATCATTGCCATGATCCTGCTTGGATTCCTGCCAACCCCTGCATACCTGTTCATCGCTGCAGCCCTGTACGGATTCGGGTTCGGCTGCGTGCAGCCGGCACTCCAGGCATGGGCGGTCAATCGATCAGAGAATAACAGGCGCGGGATGGCGAACGCCACATACTTCTCAGCGTTCGATCTCGGTGTCGGATTCGGTGCAATGACTTACGGTTTCGTCGCAGAAGCTTTCGGCTACAGTACAATCTACTTCACAAGCGCAGTGAGTGTGTCCATCGCACTGATACTCTTCCTGATCATGATGAACAGATACAAAAAAGAAAACGGATCCAATGCATCCCGCATATAAAATCTTCACTTTTTTGTTTACTTCCTTAACAATATGGGAACTAACTAAATAGAAATAATAATTAATATTTATTTTTAGAAGTTAAGGAGGAATTGATAATGGGTTGGATTATAACATTAATCGTAGGCGGTATCATCGGTTGGCTTGCAGGTCTTATTTTAGGTAAAGATGTACCGTTCGGCATCATCGGCAACATCATCGCCGGTCTGATCGGTGCTTCAATCGCCAATGCACTTGGACTCAGTTTCGGTCCTACACTCGGCGGCGTCAGCATCATCGGCGGCTTACTCGGTGCAATCATCCTGATCTTGATTGTATCATTCATCATGAAAGCCCTCGGCGGCAACAGAGCATAATATAAAACGCGAAATCCCTTCGGACAGAAGTCCGAAGGGATTATTTTGTCAAAAGCGTTCTTCTTCTTTAGTCTCTTCAATCAACCAGCGTTCCTTTTTGGGTTCATTGAGTGTCCTTTCTTCACGTTCTTTCTTCAATTTATCCAGTTCAATCTGCATCTGTTTATTTTCAAGAACAAAATTCTCCTGCTTCAATCTTTCCAACTCTTTTTTTTCTTCCAGTTCTCTTAATTCAAGCTTCTTATCCTTCTGGTTAAATGTACGGCCGATTGCATAAAGCGGAATGGAGAATACCATTACGACTGGGATTGTAGCCACAAGAAATTCTAATATACCCATATACATACACCCCTTATTCTGTTAGTAATATTTTACCACAATACATTGCAGTCCCATCCACTTTTCTTTAAATGGACATGCAAGATCTTTAAAAAGGGAACTTCTTTCCTTATACTTGATATAATCACGATTTAGAAAGCGGGCGTTTAAATGCAGGTCGATCCGAATAATCTTTTGAATGCGTACGAAAAAGGATTCTTGGATAAGAATTCCAATAAAATTGCGCACCATCCTCCTAAACTGATCATCAATTCCAGTGAAGAAAATATTCTATCTCCTATTCTCGACGAAATGGAGACCTGCGATTCTTTTGTCATTTCTGTCGCTTTTATCACTGAAGGCGGCCTCGCGACTTTGAAGTCTACACTTTATGAACTCGCAAAAAGGAATGTCAAAGGACGTATCGTGACATCCACCTATCTGAATTTCAATAAGCCGAAAGTTTTCAAAGAGCTTCTGAAGTTGGAAAATGTTGAAGTGAAAGTGACCAGCCAGGAAGGGTTCCATGCGAAAGGCTACATATTCAATAATAGAAGATACAGTGCCATGTTCATCGGAAGCTCCAACTTGACCGACACTGCACTGAAGAAAAACTATGAGTATAACTTGAAATTGACCAGTCTGGAAAACGGGGAAGTCATCAATCATTTTAACGAAAATTTCGAGGAATTATGGGAAAACTCCGTGCCCGTAGATGCATCATGGATTGAAAAGTATGAAGCTGAATACGTGGAAGAACCTGAACGCAGAAAAATCATCCAGATTATCGAAGACCAGTCAAAATATGAATATAAATCTATCGTCAAAGATAAGATCGAACCGAATCTGATGCAAAAAGAAGCATTGCACCAATTGAAGAGCCTTCGTGCAGAAGGCAAGGACAAGGGTCTCGTCATATCTGCCACGGGCACAGGGAAAACTTATCTGGCAGCTTTCGACGTAAAGCAATACAAACCGAAAAGAATGCTGTTCCTCGCACACCGCGAACAAATATTGAACAAGTCCAAACAGGATTTCTCATCATTGATTAAGGAGGCACCTTCAGCGTTTGGTGTCTATAGCGGGAATCAGAAGGATATCCAGGCTAAATATTTGTTTGCCACCGTGCAGACGCTTTCCAGGCAGGATAACCTCGAACAATTTGACCCGGATGATTTTGACTACATCATCATCGACGAGGCACATCGTTCCGGTGCTGCAACTTATAAAAGAATCATCGATTATTTAAAACCTGACTTCCTGGTCGGGATGACCGCTACACCGGAAAGAACCGATGATATGGACATATTTTCTTTATTCGATTACAACATCGCTTATGAAATACGGCTGCAGCGTGCATTGGAAGAGGAGATACTCGCCCCTTTCCATTACTTCGGTGTAACTGATTATGAGAGAAATGGTGTCATGATTGATGAAACCACCTCGCTTTCCAACCTGGTAAGCAATGAACGGATCGACCATATCATCGAGAAGATAGAATACTATGGACAATCAGGAGAGGAACGCCGCGGACTCATGTTCGTCTCAAACAGAGATGAAGCTGCAGAAATAAGTACTATGCTGAATGGGCGGGGATATAAAACAGCTCCCCTTACTGGAAAAGATTCACAGGAAGATCGGAAAAATGCGGTGGATAAACTGGAAGCCAACCAGTTGGACTATATCATTACAGTGGATATATTCAATGAAGGGGTCGACATCCCTTCCATCAACCAGGTCGTCATGTTGAGACAGACCCAGTCCAGTATCATATTCGTCCAACAGCTCGGCCGTGGGCTCAGGAAACATGATGATAAAGACTATTTGACGGTAATAGATTTCATCGGGAATTATAAAAACAACTATATGATTCCCATTGCACTTACTGGTGACCAATCATACAACAAAGATAGATTGAGAAAATCAATCAATACGCGAAATACTATTTCTGGAGTTTCGACCGTCAATTTTGAAAAGATAGCCAAAGAAAAGATCTATAAGTCCATCAGCACTTCCACTTTGAACAGTCAGAAATTCATGCGGGAAATGTATACTTATCTGAAGAATAAAATTGGTCATCAGCCGACACTCATCGATTTTCATGAAGACAAAGATGTCATGGATCCGCTGATCATCTTCGATAAATATAATCACTACATCGAGTTTCTGCAGAAGATCAAAGAAATCGATATCAGCCTTGCGGAAAAGGATCACCGCATACTGACTTTTATTTCCCAGGAAATCTCCGAAGGCAAACGCGTACAGGAAACATTGTTGATACAAGAGGCAATGAAAGGTCCCGTCGACATCAGGGAATTCCAACTGAAGATGATCAGGAAAGGCTATCATATGACCGACCGGACGATGGATTCGATCATCGGTGTGCTGACCCATAGTTTTTTCAAGGCACAAGAGCAGAAAAAGTATGGGTATCCTCTTGTAGAAGTGGATGATGATATTCTCGCACTCACAAAAAATTTCAATGATGCCCTGGAAACAGACATCATAAAGAAACAGATAGAAGATATCCTTGAATTATCATTGCTGAATTCGGAAGCTTATAATCACTCAGAACAGCTTACATTGAATAACAAGTATGGCAGAAAAGATGTATGCCGCTTGCTGAATTGGGATAAGGATGAAGCATCCACCATGTATGGATATAAAAATAAACATCACACATGCCCCATCTTCATCACCTATCATAAAGATGATGAAATAGAAGATACTATAAAATATGAGGATCAATTTTTAGATCAGCATACTTTGAAATGGTTTACCCGAAGCAATCGTACATTGGAATCAAAAGAGATCAGAAATATTTTGGAAGGCCATGAAAAGTACGATCTTCCCATTTATATTTTTGTTAAAAAAGACGATGATGAAGGCAAAGATTTCTATTATCTCGGAAAAGCTGATATAGATTATGACACACTCCGGGAGACGACGATGAATGGTTCAAAAGAGGGGAAACCGGTAGTTACTATGAACATGGTGATGGAGCATGCATTGGATTATGAAATCTACAGATATTTAGAAGCCCATACACACTAAAAAACCGAGATGCGGATTAAAATCCGCATCTCGGTTTCAGTTTTACTCTTCATCTTTTTCTTCTTCATTCGAGTTATTCTTGTTATGGTCTTTCAGCAATGCAACCTGCTTGATGAGGTGGTTTTCCATATCAAGCACGATCCACTTGTCGTTTTCTGTATTTACATAGTCATCGACTTCGATGTCTGTGTTGATGCTCTGGATCCAGCCACCGATTGTATCGATGTCTTCACTTTTATCAAAGCTGATATCGAATTTTTCTTCCAGATCATCGAGCAGCACGCGGCCGTTGATATGATAGATATTATCTTCGACCTTCACCAGTTCCGGTTCTTCATCTTCATCGAATTCGTCACGGATCTCGCCGACAATTTCTTCAAGGATATCTTCCATTGTAATCATCCCTGCCGTACCGCCGTACTCGTCTATGATGAGTGCGATATGGACGCGTTCCCTCTGCATTTTGATGAGTGCATCGCTGATGCGTGATACTTCGGTAATGAGCGGCAGCTCATGCATGTATTCTTCGGGTGTAACGTCTTCATCCGACACATGGTTTGTCAGGAATTCCCTTACGTTGATGAAACCGATGATCTGATCCTTGTCCCCGCTTGAATCTGCTACAGGGTATCTTGTGAAGTTATGCTCTTTGACTGTTTCCAGCACATCATCGATGTTCACCGGATCTGTCAAAGTGATCATCTGCGTTCTCGGCACCATGATATCCTTTGCGAGTCTTTCATCGAATGAGAAAATATTCTGCATGTACGCAAGCTCTGTCTGGTTGATTTCACCACTTTGGTAACTCTGTGTCATGATGATCTTAAGTTCATCTTCGGAATGGGCCTGTTCTGTCGGCATATCTTTGAAACCGATCAGTCTCAGAAGCAGTCTTGATGTCCCGTTCATGGACCAGATAAGTGGTTTCATTATGATACCGAAGAAATACAGCGGGCCTGAAAATGCCATCGCCATCTTTTCAGCATACTGAATCGCAACTGTCTTAGGTGCAAGTTCACCGACTACGACGTGTATGAATGTAACGATGAAGAATGCTGCAGCTACTGTAAATACTGTGCTGAATTCATCGGGTATGCCAAGGAAAGCGAAGAGTGGATGCAGTATGACTTCAAACGTCGATTCACCTATCCAACCGAGTCCGAGTGCGGTTACTGTAATACCCAGCTGACATGCGGATAAGTAGTAATCCAGCCGAGCTGTCATCCCCTGTACACGTTTTGCAGGTCTGCTGCCTTCTTCCACCAAATGGTCTATGCGTGATTTTCTTGCTTTTACTAATGAAAACTCAGAGCCTACAAACAACATTGTAAGCAGTATGAGTAATGTAAATAATGCTAAATTTATTAAAGTGGATATGTCCAATTAGTTCCCTTTATGAAAAGGGATTCACCTCCGGTAATATTTGACTACATTTTTTGAAAAAGCGCTTTCTACTCTGCTGCCTGCCATCTTTTCTATGTTTCCGATCAACACTTCAATCTGCAAATAAGATTTCAAATACGCCTTCCCAATTGTAGTCACCTCCTACCGTTTTTCATAATAATTAAGGGTATTTTACCATAATTTTATACATTTTCGCTACCCATATACATTAACTCCAGTAAATATATTAAAGATAAAACGATTCGGAAACATTATCCGAATCGTCCGTCCTAGTATCCTTTTATAAATCCGAATCCGACTGTGCCGTGTCCTGTATGCACCCCTGCAACAGGGACAAGCGGTTCTACAACGAGTTCCAGATTTCCCAGCCGGTCTTCGATGCGCTCTTTCCAGTCATGAATCAATGATTCATTGCCCGCATAAACGATTGCGAGAGTACGGACGGCATCTTCTTTTACGTGTTCTTCCAGCTTATTCATCACGGCATTGACCAATTTCTTCTTCGTGCGCACTTTTTCCCCGACAATCACTTTGCCGTCTTCGAACATCAGTTTCAGATGGATGTTAAGGAGCGATGCCAGCATGGATTGGGAGGCTGATACACGTCCGCTCTTTCTCATTTGGCTAAAGCTTTGCGGCAACAGATAGAGCTGTGCCTGGTGCGTCAGGTCCTTTACCTTTTGCACAACATCAAGCAATGCTTCGTTCGATCCGCGTGCTTCAACCACTGTTTTTATCATTTTCCCAAGCGGATAGCTTCCAATTCGGGAGTCTATGACGTGAACCGTCTTATTCACCTCTTCCGACGCACTGAGTGAACTCTGGTATGTTCCGGTCAGTTCACTTGAAGCGTGGATTGCCACAATCGAATCGTATGCATCGTCTTTATCAAGTGCTTCGTACATTTCCAGAAATTCACCGAAGAGCGGCTGGGATGTTTTGGCTCCTTCTCCGCTGTTCTTCAGCATGTCGTATATTTCTTCTGTAGAAGCATCCACACCTTCTCTGTATGCTTTGCCGTCGATAATGACCGACATCGGCAATACTTTGATATCATGCTGATTGATATATTCCCGGGACAGTCCTGCAGCAGAATCTGTAACGATTGCTATTTTATTCATTCAACCACTTCTTTCCTAACTCTTTTTAAATTATCTTAATTTTAGCATCTCACACGGCCATTTACTATAAATTATCAGCGTAGCGCAGGACGGCATGATATACCGCCCCTTTTTCGTTCATCAGATCGTCATAACTTCCGGATTCTATTATCTCACCCTGCTCCATATAAGAAATCCGGTCGAACGCATCCAGCCTGCTGAGGTCATGGGTGCTGACAATGGCTGTTTCGCGGTCCAGCACATGATTCCAGATTTTCTCCCGGAGCTTCTCATCCAGCCGTGCTGTCGGTTCATCCATTACCCACCACTGCTTATCTTCAATCATCATGCGGATGAAGTGGAGCCTTTTCTGCTCCCCGCCTGAAAGTCTGCCTGTATGGGTGATCATCGTGTCCGGCGTGTAATAGGACATCTCCATCTCTGCCAGATGATTTTTCATGCACTCCGCCGATGTTTTCAGATGACCGAACATCGTGATATTCGCCTCGATCGTTGCATTGTAGAAATCAAGGTGCTGGGGCATTACGGATGCATCATTGATGAGCGTATCATGCCCCGCCTTTTCACTATTGCCGTAAAAGTTTACCGCATCATCGCCTTCTATAATGCGGTTCAGCAATGTCGTTTTACCCGATCCGCTGCTGCCGATGATTGCGTGCTTCTCACCCGCTGTGAAAGCCACCTCGATATTTTTCAATACATTCGTGTTTGAGCCCGGATATTTGTAAGCCAGATCTTCTATTATTATCTTTTCTATATTTTTATCTGTCTCCGCTTCATCTTCCCTTTCCACTTCTGCTGTATCGAGCTCCCGGACTGCATCTTTTACCGTCCGGTAATTGCTCGCAGGCTGAATTACAGGCACCACCTGGTCGAAGTAGCTGAGCCCGAGAAGCATGACCATCGGAACAAGCATTGGTGTTTCCTGATACATTACAAAAATCACAAGTATGATCATGGCAATCTGGATGAGGTTCGCTGCAAAGCCCATCAGACTCTCATACAATGCCTTTTTATCTTCATGCCTTTTGATGCCGGCCAGATATCCATACAATCCTTTTTTATGTGTTTCTGTCTGTCTGCGCACGAACAAATCAGTATAGTCATGGATGTAATGATAGAGTTTCATATAGAAAGCATCGTCCGTCTCTTCCCTTTTTTCAGCTTCTTTGTATGACAGCCCTTCAAAAAGCTTTGGAATTGCGAAAAGGAGCAGCAGTGATGCTGCTGCCATTATGAGTACCACTTCTGTGTTGATATAAAATGCCAGCAGTAAAAGTATCAATGTCAGCAGCGCAGCTGTAACATATGGGTAGATGATCCTTATATAGTAGTCCTCCACACGGTCGAAATGCTGGTTCAGTTTCTGGATGAACTTGACGCTGTGGGTATCTTCATCCATGGCCAGCGATTTTGTGAAGTAATTCAGTCTGAGTCTTCCGATCATCTGAAATGTCGCTTCATGTGACAGAAGCCGCTCAATATAACGGAAAGCACCTTTCATCATACCGAACAATTTGATGACTGCAATGATCAGGATGATGATGAAAAACGGCGGTTCGAAGAAACTCAGGCTGATCATATAGCCACTCAGCCCAAACAGTGCAACACCGACGAGCCCGCCGGCCAGCCCGAGGAGTATACTGTAAAATATCTGCTTCCTTTCACTTTTCAAGTATTCCATCAGTATTCCCCTCCATTTCGGCGTACAATCCGGCGGTTTTCCAGCGTGTAATGCCGATCTGCGATTTTCAGGAGTTTTCTGCGGTGTACGACCGCTACAATAGCTGTACTTTCCTTAAGAATCTCCAGATGGCTCATTACGAGCTGTTCTGTTTTTGCATCCAGGAATTCAGTCGGCTCGTCCATGAGTATAACGGAAGGCCGTCTGACCAGCACCCTCGCCATTTTCAGCCTTACAATCTCTCCGCCCGACAACGGGATATTGTGATTCACAATTTTTGTGTGGATACCTTCTTCCAGATTCTCCATGCTCTCCATCAGGCCGAGCGCCTCTAAAATATTCCTGACACTCTCCTCATCATATCCGCCTTCAGATACATAATCATAAATAGTCGTATCCGAGAAATATATCCGGTCGGATATATAACCGATGTCCCCGTCTTTGATGTGCACTTCGCCCTCTGCCGGAGCATGCAGTCCCATAATGGCGCGCAGCAGTGTCGTCTTGCCTATACCGGACGGCCCTGTAATCGCGGTAAAGCCGGTTTCCGGCACAGTCAATTCCGCATCTTCGAGCAGATTTTCACTGCCGTACCCGAGTTTGATGTTTCTCATCTCTATTGCATTGTCCCTGATACCCTGAAACCGGTAATCCCCGGCAACCGTCTCTTTTTCGAGCCATTCTTCAATCATTTCCAAGTTGCCCTGCGCAAGCTTCCCATTATGGAACTCAATTCCAAGCACTTTCAGTGCATTATAGAATTCAGGCGCAAGCAGCAGTGTAAAGAACGCGGCATAAAATGTAATACTCTCGAATATGATAATCTGCAGTCCGACTTCAAGTGCGATTAGTCCGATGCCCAGTATCGTGATGAATTCGAGCATCAATGTGGACTGGAATGCATATTTTAAAATATCCATCGTTTCTTTTACATACCGTTCATTGAATGATTTCAGCCGTCCTGTCACAGTTCTTTCAGCCTGCATATTCCTCACCGTGTTCTTTCCGCGGATCAGATTCAGGAATAAAGTCCCGAGCGCATCGAATTGTGACGCCTGTGCCTTTGATTCGTCCGCTGTCTTCAATCCCACCAGCACATAGTACAACGGTACAAAGGGCGCGGTGAAAATCATGATGAATGCTGCATTTCTGTGAATGAAGAACATCGCAATGATGATTGCCCCGAGCCTCACCATCGTCTGGATGATTGTCGGTATGAACACTCTTTCAAACGGACGGTACTTCTCAAGGTGCACAAAAACAGCATTCAGCATGGATTCTGAATACTTCATCGTCTGGTCATCTATCTTATCCAAAACCTTCCTGCCCAGCGACTCGATGCGTTTGTTCGCAACACGCTGGCTCACCAGTTTATAAGTGAGGGTCAGGACGGCAAACAGCATGAAAAATACAGCCGTCCACATGAGAGGACTGCTGTCCGGCGTACTGGCCCGGATTACTATGTCCTCCAGGATCAGCGACAGATTGTGACCGAATAATATAAAAGCACTGACGGCCCCAAGGCACATCAGAACATAAAGCACCAGGTATTTTGCGGGTATATTAATCTTCATAACATTCCTTCCTCAGTTACAAAAAACGTGAAGTGACCCTCCACGTTTTACCCCCCGATATAACTCATATTGATTTTTTTACGCTGCCTGCGGCGTTCTGCTGTAATCTCTGTGCGTAGTTCCGAGTAACGGTCATCCCGCCTGTTCCAAACTCCTGTCAGGGTTTCTTTGAGTCTCTCATCCGATATCCCTTCTCTGAGCAGGGTGCGGATATCAAAACCGTCTGTGGCAAACAGGCACCCGTAGAACCTGCCGTCGGATGACAGCCTTGCCCTTGTGCATGTGGAGCAGAAACTTTCGGATACACTCGTTATGAACCCGAGATTCGATTCCGCATCCTTATGACGGTATACTTTCGCCACCTCACCGTAATATGCCGGCTCCAATGGCTCCAGGTCGAATTCTTCCTGCAGCGTTTCAAGTATTTCCTTTTTCGTCACTACTTTATCGAAGTTCCAGCCGTTATCATTGCCGACATCCATAAATTCTATAAAGCGCAGGGTCACCGGCAGCGTTTTGAAGAATCTGGCCATCGGCAGAATTTCATGTTCGTTCAGCCCTTTTTGCACAACCATGTTGATCTTTATCTGGAAACCGAGCGATATCGCATGCTCAATTTGTTCTATGATGCGCGAAGTTCCGATGCCCCGGTCATTGATTTCACCGAAGAGCTGGTCATCCATTGCATCCAGGCTGATGTTCAATCTCCGGAGTCCTGCATCATACAGTTTCTGTCCGTGCTTTTTCAGAAGCATTCCGTTTGTCGTCATGCCGATATCTTCAATACCCGGGATCTTGTCCAGTTTCGCAATCAGTTCGTGAAGATCTTTTCTAAGAAGCGGTTCACCGCCTGTGATCCTCAATTTTTTCACTCCGAGTTCAGCGTATATGCGTGCCACCCGTTCCAGTTCCTCGAATGACAGAAGCTCATCCCGCTTCATAAACTCGAAATCATCACCGAAAATCTCTTTTGGCATGCAGTATCTGCACCTGAAGTTACACCGGTCCGTGACCGATATGCGCAGATCTCTTATCGGTCTGCCGAACTTATCCGTAATTGATTCGACCATAGCTTCCCTCCTCAGAGGATATCCGTCCTCCGGTTTATATTTACCAGCGCGTCTTTCGGCACACCGTTTTCTTTCGCATCAAGTATAACTGTCTTCCTGTGTTCAAAAAATGCCTTCATGCTCAGCCGCCCTGTTCTGAGCTGTGCTTCCAGTGATTCGGCAAGATCCTGTCCCTGATAGACAGCTATCAGCGGGTGGATCCGGTCTCCCTCTTTCGTCAGGACGAGTGTTTCACTGTCGGCGAGAGCTGCATCATGCAGCTTTCGGAGCCACCGGGCGGGTACATACGGTGTGTCACATGAGACCACCAGCAGTCTGCTGTCCGGATATGCACTGGCTGCGGCAAATAGACCGCCGATCGGCCCTTTGTCTGTGAATCTGTCGTCATCTGTGACTGTCTCATAGTTGAAAGCCGTCTTCAGTCTGCTGTTTGTACTCACGATGATTTCATCAGCTGCATGTGATGCTTTGATGATGTCTGCAATATGCTCGACCATCGGTTTCCCGTCAATTTTGTACAATGATTTATCTTCACCGAATCTGGTCGAATTTCCACCGGCCAGAATCACTCCGAGCGTCTTCATTATCCGCCGCTCACCGGCGGGATCAATGCCACTTCATCCCCTGATTCAATCAGGTGTCCGTCTTTGACGAATGCTTCATTGCAGGCAATCTGGAAAACATCCCCTTCAACTTGAGGAAAGCTTGCATATATGAGTTCCCTCAATTCTCCCGCTGTAATCTTTTCTTCGACAGGCAGCTTGACTCTGCTGTCCCCGATTTTTTCTTTGAGACCGGCAAAAAGCAGAACATTCATGATTGATTCCCCTCCAGACTGGAATGATACTGGCGTGAATCCCCGATCCATTCCTCGCCGTCTTCCCATATTTCCTTTTTCCATATCGGAACGACTTCTTTGATGCGTTCAATCGCATACTCATTGGCACGGTAGCTGTCACTGCGGTGGGGTGCGCTTGTTACAATCACCACTGCGATATCTGATATTTCGAGCTTTCCCACTCTGTGCGCGATTGTTGTGATTACCGACGGCCACCGTTCACTGATCTCCTCACCGATTTCAGCGAGCTTCTTTTCCGCCATTGGCTTGTATGCCTCATAATCTAGATACACAGTCCGGGTCCCTTTTGTCCATTCCCTCACATGTCCGGTGAACATGCATACGGCACCCTGGCTTTCGTTGATTGTATATGAATGATACCGTGTAATGTCCAACGGTTCTTCCGTAATTTCATATTGTTTCATATGTCAGAACTCCATTCTTTAAACCAATCCATCATTGTCTCTCCATCATACCTTACATCAAAGGTCTTTAACACATTTCCAAGACCGATATTATCAACAGTTGTATGACCATACCTGAATGAATAGCTCATGAATATTTTAGGGAAAGAAAGATCTTTATAGCCTTCGATCAATACAAAGTCGATGCCCTCTTTGTTGAGCGCATCCAGCTGCTCTTCAAGCTCCGGCGGCTCTTTCTTCACCTGCATGCTTGTGCCGGGCGTATTCAGGATACTGTAATCCGCACCCGAGCGCGTGAATGACTCGCTGTCAGTCCTGTTCTGCATCACTACATCATCGGAATGATGGTGTTTGATGACGGCAACCGTCCGCCCGTTTCCCTTCAGACGGGCAACCATCTGATTTACAACCGTCGTCTTGCCTGAGTCTTTATATCCGGTAATCTGCAGTACCTTCATATATCAAAACGGTCCGTTCCCGTCGTCATATCAGTCAGCATCACTTTCACGCCGTCCCCTTTTTCAAACCCGCGGGTGCCTCCCGGCAGTACAATTACACCGTTGCTCCTGGCAATGGAAGTCACCGCATTGGATTTGTTGAATCCGGAAGGGCGTGCATGGACCCTGCCCTCCACATAATCCACTTCAGCGCGGATGAAACGGGTGAATGGATTCGGCTTCTTAAAGTCCTCATCCAGCACGGCCTCCACCACCGGCGCAAAAATCTTATCGTGCCCCATCATTTTAAGAAGCGCCGGTCTTGCAAACAGTTCGAACCCCGAATAGCATGCCGAAGGATTGCCGCTCAGTCCGAACAACGGTTTATTTCCCAGGAAACTTACCGTCGTCACACTTCCTGGCCTCATGCCGACTTTATTGAACAGTTCAACGGCACCGAGCTTTTTGTATAATTCGGGCAGATGATCATAGTCTCCTACAGACACGCCCCCTGTGGTGATTACCACGTCCACTTCGCGGAGCATTTCCTCCATCCGCGAGAGCAGCGTATCCACATCATCGGCTTCCAGCCTGTAGAGTCTGCCTTCAATATTCATCCGCTTCAGCTGGCTTAAAATCATCGGTCCGTTCGAATTGCGGATCTTCCCTCTCTCAAGCGGCGCCTCCACATCAAGCAGTTCGCTTCCCGTCGACATGATACCGACGACCGGCTGCCTGTATACCTTCACCCGGCTGTAGCCGAAAGTTGCGAGTGTAGCAACTGTTCCCGGGTTGATATGCGTCCCTTTCGGCACAATCACTTCCCCCGTCCTGCACTCTTCACCCTGCATCGCAATATTTTCATCCGGACGGAAGGTTTTTCTGATGGTAAAGCCTGTCTCTGTCTCTTTGGTCTGTTCAAACATTACAACAGCATCCGCACTTTTGGGCACTTCAGCACCCGTCATGATTCTGAACGCCTCATTGGGTCCAAGCACATAATCGCTGCTTGCGCCCGCCGGCACTTCTCCAACCACTTCAAAGGCAATCCGGTTTTCACCGCCGGCCCCGGCGCTGTCCTCTGAACGGATCGCAAAACCATCCATGGCGGATTTCGTAAACAGAGGCACATCATTTGTCGCTCTCAGATCCTCCGCCAGTATCCGCCCGTAGCTTTCTGTATAAGGCACAGCCTCTTCAGACAGTGTATCCACCCTGGATATCACACGGCCGAGCGCTTCAGAGACACTGATTGGTATACGGTTGATCGTCATGGTATTCCTACTTTCATCACAGTTATTTTGTTATACTCATTATAACGGAAAGGGTGTTGATATTGTCAGAATTCAGTCATTTTAACCAAGAGGGCAGAGCACGCATGGTCGATGTTTCAGATAAAGACGTGACTGTACGGACTGCCGTAGCCAAAAGCATACTTGAAGTCAGTCCCGGGATTTACCGGGGCATTACAGAGGGCACTGTCAAAAAAGGGGATGTTCTTGCAGTAGCGCAGGTGGCAGCCATCATGGCAGCCAAGAATACACATCAGATCATCCCGATGTGTCATCCGCTCCCTCTGTCCGGCATCGATGTTTCCTTTGAGTGGGAAACAGGAGAAATGCATCTTCTGCACATTTCGGCAACTGTGAAGACCAAAGGCCAAACAGGTGTCGAGATGGAGGCCCTGACAGCCGCTTCGGCTGCTGCGCTGACCATCTATGATATGTGCAAAGCCCTGGATAAGGGCATGGTCATCAGGGAAACACAGCTGATGGAAAAAACAGGTGGAAAGTCAGGCGACTACAGACGGGACTGAGTTATTTATTCAGCTCATGCACGCAGTGGTTCAGTTCGGGGATGACCAGCCGCTCCATCGCGAGTGCCACCGCCCCCGTTGAACCCGGCAGTGTGAAAATCACTGTCCTGCCGGATGTCCCGGCCACAGCGCGGGATAATATACTTCTCGAACCGATATCCTCCGTGAAGCTCAGCATCCGGAATATCTCCCCGAAACCTTCAATTTCCTTATCGAATAAAGGCCGCACCGCCTCTATCGTCACATCGCGCCGGGCAATGCCCGTCCCGCCTGTGGTGATGATTGCATCGATGCCCCTGCCGAGAAGGTTCTTCACTGTGCGGGTAATTTCCTCTCGATCATCAGGGACGATGATATAGTCCGCTTCATCGATAACAGCGTTCGTCTCCTTCAAATATCCGATTGCCAGCCTTCCACCTTTATCCGTCTCTTTTGTCCGGGTATCACTGACGGTAATGACGGCCGTTTTAATATTTTCTTCAATCTTATCTATAATACTCATATCCATTCCTCCAGATTACGTCCTCTAACCGAACAGCCGGTCAATCAGCGTCCTCGCTTTGTTGATGCCTTCGGTATCATGGATCAGGATCCTGCCGTTGTTGAAGCAGACCAGACGTGTCCCATCAAAGTGGAACTCACTGAAATACGGGGTCCTGTTCACTTTTATATCCAGTTTTTCAATCACTTCATCCACAGACGCTTGGGTAATCCGTGCGTCCATTACCTGGACTGTATCCCGGCCGCACAGTTTCATCGTCTGATCCTGAGACTCGTTCAATGCAGGATATGTCCTGTTGTTCCCGCAGGATGGACACGTCTCCTCCTTCATCTGATCGATGCCGAATCTGCTGTGTTCGGATTCCCATATATCCCCTATACGCATATAGTGCGGGGCTTCCAACCGGCCGGTCAGTATTTTCATCGCTGTCGTCACCTGTTCGGAAACCGCCATCTGCACGGCCGGTGCAATGATACCCGCCGTGTCGCACGTCAATGTCGTCGACGGAAGCACCGGCACCAGGCAGCGGTAGCACGGGGTCGCACCCGGTACAAAACCGCAGCTGCTGTATGATGCTTCGACACATGCTGCGTATACCCACGGAATGCCGAGTTTCCAGGCCACATCATTGATCAGAAGCCGCGTATCAAAATTATCCGTCCCGTCCAGAATGATATCCGCTTCACCGGCAAGTGTTTCAAGCATAGCTGCATCACAGTGACTGATATGGACATCGAGTTCGAGATCCGGACGTATTTCGAGCAGCCTTTCTTTGGCCCCCACGACTTTCGGTGTTTTTTCCGAGGCATGACGATCTGTAAAAAGCGTCTGTCTCTGCAGATTGGACGCTTCGACATAATCACGGTCCACCAGGATGATCTTCTTCACGCCTGCCCTGGCGAGCATTTCCGACGATACTGAACCCAGAGCACCGGAACCGACAATCAGCACCGTCGCATCCATTATCCTCTGCTGTCCTTCCCTGCCTATATTCCTGTATAAGACCTGTCTTGAATATTGTTTCACATCATCACACTCATCCTGCATAAGCTTATATATCGTAAATCTACTTGACACCATTATATACCATTCCAAATGAAATCAGAAAGTTTAGTGTTTACCGTGGAAATATGCCTTCTATACCTGTGTTTTCAAGAGTATGTTACAGTAATGTAAAGATTTCGTATACTTCCGTTAAGCTATGATAAACTGTAACAGTTGAAGCATATAAATATAATAAATTTTCCCGGAATGAAAGGAGCCACTGGCATGCGAAGTATACTGGTTGTTGATGACGAACCATCAATTGTAACGCTTTTGAAATTTAACCTTGAGCAGTCCGGGTATTCGGTCCTGACTGCAGAAGACGGCAACACGGGGCTAGATCTCGCACTCACTGAACAGCCGGACCTTATCGTACTTGATCTGATGCTTCCCGGTATGGACGGCATGGATGTCTGTAAAACTCTGCGCCAGGAGAAGATGAACACACCCATCCTGATGCTTACGGCAAAAGATGAAGAATTTGATAAGATTCTCGGGCTTGAACTCGGTGCCGACGATTATATGACAAAACCATTCAGTCCGCGCGAAGTCGTCGCCCGTGTCAAGGCAATTTTGAGAAGAAGTCAGGTGGAGGCACTCGCTGAAAAAGCCGCGGAAGAAGTGTTCAGCATCGGGGACCTGGAAATACATCTGGACAAATACGATGTTTATTACAAAGAGGAACTGCTTGTTCTCACACCGAAGGAATTTGAACTTCTGCTTTATCTGGCGAACCATAAAGGTAAAGTATTGAGCCGTGACCAGCTGCTTAACGGCGTCTGGGATTTCCATTATGACGGAGATACACGGATTGTGGATGTACACATCAGCCATTTACGTGAAAAAATTGAAGAGGACAGCAAACGTCCGGAATACATCCGCACGATACGTGGATTCGGTTATAAACTCGAAGGACCCGTAGAATGAAAAGCCTCTGGCTGAAAATTTCCCTGGCATTTTTCGTGCTCATCCTTGCTCTGACACTGGTACTCTGGTTCCTCCTGGCATCGATTATGCAAAATGCCTACACGGAAACCACAAGAGACCACCTCATTGAGAATGCCGAGATGGTTTCACAGATCATCATCGCCACAGAAGCGATTGATGACGGTGAAAGGCTCCAGGAATGGATCCGTAATTTTGATGGCCCCATTGAAATGAGGTTCACAGTAATAGATGAAGACGGGACAGTCGTTGCAGATTCGGAAAATGATCCGGACACAATGGATAACCACAGGAACCGTCCGGAATTCGAAGCTGTGCTCTCTGCGGAAAATGAATATGGGGAAACCATCCGCTACAGCGAAACTCAGGATCTCAATATGATGTATATTGCAACGCCGGTAGTCTCGGACGGGGAAACCGTCGGTGCAATCCGGACGTCACTTTCGCTTCAGATAATAGATGAAGCCATGCGTAAACTCTGGCTTTCCCTTGCACTGATACTCGGTATCATGCTGCTGCTGACAACCGGCGCAGGCATCCTCATCGCCCGCAGTATTACTAAACCGATCGACAGCGTCATGGATGTCACAAGGCGGCTCACTGAAAAAGATTACAGCAGCCGTGTAAACACAAGGGTCAGCGGTGAAATCGGCGAACTCTCTTCAGCTGTAAACACCCTGGCCGCGAGCCTCCAGCGCCAGATGAAGGAAATTCAGGAAAACGAACAACAGCTCACCAGCATCATGTCCAACATGGTCAGCGGCGTCATGCTCATCAACCAGGACGGCAGAGTCGAGCTCGTCAACTCCGCTATGGAAAAATTCTTTTCCCAGCATTCTGAGAATGTTGTGGGGCAGACATTCGACAAAGTCGGCGAGGGCATCGGTCTCGGGGAATTGATACGCCAGGTGTTCGAGGAAAATAAAAAAGTGCATGACGAAGTCCATTCATACTATCCGGAGGAACGGATAATGGATGCACACCTTGCCCCTTATTACGGTCAGGGCTGGCAGCAGAAAGGCGTCATCATCGTCCTGCATGACATTACGGACATCAGGCGTCTCGAGAAAATGCGCAGTGATTTCGTAGCCAATGTTTCGCATGAGCTTAAAACACCGGTGACCTCCGTCCGGGGATTCTCGGAAACACTGCTTTCCGGCGAGGTCAAAGACGAAGAGACAGTAAGGCAGTTCCTGACAATCATCCATGATGAAAGTCAGCGTCTCGACCGTCTGATCCGGGATCTTCTGAACCTTTCGAAGATTGAAAGGCAGGAAATACCGCTCAATGTCGAAAAAGTCAACCTTACGGAACTGGTGCATGAAACAGCCGTCACTCTGCAGGGTTCCGCAGAACAGAAGCAGACAAATCTGGTCCTGCCGAAAGAGGACAGAGCGGTCATTCTTGAAGCTGACCGCGACCGCATCAGACAGATCATATTGAACCTCATAGCAAACGGCATCAACTATACCCATGAAGGCGGTACAATCGAAGTCAGCCTGAGGGAAAACATATATGAAATCCGGCTGATTGTAACCGACGACGGAATCGGCATCCCTGAAGAAAGCCTCGGACGCATATTCGAACGCTTCTACAGAGTCGATAAAGCCCGGTCCCGCCATTCAGGCGGTACGGGCCTCGGCCTTGCAATAGTGAAACACCTGATAGAATCCCACAAGGGAAGAATAGAAATCGAAAGCGCCGAGGACGAAGGAACAACCATCACTGTCATACTGCCGAAAACGCAGAATCAGGGAAATTAGATCAGATAATCGGAACGGCATCCTCGCGGATGCCGTTTTTTATTGTTCCGCCTTTCTCCGGATCCGGCACCGGTTCCGTCGCTCCGAACGGCGCCTGGAACCACGCCAAAATAAAAGCCGGACCTGATAATCCAGATCCGGTTCGACTTTCCCCTGTCTTTAGACTTTTTCCTTCAATCTTGGGAACAATATATTATTCTCGAGATGGATATGATCCAATGTGTCCCTCTCCAATCTCTCCAGACGGTCGTATACAAGTCTCAGTACACCCGGAGCACCTTCATAAGGTGTGAAGTCATTAGTCACTTCCCGCAATCTGAAGAAGAAATCAGTGACATCCTTATGTTCATTCCTGGTTTTTTCCACACGGGGTTTGAGTGCTTCTTTTTTGCTCTCCGTCGGACTCTCGATATACGATTCGAGCAGCGGGAAGACATTCACATCTTCTTCTTCGCTATGGTCCATCATGGATTTCTTCAGGCTTCTGAAAATCTCTCCGGCTTCTTCAAGATCCGGATTCATCTCCGCCACTTTTTCCACATACGGCGCAAGAACCGGCAATTCGTCCCTCAGATCTTCATGGTAGCGCCTTTGTATATATTTGATGATGCTCAGTTCATCCATGTATTTTATATCGATGCCGTCTGTATTTTCCGTATCAAGCTCATTTATTTCATACAGGATATTCTCCAGCGGAACGCCCTGTTCAAATGCCGCATCAACAAGTTTCCTGTTTCCTCCATTCACAAAATCTATATGCAGTTCTCGCAGTATATCGCCCGATTTGGGGACTTCGGTCACGACTTCCGCCAGTGTCATGCTTCCAGTTATTGTTTTCACCATGCATTCCTCCTCATTTACTATTCTTAATACCTTAATCACGATAATCTTAAACAGGGAATGATGTACCGGCATTCAGTTTAATGCAACATTTGCATGGGTATATTATAATCATGATATAAGTAATGTTGGAGGTAGAATTGATGAATGATAAAGTGAGAATGGCTGTAACTTTGTTACCTGTCCTGCTCGTCCCTCTCTTTAACGAGCGGAACCGTATAAAAGAACATCCGGATATGCAGAAACTTGGATCTGCATCGGCCACTGCGTACAGCACGGCTAAAGACAAAGGGACACATGCGGCCCATGCGGTCAGAAACGCCGGTGCCACCACATACAATACAAGTAAATCTGCAGTGTCCACCATCGGCAATGCCATTTCCGACAGACGTCATGAAACGGCTTATAAAAAAGAGATGAAATCATATCAGAAAAGTTTGAAGGAAGAAGATTCCCTTCTCAGGCAGTTTGAAAAAGAGAAAACAAAACACCGCAAAAAACGCCTGTCTGAGAAATCGGAAGTCAAAGTCCCGAAAATCATGCAGCCCCATTCCCAACCGGATAATGATGAAAAATCCGACCGGATGACAGTCGAAAGTGAACATGTGGAAGCCACATCTACAGAGCCGGAGGTTTATGCTGAGAAAAAATCATTCCCCGATAATTACGGCATTGCAGCAGTATACTATGAAGATCAGTCGGATACTCGTGCAAGCCTCGACAGCACGGATGAAGACAGACTTGATCTGGATGATGAAGAGAATTTCAGCGACAACAATAATACAGACAAAGGAATGGACAACATGACAATGAGCATCAATCCATATATCGAAGAAAAAGTAAAAGGACATCCTGAGGAAAACTTTGAAAGCGGAGACCTTTTTAAAAAGCACAAGCAAAAGCTCGATCCGCGCGGCACTTCATATAAACAGACACGGAAAATCGAGAGAGAGGACTCGCTGTTCAACCGGCATCGTGACATGCAGGAACAGAAAGTGACTGAGCATGGGCGCAGAACCGGTCTTGAGAGTGCGATGTCAAAATCAAAATATCAGAAGAAACTTGAAAAGAAGATAAACAAACATTTGGATAAACATCATTCTTAACTGGATGGAGAACATTTTTATATGACAGGAGTTTACTGAATGGAAATAAAACAGATCACTGTCTTTTGCGGTGCACGCACAGGAAGAAATCCTCTGTATGAAAAGAGTGCCTATGAGCTCGGGGCATTCCTCGCTGACCGGGGAATAGGCGTCGTATACGGCGGCGGGGCTGTCGGATTGATGGGCGCTGTTGCGAACGGAGCTCTGGAACACGGGGGAGAAGTGACCGGGGTCATTCCCCAGTTTCTTGTAGATCGCGAGATGGCACATCCCAAAGTCCAGCATATGGAAATTGTCCAGACAATGCATAAGAGGAAAGAAATGATGGAAGAGCTCGGTGACGCAATCATTTCACTCCCCGGCGGTGCCGGCACACTTGAAGAGTTTTTCGAAGTGTTTACATGGGGACAGATCGGTCTTCATAAAAAGCCGATCGGCCTTTTGAACGTCAATGATTTCTACGATGAACTCCTCCAGCTGTTCAGAAAATTGATTGATGAAGGATTTTTGCAGGAGAAATATTTGAACCAGCTTTTCACAGGCGGTAACGGCACAGAAATCCTCGAGAAATTCAATTCATTTACACCAGTGGAAATAAGAACATATGACAATATGAAACGCCGATGATTATAATGAAAATCGTCGGCGTTTTTCCAATTCTATATCGTATATAACGTGTTTTTTCAATGAATGACCGTCAATGATCTGCGGATGGTTGAACACATCCACTTTTTCCATACCGATTTTCTTCATGATATTGATGGATGGAACATTGCGCTCTGCTGCAAGCGCATATACTTTCTTTATGTCGGTATGCCGCTCGGCAAACTTCAGGACCCCGCGGGCTGCTTCTGTGGCAAAGCCCTGGTTCCAGTGTTTTTTGGAGAACCTCCATCCTATTTCAATGCACGGAAGTATCTCCAGACGGAACGGTCCATTCTCCTCAAGTACCTGCATACCGGTAAAACCTATGAATTCCCCTGTGTCGCGGCGCTCCACCGCAAACAGTCCGAATCCCCTGTCTTCGATATCTTTTTGAATATCCACAGCCAGTTTTTCAGAGGCTTCTGCTGACAGCATGTTCGGGAAATACCTTCTTACATCCTGATCCCTGTTCATTTTCACGAATTCCGGAATATCGCTCTGCTTCCAATCTCTCATTATCAGCCTTTTTGTCTTGATATATTTCATGACGCATCTCAGCCACTCTCTACTATTATTTTTTATTGACCCAAACCGTCAACTTCAAATAAAAATGAAAGAGAAAGAAGAAAATACTCTCCTACTCTTCCACCTTCCCGCTTTCGTTCTCTTTTGGTGCATCCATTCTTTTATAGGACATAAGCTGGACTTTGACTTCATCTTTCTTCAAGTCATAATCTTCCATGCGGCTTTTTTTATCTGTTGTGAATACAACATCGACAAAATCATACGATTCTTCAAAATCAAACCGTGCATTGAAAGTTTCAAATTCCTGATCCGGACTTGGCTTTTGAGCCACCACTCTGGATTCGAGGCCATCGAACTTTTTTACCTTCATGCCGGTAATTTGTTCAACTTCATGTCCCAGCTCTTCCAAAGACATGACTTTGCCTTCCACGATATTAAATTTATTTTCGTGCATTAAAATCTCCTCGCTCTCATCAGTTTCATATAGTATTCATTCCCGTTTGGACAGCTTTATAATCGTTTATGCTTCGGAGTCCTCTTCGCCGGAAGTTTCCTTTTCATCAGATTCTTCCGCATTTTCTTCTTCTCCGGAGGTCTCACCGCTGCGTTCTGCTTCCTGCAGTTTTTGAAGTTCTTCTTCTTTTATCTGAATATTTTTCTGCAGCTGATCATTCTCACTTTTGAGATTCTTAATCTTATTCTCAAGTTCCGTAATCTGGCCATTGATCTTATCCAGATCTTTCTCAGCCTGGCTTTCTTCGCCGCCGCAGCCAGCCAGTGCCAGTATGGACACCAGCACAAGTCCAACAAATCTTTTCATACAATCACCCTTCATGCATCTTACTAACATTATAGCACTTCAATGTACGCTTGCGAAACTTCAACCAAAAACAAAAGAGACCTCCTGCATAACGCAGAAGATCTCTTTTTATTACTCACCTATAGTCACTTCATCCAGCTGATAGATACCAAGTGCGTCCACTTCAAAGTTCTGAACTGAATTGTGTACGCCTGTCAGATAGTTCTGGTGATGGATGTATGCCATAGGAGCGATATCCACAAGCATTTTCTGTGCCTCTTTATAAGTTGCGAGTCTTTCTTCAGGGTCCGTTGATTTACGGCCTTCTTCAAGCAGTGCATCAAGCTCTTCATTCTCAAGGAATGAACGGTTACCCGGGGCACCCGCCATTTCGGAATGGAAGAGTGGATACATGCCGTAGTCAGCGTCACCTGTTACAGTGGACCAGCCGAGAATGAACATGTCATGGTCGCCCTGAGCCGTCCTTTCAAGATACGCACCCCACTCGAGTTGTTCAACATTCACATCAATATTGATTTCTTTGAGTGCTTCCTGAAGGTATACTGCAGTATCGATACGCTGCTGTTCGTCGTTCGTCCAGAGGTCGATTGAAAAGCCGTCTTCATATCCCGCTTCGGCCATCAGTTCTTTAGCGCGTTCGATGTCATACTCAAGACCTTCCACACTTTCATCGTAACCGAATACATCAGGTGCAAGCGGTCCTTTTGCAGGTGTGCCGACACCGTCATACACACCGTCGATGATCGCCTGGCGATCGATTGCATGAGAGATTGCCTGACGCACTTTTTTATCATTCAAAGGTTCTTTTTCAACATTGAACCCGATATATGAAAGTGACATTGATTCAGTATTATCGAGCGTTGTATCCGGATGGGAATCCACACGCTCCATATTGCTGGATCCCACCTGTCCCGCAATATGACTTGAACCTGTTTCCAGCTCTGCGATACGCGCAGCTGTTTCAGGAATGACCTTGAAAGTTACAGTATCAAGTGCAACCGGGTCTTCGTGATAATCATCATTTCTTTCAAGCACTACATTTTCACCCGGAGCACGGGACTGTACTTTAAACGGACCTGTACCTATAGCATTATCCGATACATGCTGGCCCATATTATCAGCGATTGCATTTGCAACTTCTTCGTGGGCTTCTCCGCCTTCTTCACGCAGTTCGTAATATTCTTCCACAGTCATATCCTGATCAGACAGTGCCTGCTCGTAGTCTGCATCGATGACTTCTTCACTCAGCATACCACCGGCGTCATGTGCGAGATGGGCAAGCAGTGGTCCGAATGGATACTCTGTAGTAATTTCAACAGTATAATCATCCACAGCTTCCACGTCTGTAATCATTTCATAAAGGAACATACGCGGGGATGTGCCGTCGCCAATCGATCCGCCTGAGGGATGCAGATTCCATACAAGGTGCCCTTTCGCAACGGATAAGTGCCGCGAAGAGATTCCTGTACTGGAAACGAAAGATGAAATCTACGACGGTGAGCATACGGTGGCATGCCACTATGCCCTCGATATACAGCAGGGCAAACACAAACCTAAATATGAAATGACAAATGTCCGTAAAGTCCTTGATGAAGAAGGCACGGGCAACGAAGGCGATTCAAAGCAACTTGAAGAAGCTAAAGAATAATTAAAATACCGCCGGCGCAGTTCACTGTATGAACTGCGCCGGCGGTATTTTAAACTGTATTTAGAAAACGAGGGCATCGAGCAGGAACCAGATTGTCATAAACACATATATCAGTGCATTGAATATCGTACTCGAAAGAAATGCAAGCAATGAACCTACCGAAGCTTTGAATGCCTGGTTCATATCCCTGGAGCCGACCGCTTCTACAATAAGCACAAACAGAAACGGTACAAAGATCACACCGAACGGCGGATATACAAACATACCGACGATTACACCCGCAATCGCTGCATATTCCCCTTTTTTTGTACCTCCATATCTTTTGACAAAGTAACTGTTTGCAATGAAATCACTGAATAGTACGAGCAGCGTCAGAATGAACACAATAATCCAGAACATCCATGACAACGCCTCACCGTCAACTGCAAAGTGAAACACCAGGAAACCGATCCAGAACATGAGTATGGACGGCAATACCGGAAATATAAGCCCGGCAAAACCGAGGATGAACGAAGCTGCAATAATAATCCACCAAAGTATATCCATCAAACTTCTCCTTTTTTAATTTCAGATTTAGTGAAGAAAAATAATAAGAATGCTGCGAATAAAAATCCGCCGGAAATGAAAAACGAGTTCTCCAAGCCTACTATATCACTCGCCACCCCGCCAAGCAGGTTGCCCAGCAGCTGTCCGATGATCATTGCATTCGCAAACAATGTGGACGCGTATCCGGGAAACTGCGGCAGCAGATCCTGGAAATAACTGATTCCGAGTCCCAGCAGTACGGCGAGAAACAATGCAAGCGGCACCTGGCCGATTACCATTGCAGTAAAATCATTGAAAACCCCGATTGAAAGGAAGTACATGCTCCCCAGGAAACCGGCGATGATCAGCAGTGTTTTTGAACTCACCCTTCCGGCGATATAACCGATGGCGATCATGAAAGGCACCTCAAGCCCTGCACACAGACTCGCGAGTATTCCGACTGCGCTTTCCGGTTCACCCAGGTAGTTCGTAACATACAGGGGCATATTAAGCAGATACATCCATTGTCCCACATGCAGCATGGTGAATGCCGCAAATGGAATCAGAAGCATCATGTTCCTCATCAGGTTCGGTGCTTTCGGCTCTTCGTAGTTCATAATGTCAACTGAGCGCTCAGGCACTTCTTTTTTGGCTGCCGGTTTGATCAGAAAGGACAGCCCCAATACTACTATGAACATGATGACAGTACCGGTGAAAAGCCCCCGGAACCCGTATATGCCGAGGAGCACGGAGCCGACCAGCGGCCCGAACAAGAAACCGAATGAGAACATGGACCGGAGGACCGTGTTGGCCATCACCGCAATGCTTGAACGGTAGGCGTTGATCGACTCACGGGCGGAAGCATAAAGCTGCGGCATGGCCGGTGCACCGAGAGATGCGAATAAAATATATGCCGGAGCAAGAAGCCAGAGATTACCGATGAGAAGAAAGCTCGAAAAAGCAACAACCATCATTACAAGCGCCCCGATGATGAGATATTTCCGGTCGAAGGTGAGGGCATCGCTTTTTCTTCCTATGACCGTATTCATGAAAAAACTGCCGACGGCTACAAGCGCCATGAAAATACCGTAGGTCGAAGTATGCATGCCGTGTGTCTCCGTCATGAAGATGACCAGGAACGGTGCAGTCAGGGAGACGGCCATGCCAAGCAGGGTCATGTTGAATAAAAACAGTTTATAGTTCTGTATTTGAAAAAGATCTCTGATCATTTACACACCATTCTTCCGTTTCGTTTTATCTCAGGAGGCATTGACGAACGTTCTGACGAGCGTCAGAAATGCTTTGACCTGAGGGAGTTCGAGCACACTGTTATCAAATGCGATGTAGGTCTCCCTCGTGATCGGCCGGCCATCAAACAGGACTTCATCCAAATTGAATTTATCCTTATCAAAATCATCCAGTACGATTTCAGGCAGCACAGTGACACCGATGCCTTCAAGGAGCAGCGCCCTGCATGTTGCGATCTGGTCCACTTTGATCTGCGGATCATACTTTCTGTTGAACCGCTGTTCGAAAAACTGCTCTATCTCACTCAGATAAATCGGATCCGCCTGGAATTCAATGATGGGCAGTGATTTGTCCCCTTCATTCGACTTCGGTGTCACGAGATAATGGCGGTCGATGAACAGCAGTTCATTCTGTTTATTCATCATGCGGTTTCCGCGGACGATTGAAATATGAAAATCATTCTGCTCCTCCACGATCTGCTGGGAAGATCCTACCTTGATCTTAATGTTTACATTCGGATAGAGATTCAGGTACTGCGCTACGATTTCCGGCAGGATGGTATGCCCGATCAATGAGGAAACCCCGATGGAAAGATTACCCTGTATGGAATTCTGATTGATCCTTATATACTCTTTTACCAGCGCTTCCTTTTCCACCACACTTCTGGCGTGCTCAATGATCTTTTCCCCTTCCCCGGTCACATAAAGCTCTTTTTTTGTCCTGACGAAGATTTTCACACCCCACTCGTCCTCGATGGACTTTAGCCTCTGACTGACTGCCGGCTGCGAAATGAAGAGCTTTTCTGCCGCCCGTCTCAGAGTTTTCGTTTCATCCAATGTTACAAGCAATTTATAATCATCGACTTTCATGGCCAACATCCTTTCATACATAAGAAAATCTTATCATAAAATCCGCCACTTTCAATCTTCCAGCTGTCATTTGGTGTGGAATTGACGTGACCTGGGTATATGCATTAAACATACTAAAACAGGAGTTGATCTTTAAATGGCAGAAAAAAACAAATTTGAGAAAATAGACGAGCAGATTGAAGGCTATACTCTGGAGAGGCAGCCCGGGTTCGAAAGGGATATGGAGCCGAAACCCATTTATGAAGCGGAATACTACAAGGGCAGCGGCAAGCTGACAGGCAAGACCGCAATCATCACCGGCGGAGATTCCGGCATCGGACGTGCAGTGGCACTCCTTTACGCCAAGGAAGGTGCCGATCTTGTACTTGCATATCTTGATGAGCATAAAGATGCAGAAGATACTAAAGCGATGGTGGAAACACACGGTGTGAAATGCGAGCTCTATCCTTTCGATGTAAAGAAAAAAGAGGAGTGCACCGCGCTTGTCGATTACACACTGGAGAAATTCGGCAAACTGAACATCCTTGTGAACCATGCAGGGGTGCAGTATCCCACTACGGATTTCGTGAGCATTCCGGAAGAGCAGGTCAGGGAGACATTCGAAACCAATATTTACGGCATCATTTTCCTGACCCAGGCCGCTCTTCCGCATCTTGGCAAAGGGGACAGCATCATCAATACGACGAGCATAACCGCCTATAATGGTTCACCTGAACTTATGGACTATTCCGCAACAAACGGAGCCATAACATCACTGACCCGTTCTCTCGCCGGCAATCTGGCAAAAGACGGCATCAGAGTGAACGCCGTCGCCCCAGGTCCGATCTATACACCGCTGATTCCTGCAAGCTTCGACCAGGAGAAAGTTGAAAAGCACGGCGGCACTACACCGATGGGGCGCCGCGGCCAGCCAAGCGAGCTTGGACCAAGCTACGTGTTCCTCGCATCGGCCGATGCCAGTTACATGACGGGACAGGTCATCCACGTCAACGGCGGGGACTTCATGACAACTTAAATATGTGCAAATCAAAACGCCGGTCCCTGGGACCGGCGTTTATTTTTTCATATCCAGTTCATTTAAGCAGTATGACGCCATTCTCTCGAATTGACTAAAATCCTTCTCCAACTCATCCATGACATCATGTGCAGTACTGTAGGCGAAATCGAATTGCTCCTTTGACACTTCCCTGCGCTTACGGGCACGTTTAATATCCGCTTCATCCACCAGTTCGTACCGGCCGTCAGGCAGCGCAAGCACATCCAGATAAATATCCAGCCTCCTCGCATTTCCCGGTTCCAGAAAATGTTTAAGATTGATGTCAAAATAGTATTGGAGGATCCGCCACTGCCTGTCGTACATCACAGTAATACTGTAATCCCGATTCTCAGGCAGTATCTGAAGCCAGCGGTACCCCGCATCACAAACCAGCACCTTCTTATTAAGTATGGGGACGGTGAGCGGTGAACGGACTGCTTTGATTTCTATGATTCCGGTCAGCATTTTTTCGCCTTTATATTGAATGATCTTTTCATGGTAATCGGATTGGAGGAGACGTCTCCACCCTCTTTTATCGAGATACTTGGTCTTCATCACACTCATCTCCTTCCCCCAATTATACAGAAATTGAGGAAAGAATGTGAAGGGATACGCCCCGGGAGGACGGCACTATTCAACACCAAGTATCATGTATTCAGCTGAAGCCTCTAATTCGGCAGCTTCTTCTTCATTTCCGGAATAAAATTCTTCCGTCCCCGCCGGTTTATAAAGCAGCACTTTGTCCCCCGTCACATCAAGGTTTCCTTCATTGATGGATTCAAGGAGCACGTCTTTATCAGCATGTTTCACTTCTTCCAGGCCATATTCATTTTCAAGCTGTGAAAAAGTCAGTGCATCATAATCTCTGAAGAATGCCTCTTTTTCACCATCTGACAGCGAAACCGCATATACGCTCTCCGCGTCATTCAGTCCAAGATAATCTGTCAGCTCCTGAACCGCTGTGATACGCTCCAGCAGAGCTTCATTATAGACGGATGCATCTCCGGAATAATCTGCACGGGAGAAATAGACATTCGTCCATGCAAGAGATGTATTCTGACCAGCAAGCGTCAGAAGCGGAGATTCAGGCATCTGAAGTGCCTCCGTCTGATAATCCCTGATGAACGCCTCCACTTCTTCTTTATCGTCGATATGGACCAGTCCGTTCATCCCTCTTATTTCCACAGATTCCGCAGCTTCCGGTTTCTCAATATTAAAAAGAATATCATATACTTCAGCGTGACTGCTGTCATTGACCACGCTGGAGATCTCTCTTCGCATTTCCGGCTCCATCTCAAATTTGCTGAATTCCCTGTTCACATAGCTGCCGTCCTTCATCTTATAACTGACTATGAACAGATCACCCTGAGTTTCATGATTACGGACTTCTTCGCTGTCTATTGCATCCTGATGTAATCCACGCGTACTTTCAATAACATTTCTGCCGTCCATATACAGAAAGTCCTCACTCACCGCATCAGACCCGCGGCTGTAGGTTCCGTAATTATCAATGCTGTAATCAGCGCTCAGACTGACCCCTGCCACCTCATCCGCCGGCGGCACGTATGAAACATACTGGTTCCACCCAATGATGAAGACTGTCCAGAATGTTGCCAGGAATATGATTACCGTAATGATCGATGAACGTTTGAAACAGATTCCGGCCGTTCTTTGGAAGAACATTTCTGTAACGATATAGGAGAATAAAAGCCCGGTGCCAAATGCAAGGACTGTAATCACGGTTGAAACCGGAAGGGCAAAGGAAATCATGATTCCGAGCAGGAGCATCCCCGTTATCGAAATCAGGGCAGCGAGTGTATTCCTTACCCACCCATGATTGAAATTGTGATGCACATTTTCATTTTTACTTCTGCTGTAAAGCATATAGGACAGGACGGTGAGTACAACCGCGAGGAGTACCCAGAGAATCATCTTCCATAATTCATACCCTTCGGTGATCTGCTGTATCGCGAATACCGGAAAAGTATTGTCTATAACAATGCCCATTATGCCACTGTTGCCAGGCCCTTGCGTGCCCAGCCCCTCTGTAATGCCGTCGAACAGCATGTCTGCCGTGGAGACATTGAGGCCCCAGAAAATGACAGGCAGGAAAAATATGATCAGCACCAGCTGCAGATGATTGAATATGCTGTTGACGAACATGCCTGCAAAGATCGAGATCGCAAAGACTGTATATATTACGAACAGTGAGTAGATCAGCCACAGGAACAGGTCTGCCAATGCAATATCAAAATTTAAAATATACCTCTCAAAAAAGAGGATGGCGGCGGTAATCAAAAGCGGAATCGTAATATGGATGATTCCCGCGAGGATCGCATGGCTCATTATTTTATGTCTTTTAACCGGGAGACTGTGCATAAAATCAATGGCATCTTCCTTATTGCGGTAATTGAATAAAAAGAGCGCCAGAAGTACAGCGTAGATCATCCCGCCGGCGAGTTGGAATGGTGCTGCCATATCCAATGGATCCGCCGGGAGATATCCACTGTCTGCAGCAGTCATGCCATTCATATTGGTGGACAGGATCCACAGGACGAATGGCTGAACGAGAATATTTCCAATCAGATAGAGGATCGTAAGCCAGAAGACACTGCCCATGAAATGACGAAGCAGTGTTTTATTCAACAATGATGTTGCTGATTTCATAGCCTTTCTCCCCCATTTCATAAGTAAATATCTCTTCAAGTGTCAAAGGCAGGATATCGTACATCAACGGGTCATACTTCGTCACTTTCTTCTCTATGTTCTCCAGATCACCTTTGATGATGCATGTGACTACCCTTCCTTTGACTTCATGATGGACTACTCCGAGACTTTCGTAGAATGCCTGATCGGGCAACGTATTGAATGCCATCTGAAGCTTGCAGTGTGTACCTTTGATTTCATTGAGGTCCCTGTGGAACAGCAGTTCCCCATGGTGCATGATGGAGACGGAGTCACACAGATCCTCCATCTCCCTTAAATTATGACTTGAAGCGATTACCGTCATGCCATGGTTTGCAATATCCTGCATCATGATATTTTTCACCTGGTGGCGGATGATGGGATCCAGGCCGTCGAAGGGTTCATCCAGCAGCATCACTTTGGGACATGAAGAGAATGCGAGCACGAAGGAAGCCTGCCGCTTCATTCCCTTTGATAATTGCGAAAGTGATTTTTTCGGGTCCAGTTTAAAATGATCCGTCAGCTGGGCAAACCGTTTCCCGGACCAGTTCGAATACATCCCTTTATAGAATGAAGCCATATCATCGAGACTCACGCCGCTGAAAAAATAAGGCACATCATGAATGAAAATCACATCATTTTTAACCCCGGGGTTTTCGAATACTTTCTGTCCGTCATAAAGAACATCTCCTGCATCCGGCTTGTAAATGCCTGCCAGCAGTTTCATGAAGGTCGTCTTTCCGGCTCCGTTGGAACCCAGAAGTCCATGGATTGTTCCGGGCCTCACTTCGAGATTTATGTTATTGACTGCCTGCTGTCTGCCGAATGATTTATCAAGTACACTGGTTTCAAGTCTCATCGGTATCCTCCCTTCCATTATCCACATGCTCCACCAGATTTTTCAAATAATCTTTAGGCACGCCCATTTTCATAAGCTGTCTGATAATCTTCTCCAATTCTTGCGAAAGTTCCCTGATCTGCTCCTGGTCGGCCCCTGTTTTCATTTCGTTCACAAAACTCCCCTTTCCTGGCAACGAATAAATATACCCTTCCCTCTCGAGCTCACGATAGGACTTTTGGATTGTGTTCGGATTAATCGTCAGCTCCTGTGCCAGACTTCTTACAGACGGAAGCTTCTCATGCGGTCTCAGAACATCATGGATGATCAGCTGCTTGATCTTTTGCGTCAGCTGTTCGTAAATTGGGATTCTGCTTTTCAAATCCAGATTGAACACATGGACACCTCCCTGCACTAACTGTATTACGTATAATAATACAGTTAGTACTGATTTTTGGCAATAAGAAAAACACCCGAAGGTGTTTTTCTATAAAGCATGTCCGGAGCCGCCATCAACATTGACAGCAACCCCGTTTACGTAGGAGGCAAGGTCTGAGCAGAGGAACGTAATGACGTTGGCCGCTTCCTCAGTATCCCCGATGCGGCCGAGCGGGATATTATGCTTGTCGAGTCCCGCATATTCCTCCCAGCTCAGGCCGGGTTCTTCATTTTTCCATTTTTGCATGATCTGATCGCTTTTTATCAGACCGATACACACGGTATTCACGCGGATATCGTATTGGCCCAGATCTTTGCTCATCGCTTTGGTCATCGCCATTCCGGCTGCGCGGGAGACCGTCGTCGGCAAGGACGAGGCGGGAGGTGTCTTCCCGAGTACTGCTGTCATGTTCAATATTGCTCCACCGTTCTCTTTCAGATAGGGCATGGCGGCTTTCGACATTTTGACCGCCGCCATCAGTTTGAGGTCGATATCCTGCTCCCAGTCGGAGATTTCCAGCTGATCAAAAGCTTTTGCGAACGAGCCGCCGGCATTGTTGATGAGTACATCAATCCTTCCGAATCTGTCTGCTGTGCGTCCGATGATCTTATCCGCCGCCCCTTCTTCGGTCACATCCGCCTGGACATAGTCCACTTCCCCATGATGCGAAATTTCCTCTTTGGCTTTTACAAGGTCTTCCTCACCTCTGGCAACAAGCATCACTTTCGCACCGAGCCCTGCCATCTGTTCTGCGGTTTTACGGCCGATTCCTTTGCTGGATCCCGTAATCACTGCAACTTTGCCTTCATATCCAAAATCCATGTTTTCCCCTCCTGTATTCTACGCACCCAAGTTGACATTGTGATGAATGCTGGACACATCTTCAAGGTCGTCCAGTGCTTCAAACAGTTTTTCGAACTGCTCCAGTGCCTCATCATCCAGATTCACTTCGTTCTGGGCGATCATCGTATGCTCAGCAACTTCATATTCATCAACGCCCATTTCATCGAGTGCACGTTTCACTTCATGAAAACTCTGTGCATTTGCATAAACGACAGTATATCCGTTTTCTTCAGTTACATCTTCCACATCCACATCGTTTTCCATCAGGTACATCATCGTCTCTTCAGAATCGAAGCCTTCGAAGACGAATACCGCCCTCGACTCGAACATATAGCTGACTGCACCGCTGACTCCCATGTTACCGCCGTTTTTGCCAAATGCCGCACGGACATCGGAAGCGGTCCTGTTTACGTTGTTAGTCAGCGCATCAACAATCAGCATGGAACCGTCAGGTCCGAATCCTTCGTAGCGCAGTTCATCGAATGTCTCATCATCGCTGCCCTTCGCCTTATCGATCGCCTTGTCGATGATATGCTTTGGCACGGAATACGTTTTTGCACGGTCAAGTACCGCTTTAAGCGCCTGGTTGCTTTCGGGATCCGGCTCGCCCTTTTTGGCTGCCACATATATTTCACGGCCGAATTTCGCATTTATACGGCTGGTGCTCTGGTCTTTCTGAGCTTTTTTCTCTTTAATGTTATTCCATTTTCTTCCCATACTCTCATCTTCCTTCAAAACAGATTTCTTTAATATAATATACCATTTCAGCGGTTTTTATTCATATAACGGTACAGACGGAGCAGCCGTTTTATGATGATGAGCAGGTTGATGAACAGATTGAAGCCCATTTCCCGCTCGGAAAATCTTTTATTCTTCATCCTGTTGAAGTCATACATCGTGAACAGTATATAAAGCACGAGGCCCACGACCGTTATGCCCAGATGCAGGTAAGGCAGGTCTATGAAGAAACTCATCAGTGAAGTGAATATAAGTATCAGCAGGGCAATGAACAGATACTTTCCCCAATGGGTGATGTCTCTCAGAAAAAAGTATCCAATGATACCGAAGAATATAAACACAAGTATCCCCAATAGTACGATACGGTAGAATACCGACGGTCCGAAATCGCGGATGAAGGATTCGAACAGACCATAGGAAACCAGACCGATCAGAATTGCATAAATATGGCTGATGACCGGCCCGCTGCGGTTGAACCCGCGTACAAACAATGAAACCATCATGATACCGAACAGCACCATGGAAGCTGTCGGCCGCCATGCCTCAGGCAGATACTGTCCGAAATAAGCCCCGATACCGAAAATAATCCAGTAATAGGCAAAATAAAGCCATACAAGCCGTAAATTTTTTGAGTTCCCCATCGTATACCTCCATCAAATTTCACATGTCTTTCCAATACCCTGAAATTTTCTGTATAATCCTTTCAGACCAGTTACTGTATTACTGGAATTTTCAGATTTTATACCAAATATTTTATTTGTATTACAGTTTCATTACAATGTGAAATTGTCTTCAGTTATCTGCTATTATATTCAAAGTGAACTACAGTCATCTTACAGTTTTATAAACATAAACCCAATACCTGAATACATATAATATTATTAGAAAACCAGGAGGATAACAAATCAAATGAAAAAGGTCATCACGACACTCACAGCAACAGCTGCCTTTGCCGCATACGGTATGGCGGACGACGCTGAAGCATCATCTACATATAAAGTACAGAGCGGGGATACACTCTGGAAAATCTCACAGGAAAACGGCGTGACGGTATCACAGCTCAAATCCTGGAACAACCTGTCTTCAGACCTGATTCTGGTCAACCAGACACTGACAGTCGGCGGAAGCAGCGCTTCAAACGCGTCTGCAGAAAACACCACTTCTTCCAGCAGCTCTTCTGCAAACAGTTCATCTTCAAGCAGCGCGGGCACTTCAGGAAACGGTACATATACTGTAAAATCCGGCGATACTCTCAGCAGCATCGCAAGGGCGCACGGCATGAATTACAGGACCCTTATGAACAACAATAATATTTCATCACATCTGATCTATCCTGGACAGAAGCTTACAGTGAACGGAAGTTCTGCAGGCAGTTCCGACAGCTCCGCCTCTTCTTCAAGCAATTCAACAGCTTCAAAGAAAGAAGAAGTCAAGAGCACGTCCGTCTCTGCACCGTCACCAACGAGCGTTTCCTACGGTACGAACTACTACTACTGGGGAGACTGCACATGGTATGTTTTCGAACGCCGCCAGCAGCTTGGCAAACCGGTCGGCAACAACTGGGGCAATGCATCCAATTGGGATAATGCTGCAAGAAGCCAGGGCTACTCAGTCAGCAGCTCACCTTCTGTAGGTGCGATCCTGCAGGCGAATGCATGGACTAACTTTGCATGGGGCATGGGACATGTAGCAATAGTTGAGAGAATCAACTCCGACGGCTCCATCCTCGTATCTGAAATGAACTTCGGCAGCGGCCAGGGTGTCAAGACATTCAGAACAATCAGTGCATCCCAGGTATCCGGACACAATTTCATACATTAATATACGAAGACCCCGCAGGACAAAAGTCCTGCGGGGTCTTCTGATCAAAACGGCATCAACCGCCGTTTCTATGCTGCCGTCCCTCGCTTCTCGGTGCCTCGGTGTTGATGATCATCTCGACCTGATAAATACGGTTGACCAGGCTGTGGATCGGGGCCTGCGTCATCAGATAGATGCCCCACGGCAGCTTCGGTTCAAAATCATGCAGCGCTATGATGAATTCATTCCTTCCCGGAAGGGAGCGGAATTCTAGCCTCGGTGTTTTATTAGGCTCCCTTTTGGACAGGCCGCCGCCTTTTATACGGTAGATTTCCACACCGTTATAGCTCGATGCACTGTCGTACTCGATAACAAGTACCGGATGGTCCATTTTCGCAAAATGCACCTTTATGAGCGGGCCTGCAAATTCCACATTGATCAGACCATATAGAATCTCATCCAGCCATTCGAAATAATACCTTCCGACATCCTTTACATTCCACCGCGGCGGCAGCGGCGCCCGTTGGACACTTCTGACGTTATTGTAATCAGATGTCTTATATGAAAGGTTTTTACCGTATCTCTTTACCGGAGTAGAGGTGACATTCACATCTGCACCGTATGCCCCGAGCACATCTTTCATGTAGTCCGGACTGACTTCGTCAGCAACAAATATGATCTGCGGGACCTCATTTATCTCGCATGCCCGTGCAATATTATCCGCAATCAATACATACAGATCTTCAAAACGTCCCTGCGTCAGCCGGTTCAGTCTCATTATGGGGTCTTCGAAAAAGATGACCACATCAATATCCGCGAGCGCTTTTTCCACTTCCGGAAGTATGAACAGATCATTTTTAAGAAGTGTGATATCAAGGCCCGTATCCTTCTGATTCGGACTTGAGAAGGCATACAGATTATAGCTGTCTTTCAGTTCAAGATAGAGATGCTGCCCTATTCTTCCGTGTATTCCCATTAAAAGCAGATTTTCCATAAAGTCACTTCCTTACTTATTACTGATTACCCGAACGGGTCTGCTTTAAAAACATTACTGCAGCGCGCCTTTATTTTCCACTGATTTTTTATGTGCAATGAATATGATGCTGAGCAGCAGGATGATCGTGATTCCGATGAACAGGAAAGGCGTCTCGAAATAAGTCGCGAAAATCCCGGACAGGAACGACCCTGCAACCGAACCGATGGAAAAATAGGAATAGAATATCCCGTTGGCCTTCCCTCGCTCATGCATCTCCGTATTCTCACCTATGATCTTATTCATGGATGGGAAAATGAGACTGAATCCCGCGCCATAAATGACCATCGTCATATAGACCAGTGACGTCGAAGGGACCATATGGAGCAGTATCATTGAAAAGCCGACAATGAAAATACCCGAAGCCACAAGCACCACCGGACTGTATCTGGTATAGACCCTGTTGAGCGGCGAAGCAAAGACAATGATGGCTGTAATGCCAAAGACGCTCAGCATCACACCTGTGGACTGGTCGGATAATCCCAGTGAAGCTGTCTTCAAAGGCAGTCCGAAAGCAAGAGAACCGTTGGAAACCATCAGTGTAAACGCAGAAACATAGGCAACAATGAGCGATGGCCGTTTTATGATCTGCCAGTAATTTGTAGAATAATGGATGTCTCTGCTTTCTTCAGTCGTACTTTCTTTCACTGTCAGCAGCAACAGAAGAATCCCAAAGACGAATATTCCCGCCAGTAAAAGATAAACGGCCTGATAGCCTGCCTGGCTGGAGATGATTCCTCCAAGTGCCGGCCCCACTACTGCCGCAGTACCTATTGAGACTCCCGTCAATGCCATCGAACGGCCGATTGTCGCCTTTTTGGAGATATCCGCAACAAGGCTGAATGCCGCCGGTGTGAGGAGTCCGCTTGAGAAGCCGTGAACGACCCGGATTGCAATAAGAAGGCTTACCGATGGAACGATGGTATATGTCAGTATGATGACGACCTGGAGTATCATTCCCAGAAGCAGCATATTCTTTCTGCCTATCTTATCTGAAAAGTAGCCCCCGAATACGTTTCCCACCATGTTAAACAGGGAATATACAGCAACAATGATGCCGGCGGTATATTCGCTCGCACCCAAAGAGATGGCAAAAGGGGTTATGATCGGCAACTGGATGAATAGATCCAGGAAGCATATGACGATAATGATATATAGAAATTTATGCATTTTAATTATCCTTTAACTCATTTTTTTAATACTATCTCATATTATAAACAATTTTTTATCCCAGGGGGGATTAGATGGCTCGGGCGCTTCTGGCACTGTTCATTATTTTTTTCCTGTTCCAGCTCGGTGCATTCGCCAAGAAAAAAGGTGAGATGCAGAACACTCATAATTTTACTCTACACTGGCCGCTCTACCTGTACATCTTTACAGTAATGCTGTCTCTGACATTGGGTTTTGCCATCATTTATTACATAGCTTCCTTTGGCTCGCCCATACTCATAGACAGCAATCAGGGCAAAATCGTCCAGAATCATAACTTCGCCGAAATGATCTATTACAGCGGTGCAACATTGCTCTCCATCGGTTACGGGGACTTGAACCCGCTTGGTGCCGTACGTTATATTTCACTGTTTGAAGGTTTTCTCGGCATTGTGACACCGACGGTGATTTTTGTCAGTGAAATCACAAAAAATAATTCAGCCGGCTAGACCTGCCGTCTCGGTACAAATACAATAATAAAAATCCAGCCACCGAATAACCGAGCGTTAACCAGTGGCTGAATCATTTATGCTTTTTTATTCAATTTTTGCTCGTAGGCGTCGATGATTGCACTCACAGCACCATCACCTGTGATATTCGTAGCTGTACCGAAACTGTCCTGCGCCATATAAAGCGCGATCATGAAGGCAACTGCCGCTTCATTGAAGCCAAGATTTGTCATCAGGACTCCGCTTGCGGCCATGATCGCCCCGCCGGGCACACCCGGTGCCGCAATCATTACAATGCCGAGCAGAAGAATAGTTCCAAACATGGACATGAATCCTGGTAGCTGATATTCCGGCAATACGGTCATTACCGCGATTGAACAGCTGACGATTGTAATCGTACTTCCTGACAGATGGATGTTCGCACAGAGCGGAACCACAAAGTCAGCAATCCTGTTACGGATGCCATTCTCCTTCGTCTGTCTGAGGGTCACCGGAATTGTTGCTGCACTGCTCATGGTCCCCAGCGCCGTGAAATAGGCCGGAATCATCGTTTTGATCATTTTAAATGGATTTTTACCGAGTGCAATGCCGGCGATTGTATATTGTATCGTAATCCATACCCAGTGCAGAATTACTGCAACCAGCAGTACCACCCCGAACACTGCAAGCGTTCTGAAGATCGTACCCTGTGAAGCCATTCCGGCGAACACGCCCGCGATATAAAATGGAAGAAGCGGAATAACCACTTTTTCAATGAGAAATTCAACAATGTTCTTTCCCTCTTCAAACCATTTTTCCATAAGCTGTGATTTCGTCAGTGTAATGACGATACCGAAAGCAAATGCCAGGACGAGAGCTGTCAGAATATCCATGATCGGTGCAATTTCAAATTCGAAGAACGGCTCAAGCGCGGTTCCCTCTTCAGGGACACTTCCGCCATCAGTGATTTTAGGCATTATGAACATCGATACTGCATATGCCAAAAGCCCTGCACCCAAAGTGGAAAGGTACGCCGTACCCAATGTCGCACCAACCACCTTGCCGGATCCCGCACCAATTTTAGAAATACCATTCGCAATAAAGAATAAGATAATCAGCGGAATCATAAAGAATATAAAACTGCCAAGTATAGATTCCAGTGTTACAAAAAGCCTTGCCAGGAATGTCAGAAACGTATCCAGCCCTCCTGTTGCATCTACCCCATAATAAAGTGAACCGACTGTGATACCAATAATGATACCGACAATCAGTTTGAATAATAACTTCACTTAAAATTCCCCCTACCTATGTAATACTTCTATATTACACCATCGGTATAAATAACAGAAGGTCATTCCTCTCCATTCCATTATCCATCTTTTCTGAAAACCTTTTCATATGCAACGTACCAATCATCCTCATTTTCATCCAAATGCAACCGCCCTTTGAATTCAAATCCATTCTTTTCAAACTGATATTGCATCTTTTCATTTTCCAATGATGTATCAGTATGGATGCCTTGATACCCTTCATCCACTAATAAGGATTCTACACTTTTAATCATGATTCCCGCAAATCCTTTCCCCTGGCATTCGGGATCCACTGCCATTCTGTGCATTGCAGCGCTGGAAGTGCGGGAAACTTCCCACCGGATCTCCCCGTAGGCTTCAGGGTGTTCATCGTCCACGACGACAAATCCTCTTACAGCGTCATCCGCTTCATAAACATAAAGTGAACCATTTTCAAGATCTGCTTCGAAGCGGGGCATGTCCGGATATACCTCACTCCACTGGGTATTACCGGATGCCTGCATCAAGGGTACAACCGCCCGCGTTATTTCCATCACTTTTGAGAGATCATTTCTTTCTGCTTTTCTCAAACTCATAAAGACAGCTCCTTAATTTTTTGACAACTCTTTATTTTCACTATTTTCCCATTCATATATGCATACCAATAGTGTATAATGTGATTGAGAATTAATACAGAGGGGTTTGGTAAAATGTTTAAATTTGATAAGTACACCAGAGCCTATCACATCTCAAACATGATTTTCTATCTGTTTACTCTGGTTGTGATCGGTCTTATTTATGTATATGGTTTCTATCCACCAATAGCAGAAGTGACTTCAGGCGACTTTTTCGCTTCAGTCGGCTTACGTAAATTGGGAGGCATGCTCTTCTTCCTGGTGCTTATAATCGTGCCGCTGATGGTAGTATACGGAGCAGTATACCACCTGTATAAAGCAATCACGTTTGGCAGAGGAACAGAAACAGCAGAAAACTGATACACAATCAATAGAGAGCCGGCACAGATGGGGTGCCGGCTCTTTTGTCTGCATAAACATAAACCCGGACTTCCGTCCGGGACACCATTCAAATATCATACCGACATCCGGGCTTCGCCATAGTCATTATCGTCATCCCAATTTCTGCTGCGCGCAATTTTGACGAGCAGATAGACAATCGGGGTATCAAGCAGTACGATGATCATCTTGACAACATATTGTGCCAGGATCATTCCGAACATTGCACTGACCGGCACGGCGCCCCAGAAGGCGATAGTTATGAATATCCCCGTATCTGCCAGCTGGGCAACTCCTGATGATGCGTTGTTGCGCAGCCACAGTTTCCTTGTGCCGTGACGTGTTTTCAACTTATGGAATATCGATACATCCAGATGCTGGCTCACCATGTATGACACAAGACTTGCGACGATGACCTGGAAGCTCCCGCCGAGTATCATTTCGTATTCTGCCTGCATGGTGAAGGCGGGGGCGGGCGGCAATTCAATTGCCAGATATATGAAAAATAAAACGACGACCTGCGTGAAGAACCCCGCCTGTACTGTCCGCCTCGCATTCTTCTTGCCATATACTTCACCGATGACATCAGTAATCAGAAAAGTTGCCATATAAACGATGACTGCAGCCGGGAGCATGAAATCCCCCACCGCGAACAGTTTAACTCCCAGAATATTGGATACGACCAGCAAACCTGAGAAAAGTGCGGTCAAATAAAATAACATATCTCTTCCTCCTTAAATTTTCAGGAAGAAATCCCTGCCGGCCCTCTAAAAACTAACGGTTATCCACGTGTTCCGGATACATATCATGATTCATCATACGATGGTCCGCCATCTTTTCGTACTTGGTGCCTTTACGGCCGTAGTTGCAGTACGGATCGATCGAGATGCCGCCGCGCGGCGTGAACTTGCCCCATATTTCAATATATTTCGGATCCATCAATTCAATCAGGTCGTCCATGATCATGTTCACGCTGTTTTCATGGAAGCCGCCGTGATTCCTGAAGCTGAATAAATACAGCTTCAACGCTTTACTCTCCACCATCTTCACATCCGGTATGTAACTGATGTAAAGTGTTGCGAAATCAGGCTGGTTCGTAATCGGACATAATGTCGTGAATTCCGGACAGTTGAATTTTACGAAGTAATCCCTGCCCTCATGTTTATTATCAAATGTCTCCAGGACCTCCGGATTATAGTCAAAGTCATACTTGACCTCCCGGCTGCCCAGCAGGCTTAGGTTTTCAGTGTACTCTTCACTCATCTTGATTCTCCTTTACAGATAAAACGGCATTTTTGCATTAAAAAAGCCATGCACCCCTTCTAAGGCGCATGGCATCGATGATTGATCCGTGGCTTAGTTTTTTATAGAGGGTTTGGGCTAAGAACCTCTTCATATTCATTTGCTTTTGCAAAATTATACTATATCTGGTTTAAAATTGAAAGCAGGATTTTCTGCAAACTATTCTTCGTAGGCTTTTGTCAGCGCTTCTTTGAATGCTTCAGGCGGCTGCGCTCCGGAAACACCGTATTTTCTGTTGATGACAAAAAGCGGGACGCCCTGCGCGCCAAGCTGGTTCGCTACATTCTGATCCTCGATCACTTTTTCTTTATACAGATCATCTGACAGCATTGCGCGTATTTTATCACTGTCAAGACCGATCTCAGTACCGATCTGCACCAATGTCTCAGTGTCAGCAACATTGAGGCCGTCTGTGAAATATGCTTTGTAAAGACGGTTCATCGCTTCGCCCTCTTTGCCTTCCTCTGAAGCAAGTTTTACAAGACGGTGGGCGTCCATGGAGTTTGACGGCACCACTTTTTCCATATTGAAATCGAGTCCCGCCGCTTTTGCCGCATCAGCCACCTGACTGTTCATGATTTCCGCTTCTTTGACGCTCTTGTTGTATTTTTTTGCGAGCAGTTCCGCCATCGACTCATCCGGCTCTTTTTTGGCAGTCGGATCAAGTTGGAAACTTCTGTATATAACCTCCAGGTCATCTTTTCCTGCAAATTCGCTGACACCCGCTTCAAAATTCTTCTTGCCGATATAACAGAACGGACAGCCGATATCCGACCAGATTTCCACTTTCATAATATACCTCCCTGCCGGTATTGATAATATATCCGGTTATTTTATATATAGTGTAACAGGTTGAACCTTCTTTATCTCATAGATTGCCTGACACTAGACGCCCTGTTTATTGCTCCACAGCAGTGTATGGAGCTGCGGCAGCACCCGTGCATCATTCATCCGTGGATCTTCCATCGTTTTCTCCACCAGCTCTCCGTATCGCTCCAGCAGTTTCTGCGTATGGTTTTCCACGTTGTTCCCGAGATACGGGTTTCCCACCTGGAGATAGAATGGAATGGATGGATATTTCAGATGGACCGTGGCTGCGTATTCGAAATCCCCATCATCGAATACGACCACTTTCAGATTGTATGAACCGTCTCCCCCGTCCAGTCCGGCTAACACACGATCCAGCCGGTCAAAGTCCGTATTCATGTTAGAGCTCGGCGGCTTGGGGCTGACAGTGACATCATCAACCTGTTTCATCCATTCCTGGAACACAGTCCCCTGTGTTTCCATGGCGAGTTCGATGCCTTTGCCTTTCGCCTTTTCCACAAACGCCTCCATATTTTTAAGCAGTGCCGGGTTGCCGCCTGAAATTGTGACGTGATTATAATTTCCTTCTGCCAGTTCGTCCAGCGACCCGAAGATGTCTTCCGGCGACATCATCCGGATATTTTCCTTCTGGCTGCCGTCCCATGTAAATGCAGAATCGCACCAGCTGCAGCTGTAATCACAGCCGGCAGTCCTGACGAACATCGTCTTCCGGCCGATGACCGCGCCTTCCCCCTGGAACGTCGGACCGAATATTTCAAGCACGGGTACTTTCATCATTTTCTATACTCCTTCGGACGGTAGACAACATAGCTTGTCGGCGTCTCCCTCAGGACAACCTGCAGACATACAGGCCGGTTGTCCAAACGGTCCAGATATTCTTCCACCATGTCATATATCGTTTTTGCCATCGTTTCTGACGTCGGCGGTATATCACTGAAGCGTGTATGGTCATTGAGCAGCGTATGGTCAAAAGCTTCATCAATCAATTTTTTTATATCAGAGAAATTCACAAGAAAACCGAGGTCATCCAGAGTATCTCCCGCTATCGTCATATTCACAAAATAAGTATGCCCATGGATTTTCGCACATTTCCCTGCCCGTGCATCCGGTATGTGATGGGCAGCTGAAAAATTGAGATCTTTATTCAGTTCGTATTCAAAGTCATGCGATGGTGTCTGATACATCATGCGTCAGTTCCCCTTTCCTCCAAATATGCGCGCAGCCCCTCGTTCCTCAGCCTGCAGGACGGGCATTCACCGCAGCCGTCACCGATGACACCCTCGTAGCATGTCAGCGTCTTTTCCCTTATGTAGTCCAGTCTGCCGTACCTGTCTGCAAGCGCCCATGTCTCTTTCTTATCCAGCCACATAAGCGGAGTTTCGATGACAAAGTCCCTGTCCATCGCCAGATTAGCTGTAATATTCATCGATTTGACAAAAATGTCCCTGCAGTCCGGATAACCGCTGAAATCCGTTTCGCATACACCTGTAATGATCGTTTTCGCGCCAATCTGATAGGCCAGGGCCGCGGCGAACGACAGGAACAGCATGTTCCTTGCGGGTACAAACGTATTGGGTACTCGGGCTGCCCCGTCCTGTCCGATTGTCATATCATGCCGGGTCAGGGCGTTCGGACTCAGCTGGCCAAGGAGCGACATATCCAGCACATGATGCTTCAATCCGTGCTCCTCCGCAATGCTTTTCGCGATCTCTATTTCAAGGCTGTGCCTCTGTCCATATTCAAACGTTACCAGTTCGACTTCCTCATAATTTTCAAGCGCATGGAACATGCATGTCGTACTGTCCTGACCGCCGGAAAATACGACCAGTGCTTTTTTCTCATTCATCTTCTAACGACTCCTCTGTGATTCAAGATCCAATTATATGATTTTAACAATTTTCACCGGGTATTTCCACTTCATGGATTGTTTCCAAAAAAATATATGATTTTGTTTAATTTCTTCAATTTCAGGTAATTAAGAGATAATCGACAATCAAATCATTATATGAAAGAGATGAATGCAAATTGGCTAATATAGAAGAAATATTCAAAGTGCAGAAAGAATACAAAATGAATAATGAGCATAAGGGGGATACGGGCCATAACGGCATGGTGGCCAGTGCGATCAAGGAAGCATCTAAAGCCGGCAATAAAATGCTTGAGGATGGCGGGAATGCTTTTGACGCTTTGATTGCTGTACAGCTGTCACTTGCGGTTGTGGAAGGGATGAATACCGGGATCGGCGCAGGCGGTTTCATATTGGTTTATGATAACGAAAACAAGGAAACGAAAGTGGTCAATGCCCATTCCCGAGCACCTGCCGGGCTGACAAAAGACTGTTTCATCGATGATGACGGAGAACCTGTTCCGTTTGTCGAACGTACAAAAAGTGCAAGGTCCATCGGGGTGCCCGGCATAATGAAAGGACTCGAATATCTCCATGAACATTATGCCACTTTGCCGCTTGAACAGCTGATCGACCCTGCTATCACGCTTGCAAAAAATGAGTTCAGGGTCAACTCGCTCTGGGATCGTACGATCCAGTTATTCAAACACCGTCTGGGAGAGACCGGCCGTCAAAAATTCGTTCCAGACGGCAAGCCGCTGAGGGAAGGAGACAGCATCACCCAGCTGGATCTCGCGAAAACACTGGAAATCATCAGGGAAAAGGGCTTCAATGCAGTGTATGAAGGAGAGATTGCGGACGCTATCGTGGATACTGTAGAGGCACATGGCGGCCTGCTTAACCACCAGGATCTGCTCAACTATCATGTGAAAATAGACGAGCCGCTCTGGAGTACCTACAAAGATTATAAAATTGCATTCCCCGCCCCTCCGAGCGGCGGCGGAGTGGCAGTCGCACAGCAGCTTAAGATTTTCGAGGAACTGGACATTTCCCAGTATGAACCGCACTCATGGGAAAAGTATCATTTAGTTTCACAGACACTCCAGCTTGCCCTGGCGGACCGCCAGGCGCATATCGGCGATCCGAAATTCCATCATCTGCCGATGGACGGCCTGCTGCATCCGGAATATATTAAAGAGCGCTGCAGGCAGATCTCATTGGATAAAAATATAGCAAAAGTGGATCCCGGAGACCCTTGGGCATACCAGGAAAGCAAAGAAGGAAAAATCCAGACCAATCATTACGAAGACAATGAAGGATATGAAACCACCCACTTTACCGCAGTGGACAAATGGGGAAACATCGCTTCCTGTACATCTTCCATAGAGAGAATATTCGGGTCAGGCATCATGGTGCCGCACTACGGATTTTTATTGAACAACGATCTGACTGATTTCCAGGCTGTACCGGGGCAGGTCAATGAACCGAACGGCAGTAAATATCCGACGAGTTCCAAATGTCCTACCATCATGTTCCATGATGATAAGCCATTCTTCACACTCGGGTCACCCGGAGGACCGACGATTGTTGCATCTGTCGCCCAGACAATCCTGAATGTCATAGAATACAATATGCCCCTAGAAGATGCACTTAAAGAACCCCGGCTCTACACCACGCCGGATCTTGAAACACAGTGGGAAGACGGTATAGATGAGGAGACACTGCAGAAACTCGAATCACTGGGACATGAATTCAATCAGTCCTTCAGAGTGGAATCTGCGGATACGAGGCTTGGGGATGTACAGGCCATAATGATCGATCAGACCAACGGCCAGCTGCTGTACGGTGTAGCGGATTCCCCGCGTCCCGGAGATGCCAGGGGTCTCAAGTAATTGTAAAAACACTTTAAAAATCATTGTAAACTTGGTATAATCTAATATTGCATGAAACAAATTTCATGCGTTCTATCAGGTATATCCTGCAAATATAATTGATAGGTGGAAACTAAATATGGAATATCAAGTTTTACTTTACTACTATTACACAGACATTGAAGACCCTGCGGAATTTTCTGCAGAGCACCTTGAACTCTGCAAGAGCATGAACCTTAAAGGTCGTATTCTTGTAGCAGGAGAAGGTATTAACGGCACCGTTTCAGGTACCGTGGAAGACACAGAAAAATATAAGGAATATATGGAGAATCATCCATTATTTAATGGCATCGTATTTAAAATCGATCCGTCTGAAGGCCATGCTTTCAAGAAAATGCATGTCCGTCCGCGACAGGAGCTTGTAAACCTGAGTCTGGAAGAAGATATCGACCCAAGGGAACTGACAGGCGAGTATCTGGAACCGGCTGAATTCCTGAAACAGATGCAGGACCATAATACAATCGTCCTTGATGCCAGGAACACTTATGAATATGATGTGGGCCATTTCAGGGGAGCCATCCGTCCGGATGTGGAGACGTTCCGCGACCTTCCGGAATGGGTTGAGGAAAATCGTGAAATGCTGGAAGGCAAACGTATACTGACATACTGCACCGGCGGTATCCGCTGTGAGAAATTTTCAGGATGGCTGAAGCGGGAAGGATTTGAAGATGTCGGCCAGCTGCATGGCGGCATTGCCACTTACGGCAAAGACCCTGAAGCAAAAGGCCAGAATTGGGACGGCATGATGTATGTGTTTGATGAAAGGCTTACAGTGCCTGTCAACCAGGTCGAGCATACAGTAGTCGGTAAAGATCATTTCGACGGCACCCCGTGTGAACGCTACATCAACTGTGCAGATCCTGACTGCAACGCGCAGATTCTTGCTTCGAAAGAGAATGAGGACAAACATCTGGGCGGCTGCTCAATTGAATGCACTAAAAGCCCGAGAAACAGATATGTGATTGAAAATAAACTTTCTTCCGAGTTTGTCAGAGAACAGATTCAAAAGCTTGAAGAAGAGTACTATGCAAAATAAGATAAAACGCGCCGATCCATCAGGACCGGCGCGTTTTTCTTGTGTTTTACATCTTTACTATGATTCTGCCGCGTATTTTACCTTTTAAAATATTCTGCAGTGTATCCGGCAGGTCTTCCAGGGTGATTTCATGTGAAATATCCGTTTCCAGGGCAGATGGTTTCATATCATCCGCCAGCCTGTCCCATACTTTCAGCCTGTGCTCCATCGGATGTTTGACTGAATCAATGCCGAGCCAGTTGATATTGCGGGAAATGAACGGCAGAACTGTCGTCTGCACCTCAACGCCCCCTGCCAGACCGCATGTCGCAACGGAACCTCCGTAATCGAGACTGCTCAGTATATACTGCAGCGTTTTTCCGCCAACAGGATCGATTGCAGCCGCCCACTGTCTGGTACGTGTTGCCCGTCCCCTGAAGTCCGTCACCTCATCCCTGTGGATCACTTTGGACGCTCCGAGCGATTTCAAATACTCAGCCTCTTCGGTTCTGCCGGTACTCGCAACAACTTCATATCCACGGTCATACAGCATATTGACTGCAATACTGCCTACACCGCCGCTCGCCCCATCGACCAGAACCCTGCCTTTATCCGGAGTCAAACCGTTATCTTCAAGCCTCTGTATACAAAGGGCCGCCGTAAATCCTGCCGTACCCAGTTTCATTGACTCGTCCATGGTAAGCCCTTCAGGCAATGGGACAATCCATTCCGCCGGGATTCTTGCCACTTCACTGAAACCGCCTGTATGACGTGTGCCTATGAAGTAGCTTGTCGCGATAACCTCATCCCCTTCTTTGAACCGTGTGTCTTCCGATGCAATTACTGTGCCTGCCAGATCAATGCCGGGAACCAACGGCAGCTTTTCAGCCAAATCACCTTTGACTGCCACCATACCGTCTTTATAGTTGACACTCGAGTATGCAACTTTTATCGTCACTTCTCCTTCAGAAAGGTCTTCGAAACCAATCTCCTTCACTTCCATCTCCATCTTCTCGTCCACTTTATCCACGACAAGCGCTTTAAAACGATCCATATACACATCCGTCCTTTCCTCTTTGTATGAAAGTTACTTCTATTATAATACATATGCATTTCATTGTATCGGTTAAAGGTTTACGACTTCCTCTCTGCTTTACTCTCTCAACTCATTACTGTTAATATGAAGATGAATAAAAAACTGCATACTTTTAAATCACTGGGGGCGCTTCAAAGAGGCTGAGACGGAAAACCGGACCCCTATCACCCGATCTGGATAACACCAGCGTGGGAAAGTGCAGCAAAGACAATTATGGCCTCATTCATAAATATAGATGACTGCATCCCGCCGGGATGTGGTTTTTTATTCCAAAATTTACTGGAGGGATATGAATGACGACAGAAAAGAGAGCAGCAGACGCACAGTTCACGCTATTCCCGATGTCCGATGGATTCGTGGATATCATTCTTGGTGCACTTGATGAAGTGGATACATCCAATGTTGAAATGAAAACGGACAATGTCAATACTGAAGTCAGGGGAACAATTGAAGATATTTTCGATGTGATGCAGGCGATATTCCTGCATGCGGCCAAAACCGGAGAGCATGTCGCTTTAAGCGGAACCACAGCCGTCGGCTGTCCGGGCGGCAAGTCAGAAAAAATCCAGACGGCTTCTGACAAATTGGCATTAAACCGGGAAACTTCCGCAAAAGTTGAACAGAAAGCCGGGGCCAAATTCTCACTTTATCCACTCGGTGATGCTGATTATATGAAGAAGATCGAAGCCCAGATCGACCTGTCAACAAATTCCGGAGTTGAAGTGACACCGGCTCAGGGGGCAACACGGCTGGATGGAGATGTGAAGGAAATTTTCAGCATTCTGGAAAATTGTTTCGCCAATGTCTCAAAAGTGGTAAGTCATACGGCCATGGCGTTCACCGTTTCCGCAAACAGCCCGTCTGAAAAGAAATAAAATATTTAAAGAGTGGCGGACGATGCGATGATGGCCGATAAGTGTATTTGTCGGCCGCCGTTTTATCACATAAAACGACAAGAAAGAGAGCAGAGATTTCAAATCTCTGCTCTCTTTCTTGTATCTAATCCAATACTGCCATTATGAATCCGTCATGTCCTTTAGCACCTACTGTCTGTACTGCAGTTGCGTCAATGCGTGGTTCGTTTTTCAGTATTTGAAGGAACCGCTGCATTTCCGCTCCGTTTGCCTCTTCTTCGAATTTATCTTCGATTTTACGTTCGGTTATAATAACGGATCCGCATTTTGCCATATCGATGGCCGCTTCCAAATAGTCGGGATAAAGTGCCTGGTTTGCATCGATATAGATGAAATCAAAGCGTGGATATCCTCTTTCAAGCAATTTTGGCAGTGTATCTTCCGCTGGTGCATGAATCACTTCTACTTTGTCTTCCAATCCCGCTGCTGCGATATTTGCTTCCGCAAATTTTGCATATTCCGCATTGGATTCGAGCGATGCCATTTTTCCTTCTTCAGGAAGTGATTTTCCAAGCCACAATGTGCTGTAGCCGCCAAGACTTCCGATTTCCAGAATCGATTTAGCCTCTTTGATCTTGGCCAGCAGATGAAGGTGTTTACTCTGTCCGGAGAATACCTCCTCTCTGTGCTCATTATGTGCCGGAATACCTGTTATCACTTCGTCATCGGCATTCAGTTCTGCGTTGAAATAGTCGTCCACAGCGTTCCAAAGTTTGGACATGTTGAATAAGTCGCCTCCATAATTTTATGGTTCTTTTATTTATAACATTTTATCAGATATCAAATTCTGAATATTTGATAAAATGTTATGTTTGTTATCATAACGCATACTGGAATTAAATGCAAACTGCATTAATAACCCCGGGAAAACTGATATTTTTCAATCACCTTGCTGAAAAATGATGCCATGACCTGCTGGAACAGCATGCAGAACACCACCGGCATGGCTACTTTTGCCGGGAAGTAGGCGGTGGCGATGACCACACCGACTGATATATTCCTCATTCCTGCATTGAAAGTGAATGCCGTAATGACTGCCGGGTCCTTCAGAAGATAGTGGCCGACCGGCAGTGCAAAGGCATAGCCTGATACCGTGATGAATAAGACCAGCAGGAGAACACCGATGATTTCCCAGGAAAAATCATAGAAGTACGGTGAAATCACACTGCCGTTGATCATGATGATGAGCATCAGGCTGATTTTGGAAAACGGGGCAAGGGGTTTCCCAAGCGCGTGCCGTACCCTCCCCTTCGTCAATTGGTTCAGTGTCACCCCAAGAAGTGTGGGGAGCACAATCATCCAGATCAGACCCATGATAAGTTCCCTGTTATCGACTGCGACCGCTTCGCCTGATATGACGCTTAAAATCAGCGGCAGGATGATCGGGGCAAGCAGCGTATCGATCAGGATGATCGACAGCGTGAGCGGCAGATTCCCTCTCGTCACCGTGACCCAGATGACCGACGTGACACCGGTAGGCACTGCAACCGCCAAAGTGAATCCTATGGTGTACAACGGATCATCAAATATGGATGATGCTAAAAGCCAGGCCCACACCGGCATAAGCATATGCAGGAAGACAAGGGTGACACCAATCGCTGCCGGATGCTTTATGACTGTTCTGAAGTCTTTGAAATCCATGCCCAGTGCGCCTGTAAACGTCATGAAGGCAAACAGGAATGTGATCAGGAATAAAAATTGCGAACCAAAATCACCCAGCAGTACCCCGATGACGAGACTCAGAGGCGTTATGACGGCAATCCACTTCTGTATAAAACCATTCAATTTCTCTAGCATGGAACCACCTGATTCAAATTATATTATTATCACTCTATCACACTAAAAGCCGGACAGCTTACTGCTGAACAAAAAAACCGGCGCAAAGGCGCCGGTCCGATATTACTGTCCTGCAACATCACGCCGTGTAAAGACGAGCCATGATGCCAGTATGAATATTATCCAGTATACAACAAGCACACCGATTGAAAAGCCCATGGTCATCTCTTCCCTGACCGGTCCGATCTGTGAATCATAGATTGTCAAGTCCGTGTTCGCGAACAGAATAAATTTGGACCACACTTTATCAGCAAAGAACTGGACAATCGAAGTTCCCGCCATCATCAGGAATACCGCCATGCCGATCGCCAGCGCACTGTTTCTGAAAATGCTTGAAATCATGAATGCAAATGTCGCCATCATGAACAGATTGACGAGCTTGAAACCGTACCCGCTGATCACTTCGCCGATGGCAGTGACACTTGCAATGCCTTCGCTGTTTCTGATGACAAGTTCCGGATTGCCGCCTGCGACTCCGAAGAATAAAGCACCGGTGATCCAGGACAGGATGAGCAGAAATGCCAGAGTGATCAGCGCAAATATCAGCACTGCAATATACTTGGACAAGAGGATGACCGTTCTCGAAATCGGACGGATGAGAAGCTGCTTGATGGTTCCCCACCGGAATTCATTTGCCACTATACCACCTGCAACAATGATTGTAAGCAGACTGATGACAGAAGAAAGCATTGCGTTCTCTATAACAAACTGCCAGGCATCATAAGAGACCGGTTTAATACCATTATCCATATGATATTGGTTCATTTCAATCTTCTGAGTATTCATGTCGACCAGGAATTCCTCTTCCTGCATCTCTTCTGTCAGCGCCTCGTTCTCAGTCTGGAGTTCCTCCTGCCAATCTTCACCGTATTCTTTATTCGCCCCGTCAGTTGTCGCTGTAATGGCAGCTACGGCAATAATCAGTACTGCTAAAAAGATATACATGATCCAGGTTGATTTCTGTATATATATTTTGGATACTTCGTTCCATATAAGACCGAATATGTTAGCCAATGACATTCTCTCCAATCAGATCGAAGAATTTATCTTCGAGGGATGCGCTGGATACTTCCACCCTGTAGACCAGTATGTCACCCGAAACCAGGCTGGTTACAATACTCGGCATGAGGGATTTCTTTGCACTGAAGGTGATGAACCCTCCGTCTTCTCCGGCGTCTATGCCGTGATGCGTCTTAAGCACTCTGAGAGCACTGTCCACAGGATCCACTTCAAGGCGGATCTGACGTTCAGGGTCTTCCTCCGCCTGCTGTTCATGTACAGACTGAATGCCGATCAGCTCGCCATTTTTTATAACACCGATCCGGTCACACATCAATTCGATCTCAGAAAGCAGATGGCTGGATATGATTACTGCTACATTATCTTCATCTGCAAGCCGTCTGATATATTTCCGGATCTCACGTATACCCGCCGGGTCGAGACCATTCGTCGGTTCATCCAGTATCAATACCGAAGGGCTGTGAAGCAGAGCCTGCGCGATTCCGAGACGCTGCCGCATCCCGAGTGAATATCTGCCGACTTTCGTTTTAATTGCATTTTCCAGTCCTACCAGGGAAATTACCTGTTTGATGCGTTCTTTCGTCACACCGGGACTCATTCTCGCGAAATGCTTCAGATTCTGCATTCCGGTCATGAAAGGATACATTTCCGGATTTTCAACAATTGCGCCCACTTCACGGATTGCACCCTTAAAATCTGACTTTACACTTTTCCCCAGTATCCTGACATCGCCGTCCGTAATCCCCATCAGACCGACCATCATTCTTATCGTCGTTGTTTTCCCTGCACCATTCGGCCCGAGAAAACCAAACACTTCGCCTTTATGTATTTCAAAGTCGAGACCTTTGATGATTTCTTTTGATCCGATCTTTTTCCTGAGTTTAACTAATTCCATCGCCGATTCAGCCAAGCTAACGCCTCCTTTGTTTTTCAATTACCAAATACAATACTAACAGAAATTAAATTTACTAAACAGCCATAATACGAATAAAATAATCCGGACATATCATTCGTTCATGTCCGGATCATCTTTTCCTGAGAGATTTCACTTTCGCATCTCCGCCATACCGATTCCGCACTATCTTCCTCGCCTCGATCTGCGAGCGGGCGGCTACTTCTTCTGTAATTATTTCATTCTTCTGTTCGACAGTGACGACGAAGCATTTTGTTCCGCATCTCATATCAATTGTTCCTTTTCCTGAAAATATAGTTATCATGTCCGCCGACGTCCAGGGTTTCAAGGATCTCCCAGCCTTTTTGTGCGTAATAGTCATATTTTGTTTCCGATTCTGTCTTGGCATAGATGGTTTCATATCCCAGCCCGGATAAGTGTTTCAGCATGTCTCCGACCAGCCTGTCCGCGACACCCCGCCCCCTGTATCCCGGCAGAACATATAAAGCAGCGAGCCAGGGCTGATATTCCGGCCTTTCGGGAAGATCATTCTTGTAGATGGAGACTGTACCGATACACTTGCCGCCTTCGAGTGCAATCATGGTGATCGGATACGATTCAATGCCTGATTGTGAGAAAAACTTTACAGTTTCTTTAAACGTCCCTTTTCTTCTTTCATCCAGATGAAAACGTTCAAATATAATTCTGGCGACTTCAGTTTTATATTGCGGCTTTTTTGAAAGAAAAGCTGTTTCCATAGCATTCACCTCAATTATATATCCATACACCCATTATACATAACCAAACACGGCTTTAGTAAGAAGTCAGCTTTCTGTCATAGTAACGCTCAAAAATTTATTTTTCTGTTTCAGACACCTTTTTATTGTTATTATTTTATTCACGTATTATAATCTATTGTCGGCAAAATTAAGCTGTATATCCATACTTGATGCCGATAGATCATTAAAGTGAGGATTCCCTATATGGACAACACAGGCAATGCACCTAAATACGAATACTTATCCGAAAATCCTGATGTCAAAACACTGCCTATAATGCTTTCGCTGATCATTGGCGCTTTTTTTGCGATTTTGAACGAAACACTTCTGAATATTGCGCTTACGACTCTGATGCGGGAATTTGATATTACGCTGCCGACGGTACAGTGGATGGCCACCGGCTTCATGCTTGTCATGGGTATCGTCATCCCTGTATCCGCCCTGCTCCTGCAGTGGTTCACAACCAGACAGCTGTTCCTCGGGACCATGATCATATTTACCATCGGAACCGCCATCTGTGCAATGGCACCGACTTTTCCCATCCTGCTTTCAGGACGTCTGATCCAGGCAATCGGCACCGGCATGCTGATGCCGATCATGTTCAACGTATTCCTGCTTCTTTATCCGCCGAATAAAAGGGGTAAGATCATGGGAATTGTTGGTCTCGTCATCATGTTCGCACCGGCGATCGGGCCAACACTGTCCGGAATCATCGTCGAATATCTGGGATGGAGATTTTTATTCATCACAGTAATTCCTTTCTCAGTGTTTTCGATAATATTCGCTTTCATCTTCTTAATCAATGTCTCTGAAGTGACTAAGCCGAAAATTGATATCCTGTCCATCGTGTTCTCGACCATCGGTTTCGGCGGAACGATTTACGGATTCAGTTCTGTCGGAAAAAGCGAAGCCGGATTTTTAAATCCGGAAGTGCTGATCGCAATCACTGCCGGAGTAGTCGGTATTGCATTATTTGCATTCAGACAGATGAGGCTGGAAGAACCGATAATGGACCTTCGGGTGTTCAAATACCCGATGTACACCCACGCCGTCATACTGTTCCTGATCATCGTCATGACGATGTTCGCCTCCGAAATCATCCTGCCGATCTACATGCAGGGGCCGCTTGCGCTGACTGCAGCCGCAGCCGGATTGCTTCTGCTGCCCGGCAGTCTGCTCAACGGCGCACTCTCGCCGTTCATGGGCGCATTGTTCGATAAACTCGGCCCCCGTCCGCTGATGATCCCGGCAACCCTCATACTGAGCGGGACAATGTTTGTGATGAGCCGTCTCGATACAGAAAGCTCACCATGGGTCATCCTCGTCGGATTCATGCTGCTCATGGTTTCTGTTTCAGCAACAATGATGCCGGCCCAGACGAATGGATTGAACCAGCTGCCAAAAAGACTGTATCCGCACGGCACCGCCGTCGTTTCAACACTGCAGCCGGTAGCCGGCGCAATCGGCGTATCTGTGTTCATCAGCATCATGAATGCGAGACAGATGAACTTCCTGCAGAACTCGGAAAACCCGTCCGATCCAGCAACAATCGATCAGGCGATGGTCGCAGGCGTCGAGCTTGTCTATTTCATCGCATTCACCATTTCCATCATCGCCGTAATTATGTCATTCTTCGTCTACCGGGCAAAGCCTATGGAAGATCTGAAAACAGAACAGCCTGATACGAACGCATAAAGCAAAAATAACCTTTCCGTCAATAATCGGAAAGGTTATTTTTAATTTAAAAAATCATTATTTAATTCAGGATTTCTTTTACCCTGCCCACAGTGCCATCTTCGAGTTTTACCTTGATACCATGGTGGTGCTCAGCCGAATTCGTAAGAATCCTCGAAACAACGCCTTCAGTCAGCTTGCCCGATCTCTGATCCTGTTTCTGGACGACTCTTACTGTCTGTCCGGGTTTTATATTCTCTCTTTTTGTTCCTGACATCATTAATCACCTCACTCACTGTCCTGGGGTCAATTCTTATCTCCAATGTCACATCCAGAAGTACATTCACACCTGCCGCTTCCGCTATTTTTCGACCTTTGTACATCAAATATCATGACCTCAAAGTTGGCAAGATATTCAGATTGTACCATAAATCCCCGCTTAACTATTCAGATTCCCCTGATCCATCCCCTGTCACTTTCCTGTAGTTTTCAGGATCCGTGTCACCTTCGGTATTTATCATCAGCACTTCTGAAGCTGCATCCAGTCCGAGCTGTTCTTTCAAACCGTCATATTCTTCGTTGGTCATCACTTCATACAGAAATCCAAGAGGAACTGAGCCGGACTCTCCCGACACTACTTTTTCATCCCCGCCTGCCGGACTTCCGAGTACCCGCATTCCTTTTGCACTGATTGCATCATCACATGATACGAAGCAGTCCGTAATGGACTTCAAAATTTCCCAGCCGACCGGGCTTGGTTCTCCGCATGACAGCCCGGCCATCATTGAATCCAGCTCTCCATGGACACGGACCGGCATCCCCTCTTCACTGCCGGCTGACTGATACAGACAATTGGCTTTCCCGGGTTCCACTACGATAATCCGTGGCGGCTTACCATTGGTGAGGTTATACAGGGCCGCTGCCATCGCTCCGGCAAATGAACCGACACCTGCCTGCAGAATGACATGGGACACTTCACCCAGTGATGAATTTTTCAGCTGTCTTTCAATTTCTTCAATGATTGTGGTGTATCCCTGCATAATATACATTGGGAACTCTGTGTACCCCTCCCACGCCGTATCCTGCAAATGGATCCAGCCATTTTCCTGAGAGAGTTCCCGGACAAATTCAACTGTCTCATCATAGTTCAGATCAGTTATTGTACCTTCTGCACCATACTTCAATACTGCATCCAGACGGGATTTAGCAGTACCTTTGGGCATATAGACTTTACTATTCTGTTTAAATATTTCCGCCGCCCAGGCCACTCCTATACCGTGATTACCGTCTGTGGCGGTTGAGAAAGTCGCGGCTGGCAAATCCGATACTTTCTCAAGCAATTTTTCAAATGTGAAATCCTTCAAATCCACATCCAGTTCACCGGCAAAATACTTTGCCATGGCATAGGAAACACCAAGTCCCTTAAATGCATTCAATCCAAATCTTTTCGATTCATCTTTCAAATAGATTTTTGCGATTCCCAACATTTCAGATAAATTTTTCAATTCAATAAACGGTGTCTCATCATACTGCGGCATTGAACTGTGGAAAGACACAGCTTTTTTCATCTCATCAACATCGTAATCCGCGGCAGCCCGCTCCATCCGGCCGGCATCTTTGAATCTATTCTCGATCCAGGCAATAGTATTCATATGGATCCTCCTTTTAAAATGACTATTCTGCTGTGATGAAGCAACAGCGGAATTCCGGACAGACTGGAAAAATAGTCCGGAAAGAATGCAGAACTCGGTGCATCAGCCTGCTAAGTCAGCTTTTTCTTCAATACAATCATATGCTCCAGCTGTCTGCCCGATTCAAATATCGGTGCATCATAATGTTCAGTGAAGAAATTATCAATCTGATATGATTTTTTAAAACCGGCTGATTCATAAAATGGGATAGTCAGAGGACTGTCGCCGGTGCCGACATACATGGCAGTTCCTCTGTCTTTATAAAGAAATAAAATATGTTCGAGCATTCTTCTGCCGTATCCCAATCTTTGGGAGCCGGGCTCCACGGCAATATTTTTTATTTCGAATTCCCCGTCACCTTCATCGGTTACTACACATACCGCCTTCACATCTTCCGATTCCAAAACGAACATTTCCCCTCTTTCCAGATACCGGTCGATCATATTTTCCTGTTCATCTGCGAGCAGCAGCAGGTCCAGATACTTCTTCTTGTCTTCTAAAACTTGTTTTATATCAATATTACACATCTCCTGTAATTGGGTTCTCCGCCGTGATATCATATATAGACTGGAGGAGGGAACATCATGACAGGTAAAACACACATCGTCGGAGGCATCGCCTCAAGTCTTGCGTTTGCCCATTTCTCAAACTTCGACCCTGTCATCACGGTCGGAGCCGGCATCATAGGAGCTCTGATTCCCGACATATGCCACGGTGGCAGTAAGATGGGAAAAGCTCTTCCTATCCTGTCCAAAATAATAAATCTGATATTCGGACACCGGTCGTTCACCCACAGCCTGCTCTTTTTAGTGCTTGCATCATTTCTGATGGACAGATTTCTGCCCTATGATGCGGTTAAAAACGGCCTGATGATAGGGATGATCAGCCATCTTATACTGGATATGGCTACTAAAAGCGGCATCCAGCTATTTTTCCCGATCAGCTTCAAAGTCAAATTTCCGATAACGATACGGACCGGAAGCATGCCTGAAAACCTCGTTTTCAGCATTTTGTCACTGGTATCATTTTATTTCGGGTTCCAGCTGTTGAACTTCTACATATAACTTTATTAAAAAAACTCCTTTGGGCAATCATACCCAAAGGAGTTTCTCAGTTCAATCTACTTAAAAGGACCTTCTCCCTTAAAGTATTGATCTATGATTTCCAGTACTCCGCTCATGTTATTATGCGGTGCTGTGTATTTTGCGGTCTGTTTCACATCATCCGTGGCATTCTCCATGGCAAAGCTGTACTCGGCATGCGCCAGCATTTCCAGATCATTGCCGCCGTCACCGAACGCCATCGTTTCTGCGTCTTTGATATTCCAGCGCTCCTGCAGCTCCTTTATACCTTTCGCCTTATGATGGCCGGGAACTATCAGATCGATGCTGCCATGTCCGCTGGATGCCGGCGTCACGTATTCCCCCAGAATATCCCCGAGGAAATCCTTCAGTTCATCCGTATCCTCCGCCGGGCATGACAGGGCGAATTTCAGCACCTGGTCTTCAATGTCATCAAAGCTTTCAACCCTTTTCAGCCGGCGGTAAAACTTCTGGATCATGTTGAAGTACTCTTCTGTCACATCATCCAGAACATAGGCGCTTTCCTTGCCGCATACTATCGTGGATAATTTATCATGTCTGGCAATTTCACCCGTCACCGCTGCCACATGCGATTTCGGAATACTTACGGAAGACACTTCCTCCCCCGCATCCACGACAAACGCACCATTTTCAGCGACATAGCTGATTTCATCCTGGATTTCTCCGTAAAATGATTTCAGCTGGTAATACTGGTTTCCGCTGGCAACAACAAATTTGATGCCCCTGTCCTTCATTTTCGAATAAAGACCGTCGAACCTTTTGCGGTCATATTCTTTTGTATCATTCAGAAATGTTCCATCCATATCTACAGCAATTAGTTTTACCGGCAAAATAATCCTCCTCGAATAACAGTTCTTTCATTCCATTATACTGTATTTCGTCTATTTTACTGCCTGAAAAAATTGGGGGAGGTGTTCTTTATGCGCTTCCATCATTTCCTCGGCGATTTCTTTGGCAACTTTGTCTGATGGTGTCAGAGGATTGATTGTCAGAGCCAGCACCGCTTTTTTATAATCGCCTTCAACAGCAGCTTCGGCCGCGATGCGCTCAAATGATTTGATCTGCTGCACGAGTCCGCGCACTGCCACAGGGAGGTCTCCGAATGCGAGCGGGATTGGACCATCTTTCGTAATGACACAGCTGGTTTCGATTGCAGAACCATGCGGGAGGCTCGCAATCGCGCCGCGGTTCATTGTGTTCACCGGCTGGATATCCCTTTTGTCATTGTATATTGAAGTAATCAGACGGACCGCTGCATCTGAGTAATATGCACCGCCCCGCTCTTCCAGCTGCGGCGGTTTGATATCCAAATTCTCATCCTTATAAAGCTCGAACAGTTCTTTCTCCAATTGCTGCACGACCTCTGCGCGTGTACCTTCTTCTTTGGCACTGATCTTCGCCTTCTCCAGCATTTCACCGGATTTATAATAGTACATATGATACGGACATGTGATGAGCCCAAGAGCTTCCATGAATTCAGGTTCCCAGCCCATGCCGTCGATATTTTTTACGAAGCTGCTGTTTTCCGGGTCGGAGAGCTTTTCGATGACCTCATCTTTTACACTCCCGCCGTCAAGATAGACATCCAGGCCGTAGACCATATGGTTCAGTCCTGCAAAATCTATTCTGATTCTTGAATGTTCGACATCAAGCAGATTTGCGATGCCCATTTCCATTCCAATCGGCACATTGCACAGGCCGATGACTTTTTTTATATTGGAGTGGCGCAGCACCGCTTCCGTCACCATGCCTGCAGGATTGGTGAAATTGATCAGCCACGCATCCGGACAGAGTGCCTCCATATCTTTACAGATGTCCAAAATGACAGGAATGGTACGCAATCCTTTGAATAGACCGCCCGGTCCATTCGTTTCCTGACCCAGTACATTATACTTAAGCGGAATACTTTCGTCTTTCGCTCTGGCATCAAGGATCCCGACCCTGAACTGTGTTGTTACAAAATCTGCGTCTTTCAGCGCTTCCTTCCGGTCCAGTGTCAGATGGACGTCGATAGGCAGACCGGCTTTTTTAATCATCCTTTTGGCCAGATTACCGACAATCTTCAGTTTTTCCCGTCCGGCTTCTATGTCCACGAGCCATAATTCACTGACCGGGAACTCATCGTACCGTTTGATGAACCCTTCTACAAGCTCCGGTGTATAGCTGGAACCCCCGCCGATTGTTGCGATTTTAATCCCTTTATTCATATGATTACCTCCGGATAGATTATTGATACTTCAATTGTAGCTGCCTCACCGACCGTGATATATACATATTGTCGATTTAGAATTTATTGACGCGGATAAACATTTGTTCCATACATGTAACACTGTGTTTCATCCTTCTGCTGTGTTACGCTTGTGATGATTGGATATCTCTGAATTGAAGGAGTACTGCATATATGTTTACACAGGAAGAAATTGCTTCATTTAATGAACTGGAAACTTCTTTATACAACTACATCGTTAAAAACAGGGAAAAGGTCGCATATATGAGAATACGGGAACTAGCCGCGGAAACTCATATGTCCACTTCAACCATTCTGCGTTTTTGCAGGAAGACGGGGTGTGAAGGTTTTTCCGAATTCAAAGTCAGGCTCAAGATGCACATGGAAGAAAAGACGACAGACCTTAAAAATGCGCAGTACACTGTTTCGGAATTTTTTGAACGCACTTTAAAAGGGGACATCGACGAAAGAATAAAAAGCGCAGCTTCTCTTATAGACGACGCGGACACTGTGATCTTCATCGGCATCGGCAGCTCCGGAATACTTGCTGAATATGGCGCAAGATATTTTTCGAGTCTCGGCAAGTTCTCCATGTACATCAAGGACCCTTACTTTCCCGTGCACTCGAACCTGCGGAATAACAGTGTGACGATAGCTCTCTCTGTCTCGGGCGAAAATAATTTCACCGTCACTCATCTCAACCAGCTCAAGCAGGAGGGGAGCACGATCATCAGCATTACAAATCACAAGCACTCCACCATCGCAAAAATATCGGATGTGAACATTTCCTACTACGTTACGGAAGAATGGTTTGAAAATGCCAATATCACCACTCAGATTCCTGTAATATACACACTTGAATCCATGGCGCGTGAAATATACGCCCTGAACAATTGATATTTATGAAAAGTAAGGAGTGAATGATTCTGAAACTTTTATTGAATATTTTAATCCCTGTTGTCCTGGGATCTCTGATTGGTTATATGTCTGCCTCAAACTCGGGCGCAATTTATGACAGTTTAACTGCTCCGCCCCTGAACCCGCCAGGCATCACCTTTTCTGTCGTCTGGCCCATACTCTACGGCCTCATGGGACTGGCACACTATTTTGTTACAAAAGAAGAAAAGATGCCGAATATCAGGACAATTTATGTCATCCAGCTGCTTTTCAACTATGCATGGACATTCCTCTTCTTTTCCCTTGCTTTAAGAGGCATTGCAGCGGTTGAAATCCTGATTCTGATTGTTTTAATCATTGTGATGATGCGCCGGTTTAAGAAGATCAGCAAAATTTCATTCTGGCTGCTGCTGCCTTATCTGCTCTGGACGCTTTTTGCTTTGTATCTAAATGCAGGATATTGGCTTTTGAACTGATGCCTAATAAAGGCCCGGATCCACCGTAATTGTGAATCCGGGCCTTTATATTCCGGCTCTTTAATTCACAAACTCCTGCCTACTTTTCTCCATCCACCACTGAGACCAGAACCGTTTCAATAGGCCTGTCCCCTGAGTGTTCCACTTTAAAATGAAGATTATTATATGTGAGTTCCGGCTGCTCCCCTGTTTCGGGGAAATACCCGAGCTGATCAATCATAAAGCCGTTCAATGTCTCATATTCCTCAACCGGCAGCTCTTTTTCGAAAAAGTCCTCCACATCCAGCAGATGGATGGTGCCTTTTATACGATATTCACCTGACGATATTTTTTGAATCCTCTCTTCTTTGTCTGTATTGTTATGTTCCGATAATATTTCCCCGACAACTTCTTCTATAATATCTTCGATGGTGACCAGTCCTTCTGTCCCGCCGTATTCATCAAGGATGATGGCGATGTGGGCGTTGTTTTTCTGCATATCTCTGAGAAGAAGATCGATACTTCGGCTTTCCGAAGTGAAGAATGGTTCATGGCATAATTTTGAGAGATCGAACTCCTTTTGTCCGCTGCCTTCCATAAGTTCCAGCAGATCTTTGGAACGCAGAATCCCGGTGATGTTATCAATATCCCCATCATAGACCGGAAATCTCGTATACTTTTCCTGATTCACAATGGAGATCACTTCATCTAAACCCGCATCAAGCGGTATGGCTGCTATGTCTGTTCTGTGAGTGCTGATGCTGGTCACTCTCGTATCATCCAATTCAAAAATATTTTTTATCATCATACTCTCCGCCTGCTGAATATTCCCTTTCTCTCCGCCGAGTTCGACCAGCATCCTTATATCCTCTTCCGATGCCTCATCATTCCGGGCATTGGGATCAATTCCAAAGAGACGTACGACACTGTTTGTGGAGAATGTCAGAAGCTTAACAACAGGCAGGGTGATTTTGAACAATATTGTCAGCGGCCCCGCCACAACATTTGAAATACTTTCCGCTTTCTGCAGAGCAAGCTGTTTTGGCACCAGTTCCCCGAATACAAGTGTAAAATAAGAAAGTATGAGAGTGATTGCCACCAGCGCCACTGTCTCAAGTACAGATGCAGAGAACGGCACACCCAGATCAGTCAGCAAGGCGGCAAGCGGACCTGCAAAGAAATCGGCTGCGAATGCACTTGCCAGAAAACCCGCAAGTGTAATTCCCACCTGGATCGTGCTCAGGAAGCGGCTCGGCTCTGAAATGAGGTTATTTAAAAGTATTGCTTTCTTGTTGCCGTCGTTGGCCTGTTTTTTCACTTTATTGTCATTCAGTCCGATCAGTGCAATTTCCGAAGCGGCAAAAAAAGCATTGATCAGTATAAGTATGATCAGTGTAATAAGAGCTATGATCATTGAAACTCCTCCTGTTTCCATCATTGTTTATGTTTTCCTTTATTCTTCCCTTTACCCCTCAGATGAAATATTAACGGCATTAATGCTTTCTTTTATTATTGAGTCCCGGTTTGATGTATCATAAGTTCCAAAGGGGGCTGTATGATGGATAAGGCAGTATTTCTGGACCGTGACGGCGTTATCAATGAAGTGTTGAGCAAAAGGGTGAAATTCGTGAATACGGCTGAGGATTTCCATCTCCTTCCCGGAGCAGGCGAAGGGATCAGAAAACTCAATGAAGCAGGCTGGAAAGTGTTCGTCGTTACAAATCAGGGTGGTGTCGGCCTTGGATATATGACAGAAGAAGCGCTTCGTGACGTTCATCGGGAGATGGAAAAACAGCTGGCGGATTGCGGGGCATATATAAATGATATTGCGTACTGCCCGCACATGCCGCAATCCGGCTGCCGCTGCCGCAAACCAAAACCCGGCATGCTTCTCGATCTGGCGGAAAAACATGCCATCGATCTTTCTTCAAGCTACATGGCCGGCGACCGGGAGCCCGATATCGAAGCCGGCAGAAATGCGGGAACAAAGACGGTATTCATCACCCATGATGGAAAGCAGAAGATAAAAGCAGATGAATATTTTCCCGATCTGCTGTCATTTTCAGAGTGGCTTACAGACTGAATACTCCCGGTATAAACTTCTCCTAAAACATTCGGTTAAACCCTCCTGATATATACTATAATTAGTCTATCGTTAAAATATATAGTTCCGGAGGTTCAGGACATGGAAAATGAAATGACTTTTTTAGCATTACTGCTGGGCGGAGCGGCACTGTCCATATTATTTCTCGGGGCATGCTTTTATTATATTCTAGTGGTCCGTAAAAAGCAGAAATGCACTGCCCTGACCCAGGGTGTCGTCACAGGCCGCTCATTAAGCGGGGACAGCGGCCTGCCGGCACCATTAGTGGAGTATGAAGTGGATGGCGTTGTATATAAACGCCGTAACGCCGCCGTCAAAAGTACACGGGTTGCGAAAGGAGACAGGATTACATATAAGGTAGGTTATGAAATTGGAGATACCGTTGATGTCCATTATGATCCCGCTAAACCGGAGCGCTGGATGATGAATGACAACAGTGCGTACAAAATGACAGCCCTCATCCCTTTGATCATGGGTGCTGTGCTGCTGTTCTCGAGTATGGGACTATACATCCTCGGAAGCTGATTGGGGCGAAAAATGACTTCCCCTCTCCAACTCTGAACGGCCCCCTGTCTGATTGACAGGGGGCCGTTCAATATACATATAGATAACAAATCAGAGTTCAGACGCTTAAATCATCCGGATCATTTAAGCATGCCATGGGGATCGATGACAAATTTCTTTGCGACACCGCTGTCGAAATCTTTGTATCCATCCGGTGCTTGATCCAGATTGATGACAGTTGCGTTCACCGCTTTTGCAATCTGCGCATTGCCGGAAAGAATGGATTTCATCAGATCTCTGTTATACTTCATCGCCGGTGTCTGTCCTGTTGCGAAGTTGTGCGCTTTTGCCCAGCCCTGTCCGAATCTCACTTTAAGCGAGCCGACCTGCGCATCCTTATCCGATGCGCCCGGGTCTTCTGTGACATAGAGGCCCGGTATGCCCAGGCTGCCGCCTGCCCGTGTGACATCCATGATCGTGTTCAATACCGCTGCCGGCTGTTCTCCGCCGTCCTTGCCGTGACCGGATGCTTCGAAGCCGACCGCGTCGATCGAACTGTCGACTTCAGGGACACCTAAAATCTGTTCAATCTGTTCACCCAGCCTGTCGTGTCTGGTCAGATCCACTGTCTCACAGCCGAAACTCTCAGCCTGTTTCAGTCTCTCCGCCTTCATGTCCCCCACAATTACGCGGGATGCACCGAGCAATTGTGCTGAATGGGCTGCTGCCAGACCGACCGGCCCCGCACCTGCCACGTATACTGTGGATCCTGTTCTGACACCCGCAGTATAGGCACCATGATACCCTGTCGGGAATATGTCGGACAGCATGGTAAGATCCAGAATCTTTTCCATCGCGATCTCTTTATCAGGGAACACAAGCAGCTGGAAATCTGCATATGGAACCATCACATATTCTGACTGGCCGCCTACCCAGCCGCCCATATCCACGTAACCATATGCCGCTCCGGGTCTTTCCGGGTTGACGTTCGTACAGATGTGCGTTTTTTGCTCTCGGCACATCTCACAGCGTCCGCATGCGATGTTGAATGGAACAGATGCGATATCCCCTTTTTTGACAAATTCCACATCTCTTCCGACTTCTATGACCTCACCCGTAATTTCATGGCCCAGCACAAGACCTTCAGGTGCAGTCGTACGGCCCCGGACCATATGCTGGTCACTCCCGCAAATATTCGTCGTAATCACTTTAAGTATTACGCCGTGCTCACACTTACGTCCGACGTTGCTCTTTGGCACTCCGGGACCATCTTTTAAAATCAAGTCCGGGTATTCAATATCCTGTACTTCAACGCTGCCGGCTCCTGTATAAACAACACCACGATTTCCTTCCATAGTACCCCTCCTCGCAGTGTAACCCACTGCTTATTATGAATTAATCTGGTTAAATGCGTTTACGCCTGCTTCAGCAACTTTCACATCATTTTCGACACTGCTGCCGCTCACTCCGACAGCGTCGACGACTTTTCCGTCACTCTCGAGCGGGAATCCGCCTCCAAAGACGACGATGCGTCCCTGGTTCGTTGTGTTCAACCCGTAAAGTTCAGCATTCGGCACTGTGCCTCTTCAAGATTCGATGTCGGCATCTTCAAAGCAACAGAAGTCCAGGCTTTGTTCTGTGCGATATCAATACTCGCGAGCCACGCATCATCCATACGGTGTGTTGCGATCAGATTCCCTCCTTCATCCAATACAGAAATCACCATTTGCACCCCGATATTTGAAGCTTCCTCTTCAGCACCTGCAATGATCTTCTTAGCAACTTCCAAATTCACTTTGCTCATAAACATTCTCCCTTTTGAAAAAGCAATGATATTAGCAGCCTCATCCGGGCTCGATGGCCTTTCTGCAAATATATTGTTTAAATCATTAAAACCGGTATCATATAGTAGATTCATTTAAATTCCACTTTAAATCCATCATAATTGAGTCTGAATTTTCAGTCAAATAAAGTGTTCTTAAATTCAATACAGAAAAGTCAGGCTCACATATATGCGAGCCTGACTTCAATTCATATCTTCCGGTATTTACGGAGCACAAGAATATTCAGCACTATGAATATCAATGAGAACAGCAGGAGGATGAGAAGATTCATATAAATATCACTCCATCCGTATCCCCGGATCATGACATCCCGGAGTGATTCCGCTGCATAGTAAAGTGGAGTAAGTGGTCCGATCCAGCTCAGCAGATCTGATATCGTATCCAGATTGAACAGTCCGGAGAAGAAAATCTGCGGAACGACGACGATGGGGATGAACTGGATCATCTGGAATTCATTATTTGCAAATGACGAAACAAGTATGCCAAGCGTGAGCGCAGTCAGTGCCAGCGCCAGTATAATCCACAGTACATCTATGAACACACCCACCATCAGCATATCGAGTATATATATGGCGTACCATGCAATGATGGCCGACTGAAGAACTGTAAACAGTGCAAATCCGATCAGGTAGCCCATTACGATTTCCCATTTTCTTATGGGCGTTGAGAGGAGCCTCTCCAGCGTACCGGTTGTACGCTCTCTGATGAAAGAAACGCCGGCAGTCAGGAAAACGAAGAAAAAGATGAAGAATCCCAGCAGAACAGGACCGTAATAGTCAAAAGTGCCGATATCTTCCGAACCGTATAAATAATCCAGCTCAAGATCTGCGACTTTACCGTTTTCTTCGAGACCGGCCAATGCGCTCTGGACCCATTTGATGACCTCACTGTTTACTCCCGGATCACTGCCTTCAAGGAATACAAGCGGTTCTCCGCCTTCGATTTTGATATATCCGTCAAGCCTTCCGGAAGCCACGCCGTGGTATGCCTCAACCTCGTTCTGATACTCTGTAACCCCGGCATCCGACATTTCCATTTTTTCAGTGACTGGTTCCGGTATGTTCACCAGACCGATTTCAGGTACATACTCTTCACCGTCGAAAACGAGGTAAAGCATCGTCAGCACCAGGATTGGTGCAAATATAAGCAGAGCCAGCGTCCGTTTATCCCGGATCAGCTGTTGCAAAATCCGTTTTGATAATGCAAACACCTTCATACTAATCTCCCCCATATACAAGAAACGCCTGTTCCAGAGTTTCGGTATCCGTTTCTTTCTTCAGACTTTCAGGTGTCCCGGACGCCACAATGATTCCCCTCTGCATCAAGGCAAGCCTGCTGCATTTCGCCGCCTCATCCATGACGTGGGTCGTTATTATTATCGTCGTGCCTTTTTTATTCAAATCATAAAAGAAGTTCCATATACTTTTTCTGAGTATCGGATCAATACCTACGGTCGGTTCATCCAGAATAAGCATTTCCGGCTCATGAAGGAGTGAAATGACAAGTGACAGCCGCCTTTTCATCCCGCCTGAAAAATGTCCGACCCTCTCACTCAGATGATCTGAGAGGCCCATCAGCTCCATGAGCTCGTTTATGCGCTCGTTTTGATGCTTCCCCTTCATTCCGTAGAGGCTTGAAAAAAACTTCAGATTCTCCTCTGCCGAAAGGTCTTCATACAGTGCGTCCGCCTGGGCCATATAGCCGATCCTCTTCATCAATTTAAGACTCGGCATCTTTTCTCCGAATACGTAATTTTCACCTTCAGTGGGGCTGTCGAGTCCTGCCAGTTCCCTGACCAGTGTCGTTTTTCCGGCACCGGAAGGGCCGAGAAGACCAAAGATCTCCCCTTTTTGTATTTCCAGGTCAATATTTTTCAATATTGCTTTTCTCCCAAAACTTTTTGAAACATTCCGGATGGATACACTCGATTCTGATGTCATCATCTAACCACCTCTTCACCATTGTAGCAGTACCCATTGATTTTTATGCAAAAATCATCAGACGGTCTGAATCTGTTTTCATTTCAGCCATCCTTTTTCCCGGGCTTTCGTTATCGCTTCAATTCTGTTGTCCACTTCAAGTTTATCCAGAGTATTCGACACATAGTTCCGGATCGTCCCGTCTGATAAATGGAGTTCTTTTGCAATCGCTTTCGTTTTCTTCCCTTCCCCGAGCAGCTGGATGATCTCCATCTCGCGGGGAGTCAGAGGATTTTCGGATTCAAAGGCAATATCTATCAATTCCGGAGAATAAATGCGCTTGCCCTTCATAATCTGACGGATTGAATTGGCCAGCGTTTCACTCGGGCTGTCTTTCAATAAATACCCGCGTACATTCGCTTTTTTGGCCCTTTCGAAATACCCCGGTCTTGCGAATGTGGTCAGGATGATCACTTTGCAGTCCTCTGCTTTCAATTGTTCAGCTGCATCAAGGCCTGTCATCACGGGCATCTCTATATCCATCAGACAGATGTCAGGCCGGGTTTCGCGCACCAGCTCCAGCACTTCCTCACCATTCGCGGCTTTCCCGACGACTGTAATGTCTTCCTCCAGATCCAGCAATGCGCCCAGTGCACCGAGCAGCAGATTCTGATCTTCGGCAATCACAATTCGTATCACATCCATCCCTCCTCTATCTGTCTCAAAACTTTAGGCACCGTTATATTGATCTCGAATCCGTTTTCGGAATGGAACACCTCGAACTCTCCATTGACGAAAGTGAGCCGTTCCCGCATGCCCTGGAGGCCGTTCCCAAACTCCAATGCCTGCGGGTTACGGCCGTCATCTGATATTTTCAGGAAAATATCTTTGTTCGTTTCGGTCAGCATTACTGAACATTGTTTGGCCTTACTGTGCTTCACCACATTGGTGACCGCTTCCTTCAAGCTCATGCTGAGCACACTTTCGGTCAGCATCGGTATGTCTTTGAATTCCGTTTCCACCTGAATATCATGTCTGATCCCTGCTGTTTCCAGTATCATTTTTACGTGGGCAAGTTCTTCTTTGAGATTCACGTTCTTCATATCACTGATCATTTCCCGCACTTCCTTAAGTGCATGCCGTGCAGTATTCTGTATATCCTGAAGCTCTTTTTTAGCTTTTTCCGTATCCGTATCCATCAATTTTCTGGAGAGTTCGCCCTTCAGCCCGATCATGGATAATTTCTGGCCCAGCGTATCATGGAGATCGCGTGCAATCCTGTGGCGCTCTTCCACAATGGCGAGCTCCGCGATTCTCTGATTGGCATCCTCAAGCTTCACTTCCAGCGCTTCCTGTTTGAGCCTGTTGTATTTATTCAACGGAATCAGAATGACTCCGAGAATGGTCATGATTAAAAACGGCAGATGGCTCAGGAAGAGCACATAATTGATGAAGAATGCAAATATGATTGCACCGACCGTCAGGACGAGATGGATGACATACATTGAGATGAAGCCCGCTTTGCTTCTTATATTACCCACATAGAATGCGATGAAGAGTGCAAAGTAGACATATCCGAATAATACAGTCATCGCGATATTTATGATGAATTCAAGGCTCAGTCCTATATATATCAGTGCACCGCGGGAATTGAAAGTCAGCCAGTAAACTGCAAAAAAGAGTATTGTGATTACAATGCCCACCACGATTTCCCAAAGGGAGATGGAGCGGAATATGAAATAGAATGGCAGCACGCAGAAAATAATCCATATGTACAGACTCAGGCCAGTGTTCTCAGGAAAAATATGATACCAGTCACGCATCTTTGCACCCTCCTCTTCGGCTCATTTGCTTTATTGTATCAGTTTCAAATCCCATAAAGTATCAATAGGCAAAAAATATCCCCCTATACGATAGGGGGATAACATTGTTGTTATATTTAATGTGTTGTCGGTCTCTGATTCATATTGTTCTTCAGGCGGCGTTTCATCTTCCCGAAGCTGATGAATGTTTTATTCTCTTCATCATACAGACGGAATTTTATGGACTCAAGACTGGTTTTCAGAGTTATTGTCGTCGCCATATGAAGCGGCGGGGTATTTTCATGCGCTTTTTCCAGATGATAGTTTGGTACACGCGGTGCAAGATGATGCACATGATGGTAACCGATGTTCCCTGTCATCCATTCCAGCCATTTTGGAAGTTTGTAGTATGAACTGCCGTCAACTGCAGCTTTTACAAAGTCCCATTCCGACTCATTTTCAAAGTAGGAGTCTTCAAACTGATGCTGCACATAAAACAGCCATATGCCGAGTGCGCCTGCGACATAGATGATCGGCAATTGAACGAGCAGGACGACGTGCCACCCGAGTGTAAATCCGATAAGACAGTACGATCCAACAAGTATCGCATTGATCAGGTACGTGTTAAGGCGTTCTTTACGCTTTGGTCCTTTACGATTGAAACGGTTGGAATAAAGGAACAGAAGGAACGGTCCCAATCCGAACAGGACTAAAGGATTACGGTAAAGACGGTACTGCAGTCTTTCCCATTTCCCTGCTTCCTCGTATTCCTTGACTGTCATTACCCAGATGTCACCGATGCCGCGCTTATCCAGATTACCGCTGGTCGCATGGTGGATGGAATGCTCCCTTTTCCATTTTTGATAGGCAAAGTGTGTGATTACACCTGTAAATGTACCGAAAAAGTCGTTGAGCTTTTTGCTTTTGAAGAAAGATCCATGCGTACAGTCATGAAAAATGATGAATGTGCGTATCATGAACCCGGCTGTTATGATGCTGAACGGCAGACTCAGCCAAAATGAAATGCTTAAAGCCTGATAGGCTATAAACCAAAATACAAAAAACGGAAGTATTGTATTCAAAAGCTGTATGATGCTCGCCCTGGTTTCGGCGTTTGCATAAGGCATAACGGATTTTCTGAGCTGCGCTTGTTTTTGTCTAGTCATATGCTACCCTCTTCCCGATATCTTTTCAATATATATTATGAAGGATACCGGCTGAGCCAAACAGATTAATCTGTCAGCATTATGACATGACATTTGTCATGTTCAGGGCTCTATTTATCTTATTAGTGTAAAATTCAGCTTCCTATCTTTACATTTTTATAAATGCGTTCCAGTGTGCCGGATACGCTGAGGGCGGCCAGATAGCTTGTCTGAGGATTTTCCGGCAATGGATTATTTTTAAATGTAAATTCAGCTTCTCCGAAATCACCGGCCACTTTTACATTATGAATGTTCCTGTCGATATCAGGGTCTGCGATTACGGTGACATCCGTGTCTTTCATCCCAACACCGGCGAAAGCTAAAATGATGGCCACGTTCATATTTTTCGGAACTTTTCAATCGCATCTATGGCTTTTCCTTCAAACACCACCTTCTCCGTGGTGATACTTTCGTCACTGAGAGATGATGCGGGTTTACGTGTTTCAAGCACCACACTGTCGAGTTTCCCGAAAGTCTGGGCATTTTGCAGCAGATCCAATCCCCCGACGGCACCTGAAGGCAAATGCAATGCGTGATCATAATCATTCGTATTGCGGGTAACCTCGGCCACCAGATTTTCGTCCGCAAGGGCGCCCACGCTGATCAGCAGTGCATCCTTCTGCCTGATCACCTCCGGCAGAAGCTCTCTGGCGGCTTCAACAGTAGCGGCCTCAACTACGATATCAATTTCAGATGCCAGAAATTCATCAAGACCGGTGTACAGTTCCACACTATAAGCGGATTCCAATCTTTGATATTTCTCCCTGTCCCTGACCAGCACACTGCTGACCTTCAGACTGTCATGAGCATTATCATTAATCTCCTTAAGCAGGAACTCACCGATTGCCCCTGCACCAATCAAACCGATATTCATAAATAGCCTCCTTCCTTATGTCCAAATCATAATATTATCCTCTACCCCTGCACCACACTTCTATATACATGGAATCTAAAAAGCATTCCGGAATAATTCCGGAATGCCTGATATTCATTCTATTTCCTGTCCATCACCCTTCGTTTGATGAAGAGTGACGCAATAACAATGACAAGGAACGCCAGAATTGCATAAACGATATTGGAATATATGTCCATATATCCGACGATGCTATCCCATGATTCACCGAGTGATGCACCGATGACAACAAGCACTGTATTCCATATGATTGTGCCCAGGGCCGTCAGTCCCAAAAACAGCCAGATGTTCATATGTGACATGCCTGCCGGCAATGAAATCAGACTTCTGATGAGCGGGATGAAGCGGCAGAAAAATACGGTCCATGCACCATATTTTTCAAACCACCCGTTCGCCTTGTGCACGTCTTTTTTCTCAACCCGTAAAAATTTTCCGTACTTTTCGACAATGCGTTCTATCCTTTTGACGCTGAGCACCCGGCCAATATAATAAAGGACAACTGCACCGCCGACAGAACCCAGAGTCGAAGCCGCAACAACACCATAAATATTCATTGAGCTCTTAGTTGTCATAAAGCCTCCGAATGTCAAAATCACTTCCGAAGGAATTGGAGGGAACAGGTTTTCCACCATGATGAGGAGGAAGATGCCCAAATACCCGAACTGCTCCATGAAATCCGTAATCCAATTTTCCATCCGCCTCACCTTTTCCAATTGACTTCACCGGTCATGCATCTCAACATTTGACATCATACTGTATCTGCGTCAAAAATCATAAGGATATCCTTCTATGTAATTCGTGTTATATTATGAAATAACAACAATGGAGCGTGGTACAAAATGGATCTCATTCTTTTACTGCTTATAGGAATCATTGCTTCTGTCATCGGCGCCCTCATCGGCATCGGCGGCGGAGTCATTATTGTACCTTCACTGATATTCCTCGGCAACAGTACAGATATCATTGAAGGTATGTCCGTCCAGAATGCGGTCGGCACTTCCTCACTGACACTTGTTTTCACCGGATTATTTTCAATGCTGGCATATGGCAAATCCAAAACCGTCGATATGAAAAGCGGGATGCTGTTCTCTATAGGAATAGTGCCGGGGTCTCTGGCCGGCGCTTACTTGAGCAGATTTCTGAACCAGGATTCCTTCGGTATTATTTTCGGCGTCTTTTTACTGCTCATCTTTACAGTACTCACTTTTAAGAACAGGATGATCAGAAATAAAGAAAATGCAAATCAGGATAAAAAAGAGTTCAAGCCTGTTTTGGGCATTACCGCTTCATTTTTTGTAGGCATCAGTGCTGGACTATTCGGCATTGGCGGCGGTGCACTCATGACACCGCTGATGATCATCGTGCTTAACTTTTCTCCGCATGTCGCGGTCGCGACAAGCATGGTGATCATTTTCACTTCCAGTCTTTCAAGTTCTGCCGGGCACTTTGCACAGGACAATATACTATGGGGGTATGGCATTGTCCTGATTATCTCAACTTACATAGGTTCAAAAATCGGTGTCAGGATCAACCAGTCCTTAAACAGCTATACCCTGTCCCAGGTCTTGCGGTTCGGACTTCTCATTCTTGGAATCTATATGATCATCAATGCACTGACGTGAAAAAGCATCTGCCCGGGTCAACCGACCTGCCTGCAGATGCTTTTTCCGTATCAGACTCTTAATGCACTGCGGAATCTTCTCGCTCCATAATAGGAGTCCGCGCCGTTATGGTAGATGAACACCGTATTAAAGCGGAAATCACCGAATATCGCCCCGCCGAGGGCCCGGATTTCTTCCGGCGTCTTCAGCCAGGATGAGGTCTTATTGTCGAAATCCCCCAGATTCTGCAGATAACGGTACTGGTCTTCATCCAGCATCTCAACACCCATTGATCCTGCCATCTCCATAGCACTTGTTTCCGGCTTATGCTTCTTTCTCGCTTCCCATGCCGCCCGGTCGTAGCATACGCTTTTGCGGCCGGCAGGACTTTCTTTTGAACAGTCGAAAAATATGAATTCGCCGTTCTCTTCACCGACGACATCGGGCTCTCCCTCCGTGCGCTCCATTTCAGAAAGAGACCACAATTTATCGAGATTAGCTTTCAGCTTTTCTTCAACCCGGCTCCATTCGATACCTTCGTGGCGGTCCATGTTATTTTCAAAGCGTTCTCTGGATGCTTCCAGCTGTTTCTCAATCTCTTCCGCGTTCAGTTTGTTAACCGTCATTTTCAATCATCCCCTCTTTTTTAATATCCGATAAACGTCTCTTTTTTAATATTCTTCTTCGGTATACCTGTACTGATCAGATGCTTGGCCACTGATTCGACCATGGAATAGGGTCCTGCGATAAAATACTTTTCCGCACCTGTACGCGGCAGCAGTTCAAGTTCTTTGTACAGGTTTTCGCTTGATTCCATAAAATGCACCGCTATGCCTTCCTGCCCGCCTATATCTTCAAGTTCATCTTTGTAAGTAAATGTACCTTCCCCGTCCACATACAGAAGCGTCATACTCTGTTTTGGATTAAGCGCTGTGCTGTCATTTTCCCGCAATATCGCACGGAAGGGTGTAATGCCGATCCCACCTGCAATAAACACTCCCGAAGATTCATCCCCGATATAGAAGGAACCGACAGGACCGCTCATATGCATCTCCATCCCCGGTTCCAATTCCAATAATGCCTGTTTATATTCACTCGGATTACCATCGATTTTAGTCGTCAGCCCGATTACATCATCTTTTGGAGAGGAAGCGATTGTAAAAGGCTTAGTCGGCGGCTTCACCTTTTTATGGGTGACTGTAAACAATCCATGCTGACCGGGCAGCCAGTTCAGATCCTCCGGTTTTTCAAACTCGAAAGTATAGACATTCCCGGAATGCTGCCGTCTTTCTTTGAATACCAGTTTGTTCTTTTTAAATATAGATAATGAATCCCTTAAAAAACCCATTCATTTCCCTCCCAGTGTTTAAAAATCATTGCTGCTCTTAAACTTAAAATCAAAGGATATTCCTGCCATCATTCCTCCGGCAATCTTTCCAGTTTGTCTGTGTGTCCATTCCAGAACTGTTCATAATATGACAACCAGTCCTTAACCTCTTTAAGCGGTTCGGTATTCAATGTATACTGCGTCTCTCTGCCGATGCGGCGTCCCTTCACCAGGTCCGCCTCTTTCAACACTTTCAAATGCTTGGAAACAGCCGTTCTGCCTATTTCAAAATGCGGGGTCAGTTCATGCAGCGGCATCTCGGAAGAACGGGATAACAGATGCACAATTTCTCTTCTGGTCGGATCGGCAATGGCTGTAAAAACATCGCGTTCAACTCTGGGTTCATTCATTCCGGCATCTCCCTTACAAATTCGAAACTTTTCAGTGACATAATTATAAGGCACTGTAAGGTGTCATGTCAATAAAACCCGCTTCTCCTCCGGCATTCTGCGTCCATTGTTGATACTATTCACGGTTCCACTATAATCAATGTCCTGTTCATGATTTAATATAGTTAACAGATACCCGGAAAAGGACGTGGAAAAATGACTTTTGATGAATATGTGGATAATATCGATGAAAAATGGAGAGAAAGCTTCATACGGACATGGAACGTGATCAGTGAGCATCTGCCGGAAGGCTTTGATGTATATATACATCATGGCATGCCGGGCTTCGTCGTTCCAAAAGACAGGTATCCCGAAGGGTATCATGTGGATAATGAACCGTTGCCGTTCATCGGTGTGGCCTCCCAGAAAAGGCATCTCGCCGTATACCACATGGGGATGTACCGCGATCCGGAACTGTACGACTGGTTTGCCGGGGAGTATCCAAGGCACATGTCAACAAAGCTCAACATGGGCAAGAGCTGTATCAGGTTTACAAACCCCGGCAAAGTACCTTATGACCTGCTCGGTCAACTTGCTGAAAAGACGTCAGTCGATGAGTGGATTGAGCTGTATGAATCGAGAAAACAGTGAAAAAGAAGGCTGCTGATATACAACCGGCAGCCTTCTTTCTTATTGTGCATTTATATCCGGGCAGGGTGTTCACTTTGTCTCAGATGTTCTGCAGTTACATTGTCCGATTATCATGATGACAACTGCACGTTTCAATATGGTCATCCACCATTCCGATCGCCTGCATGAATGAGTATGTGATGACCGGTCCGGTAAATTTGAAACCCCGCCTTTTAAGCGCTTTGCTGAGACGCATTGACAAGTCTGTCGAAGCAGGAATCTCTCCATCACTTTTCCGGCTGTTCATGAGAGGTGTGTGTCCGGCATGTTCCCATAAAAAATCAGAGAAACTGCCAAATTCGTGCTGCAGCTCTGTGACAGCCCGGGCGTTCGACCGTACCGACTGCAGTTTGGATATGTGTCTGACAACATTATGATTCTCTTTAATATCGAGCAGGTCTTCATCCGTAAGATTCGCACAGCAGGAGATATCAAAATTATGGAAGGCTGCTCTGTATCCTTCTCTCTTTTTCAGTATGGTAAGCCATGACAGGCCTGCCTGCGCGCCTTCCAGCGTCAGCATTTCAAATATGTACCGATCATCGTAAGCAGGTACACACCATTCATTGTCATGGTATTTCCTGAGAAGCGGATCACTCTCTGCCCATAGACATCTTTTCATTATGATTCCTCCCTTTTTCTGTCTGTTAAAATGATATCATGACTATTACGAGACGGCATGGTGCATGAGAAAGGATGATGATTTGGCTGCGTTTATATTTTTTATATGTATTGTACTCATCGCTTCGATACTTCAGACAAGTACAGGATTTGGCTTTTCCATAATGGCCACTCCTTTATTGCTGATGCTGTTTCTCCCCCAGGAAGCCATCCAGATAAATATCATCCTGTCTTTGGTCATCTCAATTTCACTCATCCGGTCCATCAGAAATGAAATTGATTGTACATTGCTGAAGCGTCTGATATACGCAAGTATTGCCGGTATTCCTTTCGGTATAGCGCTCTATATGTCAATTGACATAAATACTTTCAAATCCGGTGTAGGCATACTGCTTCTTGCGCTCACTTTATTGCTCATTTTAAATTTCAGAGTCAGACAGACGCGGCGGAGAGATTTTCTGGCCGGAGGATTATCCGGTCTTTTCACTACAAGCATCGGCATGCCCGGACCCCCTATTCTGCTCTATTTTACCGGAACAAGCATGGCGAAGGACAAACTGCGGGCAACAACTTTGGCATTTTATCTTTTTATATATTTTATCAGTCTGGTGACACAGATCATTTTTACCGGCACCAGTCTGCTGATCTGGAAATCCAGCCTTTATGCAGCGCCGGCAGTACTGGCGGGACTCTTTATCGGCCAGTATATTTTCAAATGGATCAATCAGGATGTTTTCAGGTTCTTCACCTATGTTCTCTTAGGCAGTACCGGCGTCTATCTGCTGATTCAGAGCCTGCTGGCACTGTAAACATTCCATCATCTTTGAAATCTGTTTTTGACAGCTTCCAGAACATGGAGGATGAGTGCCATGAAAATGACACTTGCCACTGTATCGGTAAGATAGTGGGCGCCAAGATAAATACGTGAGGCCATCATGGAAATGACCATGATCACAAGCACCGTCCTGATATAGATATTACGGCTTATCCTGAAGAGCAAGATGACCAGCACTAAGAACGACAGCACATGCATGCTTGGAAAACTGAAACCGTCGAAGGAAGCATGTTCAACATCGGGCCTTGCTCTTTGGAAAATATATTTCATTGCTGCCCCGGCCGCCAGACTGAATCCCGCACCTATCGTATACAGCCAGAAATGCGCATCTTTTTTGAAATAGTGAATGACAGATACAACCAGGAATATGATTACGGCATTAAACGGCTTAAAGACCTCGGAAAGAAAAGAGAGGAAGGCATGAAGCCATCCAACATCTTCAAATCTTCTCAGAAACAAATATACAGAACTGTCAGCTGCATCTGTAAAATCAATTCTGACACTTATAGCGAGGGCGGTAAATACTGTGGCGTACATCACAATGAAAAATATATTTTTCTTATTCAACGTTATTCTTCCTTTTAAAATAATATGATCATTCCAATTATATCATTGACCGTTTGTTTGTTTTTATATGAAAAGGGAATTAAAGCGTAAAATGATTTCTGAGGAGGATACCCACGTTTATGGAACATATCTATCTGGGAAACTCAGGCTTTAGAGTCCCTAAATATATCCTTGGCACAATCCCTTTCAGTGGAACAAACGGTTTTGGACCCGCCGGGAATATTAAGGAGGATGAAGCCGCAAGACACGTCGATATATGTCTCGATGCAGGCATCAATATGTTTGATACGGCAAATCTTTATTCCAAAGGTGATGCTGAAAAGGTGCTGGGAGCCGCAGTTAAAGGCAGGCGGGATGAAGTACTCATCTCTTCAAAGACAGGCGGCAATATCAATGAAGATCCGAATGCATATGGTGCATCACGCCACAATATCGAAAATTCCATCCACCACACTCTGAAGAGACTGGACACAGATTATCTGGATCTTTACTTCGTCCACCTGTGGGATGGCAGGACACCTGTGGAAGAGACCATACAGGTAATGAACGATCTGGTCAAATCCGGAAAGATTCGCTATTGGGGTGTTTCAAACTACAGCGGTTGGGCACTCGCCAGAACTTATACAGTGGCGGAACAAAATGGGTTTATCCCTCCGGTCACCCATCAGATATACTACACACCGGAAGCACGTGAAGCAGAATACGAACTGCTGACGGCCGGCAGCGAACTCGGTATCAGTAACATGATCTGGAGTCCGCTTGGCGAAGGTCTCCTTACCGGAAAAATTGACCGGAATAAAGATGCACCGCCGGATACACGCCAGGGTGCGGGCTGGCAGCAGCCCTGGATAATGAGTGATGAACGTCTGTATGAAGTTATTGACGTTTTAAAAGAGGTTGCCGAGAGCCGGAATGCAACCGTCCCGCAAATCACTCTTGCATGGATTAAAGACCGTCCGAATGTCGGACCGGTGGTAATCGCCGTCAGAAATGAAGCACAGCTCCGTGAAAATATCGCTTCTTATGACATCAGGCTCACAAAGGATGAACACGACATCATTGAAGCCGCAGCCCGCCCCGAACCTTTCTATCCGAATTGGCATCGCACCATGACCGGTTTTGAAAAAGGTTCCCCTTCAGAAATGGCATATCTGGAAGCATGGGAAAAATCAATGGGATTGGAATAGACATTGGAAAACAAAAATTCTCCAGGAAATCTGAAACCTCCCGGAGAATTTTCATTTCTTCCAAATCTTTATGAAATCAGGAGGCTGCTCTTTTTGCTTCAACTGATTTTTTATAGATATCTATTACATAAAAACCATAAATGAGTGCAGCAGCAGCGCCTCCGATACCTGCTATCGCGAAAACCATATAAACCGATGCATCAGGCTGGAACGCAAAATACGCCGCTATACAACTGGATATCAAAGGCAGAGGCGCAATATAATAGTCGAATCTGCGATTCATGATCGGCGCCTGAAGCAGAAAATGTATACCCATGACCAAGGTGATGAACGGTACTATGAATATGGCCACTTCAAGTACGAACAGAAGGATGACAACAATCAGGATTGTGGCATAAGTGACACCGACGAGAAATCCGATCGAGCGTTCTATCCGCGAGACCTCGGATGTCTTATCATTTCCAATTGATTTTGAAAGCTGACGATTTTTAAGACTTCCGACCAATATATAGACAGCGCCTATCATTGCCACTGCAAATAAAACCCATCCGGCTGTGCCCCAGGCAAAACCAAACCAGATTGAAAATGCCAGTATAAACGCCACCATTATAATGGCGTGCGGAGCACTTGCTCTTGCAACTCCCTGATCCCATTCCAGTGCGCTGTTTTCCATCTTATTCTCCCCTTTGCGGATAAGCATCCGCCGCTGTGATTGCTGAATATTCTATAAACTATATAGTAACTATTCTAACTATAGTATTCACATCCATCAATTATTTAAACAGGATTCATTAAAATATCTTTTCATGATTTCATTTCGATCCTATGAATAAAATACCATTCCGGATAAAGTTTTCCGGAATGGCCTTTAATGCTTATTGTGCGCTGTACCGTTTCCTCTCCTGAAATCAATCAGCGTTTCCGGAACCATTATCACTGTTCTGGTAGTTTGTATCATTGATCGTCTGCTGCTGATCAAATTCTGATTCATCATCATTATTCATGCCGCATGCAGATAAAATAAGTACCTGGGTCATGATCAATGAGAGAACAATTCTCTTTTTCATCAAATACCTCTTTCTTTCTTGCATTTTATCATCAAAACCATTATCTCATTTAATCGGTGTAAGTGTCATAGATTTCAACTTGATTTCTTGATATGAATGCAAAGAAGACCGCTCAGGGAACGGTCTTCCAAAGATGCTTCAATCCATCCACCAATGACTCCACAGGCTATGCGGTCGCCTGCGTCACCTGATGGCTGCATTTCATAATCATCTGCTCCAGAATGAATCACCAATGCTGTCCCGTCTTCTGTAAACAGTGTATTATCCTGCCCTTCTTCCAGTGTCACCATATCTGCAGTCACTTCAGTATTAACTGTGCCGTCTTCACTCACTTCTATATTCTTCATGTCCCCAGCGTGAGGTCCTTCGGGGTCGTCCATGCCGTGGTTTGCGTCTGTCGGATTATAGTGCCCCCCTGCTGATTCAAAATCAGGCTGTTCACAGGAACCTGTTTCATGAATATGAAAACCATGATCGCCCGGTGCCATATCGGATAAGCTGAAATTGACGAAAACCATCCTTTTTCTGAAAAACGGATCTTTTTCATTTATCAACATACCTGTTAGATGGTACAGTATACATAAGGGGGTAATATTACTCCGATTAGATTCTCTGTTTCTCTTATCAGACGGATCTATGCTTTTTATTTCCGCATTTATGAAAGCGTTTACAATTAAATACTATCATAATTAGGATGTGAGGATATGAAAAAAAGAGCACAGCTTCCGACAGAAACCGTGTGGGCAGGCGAGAAGGACTACAGAGCACACGGTGCAAGTCAGGTGCCGGTCGTCAACAGTGTCGCGTATGAGTATGAGGATCTGGACCATTGGTACGCAGTAGCCAAAGGACGGGCAAAAGGCCATATATACGGGCGCAACACCAATCCGACGCTGGCTTCGTTTGAAGATAAGATCCGTCAGCTCGAAGGCGCGGAAGCAGCAACAAGTTTCTCGACTGGTATGGCGGCAATCAGCAGTACATTGTACACGTTTTTGCGTCCGGGGGACCGCGTGGTGAGCATCAAGGACACATACGGCGGAACGAACAGGATCTTCAGCGATTTCCTGCCGAATCTGGATATCGAAGTCTCTCTCTGTGAAACAGGTGACCATGAAGTTCTGGAAGATGAGATCAGGAAAGGATGTAAAGTCGTACATCTGGAAACACCGACAAATCCTACTTTGAAGATTACAGACATTGAACGGATTGCCCGGGCAGCCAAGGAACAGGATGCCCTGCTTGTTGTCGATAATACTTTTGCCACTCCGATTTTACAAAATCCTCTTGAATTCGGCGCCGACCTTGTCATCCACAGTGCCACTAAATTTCTGGGCGGTCATGCAGATGCCCTTGGCGGCACCCTTTGCGGTGACAAGCACCTTGTGGATCGGGTGTTCCACTACCGTGAAATCAACGGAGCAACAATGGATCCGAACGGTGCCTATCTGATGATCAGAGGAATGAAAACCCTGGACTTGAGGGTGCAGAAACAATGTGATAATGCTGAAAAGATTGCAGCATATCTTTCTTCACATCCGGCTGTTTCCATTGTCTTCTATCCGGGACTCGAAGATCATCCGAATCATGACATTGCCAAAAGGCAGATGCGGAGGTATGGCGGTGTGCTCAGCTTTTCATTGCACGGCGGGATGAATGCCGTCAAAAAAGTGCTTCCCCATCTTGAGTTTGCCAACCGGGCAGCCAACCTGGGTGCAGTCGAGACCACTGTCGGACCTGCAAATACAACAAGTCATGTGGAATCGACACCGGAAGAACTCGAAGCACTTGGCATCCCTGACAGCCTGGTCCGGTATTCTGCAGGTATTGAGTCATTTGAAGATCTTAAAAATGACCTTGAAAAAGCGCTTAATGTTTTGAACGAGTCATAAGACTGTCCTGCTGATTACAATCCAGAGAGAAAAAAGGGGAGATGTGATGTTCTCCGTAGAAGAATATAAAATCAGAATGAATAAGACAAAACAAAAGATGCTGGAGTATGGGATGGAAGTTCTGGTACTCTCAAATCCGTCCAATATGTGCTATCTCACAGGATATGATGCATGGAGTTTCTATGTCCACCAGGTCGTCATAGTATTTGTAGATGAGGAGGAGCCGCTGTGGATAGGACGCGGGATGGATGCCAGAGGCGCAGAGCTGACCACATGGATGAGTAAACCGAATATACTCTATTATCCAGATGATTATGTACAGTCCACAATCAAACACCCTATGGATTTCGTTGCAGCCGAACTCGAGTACAGAGGAAAAGGCTCCAGGAAAATAGGCATTGAAATGGATACTTTTTATTATACGGCCAAATCCCACGAACGTCTTGAAGTCGGTATGCCCGAAGCTGAACTGAAGGATGCAGGCGGGCTTGTAAACTGGGTACGGGCCTATAAAAGCGAGGCAGAAATCAGCTATATGCGCAATGCCGCAAAAATTGTCGAAAATGCGATGCAGGCGGCATATGATAAAGTCGGCGTGGGGGTACGGGAGAATGAAGTCGCTGCTGCCATCAGCCACGCACAGATATACGGCAGTGACGTGTTCGGCGGAGATTATACATCAATGGTGCCCATGATACCGACCGGAAAGTATACAGCCAGCCCACATTTGAACTGGACCGATAAAAAATACAGAGAAGGTGATGCTTTAACAATAGAGATCGCAGGATGTTACAAACGTTATCATGTACCGATGGCAAGAACCGTATGCATCGGTCAGATACCGGATTATGTCAGGGAAGCGGGCAAAGTCATCACTGATGGGATACAGGAAACGCTCGCAATCATGAAGCCGGGTATTACAGCAGAAGAAGTGAACAGTGCATGGAGCCGCGCAATCGCAAGACACGGTTATGAGAAAAATTCACGGATCGGATATTCGATCGGCATGAGTTATCCACCCGACTGGGGAGAGCATACCGTCAGTTTCCGCGAAGGTGACCGTACGATATTGGAACCGAATATGACATTTCATTTAATGCCCGGTCTCTGGTTCGATGAGTTCGGAGTCGCAATAACAGAATCCGTCCTGGTCACTGATACCGGCATAGAAAAATTCACCTCGTTCGATCAGCAAATTTATGAGAAACCCGTTGTTTAAGACCAGGTGGCATAAAAAAGATGAATCATTTCTGATTCATCTTTTTTTAATCAGTCATCATAAGCATTCAGTGCGTTCACACTGTGGGCAACAGCTGAACCTGCTTTCAGTGCTGTGGCGACCAGTATGGCCTCTCCCATTTCTTCTTTGGAGACATCAAGATTCTTTGCATTGTTTGTATGGATTTCGATGCAGTAAGGACAACCTGTAACGTGTGCTACTGCCACGGCAATAAGTTCTTTGTCTTTTTGGGAAATCTGTCCCGGCTGCATTGCTTCCTTATCCAGCTGTGCGAATGCCTTGAATGCTTCAGGCGCGAGCGTTGCAAATTCTTTCAGCCTGCTGATATTGGATTTGTCGTAAAGATCGCCTTCATTGTTTCCATCATATGCCTGCAGCGCATTCACACCATGTGCCATTGCAGATCCTGCTTTCAGTGCTGTTGCTACCAGGATGGCTTCTCCCATTTCCTCTTTGGATACATCCAGGCCTTTTGCATTATTCACATGGATATCGATGCAGTATGGACATCCTGTAACGTGTGCCACCGCTATTGCGATAAGCTCTTTTGTCTTTTGCGGAATCACTCCGTCAGAAAGTGCTGCTTTATCGAATGCACCGAAACTCTTGAATGCTTCAGGAGCAAGTTTGGATAATTCAGGCAGTCTTTTAATATTGGATTTCTGATACAAACTCTCTTCCGACATATTATTACCTCCGATAATTTTCCGAATATAAAAAATACTTCTCCGGAAATCATATCCGAAGAAGCAGCCCCTTTCAACATATCCGCTTCACTGCCTAATATTCAAAGTACAGATGATAATGAAGCCGGCAATTGATGTTGAACTCTGAATCACATTTTTTGCATCTGTTCCTGTTTATATATTCAGTGATCGTATGTTCTGTATCACATACTCCGCATAATATCGCATTTTCGTCGAATTCACCGGTTTTCCATTTTTCTATTTTATGCTCCTCATTCTCTTCATGGCATTTATAGCATGGATAATATTTTCCGCAGCATCTGAATTTTATGGCGATGATGTCCCGTGCGCCATGATAGTGGATGCAGCGTGTCTCCCTGTCGACCGTATGACCGGAAACCATCATTTCTCCTCACTTCCTTTCAGTTAGAAAAGCATCCCTTTGAATCATCATATCCAAAGGGATGCCATCACTCAAACCTGCAGATCCCGACTAACCGGCTGTTTACTTCTTGTCCTTCTTATACTGCATATAGACAGCCTGGGTGACGAGGAAGTCCTCTACTCCGTGTTTGCCGTCAGTACCACCGAGTCCTGACTGTCGCATACCGGCGTGATAGCCCTGCACGGCTTCGAAATTCTCGCGGTTCACATACGTTTCGCCAAACTTCATTTCATTGACGACACGCATCGCCTCGTTAAGGTCGTCGGTATATACGGAGGAAGACAGGCCGTACTCTGTGTCATTCGCTTTTTCAATCGCTTCATCCAGCGTGCTGAAAGTCGCAATCGGCAGAACCGGTCCAAAGATTTCGTCCCTTATGATTTTCGAGTCATGGGATACGCCGGTCAGGATTGTCGGTTCATAGAAATAGCCATTTTCAATATCCGCCCGTTTGCCGCCTGCAGCAATCTCAGCGCCTTCTTCCACCGCTGTCTGCACCATGTTTTCCACAGTTTCAAGCCGGTCCTGGTTGATCAGCGGTCCGATTTCGGCATTTTTATCTTCACGCGGGTTGCCCAGTTTTTTAGCCCGGAAGGCTTTTGTGAGTTTATCAGTCAGTTCTTCCGCTACACTTTCATGGACATACAGACGCTCAGCGTTTGTACATGCCTGGCCATTATTGGCAAGCCGGGATGTGACTATGGCTTCTGCAGCAATATCCAGATCGGCATTTTCAGTTACGATGGCAGGCGCTTTCCCTCCCAGTTCGAGATTGACCTTGGTAATATTCCTGGCAGCAGCTTCCATGGCCTTTGTCCCTGCCGCTACACTGCCTGTCATTGTTATCATATCCACATTCTTGTGGGAGGCGAGTGCGTTGCCGATTTCAGAACCCGCACCGGTCACCACATTATATACACCGGCCGGAACCTCTTCCATGCCATCTATTATTTTCGTGAATTCCATCGTCGTATTCGGTGTATGCTGACTCGGTTTGACGACAATGGTGCAGCCCGTCACCAGGGCCGTGGCTACTTTTCTCGCCAGTATGAAAACCGGGAAGTTCCACGGAATGATGCCGCCCACCACCCCGATCGGTTTCTTATAGATCAGTATATTCTCGTTTGGACGGTCACTCGGTACTATGTCCCCTTCCATCCTCCTTGCCCATTCCGACATGTAATGGAAATAGTCGATTGCGAGATCCACTTCACCGCTTGCCAGTTCATAATCCTTTCCCTGCTCTTCCTGCAGCAGGTCGATGAATGTATCCCTTCCGGCGGCGATTTCATCACCGAGTTTCCTCACAATTTTACCGCGCTCGATATTCGGCTTTTCCTCCCACTCTTTCTGAGCTTTGAAAGCCGCTTCTACCGCTTTATCAATATCATCCGCAGTTCCCTTGGGCGTTTTTGAAATGACTGCTCCCGTCGACGGATTGATTACGTCGATTGTCTCTTCTCCGGTGGATGCAGTATACTCACCATTTATATACAGCTGATGGTTTTTCAAAAAATCTCCTCCTGATTTCATTATTGATTCTCTCTTCCCTCGGGCAAAGAAGCTGAAACTCCGGAAATCATCCCTTAATGTGCTAATATGATTGTTATATCAACACCACCGGGAGGTATCGACGTGAAGAAGATGCAAAAGACAAATGCGATGAGGAATCTCGAGAACAATAAGATTGATTATAAGATCCATGAGTACCCGTGGGATGAAGAGCATCTGGACGCGAAAAGTGCGGCAAATGAAGTGGATATACCGCTTGAGAAGATATATAAGACACTTGTCGCCACAGGCAGCACTACAGGGGAAATTGTCGTCTGCATTCCGGCCGGACAGTCACTCGACCTGAAGAAACTTGCCAAAGAAAGCGGCAACAAAAAAGTGGAGATGCTGCACATGAAAGACCTGGAAAAGACGACAGGTTATATACGCGGCGGCTGTTCGCCTGTAGGTATGAAAAGACGGTTCCCCACTTATGTTTCTTCAGAAGCTTCCTCCATGGAATCCATCGTGGTCTCCGCCGGAAAAAGAGGCATGCAGATGGAACTGGCTCCGGATGAACTGCTCAGAATCACAGACGGACAATATGCCGATATTACTGTATAAAAAAATGGCTCTGAATCCTCCCGGGATCCAGAGCCTTCTTTGTTCCTGTTTACGCTTTTACTACTTTTATCTCTTCGTCTTGTACTTCGACTTTGACGTTTTCCAGAGTCTCCTCTTCAAGAATCAGGTCTGTCAGCTGATCTTCGATTTTGTCCTGGATGACTCTGCGTAATGGTCTTGCACCGAAGCGTTTGTCGTAACCCTGTTTTACCAGTATTTTTTTCGCTTCATCAGTAATTGTGATATTGATTTCATTTTCCTCAACTGTTTCCTGAAGTTCTGTGAGCATCAGATCTACAATTTGGAGAAGGTTATCTTCAGAAAGTTCATTGAAGTTGATGATGGAATCAAAACGGTTCAGGAATTCAGGTTTAAAGTAGTCACTCAGGTTATCAAGAGTGGATACTGATTCATGTTTGTCGGAACCAAAGCCGACACTTGCAGTATTGACACCAGTTCCTGCGTTACTTGTCATGATGATGACAGTTTCTTTGAAACTTACAGTACGGCCATGTGAATCGGTCAGGTGACCGTCTTCCATGATCTGGAGGAACATGTTCTGTACGTCCGGATGTGCCTTTTCTATTTCATCGAGCAAAATGATGTTGTAAGGATTATGACGCACTTTTTCAGTCAGCTGTCCTGCTTCCTCGTGTCCGACATAGCCTGGAGGGGAACCGATGATCTTAGAAACTGCATGTTTTTCCATATACTCACTCATATCGAGACGGATCAGTGAGTCACGGGAACCGAACAGTTCTTCAGCAAGTGCTTTTGTTAATTCCGTCTTACCGACACCTGTCGGGCCGACGAACAGGAATGAACCAATCGGACGATACTTGGATTTAAGTCCGGCACGGCTGCGTCGGATGGCTTTCGCCACTTTGCCGACTGCTTCTTCCTGGCCGATTACTTTTGCACCGAGTTTCTCCTGGATGTCACGCATTTTCTCCTGTTCATCCGCCTGAAGTTTAGTGACAGGGATTCCTGTCTTTTCCTCTACGATCAATTGGATATCAGAAACATCAACATCAACGATCTGTTCTTCATCTTCCGCTTTTTCCAGCTGTTTTTCGAGCTGCAGTTCCTGATATTTCAGGTTTGCCGCTTTTTCATAGTCTTCCTGTTCCGCAGCTTCGTCTTTTTCCTTCGCAATTTTATCAAGCTTTTGCTTAACGGAACCTGAGTCATTTTCTGCATTGGACAGATTTAGACGGGATCCGACTTCGTCCATCAGATCAATCGCTTTGTCCGGAAGGAAACGATCTTGTATATATCTGTTTGAGAGCGATACGAAAGCACGTATTGCTTCATCAGAATAGCGCACTTCATGGAATGCTTCATAACGGTCTTTAATACCCTGCAGAATCAATTCCGCTTCTTCCAACGTTGGTTCTTTGACCATGATTGGCTGCAGACGGCGTTCCAATGCAGCGTCTTTCTCAATTTGACGGTACTCTTTCAGAGTAGTTGCACCGATGATCTGCAGTTCCCCGCGTGCCAATGCCGGTTTCAGAATGTTCCCGGCGTCCATCTGAGAACTTTCTGCCGTACCTGCACCAACAATCTGGTGTATTTCGTCGATGAACAGGATAACATCTTCACGCTCCTGCAATTCACTGATCAATTGTTTCATGCGTTCTTCAAACTGTCCGCGCATGCTTGTATTCGCTACAAGAGATGCTACATCAAGAATATAGATTTCTTTATCCATCAGTTTGGCCGGTACAGTACCTTCGACGATTTTAAGTGCAAGACCTTCTGCAATCGCCGTTTTACCGACACCAGGCTCACCGATCAGTACGGGGTTGTTCTTATTTCTTCGGTTCAATGTTTCGACAACACGTTTTACTTCCATGTCACGGCCGATGACCGGATCTATATTTCCCTCTCTTGCTTCATCAGAAATATTTTTACCTAACTGGTCAAGCAGACCATCTCTGTTGTTCTGTTTTGTTTTTACTTTCGTACCTGTTGCATTTCCTCCATTACCCTGGAAATATTTATTATTAAAGTCTGCATTTTCAAAAGGTGATCCAGAGAAGAAATCGTTGGAGTTCATCATTTGTCCTTGTATTTCACGGAAACATTCATTACACAAATGCACCTGCATTTTTTGATTGTTAATGTTCATTGCAAGATTTACATTGGATTCATTAACACCACAATTTTGACATTTCATGCATAGATTCCTCCTATTTCATTCAGTTAGACAGTCATTTTGACTTTGACTATCTTTGACTATAAATATAGTATAAAGGCCGTTAATCACATTTTCAAATATGATGCTCACTTTATTTTTTTGTAGTTTGACTAACTTTGACCTTTAACTATATTATACATTGACCTTCTTTGACTTTCAAGTGTTTTTTGTAACTTTTTCTAGATTTTTATAATAAAAAAGAGACATCCTGCGATGCCTCCATACGTTATTTAAACAAGTGTCATCCAGTGAATCTTCTTATCCTTCAAGTGTTCCGGCCATTCCACCGGCACTCTGTGCCAGGTTTGTCCCGAGTCTTCGGAAATATAAAAACCCGTGTTGTTGACGGCATGGAAAACCCCCGGTTCATCCGGGTGTGCAGCCAGTGAAAAAACGGCGGAATCCTCAGGATCGGGGAGCCCTTCACTTACAGATTCCCATTTCCCGCCATTTTCACGGCGTACCAAAATCGTCTCTGCATCCGATGGTTTATATGCCGTACGGGGGCTTTTGGCAGCAGAAGCCACTATAATGTCTTCATTTCTGGAATCTACTGCGATACCGACCAGATAATTGTAGGGTTCAAGGCCTTCGTTGAATGTCTGCCAGGTAGACCCTGCGTCAGTACTTTCCGCATATCCCCCGCCTGCCGCTTCATATATCCGCCCGGACACTTTGGGATGCATCTTCAATGTGTGGCAGTCATGCTGAGAGCCTGGTTTACGGTCTTCCCAGCTCATCCCTTTATCTTCACTCCTCATGACACCGCCCAGTTCAATACCGGCGAATATCCGATTCTCATCATGGGCATCCGGTTCAATCCAGCGCACATGATGAGTCTCGGGACGGGGAGGAAAGCTCCAGGTGGCTTTTGACGGCAAATCCAGCAATGCCGGGCACTCTGTCCAGGTCTCTCCGCCATCTTCAGAACGGAACAGTCCGCTTGGTTCCGTTCCAGCCCATACGATATGATAACCGTTTTTCATTTCCGTCGGGCTGACGGCGATGCTCATCAGCCGGTCGTGGGCGATTCCTGCACCAGCCTGCTTCCACGTCTCACCACTGTCATTACTGATGAAGAGTCCATCATCAAATGTCCCTCCGTACAGACGCCCCGGATTGTCCGGATCCGCGGCGATACATAAGAGTACATTTGGAGTGGATCTTTCCGTCATCGTCCAACTCTCTTTTTCTCCCTGAATTTCATAGAGAGTATTTCCGGCTGAGAAATACAATGTCTTCATCTTATCCAGCTCCTTCAGAAAGCGTTTGATACTATGCCATTCAGTTTCCCTTTTTTGGACTGTAAAAACACTTCAGGCTGTATGAAGACTTTTAGCCATCATACTTATTCCCGCAAAATCTTCTCCATTGCCTTACCTTTGGCAAGTTCATCAATCAGCTTATCCATATAACGGATCTCCTGCATGAGAGGTTCCTCTATATCTTCGACACGCACTCCGCAAATTACACCTTTGATCATTTCCCGCGAAGGATTCATATCCGGTGCTTCTGCAAAGAAGTTTTTGAAATCAGTGCCTTTTTCAAGATGGTCTTCCAGCTGTTTCTCAGTATAACCGGTCAGCCAGAGGATGATTTTATCCACTTCCTCTTTCGTGCGGTCTTTCTTTTCAGCTTTGGTCACGTAGTGAGGATAGACACTCGAAAATTTCATTGTATAGATTTTATGTTCCGCCACATCACTCAATCCTTTCATTTCATTGATTTACACAGGTTCAGTATACACCATATCCGCTATTAAAAAATCGCCGTTTTGAACATGTGTCCGAAACGGCGATAAACCTGCTTATTTAATTCTAATCCTGCTCTTCTGATACAATTACAGATTTACTTTTACGTCAGATTTCTCTTTCAGTTCCCCGGCAAGTTTCTGTGCCGCTTCACCTTGTTTCTGCATTATGACCTGCTCTTTGAGCTGAGGTTTCACTTCTTCAAAGGAAGGCATCTCTCCGCCGCCTTCTTCACCCTGCATTTGTGACATCTGTTCTTTCTGCTGATCATAAATCTTTTGCAATTCATCATCAGATGGTTCAATCTCACCTGTCTCTTCAGCGATCAGCTTATCCATCTTAACCTGGGTTTCAAGCTGGGACATCACTTCATCTTTTTTCATGCCCTGCTCTTCCATTGCAGCAAAGAACTCATCCTGCGACTTCATCTGATTCTTCTTAACAATGTCGTCCAGTGTTTTATTGACCTCATCTTCAGGAGCTTCAATTCCACGATTCTCTGTTTCCTGGGTCAGCAGTTCCTGTGACACCATGCCATTCGCGACCTGCTTCTTCAGTTCATCCTGATCCACTTTCTGACCGGACATCTGCTGCTGCATCGCAGCCTGTTGGAATTGGCCCTCATAAGACTGCTTGAATTCGTCTTTCGTCACTTCTTCGCCATTCACTTCAGCGACAACATCCGGAACACCTTCCATGTCGGGTTCAGGCATTTCCTGCTGCTGCCCTTCTCCGCCTTTTTCACCGCTTCCTGAAGCTGTCTGTTCCTGTGATTCCTGCTGATTCTCTGCGTTTCCTGTATCTTCTCCGGAGTCATCTCCACCGTCGCATGCTCCAAGTACGAGCATGGAAGAGGCGATTGATAATCCTGTTAACCATTTTTTCATAATTGATTCTCCTTATAATGCTTTATTGTCCGTCATTCTAACACATCACATTTCAATGTCCACTTATCGTGTGCCGACATGGAAAAATCCACATGAGAAATATGAACGTTCAGTGTCATATCAACAATCCAGGTGACTTGAATATCATTATACTGCATCCTTAAAAGCCCCGATCTGCTGCATACAGAATGGGGCTTTCAAGAGACGTATCAAATTGTTCAATTCTATTCTCCCAGAGTGAATCTTTCTGCCCATTGGTCATTGTATAATGAATTTCTTGAAGAGCGATATGCCCAGGCACCTTTACGGAAATTTATCATTTCTGCTTCGAATACAATTTCGGACTCCTCATCATGTGTCACTTCCACAAATGAACTTCTTTCCCCGCCATCGGTATGGCCGAAGTCAAGCAGTACAGTGTCACTGTCTTCCTGGTATCTGGCACTGCTGATAATATTTGTGAAATAGTCCTCTCCAAGTTCCTTGCCGTAAGTCCATACTATTTCTGCATCCTGCGTCTCTTCATTAATACGGTAATGTGTACCCGCACTGTATTGTTCCGATATTGACTCATCCCCGCGGGTAACAACTGTATTATTATCAAACAACAGAAGATCAATAGTTCCCGGATCATCGTCAAAGTCAGGCAGGATAGTGGCGTCATGCTGAGCAGCCGGATACTTGAAGTCTTCGCTCTCCCCTTCTACAAGGTATCGTTTCATTTCCTCATTCCATCCTTCGGGGTGGGCCAGTATCCATTTGATTTCTTCTGTGTGGTAATCAATTTTCATCACGGTATCCTGGTGTCTTCCGGATATGATGATGCTGTCATCATTTTCATCATATACGACGGAATTCTGATGGAACCAGTCTTTTAACCCATTGTCTTCTCTTTTTTCATATTCTTCGTAAACCTCTTTTGGGAACAGCTCTTTTAAATCTATCACTTTCACGACTTCCCCTGTCTCCCTGTCCATTTCTATCATCATATCTTCCATATATACACCACTGCCATCGTTGACAGTCAATAATAGGTTCCCGGATGGCAGTTCTGCAACATCATGGTGAATCAGAGTGGAATCCAAACCTTCCGCTTCTCTCTCTGCAGCCTTTTCACTTATTTTAAAAGCATTGTGTACCTTGCCGATATAAGTCGTTTCAAACAGGCGGTTATAGGCACTTCCGCTGTTACTGTCTTTCCCCAGATAAAGCAGATTCCCATCATCCAATTCCTGAAGGACATGGCTGTTAAATCCAGATCCGTACCACCGTACGTCACCATTGGCATCAAATGCAAATGCATACCTTGTACTCGGGATATAGAAAGTCAGTTCACTTTCCCCGAGTTTCATTTTTTCAGTCTGGGCTTTTTTTATTTCAATCGTCGGCATTTCCTCCGGGAGATCCTTCGTAGTTAATGTAAAGGTATGTGCAAGTGTTTCCCCGGATTCCGTTTCTGCAGTAATCTCTACAATATTCGTATAGCCTGGATACAATCCCACGACAGGCAGCTCATGGTGTGTTCTGTATTCCGTCATGGTTTTAGAAATATCGGATGCATCATCTTTCCCTTTCACCGTGAAAGAGACCTGTGCAGCTTCTTCCGTGTCAAATATTACTAATGCAGACAAAGGGCTCCGGTTGTACGGATCAATGTTCACATACGGGTTATTCAGACTGCTTCCTTCACTTGCTGCCAGAATCCCGGCTTCCAGCTCCTCCTGTGCCACAAGTATATTTTCTGCCTTTTCCGGCGGGAAATTGTAGTCCATTTCCTCCTCGGCTCTCTGTTCACTTTTTGTGTCTGCAGTATCCGGCTGGTTCTGAGTTTCGATTGATTCCTCCGGAATTTCTCCATTATCATTACCCCAAAAAACAACAGCAGTTATTACAAAAACAACCGCGAATCCAATAAATATCATGATTCCTATGTTCTTTTTATTCATATGTATACTCCTCACCCTCGTTCCACTTTATATGTAAAGTACAGGACATAGAACACGTTTATTACCACCTTACCACTACAGAAACATAATATAAACACGATTTCCATAAAATGTATCTTAATTCCCAAATAAGCCCCTGCCTTATTGGCGGTTTAAATAGCCAGTATTCCTTTAAAAAATGGATAAAAAAAAGATGGCCGTTTCAATATCGGGACCATCTAGTTATTACACAGTTATCCTTATAAAATTTCGTCTTAAATCCGCTTCAAATCCCGGATTCCAGTATTGTTTCCAATGTCCTTTGGATTAAATATTGGAAAATCATTCCAATTCTTCAGGGAATACAAATCCTCTATCTCTTTTCAATGTTTCTTCAATGCCATCCAGCACTTCTTTTACATCCTCCGGCTTGTAAATATCCATCTTATCAATATCTATGACATAAACAGGGGATATGTTCCTTTCCAGATATTCTTCCATAAATTCATTTTCATACAGTTCATATAGTTTCTGATAGTATTTATATAATTCCGGATTACCATCAATCTGTTCAAATGGTCTCCCGCGGTTTTTGATCCTTCTCATGATTTCATCAAACGAGCCATGCACCATCACCATCAGATCCGGTGATTTTTTAAATAAAACCTGCTGTTTATATAAATCAGCCAATTCCTCCATCATATTTTCATGTAATTCCAGATATGTAGCGTACTCTGCCTCATCCATTGAGCCGTTTTCATACTGCAGCCTGGCAAATATCATGGCATCTTCATAAATGGAACGATCCAACACTGAATTCGGATGCGCCATCGCTTCTTTGATGGCGCTGAATCTGTGATTCAGGAAAAATATCTGTAGGTGAAAACTGTATCTTTCCGGATCTGCATAATATTTTTCGAGAAATGGGTTGCCGTCCACTTTTTCTTCCAATAAATCGACCCCAAAATGTTTTGCGATCACTTTCCCCCATTCTGTCTTCCCTGCGCCTATAGTTCCTGCTAATGTAATCAAATGTCCTTCACCTTTTCCATAGTTCATAATTTTCACCAAACATATTCTAATTTATTCTTTTGCATAGTAAAAGCTCCGCTCATCATTCAGATGATACGGAGCATCTTACTGTAGTTTCATATTTCATTGTTTTTTATTCCACTGTAACGGACTTGGCAAGATTTCTCGGCTTGTCCACATCGTTGCCGCGGTGCAGTGCCGCGTAGTACGCGATAAACTGGTACACGACTACCGATACGAGCGGTGTAAGCATTTCATGCACATGCGGTATCACGTAAGTGTCTCCGTCCTGCTCTAGCCCTTCCATGGATACCATGCACACTTTGGCACCGCGTGCTTCAACTTCCTGCGCATTGCCGCGGATGTTGAGGTTTATTTTTTCCTGGGTTGAAAGTGCGAATACAGGTGTATTCTCTTCAATCAGTGCGATCGTACCGTGTTTAAGCTCTCCTCCGGCGAATCCTTCCGCCTGGATATAGGAAATCTCTTTGAGCTTAAGCGCACCCTCGAGGCCGACATAGTAGTCCATCGTCCTTCCGATGAAGAATGCGTTTCTCGTTGTTTCAAGATACTCATTGACGATCTGTTCGATCTGCGGTGCATCATCAATGATGGCTGTAATAGCTGTCGTGACTTTCGCGAGTTCTGTCATCAGATTGATGCCTGTATCTTTTCCAAGTTCCCGGGCAGCGACCTGCGCAAGGATGGAAAGGACCGCAATCTGTGCTGTATATGCTTTCGTTGAGGCCACTGCGATTTCCGGCCCTGCATGCAGGATGAGCGTCTGATCCGCTTCACGTGACAGCGTTGATCCCGGCACATTAGTCACTGTCAGAGACTGATGGCCGAGCTTCTTGATTTCTACCAATACGGCACGGCTGTCTGCCGTTTCCCCGGATTGTGAGATGAAGATGAACAACGGTTTTTCAGAAAGCATCGGTGTATTGTACACGAATTCTGAAGCCACGTGCACTTCTGTAGGTACGCCCGCCCATTTCTCGAAATACTCCTTGCCGATCAGCCCGGCATGATAACTTGTTCCCGCAGCAATGACATATAGTCTGTCTGCATCTCCCAGCTGCTTGATGATCGCCTGATCGATTTTGAGGTTTTCATCCTCATCCTGATATTCCTGGATGATTTTTCTCATTGCTGCAGGCTGATCATTGATTTCTTTCAACATGTAATGATCGAAGGTTCCCTTTTCAATATCGCTGGCATCAATTTCAGCAATATAGGAATCCCTTTCCACAACATGCCCAACTTTATCTTTGATGATGATTTCATCTTTTTTCAGGAGAACGATTTCTCCATCCATCAACTCTACAAATTCATTTGTAATCTGCAGCATCGCCATCGCATCTGAAGTGATGACATTGAAGTCTTCCCCTTTGCCAAGGAGAAGTGGAGATTTATTCTTAGCTACATAGATTACATCCGGATCCTCTTCATCCAACAGTCCAAGTGCATAAGAACCATGAAGTTCATTTAAGGTTTTATTGAATGCCTCTTCTGTCGTCATGCCTTCTGCTGCGAATTTCGCAATCACTTCAACAATGATTTCAGTATCGGTACTGGAAACCAGTTCGACATCCGGTATATATTCAGCTCTGAGTTGCTCATAATTTTCTATGACACCGTTATGGACAAGTGTGAAACGGCCGTCTGTACTCTGATGCGGATGGGCATTGACGACGTTCGGCACACCGTGTGTCGCCCACCTTGTATGCCCGATTCCAACTGTAGCATCGAAGTCCGTATCCACTTTCTCCCTCAGGTCTCTAATACGGCCTTTCTCTTTAAAAACTTTTATCTCTTCATCATTTCTGACCCCGATTCCTGCAGAGTCATAACCACGGTATTCCATTTTCTCCAGACCTTTGAGCAAGATCTCCTTTACATCATCGTTTCCGATATATCCTACAATTCCGCACATATGCCAACTTCCTTTCCGCTTGTGTCTTAAGTTCCGGTGCTCTGTCCTGCCAATCGCTCAACAGTTTTAACATCCGTTTTTACGAATACTTCAGTATCCGGGACAGTATCCGCCGAAAATCGATGACTGTCCTCCTCGTCAGCAGATGACATCTCACCTGCTCAGGCGCTATTCCGATTGTATTAACTCCCTTACCCTCCTTTTTAGTCAGCATTCACATTGTAAGGGAAATATGTATATACTGCAACATAAAATTATCGTATAAAGTCTTCCGGAACCGATATTTTTTATTTTGAAATAAAAACTGCCGCCCTGGAATTTCCGGAGCAGCAGGATTACCGTTCTCTTAGTCATCCAGACCCATTTCAGCCTTGACGACTTCTGCGATATCATTGCTGTACTTATCAGCCAGTTCTTCAGTTTCAGCCTCTACCATGACGCGGACAAGTGGTTCTGTACCGGAGGCGCGGACAAGAACGCGTCCATTACCGTCCATATCCGCTTCCACTTCGTCGATTTTTGCAGAAACGACATCGTTATTCACGACATTGTATTTATCCGTTACACGCACGTTGACGAGCTCCTGAGGGAATGTCTCAACCTGTGCAGCCAGTTCACTCAGTTTTTTGCCGGATTCTTTAACAATTGCCGCAAGATGAACACCGGTCAGGAGACCATCACCTGTAGTATTATAATCCATCATAATGATATGGCCGGATTGCTCGCCGCCGAGGGAATATCCTCCAGAGCGCATTTCTTCGACTACATAACGGTCTCCGACCTTCGTTTTGTCACTGTTCAGTCCATGTGCTGCGAGAGCTTTGTAGAAACCGAGATTACTCATGACAGTTGAAACCACCATATCATCCTTCAGCATATCTATGGATTTCAGATGCTGTGCAAGAATGAACATGATCTTGTCCCCATCGACAATATTGCCGTTTTCATCTACAGCAATAATACGGTCGCCATCGCCATCGAAGGCAAGGCCGAAGTCCGCTTCCTGCTCTTTAACTAATTCAACGAGTTTACCGGGATGTGTAGAGCCGACACCTTCATTGATGTTCGTACCATCCGGATTACATCCCACTGTCACTGTGTCTGCCTCAAGATCCCCGAAAAGATAAGGGGCAAGTGAATATGTGGATCCGTGTGCGCCGTCAAGGGCGATTTTCAAGCCTTCCAGGTCTGTATCGATTGTAGACTTGAGATAGCTCACATATTTCTGTCCGCCCTCAAAATAATCGGATTTATGACCCAGTGCTGTACCGCTTGGTCTCGGAAGCGTGTCGTCTTCCGCATCAAGAAGTTTCTCAATTTCCTCTTCCTGAGTATCTGAGAGTTTAAATCCATCTGAACCAAAGAATTTGATCCCATTATCAGCCACCGGATTGTGGGAGGCAGAAATCATTACACCTGCATCTGCCTCCATTTCTCTAGTAAGATATGCAACACCCGGAGTAGAAATGATTCCGAGGCGCATTACTTCCGCCCCCATGGAAAGAAGTCCGGCCACGAGTGCCGATTCCAGCATTTCACCTGAAATACGTGTATCGCGTCCTACCAATACGGTCGGTTTATCTTCTTCTTTTTGTCCGGACAGGACATATCCGCCAAATCTTCCTAATTTAAAAGCCAGTTCCGGAGTAAGTTCCGTGTTTGCAACGCCTCTTACTCCATCAGTACCAAAATATTTACCCATGTCGTTCTCCTTTTTCTTTGTGTTGTATTAGTTAATCTTCGGTTATTTCGATGTCTGCCTGAAGGACTGCAGGTTCGGTCTTGCTGATATCTTCAGGCAGCTCCATCTCGATATCTTTCGTTTCCGAATTACTCATATCATCGACATTCACTTCGACATTGATGGAATCGATATTCGCAAGGACTTCCTCGCTTCCGAATACTGTCACATTTTCATAGTTGAGTTTGACATCTTCCAGAGTATGGCCTTCTGCAACATCGCCTATCACTTCATATTCCACAGGCACTTCCTTGCTGCGCTCGTCCACCGAAATTTCAACTCTCACATCAGTAGGGTCTATCCGCACATCAAGCTTGTTGAATTGTGAGTCAAATACACTGACTTCTGCTTCCTCTACACGATCTTCTGTGATTCTTGAATTATCATTTAAAGTGGCACGTACATATTGTATACGATTCATTTCACTTTCTCCACCCATGACAGTAACCGTACTCGGAATGACATTGACCTCAGAAAGCTGATGATTCGGACCCACCCGGCTTTCACTCACTTCAGCCTGCACCTCGAAAGTTCTTGTGACCAATTCCTGGATATTGATATTTGCAGTCTGCGGAACGACTTCAGCCGTAACATTCTCCGGCAGCCCTTCCACTGTGAAATGTTCTTCATATTCCCCAACATCACGGTTTCTCAAATCAAGGTAAACATTGAAATCGCGCGTTGTCTGAAGTCTTTTTACATTGGAGTTGTTTCCGAACAGCTGAACATTGACTTCAGACGGTGCCCCGGAGACATAATAATTATCTTTATTATATAATAATTCCACCGGTACTCCTTCAATCATCTCGGATTCTGAACTTTCATTTTCATCATTGAATAAATTATCAAAAACATCATTGACCGAAAGGAACATGAACAATGCGAGAACCAGGGCGACAAATCTCAAACCCCATTTACTTTCTAGCAAACAGTCCGCCTCCTTCCTTCAATTCAGGGAGCAGGCTCCAATGCGTTTTCAACATGGAATCGAGCTCTTCGAGTGATATCTCCCTTGTCAGCTTACTGTCGTGAGTCACCGAAATATTTCCTGTTTCTTCAGAAACCACGATTGTAAATGCATCAGTCACTTCTGATACTCCCACAGCTGCCCGGTGCCTTGTACCGAGGTTTTTGGCAATTTTATTACTGTCTGACAACGGCAGGTAACTTGCTGCTGTCGCAATCTTGTCTCCCTGTATAATCATCGCTCCATCATGCAACGGAGTGTTGGGGATGAATATATTGATTAAAAGTTCTGATGAAATATTCCCGTTGATGGGAATACCTGTTTCGATGTAATCTTTGAGCCCTGTTTCTTTTTCGAAAACAATGAGGGCTCCGATACGCCGTTTTGCCATGTATCTTATAGATTTTACCATAGCTTCACGCATCTTATCGTGCTCGGGAGTGTCTCCCGCATTACTCGTACGGAAGAGACTTCCCCGGCCAAGTTGTTCAAGCGCCCGTCTGAGTTCCGGCTGGAAGATAACAATAATCGCCAAAAAACCCCACTCTAAAACGGTATCGAACAGCTGTGTCGTCGTAGCAAGATCGAAAAAATTACTGAGTGCACGGCCGATTAAAATGAAAAATATCCCTTTAATCAGCTGGATGGCTTTTGTACCTTTCATGACCGTAATCAGAAGATACAGTACATACCATACAATCAGTAAGTCGACAATGCTCGAAATTATGGCTGCCGTGGTGATGTTTTCAAAAAGATTACCTGTCTGCATATTGCCGTCCCTCTCTCAATATTTCAAATAAAATCCAAACGTTTATCCAACACATCATATATACCGGATAAAACTGTATCTCCCCTGAACATGCTTTTTTCTATCCTTATACTTTTGAACCGGCTTTCGCATTCTCTGATGTTTCCAATTTTATAGCTTGCATAGCAATTCAGAAGCACCATGGAAGGTTCATTGGACTGACTCGTGAACTTTTCCAGCCGTTCAAAAGATTCCAGCATTGCCAGATTTTTTGCTTCAAGCAGGTTGAATTCTGTTTTTTTGTAATCAATATGAAGAATTTCCGATTGTTTCTTCAGCCTGTCAAGAAACCTGGAGGACGTAAAATATTCCTTCTTGATATGATAACATGCTGCAATTTCAAACATGATTCTTATGATCCCCAAATCCAGTTCCGTAAGCCTTAAAATGATGTATAAAGTGTCTTCCAGGAGATCCAGTGCCTCTTCCACTTCATCTTTTGCTATGAGTATCCTCGTCTTTAAAATAATTGCATCTATATAGGACTGATTTATCGATACTGTTGACAGAAGCTGCAATGCACAATCCACATGATGCTTCTCTTTTCTCAATTCACCAGTTTTATTATAGTATTTTGCATAGATTAAATGGATGCGCCCACTGTCCTGTGAAGGAATCTGATCAACCGTCTCATATTCTTTATCTATAAAAGAAATTACAGACTGAAAATCATCACTTTCGATTTTCTGTTCATAATAGGCAATTTCCCGGAGTATTTCCACATCGTTATACCGGAAATGGGACACCTCCTGCATAAAGTCATTGACTGAGCAGTTCAGGCGCTCACTCAACTTTATCAGGACATTGGTAGAAGGATGCACACTGCCCTTCTCTATCAGACTGAGATAGGTTCTCGAGATGATGCCATCGGCTAACTCTTCTTGTGTCAAATTATTATTATTGCGTATTTCTTTAATTCTCTGCCCGATCATAGTGGTGCCCCTTTCACTGTAGTAACAGTTACATCATACCAAATTCGCAATAATGCAACAAATGATTAAAAGGCTCTCAACTTTTGTAAATAGATGTTTATTTGATTGACAAGCTATTTACAGTTAATCATACTATAAATATATCTCATAAGGGGTGTTTCTTCATGAAAAAATTATTGGTTATTGATAATCTTGCCCAATTGAAAAGTGTCAGTGACCCGTTCAGAATCGAACTCCTGACTATGCTTGGAGAGAAGCCGAAAACAGGGCAGAATCTTGCAGATGAACTCGATATACCCCGGGCCAAAATCCACTACCATCTCAATGAGCTTCTCAAGAATGGCATCATCCATGTGGTAAAGACAGAAGAGAAGAACAGTATCATACAAAAATTTTATGAGCCTGTCGCAAAAAAAGTCGTACCAAATATCGATCTTTTGAAGTATGTTCCTGATGAAAAGAAAAAAGACAGCATGTCCTACAACTTGAATATTAAAGAGGATGATCTGAAACAGTTTAAAAAAGACTTGAAGAATTTCGTAAAGAAACACTCTGAAAAGAAAAGCACCAAAGGAACCGGTGAATACAAAGTGCAAATCATGCCTTTAGGGGATGACAGCAATGAAAATGAAGATTAAACACAATATTTTAAGGGATAACATCCAATGCAGATGATATCCCTTTTTTATATGGTTTGTTTAATTTAAAGCTGTTTTTTACCGAACAGGAAAGAAGCAATTTCCACAGCTTTTTCAGCAGTCATATTCTTCTCGTCAAGCAATGGATTCACTTCTACAAGATCCAAAGATGTCACAAGTTCAGAATCATTAAGCATGCTCATTGCAAGTTGTGTTTCAGCCAATGACATGCCTCCGTTTACAGGTGTTCCTGTTCCCGGTGTTTCCATAGGGTCTAGTCCATCAACATCAAGGGAAAGGTGCAGACCGTCCACTTTATTTCCCAAGTAATTTATCGCTTCTTTCATGACATTGGCCATTCCTTTTTCCTTTATATCCGTCACAGTAAAAGTAAGTATATTATTTTCTTTGATGTATTCACGCTCACCTACATCAAGATCTCTCATTCCAATCAGAACAACATTTTCCGGTTTCACTTTTGCCCCTGGCTGATGAAGGTTGACGAGGCTTTCATGGCCGACGCCACAGGCAACCGCAAGCGGCATGCCGTGTATATTACCCGATGGAGAAGTTTCACTGTCATTCAAGTCACCATGAGCATCAAACCATATCACACCAAGATTTTCATAATTGGGACTGATTCCTGCTATGGAACCAATTGATAGAGAATGGTCCCCGCCAAGTATTAAAGGGAACCGGCCCAATTTAACCGAACTCTCAACTTCTTCAGCCAGTTCAATACTAAAATCTTTTACCTGCTCGAAATTAAGAAGCCCCATTTCTTCTTTCGCCGAGTGGAGGGTTGGATCTACTTTATACTGACCTGTAATGTTTCCTTTATCTTCAACATTCATACCCTGAATTTCCAATGCTTTGACAAGACCCGCATATCTGATTGCGTCCGGTCCCAAGTCTACTCCCAGTTTCGGCTGCCCGAAGGAAGTGGAAGCCCCGATAATATCTACTTTATGATTCATAAAATATCCCCTTTTTAAATCAAGTATAACTCTAAGTTTATACAACATTGGATTTTTATGCAATGATTTATAAAAATGTAAAAACAGTCGATATAATGCATAAAAATAAACAAAAAAAGCATCTTCCTGAGAAGATGCCTGAAAATGAGCCATAGAGGATTCGAACCTCTGACCCTCTGATTAAAAGTCAGATGCTCTACCGACTGAGCTAATGGCTCATGGCTGGGCTAGAAGGATTCGAACCTTCGCATGACGAGACCAAAACCCGTTGCCTTACCGCTTGGCTATAGCCCAATAAATTATAATGGTGGAGGGGGGCAGATTCGAACTGCCGAACCCGAAGGAGCGGATTTACAGTCCGCCGCGTTTAGCCACTTCGCTACCCCTCCGTGGTGGAGAATGACGGGTTCGAACCGCCGACCCTCTGCTTGTAAGGCAGATGCTCTCCCAGCTGAGCTAATTCTCCAAATGATGACCCGTACGGGACTCGAACCCGTGTTACCGCCGTGAAAGGGCGGTGTCTTAACCGCTTGACCAACGGGCCAATATGCAATATGTATTTTAAACAAAAAAATGGCTCCACAGGTAGGATTCGAACCTACGACCGATCGGTTAACAGCCGATAGCTCTACCACTGAGCTACTGTGGAAAACTATAAAATTAAAAAAATCACTGCCCGGCAGCGTCCTACTCTTGCGGGACGTCAGTCCAACTACCATCGGCGCTGGAGAGCTTAACTGCTGTGTTCGGCATGGGTACAGGTGTGGCCTCTCCGCCATCGCCGCCGGACAGTGAATTGCTTTACCTCAAGCCCTGAATCATCAGGATCAAGGCGGTTCGACTGCTGTCGAACGAATGTCTATTCCGTTCTCCACGCATTGGAAATGCAGGAGAAACTACATATACATTCAAAACCGGATAGAAGCAATAATTCGCGCAGAAACCGAAACACGGTTTCTTCATCAATTCTGAATAAGTCATCGATCGATTA
>NZ_FOTB01000003.1 GCF_900114445.1 Salinicoccus halodurans
CAAACTCTCCATAATTGGAAAGCTCCTCTCGAGCTCATGTGATACTGCTGACAGTATCTGTTTGCGTTTTTGATTGGTCGCCTCAATGTGGGAAGCTCAACTTAATGTGAACCTCATTATCTCGGAATTAACGTTGACATATTGTCATTCAGTTTTCAATGTTCTCGTTTTCGACTGCTTAACTAGTATAGCATGAATGAAAATCAGATGCAACACCTTTTTTACATTTCTTAATGCCTCTAGCAACATTTGTTGTGTCGGTGCTTTATTTCGTCCGACAAGATATTACTATACAGGGTTTGTTTCATTTACGCAACCCTTTTTCTAAAAAAGTTTTGATTTTTACTATTTAATTTCATTCTCTTTTGTTGGAACCTCTCTATGCCGCCCTTTTGAGCTACTTTTCTTATATCCCTGCCAATCTTTCAGTGCAGCTGTTAATTAGTTTTAAGTATGGATTGATGAAATAGGATGGTGTATTTATACCCTTTCAGCATTTTTTATAACATGTTTCGTGGTATTTTATTAAAAAAAGAAAAGAGATGGCCAACTTTCTTCTATAGAAAGCTGTTCCATCTCCTGATCATAAATAATTCTTTACAGTTCCGTCCTGTGCTCTATCGCTTTGGACAGTGTGACTTCATCTGCATATTCCAGATCTCCGCCTACGGGCAGCCCGCTGGCAAGCCGCGTGGATTTAATCCCGATCGGTTTCACCAATCTTGAAATATACATGGCTGTCGATTCACCTTCGATATTCGGGTTCGTAGCGAGGATGATCTCTTTCACTTCATCATCCTTCAGTCTCTCTATTAATGATGCAACGTTGATATCTTCCGGTCCGATTCCATCCATGGGACTGATTGCACCATGGAGTACATGGTAAAGTCCTTTATACTCACGCATTTTTTCCATGGCGATAACATCTTTCGTATCCTGGACTACACATATGATACTCCGGTCCCTGTTCTTATCGCTGCATATATAACAGGGATCTATATCTGTAATGTGTCCGCAGATTGAACAGAATTGAAGGTCTCTTTTCACTTCCATGAGACTTCTGGAGAAATTGACGACATCGTCTTCCTTCATATTAAGAACATAAAATGCCAGGCGCTGGGCTGTCTTCGGCCCGATACCCGGCAGTTTCATGAAGCTGTCAATCAGCTTGGATATTGGTTCTGGATAATGCATATTACATCATACCAGGGATATTCATACCCTTGGTGTGCTTTCCGAGACGCTCACTTGTAAGTTCATCGGCTTTCGTCATTGCTTCGTTTGTTGCAGCAATGATCAGATCCTGCAGCATTTCGATATCGTCCGGATCCACTACTTCCTCGGAGATTTCTACATCGAGTACTTCTTTATGTCCGGATACCGTCACTGTGACCATACCGCCGCCGGCCGTACCTTCAACTTTTTCCTCTTTCAGCTTTTCCTGCTCTTCCTGCATTTTCTTCTGCATTTTCTGCATCTGTTTCATCATGCCCTGCATATTGTTCATACTGGTATTCTCCTCCAAATGTGTTTAGAATGATCATCTATATATTATATATGAAAATATTGTTTTTATAAACTGATTACGACCGTGTTTCTACTATATCATTACCGAATATCTCTTTGGCGACATCCGACGGCTTCTTCTCATTAGAAGACTCCTTCTTTTCCTTATTGGCTTTCTTTTCCTGGATGTAGTCATGTCTGACCTGCAGCCAGCTGGAATCCGGAACACCGACCACTTTGACTTCCTTCTCTATAATAGAAGGAATGAGCGTTTCCAATTCTTCCCGCTTCTTCTCGTCCTTATTAATCAGATCACTGTGGAGATCGTTCTGGAATTTAAGCAGCACGTGCGTGTCACTTGCTGCTACCGGCTCCGAATCTTTAATAAGGGACCTGAGGGAATGGTACCCTTTCTCTTCGACATGCTGATACACTTTCGGCCAGTCGTCCTTCAGTTTCACCAGATCTTCCTTGTTGGCGTGGTCGAGCACTTTTTCAATCTGCCGCAGGGAGAATCCTTTCGAAGGTGCATTCCTCATCTGCTTCTTCTCCTGTACCGGAGCTGCATTAGTCTGTGGCTGGTTCGCCAGGCGCCGTTCAAGTTCTTTCAACTTTTGTTCAATATGCGAAAGATCGACGTTTTGTGTTCCGGCCGCCTGGTCATTCCTGTTCAGTACCTGAACCAGTTTCACGATCACGACTTCAAGATGCACACTTGTATTTACAGAAAATCTCATCATGACCATCGCATCATTCAGCACATCTATCATTTCGTAGAGTACCTTGTCCTCAGTATGATAGAACGCAACATCTTCATCCGCCTCGCCGGAATGCTTCATCAAAATAATGTCTCTTATATAGTAGACAAGCTCATGGATCAGACGGGTCGGATCTTTCCCTTCATCAATAAATCTGTGATAGGTAATAAAAGCCTCTCTCGAGTCTTTCTGCTCTATCAGTCTGAGCCAGTCATTCAGTTCTTCGGATTTTATTCCGCCTGTAATCATTACAGCATCATCCACGGTAATATAGTCATTGCTGTATGCAATGACCTGATCCATGATGCTGAGTGCATCCCGCATTCCGCCTTCAGATGTGCGGGCGATATACTCAATTGCATCATCTTCGTATTCAAGGGATTCCGAATCTGCAACATATTTGAGCCGGCCGATGATTTCGTTGATCTCAATCGCTTTGAAATCGAAACGCTGACACCTCGAAATGATTGTCGCCGGTATTTTATGGGGCTCTGTCGTCGCCAGTATGAAAATCGCATGACCCGGCGGCTCTTCCAGTGTTTTCAGCAGTGCGTTGAATGCACCGGTAGTGAGCATATGCACCTCATCAATGATGTACACTTTATATCTTGCTTCAGAAGGTGCATATTTGACTTTTTCCCGTATATTTCTGATTTCATCGACACCGTTGTTACTCGCAGCATCAATCTCTATCACATCGTTTGCAGAACCGTCTGTAATGCTCATGCAGATGTCACATTCGTTGCAGGGCTCGCCTTCGGAACCAAAGCGGCAATTGAGCGCCTTGGCGAATATTTTCGCAATACTCGTCTTACCGGTTCCCCGGGGACCGTTGAACAGATAGGCGTGTGATTCCTTATCCCTGATGATTGCGTTGCGCAATGTTTTGGTTACGTGCTTCTGTCCGACAACATCCTGGAATGTCTGGGGTCTGAAAGCCCGGTACAAAGCCTGATATTCCATTCAACAGCACCTCCGTAATTAATATTCCATGTCCTTTATTATATCATATGTCACACTTCGCCCCTAATAACTTAAAGCAAATAAAAAATGACTGCATCATCAGATACAGTCATTCGATATGTAAACCGTGCACCGTTTCTTTGAACACCCGGCACAAGCGTTACTCAAATCACCAGCTCAACTTCGGCTGTCCTACGGCACATAGAATGGGCCACTTAATGCTGCTTCCTTCCGGACCTGACATGGTTCGTGACGTTCTATTGCATAGGACCGAAATCTCAACACCAGTGAGATTGAGGCAGTCCTCACACCGAGTGTCCTCGGAAACGGAATTCAGTCCTGCTAGAGCGGATTGCAGGTACAGGGCACCGCTACCTCCCCACTTAGCACGGCACACTAAATCATAACAAAATCAAAACTTCAATGCAAGATAAATATATTAATCCCCATGGAAACGTCTGGAGAAATCAACGAATTTAAATTCACTTGCAAGATGTTTCGAAATATTATATTGGAACGGTCTTGCATCATTCAGATGGACAACAGAACGGACTGTTGCCACATAAGACAGATCATTATGATCAAAGAGTTCAATTTCATGCTCCGTCATCGCATCAAATGTGATTTCTTTGTGGGAATACGCAATCGTCAGCCCCAGTTTCTTCTCAATATACTCATAAATCGAGTCTTCTGCCACCTGGATACTGAGCCCGGGCATCATATCCACGGTAAAATAGTCCATATCGACAATATGGGTCTTCCCCTCATATTTCCGCTGCCTTATCAGCTGCCAGACTTTATCTTCCGGTGCGAGATCCAAAGCAACCATCACTTTCGGAAATTGTTCCGCCGGATATCGCTTCAGCTCGACTACTGCAGTCGAGTATTGTTTGGTTTTCAACTGCTGAATCTCTTTAAAGCTGGTAAGGTGGGAAACTGTGAAATCCATTGAAGGATTATAAATGACAACGGATCCCTTACCCTTCATCTTCTGGATAAAGCCATTCTCCTGAAGAAGATTCAACGCTTTCCTCACTGTTTCCCTGGAGACATCAAACGTTTCAACCAAACGATGTTCAGAAGGTAGTACATCATCTTTTTTGTATTTGCCTCCGGATATGTCGCTGGATATTTCCTGATAGATCTGGTTGTATTTGTTCAAATTCATCTCACTCACCCTGTCACTTTCCGGCATTATTGCAATTACATCCATGATATAATTCTTTACGGCGTTTGTCTATATAACATCAATGCTTCAAAAGGCCTGAGCTCTGTACTTTTATCTTCGTAATTTGAGATGAGGATTTCACCTCTTGTATCAAGATTCTCCGGGAACGGAATTGATTTATTTCTGAAGTTCGCAATCACCGTAATCGTTTCTTCATTATATGTCCGCTCGTATGCAAAAACCGCGCGGTCTTTCATGAGGTGCGGGATGACACTGCCATAGGTGAAGTGATCCATTTCATGACGGAGCGATATCAGCTTCTGATAAGTGTAGAATATGGAGTTTTCATCTTCGAGTGCTGTTTCGACATTGATTTCCTGATAATTTTCTGCGAGTTCAATCCACGGTTCCCCTGTCGTGAATCCGCCATGCCGGTCTTTATTCCACTGCATCGGTGTTCTGGCATTGTCTCTCGATTTCGAACCCAGGATATCCAGAACCTGCGCGTTGGTCATTCCATTTTCCTTCATCGCACTGTAGGCATTCAGACTTTCAACATCACGGTACTGATCAATCCGTGTGAACTTAGGATTTGTCATTCCGATTTCTTCGCCCTGGTAAATATAAGGTGTCCCTTTAAGTCCATGCAGTGCGATGGCGAGCATTTTTCCGCTTAATACGCGGTTTTCCTCCGTATCATCCTGCCCAAATCTTGAAATGATGCGCGGCTGGTCATGATTGCACCAGAAGATTGCATTCCACCCGCCGCCTTCATCCATTGCCACCTGCCAATCCATAAGGATGCGCTTCAACTCGATGAAATCATAATTTGCCAGTGTCCATTTTTCTCCACCGGGGTAATCGACCTTCAGATGATGGAAGTTAAATACAGAGTTCAGCTCATTGCGTTTCGGGTCTGTATACTTCAGGCAGTGATCAATTGTAGTGGATGACATTTCACCCACCGTCATGACCTCTTTATCACCGAAAGTATTGCGGTTGAGTTCATTGATGTAATCATGCACTTTCGGACCATCCGTATAGAACTCCTTGCCGGGACCGTCCGAGTTTTTAAATTCGCCTTTCGAAATGAGGTTGACGACGTCGAAGCGGAAACCATCCACTCCGAAATCGATCCAATAGTTGATCATTTCATATATTTCTTTACGCAAGCTCTCGTTCTCCCAGTTAAGATCCGCCTGAGACACGTCAAATAACCGTAGGTAATACTGGTTGGTTTTATCATCATATGTCCATGCATTACCGCCAAATTTGGATTCCCAATTCGTAGGCGGTCCCGCTTCCGTGCCGTCCTTCCAAATATAATAATCGCGGTACTTGTTATCTTTGGATTTTCTGGATTCAACGAACCAGTTATGGGAGGTCGACGTATGGTTGATGACGATATCCATCATGACTTTAAGGCCGCGCCCGTGAGCCGCCTCCAGCAGTTTTTCCAGATCTTCCTTCGTCCCGAACTGCGGGTTCACCTCGTAATAGTCGCTGATATCATACCCATTGTCGTTCATCGGAGATCGGTAGACGGGTGTCAGCCATACATAATCGACACCCAGCATCTTGACATAATCCAGTTTTTCTATGATGCCCGGAATATCCCCTTCTCCGCTTCCTGTCGTATCATTGAAAGATTTCGGATAAATTTGATATACAACTGATTTTCTCCAGTCATTGGATGCCAATGTAAAAACTCCTTCATATAATTAATTAGTCTACGTCCACCATATCTTTCGTCTTCTCTTTGACAAATCTGGAGAATAGCAGTGTCAGCAGGAACGGTACTACGATGGCAATCAGCATACCGATTGAGAACAGCAGCCAAAAACCGTCTGTAATCGAGATGACACCAGGCACACCCCCGACACCGACACTGTAGGCTGTCAGCATATTAGCCCCGAAAATACCGCCGACTACGGCTGTTGTCAATATCGCAGCAAGGAATGGATATTTCAATGGCAGGTTCACCCCGAACATCGCCGGTTCAGTAACACCCAGCCAGCCCGAAATACCGGAAGTCATCGCCAGACCTTCTTCCTTTTTCTTTTTCTGGCTGCGGTAGATCATCCATGCTCCGAATGCCGCAGAACCCTGCGCGATGTTTGAAATCGCCAGAATCGGCCACAGGAATGTCGAGCCTGTTGTACCGATCAGCTGCAGATCCACTGCCAGGAACATATGGTGCATTCCGGTAATTACAAGCGGTGCATAGAACAGACCATATACCGCTCCGCCCAGAATACCGGCAGTTTCAAACAGCCAGATGATTGCATCTGTAATGAGCGTACTGCCCCACAGTGTGATCGGACCGATGATTGTATAAGTAAGAATACCGACAACAACGAGTGCGACAGGTGCAACAACAAGCAGTTTGAACATGTCATGTACCCGCTTGTTCAGGAACAATTCCACTTTCGCAAGCACCCATGTCGCCACAAGCACCGGCAGCACCTGCCCCTGATAGTTCAGCTGCTGGATTTCCAGTCCGAATACGTTCCATGTAGGAATCTCTGCAAGTTCGCCGGATTCACTGTCGAAGAGCCCGTACTGACTCGCAAGATCCGGGTGGCATAATGCAACACCGAGTGCTATACCAAGCAGCGGATTTCCGCCGAACACTTTCATCGCGCTCCAGCCGATGAGCACCGGCAGGAAGATGAATGGCGCCACAGCAATGAAGTTGATCATACTCGCAATACCTTCAATACCCGGGAATCGGGTAATTATGGAATCATTTTCCCAGAACAGTCCCTGCAGAGTAAGCAGGTTATTCAAGCCGAGCAGCAGACCTGCTGTAACGATTGCCGGCAGGATCGGAATAAAGATATCCCCCAGCATTTTGATGAACTTTTGAAGCGGATTCATCTTCTTGGCCGCAGCTGCTTTAACTTCATCTTTCGAGCCGCCCCCTTTACCTGTCTCCTCCTCGAAAATCTTAAATGCTTCGTCTACCGTCCCTTGACCGATTACAATCTGAAACTGGTTGTTCGCTGCGAACGAGCCTTTAACCAGATCAATGGAATCCAGCTTCTCTTTATCCACTTTGGATTCATCATCCAGTGCAAGACGCAGTCGCGTGACACAGTGTGTTGCTGCATTGACGTTCTCCTGACCCCCAATTGCATCGATTATCTGTCTGACCTCGTCGCGGTTTACCGCCATTCTTCCCACACTCCTTTTATTTTGGATTATATCGCCTCAACTATAACATGTCTATACAGTTGTGTAAAGGCTTTCAAATGTTGTGAAAAGTAACATGCATTCAATCAACTTGAGTTAAAAATTTTAACGGGAAAATAATAAAAACCGCTCTGTCGAGCGGTTTTTATTTTCTCTTCATGGTTTAGACTGCTCATATGCTGCTTCGCCGTGGAACACATTATCCAAACCTTCTAATTCCTCTTTATCATCTGTTCGCAATGTAGTGAATATGCTTATTGTCCTGGCGATGCAGAATGTCATGACTGCACTGAAAAGTATTGTTGCTGTCACTGCTATAATCTGTACCAGCAACGGTATGAACCCACCGCCGGCCAATAAACCATTTGCGATATCAGGGTTCACGGCGTTCGTTTGAAATACACCTGTACCGATCGCACCAACAATACCGCCGATACCGTGTAATCCAAATGCATCCAGTGCATCGTCATAGTTAAGCAATACTTTAATTTTCGTGATTGCAAAGAAGCATATTGCGCCTCCAATCAGTCCCAAAGCCAGTGCTCCGAAGTAAGTAACAAAACCAGCTGCCGGCGTAATGACCACCAGTCCTGCAAGCATACCGGATAATGTACCGACCAATGATATTTTCCCCTTCATTATCCATTCCACAAAATTCCAGCCGGCGATTCCAGCTGTGGACGCAAGTACTGTGTTAACAAATGCGAACATTGCGATTGAGTCAAATGTCAGTGCACTGCCTGTGTTGAACCCAAACCAGCCAAACCACACGAGAATGGCACCGATCATTGTAATGACTAAATTATGCGGCGGTTTTTTATTATCAGGTTTTCTTGATCCAAGTAATAATGCGAGCACAAGCCCTGACACACCTGAAGATATATGAACAACCGTCCCTCCGGCAAAGTCTATTGCGCCGATAGAATGAATCCATCCGCCGCCCCAGACCCAGTGGGCAACCGGACTGTATACCAATAGGACCCATAATGCCATAAACACAATGAATGGTCCGAATTTCATACGTTCAGCGACAGAACCTGTAAGTATCGATACCGAAATCGTACAAAACGTTAATTGAAAAACCATATATAAAGCAAATGGAACAGTTTCAGAAAATGCCGGGTTTGGTTCGAATCCTACATTGGATAAGCCGATAAACGAGAAATCACCAATCCAGAGATTGCTCCCGCCAAAACTTAAAGAAAAACCAAGTATCACCCACGTGAACGTTACGACAACAATTGCTGCAATACTGTGCATTGATGTGTTCAGCACATTTTTAGATTGTACAAGACCACCGTAGAATAAAGCGAGACCAGGCGTCATTAACCAAACGAGCAAAGTACAGAGAAATAATAAAAGTGTATCCATGTTCAACCACTCCTTAAAAGTATGGGAACATTATATAACTGTTTTCCGAATATTCAAAATCCATGTTAAAAAGCCTAACATTATATGTTAGACTTTCTGACATGTTACAGTATTTTATCTCCTTAAAGCTCTTACTATGAATAGAATTGCAACAAGAGCCAGGAGTATGACACCGACAAGAATCACAGTAAGGTTATTTGAAGATCCCCCATCCTGATCAGCCATCACCTGATCATCCGTCTCAATACTCTCTTCGGCAGGTGTTTCTTCCAACACGAAAGTAATACCGCGTTTACCACGGTCTTCAACGCTCAGGCTGAGCATTTCCTTTTCAGCAGTGTACCCTTCAGGGGTTTCCACCTGAAGTTCATATTCGCCGGACGGCACTTCTGTAAAAGAGAAATTTCCATTTTCATCGGTTGTCACTTCATCTTTTTTGTCCCCTGTCAAAGTGACAGTGACAGCCTCAAGACCGGCATCATCAGAAAGGACCTTTCCTGCAATGGAAAACTCATCCACTTCCGCTTTATTAATCGTCACTTCTGTCGTTTCCTCCACGGTTTCAGGTTCGACATAGCTTTCCTCCGTCGGTTCTTCTGTTATCTCTTCAGTCACTTCCTCGGTGACCTCTTCCGTCCATTCCTCCACCTTTTGCTCAGCAGTCTCTTCCTCATAATAGAATTCTTCTGTGGATTCCTCATAACTTTGATAAGGTTCTTCAGTCGTCTGCTCATATTGGGGCTGCTCATTCTGCGGGGGCACATATTCATCTGCAGGTTCTTCAGTCTTGTTGTAATTCTCTTCAACCGACTCCTCTGTCGCTTCTTCTGTCGTTTCTTCAGATATCTGCTGCTCCGTCGATTCTTCAGTCGTCTGTTGTTCCGCCGATTCTTCAATAGAAGTTTCTTCTGCTGTGTTTGCCGCAACACCCGGAACCGGAAGCAATATTAAAAGCAGTGCAATGACTGCTGACCGTTTAATGGTATTTCTCATGACAGCCTCCTAAATCAATCTAATACCCTATAATATACCAGATTTTTGAAATTTAACCTATACTTACTTACATTTCCCAAGCGTATTCAACCGCATTCTTTTACACAGACACTATTAATATATATATTAATAGATAATGAACACATTAGGGGGGATATGATGTCATCCAAAATAGAAAAATGCACCTTCGAAGATTTAAAAACACTCCAGAAAATCAGCTATGATACATTCGATGAGACTTTCAGAGACCAGAATACAGAGGAAAATATGAGAACATATTTGAATAATGCCTTTACCGAAGAAAAACTGACTGCAGAACTCAGAAACCCATCCTCCCAATTCTTTTTCGTCTATCATAATGATGCAGTTGCCGGTTACCTGAAAGTGAATACCGGAGATGCACAAACTGAAGAAATGGGAAAAGAGGCGCTCGAACTGGAAAGAATCTATATCAGCCGGAACTTCCAAAAGCTCGGTCTAGGGAAGCAGCTGCTCGACAAAACATTTGAAATCGCCCGCTCATCGGGCAAAGAAAAGATTTGGCTCGGAGTTTGGGAAAAGAATGAAAATGCACTCGACTTCTATAGAAGAAAAGGATTTATACAGACCGGCGCCCACTCTTTCTATATGGGGGACGAAGAACAGACAGATCTGATCATGGAAAAGACGTTAAACTGATACCAGGGAGGCTATTTATGTTTATTCCAAAGCATTTCGAAGTCACAGACATGAATGAAGTCAGGGATTTTATCCGCAGCAATTCATTTGGGACCATTATAACCACCGATCAGGGCAGGCCCACAGCAACACATCTGCCGTTGGAATTGAATGAAATCGAGGGGGAGTACTACATCACCGGCCACTTCGCAAAAGCAAATCCGCAATGGAAGACACTTGAAGAACAAAAGGAAGTCCTGATCATATACCAGGGACCTCATGCCTATATATCATCCACATGGTATGAAGATGAGAATGTATCGACATGGAATTACCAATCCGTCCACGTATACGGCACACCGTCAATACTGGATGAAGACGCATTAAAGGAAGATCTCAAACGCCTGATGCATAAATACGAAGGCCACAAGGAGAACGGTGCAGTATGGGAAAATACATCCGCTGACACGAAAAAGCAGATCAACGGCATCGTCGGATTCAAAATCAAAGTGGAAGAAGTCCAGGCCGCATACAAGCTGAGCCAGAACAGAAATGAGAAAGACTATAAAAATGTCATAGACAAGTTATATGAAGAGAAAGATCCGAATGCACATAAAGTCGCTGATGCGATGAAGAAACTGAGATAAGGGTTATTGCCCGGGAAATACAGCAAAACGAATCTTCATAATAAAAATCCCATGCTGCAGATATTTATGTCATCTGCAGCACGGGACCTGATAAAAAATACTTCTATTTTATTGTCGGCAGGATCCTGTCACCAATTTTCGAGAATAAAAACGCTCCGATTGAAGTCGTAATCAATGTCGAGATCGTAATGGTGATAAAGCTGAACCAAAACGGTATGCCAAGCACCATCCATAGCATCAAACCCACGAAAATACCGCAGAGTATGCTGTACTGTCCGACGTTGACCCAGATGTTTTTAATGAAATAGCTGATCGTATAGGAAATGACGGCGATGCCGACACCCGTTAAAACATCCATGAAACCGAGACCTGAAAACAGATTGGCAATGCCGACACCTAAAATGATTCCCGGGATGTACTGGCGGTTGAAAAACGGAATAACGGCGAGCATCTCGCTGACACGGATCTGGATCGCCATCGTCCCGATGGGATTGATCACCGTCGTTGCAACGTATAGAGCAGCGAGCAATGCATTATAAATCAATGTCCTGTTTTTGATAATATCAATCTCCTTAGTTTTTTATACAGGGAGGATCTCGAACCTGTGATAAAAACACTTTCAAATTTAACCTTATAAATTTTACACCATGCATGATCATTTTACAATATGAAATGGGGAAATATCATGAAGTATATCGTATTGCTACGCGGTGGAGCCTACGGGGCAAAGATCAACAATAACCGTCTTGAGGGAAAATCGAAACTGTCACTTACAAGCCGCAATCAGAATACAATGGAAAAACTTTTTGTAAAAGCACAAGAAATGGAAGGAGATTTTTAATCGCCCTTCGTGCATCACAACTTTCTCATATCCCAGCTTCTAAAGCCAACGACTCTCTGATGTTCATGAAATTCCTTGAACAATGCGAGCGTGTCCTCATATCTGACGCCGTCATTGATGTAAATTCTTCCATAATCATAAGAACCTTTAGATGGTAAAGCTTCCACCCGGTAGACGCCGTCTTCGCCCACAGCCTGGAGACTTTCGATTTCCAGACCCGAATTCATATAACCCAGATGTATGAATTCCCCGGCGGGACCCGATACAGCAGTCTTCACCGCTTTTTCAATCTGCGCCCAATCAGGTTCCATAACCTTTCCATCACCGTCGGCCAGCAGCCAATATTTTTCTGCAGGTGCCGTTTCACCCTGCTTATCATTCTTCTTGAAAAAATCAAACAGTCCCATGGATATCCACCCCTCTTTTATAGTACTCACAAAACTTAAATCTTAAATCCATCATACATTACTTTTCTTCCTCTAATATGTAAACTGTACATAAAGGATGTGAGAGTAATGAATTTGAACGCAATAGAAGTACTATACCTGCACTTTGTCAATGGGAGAACCCATTATGAAGCGGTGATGTATGACTTCTGGATTACTCAATATTCATCGAAGGCGGAAGATCTAATAGAATCGCTGCTGGAGAAAGAAGTAATTTATAGGAACGATGATCTTTCAGTGACTTTGAAAAAGCTGAAAGTCCCAGAACTGAAGCACTTGTTAAGACACAGCGGCATCAAAATCTCAGGCAACAAAAATGCATTGATCGAAAGGATAATAGACAACCGTCGTTTCATTGACTTAAAAAATGAGAACCTTAAAAGTGTCTATACCGTAAAAGATGTCTATAAGCCTTTCTTTGAGAAAACGGATTTCATAAACTACTTTCACTTTAACGGCCATATCAGCGTGTATGAAGCTTATGCCTACTACCTGGTCCACCCTGATAAGTCATCAGAAGAGATTATTACAGGACTGCTGCAGGAAAATATTGAAAACAGCATCAACACTCCTAATAAATATAATGCAATCAAGTCATTCCAGCTGCTCTCTCATTTTTATCAGGAAGAAATGAACGATCCGGAATCTTCCATACACTATCTCAATAATTTCACTATGCTCATCATTCTTCAATCCATTTTGAGTTATCCATCATATAAGACTCTCCAGTCAGGCAGTCATTTCAATATTGATAACTTCACTGCTGACAAATACAGAACAATCCTCGATACCGGCCTGATGACACCGTATACGTTGTATCATGCGTTAGTTGATGACACGGATAACCTTCCCTATTCATATAAAATCCGGAACAAGGCGGCAAGGTTCATTATTGATCATGTGATGGATGACGAGGATGCTGAAATAAAATTAAGAAGCCTGCTGGATGATGAAGAATAATTTACTATCAGCCTGAAAAGTTACAGGATTAAAAAAAGCAGCGTTTGCCCTTTTTCCAGGCAACCGCTGCTTTTTTACATTCTCTTATACTTCTATTTCTCTTCTTCTGTCTCCGGCGCTGTTTCATCCGGAAGTGCTTCTTCGAAAGCGACACGTTTCTCTTCCAGTTCTTTTTGGGTCTGTTCTCTGTAGCTCGGCTCATAAACGAGCTGTTTTCTTTCGAGCTCCAGAATATCGTGTTCACTGCGCAGGGCTTTGAACAGAGATATCGCTAACAGTATGACTATAAATGTGAATGGGAATGCCGCAATCAGCATAGCCATCTGCACTGCCCCTAAACCGCCTGACCAGAGGAGCACTATTGCTGTTCCAGCAAGAATGACACCCCAGATCATCTTAATTTGGAGTGGCGGGTTCAAGCTACCACCTGTTGTAAGCATACTGAGTACGAATGTACCACTATCGGCAGACGTGACGAAGAATGATGCAATAAGCAATACTGCAATTCCCATGATTAATGCCGCAGCCGGATAGTTCTCGAGGAATGCGAACAATGCGACTTCATTACCCTGGGCCTCCATAAGGCTGTAAAGACCGCCACCAAGGATGTTGTCTGCTTCAATACCTGCAACACCGAAGATCGCGAACCAGATTGCACTGAACAGGACCGGTACACCGGTGACACCGAGAATGAATTCACGGATTGTCCTGCCGCGTGATACACGTGCGATGAAACTACCAACGAAGGCAGCCCAACCTATCCACCAAGCCCAGTAGAATAAAGTCCAATCGTTCAGGAAGCCTCTGTCTCCGACGAATGAATTCATATTGAATGTCATACCTACCAGATTTTGAAGGTAGTTTCCTGTGTTTGTCATAAATGCTTCAACCATCTGGATAGATGAACCGAAGATAAAGACAAAGACCATTAATGCAATTGCGATGATCACGTTACCCATACTCAGGTAGCGGATTCCTTTATTTACGCCAGTCGATGCGGAAACAATAAAGGCGACCGTAATAATCAGGATAATAATGGTCTGCGTCACAAGATTATTATCTATTGCATCAAAACTGTAGCTCAAACCAGCTGTGATCTGTGTGGCACCGAGTCCTAGCGACGTTGCGATACCAAAAATAGTTCCGAATACGGCAAGAACATCAATGCTGGTGCCAAGCCCGCCATTTGCTTTATTACCAAGTATCGGTGTAAGCGCCGAACTCATTAATAGTGGTGATTTGTGTCTAAAATTAAAGTATGCCAGCGCAAGACCGACAACTGCATATACTGCCCATGGATGGAATCCCCAGTGGAAGAGCGTATACTGCAGTGCTTCCTGTGATGCACCAGGCGTTGCCCCTTCTCCCAGTACAGGTGGATTATAGTAGTGAGTAAGCGGTTCTGTAACTCCGTAGAACACGAGTCCGACACCCATACCCGCAGTAAACAGGAATGAGAACCATGTGAAATAGCTGTACTGGGCTTTTTCATTCTGTTTGCCCAACCTGATTTTACCGTATGGGCTGATAACCAGGAACGCCGCGAATATAACAAAACCGGTCATTGCCAGCATGTATACCCAGCCGAACTTGTTTGATATGAAGTCATTGATATAGCCTAGGACCGTCCCAAGATTTTCCGGGAAAATCGCTCCCCATAGAATAAATACAAATGCTATGGAAAGGGAGACATAAAAGACCGGTGTGACTTTTGATCTGTTGATCATTGATAAATCCTCCTAAATAGATTTGTATCGTTTACTTTTCTTATAGAACTAAAATAAATCCGGGCGGTCATCCAGAAACAGACAGTCCATTTTTAATGTTGCTCCATTAATTTAAGATGGTGCAGAGTAAATCACAAATAAAAAAAGAACCTTAAATTAAATAACATTCATAAAATGAAATTTCAATCTACAGCCCAAATATGATTTAGTTATATAAGAAATCTAAGCACTTACAACATTCACCATCGTAACACGTAACCAATAGCAAGAGAACAGCTGTAAGGAAATGAATACGCTTACCATTGATTTTCCAGGAAAATTTACAACTTTCGACTTAGTACAGCCTCCTTATGTGGTAAACGCACTCCTATATACCTGCAGATAAATATTAAAAATGCAGGTTCAAAATCATTTTAAAAGCTGCATATCACATCTCATGCAGCTTTTAAATTTCATTATACCGCCTGCTTTTCAGCAAGACGTCTTTTTTCAAGTTCCAGCACCTGCTGCTGAAGTGAAGCATCCGATTCTTCACGCCTGTCCTGAACAATATCTGCAACTTCGGAATCCCTGGCATAAAGATTAAACAACTGTGACTTTTCATCAAGAAGCTCCATCATACTCACATCTATACTGTCTTCAGTCAATAATCTGTACACCACGACATTCCGCGACTGTCCCATGCGGTATGCCCTGCTGATTGCCTGTTCTTCAATAGATGGCTTCCATTGGGGTTCACATAAAATGATGATATTGGCAGCCTGTATATTCAGCCCCACGCCGCCTGCGGTAATCTGCGATACCAATACTGCTCCCGGTTCCGCTGCTGTGAAGTCATCGATAATCTGCTGTCTTTCGGCATTGGGTATATCTCCTGTAATTGCAGGAAATGACGGCCCTGTTAAATGGTTCTGAACAACAGTGATCACGTCTCTGAAAAATGAGAATACCAGCACTTTATGACCATTTTCTTTTGCCTCTTCGCAAATATCCACAAGAGCTTCAAGTTTGGGAGAATCTGCAGGCGTCCCGCCTGCCCATGCCGCACGCCGCATCTTCATCATTTGGCTTGAAGCGACCGCATTTTCATATATCCCCTGCTCAGTTTCACTGAAATCAGACCACTGTTCGATTACTTCCAATTCAGGCAGTTCACCCAGTACATCTGCACGGTTGCGTCGCAGGTAAACCGGTGCGATTTCCCTTTTGAATTTTTGCGGTTCGAGCAGATGCAGCTCATTTGATAATTTCAGAGCTACACGGGGTTGTAACACACTTAGAAGTTGTTTCATCTCCTCCAGGCGGTTTTCGAGTGGAGTGCCGCTCATATATACGGCGTATTCCGCCTGTTCGGATAACTCATAGACACTTTTAGACCGCTTCGCTCCAGGATTTTTGACAAAATGTGCTTCATCTACGATCAGTATATCCAACTTTTCAATTTTATCTTTATCCATGTTGCGCGTATGGCTGAAAGTGGTGATGAGCACCCCTTCATTTTCCAGCCAGTCATCAAATGCTTTATCCCTGTTTTTTCCGTGGTATACATACGTGTTGATATCCGAAAACTTATTCACTTCCCGCTTCCAGTTGGCCACAACACTGAGTGGACAGACGACAATCGAGTAAGATTTTCCGGCATTCCTTAAATGATTGATTGCCGCCAGCGCCTGGATCGTCTTGCCGAGCCCCATTTCATCTCCAAGCAATATCCTTTTATTATGAAGGATGTATTTCGCACCGAACTCCTGGTAATGACGCAACGTAAGCCCCTTCAGACCTGTAGTCTCAAGCGGAAATCCGTTCACCGCTTCCACAATTTCAGAAGGGATATCAGCCGCCGACTTTTTCTGTGTATATCCGGTCCCATTCTCGATTTCAGTGTAGTATTTGATGTTGTTGGATATAAAGTCATCCCTGAGAAATTCATTGCTCACTCCGAAATTGATAATTTTATCGTAATTCTTTCTGATTGTATCCATACTGGATAACAAGTCACTCTCATTCAAAGCATCGATTTCCCGGGAAATCTTTCCTTTGGCTTCTTTCGACTGGAACAAGCTCATAAAGAAATTCTTCTGGGTCTTTATTACATCAAACCGGTCTTTGAACTCCTTGCCAAGCTGATCGATTTCTTCCAGTAAGTGTTCTCTGTCGATTAGAATCTGCTGCTTTGAATAAATTGTTCTCAATACGTCGTAATCCAGTTCCGACAGATTGTCAGGATCGATCCTTCCCTGCACCCGGGCGTGAACAGATTGCTTAATTCTTGATACTGCATCATGCAGAGGATAGGCGGACTTCTCCCCTACACCGCGAATTTGCAGGAATTGTTCCGGCGTGCAGTCCGCCACATCATATATGGACTTGAAACCCGCATTGACCAGATTGTTTATAGGCATGCCTTTCTCAATCGTAGAAATCGTATCGATGTGCATTTCTTTCAGCCTACCCTGGGCAATATGAGTTTTGACATGCTGCCATAACTCATTGATTTTCGGATTAAAATAATCCTCACCATACTTCCTGATTTCTGTAATTTTCGAATCAAGTTCCTTTTCAATTTTTATGACATCTTTTTTGTTATTGATCATAGCACCCTCGCGAAGTTTGATTTATTCGGATACTTATTTAGTATTTATCTCATATTTTAAATCAGAAATGACTACTTTTCGATCATCTTTATACATAGTTTTTTCTGAATATCTATATATTACCTTAACAAACTTCCAACCAAAATGACTTGAAGCTTGATTATCTGCTTCTGAGCCTATTCCATTTCGATGACATTCAACTCGTATATGAATTCTTCATCGAAACTGATATTGATATAGTTCGCCCCCTCCACGCGCGGGATATACGCCGGTGCATCCTCGATTTCTATCGTTTCAATGAATTCACTGCCACTGTAATAGCTGATGGAAGCGGGCACGGTGATGGCATAGTCCGCAGATGGATTATATTCCAGCGCCTCCGTGACAGCATGATTCTCAGTCTCTGCAAAGTTGCCATTTTCATCAATCACTTCACCGCGCATCAGGTTTTCTTCCGAAAGGAATTCCTGGCCGAACATGATCTGGCCGGCGAGATTTTCTTCCACAAGTTTACCTCTTCCGACAAGCTCTGCAGGGGTGGTATTCACTTCTTCCCCTTCCACGGCATCTTCCATTGCAGCATTATAAAACTCAAGTTCATCCTTTCTGCTTTTTTCGATACTGAGCATTACACGATCAGCCTCAGGCACTTTTTCTATAATCAGAGAACCACCGTGTCCATAGTTGTTGGTTTTAATGAACTCTTCACCGTAATAATATGAAACATAGGAAGCCGCTGTAACGGTATAATCCTTTTTTGGATCATATGGAATAAAGTCCGTCCGTGCCATATGGCTGCGGGCGTCATCCTCTCCCTTGTAGTTTATCCAGAATCCTTCCTTGAAAGTCACATCAGAGAGCAGATCCTCCGGAGGCTGCTCTTCACTCTTTTCCGGCTTGCCATACCCTTCGGTATCGTCACCCTCTAGCTTATCTTCTATTTGTGTATCTGTTTCCTCCGAAGAAGCTGCCTCTTCTGTATCATCTTCCACAGTATTTTCTTCGGATGTTTCATCCTGGATTGCATTTTCATCCTCTGGCGGCTGTTCCTGATTGCATCCTACGAGGACAATGATGCTCAATATTATAAATAATAAGAGTCTCATCCTTTCACCCCTGCCTCTTTATATGCTTTAAACCAATCATACAGTATTATTTATAAAATCTGAATATTTAAATTAATATATACTAAAAAGACCTTCTGATCCTTAAGGACAGAAAGTCTCCTTTACATATTTTTTATGAGTTAAAGTACTAAAGTGTGGTACCTCTACTCATTTCCATTGATTTTGGAAACATTCTCCATAAACTCTTCAAAACTCAATCGGCCTAATGCAAATTCAGTGCTCTGTACAAATATACTTTCATTTTTAGTCAGTGCACGTTTTGCTTCTTTCTCAATCCATGTTTGTTCCATATCCAGAACATCCAAAACATTTTCCCGTTTTGAAAATGCTTCATAGTAGCGCAATCCGAATTTCCTCTGGGAAACAGCATCCATATGAATACCATCCGGGTTTGCAGTTAAGTTTTTAGATGTTACAAAAAAGCAGTCAGTCTCCTCACTGGCAACTTTATACAAGACCTTATTGATCTGCTGATACTCTACAGCACTTTTTCCAAAACCATCCTCTCCAAGATAATGTCCCAATTCCCCAATGATGATTGGAATATCAGGTGCATTCAATTCTTCTCTCAAATGTTGGAATAAAGAGAGCAGCTTATTCTCATATGTCTTATACCGTTCTCCGAAACTGTCACTTTCTCCCTGGTGCCACAGTATTCCTATGATTTCACTCGTTTCCATAGCGAATTCAGCTTCAGAAACCGCATGTCTTGTTAAAGGACCATCAGGGGACCACTCATCAATGGAACTTCCGCCTTCCGCGCATGGGATCAGGCCAATGGACTCTTCCGGATGCTCATTCGTCCAGATCTGGGCAAAAGAAGCTGCAGGACCTATGCCCGAGATATGACGGTCAAAATTCAGCGGTTCAGCCATCATCTGCCACCTGCCGTTTCTCAGCATTTTTATGCGCTCATTATAAATCGGCGGTACATCCTCTATGAATCCCCTTCCCGCCATATTCGACTGACCTATTAATAATATAGATTTCATAGAAAAACTTCTTTCTCATGGATTCATTACTAAATTCAATTTATAGTTTCAATTTATTCATTAAACAGGAACGCATTCAACTTTAGAGGCTCAATATATTCGCTATCTTTATACACACGCATGTTGCCGCCGGAAACTTCATCAATCAATAACACTTGCCCGGTCTCTGTGTCTCGTCCGAACTCTAACTTGATATCGTATAGATCCAGATTCTTTTGTGCCAGTTCATCTTTGATCAGTTCGCTGATCTTCACAGTTAATTCCGCAATTTGTTTATATTCCCCCGGTTTAAGAATATTCAAAGCTTCGAGCGCCGCTTCATTAATTAACGGATCCTGTCGCTCGTCATCCTTCAAAGTCATTTCCACATAGGCCGGTAATGCTGCACCCTCTTCAATATAATCACCATAGCGGCGGATGAAGCTGCCCACAGCTTTAAACCGGCAGATGACTTCCAGTCCTTCCCCGAAAACAGATACTTTTCTAACCCGCATTTCACGCGCTTCAATATCCGCATCCACATAATGAGTCGGAATATCCGCAGCATTTAATTTCTCAAAGAAGAAACTTGTCATCTGAAGTCCCGCTTTTCCCGAGCCTTCAACTTGCAGTCCAACCTGGTTTTCGCCCGGATCAAAAACGCCATCTTTACCAGTCATATCATCTTTAAAATATAGTACAATCTGTCCGTCATCATTCTGATATACATCTTTGGTCTTGCCTTTATAAATCAATTCCATATGTATCCACCTCATTCAGTTAGTTAATTTTTATTTTAACAGAGTGACGAGTGCCTTACCTTTAAAAATATAAAATCCCGAAAGACGAACTAAGATTCGACTTTCGGGATGATTCCACGTGATTAAAGATTTTTTACTATTCCCACTCAATGATGTTCTCCAATTATCACCCTGCTAGGGTTAATAAAAATCCTTTTATATCAATGTTTTCCAACTATTTTCTTAAAAAGAGTTCCAATACTATCTGCCCTTTCCCAGATAATTTGCCCTTTTATTGCCCTGAAAATCATTTATTTTAAACTGTCATAGTCTGGATTTAGTGTAAATGCTTTAATTAAATTACTACGAAAAAAAGTAGTATCCACACATATAAACTCATCTTTAATGATTTTATTTTTAAGTCCTTCCCCCAGGTCCTTAGCGACACTTTCAGCCTTCTCCATTTTTTCATGAATATTTTGTCCATCATGAAAGCTGACAATATCTGATATTACTACATTTGCATCCTGGCCCTCTGTAAACTCAAAAACAATTTTAAATTTTACAATCTCATTTTTCTTTACCAATGTTCACACCACCAAATAATTTACTTATATTAATGTAATATTGAATTGCTATAGTTGTTATCCGATACCATAAATATCTTATTTATCATTTGAATATATTAATCAGAATGATATAATATAAGTAACAAAAATCAGTTTCATGGTGTCATTGAACCCCCATTCTATGCTAGTAGATTGGGGGTTTTTTGATGTATCGGTTCTACACCTTCCTTGCTATCAGCAAAGAATTGAACTGGGTGATGGTAATAATTTTAGCACAATTTTTGATTCACTTCTTTAAAGACAAGTCGTTCATTTACGATGGAACCGGATTATTTCTCTAAAAAATCTTCTCAGTATCAAATTTTCTAACACTTCCATTGATTGGTCTAAGTTTTGATTAAATGATTACATACACACAAATCCTATCTTCATAAAACCTCTTCTTTGGCATGATCTTATCAAACACCCTAATCACACACTTGGAAACCAGCGTAATCAATATCTCTTTAATGTCTATTTAGGATCTACCCTATTTTCATAAACAACACAACATAAAGTTCATTTACAATATCAGAATTTTTTCATTTATTTATTTCAAAAAATTCCGTTTTGTTGAGAAAAATTTATACGTATTCATTATTCTTATTCAAATATTAGCTTGAATAATAAACTGAAGATGATTATACTGTATTCAAGTGAAAATTTGAATGAAGAGGTGGATTATGAATAAAAAAGATACTTGTGATATTTTTTGTTATGACGAAGAGAAGGTCAATCGAATACAAGAAGATTTACAAACCGTTGATATTTTTGGTGTTTCGGAGATGCTGAAATCCATTGCCGATGTAAACAGAGCAAAAATCACCTATGCCCTGTGTCAGGATGAAGAATTATGTGTCTGTGATATCGCAAATATCCTCGGTATCACTGTAGCCAATGCATCCCACCATCTGCGGACCCTTTATAAGCAAGGGGTGGTCACTTTTAGAAAAGAGGGCAAACTCGCTTTCTATTCACTGGAAGATCAACATATCAAACAGATAATGGTGATTGCATTAACACATAGAAAAGAAGTGATGACCAATGTCTGATAGCATTGCAGAACTCACTAAGGAAGAGAAAAACGTCTATCGCATCCAAGGGTTTTCTTGTGCGAATTGTGCAGGGAAATTTGAAGGGAATGTGAAAAAATTACCCGAAGTTCAAGATGCAAAGGTGAATTTTGGTGCATCTAAAATTTCTGTATATGGATCAGCAACAGTCGAAGAATTAGAAAAAGCCGGTGCATTTGAAAATTTAAAAGTGTCACCTGAAAAGCCTAGACGTCAAGCGCAAACAGAGGTTAATAAAGAGAAAAAAGTCTACCGTGTCCAAGGATTTTCTTGTGCAAATTGTGCCGGCACATTTGAAGGGAATGTGAAGAAATTACCCCAAGTTCAAGATGCGAAAGTCAATTTTGGGGCATCAAAAATTTCTGTATATGGATCGGCAACAATTGAAGAATTAGAAGAAGCCGGTGCATTTGAAAATCTCGAAGTGGTGCCTGAGAGAGCTCGGGAAGAAAGTGGACAGGACAAAAAAGAGAAGGAAGCCTCCCTTCCATTTTATAAAAAACACAGCACCCTGCTCTATTCGCTACTATTTATCGCTTTCGGTTTTATTTCCATGTTTGTGAATGGCAATGACAATATCCTTACACCATTACTATTTGTCACTTCAATGCTCATTGGAGGAACTTCAATGCTGAAAACCGGACTCCAGAATTTAGTCCGGTTTGAATTCGATATGAGAACCCTGATGACAGTCGCAGTGATTGGCGGTGTCATCATCGGAGAATGGGCTGAGGTCGCCATTGTTGTCATCTTGTTTGCCATCAGCGAAGCGTTGGAGCGTTTCTCGATGGATCGAGCAAGGCAATCCATCAGTTCATTGATGGATATTGCTCCTAAAGAGGCACTTGTCAGACGCAACGGACAGGAAATGACAGTGCACGTCAATGATATTGCTGTGGGCGATATCATGATTGTTAAGCCTGGACAGAAAATTGCTATGGACGGCGTAATTGTCAATGGCTACTCTGCAATCAACCAGGCAGCAATCACAGGTGAATCAGTGCCGGTTGAAAAATCGCTCGATGATGAAGTGTTTGCAGGGACGCTGAACGAAGAAGGCTTACTGGAAGTTAAAATCACTAAATTGGTTGAAGATACGACCATTGCCAAAATCATTCATCTGGTGGAAGAAGCACAGGGTGAGCGTGCCCCCGCCCAGGCATTCATTGATAAATTCGCAAAATATTATACACCCATCATTATGGGTGTCGCAGTGCTGGTTGCGATTGTACCGCCGTTATTTTTCGGTGCCAGTTGGTCTACTTGGGTATACCAGGGGTTAGCGGTCCTCGTTGTAGGTTGTCCATGCGCATTGGTGATTTCCACGCCGATAGCGATTGTTTCAGCAATCGGAAATGCTGCCAAGAAGGGAATCCTTATAAAAGGGGGGGTTTACCTCGAAGAAATGGGTGGATTAAAAGCCATTGCATTTGATAAGACCGGCACACTCACAAAAGGCGTCCCGGTTGTAACCGATTATCGTTTAATCGACAATGCAGTTGATGAAAAGGAAATGCTGGCAGCCATCACAGCATTGGAAGATCGTTCCCAGCATCCATTGGCATCCGCTATTATAAAGAAGGCAGACAGTTATAACCTTCCTTATTCTGATATCTTTGTCGAAGACTTTTCTTCCATTACAGGCAAAGGGATACGGGGTAAAATCAATAATGAAATGTATTATGTTGGCAGTCCGGCATTATTTGAAGAGATGGAGGCAGCTAATTTCAATGATGCAATTAAAAGTGATGTCAAAACACTTCAAGAACAAGGTAAGACCGTTATGGTTGCAGGAACGAAAAATACAGTTCAGGCAATTATTGCAGTCGCGGATGAAGTCCGCGAATCAAGTAAAGTGGTAATCCAGAATCTGCATCAGGCAGGCATCGAAAAAACAGTCATGCTTACGGGAGATAATCATAGTACTGCCCGTGCGATTGGTTCACATGTCGGTGTCACAGATATTCAATCTGAATTGCTCCCGCAGGATAAACTAGACGTAATCAAGCAACTAAAAACTGATTATCGTCATGTAGGCATGGTCGGCGATGGGGTCAATGACGCCCCAGCGCTGGCAGCTTCCACCGTTGGTATCGCTATGGGTGGCGCCGGTACAGATACCGCTCTTGAAACAGCAGATGTCGCTTTAATGGGCGATGACCTGAGGAAACTGCCCTTTACCATCAAACTTAGCCGTAAAACATTGAACATCATCAAAGCGAATATCGCTTTTGCCATTGGAATCAAACTGATTGCTCTATTGTTGGTCATCCCAGGATGGCTGACACTATGGATTGCGATTCTCTCGGACATGGGTGCCACTTTAGTGGTGGCCTTGAATGGCTTGAGGCTTATGCGTGTGAAGGAAGATGAATTAAGCTTGGGTTCTTCCCAGATAAATAAAAGTACTGATGTCCAAATATTGGAGTTGGAAAAATGATTGTAACGGTATTTACAGCTGCTGCCGTCTATGTAGCGACAGGAATCGACTATCTCGTCATATTGATTCTTCTGTTTTCGCAAATAAAGAAAAGGAACCAGATCAAATATATCTGGATTGGACAATATATTGGGACAGTCATTATTATACTCGCGAGTCTTCTGGTGTCATTGGGCGTTGCTAATCTAGTTCCCCAACAATGGATAATCGGACTGCTTGGACTGCTGCCGCTTTACCTGGGTATAAAAATATGGATTCAAGGTGAAGAAGACGAAGATGAAGGCAACATTCTCTCCCTTTTCTCTTCAGGCAGATTCAATCAATTATTCATAACGGTCACTTTCATTGTACTGGCTTCCAGTGCGGATGATTTCGCTATCTATATACCGTACTTTACGACTTTAAATATGATGGAAATCATTATTGCCGTCATTGTTTTCATGATCATGGTTGGTGTTCTATGTCTAATCAGCTATCGATTGGCTTCCTTGAATTTTGTTTCAGATAAAATCGAAAAATATGAACGTTGGATCGTTCCAATCGTCTTTATAGGATTAGGAATTTATATCCTATTTGAAAATGGCACATTCAACGCTCTGTTCTCATTCCTATTTTAATAGAAAATTTTATAAGCCGATATCTCTCTTTTAATGTGAGATATCGGCTTAATTTTAGTGCAAAATATCACTTAAATAAGTGCAAAATAAAGTCAAAAGTCACACCCAGATTTAAGACAAAGGTCTGCTAAATTTTAATCACCGATTCACATCCGGTTACCCCTTCTGTCACTTTCGTAATTATTCTGCACTAATTCAGACGATAATTTGCATTATAATTAAAGAACCCAGCTTGTCTTCGTAAGAAGACAAGCTGGGTTCTAAAGTAGTATGTGCAAAATAGTATTTAAAATATATGCAATTCATCGGTGAAAGAGACACTCTAGTGTTGTCTATTTAGGATCTACGGTAAAAATACAAATGTGATTATATAAAGTTACTTCAACACTCTGAATTATAATAATACCTTTTTTAAGTGAAGAACGAGTTAGAAAGACATCGAGAACACGAGATCTTGGGTAGTTGATTCAAATGTCATAGAAAGTTCCTAAACATTAGCTAACAGTGTGAAACTATCCTTATCTTATCTGTTAAGATGGATTATAAATGGAGGTGTTTGCATGGGCAGTGAGGTAACATTTCTCCTTGCATTCGGAGCCGGGGTCTTAAGTTTTGTCTCACCCTGTGTGCTTCCGGTCTTTCCTGCTTTTGTCTCATATATAACAGGTATGAGCTATAATGAAGTGGAAAATCAAAAATTTAATGTAAGAGCGATATTACATACACTTTTTTTCCTCATTGGCTTCAGCTTAGTGTATATCGCACTAGGTTTCGGTACGGTTTTTTTAGGTGGGCTACTGATTGAGCACGCGAATTTGATTAGACAGCTCGGTTCTATTTTAATCATTATATTCGGGCTGATTATTACAGGTGTCTTAAACTTTAATTTTCTGATGAAAAACAGAAAAATACATTTTAAAAACAGGCCCTCTGGATTTTTAGGTTCAATTTTTATAGGTACGGCATTCGGTGCCGGATGGACACCGTGTAATGGTCCAATTATTGGCGCTATTTTTGCAATGAGTGCAACGGCACCAAATAATGCTTTAATTTTAATGATTGTTTACTGTCTTGGATTTGCAGTCCCATTCTTCATTTTGAGTTTTTTTGTCTCACGTACCCGTTGGATGTTGAAATACTCAAACGTAATTATGAAGGTCGGTGGCGTCGTTATGATATTGATGGGTGTCCTTCTTTACTTTGATGGATTGACTCAAATCATTATTTGGCTTCAGCCATTCTTTGGCGATTTTCAAGGATTCTAGTTGCAAATATGAAAGTGAAAAATTCGTCTTAATGGAGATTATATTTTCAATAGATAAGTTTTAATTTGGTCTAAATCACTCAAAGAAGATAAGAAGTAAAATATCTATTGTTCTTGTTGCATCTTTATCCATAATTCATATAGTTGCTATAATCTTGAAAAATGTACTTGAATAAGCTTGATATAATTAAACGGTGGGAGGTAGTCAAATGAAAAAATATTTAATGCCAGCTTTACTGGGTTTAACGATTATTCTGGCAGGATGTGCCAATGATCCAGCCTCGAATGAAACAAATGTTAAAGAATTCGTATCACAGCTGAGTGCCAGTAATATCGTAGAATCGGCATCAATAAATGATAAGGACCTTATTGTTCAAGATGGTGGAGAGGAAGATATCTATAATCTTCCCGAAGATGAGTTTTTTATATCGGTAGCACCTTATCTTACATATACGCATCCATGTGAATTCCATAGTCTGACTGGGTGCCAGGGTGAGCTGGTAAATGAAGAGATGGATGTAAAGATTACAGATGAACAAGGTAAGGTCCATTTTGATGAAACAGTAACAACACTTGAAAATGGTTTTATGGATTTCTGGTTACCCAGAGATAAACAATATACCATAGAAATTAGTTATCAAAACAAACATGCTGAGTACGCTTTTTCCACTTTCGAAGGGGATAGTACTTGTTTGACCGACTTGCAATTGAAGTAGTTATTCCCGGTCTGAATCTCTGAACATCTTCAAGGTGTTCAGAGATTTTTTATATTTAAATTCAATATGAATTACTCGATGAGTCGTATGCTATGTTGAATATATCCTCGTATAAAATTCAATATTTGGAATCGTCTACTTGCTTCATTATACCCCCACAGGGTATAATGAAAGCGAGATAAAAGTTAGGGAGTGATAGAATGAATCATCGCAAAAAAGAGCCACATTCTGACCAGGAGGAAAATCACAATCATCATAGTCAGGAAGAGCATACCCATCACGACCATCATGATCATAAAAATCACGATGAGTCTCATGATGAACATGAGCACGATAATCATGGGCACGGTGCACATGACCATCACGGACATATGGTGACGGAATTCCGGAATAAGTTTTTTGTTGTTTTAATATTCACCATTCCGATCCTTCTCCTGTCTCCAATGATTCAGGATTTCATGGGCGTCGACTGGAGCTTTACAGGGGATATCTATATTCTAGCTGCCCTGTCCATATTCGTTTATTTCTATGGCGGTTGGCCTTTCCTCAAGGGTGCTTTTGATGAACTGAAAAACAGAGAACCCGGGATGATGACACTGATTGCCATGGCCATCTCCATCGCATTCTTCTACAGTCTGGCTGTTGTATTTGGATTTAATGGGGAGCAGCTTTTCTGGGAACTGGCAACCCTGGTACTGATCATGCTTCTAGGCCACTGGATTGAAATGCGATCGATCAATAATGCATCCAAAGCTCTGGAGTCACTTGCATCCTTGATGCCGAACACAGCAAATCGTATTGCTGAGAATGGTGAGACGGAAGAAGTGCAGGTTGATGCTATCAAAGCAGGGGATCTGCTCTTGGTCAAACCGGGAGAAAAGATGCCATTGGATGGAAAGATCGTTAAAGGAAAATCCCAAATCGATGAATCCATGCTGACAGGTGAGTCCGTTCCCGTAACCAAATCTGTTAATGACGAGGTCATCGGTGGATCGATCAATAGGGAAGGCTCACTTACAATAGAAGTAGAAAAACTGATGGATGAGTCCTACTTGAACCAGGTCATCGAAATGGTCAAAGAATCCCAGAAGACAAAATCCAAAACGCAGGACATCACGAATCAGGCGGCCAAATGGCTGTTTTATATCGCTTTGGCTGCTGGTATTATCACCTTTATTGTTTGGATAAGTATCGGAGCCACTGTAGATACGGCCATACAAAGAACAGTGACCGTCATGGTTATCACCTGCCCGCATGCTTTAGGTCTCGCAGCGCCCCTGGTCATCTCTGTTTCTACTGCTTTATCTGCAAAGCATGGTCTGTTGATCCGCAAACGTCCTCAGTTCGAACGGGCACGTAATATTGACGCAGTAATTTTCGATAAGACTGGTACGTTGACTGAAGGTAAATTTGGAGTAACAGACGTGCAAACTTTCAGTGATATGGATGAAAATAAGATACTAAGCTATGCAGCGACAGTGGAGAATGACTCTGAGCACCCCATTGCTACGGGAATACTCAATGAAGCAATGGAAAGAAAACTGAAACTGCATGAAATGACTCATTTCAATTCCATTACTGGTGTGGGAATTGAAGGGACAATCGATAAGAAGAATATCAAAGTTGTGAGTCCTGGATATATCAGTAAACAAGATATCACCTTTGATGATCGGAAATTCAACAAATGGTCCGAACAGGGAAAGACGGTTGTGTTCCTAATCATTGATGAAGAGCTGGCAGGCGCCATCGCATTGGCAGATAAAATCAAAGAAAGCTCCAAACAGACGGTTGAACAATTGCATAAGCGAAATATTAAGGCCATCATGCTCACTGGAGACAACCGGAAGGTGGCGAACTACGTTGCAGAACAAATTGGTATTGATGAAGTATATGCAGAAGTTTTGCCGGATCAGAAAGCAGAGAAAGTGACAGAGATTCAAAAGCGTGGTTTAGTTGTTGCAATGACAGGGGACGGTATTAATGATGCGCCGGCCTTGACGAAAGCAGATGTTGGAATTGCGGTAGGGGCAGGGACAGATATCGCTATGGATAGTGCAGATATCGTTCTTGTGGACAGCAATCCGAAAGATATACTGGCCATATTCAGCCTTTCCAAACGGACCTTTAATAAACTGGTTCAGAACTTGATATGGGCAACCGGCTACAACATTTTTGCCATCCCATTGGCTGCAGGCGTTCTGGCTCCTTGGGGAATTGTACTCAGCCCGGCTGTCGGTGCAATACTGATGAGCTTAAGCACCATCATCGTAGCAATCAATGCGCAATTGCTACATCGATTCGAAATGGATTAAAGTAAACTTATTTGAAGTATTATAGAGATAATATTTTTTATAAGAAGTAAAAATTATGCAATATATTATGGAAGGAAGGCGATTGCAATTTCGACTTCCTTCTTAATTTTATAAATTTTCTCACTTGTTTTTAACATTTTGGTATATTGGATTAATAACATATGGCCAATAGTAAAGAGTCTATCCGTTTTGGATAGACTCTTTATTCATCGTTGAAAATATTTAGAGTTATTCAACAGGCGCCAATTCGCTTTCAATTACCCATTTATGATTTTGTACTTCTTCTCCAGTATCTGTTGTGACAAAGTCTACCATGTAAACTGTTGTCTGTTCAGCTGAATCAATCGTAGCAGTGGCACCTTCCATACCTTCCATATGCGTGGCATTCATTACTACCTCATCCCCTGGTTCTAATGGGGCTTCACCCGGATTTTCCAATTCTTCGTGGATGACCCATTTATGATCTTCTACTGGTTCTCCACCATTTGTTGGTGTATACGATACGGAATAAACCGTTGTATCAAAGGCTCCGGAGATGGTTGCTTCAGCGCCCTCCATGCCTTGCATGTGATCGGCTTCAATAATTGCTTGGCTCCCTACTTCGTATGTAGGATTTTCTGCTTCTTTCAAATCTTCAGGCACTTCACCAGAACTCGACATTTCCCCAGCGGAATGGTTCATATGTCCACCGGAATGTGGCTCGGACTGCATATTCATGTGGTCCTCAGAATGGGATTCGGACTGCATATTATAATGGTGCAGTCTTTCTTTCAGCTCTTCCTTTGTCAGACCATTGATGTATTTCGTCTTGTCCCCATCTTCATTGACTTCATAGTAGTAGTGGCTACGAGCTCCGTTATAAGGGTAACCCAATTCATCTTCCAATTCTTTTTCAGTCAAACCATCAATGTACTGCGTCTTGTTTCCATGCGCATCGACTTCGTAGTAGTAATAACTTCCATCTTCATGGGCGGCAGTATCTGTACTACCTGCATTTGCTGCTCCTGGACTAAGCCCCAACGCTAATGCGAAAATCATTGCACCTGATAAAGAAATTCTTTGAAATTGTCTCATCTACCTAGCCTCCAATTTTTTGAGATACTAAAACCATACCCTTAGAATGTGCAGTTTAAGTGCAGATTCAATGAAAAGTGGATGTAATTAGCAAATATTAGAGAGTAATGTTTATAAATATATGTTTAGGTTTTCAATGTAGAGTTTCATAACTTAGATACAACATGTCATATCCTTATTAGAATCTGCACTAAAAATCGATATTTAAATAATAAAATGGTTGAGAGCTTCCAAGTTAATTAGTGAATAGAGGCAGGAGGAAACGACTATGGTATCAAGAAAGTTAATGATTAATGCAATGATAGTATCAGCGATATTTCTAGCGGGATGCAGTAGCGACGGAACAGGTGAATTCGAAGAAGCCTTTAACGGCAAAATAGAACATGTGCACGGAATGGGGTATGCTGGTGGGGATGATGGATTATATCTGGCGACCCATGGCGGTTTGAAAATATTCCGTGACGGGGGATGGCATGAAACCACCAGGAACTACAATGATTATATGGGATTCAATGCTGTAGATGAAGGATTCTATACTTCCGGGCATCCAGGTGGAGATTCCGATATTCCCAACCCTTTTGGTATTCAACGTAGTTTTGATGGTGGCAGGACACTTGAACATATCCAATTCGAGGGAGAAACGGATTACCATGCCATGGCGGTAGGATACGACAGCCATGATATTTTTCTGTTGAATCCTGAACCAAATTCAGCGCTGGGCCGAGGTTTTTATAAAAGTACTGATGATGGAGAAAGTTGGGAACAAGCAGATGCGGAGGGCCTTCAAGGGGGCGTATTATCATTGGCAATCCATCCGTCAGATTCCAACTTTGTTGCAGCAGCGACTTCTACCGGCATCTATCTGTCAGAGGATGGTGGAAATCAGTTTAAAGCATTAACAGATCCAAGGGAGGCAGGAATGACCGTATATTTTTATGGGGACGATTTATATTATGCGATAAATAACGAAAATGTTGAACTTCACAGAAGAAATGTTAAAAATGACGAAGAAGCCATCATTGATACACCGGAATTGAAGAATGATGGAATTGCATATATTGCTCGAAACCGACAGAATGAAAAAGAACTGGCCATCTATACCGTAAACGGCGATGTATATGTCTCTGACGCCGGGTCAATTGCATGGGAGAAAGTTCTAAATGAGAGTCAAACCAGATAAGCATAAGTTTTGAGGTCATCTTTTTACTCTGTTGTTAGGCACTCAAAGTATTATTGTCGAAGAGAGGAGGCTGTGATGCTAAATCAATTATCTTTGAAGATAGGGTTGTTATTTTTTGTAGTAATTATCACTGTTGAAATCATATTATTCTCCATATTATATACAAACCTGGTCAATGATCGTGTCGATGACGTGATGGGGGATTTGCTGGCCCGTGGGAATACCCATCGGGATGTGTTGGAAGAAAACTACACCTCATCAACCTTGGAGCATGTCGCCATCATGGAATCCGAATCTGATTTTATTGTCGTCATTACAGACCGGAATGGAGAAGTGGTTACCAGCTCCAACCCGATGGAACCGGAAATGACAGCGGTGATCGGGCATACAGATGATGACCAAGTGCCGGATGAGGGCGTCATACTGGAGTCGGATTGGGCAGATGAAAAATATGTGGCGACAGATAGCCCGATTATCATGGATGGTACACATAGTGGGCATGTATTCATGTTTGCCGACAGCGATCATATCAAAGAAATCATCAGCAATCTCAGTCGGCAATTCTTAATTATCGGAGTAATAACTGTCATTTTAACCATCATTACGGTGATTGTGCTTTCAAAGGTCATTACACAACCATTGGTCAGAATGAAAAAAGCCACAGAAGAGTTGAATAGAGGCAACCATGAAGTGGAATTATCCACCAGTCGAAAAGACGAACTCGGAGAGTTGGCGACTGCTATCACACACTTATCAAAAGATCTTAAGCGTTTGAAAAACGAGAGGAATGAATTCCTGGCGAATGTCTCCCATGAACTCCGTACGCCACTGACCTATTTAAAAGGATACACAGATATCATCAATCGGGACACCACATCCGAGGAAGATCGAATCAGATATACACAGATCATCCAGGAGGAGACAGAGCACCTGGCCGGACTGATAAAAACATTGTTCGAGTTGGCCAAAATAGATCAGAATGAATTTGCCATAAAAAAAGAAAAAGTGGAATTTGATGCACTGATCCAAAAGATCGTGGAACGGATTTATCCGGCAATTGAAGAACGAAATATAGAATTTTCATATTCCTGTCCAAATAATGTGATCATTACCATTGACCCGGAAAGAATCCAACAAGTGTTGTTGAACATACTCGATAATGCCATTAAATATACACCCCGTGGAAATCATGTCAGATTGGAAGTGGTTCAGAATAAAAATGAGGTCTTAACGATTATTTCGGATACAGGGGAAGGCATTGCCGAAGAAGATATGCCGTATATATTTGAGCGGCTCTATCGTGCAGAAAAATCCAGGTCCCGTTCCAAGGGGGGCTCTGGTCTTGGGTTGACAATCGCCAAAGAAATTGTGGAACTTCACACCGGCAGGATGGAAGTTGAAAGTGAACCAGGCGAGGGAACGGCTTTCAACATATCTTTGCCGAAGGAGGATACGTATGAAAAAGGTATTATTGATTGATGATGAAGAGAGAATGCTGGAATTGCTGGCTTTGTATTTGAAACCCTACCATTACGACTGTAGAAAAGCGCTGGGGCCGAAAGAAGGGCTCCAATACATCGAAGAAGAAAGATTCGATATTGTACTGCTCGATATCATGATGCCTGACATGGATGGGTGGAGCGTATGCAGAGAAATCCGTCAGCATTCGGATGTACCCATCATCATGGTGACTGCACGGGAGCAGAAGGTAGATATCGTCAAAGGCCTCAAATTGGGGGCAGATGACTATATAACAAAACCCTTCAATGAAGAAGAACTCGTTGCACGGATGAATGCATTATTAAGGAGAGCGAAACCTGGCAACCATGTTGAGATGGATGGACTGCTATGGGATAGGGATCGATTCGAACTGTCCTATAAGAATCAGTATATCAAGTTGACCCCCAAAGAATTCTCGTTGATTGGGTTGCTTATGCAGAACCCGGGGCGGGTATATTCCAGAAATCAACTGATCGACCTGGTGTGGGGGATGTATTCAGAAACTGAAGGCCGGACTGTGGATTCACATGTTAGAAACATGCGGGAAAAAATCAGGGAAGTGGGTTTTCCCATCGATGATTATTTTCACACAGTATGGGGCGTGGGCTACAAGTGGATTAGAAAGTAGCTTTCTCATATTATCGATTGCTTAAAAATGTAGATTTTGAGCACATTGCTAAAATTAATTTGAAATATTTTAAAAACTGCACACTAACTGCACAAACCATGGGCATATGTTTTAGAGACTATTATTTCTGAGGTGATGCTAATGAGCGAATATAAAAAAGACAGCTTATCTCTGACTGGTGCGATCGGTCTTGGGACAGGGGTTATGATCAGTGCCGGAATATTTGCATTGCTGGGTCAGGTTGCCGCACTTGCCGGCATGTGGTTCCCGATCATGTTTGTCGTCGGAGGGATTGTAACTGGATTCAGTGCGTATTCCTATGTCAAGATGAGCAATGAATATCCTTCAGCAGGGGGTATCGGCATGTTTTTGGCAAAAGCGTATGGTCAGGGTACCGTCACTGCTTCTGCAGCGATGCTGATGGCCGTATCCATGGTCATCAACCAGAGTCTCGTGGCTCGTACTTTCGGTACCTATACGTTGCAGATTTTCAATATGGATGCAACCAGCTACCTGGTGCCTGTGCTCGCTGTTGGTCTTTTGCTCTTTGCATTCCTGGTTAATATTTCTGGCAACAGTTTCATTCAGACGTTTACTTCGATTGTGTCCCTGCTTAAAATAATTGGACTTGTCGTCTTTGCGATGGGCGGGTTATGGGTCGCCGGTTTTTCCATTACACCCGCAGAGGGCAGTGGAAGTACGGAAGACGCAACTATTACCAGCATGATTGCAGCTGTGGCACTCACCATCCTATCGTTCAAAGGGTTTACGACGATCACTAACAGTGGCTCTGAAATCGTTAAACCCCATAAGAATATCGGCCGGGCGATTGTCGCATCCATTTCCATCAGTCTTTTTGTGTATCTGCTGGTTGCATGGGCGGTATCCAGCAATCTGCCGTTAAACGAAATCATTGCAGCCAGAGACTACTCGCTTGCAGAAGCCGCAAGGCCAGCATTTGGAAACTACGCTGTATGGTTTACCGTCGGCATTGCGATCATCGCAACAGTATCCGGTATTATTGCCAGTGTCTTTGCGGTGTCACGCATGCTTGCCATGCTGACAGATATGAAGCTGATTCCACATAAGCACTTTGGCATGCCAGGACGGATTCAAAAGCATACGCTGGTATACACAATTGTACTTGCGATGGTACTGGCCGTCATTTTCGACCTCAGTCGTATCGCCTCAGTCGGGGCCATATTGTATCTTGTGATGGATATGATTGTGCATTGGGGTGTATTTAAACATCTGAGGGATAAGGTGGATGCAAATCCAGTCATTGTCATGACCGCATTCATACTTGATGGAATTGTACTGGCAGCTTTTATGTGGGTCAAACTGATGAATGACTGGCTGATTGTTGTCGTCTCCATCATTTTCATTATCATCATCTTCATAGGGGAGTATGTATTTCTTAAACACCGTAATGATGGGGAAGAAGGGCATGCGCATTAAAGCATTTTTAATCTCGAGCCATGCGTGTTCTTCTAAAAGGGAAGAGTATCACAGTTACAAAAGGGGGTGATGCTTTTTCAGGAAGGTGAATCAATAGAAATTTAAAATGGGTATTCGGATTTTATGGTGGAAAAGGGCTTATAAATCACCCTTCTCCAAATTCTTAATAAGTGTGGAAAAATCGACACCAAAGTTGTCTGTAATGTCGTGATCATTCACTTCATACCAATTGAAAGTATCGTATAACATAGCTTTATTGAAAGCACTTGAATTAAATCGTGGCTTACGCTTTTTATGGAGCTTCTCATTGAAAAGGATTTTGGCTCGTAAGGCATCAAACGAGTAACCTCTACCCATTCGCTCTACCTGCCTAATAATGCTGTTAATTGACTCCGTATAAGCATTAGTGAGCCTTTTATCAAAGTAGTTGAATATTTCGACATGCCAGTTGTCTACGGCTCTCACGAGGTCTTTATATGCGTCTTTAGAGTTGCTGGACATACAACGGTGTCTCCATTGACTATAACGAAGATGACCTTCATCTGGACCAGGAGTATCCCATATCCAGTAAAACTCTTCTTTGAGTTCATAGGCTTCTTTTAAAGCAGGAAGATTACCTAACCAAGTATCTAAGAGGAATGATTCACGTTCATTTAGATCGTGTTTACGCTTTAGAAGGATAAACCTTTCACGCATAAGGGTACGTCTTTCTTTTTGGCTCATATGGGCTTTCAAAGACTTTCTGACGTTATCTAAGGCTTGATTAGCCATTCTAACTACATGAAACTTATCTACGACAACTTTAGCGTGTGGAAGGATAGTGTTCACTGCGTCTTTGTAGGGCTTCCACATATCCATTGTGACGTACTCAATGTAAGTCCTGTCACTGATTTCTGAAAGACGTTGGATGACTGTTTCCTTGTTACGGTTAGGCTTGATGTCATAAATAGTCCTGCGTTCAATATTAGTCAATACAAGCCGAGGTCTACGGATAATATGTATCTCGTCTATCCCAAGCCACTTAGGAGTTTCAAACTGGTATTCACGTTCTTTGAGTGCCACATAGTCCTTAAAAACGTTCCTAATGGTTTTCTCGTCAACACCAACGCTTTCTGCGACTTCTACAAAGGTCTTAGACATGGATTGCTCTTGAATGGACTTTAAAAGCCTTTTGGTCATACTACGCTTTTCATCTACAGATATTAGGCGTTCCCAGAAGGTAGATCCGCATTCACGACACTTGTATCGTCTACGGTTCAATTGTAAGCCCACTCGCTTTAAACGAATGGGCAAATCCATAATTAGTTGATTTCTTGAACTGTGTTTGTACAACTTGTCAAAACCACATTCAGGACAACGTTCAGGTGGTCCGACTGCTTCAACTTTAAACATCATATCGGTTTCATTTTCTTGTGGCGGTTCTATTGTTTTAATGTCTGGTAGGGATAATAAGTCTGACATATTATTCATCCTTTATTACTCTGCGGTGTTAAGGTATCAATTATAGATTTGATGTCGAAATCATCAGTGTTAAATTATTTTTGTGACCACAAATGCACTTAGAAAATCCCTTAAAGCATTAGCTGGTTCACTTGAATAGGGAGTTGTAAAAAAGTTCCCTTAGCCTGCACAACAAGATAATTTCGAAATATCTTTATCGAACGTAAGTGCAGCTAATTTTAGCCCTTCAGCCATTGTTAAATATGGTGCTAGGGTTTCTGTTAAATCTTCTATCGTTAAGCCAAATTTAACAGCTAATGATGCTGCATAGATGACATCTCCTGCATTCTCAGATACAATATGAACCCCTAATACTTTTAGTGTTTCTGCATCTGCTACTAGTTTAAATACACCGGTTGTTTCACGGTTTACAATTGCTCTTGGAACAGCATCTAAAGGTAATACAGATGTCTTCACATCATACCCTTTCTCTTTTGCTTGTTCTTCTGTTAAACCAACCGTTGCAACCGTCGGATTCGTAAACGTAACAGCAGGAACTACCGATAAATCTATTTTTTTGTTTAATCCACCAATAGCATTATCAGTAATAATTCCACCTTCATAGGCTGCTACATATACAAATTGTGGTCCTAAAGTCACATCTCCTGCTGCATAAATCTTTTCATTACTTGTTTGACCAAAATCATTGATCAGGATTTCATTATTTTTTCCAGTTTCAACACCTGCTGCACTTAAATTTAAAGAATCCGTATTTGGTTTTCTTCCAGTGGCAACAAGTAACTGATCTGATTCAATGACTTCTCTACTGCCATTTACTGTTACGTAAACCCTTTTTATCTCTCCACTTTGTTCAACACGCTCAAAAGTTGCCCCTTTGACAAGGTTTATACCCTGTTCAATTAACGCTTTTTCAACTGACTCTGAAATCTCAGGATCATACTCCTTTAAAAGTCGCTCACTTCTTTGCATAAGCGTTATTTCTGAACCTAAATGATGAAATAGTTGTCCAAGCTCCATTCCAATGTATCCTGAACCAATTACAGTTAATCGTTTTGGTATTTTCTTTAACTCAAGAAGTGTTGTACTAGTTAAATAGTCCATTTTTTCAAGTCCTGAAATTTGGGGCAACGAAGGCGATGCACCTGTTGCAATTAAAAAGCGTTTTGCAGATAACTTTGCCCCATTGACCTCAACCGTACTAGCATCAACGAATTTTGCTTCACCTTTAATTAAATCAAAATTATATTCATCAATTAAATCCATATATTTTTGAGTCCGAAGTTCGCTCACCAATTTATCCTTTTGCGTGATTAAACTAGCTAAATCCACTTCTCCAGCGGATGTTTGTAAACCTATAAACGGATTGTCTTTTGATAAATGATTGATTTCCCCTGCCCTAAGAAGAGTTTTTGACGGAACACAGCCAATATTCACACAGGTTCCCCCAACCGTTCCACGCTCAATCATTCCAACTTTTGCACCGTATTCTATAGCTTTAATTGCCGAAGAAAAGGCAGCAGCACCAGAACCAATAATAAGAAGGTCATAATTGTCTTCATTAATTAACGCCACGTTTTCTAGTGATGATACTTCTTCAATTTCTCCGGCTTGGTAATTTGCTTCATCAATCGCCTTTATTGCACTTTCAACCTCAATATCATCGGGCAGTTCAAATACTGCTTCACCACGACGATAACTAGACTCAATATTTTTAGCACCTATCTTTTCAAGTGCTGATTCTACGTGTTTTTCACAACCCGTACAAGTCATTCCTGAAATGTTTACCTTAAATTTATTCATAAAAAAGCTCCTTTCGTTAATTAATCTCTCATGTTAATGTTTCTATTATTGGACACGAATGTAATTGCTTTTCATCTGGACATCGTTGTTTTAAGTCGTCTAACATAGTTTCAATTCGTTTTAAATCCTCTATTTGTTTTTGCACTTCCTTTTGTTTTTTAGAAACAAATTCGAACATATCTTGACAACGAACTTCATCTTTATCTACAACACCAAGTAATTTATAAATCTCGCTTAAAGAAAAACCAAGTTCCTGTATTCGTTTAATAAACCCAACACGCTTAACGTCATCATATGAATATATCCGATAACCAGCTTCCGTTCGGTGAGGTTCTTGTAATAAATTTTTTCGCTCGTAATATCTGATCGTTTCTTTATTAACTCCACATTTATCTGCAAACTCACTAATGCGATAAATCATCTTATTTCACCCCATGAATATTATAAACCGTGTACCATAGTACACGGTCAAGTAAATTGGACTATTTTATTTTTTTCCCAAAGTATCACTCGTATGTGATTGATACTTTTATATAATACTATTGATTATCCTAACATCCCACCAGAAAATCCGATTTAAACACCAGTTGTTTTTAAACTATTAAGAAAGTAATTCCACTATATATTCCGAAGACCCTTTAAAATGATTAGAAGGCATTGGATTGCTTGTATCATTTAAGGTAAATATCTCTTAGAAAAAATACCAGGGAGGAATGTAAAATGAATAACAGATTTACAAAAATAGTCGTCACACTCGCAACCGTTACTGGAATCAGTTTCTCAGCAGGACAAGTTTCGGCAGATTCCATCAACGCAGCTCCCCAAGCCAATGGACAAGCACAGGGGGAAGCAAAGGTTGAAAAGAGACTGGATAAGGTTGAGAAGAAAACGGACGCTATCCAATCTGAGCTGGAGGCAATCGAAGGATCTATCGAAGGCCCTCCTATAACAGTTGATGAAGTACAGCTCTATAAAGAGTATCTGGACAAGCTGGAATCTCTGCTGAATCGCTTAAACGCCGCTGACAACCATTTGGATGCTGTGACCAAAAAAATGGAAAACCAGGATGCATCCATTGAAGAGACTGAAGCAGAAATTAATGATATACGCACCAGTATTTTAGAAGTGAAAGAAACGATTCAATCCATTTTTGCTGAACAGATGTCCAGCACTGGTGTAGTCCCTGACGGTCTGCAGGAAGCAGAAGATCCAACTTATGAAGTGGGTAGCCAAGCCATTATCAAAGCCGATCATATGCCAGGTATGTATGGCGCTGAAGCAACAATTGCAGGCGCATTTGATACTGTTGCTTATAGTGTCACTTATTACCCTACAACTGGTGGAGACCCAGTGGAGAATCATAAATGGGTCATCCATGAAGAATTGGAAGGTCCAGGAGAAGCACCACTGGAGCCCGGCACTGAAGTGACCTTGGATGCGGATCACATGAAAGGCATGGATGGTGCAACCGCTGTGATAGAATCTGCTGAAGACACTACTGTATATATGCTTGACTTCACAACAACAACTGGAGAAAAAGTAGAAAATCATAAATGGGTGACAGAAAGTGAATTGTCACCTGTTGAATAAAAACAGATGATATTAAAGAGCTTATCTTTACTGGATTATCTATCTCAAATGGATAATCTGCATGGATAAGCTCTTTTTATTATATGAATTAACAGATACATTAATGACTGTTTTGAAGGGAATTCGGTTTACTCCTCCTTGCAACGATGGTTCTAAGCGAACTCAACTGTTTTTTATAACCTTGTCTAAACTAAGGCGTCTCTTATAAGTATTGTCAAAATCAAGGGCGCTCTTAATTAATAATGCAAATACACCTTAATGTATATTTTCGTTAAAATGCTGGGTACAATCTTAACCGGAAATAAAAGAAGTGGTATGTCCAGAATAAGTTCCGACATACCACTTCTTTCTAAGTGTTGTGCTTAGGCGATTTCTTTACAAGCCTCTGCACATTTGAAGCACGCATCTGCACATTTCTGGCAGTGATCGTGGTCATGTTTTTGACACTCGTTGCCGCATGCTTCGCAGACCTTGGCACATACTGCCGCCAGATCAGAAGAAAATGGTGAATTTCTTGTCAGAGCCTGTTCTAAAAATGCACAGATATCTGCACATTCACGATCCAATCGGATACACTCCGCCATCATTTTTACGTCTTCTTCCCTCAGACAGGCATCGTAACAGTGGTTACAGGCTTCCATACATTCATGTAACGTCTGAATCAGTTGTTGATGTTGTTCATGAGCCTTTATAAATCCCTCCTATAGAATTGAATGCACTTACATTAATTGAATTCCCATCCATTTCGCATATAAACCGATATGGTAAAACTCCATAGAAACTGCACATAATTTTAATGATGATTGTCCTTCTCCAACTTACTCAATGTTGTAATTCGTCTAGAAAAAATCAAGAAATAGTTCCTTTTTTGTTATTAGATTGAAGCTTTGGAGCTTACTCTACTTTAACCTGTCCCATCATCCCATTGTCCTCATGTTCAAGTATGTGACAGTGGAACATATATATGCCTTTATTTTTAAACTGAATGGCAATTTTTACAGTCTCATCCGGGGCAACGGAAAAACTATCTTTCCAGCCTCTTTCGTTCTCAGGTGGTGCTTCTCCATTCCTGGAAAGGATCTTAAACTGAGCACCATGGATGTGAAACGGATGAATCATGCCGCCCATCATGTCAGGTTTATTATAGATTTCCCATACTTCTGTAACACCTTGTTCCTGCGTAAAATCAATTCTTTCAGGATCAAATTTTTTTCCGTTTATCGTTACCTGATCCATCATGCCGAAAAGTTCAATTTCTTTTGTCACTGGCAGGTTCTTTTCTTCTTCCGTAACTGAAAAGTCATTCATTTCATCAGGTATATCCATGTTCTTACCTGTTTGATCTGTGATTTCAAAAGGTAAGAGCGTGGCACCATCTTCATTCATTAACGCTATATTTTCATTACCATCGACTTTAGAAAAATCAATGATTATTTCGGCCCGCTCTGAAGGCGTGAGTGTGATTTCTTCCATTGAGACCGGTTCATTTAAAAACCCGCCGTCCGTTGCGACTTGTACAAAAGAATCCCCTGTATTTAGTTTAAAGGTGTAATTTCTTGCATTTGATCCATTTAAAAGTCGAAGCCTTACTTTTTCTTTATCTACAGTTAATTTTGGATTCAATGTGCCGTTAATTAATGATGTATCCCCGACTGTGCCATCTTCATTTGCTACGGCTTTGTAATTCAGTTGTTTTTCATCATTAAATACTTTGTCCTGGAAAACGAGAGGGATGTCATTTTCTCCATATTCACTTGGTAATTCGAGATTTTTTGAATTTTGGTCCTCGATATAAATTAACCCAGCAAGTCCGTTGTACACTTGTTCAGAGGTTTTTCCTTCCGGGTGGGGATGGAACCACAATGTGGCAGCTTCCTGTGTCACTTCAAATTCAATAGTACTCTCTTCGCCTGGCTCCAATACATTGTGTGGACCACCATCGTCATTCCCTGGCACTTCCAATCCATGCCAGTGAAAAGTGGTATTTTCATTGAGTTCATTGATTAAGTTTATTTTCACAGTATCTCCTTTTTCAAATTGAAGCATGGGACCTAGAAACGAGTCATTATAGCCATATGTTTTTGTTTGAACGCCATCAAATATTTCTGTTTCTCCTTTTTGCGCGCGTATTGTATACTCAGTTCCTTTGTTGCTGTCGCTTTTGAGTACAGGTGGGATACTCAGTTCGTTCTCTCCTGTCGAATCAATTAGACTTACCACATCATCATGATCCATATGGTCATTACCCATACCCATGGAACCATTATTCATTTCTCCTGAACTGGAGGAGCCATTCATATTTTCTTCCATAGAACTTTCATTGTCCTCATTCATGTTCATCTCTTCATTTAAATTCTTTTCATTGCTAGTATCTTCTACAGATGCTTCTCCGTCATTGCTTGTACAAGCTGATAAAACAATGACCATCATCAGAGAAAACAAGCTTATCAATAGGTTCTTTTTTCTCATACTTTACAATCCCTTCTTTCTACTTTTAATAAAGAACTTGTCATTCCTTTATGTATTAGACTAGATTATAATTTTCGAGAATTCGTGCATAAATTGAGTATTTAATATGACAAAAACTACATGTAAAATTAAGTTTAAAAAACGACCGTTTATTGGAAGGAGATGAAATATGGTTGATTTCGCTATAGATTGTAAGTACAAAAACCCGTACAATTATCTTTGTATAATATTTAAAAAAACTTATTGAGTTTTTGTACGCTATCCAAGATTTGTGAGTGCTAATTAGAGGATAGAATACATATAATCCCCTACCAGGAAATAAATAAGGAGGAAAAATGATGAGCAAAATTGGTTATGTCAGGGTCAGTACGAGAGATCAGAATTTAAATAGTCAAATTGATGTCTTAAATGAATATGGTTGTGATCGAATATTTTTCGAAAAGGTAAGTGGACGGAAATAATTGATGGAACAATCCTTTGGGAAAGAAGAGGAGCTGAGTATGGCTTCAAAGACACTACAAAAAACGAATCCTCTTACAGAACTATTTCCATCACATCCAGAAGCATAGAAATTCTTAAAAAAATAATTATTGAGAACAAAAAATTAAAACAGTGGGAAGAGCAGTATCAAGACAGAGGATTCCTCTTTACTGACTACAAAGGAAACCCTATTAATAAATCGACTGCTAATAGGTGTTTACAAGCTGGAGCAAAAGCAGTTGGTATAGAAAAGCACATAACTACACATACACTAAGGCATACTCATATATCGTTGCTGTCTCAACTCGGAGTATCTTTAAGAGCTATCATGGACCGAGTTGGACACAGTGATCATAAAACCACTTTACAGATATATTCACATGTAACGGAACAGGTGGATAAGGATATGATGGATAAACTTGAAAAACTACCACAATAATAAAAAGATATTCCTATACCTAATCTAACCATAATATTAAATCTAATTTTATTAGAAATATTTACTATTTCAGATAGATATAAATCTTTATAATTTGATAGGTGATATTTATGACAAAAAGTATAGAACAAAGAATTCAAGACATTGTAGATAATAAAACTAATGAGAAAGCTTTTATTGACTATAAGATGATAGAATACGATCTTAGCAGTAAAAAGAAATGGGAAGTTGTAAAAGATGTAATAGCTATGTTGAATAGTGAAGAAGCGTATGGAGAAGATAAATTCATAATATTTGGAGTAGTAGATGCCACTCTATACATAAAAGGTTTAGAGAATAAGATGACAGATGATAGTGAGTATCAACATTTATTTGAGTTTATAAAGCCAAGACCTAGAATTGAAACCGGAGAAGTAGTTTTGAGAAAAAAAAGATTAGGATATGTTTTTATAAAAAAAGATAATAACGAAAGACCTTATACTGTAAAGCAGGATAACGAAAAATATTGTGAAGGAACTTCTTTTATAAGAAAAGGAAGTATAAATTTATCTTTAGATGAGGAAACAAGAGAGAAACTAACGCTTGAAAAATATATTTCGAATCCCTCCTGGGTCGACAATGTATATCAGAATATACTAAATCAAAATAAAATTAATTCAGAAATGAACTACAAAAATGAGGATTTTGAAGGTAACGCCAAAATTAATCCTTCTAATAACAACGGGAAATTTACATTTGGTAAACGAATGTACGAATTTAACATCAAGTTTGATGTTGCAAATAATAATGTAGCTAGAATCTATAATGATTACCAATTACAAGTATCTCGAATCAAAAATTGTCACAATTTATTTCACAATGTTGAACAATTAGATTTTAAAAAACTAGATTTTTCTAATAGGTTTAGAAGATACTCAACAGATGATTTAGCTATTGTGGTAAATAAGATGGGAAAATACGCACTACTAGTATTCAAAAAAATAGAATCAGAAAGCCATGGTGCTGATTCAGATATAATAGAATTTAAGTGGAAGATTATTTAGATAAGTTTTATAACTGTATCAACACCTGAATGAATCTAATTATTTAGTAATTTTTAACTTTCGAAGTGAATTATTTTCATGCATAAATTTCATATTTGCCCTCATTTTGCCCTTTTTATATAAATAATATTATAAATAAACCCTTTAACCATTGCAGTTAAAGGGTTTTAGTATTATATATCGTTATTCCCACTCGATTGTTGCCGGCGGCTTGCTTGTTACATCATAGACGACGCGGTTGATATGCTTGCTTTCGTTCACGAGCCGTTTGGAGATGCGCTCCAGTACATCCCAGTCGATTCTTGCAAACTCGCTTGTCATGCCGTCGATGCTGGTTACGGCACGGATGCCGATTGTGTGGTCGTATGTTCTGTAATCACCCATTACCCCGACGGAGCGGATATCAGGGAGCACTGTGAAATACTGCCAGATTTCACGGTCGAGTCCTGCTTTTGCAATTTCATCGCGTAGGATCCAGTCGCTTTCTCTGACGATTTCGAGTTTTTCTTCGGTGATTTCACCGAGGATGCGGATGCCGAGTCCCGGCCCGGGGAACGGTTGTCTCCACACGAGGTGTTCCGGTATGCCAAGCTCGATGCCGAGCTGTCTCACTTCGTCTTTGAATAAAGTGTTCAGCGGCTCGATGAGATCGAACTGCATATCTTCAGGCAGACCACCGACGTTATGGTGTGATTTGATCGTCGTTGCCGTCTCTGTACCGGATTCGATGATATCTGTGTAAAGTGTACCCTGTGCCAGAAAGTCCGCGTCTTTTAATTTGGATGCTTCATCGTCGAATACATAGATAAATTCGTTGCCGATGATCTTACGTTTCTGCTCAGGATCGGATACGCCCTTGAGCTTGCTGAGGAAGCGATCTTTGGCATCTACTTTGATGATGTTCATGTTGAAGCCTTCACCGAACTGTTCCATGACCATGTCGCCTTCGCCTTTGCGGAGCAGTCCATGGTCGACGAAAATACATGTCAGCTGGTCACCGATGGCTTTATGCATCAGTACTGCGGTAACGGAAGAGTCTACGCCGCCGCTCATTGCACAGATGACTTTGCTGTTTCCAACCTGTTCACGGATCTTCTCGACTTCGATGTCGATGAAGTTGTCCATAGACCATTCACCGTGGCAGCCTGCAATATCGCGGATGAAATTTTTAAGGAAAGTGTCCCCATTTACTGAGTGTTTGGATTCGGGATGGAACTGTACGCCGTAAATGTCTTTTTCCTTATGGCTGATTCCTGCATATTTACAAAGTGGCGTCTGTGCAATCTGTTCGAATGCATCAGGGATGCGTGTCACTTTGTCACTGTGGCTCATAAGGACTGTTTCATTTTCCGAGAGCCCTTTGAACAATGCAGAATTCGTATTTATATTGATTTCGGTAGAACCGAATTCCTTCTCATTTGAAGGCACCACTTCTCCGCCGAGCATATGCGTCAACAGCTGCATGCCGTAGCATATTCCCAGTACTGGAATACCCAGGTCGAAAATTGCCGGATCTGCTGTATATGCATCATCTGCATAGACGGATTTCGGTCCTCCTGAGAGGATGATGCCTTTCGGTTTGAGTTCTTTGATTTCTTCAATCGTGATGCTCGGATTATGGAGTTCACTGTAAACCCCAAGATCTCTGATACGGCGCGTAATCAGCTGGTTGTACTGGCTGCCGTAGTCGATAACAAGGATAAGTTCCTGCTCTTTCGCCATTTCCATCTTTCAACTGTTCCCTTCTTATCTAGTGTAGTTTGGAGATTCTTTGGTAATTTGAACGTTATGCGGATGACTTTCAATCAGTCCTGCACCTGTGATCTTAATGAATTGAGAATCTTCTCTCAATGCTTCGAGATCTTTAGAACCGGTATAACCCATTCCGGATTTCAAACCACCCATGAGTTGATAGATAGTATCGCTGAGCGGACCTTTGTATTCCGTACGGCCTTCGATGCCTTCCGGAACAAATTTCTTCGCTTCCGAATCTTCCTGGAAGTAACGGTCTTTGGATCCCTGCTCCATCGCGCCGAGTGAACCCATTCCGCGGTATGTCTTATACCTTCTGCCCTGGAAGATTTCAGTATCCCCCGGTGATTCCGTCGTACCTGCAAGCAGGCTGCCGAGCATTACTGCATGCCCTCCGGCTGCCAGTGCTTTGACGATATCTCCGGAGAGTTTGATGCCGCCGTCTGCAATGATTGCCTTGCCGTGCCTGCGCGCTTCAGTCGCAGCATCATAAACTGCAGTGATCTGCGGAACGCCTACACCTGAAACGACCCGTGTCGTACAGATTGAACCTGGTCCGATTCCTACTTTGACGACATCAACTCCAGCTTCGATCAATGCTCTTGTGCCCTCGGTAGTGGCAACGTTGCCTGCAATCAGTGTAACGTCAGGGAATTTATCACGGACATCCTTGATGGCTGTGAGCACGCCCTGGGAGTGGCCGTGGGCTGTATCGATGACAAGTGCATCTGCACCCGCTTCAACGAGCTCTTTTGCACGTCTCTCAGTCTCTTTTGCAATGCCGATCGCTGCCGCGACAAGCAGTCGGCCCTGGCTGTCTTTAGCCGCTTCGGGGAATTCAATCACTTTTTCTATATCTTTGATTGTGATGAGACCTTTCAGAATATTATTCTCATCAACAAGCGGGAGTTTTTCAATTCTATGTTTCTGCAGGATTTCAGCAGCCTGTCCGAGCGTTGTGCCGACATCTGCAGTTACCAGATTCTCCTTAGTCATTACATCATCTATCGGTTTGGAATAATCCTCGATGAACCTGAGATCACGATTGGTAATGATACCGATCAGTTTTTTCTCTTCAGGATTGTTTACAATCGGCACACCGGAAATACGGTATTTGCCCATCAGATGTTCAGCTGCAAAAACCTGCTCCTCTTTAGTCAGGAAGAACGGATCCTTAATTACACCATTTTCTGAACGTTTAACTTTTTCAACTTCATCACGCTGACGCTCGATTGACATGTTTTTATGAATGACACCCAGTCCGCCCGCTCTTGCGATCGCAATTGCCATTGCAGATTCAGTGACACTATCCATACCCGCGCTAAGCACCGGTATGTTCAGCTTGATGTTCTCAGACAGCTGGACAGAAAGTGACACCTCTTTAGGTAATACTTCTGAATGCGCCGGTACCAGCAGTACGTCGTCAAATGTTAAACCTTCTTTTTCAAACTTCCTTTCCCACATTCTTATTGCCTCCTATTTTTTAATACTGCACCCTTAAAAAAGATATATGATAGGAACAATCAAAATACAGTCAGCGACCGTGTATCCAATTGTAATTTCATAGTAGCTTTATTTAAGGTAAAGCCTAGAAACTCATAATCCATATTATTATGATTATATGAAACGAAATAAAATATTTAATTATAAATGATAACAAAAAAACGACACGGATACAACAAAGTTTTTGGCTTTCTTTACACTCTGTATTATAGAGCAGAAGTGTTTGGATTGAAAGCACGGAGGGAATAGTCATATATACTTAACAGAAGCTTTACGGGAGGATGTCATTATGAATTATTTCGAGTTGTATGACGATAAAGAGGCTGTCCTTAACAGGATAGAACAGCTGAAGGACGAGGATTACTATGAAGAGGACATACATCTGATCGGCCGGGATGATATGGAATTCAAGGCGCTGGATTACACAGAGGTCCACTTCCATGGTCACGCTGCACATGAAAGGGGCCTTCGGGAAATTCTTTCCAACAATGAACCTGCGGAACGATTTCTGAACAGGTTTGAGCTTGGAGAGGATGAAATTGAGAAGTATCTGTTTAAAGTCAGCGAGGGGAACTTCCTGATTTTCTATGACGATGATGTATTGCAAAAGCGCGCCGAAGAAGCTGAAGGCACAACCTTCTCTTCAGAGTCAGATTTAAATGACAACGACAAATGACCCACATAGAAAAAGCAGACCGGACGAATTTTACTCCGTGTCGGCCTGCTTTGGTTCTAAATGATATGATTTATCCTCTTTTATCAATTGGAGCGGCTGGGAAGATCCTGAATCTGTAAAATCCACCAGAATTGCTTCAGATACCCCGGCCTCTTCTCCTTTTCTGATACATATATTCCTGATTTTTTCCTCGTCCAGTATTTCATCTGAACGGTACTTCACATAGCAGTTCATCATTTGATTGTAATGGTGGAGGGTGAGTCCGCTCTTCCCGTCACCTGCCTCAGGCAGTTTTACTTCTTCGTATTTATGTACAAAATCATTGTATGTATAATATGGCTGTTCCAGCTCGTCGTTGGCATTGAATCCATCAAAATATACATGATAGTTATCTCTTATGTCCTTTTGGATATCAGCATCCAATTTCACAATCGAATTCTGCACTTCACAAAATATCTCCAGAATCAGTTCAACATCTTCTGATACATTGACTGGTACGCCCGCGCCGCCAAATTCTATCGTTTCTAAAAGAACCGGATATTTCTTTTCAATTCCGTTTACGATAATGTCCTGATAGTAACAATAGAAATCTTCAGTACTTTTAGTCATTAAGTCCATGATCTTATACTGGTTAAACAAAATTAAACGTATTGCCGAGTTTTCCAGACTTTGCAATTTCACTCTCCGCCTTCACTTTTTATTTGGTTAAAACACTAAACCACTGTTTACGAACCTCCTTAATTTGATGGGCATTGCGGGTAATATCATTTTAATAGTATACTAACTAAACTTTTTAAACTAGTATTTTCCATCAATATTTTACGAAAAATACAAATTTTTCAACTTATTTTTCAAAATCTGCCCAAAATCTTTATTTCCAGGCTGTATGATGACAGTCCGTAATTCCCAAAATAGTTTATATCAGACGGTTTTGGGTAGACTTTTAATATATATAATTTTAAAATCGGAGATCTTATAACTTGGATATGGTTCGAATATATGACAAAAATTGGAGGAATATGACATGCGTAACATTGAAACATTTGAAAGTGAAGAGAAACTGCTTGGAAGAATAGAACAATTGAAAACTGATGGCATAAAGGAAGAATCGATTACCGTAGTATCCGGGGATTCCCTCGAAAAGTCTTCCTTTGATTATACAAATATAAATATCAAATCAGCAGAAGGCACAGCCTGGGATAAAATTGTTTCTTTCTTCTCATCCGAAGATTCAGAAGAGCGTGTCATGGCGGGTATGGATTTGAGTGATGAGGAAGAGCAGAAGTTCAAAAACGCACTCGACAACGGTAAAATCCTGCTTTATGTAAATGGTGACGGAGCAGATTCGATCGCCAAAGAACCTGTGACCGATGACAGTCAGGATACTGTACACTCTGACGAGCAAGCGGAAAAGGATGCCACTAATATGACGGCAGCCGGAACCGCAGGCAATGCCGGTGTTGCAGGTGTTACGGCACATGATGACAATGCGGGGAATATTGCCACAGAAGAAGAGATAGAACAGGATATCCCCCGGGAAAATACCGGCGGTGCGAATCTGAATCCCGGAAACAGAAACACTGATAATGATGATTATAAGGCAGTTCCAAGCGGCGAATATGATAATAATCAGGAAAACTCAGCCAATCAGATTCATAATCCGGCAAACGAAGAGGGTCTCTCATTGGATAAATCCCGTGAAGCCCATGACCACAGTGAAAAATTGCAGGAAGATGATACGCATCTGGCATACGGGGAAGGAACGGACGAGCACATCGCGGTCGATCCATCTGTGAATACGGCCACCGAAGAAAGTGATGCAGAAAAAATTGAACGCCACAAGGATCCGGACTATCTTGAAAATGAGCAGGAGGATTACCATTATAAAAATAAAAAGACCATCATCAACGAATATAAGATGGATGACCGGAGAGATCAGCACCTGGTCGATACACACAATCATCCCGAAATAGCTGAAGAGATTTCACCTGAAGAAGAGAAAAACACTGGAGAGAGCGACCGTCAGCCTCTGGATAAAGACTTTGATAATAGGAACAGGGACTACAGCATCAAAAATGACATTAACGGGGAACAGGTCATCAGACTGAATGATGAAGAGCGCTAATGACGAAGTAACGGGCCGACTTTTGACGGCCGTTACTTTATATTTTAATGGGTCTCCATTACTGCAAAATAATTTTCTTCCCGGTCTGCGAAATTGAAGACCTTTCCACCGCCCATATCCGTCATCTCACCTACTGTAATCCTCTTGTTTTTCATCTCTTCGTGCAACGACTCAATATCATCTGTTTTAAACATCAAAGATGGTGTGTCCAGGCTTAATTCCGGACTGTGTTTTTTGATGAAGGCTTTATCAAAAATCGTAATCCTCGTTTCAGCATCTGCGTACGGTGCTATCTCGACTGCTTTGAACCCTTCCGGCAATTCTTCTTCTGAGACCACTGTAAAACCGAGACTGTCTCTCCAAAACTCAACCGACTCTTCCTGATCGTCTACGTAAAGCATGACTCCGGCCAGATTTTCAATCATCATCTCACCTCTTTTCCGAATATAAAAAACAAACACTTTCATTTACATTGTACATGTTAATGTAAATTTATTAAAAATGAGAGAAAAGAAACTTATTTTTGATGAATTTCCCTTTGCAGCAATATTATATAAATACTCTTATCAAAATCGGGTATATATAGAGTGTTTTGGGACGATAATACTTCCAAATTGTTAATCTATTAAATTACTGAAAGTATTAATGAAAACCAAGGAGGATTTTTTAAATGGTAGTACCATATAGTGCAGAACCAGCTACAGATTTCACGATAGAAGAGAATAAAAAAGCGTTCAAAGCTGCTTTGGAAGAGGTGAAAAATGACCTCGGTATCAAGCGGCCGCTGGTCATCGGCGGTGAGCATATAGAAACGGAGGATCAGATTACTTCCTATAACCCTTCAGACAAAGAACAGGTTGTCGGACACGTTTCAAAAGCGACACAGAAACATATCGATGATGCGTTCCAGGCTGCTGAAGAGGCCTTTGAAACATGGAGCGAATGGGATCCTGAAGATCGCGCCGCACTCCTCATCAGAGTTGCAGCAATCATAAGACGCCGCAAACATGAATTTTCGGCATTGATGGTATATGAAGCAGGGAAACCGTGGAACGAAGCAGATGGTGACACAAATGAAGGCATCGACTTCATAGAATACTATGCGAGATCAATGATGGAACTGGCTGACGGCAAACCGGTACTTGACCGTGAAGGCGAGCACAACAAATATTTCTATCAGCCGATGGGAGCAGGCGTCACGATTACGCCATGGAACTTCCCGTTCGCAATCATGACAGGAACGACTGTTGCACCGATCATCGCAGGGAATACCGTCCTTCTGAAACCTGCAGAAGATACACCGTTGATTGCGTATAAATTGATTGAAGTGCTTGAAGAAGCCGGTCTGCCAAAAGGCGTTGTGAACTTTGTTACAGGAGATTCAGGTGTAATCGGAGACTATATGGTCGACCATCATAAGACACACTTCATTACATTCACCGGTTCCAAAGGCACAGGACTCAGAATTAATGAACGTGCTTCAGTCGTTCAGGAAGGGCAGCATTTCCTGAAAAGAGTCATTACGGAGATGGGCGGTAAAGATACAATCATCGTGGATAAAGATGCCGATCTGGATCTCGCAGCAGACTCCATCGTGAATTCCGCTTTCGGCTTTGCAGGACAAAAATGTTCCGCCGGATCCCGTGCGGTCATCCATGAGGATGTCTACGATGAAGTTCTCAAAAAATCAATTGAGCTGACAAAAGAGCTGACTGTCGGAAATCCTGTAGATGAAACATATATGGGACCTGTAATCAGTCAGAAACAGTTCGATATGATCAAGGGTTATATTGACATCGGTAAAGAGGAAGGCGAATTGAAGATCGGCGGAGAGACAGACGACTCCAAAGGTTACTTCATCAAGCCGACGATATTCGCAGATCTTGACCCGAAAGCACGCATCATGCAGGAAGAGATATTCGGCCCCGTCGTGGCATTCGCAAAAGCGAAAGATTTTGATGAAATGCTCGATATCGCCAATAATACTGTATACGGTCTGACAGGATCAGTCATCACGAACACACGTGAACACTGGATCAAGGCACAGAAAAAATTCCATGTCGGCAACCTGTACCTGAACCGTGGCTGTACAGCAGCTGTAATGGGTTATCACCCATTCGGCGGATTCAAACTCTCCGGTACAGATCAGAAGACAGGCAGTCCGGACTATCTCCTCAATTTCCTTGAGCAGAAAGTCATTTCTGAAATGTTCTAATTTCCAGAAAGACAACATTGCAGGATTGAACATAATAAGGTTGATGGCATCAGTCATCAATCTTATTTTTATATAAAAAATTCCCAGGCCTATTCGACCTGGGAATTTCGTATATTACTGTTCTTCTTTTACATATGGTAGTAGTGCCATATGACGTGCGCGCTTGATTGCTCCTGTAAGCTGGCGCTGATACTTCGCGGAAGTACCTGTAACACGTCTAGGAAGGATTTTACCACGTTCTGAAATGAACTTTTTAAGAAGGTCTACTTCTTTATAGTCAATGTGCGTAATGCCATTGGCTGTGAAGTAACAAACCTTTTTACGACGGCGACCGCCTCTTCTTGGACCTGCCATGAATGTTTCCTCCTCTTCATATATTTTATACTGACCCGTCTGCCGGGTTCGTTTTCCGAAGCTCTATATATTAGAATGGTAGATCGTCATCACTGATGTCAACCGGGCCATCTGCATTCGCAAATGGGTTTTCCTCAGCATTGTCCTGTCTGGACTGCTGCTGCGGAGCCGGTCTTGATCCTGTAGACTGGTTACCATACGCATTCGTATAGCTGTCTGCGGAATTATTATTGTACTGCTGTTGTTGATTACCGCCTTGCCCTTTCGGCTCGAGGAATTGTACACTGTCACACACTACTTCAGTCACAAACACTCGCTGCCCATCCTTATTATCATAAGTACGGCTTTGCAGTCTACCATCAACACCCGCAAGGCTTCCTTTTTTCAAGTACTGATTGACATTCTCTGCTTGTTTACGGAAAACAACACAGTTTATGAAATCGGCACCGCGTTCGCCATTCGAACTTGTGAATGGGCGGTTTACCGCTAAAGTAAAAGTTGCTACGGAAATGTTGTTTTGACTGACTTTAAGATCGGGGTCTTTTGTAAGACGACCAACCAATACAACACGGTTCAGCATGTAATCAACTCCAATGTGTTTTTAATTACTTATTTTCTGCTTGTTCATCGCGGACAATGATATGACGAATGATATCATTGCTGATTTTGGCTAAACGTTCGAATTCATTAGTTGCTGCAACATCAGAATTCAATTTGATGATCTGGTAGAAACCTTCTTTGTAATCTTCGATTTCATACGCAAGACGACGTTTACCCCACTCTTTTGATTCGACGATCTCCGCACCATTTGAAGTCAATACATCATCAAAACGCTCTACGAGTGCTTTTTTTGCATCTTCCTCGATATCAGGACGGATTACATATAGAATTTCATATGCTCTCATCTTCTACACCTCCTTATGGTCTTTAACGGCCTGGTTCCTCGGAAACAGGCAAGGAATAATTTTCATTACTCACAATCCGATATTATACCAGTGTTTTAGTCATTTTACAATAAATTTTTACATATTATATCTAAATTGTGAAACACAAGTGATAATGTCCTAAGTAATCACAAATGAAAATGTCCCGCTGGTATACACTAAGATAGAAAGTAAATACCAGGAGGGGACATCATGAAGGAGTATCTCACTCCGAGACAGATCAACCGGCTGATTCAGACTTGCCAGGAGAAAGACTGTCTAAGATTATATATTTTACACATTAAATCTGAAATGAACGACGTCGCCGTCTTTCATGATGTACTCTTTACCTTCGAGGCGCACTTTGCCCGCTTCTTTGGCTTTAACTTCACTTCCCGCTGAAACGAGGTCATCATAGCTCACTGTTTCTGCACGGATGAATCCTTTTTTGAAATCGGTATGGATGATGCCGGCACATTCCGGAGCCGTCATTCCTTTTTTGAACGTCCAAGCTCGCACTTCCTGCACACCTGCTGTGAAGTAGGTTGCCAGTCCCAGAAGATCATAGGATGCCTTGATCAGTTTATCGAGGCCGGATTCACTGATGCCGAGCTCTTCCAGGAACATTTCCTTTTCATCTTCATCGAGTACTGCGATTTCTTCTTCGACTTTCGCTGAGATGACTATGACTTCAGAGCCTTCTCTTCCAGCATACTCATTGATTTTCTCCAGATGCGCATTGCCTTCAAGACTGGCCAGATCATCTTCTGCCACGTTTGCGACATAAAGCATCGGTTTTTGTGTGAGCAGATGGAAGTTCTTCACATATTTCGCTTCCTCTTCAGTGAATTCCATTGAGCGCACCGCCTGGTCATTTTCAAGTCCTTCTTTAATTTTCTGAAGGATTGCCGCTTCCGCTATAGCATCCTTATCTTTCTGCTTCGCCATCTTTTCCAGACGCGGCAGTCTTTTCTCCACACTTTCCAAATCGGCAAGGATGAGTTCCATGTTGATGATTTCAATATCATCCACCGGGTTTACTTTTCCTGACACATGTGTAACATTTTCATCGTTGAATGCACGGACAACCTGACAGATCGCATCCACTTCACGGATATGGGCCAGGAATTTGTTACCCAGTCCCTCGCCTTTTGATGCTCCTTGGACGATTCCTGCGATATCCGTAAATTCAAATGCCGTAGGCACGGTCTTCTTAGGTTCTACCATTTCCGTAAGTTTGTTGAGTCGCTCATCCGGCACTTCGACGATACCGACGTTCGGGTCGATGGTGGCAAATGGATAGTTTGCTGCAAGCGCGCCTGCTTTAGTTATAGCGTTAAATAATGTGGATTTCCCAACATTCGGCAATCCCACGATTCCTGCTGTTAGAGCCATTAATAATCACCTTTACATTTCATTTTTTTACTTCACTGATTTCATTCTTTTCTCAAAATCACGGCGCGGCAGCATGATGACCCGGCCGCACTGTTCGCACTTTATCTTGATATCCGCCCCGAGACGCGTAATCCGGAACAGTTTGCTGCCGCATGGATGCGGCTTCTTCATCTCTACTATGTCATGCATGGCATATTCTTTATCCATATCATTCACCCTCGTTTATTCGTTTCCAGCTACGTCAAAATCCTGAATGTCCATTTTAGGGACGGAAATATAGATTCCTTTAGTTGCGAGATGGTTTTTGATTCTTTTCCTCATGCGTCTGGTTGCACCAAAATGTTCCATTGGTTCAGTTTCGAGCATTATCCTCATGATTGCTTCCCCATTTTCAATACCCTGGAGACCAAGGACTTCCGGCATGGAAACCAACGTCTCTTCATTCCTCCAGTTTTCTTCGAAGTATTTACTGAGAGTCGCTTCCACTTGATCAAGGTCCTCCTCAAGGGAGAGGTTGATGTCCAGCATTGAAATCGCATTGTAACGGGAGAAGTTGACCACTTCACTGATTGAACCGTTTGGCACGACGATGAGCTCACCTTCCCAGCCCTGTATCTTAGTGGATCTGAGGCTGAAGGCGATGACCTCTCCTTCTCCGATTGTCGTACCGGTTGAATTTATCCTTACAAAATCACCTTTATCAAACTGATTTTCCAAAATGATGAAAAACCCTGTAATCATATCTTTAACGAGACTCTGTGCACCGAAACCTACGGCCAGACCGACAACTCCGGCACCGGCCAGTAATGTGCGCACCGGCAGGTTGAAAGTTTCCAGGATCATCATGATGATGACGAACCATATGACTACTGTGGCAGCGTTCTGCAGCACATTGATCAACGTCTGATTGCGTTTTTCGCTGCCTCTGATCTTGGATTTTGCTTTCGATTTATAAGTGAAGAAGTTGTTGATGACACGATTGGCGATTGTAACCAGAATCAAGGCAGCGACGATCAGTACGATAGCCGTCAGGATTCTTCCGCCGATAACCATCCATGTTTCCGGGTTAGTTACATCTTCCACAATCTGTTGGACAAATCCCAAATCCACCGATTCCGGTGTTGTGTTGTTAAGTATTGAAAACAATTTTACACATCCATTCTATGAATTTTCCAGTATTGAAATGATTCTTTTGAATTCCGCTTCATTTCTGAATTCCAAGGAGATCGTTCCTTTTTTACGCTGTTTGCTTATCTCGACAGTCGTTCCGAAACGTTCCTTCAGCTTCGCTTCATGCCGGACGACGAAGCCCGGTTTATCTGATGCTTTCTTTCTTTTCCTTACAGACGGATCAGCCAGGGATTTTACATAAATCTCAAGTGACCTGACACTCATTTCCTCTTCCACTGCCTTTTTCGCTGCCGCTTCCAGCTGCAGTGGATCTTTGAGCGATAATAAAGTCCGGCCGTGTGCGCCTGATAATTCCCGGGCGTTGATCATCTGTCTGACACGGGGCGGCAGATTAAGCAATCTGAGCATGTTGGCGATGTACGGCCTTGATTTCCCCAGCCGTTCCGCCACATCATTTTGTGTAATGCCCAGTCCATCCATCAGCTCGCGGTAGCTCTTCGCCTCTTCCAGGGGGCTCAGGTTCTCCCGCTGCAGATTTTCGATGATGGCAAATTCCATCATCTGTCTATCTGTCAGCTCTTTGATGATTGCGGGAATGGTTTCTTTTTCTGCGAGTTTGCTTGCTCTGAACCTGCGTTCCCCTGCAACGATATCATATCCCTTAACCGATTTCCTCACGATGATCGGCTGGAGTATACCGTGCTCAGCGATGGAATCGGCCAGTTCCTTTAACTTTTCTGGATCGAACTCTGTTCTTGGCTGATAAGGATTACGCCGGATTTCAGAAATATCCAGAATGGCAACTGTTTCATCCTGATCGTCTGCAGGCATTCCATCGAGTCCTTTTGCCATTGCCCGTCACCTCCGTAAATCTTAAACTGCATTGCAGCCATCATTTTTGCCTGGAATCACATATAACATTATATCAGCCTGCAGGCATTTGTGACACCAAAACAAAACACTCACCGGGGTAAGTGCCTGTGAGTGTTTTATTTGAATATCTTTATATTCACTTCATGAAATTCTTTCTGCTCGGAAGTGTCATAGGAGACGTCCATACCTTTGTTTCTGAGCTTTTCGACTTCACGGTTCAGATCATTCAGCATGAATGAAACATCATCTTTAAAATCAATTTCCCCGTTCACATGCTTCAGCCGGTTCTTGACAGCTGTTTCCGTATCTTTGACCGTCAAGTTTTTATCCCTGATATCTGCAAGCAGTTCAGACTGTAACTCATCATCCAGACTCAGCAGGCTCCTTGCGTGGCGTTCAGTGATATCCTGACGCTGCAGCGCTTCGATTACACCATCGGAAAGTTTAAGCAGGCGGAGTTTATTGGCGATGAAAGACTGGCTCTTACCCAGATTTTGAGCAAGGTTCTTCTGAGTGATGCCGTCCATCTTGAGCAGCTTCTGATAGGCCCTCGCCTCTTCGATGCTGGAGAGGTTTTCACGCTGGATATTCTCGATGAGGGCAATCGCCGCCGACTCGGTATCCGTCAGATACTTTACAATGACTTCCGCTTCTTCACGGTTCATCATCTTCAGTGCCCTGAAGCGTCGTTCACCCGCAATGATCTCATACATGCCTTCTTCAATCGGTCTGACTGTGATCGGCTGCAGCAGACCATGCTCTTCAATCGATGCCGCCAGCTCTTTTATACGGTCACGGTCGAAATCCGTACGGGGCTGATAACGGTTCGGCACAATATTCTCCATCGGAAGAAGCTGCAGGGACACATCTTCTTTTTTATCATCACTTTTATCAATGAGACCAAAAAGTCTGGAAAAAGGCTTTTTCATCTGCTTCACCTGCCTGTCATTTTAATGGTGATTTATTCGGAGTTCCGGGTTTTCTCGGGTACTTTTTCGGTGTTTTGCGTATTTTCTCAATATCGAGTATATATCTTTCGCTGTCCTCTTCAGGAAGTACAAAACTGTGTGTCTCTTTTACTTCGCCGCCGAGCAGATCCAGTGCGAAGCTGCTGTCATCTAACTCTTCCATGCCCTTTTTGCCTTTCAGCACGATAAAATGGCCGCCGGTCCTTACCAGTGGAAGACAGAGTTCGGCAAGTACATTCAGCTGCGCGACCGCACGTGCCGTCACAATATCGAAATTATGACGCTGTGCCCCCTGGCCGAATGTCTCTGCACGGTCGTGGACCAGGTGCATCTTATCCAAATCCAGGCTTGCCGACAGCTCATTAAGGAAGCGGATGCGCTTGTTGAGCGAATCGACGATGGTGACCTTCAGATCCGGACGGACGATCTTCATCGGTATGCTCGGAAAACCTGCACCGGCGCCCACATCACATATGTCCGCATCCTGTTTGATGTCGATATTGAAGAGCGGTGTCAATGAATCATAGAAATGTTTCAGATATACTTCCTCTTCTTCTGTTACGGCAGTCAGATTGATTTTCTCATTCCACTCAACCAACATCTCGAAGTATGTCCTGAACTGGCTGATCTGGCGGGCTGTCAGTTCGATGCCCTGTTGCTTAAGTGCTTCTATGAATTGTTGTTCTGTCATGCGTTTACCCTTTTGATGTTCCCCTGTTCAATGTAGACCAGAAGAATGGATACGTCTGCAGGGTTCACACCCGAAATCCTGGACGCCTGTGCAATATCCAGCGGCTTGACTTTTTTCAGCTTATCAAGCGCTTCTGTCGCCAGTGAGTGCACCGCATCATAATCGATGTCTCCAGGGATTTTTTTGTTTTCCATGCGTTTCATCTTTTCAACCTGTGCAAGGGATTTGGCGATGTAACCATCATACTTGATCTGGATTTCAATCTGCTCGTACTCTTCTTGTGTGATCTGGATCTCTTCTTCAAGTATTTCCATGATGGATTCGTAATTCATTTCAGGACGTTTGAGCAGGTCAAATGCAAGGATACCGTCCTTGAGCAGTGTGCCGCCCCTTGCTTCGATTACAGACTGTGTCCGTTCATTCGGTTTGATGCGGACATTTTTAAGACGCTCGATTTCATCTTCGATATGCTGCTTTTTCGCAAGGAATGCATCATACCGTTCCTCAGAGATCAGACCCAGTTCATGACCCTTTTCCGTCAGACGGAGATCTGCGTTGTCATGACGGAGCAGCAGACGGTGTTCCGCCCTGGATGTAAGAAGACGGTAAGGTTCGTTTGTCCCTTTGGTCACAAGATCATCGATCAGCACACCGATGTATGCATCGGAACGGCTCAGGATAAGCGATTCTTCACCAAGCAGTTTTGCTGCAGCATTTATGCCCGCAATAAGCCCCTGGCCGGCCGCTTCCTCGTAGCCGCTCGTACCGTTGATCTGTCCTGCTGTGAACAGGTTTTCGATTTTTTTCGTTTCAAGTGACGGCCACAGCTGCGTCGGCACCAGTGCATCATATTCAATGGCATAGCCCGCACGCATCATCCTTGCATTTTCAAGACCGGGTACTGAAGAGAGCATTTCACGCTGGACGTTTTCAGGCATGCTTGTTGATAATCCCTGGACATATACTTCTTTCGTGTCCCTGCCTTCAGGTTCCAGGAAGATTTGATGACGCGGTTTGTCATTGAAGCGTACAATCTTATCTTCGATGGACGGGCAGTAACGCGGTCCTGTGCCCACGATATTTCCTGAATACATCGCTGAGAGATGCAGGTTGTCATTAATGATCTGATGCGTATTTTCTGACGTGTATGTCAGCCAGCATGGAAGCTGGTCCATGATGAAATCTTTAGTTTCAAAACTGAACGCCCTCGGCACATCGTCGCCGGGCTGGATTTCAGTTTTCGAATAATCGATGGAATCCGAATTGACGCGCGGTGGTGTTCCTGTTTTGAATCTGACTATGTCAAATCCAAGATCTTTCAACTGGTCGGCAAGTGGGACTGAAGGCATCTGGTGGTTCGGACCACTGGAATATTTCAGATCTCCCAAAATGATTTCGCCCCGCAGGAAAGTGCCTGTCGTTACAATGACAGCTTCCGCATCGTAGACTGTACCGATATTCGTTTTAACGCCTTTCACTGTGTCTTCCTCGACGATGATCTCGTCCACCATCCCCTGAAGGATATCCAGGTTCGGCTCATCTTCGAGCACACGCTTCATTTCCTTCTGGTAGAGCGCCTTGTCCGCCTGTGCACGGAGGGCGCGTACCGCAGGGCCCTTCCCTGTGTTCAGCATTCTCATCTGAATGTGTGTTTTATCTATTATTTTAGCCATCTGTCCGCCGAGTGCGTCGACTTCCCTGACGACGATCCCTTTAGCCGGACCGCCGACGGATGGATTACATGGCATAAATGCGATATTGTCCAAGTTGATCGTCAGCATCAATGTTTTAAGCCCTTTGCGTGCAGAGGCAAGTCCCGCTTCGACGCCTGCATGTCCCGCACCAATGACGATAACATCGTATTTCATATTTCCTGTCATAGTTTTCCTCCTTTTATTTTCCAAGACAGAACTGACTGAAGAGCTGGTCGATCAGCTGTTCACTGACATCTTCACCAATCACTTCTCCAAGCAGTTCCCACGTTTTAACAAGGTCGATCTGGATAATATCGACCGGTACGTCCATCTCCGCTGATTCAATTGCATCTGCAATCGTACGTTTGGCATCTTCCAGCAATCCGATATGCCTGTTGTTGGAGACATATGTCGAATCCGTGGACTGGATGCTTCCGTCAAAGAATAATTCCGCTATCCTGTCTTCCAGATCATCGATGCCTGTACTGTTTATAATCGATGTTCTCACAATCTGCATATCCGGGTAGCGGTTTTGCAGCTCTTCGAGATCAAGATTGGATTCGAGATCGAGTTTATTCACGATCACGATCACTTTCTGGTCTGAAATGGAATCGAGGATTTCGATATCCTCATGAGTGAGCGGTTCGTTGTTGTTTACGACATAGAGGATCAGTTCGGCCTGTGCAAGTGCCTGACGGCTGCGCTCCACACCGATTTTTTCAACGATATCATTGGTGTCCCTTATGCCGGCAGTATCAACGAGTTTCAATGGGATGCCGTTGACATTGACGTATTCTTCTAAAATATCCCGTGTTGTACCAGCGACGTCTGTAACAATCGCTTTGTCATCCTGGATGAAATAATTGAGCAGTGAACTTTTACCGACGTTCGGTTTACCGACAATGACAGTACTTAAGCCTTCTCTCAAAATCTTTCCCTGTGAGCTGCTTTTTAGAAGCTTTTCAATCTCAACTTCAACTTTTTTCGCTTCATCCAGAAGAAACGATGTTGTCGCTTCTTCGACATCATCGTATTCCGGATAATCTATATTCACTTCCACCTGGGCAAGGATATTCAAAATGCTCTGCCTCAGACTTCCGACATATGTCTTCAGTCTGCCCTGCATCTGCTGATTGGCCACTTTGGATGCCTCAGTTGTTTTTGATCTGATGAAATCCATGACACCTTCAGCCTGTGAAAGGTCGATTCTTCCATTTAGAAATGCACGTTTCGTAAATTCGCCGGGTTCGGCCATGCGTGCCCCATGTTTCAAAGTAAGCTGAAGCACCCGGTTCACAGTATGAATCCCACCATGGCAATTGATCTCAACTATATCCTCTCTGGTATAAGTCTTTGGCGCCCTCATTACGGCTGCCATGACCTCCTCCACAGATTCACCAGTTTCAGGATCAACAATATGCCCATAATTAATCGTATGGGAATCCACTGACGACAATGGCTTCGCCCCTTTGTACAGGGTGTCGGCAATTTCTACGGCATCTATGCCGGACAGACGCACAATTGCGATCGCACCTTCACCCACCGGGGTTGAAATACTGGATATAGTTTCTAATTGCATAGTGCAGTACTCCTTTTATTTCTTTTCTATCACTAAATATCTGTTCGGCTCGGAACCTTCGGAATATGTTTCAATATCGGCGATGCCACTCAATACGTGATGCATGATCTTGCGCTCGAATGAAGGCATCGGTTCCAGTCTGACCGGCTCATTTGTCCTGAGCGCCTTTTTAGACATGTTCACCGCGAGGTTCTCAAGCGTCTCTTTACGCTTTTCTCTGTAATTTTCGACATCAAGTATAATGATTCCATAACTCTTGAAGATTGAGTTGAAATAATTCTGGGCCACTTCCTGGAGTGCGTTCAATGTCGCACCGCGCTTGCCGATCAGTTTGGCGGCCATCGTTGATGTCATATCTATACGGATTTCATTGTTTTTAATAATTATTTCACTCGTACTTTCAATATTCATATCCCGGATGACCCGGTCCATATACTTCTTCGTTTCTTCTGAAGCGTCCTTGATCAATGTCCTGTTATCCTGCTTGGGACTGTTGATGCGGGCTTCCGTTTCAGAAGTTTCCGGATCCGCCGGCGTATCTTCCGGCTCTGTTTCTGTACCCGTTTCTTCCATAATAGAAGCAGATGCTTCCGCTTCTTCCGTGACTGCTTCTTCCGCGACGATGCTGTCTTCTTTTTCCACGTCCCTCGAAATGAGATCGTCTATGGATGCATACATCTTCAGCTCCGGATTGATGATTGTCAGCCTTACCTCTGCATCTTTTTTGCCAAAACCTAAAATTCCACGCTTACCTTCGTCTTCAACATCAATTTTAATGTCGGATTCGGATACTTTCAGTTCTTCCAGACCTTTGGCGATTGCACGATCGACAGTTTCTTCCTTGTAAATCCTGTACATGGCAGTGACCCCCGTGTCATTTTATACATCTTGCGATTTTCAGCACATGCAATAATGATTTTTCCATCTGATGATAGTCCATCTGACTTACAGGCTGCCTCGCAATCACTACATATTCCCGTGCATCCAGAGAATTCTGGTACTTTTGGAAAAACACCCGGACACGCCGTTTGATTTTATTGCGTTTCACTGCATTTCCGAGCCTTTTGGATACACTGATGCCCAGCCGCATATGATCAGTTTTTGGGTTATCGATCAGATAAACTACAAATTGTCTGTTTGCGAAAGACTTTCCTTTTTTGAAGACAAGCTGAAAATCTTTTTCCTTTTTAATCCTGTATCTTTTCTTCATCATTATTACGCTCTTTCATATGATATTCCATTATACAAAATTCGGCGCCGTTTATAAAATATCTCGCCATATACATAAAAAAAGATCACCTGTTCAGATGATCTTGGGGATTAGGCTGAAAGAACTTTTCTACCTTTTCTTCTACGACGGGCTAAAACTTTACGTCCGTTCTTTGTGCTCATTCTTTTACGGAAACCGTGCACTTTGCTGTGTTTACGTTTATTTGGCTGGTAAGTACGTTTTACCATATTAAATACACCTCCATGATACTTTTACCTGATATATAGCTTCTAAATTAAGCCTCTAAAATTGTAACTATTAAAGAATAACAGAAACACCCCTCGATTTCAACACAAATTTCACTATCAGTCCATCAAAAATTACCGGAAAATCACTGTGGATAACTTTTTATGTGCATAGTGCCTGTGGATAACCATTCCGGGTTTTCGATTCTTCCACACACCATACCCCGAGTTATCCCCAGATACACAGATGTGAATAGAAGGCCTGTGGATAAGTCGTTATTTTGTGCATATCTTTTATCTCCTGTTGATATCATACGGTAAATTCGTTATAATTCTGTTTACGTAATTGTGGAAAAACGTCCTAAATGAGAATGTTATCCACAGAATGTTAATAACCTGTGGACAGTTATTAAAGTTCGTGGAAATCTTTATCCACAGCCTGTGATTTATGTGAATAAGAAAAGAGGACAAACCTATGAGCAGTTTAAATGAAATATGGGAGAATACGCTAAAAGGGATAGAAGAACAGATTGCGACAGCCAGCTATTCAACATGGTTCAAAGAAACGACCATGACGCATCTCGATAATGACAAAGCTGTTGTTAAAGCTGAATCCCAGTTCCAGCGGGACTGGCTTGAAAAGAACTACAGCCAGCTGATACAGGAAAAACTGTATGAAGTCATGGGTGAAAAGCCGGATATCCATGTCGTCACCGAAGATGAACAAACCAGAGGGATGGCCACGCCCGTGAGCCAGGAACAGGAAGAAATGACTGAGTTTCCCGTCCACAACCAGCTCAATGTCAATAATACCTTTGAAACATTTGTCATCGGAAACGGCAATCGTTTCAGCCATGCCGCTTCCCTCGCCGTCGCAGAGGCACCCGCCAAAGCCTACAATCCTCTATTCATATACGGAGGGGTCGGTTTAGGCAAAACACACCTGATGCACGCCATCGGCCACTATGTCCTGGAACACCGGCCGAATGCAAAAGTGGCCTACCTTTCCAGTGAGAAATTTACGAATGAATTCATCAACTCCATCCGGGACAACAAAACCGAAGCCTTCAGGAACAGATACAGGAATGTGGATGTTCTGCTGATCGATGATATTCAGTTCCTTGCAGGCAAAGAATCCACACAGGAGGAATTCTTCCACACATTCAATGCCCTTCATGAAGACAATAAGCAGATTGTCATCTCAAGCGACCGCACGCCAAAAGAGATACCGACGTTGGAAGACAGGCTGAGATCCCGCTTCGAATGGGGGCTCATCACGGATATCACACCGCCGGACCTTGAAACGCGTATTGCGATCCTGCGTAAAAAATGTGAAGAGGAAGAAGTGGAAATTCCAAACGAAGCGATGATCTACATCGCCAACCATATTCAGACGAATATCCGCGAGCTGGAAGGCGCCCTTACGCGTGTTGCAGCCTACTCTAAGCTGGTAAACCAGCCTCTGACACCGGAAATGGTCTCTGAAGCATTGAAGGACCTCGTCACCCAGTCCAGTTCGAAGAAGATCACCATCACGGACATACAGGAAGCTGTCGCAGGATTCTATGATATACAGATCGAGGAATTCTCCTCCAAAAAGCGCACGAAATCCATCGCTTTCCCAAGACAGATCGCCATGTATCTTGCCAGGGAGCTGACAGATTACTCACTGCCGAAAATCGGTGAAGTTTTTGGAGGCAGGGACCATTCAACAGTCATACATGCCCATGAGAAGATCTCAAAAATGCTGAACCAGGATGAGATCTTCAAACAGGAGCTGGAACAGATAGAGAACAAGATCAGTTAACAGATGTGAATAGTGTGGATAAATGTTACACTTGAACCAACAGATTATGCACATGTGGATAACTTGTGTGATATAGGATAATCCGACTTATCCACACATCCACAGGGCCTATTACTATTATTACTTTAATTATTATTAATCTATATATATAAGGAGTCATTATCATATGAAAATCAGCATTAATCGCCAGTATTTCATTGAACAATTAAATCATTGTCTCAAAGCGATATCACCCAGAACTACATTGCCCATCCTTAACGGTATAAAACTGGAAGTAAAAGATAATCAGCTGCTTCTGACCGGCAGTGATTCCGAGATATCTATTGAAATTACAATACCGACAGAAGTTGATAATGAAGAAATACTAGAAATTAATGAACCTGGCGCTGTTGTATTATCCGGAAGGTTCTTCGTCGATATCATCAAGAAGCTTTCAGGGGATTTCGTAGAACTGGAAACAAATGATTCATACCAGACTAAAATCACTGCTTCAAAATCAGAGTTCAACCTGAGCGGGAACGATCCGGATCAGTACCCGCTTCTGCCTGAAGTGAATGATGAAGAAAGCATCGTACTTAAATCGACAGTACTCAAAACAATCATCAATCAGACCAACTTTGCGGTTTCATTATCGGAAACACGTCCTGTACTGACAGGTGTAAACTGGCAGTTCAATGATGAAGGCATCAAATTCACAGCAACCGATTCCCACAGACTTGCACTCCGCAAACTGAACGGAGATCAGTTCGCAATGGAAAGCATGAATGCCATCATCCCGGGAAAATCCCTGACTGAGCTGAATAAAATCATCAATGATTCGGACGACGAAGTGGAAATCCATCTGTCACAGAACCAGGTATTGTTCAGTTATGGAAATATGAGATTCATTTCACGGCTGCTTGAAGGGAACTATCCGGATACGTCAAGATTATTCCCTGAAAACTATGAAACGAAAGTTACTGTGGATAACTCGAGTTTCTATCATGCCATCGACCGTGTATCCCTCCTCGCCAGGGAAGGCGGCAACAATGTAATCCGCATGACAGTGGAAGACGGCAATGTTGAATTATCTTCCAATTCACCTGAAGTCGGAACGGTGAATGAAGATGTGAATACGAATGGCGTGGAAGGCGAAGGGCTTAAGATATCCTTCAATTCCAAGTACATGATGGATGCGCTTAAAGCGATCAATGATGAAGAAGTGACCATCGATTTCTTCGGTACGATGCGTCCATTCACTTTGAGCGCTGCAAATTCCGATGAAGTCATCCAGCTGATTCTGCCAATCCGTACTTACTAAAATAAGAAACCTCACAAAAACTTGCGACTGGGGCCCAGAAATAAAAAATAGGGCTTCTCAGTCGTTTTTTTATTTTCAAAGGGGGAAAACCCTAAAATGCCCATAAAACGCTCTGAGGGCTTTATTTGCGCTTCTGAAGTGAAATTTATCCGAAAATGTAGTATAATATAGAAGTGAGAGTTAGGAGGATGAGTCAATGGAAAGTATCCAATTCGACGATATAATTACGCTGGGCCAGTTCCTTAAGCATGAGGGAATAATCGGCACCGGCGGAGAAGCGAAATGGTTCCTTCAGGAAAATGAAGTGTTCCTGAACGGGGAACCTGAGAACCGCAGAGGTAAAAAGCTTCATGACGGGGATGAGCTGAACCTCGGGGATTTCGGGCATTACAGGATAGAATATCCGAAATGATCCTGAAGAATATTCATCTGGGAGACTTCAGAAACTATGAATCGCTGGATCTTGAATTCCATCCGAAACTCAATGTCTTCATCGGCCGGAATGCCCAGGGAAAAACGAATCTGCTGGAGTCCATCTACTTTCTGGCGCTGGCCAAGAGCCATCGCACCTCGAAAGATAAAGAACTCATCCGTTTCAAACAGGAGGAAGCGTTCGTCAACGGAAGTATTACGACTTCCTACAGCGACCTTCCATTGTCGATCAGTGTGAGTGCAAAAGGTAAGCGTGCAAAAGTGAACCATATGGAAGTCTCCAGGCTGAGCCAGTATATCGGACATTTGAATGTTGTACTTTTTGCACCTGAAGATCTGAACATTGTCAAAGGATCGCCGCAGATCAGACGCAAGTTCATCAATATGGAATGCGGGCAGATTTCTAAAATCTATCTCAACATGCTGAGCGGATATCAGAAGGTCCTGGCACAGAAAAACAATTATTTAAAACAGAAAAACGTCGATCAGGTGATGATCGATGTTTTGAACGCGCAGCTTGCAGAATATGCAAGTTTAATTATTTTAAAAAGGCAGCAGTTCATCAATACGATTGAAAAATATGCCGGGCGGATCCACGGGGATATCTCGAATGGCAATGAAACATTATCTGTCCGCTACAGGCCGAATATTAAATTCGAATCAAAAGATGAAAAGTCCCTGGAACAGGAGATCAAGGCATTGCTCGATGCCACGCTCGAAAAGGAAATCGACCGCGGCCAGTCTCTGATCGGCCCCCACAGGGATGACATATCGTTTTATATAAATGATTTCGATGTTCAGACATACGGTTCCCAGGGGCAGCAGCGGACCACCGCCCTTTCGGTGAAACTGGCGGAGCTGGAACTGATCCGTGAAGAAATCGGGGAGTATCCGGTACTTCTGCTGGATGATGTGTTAAGCGAGCTGGATGAGACACGCCAGTCACATCTGCTCACATCGATCCGCAACAGGGTCCAGACGTTCGTGACGACAACTTCGATCAGTGATATAAATCATACAATCATGGATGAAATGCAGGCATTCAGCATAGATGACGGGAAAGTTAAAGTATAGCGGAAGGTGATAACATGGCTGAAATAAATCAAGATCAATATGGCGCCAGCCAGATACAGGTATTGGAAGGTCTGGAAGCGGTCAGAAAGCGTCCGGGAATGTATATCGGATCAACAGCTTCGAAAGGACTCCACCACCTGGTATGGGAAATCGTCGACAACAGTATCGATGAGGCTATGGCAGGACACGCCACGCGTGTAAACGTAACGATTGAAAAGGACAACTGGATCAAAGTGACGGATAACGGCCGCGGCATTCCTGTTGATATACAGGAAAAGATGGGCCGTCCTGCCGTCGAAGTCATCCTGACTGTCCTCCATGCCGGCGGTAAATTCGGCGGCGGCGGATACAAGGTATCAGGCGGACTGCACGGTGTCGGTTCGTCCGTAGTGAACGCATTGAGTGAGACGCTGGAAGTGTATGTGCACCTTGGCGGCAAGATCCACCATCAGAGCTACAGCCGCGGTGTGCCGCAGTTCGATTTGAAAGTGATCGGCGATACAGACAAGACCGGAACGATGATTCGTTTCAAGGCGGACCCGGAAATATTCACTGAAACGACCGAGTATGAACTGGAAATGCTGCAGCACCGCATCAAAGAACTGGCCTTCCTGAATAAAGGCCTTGAAATCAATCTGACTGACGAACGCGGCGAAGAGGATCAGACATTCAGCTACCACTATGAGGGCGGTATTAAATCCTACGTCGAGCAGATGAATGAGACACGTGAGGTGCTTCATGACGAAGTCATCTACATGCACAGTGAAAAAGATGAAATCGAAGTGGAAATCGCGCTGCAGTACAACAGCGGCTTTACCACCACGCTCTTGTCATATGCAAACAACATCAACACTTACGAAGGCGGAACGCATGAAGATGGATTCAAGCGCGCGCTGACTAAAGTGATCAACAATTACGGTTTCAATAATAAAATCATCAAAGACGGCGAAGATCGTCTGAGCGGTGAAGATGTACGTGAAGGGATGACAGCAGTCGTTTCCATCAAGCATACAGACCCGCAGTTTGAAGGACAGACGAAAACGAAATTCGGCAACTCTGAAGCCAGGCTGATCACCGATCAGCTCTTCACGGAAGGTTTCGAACGCTTCATGATGGAAAACCCGCCGGTTGCCAAAATCATTGTCGAAAAAGGAATCACGGCACAGCACGCAAGGCTTGCCGCCAAAAAGGCGCGGGAGATGACACGCAGGAAATCTGCACTTGAAATTTCAAGTCTTCCGGGTAAACTTGCGGACTGTTCAAGCAAGGATCCGGCAGAAAGTGAACTCTTCATCGTTGAGGGTGACTCCGCCGGCGGTTCTGCGAAATCCGGACGTAACTCAAAAACACAGGCGATCCTGCCGCTCCGCGGTAAAATCCTGAATGTTGAGAAGGCGCGTCTTGACCGTATTCTGAACAATAATGAAATCCGCTCCATGATTACCGCTCTCGGTACAGGGATCGGTGAGGAGTTCGATCTTTCCAAGGCGAGATACCATAAGATTGTCATCATGACGGATGCCGATGTGGACGGTGCACATATCCGCACATTGCTGCTTACATTCTTCTACCGTTTCATGCAGCCGCTGCTCGAAGCGGGATATGTATATATCGCCCAGCCGCCGCTCTATAAAGTCGAACAGGGGAAAAATAAATACTATGTATTCGATGACAGGGAACTTGATAAACTGAGGGATGAGCTTAAAGACACACCGAAGATTTCACTTTCCAGGTATAAAGGTCTCGGGGAGATGAATGCCGATCAGCTGTGGGAAACAACGATGGATCCAGGGTTCAGGTCACTGCTCCAGGTATCACTTTCGGATGCAGTTGAAGCGGATCAGACATTTGAGATGCTGATGGGCGACATCGTCGAACACAGGAAGAACTTTATCGAAGAAAATGCAATGTATGTTCAGAACCTGGACGTTTAAAGATGGAGGTAAATTTGAATGAGTGACGAAAAAGACAGACTGCAGCAGGTCAATATCAGTAAGGAGATGCGTACTTCATTCCTGGATTACGCAATGAGTGTCATCGTCTCAAGAGCACTGCCTGATGTCCGTGACGGCATGAAGCCGGTACACCGCAGAATACTCCACGGCATGCATGACAACGGTATGACTTCTGATAAACCTTTTAAAAAATCCGCACGTATCGTCGGAGATGTAATGGGTAAATATCACCCGCACGGTGACTCTTCCATCTACGATGCAATGGTCCGTATGGCACAGGATTTCAGCTACCGCTACCCGCTTGTCTACGGCCAGGGCAACTTCGGCTCGATGGATGGTGACGGTGCAGCGGCGATGCGTTACACGGAAGCTAAAATGAGTAAGATTTCGATGGAACTCATGAGGGATATCAACAAGGACACCATAGATTTCCAGGATAACTATGACGGTAATGAACGTGAACCGGTTGTACTTCCTGCCAGGTTCCCGAATATGCTCGTAAACGGTTCAAGCGGTATCGCTGTAGGGATGGCAACGAACATTCCGCCGCATAACCTGACGGAAGTGATCGATGCGGTTCTTGCACTGTCGAAAGATGATGAGATTACACTGCCGGAGCTGATGGAATATGTGAAGGGGCCGGACTTCCCTACGTACGGTCTGATCGTCGGCAAGAGCGGCATCCGCAAAGCGTATGAAACAGGCAGAGGATCTGTCATAATGCGCGCAAAATGTGAAATCGAAATGATGAAAAACGGCAAGGAGCGCATTGTCGTTTCTGAAATCCCCTACCAGGTCAATAAAGCCAGACTTGTTGAAAAGATTGCTGAACTGGCAAGGGACAAGAAAATCGAAGGCATCACGGATCTGCGGGATGAAACCAGCCTTAAAGAAGGCGTCAAAATCATCATCGAAATCAGGAAAGATAAAAATGCGAATGTCATTTTAAACAACCTTTATAAACAGACGCCTCTTCAGACATCATTCGGTATCAATATGCTCGCCCTGGTCAAAGGCCAGCCTAAGATCCTGGGTCTCAAAGAGGTGCTCCACCATTACCTTGAACACCAGAAGGTGGTTGTTTTAAGACGTACGAAGTTTGATCTGAAACGTGCGGAAGACCGTGCGCATATTTTGGAAGGACTGAAAATTGCACTCGATAACATCGATGCGATCATCACTCTGATCAGAGGGTCCCAAAATGATGAAGCGGCCAGAACCGGACTGATGGAAAACTTCAATCTGTCCGAACGCCAGGCCCAGGCGATCCTGGATATGCGCCTGCGCCGTCTGACAGGGCTCGAGAGGGACAAGATTGAAGATGAGTATAATGAAATACTCAAAACCATTGAGGAGCTCAAAGCAATTCTGGCGGATGAAGAGAAACTTCTTGAGATCATCCGTGAAGAATTGATTGAAATCAGAGATAAATATGGTGATGCGCGCCGTACGGAAATTACGCTCGGCAGCATCTCCGACATTGAAGATGAAGATCTGATCCCTGAAGAACAGATTGTTGTGACACTCAGCCACAACAACTATATCAAGCGTCTGCCGTCCTCCACCTACCGTGCACAGCACCGCGGCGGCCGCGGCGTCCAGGGAATGAACACCATCGAAGATGACTTCGTCAGCCAGATCGTGACGATGAGTACGCACGATTATATCATGTTCTTTACCAATAAAGGCCGTGTCTACCGCCTGAAAGGATATGAACTGCCTGAACTGTCGAGACAGTCCAAAGGCATTCCGATCGTCAACATGCTGGAAGTCGATAAGGATGAAAAAATCAGTACGATGATTTCCGTGAAGGACAAGGATCCGGAAGAATTTGAAAATATGTTCCTCGTATTCGCGACGAAGAACGGGCTTGTTAAACGTTCCAGTCTTGATAACTTTGAACGGATCAACAAAAACGGCAAAATCGCGATTTCCTTCAGGGGCGAGGATGAGCTCCTTGCTGTGCGTCTGACAGACGGCACGAAAGAAGTCATCCTGGGGACGAAATACGGTGCTCTCATCCGTTTCCCTGAAACACAGATCCGCACGATGGGCCGTACCGCTGCCGGTGTCAAGGGCATCAGGCTCCGTGACGACGATGAAGTCGTCGGACTCGATGTGCTGATAGAAAATCAGGCCATCCTTGTCGTAACAGACAATGGTTATGGTAAATTGACGCATGAAGAGGAATACCGGATTACCAACCGCGGCGGTGTCGGTGTCAAAACGGCGAACCTCACCGACCGTGTCGGTGAACTGATCTACATCGCATCCGTAAATGGTGACGAAGATTTGATGATTGTAACCAATCACGGCGTCATCATCAGACTTGTGATGGAAGAGATCTCCACTCTTGGCCGGAACACCCAGGGGGTAAGACTGATCAAGCTGTCAGACGACCAGAAAGTTGCGACAGTCGCCAAAGTGAAAGAAGAAATCGAAGAAGAAGAGCTGACGCTCGATAATGAAGAAGATGCGGAAGAGGCAGCAGAAGAGATTACAGAAGAGACGCTGACCTCTGAAGACTCATTGGAACCTTCTGAAGATGAAATTGAAGAATAATTTCCCTGCCCCCGGCTCAACGAGCCTGGGGTATTTTTTCGCTTTATTGCCAATCATTCATGTAAACGCTATAATGAAGACAGTCATTAGAGAATTTAGTAGAAATATCAGTGGAATTCCATAGAAAATAAACCGATTCAGAAGAGGTAGTCCGATGAACAGTGAAGTACAGCAAAAGGCATTTGGTAAATATGCGACATTGGCAGCTCTGCTGGGACAGAAGGCAGCACTTGAACTGATGCCGGAACATGAAGAGTTCAAAGTGGTTACAGGCAAAGTTGGATCGATGGACCTTAAAAAGGTCATCTCATCCGTCGAGACTGCGGCAAAGCGCAATGAACTCATCAATCCGGATATTTACCGGGAAACACATGCGCTCTATCATGCAATCATCGAAGCGGCTGAAGGTGTGACGCGGGGAAAATTGAGCGTCGGCGAGGTCATGCGGACCGTCGGCCTTTCATTTGCTGCAGTCAGAGGATATCCATACAAAGACCCGAATGAGGGCGAATGGATTGCAGTCTGCTTTTACGGCACCATCGGTGCACCGATCAAAGGCAAAGAGCATGAAACGCTGGGCCTCGGAATCAATCACATTTAACAGACAATAGAATAATACATGTCACAGACATCAGCTATTAGAGACACTGAAATCCCGGGAAGGGATGACTGTGTCTTTTTTTAATGGAAAAAGGAGGAGTCAAAATGGCAGTTTTAACATTGGAAGGTCATGGTCTGACCATCGCTAAAATGAAATCATTTTTAACAGAAGAAGACAGCACTGTGGAAATATCAGAAGCGGCGTATGAGAATGTACGCGGATCAAGAAAAATCGTCGAGGATATCATCGAACATGAAAAGACCATATACGGCATTACGACAGGGTTCGGTCTGTTCAGCGACGTGAGGATATCAAAGGACAGGACGCAGGATCTGCAGGTCAACCTGATCCGCTCCCATTCATGCGGTGTGGGCGCACCTTTTGCGGAAAATACGGTACTCTCCATGATGGTACTGAGACTCAATACGCTGTTAAAAGGACATTCGGGTGTAACAGTCGGGCTTGTCGACCAGCTGAAGACATTCATCAATGCACGCATCATACCGAAAGTGCCGGAGCAGGGATCACTCGGCGCGTCCGGCGATCTCGCCCCGCTCTCCCACCTTGCGATTGCACTCATCGGCGAAGGTGAAGTTTATTACGGAGGGGAACTTCGGGATTCGAAAGATGTACTGGAGGCACTCGATATCGAACCGCTCACGCTGCAGGCAAAAGAAGGACTCGCTCTGATCAATGGCACGCAGCCGATGACAGCCCAGGGTCTGATCAACTATATCGAAGCGGAAAAACTGATGGCGGACAGTGTATGGATCGCATCACTCACCCATCAGGCACTGAACGGCATCACCGATGCATTTAACGAAAAAGTCCATACATCAAGAGGTTACCCAGAACAGGTGGAAGTGGCCGGAGCGCTCCGGGATTACCTGGAGGGCTCCAAGCTTACAACCAGGCAGGGGGAGGTCAGGGTCCAGGACGGATATTCACTCAGATGCATTCCGCAGGTGCACGGCGCCTCGCTGCAGACGCTTGCCTATGTAAAAGACAAGCTTGAAATCGAAATGAATGCAGCCAATGACAATCCGCTCGTATTTAGTGAAGATGAAGTCATTTCAGGCGGAAACTTCCATGGACAGCCGATTGCTATTGCGATGGATCTGCTGAAAATAGGGACAGCCGAAATTGCCAACATTTCCGAGCGCCGTATCGAACGCCTGGTCAATCCGAGTCTGAACGGTGATCTTCCGGCATTCCTGAGCCCGGAAGAAGGACTGCAGTCCGGCGCGATGATTCTGCAGTATGCCGCAGCAAGTCTGGTGTCAGAAAACAAGACACTCGCCCACCCGGCAAGTGTGGATTCCATCCCCTCATCGGCGAACCAGGAGGACCATGTTTCGATGGGGACGATCGGATCGAGGCATGCAAGGGATATCATAAACAACATGCGCAACGTCCTTGCGACTGAATTGTTCATTGCACTGACAGCTGTCGAAATCAAAGGGGTCGACAGGCTGTCGCCGAAAACACGGGAGAAATTCGACACTTACAGGGAAATCGTGGAATTCATCGATCACGACCGCAATTTCAGTAAAGATATAAAGATATTATCGGACGCGCTGCGGATGATCAATTAATCGATAGCATCAAGAGGTTCTTTATCGAAGTAATCCAGTACGAGATCTATGAATTCTTTTGTCAGCGGGGAGAAGAATCTTTTATTGTCATATGCCAGATAGACAATCCTGAAAGTGGCGGAATCTTCGATTTCACAGATATGGATACTGTCCGGGTCGAGTGACTCCGCATACTTTTCCGGCATGATTGCAATGCCGAGTCCGCTTTTGACAAAGTCGGAGACGAAATCAAAGCGGCCGATTTCAAATTTGATATTCGGTGTGATGCCGACTTTGTTGAATGAATTCAAAATGTCTGTCCGCGTCTGGTAGCCTTCATGCGAAATGATCAGTTTCTCATCTTTCAGGTCCCGGATCTGGATGGAAGTCTTGTTTTTCAGATGATGACCGGGAGGAACGACCGCGACAAGCTTCTCTTCATACAGTGGAATGGAAGTGATCGTTTTGTCATTGATATATTGGTTTGTGATGGTGACATGGACTTCGAAGTTATCAAATGCCCGTCTGATTTCATCGATGCTCAGTACAGGTTCAAGCTCTATGAAAACATCAGGCTGGGAGGCTTTGTAGGATTTCACAACCTGGGCCGTCCAGTATTTGGCACTTTCTATCAGACCGATGGACAAATGTGCAGGGCCGCTTTCTTTCAGGTTCAGGGCAGTATCTTTTACCTGGTTGAAATGCATGACCAGTTTTGTGGATTCCTTATACAGGAGCTCCCCTTCTTTTGTCAGACGGATATTGCGCTGTGAACGATCGATCAGTTTGAATCCGATTTCGTCTTCCAGGCGTTTGATGGATGTGCTGAGTGAAGGCTGGGATATGTGGAGCGCATATGCAGCAGTTGTGAATGATTCTTTCTCGATGACGGTTACGAAATGCAGCAGCTGGTTGATTTGCATGTTTCTCATCCTTTTTAAAAGTTATTGAATGCGATTATCCCGCAATTTTCCCCGGAGTTATAGCCAAATGCTATGGAATCATTGCATATTGGTATTTGTATTTTATACATCCGGCTCCTAAACTTGAACATAACAGATGTAAACGCTTACTAAACCGGGAGCGAAGGGGTGGAAATTATGGATTATGTAACAAAGGAGGAAATGAGCAGACAGAAAGGTAAAGGGATGTGGCGCTTTTTCCTCTACAGCGCGATAGGGATCATTTTATTTTTTGTGCCTGTCACATTGTTCGACAACAATTCGATTCTGCTCGACCATTTTGTCACTCTGACCGGAAATGTTTTTGGTGATTCCATCAAATATTATACACTGCTCGTCATTATCGTGGGTGCAATCTATCCGTTCATAACCGGGGAATGGAATAAAAGTACCATAGAAACCGGCATCACTTTCTTCAAAGTTGCCGGCATGGCAGTCGGATTCATGGTGGTCTTCCAGTTTGGACCGGCATTTGTACTGAGGGAGGATATCGGGCCGTTCCTGTTCAATTCACTGGCGGTCAACCTGAGTATACTGATCCCTGTCGGCGGGGCTGTCCTCGGTCTGCTGGTCGGTTACGGAATGCTCGTATTCATTGGTGTCATCATGGAGCCAGTCATGAGACCTTTATTTAAGACCCCGGGAAAATCAGCTGTCGATGCAGTCGCGTCATTCGTCGGAAGCTATTCAATCGGACTGCTGATTACCAACCGGGTGTACAAGGACGGTCAGTACAGCAGAAAAGAGGCGATGATCATTGCGACCGGCTTCTCGACTGTTTCTGCAACATTCATGATTGTAATCGCAAGGACGCTGGATCTCATGGATCATTGGAATCTGTTCTTCTGGACAACACTCGTTGTCACTTTTGCCGTCACAGCGTTATCAGTGAGGATTCCTCCGCTCAGGACGGAGGCGGATTATTATTACAACGGCGAGGATAATTCCGGAAAAGAGGATTTTGAGGGGAATCGTTTCAAATATGCATGGTATAAGGCAAAACAGCAATCTTTTGAAAGCGAGCCGCTGCTTGAAAATATCATGCGGAATTTCAGGGATGCGTTCAGGATGACGATGACGGTTGTTCCGACAATTCTGTCGATCGGCCTGCTCGGACTCGTCATCGTGGAATTTACGGAAATCGTCTACTGGGTTTCCTTCATTTTCTATCCGGTGCTCTACCTGTTCCCGCTTGAGGATATACCGTTGCTTGCGGAAGCCGTGACGGTATCCATCATTGAAATGTTCCTGCCGTCGCTGCTGGTGGTGGATGCCGGGATTGAACTGCGTTTTATCACAGCAGTGATATCCGTATCCTGCATCATTTTCTTTTCGGCGATTGTTCCCTGTATTTTAGCTACAGATATAAATATGCAAGTCTGGAAGATGGTCGCTGTCTGGTTCATAAGGGCAGTGCTGTCTCTCATCATCGTCATACCGATTGCATTACTAATATTCTAAGGAGTGGATTTCATGTCTAGAAAAATAACTGCCAAAAAAGGTCTGGAAATCGAATGTAAGGGCTGGGAACAGGAAGCGGCCCTCAGAATGCTCTATAACAACCTGGACCCTGAAGTGGCTGAACGGCCGGAAGACCTCGTCGTATACGGAGGAATCGGGAAAGCAGCACGCAACTGGGAAGCTTTTGAAGCGATAGAGAATACTCTGCGCAATTTGGAAAAGGATGAAACGATGCTCGTCCAGTCGGGCAAACCCGTGGCCGTGTTCAAAACACATGCGGAGGCTCCGAGGGTTTTATTATCAAACTCCGTACTGGTACCCAAATGGGCAAACTGGGAGCATTTCAACGAACTCGATAAAAAAGGCCTGATGATGTACGGCCAGATGACTGCGGGAAGCTGGATCTACATCGGCTCCCAGGGCATCGTCCAGGGCACTTATGAGACATTTGCAGAACTCGCAAATCAGAACTACGACGGTTCCCTGCGCGGGACAATCACGCTGACTGCCGGACTCGGCGGCATGGGCGGTGCACAGCCGCTTGCCGTGACGATGAATGAAGGAGTCGCCCTCTGTGTGGATGTGGATGAGTCAAGGATCCAGAAGCGTCTCGATACAAAATATCTGGATACTAAGACGGATTCCCTTGATGAAGCATTGAAACTGGCTGAAGAAGCACGGGATAAAGGAGAACCGCTGTCCATCGGTCTGCTCGGCAATGCGGCTGAAGTCCATCATGAGATCTTAAGGCGCGGATTCAAAATTGACGTTGTGACGGACCAGACATCCGCCCATGACCCGCTCAACGGTTATGTGCCGGAAGGATACAGTCTGGAAGAAGCGGCGGAACTCCGCGAAACGGATCCTGTAGAATATGTAAAACTGTCATCGCGCTCCATGGCAAAGCATGTGGATGCGATGCTTGAATTCCAGAAAAATGGTTCGGTCGTTTTCGATTACGGCAACAACATCCGTCAGGTGGCATTTGATGACGGGGTTGAAAATGCATTTGATTTCCCCGGATTTGTGCCGGCATATATCCGCCCGCTCTTCTGTGAAGGGAAGGGACCTTTCCGTTTTGCGGCGCTGAGCGGTGATCCGAGAGATATCGAAGTGGCGGACCGCAAGATGCGCGAACTTTTCCCGGATAATGAAAAGCTACTGCGCTGGCTCGATATGGCCCAGGAGAAAATTGCTTTCCAGGGGCTGCCTTCAAGAATTGCCTGGCTTGGCTACGGTGAACGTGCAAAGATGGGGCTCGCCCTGAATGAACTGGTGGCAAGCGGTGAAATTTCGGCTCCGGTGGTCATCGGCCGGGATCATCTGGACAGCGGTTCTGTTGCAAGCCCGAACCGTGAGACTGAAAGCATGAAAGACGGCAGTGATGCAGTCGGGGACTGGGCGATTCTGAACGCACTCGTTAATACGGCTGCCGGCGGTTCATGGATCAGCGTGCATCACGGCGGCGGTGTCGGCATGGGCTATTCCCTCCACGCCGGCATGGTAGTTGTCGCGGACGGTACGGATAATGCAAAAAGACGTCTTGAGAGAGTACTGACAAGTGATCCGGGTATGGGTGTTGTGAGACATGCAGATGCCGGCTATGACATTGCGGTCGAAACAGCGAAAGAGAAAGGCGTCAACATACCAATGCTAAAGGAGAATGAATAATGAACGATACTATAATCAAAAATATCAAATCACTCATCCTGCCGAAGAAGACGGACAGACCGCTAAAAGGCAAAGAGATGGATGAGCTTGAAATTGCAGATGACGCAATGGTCGTCATTGACGGCGGCAAAATCGTCTATGCAGGTCCGAAGACAGATGGGTATGAAGCGAAGGAAACGATTGATGCAAAAGGCATGATTGCCTCCCCTGCCCTCATCGATCCGCATACACATGTCGTCCATGGAGGTTCCCGTGAACATGAGATGTCCCTGAAGCGCCAGGGTGTGGACTATCTGACAATCCTTGAAAAAGGCGGGGGTATCCTGAACACTGTCGAGCAGACAAGAAAAGCGACGCATGAAGCCCTGTTTGAAAAAGCATCCAAAAATATCGTGCGCATGATCCAGCATGGTGTGCTTACGGTTGAAAGCAAGAGCGGCTACGGTCTGGACCGTGAAAATGAATTGAAGCAGCTCAATGTTTCCCGGGAAATAGAAGAAAATTTCCCGATCGAGATGAAGCACACATTCCTCGGACCTCACGCTATTCCCAAAGGTGCAGACAGTGAAACTTTCCTGAATGAAATGATCGATCTGCTCGACGAAGTCAAGGATATATCCGACTTTGCGGATATTTTCTGTGAAACCGGTGTGTTCACAATCGAACAGTCCAGAAGATACATGGAAGCGGCGAATGAAAAAGGACTGCGTGTGAAAATTCATGCGGATGAAATCGATCCGCTGGGCGGTCTGGAACTTGCAATCGAACAGAATGCAATCAGCGCCGATCACCTGGTTGCCGCAAGCGAAACAGGCAAAACAATGCTGAAAGATTCGGATACAGTGGCAGTGCTTCTTCCGGGGACGACATTCTATCTTGGAAAAGACAAGTTTGCCGATGCCCGGGGAATGCTGGATAATGACGGGGCTGTGAGTCTCGCGACAGATTATAATCCGGGCAGCTGTGTCACAGACAATCTTCAGATGATTATGGCCATCGCAGGGCTGAAACTCAAAATGACGCCGAATGAAATCTGGAATGCAGTGACAGTCAATGCTGCGCATGCAATCGGTTCTGAGCGCGGTACGCTCGTTGAAGGCGATGCAGCAAATCTCGTCATCTGGGATGCCCCGAACCATGAATATATTCCGTATCATTACGGCGTCAACCATGCCCACACGGTCATTGCAGATGGCAAAACCGTTTATGAGCGCCCGGGTCTCCTGGTTTAGGCGCCCCGTCCTTGCCTTTTTAACAGATCCGTATTAAAATGGGTCTTAACTTGATAAGAGCCGTCAGAAGGAAACAGTAGTGATCGCTTGATGACAGAGAGGCCATGGGTGGTGAAAATGGCCGGAGAGCGGCATGAATTTCCATCCTTCACTAATGACGGACCGGTATCTGATCCATACCGTTAGCAATGAAGAGATGATGTCACAGACATCAAATTAGGGTGGCAACGCGTATACCACGTCCCTTTTGGGGCGTGGTATCTTTTTATTCCAAAAAACTATAACGATGGAGGCGGCCGTAATGCTGGATATTAAAAAAATAAGAAATGAAAAAGACACTGTCAAAGAGAAAACGGAAAAACGGGGAGTGGACCCTGCCGTTATCGATGAGATTCTGGAACTCGACGAAGAGCGCAGAGAGCTGATTCAACAGTCCGAGACGCTTAAGAGCAGACGCAACAAAGTGTCCGAACAGATCGCAATCAAAAAGAAAAACAAAGAAGACGCGGATGATGTCATCCAGGAGATGCGCCAGGTCGGAGATGAAATCAAAGAAATCGACAACAGGCTCGGAGAAGTCAGGGAAGCGTACGAATACCGCATGCACCGCATCCCGAACCTGATCCAAGATGACGTGCCCGAAGGCGCGGATGACACTGAAAATGTTGAAATCCGACGCGAAGGGACACCGAAAGAGTTCAGTTTCGAGCCCAAAGCACACTGGGATCTGCTCGAATCTCTGGGACTGGCGGATTTTGAAAGGGCGGCGAAAGTATCCGGTGCCCGTTATGTCTATCATACGGGGGACGGTGCGAGACTTGAACGTGCACTGATGAACTTCATGCTGGATGTTCACAACGGCAATGGATACAAGGAGATGATGACGCCTCAGATCGTGCGGGGAGATGCAATGTTCTCCACAGGCCAGCTGCCTAAATTCGAAGAGGATCTCTTTAAAGTGGAAGACATGGACATGTACACGATTCCAACATCAGAAGTGACGCTGACCAACTTCCATAAAGATGAAACATTGTCTGACGATGCACTGCCTGTGAAGTTCACTGCCCAGACGGCCTGCTTCAGAAGTGAAGCGGGTTCTGCAGGCAGGGATACACGCGGACTGATCCGCCTTCACCAGTTCAACAAAGTCGAGATGGTCCGTGTGGAACGCCCCGAAGATTCCTGGGATGCCCTTGAAGAGATGACGGATCATGCGGAAAACATACTGAACCTGCTTGGAATCCCCCACCGCACGGTACTCCTCTGCACAGGGGATATCGGATTCGGTTCTTCCAAGACGTATGACGTTGAAGTATGGCTGCCGAGCTATGATGATTATAAAGAAATCAGTTCAGTTTCCAACATGACTGATTTTCAGGCACGCCGTGCTAATATCAAATTCAAACGGGATAAAAATTCCAAACCTGAACTGCTTCACACTCTGAACGGCAGCGGACTCGCTGTTGGCCGTACAATGGCTGCCCTGCTGGAAAATTATCAGAATGAAGACGGCACTGTCACAATTCCGGAAGTTTTGAGACCGTATATGAGTGGTCAGGAAAAGCTTGAAGCGTTATAATAGTAATACTGGATGCTCCTATTCATTTAGGAGCTTTATTTTATGGTTGGAGGATTGAAATGTTGAATAATAAAGTTTCGTTGCTTCAAATGATGCTCGTCCTCCTGATGGTGTTTGTATTTATTACACTGACTGATATCAGCTTATTCCTGGGCGCAGTCATTTTACCTTTTACCGTTTATTTCCTGGTAAAATTGAAGCATGAGTCGAACTATCATTTTTGGCTGACTTTTGTCAGTTTTCTTATACCTGCATTAATTCTTCTATCGGCCACTGTATGGCTCTGGTACCTGCTGCTCTATTTACTCGCAGTCGTACTGCACCGCACACTCAAACAGAATCTGTCTCAAGAGCTTACGCTCTTCTATGTGACAGCGACATTCGCGCTGGGCACGATCGGCGGCCTGAACATCATGCAGTGGACAGGGACAATCCAGCCGTTGTCTGACGTTTATATGAATTTCCGCAACTGGTATATGGAACAGATTGAGATGTACGGTGATTTTGCCGCCTCATCGATGGATACCGAACTCATCGGACAGACGCTGGACCAGATATTCATCAGTCTGCCTGCATATATTACGCTGATTTCATTCGCTTTGGCATTATACACAGTGTTGATGCTGCGTCTCATCCTTGGATCCTCGACAGTCAAGCTCTGGGAATACCGTTCATTCAAAGATTGGAATTTCCCGCGCTTCATACTGTATTTATTTTTAATTTCATTTATAGTATCATTCTTTACAACCGAAGGAACGACGTTCTTCTCTACGATGAGCAACATAATCATCGTGCTGGAATGGATATTATATATACATGGTTTAAGTTTTGCCTACTTTTTCTTCAGGGAAAAGAAACTGCATGTGGCACTGTCAGTTCTGCTGCTGATTCCTTTAATCATACTGAAACCATTGACGTTATTAATTGGTATATTTGAAATGATCTTCAGAATAAGGACGATAATAGAACTTAGAAGGAAGTGATGATGATGTACAACGTGCTGGATAAAAAAATGATCTTTATACCTTTTGGTATTGCAGCGTTTCATATTCTTGTAATGAATATATTCATAACGGCTAATCATTTTAATACAGGCCTGTTATTCCTGGTTGTCAGCATCATCCTTTTGACACTGTTGTTTCTTTATCTCTACCGCTCACTCAAAGTGAGTGAGATCAAATTCAGGCAGATGGTCCTTGATGTGGCGGGAAGCAAGCAGTACGCCATAGATAATCTGCCAATGGGTCTCATACTGCTCAATGATGAGGATGAAATCGAGTGGATGAACGATTACATCAGCAATGTGATTCCCGCTGAAAATATAGAAGAACCGATCAACAAGTTGTTCCCGAACATCATGACAACGTTGAAAGCGAACAACATCCAGATGACGGAATCATCCTACAGCGACCGGCATTATAAAATATACTGGGATGAAAAGCATCAGGCGCTGCATCTCCTGGATATCACAAGCCAGCGCAACCGTGAGCTGGAACTGGAAGATAAGAAGCCCGTCATCGGGATACTGTTCCTGGACAACTATGATGATGTGACACAGAACATGAGCGAAGCGCTGAAAAGTGAACTCAACAACTCGATCACCAACACGATCAATGACTGGGCGAATCACCACCACATCTATATCCGCAGATTTTCACAGGACAGATTCATCATTGTGCTGAACAGCAGCAGTCTGAAGGAAATCGAGGCGACACGCTTCAATCTGCTTGATGAGGTCAGGGAACGCTCCCAGGAAATCGGTGCCCAGATTACATTGAGTATCGGGATTGGAGAGGGTTCCAGTGACTATATCGAAGTCGGGGAACTTGCGCAGTCGAGTCTGGATCTTGCCCTCGGACGCGGCGGGGACCAGGTCTCCATCAAAGCGGTGAACGGCAACGCCCGTTTCTACGGCGGGAAGACAGACCCGATGGAAAAACGTACGCGCGTCAAGGCGCGTGTCATATCCCATGCTTTGCGGGATATTCTGCTTGAAGGGGAAAATGTGCTCATCATGGGGCATAAGCATCCGGATATGGATGCGCTCGGTTCGGCAATCGGCGTGGCAAGGATCGCTACGATGAACGGTATCAAAGCGAATATCATATTGAATGATGAAGATATTGATGATACACTTCAGCGCATGTTCAAGGAAGTGCAGGAACGGGAGGAACTCATGGATCTCTTCGTCACTTCCGATGAAGCATGGGACCTCATGTCCACCAAGACGACAGTGGTTGTCGTGGATACCCACAGGCCGAGCATGGTACTTGATGAAGTCATCGTGAACAAAGCGACGCGGAAAGTGATCATCGACCATCACAGACGTGCCGACGACTTCATATCCAGTCCCCTGCTCGTCTACATGGAGCCTTATGCTTCCAGTGCCAGTGAACTTGTGGCGGAACTGCTCGAATATCAAAACAGGGAACAAAAACTCTCCCGTCTGGAAGCGACGATCATGCTTACGGGGATTATCGTCGATACACGCAACTATACCCTGCGCACAGGTTCACGGACATTTGATGCCGCAAGCTTCCTGAGAAGCAACGGTGCTGATCCGGTCCTTGCGCAGACGTTCCTGAAAGATGATATTGATACGTATATCGCACGGAGCGACTTGATCAAATCCGCCGAAATCCATGATAATGGAATGGCAATCGTCAAAGCGGATACATCCATGACCTATCATCCGGTTACGGTGGCACAGGCAGCAGATCAGCTGCTTCAGATCGAAGGGGTCAAAGCCTCATTTGTCATGGCAATCAGAGAGGATGAATCCATTGGCATCTCCGCGCGTTCCCTCGGGGAAATCAACGTGCAGATCGTGATGGAATCACTGGGCGGCGGCGGTCATCTGTCCAATGCAGCCACCCGTGTCACAGATAAGACGATGGACGAATTATATGATGACCTGCTCAGCGCAATAGACGAAGTACTTGATAATAGGAGTGAAGAGGAATGAAAGTAATTTTTCTAAGTGACGTTAAGAATAAAGGTAAAAAAGGTGAAGTCAAAGAAGTGGCCAACGGCTACGCGCAGAACTACCTGATTAAAAACGGTCTTGCTGAAGAGGCGACACCGGGTAACCTCAAAAAATTGAAAGAGCAGCAGGATGCAGCTGCAGCAGCTGCTGAACAGAAACTTGAAGATGCAAAAGTGCTCAAAGAAGAAATAGAACAAAAAGAAGTTGAAATCAAAACAAAATCCGGAGAAGATGGAAGATTGTTCGGTTCCATCAGTTCCAAACAAGTTGTAGAAGCATATGAAAAACAACATGGCATCAAGCTGGATAAAAGAAAAATCGATATGTCCCAGCCGCTGAAAAGCCTTGGCTACCACAAAATGGAAGTCAAGCTTCATCAGGATGTAACGGCGACGATCAAAGTTCATGTTATTGAACAATAGAGGATAAAGGAGGGATTGATTTTGGATATACATCAGCAGATGCCGCATAATATGGAAGCGGAACAGTCTGTTCTCGGTGCCATACTGATCAATCCCGAAATCTTCATATCCACTGCAGAAACGCTGGATCCTGAAGATTTCTACCGAAGAGAACATCAGAATATCTACCGTGCAATGGGAATTTTAAGTGAGAATCATGAAAACATTGACGTAGTGACGCTTATCGATCAGCTGAAAAGCATGGAGCAGCTCAATTCAATCGGCGGTCCACGCTATCTAGTGGAACTCTCAAATGTCGTCCCGACAAGCCGCAACGTTGGATTCTACGTTAATATTGTAGCGAAGTATTCACTTAAGCGCACACTGATTCAAACGGCTGAAGAGATTGCGAATGAAGGTTTTTCTGAAGAAATAGATGTTGAAGATCTGCTCACAGAAGCAGAAGCCAAGATCATGTCCATTTCAGAAAGCCGCAGAAACGAAGGTTTCAAATCGATGAAATCCGTCGTGCACGAAGTCTACGAGCAGGTTGAGGCACGGGCGGGCCAGACGACAACAACGACAGGCATCCCTACAGGATATCGGGATCTGGACTTTATGACGTCCGGTTTCAACCGCAACGATCTGATTATACTCGCTGCCCGCCCTTCCATGGGTAAGACGGCATTCGCACTGAACATTGCAGGCCACGTGGGGACATCCGCAGATGGTTATACCGTCGCCATATTCTCACTGGAGATGGGTGCCGACCAGCTGGTATCCAGGATGATTTCGAGCCAGGGGATGATTGATGCCACAAAACTGCGCCAGGGAAATCTGGGCCATGACGACTGGGATAATTTCACCACAGCGATTGGAAGCCTTGCCGATTCCAAGATTTTCATCGATGATACACCGGGCATCCGGGTGAACGATATCCGTTCCAAGTGCATGCGCCTGAAGCAGGAACATGGCCTCGACATGGTCATCATCGACTATCTTCAGCTGATCCAGGGTTCGAGTAATAAAGGCAGTGATAACCGCCAGCAGGAAGTATCTGAAATCTCCAGAATGCTCAAGGCACTTGCCCGTGAGATGGAATGTCCGGTAATTGCGCTGAGTCAGCTATCGAGAAGTGTTGAGACCAGACAGGATAAACGGCCGATGATGAGTGACCTCCGTGAATCCGGTTCAATTGAGCAGGATGCGGACATTGTCGCCTTCCTCTACCGTGAAGACTACTATGTCCGCGGTGATGGTGAGGATGACGCTGAAGGGGCACAGAAAGAGCAGGATGAGATAGAGATTATCCTTGCCAAACACCGTAACGGACCGACCGGAACGGTTAAATTGATATTCAACAAGTCCTACAGCAGCTTCTTCGATCAGGACAACAGGGACTATGGTGACGGGTATATCCCGCCTAATTAATTCACGAATGTTTTTATATACTGCATATAAAAACGTTCGTATTTTTATTGCAATTTTTCTCTCCTATTGGTAGAATGGTTACGGTATTTCAAAGAAGAAATTGGGGGCAATCAAATGTCTGGAACAGTAGTAGTCGGAACACAATGGGGCGACGAAGGTAAAGGGAAGATCACTGACTTTTTATCTGAGGACGCTGACATCATTGCACGTTTCTCCGGAGGCAATAACGCAGGGCACACAATCCAGTTCGGCGGTGAGACATACAAACTTCATCTGGTACCGTCGGGTATTTTCTACGATGATAAAATATCTTTGATAGGAAACGGTGTCGTCATCGACCCGCTCTCTCTAATCAAGGAACTTGATGGATTGATCGAACGCGGCATTTCGGTGGAGAATCTGAGAATTTCAAACCGTGCACAAGTCATCCTTCCCTATCATCTGCTGCAGGATGAACTGGAAGAGGAAGCACGCGGTGAAAATAAAATCGGAACAACGAAACGCGGTATCGGACCGAGTTATGTAGATAAAGTACAGCGCATCGGCATCCGCATGGCGGACCTCATAGACGACGAAACTTTCAAAAGACGCCTTGAAGAAAATCTCAAGCTGAAGAATCATACGTTTGAAGCACTTTACAACCGTGAAGGATTCACATTTGATGAGATCTACGAGCCTTATAAAAAAGCGGCTGAACGTCTGGCACCATACGTTACAGATACAGCGAAAGTACTTGATGATGCTTTCCAGGACAACGGCAAAGTGCTGTTCGAAGGCGCTCAGGGTGTCATGCTGGACATCGACCATGGTACTTATCCTTTTGTCACCTCCAGCAACCCTGTGGCAGGTAACGTTACTGTAGGCTGTGGCGTTGGTCCAACGTCTGTCAAAAATATCGTAGGTGTATGCAAAGCATATACTTCAAGAGTTGGAGACGGTCCGTTTCCGACTGAATTATTTGATGAGAGCGGAGAACACATACGTGAAGTCGGACGCGAATACGGAACAACGACAGGCCGCGCGCGACGTGTCGGCTGGTTTGACAGCGTAGTAGTCCGCCATTCAAGACGCGTAAGCGGGATTACAGACCTGTCACTCAATTCCATCGATGTACTGAGCGGTCTGGATACTGTGAAGATCTGTACCGCCTATGAAATCGACGGCAAGGAGATTACGGAATATCCTGCGACATTGGATGCACTTAAACGCGCCAAGCCGATTTTCAAAGAGATGCCCGGTTGGAAGGAAGATATCACCGGTGTGAAACACCTTGATGAACTGCCGGAAAATGCGAGGAACTACCTCGGGGAAATCGAAAGATTATCCGGTGTTAAAATTTCAATATTCTCTGTAGGTCCGGATCGGAATCAGACGAATCTGCTTAAAGATTTCTGGGCATAACATAAAGAGCTCCACAGGATAAACTTTTTTCCTGTGGAGCATTTTTTATAAATGATTTATATATACAGATTATTCTTCAAATAAGAAATGATGGCACCAACAGCTTCATCCACTGTCTGTTTTTCTGTATCGATGACAATTTCGGGATGTGCGGGTGCTTCATATGGAGCATTGATTCCTGTAAATTCCTTTATTTCTCCTGCTCGTGCTTTTTTATAGAGTCCTTTCGGATCACGTGATTCACATTCGTTCAGACTGCATTTTGTGTATACTTCTATGAATTCTTTTTCTTCAAGGATACTTCTTGCATAATTTCGGTCTTTCCTGTAAGGGGAAATGAAAGCGGTCATCGTCACAATGCCTGCATCAACCATAAGCTTGCCCACCTCACCAATACGCCGGATATTTTCCTTGCGGTCTTCCGGACTGAAGCCAAGGTTGCTGTTCAGGCCGTGACGGACATTATCGCCATCCAGACGGTAGGAGTGGATGTGCTGTTCGTAAAGTGCCTTCTCGAGAGCAACGGAGATAGTTGATTTTCCTGAACCGGAAAGTCCTGTGAACCAGATGACGACACTTTTATGGCTGTTTCTGGCCTGTCTTTCTTGCTTTGTCACTTCTGAATCGTGCCATATAATATTAGTTGATGTGTTCATTTTTTCACTCCTGACGAGATAAGTTTTTCTGAAGCCCTCTGATGAGTACATCTGCAACTTCCGGTCTTGAAAACTCTTTTGGAAGCTGTTCCCCATTGCGCAGTTTTTCCCGTACTTTTGTACCGCTTAAATGGACATGGGATGATTTATCATGCGGACAAGTTTTAGCCGTTCCCATGTTTTCACATGTGATGCAGTAAAATGCATGTTCAAACTTGAATATTTGAATGCCCAGCTCAGCTTCATAGCGGGAAATTAGTTCCTGTGCTTCATAGGTGCCGTAATAGTCTCCGACTCCTGCATGATCCCGCCCGACTATAAAATGAGTGCAGCCGTAGTTTTTGCGTACAGTAGCATGAAGTATTGATTCCCTTGGACCGGCATACCGCATCGCTGCAGGATAGATGACAAGTCTGGTCCTGTCTTCCGGATAGTAGTATTTAAGTATGGTCTGATAACTTTCCATGCGGACATCAGCAGGAATATCATCTGATTTGGTCTCGCCGACAAGAGGATTTAAAAGCAGACCATCGACTGATTCAAGCGCTGCTTTTTGGATATATTCATGGGCACGGTGGACAGGATTTCTCGTTTGGAAACCAACAACTGTTTTCCATCCAAGCTCATAAAACAGTTTCCTTGTTTCTGAAGGATCCAGGTGAAAATCTTTAAATTCATCATGAGCAGGACGATTTAAAAGATGAATCGGACCGGCAAGATAAACGCCGCCTTTTTCATATATTCTTGCAACGCCAGGATGATTGGCATCTGTAGTCCCGTATACTAACTCCGCTTCCCTTGCTTTGTCATAAGTATATTTCTCCGCGAGTTCCAGCACGCCGTATAGTTTTTCATCTTCACCGTAAAGTGCGACACTGGATCCTATTTCAAAGTCTTCCGCCACGTCTTCAGTCACAGGCAGTGTAATTGGTATACTCCAGATCAGACCGTTCTCAAGCCGCAAGTTTTCAACTACATTTTTATAGTCAGCTTCACCCATAAACCCGGTCAGCGGACTGAATCCGCCAATCGCAATCAATTCTAAATCAGACAGGCTCCACGGGTTCAATGTGAGTGCCGGGAATGATTTTGCATCTTCTATAAGATGTGCTTTGAAGCTGCCTTCAGCCTCTCTGTTGATCAGTTCTCCGCCGTGTGGCTGTATCGTCTGTTCAAGAATTTCTTTTGTTACTGTCATACTGACACGCTCCTTTAATTTATTGTATTTGTTTTACTTCGTCGGACTTTCGGCTCTGAAAACTGAACGGAAGCTTCCTGTTTTGATACAACGTGTAAACAACTAATGCAATCCAGCTCAGAATAATAGCCAGCCGTGTACTTGTTGAAGCAACCGGATTCTCCACGAAAACACTGAGCAGAATGCTGCTGTTTGTAAAAATGATCAATCCGCCGACACACACTGCCAACATATGAACCGGCATCACTTTGACAAGCCATGCTGCAAAGGGTGCAGCAACAACGCCGCCTAAACCGAGGACGATAACCAATGTCCAGCTGATTTGGCTCCAGCCCAGGAATATAATGAATCCGAGGGATGCGGAAAGAGTTACAAAAAACTCACCCGTTGATACAGTGCCGATGACGTATCTCGGTTCAAGCTTATTGCGGGATAGCATGAGTGGTGTATTTACCGGTCCCCATCCGCCTCCGCCGATTGCGTCGAGAAATCCTGCAGCGGCCCCTTGCGGAATCAGGGACAGGCTGGAAATCTTTTTTGTTCCGCCCTGCGGTTTATGCTGCTTCTTAAATATGAACTGATACAGTATATAAAATCCCATGGAGAGCAGAAATACTGCAATAAATGGTTTTATAAGCCCGCTTTGTATATTGCTCAGAAGTGCTGCTCCTATGAATGCGGTAATGGAACCCGGCACAGCCAGCCCGAGCACTAATGTTTTATCGATGTTTTTGAATTTCCAATGGGATATGCCGGAAGCGGCTGTGGTTGCAATTTGCGAAAAATGAATAGTCGCTGATGCAATAGCCGGTGCGATACCGAATGTCAGTAGCAGAGAGGAGGATGTTGCACCGAACCCCATCCCAAGCGACCCGTCTATTAATTGGGCAAAAAAACCAACGAGTGCGAATATAATCAGTTTTTGCATGCTTGCTCCCTCCCATCATATTCAGGCTTATGATTTAAGCCAGTCTAGTACTTCCTGCTGTCTGCCGGCATTCAAATATTCATCGGATAGTAAATCTTTTAGTAACCGTTTTTTTTCATCACCCGTGACTGCGCTGTGTTTAATCAGTTTTCTGCACTCATATAAAAAGTCGACGTATGCTTTATAATTATTATCATATTTGTGGTCTAATTCTTTTAACATTGAAGAGACGAGGCCGGGACTGGCGCCCCCCGAGGAAACGCTGATGGTCATTCTGCCACGGTGCAGTGTGCCGGGGAAAATGACATCCCCCGCTTCTGCCTCTTCTGCCATATTGAGCAGTGCATGTGCCGGTGCGTTCCGTTTTACGGACCAGTTGACTGCCGTGTCGTCCGTTGCTGCGATAATGAGAGAGGCCTCCTGTGCATCTTTCGTGTCGTATATCCTTCTATCCCAGGAGATTTTCCCCTGTTCATAGAGGGAGTAAAGGCTATCAGTCACTTCGGGACTGATGATATGAATGTCTGCCCCGTATCCGGTCAGCGTATTCACTCTGCGCTCAGCGACTTTACCGCCGCCGACCACAGTGATAGTTTTGCCGGAGATATCGATCATTAATGGAATATAAGCCATCTTCATTCATCCTCTGCTCTTAAAGAGTCAATGGTTCGAATGTTTCATACACCCGTTCTTTTAATGCCTGCTTCATCGCAGGATGATCGCCAAGATGATGGCAGAGCACGATTTTGGCATCACTCTGACGGCTTTTTACCGCACTTTCTATATGTCGTTCCAGGACACCTGTGAACCACAGATATGGAACGATAAATATTTGTGAATGACCCGAATCAACAGCCAATCCAAGCGCTTCTTCAAACGAGGGACTGCATGCTGCGAGATAGCAGACATCCACATCCTGGAACCCGGTCGATTTATAAAGTGACTGTGCAATGGTTGTAATATCGATCTGGGTCTGTGGATAGTAGCTCCCTCTGCCGACGACCAATACTTTGGCATCTCTTTTGGGGCGTATATTCGTCTCTTCGATTCTCTCTTTTAAAATATTGGTTAACCGTGACTGCACTCCGAGCGGTTTCCCGTATAAAAACTTTATATTGGGGTATTTTGCCTTGATCCGCTCCATTTCTTCCGGGATATCATTGAAGTAGTGACCGGCGCTCAATAGGAGAACGGGTATGACTGAAATCTCTGTGGCACCTTTTTCAACCAGAGCGTCTACACCCTGTTCCAAATCGGGTTCAGCCAATTCCAAAAAACATGTTTCCTGAAGTGCCGCATCCACCTGGCTTTTGACAGATTCTATAAATGATACAGCTTCCTGTCTCGCTTCCTTGATTCTGCTGCCGTGGCTGACATATAAAATACCTCTCATGAAACTCCCCCCATCACTGATAGATTGCTTCAGGAATATTTCCCTGGAATGCCGTTTCCTCATACCAGTTTATTTTATCTCTGAGACGAACCACTTCTCCAATGACAATCATTGCAGGATTCCTAATCTCCTTTGATAATTCAACAATGTTTCCAAGCGTGCCTGTAACTGTTTTTTGTGTATTTGAAGTACCGCAGTGAATCAAAGCGACGGGCGTATCAATATTCCGTCCGTGTCTGATCAGCAGTCCGCATATTTCAGGAAGTTTTTTCACGCCCATGTATATGCATAATGTCTCAGGGCCCAGCGCCAGATGCTTCCAATACTCTTCGACATCCACGCTCTTTTTAACGACGCCTGAAACAAAAGCGACAGAAGAACTGTAGTCCCGGTGTGTAACAGGAATGCCTGCATAGGCCGGTGCAGCCGCTCCGGATGTAATCCCGGGCACAACTTCAAACTGAACATCATGTGCGGACAATGCTTCAGCTTCTTCTCCCCCTCTGCCAAAGATGAAGGGATCTCCGCCTTTCAGTCTTGTTATAGTGCTGCCATCTTTCGCCAGGTTCACAAGGAGGGCGTTGATTTCTTCCTGCGGCAGCGAATGACGGTTTGGACTTTTACCGCAATATATAAACCGTGCATATTTCGGTGCATGATCGAGCAGTGCTTTGTTGACCAGCCGGTCGTACAAAATGATATCCGACTGTTCTATTGCTTTCAGCCCTTTAACCGTGATCAAATCCGGATCACCGGGTCCGGCTCCGACCAAATATACTTTTCCCATACTCTCACCTCGTTTAATTTATGTTAGCTGTGAAAATCCTGACCGGAGTGGACTTCTTCTATAATGCCTGCACGGATGACAAAGTCGCCGAAATGTTCTCCTTCATATCTTTCCTTACCGTACTTGATAATAATCGGACGCAGACTTTCCAGGATTTCTTTCTCCCCGATGTTCTCCTTATATAATTTATTAAGGCGGTTACCTGTAAAGCCTCCGCCGAGATACATATTGTATTTATCAGGTGCTTTACCGATGAATGCAATTTCTGCCAGTGCAGGTCTTGAGCATCCATTCGGACAGCCGGACATACGGATTGTGATTTCTTCTTCGTTAAGGCCGGCCTCATCCAGTATCTCTTCAATTTTGTTGATCAGTGAAGGCAGATAGCGTTCTGACTCGGCCATTGCAAGCCCGCATGTCGGAAAGGCTACACAGGCCATTGAATTTCTTCTGAGTCCAGAGTAGTTTTCACCATCAGTGACGCCGTATTTGTCTATGATTGCCTGAATCTGTTTTTTCTTCTGATCGGTAACATTCGCTATGACCAGATTTTGGTTCGGTGTCAGTCTGAAGTCTCCGGTATGGATGTCGGCAATTTCCCTTAAAGCCGTTTTTAACTGATAGTCTTCAGTGTCTTTCACACGGCCGTTTTGGATAAACAACGTAAAGTGCCATCTGCCCTTACCTTTCGTCCATCCGTAACGGTCACCATTATGGTCAAAATGAAAATCTTTCGTGCCATGTAGTTCCCAGCCGAGACGGTTATTCAATTCCTCCCGGATCCAGTCCACCCCTTTGGCATCCACTGTATATTTGAACCGTGCTTGCTTACGATCAGTACGATTGCCGTAATCTCGTTGTATCGTAACGATTTTTTCGGCAACTTCCTTTACTTTGTCTTTAGGGCAATAGCCGATCACCCGTCCCACCTGCGGATATGTGTCAGTATTGCCGTGGGTCATTCCCATACCGCCGCCGATCGATATATTAAAGCCAGTTAATTCACCGTTTTCAATAATGGCGATAAAGCCCAAATCCTGTGAATAAACATCGATGTCGTTTGATGGCGGCACAGCAATCCCGATTTTAAACTTACGCGGAAGGTAAGTTTTTCCATATATAGGTTCCACTTCCTCCGAATCGTCCCGGGTATCGAGAATCTTTTCTTCATCCAGCCATATTTCATGGTACGCACCGGTTCTTGGTGACAGGTAATCACTGATTCCACCGGCCAGATCATTCACTTCCTGATGGATCTCTGACTGATAAGGGTTCGGATTGCACATGACATTCCGATTTACATCCCCGCAGGCTGCAAGTGAATCCATCAGCGCGCTGTTTATATTCTGCATGGAACTCTTTAAATTCCTTTTTAATATGCCGTGGAATTGAAATGCCTGTCTCGTAGTCAGTTTGAGTGTGCCGTTGGCATATTCATCGGCGATATCATCCATCGCCAGCCACTGCTCCGGTGTCGCGGTGCCGCCCGGCACCCGCACTCTGATCATAAAGCTGTATGCAGGTTCAAGTTTTTGCCTGCGGCGTTCGTCGCGCAGATCTCTGTCATCCTGCTGGTAACTGCCGTGGAATTTCAGCAGTTTTGTATCTTCCGCTGAGATTGCGCCGGTGATGCCATCTTCCAGGCCTTCAGCGATTGTACCGCGGAGGTAGTTGCTGTCTGTTTTAATGCGTTCCATTTCATCCAATTTCTCTGATAGCAGGGTATTGTTGTGTTCAGTCATGTTATCCTTCCTTTCTAGTAAACATCACGCTGGTATCTCTTATCTTTCTTCAACTGTAACAAGTAGGACTCGGCATCTTCCTCACTCAGTCCCCCTTCTTTTTCAAGCACTGTGCGGATTGCGTAATGTACATCTTTGGCCATGCTTTTTTCATCGCCGCATACGTAAAGCGCCGCCCCCTCATTTAACCACTGGTAAAATTCTTTACTGTTTTGTTCAATGCGGTGCTGTACATAAATCTTTTCGTCGGTATCGCGTGAAAATGCGAGATCCAGCCGGCTTAATACCCCGTCTTTAAGCCAGCTTTGCCATTCGGTCTGATACAGGAAGTCTGTAGTGAAATGCTGTTCTCCGAAAAACAGCCATGTTTTCCCCTCAAGTTCCAGTTCTTCCCGTTCCTCCATATAAGCTCTGAACGGGGCAACACCTGTACCCGGACCGATCATGATGACTGGGGTCTCTTCATTGAAAGGAAATTTAAAGTTAGGATTTTTCTTCACATACACCGGTACAGTGTCCCCCGGTTCGATGCGTTCGGCAAACTGTACGGAACATACACCGGACCGATCGCGGTCGTGTGCGTTATAGCGCACTGCACCCACTGTCAGATGGACCTCATCAGGATTGGCTTTATAACTGCTGGCAATGGAATATTCCCTTGCAGGCAGTTTTCTGAGTATCTGAAGAAGTGTTTCGGGGTGAAGATCAGCTGCAGGGAAGTCGCCGATGAGATCTATCAGGTCACGCCCTTCTATGTAGCTCTGGATCCATCCCTCTTCGTTTACCACCTCTTTTAACGCAGTGTTCCCGAATATTTCAGCCGCTTTTATAAGCAGTGGTTTTGTGAGCTTTGTAATTTCAAAGCGCGAAGTCAGTGCTTCTGCGAGCGGCAGTGTTTCGCCGTCCGCATTGATTTCGACGTCTGTTTCGGGATTCCAGCCGAACGTTTCCAACAGCTGATCGACGATGCGTGCATCGTTTTCAGGAAATACGCCCAGGCAGTCGCCAGGTTCGAATGACTCGCCGAAGTCTTCAAGGGAGAGTTCGATATGTCTGACTTCCTTGTTGGAACCGCGGCCGTTGAGATTGATGTTCTCGAGTACTTCCGCTCTATAAGGATTGGTTCTGCTATATTTCTGTGTATTGGATGATTGTGCCGATTCAGTATCGGCTGCCGATGTTGAAACGCTGGCTGCAGAATCGGCTAAAGAACTTAATATGCCTTCCATCCATTTTTCAGCGGGTTCATCAAAATCCAGATCACAGTCCACTCTTGGAGATAACCTTTCTCCGCCGAGTGCTTCAAGCCGTTCATCGAAGTCTTTGCCTGTCTGGCAGAAAAATTCATATGACTGGTCTCCGAGCGCAAGCACTGAATAGCGCAAGTCGCTCAGCTTGGGGGCTTTCCGGCCGTGGATGAACTCATGGAAAGTAGCGGCATTATCCGGCGGCTCGCCTTCACCGTGTGTTGCTGAAATGATAAAAAGATCCTGTACTTTCTTTAAATCCTTCGGTTTGAAGTTTTCCATGGAGGACAGTTTTACAGTGAATTCATTCTCTTTGAGTCTGCCTTCCAGTGTTTCAGCGATGCTTTGCGCGTTACCTGTTTCAGAACCGTATAATATGGTTATTTCCCGGGTTTTGGATGGAATCTCCGTATTCAGCAGGTATTCTGCTACTTCTCGTGACGGTGCGTCAATACCGATCTTGGCTTCAGACTGCTGGTTTGCAGTGAGATAACCACTGAACCAGATTTTTTGTTCCGGTGTCAGAGTGGGCAGTATTTGATTGATCTTTTCGGTCTGTTCTTCATTAAATGGACTGTTTGTTACGGTTAGCTGCAAGGGATATCACCTCATCCTATCTTTCTCTATTATTGGCGTGACACAGATTATATACATGTTATTCCTACTTTGTAACTAGGTTTTACCTGCAAAAAAAATATGCTCTTAATATGTGGCAGAACGCTGCTTATTTAGAATTGCTACCCAGAGTATGCAGCCCGCATTCGGTTTTATCGGAGCCGGCCCATCTTCCTTCACGTGAGTCTCCCCCCGATTTTACCTGCGAAGTGCATGGTATGCATCCAATACTCGGATATTGGAAATCGTGAAGCTCATTGTATGGCAGTTCATATTTCCCGATATAATCCCAGACATCATCCCATGTCCAATGAATCAACGGGCATACTTTGATGGACTTGAACCGTTCATCCTTATTGACGAAATCGGTATTCTGCCGGCTTGGGGACTGTTCTCTCCTCAGGCCGGAAATCCATGCCGACGCACCGTATAAAACATCTTCAAGCGGTTTTATTTTACGGATATAGCAGCATTGGCCGGGGTCGCTTTTCCACAGGGCGGCGCCATGTTCATCTGCCTGTTCTTCAAGCGTAAGATCCGGTTTTTTCAATTTAATGCGGAGTCCGGGGTATTTCTCCTTCACTCTGTCGATCAAGTCATAAGTTTCCTGGAAATGAAGGTCCGTATCCAAAAACACGATTTGTGCATCTGTTTTCACTTTGGATATCAAGTCGATGAGTATCATGCTTTCAGCTCCGAAGCTGCAGGAATAAATGATGGAGTCTCCAAAGTTTCCATAAGCCCATTCCAAAATCCGGAGCGCCCCTTTTGTTTCGTCTGCAGGCGTCAGTTGCTGAAACGGATCAGTCGTGAAATTCTCATAAGATAATTCTGCATTTGCCATATCTTCATCATTCCTCCTTTTTTACGTTAGAGTTTTTTGTTCATAAATCTATTGAAAATTTCATTGGTAATATTTTCTCCCCCTTATAAAAACCGTCTATTTAACTTATAGAGAGGCTCTATATAGTTAGAATTTTTTGAAAATATTAAATTATGATGACTAGCATATCTGATAGATAATTCCATGTCAATCATAAACTAGAGTTTTTTAGTATGATTTACATTTTCTTAACATTATCTGCTTTATACCGGCTATTTTTAATAAAAAACCAGTTATTGAATTATTTATGTATAAAAATAAAAATTCAGTTGAAATTGAAATTTGTATCATGGTATAATAACTCTTGTGCCAAAGATAATAATCAATATGGCCCGTTGGTCAAGCGGTTAAGACACCGCCCTTTCACGGCGGTAACACGGGTTCGAGTCCCGTACGGGTCACTTTACATATTTACATAAATTAATCACCATGGTCCCGTGGTGTAGCGGTTAACATGCCTGCCTGTCACGCAGGAGATCGCGGGTTCGATTCCCGTCGGGACCGTAGAGCAAAGCCTTCAGCATAAATCAGCTGGGGGTTTTTTTGTTGTGTCAATATGGATAAAAATAGTGAAAAGTGATACATTTATATTGGATAACTATGAAAAACGTGACTCCGATGCAAAGTGAGGGGAAAAAAATGGCTAAAAAAATTGTTGTAGTGGATGATGAAAGACCAATTGCGGATATATTGGAATTCAACCTCGAAAAAGAAGGTTATGAAGTGCATTGTGCCTATGACGGCAATGATGCTTTGGAATTGATACTCGAGGTTGTACCGGATATTGTATTGCTTGATATCATGCTGCCGGGTATGGACGGCATGGAAGTGTGCCGGGAAGTCCGTAAGAAGCATGAAATGCCCATCATTATGCTGACTGCCAAAGATTCCGAGATCGATAAGGTTCTGGGTCTTGAACTCGGTGCGGACGACTATGTTACGAAACCTTTCTCGACACGTGAACTGATCGCCCGTGTGAAAGCTAATCTGAGAAGGAACCAGGACACAGCTCCAAAAGAAAAAGAAGTGGAAACAAACAACATCCAAATCAAAGATATTACAATACTGCCGGATTCCTTTGCGATTAAAAAGCACGGCAGGGACATTGAACTCACCCACCGTGAATTTGAACTGTTCCACTATCTGGCGAAACACCTGTCACAGGTGATGACCCGGGAACATCTGCTTGAAACAGTTTGGGGGTACGATTACTTCGGCGACGTCCGGACAGTGGATGTGACAGTCAGAAGACTGAGGGAAAAGATTGAAGATGATCCATCCCATCCAGAGTACCTGATGACGCGGAGAGGCGTGGGTTATTATATCCAAGGCGATGAATAAAGGAGTTAACATATAAATGAAGCAGTTTTTCAGAAACCTTCAATCTCTCCATATAAAACTTGTTATCATATATGTTCTTCTCATCGTTATCGGAATGCAGATCATCGGTCTTTATTTTACGAATACACTCGAGAAAGAGCTGACAAGTAACTTCCAGGATAATATTGAAACACAGGTCAGCCTGATTGATACACGCATCAATGAACTGTATACGGAGTACGGGGATGACCGTGACGCAATGCGGGAAGAAATTCAGAAACTACTCTCTGATTATGGAAATCGTCCAGAGATTGAAGAAGTACGCTTTGTCAATTCAGACAATCTGCTTGTGGCGACTAGTAAGATATCCAACGAATCCAATATAGGTTCCAGAATAAACGCCCCGCTCACCGAAGAAGCCATTTCAACCGGAACACGCAATGACGAGATATACGTTAACGTCGAGCAGAACCATCAGCGTGTGTGGCTTTTGAATCAGCCTGTCATTCAGGACAGCCAGATTCTCGGTGCTATTTATGTTTCCTCAAATATAGAAACAGTATATCAGCAGCTTGAAGCGATCAATAATACTTTTATCATCGCCACTCTGATCTCGCTCATCATTACGAGCATACTGGGAATCTTCATCGCGCGGACGATTACAAGACCGATCACTGATATGAGGAACCAGGCACTTCTGATGTCTGAAGGTGACTATACATCACGCGTTAAAATATACAGTAATGATGAAATTGGTGAACTTGCGGGTTCATTCAATATACTGTCAAAACGTGTCCAGGAAGCACAGGCGAATACAGAAAGTGAGAAGAAACGCCTCGATTCCGTTATCACGCACATGTCGGACGGCATCATTGCGACCGACAGGAGAGGCCGTATACGCATAGTGAACGATATGGCGCTTGACATGATCAATAAGCGGAATGAAGATATATACGGAGAAAATATGCTTGAACTGCTTGAACTCGACCAGGAGATGATGCTGGAAGATATACAGGAGATGAATGAGAGCCAGCTCCTGTTCCTTGAAAAAGACGATGAAGAGACGACAATCCGCGTCAACTTCTCAACGATTGTAAAAGATACGGGCTTCATCAACGGATACATTGCCGTGCTGCACGACGTCACAGATCAGGAACGCATCGATAACGAACGCAAGGAATTTGTTGCGAATGTTTCCCATGAGCTCCGTACGCCGCTCACATCTATGCGCAGCTACCTCGAAGCACTGCAGGAAGGTGCATGGGAGGATGAGGAGCTTGCTCCGAAGTTCCTGGGGGTGACACGCGAAGAGACTGACCGGATGATCCGGCTGGTCGAGGATCTGCTGCAGCTTTCCAGGATGGACAATGAAGCAGAGGAACTGACGAAGGAAATCGTGGATTTCAATATGTTCCTGAACCGCATCATCGACCGTTTCGAAATGACCCATAAAGATGAGGTCGAATTTGTACGGAATATCCCTGATACAGCGATATTTACTGAAATAGCGATGGATAAGGTCGGACAGGTGCTGGATAATGTCATTTCCAATGCTATCAAATATTCCAGCAGCGAAAATAAGAAGGTTGAATTCCACGTCAAACAAAACAGGTTGTATAACCGTATGACGGTCCAGATCAAAGATAACGGACTCGGTATCCCTGTAAGTAAGGTGGATCGTATATTTGAACGTTTCTACCGTGTGGACAAGGGCCGTGCGCGCAAAATGGGCGGCACCGGCCTCGGACTTGCCATTTCCAAGGAGATTATTGAGGCGCATGACGGTAAAATCTGGGCGAACAGTGTAGAGAATAAAGGGACGACAATCTTTATCAACCTGCCTTGTGAAACGCTTGAGGGGGATGTCTGGGATGTTTAGGGAAAGATTCAAATCATTAATCCTCTTCATACTGGTGATCACCAGTGCAGGTCTCACCTACATGGTCTGGAGCTATCAGCCTGAATTCTCACAGATCGATACTTCGATAGAATCTTCCTCCAACATTGGACAGGGCGAGCCAGTGACATTTGAAAATGTCATGCGTGCCTACCAGCTCATCTGGGCAGATGGGAGTGACATCCAGGGCACAATCGAGGAAGATGCTGTTGTGGGCGTCAGAGAGTTCCTGGAAGGCACTGAAATACAGGATATAAATGTCTACAGCAATATGAACAGATTGGAACCTGCGGTAAAAGAGGATGGATCGGAGGAGTTCCTTATCGTGGATTATCCTTCCGAAATGCCGGCCAAATCATTGTTTCAGGTTTTAGGATTTAAATATGACGGTACCCTGCCCGACTACAATTTTGATCGCATTATCGTAGATATCGCTTCAGATAATGTGACGTTCTTCATGCTGAATGAGGCACTGGACAAGGTGGCTGTAGCAAATACGGATATAGACAGCTCATACCTGCTTTCCATTGTTGAAAAGTATGAAGAGTCATTTGAGGATTATACCGGGATAATCACGAACCAGCGGACTTCGAATAATAAGACAGCAATATACGGGCCGAGCGATCCGGGTGAAGTAGATGTTGAAAATTTCCTTTCCACACAGCATAGCGTGGATGTGGTGAATGATATTCTTTTCATGGACGATGAAATATCAACTACGCGCAATGAGGATGTATACGTATATGAGGGAGATAGTAACATTGCGACCTACAGCAGCAGTACGTACAGCTATTCATATACGAATCTTGATGAAACACTGTCATCCGGTAGAAATCCCCATCAGACGATACAGAGGAGCTTCGACTTCCTTAATTCACATACAGCACTGGCTGATGAACACATCCTCTTTGACTACGAAGAGGAAACGAATGAATCATTATACCGTTTCACTATGAATGGCTATGCCGTTTTCAGTGATGAAGTGCAAAATACCATTTCTATCAAATACGGCAACAATGCAGTATTTGAATACGAAAGGCCTCAACTCCATATCGATGCCCATGTGCCGGGAGATCAGACAAAAGAACTGACTCCGTTGGAAAATATCAGATATCAGATTGCTCTTAATGAGGAGCTGGATCTTCAGAAAGTATCCAAAATAACCATTGGTTATGACATGGGGTTTGCCGAAAGTCAGACAGAGTTGAATCTTCTGGAATTCACACCGGAGTGGTATGTGAAGTATGACGGCGAATGGATGCGTTTTGATGAAGGGGGTCTTTATTAATGGACTGGAAATTAACAAAATCTCTTTATATACTCGTATTCCTTATCATCAATCTATCACTCGTTTTCATGCTTTATAATAAACAGCAGGACAGTGTGAAAAAAATTGAAAGTACGCCGAATGTACTGGAAGAAACAGATATAGATGTCTCAGCCATCCCGGAACATGAGCCGATGAAACTCAATGTGCTCACCGGTGAGGCCGAAGATTTTGAAAACGTCGAGGGAATCGATGAAGATGATATAGAAATGACAAATGCCAATCACAGCATCACAGTAGAGTTCGGTGAGGGTGATCAGGCACCGGCCATGGACCGTGAATCATTGGAGCAATATAAGGCGGAGAGTGTTTACAGAGGTAAAGAATACGAGTATGATGAAGTGATGAGTAATGGAAACCGGATGATATTCAATCAGCAGTTTGAAGACCTGCCCATTTTCAATCACGAATCTGCGAGGCTTGTCTTCCGCGGGGAAGGCGAAGAAGCAGAAGCATATGAACAGGCTCATCTTAAAAACCTCAGAGAAAATTCATACTCCACCCCGGTCGCAGTCAGAGATCCCAAACAAGGTGTCATAGATTTGTATCAGCGTGACAGAATCTCAGAAGAAGCAGTGATAGAAAATGCACGGCTCGGTTATTATGTGATTCTGAATGATGGCGAACAAGTCATGCTCAGGCCTAAATGGGAATTCAGGATTTTAGATCAGGGTGTCGAAAAAACGATCTATATAGATGCAATCAGTGAAACAGAAGATATAATTGAAAGTGAGTGAAAGCAATGAAGATGAGCGTGTTGGCCAGCGGTTCCACAGGGAACAGCACATACATCGAAACAGAAAAAGGCAGCCTGCTCATAGATGTCGGACTTTCATGTAAAAGAATAGAGGAATCGCTTAATTCACTCAATACGTCATTGAGTAATATAAATGCAATACTTATCACACATGAACATTCTGACCATATCAAAGGATTGAAAGTCATCGCCAAAAGATACGATATTCCTATTTTTGCGAATGAAAACACATGGAAACAGATTGATAAAAAAGGAATCGAAATCAATCCCGAGCAGAAATTCCACTTCAATCCGCTTGAAGAAAAAGAAATCGTGGGCATGGATGTGCATTCTTTCAGCGTGTCCCATGATGCAGTAGATCCCCAGTTCTATACATTTGCCAGGGATAATAAGAAGATATCCGTCATTACTGATACAGGCTACGTCTCGGATCAGATGAAGGGCATCATCAAAGACAGCGACTGCTTCGTATTCGAAAGTAACCATGATGTAGATATGCTGAGAATGGGCAGATACCCGTGGGTAACGAAGCAGAGAATACTATCCGATGTCGGGCACGTTTCCAATGAAGACGCAGCACATGCAATGAGGGACGTTATAACGGACCGTACAAAACGCATCTATCTCAGTCATCTGAGTCTGGACAATAATATCAAAGAACTGGCTAAGATGAGTGTAGAACAGGTTTTGAACCAATACGACATCGATACAAAAGACGGAATAATGCTGTGTGATACAGATAAAGAATCACCGACAAAGATATACACAGTATAGTTATCCACAGCTTACAGCTGAATATATGTGGATAACGTTATAACATAGTGGATAACTTTGTGAGAAATGTGGACAATCGGTGGAAAAGTCAAAATATATGTAAATAAAATGAGGGATACATCTTCTGTACACAGGATGTATCTCTCATTTATTTTTACTCAGCATCAAAGATTTCATCTACCCATGCTGCGTCCACTTCATTTTCAGTAATCCCGTTTTCGCTGAATACAATCTCCCCGTACTCATTAAATTTATTGTCGGTGTATCGGTATACGAAAGGAATTCCGGATTTTTCATATAATTTATACATCAATGCACGAACGCCTTTGCCGGCAGTTGTAAATTGGATTTCTGATTTATCCTCGTCAATGACGGTGTCCATGGCGTAACCCTTCATACCCCAATTGATTTTCGTCCATTCATAGGCATCCGGAACTCCAAACTCAGTAAGATTTCCATAGTATTTCTCACCAAGATCAATCCGTTCTTCAGCAGCAAGAATCTGTTCCTGCTCCTGTGCAATGGCTCCACTTAAAATTTCATCAATATCAACAAAGTCATTACCAGTCAGGTCATCAACCAGCTTCTTCTTTTCATCATCGTCCAAAGTATTATAATAAGAAGCAATAGCAGCATCCTGATAAGGTGCAGGATGAATATCCAAACCTTCAGGAATCGGTTCAATTACATTGAAATCCATCTCCTTATCTTCATTCACAGCAAAATCTATCATCTTGTTAAGGTCGTCTGCTCCGTGAAATTTAAGTATACTATATGCAAGACTCGGCATAGGAACACTCCTTTACATAATATTAGGCATTATCTTAATTATTTAACAATTACCATAAACAGTCAAGGTATTATAAATAAGACAAAAGGGTGAATAGAATGAAAATCACTTTAATCACAGTAGGAAAATTGAAAGAAAAATATTGGAAGCAGGCAGTGGAAGAATATAAAAAGCGTATCAGCGGGTATGCGAAGCTTGAACTGCTGGAAATACCAGATGAAAAAGAGCCCAATAATGCCAGTGAAAAAGATATAGAAATAATAAAAGAAAAAGAAGCGCAGAAGATACTTGCTAAAATCAAAGACACACAGCACGTGGTCACCTTGGAGATTAAAGGCAAAGCATATACCAGTGAAAAACTGGCAGACGAATATCAAAAATGGATGAATACAGGGAAAAGTGATGTCATATTCATTATCGGCGGCAGCAACGGTATCGGGGACAGCGTAAAAAAAAGATCCAACCAGGAAATCAGCTTCGGTTCCCTGACCTATCCCCACCAGATGATGAAAGTCATGTTGTTAGAGCAGATTTTCAGAGTGAATAAGATAGTTAAGAATGAAAGTTATCATAAGTGATCCAGGAACTAGATTTGATTATGATAAGAAAACTTGTTATAAACTCACCGCCCTAAATCGTTAGGACGGTGAGTTTAGTATCAAGGTACAATGAAATTTCTCGAATTATAAATCTTTAATTTCATCTTATCACTTTCTCTATTTTGATTATGATTTATCAAATCCTCTATATATAATCCCATAAGTACTACAACTTGAAATAGGATTAAACTAGCGTCAAAAGTGACACTAAATGGTATCGATAGAGCTATAGAAGCTATCAAAATAATGCTTGGTAATATCCATTTATTCATCCGTTTGTTTTTAACAAAATAAACTTCTAAAAGGACGAAAGCTATACCTATTAACAAATATACTATTATATAATCATTCACTTTCTGAACTCTGATCTCTTTTTTGACATTGAAATGAATAATTAAATTTTCTCTGTCTGCCGCAAAATGATTTATATAAACGAAAACCTGAGTCTCAGCTGTTGATGTTTTTTTGTGAGTTTTGACTTCATCCTCTTTTACCGGGGTATCAATAAGCAATTCAGCCCTTATAACCTTCGCTTTTAGGGCTGGGGGACATAAGTTCTCAAAAGTTATTATTTTTTCTGGAGATATTTATGTCCCAGCCACAATATAAAAACACAACGTAAAATTGAGGTGTACCTAGGAATCATGCAGCTTAATATTTATCGAGTTCCAGCATTTCTCTAAACGTTTCACCGTTATAATCTCTTCTAAAAATGCCGCGTTTTTGCATTTCCGGAATGACTAAGTCGACAAAGTCTTCAAGACTTCCTGGGAGCGTTGGAGGCATCAAGTTAAATCCATCTGCGACACCTTCATTCATCCATCTTTCTAATTCATCGACAATTTCTTCAGGTGTGCCAACGAGTGTTAAATGTCCACCTCCAGCGTTGAGATAACCGAGTAATTCTCTGACTGTGGGATTTCTGTCTTCTATAATTTCTAAAACAGTTTGATAACGTCCAACAGGTCCTTTGAATTCTTCGACTGGTGGCAATTTTGGTACTTTTTCGTCGAGTTTCCATGATTTTGTATCTTGTTGAATAAAGAATTCGAGCTGATTAAGTGCAGTATCAATTGAAAGTAGGTTGTCTAATTTTGCTTTCTTTTCTTGCGCTTCTTCTTTTGTTTTACCCACGTAAGTCACTAGTCCCGGAAATACTTTGATATAGTTGTCCGGACGACGGCTTTCTTTTATGGCTTGATTTAATTTTTCACGATAAACATTTGCTTGTCTTAAGTTCCAAGAAACTGAATAGACGGCATCAGCATATTTCGCAGCAAGTGCAACACCTTCTTTTGAAGCCCCGGCTTGCATAGCAACTGGTTTACCCTCTTTTCTTAAAGGTAAAGTTAGTGGACCTTTAACTTGGAAGTTTTCACCATTGTGATTGAATGGTTGAATATTTTTATTTTTAGTAATTGTGTTATTTTCTTTATCTGGATTGTAGCTTTCAATTGACCACGATTCAAATAATTTATTCATGACTTCAGCAAATTCATCTGCTTTCTTATAACGAACTGCTCTCTCAGGTAATTCAGGTATACTGTGGTTTTGTGCTTCACGGTCGGTCATTGATGTCACTAGATTCCATCCCATGCGTCCTTTTGTTATGTGTTGCAGTGTGAGTAACTGTCTTGCTGAGGTAAATGGGTTATTAAACGTACCTGAAATAGTTGAAACAAGTCCAACGTTATCTGTGACTTTACTCATAGCAGTTAATGCAACAACTGGGTCAAAATAACTCGCTGGTAATTTTGTTGCACTATCTGCGGGGAAGGCTTGTGAATCTGCGAAAAATACGGCATCAAATTTTCCGCGTTCTGCAATTTTCGCCAGATCTTCATAATATTCAATTGTCGTGAATTCATTGATACTCGAATCATCTTCTAACCATGCTGCCTGATGATGACCTACACCATACATTAAAATTCCTATATTTAACTGTTTAGAATTATTCATAATATATACCGCCTAGTTCATAGTAAGTCCGCCGTCTACCGTGATGTTTTGTCCTGTAATTCCATCTGCTGCCTCAGAACAAAGGTAAACAACCATATTAGCAACGTCTTGTGGTGTTGTTACTTTTCTCAATGGTGTGGACTGTGCGATTAAATCAAATACTTCTGGTGTTGTGACTGCACTTGCGTCTGTTGTTTTCAGTAAACCGCCAGAAACAACATTTGCTCGGATACCATGCTGTCCAAGTTCTGCTGCAACGTTTCTGGTGAACCCAATTAAAGCAGCTTTTGCAGTTGTGTATTCGTGATATGGTACTACAGGATTTTGATACAGATTCGTTCCAATACTAATGATTGCACCGTCTTTACGTTCTAAAAACTGTGGTATTACACTTTGTGATACGTTGAATGCAGCTTTTAGTGTCCCGTCTAACTGTTGCTCATAATCTTTATAAGTTAAATCTTTAAATGCTTTTTGAGTGGTTGGATCAAATTTAAAGTTAACAAGTGCATTGTTTACAACGACATCAATCTGGCCAAAATGTTCAGTCCCTTTTTTAACTAACTGCTCAACTGCTTCACGGTCTGTAATGTCCGCTTGAATCGCAATTGCTTGTGATCCAATTTCTTTTTTTAACTTCTCTGATTCTTCTTTACTGTTGTTGTAGTTAATTATGACATTAAAGCCTTTTTCACTTAGTGCTTTTACGATATAGCTGCCAAGTCCTCTTCCGCTCCCCGTTACTAAAACTGTCCTTGTCAAATAAATCACTCCTATAATTTTTAGAATAAAAAATACGCAACCTTCATAGGAAAGTTACGTATCGAGAGTGGATTATATACCCACAAAGACGTAGATATACAACTGTATCGATGTAACACTTTCCTACGCCAGTTTTAACTAGATCAGGTTCAAAGGGTCTGAGGTTACCCTCATCTCAGTTTATAAAAACGCCCCTAGTGCGAATCTATTCTATTTAACATCATTGTAGTACTTTACAAAGATACGTCAAGTAAAGCACAAATTATATGTTTGTTATTATTTTTAAAAAACATATGTGAATTGGAACAAACACAATTCAAATTCAATTCTGTAACTGTACTGCTATCTAGTTTTTATATGATTGAGTGAATGTTAGGGGAAAGCTGTGCAATCAACGGTGTACTTCCTCCTGTGATTTCCCTCATTGCGAGTATGGAAGTTTCTGAAGTCATTCGTTATTTATCAGGAAAAGGCTTTTCCAAGCAGCTCATTACTGTAGATACTTTTAAAATCGGCTTTCAAACGATAAATATAGATGAATTAAAGAATGAAGACTGTGTGGTCTGTAAGAATCGAATATATGAACAGTTGAATAAAAATATGCTGGCCACTGTACAATCTAATTGCGGAAGTGTATATACACTCAGGTTCGACGAATCGGATTTCAATCAGGAGCTGCCCGGTAAAACTATCAGGGCAAGTGCATTTGTTAAGTTATTGACTTATAAAAAATATAAGCTGACCTTATTTAAAGACGGCAGAATGAATGTTCATGGCATCTCTCGAAAAGAAGAAGCAAATGCTTTATATCATGAAATGATTGAGAAACTGAGTGAATATCCTGTATAAAAATATAGTGTGAACTATTTCAAATAGATATTATTATAAGCCAGTGACGGACATATTTAATATTGTCAAAATAGATGTAAAGCTTTTCCTTTTTTAAAAACGGAAAGGCTTTTATTTTTCAGATTATAAGTTTTCAGCATTTAAATATGTTTACTTTCATTGATAATACCCGCTGATTCAAGTGGGTTAAAAACGCTATTGCAAAGAACGATTTTGAATATATCTTATTTAGTATAAAGTTGATGAAGCTGGGATTGACAATATATTTACACCTGTTAATGTATCCAATGTACCAATCATCCTACAACTTTTAAAGGAGATCATATGATTCGTAAGACAAATCGAACACAGTTAGTAGAACAGGTTGCTTCGCAAATAGAAAAATTAATTGAAGCTGGATACTGGACAGTCGGAGAAAAAATTCCTCCTGAAATGGAACTGGTTGATAAATTTGATGTTAGTCGAAATACACTTCGGGAAGCAATCCGCGCCTTAGTGCATGCTGGTTTACTTGAAACCAGACAAGGTAGTGGAACTATAGTGCGCTCTGCCAATTCCCTTGGTGCAGCACTGAGACGCTATATAAAAAAAACTGCTTTGCTTGAAACGCTTGATGTACGCTTAGCTTTAGAAAATCAAGCCGCTCAGTTGGCTGCTGAGCATAGAAGTGAGACGGATTTACTTACGCTTGAAGAATGTATTAAGAATTGTCGAAAGGCAGTTAAAAATCATAATCGCGAAAAATTTATTGCTTCAGATATCCGTTTTCATCAGACTGTTGTACAGTCTTCAAAAAACCAACTTCTAATTGATTTATATGAACCGATGGTAGAGATAATATATACTTTTGTCGAGGATTTGATGGCGATGGATGTGCCTTTCAAGTACGAAGAAGAGCTGCATCTTGAGTTGTTTGCAGCAATTCAGAGCCATGATAAGAATGCAGCTGCAGCATATGTTGACAGTTATATGGAAGTATTAAGAAAAGATGTCGTTGAAATGATGGAGGACTAACAACATGGGAAATGAAAGAACAGCAGGTTCCTTTGATATCAATACAAAAAAAAGTTGGCTGCTAATTATAGGTGTTATTTTAGTCAGTACAAATTTAAGAGGACCATTTACTTCTGTGGGGGCGCTTATTCCTTTTATACGAGATGATCTTGCCATAAGCAATGCTCTCGCCGGATCAATTACGACATTACCTTTGCTGGCTTTTGCACTGCTTTCTCCTTTTGCTCCCAAAATAGCCAATCGCATCGGTATGGAATGGACTATCACCTTATCACTGGTTTTGCTTATTATAGGTATTGTAATCCGTTCTTTTGGAGAAATTGTATTTTTATTTACCGGCACATTTTTCATAGGACTTGCCATTGCAATCGGGAATGTACTAATTCCAGGTATCATAAAAATGAATTTCCCGCTTAAGATAGGTCTTATGACCGGTATGTACGCTATATTCATGAATTTATTCGGGGCCCTCGGTTCAGGTATCAGTGTTCCTCTTGCCTCCATCGGAAATTTTGGGTGGCAGGGTGCACTTGGCGTCTGGGGTATACTGGCAGTCATTTCTTTACTGATTTGGCTGCCGCAGCTTACCAGTCAGCGTAATCAGCAAGCAAGTGTGGAAACAGAGAAGAAAAGCAGTTTATGGCGTTCCCCGCTCGCATGGAAGATAACAATATTTATGGGCAGTCAATCATTGATTTTCTATACTTTGATAACATGGCTCCCTGATATTTTGTATGCGAATGGTCTTAATTCCAACACAGCGGGATGGATGCTATTCTTAATGCAATTTTCAATTATTCCTTTCACTTTTATTATTCCTGTGATAGCAGAAAAAATGAAAAGTCAAGTCGTTTTAAGTGTGGCAACTGGTTTTTTATTCATCATCGGACTTTCAGGGTTATTGCAGGGTAACCTCACGTTGGCTCCCTTATACGTAATACTCCTTGGAATTGCCGGAGGCAGTGCTTTTAGTCTGTCGATGATGTTTTTTACGCTCAGAACAAGAAATGGAAAAGAAGCAGCAGAGTTATCGGGAATGGCTCAGTCCTTCGGTTATCTTTTGGCAGCAGTAGGTCCTGTATTAGTCGGGGCACTGCAGGATTTGACAGCCGGATGGACGATTCCCCTCTCCCTGCTCATTCTCATATCTGTTATTTTTCTAATTGTTGGGATGTCATCAGGAAAAGAAAGGCAGGTTACAGATTGAAAAGAACAATAGGATGTGAAAGTAGTAATAAACCGCTTTTAATAGAAGTGATTTACTTCAATTAAAAGCGGTTTATTTTTACTTGTCCTTGTCTGGATTCTGTATATAAGCTGAAAAACTCCAACAACCTTATTGAGAAAAGGTTGTTGGAGCATACTATTTATCCGGAAGAGATTCCACGTCCTGTTCTTTATCTTCTGCTTGTTCGATTCGCTGCAGCATACTGCCCACTGATGAAATTCGGCCCCGGTAGTCTTTATAAATCAAGTGCCTCCGTTCCAGTTTCGTCGGCGAATCCACCCCGGCAGCGGCAGCCACATTGAACAGCCCGGCACGAAGTGATGTTACATAGTTAGTAACGCGGTGACGCTTTTCATCCACGATTAAACCTGTCTGCAGCTCTGGATCTGTCGTTGCCACCCCGACCGGGCATGTATTCGTATGGCAAACTTCAGCCATGATGCAGCCCACACTGATCATAAAGCCGCGTGCGATATTAATAAGGTCTGCCCCCATACCAAGTGCAATGGCCGCCTTATCCGGAGTGACCAGTTTCCCGGAGGCAATCAATTTGACGCGATCTCTGATATCGAACTCACGGAGCAATTCATCAACAATCGGCAAAGCCGTCATAATTGGCAAGCCGACAGAATCCGCAAGTTCCTGATAAGTCGCGCCTGTTCCGCCTTCGCTTCCATCGATTGTGATAAAGTCCGGTCCTTTATTGGAATCTCTCATAATTTGTACCATCTCTTCAAGTTTTTCAATATCGCCAACCACAATTTTCATTCCCACTGGTTTTCCGCCAACTTCACGGAGTTGTTCGATAAAATCGAATAAATCCGAAAAAGACTCGTAATCGACAAAACGATTCGGGCTGTTGACTGTCTTGCCTGGTTCAATTAATCGGATTCTAGCGATTTCTTCAGTGACTTTCTGTCCTTCAAGATGACCGCCCCGAGTCTTCGCACCCTGGGCAAGCTTGACTTCAAAAGCTTTCACTTGTTCGATTTCGGATTTTTCTTTGAATGCTTCCCACGAAAATTCACCGGCAGTCGTCCGGACACCGAATAACCCCGGTCCAATTTGCATCATCAAGTCAGCATTACCGGCCAGATGATAGTCGGATATTCCACCTTCTCCCGTATTCATCCAAGTTCCGCCAGCAGCAGCCAGCCCTTTTGACAGCGCTGTAATCGCCCGTTCCCCAAGAGCACCATAACTCATCGCAGACATTCCCACCTGTCCTTTAATATGAAACGGTTGCCGGCAATTCCCTTCTCCAAGAACTACCGCATCTTCATCCCGCAGAAAATACGGATCAATCTGCGCTTCCTCGTGGTGCTCTTTCCGGGAAAAGAGCCCTTCATTGTCAACAACATACGTATACGTATTTGTTTTTTCTGTATTATCGAGTTTCATTTCAGTCGAAAGCTTCGGGAATAAAGTATTCCGTATATAATAGCCATCTTCCTCAAAATCGCGGTTAGAACCAAAGCCGAGCAATCGTTCATTGTATTTCCCCGCTTTAACCACGTCCTGGTATTGCAGTCTTGAAAATGGCTGTCCTTCATTGTCATCTGCGAATAAGTATTGTCTCAGTTCTGGGCCCACGTGTTCCGTCATGTACCTGACACGTCCGAGCAACGGAAAGTTCCGCAAAATAGCATGCTGTTTCTGGCGATCATCCTTCTGATACATATATGCCATGTAGGCAAGTGGCGCTGCTATTGAAGTGCCCATAATAGCTGACGGTAAATATTTTGTGATTTTTCCCATAAGTACCACCCTTCAATTTCTAACCCTTATTGATATATTACAAAGAATCCAGGGCTTCTTCTATCGAGGTATCCCCTGCAGTAATTTCAAATGCTTTCCTGAATGTATTCTGATTGTCGAGCGCTTCTACAAGAACAGCAGCCACATCTTCATAAGGAATCTCGCCATTACTGTCAGCAATCGTCTCTTTTGCTGTTATCATTTCTTTTCCCGGCTTGCTGACCCTCTTTGTTGTCCGGATGACTGTATAGGCTAATTGACTCTTTTTTATCCATTCTTCCGGCTCATCTTTTTCACCCGTTTCTTTAGACTCTGGAGACTCGTCTGTGCGAACGGGACTTAAATAAACGAGACGCTCGATTTTGTGCCGTTGCGCTTCTTCAAGTGATTTTCTTACTGTTCCGTAATCAACGAGTGTCTCCTGATCTTCGCCTGCACCAAGGCTGGAACCCGCCATGTAAATAATTGCTTCGGAGCCATCGATTGCGTTGGTGAAATGTCCATCTTTAGAAATGATCACATCAGCTGCTCCAAGCATCTCCAGCTCTTCTGCCCTGTTCTCAGTTTCCGCAATAGTCACGGCTTCATGCCCTTTTGCAGCAAGCTTTTTTAAAACATGCTCACCTGCTCCTTCATTACCACCAAAAACAAATACCTTCATCGAACCCCTCCCTCCTGATAATACGTTTATATTTTCTACTTCCCTATTCAATTTTGTTGAAACCTCACTGAGAACATAAGGTCACTAGTGGGACGATGGTATTTATTTTAGTGAATTAACCATTTATTTTATTCTTCGGCATAAAATCATCTTAAGGACCAGAAGGTATTTTATACATTTTTCATTATAAAAATCCCCTTCCGATTTAATGAAAAGGGGATTGAACTATTGTGATTGCAGAATAATGAATTTCTCACAAATTCTAAATACATCAACTGTAGCCGGGCGATTTTCTGCAACCGGATCGAGACAGCTGTCAATCATTTCAAAGAGTATATTGCCGTCTTCAGTACTGTGCTCGAGCTGTACATAGCGTTTGTCGTCATACGTTTTAAAAGGTCTTTCTCCAGTTGCCATAAAGAATAATTCAACGCCGACACCCCGGACATCTGCTGAGTATGTTAAAGTTCTCCCGAAGCTTGTTCCGGTTCCTTTTCTAATAGTGCCGGGCGTTGTTACCAGATTAAGATCAAATAATTTAGCGAGCGGCGGTTGGGAAATGATGTTTGACGGCTTGATGTCCAGGTGCAGCAGGTTATTCTGGTGCAGATAGTTTACAACTGATGCAATCTGCTTTCCAAAATACGCCAACTAAATCAAGGAAAGTTCATCGCCGCGCTTATAAATCTGACGTACAAGATGTGATATCGTTTTGCCTGTCAATGTTTCCTGGATTACAACCGGCTGCGGCTTTGAATGTAGCTCATAGCCTCTGATTAAGTTTGGATGAGACATTGTAATAATCTCGCCTTCCCGTACCAGTATTTTCCCGGCAGTCTCTTTCTGCAAAACATAGGGAGATGATAGGTGTAAATGCTGACTTAAGCCGTACTTTAAACATTTTTGCGGTGTATACGGCCAGAAATGCTTAAAAATGTCTTTGACGGAAATCGGAGGTGCTTCATGGATAATGTTTCTCTTTGTACTCTCCAATGTGAAGAACTTATTGATTTTTGAAATCAATTTTTCATTCTTTCTGGATTTGTTGGCCCTCTGCATATTTTTCACTCCTTTCAAAACGCCGGTTTCAAATGTATTTTGAAATTGTCACCCACGCCTGCTTATGAACTTAGTCAGAAGACTCACTGTTATCATAAGAGTCGTTTGACTCACTTGAGTAGCAACCAGTTGAAAAATCATTGGATGCTGCTGATTGGATATCTTCGAAATGGTTCATGAAATTCTCCTCCCTTCGTTTGTGTTAATTCTATAATGCCATCTGTATGGTTAATGGATATTCATCAGAAAATTTAAAAATAATTAAAATTGAAAGGATTTCTTTAATTTTAATGAAGATTAAATACAAATCATTGAAATGGATTTGAATTCCTTGATTTTGGGTGTTCCGTTTCAAAAAAAGCTTCATAATTTATTAGCAATTTTTACGATAAGCAGTGTATCCAAAGCTGCAGGAATCTGATATGCTAACTGAAATACTTTTGTATAAAACAATGTGAATAAATATTTTTACAAACGGAATAGTAATAAATAAGATTTTAATTTCTAAAAAGAAAAAGGATGTGTATCTATGTATAATAATATTTTACTACCTTATGATTTTGCGAACACCTTTGACAATGTACCTGAAGAGCTGGCAAAACTGACAGAGAACAGTGAAAATGCTGTAATTACAGTTTTTAATGTTGTTACAGAGGGTGAGATGTCCAGTGATGTTAGATTTAATGGTAAATCTTTCAGTGCTAATACAAAAGAAAGAGTTGAAAAGCTTAAGCCGTTCACCAACCGTCTTGATGAAAAAGGGTTGAAGTATGAAGTTCGTTTTGAGGCAGGACGTGTAATTTCTGAGTTGTTAAAAGAAATAAAAGAAAATGAATATGACATTGTAGTGATGAGTAACAGACGTTCGAAAAGAGATATCAAACACGTGCTTGGTCATGTAACGCATAAAGTGGCCAAACGGGTGAATACTCCTGTCATGATTATTAAATAAAATAAATTATTCCATAAAAAAACCCGTATTGTCCGTAAAAACCGGACAATACGGGTTTAAATTTTAGGTGGTGAAGATTTTACCACCAGTTATTTGCTGCACGGAATTCCATCGCAGCGTCGATTGAGCCGTAACGTTCCTGTGCGTAATTGATCATGCCTTCTGTCTGTTCTTCAACAGAGCCAGTGCCCCATGATTCTTTAGTTTGGCCTAAGCCTTTGTAACCAAGCTCATTGACTGCGTTCGGGTCACCACTTGATTCGGGCATAACAATGTTTTGCCACATAGCTTCTGTACCGCCGGCAGCCAGGAATTGCTCTTTAGTAGATCCGCCTGTTGCTTCTGATGATTCTGTGTTTTGTTCAGGTGCAGCTGCTTGAACGTCTTCTGATTGCTGTGTATTTTGCTCAGGCTGCTGTTGAGTTTCTTCAGTTACCTGAGGTGCACTTTCCTGTTGCTCTGTATTTGGAGCAACTTGTTGAGTCTGTTCATTGCTCTCTTCAGTTACTTGAGGTGCATCTTCTTGCTGTGCTGTTTCAGTTACTTCGTTTTGAGGTGTTTCATTACTGTAGCCGCCATAAGACCACGTGTAATACGTACCATCTGATTCGAAGTTATAATTAACGCCGTCAACAGTGAAGTTATAGTTGTATTCACCTTCATGGATCGGTGCGTTATTCAATTCGTTTGAATCGGCTTGAGCCATTTGCGCAAGCTCGCCTTTATTAATTTCTGACGCTTCTGCATTTTGATCTGCTGAGACGCCAGTTACTCCCAATCCTAATGCAAGTGTTGTAGTTAAGATAGTTTTCTTCATAGTTCTTTCTTCCTCCAGATAATTATATATTAATCATGGTTGTTTTTAAGTCGTTATTAGCTAAACATATTTCTTAGCCTTGGTTTTTCAAGACAGTGACTAATATATCATGGAAATATCCCTGGCAGGTTACAGCCTAATAATAATGCAGTTACAATCCCCGGTAGTGCGTGTAATAGGGTGTAATATTGATATCTCAGTGTATTCTTTCTGAATATTTTTAATGTCAAAGAAACAATCTGATGCTTTTGAAAAACTATATACGAACGACGATGTCAGAGTGTTTTTAAATATAATAGTCAAATTGAACAATCAAATTCTTAAGAACCGAGGAATTACAAAAGAAAAACCCGCATTATATGGATTCTTCCATATAATGCGGGTTTAAATTTTAATTGGTTTCGATTTTACCACCAGTTGTTTGCTGCACGGAATTGGATCGCAGCATCGATTGAACCATAACGTTCCTGAGCGTAGTTGATCATACCTTTTGTCTGTTCTTGAACAGAGCCAGTGCCCCATGATTCTTTAGTTTGACCAAGGCCTTTGTAGCCGTTTGGACTTACAGCGTTCGGGTTACCTGTTGATTCAGGCATAACAATATTTTGCCACATAGCTTCTGTACCGCCGGCAGCCAGGAATTGTGCCTTAGTAGAACCGCCAGTTGATTGTGTGCTTTGTTCAGGTGCAGCTGCTTGAACGTCTTCTGATTGCTGTGTATTTTGAGCAGGCTGCTCTTCAGTCACTTGTGGAGCTTCTTCAGTTACCTGAGGTGCCTCTTGTACTTGTTGCTGAGGTTGTGCTTCTTCAGTCACTTGTGGAGCTTCCTCTGTTTCAACTGCTTCATTTTGTGGTAGTTCATTACTGTAGCCACCATAAGACCATGTGTAGTTAGTACCATCTGATTCGAAGCTATAGTTAACGCCATTAACAGTGAAGTTATAGTTGTATTCACCTTCGTGGATTGGCGCGTTATTCAATTCGCTTGAATTGGATTGAGCCATTTGCGCAAGCTCACCTTTGTTAATTTCTGATGCTTCTGCATTTTGGTCTGCTGCGAAACCAGTTACTCCCAATCCTAATGCAAGTGTCGTAGTTAAGATAGTTTTCTTCATAACTTTTTTCCTCCAGATAATTTTTATGTTATATAGTAATTGTTATTTTTTATCGTGATGTGTAAAAATACTTTTAAACCTTACTTGTTCAAGACAGTGCCTAATATATCATGAATATATCCCTAGTGTGTTACAGCTTGATAATAATGAAGTTACAAAACCCGGTTACTTATGTAATCTTGATATATTCTTGTATTATTCCTGTATTATTTCTGAAAATTTTGTTATATAAAGGTTGTTTTGTGTCTTTTATATGTTTAATAACTGAAAATTTGTTAATTTCCGGGAGAGGGATTAAAATTGAAACAGCGGGATATGGATACCCTGCATTTGATCATATTGGAGAAATTGATATGCATTTGGAAGAACAAAAGAGAGTATATGATGACGGGAAAGCTTTAATAGGCTCTGATAAAGAGTGGATGTTTCCTGTTCGGCCTGCATACCAGTATGATGACAGTAAACAGATGGAATGAGGAGGTCCTATGGAAATACTGCCGGTCATTGCTGTATTATTTGTCGGCATCATTGTCGGTTTCGTCAACATTGTATCAGCGGGCGGTTCAATGCTCACGCTGCCGCTGTTGATATTCTTTGGGCTGCCGTCGAACGTTGCAAATGGAACGAATAGAATCGCAATCATGGTCCAGAATGTGTTTGCTTTGTATCAGTTTCAGAAAAAAGGCCTCTTGAACTGGCGGCTCGGTCTACTGCTCGCAGTTCCGGCGACGGTTGCTTCAATATATGGGGCTGAAATTGCAGTCAATATCGCACACGGGACATTGGATACGCTGCTCGCAACGTTCATGATTATATTTGTGATATTGCTCATCATCAAACCCCAGCGTTACATAGAAGGGAAGATCAATTCGAAAGTGTCACTGGTGCTGCTGTTTTTTGCGTTCATACTTATCGGTATATACGGCGGGGCCCTGCAGGCTGGTGTCGGATTCTTCATCATTCTCACACTGATGGTGCTGGTGCCAAGGATACCGATGGCCGACATGCATGGGATAAAGATTCTGGTTGTCACAATCTACATATCTGTTTCGACCTTCGTCTTTATAGCCAATGACCTGGTCAACTGGAAGTTTGCCGCAGCATTATCGGTGGGTTCTGCCATCGGCGGTTTCATGGGCGGTAAATACGCGAGTATACTGCCGGATAAACTGCTGCAGAGGATTCTGATTATCGCTATCATCTTTTTTGCCATCCTACTCTTTATCCGTTAAATATGAAATAATTGACAGGACCGTTTCCTAATGATGGTCCTTTTTTGTTCTGGGCATTTCCATATTCACAAACGGCCGGTGATACTTAAGCTCACCTTTGATTTGTGTGATGTTGACATTGTTTCCCCTGAGCCACTTGCCAAAGTCAAAAATGACAGGTGCCCTGTCAGGGCCGATGACAAACCATGCTTTTAATTCGTTAGGGAAGTACACGGATGTGTGTATCGTCCCGGCGGAAGCATCATATTTTTCTGAGAATACACCCTGTTCAGGACTGTTCATCACTTTAAAAGCCTGATAGGGGTTTGTGGAACTCTTTTGCCGGATTTGAATTGTCTTCTCCCTCTGACGCGTTTCTTCCTGACGGTAACGGTTTTCTTCATTAAGTAAATGAAAATGATTTGTACATACATTTGACTGACGGACGGCAACTCTTCTTGGTGATGCTTCCACAACGTAGGAGTGACCATCCGTATCCAAAAGGACATAGCTGAAGGAATGTCTGTGAGGAATGGTTTTCAATAAAGAAATGGCCTCGGCTGTGTTTGCACATGTTTCCAATATAAGGCGGGCGACCATGCTGCACATGAATCCATCACCTGCCATCTTACTGTGAGTAAAGTTGTAACCTGTCACCAGCCCTTTTTCATTCATGCCGTCTATACGTCCTGTAATTTGCATGCTCGGCGCGATAAAAGCATATCCCTCGTCACTTGGCGCATAAAATAAATAACGCCCTTCATACCCTCGGGGATGACTGTCGTAATTACGCACCATATACTCTGTATCGGTGAAAATAGAGCAACCGCTTCTCTTGAATTCCAGATAGTATCCGCCAAATGACCGGAATGCCTTATCCATATCCATATCAAGTGCATCGGCAAGCCCCTGGATTTCATCCAGAATGGCCGGTGCGATATTTTTTATAATTTCCAAATATCTTTCCGGATCAATCATAAAATGCCTGTCCTTCTTCGGTCCCCATTGTTTTTCCCGGTTAGGTAAAATCGGGGAATCTTTAAGAAGTTTACCCTGGTAATATCCAAAATCATAATGAGTGCCTCTGAATTGAATGACATCACTGTAAAACTGCTTCATATTATCTTACCTCCAGTCGGGTATTTCAAATCTCAAGGATGGGTCCTATGTGAAAAAATGATATAAAAAATTAATACATACGAATTTAAGCTTATCACAGCCAAAAATTAAATGAAAAAAACAGGGACAGCCCCATAAGTCATGGCCTGTCCCTGTTTATATTTGAGAGTTACATTAAGGTGCTATTTTGAATCATTGCTGCTCATCATTCTCTGCGGTGGGTTCATCATCACGGGAGTCCTGCTCTGTTTCTTTCTCTGCTTCTGCATCTCCCTTTTCACCGACTTCACTGAAATCCGCTTCTTCACTGCTGGAGAGATTTCCCAGGAAATTTTCCAAATCGAACCCGGTCATCTGTCCCATGCTTTCCTGAAGTTTGGCCATTGTCCCTGTTACGGTGTTCGGCAGTGACTGAAGCTGGTCACCGCTGCCGCTGTCCAGAACACGGATGGATTCGACGTTACTCATTGAATCGCTGACGGCTTTGGCGAATTCCGGCATGATTTCGATGAGTTTTTCCAGAATGATGACGTCTTTGTGTTCTGCCATCGCTTTGGCACGGCGTTCAATCGCTTCAGCTTCGGCCATGCTTTTTTCTCTGATGACTTCAGCTTCAGCCTTACCTTCAGCCATGCGGGATTCTGCTCTTGCTTCCGCGTCTTTAGTCTGGGCATAGTAATCCGCTTCAGCCTGCTGGCGGCGGACTTCAACCTGCTGCTTCTCAAGCTGGACATCATTTTCGCGTTCCATCTGACGCAGCTTCAATTCGTTTTGTTTCTCCTGTTCACGGATCTCCAGACGCTGACGTTCCACTTCTAAACGGCGTTCTTCCTCTTCCAGTTGACCGGCCGCTCTGGCAGCCGCATTTTCCTTCTCTGTTTCAGCAAGGATTTTGGCATCTTTTATATCCTTCTCCTTGCGGCTTTCAGCAATATTCATCTCTCTCTTATATTGCTCATTGGAGATGTCCTCGTTGTCCTTGGCCTGCTGGATCTCTGTTTCACGTCTGTTTTCAGATTCAGCAATTTCAGCTTCTTTCTTAACTCTGGCAATCTGAGGACGGCCCAGGTTTTCAAGATAATTTTCATCATCTCTCAAGTCGGACAGACCAAGGGAAGTAATCTTGAAGCCCATTCTGTTTAACTGGTCCTGAGCAATCTCACGAACCTGTTCATTGAAACTCTCACGGTCTTTATTAATCTGCTCAACCGTCATCTTGGATAAAATTGCACGAAGGTTTGAGTTTAAGACTTCAGAGATTTCATGCTCAATATCTTTCTGATCTTTCCCGAGAAATTGTTCGGCATATTTGACGATGCCGTCGAGGTCATCAGCCACTTTCACTGTTGCAACAGCCTCGCCGTAGATTCCTACTCCTTCAAGTGTGTATACCTTTGGTGTTGAAATCTGCAGCTGGAATGATTTCAATGATACTCTTGTACCGGTTTGGAACAGCTTGAGCCTGTGGCCGCCGCCCCGGATGACTTTCATGTAACGTCCCTGGTCATCCTTATATATATTCGTCTCTTTGGATTCATCTCCCAGATTCGGGCCTGTAACGATAAGCGCCTCGTTGGAAGGGACAGTACGGTATCTGGCTTTCATGAATAGGTACCAGATGATACCTGCGACAATAATGACTCCGATAATGAAGAGTACTGCGAGTAAAGTACCCGTGACTTCAAACATATGTAGACTCCTATTCCTTTTTTATTTTATGAAAGTACGAAACGACTGAGTGACAAGGTCAAATCTACCCTCTTCTCCAGTATTCTATAATCAGAAAGCAACTTCAATGGTTAACTCATATTTCTTTGGAATAAGTTTATTTTTAAACGTTTCCAGTAATCTGTACACTTTAGATGATGATTACGATTTTGATTATATGTCGTTCTACTCATTTATCCTTCCAGTTTAATTATACAATAAGTAAAAAGTGAATTATAGACTGATTTTATACAGAATTTTAACCTATACTGTTGATAGCTTGAAAATCTATTATTCGGGAGTGTTGTATATGACTCATGATAAAAATGTTCTGGACAAAGGACCATTCTTGCACGGTACTAAGGCGGAACTGGAAATTGGAGATTTACTGGAACCACAATTCGAGTCCAATTATCAGGATAAGAAATCAAATTATATTTATTTCACTGCAACTTTGGACGCAGCAAAATGGGGAGCAGAACTGGCCTCAGGTAATCTGAAAGAAAGGATATACCTTGTCGAGCCTGTGGGTGGATTTGAAAATGATCCCAACGTTACAGATAAACGGTTCCCGGGTAATCCTACCCGCTCGTACAGGTCCAAATCGGCTCTCAGAATAGTCGGTGAACTGGGTAAATGGGAAAGACATTCTGATGAAGAACTCAAAGGTATGCTGGATGGCCTGCAAAAGCTGCGCGAAGAAGGCAGGGATATAATATATGACTAGAATGCCGTTATCAGTAAAAAAACCCATGCCGCAGCATGAGCTTTTAGAATTATTTTAACGGTTATTACTGTTCATCAGTACGCGGCAGCGGATAGAATCCATTATAAAGTTGTTTCCATAATGGTTCCGGCAGTCCATATTTGTCTTCTCTATCTGGATCAAATGCATTTACAATATCGTCTTCTTTGCCTTCTTTGATCTTGCTGATGAAGTTGTAGTCCAGTAAAAGTGCCCTGCCTAATGCGATGAGTTCCACATTGCCGCCTTCTATAGCGCCGAGGGCAGCGTCCGGGTTGAATACTGAACCGATACCAACGAGCGGCATGCGTCCGTCAATCCATTTGTGGAGCAGTTCTATGCGCTCGGTCCCTTCGTATCTGCCTTCACGTGTTTTTGAGTGCACATCTCCCAGTGAAGCGTGGAGGTAATCGAGGGGCTTATCAATCAATCTGTTGATAAGCTCTTTTGTGATTTCCATGTTGATTCCCGGGGTTTCCGGTTCCTCCGGTGAAAATCTATAGCCGAGGATGAATTCATCCCCTGCATATTCATTTTTGGCTTTTACCACTTCGTCCACAATTTCTGCTGCGAATAAATATCGGTCTTCTCCCCATTCATCTGTGCGCTTATTAAAATGCGGGGATACGAACTGGTGAATTAGATAGTGATTGGCACCGTGGATTTCAACTCCGTCAAACCCTGCTTCAACGGCTCTGCGTGTCGCTTCACCGAATGCTCTGACTGTCTTCCCGATTTCTGTCTCAGTTATTTCACGGGCATCATGCTTTTCTGTTTCATCAAAACTTTGCAGTGTGATCGGACTTGGTGCCGCTGAATCCGCACCAGGTGTCAACCGGGGCAGAGCCTGCGCACCGCCATGGTGAATTTGGAGTATCGCTTTTGCGCCATTTTCCTTCATGGCATCCGCGACTTTTTTCAAACCTTCGATATCTGAATCCCGTACAACAGAAGGCTGACCCGGAAAAGCCTTGCCCAGATCAGTGACATTCGATGCTGCAGAGATCGCGAGACCGACATCCTTTGACATTTTTCCAATATAATCAATCTCCATATCCGATGCGGTACCATCATCATTTGAAGAGACGTGGGTCATCGGAGCGAGTACAAATCTATTTCTCAGTTCAATACCGTTTGGAAGTTGAACAGTTTCAAACAAAGGTGCATATTTTTTATTCATATTTTTCTGCCTCCTACGCAGTCACATTATCATTTAACCAGTAATAATGTGAAATAAACAGCTTGTGGCAGCGGGAAGTGATATATGAAGTTCTCTGAAATAAGTGTTTCATGTAAAACAATCGCTATAAACTGAGCCGGAAGCGCTGGTATGCTTCCGGCTGTACGTTTATATATCCTTTTCCTGTTTTTCCATGTGTGCATTAAAGGCTTCAAGGTACGGTTTTTCCGCTTCAGAAGCCCTGTCCCTGGTGTTCATCGCCCTGTGCCATAATGGGTAGATCGGCTCTGGAAGCGTCAGATCGTTTATTTGACTGAGGTCCTTATCAGTCAACTGTAAATCATAGGATGCAACATTCTCATACCACTGGTCTTTATTACGTGCGCCTATAATTATTGAGTCGACATTAGGTCTGTCCCTCAGCCATGCAAGCACTACTTGCGGCACGGTGGCATTATGCCCGTCTGCAACATCCTGCAATAACTCCACAAGGTCATAAAACAGTTTTCTATCTTTGATATAAGGCTCCGGCCAGTCTTCACCCTGCCGTGTGCCCGGCTGCGCTTTCTGGTTTCTTGAGATTTTACCGGTCAGCAGCCCTTCTCCAAGCGGTGACCATATCGTATTGCCTACTCCCAGTTCTTTTCCTGCTGGCAGCAGTTCAAACTCTGCTTCACGGGACTCAGGCGTATAATAAATCTGATGGGCGATAGGTGGCATGAGGTTGTTTTCAACGGCGAATGTATGTGTTTTAGCCAAAGCCCAGCCACTGTAGTTCGAAACGCCCCAATACCGGATTTTCCCTTTCCTGATCAGATCGTTCATTGCCAGTACTGTCTCGGTAACGGATACTTGTCCATCCCATACATGTACATAATATAAATCCAGGTAATCAGTTCCGAGCCTATCCAGCGTCTCGTCAATGGACGCCTCGATGTTAATACGGGTGGCACCGACATCATTTGGATTATCAGTCAGTTGGAAACCTGTTTTGCTGGCAATGACCATATCTTTGCGTTTATTACGAATTGCCTTTCCCAGCACAATTTCAGCATCGCCCTTGGCGTAAAGGTTTGCGGTATCAAAGTGATTGATGCCATGATCGAGCGCATGATCGACCAACGCATTTGCTGTTTCCTGATCCATGCTTCCTGCCGGTTCAAAACCGTTTGTACCGCTGAACGGAATTGTGCCGAGTGCGTATTTGGAAATGTTCAGTCCGGAATCACCTAACAATTTGTAATCCATCATCATCCCTCCGATATACTTTGTTTTCCCCGGCCCATTGACTATGAAACTCAAAAGCAGAATAAAGATTTTCTACTTTGAAATGCAATAAAACCTGATCCTTTTCATTCAATAGATGTTATATTGGATGTTAATGTTTTTTTCCATTGTCCGGACGCATCTTTTTGCGGTCGGGCATTAACTATGTGCAATTATAAAAATAGGAGTGAGCCAAGTGCATATCAATGTACTTTATGAAGACAATCATTTGCTGATTGTTGAGAAACCGGTCAATATTCCGGTGCAGGGAGACAGCTCAAAAGACAGAGATTTGTTGAATATTCTGAAGCAGTACATAAAAGAAAAATATAATAAACCGGGTGATGTCTATCTCGGTCTGATACACAGACTGGACCGGCCGGTAGGCGGAGCGATGGTGTTTGCAAAAACTTCTAAAGCCGCCTCCCGGCTCTCGGATGAACTGCGGAGACATCAGATCTACAGGAAATACCTTGCTGTCACCCGTGGATTTTTGCCAAAGAAAAAGGGAAGACTGACAGATTATTTATGGAAAGACCGCAGGAAGAATATCGTTAGTGCTGTGAGCCCGGATAATAAAGATGCTAAAAAGGCAGTGCTCGACTATAAAGTTCTGCAAAGTAGTACAGAAGGCAGTCTTGTTGAAGTGGAACTGAAGACAGGGCGCTCGCATCAGATACGGGTCCAGTTTGCGAATCAGGGCAGCCCGCTTTATGGAGATCAGAAATATGGTCAGCATGTAAATAAGCCAGGTCAGCAGATTGCCCTTTGGGCCTCCCGCCTGAGTATCAAACATCCTACAAAAGGTGAAATGATTACAGTTGATTGTCCGCCGCCGGATAAGCATCCGTGGTCAGAATTTGCCTGAAGTACGATAATTATATTAAAAGTGCCTCCGGAAATTTTTTCCGGAGGCACTTTTTATCAGCTGAACAGTTGATACAAGTTGTTGCATGCTTTTGCGGCAGCAATATCCTTTTCCGTCAGTTCCTTTTTTGAATGTGTAGTCCACGATACAGCCACCGTCGTGTAGTTGATTGAAATTCCTGGATGATGCTGTACACCTTCAGCATAGGTGCCGATCTTTTCTACGAACGAAATACCATCCAGATACTTATCGAATTTGAACTTTTTGCTGATCGTCTCATTGTCGATTGACCAGCCATCCAGCTTTTCCACTTCGGCTTTTACATCTGCCATTGATATTCCTCCTTTAAGGCTTAATAGTCATTTTTACCCGGCTGCTGTTGTTGTGAATCAATAGCAATATATAAATAACTATACCCGTTACAGCATTAGTTTAAATCCTTATTAAACACATCTATATCAAAGTTTAGGAGGATAATGCATACCGTTATAAATAGCTGATTTATAAGCTTTGGAAATGAATCAGATTAGCGAAAAGACATAGGAGCTGATTAGCATTATTAATATAAATGCGGCAGGGACACCAACCAGAGACATTATATCTTTCCAGCTTTTTCCGGCTCGAAGTTTTTCTGTAGATCTGCCTTCAGAGAAAGCAACGATTTTTTCGTAAGTATCCAAATTATAAATTTTTTTGATTTGTTCAACTTTATGAGCAGCATAAGTTGCCACTGCCATTATAATGCCCGGAAGAATCATCCACCATATATTCATAAAGTTTAGAATTGGGCCAACTAGAACTGAAGCTCCAAAATAACTCAGTACCATAACCCATGCCCATCGGTTCATATTCTTGTTTTGCCCTGAAATTTCTGTTTTCATAATCTCTATATCTCCCTTGACTAAAGTATCGAGAGAAACATCGAAAAGAACGCTGAGCATTAGAAGTGTCTGGATATCAGGATAACTGTGTCCATTCTCCCAGTTGGATATCGTTTGCCTGGATACATAAAGTTTATGTGCCAGTTCCTCCTGTGAATATTCGAGCTGGTTCCGGTATTTTCTGATTTGACTGCTGATGTTCATTTGATGTTCCTCACTCTCAGATTAATCAAGCTTCTTCATTCATACTATCAAGCTTCTTTGACATGTACCATATAATCCATGTCAAAAGGGTTTGACGTATTGAAATTTCCCGGGAAATCAAAAAAGAAGCTGGATAATCAACCAGCTTCTTTCTGTTCATATGCTATTTTTCAAACACAGCATCTACGACTTTTTCCGATGATCTGCCGTCATCCCAGCTGCAGAATCTCTCATAGAATGCATCATACCGGTCGCTGTACTTTTCGCTGACTGAATCGATATTTTCAATCGCATCGATTACGTCATCATTATTCATGAGCAACGGTCCGGGCAGTTCTTTTTCCATATCGATGTAGAAACCGCGCAGCTGCCCCTGATATTTTTCTATGTCATAAGTGTAGAATAATATCGGTCTCCTCAGATTGGCATAATCAAAGAATACGGATGAATAATCAGTGATCAGCATATCGGACATCAGATACAGTTCACTGATATCGCTGTAGCTTGAGACATCGTACGCAAAGCCTTCAAGATCCGTCAGGTCGATGTTGGAGGCGACGACATAGTGCATCCTGAGCAGTATGATGTACTCGTCTCCGAATTTTTCCTTCATTCTGTGCAAATCGAGGTTCAGATCGAATCTGTATTTGCCGACTTTGTAATATTCATCATCCCGCCATGTTGGTGCGTAGAGGATGATTTTTTTATTGGTCGGGAGATACAATCTCCACTTCAACCTTTTTATAGTTTCTGAATCATTATCATTCGTCAAAATGTCATTTCTCGGATAACCGGTCTGAAGTATGGTGTTGTTAAACCAGAACGCTCTTCTGAAGATGTCCGAAGAATACTGGTTCGGTGCAATGAGGTAATCCCACTTGTCGGTTTCGCGGTTAAAGTTTCTTTTATACCGTGCAGAGTTGGTCCCGGGCATATGGACATCGGCCATGTCTCCTGCAAGGCGTTTGAGCGGTGTGCCGTGCCATGTCTGAAGATATATCTGATTGTCCCGTTTAATATAGCTGTTCGGCATCCTGACGTTGCTGACAACGTATTTTGCCCTTGCAAGATAGTAGTAATACTTGAGTGAGAAGCGTTTTACAGTTTCAGGTTTCCCCGGTATGTTGACAGGCTTGTTCATCACCCATACGAATTTATAATCTTTTTTGTTCTCAAGCATGTACTGATAAATATATTTGGGGCTGTCGGAATATGATTTTCCCTGGAAACTCTCAAAAACGACCAGGTTGTCTTTGAAGTCCATGTTTTTGAAAACCCGTTTATACAGGAGTTCTTTACGTCCTTTTTTAGAAGCGATCCCCCGTTTGATATCCCTCAGTAGATGGTGGAAGTTGCTGAGTTTCCGGAAGGTACTCTTCTTGTTGGACTTTATCGCCCTTACATCATTTTTCAGAATAAAGTCCTTATTCTCCAGTCTTTCAGGATCGATTTTCCGTATACTTTCCACAAGGCCGTCAAAATACTGATCAATGGTCGAATCATCTTTGAACTCTACCACCAGCCGCTTCCTGTAGAAGTTCAGCAGTTTATTATCCAAAAAGCGCTGCGCTTCCTCGCTGAGATCTTCTGTTCTCAGCTGGTTGTAGATGCCGAAGAGATCATGCGTCAACTGCTCTACAGGAGATTGTCGCAAGGACGGATGGTTTATCGGGTCATTCCGCCGCCGCCTGAAATAAATTGCTTCATAGACATACGGCACCATTTGGATTTCTTCCAGCAGGGGCAACATGAAAGTGAGGTCCGAGTATGTTTTGAATTCCTCGGAAAACCGCAGTTTCGTTCGATCGAGGACTTCTTTTGAAATCAGGAAGTTGATTGCAGAATTGTTTCTGATCAGGTTGTATCTTCTGTTGGAATACATTTTTATCTTGTTTGTACCGGGTAATATGATAACAGAACTTGAGCTGAAATCCGTCGATTTCATCCTTCCTCTGATCATCGGAAATTCGCCTATATTGTCAGACAGGAGCTGAAGCATATTCTCGGATATATAATCGTCGCTGTCCAGGAAGTATATATAGTCACCCTTGGCTTCCTCGATGCCGGCATTACGCGCAGCACCCACGTTCACCTCTGCCGGTGTTTCGACAAATGTATATCTGTCATCATCGAGATATACATCATCAACCACTTCTTTCAGAGCACTGATATCAGAGTGGAGAATCAGTACTTCAAAGTTTGTATATGTTTGTTTCTTCAATGACTCCAAAGCAATATTAAGATAATTTTCATTTTTTTCTGCTGGAGTGATTACAGAAATCAGATTATTCATTGCTGTCTCTCCTTTCGTCTTTTTGCAGCAGCCTGTCTGTAAAAGAGAACCACAAGTTCTGATAGTTCTCTTTACTGAATTTTGTCTGCATTGTTTTTCCTGCTTCTTTACCCATTTTTTCTGTTTCTTCAGGGTGTTTCAGCATATGAATGATTCTCTCGGATAAAGCTTCTATGTCGCCTTTTTCTATGAGAAAACCATTCACACCGTCCTCAATCATATCAGATGGTCCATACCTGATGTCGTAACTCACGACCGGAGTGTTATTTGCCATGCTCTCCATGACTGAAAGAGAAAAACCTTCTGCATTTGAAGTGACTACAGACAGAGCCGCGGCCTGGTATATTTTTTCAGGGTTTTGCGTGTATCCCTTTACTTCTGCATTGTCCTGCAAGCCCAATGTCTCTATCAATTCGGTATATTCTCCTTTTTTATCCCCCGAGCCCCATATTTCGAGTTTGGCTTCCGGTACTTCCTCAACCACATCTTTAAATGCTTTTATGGTATGGTCGATGTTTTTAACACTGGAGAACCTGGAGACGATCGATACTCTGGACATATCTCTTACACTCCGGTCACCGTAATGCTTCACATTGGAGATGAAGGAGCGTATCCCTCTGATTTTAGGCATATTCACCTCATAATAATTCGGTATGACAAATACTTTATCCTTATTGCCAAAACGGTTTACTATATCATTTCTCTGCTTCTCTGTCAGAACGACCAGAGCATCGACATTGGTGATGTTTTCTATCGCATAGCTGTTGCGTTTATTGAGCTCTGAATCAGGATCATCCGGATTTCTTAAATGGTTGCTGTGGGGACGCAGTGCCCTTTTAGCCAGAGGATTATCCAATTTCACCAGTAATTCATCCGTAGACCGGGTATCTGAAATAATGACCGTCTCAGAATCTGCCTCATTTATGACGCGGTTCAGCCAGTGCAGTTTATGGGGGACGACATCCCCCGTAGTTTCACTGAGCACTTCGTTCTTCTGCCCGATATGGGTGACCCGGCTGATTTTCCCTGTAGACGGTTCGTGCCAGAAATTAAGGAAAGCAGCACCTGTTTTATCATAAAACACTTCCTGTCTGACCTTATTTTCTTCAAAGCTGAAATACTGTACCCTGCTCATGTGCCCGTAATAGTTATAATTTTCCCGTCTTATTCTGTAGCGGTTCTCATTGAAGTAATCTGTAAAATCCAGGGTGTTGTCTTTCCGGAGTGAGATATATTTCTCATATATGCCGTTTTTATAGAGTCTGTATGCATTATAGTTCTTTCTCTTCGTTGTGGCATATTCACCGGAATAATCAGAGATGTCTATTTTTATTTTACCAATATTGATTTTGTCACGTCTGTTATATGAAGAGAAATCTTCGAACATGTTTCGTATTTTCACTTTTCTGCTGACTTTGCCCATCTCCGCGAGTTTTCTGCAGATGACCGGAAACCTTGGTTCGTATCTGAATGTCAGTATTTGAGTATCGTAACCTGCATCCGCAAAAGTGCTTGCCTGCCTTAAGGATGCATGGGTCAGTCCGCCTTTGTTGACGTCTATGGAGTTGAGTAGAAATATAATCCTGGGTTTCATAAAACCATCCTTGTCTTTGCCTCATTCATTTGAGGATTATACTATTCATATTACTTTAAGTATATACTAAAAGAAAAACGATAAACGTATGCTTTAATAATAAATGCCGGAAAGGATGATAACATGATTTCTGAAATGGACAAGAAATATTTGGAGCGTTGTGTGGAACTGGCTGGAGAAGCGCTGGAGAAAGGCAATTCTCCCTTTGGTTCAATGCTGGTATCCCGTGAGGGTGAAGTGATGTTTGAAGATTATAACAGGAACTCCGGCGGTGACAATACACGTCACCCGGAATTTGAGATTGCACGGTGGGCTGCCGGCAACATGAATGCAGAGGACCGGCGGTATGCAACAGTGTACACTTCAGGGGAACATTGCTCCATGTGTGCCTCGGCCCATGGACTGGCGGGGCTGGGCCGGATTGTCTATGCGAGCTCGACGGAACAGCTGAAATCCTGGCAGAAGGATCTCGGTGTCGAACCGGGGTTATTGAAAGGACTGGCCATCCCCGAAGTGCTCCGCGGGGCAGAAGTTGACGGTCCGGATACGGAGCTGTCGGAAGCAGTGCGTAAATTACAATATGCATACCACCAAAGGTCATAAAGACGCAAAGGAGGCCCCCGGCGAGGGGACCTCCTTTCATTTTCTTAGAAATACAAGAGGGATCATCAATAAAGCACCGGTGCCTGCTGCCAAAGCGTATCCGTACGGTTTCGGCAGTTTCTTTGTGTCAGGATGGTTCTCCTCTTCATCCATTTCCCTTTCTGGATTTTGGACCCGTTCTTTTTGAGGCTTCACATTCTCCTCGGCGTCTTTCGAGGTGCCCATCCCCTTCAGTATCTGAAGGAGAACATTAGCCCCTTCGATCACTTCAGGGTCCTTTAAAGCACCGAGAAGCCCCGAATAGCCCGCGGGTTTATTTTTATGTTCGTATTCAGCCGCTTTCGCGATCCCGGTATTGAGCTTGAGCACAAGCGGTTCAATCTCACTCATATTTATCGTCCCGAGGAGCTGGAACAGGAGCAGCAGATTCTTGATGGACTGGGGTGCATCGGAATCCTCGAGCGCAGTCACTATCCTGTGGATGACCTTGTCACTTTGTCCAAGGCTGCTGCCCACCATATCCAGTATTTCACGGTCTTTCATCTTGTCTGCTATGGAGAGGAGATCACCAAGGACTTCCTTATGTTCCATGAGAAGCTGCTCCAGTTCATGAAGTTCCCGGGCATGCTTTGTTTCAGGGTCGACTTTCATTTTATGAACCACTTTCGTCGCCTTGGCCATTATTTATTCCCCCTTCTTTCCTTTACGATATCTCCCGGGAATATATAATCGTTCCTTGCCCACTTCTCTTCTACATTTACACCGATCTGAGGCTGCGGATTACCGTAACGGTGATTGATTTTAGGAAGCGGGCTCTTTCCTTTCGGTTCCAGCACTTCCATTTTTACAGAAACCTCTTTATACGCAGGTGTGTCTGTATCTTTATCGGCGTGTGAGCTTGTCAAATAGTTGATCGCTCCTTCTCCTGATGAGTTCATCGGCAGATACAGCTGATTGCCGAATACACGGTCTGTTACGACACAGCTCACTTTGACACTGCCGTAAGGAGAAGTCAGACGGACTTTGGTTCCATCTTCGAGTTTACGTTCTTTTGCAAGATCGGGTGATACTTCAAGGAATACTTCCGGTGTTTTCCCTGTAATCGCTTCGGATTTATATGTCATATTTCCTTCATGGAAATGCTCCAAAAGTCTGCCGTTATTGACGTGAAGGTCATATTGATCTTCAAATTCGAGCGGTTTTGTCCATTCAACCGGCCACAGGCGGGCTTTTCCTCCAGGCAGTGGAAATTCTTTTTCGAACAGGAGCGGTGTATCTGTACCGTCTTCTGCGACCGGCCATTGCAGACTGTCATATCCTTCAAGACGATCGTAGCTTACACCCGCGAACAACGGTGTAAGAGAAGCCGCTTCATCCATGATTTCACCTGGGTGTTCGTAGTTCCATCCTGCGCCCATGCGGTTGGCGATTTCCTTGATGATCTGCCAATCCGGCTTCGATTCACCAAGGGGCTCGATTGCTTTGTACAGGCGTTGGAATCTCCTTTCAGTATTTACAAATGTGCCATCCTTTTCCAGGCTCGGGCTGGCAGGCAGCACTACATCTGCATACTGGCACGTTTTGGAAAAGAATATATCCTGAACCACGAAGAATTTCAATTTTTCAAAGGCAGACTGTACATGGTTTATATTCGAGTCTACAAGGCCCATATCTTCGCCCTTCAAATAAAGGACTTCAAGATCACCGTTATGAATGCTTTCGACCATTTCGTGGTTATTCAAGCCGGGTTTTGTTGTGAGTTCGACCCCCCAGTTTTCTTCAAACCTTGCACGTACATCATCATCAGTAACAAACTGATAGCCGGGGAAGCGGTCCGGCATGCTGCCGAAGTCGCTTGCCCCCTGGACGTTGTTATGTCCGCGGAGCGGGTATGCCCCTGCACCTGGCTTCATGTAGTTTCCTGTCACAAGCAGGAGGTTCGAAATGGCTGTACTAGCATCACTGCCCCCGCCATGCTGTGTGATACCCATAGCCCACAGAATAGAAGTCGTTTTTGCTTCGTGGATGGAGGTTGCGATTTCAATAAGTTCTTCTTTTGTCATCCCCGTAACACTTTCTGCATAATCCAATGTATATTTATCCAGGCTCGCCATATACTCGTCGACATCATTCACGTGGTCGCGGAGGAATGATTTATCATCCCATCCCTGGTCAATGATGTATTTCGTCACTGCAGACAGCCATACGAGATCGCTTCCCGGAGCCGGTCTGACGAAAAGATCCGCACGGCTGGCAAGCTCATTCTCACGCAGATCGGCAACAATGACTTTTTGTCCGTGTAGCTTCTGTGCGCGTTTGACACGCGTTGCGAGTACAGGGTGGGACTCTGCTGTATTGGAACCTACGGAAATGACAAGCTCTGCCTGGGCGATATCGCCTATGCCGCCAGAATCACCGCCGTAACCCACTGTACGCCAAAGCCCCATCGTCGCAGGAGACTGGCAGTACCTGGAACAGTTATCAATATTATTCGTCCCGATTACACCGCGTGCAAGCTTCTGCATCAGATAGGATTCTTCATTTGTACATTTTGAAGATGAAATGAATGCTAACGCATCGGCTCCCTTCTCCACTATAGTCTCTTTGAATTTCTTTTCTATGAGATAGAGTGCTTCTTCCCATTCAGCCTCCCTGAATTCATTGCCTTCGCGAATCAGAGGCTTTGTCAGACGTTCCTCACTGTTCACAAAATCCCATCCGAATTTGCCTTTGACACATGTAGACACACCATTCGCCGGTGCCTCCGCCTGAGGTTCAATCTTTAAAATCTCACGGTCTTTTGTCCAGACATCGAATGAACATCCCACACCGCAATAGGTACAGACTGTTTTTGTCTTTTTGATCCGTTCTTCACGCATCGTCGCTTCAACATCCGAAACAGCCATAAGAGAGCCGTAACCTGTTTCAATATTTTTAGTGATGTCGACCATCGGCCTGAAATTCTCCTCGGCCATGCCTGTCAGGAAGCCGGCTTCCCCTTCCATACCGACTTCCATCATTGCATTACATGGACAGACTGTTGAACAGTGTCCGCAGTTCACACAGGAGGATTCATCTATTGTTGTATCGTTATCCCATATGACACGGGGCCTTTCCAGAGTCCAGTCAATCAGGAGTGTTTCGTTCACCTGCAGATCCTGGCAGGCTTCCACACATCTCCCGCACAAAATGCACTGGTCGGGGTCATAGCGGTAAAACGCGTTGCGCTGGACTGCATGATCTTTGCCGGTGTGCGGTGTGTCCTGGTGGCTGATTCTCATCTCCTTTACCGTATTATGTATTTCACAGTTACCGTTGTTGAAATCACACACTGTACAGTAAAGCTCATGATTGCCTAAAATACGGTCCATAGCAATAAGCTGTGCTTCGTGAATATCATCTCCGGTTGTTTCGACCACGTCTCCTTCATTGATGGTTGTGGAACAGGAACGGACGTATTCACCGTTGACTTTGACAATGCATGCATCACATGTTTCAAGGGCGCCGAGGCTTTCGTGATAACAAAGGTGCGGCGGTTCTGCACCCTGCGCCTTTAAATGATTCAGAAGTGCAGCATCTCCTTCAACACTCTGCTTCATTCCGTTAAGCGTAATCTCACGAGGTTCATTCATGTTCATATCTCCTTTCGCAGGTCATTATGTTTTCTGTTTTCCCCTTTATTAATGGTTTGAACCATTAATTCAGAGTATTCAGATGTTTATATTAGGTAAAAATAAAGAAGAGGGGAGCAGCTCCCATCTTCTTATTGGTTGATATATTTCTGAATATGCTTTGCCGTCACTGAATTTTTAATATCAAGCAGTCCCTGTGGCGCACCGCTGTATAAAATATTTCCGCCATGCGCACCCGGCCCGGGACCAACATCCACAATCCAGTCTGCATGCATCATCATCGTAAGATTGTGTTCGATCAGTATGACCGTATTCCCCTGATCGATCAGCTTTTCGAAGCAGGCGAGCAAGATCGGAATATCATCTTCATGAAGACCGGTGGTGGGCTCATCAAATATGAAAGTCTCCCCCGTGGCTTCACTGTCCATATGCCTGCTTAATTTCACACGCTGAATTTCACCGCCTGACAATGTATCGAGTGACTGGCCGAGCGTCATATAATGAAGCCCTGTCGCCTCGAGGTGCCTGAGACGGGCAATGACCCGGGTGTTCTTTTTGAATATCGAAAGGGCTTCCTCGACCGTCAATGCCAGTACATCTGCAATTGAGTAGCCTTTCACTGTCGCCTCAAGTACTTCCGGTTTATATCTTGTTCCGCCGCAGACTTCACAAACTTGAGAAAAATCCGGCATGAACGCAAGCTCGGTTTTAATTACGCCTTTACCGCCGCATTCCGGGCATGCCCCTTCTGAATTATAGCTGAACATGCCTTTCCTCAGACCGGTCTGCTGGCTGAAGAATGTCCGGATCTCGTCGAAAAGGTCCATGTATGTCAGCAGATTGGAACGGTTTGAAGCATGTACCGGTTTCTGGTCTATGAATATGATGCCCTGTGAATGTCCGAGACCCGCTGTGAGCAGCGTACTTTTCCCGGAACCGGCAACACCGGTAATGACTGACAGCGCCCGCTTCGGTATATCCACGGAAACATTCTCCAGATTATTCTGTGTGATGTTTTTCAAGTGTATGAAATCTTCTGGTTTCCTCGGATCCTGCTTTAACCGGTGTTTCCGGTTCAGTGCCCTGCTTGTCGGGGTATCCGACTGTATCAGTGCGTCGTATGTGCCGGTAAAAATGATCTCTCCTCCGTGCTGGCCGGCTCCCGGCCCGATATCTATGATGTAATCTGCAATGCGTATGACATCGGGATCATGTTCAACGACGAGAACCGTATTCCCCTTATCGCGTATGGAACGCATGATGTCATTAATCTTTTCTATATCTTCAGGATGGAGGCCCACGCTCGGCTCATCAATGATATATACAAGGTCGGACAGCGGGCTGTTCAGATGGCGTATCAGTTTTATCCTCTGGGATTCTCCGCCGGAGAGAGTGGGTGTTTCCCGGTCAAGCGTCAAATAGTTCAGGCCGACATAGGACAATGCCTCCAATTGTTCAAGAAGCGGTTTTATTATGAATACCGCTTTATCCTCTTCCAGTTTGGTAAGGAAAGCAATTGCCTCATCGATGGACAATGAAGTGAAATCGGCAATGTTCATCCCATCGATCTTACAGCTTAATACTTTCGGGTTGAGCCGTCTCCCTTCACACTCAGGACATCTATGCGAAGTGACCACCCGTTTTACATCGTCAAGGAAGCGTTTCTTTTCAAAATTATCATTGAGCAGGAACGAACGTCTGAAGCGGTGGATAAGCCCTTCAAATTTTGCGGTCCTCGGCCAATTTTCAGGCGGATTCTTTAATTTTTTCGGTTTTGTATAGAGGAATGTATCCATTTCTTCTTCAGTATAATCTCTGAGTTTTTTATCGTTATCAAAAAGGCCGCTGTATAAATAGCGTTTACCTCTCCAGCTGTCGGGTCTGAAAGACGGAAATCTGATGGCATCCTCATTCAGCGATCTGTCAAAATCCAGCAGTTCATTCAGATCAATATCTTCAACATAACCCAGGCCCTGGCACCTCTCGCACATACCGCTTGGATTATTGAATGAAAATACATTGGAATAACCGACGAACGGCTCGCCGATACGGGACCATAGCAGCCGTACGGATGCATAGATGTCTGAAATGGTACCGACGGTCGATCTGGAATTCCCGCCCAGCCTTTTTTGATTGATGATCATTGCTACAGGCAGATTTTCTATATGATCGACATCCGGCTTTTCATACTGGGTTAACTGATGCTGGATGTAGCTTGAATATGTTTCGTTCAGCAGACGTTCAGATTCAGCAGCCAGCGTACTGAATACAAGGGAGGATTTCCCTGAACCGGACCGTCCGGTAAATACTGTGAGCTGATGTTTAGGAATATCAACGTTCACATTTTTTAAATTATTCTGATTGGCGCCGATGACGCGTATTTCTGACATTGAAGTTCACCTCTCTAGTGTATTTACCCAAATGATTTGAATCATGCACATCCAGGAATATTTTTATGCTGCTTCTTCCTTTTCGTCATACGGATTCTCCTCGGGATGGATATACTGGTATTGATCAATTTCGCCTTCCTCTATTGTCCGTTCCGTGATTTCGTATGCCTCGACGAGATTCATTTCAGAGATTTCAATAGAACCGTCCTCATTTATGGATTCGATATAAGCAACATGTCCGAGTTCTCCCTGATCAGTTTGCAGTATGGCTCCCTGTGCAGGCATTCCATTAACCGTATAATCGTCTTCCTGCGCACTTTCGGCCCAGTATTTTGCATCATCCCAATCTGATTCGATCATATTTCCATCCTCTTTCACTTTTTCGAAAATATAGTGGGTGCATTGGCCTGCGTCATATCTGTTATTTTCCATGGGGTCCGGCATGATGATATACTCTATCTCTTTTAACAGCCCGTCTTCAGTCTGGTTATCAGCGATGATGAGCCCCGTGGCAGCGATGATTAATATGACTGCCGTAAAAATCATTTTTTTCATTAAATTTCCTGCCTCTTATATTTTTACTGAATGACATTATACACGTTGGATGCCGTAATTTTAAATTACCCGTTCATCTTTTGCTGGAATATTTTCACAGCTTCCATCATGATGACAGAAGCCAGGGCCAGCCCTGTTGAAATCAGCCATTCGTCCATGCCGAATTCCGGAGGGATATTGAAGATTCCCCTGACAACCGGTAATGTCGTCATACCGTACAGTCCGAAACCGAGGATGACAGCACCGATGACATATTTATTCTGGAAGAATCCGGCACCGAATGCCGTCTGTGTATTGGATCTTGCTGCAAATGTCTGAAGAGTCCTGGAAAGTATCAATGTCGTAAACGCCATGGCCACGCCGATTTCCACAGACGCACTCAGTCCGATATGGAAGGAGATGATAACAGCAATACCGATCAGAATACCCCGGGTGATTACGGATTTCAATGTGCCGCCTGCAAAAATATCTTCGCCCACATTGCGTGGTTTTCTTTTCATCACATCTGGCTCTGATTTCTCCATGCCAAGTGCGATGGCAGGCAATGAGTCATTGACCAGGTTGATGAACAGCAGCTGCAGTGCTGTAAATGGATTAGGTAAATTGAGCGTTACTGCGTAAAGGATGGCGATGATCGCTCCTAAATTCCCGGCGAATAAATATCCAATCGCCTTTTTAATATTATCAAACACGGTCCGGCCGACACCGACAGCATTCACAATGGATACGAAGTTATCATCAGTGAGGACCATCGCCGAAGAGTCTTTGGCAACTTCAGTACCGCTGCCCATTGCAATGCCGATATCTGCCTGTTTCAGTGCAGGTGCATCATTTACTCCGTCACCGGTCATGGCGGTGATGACGTCTTTTTTCTGCCAGGCACGGACGATGCGGATTTTATTCTCCGGGGATACCCGGGCGTAAACTGAAATGCTTTCCAGCTTTTCTTCAAGTTCTTCTTCGGGCATAGCATCCAGTTCTCTGCCTGTAACGGCGATATCTTCTTCCGCCATCAGGCCGATTTCCCTGCCGATTGCCTGGGCTGTGATCTTATGGTCACCCGTTATCATGACGGTACGGATGCCAGCTTTTTTGGATTCCTCGATTGAGCCGTATACTGCATCACGCGGGGGATCCATCATTGCGACGAGCCCGGTGAGAACGATATCATCTTCATTATCATGCGTTATTGCGGTGTTGTTGTCATCCAGTTTCTTATAGCCGAATGCAAGTCCTCTGAGTGCCTGCTTCGAGAATGTTTCATAGGCATCATGGAACTGCTGGAGCATCTCATTGCTGACTGGCTGTTCTTCTCCATCTATGAGCACATAGGCCGCCCTCTCGAATATGACGTCAGGTCCGCCCTTGATGAGCATAACCGGTGTACCGTCGATTTCATGTACCGTGGACATGAGCTTACGTTCGGAATCAAACGGCAGTTCCGCCTGTCTCGGATACCTGTTCCGGATTTCTTCATAATCTTCATGGTTGGCATTTGCAAAGTTGATAAGTGCTACTTCAGTCGGATCTCCTATTTCGTTTCCATCTTTATTGATGTAGGAATCATTGCAAAGCACTCCGATATTGACGAGCATCTTCTCAGACATGCTCCATTCATCCGGGTTTTCGGGAAGAGTCTCATTTGAAACGCCGGGTATGAAATGATCGGTGACCGTCATTTTATTTTGTGTGAGTGTCCCTGTCTTATCCGTACAGATGATGCTTGTGGAACCCAGTGTTTCCACTGCAGGCAATTTTCTGATGATTGCATGCTGCTTTGCCATCTTGTTGGTTCCGACTGAGAGTACGATCGTCACGATGGACTGTAGCGCCTCCGGTATCGCGGCAACGGCGATGGCTACAGAGAACATCAGAGCATTGAGCAATGCAGTCGTTGTATCGACGTTACTGTCGCCAAGCCAGATGCGGGCGGCCTGTACAGCAAAGATCAGCAGACAGAGTATAAGTATCCCGATTCCAAGCTTTTTGCTGAAGCTGTTCAGTTTAAGCTGTAATGGCGTCTGTTTTTGTTCTGCGGTTGAAAGCATATCGGCGATCTTGCCGATTTCAGTCTGTTCAGCTGTGCCGGTAACTACAAAGGTGCCGCGTCCGTAAACAACCAGTGAACTGGAAAAGAGCATGTTAGTTCTGTCTCCAAGAACAGCCTCTTCGGCGATGGTCTTCATATCTTTTTCAACTGCTTCGGATTCACCCGTGAGCATTCCTTCATTCACTTTCAGTGAACCACTTTCGATGACACGTCCGTCAGCCGGTACATAGTCTCCCGCTTCAAGGAAAACAATATCACCCGGCACGAGTTCTTTCGCCGGCAGAGTCATTTTTGTACCGTCACGCAGAACGTTTGCTTCAGGCGCGGACATATCCTGCAGTGCTTCCAGTGAACTCTCCGCCTTCTTCGTCTGTGCGACGCTGATGATTGCATTGATGATGAGTACAAGAAAGATGATTGCAGATTCAGCAATTTCACCGAGTGCAATCTGTACTCCTGCCGCCACGAGCAGTACAATCACCATCGCATCCTTGAAAGTCTCAAGAAAGAGCTTCAGCGTCGAAGCTTTCTCTTTTTCCTCTATTTCGTTATAACCGTATTCATCAATCCTTCTGCCGGCTTCCGCATCCGTCAGACCATTTTCCGTCGTATTCACATCGTCCAGAACATCTTCAATGCTTTTTTGGTAAACAGCCATATTATAATCATGTCCTCCTTCCCGAAATATGATCGCCATAATGAAAAAGCGAGACCTTTACCCAGGGGGCAAAGGTCTCGCCGAGCAATATATGCTAATAAAGCCGATGGATTCCTCCATGTACTGACGACTTTATTTTGAAAAAGAGGTTCTTTTCCAACGCTACTCCCCTTTGACGATCAGCCAAAGAATATTGTAATTAATTAAAGTTTAACATGTCTGTCGTCAAATTCATAAAATAGCGAACTGCGGGATTCCTATTCGATATAGCGATAGGCCATCAGCTCTTTAAGCATCTTGATTTCTTCCTGAAGCTTTTCACCAATGTTGGTGTCCCGGACTTTCTTCCTCTCCAGTTCCTCATCCACGACACGGCGTACAGAGAGTACATCGGCGCCGTCCAGCAGAACATTCTCTTTGGAATTGAAATGCTGATGGGCAACCAGCTGCATGCCGAATGAGTTGTAAAGCAGGGTATAGCCCGCGATGCCTGTAGTGGACTGATAGGCTTTGGAAAATCCGCCGTCGATGACAATCATTTTGCCATCAGCTTTGATGGGATCCTCCCCGTCTATTTCCTTCACCGGCGTATGGCCGTTGATGATGCGGCCCTGGTTTGGATCAAGATCGAATTCCTCCAGCATCTTGCGGCACATATCGTTGTCTTCCCTCAAATGATAATATGGGTTCTTTTCTTCTTTGTGGGAAGTTTTGTCTTTGATGAAATAACGTTCGAATGTGGTCATGGCACGTTTTCCGAACAATGATGAATACTTTCCTGTCCAGAGGTACCACACAAGATCGGTCGCCAGGTCATCTGTCGTTTCCTTATCTGCAAACGCCTTGCGGACATAGTCTTCAAACTGCTCCAGTAATTCACGGCCCTTGTACGACCGGCCGTCAATTTCCATTTTTTCCATTTTGCCGTTTTCATCCACAGGGATGCAGCCATGAATAAGCAGGTTGCCGTTATATTTCAGGTAGAGACTGCCTTTCTTCATCAGGAAATTCATGTGGCGTCTGAGTTTTTCAGACTGCTGCACGGAAAGGAGCAGTTTATTGATGACTTCCTCTTCCTCCGGCAGCAGCCTGGCAGGGTCTTTTCTGTCCACAGTAGCGAAGCATGTGTTCTCTAGCGGATACGTCTTTCCGTAAACAGTAATTTCCTGTTTGTCATAATCCACTTTTTCCAAAACGAGCCTTTCATCCATATCGAAGGATGGCCGGCGTTTGATGATCGGGCTTTCCAGTTTGAACTGGATCATGGCAATCGCCTGATGGATCTTCGTAATCTGCAGTTTCTCAAGGTCGGAAAGATTCTGGTCGGCTGTCTTCTTGGGATGGAATGCAGGGTTGTCATCATAATGTTTTTCCGCCAGGTTGACCAGCGGACGGAGATTGATGCCGTACGCGTCCTCGATGATGTTCAGATTATCGTAGCGGGCACATATTCTGAGTATGTTCGCCAGACAGACTTTGGAACCTGCATACGCACCGATCCAGAGGACATCGTGGTTGCCCCATTGGATATCCAGAGAGTGGTAGTCGATCAGCGTTTCTATGATCCTGTCCGGCTCAGGACCCCGGTCATATATATCGCCGACGACATGAAGGTGGTTGACCACAAGGCGCTGTGTCGTGTAGGACATGCCGATGATCAGCTTATCCGCCTGGCCGAGATCGATGATCTGCTGAACGAGTTTCTCATAGTACGGTTTCTTATTGCTGTACTCATCACTTTTATAGAGAAGTTCTTCAATGATGAAAACGAACTGTTCAGGCAATGCCTTGCGGAGTTTGGAGCGGGTATACTTGGAAGAAGCATAGGCAATCAGATCGATCATCTGGTCGATTTTCATGACATACCATTCATCCAGTTCTTTTTTCGATTCGAACTGATTTTTGATCAGCTGCAGCTTTTCCTCCGGATAGTATACCAGTGCCGCAAACTGGCTGATCTCTTCTTCACTCAGAGTATCTTTGAAAATGTCTGTAATCTTCTGTCTGACATTCCCGGAACCATTTCTCAAAACATGCTGAAATGCCTGGAACTCGCCGTGCAGATCACTGACGAAATGTTCAGTTCCTTTCGGCAGATCCAGGATGGATTCCAAGTTGATGATTTCTGTAGCGACTTTTTCTTCCTGATCATACTTTTCAGCTAATAAATCCAGATATTTTGTCTCCAAAATCGCATATCCTCCTCTGATTGACGGCCGTAACAGATTTTTATGTATCTATGGCCGAGATTAACGTGTCATTTTCCATTATACTAAATTTTCATCCAATTAAACGCTTCCATAATAAGAATAACATCTATTCGTTTATAAATTAACGTACCGTTTCCAAAATCACAAAAAAGCACGGTCCGGTGAGCCGGTCCGTGCTGTATATTTATATTCCTTTTGTATCATCCTGCGATTCAATATAGGATTCAACTTCTTCCTGATGTTCTTCCGGAGTATTTTCCAAATAAGCCTGCATACGCTTTTTATTCGGTGTGATGGAGAGACCCAGATATTTTCTTTCACTGTTGGCATCCTTGAAGAACGAAATGACCATCAGGATCACGACAACACTAAATGGCAGGGCGGATATGATCGCTGCGGACTGGAGTGCACTCAGTCCTGTTTCCCCGCCGGCCAGCAACAGGATATAGGCGATTGATGACAATCCCAGACCCCAGACGATTTTGACTCTGCCTGAAGGTGACAGGGAACCGAATGAAGACTGCATTCCCAGTACGAATGTCGCAGAGTCTGCTGAAGTGATGAAGAACACAGAAACTAACAGAATCGCGATAATGGACAGCACAGAGCCCATGGGCAGTTCATTGAAAACCGCAAAGAGCTGTATTTCTGGAGGCAGCTCGAATATAGAGGGATTTGACTGGCCGGCGTTGATACCTGTCATTCCAAATACGCTGAACCAGATGATACCGATGACTGTCGGTACAAATATAACTGCACCGACGAACTCACGTATTGTACGGCCGCGGGATACCCTCGCGATAAAGATGCCGACAAACGGACTCCAGCTCATCCACCAGCCCCAATAGTAAATTGTCCAGGATGCCATCCACTCATTTTTCTGCTCATTCAAAGTGGCTACATCAAAACTGTTCTGCAAAAATGTCTGTAAATATGAACCGGTTGCTTCAGTCATCATATTCAAAATCAGCATAGTCGGTCCGACAACCAGAATAATTGCGAATAAAAGCCCGGCAAGTACCATGTTTGTATTACTGAGGTATTGAATTCCTTTGCTCAGTCCGCTCCAGGCACTGATCATGAACAGTGCGGTAACCACTGCAATGATTATGCCCTGTACAACCAGATTGTTCGGAATACCAAACAGGTAATTCAACCCGCCGTTGATCTGCAGGGCGCCTACGCCGAGGGAAACGGCCACACCGATGATTGTAGCGAATACAGCGAGCACATCGACAAGTACGCCGAGGCCGCCGTCAACCTTGTTCCCGAATATAGGACGCAGCGTTTTGGAGAGCAGACCGCTTTCACCTTTTCTAAACTGGGAATACGCGAGAGCCAGAGCCACTACTCCGTACATTGCCCACGGATGGAATCCGTAGTGGAGAAATGTGGAACGCATGGATTCGAGAATGGCCGCTTTTGTTTCGGGATCGGCGGTCGGCGGTGCGACATAGTGTGACATCGGTTCCGACGCTCCGTAGAATACAAGTCCGATTCCCATACCTGCACTGAACAGCATGGCCAGCCATGAAACCGTTCTGAATTCCGGTTTATCTTTCGGTTTTCCCAATTTTAATTTTCCTATGGGACTTAACATGAGATATATACAGAAAAAGACAAGCAATGTTGTTAAAATCATATAGTACCAGCCGAAGTATTCAGTAATCCAGCTGGAAACCGAACCTGAAATTTGTCCAAACTGATCAGGGAAAACGGCCCCGATAACCACCAAGAGACCGACTACAATTGCCGCATAGGTGAATACTTTGGAAATTTTTCTCTCTGGTTTTTTTGTATTATTATTCATTTTTTCCTCCCTTTATTAATTACTTTTAAAAAGTAAGAAGCAAACATTAAGAGAATAACAATAATAGCGATCCATTTCAAGGGTGTAAATATACAAATACAGTAAAAAAGGCCCACAGTTTACACTGTGAGCCCTTATCCGGTTAATCTATTATCTTCTGTAATTATCATTTCCCGGGAAATTATCGTCTTCTTTATCGATATTCCCGTCGACATTTCTGTTTCTGAATTCGCGGTCTCTGTTATCTGTTTCATTGATATCGACTTCTTCACGCTGGACATCTTCCGAAACATGTTCTGTATCTCTGACCTTATCTTTTTTAACGACGACTTCCTCATTGACCACATTTTCTTTTTCTACATTAACGCGTTCTTCGTTGACCGGGATGTGGATGGAATCATCTTCAGCGCCATCAATTGATCCAGGCCTCACATCACCTTCCACCGGACGCCGTTCAACGGAGACTTCCTCACGTTCAACCGGAACATCAAATTCCTGGTGGTCTTTCTCAACGTGCTTATCCACGTTCACTTCGCCCGTCCGCACGTTTTCTTTATCCACATTCAGCTGTTCTTCGCGCAATTGGAGCCTTTCTTCTTCAGAAAGATCTTCACGTGCATCCCCGCCGCGGATTTCATTATCTCTGATTTCATTTTCATCGTAATCGTATCCTTCATCTGTTGCTGATGCACCAAGACCGCCCCCGGTATTGAGTGCTCTTTCATCGACGCTGTAAGTGCCTTCCTTATCGCCGAGGGAATCATCTCTGTGAGTATCCATCACATTTTGTTCGTGCTGGCCTTCCATGGCTTCATCTCTGCCCACAGTCCGGTTGTCATGGACCACATCCGTGCTGTCATCATTACCCAGAGCATCGTCTTCGGCATAGACACCGGTACCGCGTTCGCCTGTTTTATTAACATGGAGAAGAATTTCCCCGCGGTCCAATGCGGTCTTATACTCCTCTTCTTCCTGACCGTTTACGTCCAGATCAGTCATTACGCGTTCCTGCGGATCTTCATCGGAAAACCATGAAACAATCTTATCCCAGGCACTGCCTTCTGAAGTTCTGAAATTAACGCCTGTGTATCCAACTGCACTCCCTGCAAGTTCCTCTTTTGACACGACTGTTATATCTTCTTCATTGACGCCTTCTGCTTTTAACTGCTCAATTCTTCCATTCACTTCTTCTTCATTTGTAAAAGTTTCAATCTTACGCATAATCAATACCTCCATTTATTTAAATTCCAGGTTGTTTTCCAGGTTGTTTTTCATCATGTTGGTCGACTTATGCATTACTCTTGCATGTATTAGAGGTATACCCATTCATTTTTTTTGTAAACTTTGTGGTGACGGATGATTGAATGATATTTATTGTTCAATTACAAAGAGGTTATTTTATGGAAAAGATGAATGAATCGCTGATAATCAACGTGATTTTACTAAGGGAGCAACTCTGACGCCTTTGATTCTGTTCCCGGGACAAGTGGACCGGAAGCAAGCATTTAATAAAGAATGAAAAAAAATTCAATAAACCCCCGGATTTCGGGGATTTATCGTCATGACGTTGAAAAATCAGCTGATGATGGCGTTATTTACTACAGTTTCTTTCCTGGCACCGAGTACGAGGAGAAATATCTCCGGAGCATCACTGTGTCTGTTATCGTTCAGAAGTTTTAGGAATATTTCAAAATGCGGCGTCTCCTTAAGCTTGTCCACTTCCAGTACCAGCAGATCCAATACGGATGCTTTGATGAATCTCGGCTCCGGTTCTCTGGCATCATCTGTAATCAGATCTGCGAGGTATCTGTACTTCACCTGCAGTTGTCTGGCGAAGCTGGTCACATGCTGTATGCGCATGTAAAGTTCCGGATACTCGGTACTGATATGATACAGATCATTTTGTATGCTGTGTATTGTTTCCTGATTTGCGTACATGAAATCTACTCCTTCCGATTACATATCCCAGGGTTTGTCGACCCCGATTTTCTGTGTGAGTTCTTTACTGTGTATACGTCTTTCCCTGCGCATTGCAGCTCTCTGACCGCCGGAGTTGTATAAATATTTTTCTTCCTCAGTTTCCGGTACGATTCCGGGAACTTTTATTGGGCGTTTCGAATCATCCAGTGCGACAAAAGTCAGGAATGCCGTAGCTGCGACTTTTCTGTCTTCAGTAATCATATCTTCGGTGATTACTTTGCAGAAAACTTCCATGCTCCGGTTTCCTGTGGATGTAACAAAAGCTTCGATGCATACAGACTCAGATTGGGTAATTGGGTGGAGGAAATCAATGGAATCAATCGAGGCGGTCACACACTCCCTCACTCTCGCATGACGTCTCGCAGAAAGAGACGCCACGTTATCTATGCGTTTCATCAATACACCGCCGAAAAGTGTATCGTAGTTGTTCAAATCGTTCGCAAATACCTGGTCAATGCTGATTACCTTACTGTCTTTTGGATTTTTAGTTTCTGTCATTCTGCTCTACCTTTCTTTTACCTGATAGAGCCAGTATGAAGGATTGCATGTATTAATAAAAATAGTGGTATTTCATAGGATGTATAGGGAAAAACTATGGAAGCGGTATTAAGTCTTCAGGAATAATGCTGCTGGAAAAATTTCAGCCATTCTTCAGTGATGAAATTAATATATTTATCCTTGTTCCAGATGACCCCAAGCCGCCATTTCAGGACAGGCTCCTCAATTTTCACAGTGACGGAAGAGCTTTTCAGAAGCTTCGCCACACTTTCCGGCATGATGCAGACCCCAAGTTCCCGTTCAATCATTTCTTCTATGAAATTCCATTGTGATGTCTTTGAAATGATGGCCGGTATGAAACCGGCATTTTTACATGCAGAAGTGATAATTTCATTCAGATAGAAATCTTCGTTGAACATAATGAAGCTCTCATATTTGAGTTCCTCCAAATTTACAGATGGACTGGGAGCCAGCTGGTGATTCTCATGAACGACGAGGCACAGTGATTCGCTGATAAAATTGAAATTGTCGAAGCGGTCACTTTCTGTCGGCAGTACAGTGATGCCGATATCGATCTCATTTTGAATCAGACGGGATTCTATCGTCCGGCTGCCGCTTTCTATCAGCTGAAAAGTGATTTTAGGATATAAATCATGGAAATCTTTGATGATGGCCATCAGTTTGCCGGCGTCCATAATCGGAGGCAGACCGATTTTTATATGGCCCTGGCGCATACCAATCATGTTTTTAAGATCATTCGGCAATTCCGAATGGAGTCTGAGTATTTCCTCGCACTGATCAAAGAAGACACTGCCTGCGTCGGTCAGGGCGATCTTTTTCTTTGTGCGGTCAAAGAGGGACATCCCAAGCTCTGTTTCAATATCCTGTATCGCTTTACTGATTGTCGGCTGGGAAATGTAAAGGTGGTTCGACGCCCCGGTCATACTGCCGTATTTTACAATCGCCACGAAATAACGCATATGCTTGATATCGATGGCAATCACTTCCTTTCAGGTCAGAGTTGATATAATTATTATAAACTGTAAATCTTAATTTCAATAAAAAAGAACCATTTCTTTTCTGAAATGGTTCCGTAATCTGTATTAAAGCGCATCTTTGATGTCAGTGTCTCCGCCAATCAGATAATAGATCCGGCCTTCCAGTTTGTTCCGGTCGACAATTTGTGCCAGTACTTCGGCGACATCCTGACGCGGCACTTCACCGTTGGTTGCATCGGAGGAAGCATCACTATGCTCAACCATCTGAACTTTGCCTGTCTCCTCATCATCAGTAAGCAGTCCCGGCCTTAAGATTGTATAATTCAGATCAGTGTTTTTCAGGTACTGATCCGCTCTGTGTTTAGCATAGAAATAAGGCTTCATTTTATCATCGGTACCTTTGGGTCCGTCCACCGGCAGGCCGCTGAGCATGACGAAATTCTTAATTCCTCTATCCAGGGTATTATCAATCGTCTCAATGGCACCTTCCTGGTCAATGATAATTGTTTTATCCGGTCCTGTATGCGGTCCTGAACCCGCTGCAAATACTACGGTATCCACATTTTCAAAAGCGTGGGAAAAGTCTTTTTCGAGGTCGGCCAGAACAGTTTCGATGCCCTGTTCCTTAAATTGGGCAGCCTGTTCTTCCTTTCTTATCATTGCAACAGGATCATGTCCCTTTTCTTTAAGTTTGGAAGTGAGAAACTTGGCGACCTGACCATTCGCTCCTACCACTAAAACTTTTGCCATCTTTAAACGCCTCCTTAGTATTCTATAGAGAATATGCTATCACTGCGGCGGAGATTAACAAAGAAAACTGTTTGCCGGGGAAATGCAGAATAAAATCAATCAGCGAAATTGTTAAACTGGCAGTTGCTGAGTGTACGGTTCAAACCCAATGCTTTCGGAACCATCGTCTCCAGCAACAGGTCGTCCTCCTCAAAAATGATCTTCTTCAACTCAATCCCAAAGAAATGCTTCATACGTGCTTCGGTCATGACTTCTTTTGTAGTACCGAAGACCAGCCCTTTGTCCTTACCGGTCATCAATACTTTATCTGCCAGATAGAAGGCATGATTGGGATAATGCGTATTGATGATGCAGGAGATCCCCCTTTCCTCTGCCAGTTTACGGATGACCTGCAGGATTACAATCTGTTTCTGGATATCTAAGTGGGATTCCGGTTCGTCCAAAATCAAAAGTTTCGGATCGGCGACAAGTGCACGGGCGATTAAGGCCAGTTGAAGCTCACCGCCACTTACTTCATTGCTCGATTTATCTGCAAGATGCCTGATGCCGACTGTTTCCAGTGCATATAAGGCGGCACGTTCATCCTCTTCTGAAGGCTGGCGTAAAGTGCTTATATAAGGTGCCCGTCCCATTATGACCATTTCAATCAATGTATAACCGAAAGTCATTTTCTGTGCCTGCGGAATGTAGCCGATATGTTTCCATAAATCATTTCTTTTCAAGTCTGTTAGTGATCTGCCATCAATCAAAGTCTCTCCTTCAGTCCAATCGAGCAATCCTGTGATGCATTTCAACATCGTCGTTTTTCCTGCTCCATTTGGGCCGAGTATTGATAATATTTCTCCGGGCTGCAATGTGAAATTCACTTCATGTGCATATAAATCTGCCAGTGCCTTCCGTTTTTTTCTGTAATGAAAGTTGGCATTTCGGACTTCCAGTTTCATAAACTAACGACCTCCCATGCGACGTAATAAGTAAGCGAAAAACGGTGCCCCGATAATCGCTGTCAGTATGGACAATGGTATTTCAGTAGCTGTCACACTTCTGGCGAGGTCGTCTATGAGAAGGAGATAGACACTGCCTATCGCAAGAGAAACGGGCAGCACGTACTGGTTATTATTGCCGACGAACATGCGTGCAATATGAGGAATGATCAAACCGACCCATCCTACTATGCCTGCTGCAGCAACAGTCGCCGCTGTAATCAAAGTTGCCCCTGCAATCACAGCCCATTTTAAAGGGGTCACAGAAATGCCCATCGATTTTGCTTCATCTTCAGATAATGTCAACAGATTCAAACGCCATCTCAGAAAGTACAATATCAACATTCCGATAATGATGATAGGTCCTGCGATGAACAAATCCCGGTATGTTGCAGTCCCCAGGCTGCCCATCAGCCAGTAGGTGATTGCCGGTAATTTCTCTTCCGGATCGGCAACGAATTTTATCAATGAAATCAATGCATTGAATAAGGCTGACGTGATAACCCCGGCCAGAACAAACATGAAAATAGGAGTGCTTTTTTGAGAGCCGGCAACAAAGAAAGTGATTGCGATTGCCAGCAGGCCGAATACCAATGCAAATATTTGAGATGCAAATCCATTCCCCATTAATAAGATTCCCAGCGAGGCACCGAATCCGGCACCGGCTGATACACCAAGTATATCCGGTGATACAAGGGGGTTTCCGAACATGCCCTGGAAGCTTGCGCCGGCCATCGACAGGCCGCCGCCGATGAGCAGTGCGAGTAACACTCTCGGCAGGCGGATATTCATTACTACAGTTTCCTGCATCTCAGACCATGTCTGACTGATGGGAATGACCTGCGAAGTCAATATTTTTATTATTGTTATCGGATCGACAGGAAATCTGCCGATTCCGAGTGAGAGTATTGCTGCTATCAGGGGCAGCAGCCACATTATAGTAATTTGCCATTTTTTCATTGATATACATCCTAATATTTCGCAGCTTCAGATGAAGGATGAAGTATGGAATCCACTTCTTCATCTGAAAGTTCGAAATCGTAAAAGTTTTTGTAGTATGTCTTTATTTCTTCTTTAATATCATAATCAAATTTGTCCGGGTGATTATGCTGAGCAAGCCATTTCAGCATCAGTGGTGCATCCCCATTCGGGGGAAACCAACGATAGATGCCGAGGGGCACTTTATGGACATTGCCTTCCTGAACTGCTTTGACTTCACTCCAATCCTGGCCTGGAACTTTATCCTCCAATAAATCATCAGGCTGGGTTTCAGTGAAGTTGGTGATGTATATGATGTCCGGGTCCCACTCGTAGACCTGTTCCATATTCACTTCCTTCATGCCTTCAACACCATCATCACCGACGATATCTATGCCGCCCGTGGCTTCGGTCCATTTTTCGCTGAAGAAATTGGCGCCGCCGACAACGATGGATTTATCACTATGCTTGTGCAGGAACAATACACGGGGTTTATCTTCATCTTTTACATCTTTCAATGTGTCATCAATCATATTTTGAACATTGCTGCCTTCTTCCATGAATGAATCGACACGCTCATCGACCTTTCCGCCTTTAATATCTGCAGTGAGTTCGAGCCAGCTGTTGAAAGTTGCCAGTGGATCGGAATCCGCAACCTTGTTGGTCTGCAGTCCGACGGAAGGGATGCCTGCTTCTGCAACTTTCTCCAAAGTTTTTTCATCCGACTCTTTTTCGAAATACACGTGAGGGTTTATTTTCATCAATTCTTCAATATTGATTTCTCCGTTTTTGACAAAGTCCGTAGAAGCGTCGAGCACTTCCGGAGAAATTTCAGCAAGCATGGAGTTTTCGGCTGCGTTATATGAATTCGGGTGCATGCCTGCAATTTCCTCAGTTGAGTCGGTTGCAACATACCATGTAGAGAAATATGGAAGGATACCTCCGACTACAATATTTTCAGGATTTTCATTGATGGTCACTTCCCGCCCCAGCTGATCCTCTATTACGTTCTCGTCTGCAGACGGCTGGGCCTCTGTTGTGCTCTGAGTACCCTCCCCGGTTCCGCATGCTGACATGAGCATGCCGAAAAATGCTGCAGCAGTAATTAATTTGATAGTATTTTTCATTGTTGTTCTTCCTCCCGGAGCCATTTTGCCAAACCGTGTAAAAACGGTTTGGACTGATTGATGAAACCAAGCCCGATATGAAACATCGGGTCCAGTGATGTGACGATCAGTTCTCCATTAAAACTCACATTATCTATATAGATAATCGAGCGCCCTTCGGGAGTGTCGAGTAATGATTTTGCTCCATGGGGCGGAGTGAATGTGCCGTGATAATGCCACTTCATGTCTGGAACGGTAATGTACCGGTACAGCGGGTGATCGGCATGTTCCTGATTCAAAGGCAGGTCACCGTCCGGCCGGACCCACCAGCTGAAATCGACTTCGGAATCCTCCCAGTCCACCGATGGGAAAGCATGCTCCGGAAATTCGCCAAAAATGATGATGCGCTTCCCGGCTTCGAGTACTTTTAAGAACCGTGTCTGATAACGTTTAAGCAATTTGATATCCAACCGGCATGAAAGCAGCACCGTTTCAAATTTTGACATATCGTAATAGTCCATTTCACGCAGATGTATCACTTCATCGTATAAATAATGGAAGTCCGGTTCTTCAAGGAACCGGTTCTGATAGGGTGTCCCGTTAACAATCAGCGCAATACTCATGGGTGCGTCCTCCTTTGATGCGTCTTGCTTCTTTACGAATGGATTCAAGCATTTGTAGTCCAACTCTGTTTGCTGTATTTTCCTCATATGTATAAATCCGATACATATCCGTCCCTGCCCCTGCATAGATAGTGCCATTAGTGGATTCCCTGTCTACATATACGATTGTTTTCTGACTCTGATCTGTGATCAGAACTTTGCTGCCAGAGGAGACATTATCAAAATACCCCCGGGAAAAGAATCCCCGGACTCCTTTACGATATTCCAGATCTGCAGTTCTGACGCCCTCAAACAGGCCGTTATCCGTACTTTCGATATTCAGCTCCCGGTCTTTCAGCGGAATCGGCGAACGCTTCCACTCTGGAATCTGTTTCAGCCACGGCAAAGATTTCTCAGCCAGACAAAAGATGACACCGCCCTGCTCCAGATATGAGAGCAGAATAGTTTCATGTTCCAATAAATAATATTCATCTATATGATTTGTAATGATGATGCCGTCCAAAACCGACAGATCAGTATACGGCAGGTCATATTCATGCAGGAACAGCAGGCCTTTTCTGTGATCCAAATCACTGATTCGGGAAAAATGTATATCAATTCCCATATAAGCAATCTTATTCATTATTTCCTCCTTTTATTTAAGAAAAATTATATTTATACAAATCAAACAAAGTCTATTATAATGATAATGAGAATCATTTTCAATTAAAGATGCAATTAATTTATAAAAAAGTAAGGAGAAGATTAAAATGACTATAAAAATAGGGTATATCGATTCCGGTAATGCATTCGGTGTGGATGTCCGGCCAACAGCAACGGAATCCATCAGCATCTCTAAAATTCCACAGTATAATCTGCATACGGAAGCACTTTGTGCCTACGATGTCCTCATGTTTCCAAACTTCGTGGATCAGGAATATTTATATTCAAACAGGAATATAGTGAAAGATTTTCTGGATGCAAAGAAAATTGTGGTATTTCAAGGCCATCTCTTTAAAAATTGGCTGCCCGGAGCCCCTTTGTTCATGCCTCAGCCAGTGAGGGATTATAATGATTACAAAGTCTATCCGCATAGCGGGAGTTCTGTATTTAAAGGTGTAACTACTGAGGATATGACTTTCAATAAAGGTGTTGCAGGATTTTTTGCCAGAGGTTACTACAATATATATGGAGATCAGGAAGCGCATCTGTCATTCAAAAATGGCAATGTCGTTACTTATGAGGATAGAAGATCGACACAGGGTCTCATTTTTGTGCACGGCGGCAGGCCTCTTCTCAATTATCAGGAACAGGGCAAATCGACAGACAGAATCAGACCGCAGTTCATCAGCTGGCTGATAAAGGAAACGGCAGTGCTGCAGGGGGAAAAAGTATTATGAAAAATATAGGTGTGATATACGGCGGACATGATGCACATTATCGTACATTTCATGAGTCGAAGTTCAATCAGTATATTTCGAAAATCATTTATCATCCGGAGTTTTTAAATGCGGATATATCAGATTTGGATGTGTTGATCGTTCCGTCGCAATTGAATGGGAATCTGTTACTGCAAAGCAAAGATAAAATCATTTCATTTGCAGAAGAAGGCGGGACTGTTGTGGCATTAGGCCCGCAGCCATGGGAATGGATACCAGGGCAGAATTGGGAGTTTCGTCCGGCAAATTTCTGGTGGTGGCTTGAAGAAAATCCAAGAAGCGGGTTGATATTATCGTCCCCTGAACATTCGTTATTTACAAAATACCTGACATTGAAGGAGTGCACATGGCATCAGCATGGTGTCTTCTGGGCGCCATCTGGCGCGGAAGTACTTATTTCAACAGAAGACGGCGGTGCAGTGATGTATGAGGAAAGGCTGGAAAGCGGAGGACGATGGCTGGTAACGACGCTTGACCCCGATTACCATTTCGGTTCTTATTTCATGCCGGTCACCGAACGTTTTCTGGAAGGTTTTTTCCCCTATTTGAAAGATGGAAGATAAAAATATAAAGTCAAGGAGAAGGGCATGCCCCACAAAATGTCGGTTCCATATGATGGAGAAGGTTTGATGCCTAGAATATGAACATTGCGTTTTCCCGGGAAATAATCCTGAAAATGAAGCAGGGAGATGGTTTTTACCATCCCCCTGCTCATTATCATTTATCCATCGACATCTGCCACTACTGTCTGCTGGTAGTCGATCAGAATGATTGAACGGACGCCTGTTTCTTCCGGTTCCGTCCCCTTTTCAACCGGGCTTACATAATGACTGACTTTGGAATCATAGACGCCATAAGATTCCAGAGGTTTGTTCAGTTCGAATATTTCATGAATGTTTTCCTGCGGCACCTCCTCAGGTCTCTTCCCTTTGACTGCGGGGATACCGATTGCGTTTGTTCCGCCTCTGACATTTTCCCGTTTTATCAGATGGGCAAAGGTGAACGGTTCACCATCCTGATGCAGACAATCAGGGGAAGATACTGCCTTGTCATCTTCATTTTTAACGAGAAGTTTCACAAAATGGACGCCGACATGGATCGGCATGATCTTCTCTTCCTCTTCCCAGAAAGTCTCATGGTAGTCAGCCATGATGATTTCCCGGAGCAGTTTATTATTCTGGATGCTTTCTTCAATAGAATGGAATTCCCTGTAGGACCCGCTGTGTTCAGGATTGAACTTCCCCTGAAAATATGCCGCGTATTCTGTGCCTTCCCTTTGTACGGTGGGCAGCCATTCTATCGTACCGGATGCGGGCAGTACAAGTGCCCTTGAATATCTTCTGTATCTATTTAAGCCGGGTGCATAATCATCCTCAGGCAGATCTTCGAAATAATCCAGTATCTCCTCATAATCTTCTTCGATACCATCGTAATGCAGACTATCCATCAAATCATATTTTTCATAACCATAATCTTTCAAATTGCCCATTAGAATTCCCTCACCTTTTGTAGTATAAGAATTATTACTGAATCCATGATTATTCTATCATAGACATTGTACCTTCCTGTACAAGGCTGTAGTATTAGAAGTATTTTATATATACAAAAGAATATTATAGGAGAGATTGTTATGATGAATTTTCATTACAGGGAAAACTTTTTCGATTCTTCAACAAAAGTGATAGAAGTATACGATGACAGAGACAATCCAAGGTATTCTCTCAGCCTGTTCTATACTTCTTCCAGACAGAAAACATTTGCTCATTTAGGACGGCAGAAACATAATTTCCAAATTGAGGGCGGAGAATTCAATTATTCTACAAAACAGGAAAAATCATTCGAAGGGAAATTCAAGACACCTTTCAGGACCGTCTGGGAAGTGATAAAAGATGGTGCGGCAATCGGTGAATTTACGACTAAGATGGCGTTCAAACCTAAAATGGTCTTTGAAGGAGCTGGAGGGGAATCCCTTCATTTTGAATCCGGATTCTTTTCACGTGCAGTCACAGTCACAAACCGGAATGGAAAAGAAATCATGAAGACAAAATCCGAATATTTCAAACTGGCTTCGAGACACGACATAGAAATTCTGGATAACAAATATGATTCGGCACTGCTGATTCTTCTGTTCCAGGTATTCTATGAATATCAGGAGCACCTGAGGAAAAAGTCGAATTAAACCAGCCCATTAAAACTGTCTTATGCATGCTCTATTTTGAAGTTAAAACAGAATCTTCACATATTCTACAAATTGCGTACATGGATTAAGACGCATTTTTTCTCTATGATTATAGTGTAAAGAAAAATTATAACGCAGGAGGATGTAACATGATTAAAGCAGTAAACACGATACGCCTCAAAAAAGGTACAGTGGATGAAGTGGCTGATAAGTTCAACAAAGCAAAAGCGGTTCATACATTTGACGGCTTTGTGCTGATGGAAGTGCTCATTAAAGAAAATACTGAAGAATTTGATGAAATCCAGGTTTGCACTACGTGGGAAGATCACGCCTCTTTTGAAGCATGGAGAGAAAGCAGGGCTACAAAAAAAGCCCATGCAGCTCAAAACAATCCGAAAGAAGATAAGGCTGAGAGCCCGATTCTGGGTACAGAACTGACTACTTACGAGGTTCACGTCCAGCATCATCCGGCTGAATAAAATAAGGCGTCACTCCAGACCAGGGGAGTGACGCCTTATTTTTACGAGTTGATTTTCCTTATATATTTAATCAGTGTCATCAATGCCATGGCTGTTTTCCCGCTTTCGGTATTAATCGGTTGGTTAAACGAAGCGACTTCATTGTACATACTTCTGAAAATATTATGGTATTCAATCGAATTATTGAAGGAAGATAGATTCATGATTCCATGTGCTTCTACATCTTCAAATAATAATTCGGAAGAAATATTATATGTATTTTCTTCAGTAAGAACTTTCCCCTTGAATTTCAACAGTATCTTCAGTTCATCGAATTCAACCTTGCCAATATGATTATCGTATTGGTCATATATGTTAATAATAGCGCTTCTGAGGCCCTCCCTCCGGAATCTGCATATCAGGCTGCCTTGATGATCGGTGACCAAATAATCAATTGGAACAATGATGTTAAGCGCACCTATAAAAGTATACAGGAATGATCTCAAATCGCGCACGTCCATTGTTGCCATACCGATGTATCTTCCCAACTCATCGAAAATCATAAAGCGCTTGAAAAACCATATATCATTTTTGAAAATGACAGTGTCGATTTCTTTATAATCCAACGGATTACTGCCACGGTCATTTGCCTTGGTAATTTTGAATAGAACAATAATCCTGAAGCCAGAAGGATTATGGTCCCCGTGATCAATGCAGTGATAAGGTCGGAAATATGCATCCCTACCAGTATATAAACAGCAGGTGCCAAGATTATGGTCAACACGGCCGTACTTAATGTTACAAAGAATGTTCTCAAGTACATTCTATAAATCACGAAATCAATTCCTTTAGTATGCCGAGTGCTTCTTTTAAATCTTTTAATGAAGCATATGCATAGGATAATCGGATGTGGTGCAAGTCAGAAGGCATGTATATGTAGCCGGGGTTGATCAGTACTTTTCTGTTGATCAGATTCAGGAAAAGGGCTTTGTTCACTACAGGTTCATTGAATCTGAGCCATATATAAAAACCGCCTTCTGATTTTTCCCATGTTGCGGTATCTTTGAATTGTTCTTCCAGTATGGCTTCTGTAAATGCCGCTCTTTCCTTCAGTCGTGCTCTCAGTTTGCTGACATGTTCTTCATACATACCTGAACTGATCCAGTGGGCGACGATTTCCTGGGAAAAAGCGCTGGAGCCGTAATCGGTCTGCATCTTTATATCAGCCAGATGGTGGATGACTGGAGTCGGCGCCACCACCCATCCAATGCGGAGACCCGGGCTTAATGTTTTCGATACACTGCCCAGGTAAAGCACCTGGCCGGAAGTATCAAATGATTTCATCGCAGGATAAGTTTCCTCAAACAGCAGTTCGTGATAAACATCATCTTCTATAATTGGTATTTGCAGTTCCTTGCATACATCATATAACCTTTCCTTCTCTTCAAGTGTCCAATTGCGGCCGGTTGGATTATGCAGTGTTGGTACTGCATAATATAAGGATTGCCTGTTTCTTTTTTGCTCTTTCAGAATCTCTTTCAGTTTCAACTCTTTTGTGATGGAAGTGACGCGCATGCCGCTGGATTGGAACGGATGGATTGAATTTAAATAGGACGGTTCCTCCTGAAACACGACGGAACCCTGCTCCAGCAGACCAAACGAAATGAGCTGCAGTGCCTGCAATGCGCCGGAAACAATCAAAATATTATCCGGTTCTGTATGGATATCCCTTTTCTTCAAGTAAGTGCACAATACGTTTCTCAGTTTCTCATTTCCAAGCGGTGAGGAATATCCGATTGCTCTGGATTCGAGCTGAATTTCACTTAATGAGTCCTTTATTTGTTCTGTGGGGAGTAAGTCCGGTGACAGTTCGCCTGTGCCGAGCCGTATGATACCTTCCTGCTGCTCATACTCGTTGATCAGCTGTATCGTATGGTAGTTTGGTTTATGAATGCCTGATTCTATATGACGATGCCAATTTGGCTGGTTATTATTTAATAGTATGTTCCAAGAATTATTTGCGACAAATACACCTGAACCTGCTCTGGTGTGTAATAGGCCGCTTGCTTTCAGTTCATCCAATGCCAGTTGGACAGTACTGCGATTGACATTAAATTGAGAAGCAAGACTGCGTTGCGGAGGGAGTTTAGTTCCGACTGTCCACTCCCCTTTATCTATCCGGCTTTTAACCCAGTCTATTATCTGTTCCTGCATTGTCAAATGGGAGGATCGGTTCGGTTTCCAGGACATTTTTACAGCTCCTTAATTGGATGGGCGCAAAACCATCCAATTGGTTGTTTTCTTTTAGTTTTATCATAGTAAACTATGTAATGAAATCATTATCAGAAAAAAGTTTTCTAAAGGAGTAATAAATTATGATTACAGCACTTATTCATGGCATCATTTTGGCATTCGGATTGATACTCCCGCTCGGCGCCCAAAACGTATTTGTATTTAACCAGGGCGCCTCCCAGCCAAAGTTCAGAGGCGCTGTTCCGGTAATCATTACAGCTTCCCTTTGCGACGGCCTGCTTATCCTGCTCGCAGTCCTGGGCGTTTCAGTAATCGTCCTCACCGCTCCCATTTTACAGACAGTCATTTTTTCTGTCGGCATAATTTTCCTGATTTATATGGGGTGGTCAATCTGGAACAGTGACCCGGCCGGTCTAAACAGGAAAGAAGCGGCAATGTCAGTTAAAAAGCAAATCATATTTGCGATGTCCGTTTCCCTTCTTAATCCTCATGCAATTTTGGATACAATCGGAGTGATAGGAACGAGTTCTTTAAGCTATGAAGGTAATGAAAAAATCATCTTCACTGCTTCCTGCATTATCGTATCGTGTCTCTGGTTCATCGGTCTTGCGATTGCTGGAAGAGTCATAGGGAACTTTGATACGGAAGGGAAGCTTTTAAAAACCATTAACAAAATTTCTGCAATCATCATTTGGGGTGTTGCGGTTTACCTGGGGCTGCAGTTATATAATGGATAAAATACGTTCAATAAGTTGAGACCTGATTAATTGAAAATATTGTTACAATGAAGATGGGGGAAACAAGTTTAGAAAGAAGGAAACAAAATGGCAGCAAAGAGGATTTTTGGTCTGTTGGCAGTGTTCATACTTTTTGTCTCAGCTTGTGATAACAGTGAATCAGCGGATGAATCTGGAGATGCAGAAGCACTTGAAGGTACAATTACAGTTTCCGCTGCGGCCAGCTTAACAGATGCAATGAATGACATTGCCAAAATTTTTACGGAAAAACATCCGGAAGTCCAGGTGGACTATAACTTCGGGGGCTCGGGCGCTTTACAGCAGCAGATAATACAAGGTGCACCGGCTGATATATTCTTCTCGGCTTCAGAAGAGCATTTTCGGACAGTTGTTGATGAGGGCCGGATAGACAATAAAAATGCAATAGAGTTTCTGGCAAATGAACTCGTATTGGTGACACCGGAAGAGAATGATACGGTATCTTCATTTGCTGATTTAAATGAAGCGGAACAGATTGCTGTTGGTACGCCTGAATCTGTTCCGGCAGGTGCTTATAGTGTGGAAACTTTTGAATCCTTGGGAATGTTGGAAGCACTGGAAGACAAGCTTGTATATACTGAAGACGTCCGGGCAGTGTTGACCTATGTAGAAACGGGAAATGTAGATGCGGGTCTGGTTTATAGAACAGATGCTAAAACGAGCGATGAAGTAGAAATTGCAGATACAGCGCCGAGTGACGCCCATGATCCGATTGTTTACCCGATTGGGCTGATCAATGATTCAAAAAATCCTGAAACAGCACAGGAGTTTTATGAATTTATTCAATCTGAGGAAGCATTAGAGGTATTTAAAAATTATGGTTTTGTTATTCAGTAATCTAACAGTGGAACAATTTTTGACTCCGGTCCTGTTATCATTAAGAGTCGCGCTCATTGCTCTTATCATTGTCTTTGTACTCGCGGTCCTTGCTGCACATTTCATGGCGAGAGCCATATTCAGGGGTAAGATTCTGGTAGAAACGATATTGATGCTGCCATTGGTACTTCCCCCTACTGTAGTAGGTTTTCTGCTCATAATAATATTCGGGAATAACAGCTTCATCGGTGATCTTTATCAACAGTTGTTTACAGACTCCATCATGTTCACTTGGTATTCAGCAGTCATCGCAAGTACGGTCGTTGCTTTTCCATTGATGTACCAGTCGGCAAAAGCAGGTTTTTTAAATGTGGATGAAGATATTGAAAATGCAGCCAGAGTAGACGGTGCAAACAGTCTGCAGACTTTTTTAAGAGTAACCCTTCCCCTGTCAGGTACCGCCCTGATTACAGGAGCACTGCTCAGTTTCGCACGTGCAATCGGTGAGTTCGGTGCCACGCTCATGATTGCAGGGAACATCCCCGGCCGTACACAGACGATGCCGACAGCGATATATACGGCGTTACAATCAGGCAATATGGCACTCGCATGGGCCTGGGTCATCACAATCGTTGTGATATCCTTCCTGATGCTGATGTTTATAAGAGTAAAGGCAAATTCATGAAAACGGTATTCCGGTGCTGGAATACCGTTTTATAATTTATACAAGTAAGTTCTTCCAATAATGATTTTTTAAATAATCATCTTTAAAATGGGTATTCTTCCTTGTCATGCAGTTCAACGGCATGAATCTGGAAAGTTATACTCAGGATTAATGCAATTATAATTATTGGAATGTGAACCTGCCATGGAGTGTCAAAAAAAGTTGGAATAAAGAAGGCCAGAATCATTGTAAAAGTAATCCAAACGCTTCTCTTTCTGGATTTCGGAAAAAAATTGGTCCGCTCCACAATAAGGGCAGGACATTGCTTGAGAAAAGGCGGCCGACTTTTTCATTTTATCTTTAAATGTCCATTCGCTCCCGCAGTTTGTACATTTTGCCATAATGAAGTCTCCTCCATAAAATTATACTGTCATTGTAGACTTATTCTGTCTTGGGCAGGTCAGCCGTCAGTAACGGCAGTATGCAGGCTGTCAGATTCAGCAGAGTTCTTTTATTCATATAACAGCAACCCTGTCTTTAAGGCTTTATGTTTTTCTCTTTTTGACGCTTATGTCTGTCGAGTACGATAGCTGCAATGAATAACAATATGATTGTGCCGAGCCATGCCCCTGTGGAATAGCTGTCCGGTATAGCCGGCATGAAATTGACTGCCAAAGGCAGCAACCCTGCTGTCAGCATCAGTATGATCACTATAGTTACTTTCATTTTTTGTTCTCCCGGAAAATTAATTTACGTTAATTGTCTCACAACAACCATATGCAATCCAATCCTGTGTTATTTCAATTCAATGTTGTAGTGATTCAGAATATATCCTGGAACGAAGAAGCGTGCTGTTTTCTTCGGATCGACAACTTGATTGATCTGTGTCTGCCCGACAAGGCTCATGAGCATCGTCATTTCTGATAATGATAAACCAGTTTGTGGCTGGAGGAGATCTATCATTTTATGCACTGACTGATCGACGGCAAGATTCAGGTCTTTGTCCGAAACCATCATGTAGACACCATCTTTATCTGTAATTACTGGATGATATGTTTTGAGTGTTTCGGCTTTTTCGAGTTTTACTGTGACTTCTGCCTCCACTTCCAGGCCTGAGACGCTGATTTCTCCATCGGCCATGGCTGCGTGTACATCCCCGAGGCCGAATAGAGCGCCTTCATGATATACAGGAAGATAAAGCACAGCCCCCTCTGCCACTTTTACAGAGTCCATATTTCCTCCGTGTGTATCGGGAGTGCCATTATTGATATCGGCATTGGGCGGTGCAACTCCGATGACACCGATCATTTTATTGATGGGGATTTCAAGCCCGCCAAAATCAACAGTGCCTTTATCGTTATTCACATCGTATATCCTGACATCCATATCTTTGAGTCTGTTACCCATGACACCCATCTCGGGACCGGTTACCATGACTCCGGTATCGCCGATATCGATTTTTTCTATTGTCACTTTGAGAACGTCCCCCGGCTTCATACCATTTACATACACTGGTCCGGAAGCGGGATTGATCTTATCCCAGGAAAATCCGTCAAATGCGTTTTCTTCAGAATGGATCTGTCCTGTAAAGCAATCATGAGAGTCGATTTTTACAGTATCTCCCGGATTCACTTTCAGTTTTGGTTCGTTGTTTTTTGACATGGCATAGAAGTAGTTGTCTTTGCTTAGTTCATGGAACATGTTAACACCTTCCAAACATTTATTATTCTCTCAATTGTTAGGTATAACTGCAAAAAGTGCAATTAAAATAGCTGATAAAAAAGCATCAGAACATTTGAGTTCTGATGCGGGGAGTGCTGATCATAGATCTTTTTCGTCTATGCCTGCTTCTTTTTGTTCCCTGTACTCCTTCTCCTCTTTATCGAGATACTCTTTCATGCGGTGCTTATTTGGAGTGATTGTGAGTCCAAGATATTTTCTTTCTTCGTTCGCATCCTTGTAGAATGAAATCATCATAAGGATGATGACGAAGCTGAACGGCAGGGCTGCTATGATGGCGGCGGACTGAAGTGCTTCCAGACCTGTTTCTCCTCCGGAAAGGAGCAGGATATAAGCGATGGAAGACAGAGCGACGCCCCATACTATTTTGATTCTTGCAGGTGGATGCAATGATCCATTTGAAGTCTGCATACCCAGTACGAATGTAGCCGAGTCTGCTGACGTGATGAAGAATGAAGAGACCAGTATGATCGCTAGAATCGAAAGCGGCACGCTCAACGGCATTTCATTAAATATGGCAAACAGTTGCGTCTCTGGTCCGAAATTCAATATTTCCGGTACACGGTCAGCCATCTCTATACCAGTTACACCGAACACGGTGAACCAGATGATGCCGATGGTTGTCGGTACGATAAGCAGGGCCATGACAAACTCACGGACTGTGCGTCCTCTGGAAACGCGGGCAATGAAGATTCCCACGAAAGGACTCCAGCTCAGCCACCATGCCCAGTAGTAGATTGTCCATGACTGCAGCCAGTCATTTTTACTTTCGTTCAAAGGTGCAGCATCTAACGTATTTGCCACGAATGTATTAAGGTAATCCCCTGCTGCAGTCGGCAGCATGTTTAAGATCAGCATTGTCGGCCCTAATATTAAAACAGTCAGAAGCAGTATTGATGCCAATACCATGTTTAAATTACTCAGGTATTTAATCCCTTTGCTCAGGCCACTCCAGGCACTGGCAAGAAATAGTACAGTGACAAGTGCGATGATGACACCCTGCATTGTCAGATTGATGGGAATGCCGAATAAATAATTCAATCCTCCGTTAATCTGTGTTGTACCTACACCAAGTGATACGGCAACACCGATGACTGTTGCGAATACGGTGAGGACATCGACAAGGATGCCAATTGGCCCATCGACTTTATTTCCCAGTATTGGACGGAGGGTTTTAGAAAGTAATCCCGTCTCTCCTTTTCTGAATTGGGAATATGCAAGAGCCAGTGCCACGGCGCCGTACATTCCCCATGCATGCGCACCCCAGTGGAATATGGTTGCCCTGATGGACTCGAGAATCGCTTCCTCTGTTTCGGGATCGGCAGTTGCCGGTGCAATAAAGTGTGAAATAGGTTCGGAAGTACTGTAGAATACAACCCCGATGCCCATGCCGGCACTAAACAGCATAGTCAGCCATGAACGGGTGCTGAACTCAGGTTTATGATGGGGCTTTCCCAGTTTTAATTTACCGATGGGACTGAAAACCAGGAAAATACAAAAGAATACCATTCCGGAAGTGATGATCATGTAATACCAGCCGAAATAATTACTTACCCAGTTTGATATGGAACCTGCAACCGCTCCGAACTGCTCTGGATTGATTGCGCCGATAACTACAAGCAATGCGACAATCATTACCGAATAGATAAATACTTTTGATAATTTTCTGTCGCTGGGATTTGAAGAATCCTTCATTAATCTGCTCCTTAATATTTATAGAATATTTAATAATATCCTATTATTTTTATAAACTTATAAATGAATAACCTATAGAGGATAACAAATTTACATATTAAGCGCAATTTAGTTTTTCAAATTAAAGTTTTGAGAGTCAAAAATGAAGCGTTATTATTGTGTTGTAAATTATTTATAAAGATTGACATGTAAGGGTTTAATGAGTATTGCATACCGTTATTAATTTAAAAGGCGCATATTACCGTGATATAATCCTTTATTTATGATACATTATGTTGGATAGTAATTATAGCAAAGCGATTTACATGAGCAATGCGGGAGGCAGTAATGAGTAAAAGCACTTCAATTTTAATAATTTTCGGAGCAATACTTGCACTGATCTTTCTAGTTCCTATTCTTGGTGCTATATCGTTGATTTTTATCATTCCACCGGTTTTTATAGTATCAGTAAATGGACTATCGGACGCACTTTCAAATTATCTGAGCTCGCACGAGTGACCTGATGTGGTCGCTCTTTTTTTGTGTCGAAACCGCTCGATATTGAATTTTATAATCCGTGTCTGGATGCTTCTGATTCAACAAGAGTTCAGGGAATTGAGCAACCGTTATTAAAATTATGACATCACCGGTATATTGGCGTTATATAATTCTGTATAAGTCTTGTTTTTAAAGGGTTTCGCAATATCGCATGGCGTTATTTAAAAGAATCCCCCGTCGTTATAACAGCTTAAATTCTAACGCTTGAGACCAGATGGGGGATCACTTTTTTGATAAATGCTTTCGGATCGGTTTCTCGGGAGTTCCTTTTCCACTCTTCAGAAGCTCCGTATACTGCCCAACTGAGCATGACTGCAACAGTCCTGAGTTCTCCGTCTTTTTCCTCTTGCTGGTTGATCAGCATGTTGTATATGATGACCTCAATCTGATCCCTTATGATCCTTGCAATTGTATCTTCATATCCCCGGTGACATCTGCTGGCTAAAGCCTCCTGGAAATTTGTAACGGCGAGAAAGATATCGGCAACGTCATCTTTCTCCAAACTGCGGCCTTCGTATGTTTTCCTCCCGAGATTTACCATAAGAACTTCGGACAATGCTTTTTCGAGAAGATCGTATATGTCCTCAAAATGGTAATAGAAAGTTGCCCTGTTTATGAGTGCTTTTTCTGTAATATCTTTAACGGTAATATTTTTGAATTCTTTTTCTTCTGACAGCGATATGAAGGCGTCCATAATAAGTTTTCTTGTCCGCATCACGCGGGGATCGAGCCTTTCTTCGGCCATACAATCTCTCCTTCCAGTCAGTATTACCCGATTTATATATAACTTTGATTTTACAACACATTTTCCAATCTGTCGTATACACGACATATCCGGAGATCTATTGGTATTAATTGTCTGTCTGGTGTCTTACTATTAAATCAATAAGAAAAACAATGAGGAGGAAAATATATATGAACGATAATAAGAATATGGTCTGCGATATGGAAACAGGCATCTGCGGTCCGGCTGATGAGAGTTCAGATAACAGTATGCTTGAAATGATAGATTTTAACAAACCCCAAAAGAAGGTGGATCTTTATTATGTGACCGATCCGATGTGTTCACACTGCTGGGCAATCGAGCCGGTATTCAATAAGTTCATGGAACTCTACGGCGACTACGTGAACGTCAATAAAGTAATGGGAGGCTTGTTGGAAGAATGGCATGACGGGCCGATAGATCCGGCAAACGGTATTTATAAGCCTGCAGATGTTGCTCCACATTGGAGGGAGGTAGGAGAGCACTCCAGAATGCCGATTGATGGGAGCGTCATGATCGATGACCCTGTACAGTCTTCTTTCCCTGCGTCAAGAGTATATAAGATAATCCAGAAGCAGCATGGAGACGCACTGGCAACAGAATATCTGCGACGTACAAGAGAGGCGGTATTCGTCTTCAATAAAAATATCTCGAGGGATGAGGTGTTAGTGGCGATTGTAAACGCTCTTGGGCTTCAGGGTGAATCAATCGTTGAAAAATCAGCTGGAGCACAAAATCTGCTGGATGAAGATTTCAGTCTTGCAGGCAGTCTTGGAGCCAGAGGGTTCCCGACAATCGTTCTGGTGAATGAAGAAAACCAGGGTGCTAAAATTGTTGGTTCTCGCCCTCTTGAAACTTATGTTGATGGTCTGGAAAGAATTTTGGAAGAAAAAGTGGGACCCACCGCAGCTCCTGCGCTTTCTGATGTGCTGGAGAAAAAGAAAGTGATTTTCTCCAAAGAAATCGAGGAGCTTTATGGATTGGAGAAATCCGAAGTTCAAGCATTCATCAAAAGTGAGCTGGATGAAGAAAAATTTGATCAGAAAGAAGCATTGGGAGAACTTTATATTACTTTGAAATAAGGAGGATGTCTTATGTCTGTTGTACTTCAGTTGGATTTTAAGATGGATGGACCATTCGGTCTGGAAATGGCGGCACAATTTAAAGAGCTTGCAGAGAGTATAAATGATGAGCAGGGATTTAAATGGAAGATCTGGACAGAAGACGCAAAGTCCAAAGAAGCAGGCGGGATTTATTTATTCGATACGAAGGAAAATGCGCAAAAATATCTGGACATGCATTCAGAAAGACTTAAAGGTTTCGGTATTGATGATGTAAATGCCAAAATCTTTACAACCAATGATGAATTGACAAGGATTACCAACGGGCCGGCAATTTAGGCTGGAAACACAAGAGGCTGGAATTTAAAATCCCAGCCTCTTGCTATTTATTATTGAGGCTTATAGGTCAGATTTCTCATCAACTTTTCCAAAGGACCCGCCATATGCTTTTTTTCCATGAGATATGCAACAGCCAGCGTGACGGTCCAAATCACTGCGGCGAGTATGGCAGCGGTCGATACATTGAGATGGGCGCCTAAATTGAAGAAGGCCGGAGACATTGTTATGACAATCAGACATTCATGCATGATGAAGAATGTTAAAGAACGTTTTCCCATCGCAGCAATGGCATCTACGACTGTCCCGCGATGCTGAACCACGATTCCCATCAGTCCAAACAATCCGGCATAGCCGATACCTGCAAACAGGCCTGACATCATGTGTACTCCGTACACTATTCCTGCAGGGAATAACTCCGGGAACCAGATGTCATTGATAAGGACAAGCGGTATTGCTCCGAGTATCGATATTGTGAGCCCCCATACAGTAAGACGTTTCAACAAGCTGACGTGCTCGTGCGGTCTAATCAGAAGCTCTTTATTTCCCATCCATATCCCCATGTAAACCGAGGGGATGATTGGGAAGAAAAGATGGGTGAATAATGGTACGACTGGGATTGAAATGAGCTGCCCGATCAGATTGCCGAAATATGTTTCATTTCCCGTGTATGCTATTGGCAACCCGTAATCCCCAATACCGAGCAGGACTCCCCCCCACAATACCGGCAGGTAGATTAAACAGACGACCGTCGAAATTATTATACGTTTTATAATCTTTCTATTGGATTTCCTGAGACTTCCTGAGAGTATCAGCCCTGCGATTCCGTAAGTCATCAGAATATCCTGTCCTCCGGCGACACCGGCGAGAACAGCACCGAATAATATGAGATACCAGCACCGTCTTCTGATGATGCGTTTTGCTTCATTTTCACCTTTCCGTATTGACTGCTTGCGGTATATCATCACAAGTCCGTAGCCGAACAAGATGGCAAAAAGCGGCCTTGCTCTGTTATCCACCATGATCTCCATCAGAAAGTTTATCACTTCATCCATCACATTACCGGGGGCAGCTTTTGTAATTACTCCGGGCTCCATTGCGTATAAGAATAACGGCACATGTGCCGTTATAATCAGAAACAGCATAGAACCTCTTGCCAGATCCAATGAAAGTGCCCGCCGCTGTTGAGTCTTTTGTCCTCCAGATAGTTCAGTCATTTTAAAACTCCCGAAATAAATTATTGTCTGTCGGTAATACGGACATATTGTCTGTCACCTTTGTCCTTGACTACTATGCCGATCTCCATCAGGTCCTGTCTGAGATTTTTGACTGTCTTTTCTTCATCCGCCCGCATGGCCTGGCGTCTATTGTAAAGAATGTCATTTGCCCTTTCATTCAAATCCGTGTGGTCTGTGGACCACTCAAAAAATTCTCCTGAATGAGGATCATTTTTTACCCATGGATAATGATATTTTTGGAAAACATCTTTAAGTCGTCCAGGTGAGTAATCAGTGTTTTCTCTCAAGAACTCGAGTCCGTTGATGTCTATAATTACTAATTTTTTCTTCTCTTTAAAGATACTTTCGATATCGGATTTCAATATTTTTGTTTTCTTATCAAAGATATCTATCAGGATGTAATCACGATACACTTCGATTTTCAGGATTTCAGTGTATATATAAAGGGAAAGAAGGATGCCTGCAATGAATCCGATGCCGGCAAGTACCCATCGTATCCAGGCGCTTTCTAGTCCTGTGATGAAATTGACCAGTTGATTATCCGATAAAAATGGAATTTCTTGAATCAGCAGCAGAAGTGAAGGAAGGAAATAAGAGACGATTGATAATATGATGGGAATTGCCACTACAAGCGTCTTTTCGATAGTATTCAATCCTAATTTTTCGTTACTCAAACTTACTTTTCCCCCTCAGTATTTAAATATTGCTTTGCCATTGAAAAAAGCACTTTGCCATATTCTTTGCTTTCTGAACTGTTTTCAGGCGCAAGGATCATCTCGTCTATGGCACCATTTATAATCCTCGTCAATATTCTGATATCTATATCCGGGTTGAACTGTTTTTTCTCGATGCCTTCCTCAATGATAGATATGAGAATCTTGTACAGATCGTCAGGTTCATCATCCTCCAGGAGGTAAAACGCCCTGTTGTCTTCGGTTCTTGCATTGAAGATGATCTCTATCAGAGCAATGTTCAGAGATCGGTAACTCCTCTGATGCTCCAGTGAGACATCGATATACTCTTCAATCCTCTCCATAGCCGGTTTTCCGGACGATATAGCATCTTCGACATAATGCACTTTATGAGTGAAAATATAATCCAACAAAGCAAACAATAATATGTTTTTTGATTTGAAATGGTAGGATACAAGGCTGGGATTGATTTTTGCGCGTTCTGCAATGTTTTTGAAGGTGAGATTTTTAAATCCGGATTCTGCCAGTTCTTCGATGCATGATCTGATAATCTGTTCTTTCCTCTGTTCATGTATGAAAGACATTTCTTCCCTCTTTCTTGAATGTATATTTAATATTTTAAACGACTATTCAAATTATTGCAAGGCGACATAAAAAAACGATATGAAAAATCATATCGTCAGTAAAATTCAGTTTAAATTCAATTCAGCATCAACTTTCGCTTCTTCTTCTCTGAAATCCACAGCATCCATATCTTTCGCTTCTCCGGTTTCAGAAATATGTTTTATATTCTTCACCTGGAATTGCCAGCCGGTAAAGTCCCGGGCAATGGTTTCAAATTCAAAAGGCAGCCTTTCCTCAAATGTAAGCATGGTGTTTTCTCCGGACTCTTCGAGGACCATCCGTACATATCCGATATCCCAGGTAAAGCCGATGACATTCGGTTCGTGATACTCCTGTACTTCCATTTCTTCATAATCGCCATCGCCGAGATCAAATATGAGTTTATGATTATTCTCCTCTTTTGTAAAAGCGAGTTCGGGGAACCACTGTGTGATGCCCTCTGTTGTACCCAAATAATAAAATATCTCCTTGGGAGCGGCTTCAATTTCTATCGCCAGCGTCTGGTAGGCAGCTTGTTTGTCTTTACTGTATACAGCTTTCATATTCTTCCTCCTAAAAAAGATTTGATAATAAAGAATACGGGAAAAGACTATAAATATATTATTCAATAATGTTTAAATCAATGCAAAAGATAGACATGCACAGGAGGTTTCTCAAGTGAGAGTTGTTACCGGTGGGGAAATGAAAAATATAGAGCAGTTCACGATGGATCATCTTGGTTTTGACGGCAGAATTCTTATGGAGAATGCAGGCCGTGCTGTTGCAGGGAGATTGATGGAAGACTATCATGGACGAAAGTTCACCGTTCTTATAGGAAGCGGGAATAATGGCGGTGACGGGTTTGTAACCGCCCGGACTCTGCTCGAAGCGGAGTATGATGTAACTGTGTATGTAGCACCGGATGAAAACAAGATACGGGGAGACGCAAAATACCATAAAACCATCTTTGAGAAATCCGGATTTGAATGGGAGCCGTATAAAAATGGTGTCCTTGAATATGCAGACATTATTGTGGATGCAATGCTCGGAACCGGCATGCATGGTGAGCTCAGAGAACCGTATTCAAAGATATTGAAAGACGTCGCTGACTCTGGCAAAGCAGTCGTTTCCGTCGATCTTCCCAGCGGGGTGACGGGTGAGGAAGGGGCAGTACCGGAACTTGCACTTAAGGCAGATCACACGATTATGCTGCAGCAGCCAAAAATGAGCTGTTATCTCTACCCTGCACGTAATCATTATGGTAAAACCGAAACCATGCAGATCGGCATTCCAAAAACGGTGTTGGATGAAGTGCTGCACAGCCGCAGGTATGAATGGACGTTTGCAGATACCCTGAATCATTGGCCGAGACGCGCATCATCATCCCATAAAGGGAGTCATGGTAAAGTCGGTATCATTGCCGGGAGTGAAATGATGCCTGGAGCGGCAGTGCTGTCTGCAGGAGCTGCGGTGAAAAGTGGTGCCGGATTAACGACGGTGAACACTGTGAAAGCAGCAATTCCTATCATCGCATCCCATGTGCCGGAAGTGACTTTTTTCAACAGGGAAGAAGAATTGAAGCTCTTCTACAAAGAAAAAGATGCAGTCGCTGTTGGACCGGGTATGGGCGTGGGTTCTGCCGGACAGGAAACGGTTGTTGATCTTATCGATAATTTCGATGGTCCCCTCTTGATTGACGCAGATGGACTGGATAGTTTTCAGGATATACTGTCTCTTGTCAGAACCCGGAAAGCACCGCTTATCATCACTCCCCATCCGGGAGAAATGGCAAAATTGATTGATTCAACTCCTGCAAAAGTGAATCAGAATAGGTTTGAAATTGCAGAAGAATATGCATATAAGAATGGTATTTATGTCGTACTTAAAGGACCATGTACGATAGTCGCTACACCTGCAGGTGAAAGCTTCGTCAATGCCTCAGGTAATGCGGGGCTTGCGAAAGGAGGAAGCGGGGACATATTGACGGGAATGATACTGTCATTCCTCGCCAGATATGGAGATATTCAGGCTGCTGTTTCGAGTGCGGTCTATATGCATGGACATACCGCTGATCACCTTCTTGAAAAAGGTGTGGCCATCGAGTCAATGACAGCTTCCGGAATCGTCGCTCATCTGGAGACAACTTTTCACCTAAACGATGAAAAGCCCGGTCAATAACAAAGGGAGGATGCAGATATGGCATTCTCCCTTTGTTTTATTATTTCACTATAATCACAGTGGTTTTGACACGCTTTGCTGCTTTATGGCTGACACTGCCAAGCATCATTTCCTGAAAGTTATTCAATCCTCTTGTACCGAGGACAAGTGCTTCAAAATCACCGTCATTCGTAACACTCACAACAGTTTCAGCTGGAACGCCGCGTTCGAAAATAACGTCATGCGTTATGCCGTTATTTTCATAGAAACTGATGATTTCAGAAAGCTTTTCCTTTCTCCTTGTCGTAATGCTCTCTGATTGCGGGTTATGCAAAACATCGTCTTTCACATCATCAGCATTAATGACATTGAGTATGGTAACGTGCGTATTTTCATCGATGAAATTCATGCTTTCCTTCGCAGCTCTGAAACTATTTTCTGATCCGTCTGCAGCTAATAGAAGTGTTTTGTACATATACAATCCCCACCTTATTATTACATGAGATGCTGTTCGTTCAACTGGCTCAGTTCTTTAACGATTTTTCTGCTGTCAGCGTTCAATTGTTTAACATATACCTTATTTGCTTTTTCCTCAAACTTTTTAACGATCGTATCAATGGCATCCACTGCAGAGTCATCCCATAGATGTGCTCCGGAGAAATCGAGTACAATATTCTGGCCGCGGGTATTGAAATCAATCTGGTTCATCATAGAATCGATGGACGCGAAGAAAATCTGACCTTGAAAGTGATAAGTGATGGAATTCTCATCAGCTTCAGTATACACATCTACTCTGGAAATCTTTGTGGCAAAGAATAGAGCGCTGAATACAACGCCAACGATGACACCAATCGCCAGATTACTGGTAAACAGCACGATAAGGATTGTCAGCAACATTACAAATGCATCTGTCCGCGGAGCTTTGGTAACATATTTGAATGAACCCCAGTCGAAAGTGCCTACAGATACCATCACCATGATCCCCGCCAGGATCGGCATAGGAATCTGTACCACCCAGTCACCTAATACTATGATGAGAAACATCAAAAATACACCTGCTGTAAAGGTGGAAAGCCGTGTCGTGGCGCCGGACCGTACATTTATCACTGATTGTCCGATCATTGCACATCCACCCATGCCCCCAAAGAAACCAGTGATGAAGTTTGCGATGCCCTGTCCACGTGATTCTCTATTCTTACTGCTGAATGAATCCGTTGCATTATCTACAATCCTTGCAGTAAGCAGACTTTCAACGAGCCCCACCACAGCCATGGATAAAGAGAAAGGCAGTATAATTTTTAAGGTTTCAAGTGTAAAGGGTACGTCCGGAATGAAGAAACTCGGTAACGCACGTTCAATCTCCCCTAAATCGCCAACTGTTTTCAGGTCCGAATCAAACATAAGATAAGCAGCTGTTAAAGCGACGAGAGCGATTAAAGGTGCAGGAATTTTTTTGAGAAATCTTGGGAACAGATAGACAATGACTAATGTGATGATCAGATACACATATGTATCGAGGGAGATTCCGAAAATGTGCTCAATCTGAGCCATGAATATCATAATGGCAAGGGCGTTGACAAAGCCAATCATGACAGAGTTCGGGATGAATTTCATCAGACGGCCTACTTTGAAAATGCCCAGGATGATTTGAATTATCCCCATGAGTATCGTGGCTGCAAGCAAATATTCGACTCCATGTTCACTCATCAGCGGCGTAACAACTAATGCAACTGCTCCTGTTGCCGCAGAGATCATTGCAGGCCGCCCGCCGGTGAAGGATATGACGACAGCGATGATGAATGAGGCGTAGAGTCCCACCATCGGATCTACACCTGCGATGATTGAGAAAGCGATAGCTTCCGGAATCAAAGCTAAAGCAACGACGATGCCGGCTAAAATGTTCGTACCGGGTTGTGACAACCATTCAGTTTTTATTTTTTCGATCATTTGGACACTCCTATTTTTAAAATAACTATAGCTATTATAGCAGAAAAGTTTCATAAGTATACCCCTTTTTGAGAATGTGAATGTTATAATTCTAATGATAGGAGTGTTGGCAAATGAGGTATGGGTATATAAGACCTGTAGATTTATATGATGATGTTGAAGAGCAGAAATCAAAGATGGATAATGTTGATGATGTGTTCATAGAAGCACATGCACATAATAAAAAACGCAGAGAATTAGAAAGATTATTCAATGAAGTAGTAACGGATGGGGATACAATCATTGTAACTGACCTGTGTATATTGGCAGACTCCACAAAACAGCTGCTGGATCTCATCAGTAGCGCTGATGAGAATCATATTATAATACAGGTGCTTAATATCGACCTTGATATTGATGGGTCTTCGAAATTTTCATTCATAGATATATTGAACTATATTTCCGATTTCCAGAGCGATGTTGTAAAATACAGGACCAGGCAGGGAATGACCGAAGCGACAGTTAAAGGAAAACAAATGGGGCGCCCTAAACGCAGTGATGATAATATCAAACAGGCAGTCGAGATGTATATGACGAAGCGGTACACACTGGATGAGATTAGAGAAGCGACAAATATCAGCCGTGCAACATTATATCGCCATCTGGACAAATAAGACACGCATCCTTTGTGGATGCGTGTCTTATTCATTATTATAAGGCAGATTTATTTTTTACGGAAAGTTCCGAGGTAGCTGACAGTGTTCAGAGCAAAGAGTTTGAGTGCATTTTTACTGCCCTCAAATCCATGTCCGGCTTTCAGGTGTTTGATGATTGCAACACCGAGAACGATGTTCAATATAATAGTTCCCATCCTGGTAAATGATTTGCCAAGGAATGAAACGAACAAGAGTACCGAACCGATTGTTTCCAAATAGCCGGCAATCTTCATCTGATCCTTATCGACATTAAATTCATTCTCAAAATCTTGACCCATATTTCCTTCATTGCGGACTTTTTGCATACCGCCGTCAAACATGTTCTTAGCAATGTACGTATTGAATAAATAATGAATCATTCATATTACCCCTTTCATAATTCAAATATTTCTTTTTATAGCAATAAATGACCTTGTATCCATGTGCCGGTTATCGGCCTAAAAATATAATTAAAATATAATTACTTAAAATATATCCCTAAATCGCGTGTTAAAAACATCAATGAGGGGAAATAGCATGTATGTATTCTTTTGGAGGAGGTCATATGAATTATCTTTAGCATTATTTGCTTCAAAAGGGCGGGATTTTTCAACAGGTTCAATTAACATTAGACATAAGAGGGATATTCAGGAAAAAATTTGTCGATTTATTTCACAAATTATTACGATTAAGTAAAGATTATATGAACATTCATGTTATTAAATTTTTATATCCGATATTTTTGTTACAGTAGGACAATAAATGAATTATGATTTTTATTGTATTTGTATGTATTTTACTTAACTTGGAGTGATTGGAATGAAAGGAAACAAAGTTTCATTGCAAAAAAAATGGTTCACTCTCCTCCCTATTCTTTTAGCAATTTTTATGACAGGATGCGACAAAATGGCTGTACTGGACCCTGTAGGTCCTGTAGGTGAGAGCCAGAAAAATCTAATATTATATGCTGTCATTTTTATGTTGGGAATTATTGTGGTGGTCTATACAATTTTTGCGATTGTGGTTTTCAAATACAGGGCAAACAACCCAAACCGGAAACCGGAAGATTACAAACCTGAACAGCATGGCAACACGAAAATTGAGATCGTCTGGTTTACAATCCCTGTACTGATTGTCATTGCATTATCCATTCCGACAGTGAATACGCTGTTTGATCTTGAAAAACCGCCGGAATCCAGTCAGGAAAAGGAACCGCTTGTGGTCTATGCGACTGCCGCGGACTGGAAATGGATATTTACTTACCCTGAGCAAGATATTGAAACTGTGAATTATCTTCATATTCCTACGGACAGAGCGATTGAATTCCGTCTGTCATCCGCTGACTCCATGGCAGCATTCTGGGTGCCCCGTCTGGGTGGTCAGAAGTACAACATGGCAGGTATGGAAAACACTTTATACCTTCAGGCGGATGAAGAGGGAGTCTATAAAGGCAGGAATGCCAACTTTACCGGTGAGGGGTTCACGGGCCAGACATTCAATGTGACAGCTCAGCCTGAAAATGAATTCAATGACTGGGCGGCTTCTGTCAGTGAGGAAGCACCTGAATTGACTCAGGATAAGTATGATGAAATACTCGCTCCCGGCCTATTGGATGGAACGATGTCATTCTCTTCCACCCATCTTGAATGGGTAGATCATGGTTCAAATGAAGGCAGAGATTATTCTGTAGAACGCCATGGTAATAAATATGAAGAAAATCTTCATTTGGAAAATAAACCTGGGTGGGCTCCCGATGAGATTCAACAATAACGGAAAGAAGGTAAACAGTGATGCAATTAGATGAATTTTTTGTTACCGGAGAGCCGCTGATTTATGCAGGTATGGTTTCTATTGCGCTTGTGTCAGCAACAGTAATCTTTCTGTTAACTTATTTTAAAAGATGGAAATGGCTCTGGCAGGATTGGCTGACCACGGTCGATCATAAGAAAATTGGTATCATGTATATCCTTTCAGCACTCGCAATGTTATTCCGGGGCGGTGTAGATGCGCTGATGATGCGTACACAACTCGCTTTTCCGGATATGAATTTCCTGAATTCACAACATTATAATGAAGTGTTCACAACTCACGGTACGATCATGATCATTTTCATGGCGATGCCGTTCCTGATAGGACTGATGAACATCATAGTACCGCTGCAGATCGGTGCAAGAGACTTTGCATTCCCTTATTTGAACGCAGTCAGTTTCTGGTCGTTCTTCTTTGGTGCAATGCTGTTCAACCTGTCATTCGTAATCGGTGGCGCCCCGGATGCAGGATGGACGAACTATGCGCCGCTCGCAGGCTCGGAACTGAGTCCCGGTCCGGGGATCAACTTCTACCTGCTCGGCCTGCAGCTGGCGGGTATCGGAACACTGGCAACGGGTATCAACCTGATGGTGACAATACTTAGAATGAGAGCACCGGGCATGACCTTGATGAAAATGCCGATTTTCACTTGGTCTACACTCATCACGACATTCATCATCATTTTCGCATTTCCAATTTTGACAGTTGCATTGGCTTTGATGACGATTGACAGGATATTCGGTTCTCATTTCTTCACCTTAACCGGTGAAGGTCTGCCGATGATGTGGGCGAACCTATTCTGGATGTGGGGACACCCTGAAGTTTATATCGTCATATTGCCGGCATTTGGGATATTTTCTGAAATCATCGCGACTTTTGCCCAAAAACAACTGTTCGGATATAAGACGATGGTAGGTGCTATTGTAATCATCGCAGGTCTGAGCTTCGTAGTCTGGGTGCACCATTTCTTCACCATGGGTGCCGGAGCATTCGTCAACTCGGTATTCTCCATAACTACCATGATGATAGCCATCCCTACCGGGGTGAAGATATTCAACTGGCTGGCAACGCTCTATAAGTCTAAAATCATATTTACAACGCCGATGCTCTGGACCTTGGCATTTATTCCGAGTTTCACGATTGGCGGGGTCACGGGTGTTATGCTGGGCATGGCCGCAGCAGACTACCAGTATCACAATTCATATTTCCTTGTGTCCCACTTCCACTATGTACTTATACCGGGAACAGTGTTTGCCTGCTTTGCAGGACTCATCTTCTGGTATCCAAAAATGTTTGGACATAAGCTTAATGAACGTATCGGAAAATGGGCGTTCTGGTTATTCCTGATTGGTTTCCATCTCTGCTTCTTCCCTCAGTATTTCCTGGGACTGGATGGCATGGCCAGAAGGATATTCACCGTCGGACCGGAATGGTTCACTCTGAACTTCCTGTCCACAATCGGAGCTTTCGTGATGGGACTCGGATTTATCATATTTGTACATGGTATCATCTACAGTTTCCGCTTCAGTCCAAGGGATATAGAAGGGGACTCCTGGGGTTACGGCAGGACATTGGAATGGGCAACGCCTACTCCAATTCCGAAGTACAACTTTGCTACAGTACCAGAGGTCGATAGTCACGATGCACTGATCGATATGAAAGAAAAAGGAGAGACCACTTTCGATAGAAGCAAGTTGAAACCAATCCATATGCCAAGCTATACCGGGCAGCCGTTTATCATGATGGCCATTTTGTTCTTTGCAAGTTTTGCATTGGTCTTTGAATGGATTACGCTGGCTGTCATTGGACTGATTGGTGCAATTGTGATGATGTTCATCCGTTCATTTGATTATGATGAAGGGTATCATGTGGAAGTGGATGAAATCATAGAAACAGAGCGCAAGGCAAGGAGGATGACGGATGATGAGTGAGAATAAAACAGACGCACTTCCTTTGGAGTACAGTACACATCAAGGACAGATGAACATCGTCGGATTCTGGATTTTCCTTGCAGCAGAAATTGCATTGTTTTCTACTTTGTTTGCAACTTATGCCGTGCTATTCGGCCGTACAGCGGATTCACCTGCTCCTGCAGAATTGTTTGAGGCGGGTACAGTGCTGATTATGACATTCATCCTTTTGACCAGCAGTTTTACCTGTGGACTCGCTATCCATAACATGAGGGAAGGATCGTTGAAAGGTTTAATGGTTTGGCTGGCTCTTACATTAGTCCTGGGCCTTTCATTTCTAGGCTTTGAAATTTACGAATTTGTACATTATGTAAGTGAAGGTGCTGCACTTGGTTCCAGTGCATTCTGGTCAGGATTCTTCGTTTTGACCGGAACGCACGGTGTCCATGTTACACTCGGTATCGGCTGGATGATTGCGATACTGATCCAGCTTAAACAACGCGGGCTGACTGCAGTAACAACAAGGAAGGTATTCATTGTCGGCCTGTATTGGCACTTCCTCGATGTAATTTGGATTTTCATCTTTACGAGTGTGTATATGATTGGGATGGTGGTCTAAATGGAGAAAAAACACAGTAAATATCCAATCAATCATATTGTTGGTTTTGCCCTGTCCATTACGTTAACAATCATTGCTGCCTGGACAGCCCTGTCGTCAGGACTGCCGACGATGTGGATTATCATCACCATTATGGCTTTAGCAGTCATACAGGCAGCGATACAGCTGTTCATGTTCATGCATATTACAGAAAGTGGTGCGACAAATGCACCTTGGAATATGATGTTCCACGCCTTTGTCATTGCAGCAATCATCGTTGCCGGTTCTCTGTTTGTCATGTCATTCGGTTTTACCCACGACCATGGTGGCGGAGATCATCACGAAGGCGGCGGTTCGGAAAGTCACGAAGAATCACAAGAAGATCACGAAGGACATTAGTATATTGCCTGGGAAATATCAAAGACGCAATCCAATTCATGGATTGCGTCTTTTTATCTTATTTTTAATAATAAGGCGGCGATGCTACCGGTAATGAAACCCCAGATAATATTGGTCATAAACATGCTGATGATCGCGAATGGATTCGTCAAAGGTCCTTGAAGCGTCCCTATGAAGATTGGGGACAATATTCCACTTAAGATAATTGCAAATACTGCGTATGCTATACCTGTGATAATGAGAGTGGTTACAGGCTGTGATTCTTTTTTTATGGTTACTGCTGCAATCCAGATGATTGAGATGGCGAGTGTTGCTGTAATGCTTGCGACTGGTTTTCCGAGCATCCCGGATATTCCTGTAATACTTATCAGCGGTCTGATCAGAGCAATCAATGCGAGTACGGTGATCAGTCTCCAGTTTAAAAGTTTTGTGTTGTCCGGCATAATTAATTCCTCCTGTTTTTAACTATCCTTACAATAATGGATGGAGATTATTAAATTATGAACCGGATATTAAATAATTCTTAAATCGCATTATTAAATCCCTGCTCCAATATAAGGTGAACTGCCTCCTGTCTATTTGACAGGGGTCATATCAAGGTGGAGCAGGGATTCCTGTTATTTTTTCATCTCATTCAACTTTTTGAGAATATCTTCCACGGTGCTCCCAACGCTGCTTTCAACACCTGCAAGAAAGCTTCCTTCTACAATCGGAGCATTGGAAATATGAACGGCATGTGGGCCTTCATACATTTCCACAGCCATTTCCAGGTTCATCAGGCTGGAACCGATGTCATAGAAGCAGAGGGTGTCATCTTCAATCGAATCAAGCATTTCGCTGATCTGATCGATGTTGGTGCCGATGCCGCCATCCACTCCTCCTGAGGCATGTATGGTGACATCTTTTGCCATCTGTTCCACAAGTGCTTTTGTTCCTTCGGCAATCTGGCTGCTGTGACTAATGATAAGGATATCAGCCATTATTAACACCTTCCCCGAGTGCATGAATAATATAAACTGCGCTTTGGGCACCGGGATCGATTGTCCCCTTCGACTTCTCTTTGAAGTAGGCAGCACGTCCTTTAGTAGCGATCATATCCTTTGTATCTTCCGCGAGCTGCTGGAGATCCTCCATCTTCAAACCGCCTGTTTCACGTAAAACATCGGCTGATTTTGAAATCACATCATACATGGTTTTTTCTCCGCCTTCGACTTTTCCTTTGTCAGCCACAGTTTTTGAAAATATCTCCAGCATTTCAGCCAGGTTATCGGCATCGATCTCATCATTGGCGGCATCACTCATCTTGACGAAACTGAATCCGTATAACGGTCCGCTGGCTCCGCCTATGGAGCTCATCAACGTCATACCGGTCTGCTTCAGCACTTCTTTTGTGCTGCCTCCAGCCACCTTATCATCCACTGCATTGAATCCGCGTTTCATATTCACGCCGTGGTCCCCGTCCCCGATTTCACGATCGAGTGCCGTAAGTTCACTTTCCTTATCATCGAATACCGTTTTTAATCCGTGAAGTTGTGTCAGGAGTTTATCTGCATTCATATATATCCTTCTTCCTTAAAAGTATTTTGATTCCGTTGGTGCATTCAATGCAGTGGTTAATTCGTCATTATCATCGACGACTGTCAGCGAAAAGCCCTGCATATCAAGTGCTGTCATATAGTCTCCGACAAGCAGTTTGGATACTTTCTTATTCCTCTTCTCAAGTGATGCCATCACATATTTTGTGACTATATTAAGTTCGCTGTCAGGTGTTCCGCCCATGCCATTGATCATGAGTATGAAATTGTCGCTTTCTGAGTGCTTGAATAATTCATCCAGCAGACGGTCTGCTATGACATCGACAGTAGTGATCTTTTCTCGGTAAATGCCTTTCTCCCCGTGGATGCCGATGCCGATTTCCATTTCATCGTCCCCCAGGTCAAAACCATAATCCCCGGTCGTCGGTACCATGCACGGCTGCACTGCCATACCTATGGAATAAAGGGAATACATCATCTCATCAACTTTTTCTTTAATCTGGTCGAGAGACGTATTTTCTTCAGCGAGGTAACCGGCATACTTATGCACGAGCACTGTACCGGCCACACCGCGGCGCTGCTCTTTATTCTCTATGGTCACATCATCCCTGACAATGACGGTGGCAACTTTATGACCTTCAGTTTCCGCCATCTCCTGAGCCATTTCGAAATTCATCACATCTCCGGCGTAGTTTTTAATGACCAGAAGTACACCATCGCCGTTATCCACATGTTTGATTGCTGCGAGCACTTTATCCGGTGTCGGAGATGTGAACACTTCACCGCAGACCGCAGCATCAAGCATGCCTTGGGCGACATAGCCGGCATGAGCCGGTTCATGCCCGCTTCCGCCGCCGGAAACAATCGCTGCTCCCTTCGTTTTTTTCTTCTTTCTGACTACAACAGTATCCTCGATTACATCGACTTGTTTATCGTGAAACTTAAGTCCGTCCAGCATATCTCCCAGGAAATTTTCTTTTTCATTAATGAGCTTTTTCAAAGCCTTCTCCTCCTTGTTTGATTATTGATAAATGAATCCCCAATCCTGCGTGACAAGATTGGGGGCGTTATTACTCCAGGGATAATTATTTAAAATAACCTTTGATGGATTTCACTTCCAGGAATTCTTCGATACCGAAATCTCCCCATTCGCGTCCGATGCCTGATTGTTTATAACCTCCGAATGGCAGATTGGCAGCCCCTTTTGCGTTATTGATTTCGACAGTACCGGCTTCAATGGAACGGGCTACTTTCTGTAAGGTTTCCATATCTTCACCATAGACATAGCCTGCAAGACCGTATTTCGTATCATTCGCAAGTTCAATCGCGTCATCCAGATTTTTGTAGGTGATTACGGACATCACCGGTCCGAAAATTTCTTCCTGTGCAATCGTCATCTTATTATCAACATCACTGAACACAGTCGGTTTGACATAGAAGCCTTTGTCCTGGCCTTCGGGCTGATCCGGTCCGCCGTGATAAAGTGTTGCACCCTCTTCTACGCCTTTATTGATATAGGATTGGACTGTATCATATTGTTTTTTGCTGATGAGAGGACCCATTTCGACACCATCTTCTCTTGGATTCCCCACTTTGACCTGATTCATTTTTTCTTTTACTTTCTCAAGGAATTCATCCTTCATGGATTCAGGAATCAGCGTGCGTGTGCCTGCAGTACAAACCTGTCCGGTATTGTTCACTACTTTCTGAACAGCTGTAAAGGCTGCTTTATCCACATCCGCATCATCCAGGATGATCAGAGGGGATTTACCACCGAGTTCAAGGGAGACCTTTTTGAAATCCACACTTGCTTTCTCCATGATTTTGGAGCCGGTTCTGCCGGATCCGGTAAATGACATCATGCGTACTTTAGGATGTTCACTGAGCGGGTTCCCTACGCCTTCACCGTCACCGTTAACCAGGTTGAAAACACCTTTTGGCACATCGGCCTTATCGAAGATTTCAGCCAGAATCACTGCGGCGAACGGTGTCTCTTCAGAAGGTTTCAGTACTACCGGACTCCCTGCGGCAAATGCAGCTGCAAGTTTGAGGGACGTCTGGTTGGTAGGAAAATTCCAGGGCGTGATCAGCCCCGCAACGCCGATGGCTTCTTTGACCACCAGGTTTTCACCGCGCTGTTCTTCGAACTGGAAAGAATCCAGAGCATCACGCGCAGCAGCAAAATGATTCAATCCCATCTGGTAATGCACTTTTTCAGATTTATCTATTGGAGAACCGAGTTCGTCGGTAATTGCTTCAATCAGATCATTCTTACGATTTTCGTATTCAGTGACAATCCTGTCAAGCATTGCGCGGCGTTCTTCTGCAGGTGTATTACGAAACTCTATATAAACGTTATGGGCAGCTTCCACGGCTTTATCCACATCTTCGGCATTCCCTTTGGCAATTCTGCCAAAAGCTTCACCGGTAGAAGGATTTATGACATCAATCGTCTCGCCGCTTGCACTGTCAACCCATTCACCATTTATATATTGCTTAATATGATCTTTCATCAATTAGTCTCCTTTATTTCATAATATTGTACTGTATCCTTAAATGGCTTCCTCTAATCACATTTAAGGATAAAAATTGTTACATTTGAAACATTCCTGATACAGTCTGAAAAGTGAAGTTCTGACTGTTGAAATCCATCTGCAAAATTAAGGCTGGATGAACCGGATAACCCGAAGGTAGTGAACCCCGAGAAAACCAGGAGCTCAACTTGAATTTACAATGTCATCTGTTTCCCGGTTAAGGGTACGCAGGACAAAAAGAACAATAAAACCGCACCTCAAATGAGATGCGGTTCATTGTAACTGTGAAAATTGCATTCTATTTTTGTTATTCGACGTGTGTACCGCCGACTGAAACGGAGGTTACATAACCGTCATTGACATTGAACGTGATCTGCATGCCTTTCAGCTGATAATAGTGTGCGTTGTCGCCCTGTTCACCGTAATTTGAATGGGACGGATTCCCGTATACGTCAAATACTTCAGCCTCTGTTACTGCACCCGGGTTAATCGGCATGTCTGCAAAGACTGCGCCTTCACCGACTGCATGGATGTGCTGGTCATACACAGCAGTTACTGTCGCTTCATCATTGTGATCTAAAAATGCCTCTTCTGTCATATCAATCTGATAGCCGTTCAGTTTGAAGTTGTTACTGGCAATTGCGTTGATGAACGTTTCGTCAAGAATAAACCTGCCGTCGTCGCCATAGCCTGTATAGCCGTTATAGTGGTAATATGCCCCGTCTGACTGTTGAGATGTATCTTCTGATGCTTCGGTAATACCGGCGGTGCCTGCGAATGCCAGGAATGCAACGCAAACTGCAAACAACGCTTTGACTGCCTTACTCATCATACTCACCTCCCTGGAACGGATGTCTTTATTACTGGTGGGCTATTCTATTGCTAATGGAATTTTACAACATAAAATAAATAAAATAAATTGATAAATATTATAAATTATTTAAGAAATTATATTTATTAAAGTAAAAAAGGAGCGTGTTGCTCCTTTGAGATGAAGATTATTTCAGAAAATCATGTGCGATTTCATTTGTTTTCGGTGCTCGTTTGAACAGGTATTCCCCATTTCTTACTGATGCCAGTACATCGGCACGTTCCCGTATTGCCCCGTAGGCGTCATTGGCATCCAGTACGATGAAGTTGGCGGGCTTGTCTGATTCGATTCCGTACTGCTCTTCGACCTGCATGACTTTTGCCCCATTGATGGTGACGAGATCGAATGCCTTGTTGATTTCGTCAATATGTGTGTAGTGTGCGAGATGGATACCATTATCCAGGATGTTCATCATATTGCCGTTACCGAGCGGGTACCAGTAATCAGCGATGGAGTCCTGGGCAAATGCCACTGTATTGCCGTTTTCAAGCAGTTCCTTCACTCTTGTCAGTCCGCGGCGTTTTGGATAGCTGTCCGTCCTGCCCTGCAGATGGGCATTCTCTGTCGGACATGATATGAAATTGATATTTGATTCCTTGAACAGCCCCATCATTTTTGCTGCATAGCTGTTATCTGCTGATCCAAAGCTGCACGTATGGCTGGCTGTCGTCTTCTGTCCGTAGTCCTTTTCCATCACAAGTGCATTCAGGACTTCCAGGAAGCGGCTGTTTGGATCATCATTTTCGTCACAGTGAATATCAATCATCACATCATATTTGACTGCAAGATCCACAATCCGCTTCAGTGACTCGGCTCCGTGTTCATAGGAAATTTCAAAATGCGGGATGCCGCCTGCAACGTCTGCGCCCATGTCCAACGCTTTTTCAAGCAGTTCTTCAGCCCCTTCGAAGCGGAAGAACCCTTCCTGGGGGAATGCGACAAGCTGCAGCGTGACAACCTCTTTCAATTCTTCCCGCACCTCAAGCAGCGCTTTCATACCGGTCAATTCAGGGTCTGTGATGTCTACATGGGAACGGATGTACTGTACACCGTGACTGACTTCTTTACGTATGCCTTCCATGGCGCGTTCCCTCACCATTTCTTTGGTCAGGGTTTTCTTGTTGTCGCTCCATCTCTGTATCCCTTCGAATAAAGTTCCGGAAATGTTCGCGTTCCCTTCTCCGAGTCCGGAGAAAATATAATCCAGGTGCAGATGAGGGTCCACGTAAGGAGACAGTACCAACTGGTTTTCCAGGTCGATGACTTCATCGGCATCACCCAGATTTTTTCCGACTGCTTTGAAATTCCCGTCTTCCACCAGCATTTCGTCTGCTTCGTCCTGACCATAAATACGGGCGTTGATAAATTTCTTCATATTTTCTCCTCCTTGATTCATACACTCTAATATTAAGAAAACCCATCCGCCAAATCAAGGTTTGAGGATGGGAGATGTCTTCACGGAACACCGGATTTCCCGGGTAATATTCATTTTGCCATATTTATCTCCGGATTTTTGTGGATGGTCTGTACGGGAGCGAGTGCTTCGATTGTCTGATGCCTCAGGCTTTTATTTTTAGTGGGCAGATGGAACATCAGCTCATCTATCCCGCTGTTCTGGATATACCACTCCAGTTTTTTCAAAACCTCTTCTTGTGTGCCGATAATGATGTCTGCCTCAACTCTCTTTGCTTTCACGGGCTCGTCTGACGCAGCAACAGTGCTTTCAGCCCGCTCTTTACCGTTGACCCTGAGGATTTTGCCACTTTCATGATGTAGTTCATACACGACATTCTCTTCTTTTAATTGTGCTTCTATCTCTTTGTCATCTGTGACAATGACAGACAGAGCGACGATGAACTTTCCTGCTTTATTAGCTTTCCTGTATGCACCGATGCTGTCTTTCAGTTTCTGTCCATCATTGCTGATGAAATGCGCATATATGAAATTGACATTTTCACGGGCGGAAAAAGCGGCGGAATCGGGGCTGGATCCGAGAAGAAAGATTTCCGGCGGATTGGAAGTATCCGGCGATGTTTTTAAACCCTGGAATTCTCCTGTATGGGTCTGGTTTACAAAATGAGTCAGGGCTTTGAATTTATCTGCAAATGACGGCTGCTCTTCCTTAAGTCCGGATCGGAGTGCAGTCGTTGATAAGTGGAGCCCTCCGGGCGCCTTGCCGATTCCAAGGTCGACCCTTCCGGGAGCGAGATGGCTCATGAGCTGGAACTGCTCTGCCACTTTAAAAGGATTATAGTGCTGCAGCATTACACCGCCGGACCCGATATTAATATGTTTAGTATGGGCCAGCAGGTGTGAAATCATGATTTCGGGTGCTGTGCCCGCCAAAGGCTCATTATGATGCTCTGAAACATAATAGCGCCTGTAGCCGGATTCATCCGCTTTTTTTGCGAGTTCTATCGTATCTTTTATGGAAAGAGCGACAGCCTGCCCTTCCAAAATCGGACTCTGGTTCAGAATTCCGAATTCCATATGACCACTCCTATGTAAAATATTTTACGGATATATGTAAGTGATTGTATAACTGCAGCAATTGCAGGTCAATCATTCCGACCTAAAAACTAGGGATTAGTTCAAGAAAGGTTTAAAATATCGAAGCGTATGACTCCCTTAAATGTGATATCATGATTTCCGGGAGTAACCTTCCGGTATTTAAACAAAGGAAAATTGATGAAGCAACTTATAAAGGAAGACGGTGCATTTTATGGCAAAGCTCTACTATAGATACGGCACGATGCAGAGCAATAAAAGCAATCAGATCATTACGACCCATCACCAATATACGACCCAGGGCAAGCAGTGCCTGGCATATTCCACTCCGATTGATACAAGAAGCGGGTTCAAAAAGATCAAATCCAGGGTCGGACTTGAATTGTTATGTGAATATATCCATGAAAATATCTATGATGAAGTGAAACGCATCCATGAAGAAGCCAAGGTTCACGCCGTCGTTGTGGACGAAGCCCAGTTTCTTTCCAGAAAAGATATACATAATTTAAGTGATATAGCAGATTATCTGGATATTCCTGTCATCTGCTTTGGTCTGAAGACCAACTTCAAAGGGGAACTTTTTGAAGGCAGCAAAGTCTTGTTGGAGCTTTCAGATGCGATTGATGAACTGAAAACAATATGCCAGTTCTGTAATAAGAAAGCGACATTAAATATGCGGATGCTGGACGGTGTGCCGGTAAACGTGGGTGAGACTATCCAAATGGGAGATGAAGAGTATGTGCCTGTTTGCAGAAAGTGTTACAAGGCACGTCTCGAGCTTGTAAAATAACAGAATAACCATGAACTGCAGGACGGTTAAAGAAAAACTTTCATTCTTTAATCGTTTTTTAATTTTTCATTAATCGTACTTTAGGAGCTGCTTCCTATAATGAAGTTAACAAATAAAACAGGAGGCGTTACAGAATGATTAACAGAAAATATTTATTAGCCGGTGGAATTGCATCAGTACTACTCATGGGAGCGTGCTCAAATGTCAGTGCGGATACGAATATGGACTGGGAAGCAGATGGCAACGAAGGTACGGCAAAAGTACAGACGACTGAAGAAGCAGACATGGAGAAAGTAGAACAGAATGCCCAAAAGGCAGTAGATGAAGCGAAGAAAAATTTTGACGGCAAAGTCACAGATGTCGAGCTTGATGAAGACGACGGTGTATATTATTACGAAGTTGAGATGAATAATGGCAAGCAGGAATATGAGGTGGACATCAACGCTGAAACTCTGGCAATAATCGAAGAAGATCTGGATGATGAAGATGACCTGGACGATGAAGCGGATGATGAGTTCGAATCTGGGTCTAAGAAGAATGGAAATCTGAAAAGCGCAGAAGAAGCAGTAAATACCGCCAAAGAAAGATTCGATGGTGAGGTGGAATCCGTCGAACTCGATGAAGACGGGGGCATACACTATTACGAAATTGAAATGCAGAACGGCAAAGAAGAATATGAAGTGGACATCAACGCTGAAGATCTGAAGATTATTGAAGAAGATTTCGACAGAGAAGATGACGATGACAGTGACGAAGCCCGCGAAGACGACAAAGATGATTCAGGGGAACGTGACGATGATGACAGAGATGACGCTGAAGAAGACCGTGACGACGATGATGACGAAGACGACGAGTAAACTCTGTACCCGACAGCACTCTTCACAATGGAACAGGTGCAAAGATTATAGAATGGCATCTTGAGCTGAGTGTGAAGTAGCGATTGACGTGGATTGTGTAGAGTTTGAAATGGAAATAGATGCGGGAACAGATACAAATTGACATTGACAACTGATATTCACTTTAAGTTCTGAGTCCGGACCATGTTCCGGATTTTTTAATCGTATTTTAATAATTTTCTAACGAAAAAGCTTTCGTGATGCGTGCTATAATTGGTGTAATAATATTCAGTGAACATCAATTCGTGTAAGGAGTTTTATAAATGAGTAGGATATTGATCGTCGAAGATGATGAAAAGATTGCACGTGTCATTCAATTGGAATTGGAATTCGAAGAATACGAAGTGGAAATTGCCTATACCGGCAAAGAAGCTCTGGAACGTTACGAAGTTGCTTCATTTGATCTGATACTGCTGGATGTCATGATTCCTGAGCTGAATGGGTTGGAAGTGCTGCGCAGGGTGAGACAGAAAGATGAGGACACTAGAATAATAATGCTTACTGCAAGGGATGCTGTAATGGACAAAGTCAGCGGGCTTGATTCCGGAGCCAATGATTATATGACGAAACCTTTCGAGATCGAGGAGCTGCTTGCCAGAATCCGCACTCAGCTGAAGCAGAAGACAGCAGCAAAACCGGAAAATCTGGAGTACCGTCATCTGAAGATAGTACCCATGGCACGTGAAGTATACATCGGCGATGAACTTGTCTATCTGACCCAAAAAGAGTATGACCTTCTGTATTTCCTGATTGAGAATAAGAATCAGGCCCTGTCACGTGAACAGATCATAGAAGCGGTATGGGGATTTGATTACTACGGGGATACGAATACCGTCGATGTTTATGTGAGGTATATCCGTAAGAAGCTTGACCGTGATAAACCATCCATTATCTCAAGTGTCAGAGGTATTGGTTATATAGTAAAGGGCTGAAGCAATGAAACTTGGTACGAAAATACAGTTATATACGACGGTCATGACGGTAATTGTTGTCATACTGATCAATCTGTTCGTTTATTTCTCGTATAAGAATTTCTCATTGAATGCAGAAATGGGACAGCTCGAAAATCGCGGAATAAACATCATGCAGGAACTTCAGAATGCCAATGCGGATAACGTTAACAGTGAAGCGGTGCTTCAGGCTTTCCTCTTGTCTGACGGTTATGTCAAAGTGATCGATGAAGAGGATAATCCCGTGGTCCGCATATCCACTGAGACGGAATATGCGAGTTTGAATGAACCTTACAGGACGAATCAGTATCAAAAATCTGTGTCACATGAAGATATGGAGTTTGTGATGGTATCACTGCCTGTCATTTGGGACAACGGTCAGGTATACAATCTTCAGATTTATGAGAATGTCCATTTTTTATATGACACATTTGAAGTATTAAAATGGATTCTGGTCATTTCAACGTTCATCATTCTCATTGTCATTTTTCTTTTGAACCGTGTGATTACAAACATCGTCATCAAACCGATCAACAAGCTGATCGATAAAATGAAAAAGACGGATGATACCAGTAAGTACACAATGATTGAAATAAATGAAAAAGACACAAAGGAACTGAAGGAACTCTCTGAAGCATTTAATGAAATGATGCTGGACTTAAAGGCCCATGATGAAAACCAGCAGGCGTTCATCATGAATGCCTCTCATGAGCTGAAGACGCCGATCACAGTCATCGGGTCGTACAGCCAGATGTTGAAGCGTTTCGGAAAAACACGGGAAGATGTATTGGATGAAAGTATCCATGCCATCAGCGATGAAGCGAAAAGGATGAAATATCTCACAGAGCAGCTGCTGAGCTTTGCGAAAGTGAACCGTGAAGATGAAACTTTTTCTCCGGAACCGATCCGTATTGTAAAATTGCTGAAGAATATAACAAAGCGTCTGGAAACTGTATATGACCGGGAAATTGAACTGACTTTTGATAATACGGATGTATTGGTCCTTATAGATGTGGATACGTTCGATCAGCTGATTAAAATTTTCCTCGATAACGCTTATAAATACAGCTCTGAAAAGATATCCGTAAACCTCCATGAGCTTGAAAATAACGTTGAAGTAACGATAGTGGACAGAGGGATCGGCATACCGCAAGAAGATATAAACCATATATTTACACGCTTTTACCGTGTGGATAAAGCGCGGGCCAGAAAAACGGGCGGGTCCGGCCTCGGCCTGTCCATTGCAGAAGAGTTGGCGAATTTAAATGATATCAGCATTGACGTTACGAGTCGGGTGAACGCAGGGACAACATTTAAATTGACTATTAAAAAGGTGAAGAAAAATGAAGAAGTTAAATAAGTTGCTGATTGCGGCAGTGGCTGTTATTGCGGGTATTGCCCTGGGAGTCCTGCTGGTAAGCCAGACAGGGAGTGAATACATCGATGAACAGGAAGTACGTGCGATGATCACAGACCGATATGGTGGAGAGATTGAAAATATCTCGCAGTCGGATGATGAGCGGTTTTATATTGTAAGCATGAAAAATGAAGAATATAAATATGAAATTAAAATGAGCCGTGACGACAGCAGCATCGAGAATATTGTAACGGAAAAAATAACGCAGCAAAATGAGGATGAAGCTGCAAAAAAAGATGAGGAAAAATCATCAGAAGAGAAGAAAGCTCCGGAAGCGGATAAAAAAGCAAAAGAGAAGGAAGCGGCTGAAAAACAGGCACAGAAAGAAAAAGAAACGGCAAATACACTGATCACCGAAGAAGAGGCAAAACAGATTGCACTCAATGAGGTTGGCGGTACATTCGTGCATCTGACCCTGAATCAAGAGACGCATCCAAAACAATACCAGATTATCCAGCGCGTTGATGACGATGACGAAGGAGCACTTGTCACAGTGGATGCCATAGACGGAGACGCACTCAAAGTATTATGGTTCCAGATAGATTTTAATAATATCGCCGATATTGAAGCGTTCGCACAGCAGCTTCAGGATTATAACACTCAGCACCAGAATAATTATTATATAGAATTTGATGACAGCGATGAAAACGACAACAGCAATGATGTCGATGATTATGAAGACGATGATTATGAAGACGATGATGACAACAACGATGATGACAACGACGATGACGATGATTAAAATAAAAATTAGGCCGGTTAAAGTTTTCATACTTTTGACCGGTTATTTTTTTGAGCCGGGAGGGTCCGGAAAGTAACCGGATATGATATTATATATGGCAATGACCATCAATTGAATAATGGTTATGGAAGGTGGTTGTAGTTTGATTGATATAAAGGGAGCAAGAAAGTCTTTTGTCGGTAAAAATGGTGATTTTAAAGCGGTTGATAATGTTACCCTGTCCATAACCGGCAAGGAGATATTTGGAATAATAGGAGAGAGCGGCGCCGGAAAATCCACTTTAATGAGATTTATCAATGCACTTGAAATGCCTGATGCGGGGCAGGTCATTGTAGATGGTATAGATGTTGGTACACTTAACAAAAATGGTCTGAGAAAACATCAAAAGGATATCGGCATGATTTTTCAGCACTTTAATCTGCTGAATAATAAAACAGTTGAAGAGAATATCAAATTACCGTTGGAACTTCATAAATATAAAAACCCGCTGTCTGTGGATGAAGTCATTAAATTCGTCGGTCTGGAGGATAAGAAGGAAAATTATCCGGCAGAACTGTCCGGTGGGGAAAAGCAGCGTGTGGGTATAGCACGCGCACTGGTTACCCGGCCGATGATTCTATTATGTGACGAACCGACATCCGCACTTGATGAAAATACGACAGATGAAATCGTCGGTGTTTTAAGGAAGGCTCAAAATGAGTTTGACATGACAGTGGTCATTGTTACACACGAACTTAATGTGATTAAGCAGCTGTGCAACCGGGCTGCAATACTGGAGCGCGGAAGACTGATCGATACCATAGATGTAAATCATTCTGTCACGGATCGTTCAGACCAGTCCTACTACGAACGTGTATTGGAAGTGCTGAAAGATGCCTGAAGCCATTCAGATATACATAGAACGTGTCATTGAATACACCCCCCGCCTTGTCGAAAGCCTGTATGAAACAGGAATAATGATGGTGTTTGCCATGGTGGCCGCAATTCTTCTGGGACTGCCCCTCGGTACTCTGCTTTATCTTGCATCGAAAGGCAAGTCGCTTGAGAATAAACTTTTGTACCAGATTGCGAATATTTTTGTAAACATTGTCCGGTCGTTCCCTTTTTTGCTTCTGGTAGTGGTCATGCAGCCGTTGATCCGTTATTTTTACGGTCGTGCAACAGGTGATCCGGTTGCGGCTTCGTTCCCGATGATGCTTATCGCAATTGCACTTTATGCGAGGTTCGTGGAACAATCATTGCACGACGTGCCAAAAGGCGTACTTGAAACAGCAAGATCCATGGGTGTTACAACACCTCAGCTCGTCTGGAAGTTTTTATATGTTGAAGCGCGGAGTTCCCTTATTATCGGTTTTACGACCGCATTTGTAAGTTTCATTTCATACTCCACGATTATGGGAGTTGTGGGGGGCGGCGGAATCGGCGACTTTGCCATCCGTTACGGCTATCAACGTTATGAAACAGACATCATGTACAGCGCAATTGCAGTCATTATCGTATTTGTAATCATTGCCCAGTGGCTGGGACTGAGACTCGCAGCCAGATTGGATAAAAGATGAAAATTTGGAAGAGGAGAATTACATATGTTGAAAAAAGGTTTGTTTTTCACTGGAGTTGCATTATTGCTGGCAGGCTGCGGCGGAGAGGAAAGTGCTTCTGAAGAGGACAATGTTGTCAAAGTCGCTTCACATCTGCCGCCTATGACAGATGTTGTTGAGATCGCAGCTGATGCGATTGAAGAACCGTATCAGATTGAACTTGTCGAAGTATCCGATAATATTCAATACAACGAAGCCCTTCTGAATGAAGAGGTGGATGCAAGTTTTGCCCAGCATGAACCTTTCATGGAAGTCTTCAATAATGAGAAAGACGGGAACCTGGTGGCGATGCAGCCGATTTATAACGCAATTGTCGGTTTTTATTCCCCGGTGTATGATTCCATAGAAGATATCGAGGACGGTGCAGAAGTTGCGATTCCGGCAGATGCTACCAATGAAGCGCGCGCACTGATGATTCTTGAACAGCATGATCTGATCACTTTGTCAGCGGATGTCAGTCATCAGGCGACGGTGGATGATATTGAAGAGAATCCGCATAATCTTGAATTCACTCATATCGATCTGCTTAATTTAACAGGCGCTTATGAAGATGGAGTCGAGCTTGTATTCAACTACCCGACCTATATAGAAAGTGTCGGCCTGACACCGGATGATGCTGTTTTCCTGGAAGAGGATGAAGATAATACATTTGCGATCCAGCTTGTGGGACGTGAAGATAACCAGGATACCGAAGCTCTGCAGGCGGCGAAAGAAGCCTTTACTTCACAGGAAGTATATGATTTTCTTGCCGAACTTGAAAAAGAGGGACATTTAGAACCAGCGTTCGAGGTGGAAGAATAGAGAAATACTTAACGGCCAGGGATGAAAAGTCCCTGGCTTTTTTAATATAAAATTTCACTTTGTGAATTTTTACTATTTTTGCTGTATTTCCAAGTTAAATTCTGATATGGTAGTCTACATTGAATGTCCAAGTACTGTTTTAGATCTAAAGTATTCGGGGGAATTTATGTTGAAGTGCGAAGAATCAAGGTAGGAGGGATTTTAATGACACTTGCGAAATTGCTGGAAAGCCTAAAGGCAAGGTATACCCGCATCATCATCCGAAATTTGACATCAGTGAAGACTCACTGCTCATCGCATCACAGTCGATTGGAAGCGCAGCGATAGACTACTTGAACAGCAAAGAATAGTATTATTCTTTGCTGTCGGGTTACTGACAGGGGATTAAAAATGGAACAGCTGACAGGAATACTACTACTTTTACTTATACTTATATTCTTCACCTTATTTACTTACTACGCACCTTATGGTGCAGATGTCATGGGGGCACTTGCAGGTGCTGCCATCGCGACATTTTTGGTTGAAGCATTGCAGCGGTTTGTCATCGGAGATATCTTCGGTTTGGAATTTTTTCGGGAGGCGGGACTGGAAGCCGGCCTGCTTAGCGGAGTCATTGTCGCTTTCCTGGTGGCATTGACAATGAAAGTGAACGCACAGAATGCTGCAATTATTGGAGTCTCGTTGGGAGGCCTCGGTCTGATTCCAGGATTGTTTGCGGCTTACATAGTTTCATTCGCAGTAAAGTTCTTCGAGAAAAAAATTCCAAATGGTCTGGATTTCATATTGGTTGTGATTATCATTGTTCCGCTCACAAGATTGATCGGTATGGGTATTACACCGCTGGTGGATAGCTCTCTGTTGCGAATAGGAAGCATCATAGAGACAGCCACAGATGCTAGTCCGCTCATCATGGGGCTTTTGTTGGGCGGCATCATTACAGTGGTCGGAACATCACCACTCAGTTCCATGGCACTTACCGCCCTTCTCGGGCTCACAGGCATTCCAATGGCCGTCGGCAGTCTTGCAGCTTTCGGTTCTGCATTCATGAACAGTGTGATGTTCCATAAACTGAAAATAGGAGATTTGAAGTCTGTGATTTCCGTAGCCATCGAGCCACTTTCAAAGGCGGATCTGGTGAGTGCCAACCCAGTTCCAATTTATGCGACAAACTTCATAGGCGGCGCTTTGAGCGGCATGGTCATTGCATATTCCGGACTCATCAATGATGCTCCGGGAACAGCAACCCCTACCGCAGGACTTCTGGTGCTTTTCGGTTTTAATCCGGCTTCACAGGTTGTGATCTATTCTGTAATCGTAGCGGTCATTTCAGGTATCGTCGGTTTCATCGGCAGTTACATTTTCAGGAATTATCGGATACGTAAAAGTGATTTTGATATACAAAAATAAATTTAAACCGCTCATTGAGCGGTTTTTTTATGATTTCGACCGTGAAAAGAAGGTTTCCATCAGTCTGTGAAATGACAAAGAAGAATTTATATATTGACATTTTCTGAATATTCATATAAATTTTAAACGTATTGACAAATAAAGGGAGGAATTACATGGGTGCATGGTTTACAGATCTCACAGCTGATATCAGCAGTTTCGTATGGGGGCTTCCTCTTATCATTTTCCTGGTGGGTACAGGTTTGTTCCTGACCTTAAGGCTGGCATTCTTTTCGTTTAGAATGCTGCCCTACTCGCTGAAAATGGCTTTCAGCAAGTCAGATGATAAAAGTGAAGGAGACATTTCGCATTTCCAGGCCTTGATGACTGCTCTTGCAGCAACAGTGGGGACAGGTAACGTCGTCGGTGTCGCAACGGCTGTTGTCCTGGGTGGTCCCGGAGCCGTATTCTGGATGTGGATTACAGCATTAGTCGGTATGGCTACAAAATATTCTGAAGGTATACTGGGTGTTAAGTATCGTCAGAAAAACGACAAGGGGGAAATGTCCGGCGGACCAATGTATTATTTGGAACACGGACTGGGACAGAAATGGCTTGGCGTACTCTTTGCATTTTTTGCAGTATTCGCAGCGATATTCGGCATCGGCAACATGATCCAGGCCAACGCTGCCTCCGACGTTGCCCAGGATGTATTCAGCATTCCTACATGGATGACGGGAGTGGTTATGGCGGTTCTTGTAGGAATGGTCATTCTCGGCGGGGTCAAGAGCATCGGTCGGACTGCGGGAATACTCGTACCGTTCATGGTCGCATTTTACTTAATTGCAGGTGTTGCCATACTTATTCTTCATTTTGATAAAGTCCCGGCTGCATTCGGACTTATTTTCACAGATGCATTTACAGGACAGGCCGTGGCGGGCGGTGCACTGGGCACCGTAATACGCATGGGGGTTGCACGAGGGCTGTTTTCAAACGAAGCAGGGCTTGGTACCGGCGGTATTGCAGCGGCATCCGCACGTACTGATGTCCCGGCAAGGCAGGCATTGGTTTCCATGACGCAGGTTTTCATCGATACAATCGTTGTATGTACCATTACAGGTGTGTCACTGACTATGGCCGATATGTACACGTCAGGAGAAGACGGGGCGGCACTGACGGCGCAATCCTTTGAAATGCTGCTGCCTGGCTTCGGCAACTATGTTGTTGCCATAACATTGCTTACCTTCATCTTCTCGACAATTCTCGGCTGGGGATACTTTGGAGAGAAGTGTTTCACCTACCTTGTTGGTGACAAGTTCACATATCTGTACCGGGTTATTTTTGTCCTGGCAATCATACCAGGAGCGACTATGTCCCTCCAGACCGTTTGGAACCTCGGCGATATATTCAATGCGCTGATGGCGATACCAAACTTAATCGGTCTTTTGGGATTGTCCGGTGTCGTAGCGGCCGAAACGAAGATATTCATCGATATCAGAAAGAAAGAGAAACAGCGTCAGCTTGGCTGATATAAAGCCATAAAAAGGACGATGGCCGGTGCCATCGTCCTTTTTTATCAGTCCTGTATGATGTAGCCGTGTTCAATCAGGTCACGGACGGCATTATCGAGTATTTTTTCCGTGTCTGCAGATATTGTGTGAAGATGTATATTATCTGTAAGATTGGCAAGCATCCTGCTCTTTTCTTCGTGCATACGTGTGAGGAACATGGCCAGTTCCGCATTGGTCGAAATCATCAGTTCACCTGTCAACTCTCCATATACCGGGTGATCGATGGAGACATTATCTATCATTGCCCCATTATCGAGAATAATCTCCAGCTCCTCCTTCATCTCTGAAAATTCATGCTGGCAGGCAATCGTCCGTTTACAGGGTTTGCCTGGACGCTCGGCCGGCCGGTGTACATATCCTCTGCTGGTCGAGACGATAGGATGTCCGTCAGCCTTCAATATGGAGATATCCCTGACAATAATCTGTCTGGATACATTAAATTGTTCGCCCATTGCTGTTCCACTGATTGAATCCCGGGTGCTTTTCAGCTGTTCTAATATTTCTGCTCTTCTGCGTTGTGCTGTTGTCATCGTTTCACCTCCTGCAGTATCAGGTTAAGATGAGAGATGAGTACATCTATCTCATCCAGTGTCGTATTTTTTGAAATCGATATTCTTATATAGTGTTCTTCTGAAGTTTCATACTTCCTATCAAGTAAGGCGGCCAGTCCTTCGCTCACCATGCGGCCCTGACCGCATGCTGTCCCGGTTGAAATATATATATTTTTGCTTGAAAGGCTCTGCATCACATACTGCCCTTCAACAGAAGGTGTTACGCATGCAATGATATGCGGTGCTGAAACATCAAACTGCAGCGGTGTAACGCCGATATTTCGAAGCTCTTTCCCCAGATATTCCTTGGTTTCATTCATCTTTCTCATATTTGGATCAGCAGACAGGCACATCGCCATTACCGCAATCCCAGGAACATTAAGTGTACCATTCTGCGTTCCTGATTCATGATGGAAGTGCCTGTTGAGCACATTCATATATTTATAATCCACCATCAGTACGCCGGTCCCCTTTGTCCCGTGCAGCTTATGGCCGGAAAAACTGTAGCTGCTGCAGACTTCGTCGATGTCTATCGCATCTTTGTGCGCCCCCTGTACACCATCTACATGGAATGGGATATCACTGATACTGCACATTTCTCCAACTGCTTCCACGGGGAGCCGGTAACCGATCTCAGAGTTGACATGCTGCATGATGACCAGGGAGGTATCCGTCTCAAACATTTTAGACAGTGAAATCAGGTCGATATTGCCATCGTATTCGAGCGGCATTCTGACGATGTCATAATTCTCCCGGAATGGTTCAAGTGCAGCATCAATTGACGGATGTTCATAAGGGGAAACCAGTATCTGACCAGCGGAACTGCCCTTCAGTAACAATTGTATCGCAATTTCATTCGCATGTGAGCCGCTTCTTGAGAAAATTACGTGTTTACGGCTGTCAAAGTAGTTCTGCATATAATTTCTTGTCTGTTCCAGAAGATGTCTGGCATCAAGGCCACCTGCATGGAGGCTTTCGCTGTTATAGAACATCTCCCTGTACAATTTCAAATATGCCTCCATTATATGGGAATCCGGCTTTGTTGTTGCGGCATTATCCAAATAAATCATGTTATTTTCTCCTTTACTGTTGTAATAAAGACTATTTAATGTCAATATTAATGTAAAATATAATGTAAATAAAGGTGTAAACACATGAATGATGTAATTGTTATTGGATCCGGCCTTTCAGCACTCAGTTTCATCTATGCATTGGATGAAAATAAAAAAGTCATCCTTTTTACAAAAGACAAGATTGATGATCATAACAGCAGACTTGCACAGGGTGGAATCTGCTACTCATTCCATGAAGGGGATCATGGGGAAAGTCATGCTGGGGATACATATGAAGCCGGTGCCCGTATGGGTGACCGGGATGTCATCCGTAAGATGATCGGAAAAAGCCATTCTCTCATCAAGCGGTACATGGATGACGGCATGTCTTTTGACCGCAACATGGAAAATGAACTCGTTTATGGACTGGAGGGCGCACACAGTACGCCGAGGATTTTGCACGCAGGTGGAGACAGGACCGGGAAGATGATGACGGAATTCTTTTTGAAACGGCTGGAAAAGCGTCATATAGAAGTGCATTCTGAGCATACTGTCATCGATATTATAACGGATGCTGAAAATGGTGCGCGTGGCGTCATTGCAATGGATTACAATGGTAACGCCAGGCAGTATTTTTCAGACAGTGTCATTTTGGCGACGGGTGGATACAGTGGCTTATTCACGCCAAATTCGGGAGCATCAAAGACAATGGGTACGGGCCATATACTGGCCCTGCGTTCGGGCGTCCGATTGCGCCATATGGAAATGGTCCAATTCCACCCGACGCTGCTCGGAACAGAGGACCGGACTTATGGTCTTGTCAGTGAAGCGGTGAGAGGGGCAGGTGCGGTGATCGTCAATGACAGCGGAGAGCGTATCATGGAATATGCGCATCCGATGAAGGACCTGGCGCCGCGGGACGTTACGAGCCTCGAAGTCTATAGACAGGAGAGAGCTGGCTGTCGGTGCCGGCTCGATATCAGCGGGGTGCAGAATTTTAAAGGCAATTTTCCAGCAATATATAAAGCTGCCAAAAAGCATTTTCCGGGAGCACTGCGCAATCTGAGGATTCCTGTTACGGCAGGTGCCCACTACACCATGGGAGGTGTTATCGCCGATACAGACGGAAAAACGAGTATACCCGGACTCCGGGTGATCGGCGAAGCGGCAAGCACCAACTTCCACGGTGCAAACAGGCTGGCAAGCAACTCTCTTTTGGAGGCTGTCGTCACCGGGAATGAAGCGGCACTGGCTGTAAATGAAACAGAGCGACACGTTCATGGAACTATCGATCCTGCAAGACTGCGGGTGCCGTATATAGATCCGGAGGTCTGTGACGGAATCAAGACGGAAGCAAAAGAGACAATCGGGTTTACAAGATCCGGAGGTGAGTTGAAACTGCTGCTTAATAAAGTGCGTATGCACCTTGAAGGAGCGGAATCATCTCATACAGATATCGCTGGCTGGCATCGTTATTGTGAAATCATGACTATTTACAGTATGCTGCATGGATGTTTACACAGGAGAGAGACCCGAGGTTGTCATAACCGCAAAGATTTCCCGGATAATGATGAAAAGCTGCGTAATACAGAAATACAGATTGGAATGGAAGGAGAGGATCTGGTTGTTGAATGTGTTGAAAATCAGAGAAAAAATCACGAACTTTTATATTGAAGACAATCATTATGGAGATCTCGCTTCAGGCATTTTTGACAGTACTGCAAAAGGCACTGCGACTCTGATTGCCAAATCTGACGGCTGTTTCTGCGGCATGCCGGTCATTGAAGAAGGGTTTAAAATTGCCGATTCAAAAGTAACTGTTGAAATGCTGATAGAGGAAGGGGAATCAATTAAAAATGGGGATGAAATCGCCCGGATCAGCGGCAATGTCTGCTCTATTCTTACTGCGGAACGTACTGTGCTGAACCTTGTGCAGAGGATGTCGGGAATCGCCACGATGACAAAGCGGCTTAACGATAGAGTCAGGCATACCGGCGTTACAATCATTGATACACGGAAGACGACACCCGGCCTTGGCATATTTGAAAAATATGCGGTCTCTGTTGGCGGTGGTAAGAATCACAGACGAACATTGAATGACGGTATAATGCTGAAAGATAATCACATTTCATTTATGGGCTCTATGACAAAAGCGATTGATGAAGCAAAAAACATAAAAGGTCCGATGGACAAAATAGAAGTGGAAGTTGAAGATGAGATGATGCTCGATGAAGCAATTCGCAATGATATTGATATTATCATGTTTGATAACTGTACGCCGGAATGGATCAAAAAGCATATTGAAAAAGTTCCGGAGTCAATCAGTACCGAAGCATCCGGTGGCATTACAGAAGATACACTTTTGGAATACGCTGAAACAGGCGTCGAGTATATTTCAGTCGGAGCGTTGTTCCATCAACAGCAGGCATTAGATTTTTCATTAAAGGTGGTATATTAAAATGTTCAATCCAATAGAGACACTCCCGAAAAGAATTCCGGAGTATTACATAAAAGCTTCAAACGAAGAGTTGGAAGATAAAATCAGAAAGATAAAGGAAGAGATGGGTGACAGGCTGTTTATGCCCACACACCATTATCAAAAAGATGAGGTGGCACAATTTGCTGATGTGATGGGAGACTCCCTGCAGCTTGCCCGCATCAGCAAAGATAATACAAAAGCGGAATACATTGTTTTTAACGGCGTTCATTTCATGGCTGAAACTGCCGATATACTGACAGATGATAATCAGACAGTTTATCTACCTGATTTAAACGCAGGCTGTTCCATGGCTGATATGGCGGATATAGACCAGGCCATATTGGGCTACGACCGGTTGACAGAAAGGCTGGGAACGGGGATCCTGCCGGTGACATACGTCAATTCCACTGCAGCAATCAAATCATTCGTAGGGGAAAAAGGCGGCTCCTGCGTGACAAGCGGTAATGCTAAAAAAGTGATACAGTGGGCTCTTGATAAAGGTCAGCGAATTCTATTCCTGCCGGATCAGCATTTGGGCCGAAATACAGCATATGATCTGGGGGTGCCGTTGGAACATATGGCGGTATGGGATCCGATTCATAAAAAACTTGAATATGAGGGGGATGACGAAGACCTTCGGATTATTTTGTGGAAAGGCCATTGCTCAGTGCATGAAAAGTTCTTTCCCGCCCATATCGACCAGGTGCGGAAAAGGAAACCGGACATCAACGTGCTGGTGCACCCGGAGTGTCCGTTTGAAGTGGTGCAAAAAGCAGATTACAGCGGTTCCACCAAATATATCATCGATATGATGGAAAGTGCCCCGGAAGGCTCCCAGTGGGCCATAGGCACAGAAATGAACTTGGTAAACAGGCTGAGGGACACTTACACACATTTGGAGATAGAATCATTGAATCCGATCATGTGTCCATGTCTGACGATGAACCGCATCGACCTTCCTCACCTGGCATGGTGTCTGGATAAGATTGTCGAGGGGGATGCTGCGAATGTTATCAAAGTGGATGAAAATACAGCACATTATGCTAAAACAAGTTTAGAACGCATGCTTGAAATTGTATAAAAAAAGCAACCGGCCGGTTGCTTTTTTTATGTTTCATTTGCGGTTTGAGCATTGGTTTGGATTGTTTCAACAACTCTCTCCCGTACGAACAGAAGGGCTGCGCCTCCAAGCAGACTGGGGATGGCGAATGCCATGAATGCTGTCTGGGGAGCGATATTCGTCATGAGTACAAAGCCGATGAGTATCGGTGCGGTGATCGAGCCAAGACGGCCGATTCCTACTGCCATGCTGAGTCCTGTGCCTCTTATATCGGATGGGTAGAATGCACTGATGTATGGATTGACCAGGTTCTGGGTCCCCCCGGTACATGCCCCGCCGATTGCGATCAGAATATATAGGAGTATCGGTTGGCTCGTAATGCTCAGCGCTACAAAACAAATTGCTCCGGTAAGGTACATTGCAAGCAGTACATTTTTATGGCCGATCCGGTCCACCATGTATCCCCCTGTCAGGGAACCGAAAATCTGGCCGACTGCCAGTATCAATATGAATGACATGCTGGAGGCTACATTGAATCCGGATTCCTGCATGATGGTCGGCAGCCATGTATTGAGGCCGTAAATCATCATGAGACAGCTGAATACCATGAGCCAAAATGCGAGTGTCGTGATTGAACGGTTGTCGGAAAACAGTTTGCCGACTGGTATCCCTTTCGTTTCCTTTTGGACAGCTGTGTAGACGAATTCATCCGTTTCTTTATAGTTGCCGCCGGGATTTGCCCTGTTCAAAATTTGAGCGACTTTATCTTTCCTTCCTCTCGACAGATGGTAATTAAGTGATTCAGGAAACTGTCTGATCAATAAAGGCAATGCGGCTAGCGGGAGCGCCCCGAGCCAATACATGAAACGCCAGCCCAGACTTTCGAGCAGGTAGATTGCCGTAACCGAAGCGATGATCGCTCCGATTGAGTAGCCGCAATACATTGCTGCAACAGTCATTGCCCTGTTCTTTTTAGGCGAGTATTCGCTCATGAATGAAATGACGACAGGCATCAGTCCGCCCATCCCCATGGAAGCGATGAAACGGAAGACGGTGAACATCGTCGCATTTGATGCGAAACCTGCGAGCATGTTGAAAATGCTGATGAGTACAAGGCAGATGACGAGGATGCGTTTTCTTCCAAGAATGTCGGAAAATGATCCGAGAACAAAAGTGCCGAGCATCATGCCGGCGAGTGCATAACTTCCTATTGCGCCGCCCTCAGCCGCAGACAAACCGAAGTCTTCCATCATATGTGGCAATCCTATTCCGTATAATGCGATATCAAACCCGTCAAAAGCGATGGCAAAGAAGCACCATAGAAACACCAGTAGATGAAACTTATTGAAGCGGCTGTTATCAATCGCCGCTTCCACCTGGACTTTCTGCATCCGGTTTCCTCCTGTCCGTAAATTTTATAGTAAGCGTTATGTCCACACGTCGTTTGCAATGTCGACGACGTGTTCAAGTTTCCTCCACTGTTCGTCTTCTGTTAGAAGATTTCCCTCCTCTGTAGAAGCGAAGCCGCATTGGGGACTGAGTGCGAGCTGTTCCAGTGGAATAAACTTCGCTGCTTCGGAGATGCGTTTCTTAACAGTTTCCTTGTCCTCAAGTTCTCCGTGCTTGGATGTGACAAGCCCCAGGACGATGGTCAAATCCTCTCTGTTGACATGGCGGAGCGGTTCGAATCCCCCGGCACGGTCAGTGTCATACTCCAGGAAGAATCCGTCTATATTGAGCCTGCCGAAAATTTCTGCAGCCACCGGTTCATATCCGCCGGAAGAAATCCAGGTGGAACGGAAGTTGCCGCGGCAGATGTGCATTGTGATTTTCAGATCATCAGGACGGTCCGATACGGCATTGTTGATCGTTTCCAGGTATTTCTCCACAAGATATTCCGGGTCCAGCCCTTTTTCGCGCAACTGCTCTTTTTGCTCATCCGAACAGAGATAAGCCCAAGCTGTATCATCAAGCTGGAGGTATCTGCAGCCGGCGTCATAGAATGCGTGGATGGCTTTTTTATATGCTGCAGCGAGATCTTTGAAAAATTCTTCTTCGTCACCATAGACTGACGGATCGATTTCACCGCGGAAATGAAGCATGCTCGGGCTCGGAATCGTAAACTTCGCAACATGCTCCCCTGCCTCATCCCGCAGGAATTCAAAATCTTCCAGGAACGGATGGCTGTCGAAATCCAGTTTCCCTGTGACCTTGATCGCACGTGACTTGGTCTGCTGCTCCTTAAACTGGATGCCGTCTCCGGACCAGTACCCTTCAACGCCAATCAGGTTCTCCAGAAAATCGAAATGCCACCAGGCACGCCGGAACTCCCCGTCTGTAACAGCTTCCAGGCCGATGTCCTTTTGTTTCTGGACGATTCTTGCAATCTCTTTATTTTCAATTTTTCTCAGGTCTTCCGGAGAGAGTTCACCCGCCTCCCGCAGTTTACGTGCCTCTTTGATTTTTTCCGGCCGGAGCAGACTGCCCACCTGGTCTGCTCGGTATATTTTTTTAGTATTTAGTGTCGTCATCAAAATCCTCTCCCATTTTTAATATTGTTTAAATACTATCATGTCTGTAAGATATAGAGTAACTGTTAATAGTCATAATTCGCTATAACTAAATACTATAACGAAAAATGAGGGAGACTTTATGAAACTGCATCAACTGAAGTATTTTATAGAAGTAGTGCTGAGCGGCTCCATTAACGAGGCGGCACGCAGACTGTACATTTCACAGCCTACCCTGTCAAAAGCGATCAAGGAATTGGAGAAGGAAGTCGGTTTTACTTTATTCACAAGAACTTCCACGGGAATTTCCCTGTCGCAGGATGGGGCGGAATTTTTAAGTTATGCAAGACAGATCAATGAGCAGGTGGAACTTCTGGAAAGCAGGTACTTCAATAAACAGCCTTCCCAGCAGCTGTTTTCCATCTCCTCCCAGCATTATTCATTTGTAGTGGATGCATTTGTGGAAATAATCCGTAAATATGGCGGCAGCAAATACCAGTTCACAATCAGGGAGACCCGTACATATGAAATCATCGATGATGTAAAAAACCTGACCAGTGAAGTCGGCCTCCTGTATATCAGTGCATTCAATGAGAAAGTACTCTTACAGCTGATGAAGGAAAAAGGGCTTGAATTCAACAAGCTCTTTGAGGCTGCACCGCATATTTTCATTAGCCAGAAAAATCCTCTGGCTAAAAAGGCTACAGTGACTTTAGAGGATTTGGAAGCTTATCCAAGGCTGACATTTGAGCAGGGGCAGTATAATTCATTTTATTATTCCGAAGAGATTTTCAGCACACTCCCCAGCCCGAAAAGTATTCAGGTCAGTGACAGGGCAACATTATTCAACCTGCTTATCGGATTGAACGGATACACAATTTCAACAGGGATTCTGAGTGCTGATCTGGATGATTCTGAAATCGTACAGGTACCGCTCGAGGCTGAAGACACGATAAAAGTCGGATGGGTGGTCAATAAAAAAACAGAGCTCAGCACCATGGCCAAGCTCTTTTTGGAAGAATTGCAGCATACGACGCGTCATATGCGTTAGATTATTTATAAATATACTCAAGGATTTCCACCGCCTGATCTATTGTGGACACCGTAACATTCGCTTTGTTTGAAAGTTCCTTAAGAGGGTGGATCAGTTCATCAGGACGGACGAGGATCAGAGGCTTGTTCAGAGCGACCGCAGTGCTTGCATCCATTGCAGTATTCCATTGCTTGTACTTTTCACCGAACAATGCGATGACAACATCGGATTTCTGCATCAGCACCTGGGTGCGCAGATTATTAATGGCTGAAGCGGCATCGTCTTTATAGTAACCGCCCGGCTGCTCGCCCAGGACATTCTCGCCAATATTATCGGAAAGATCATGGTTTGTCTGTGGACCTGTGAAATTCAGAGGCAGATCTTTCTCTCTTGCCTTCTGGGCCACCGTATCGCGCCAATCATCATGAATTTGTCCTGCTAGATATACTGTGAGTTCCATATTAAATATTCCTCCCAATAGTTGTTACCTCAATCATATAGAAAAGTGTACCGTTTTCATAATAAATTGACCAGACAGTGATATATTGGGAACGATGGTTTTGTGATAAAATAATATATATAGTTCAGTGTTTTATAATATGATGATTACGATTAGGAAAGGAACATCGAATATGAAAGTTGCTTTATTTGATTTCGATGGAACACTGTATCCACATGAGACGTTTACAATACTGATGGAACGTCTGAAGAATCATCCCAAGTTCAAAAAGAACTACCGAAGATTCATCAGGAATTTCGCTCCATTTTATATTGCCTATAAACTCAAACTTGTCAAAAAAACAAAAATGCAGCATAAGGCGATGGAATTTTATATCCGCTCCTTTAAACATAACTCAAAGCTTGAGATAGAACAATTTTTCAATGACGTGGCAAAAGACATGGCGGGGGAGTTGAGAGATTCCCTGGTCCGGAAAATCAGACAGCTGCAAAAAGACCACTATTATATCATGCTGATATCCGGCGCTTTCGTACCCTTGCTTGAAGCGGTATTCAAAGGGTTCAACATCGACTGCATCATCGGTTCCGAAGTGCACTATAAAGATGACAGACTGGATTATAAATCACAGTTTGAACGTGTGCATGCAGAACGGAAAATCGACATCATAAGAGACCATTTCAAGGGCAGGGAAATCGATTGGAAAAGCAGTGAGGCCTACAGCGACAGCTATTCCGATTTAAAGATGCTGGAGCTTGTCGGCAGACCGGTCGCGGTAAAGCCTGACCCGGAACTCCTTGCCGTGGCTTCCCAAAATAACTGGGCGATTCATTGTGACTAGCCGGTTCATTTATTAGAAGTTATTCAAATGGAATGATAAAATTATCAGATACAGAAAATTGAATGGAGGACGATGGAATGAGTCTGATTGATATCGATCAAAACGAATTGTATCCCACAGAAAAAATCGGTCCGGCAGTGGAAGGGACGATCATTTATAAGGTTGGGGAGCAAACAAATTTTAAAGGGGCATATATCACCACGAATGAAAGAATGATCATGAGCGTGGATATGAACGGAGAGCCCTATAAACGTGTATTCAGCTATCAGGATATTGTTCAGGCACTGATTGAGGATGATACCCTGTTCATCGAATTTCCTGAAGGCATGGGCAAGGTGGCCATGATTGATGTAGTCGAAGGAAACCTGCAGGAGTTTGCGGATTACGTAAATGAAAAAGTGAAATAAGATGCAGAAAAGACCAAAACCGGTTTAGTTTTTGCGGTTTTGGTCTTTTTTTGCTTTCTTCCTTCTGTATCTGTCATAACTCCGGCTTGCAAGCATAACGAGATAGTAGATGAATACACCGCCGACCGCATTTGCGGGGTCAGTGATGAAAAGCAGGAGGAAGAATATAATTATGGGTGTAATGACGAAAAAAGAAAAAATTTTCATTAGGATGCTCCTTGGAAATTATATTATCAGTTTATCAGAATTCCGGTTTTTATACTTGCTCCTTTTTGGATGGCCGCAAAAGCATGTCTGTATCTATTCGTATAACACATTAAATTAATTGTATGACATAATATGTGAGAATGGACTTTTATATATTGGAAAAAAGGAGTATAATGAACAATAATAAATATTATCAACCCCCAATATACGCTATACTAATTCTGGTATGGTGTTTATTGATTGCAGAAAAGAAACGCTTACAGGCTATATTGTGATTTACTTAACTTTTAAGCGCTTCTGAATCTTTGAATATAAACGAAGGAGCATTGTGGTTATTATGAACAGTGTATTGAACAAGACGGATGTCATCCTGATTGGCGGCGGCATTATGAGTGCCACTCTGGGGACATTACTAAAAGAATTGAATCCGGAATGGGATATTAAAGTATTTGAGAAGCTTGACAGGACGGCCCAGGAAAGTTCGGATGCGATGAATAACGCAGGTACGGGTCACTCTGCACTTTGTGAGATGAACTATACGCCGGAAGCTGCAGATGGATCGCTGGACATTACCAAAGCGATCAAGATCAACGAGCAGTTCCAGTTATCGAAGCAGTTCTGGTCCTACCTGGTTGACCGGAAACTGGTAGACAAACCGAATGAATTCATTATGCCGGTACCTCACCTGAGTTTCGTGGAAGGTGAAAAAAATGTCGAGTTTCTTAAAAAACGTGTAAAGGCGCTTTCCAGCAATCCTCTGTTCGAAGGCATGGAGTTTGCAGAAGACGAAGAAACGCTTAAAAAATGGATTCCATTGATGATGGACGGCCGTAACAGTACTGAACCGATTGCCGCGACCAGAATCAAATCGGGCACAGATATCAACTTTGGTAACCTGACACGTAAACTTTTTGATGTGCTTCAGGAGGAAAAAGGTGTGGATATTCATTTTGAACACAGTGTTGAAGATATCCGCAGGACAGAAGGCGGAGAATGGCAGCTTAAGGTCAAAGAGCTTAAAACTGGAAAAAATGAATATCACACGTCAAAATTCGTGTTTATCGGTGCAGGCGGAGGCAGCTTGCCTCTGCTTCAAAAAACGGGTATACCCGAATCAAAAAATGTAGGCGGTTTTCCGGTAAGTGGTCTGTTCATGGTCTGTCAGGATCCTGAAACGGTGGAAAAACATAATGCCAAAGTGTATGGCAAGGCAAAGGTGGGTGCGCCGCCTATGTCTGTTCCGCACTTGGATACCCGTTATATCGACGGTAGAAGATCGTTGCTTTTCGGTCCATTTGCCGGCTTTTCGCCTAAATTCCTGAAAACAGGATCCAACATGGACTTGTTAGGTTCAGTGAAACCTTATAATGTTCTGACGATGCTTTCGGCAGGTGCCAAAGAAATGGATCTGACGAAATATCTGATTCAGCAGCTGCTGCTTTCTGAAGAAGAAAGAATGAAGGAACTCCGTGAATTTATTCCAAATGCCAAAAGCGGTGAGTGGGATATCGTGACTGCAGGCCAGCGTGTTCAGGTGATCAAGGACACGGATAAAGGCGGCAAAGGAACGCTGCAGTTTGGTACAGAAGTCATCACTTCAGAAGATGGTTCCATTTCTGCACTGCTGGGTGCCTCTCCTGGTGCATCTGTTTCTGTTGATGTAATGCTGGATGTAATGTGCAGATGCTTCAAGGATGAGTTCCCTGGGTGGGAAGATAAAATCAAAGAAATGATTCCATCGTACGGTATATCACTGACAGACAACCCGGAGTATTTCAAAGAAATAGATGAAAAAATCTCAGAAAACCTCGAGCTGAACACACATGAAGAGGGGATTTTACTGAGCTGATAAAAAAACAGCCTGGCAATTCAATTTGAATTGCCAGGCTGTTTTTTTAATTATATATAAGCTCTTTTTTATCCATTTTTTCATCTGCTACATATCCATCATCCAGTGTATATATCCTGTCCGCATAGCCAAACAGCCGCTCGTCGTGGGTGATCATGAGACCGACGGCATGTTTGACTTTAATATTATCACGGATCATTTCCATCACTTCCGTCGCCCTTTGTGCATCGAGGCTTGCAGTCGGCTCATCTGCAAGGATCATTTTCGGTTCATTCATCCACGCCCTCATGATAGCCACACGCTGTTTTTCACCACCGGAAAGGACATTTGGATAAGCTTTCAATCTATGTCCAAGACCGATTTCCTTCAGAAGCTCTTCTGCCCTTATTTTAGCATTTTTTGATGACATGCCTGCCTGTTCTCCGATAAAGGTCAGCTGATCGATGACTTTCATATAAGGAATGAGATGTGAGGATTGGAATATAAATCCGATCTCCTTGAGTCTCATGGATGTCAGAGCTTTTTCCTTTATGTCGAGATAATTTTCACCGTTCAGTGATACTTCCCCGCCGCTGCGGCCGAGAAGCCCGCCGATAATTGAGAGAAGAGTTGTTTTGCCTGAACCGGATGCCCCTTTTAATATGACCAGTTCTCCTTCTTTTACTTCAATGTCAACCCCTTTCAATACTTGTGTTTCGATATCCCCTGTACCGAAGGATTTAGTAAGATTGTTTATTTTTAACCCCATATTATTCGCCTCCTATAGCATCTAGCGGATCAATTTTAACAATTCGGACAAGTGACAGTATCGCTCCCAGAAACGCGACTGCCAGGAATAACCCTGACACAGTCATCATCAGGCTGGTATTCAGATAGAATGGCATCGATACCGGTATAACGGTATTGAGCGTAAACATAATGCCGATGGAAAGAACTACGCCCACCAATGTAATGAGAATGACCTGCACCAGTATCGTTTTGACAAGTTCTCCGTTTTTCGTCCCGATTGCTTTTAAAATACCCAGTTGTGATGACTTTTGTATCGTTATAACATAGAAGAATGCGGACAATACAATCGCTGAAATGATGAAGAGGAAAACAATCATGAGATTGAGCGGCTGCTGTTCTGCCTGGTAGCTGGGGATGGCATTTTTAATCACATCATTACTGACCATTTTCACATCTTCTATATTATTAATTTCTTCAGAAATGCCGTTTGTGTCCTCGGGTAGAGCAACGGCAGCAATGCTTGAACTATCCAGCCTGTCCATACCTCCATCTGTTACGTAAGCCATGGAAGTGTGTGAATACATGATATCCTCCGTGAATCCTGTGATTTCAAAAGTGGTATCTGAATCTTTGATTTTAACCGTGTCTCCGACTTCATATCCTTCCCCCGTCAGTTTATAATTCAGTAGAATTTCATCTGATGTTTCAGGAAAACGGCCTTCATCCGCCACAGGAGCAATATTTTCATCCGTATTGGTGAATACTATATCGATATTGGAGTTGGTTGCATCTATGGTGTTTCTTGAGAATTCTATGTTATGGCCTTCAATTGTCACTTCCTCTATCTGATCCATCTGTTCACTTATATCTGACTGGGTAAGAGAATCATCGACACCCTCGGATATTATAAATTGTTCCTGATTCCAGGCTTCAATACCTGAGATATTTTCTTTAGCAAGTCCCTGTGCAAGTGCCGATATGAACAATACCAGAAATGCGAGCAGGAAAAGTATCAATGTAACGAGTACATATTTAAATTTGTAAAACTTCAATTCCTTTAATGCGAGTTTCATAGTCAGGGTTCCTTTCTCAACGTTTGAACCCTACTCTACACATATCGTATAAATCCAATATAAAAATAAAATAAACTGAGTATAAACTTTTTAAAAATGATATACCGTTTATCATAGAGATGTTTTGAATAGTATAAAAATGGTATAGACAAGTAGCTCCAATAATTACTAAAAAGCAGGCTTTCCGTAATGATATCTTTACGGAGGGCCTGCTTTTTATAATGGCATGCGTTATTGTTTTTCATATCGGCCTGCGTTTTTTTCAGGTTTGAAAATCAGCCATAGCCCTGTTGCTACAAGCGCAATGCCCAGCAGTATAAGTATCCACATGCTGATTTCAAATGATGGACCGATATCGATTAGATCCGTCAAAAATGCGAGAAGTATAATTATTATGAAAGAACCTGTACCGATGAGAAAAACGAGCCCGGATTCTTTCCATACAGGCCAATTTTTAAACAGAGTGAATTGCATCGTACGAAAAATGAGAAATACAAAGCCGACTGCGGCTGCTGACATTACAATGATATGAATAAATTCTGCGAGCAAATTGATCGTTATAGTTGTGGGTGCTCCGTCTATAAGCCTGAAAATCAAATCTGTCAGATATGAAAAAAGATATGTGATTCCCAGAAAGACCACTGCTATAATGCCTGCGAATTTCCAGAGATTTCTCCTGGGCAATTCTTCGATAATGCTGTCAGCGTATGATTTATAATCTTCTCCCGTGACACTTTCAATATTTTTACCGTCCCTTTGGGACTGAATTACATGTGTGAGCAGCTCATTGAGGATTTCCTCGGTTTCTTCATCATCAGAAGTATAATTCGTCCTGATATAGATCAATATATCTTCGTACACTTGTTTATTGTGTGGATTCAGCTTTTCTCTCAATCTATTGTTCTCTTTTATCAGTGCTTTTTCTGACATGCTGTGTATCCTCCTTGAGTATTGTGTCGATTGGTTCGGCAATCTTGTCCCATTCCTCAATCATAAGATTCAATGCTTCTCTACCCTCTTCAGTGATGAAATAGTATTTTCTTCTGGGACCGAAATCAGAGTCGCGTTTTTTACTGTAGATGAAACTGTTTTTCTGTAATCTGAGCAATATCGGATAAATCGTCCCTTCGCTGACGGCATCCAGTCCGAGATTCTGGAGTTTCTCTGACAGCTCGTAACCATATACGACATCATCATTGATGATTTTTAGTATGCAGGCTTCCATAATTCCTTTGAGCAGCTGAGTTCTTTTTGTCATATCACACCTACTTTGTAATACATGATAGTTATTTAAAACAAAAGCTACTATGTAATGCATAATAGCTTAAATAAACTATATCATGATTTTCTGTATGGGTCAAACGATAAAGTTCTGCTACCCCCCGGTCCTCTTTTGCTTCTTTACAAACAATATGGTAAATATCCCGTCAATAACAAGGAGAGCAATAATTCCGTATACCAGGCTGTCTGTTAAAAGGAACACTCCGATAAAAGACAGTATCGGCAATACAACGAATAATATAAAAAAGAAATTCATGACTCTGCTCCTTCTTTAATTAAAATTTAAAGTTAAAATATTTTTCAGCATAACTATAGAACTGGTCGGATGTTATTTCCATTTTCTCAGAATCTTTTCCTGACCAGACAGTGTAATTCGTTTTTGTGAGTGTATGCCTGCCCTGTTTTGTGAAAGCTGTAATCAGCGGATCTTTATTGAAGGGGGAAGTGTCACTGCCGATGATTATATCCTGAACCAGATTGAGATCCTCCAAGTTTCTGACAGGGTCGCTTATATAAAATTTATATCCGTCAGTCCAGCCTTTCTGGCTGGCGCGCAGATTCATTTTTAATATATGCCCATCATCATCTTCAACAATTCTGAATGATCCGTTCCTGGAATCAATTGTTTCACCATCCATCGGTACGGGCTTCAATGGTAAATTGCCTCCAAAACCGGTGTCCACAAGGTAGTCCTCTCCCTGATGTTTCACGAGAAACATTACATGGGTCTTGTCACCGTACTCAGTGCCATTGTAGACTCTGCCGTAATACATTGAAGTATCAAAGTCATTTTCCAAAAGGAATAAATGCAGCAGCGGATTAAGCTCGTAACAGAGGCCGCCTTCATGACGATTTAATATTTTATTTATGAGATTATCCCTGGTAATTGATTCTTTTTTTCGGCGCATGATTGTCAGGTTTTCAAATGGCCAAGCCTTGGATGTACAGTCGAGGATCCCTTCCAGATCATCAAAGGTGATTTTCTGCTCCATTGACAAACCGAGCCGTTGCCTGAATAATAAGTTGAAATCAGTCATAATTCAGCCTCCTTGGGGCAAATTATAACATTATTTAAATTTGCAGAACAGAAAGGGACAATATATGGATTATAAAATAGGGTTTATCGGTGCCGGTAAGATGGTTGCACATATTGTAAACGGACTTTTAAATCAGCCTGGAATGAAAGAGAGGATTGTAGTCGTAGGACGGAGTATGGATAAGCTGGAACAGTTTAACATCGGTAAAGATATCGAAATCAGTACGGACTTTGAGCGTTTGCTGTCATGTAACGTGATTGTAGGCGGAGTCAGTACACAAGCGACGGTCAGGGTGTTCAGAAAATTGAATGAAACGATGAAGAACAAAGAAACGATATTCATGTCTATCGCTGCGGGTGTATCCCTTAACGATATTGAATCGGTATTTCCTGAAAGAAAAGTAGTTCGCTGTATGCCGAACATCGCCGTCTCTTCCAATGCCGGTGTGATGGTGATGTCGGCGAACAGTCAGACTGATCTTGGCGATCAGCGTTATATCGACGATATTTTCGAAAGCATGGGAGTCGTAGAATGGGTGGATGAAGATTTGATGAAATATGTGCCGGCACTCACTGGCTCCTCCCCATCATATGCTTTCCTGATGATTGAGGCTATGGCAGACAAAGCCGTGAGTGTCGGATTTGACAGAAAACAGTCGTACCGTCTTGCTGCCCAGGTTCTGGAGGGCGCCGGTAAAATGCTGCTGGATACGGGTGAACATCCGGCAGTATTGAAAGATCAGATTACTACATCCGGGGGATCAACAATCCAGGGAGTAATGAAACTGGAGCAGGAAGGTTTCCGGAACAATGTCATGCAGGCGATGCAGTCCGTCAATGATGCGAACGAAAAGTAGAGTGGCCGATGGAACTTTCCATCGGCCACTCTCATATTATCGGACAATCTATTCGTTTTCTTCATCAAAACTGCGTTTGGCGAGCTCACGCTCATAGATGAATAATGCGTTATTATCATCTTTGATACGTTCTATATAGTCTATATGCCGTTCGAAAGTTGCTTCTTCTTCAACTTGTTCATCGAGGAACCATCTGATGAATGACAAGGTTGCATATTCTTTCTCATCAGTAGCGACATCAGAAATATTATAAAATGATTTTGTCACTTCTTTTTCCTGTGCCAAGCCGGCTTTAAAAGTATCAAGGATGGAATTATAATCAGTCGTCGGAGCTGGGATTTCTTTGAATACTGCCCGAACTCCGCGGTCGTTCAGATAATCATAAAGCTTCATGCCATGGAACCTTTCTTCTTTGGCCTGCTGGATATAAAAGTTCGCGAATCCCTCATAGCTTCTGGACTCACAATATGCCGCCATTGCCATATACTCGTGTGCTGCTGCAAATTCATTGTTCATTTGGTTATTCAATGCCTCTTTAAGTTTTTCAGATAACATATTATCAATGCCTCCTTTATAAAGCTTAATTATAATTACCCTCTTATTACTAAATATATCACTGTTCCCTCCGATAAAAAATGATTGAGCTGTTTACTTACTTAAATCCTATCTATATAATAGGATTTAATATATCCTGAATAAAAGGAAATTCATTTTAAAAGGAGTGGCTCAGTGAATATAGAAAACTTGGAGGCATTTGTTTTTGTAAATCACTTTGGAAGTATTAATAAAGCTTCTAAAGCGCTCTTTTTATCACAGCCATCAGTAACCTCCAGAATAAAATCACTTGAACGCGAACTTGATGCTGAGCTGTTCGAAAGAACGGGACGGCGGTTGAGGCTGACAGACACAGGAGCAGGCTTTCTGCCGTTTGCAGAAAACATAGTGGATACACTGAAGAAAGGAAAGGCATACCTGCAAAGCAGTAAAAGCGAAAATCATTTTACAATCGGGAGTTCAGGCTTGATCTCTTTTTATCTGATTCCGAGGATCCTACCAATGCTAAAACAGAACTTTCCTGAATTGAATATAAAAATAGTGACCGCACCGAGTGAAGAAGTATCCAGAATGGTAGCCGCTGGAGAAGTCGATGTTGGTTTTGCGAGCAATATATCGAATCCCAGGCTCAGTACATTGAAAGTGGCCGAAAGTCCAATCAAGTTGATTGTCCCGGCAGGCCATGAATTTACAGGAGGAAATGTGGATGCAGAGAGGCTGGCCGAAAATACTATTGTTTTCTTCGCCTGCGGTTCATTGGACTGGACGATGGTGCATAATCTGTTCCTGAACCTGGAAGCGCAGCCTGACATCAAGTATGAAGTAGACAGCATGGAGACGGCCAAAGGAATCATTTTAAATAAAGCTGCCATCGGATTTTTACCGGAACTCAGCGTGCACAGAGAAATCGAAGAAGGAAGTTTATATGGGCTTGATATTCCCGAACTATCCAATGTGTCATTGAAGACGGACATGATCTACAGGAATGATACATTCCTATCCTGGATGGACGGATTCGTCGGAATCGTAAAACAGGCTGCAGAGATCCGTCCGAAAAGTGATGTGCTTATAGATCCTCTCTATAAGTAAGGTCTAAAACACCTATATATAAGCATCTTGCCCTGTAACGGCCAGGATGCTATACTTATCAGCATTAATCATACTATAATAGTAGGAATTTGGAGGGAGTCCATGATTAAAGTTTCAGGTCTGAAGAAAGCTTTCAAAAATACAGAAGTACTGAAAGATATTAATTTCGAAGTAAAAGATGGTGAAACTGTCGTGATAATCGGCCCATCAGGTTCCGGAAAATCAACTTTGCTGAGATGTTTGAACTACCTGGAGAAACCCGATGCAGGTCTTATAGATATAGGCGATGTTTCTGCAAATACCGAGAGAGTTAAGAAGCCGACGATCAATAAGCTGAGAATGCAGACCTCAATGGTCTTTCAGCATTACAATTTATTCAAAAACAAAACTGTGCTGGGCAATATCACATATCCCCTCACTGCTTCAAAAAAATTTAAGAAGGAGGAAGCAGTAGAGATTGGTGAAAAGCTGCTGGGTCAGGTGGGTATCCTTGATAAATCAAAGCAATATCCAGTGGCATTGTCAGGAGGCCAGCAGCAAAGAGTCGGCATTGCAAGAGCATTAGCAGCCGATCCGCATGCTATCCTGTTTGATGAACCGACATCATCACTCGATCCCGAGTGGGTCGGAGAAGTGCTCAAAGTGATTTCGGATATATCAAAAAAAGAAAAAACGATGATTATTGTGACACATGAGATGGATTTTGCCAAAGAAATTGCCGACAGGGTGATTTTCATGGCTGATGGCCACATTGTCGAAGAAGGAACACCGGAAGAGATATTTGATAACCCGGAAAATGAAAGAACCAGAAAATTCCTGAGAAAATACACAAATCATTCCGGCAGCATCGAAGAAGAAACAATTGAACCGGAACTTGTGACAGTCTAATAAGATGAGGAAGTGATGTAATGAATTTTGATATTGGTTATATGATTGAAATATTACCTCAACTGCTGGTATATATCCCGATCACTCTGTATCTCGCAATCGTTTCCATGATTATCGCAGTTGTAATCGGCGGGGTCCTGTCATTGATTCTGGTTAATAGAACGCCGGTGGCGGTGCAGTTGTCAAAACTGTATATTTCGTTCTTCAGGGGTACGCCGGTACTTGTACAGCTGCTCATGATCTATTTCGGATTGCCGCAGCTTTTCCCATGGTTGAATTCCATTTCCGCAGTTAATGCGGCAATTATCGCCTTCAGTTTCAATACGTCCGCATACCTCGCAGAAATATTCAGGGCTGCACTTACCTCTGTAGATAAAGGACAGACCGAAGCAGCGATTTCCACAGGGCTTACATATCATCAGGCGGTTTGGGGTATTGTTCTGCCGCAGGCTGTAAGAAATGCAGTGCCGGCCACAGGGAATATGTTCATCGGATTGATCAAAAACTCTTCCCTGGCTTTCACTATCGGCGTTACAGAATTACTCGCTCAGGGGAAACTGCTTGCTACAGCAACATTACAATTTTTCGAAGCTTACCTCGCAGTCGGCATCATATACTGGGGCATGACCATTCTATACAGCTGGATGCAGAAATGGTATGAAGCAAAAATAAATAAGCCATATGAAGCGTGATGCAATATATAAATTTAGCTAATGGGAAGTGATGTAATCATGAGCAAAAAACAGATCAAACTGGGACTTCTGGTCCAGGGACCGGGTGCGCATCCCTATTCATGGCGGGCAGATGATACTGTGATAGACGGCAGTATCAATTTTGAGTATTATCTGGATGTTACAAAACGAGCTGAAACAGCAGGTTTTGAATTTCTGTTCATAGCAGATGGTGTTCATATTAATGAACAATCCATCCCACATTTTTTGAACCGTTTTGAACCATTGACCCTTCTATCTGCACTGGCACCGCTCACATCCAAAATTGGTTTGGCGGGGACGGTATCAACGACTTACAGTGAACCGTATAATATATCGAGACAACTGGCTGCCATTGATCAGATCAGTGGCGGACGTGCGGGTTGGAACGTCGTTACAACGCCTCTCGAAGGCAGTGCGGACAACTTTAATAAAGGTAATCATCCTGAGCATTCAAAGCGTTATCAGATGGCTGGTGAATATATTGAGGTGGTTCAGGGTCTGTGGGATTCATGGGAAGATGATGCCTTTGTCAGGAACCGTGAAACCGGCGAGTTTTTCGATAAAAACAAACTCCATACATTGGATTATAAAGGCGATTTCTTTAATGTGAAAGGACCATTGAACATTCAAAGATCCCAACAGGGACAACCTGTTATTTTTCAGGCAGGTGCTTCAAAAACCGGAAGAACTTTCGCAGCAAAGTACGGTGAAGCAGTGTTCACTCATGCGAATTCATTTGAAATCAACAAAGAGTATTATAACGATATAAAATCACAGGCAGAGAAATATGGCAGAAATGAAGAAGATGTCCTGATACTCCCCTCCTTGTCTCCAATCATCGGTGCAACAGAAGAAGAAGTTGAACAAAAGCATGAAGAAATTAAAAACCTGATCACCATCGACAAAGCTTTGGAAGTACTGGGAAGATTTTTCGACCATTATGATTTCAGCCAGCATACATTGGATGCGCCTTTCCCGGATATTGGAGATGTCGGCAAAAACAGTTTCAGATCCACTACGGACAATATCAAAAGGAAAGCTTATGAAAATGGTTCAACGTTGAGGGAAGTGGCGTTGGAAGTGGCTTCTCCCAAAGATGTATTTTCCGGCACTTACCGGCAGGTGGCGGATAAGATGATTGAATGGGTGGAAAACGGAGCGGCGGATGGCTTTGTATACACGCCCCAGACCTTCGGTAGTCAGTATGATGCATTTTTAGAATATGTTGTACCCATACTTGAAGAGAACGGAAGTTATACACGGGAATATGCCGGAGAAACATTGAGAGAAAATCTGGGGCTTAAATTTAAAGAAAATCGTTATACGAAAGAAAAAAGCAAAAGTGTCAAAGCATAGTGGCAATACATTTTGAAGATCATTTGGAACAGAAGATTTTATGTATGATATCGTAGTCATTTCAGGCAGTCCTTCCTTAGAATCCAGGTCACAGAATGTTTTAAAATATATTGGCAGCATATTAAAAGCCAGAGTATTTTCCATCGGTCATATATCAGTCAGAGATGTACCTGCAGAGGATCTGATGTTCGGTAATTTCAACAGCCCTGAAGTAAATGATATTGCCAGAATTATAGAAAATGCCAAAGGCGTTATTGTAGGCTCTCCAGTGTATAAAGCATCCTATTCAGGAGTGCTTAAAAGTCTATTCGATATTTTGCCTCAGGATGTATTAAAAAACACACCGGTTCTTCCTGTAATGTCGGGAGGCAGCATCTCGCACCTGCTTGCTTTGGAATATGCTTTGAAACCTTTGATTTCCACACTCAAAGGTACAACGCTTAAAGGTGTTTATTATTTGGACAGCCAGGTTGATAAAACATCAGTCGCCCCTATCCAGGATGCAGATCTGATACAGACTACAGAAATACAAATTGATGATCTACTTGAAAAAATGAATCTGGAGAAAAGTTTCTCGTGAAACAATTAAATCAGGCACCCGATTACTCAATCGGATGCCTGATTTTTATATACTGTCCAGTGCATGTTTTATATCGTTGATGAGATCGTCTGCGGCCTCTATCCCGACGGAGAGCCTGAATAATCCTTCTGTTATGCCTTTAGCCTGCCTTTCTTCTTCAGTGAGCGCCTTATGGCTGGATGTCTTTGGATGGGAAAGAATAGATTCCACGCCTCCAAGACTCACTGACACAAGAGGAATATTCAGTTGATCAACAAACTTCTGAGCTTTGGACTCGTCCTTTATTCTGAAGCTGATTACTGCTCCGCCATGATTTGCCTGAGAAAGATGCAGCTGATCTTCACCAGGATAGTAGATATCAGTGATGCCTTCATGTGTTTTAAAGAATGTATATAACTTTTCTGTGTTTTCTGTGGATTTTTTCCAACGGATTGATAATGTCTTCAAGTGTTGGCTGAGTGTCCAGCAGTCATAGGTTCCGAGCCCCATCCCCATTACTACCTGCAGTTCCTGTATGCTGTTTTTGATCGTCTCATCATTAACAATGACAGCTCCTGCCAGCAAATCACTGTGACCGCCTAAGAATTTTGTAGCACTGTGTACAACTATGTCTGCACCAAGACTGAGCGGACTCTGACCGAGAGGGGTCATAAATGTATTATCCACGATTGTGATCAGATTATTCTTTCTGGCTATCTCAACAATTCCTTTGATGTCAGTGACTTTCAGTGTTGGATTGGACGGAGTCTCAATATATATAGCTTTAGTATTCTCTGTAATGGCATTCTTAATGTTGTTTAAATCGGATTGATCGATTGCGGTAAGCTCCAGCTGATAACGTTTTAAGATGGTTTTGCCAAGTTCATAAGTACCGCCATACATGTCGCCTGGCATTATAATATGATCACCGGGAGAAGAAGTCATCAGCGCAGCTGCTATGGCAGACATACCTGAGTTGAAGGCAAATCCGTACTTCCCATTTTCAAGACGTGCCAGTTTTTCTTCCAGTTTCTCTCTGTTTGGATTGCTATTTCTTACATACAGATGCGCCTCTTCGTCGTCCAGGCTTGGACGGAGGAAGGCTGTTGAATAATATAAAGGCTGGTTTGCAGTATCGTATTCTTTTCCTCGTTTAGAATCAATAATCATATCCGTATCTATGGAATTTTTCATGTTTATCCCCTTTTCGATTTATTAATTGCCTGCGTCAGATCCGCTTTGATATCTTCCACATTTTCGATACCGATTGAAAATCTTAACAGTTGCTCATCAATGCCTCTTTTGATTTTCTCCTCATCCGGCATATCAGCATGGGTTTGTGTGAACGGGAACGTGATGAATGTCTCTGTACCTCCCAGGCTTTCAGCAAATGTACAGACATTAATATTTTCCAGAACAGAAGCTGCACTGTAATTTTTATTCAACCGCAGACTCATCATACCTGTCCTTCCTGAGTATAACACTTCATCGATTGCCTCATCAGATGTGAAATGCTCTGCTAATACTCTGGCATTTTCTGTCGCACGCTCCATGCGCAGATGAAGTGTTTTTAACCCCCGGAGCAGCAAATAGCTGTCAAATGGTGATAGCGTCGCACCGATCATATTATGGTGGAGGGCGAGTACATCGGATAAATCACCGTCTTTCACCGTAACGACACCTGCCAGAACATCGTTATGGCCACCAATATATTTTGTTGCTGAATGGAGAACAATATCTGCTCCATCATCAAGCGGTGTATAAAAATACGGTGTTAGAAAAGTATTGTCGAGTATCGTCAATATACCGTAATTATTCGCTATTTCGTATAAGGGTTGTAGCGGTACTTCTATCATTGACGGGTTTGTCACAGGTTCTATGAAAAACGCTCTGGTATGATCGTTCAGTTTCTCTTTGACTGCTTTAATATCAGAGAAATCCACATATTGGAATTTCACATTATATTGTGATTCGTAGAAATCAAAAATTCTAAAAGTTCCGCCGTAGAGATCGAAACTGACCAGTATTTCATCGCCAGGTTTAAAAAGATTACATACGAGCTGTATGGCAGACATGCCGCTTGAAGTTGCAAACGAAGCACTCCCCTTTTCCAATTCAGCAAATGCCTCCTCAAAGTGGGAACGTGTCGGGTTTTTTGTTCTGGTATAGTCGTATCCTGTAGAAGCTCCGAGCTTCTTATGTCCGTAAGCCGTCGCAGTGTATATAGGGCTTGTCGTTGCGCCGGTTGGATCGGTTTTAAGACCTATTTGAGCCAATTTCGTTTCCATTATCATGACCTCCTCTAATATAAAAAGCTTTCGACACCTATCCTGGTTATCAATCCGGATAGAAGGACGAAAGCTAATCGTGGTACCACCTTATATTCACTGAAACATCACTGTTCCAGCCTCATACAGTATCAAGTGTTTACTGTACCGCTGTAATGGGCGGATCCCCCAACATTACTTGAATGCTGCGGCTCAGAGACCATATTCATTAATAACCCAATACCGCCTTTCACCCTTTCGGCAGCTCTCTGTGGATTGCGTCAATAATTACTCTTCTCATCATTGCCATTGTAGTTTGCGTTTAAACTTTAAGTTTAGATTAATATACAAATTATAATAGAGAAAGTCAATATTATTATCAGATAAATTTAAATAATCGAAATTCCTATGTCTTTATAACGCATGTCGCACACACTTCATCAGAACGTTAAGCAATACTATTATTATACTTTATATATTTCATTTTAATTTTTACATCTATATTATAACGATTTGCAGTATTGTTAGATTTGATAGGTATTAAGGTGCTTGTATATAGATAAATATAAACTATTATAACGGCTGTCGCACGGATGTTATAATAACGATACGTATTATAATCATTTATATATTTATTTATAAAAGGTGGAAAAATATATTGGCAGACGTTATAATATGAAATAATGACGAAATATTGGGAGACTGATTACATATGAGAGAAACAAATCATGCAGTATATTACACAACGGCTCAAGTTAAGGATATGGTTGAACTATCCGATCAGAACGTCCGTAAATATGTAAGATTGCTCGAAGACAGGAAGTATGAAGTTGCAAAAGATGAACATAACAGACGTTTATTCTCACAGGAGGATATAGCAGTATTGAAAGAATTTATAAAACTGGCTAAGCAACCCGGCTATACTCTAGAAACAGCGGCTGATGAAATCATTGAAAAGGTACCTAATATTGTTTCCGAAAAGGGAGAGAACACTCCGGTAAACGTTACGAACAACGATATAAACAGAATGCTCGGTGCTGTTATGGAAAAACTTGAAACGATGCAGCATGAGAATCGTGAATTGAAACACAACGTGAGTCATCTCGTTGAACGGCTCGAAGCATACAGTAAGTATAACGAACCTTTGTCGCTGGAATACCGCAGCAGTTCCGAGAGAGATGAAACAACGGACTGGGAAGACGTGGACATTACTGACCAACCGGATGTGAATAAAGATGATTCTGCTGCTGAGGAACACCCAGGCGAGGTTACAACAGAACCGGAAGAAACAACAGAAGGTTACAATGAAGAAAGGCCGGCAGAGGCCATAGAACCGGCTGCAGACTCCAAAACTTCCAACATAGACATGAGCAGTTACGGCAATGATGAAGAAGATAACGAAACATCAGATGTAGCAGTTAGGGAGACTTCCTCTGAAAAAGAAGAGGAAAAGGGTGGATACTTCAGTAAATTATTCAACATCTTCAAGAAATAGTAGTTAAACTGCAATGCAATATCAGTAAAGGAAATGGCATATATGATGAATAAGAACTGGTTCCAGACCGGCATAGCAATAGTCATCACGCTGTTGGTTATTGCATTGATGTTGCAAATTCAGATGGTATTTGAGCCGTTTTATATAATATTGACGACAGTATTCTTTCCGTTGCTCCTTGGCGGTCTGCTTTACTATATCACCGAACCCATCCAAAGGATGCTGGAACGTTTTAGAGCGGGAAGGTTATTTAGCACAGGCGTGGTTTTCTTTATAGTGCTGATTGTTATTGCCGGGCTGGGTGCTATTATTGTTCCGATGATTGTTACTGAAACACAGCACTTGATGGCACGGGCGCCTCATTTACAAAGAGAATTTGAAGAACTTTTCGAATTTCTGATGACACAGCGGGAACGACTTCCGTTTGATGTTCAAAATCAATTGGATAAAATAATGGAGCAGGCAAATGAAATAATTCAAGGATTATCGTCAGGAATAATTACAGTGCTGGCTAATATTATCGAGGTACTGGTGGCGGTGATATTGGTACCATTCTTTTTATTTTTCATGCTGAAAGATCATGAAAAATTCATACCTGCTGCCATAAGTCCTTTTTCAGGAACACTAAAACAATTTTTGAATGAGTTGTTAAATGATATCGACTATACACTTAAAGCTTTCATACAGGGCCAGGTTCTGGTAAGTATCATACTGGCCGTAATCCTGTATACAGGGTATGCAATCATTGGCTTGGATTATGCGATACTGCTGGCGTTATTTGCACTATTTATGAATGTGATTCCTTTTATTGGTCCGTGGATAGCTTTTGCCCCGGCATTGATATTAGCTTTGATTCAGGACCCGATTATGGGAGTGTGGGTGGCTCTCATCACATTGATTGCACAGCAAATCGACGGTAACATAATAACGCCCAACGTTATGGGTCAGAAGCTGCATCTCCATCCGCTCACTATCATCACAGTTGTTTTGGCAGCAGGGAATATTGCCGGTTTTGTCGGTATGCTTATTGCAATTCCTTTTTACGCAGTAATTAAGGCCGCAATACAGAACATATGGCGTTACCGGAGAAATATTTCTAAAACAATGTTCAGCGAATCCTGATGCACATGGACGCCCTTCTTATAGGAAGGGCGTTTTAAGTTTAAATATAACGAGGTGCTTATTTAATGAGAAAAGTAATTTGGATAACCGGTGCTACAAGTGGTTTTGGTATGGCGGCGGCTTTGAAATTATTGAGAGGAACGGATCATCAGATTTGTGTGAGTGGCAGGCGCACTGAGCTGTTGGACATCTTGGTCAAAGAGGGTGCATTTGCCTATCCTTTGGATGTTACAGACCCAGAGCAGGTACATGAAATCAGAATGAATATTGAAAATGATTTAGGTGATATAGATGCTGTACTTGTAAATGCAGGGTACGGTCTTTATGGTCCAATAGAAGAAGTGCCTGGAGAAGCCATGATCAGACAGTTCGAAGTTAATGTATTTGGAGCAGTGGAGACGATACGTTCTGTACTTTCCAGCATGAGAAAGAATGGATCAGGCCGCATAGTCATCACAAGTTCTTCGGCCGCCCATGTATCGAGTGCCGGGATGGGGTATTATGCGGCAACGAAACATAGTATTAAAGCAATTGGAACGGCATTACGGCAGGAAGTGAAATCTCACGGGATAGATGTCGTAATGATTGAACCCGGGATTGTGAACACTCCTTTTGGTACAGTTGCGCTGAACAATAATTACATGAATACGGAGAGCGGGGCTTATGCATCGATGATGAAAGAGCTCAAACAGTATATGCTTAAAGCTTTCACTCGGGCACCAAGTACAGAGGAGACCCGTGATACCATGGTCAGAGCCCTTATTGGAGAAAAGGTGAAGCCTGTCTACAGAACGACCACAGGATCTTTTGGACTGTCGTATTTAAGCAAATTGCTGCCCGCCGCTGCATATGATTTTGTAATAAGGGAAGGTATAAAAAGATTGAAATAGAAGGTGGGCATCCTGCTTTATTTTAGGGCAGGATAATGTCATCATTAATAAAGTGTCATTACTTTTGAACAGGACGGATATAATGCTTGAATCTTTTACAATCGGATCATTCGAAATCTCATCTTTATATATTGCATTCGCAGCAGCATTTCTGGTTTCCTATCTGATGATTTGGAATTCAGAAGAGAAAAAACATTTATTCAGTCATTGGTTGAATGCCGTAATCATTCTTTTTCTGATATATAAACTTTCCTACATCATATTTAATTGGAATGTCTTCACAGGCTCGCCTTTAAATGTGCTCTATTATGATGGGGGACAACAGGGTCTCCTGGCGGGGCTTATTGTCATGTTCATATATATGATATATCGCTCAAACAGTTTATTTTATGCGGAAGCTTACAGCATTTTCAGTGTCGCCTTCATCACATTGTATGGAGTACTGGAGCTCAGGGTGATCACACAGCCGCCGTACATCATCATGGCTGTTGTATCTCTTGTTGCTCTTATCGCAATTTATTTTATGTGGCACAGATTCAGAGCGATTGCCGTCATATTTATAATATTATTTGTAACGCAGTTGATTGTGCGCTTCTTCATATTCAACGGGGAAACCATCCTTTCATTGTCACTGATGCAGTGGTGGATTTCGGGCAGTATTGTTTATGTGCTGCTTACAACGGAAAAAGGAATGAGAGATGAAAATGGACCGCAGCTCCCATAAGGAGTGACGGTCCATTTTTCTCTATTAAAATGCCGGCTCAGATGGTGCCGATGCTTTTTTAATGCTGATATACCCTTTTTCTACGTTTATTGCGTTATCATACCCCCGTGCCTTCAAAGCACTCAGGGCTATTGCAGAGCGGACGCCGGACTGACAGTGGACATAAACTTTATCTTCTTCATTGAAGGGAAGTTCTTTATCAAGTAAATGACCGTAGTGCATGTGAACGGCATCATCCACGTTACCATCGTTATATTCAGCCGTAGTACGAACATCCAGAACTTTTGCATTTTTCCGGTCGGCTAAAAATGTTTCAGGTGAAACATTTTCATAGGAATCATCAAAATATTGATCCGCTTTATCCACAGGTACAATGACCTCCAATTTATCATAGCCGATTGAAGCGAGGTCCTTCTGCAGTGCCTCACTGTTTACAGGGTCGGCAATTACTGTCATCGGCCGATTATAATCGATGTACCATCCAGCAAATTGGAGGAACTTTTTATTATAATGGACGTTTAGGGAACCTTTCATGAAGGCTTTATTGAATGCTTCTTTTGTTCTCAAGTCAAAAACCTGTCCGGGTAATACATGGGGAGCGCCGATGGACACTTCTTTAAGGTTGAATTCCGGCAGTCCCTCTTTGTTCACTTTCTTCATCTGGGAAAAATAAGAAGGGGGCTCCGGCTGGTCACTTGTCAATTCGTCGATGAAACCCTGTCTGCCAGCGACATTGAACACCCAGTTGTTTGCTTTCTCATAACCGAGAGTGGAGAGCGGCACTGCTCCGAGAGATTTACCACAGGGAGAGCCTGCACCATGGCCCGGCCATATTTGCAGTAAGTCGGGTAGTGCTTCAACTTTTTGAATCGACTCAAACATCTGGTTTGCACCGTCCTCAGTGGCACCTTCTGCGTTGGTCGTTTCTTCCAGGAGATCCGGCCGCCCGACATCTCCAACGAACAGGAAATCACCTGTAAACATTCCCATTGGCACTTCACTGCCGGCACCTTTATCAGTAAGCTTGAAACTGATGCTTTCCGGTGTATGGCCCGGTGTATGGAGGACTTCCAGTTCGACATTGCCCACTTTGATTATATCTCCATCCTTCAGGAACACGGTGTCTTCGGGAACATTTTGATATTTCCAGTCTTCATCACCTTCATCAGATACATAAAGTGTTGCTCCAAGCTTTCTTGATGCGTCCCTGATTCCGGATGCAAAATCTGCATGAATATGTGTTTCGGCTGCATGTCCGATTTTATAACCTTCATTTTCAGCAATTTCAATATAGTCATCAAGAATACGTGACGGATCGATGACGATGGCTTCTTTCGTCTGCTGACATGCTACAAAATACGAAGTTTGAGAAAGCTTGCTGTCATATAGCTGTTTGAAATACATTACGCCACTCTCCTTTTTAAAATCTGATTCAATTATAGGAAAAAATGAATGGAAGAGCACAATATAAATGTTTTCTTAACAAAATTAAAAGAGCGGATTTTATAAAATCCGCTCTTTTATCTGCTAATAGACTTCACCGCATGTCACAGCAATCAAAGCTTTGATTGTATGCATACGGTTTTCTGCCTGCTCGAATACTTTGGAGTATCCGGCCCTGAAGACTTCATCTGTAACTTCAAAACCACTTTCCCCGAATTTGTCGTATACCAGTTTTCCGATATCAGTCTCGGTATTGTGGATTGCCGGAAGACAATGGAGGAAAATCGTATCCGGTTTCCCCGTCATATCAATCATATCCTGATTGACCTGATATGCATTCAGCATCTTATATCTTTCATCCAGCTGATCCTCCTCTCCCATTGAACACCAGACGTCGGTATAAATCACATCACTGCCTATAATACCTGCTTCAACATTGGAAGTGATCAGAGATTTACTGCCGGAGAGCTCCTGCAATTCCTTTGCCAGTTTTTGAACAGAAAGTTCAGGCTGGAGAGAATCAGGTGCCACAATATGGATATTCACACCGAGTATTGCTCCAGTCACAAGCAGGGAATGTGCAACATTATTCCTGCCATCTCCTACAAAGGTCACTGTTTTCCCGTGGTATGTACCAAGGTGTTCTTTAATTGTAAGAAAGTCAGCGAGCATCTGTGTCGGGTGCCATTCATTTGTCAGAGCATTCCAGACAGGGATGCCTGAATGTTTGCCGAGCGCTTCAACCGTATCCTGCTCAAATCCTCTGAATGCAATGCCATCAAACATTGAGCCAAGCACTTTTGCTGTATCTTCAACTGATTCTTTGGCGCCGAGCTGTATATCATTCTTATTGAGATATTCAACAGATGCGCCGAGTTTACCTGCAGCTACTGTGAAAGCGGATCTGGTTCTGGTTGACTGCTTCTCAAAAATGAGTGCAATATGTTTGCCGCTCATGAAACGCTGGGGGATACCGTGTTTTTCTTTAGTTTTAAGATGTTCTGCGAAGTCGATCAGTGTCTCAAGTTCTTCTTTATCAAAGTCATACTCCTTCAAAAAGTTTTTGCTTTGAAAGTTCATAAGTTTTAATTGTTTTGCCGCCCCAAGAAATCATCTCCTAAAAAAGTAATTAAAGAATATTATACAATAAAACATCTAAAAATCAAATAAATATTTAAAATAATGCATAATAATTATATTTAGAGAATTGGAAAACGCATGATATTCTATTGGATTGACTTTGCGTGAAAAATGGCCTACAATACCGAATGACGAACAAATATTAACTATAATGCCATAACATTCGTATTAAAGGGGTAAAAACCATGGAAAACGTATTTGATTATGAAGATATACAGCTAATTCCTAATAAATGTATCGTAAACAGCCGATCTGAATGTGATACATCAGTAACGCTTGGAAGTCATACTTTCAAACTGCCTGTTGTACCTGCCAATATGCAAACAATCATTGATGAAAAAATCGCTTTGACTCTGGCGGAAAAAGGCTACTTTTATATCATGCACCGCTTCCAGCCGGAAGCACGCATCCAATTTATAAAAGATATGCATGCTAAAAACTTGATTGCTTCAATCAGTGTTGGTGTCAAAGAGGAAGAATATGCATTTATCGATCAGCTTAAGACCGAAGGGCTGGTGCCTGAATATATGACGATCGATATCGCCCACGGGCATTCAAATGCTGTAATTGAAATGATCGAGTACATCAAGGAGCACATTCCGGAGACGTTCCTCATTGCCGGGAATGTTGGAACGCCTGAAGCGGTACGCGAATTGGAGCATGCCGGCGCTGATGCTACAAAAGTAGGAATCGGACCGGGCAAGGTTTGTATCACTAAGATCAAAACAGGATTCGGTACAGGAGGCTGGCAGCTCGCAGCGCTTCGCTGGTGTGCAAAAGCCGCGACGAAACCAATCATTGCCGATGGCGGTATAAGAACACATGGGGATATCGCTAAATCAGTGCGTTTCGGAGCATCCATGGTGATGATTGGTTCGTTATTTGCAGGGCATGAAGAATCACCTGGAGAAACAGTCGAGCGTGATGGCAGGAAGTATAAGGAATACTTCGGTTCCGCATCTGAATTCCAAAAAGGTGAGAAGAAAAACGTTGAAGGTAAAAAGATGTTTGTCGATTATAAAGGCCCGATTCAGGATACATTGACGGAAATGCAGCAGGATCTGCAATCCTCCATTTCCTATGCAGGCGGCAACACTCTCGAAGCCATCAGGACAGTAGATTATGTAATGGTTAAAAACTCCATCTTCAATGGAGATAAAGTATATTAGTATAATATGAACGGGAGTGGCTCAATCAAGAGCCACTCCCGTTTTTTTATTTCCAGAGGGATTCGTCTAAATTATGAAGGTCGTGATAGCGGTGTCTCGATTCAATCATCATTTTCTGCATCGTTTCTATATCTTCATTTTCAATTGCCTTTGTCAGCTGATCGAGCTGCCCTTTGAATCCTTCTATATGACTGAGCAGATGGTCTTTATTCATAATGAAAAGCTCGGGCCATAACTTTTCATTGATGTTGGTGATCCGGGTAAGATCCCTGTAGCTGTCCCCGGTGTAGGCTTTTGTATTACGGTCGTTGTCATCACTGTTGATGAGTGAGACTGCGATGACATGGGCAAGCTGACTCGTGAAGCCGATGACTTCGTCATGGAAATCGGGTGAGATTGATGAAATATTCTTAAATCCGATTTTCCGGACGAAGTCAGTGAGCAGTTTAATATTACCTTCGCTGTTCCGGGGAATCGGTGTGAACAGATAATTCGCTCCCTGGAATACCTCGCCGCTTGCGAACGCGAGCCCTCTGTTCTCACGGCCGGCCATAGGGTGGCCGAATACGAAGTCGACATTATCAGGCAGCAACGGTTCGATTTCTTCTATAATGGAGCGTTTTATCCCGGTTACATCTGTCAGGATGGCACCTTCTTTGAAGTAGGGGGCATAAGATGCTACAAGAGACTTCAGGATCATAGGATAGACTGAGAAGATGATCAGATCCGCCTCAGGAATGATTTCTTCAGGAGTTTCATATCCTTTTGTGATCAAACCGCTCTCTTCTGCGTCCCGCAATGATTCAGCATCAATATCTATTGCGTATATCTCATGTTCGGGCGCGTAAGTTTTTATGGCAAGGGCAAATGAACCACCGATGTTTCCGAGCCCTGCAATTACTATTTTCATGAATAAACCTCCACTTTCAATATATTAAATTAGTATATACATAAACAATTCTCAGTGCAATCCGATATTTCTGATAATTCTGTATTGACAAAACAATCTATACGCTATATACTTACTCTCAACACATCCCAAAAGAGGCGATTATATATGTTACTCACTATACAACAACAACATAATCGATTTTACTTTAGCTATTTTTGATACCGTTTGTACCCATCACATGCGTACAAACGTAAAACGAACCTTTTATGTTTGTATCAAGTGATGGCTAAAGCATTTTGTGATGTCTAGCCATTTATCCTAAATAAGTGGCTAGAGAACCTGTATATTATTTTATAAACTTCACCGCCACTTATTTAAGATATAAGTGGCGGTTTTATTTTTATCAAAATTCAATGGGAGGTTTTATTTTATGATTATTCACGTAAAGCAGGACGCAAAGGAACAGGAAATCCAGGAACTGACGACAAATATTAAGGAGGCAGGTTTCGAGGTGCACCGTTCGGACGGCAGGAACCGCACAATCATCGGATTGATCGGGGACACTTCGAAAATTACAGAAAACGATATGAAAAGATTCCAGGTCGTAGAGGATGCCCACCGCATTTCAGCACCATACAAAAAGGCGAACCGTCATTTCCACGAAGATGACAGCATCATCGATATCGACGGTGTCAAAGTAGGCGCCGAGAATTTCATGGTGTGTGCAGGTCCGTGTTCAGTTGAAAATGAAGAAGATACAGTAGCGCTTGCGAAACGCCTGAAAGCTGCCGGAGCCAATACTCTGAGAGGCGGTGCGTTCAAGCCGAGAACTTCCCCTTATGCTTTCCAGGGACTTGGTGTTGAAGGGCTCCGCATTCTGCAGACTGCAAAGAAGGAAACAGGTCTGCCTGTAGTATCTGAGCTGATGTCCACAGATTACCTCGATGAGTTCGTAGAGATGGTGGATGTCATCCAGGTGGGTGCACGCAATATGCAAAACTTCGATCTGTTGAAAGCGATCGGTAAAACGAACAAACCAGTACTATTGAAACGTGGTATGTCTGCAACAATGAAAGAATGGTTGATGTCTGCCGAGTACGTTATGGCAGGAGGGAATGAGAACGTCATTTTCTGTGAACGTGGTATCCGTACTTTTGAAACTGCAACACGTAATACACTTGATTTGCAGACCGTGCCGGTTATTCAAAAAGAATCACATCTTCCGATCGTGATTGATCCTTCCCATGCTGCAGGAATCAGACACATCATCCCTTCTATGGCGAAAGCGGCAGTGATGTCAGGAGCAAACGGTCTTCAGATTGAAGTACACCAGGACCCTGAAAATGCATGGAGTGACGGACAGCAGTGTCTGACACCGGATGAATTCGATGAGTTGATGACAACAATCAATATGCTGCTTGAAATTGAGAAGAAAACGACGGGCATGGAAGCGATCGTTCAGAAATAATTAAAGAAGGGCTGCCAATGGACTCGCATGAAAAACTAAGAAACAGGATTGACGAAATTGATTATGAACTTGTGAAACTGTTTGAGGCAAGGATGGAAGTGACTGCCGGTATTGCTGAATATAAGCAGAAAAATAATATCCCTATTTTTGATGAAGCAAGAGAAGAAGAAGTCGTTAACAAAAATGTGGGAAGACTAAACGATGAAACTTTGGAGCGGCATGCGGCCTCGTTTTTCAGGCATCTAATGGCACTCTCCAGAAAACGTCAGCATGAAAATCTCAAAAATCACAAATCTCCCATTAATAACATATAGTGATGATGAAGCCGGGCGGAAGCGTCCGGCTTCATTTTTACATAAAATAAACACCGCCATCATCGGCAGTGTTTATCATTTTTCATATCCTCAAGATTATAATACGTATTTTGATATGTTTCATTTATCCAGTTGTTGAATAGGATGTGCCCGTGGCTTTTCCAGTTGAAAACCGGAGGATTTGAAGAGTTATCACCCGGGAAATAATTATGGGGTATATCTATATGCTGTCCGGTTGATACATCACGGTCATATTCTTTCTTCAAAGTATCCCGTTCATACTCAAGGTGGCCGAAAATGAATAAATCTCTTCTGTCTTTGGAAGCAATGAGATCAGGTCCGAACTCGGGATGTTCCGTAAGGATATCGAGTTCGTCAGTTTTCTTCAATCCTTCAATATCGACTGTTGTATGCCGGGATTGAGGAACACTGTAAATATCATCGAACCCCCGGAGAAGCGGGTGTTCCGCGTATAAGTTCTCATATTCGAAAATGCCGAATAGTTTACTTGGAAGTTCCATTTTCCTGATGCCAAAATAATGGTTCAGTGCAAATTGAGCACCCCAGCAGATGAAAAACCTCGAATATACATGGGTCTGGGCCCAGTTGATGATGTTCTTCAGTTCTTCGATGTAATCGACCTGCTCGTAATCCAGTTTTTCGACCGGCGCACCGGTGACGATCATCCCATCGAACCTCTGCTCTTTAATCTCCTCAAACGAATTGTAGTATTTCTGCAGATGACTTGTTGGTGTATTCCGGCTGTGATGTGATGACATGTATAAAAATTCTACATCGATTTGAAGCGGGGTGTTGCCCAAAAGACGGAGGAGATGGAGTTCAGTCTCCTCCTTTTTAGGCATAAGGTTTAATATGAGCATCCGGAGCGGCCGGATGTCCTGGGTGTGCGCTCTGGAGGCGCCGATGGTATATACATCTTCTTTTTTGAGGAGTTCCCTTACAGGGAGTCCTTCGATGACTTTAATTGGCATTTATATCGCGTCCAGACCCTTTTTAAGGTCATCCAGAATGTCATCAATGTGTTCCAGGCCGACAGACAGACGGATTGTCTCAGGTTTTACGCCGCCCTTGAGCTGTTCTTCTTCACTCAACTGTGAATGAGTGGTGGAAGCAGGGTGGATTACCAATGATTTAGCGTCACCCACATTGGCGAGGAGGGAGAAGAGCTCAAGGGATTCTATGAATTTTATACCGGCGTCATATCCTCCGGTAACACCAAAGGTGAAGACCGCTCCGGCACCATTAGGAAGGTATTCTTTTTGCAGTGCATGGTAGGGGCTGGATGGGAGCCCGGCGTAATCCACCCATTCTACTTTTTCATGACGTTCTAAGAACTCGGCAACTTTCTGTGAATTTTCAACGTGTCGTTCCATGCGCAGCGATAGTGTTTCGATGCCCTGGGTGAGAAGGAAAGCGTTGAATGGTGAGATAGCGGCGCCTGTATCGCGCAGTAATGTGGTTCTGATTTTGAATGCAAGTGCTGCTGCACCGAATGCTTCTGTGAATACAAGTCCATGATAGGATGGATCGGGTTCAGTAAGGCCGGGGAATTTGCCGTTATTCCAATCAAAGTTACCGCCGTCGACAATGATTCCCCCGATTGATGTACCATGTCCGCCAAGGAATTTAGTCGCAGAATGCACGACGACATGGGCACCATGTTCAATCGGGCGGCAGAGATAAGGGGTTGCAAATGTGTTATCCACGATTAGGATAATACCGTTATCATTGGCGATTTTGGCGAGTACTTTAATATCTTCAACATTACCTTCGGGGTTCCCGATTGTTTCTATGAATACGGCTTTGGTATTTTCTTTTATTTCTCTTGAAACATTCTCGGGGTCTTCAGTATCCACGAGTGTTGCCTCGATGCCGAATTTTTTGAATGTGTGTGTGAACAGGGTGTGCGTACCGCCGTAGAGGCTCGATGCTGAGATAATATGATCTCCGGCATTGGCAACTGCCTGCACTGCATATGTGATTGCGGCCATACCTGAAGCTACTGCGAGGCCGGCAACTCCGCCTTCGAGTTCGGCAACCCTCACTTCAAGCGCGTTTGTCGTCGGATTCATCAGGCGTGTATAGATATTGCCTACATCTTTTAAACCGAAAAGATCAGCAGCATGTTTGGCATCATCAAAAGCATAGGATGTAGTCTGATAGATTGGAAGAGCACGCGAGTTCGTAGTGGGATCCACTTCCTGTCCGGAATGCAGTTGCTTAGTTTCAAAACGGAATTCTTCAGTCATTTTAACGCCTCCATTAATTTTAAATAATAAAAAAGAGCCTTCCTTATGTAAGATAAGGAGACTCTCGTTTCACTCATCTATCAGGAAAAACCTGCTGGATTTAGCACCTTACCAAAAAGGTTGCCGGGTTTCAAAGGGCCAGTCCCTCCACCACTCTGGATAAGTAATTATTTAATTGAATATCATATTACTGATTTACATCTGATTTGTCAAACATTTTTAAAGATTTAGATAAACTATTAATATAGTGATGGAAGAGAGATATAATGAAAAACCTGGATTTTGTAATCATCGTACTTATAATGATTGCTGTTGTCCTCTTCATGATCAGCCGTACTATTCTAAAAAAGACGGGGACTGCGGTTACAAGAGCCGGCCGGCTTTAGGAAATGACTCAAAAAGTTTTAAACTATGCTTATAAAGGTAAGGATAAGAATGAAACAATAGAAAATCTGATGAAGGATTTTAACCTGGGAAAAAGTGAAGCGGAGTACCTTTACACCAGAGCGACGAAACAAAACAAGGAGGAAGAAGAATGAAAATTACACAGCCTGATCCGGTCTTGTTGGAGAATGGAGACAAAGCAGTAATCCTGCTGCATTCTTTTACTGGTACTACGAGAGATATGAAAGAGCTGGGTGAATACTTGAATTCAAATGGGTATACAGTGGCTATTCCAATATTCGAAGGACATGGGATGGGTCCGGATCCATTAGTTGAATCCGGGCCGGACGAATGGTGGAATAACGTTGTTGAAAGCTATGAAATGCTTAAAGACAAGGGATATGAAAAGATATCGATAGGCGGTGTATCACTGGGCGGTATTTTATCCCTGAAAGCCGCATATTCATTGGAAGACATCAATAGTGTCGTTGCAATGTCTGTGCCTCAGGGAAAAGATATCGAAGATCTTAATAAAAGGGTGGTATCCTATATAGAAAACTTCATGGAATTTGTCGGCAGAAGTGATGAAGAGATTGATGAAAAATTAAAAGAACTGGATGAAAAACCCATGGCAAGTCTCCCGGACTTCGAAGCATTGATTGATGAAATCCACAGCAGGTTGGGGGATATTTCAGTGCCACTAGCTGTTAAATATGGCGGAAAAGACGCTGCTTTATACGAAGAAAGTGCAGATCATATATATGAAGAGGTTGCATCGGAAGCGAAAGATATGAAAGTATATCCAAACACCGGACACCTTATGACAAAAGGGAAAGATAAAAAACTGCTTTTTAAAGATATTTTACATTTCCTGGATTCTGTGAACACATAATGCTGGCCTTCCCGCCAGCGTTTTTTTAATTCATATTTTCATGTTTGCCAGAAATAGTAAAGAAGTGTACTATTAAGTTATTATTTCAAGAATTCTAAAATCATACGGAGTGGTTATTTTGGCGAATGTGAAAGATATCTTGAAGATAGGGTTCGCCTACACCGGCGTAGTGGTGGGTGCAGGTTTTTCTACAGGACAGGAGATACTCCAGTTCTTTACAAATAATGGTTTCATCAGTATTTTTGCTGTACTTTTATCAGGATTTCTTATTCTGTTCACAGGTAAGTGGACAGCCGATGTCGGATATGATCTTGAGTCTGAATCCCATGTAGATTCCATCATGAACATATTTGGTCCTTTATTCGGGCGGCTCATCGATTACATATTGGTGTTTTTCCTGTATGGAGTAGCAGTCATCATGATTGCAGGTGCAGGATCGACATTTTATGAGAGTTTTGGCACGCCGCCATGGCTGGGTGCAATTATATTGGTGATCGGCGTATACATTACTTTAAATTTGAACTTCAGCAAAATTGTAATCGCTTTAGGTGCGGTCACACCATACCTGCTTGGGGTTGTCATTATTATTTCCCTTATCACATATTTCAATTCTTCAATGCCGTTGTCTGAAGCCGATCAGTTTGCAAAACCAGAGCTTACTGTTGAGGGTGCCTGGTGGTGGGACGCGATTACCTACAGTGGTTTCACCATTGCAGTTGCATTCAGTTTCCTGACCATGATGGGTTCAGACTCCAAATCCCGCAAAATTGCCGGATACGGCGGGATTGCCGGGAGTGTCATCATCCTGGTATTGATGCTCCTGATCAATCTTGGTCTCCTCTCGAAGCTTGGAGAGGTCAATGAAGTTGCACTTCCCATGCTGTTGCTGGGAAATGAAATTCATCCTGCTTTAGGAGTGTTGCTGGGTATCGCAATGCTCCTTGTTATCTATAATACAGCTGTGGGGATGTTATATCCATTCCTGATCAGGTTCTTTGCCCTTAAAAGCAAGGGCTACAATGTTTTGCTCCCCTTATCTTTGATTTTGGGCTATATCCTGAGTTTTGCCGGGTTTGCAGACCTGGTAGGAACAGTATATCCGGTCATGGGATATGTCGGATTGCTGTTAGGAGCAGGCTTGTTTATAAAATGGATTGCTTTGATGGGAAATCGGAAAAACCGGAAAAAAGTTTAATGAAGAAGAGGCGCACCCTTGGGGCTGCGCCTTATTTTATGATGACATTCATATTCTCCAAAACTTCGAGCGTTTTATCATGAAGATCTGCATTCGAGCTGCCGATGAGATTTCTATCAACAGTAATATTCGCCTGTGGAAATATGTTTTGTATCACCATTATATTGGCCAATATGCAGATATTGGTCTCAACTCCTATAAATTCAATGGTCCGATTTGTTTCCACTTCTTCTTTGTATTTCTCCTGGATCTTTTTTGACTGATCTGGTGGTATACCATAAAAAGTTTTAACATACTCATCTCCATAGTCTTCGAGCAGTGCAAAAAACTCAGGATATATGGTTTCATCAAATTGAATGCTTTCGGTCGTCCTTTTTTCATGTTCGAATTCAGGATAGAGGTTCTTTGTGTAGATGACCGGTTCATTGACGGATATGGCTTTTTGTATACGTTGGGTAATCCCGTCTTTTATCTTCCTGGTCCATTTGCCGTAACTTGAGCCTGATGCATCAAAAGTGTCGTTCTGCAGATCTATAGCAATAAGCATTTTATAAATCACTCCTATTTGTATGCATTCTCTATATAAGATACCCGATACCTTGCATTGTTAAATAAAATATTTTATAATATAGACAAGTAAATAGCGAAAGCTTCCTAGGGTTCCGCTGCAAATGCAGGTCAGGTCCAAGAGGAGGCGCATGACGATAACGTCATGACACGGAGGGACAAAAGCCTGGGAGAGAATAACATTCTCAACCCGGGCTTTTTTATATTATTACGGAGGTTTTATTAATTAATATTCAATGGATTAAAGTTATTATTGCCAGTATTTTTGAGGTTGGCTGGGTAGTAGGTCTTACACATGCAGATGCGTGGCATGAATGGTTTTTTACTCTCATAGCGATATATGTCAGTTTTTACTTGATGATAAACGCCGGTAAATATCTGCCGGTCGGAACAGTGTACGCAGTTTTCGTCGGTCTGGGAGCGTTCGGTACAGTACTTTCTGAAATTGTGTTGTTCGGTGAGCCTTTCATGCCACTGAAAGTTGTATTGATTACACTGATACTCATAGGTGTAATCGGTCTTAAAATGGTCACAGATGATAACGAAAGAGAGGTGCAGTAATCTTGGTATGGTTTTCATTGGTCATAGCAGGGTTGTTTGAGGTTACAGGTGTATTGTCGATAAATAAACTCCACAAGGACAAGAATATTTCTTCATTACTGATTTTGCTCACAAGTTTTGGGCTGTCTTTCCTTTTTCTTGCATTCGCATTGCAGACGCTGCCGATGGGAACTGCGTATGCAGTGTGGACAGGTATTGGAGCCTCCGGTGGCGCACTTCTGGGTATGTTTTTCTATAATGAATCCAAAGACTGGAAACGGATAATGTTCATCCTTCTCATAGTTTTTGCAGTAGTGGGATTGAAATTGATTTCATAATCATGATTTGAAGTAATGGGTTTCTATACTGTTTTCATTAAGAAAATCCAACAGGGTACGTGTGCTTTTTGAATGGAACTTAACATCCGGTGGAGCAGATGGAAATAGCGGGTGAGTTCTGTTTCTTCTTTGTTTATAAGCTTGAGCGAACCGGTTTTCAGTTCCTCCTCCACAGTATGATGGGACAGAAGTGTGATGCCGATGCCGTTCGCTACAGAGCTTTTTACAGCCTGGGTGCTGCTTAATGTAATTGTCTTCGGTTGGATGTTGAGTGAGGCGAATAACTGGTCCTGATAGCTTCTCGTCCCTGAACCTTCCTCTCGGACAATCCAGGTTGCATCTTCAAGCGTTTTTTATCATGGTTACTGTGCATATCTTTATCACCAATGATATACATCCGGTCTTTAATCAGCCTGGTGCTGTTCAGGTCTTTGTCAGTTTCACGTTCTTCATCTTCTATGATACCGATGTCCAAATCACGTGATTTGACCATTTTAATTATGGAAGACGAGTTGCTTATGGAAACTTCCGGTGATATTCCGGGGTGCCTGTTCATCAGCTGTGCAATTATTTTAGGAAGAATATATTCACCGTAAGTATAACTGGCACCGATAAGAACAGGACTTTTGGATTCGTTCTGCAGATCCTGTATCAGGTGCTGCATCTTTTCATTGATACCAATCATTTCCTTAGCGTAATAATAATAGATTTCCCCTGCCGGGTTAAGTTTTATCCTTTTTCCTGATCTGTCGATGAGCGTGAGGCCAAGGTCTTCTTCGAGTTTCTTAATATAGGTGGAAACAGCGGATTGGGTCATGTGCAGTCATTCTGCAGCATGGGTGAAACTTTTTTATCTATAACGGTTACAAATACTTTGAGTGACTGATTGGTCATTGTCATACTCCTATCATAACGTTTTAGTTATCAATGCTATCATTACATACTATTTCACTTATCCATCATATGACGCTATCATAAAGCATGGAGGCGTTATTATGATCAGTTCTGTTAAAAAAAATGGCTTTATAACTGGAATATTATTTACACTGGTAATTGCGACCCTCGGATTTTTATTGGCGGAATTACCGGTTTTTGAATATATAGGCCCTTTGGCGACAGCGATAATACTTGCTTTCATATACAGGCAGATATTCGGATATCCATATAAAATTGCGTCCGGTATACAATTCTCCTCTAAAATCCTGCTTCGTGCAGCCATTATTTTATATGGCTTGAAATTGAATATAGATATTGTATTTTCACAAGGTCTGACCCTGCTGGCGCAATCTGTTATCGTTATTGCTTTTTCGGTAGGTGCCTCATTCATTTTTGCAAAAATGATAAAAGCGGATATGAATATATCCATGCTGGTCGGAGTCGGTACAGGAATATGCGGAGCAGCTGCGATAGCCGCTGTCGCACCCATCCTTAAAACAAAAGATGAAGATACGGCAATAAGCATCGGCATCATTGCATTGCTGGGCACTGTTTTTTCAATCGGGTATATATTTATAGGGCCATATTTACCTATGACTCCCACGGAATACGGTTCATGGGCGGGGCTGAGCCTGCACGAACTGGCTCATGTTGCTCTCGCTGCCGAACCGGCAGGCAGTGATGCCCTTGCCATAGCATTACTTGCAAAATTATCGAGAGTGTTTTTACTGGTCCCGCTTTGCTTTATACTGATTTTCTTCATAAGGAGAAGAGAAAGCGGAAAAAGTGTCAAAAAGATACCTTTCCCATATTTTCTCATTGGCTTCGTACTCATGAGCCTGCTGAACAGTTATGTATTGGGAAAACATATTGTCGTTGATCCGGAAGTCATGGAAGGCGTTTCTGTACTTACTTCAATCCTGCTTACGATGGCCATGACAGCCCTCGGACTCAATATTAATTTAAAAGATACGATAAGACGGGCATCAAAACCTTTCACAGTGATATTAGCCGTCTCTGTAATGCTGTCCATCCTTGTATATGTGATGATATAAAAGAGCCGCTTCCCTTTGGAAACGGCTCTGGATATCATTATTTAGATAAGGAACTGTTCAACATTTTCATTATTTGTTACAATCAGAAACACTTTTCCCTTATCCATTTCAGCTTCATAACCTTTTGCTTCAGTCTCATCGAAACCTACACTTTGAAGTTTGTTGCGTAATTCATCACCTTTCTTTTCGAAAGGTGCTTTTACAGCATCTCCCATATCCATTTCGCTTGCGCCGATAGTATTGATTCCTGTGTTTTTGGCAATTCTTTTTGTTCTGTCATCATCATGTGAGATAACATAGATATCCTCTTCTTTTACGTTATTGCCTGTGATTTTTTTAATGTCTTCCTGCAGTTTTTCATCGTTTTCATAAGCTTTGATAAAAGGTTTCATAAAGATTATCCCTCCTATGAAATATTTTGTTGTCTACACTCTAATTGTTTCCCCATTTACTGATTTTAAAACATGATGCAGTTGTCATATTTATTTTGAGATTGACAAACCCTCTCTAAGTAATTAATATTATAATATTATGCTTGAATTAATTTGGAAGGTGGATAAAGCATGAATGCAGTATTAATCGCTGTTTTAGTTATGATTATTCTGAGCCTGCTCAGATTGAATGTAGTGCTTGCGCTATTCATCGGTGCATTGGCCGGCGGAATCGTTGCAGGTATCCCGATTGCGGATATTATCACCATATTTACTGAAGGGATTGTCGGCGGTGCAGAGATTGCCCTGAGCTATGCATTGCTTGGAGGATTTGCTGCCCTGATTGCGTACAGTGGTATTACTGAAGTTTTCGTGAACTTCATTATTAGAGCGCTGAATAAAGAGCAGTCAAAAAAAGCACGGATTATCGCCAAAATATCTATTATCGGTGCCCTTCTTATTGCTGCTGTAATGAGTCAGAATCTGATTCCGGTGCATATCGCCTTTATTCCAATTCTTATTCCGCCGATCCTCAGTCTGATGAATGAACTGGAGATCGACAGACGTCTGATTGCTGTTGTCCTTACATTCGGTCTCACATTTCCATACGTGATATTGCCTGTCGGTTTCGGGCAGATTTTCCAAAATACGATAGTGACAAGTTTTGAAACGGTCGGTGTGGATATAGCATTCGGTGATGTAGCTCCCAATCTGATCATTCCGGCCAGCGGATTTGTCATAGGTCTGATCATTGCGTTGTTCTACTATAGGAAGAAAAGAAATTACGAAACAATCCAAATTTCATCACAACAGGAAAGAGATACCAGCAAAGCAACAATCATTACAGCAGTCCTGTCTATATTAGCGACGTTTACAGTTCAAATCATGACTGACTCTATGATATTTGGTGCTCTTGCTGGAATTATGATTTTCTTTCTGTCATTCAGATTCAAATGGAAGCACCTGGATGCCGAACTGATTAATGGTATACAGATGATGGCTTATATAGGCATCGTAATGCTTGCTGCAAATGGATTTGCTTCAGTGATCACTGAGACAGGGCACGTAACTTCGTTAGTGGAAGGTATTGCAGAAGTGCTGATCGGCCAGAAAACGCTGATTGTTGCATCAATGCTGATTGTCGGACTGATTGTAACTATGGGTATAGGATCATCGTTTGCAACGATACCGATTATTGCAAGTATATTTGTTCCGATGGGTATTGAATTGGAGCTGTCGATGCCGGCAATCATCGCAATCATCGGCACTGCCGGCGCACTGGGAGATGCCGGTTCTCCTGCATCTGACTCTACACTAGGGCCAACAGCTGGTCTGGATGCTGATGGACAGCACGATCATATTTGGGATACTTGTGTACCAACCTTCTTGTTTTTAAATCTCCCTGTGCTGGCAACAGGCTTCATAGCAGGAATGATTTTATAATTCATTTAGAAAATCCATTACTCCGGTAATGGATTTATTAGCGTTAAAAAATTTTGCAGGGGAGTAAGGGAGAATGTATCATACGGATTCGAAATGCGAAATGTATGGCCAGTTAATGCAGATACTCTGGCCTATACTTGTCACTCAGGTATTACTGTATTCTATGAATATGATCGATACCATGATGTCCGGCCGAGCAAGTGTCGATGATCTGGCAGGGGTCGCCATCGGATCGAGTTTCTGGGCGCCGGTTTCCACAGGAATCAATGGAATTTTGCTTGCAGTCACAGCAATCGTTGCGAACCTGATGGGTGCGGATGAAAAGGAAAAAGTACATGACACAGTAATGCAGGCGATGTATATTGCCCTGGCCATTGCGGCTTTTGTTTTAATATCAGGTTTTTTCTTCCTTGATGATCTGCTGGGGATCATGGAGCTTGAACCGGCCGTCCATCATATCGCCTATCATTACCTCGTTGGATTATCCACCGGTATCATGCCGTTATTTTTATTCAGTGTATTGCGTAATTTTATTGATGCACAGGGGCTTACGAGGATATCGCTGTACATTATCACCCTTTCTCTGCCACTCAATGTCTTCTTTAATTATTCTTTGATTTTTGGTAACTTCGGTTTTCCGGAGCTCGGAGGAATCGGTGCAGGATATGCTACAGCGATCACATATTGGCTTATTTTCTTAATAGCAGTATTCATGACTTTCAAAGTGGAAGTTCTGGCGGCGTTCAAGCTGTTCAGAAAAGTGACAGGACCATCCCTTGACGTCATGAGGTATCACTTGAAGATTGGAGTGCCGATCGGCATATTGCTCTTTGTTGAAACAAGTATATTTTCTTTAATGACATTGCTGATCGGTATCATGTTCACGACTGATATCATTGCAGCAAACCAGATTGTACTGAACTTTACGACAATGCTTTTCATGCTTCCGCTGAGCATTTCAATGGCAATGACCATAGTGATCGGATTCAGTGTAGGAGGCGGCAGATATGAGGATGCCGGGCGTTATAAAATGATGGGGCTGATAACAAGTCTTGCTCTGATCTCCGTCACTTCCATACTGCTGTTTATATTCAGGGAACAGATTGCATATTTCTATACAGCTGATCCCGCCGTAGTAGCCATTGCGGTGCCGTTATTTGTATTCGCGATCATCTATCAGGTGTCAGATGCACTGCAGGCATTATTCCAGGGAATACTAAGAGGCTATAAAGATGTTACAATCCCATCGTTCATTGCAGTTTTCTCTTACTGGTTCGTTGGCCTGACAGCGGGCTATCTGCTCGCTGCGTATACTTCACTTGAAGTTTACGGTTTCTGGATAGGTATTTCCCTCGGCCTGACATGCGCTGCTGCAGGTTTCTTCATCCGTCTGAGGTCCATAGAGAAAAGAAATATGTTTATAAATGGAGAAAATGCGCAATAGAAAAGTATTCTTTTAAATAGGAGGAATACGAAGATGGGCGAAATGAACAATCCTTTATACAAATATTACGACGGCAAATTTGAAAAGCAGAAACAACCCTACCCGGGCGTGCAGAGTGAAATGCATCCAATTCCGGATTGCGGCGAGGAATCATATGTCGGCAGTGAGAAACTGAAGAACAGAAAAGCACTTGTCACAGGCGGAGATTCAGGCATCGGACGTGCAGCAGCTATTGCGTATGCAAAAGAAGGAGCAGATGTGGCAATCAGTTATCTCCCTGATGAAGGATCGGATGCACAGGAAGTCAAAGCTGTCATTGAAAAAGCGGGACAAAAGGCGGTGCTTCTGCCGGGGGACCTGAGAGATGAGAGATTTGCAAGGGAGCTCGTGCATGAAGCGGCGGAAAAACTTGGCGGACTGGATATACTGGTCTTGAATGCAGCGATTCAGCAGTTTGAAAAAGATATAAAAAATCTCTCCACTGAACAGCTCACAGATACATTTACTGTTAATATCTTCTCAAATGTCTGGATGCTTCAAGAAGCATTGGATCATCTCCCGGAAGGGGGGAGTGTTGTCGTAACAACGTCTGTTCAGGCTTTCCAGCCTTCCGGACATCTCTCGGATTATGCGATGACGAAAAGCTCACAGGTTGCCTTTGTTCTTGCCATGACTCAACAGCTGGCTGAAAAGGGGATCAGGATAAACGCCGTGTCCCCGGGGCCAGTCTGGACGGTGCTCCAGGTAGCAGGCGGGCAGCCTCAGGAAAGCATACCGGAATTCGGTCAGAAAGAGCCGTTAAAACGTGCAGGGCAGCCGGTGGAACTGGCTGACACTTATGTACTTCTCGCATCAGACAGTGCGAGCTATATTACCGGACAGGTTTACGGCATTACAGGCGGCACACCCATCAATCACTAACCAAAAAAAGCCTTCAATCAAACGATTGAAGGCTTTTCTTATCTCATTATCAGCCGGATAAGCTTTTGAAAAACTTTTAGATTCGGATATCTGAACGGGATGTCGAACAGTGTAGTCTGTTTTAAGATGCTTTTTTCGTGCGTGAATGTATCGAAAGAGTATTTCCCATGATATTTCCCCATGCCGCTGTTGCCGCGGCCTCCGAAGGGAAGGTATGGTGTAGCCAGATGATACATTGCATCATTTACTGCACCTCCGCCGAAAGGTACTTTTGTGATGACAGATTCTGCTTCGGTTTTCTTCTCTGTGAAGACGTACAATGCAAGCGGATCCAGCATATCACGTATATCCAGTATCGCCTTGTCCAGGTTTTCAAAAGAAAGAACTGGAAGTACCGGTCCGAATATTTCTTCCTGCATTGCAGGGTGATCAAATTCTGCATTGTCGATTACCGTGGGTTCGATTGTACGGTCTTCCGGGCGCAATCCACCGCCATATACTATATCGCCTTCAATCAGTCCTCTTATTCTTTCAAAATGGTCATTGTTTACAATGCTCATATATTTCCCATTAATAAAATCTTTGTGGTAGAACTTATAAGTATAGTATTTTATATGATAAACAAGCGCATCCTTAATGGATTTCTCGGCATAGACAAAGTCAGGTGCAACGCATGTCTGACCCGCATTGGAGAATTTTGCCCAGACAATCCTTTTCGCCGCAAGTTTCAAATCCGCATTTTTAGTGACGATCGCAGGTGACTTCCCGCCGAGCTCAAGAGTTACAGGAACCAGATTTTCTGCAGCATTCTTCATCACTATTTTACCGACATGGGAACTTCCTGTATAGAAAATATAATCGAAAGGCAGCCTGAGCAGCGCCTGATTGGTTTCTACCCCTCCTTCTACTGCAGCTATATGCTCGACTGGAAATACAGACTCCATTATTTTACTGATGACTTCTGCCACTGCCGGTGTATGTTCCGAAGGTTTCAGAACAGCGGTGTTTCCTGCGCTGATCGCTCCTATTAAAGGAGAGATGGTAAGGTTGAATGGATAGTTCCAGGGCGCAATAATAAGGGTGACACCGTAAGGCTCTTTATAGATAGTTGATTTTGATCCGAAATGGGTAATGGGTGTCTTTACTTTTTTGGATTCTGCCCATTCATCCAAATGTTTGACCGCATGGTTGATTTCATTGTAAACAATACCAATTTCAGTCATGTATGTGTCTGTTTTCTGTTTATTAAAATCATTGAGCATAGCTTCAGAAAGTTCATGTTCATAATACTTGATTCCTCTTTTTAACTGCTTCAGGGCATTCTTCCTAAACTTTATACCTTTTGATTTACCTGACTGGTAAAACTGTTTTTGCTTTGCATAAATTGATTCATACATTGATTACCACTCCTCACATTATTCTGTTACCCTTTTCCAATGACGTCTAATGTTATAAATGATACGAGAAAACGGTCGTTTTAAATGATCTCTTAATTAATTTTTGTCTGAAAATGAGTGAGAAGTAAAATGTATGTGAAGTTTTGTGAAAAACATTGCATTTTTTTTATTTCTCCATATAATTAAACTATCTATGAGAAGCAGGTGATGGGATGGAGATGGAATCCAGAATTATTGAGGGCAGGCTGACAGCATATCAGATCAGTGAAGCACTCGGGATATCAATCGATACGGCGAATGATCTTTTGGATGAAAAACTGAAGGTTGATGAGTTGGATCAGGAAGTCAGAGAGAAGCTTGAAACACTTGAACAGGCATTATTTGATCAATAGTATGGACGCAGATGACAAATGACCATTTTGATGTAACAGCAATTCAGTTTTTAAATAATATCCATTTTTTTCATATTCATTGTTAATATATTATCATGTGGTATAATTAAACTTGCTTCAGGAGAATTGATTGAGGATGGTGAAGATATGGATACAGACTTAAATTTAAAAATGTTAACTGAAAAACTGACAGCATATCAAATCAGTCGTGCGGTGGATATTTCCATAGATAAAGCTCAATCAATCATCGATAAAGAAATTAATTATGATGAGTTGGATTCTGAAACGATTGTAAAACTTAAAACTTTGAGTGATAAATTGAATAACTGATAAGCTGGGAATGGATGCGTCCATGCTCAGCTTTTTTTATTACGACTTTAGACGGTTTTAATTGAAACTTTCAGATGGTACCATTAATTTAATCAGAAACATTTGAAGAAGGAGACTTTCAATGAACCTGCTTGTCATTTCAGGAAGTGCTTTTCCTGGATCCCATACCAATGCGATTGCTCAGATTATTGAATCTTTAGTTGAACAGCCTGAAAATAAAGTGACCGTAGTCGATTTATGTGAATTGGATATCCCGGTTTTCGGCCAGGGAAAATCTGATGATGTCGAGGAATTGAAGCGTCTCACAGAAGAAGCGGATGCAATGATGATTGGGACGCCAAATTATCATACATCCTATTCCGGAGTGTTAAAGAATGCTTTGGATCATCTTTCGATAAATGAATTTGAAATGAAGCCGGTGGCTCTGTTCTGTAACAGTGGCGGGATGAGAAACTCGGACCCTCTAACTCAGCTGAGAATGGTGATGAGAGGGGTTCACGCAATGGTGATTCCGACTCAGGCCTCCACCTGCGATTCAGATTTTATGAAAACCGCCAAAGGTCATGTCCTTAAAAATGAAGAAATCATAGAGCGTTTAAGTTTAATGATAGATACGCTTGTCAAGCAAGCGGATTCAGAACCAGTAAGCATCTAAATCAGGATGCTTACTTTTTTCGGATTTTTGGGATAGAATAGTGTAATAATTGAACTTAAGATAAGGAAAAGTGATGGATGAAGGAAAAAACGAAGCAGGATATTCCGGTTTTAATTTTACTTGGAATCATGGTGGTGTTCTTCATCACCTTTCTGGTCTCTGAAACGACACTTGTTGAAAAGAAGGAGAAGACGTATATTCATAGTTTTGATGAAGCGGTGGATACTCAGATTAACAGCAGTACATCAGATGTGAAGCTGGAGAACGGAAGCGCAGTCAAAGCCCGGGACGAAGATATCAGGGAAGCGATGGATACCAGCAGAAGTAATACCGATTTCCAATTTTTAAAGTTGGATGAAACAGTCAGTCTGACCGTGGAAGAGTTAAATGAATCATTGGCTGGCAAAGGGATTCTGGAAAATCATGGTGAAACTTTTCTGCAGGCTCAGGAAAAGCATAATTTGAATGTTCTATATCTGATCAGTCATGCTCAGATCGAGACAGGTAATGGCAAGTCCTCACTTGCCCGGGGGATTGAAGTGGAAGATGGCACATACTACAATTTCTTCGGTATAGGTGCTTTTGATAAAAAAGCTGTGTCAGAAGGGTCGAGCTATGCAGCGAAATCAGGCTGGTCTTCCCCGGAGAAAGCGATTATGGGAGGTGCCAGATTCATAAGTGAAAATTATGTTTCAAAAGGTCAGAATACACTTTATGCGATGCGGTGGAATCCGGAAAATCCCGGCAGCCACCTGTATGCAACCGACATTCAATGGGCAGAGAAAATTGGGAGTATCATAGAAGGCCATTATAATGCACATGATATTACAGTAAATGAATTCCATAAAAATTATTATACTGAAGAATAAGAAAAAGCACTCCGGATTCTGGTTCTGCCCCTGGGTATACTGCTAATGTCAGTATATTCGGGGGCGGCCACTATTCCGGGGTGCTGTTCTATATTTCAGCATTTTTTTGAACGACTCTCCATGGATGGCTGTATATATTGAATGAGTCTCCTCTGATAAAACCAATCGCGGTAATATTCAAATCTTCTGCAAGTCTGATGGCAAGATCTGTAGGAGCGGACTTGCTTAATACAATGCCGACACCTATCTTGGCAGCTTTTGTCAGTACTTCTGAAGATATCCGTCCACTGAATACCAATACTTTGTCATTGACCGGAATCCGGTTTTCGATGCAGTAACCGTATAGTTTGTCGAGGGCGTTATGTCTTCCGATATCACCGCGGTGTACAATCACTTCTTCAGGTGTGCCGAGACTGGCGTTATGAATCCCACCGGTCTCTTTGAAAATCGTGCTAGTGTCCTGCATATCTCTCATCAATGTTGTGCACTGTTCAGGTGTGATCGTCGTTTTGGACATAGATACTTTGGCAGTATCGACATCGCTTTGAAAATAGAATTGACGACTCTTCCCGCAGCAGGAACCGAGTATCCTTTTCGAATATGTGAAATGATCGGTTGATATATCGCTGTTCAGATTTATGTGACAGAAGCCGCCATGATCATCCAGGTTCATCGATTTAATGTCACTGTATTTCCGGATTGCGCCCTCTGAAGCCAGGAAGCCCATGATGAGTTCCTCCAAATGGTCAGGTGAGCATACAAGCGTTGCAAATTCTACATCATTTATATAAAGTGTCAGAGGAAATTCTTCAGCAATTGCATCGTTCGTCTCTTCGAATGCACCGCTGTCATATCTGACGATTTTTCGTTTCGAAGTGATTTTCAAAAAATACCCACCTTTCCAGGTTGATTATATTGAAAGGGTTTTATTTATTCAATATAATAATTATTAATTCATTGCATAGCATTTAACCGCGCATATATTATAGCATGATTAGGGATTGGCTTTGCCAATAATTAAACTAGGGGGAAACTGATTTGAAAACAAAGAAAAATCGTTGGTTGATTGCATTGGCAGGAGTAGGGATACATATTTCCATAGGTTCAGTGTATGCGTGGAGCGTGTTTACGGTGCCGCTGCAGTCTGAGCTTGGCTGGAGCCTCAGCAATGTCTCTTTTACATTCAGTCTGGCAATTTTATTCCTGGGTCTATCAGCAGCATTCATGGGGCATTTTGTAGAAGCTAAAGGTCCGAGAATATCGGGTCTGGTTTCGACATTGTTCTTCGCTTCCGGCATGGCAGTGGCCGGTCTGGCAGTACAGCTGGAAAGTCTTATACTGCTGTACTTCGGTTATGGGGTGCTCGGGGGAATCGGCCTTGGAATCGGGTATATCACGCCTGTTTCAACTTTGGTAAAATGGTTCCCCGACCGCCGCGGCATGGCAACAGGTCTTGCAATCATGGGATTCGGTTTTGCAGCAATGCTTGCCAGCCCGGCAATGGAGTGGCTGATTGTGAATGTAAGCATCGCCGGGACATTTTACATTCTCGCTGTGATTTACTTTGTTGTAATGATTGCATCAAGTCTCTACTTGGAACGTCCACCCGAAGGATATGAGCCGGAGGGGATGAATCTGGATGAAAAGGTGACTGCTAAAAAAGACATCGTACAATTGACTGCCAATGAAGCCGTCAGGACAAGACGCTTTTATTTCCTGTGGTCCATGTTATTTTTGAACGTGACATGCGGCATCGCAATACTTGCTGTAGCGAGCCCGATGGCACAGGAGATTGCCGGATTGTCTGCAGGAGCGGCGGCTGTGATGGTGGGCATCATGGGAGTGTTCAACGGCGGCGGCCGCCTGGTGTGGGCGTCCATTTCCGATTATATCGGCAGGCCCAATCTGTACTCTCTCTTTTTCATAATACAGATTGCGTTGTTTCTGCTGCTGCCTTCAGTAAGCCATGCACTTGTATTCCAGGCTATGCTGTTTGTCATCATCTCCTGCTACGGTGGCGGATTTTCTGCGATCCCGGCGTATATTGGAGACATTTTCGGTACAAAACAGCTTGGCGCCATCCATGGCTATATACTGACAGCCTGGGCGGCTGCAGGCCTCGTCGGTCCATTTATATCTTCGACAGTTTATGAAGCAACACAAAGCTATACATTGACTTTATATATATTCGGGGCATTATTTATAGCTGCATTGGCCATATCAATATTAATCAGAGGAGATATCAGGAAAATCGAAGCCGACGCTGAATTTAAGGCAAGAAAGGAAGCTCGTGGAGAGTTGATAAAGCAAGGCGTTGAGGTACAATAGAAGTATAATATTGATAAGGAAGTGTGAGTATGGGAAAGACGCTTCATCCAGGACCAATGAGCAAAACGAAAAGATGGGATCCGAGCCTGTGGGCAAGTCCGGTGCCGTTCGGATTGACCAAGGTAAAGCCCCGCCATATCAGGGATACTGCCAAAATCGCGTGGGATAATAAAGATAATTTAAACTATGCAAAAAATATTATTACCAAAGGTGTCTGCGATGGTTGTGCACTCGGTGTGGGCGGTCTCCAGGATCAGACGCTTAAAGGTCCGCACATGTGTACGACACGTTTCAATGTGCTCAGACTGAATACAGCCCCTCCCATCAAACCCGAAATACTGCATCAGGATATCGATGGACTGCGTAAACTTTCCAGCCGTGAACTGAGAGAGCTTGGACGTATTCCTTATCCGATGATGCGTCGTAAGGGAGACCGTAAATTCATTCGTATTTCATGGGATGAAGCAATGGATAAAATTGCAGAGAAGATGAAAGTACTGAATCCCAAACAATACGCTTTCTATCTGACGAGCCGCGGAATTACGAATGAGTCATATTATACTGCAGCAAAAGTATCCAGGTTTTTAGGCACGAACAATATCGATAATGCATCAAGGATATGCCACTCACCGAGTAAAACTGCAATGAAACGTTCTGTGGGTGTTGGCGCGTCAACCTGCAACTATCAAGACTGGATGGGTACGGACGTCCTCGTATTCTGGGGCAGTGTCGCAGCGAACTCAAGTCCGGTCTCGACTAAGTACATGATGGAGGCAAAGAAGCGGGGCACTAAAATTATCGTCATCAATCCGTATAAAGAACCTTCTATGGAGAAGTACTGGGTGCCTTCAGTCACGGAATCCGCGCTGTTCGGTACTAAAATCGCGGATGACTTCTATGAAGTGAACATCGGAGGAGACATTGCAATGATGCATGGCATCATGAAACGCTGGTTTGAGATGGAAAAGGATCAGAAAGGCTCTGCAATTAATCACGAGTTCGTACGTGCTCATGTAAACAACTACGAGGAACTGAAAGATACGGTAGATCGCCAGTCATGGCAGGAGATCGAGAAATCTTCAGGCATCGGGCGCGCACGTATCAGTGAACTTGCCGAACTCATGGCCAAATCCCAAAATGGTGTGATGGTCTGGGCGCTGGGACTGACAATGCACAAACATGCAACGGATAATATTTCACAAGTGTGCAACCTGTCACTCCTGAGAGGATGGCTGGGAAGAAAATATAATGGACTGATGCCGCTTCGCGGACATTCAAGTGTTCAGGGTTCCGGAGAAATGGGTGCAGATCCATTCGTACTTCCGGGTGGGGATTATGACGAAGCAAACCGCGAGAGAATTGAAAAGGTCTGGAACTTCAAGCTGCCTGAATGGCCGGGGGATTCCGTCGGTATTACAATAGAAAATGCCATGCTTCCTGAAGATAACGAGCGTAAACTGAAACTTTATTATATGTCGGGCGGTAACTTCCTGGAGACGATGCCGGATCCGGATTTCGTTGCTGAAGCATTATCTTCCCTGGAAATCCGAGTACATCAGGATATCATTTTAAATACTTCAACTTTATTGGATGCAGAAGAAACCGTAATTGTACTTCCTGCTAAAACACGTTATGAACAGGATGGCGGCGGCTTATCCACTTCTACGGAACGCATGATTTATTTCTCTCCTGAAATTGAAGGGAATCGCAATCGTATTAAAGAAGCGCGGAGTGAGTGGCAGATATATGTAGACCTTGCCAGACGTGTAAAGCCGGATGACGCGCATCTGGCTGAATTCAATTCCGGACAGGAAATACGGGAGGAGATTGCGAAAGCCAACCCGCAGTATGACGGTGTGCAGCATCTTAAAAAGTCCGGAGACGTCTACCAATATGGAGGTGCGTGGCTGTGTGAAGATGGTATCTGTCCGACTCCGGATGGCAGGGCGAACCTGATCAGTATTGATATTCCGGACAACAACAGAAAAGCCGGCGAATTCAAATTGCTGATGAGACGCGGGAAGCAATTCAACTCCATGGTTTACGGAGATAATGATGCATTCAATGAAATGGGCCGATATGATGCACTGATCAATGAAAAAGATGCGAAGGATCAGGGAATACAGGAAGGCGAACCGATTGTTATCTATAACGTGAATGGTGTATTCCAGGGATTTGCAAGAATAGCGGATATTAAAGCTGGGAACATCGGCATCCAGTTCCCTGAGGGGAACTATCTGGTACCTAAAGGGATTTATGAGAACTTTGCAGAAATGCCGGATTATACGGTAGATGTGAAGCTGGAGAAAGCGGATCATTTCAACGCTAACAAAGACAGGCAATACTACGAGAAACCAGTGGCGGATCTTGAAGATAATCCAAACTAATTACTGGCAGTCAGCCGGCTCCTCGGGGCCGGTTTCTATTTTCCGTTTGAATATTACGATTCGAAGTATTCAAACGGGTAGTCATTGTGCTACGATATTAAAAAGTCTGAAAATAAACGACGTAAAATAAAAAGGAGAAATATTATGGAAAGATCACAGTGGGGGAGTAAGTTAGGGTTCGTACTGGCTGCAGCAGGTTCTGCGATTGGCCTGGGAGCACTTTGGCGTTTCCCGTATATGACAGCGGAACATGGCGGCGGTGCATTTCTTCTTGTATTCTTGATTCTTACTTTATTTGTCGGAATGCCGCTGTTGCTCTCTGAATTTGTAATCGGGCGGGCAAGTCAGCGAAACCCAATCGAAGGATTTGAGTATTTAGGAAATAAAAAAGCATATAGGATATTTGGCTGGCTCGGAAATATTGCCGTATTCCTGCTGCTGTCCTTCTACAGTGTTATCGGCGGGTGGATACTCATCTATATGATTGTAGCTGTGGGAGAGATGGTAAACCTCATACAGCTGGATAATTACGGTTCAGCTTTTGAAATGATTATTGCAAATCCTCTTTATGTATTAGTAGCTCAGGCGGCATTTATATTCCTGACTGCATTTATCGTAGCGCAAGGGGTTCAAAAAGGATTAGAACGTGCATCAAAAATAATGATGCCATTGCTCTTTGGGTTATTCCTTATTGTCATCATCCGTTCAGTGACTCTGCCCGGTGCAATGGAAGGGATTAAATTTTTCCTCACACCAGATTTTTCGCTAATCAGTTCAGAAGGAATTCTCTATGCACTGGGGCAATCATTTTTTGCATTGAGTATTGGTGCAACTACGATGATTACATATGCATCCTACCTGGGCAAAGAACAGAATTTAACACAATCCGCACTTTCCATCGTTATAATGAACGTTACAATTTCAATAATGGCAGGCCTGGCGATATTCCCGGCGATTGCATCATTAAACATGGAGGCCGCGGAAGGTCCTGGACTAATATTTATAGTGCTTCCGCAAGTATTCGCTGAAATTCCACTGGGAATGCTCTTCTATATTTTATTCCTGGGTGCATTTTTATTTGCCACACTCACGTCCTCCATATCAATGATTGAAATCAACGTCGCCAACACAATTAAAGGGAATGAAGGAAAACGCAGAAATATGGCATACCTTTTCGGATTCCTCGTGTTCCTGGCTGGTATCCCTTCAGCACTTTCTTACGGCGTGCTCAGTGATGTCATTATATTTGGCCGCTCGATATTTGATAATGTCGATTTCCTGGTCTCCAATATACTATTGCCGACAGGGGCACTTATCTCAACAATATTTGTAGGATATATCATCGATCGCCGTATAACGTTGGGACAGCTCAATATTGATGAGAACAGCAAGATGTTTGGGTTGTTCAAGTTCTGGATATTCATGCTTAAGTTTATATTGCCGATCATCATTCTGATTGTTTTCGGTGTAAGTATCTTTGGCTAAATGAGAAAAGACGGAAGGATATAACATATATTCTTCCGTCTTTTTTATTGTTGAATAAAGAGAAATAAAGTATAGAATTAAACTATGTAATATTTTCTGACATCGATTAGGAAACCTAAAAAAAATGTGGTAATCTTTTTACATGATTTGAGGTGGTCGTTTGGACAATGATCAATTAAGACGCAACACAGCCGTGTTTCCCATGTCTTCAGCAATGAAACTGACTGGTCTGTCAGCCAGGCAAATCAGGTATTACGAATCACTTTCTCTCGTAGTTCCAGAACGCACAGAAGGCAACCACAGACTATTTTCAATGAATGACCTGGATGTTCTGCTGGATATCAAGAACTACATGGAAAAAGGATTTACCATGAAAAGGATAGGGGAACTTCTTAATGAATCTCAAACAATTGACACCCCGGAAGTACTGAAGCACGTCGAGTATCAAAAGCCAATGTTGAACCGTGGCGATTTATCAAGGTTTTTCAAATAATAATCAGGAGCGTGAGCTATGAAGAATTTTACCAGAGAAGACATTAAACGTATTGCTGAAGAGGAAAATGTCAGATACTTACGACTGCAATTCTCCGATATTTTAGGAACGATTAAAAATGTAGAAGTGCCAATCAGTCAGGTTGACAAAGCATTGGACGGAGAAATGATGTTCGATGGTTCTTCAATAGAAGGCTTCGTGCGTATTGAAGAATCAGATATGTATCTGGTTCCGGACTTGAGTACATGGACCATCTTCCCGTGGACAGCCGGCAAAGGAAAAGTAGCCAGATTAATCTGTGATATTTATGACGTAGATGGCAAACCATTTGAAGGAGACCCGCGCTCTAACTTGAAGCGTGTTCTCAAAGAAATGGAAGAGATGGGCTATTCAGCATTTAATCTGGGGCCGGAACCTGAGTTCTTCCTATTCAAGTTAGATGAAAAAGGAAATCCGACAACGGAGTTAAATGATCAAGGTGGCTATTTCGACCTGGCGCCAACAGACCTGGGTGAAAACTGCCGCCGTGATATTGTACTGGAACTTGAGGATATGGGATTTGAAATTGAAGCCTCCCACCACGAAGTAGCCCAAGGCCAGCATGAGATTGATTTCAAATATGAAGATGCAATTTCTGCATGTGATAATATCCAGACATTTAAACTCGTTGTTAAAACAGTGGCAAGAAAGCACAATCTGCATGCAACATTTATGCCGAAACCTTTATACGGCATTAACGGCAACGGAATGCATTTCAATGTTTCTCTCTTCAAAGGAAAAGAAAATGCATTCTATGATGAAAATGATGAAATTGGACTCAGTCAGGATATGAGATACTTCATGGCAGGTATTTTAAAACATGCGAGAGGATTCACAGCAATTTGTAATCCATTGGTGAACTCCTATAAACGTCTGGTGCCGGGTTATGAAGCGCCGAGCTATATCGCCTGGAGTGGCAAGAACCGTTCGCCATTGCTCAGAATACCAAGCTCCCGCGGTCTTTCAACGCGTGCAGAAGTGAGGTCGGTCGATCCATCTGCCAATCCTTACCTGGCTCTTGCAGCCATCCTGATGGCGGGATTAGAAGGTATAAAGCATAGAACCGACCTGCCTTCACCGGTGAATGAAAATATTTATGAAATGACGCGTGAAGAGCGTGAAGCTGTAGGGGTGGAAGATCTCCCGTCCACACTCTACACTGCCCTGAAGGCACTCAGAGAAGATAGAGTCATCCAGGATGCACTTGGGCCCCATATATACAGACAGTTCCACGGCAATAAGAGCGTGGAGTGGGATATGTACCGTTCTCAAGTATCAGAATGGGAAATCAATCAGTATCTTAATCAATACTAAAATAACGTCCGGGAAATCCCCCGGACGTTATTTAATGATTTTTAAGATATGTTGTGATGTCTTTCTTCATCGATCGGATGTTTTCTTTGTATCGACGGTATTCGTCATCTGTCACTTCAGCATCTCTATAACGTGTCTCCATATAAATACTCAGTCTCTCTTTATCAATGATTTCATTTAGCCCGAGGCGTTGGATCCATTCTGTAATTGTTTCGTTGTGATAACGTCCCAGGTTTTTTGATGCCAGCCATTTTTCAAATTCAAAATATACTCTCCTCACCCGGCTGTCGGGTGCTTTTGCTATTTCACGCTTTATCTTATTTTTTGAGTGGAAAATCGAAGCGGAAGAATTCATTTCACCGTTATTTTTACCGACAGACGGCTTGTTCCTTTTTTTATAATAAACATAAAGGACAGCAATGACTGCAATAATGAACAGAGTAGCCAGTATGGTATCGGCAGGCATCTGTGAAAAAGCTGATGTCTGATCGAATTCCGGCTGGACTTCTTCCCCTTCCCGGCCCTCAGGAACATTCTCCTTTTCTAATTCAGGTAATTCAATTTCAACATTTTCAAGCATGTGAAAAAATGGACGGAGCAGAAATATGAATCCATTTAAAAGCAATACAACGGTATATTTTGCTGCGAACACAATATAGTGATACATCAGGCCAAGGAAAACACCGATCAGTATAAACGGTGCTGAAAGTATGGTGAACATGTAACAATTTTCATGTGTCGGGTACCCGTTACCAATCAGATGAACGATGATTCTGCCTGTAAAAAAGAAAATTATAAGACTCAGAAAAATTAAATGAAAATATGGTGAATAAGCAATCGTGGCTTCTGTTGTCAGGACATTTGTAGCGATAAGCAGTAGAAAAGTAACGATGAGCGTTACTTTGGAAAATGAATTATCGACATCATCATGCAGGTATTCCAGTCTCCATATCGGCAGATAGGCAACCAGCAATGCTGCGAGCCAGTTAAAGCCGAAACCGAGAGCAACAATCAGCACAACCGGCAACATGAAGTATATTCTTACGGGCCTGAACCGACTGACAATGAAAAAACTCACAATCATCATCAATACGACAAGCGTTATGAACGGGAGGATCAGCGCTTCTTTCCCGTTATGTACATTGAGGAGGAGAACGATGAACAACAATAAAAACATATCAGTAAGATAAGTATGGCTAAACTGGCAAATATACTTTAATCTTTTCATGTACGGCCCCCCTCGCTGCTGTCAGCCTTAAAAGGGGTGATGCCATACTCGTTCAATTGAAATACATTGGCACCTTTTGTTTTTAAAATCGAAAGGTCTGCTGAAATGGAAGTATCGGCAATTCCTGTAAATATAACATGTGTGGAGAGTTCTTCATGCAGCTGCACATACCTCAGCAAGCGTTCGAAACTGAGGGTATAAGTAACAGTATTGATACGTGCAAGTGTTTCCAGAGTATGTTTAAAATGCAATTTACCCTCACCTTCATCCAACTTGAAAAATGTGCGGTTGTCCATCATCACCATATTTGTGATGATTTTATAAGGTATTCCGGCTTCGGTTGCCCTGCCGGTGATAAATGTGATTTTCTCGAATGTTTCCTCGATGTTTTTTGGTGGTGCATAAGAATTTTCAGACCGTAAATTAATCAGTATCATCCATGTTATTTTAGTTGTCTTTTCGTAAAGTCTGGTTTGCAGTTCTCCGGTTTTTGCGGAGGCTTTCCAGTGGATAGCACGCATGCTGTCTTCTGGAAGGTAATTCCTTGTACCGGTTGGCCTCAAAGGATCAGAGAACAACGCATTCTGCTGCATGAAACTTCCCTGGATCATCTGATTTTCCATCCCTTCATTATGTACGGCATAACGATCAGGGTAAACGATGATTTCATGATCAGGCCTGCCGGTTTGTTTGAGATCAAGGGTGTTGAATCCAAAAATCTGCGGGATGTTTATTTCCGCTTTGACAATCTTGCTCACCCCTCTTGAATATCCCGTAAAGGGCACTTCAATGATGATTGAACTCTTCGGCATTACTGTGAATGTAATTGCAGTAACGGTATGCTGTCTGATTCCAGTAGATATATCATTCACAAATCGGATGTCATCCCCGGCTGACAAAGATATCTTTCCACCGAGTATAGGCATGATGCCTTCCTGCGTTATTTTGATCCGAATGCTGTCTTCCTGGTTTTTATAGATGCGTATCTCTTTATTCAGTATTTCGAGTCTGAGCTTTTGCGCAACATTTTTTTCATATAAATAGCTCAGTAATGCAAAGGATATGAAAAAGCCCAATGAAACGGCAATCATAATGTTCAGAGTTATCCCATAAAAAATATTCAGAATGAAGAGAATGACAACAGAGCCGATGAAAAATGTCATGGTCCTTGAATTTTTAAAATCAATTTTAAATTTCATCTCTTGCGACTCCGTATTCAACAGGCACTTCTGAGGAGTTGATAATGTCCTCGATTATCGCAGTGGAATCTGTAATAGTCATGCCTTCGATATTCAATACCAGGCGGTGACCAAGCACGAATGGTGCGATATATTTAACATCCTCAGGCGTTAAATAATATCTGTTTCTAAGCAGTGCAATCCCTTTGGCAGCCTGCATCAGAGCGATGGTACCGCGTGGCGATACACCGAGTTCGATATGCTCATGATTTCTCGAATTATAAATAAGATCAAGAATATAATCCTGAACGGTTTCATTTACTTCCACTTCGGATAACCGGTGCTGCAATTCAATGATTTCATCTTTTTGAAACACTGGATTTATCCCATCCAGGGCATTTTTTACACCATGAGTATCAAGCATTAATTTTTCTTCTTCCCTTGAAGGGTAACCCAGATCTATTTTCATCAGAAAGCGGTCCATCTGTGCTTCGGGCAGATCAAAGGTGCCCTGTTTGGACTCAATAGGATTTTGTGTAGCGAGAACGATGAAGGGCTCACTTACAGGAATGCGTTCACCATCTATCGTCACCTGTTTCTCCTCCATTACTTCGAGCAGTGCCGACTGAGTTCTGGGTGTGGCCCTGTTGATTTCATCTGCAAGCAGTATATCAGTATCGACCGGTCCTCTACGCAATTCAAATTCCTGTGTTTTGGGATTATATATGTTGAGACCTGTAATGTCGGAAGGCAGTACATCCGGTGTAAACTGGATTCTTTTAAAAGATCCGCCTATCGCCTTTGCAACTGCTTTGGAAAGCATGGTTTTCCCTGTGCCGGGCACACTTTCAAAAAGAATATGTCCTTTTTGCAGCATGCTGACGAAGACGAGTTCAATTACTTTTTCATGTCCTATAATCACTTTACCCACTTCATTTTTAAAAAGAGTCAATTTCTCCTCTATGTTCATAAAATTCCCCCTCTGTTTACATTCTAGTATTAAGAGTGAAAATGTACAATCACATTGAAAGATTGTGCATGAAACACGTCATGTGAGGGAATGGAGTTAAAAAAGACGGAGGTATAAGGATGAAGAATCATTATAAACTCGTTATTCTCGGCGGCGGTGCAGGCGGCATATCGACTGCGAGCAGGATTTTAAGTAAAAATAAAAATCTGAAGAATGAAATACTCATCATTGAGCCGGACGATTATCACTATTTCCAGCCGGCATGGCCGTTGGTCGGGAGTGGAGAAGTAAATCTGGAATCCACCTGGAAGCCTATGGAAAAAGTATTGCCGAAAGGTTCAAAGTGGCTGCAGGAGAGAGTAGAACGAGTTGCTCCCGTAGGCCGGGTTGTAAAGGCGGGGGATTATAATATCGAATATGATTTTCTTGTAGTCGCTCTTGGGATTGAATTGAATTATGAAGCGATAGAAGGTCTTCCTGAAGCACTCGGCACCAGTGGTATCTGCACAAACTATCTGGTGGATCATGTGGAATACACTTATGACACACTGACCAAAGTGACATCGGGAAATATAATCGTCACGAAGCCAAAATCGAAAATCAAAGGCGGTGTCTCTGCTGAGAACTCGCTGTTTACAATGGATAACTTTTTAAAAAGCAGGGAGAGAAGTGCGGACATTGTTTTTCGGAGCGGCAAACAGGAAATATTTGAAGTAAAGAAATATGACGACAGTCTGCGTGAGCAGATGGATGAAAAAAACATTGACTATGAATTGAATCAGGAATTAATAAAAATAGATGCGAGTGAGAAAAAAGCTGTTTTCGAGAATGCCCAAACGGGAGAAAAGAGTACTGAGTCATTCGAAATGATCGTTGTTACTCCGCCAATGCATGGTCCTTCTGTTCTTGATGATTCCAATCTTCTTGATGAAGAAGGATGGGTGGATGTCGATCCCTATACAATGATGCACAAAACTTATACAACAGTATTTTCATTGGGAGATTCCTCCAGTCTGCCGACAGTCAAGATGGGCGGTGCAGTCAGAAAGCAGATGCCTGTTCTGGTGGAGAACCTGCTGGACCGGATGAATGACAAAGAGCCATCCCATGAGTATGATGGTAAAACTGCATGTCCGATTGCAACTGAATACGGTGAACTCATACTGGCTGAATTCGGTTATGACAGAATTCCTGAAGAAACTACGTTCCTCGACCAGTCCGACGACAAGAAATTCCTGTACCAGTTCAAAAAAAATATGCTCCCCATCATGTATTGGTATGGCATGTTAAAAGGCAAAGCATAAAAAATCCCGATGCTCCAGCATCGGGATTTTGATTTTTATTCATATATTGTAAAATCTTCGGTCAATTCATCATGATCTGCATCAAGATTCGTTTCGGAAATATTTCTGGCATTATAGCCAATCCGTTCGAGATTGCTGATGAGATCTACATAGAGCAGACCGCCATCCGTAGAACACACGCCTCTATTAAGTCGTTTGACATGCTGCTTTCTGAGCTTGTTTTCAATCTTATAAGATTTCTGGCTGAGTCGGATGACTTCCTCCAATTCCTGTGGACTGTATATATCCAGAGAATCGATGGATTTCTTGAATGACTTATAAACATGTTCATAAAGATTCTGCAGACCTTCCTGTGCTTCCTCGGAGATCTCGATCTTTTCTTTGAACTTCTTGTTGTAGGATTCAGTATAGTCATTGATCTGTATGCTTACTTTATACAAGATACGCGTGATTTCAAGCAACGTTGCCTGTCTCTCGATATCTTCACTGCTGATGTCATATTTAGAAGCATCGATCAGATATTTTTTGATGCTGTCCTGTAGCGTCTCCACGACATTGATTTTCTCTTTGATTTCTTTATACTTTTTATTGTCTCCAGTGTTACTGAAGTTTTGTGCATCATCTAAAATGCTGAGTGTCAGATTACCAAGATTCTTAACTTCATTCTGTGCACCCTGAAGGGCAATGCCGGGTGAATTTTTCAAGAGCAGAGGATCGAGCTGGTTCGGCTGGAATTCTTCTGAAAAATCCTTGCCGGGTATGATTTTTGTAACCAGCCATGCCATTGCGAATATGAACGGCAGCTGCATCAGCGTGTTCGTAATGTTGAAAGAACCGTGCGCAAAAGCAATGGTCATTTCCGGATTCAACGACAATGCTCCCTGGAGGAATTCAACATATCTTACAAAGAGCGGCATGATGATGATGAATACGACCGCACCGATCAGATTGAACATAACGTGTACCATAGCTGCACGCTTTGCTGCGATTGAACCTACAAGCGCTGCAAGAACTGCAGTGATCGTTGTACCCAGGTTATCCCCCAGCAAGATTGGAAGCGCCGCGCCCAGTTCGAGAAGATCATTGGCATAGAATCCCTGAAGAATCGCGATTGTTGCACTGGAACTCTGAACAATAACCGTCATTATTGCACCAACAGCAACACCAAGGATCGGATTATGGGACATCGTCAGCATCATGTCAGTAAATGCTTCCAGGTTTGCGAGAGGCTTGACTCCCTGGCTCATCAGATCCAGACCGTAGAATAAGGCACCAAAGCCGAACAGTACGCGGCCAAGGTTGATTGCTTTCGGTCTGTTACCGAGGAAGAAAATCATAAATGTACCGAGTGCGAGGATAGGCAGTGAATACTCACCTATATCCAAGCCGATTAGAAATGCAGTGATCGTCGTACCAATATTTGCACCCATAATGACACCAATAGCCTGCCTGAGTGTCATGAAACCGGCTGAAACGAGTCCGATTGTAATGACCGTAGTCCCTGAGCTGCTCTGTATCAGCCCGGTAACAATAATCCCGGCAAGAACACCCAGCAATGGATTGGATGTCATGCGGTTCAGGATTTCGCGGAGACGGTCCCCGGCTGCTGCCTGAAGACCATCGCCCATCATTTTAATACCATAAAGAAAAATACCTAGTCCGCCTAAAAATAGAAAGATGACTTCCATCGGACTGAGTTCCATAAATATTCCCCCACTTAGGCACCTTGGCGCCTTTACAATAATTTAATTAATTTTACGTGTAATTTACAATACTTGTTACGATTTTCATTATAGGATGGAATTTGACAAAATGCATTAAAATAAATAAATTAACCCGGGTTAAATTCTTACATTTGCAATAATGTGACCTTTAATAGAATTTTTAAAATTTTTTAACAAAGTCTTAACAATCTACTTTTAGTATAGAGTTTGTGGCAGAAATAACAATGTATTGAATTATGGAAAAGTTCAGTCGACATAGAAGGAGCAATGTGAGAAACTAATACTTAACCTAAAACAACTGTGAATAGGAGGAATTGGCTGTGACTGTGGTATTATTCGATGTTGACGGGGTGTTTCTCAGTGAGGAAAGGTGTTTCGATGTTTCCGCACTGGCAGTACATGAAATGCTCTACAGTCCCAGATATTTAAATTTGGGAAAAGAAAAATTTAAAATTGATTATACAGATGAGGAAATTGATTTGATCCGCGCGTCTACTTTCAGTGATGATGAAGTGCTGGAACGGTTCAAAAAAATGGGACTCAACTCTAACTGGGATATGCTTTTTGTCACATTTTCCGTTCTGTATATCAATCTCATCAAGCAGTCCAATATCAGTGTAGATAATGTGGATATCTCTGACATCTACAAAGTCGGTGAGATGCTTGGTGATTTGGAAGTGGACTACAACCAGGTTGTGGATTTCCTCAAAGAAGGGAATTATACAAAAGATACTATCTATACGGAACTGATTGAATATGCGCGACAGAGAATTGATATTACAAATCCGGAAATTTTTGACATGCATGGCCCGATCTGGAGCACCGGCCAATACAAATATCAGGAATGGTATCTTGGAAGCAATGGTGTTAAAACATCTACGGGAAGGGAAGCCGAAGAAGAAGAAAAGCAAGGATTCATCAACGATGAAGAATGGATTCGTCATCCTGAAGATATTAAAGATATGCTCAAACGGCTTCTCGCAGCCGGTGTAGAGATTGGAGTAGCCACGGGCAGACCGAGACAGGAGACATTGATTCCGTTCCATCAACAGGGGCTCATGGACCTTTTCAGAAACAACAGAGTTTCCACTGCTTCCGAAGTGCTTGCTGCTGAAGGTACAGAAGGTATTGACGTCTCTCTGGCCAAACCTCATCCATACAGCTATCTTTGGAGTCTCTATGAGCATGATGAATCTTATTTCAATGATGCGGTGAATAAACGCAATTTATCCGATGATAAGTTATTCATTATCGGGGATTCCATAGCGGATTTCTATTGTGCAGATGCCATCGGTGCAGATTTCATCGCAACACTGACAGGACTCACAGGAAAAGAAATCATCCCAAGCTTCGAAGATCTCGGAGTGACGAACATGGTGGACTCCGTTTTGGAAACAGAAGAAATCATACTTAAAAACCATCACAAATGATTGTGATGGTTTTTTGCATATTATGATAAATCTACCTGTTTCAGTCCATTGAACCCTTCGATTCCGCTCAATTCCTCCATCGCTTCATCGTTCACTCCCTGATCAAGAGAGAGGGAGAGTAGTGCATTTCCACCCGCATCATGTCTTCCGAGCTGCATGCTCGCAATGTTGACTTTATGTGTTCCGAGTGTGATGCCCATTTCACCGATGATTCCCGGGCGGTCCTGGTGGTCTATGAACAGCAGGTGTTTTGTAGGTTTGATATCTACTTGGAATTCATTGATTTTAACAATGCGTTCCCCGTATCCGTTAAGTACACTTGCACCGAGGATGAGTGTTTCATCTTCATTGATCAGTTCCGCTTCCAGATAGTTGCTGTATCCGTGTGCTTTTCCTTTTTTCTCCACTTTATATACTACATCCTGCTCCTGCAGCAGATAAAGGGCGTTTATAATATTGACGTTTTCCCCCAGATGAGGTTTGAGCAGACTTGCAACGAATGAACGTGTCAGCATGCTTGTATCATCCAGTGCAAGTTCCCCATGATATTTCAGTTTGATTTCTGCAGGGGGACGATTCATCATCTGGATACCCACTTCACCCATATGATTTGCAATATTGATATACGGTTTCAGTTCATTATTGATATTTTCGCTGATACGCGGCGCATTCACAGCGTGTATGATTGTATTGTTTTCAAGAATATCGATGATTTCCCGGGACACACTGATTGCAACCTTCTCCTGTGCTTCCACTGTGGAAGCGCCGAGGTGAGGGGTGACCACAATTTTAGGGTGACTGAGTAATTCCTGGTCTGTCGGTGGTTCCTCTTCGAATACATCAAGTGCGGCACCGTCGATCTGCCCTTCATTCAATGCATTAACCAAGGCTTTTTCATCGATGATTCCGCCGCGGGCGACATTGACGATCTTCAGTCCTGGTTTTGTCTTCTCGAAAAAGTCTGCACCTACAATTCCTTTTGTCTGTGGTGTAAGCGGAGTGTGTACAGTAAGAAAATCCGCCTGTTCTGCAATTTCATCGACTTCCATCTTCTCTATTTCAGCTTCCTGCGCCTTGTCATCGGATAAGTATGGATCGAAAGCAATGATTCTCATGCCGAAGCTCTGGGCACGCTTGGCGACACCGAAACCGATTTTACCGACACCGATGATCCCCAGTGTCTTGCCGTACATTTCTGTTCCCTTATGCCCTTTTCTGTTCCATTTACCTTCTGATAATTCTTTATGGGCAGCCGGGATATCACGGGTCAGGGACAGCATCATCGCCATTGTGTGTTCAGTCGCGCTGATCGTATTGCCGTCCGGTGCGTTGATGACGATAACACCATGCTTCGTCGCAGCTTCGATATCAATATTGTCGATGCCGACACCGGCGCGGGCAATGACCTTAAGCGTGCGTGCATAGCGGATTATCTCTTCTGTGACCGTCGTCTGACTGCGTACAATCAGCGCGTGATATTCATGGACGATTTCCAGAATTTCTTTTTCGCTGAGTCCGGTGTTTATATCCACATCATAATTGGGGTGATCCAGAAGTTCTTTGATGCCATCTTCACTTACAGGATCGAGCACGAGTATTTTATAATTTTCCATAATATTCCTCCTGTGCAGCAGCGAGTGCTTTTCCATAGTATTTTTCATTTCTGTAATCACTGAGTACCGCTTCAAGTGCAGCAAGTACACGGATCATATCGTGAGGGAACATGTAGCCCATATGCCCTATGCGGAGAATTTTGCCTTTGAGCTCTTTCTGGCCGCCGGCTATGGTAATCTGATGATCATTTTTAAGTTTGTCTTTGATCACTTTCAGCTCATCCTCATCTGATTTGAATGCTGTGACGGTGGGAGAGGCATACTCATCAGCCACCAGCATTTCCAGATCAAGTGCCCGGAGGCCGGCCCTTAGCATATCGCGCATTTTCACATGGCGTTCAAACACGGATTCAACCCCATCCTCTTCATAAATTTCGAGAACCCTCTCCAGTCCCTGTATTAAAGAAACGGCTGGTGTAAATGGCGTGGACTGATCATCCAGTGCTTTGAAGTACCGGTTGATATCCAGGTAAAAACGGGGCAGATCATTATCAGCTGATTTTTGTCTTGCTGTTTCGTTCATCGCAACAAATGCGATGCCCGGAGGAAGCATCAGCGCTTTCTGGCTTCCTGTGACCAGACAGTCGATATTATCTTTTTCCATGTCGAATTCCATGCCTCCGACGATGCTTACGCCGTCAACGATGAACAAAGTTTCTTCATTGTAGGATTTAACGGCTTTACCGAGAGCATTCAAAGGGTGGATGACGGCGGTGGACGTCTCACATGACTGGGAGAACACAGCTTTAATGTTCTTTTTTTCATTCAGGAAGTCTTTGAATTTTTTTGGATCTGCTGCTTCTCCCCATTCTACGTCATACACATGTACATCGAATGGATAAGTGCCGGCGATATTTTTGAAGCGGTCCCCAAAGGCGCCACTCACAATAATTACAATTGATTCATCGGGTTTTACAAGATTGACCATCGCAGCTTCCAGTGCACTTGTACCACTTGAGGAAAGGATGGCAACGGAGTCCTTCGTTCCGAGGAGAGTCTTCAATTTAGGCTGGATATTTTCCATGAGATGGTTGAAATCATTTGAACGATGGCCGATCATGCCTTCAGACATACGGCTTGAAACTTGTGGTGGAATCGGTGTTGGGCCAGGTGTGAGCAATAGTGTTTGTTCCATTTAATCTTCCTCCATTAGATAGATGTTAATTATGATAACAAAGTTTTCTGTATTTTCCATCAATATATAGCCGTATCCACCCAATTAGTGTAATTATACAAATAAATGCGTTTCCACTTAATTATCTTTACCATCTTTGAGGATTTCATCTACAAGAGTGTGTGCTTCCTGATATTGGTTTCTATATGATTCCCCTTCGAGCACATGCGTAATATCTTCCAATCCCTGCAGTTTTATTTCATCCAGAATCATGCCATGCATTGTGACAGAGTAGCCGTCGTCCGTCACGTCTTCTTTCGGAGGCAGTACAAGGATGAGCGACCAGTTCTGCAAATGGATGAAGTAGTCGAACACTGATTTCAGCTGATGGAATTCATCTCCGACTGCATGCATCTTCATATATATTTTCGTCATCATCACATCGGTATCCGCAAAAAATACCTTTCTTGTTCCGGGGGAGTGGATATGTTTTTTATTATTTTCGAACTGCCCGATGCCGACTGCATGAAAATCCTTGACGTCCAATTCATCAGCGGCAACATGCTGGCTTATGCGGTATTCCTTTGCATATTCTGTCGAATAGCTGGTGGAATATCTTCGGGCCAAATCATGGACAAGTGATGTTTTGCCTGTTCCGGGAGCGCCTAGCACCAGTACATTCTGGACGAAAAACCTTCTGAATGGTCTTGTGACATAATCCCAGTTCAATATGGGTTCTTCCCGTATACTCGTACCGCTGATCCCTAAAATTTTACGGTCCACCATAGTGATATGCGTAACAATTTCAGTCCATCTGCCGTCAAAAAAATTCTGAAGCGGCTCGATATATTCTTCTTCACCCACGTAATAGGTCATCTCATCCACTTCAAAATCCAGTGCAGCGATGCCTGCGGAAATTTTTTCAGCAAGCATTTCAAGCCATGGCCCCCAACCGTGGGGATATCTTGGGATCTCCGTTTCATCCAATTTGATGACTGACACGTTTTTATCATTCCGCAGCAGCTGCCGCATCGCTTTTACTCTGTTATCAAGAGACATCGCGTATGTATTGCCGCGGTCACCTTCATACCCGCTGACAATGACAAGTGCGTGCCTGTTCTCACGCTTAGCCCGGACAATCTGCTCAAAGTGTCCAACGTGGCAGGGGGCAAACGTTCCGAAATATATACCTAAATCTCTCACATCAATATCTCCCATCGATTAATCTGTTAGATTAGTTATAACAATATGAAAACGTATTATCAAACCAGAGTGCCCTGCAAATGATGAAATGAACCGATAATATGCTACAATCGTATGGAAAATAAAACTAACTGTGAATTCGAGAGGTAATTTAAAACATGTTCAAATGGGTAAATATAATAAAAGGATTTCTAATGGGGGTATGTGAGCTTATCCCCGGTGTGAGCAGCGGTACGATGGCACTGCTCCTTGGTATTTATGACCAGTTTCTAGGTGCAGTCAGCAAGGTCGTCTCCAGGCATTACAAAAAGGCGGTCATCTTTCTGATTCCACTCGTCATCGGTATGGGCATCGCCATATTATCAATGTCATCACTCATTGATTACTTACTGAGAAACCATATGATGCCGGTGCATTGGTTTTTCATGGGATTGATTTTGGGTGTGGTACCGATGATGCTGAGGATATCCAACTATAAGGTGGAATTCAGAGCCCCGCATTATATACTGATCATCATTGCGGTGGCGGGACTGTTTTTCATGGGTATGATGCGCGCAGACGAGGTGCCGATAGAGGAGATCTCGATCACGGCTCCCCTGCTCATAAAACTGTTCTTCAGCGGCATGCTGGGATCGGCAACAATGCTGCTTCCGGGGATTTCGGGATCGCTCGTACTCCTGCTCCTCGGTTCCTACTCCATCATCATCTATTCGCTGAGTGAACTTACGTCGTTTAACTTCAGTGTCCTGCCGGTGCTGATTGCAGCGGGTCTGGGCATAGTCGCAGGGCTGCTTGTGGCGAGCCGTATCATCCAGTACATGCTGAGGCACTATACTTATTTAACATATGCACTGATTCTCGGTCTGGTCATGGGATCCGTATTTGCAATCTACCCCGGACTGCCCGAGACACTGCTCTCCTGGATGATTACAGTCCTCGTATTCACTGCCGGTCTCTTAATAAGCTATTTTATGGGTAAAGAGAATAAAGATACTATATAAACAGAGGTGAGTGTTATGGTCGCCGAACATCCTTTAGTTAAATCTTTTCATAAATACGTTGAGGGTACAATCGATTACCGGGTCGGGATCCTCGGCCAGGTAGATGCCGGAAAGAGCGCACTGGTCAGCGCATTGGCAGGAGAGGATACACATATTTCCACCCAGACCGATGCCACCCGTACCATCACTTCGCATAAATATGGAAGCCATGGGCAGATTCTTGATTTTCCGGGAGTGGGTACAACAGAATATTCTCCGAAGCAATATAAGAAATTAATAAAAAAAGCGGATATCAGGCATGTCCTATATGTATTTTCATCAAAAATCAGAGAAGCTGATGAAGAAATAATCCGCTTTTTGGCAAAGCGGAACATCAACATAATCTTCATCTACAACAAATCAGATACACTCGTTGATGTCTCGGGCACGAAGCAACAGGAGCTGCTTATGCATGATAAGGATACAGAGTTGCATGTCACATTCAAAAAGCACCTGGATCAGCCGCTCCATTATCATTTTGTAAGTGTAAAAGACGATTTGGGCATAGAAGGTGTCAAAGCTGCGCTCCAGCCGATATTCGACTCCAAGGACAAAGAGTTCAATCACAGGACCGGGAGTGCAGAATATATGGAGAAATTTTTGAATAAAAAACTCAACACCCTCGCGACGAAACTGTTATCGCCCGGATTAAAAGATATTATCTTAAGCAGGGCTTACCGTTCTATAGAAGAAATGACCGAAGCGCATTTCCAGGTGTCACCGGAAGATGGTGAAATCATCAGTAAACCCATACCCAGGGCAGCAGATTACATCAATCAGGCCAAAGATACAGATAAAACCGGAATGAAATCAAAAGAATATATCAGTCATCTGGCAACAGTGTTCAGCACTGTATTCAAATTGAGAAAATTAAATGTCATTTCCTTCATCGTATCGACACTCGGCGAGGCTGGAATCAAAAATATTTATCCGGTATTGAAAGGCACTTTCGAATATGTGGGGGATATGAACGACTTTGCAAGAGATGTTTTGAAATACTCCAGCCAGGAACAAAAAGAAGGAATCATTTAATTAAATGATCATCAGATCCGACCCAGAATCTATGCCAGATAGATTCTGGGTTTTTTGTAATAAGAGGAATGCGGTAACAGTGCTGTTTTGAGCAATCGTTTGCAATAGAAATCATAAATATAAGGTTAGTATCCTTAATTTTTGTTGTAAAATCAGTGAAACTATTAATGCAATCGTTTGCAATAAATGCTTGACTTAATTGTTTTCTGAATATATAATCATTTATACAGCGATTGACAACGCTTACATAAATGAGGAGGAGCTCAAATGTCTAAAACAAAGTGGGGTTATTCATTATTATTATCGTTGACTCTTGTTCTAGGGGCATGCGGTAACAGTGGCGATGGTGGTGGATCTATTTCAGAAGGCAGTGAAGATGACGGCGAAGTAACAATCGATCTTTATCAGTTTAAAGTTGAATTTCGTGAACAGTTTGAAGATCTGGTAGCTAAATATGAAGAAGAGAACCCTGATGTAACGATCAATGTTGAAACTGTTGGAGGCGGGAACGATTACGGTGCAACACTTAAGTCTAAAATTGCATCAGGTGAAGAACCTGATATCTTCAACATCGGCGGTCCGCAGGATTACGAAGACCATAAAGACCGTATCGCACCAATTGAAGATTCAAAAGCTATAGATACAGCGCTTGATGGTACTTTGGATCCGGTGACGATAGATGATCAGGTATACGGTATCCCTTATAATCTTGAAGGCTATGGTCTGATTTACAACAAGCAAATCTTTGAAGAAGCTGGTATCAATCCTGAAGAGCTTACGACAATGGAGGACTTGCAGGCAGCAACAGAAAAACTTGATGGAATGAAAGAAGAGCTTGGCCTTGATGCAGTGTATGCGTTCCCTGGTAAGGAAAGATGGGTGTATGGTAACCATACAAGCAGTTCTTTCCTTGCTCCTGAATTTAATAATAATGTAATGAACGCATTTGAATCAGATACGGTCCAATTCGAACTTTCTGATGAACTTAAGTCGTATATTGATATGCAGGCGGAATATTCTGTAACACCAGTGTTGAGCTTGGATTATTCTCAGCAGGTGGAAGCCCTTTATTCCATGGGTAAAGTTGCAATGATACAGCAAGGTAACTGGGCTTACCCTTCAATCGAACAGATAGCACCGGAAGTTGCAGAGAACTCAGGAATCCTACCGATTCCAGTTGACGGAGAAGCAAAAATGCCGGTGGGAGTGCCTCAATACTGGGTAGTTAACTCAGGGGCTGAAAAAGATGTACAGCAGGCAGCAGTGGAGTTCCTGGATTGGATGTATACATCTGATGAAGGTAAAGATATTGTATTAAACGAATTCAATTTCATTCCTGCATATGAAGATTATGATACATCACAGATTTCAGACCCGCTTTCAAAAGAAATCTATGAATACACTGCAGAAGGAAATACAAGTGGTTGGGTTTTCTTAGGTTATCCAACCGGTTTCTCTGAAGATGTATTTGGGAACAATGTCCAGCAGTATCTCTCAGGTGAAATTACCTGGGATGAAGTTATAGAAAACTCTCAGTCTTACTGGGAAGAGAATCGTTAATAGAAAGAGGCAAAAGGAGCAAATTTTTTGCTCCTTCCTTTCATAAAAAGAGGTGTTAATATATGAAAACCAAAAACCCGATGTATTGGGTATTCCTTGCTCCGGTGTTAGCGGCTTTGCTGATCGTAGTTGTTGTTCCTTTTATATGGGGAATCTATTATTCACTGACTGAGTGGTCAGGGGATATGGCCCAAACCCCTGTGTTTAAAGGATTTGACAATTACGCAAACCTGCTAAGCGATCCGACTTTCCTGAACGCATTATGGTTCACTTTTAAATATGCAATTGTAACGGTCATCATTATTAATGTGGTCGGTTTTTCTTTGGCTCTGATTGTTACGAGTTACATAAAATCGAAAAACATGTTAAGAACCATATTCTTCATGCCCAACCTCATCGGAGGCCTGATACTGGGCTTTATATGGCAATTCATCTTTACAGATATTTTTAATTTCATAGGAAACGCTATGGGTGTGGAGATGCTCCAAGGATGGCTCGCAACACCGGCGACAGGCTTTTGGGGAATGGTCATTCTTCATGTATGGCAGATGGCGGGTTACATCATGATTATTTATATTGCATACCTCCAGAGTATCCCGGATGAGCTGCTGGAAGCAGCAGACATGGATGGCGCAAGTTATATGCAGAAACTGAAAAATGTTATTCTGCCATTGGTGGCGCCGGCATTCACTGTCAGCATGTTCCTGACACTTTCAGGCGCATTTAAAATCTATGATCAAAACTTGTCTCTGACCGGAGGGGGGCCGGGCGGTTCGACGAAAATGATTGCAATGGATATTGTAGATACCGCATTTGCGATGAATACGATGGGGATGGCACAAGCCAAAGCAGTTGTGTTCTTCATAATTGTAGCAATACTCAGCCTTACGCAAGTATATTACAATAAGAAGAAAGAGGTGGAGCTATAATGAAAAAGAAAAAAACGAGAGGCCGTATAATACTGGAAATCCTCGGTATCGCTCTTGGACTATTATGGCTCTCCCCTTTTTATATTATGATTGTTAATGCATTTAAATCTAAGCGTGAGATGTTTGAAAATACACTGGCACCACCATCAGAACCGATAGTTGATAACTTCGTCAATGCATTCCAGGAACTGGACTTTTTAAGAACATTTTTCAATTCTTTCCTGATTACGACGGTTAGTATCGTCTGCATAGTATTTTTATCAGCGATGGCAGCCTACGCATTATCCAGGAATAAAAGCAAAATCAGCGGTCTTATCTTCTTTCTGTTTGTTGCATCTATGCTTATCCCATTTCAGGCGGTTATGATTCCACTGGTTAAGATTTTCAGCGACTTGCAAAGTCTTAATATGGGTGGTTTGATGTTCATGTATGTCGGTTTTGGCTCGGGACTTTCTCTATTTCTCTATCACGGCGCTTTAAAAAACATTCCTGTCTCACTTGATGAAGCAGCGAAAATTGATGGCGCTACAAAATGGCAGACGTTCTGGCATGTGATATTTCCTCTGTTACGCCCGATTGGAATAACGGTCGCTATACTGAATGTCATATGGATATGGAATGACTTCCTGCTTCCAAGTCTTGTGCTTGGTTCAGGAGAGGAGACGATACCGTTGAAACTGTTCCTGTTCTTTGGTCAGTATACTAAACAGTGGACTCTTGCTCTTGCGGGATTAACAATATCCATTATTCCAGTGATTATTGGATATTTCATCGCCCAGAAGCATATAATCAAAGGAGTATCTGATGGTGCAGTGAAGTAAGCGGGAGGAGCAACACAATATGGTAACAATCAAGGATGTGGCTAAAATAGCCAGTGTTTCACCCTCCACAGTATCGAGAGTGATAAAAGATCATGATGGAATAAGTGATACGACAAAGAAAAAAGTTAGGAAAATAATGGAGGATATCGGTTATTCTCCTAATATAGCAGCAAGAAATTTGGTTACGAATCAGTCATATACCATCGGACTGGTATTAAAGAGTGGGATTCATGAAGTGAATCTGAATCCATTCTTTTCGGATGTGAACCTGGGTGTTTCCGAAACATGCAGAAAGAAAGGTTATTCAACTTTGACAACATCTATGACCGATGATGATGCGCTCTTAAACGAGGTTAAAGAGTTGATTAATTCCAGGCAGGTTGATGGCTTTATTCTTCTTTATTCCAAAAAAGATGATGTGGTTGTAAATTATCTGCATGAGATTGATTTTCCATTCGTCGTTATCGGAAAGAATATATTTGATATCAATGATGGAATTTATGTGGATAATGACAACGTTTTTGCTGCGAAATCCATGACGGAATTCCTGATAAATGAAGGATATACGGATATAAGAATGATTGTTGATAATGACATATTCGCAGTGTCACAGGATAGAATTGAAGGGTTTGAAATGGCCTTGAAAGAATCCGGTATTCCAACTGAGGGGAAAATACTAAAGCCCGGCAAGGACAGCGAAATGTTGAAAGAAATGCTGGATGATGTTTTCAATCACAATGCACCCGAAGCGATATTAACTTTGGATGCAGTGCTTAATGCAAAAGTTATTTCTGCATTATACCAGTTGAAAATACGTATTCCCAAAGACGTTGCAACGGCAACATTCAATGATTCTCTGTTAACGAAATTCGCTTCCCCTCCTCAAACCGTCGTCAATATATTCCCGAAGGAATTGGGTAAAGAAGCAAGCAGTGAAATTATTGATCTGGTAAATAATCCGGATAAATTTAAAAGGAATATTACAGTACCAACTGAAATTATCGAACGTCAATCTACTATGAGGAGGATGTCTGATGAATGTGACTGTGTGGAATGAATATAGACATGAAAAGGAATCTGATGCAGTGGCTGGGGTTTACCCTGAGGGAATTCATGCTCAGATTGCCGGTTTCCTGAATGAGCATGATGTGACGACGGCAACTTTGGATGAGGATCAGCATGGTCTGAGTGATGAAGTGCTGGAGGAGACGGATGTTCTTGTATGGTGGGGGCATAAAGCTCACGATGAAGTGTCGGATGAAATTGCCGAGAAGGTGTGCAGGCGTGTTTGGGAAGGCATGGGACTGGTGGTGCTTCACTCGGCTCATTTTTCCAAGCCGTTTAAGCTGCTGATGGGCACGTCATGTGATTTGAAGTGGCGTGAGGCGAATGAGAAGGAACGTCTCTGGGTAGTGGATCCAAGTCATCCGATTGCGGCGGGACTGGGTGAATATTTTGAGCTGCCTGAAGAGGAAATGTATGGTGAGCATTTTGATATTCCGATGCCCGATGAGCTGATCATGCTCAGCTGGTTTGAAGGCGGGGAAGTTTTCAGGAGCGCATGCACCTTCAAACGGGGAAACGGCAAAATTTTCTATTTCCGTCCCGGGCATGAAACGCATCCGACCTACTATGATGAAAATGTTCAGAAAGTGATCCGAAATGGTGTGAACTGGGTTGGATCACCTAAAGGAGTACGACATTACTACGGAAACTATGAACCATTAGAAGAGATAAAGGGGAATCACAATGATTAATGTTGGTGTGATCGGGTGTGGCAGCATTGGTGTCAAACGCCACATTGCCGAATACAGTGAAAATAAAGATGTTAAGCTGGTTGCTTTCTGCGACAGGGTCCTGAAACGGGCGGAGGAGCAGAGAACACTCTATGGCGGGGGTGCCTATAAGGATTATAAGGAGCTTCTGGCTGATGAAAATGTAGATGCCGTGAGTGTGTGTACACCGAACTATCTTCATGCTGAAATTGCAATTGCAGCGCTTGAAGCGGGCAAGCATGTCCTGTGTGAAAAGCCGATGGGTGTGACTTTAAAAGAAATGGATGCAATGATTGAAGCGGAGAATCGATCGGACGGGCAGCTGATGATCGGACATAACCAGCGTTTTGTAAAGGAACATGAAATTGCGAAGGAATGGATTGCTTCAGGCAGGCTGGGCAGGATTTATTCGTTCCGTACGACATTCGGCCACCCGGGACCTGAAAAATGGAGTGTTGACGGCAGGGACAGCTGGTTCTTCAAAGAAGAGGAAGCGGCCATGGGAGCCATGGGGGATCTCGGAGTGCATAAAGCCGATTTGATCAGATTTCTTCTGGACGAAGAAGTAGTTGAAGTCGGCGGGCTGATTTCCAAAGAAGACAAAGATTTCTCCGATGTTGACGATAATGCAGTGTGCATCCTTCGTACTGAATCCAGTGCGATCGGGACCCTGCAGGCGAGCTGGTCATTCTATGGTGCGGAAGATAATTCGACTGTAATATACGGAGAAAAGGGCGTGCTGCGTCTGCTCAACGACGAAAAATATTCATTTATATTCGCAGGGGCAGACGGGGAAGTGGTGAAAGAGAACTACGGCGGCATCCAGACGAATGAAGACACGGGACAGAGCAAATCTTCCCAGGTCATGGGCCGTTTCATCAGCGCCCTGGAAAAAGATGAGAGGGTGCCTGTTACGGCGCATGACGCAAAAAAATCGGTTCAAATCATCTTAAGTGCATTTGAATCTGATAGAACACATAAAATCATTACTGGAGAATAGGTGTTGTGAATGTCTAAAATCAGACTGGGGTTCATTGGCGTCGGGGGCATTGCGACCGGCCGTCATATCCCGACTTTCCGGACATTGGATGAAGTGGAAATTACAGCAGTGCAGGACATCAATCAGGAACGGGCGATGAAAGTTGCGAATGAACTGGGAATACCTGAAGTGTTCGCGAATATCGAAGATATGTACCCTTATGTGGATGCAGTGGTAATCTGTACACCGAATAAGTTTCATGCACCGATCAGTATCGATGCGATGAATCATGGAAAACATGTGCTCTGTGAAAAGCCGATGGCTTTGACGGCTGATGAGTGTGACAGGATGATCGAAGCGGAAACACGTAACGGCGTAAAACTGCATATCGCGTATCATTACCGTTTCATGAAAGAAGCGATCGCCTCCAAAAAAATTATTGAGCGGGGCATAATCGGCGACCCGATTGTTGTACGTGTCAAAGGTCTGAGACGCCGTAAAGTGCCCGGCTGGGGTGTATTCACAAACCAGGAGCTCCAGGGCGGCGGTGCATTGATTGATTATGGCTGTCATCTCCTCGATCTTGCGATGTACCTCATGGGAGATGTGAAACCGGTGGAGGTCTCAAGCTCTACATATAACCATCTCAGCAGGACGAACACGGTAAATGAATGGGGACATTTCAACAGGGAGACATTTGAAGTCGAAGATCATGTGAGTGCATTCATCCGGTTCGATAATGGGGCATCGATGCTGTTTGAAACGAGCTGGGCTGCCAATATACCCGAAGACGAGAATCATATCAGCATTTCCGGCATGAAAGCCGGGCTGGATGTTTTTGATATGAAAGTGAACCAGGCGGATGAAGATCTGATGACGACAATGCGCATAGATTATATTAAAGTGGACGAACCCTACAGCAGACTGCAGGCGCAGGATTTCATATCTGCAGTGAAATACGACACGCCGCTTCGCGTAAAATCTCATGAAGCAAAGGAAGTATCAAAGATCATTGAAGCGGTCTATAAAAGTTCAAAAGAACAACGCAGTGTAAGACTTTAGGAGGTTTAATACATGAAACTGGGAGTTTTTAATCCATTGTTCCAGAACATGAGCTTTTTGGAAATGCTGGATTATGTAAAAGAATCCGGGCTGGATGCGGTGGAAATAGGTACAGGCGGTTATCCGGGGAATGCGCACTGTGATGTAGACAGGCTGCTCGATTCTGAGAATGCACGCAGGGAATATCTGAGTGAATTTGAAGACCGGGGACTGGTCATCAGTGCATTCAGCTGCCATGGTAATCCGATTTCACCGGATGATACATTCCGGAATGAATCGGATGAGGCGCTGCGTAAGACAATCAAGTTGGCGGCACTTATGGAAGTTCCTGTCGTCAATACTTTCAGCGGCACCCCGGCAGGCAACGAAACGGACACATCAGTGAACTGGCCGGTAACACCGTGGCCGGAAGAATATTCCCGGATCAAAGAATGGCAGTGGGAGAACCGTCTTGTTCCATACTGGAAAGAGATTGGCGAACTGGCTGAGAAGCATGATGTGAAAATCGGTCTGGAACTCCATGGCGGCTTCCTGATACACTCCCCGCACACGATGCTCGAACTCAGAAAGAGAACGAACCCGTATATCGGAGCGAATTTCGATCCGAGCCATATGTGGTGGCAGGGCATCGATCCCGTGGCGGCCATTAAAATACTTGGTAGAGAGGGAGCAATTCACCATTTTCATGCCAAGGACACATATATCGATCCTGAAAACCTGAATATGTACGGATACCTCGATATGAATCCCTATGGTAGAATCAAAGACAGAAGCTGGACATTCAGAAGTGTCGGTCTCGGCCACAGCATGGATGAATGGGCGGGTATGATGAGCGCTCTCAGAACGTATGGCTACGATCACGTTGTCTCCATTGAACATGAAGACGGGCTGATGTCCATTGAGGAAGGGTTCCGGACAGCAGTAAGGAATTTGCAAAGTGTGATTATAAAAGAAAAGCCGACTGACATGTGGTGGGCTTAGAGGAGTGGTTCAATGGCTGAAATAAAACTCGAACGTATAAAAAAGACATATGACAATGGTCCTACAGTCGTACACGACTTCAATCTTGAAATACACGATGGCGAGTTCATCGTCTTAGTCGGCCCTTCGGGCTGCGGTAAATCTACGACTTTACGCATGATTGCAGGGCTTGAAGATATTACAGGCGGCGATTTCTACATCGATGAGAAACGTATGAATGATGTGGAGCCAAAAAACAGGGACATCGCAATGGTTTTCCAGAACTATGCGCTGTATCCCCATATGAGCGTGTACGATAATATGGCTTTCAGTCTCAAGCTGAGAAAAACACCCAAACCGGAGATAAAAGAGCGTGTTGAGAAAGCGGCTGAAATCCTCGGTCTGACAGATTTTCTGGATAGAAAACCCAAAGCCCTGTCCGGCGGACAGAGGCAGCGTGTTGCATTGGGCCGCGCGATTGTCCGTGAAGCCAATGTTTTCCTGATGGATGAGCCTCTCTCCAACCTGGATGCAAAGCTCAGGGTACAGATGCGCGCGGAAATTACTAAGCTTCATAAACGTCTGGAAACAACGACTATCTATGTCACGCATGACCAGACGGAAGCATTGACCATGGCTTCAAGAATAGTCGTCATGAATCAGGGGGATATCATGCAGGTGGGCAGTCCCAAGGAAGTATATGATTTCCCGGAAAATGTTTTTGTGGCACAGTTTATCGGATCACCTGCCATGAACATCTTTGATGCCGAGATCAGAGACGGAAAGCTGATCATCGGAGACACAGCCATCACGGTGCCGGAAGCAAAACGCCGTATGCTCATGAATGAAGGTTATGATAACCAGCCGGTAAAGTTCGGCATACGGCCGGAGGACATAAGAGAAGAAGCGTTATTTGTGGAATCAGCACTTGCTTCTGCGTTTAATGTGGAAGTCAAGGTGAGTGAACTGCTGGGCTCTGAAATCATGCTTTACTCCGAACTTGAAAATCAAGAGTTCATTTCCCGTGTAGACGCGAGGAACGAACTGGATCCGGGAGACGTCGTAAAATTCGCCTTTGATATGAATAAAGGGCATTTCTTCGATGTTGAGACCGGCGAACGTATCGTGACCAGGGAAGAACGTGAAAAAGAGCTGAAACAAATGCACAGTACAGATCCGAATGTAATAAAAGCATAAGCAAGAGAGACAGCCCTCCCATATGGAAGGGCTGTTTTCGCTTCAGTATATTTCGTGGAGCATGCGTGTTATTATGATATAGTTAAAAAAAGAGGTGACCCGGATGGTAAAGTTTGATCACATCATACATTACGTTAATCGGCTGGAAGAAGTTGAGCGGACGCCCGTACTTCCAATTCATTCAGGCGGGAGACATGAACGTTTTGGCACGGTCAATCTGCTTTCATATTTTGATTACAGATATGTGGAGTATTTAGCGATTGAAGATGAAGCGGTGTTCACTCAGCATCTGAAAGATGGGAATGAATCTTTCGCCGGTACGATTGATTCATTAAATTACGAAGAAGGATTCATCCGTTATGCTCTCAGCACCGATGATATTGAAGGACTGGACGAACGTTTCAGGGCACACGGTTTTTCTGTAGAAGGCCCGGTTGAAATGGAGCGTACAACAAATGGGGAAACAATCAGCTGGAAACTGCTTTATGTTCAGCATGACAAAGAAATTTTCCCATTCTTCATCCAGTGGAATGAGCCCGAAGCGCAGCGCATGAAACGCATTGAAGCATTGCGGGGGGACTTTATCGGCCCGTCAATTACCGTCCGGCATGATGTAGAAGATATCCACCTTTGGGAATCATTCTACGATGTCCTTGGCATCTGGGAAGGACAGATAGATGATTACACGCGTGTGGAACTTTCGCGAAACGCGAAACCGTCCATTACCCTGGAAGTGGGAACGGACGGCGAGTCAGTGGTCTATAAAGGCGCAATCTACAAGTTTATATAAATGATCAAACCGATGTGGGCAAGAGCAATCAGAGCAGTGATGATACTCATCATGACCATTGAACGTGTGCCCCGTACCAACATATAGGCGAGGCTCAGCATGAATGTAATCACTGCGAGAATGATCCGCACACTCATCAGTGCAATCAGGTCTCCGCTGTTATACTGACCCAGTTGGATTATGCTGAAAATGTTTAAAGCTGCTAGAACGACAAGAATTATAAGTCTCATTCATCGGCCACCTTTCATGCTAATAATTATATCAGATATTACTGAAATGGAGATTACTATGCTTAAATTGTTGAATATTATTAATAAAGAACATAATAGATTTGTTGAATCGCATCCCAACGGTGATCTATTGCAATTAACTGATTGGGCGCAGTCCAAGCGTCTGACAGGCTGGTATTCCAGACGGATTGCCGTGGGCAATGAAAATGGAGAAATACTGGGGACAGCGATGCTGCTCTTCAAAAAGGTTCCGAGGGCCTCGAGTACGCTCTGCTATATTTCCCGTGGGTTTGTCTGTGACTTTAATGACAGGCAGCTCGTTGAATTCATGCTCGGGGAAGCTTTGAAAATTGCCGAGGATGAAAATGCCTATGCAATTAAAATTGATCCGGATCTCCCGCTTGAAGAATACCGGGACACGATTGAATTTTTGAAAACCCTCGGTTTCCGTCACCGCGGTCTGCAGGATGGAATGAGTAAGGATAATATCCAGCCCCGTCAGACAATGGTTGCAGACATTGATAAGGATGATAAAGAGCTGCTGCAAAGCTTTGAGCGCAACAACCGTACAAAAGTCAGGAATGCCGCCCGCAGGGGCACGGTCGTCTATAGGGCTGAGCGTGATGAACTTAAGACATTTGTGGAACTGATGAAAGAGACCGGTGAACGTGACGGTTTCCTTACACGCGACATCACTTATTTCGAATCTCTTTACGATCATTTGAACCCGAACGGGCATATGGAACTGTTTTTAGTCAAACTCATGCCGGAAGATGTTTCTGTCTCACTCCAGAATGATCTGCTGAAAGTGGACAAGGATATTGAGAAGGCAGCCAGGAAAAAAGACGGCAGTAAAAAGGAGAACCAGCTGAAAGACCTGGAGAACCGCAGAGAGAAACTTTCAAAACAGCTGGTTGAAATCGAAGTGATCAAACAGGAACATCCGGACGGCGTAGTGCTGTCCGGCGCACTGCTCGCCCAGTCGGGACATAAATCCTACTATTTATATGGTGCTTCATCAGACAGTTACCGCGAGTATCTGCCAAACCATAATATGCAGTTTGAGATGATGAAGTATGCGCGTGATCATGGTGCGAAAACCTATGATTTCGGGGGCGTCAGCGTTTCGCCGCCGCAGGAATCACCGCATTTTGGATTATGGCAGTTCAAAAAAGTATGGGGTACTGAAGTCAGTGAAAAGATAGGTGAATTTGATTATGTGATCAATAAGCCGCTGTATACTCTGGCTGAAGTCGGTGTGCCAATGTTCCAAAAAGGAAAAGTGAAATTGAATAAGCTGTTGGGGAACAGTAAGAAGCGCCGCTGATGATTCAGTGGCGTTTTATTATCTATAGCTCTTCTCTATAAGCATTCATTCAAAAAACTATACACGATAACCTTGTTCCCGTGGCGAGTATAGGATACACTGTTATTAATTCATAGTCATTAGATATGTTTTATAATGTGCAAGGAGGGGACAGAATGAAAAAATGGATGATTTTGGTGGCGGCTGCACTGATGGTGCTTTCAGGGTGCAGTAATGGAGAAGACGGGGCATCTGCATCGGAAAATGAAAAAGTGATCAAAATTGGTTCATCACCGAATGGTTATCCGACGTCTTTCCAGGAGGACGGGGAGATGAAGGGATTTAATGTGGATATATACAATGCAATTTTTGATGCTCTCGGTTACGAAATAGAATGGGTGCTCACGGACTGGACAGGAGTGCTTGCCAATCTGGATACTGGAAATATAGATACCGCCAGTAATTTTGCGCTGACGCCGGAACGGGGAGAGAAGTACATATTCACTGATCCCTACTACCATTCAAAAGCGGCAATTGCTGTGGCACCTGAAAACGAAGAGATAAAATCTGTTGAAGATATAGAGGGGGCTGATGTCGGTACTATCCTGGGGACAAACTTCCAGAATGTACTGAATGAGCAATACCCGGACCATGGTGGGAATATCGTCGATTATGAAAATAATGAAGTGGTCTACAGGGATGTCGGCGCAGGGAAGCTTGATGCATACATCTTTGGGCGTGAACAGCTTCTTGCAATGATCAATGATAAAGACATTCCGCTCAAGATAGCAGGGGAACCTTTCGGCAGCCAGCCGGTGGGACTCCCTTTCAAGGATACCGAAGAAAACAGAGCGTTGATTGAAGATATCAATGAAGTGATTGAACAGCTGAAGGCGGATGGTACGCTGACCGGGATATCGGAAGACTGGTATGGCGAAGATATATTTACAGAAGAATGAGTTAAAAGCCTGTGCTGCATAAAATCAGCACAGGCTTTTTATAATGGGAAGGTGATTCTGCAAAAAGAAACTTATAGAATGATTTTATTGAGCGCTGGCCCGGACTCCCGTGTAACCAAGCATTCCCCCTCACTGTCTTTATTATGTTTCAGGATTTTAATGCATTTTTATGAAAGTTAAATCTGCATCCAAATAAAATATTCGCAATATTCCGAGTATTAATGGACAAAGAATTTTGCTTCTGCTAATCTGTAATTAAGTTGGTTAGATTTTCCGATAGTAGATAAGGAGTGTATTCAATGAGAAAGAATGTACCGCCACTACTGCAGAAGTTGCGATATTTAGGAAAAACACAACCTGAAACAGAACATAGTGAAAAATCTCCGAAACATCGCCAGCGCACCGAAAACTATTACCGCAGACGCTGGCAGCATGATAAAGTCGTTCGTACTACCCACGGGGTCAACTGTACCGGTTCATGCAGCTGGAAGGTGCATGTCAAAGACGGTATCATCGCCTGGGAAACCCAGCAGACAGACTATCCTTCCACCGGTCCCGGGATGCCGGAATATGAACCCCGCGGCTGTCCGAGAGGAGCCAGTTTCTCATGGTATACCTACAGTCCCCACCGCGTTCGGTTTCCATATATAAGAAGCGCTTTGCTTAAGCTCTGGCGTGAAGCTGTTAAAGAAACTGATGACCCGGTAAAAGCCTGGGCAGCCATCATAGAAAATGAAGAGTCGAGCCGGGTTTATAAACTTGCCAGAGGCAAAGGAGGATTTGTGCGGACGACATGGGACGAAGTGGAAACACTGATCTCAGCCCAGCTCATTTATACATTGAAAACGCACGGTCCTGACCGCATCTTCGGCTTTTCGCCGATTCCGGCCATGTCGATGGTCAGTTATGCCGGCGGCGCAAGATTTCTGAATCTGATCGGTGGTGTGCTGCTCAGTTTCTATGATTGGTATGCCGATCTGCCACCCGCTTCTCCGCAGGTCTGGGGAGAGCAGACCGATGTCCCTGAGAGTTCCGACTGGTATAACTCCAGCTATATGCTCGTCTGGGGCTCCAATCTGCCGCAGACCCGTACACCGGATTCCCATTTCATGGTCGAAGCCCGTTACAAAGGGACAAAGGTGGTGGCTGTGGCACCGGATCTGGCGGAATTCGTAAAATTCGCCGACAACTGGCTGCCGGTCAAGGCTGGTATGGACGGTGCCATTGCCATGGCAATGACCCACGTCATCCTTCAGGAGTTCTATATCGATCAGACTGTTCCATACTTTGAAGATTACGCAAAAACATATACAGACCTGCCGTATCTGATCAGATTGAAGGAAACGGCAGATGGCTATAAGGCGGATCGTTTCCTGCGTGCGAGCGATCTTGGATACGATACTGAAAAAGCTGACTGGAAAACGATTGTCTACGATGAAGAGACGGGTTCCTACGCAGTTCCGAATGGTTCAATCGGTCACCGGTGGGATGGCGGGGCGAATTGGAACATGCGGAAGACTGACACGGTCAATGACGTGGAAAATATTTCACCTGCCCTTACGCTGCTTGGTGCCGAAGAGCGTATCGAACCTCTAAGTATTGCAGCATTCGAGGAGCCCGGAAACTATATATTCAAACGGAGCGTACCTGTCAGAGAGATAGAAACTGACGAAGGCTCTGTCCTTGTAACCAGCGTCTTCGACATCATGTGTGCGCAGACCGGTGTCAATCGCGGTCTTGCAGGAGATACCCGGACAACCTATGAGGATGACCGTCCCTATACGCCGGCATGGCAGGAGAAATATACGAACGTACAGCCGGCACTGGTCGCCCAGATTGCCAGAGAATTTGCCCAGAACGCAATCGACAGCAACGGCAGATCGATGATTATCATGGGATCCGGAATCAACCACTGGTACCATTCAGATACGATCTACCGGGCCATACTCAATCTTGTGCTTCTTACCGGTTCCCAGGGTGTGAATGGCGGTGGATGGGCACACTATGTCGGTCAGGAAAAAGTCCGGCCTTATGAAGGATGGCAGACTGTTGCCATGGCCAAGGATTGGGGCGGCGCAAACCGACTCCAGAATGGGACTTCGTTTTTCTATTTTGCAACAGAGCAATGGAAATATGAGGAACAGAAAACAAGAGATATAGCCTCGCCGCTTGCCGAAAAAACAAAGTATGAAAACCTTGGTGATTATAATGTGCTCGCGGCACGGCTGGGCTGGCTCCCGTCCTATCCCCAGTTCAACCGGAATGCACTCGGTTTAAGCGATCCCGGCCGTGAAGATTCCCGGAATATCCAGGGTGTAGTGGATTCAGTCGTCAACAAGGAAATGGATTTTGCGATCGAGTCGCCCAATGACCCAGTCAATTTCCCGAAAACGATGTTCGTCTGGCGCGCGAACCTGCTGGGCAGTTCTGCAAAGGGACATGAATATTTCCTGAAGCACCTTCTCGGTACACACGGCCACAATCTGAGTGGGGAAAACGAGGATCTGGAGACGGTCGAATTGAATATGGATATCCCCTCGGCTACCGGGAAACTGGATCTGTTGATCAATTCCGATTTCCGCATGTCAGGCACAGGACTTTATTCCGATATCGTTCTGCCGACGGCAACATGGTATGAAAAGGAGGACCTCAGTTCGACGGATATGCATCCGTTCGTCCATCCATTCAATGCGGCGATTACACCGCCGTGGGAGGCGCGTTCCGACTGGGATACATTCAAAAGACTGGCTAAACGCTTCTCCGAGATGGCCGGGGAGCATCTGCCTGCAACAGTCCATGATACAGTGACTGCACCGCTCATGCATGACTCTCCCGATGAGATAGCACAGCCGCTTGGTCATGTTCCGGATTGGAAAGGCACAGGTATCGATCCGATTCCCGGCATCAATTTTCCAAAAGTGAATATTGTCGAACGCGAGTACAGCAGAATCTATGACAAATTCATCACCCTCGGTCCTGCAGTGAAGAAAAATATAGGATCCAAAGGGAACTCATGGGATGCTTCCGAGGAGTATGAAAGCCTGAGAGCTCTGCTCGGTCCTTCCCGCGCGCCGGACATGCCGGATGAGATGCCGACGCTTTATGAAGGGGTGGATGCTGCAGAGGTAATGCTCGGATTATCAAGTACGACCCGCGGGACCCTTGCTGTCAAAGGATTCGAAGCAATGGAGAAGAAAACGGGACAGAAACTGGTGGATCTTGCTAAAGACCGGAAAGAGGATTACTTCACTTTTGCGGATATTACCAATCGACCGCAGCATGTCATCACCTCCCCCACCTTCAGCGGGATAGTCAAAGGCAACAGAAGGTATTCTGCATTCACGACGAACGTCGAAAGGCTGGTGCCATGGCGTACGCTGACCGGCCGGCAGCATTTCTATCTCGATCATGAAACGATGCTGGAATTCGGTGAAGAACTGCCGACATTCAAGCCGCCGCTTAAAAAGGCCACTTTCTATACCGGGGATGAGCGGCCGGACAGTGATCGGCCGGAAATTTCATTGAGATATTTGACGCCGCACTTCAAATGGTCGTTCCACAGCATGTTCGGGGACGCTCTCCCCATGCTTACACTGTTCCGCGGCGGGCCGCATGTGTGGATGAATAACAAGGACGCAGAAGAGGTGGGTATCAAGGATAATGATTGGCTGGAAATGTATAACCGTAACGGTGTTGTGGTGGCCAGGGCGGTAACGAGTCACAGGCTGCCGCGCGGTGTGGCATTCATGTACCATGTCCAGGACAGGCTTATTAATGTACCGGGATCAAAGATCACCAAAGACAGGGGCGGGACGTTCAACAGTCCAACCCGCATTCATATCAAACCGACGCAGATGATCGGCGGCTATGCTCAATTAAGCTATGGTTTCAACTACTATGGTCCGACGGGGAACCAACGGGATGAACAGGTTCAGATTCGCCGGATGGACCGGGAAGAGGTGGATTGGCTTGAAGATTAAAGCGCAGTTTGGAATGGTAATGAATCTGGATAAGTGTATCGGATGCCACACATGTTCAGTCACCTGCAATAATACCTGGACGAATCGTCCAGGTGCCGAGTACATGTGGTGGAATAACGTTGAAACGAAGCCAGGGGTCGGTTACCCGAAAGAATGGGAGAATCAGGAGAAGAATAAGGGCGGCTGGGAGATGCGCAATGGGCAGCTTGCATTAAAAGCAGGCGGAAAAGCGCATAAGCTGCTTAACATTTTCCACAACCCCGACCTGATGGGCATCGATGATTATTATGAACCTTGGACATATGACTACGAGAACCTTGTAAACAGTCCTGAGAGGAAGCATCAGCCTGTCGCAAGACCCGTATCACAGCTGACTGGTGAATACATGGACATATTATGGGGGCCGAACTGGGAAGACGACCTGGCGGGCGTCCACGAAACGGCCAAAAATGATGTCAATATGCGCGGAATTGATGAAAAGGTGAGGACGGAATTCGAAGATGCTTTCATGATGTATCTGCCCAGGATCTGCGAACACTGCATCAACCCATCCTGTGTTTCCTCCTGTCCGTCAGGTGCGATGTACAAGAGGGAGGAAGATGGTATCGTGCTCGTCGATCAGGATGCGTGCAGAAGCTGGCGTTTCTGCATGTCCGGCTGTCCCTACAAGAAAGTGTACTTCAACTGGCAGACGAATAAGGCGGAGAAATGCACGTTCTGTTTCCCTAAGATTGAAAATGGGGACCCGACAATCTGTTCCGAAACATGTGTCGGCAGAATCCGTTATATCGGCATCGTTCTGTATGATGCAGACCGTGTGAAGGAGGCGGCATCCGTCGAGGATGACCAGGACCTTTATGAAGCGCAGCTGGATCTGATTCTGGATCCGCATGATCCGGAGATCATCGAACAGGCCAAACGGGACGGCATTCCGGAAGATTGGATAGAAGCGGCACAGGAATCCCCGGTCTATAAGATGGCAGTAGAACAGAAGATTGCATTGCCGCTTCATCCAGAATACCGCACAATGCCGATGGTATGGTACATTCCACCGCTCAGCCCGATTGTCGATGCTTTTGACGGGCATTTGGATAACGTTTCATCTGATGTCGTATTTCCCGCCATCGACCAGTTCCGTATCCCAATCGAGTACTTGGCGAACCTGATGACGGCAGGCGATACCGAGGTCGTATCAACTGTATTGAAACGCCTTGTCGCTATGAGATCGTATATGCGAAGCATCGATCTCGGCAAGAAGCCGGATACGACTTTGATCGACCGGCTGGGTATATCCGAAGAAATGGCGCGGGACATGTATGAACTATCGGCGATTGCCAAATACGGTGACCGTTATGTCATTCCAAAAGCGCACCGTGAAGAAGCGGAAAATATGTTTGCACAGCAGGGACAGACCGGTTTCGACTTCCAGGCCGGCTGTGAGTCATGTGCAATGAACGGGGAATGGAAAGACCCATATGAATACAGTGAGTCATATTTCAGTGATGTAGCAGGAGGGGCTCCGGATGGAAGAGCATAAAAGTATTTTAAAGCTGTCATCAATATTTCTGCAGTATCCCGATAGTGAGTGGTACCGGAATGAAGAGATCTATGAGTTCATTCTCCAGCTGGAGAGCAGATCGGAACGTGAACAGCTGTTGAATTTCTGGGACTATTCCGTTTCACTGCCATGGCTTGAACTGGAGCAGAACTATGTGAAGCAATTTGATTTCAGCAAGGATTGTTCACTGTATCTCACTTATGGCGTGTTCGGTGATAAACGGGAGCGCGGCCAGGGGTTCATTAAACTCAAAATGGAATATGCCAAAGCGGGATACCGGATTACCGGAGATGAACTGCCCGACTTTCTGCCTCTTATACTTGAAGCCATGTCGGAAACGGACGATGCATTTACCCATAAGCTCTACTTTATCCATAAGAAAGCGATGGATCAGCTGTATGCACAGCTGAAAGAACAGAAATCCCCTTATGCCTATCTTTTGGCAGCCGTATTGGAAACGCTCGATAAAACTGTAGCACGCGAGCAGGTGAAGGAAAGCAGAAAGGTATAATTCATGTCCTTGGATTCTGCCGGCGGTGTAGTGGCAGGCATGGGCAATCTTCCGGAAGGAGATGAAGAAATTGGAGGTAATCGATTTTTTATTATGGGTCGCATTTCCCTATATCGCCCTGACGATATTTATCGTCGGACATATATACCGCTATAATAAAGACCAGTTCGGCTGGTCGGCCCAATCGAGTCAGTTTCTGCAGAATGACAAAATGCTCAGGTGGGGGAGTATCCTGTTCCACATAGGGGTCATATTTGTATTCTTCGGTCATATCGCCGGTATCGTTGTGCCACAGACCTTCTATCCGATGATCGGGGTAACAGAAGGGATGTACCACTTCGGGGCCGTCTGGTTTGGCGGTGCAGCCGGACTGGTGATGGTGATCGGAGGGGCCCTGCTGACCATCCGCCGGATGGAAAGCAAGCGGGTTCACAGGAAAGGTACAAGGAAAGATCTGTATGTGCTTCTTCTGATTGGGGTTGTAACAGTAATCGGTTTTACCAATACCGCCTGGTATACGGCAACCGGCGGGGATTTTGATTATCGAGATACGATCGGCCCGTGGTTCCGGGGTATTCTCAGTTTCCGGCCGATGCCCGAGATGGTGGCCACCGCTCCATGGGGATTCCAGGCCCATATATTATCAGCTTTTGTGCTGTTTGCCGTCTGGCCATTCACCAGGCTGGTCCATGTCTGGAGCCTGCCGCTTGAGTATATAAGAAGAAGGTATATCATCTACCGCGCAAGTAATCCTGAAAAGTATCGGAAAGCACCACATATGCAATTGAAAAAAGGAAAGGATGTTGAATAATGTCAGGTCCCGCATTGCGGCAACTGGCCGCTCACCGTTCTATTCATGAAGCGGCCCATGGTCAGGTTAAAGATATGACAGCCTCGCTCCGTCTCCTGTATGAAAAAGGCAGGGAGGAAGAGGGGCGTAAAGCAGAGAAAGTGATTTTGGAGCATTGGAGCGATCATATTATTGCCCATGCAGACTCGGAGGAGGAGGGGCTTTATCTGGATGTCAGAAAAGAACGCCCTGAACTGAGTGACACAATCACCCAGCTGAAGAGAGATCATGATCTGCTCCGCAAGATAGCCGGGGCAATCGAAGAGAATTTGGAAGCGGATGGATCAGCAGACGAAAGACTGGTCATGTATGAAAGTCTCCTGGTTGTGAATTGGCATCACAGCCGGGATGAAGAGAAATATTTGCTGGGTGAATCATAAGGTTTTTCGCCGGCATGGTGAAGCTGCAAAAGTAGGAATTGAATGATGAATCGAAAAAGGACGGCCCGTTTATGAGGGGCCGTCCTTAGTGTTTCTAATATATATGAAGGAAATAAGGTTTTGTAAAAGCGATCAGCACTATAAATATCAGGGACACAATCGACAGTATGAACAGGGTGAGGGAGAGACCGAAATGAAACCTGCGGTTTTCATAAAGATTCGGCTCGGATCTGATTGCCCGCCATCCCGTAAAGAGAGAAATGAGGCTGAGGACAGACCATACATATATATTGAAAAAAATTATACCATCATTAATGATGTAATTGATGAAAAACATAAGCTGCATCAATACAAGTAATATCAGTATGACCCGCCTCATGGGAATCCTCCTCTTCCTTCAGGTTAAAGTGTCAACAGCAAAATGATATAAGCAGCCGCGAGCATGATTGTGAATGCATGGATCATGAACAGCCGGTCGCCATCTCCTTTATATTGTTTGAAACCAGTAATTTCGACTGATATGAAAACACAGACAGCCAGAGCGAATGTCAGAACACTTCCGGGGCTTTCGGCATTAAGGGAAGTGAGTGTGGCCAGAAGCAGAAAAGCGATGCCCGCGAGGACTCTCAGAGTATCCAGCACCCTGCTGCGCATGACCAGTATGGTAGCTGCGCTGATTACAAGATACATGAGGAGCATCAGAATCGGCAGAATCATGCCAATCTCCTCCTTTTTCTATAATATTGGAATATGAAGTATGTTGAGAATACTGTCAACGCCGCACCAATCCAGAAAGGAAGGCCGGTGGTAATCACGAACAGGTAGTTGAATACGAGCGGACCGAAAATTCTGCCCAGGCTGTCGAGTGAGTACGTTGTGGAAGTCAGGCGGCCCATTTCATTTTGACTGGCCTCTTTGGTGATCTGGGAAGTAAGCAGCGTCTTAACAAACGCATTTCCCGACATCAGCAGGACGATGCATATACCTGCGTAGAGAAGATTGGGCATAAAGGGCAGCATGACGAAAGCGATGAGCGCCATCGCCTGCCCGATGATCATAACGGGATACTCCTGACCATCCTTCAATCTTCCGATGATGCCGCCCTGGACAGCTGCATTGAATATTCCACCGATGAAGAATAAAATACCCATCTGTGCCGGAGTGATGTCAATGCGGTCTATCGCAAGGAGCTGGAATGTACTTTCCATCCCGCTCATCGTCAGCATTACAAAAAAGGTGCAGATGAGAAGGATGCCGACGGGCTGGATGAAGTAGTCACTGGCAAGCGTAATCCGCTTCTTCGTGTACGCACCGGGGCGGTATGTTTCCTGCACTTTGATGATACTGAACAAGAGTGCGCCGACGATGACGATCGTCGTCATATAGTAGGCGAAACTCAGACTGATTTCAGCGAGGAGACCACCGACGCCCGGTCCAAATATAAATCCGAGTCCGATGCACATTCCGACGAGACCCATGTATCTGGTGCGTTCCTCGCGGGTCGTAATGTCGGCGACCATGCTTGTGGTTGCAGTGTAAAGTGCACCCGAAGCGGCACCGCCGATCAATCTGCTTATATATAAAACCCAAAGTACGTCTATGAACATACCGAATAAGAGAAAGCTGAAACTAAATGCAAGCAGTCCGTAAAGGAGAAGCGGACGACGGCCGAAGCGGTCGCTCAGCCTGCCGAAATACGGCGCTGACAAAAAACTTGCCAGAGAATAGACCGCAAGCAGCCAGCCCATATGTGTTGTAGAGACTTCCAGCTCTGTGACCAGTTGCGGGATGACCGGGATGATCATGCTGAAGCCAAAATATATTAAAAACTGGATGATCATAATGAGCGAAATCATTTTCTTCATGTCGTGCACTTCCTATACTTATTTCTGATTTCTGATTGCTGCTTTAGTGTCGGCGATTTCCTGTTCGATTTTCTCGAGGCGTTCTTCCATTTTAGATGTATTATTGCCAGTGGATTCAAGTTTTTCCAAATCTCCCTGGATACGGATATACTCATTCTTCAGTTCCAGAAGTCTATAATCTAAATCCATGAATATCACCACCTTGAATTATAGTTGTATCATATCACAATCATATAGATATGCATAAACGAGTCGTGACATTTTGTTAACACTCCGTAAAAAACCGGGGTCAGATGAGTCTGCCCCGGTACCTCGCATGTCATTTAATTATCAGTCTTCATCGTCCTCGCTATCATCACCGTCATCATTATCAAAATCCGTCTCGATGACGTCCCCTGATTCAGCGTTGATTTTTATATCAGCATCGCCATTATCCGTATTTTTGAGCTCTATTTCATACTCCAGGCTGCCGTCATCCTTATCGAGGGACCAGCCTTCAATCTCTCCGTTGCCCCCTGCTTCATCAATTGCTGTCTGGACTGCATCTTCAGCAGTGACGGCTTCACTGTATTCGAACTGGTCTTCTGAATCGTCATCATCGTCTGTTTCAGTGCTTTCATTAACGACTGACAAGTCTTCGACAGAAAGTTTGACTTCATATTCTTCAGAGCCCTGTTCCATATCTACCTTATATACCCATTGGCCATCATCATGGTCCAGTTCGACCTGGATAAGTTCACCGTCAAAGCTTTCCCTGGCAGTGTCCACTGCCTCCTGGGCGTTGTGGCTGATATCATCCTGCACAATAGTATCACTGGAACTGCCGCCGGAACCTTCTCCTGAATTGTCGCCTGATGCATTGTCTTCTGAATCATTTCCGTCGCCACTGCTGCCGTCATCATTACTGTCATCCATTTCTTCATCCGGTGAAGTTTCATCTACACTCTCCTCAGGATTCTCTTCTGAAGATGACTGTTCAGTGTTCTGTCCAGTTTCTTCATTTTCTCCGCCGTTTCCACATGCAGCCATGACCAGTCCCGCAGAAAGAAGTACACTTGCGAGTTTATATCTGTATGACATGTTACCACCTCTTCTAAATAATAGTTTAGTAACCAGCTTCCCTTTACGGCATAGTTTAAACCGTTCATGTGAAGAAAAGCACGTATTGCAATTTTACCTGCAAAAGCGTAAACTGTTTGAGATATGATAGGTGAGGATGGTGTCGTAATTGAAAAGGAATCTGGCAAAACGCTGGCTTTTTTATGTTGTTGGCCTGATCATTCTTGCATTGGGTATTGCGCTCACAATCAAAGGGCGTCTTCTCGGATTGAGTTCCTGGGATGTCCTCCATTACGGTCTCTGGCAGACTTTTGGGCTGACGATAGGATCCTGGGCGATCATTACAGGGGCTGTAATTGTCCTGTTGACTGCCATAGGGATGAAACGCTGGCCTAAAATCGGCGTGTATGTGAATATGATAGCGATTGGTCTGTTCATAGATATCTTTAACTGGCTGATTCCCGATGTTTATGGATGGGGGGCGCACATTCTGATTTTTACACTCGGTCTTTTTATCATGGCTTTCGGCGTGGCCTTCTATATCACTCCGAACCTTGGCGCCGGTCCCCGCGATACGCTGATGCTTGTACTTGTCGAGAAATTCAATATGAAGCTGTCGATGGCGCGTAACGTAATGGAATTTGGTGCAGCAGTGGCCGGCTTCCTTCTTGGCGGCCCGGTTTTCATCGGTACGATTATCATCATCGTCGGCCTCGGGAGACTGATAGAAGTATTTCTGCCGGTCACACGCAGCCTTCTGGTGAAATTCCTGGGTGAAGATGACCCGAACATCATTAAAGTGATTTAGCCGCAGCGTTATTCTACTGAAAGAATGGAGATACGTATGAAAAAATATTTTGATTTTGAAGGAAATGGTACGACTTACCGCCGCGAAATCGTCGGTGGACTGACAACTTTCCTGTCGATGGCTTACATACTTGCAGTCAACCCGTCTGTCCTTTCCCTCCAGGGAGTGGAAGGGATTCCTGATTCGATGAGAATGGATATGGGGGCAGTGTTCGTGGCAACGGCGCTCGCTGCTTTCATTGGTTGTATGATCATGGGACTCTATGCCAGATACCCCATCGCACTCGCTCCCGGAATGGGGCTGAATGCGTTCTTCGCATTTACTGTTGTTCTCACAATGGGGATTCCCTGGCAGACTGCACTGACAGGTGTTCTATTCTCCGGGGCAATTTTCGCGATACTGACAATTACCGGTCTGCGCGAATATGTCATAAATTCGATACCGATGGAAATGAAAATGGCAGTCAGTGCAGGAATCGGTTTCTTCATTACATTTGTCGGGCTGCAGAGTGCCGGCATCATTACCATGGATGAAGCGACACTCGTAGGTCTGGGTACTACCCATGATCCAAAAGTGCTTCTTGCAGTCGGTGGTCTTGTCATCACAGTCATCCTGATGGCCAGGAAAGTGCCGGCGGCAATCTTCATCGGTATGATCATCACCGCTCTGATCGGGCTGGTTTTCGGACTTGTTCCAATGCCGGACGGCATCATCGGTGCTGTTCCAAGCATAGAACCGACATTCGGCGTCGCCTTTGAAGCATTCTCGGATCCAGCGGCATTTTTCAACATACAATTCCTGATTGTTGTTTTGACATTCTTGTTTGTAGACTTTTTCGATACAGCAGGTACGCTTGTCGGAGTTGCCAGCCAGGCAAACATGATTAAGGATAATAAACTTCCACGTGGAGACCGTGCGTTGCTTTCCGATTCAATTGCTACCATTACAGGAGCGATATTCGGTACATCGACAACCACTTCCTATGTCGAATCGACGGCGGGAGTCGCTGCAGGGGCGCGTACAGGTTTTGCAAGTGTGGTCACAGGAGGGCTGTTCCTGCTCGCCATCTTCCTGTCTCCGCTGATTGTGACATTCACTTCGGAAGTCACAGCGCCGGCACTCATCATTGTCGGTGCACTGATGGTTTCGAATCTATCCAAGATCCGCTGGGATCAGTTCGAGGTGGCTGTCCCGGCATTCCTGACGATGTTCATGATGCCTTTGACATACAGCATCGCTACAGGGATTGCCATCGGCTTCGTATTCTATCCGATTACCATGATCATGGCAGGCAGAAGAAAAGAGATTCACCCAATGATGTATGCCCTGTTTGTAATCTTCGTTCTGTACTTTATATTTATGACGGATTAAGCCAAAAAGACATTGTAATTTGTAACTGAATATTGTATAATGGACCAGGTTATGAGAAGTCCATGCGAAAGAGTGAAAAAATCTTGTGTTAACTGTTGATTTTTTCACTTTTTTCATGTATTATATCTAACGTTGGACTTAAATGAGCGCCGTCTGTGCGATCATGTTAAAAACACGCCATTTACATAGATGGCAGGGGTTTTTAGTATCGAAGAAGCGAGAGGTTACTGACACGCCCGGCCGCTTTGCCATGGCTTGCGTGTAAAGAGAATTTTCGTGGAGAAGTCTATCAATCAATGATGACGACCAGAAGGAGGTTAAATAATGGCAAAACAAAAAATTCGTATTCGTTTGAAAGCTTACGATCACAGAGTACTTGATCAGTCAGCAGAGAAAATTGTAGAAACAGCTAAACGTTCAGGTGCGGACGTATCAGGTCCAATCCCGTTGCCGACTGAGAAAACTGTTTATACAGTTATTCGTGCGGTACACAAATACAAAGACTCCCGTGAGCAGTTTGAGCAGCGTACACACAAACGTCTTATCGACATTCTTAACCCTACACCAAAAACAGTTGATGCCCTAATGGGACTTAACTTGCCATCAGGTGTGGACATCGAAATTAAACTATAATATAGCAGGAGGTGCGACTTTCGATGACCAAAGGAATCTTAGGTAAAAAAGTGGGAATGACTCAGGTTTTCGGTGAAAACGGCGAGCTCATCCCGGTAACAGTAGTAGAAGCAGCAGGCAACGTAGTGTTGCAAAAGAAAACAGAAGAAGTTGATGGGTACAATGCAGTACAAATCGGTTTCGATGACAAACGTGAATTCTTTGATGGAGCAAGATCAAAGAAATACGCAAACAAGGCTGAAACTGGACATGCTAAAGCTTCAGGTAAAGCCCCTAAGCGCTTCGTACGCGAATTCAAGAATCTCGCAACAGATGAATTCGAAGTAGGTCAAGAAGTCACTGTAGATACATTTGAAGCAGGCGACTTTGTGGATGTGACAGCAACATCCAAAGGTAAAGGTTTCCAGGGTAACATCAAACGACACAATCAAAGCCGCGGACCAATGGGGCACGGATCCCGTTTCCACAGAGCACCAGGTTCAATAGGAATGATGAGTGACCCGGCCCGCGTATTCAAAGGCAAAGCAATGCCTGGACGCATGGGTGGAGAAACAGTAACGCTTCAGAATCTTGAAATCGTCAAAGTGGATGCAGAGAGAAACGTTCTACTTGTTAAAGGTAACGTTCCCGGCCCACGTAAAGGATATTTGAAAATCGCAGCAGCATTTAAAAAAGGTGTTAAATAATATACAAGGAAGGAGGATTTAACACATGGCAAGCTTAGATGTTTTATCAAAAGAGGGAACTAAAGTTAATTCTATAGACCTTAACCAGGAAATATTCGGCATCGAACCAAACCAGCATGTTTTGTTCGAAGCTGTAAACTTACAGCGTGCATCACTTCGCCGCGGAACTCATTCTGTAAAGAACCGTTCTGCAGTGCGTGGTGGCGGTAAAAAACCTTTCAGACAGAAAGGTACAGGTAACGCACGTCAGGGTACAATCCGTGCCCCTCACTATCGTGGCGGCGGAGTAGTATTCGGACCGACTCCAAGAAGCTATTCTTACAAAATGCCTAGAAAAATGCGCCGTCTGGCACTTCGGTCAGCACTTTCCGCGAAAGTGAACGAAGAAGCATTCACAGTAGTTGAGAATTTCACGATGGACGCGCCAAAAACTAAAGACTTCCTGACAATTCTGGAAAATCTTGAAGCGAGCAAAAAGGTGCTTCTTGTGCTTGAAAACGAAGATGTAAACATTGAACTTTCATCCCGTAACCTGCAGGGCGTCACTATCTTGACTCCGCAGCAGCTCAATGTACTCGACATCCTTTCTGCTAACCGTGTTATTTTCACTGAAGGTGCTATCAATAAAGCAGAGGAGGTGCTTCTGTAATGGATGCACGCGATATCATTCAACGCCCGGTAATCACTGAGCGTTCTGCTGACTTGATGTCTTCTGACAAGTATACGTTTGACGTAAATGTCAGAGCGAACAAGACACAGGTAAAATATGCAATTGAAGAGATTTTCGATGTAACAGTCGAAAAAGTGAACATTATGAATTATAAGCCGAAGAAAAAACGCATGGGGCGTTACAGCGGCTACACTAAGAAAAGAAGAAAAGCAATCGTAACACTAAAAGAAGGCTCAATAGAAATTTTCTAAATCAGAGCTGATATACCATTAAGGAGGTAAAACGAGATGGCGATTAAAAAATATAAGCCGACCACTAACGCTCGTCGTAATATGACTGGTTCCGACTTTTCAGAAGTTACATCGACAACGCCGGAACGCTCATTATTACAGCCGCTTCCGAAAAAAGCGGGACGTAACAATCAGGGTAAAATGACAGTTCGTCATAAAGGTGGGGGACATAAGCGTCAATACCGTGTGATTGACTTCAAACGTATCAAAGACGGTGTACCAGGCCGTGTTGCAACAATAGAATACGATCCAAACCGTTCAGCAAACATTGCACTTGTTGTATATGCAGACGGTGAAAAGAGCTACATCCTTGCACCTAAAGGTGTAACAGTGGGACATGAAATCATGAGTGGACCGGATGCGGATATCAAAACAGGTAACGCAATGGCACTTCAGGATATCCCGGTTGGTACTACAGTGCACAATATCGAACTTAAACCAGGAAGAGGCGGCCAGCTTGTAAGGTCTGCAGGCACAAACGCACAGGTTCTTGGTAAAGAAGGCAAATATGTACTTGTAAGACTGGGCTCAGGTGAAGTACGCATGATCCTTGCGACATGCCGTGCAACAATCGGTTCTGTCGGTAACGAACAGCACGAACTTATCAATATTGGTAAAGCGGGTCGTTCCAGATGGAAGAGACAGCGCCCAACAGTACGTGGTTCTGTAATGAACCCTAACGACCACCCGCACGGCGGTGGTGAAGGCCGCGCTCCAATCGGACGTCCGTCACCTATGTCACCATGGGGCAAACCGACTCTCGGTAAGAAAACACGGAGAGGCAAGAACCGTTCAGATAAACTAATCGTAAGAAAACGTAAGAATAAGAAGAAATAAAGAAACCAAGGTGTGCGGATGATAAATCCGCACGCATTATTGGAAGGAGGCGCCTAAATGGCTCGCAGTCTTAAAAAAGGACCTTTCGTTGATGGACACCTTATGAAAAAGGTTGAAGCAAACAATGAAGGCAGCAAAAAAAGTGTAATCAAAACATGGTCACGCCGTTCTACAATCTTCCCTAACTTCATCGGTAACACAATCGCCGTATATGACGGACGCAAACATGTGCCGGTATATGTTACAGAAGATATGGTCGGTCATAAACTTGGAGAATTCGCTCCGACAAGAACGTACAGAGGTCATGGGAATGACGATAAAAAGACAAGAAGATAAGTTGAAGACGGTATAAAAGGAGGAACGAAAGATGCAAGCGAAAGCAGTTGCTAAAACAGTTAGAATTGCTCCCCGCAAAGCGAGAATGGTCCTTGACCTTATCCGCGGTAAAGAAGTTGGAGAAGCGATCGCAATTCTTAACCTGACTAATAAAAGAACTTCGCCGGTAGTTGAGAAAGTACTCAAATCAGCCGTAGCGAACGCTGAACATAACTATGACATGGACATCGAAAACCTGGTAGTATCTGAAGCATACGCTGACGAAGGTCCGACATTGAAACGTTTCCGTCCACGTGCACAAGGACGCGCAACAAAAATCAACAAGCGTACAAGCCACATCACAATCGTAGTTTCAGAAGCTGTATATGAAGAAGCAGCAACAGAAGAAACTGAAGAAAATAAAGTGGAAGAAAACGCATAATACCACAAGGAGGGAATTAATTTGGGTCAGAAGATAAATCCTATTGGACTTCGTACTGGTGTCATTCGTGACTGGGAAGCAAAATGGTATGCAGATAAAGACTTTGCAGATCTTTTGCACGAAGACCTTAAAGTTCGTGAATATATCGAAAACAATCTTAAAGACGCTGCAGTTTCCAAAGTGGAAATTGAACGCGCTGCTAACCGTGTGAACATCGCACTTCATACAGGTAAGCCAGGTATGGTAATTGGTAAAGGTGGTAGCGAAATCGACAAACTTCGTACTGCACTTAACAAACTTACTGGCAAAAAAGTACACATAAATGTAATTGAAGTTAAAAAAGTGGATATGGATGCTAAATTGGTAGCAGAAAGTATTGCACGTCAGCTTGAAAACCGTGTATCTTTCCGTAGAGCTCAAAAACAGGCGCTTGGAAGAGCAATCAAAGCTGGAGCAAAAGGTATCAAAACACAAGTTTCTGGTCGTCTTGGCGGCGCAGACATCGCACGTTCTGAAGGTTACAGTGAAGGAACAGTTCCACTGCACACACTTCGTGCTGACATAGATTATGCACATGAAGAAGCAGATACGACATACGGCAAACTCGGTGTCAAAGTATGGATCTACCGTGGAGAAGTTCTTCCTGTTAAAACTGACAAAAAGTAAAGGAGGAAATTGAAAAATGCTATTACCAAAAAGAGTAAAATACCGTCGTCAACACCGTCCGGACACAAAAGGGCGCGCTAAAGGCGGAACTGAAGTATCATTCGGTGAATACGGACTGCAGGCTACAACAACATCATGGATCACTTCAAGACAAATTGAAGCAGCACGTATCGCTATGACTCGTTATATGAAACGTGGCGGTAAAGTATGGATTAACATCTTCCCGCACACACCATATACTAAAAAACCATTAGAAGTACGTATGGGTTCAGGTAAAGGTGCAGTGGAAGGCTGGATCGCAGTAGTAAAACCTGGCCGTGTTATGTTCGAAGTTGCAGGTGTAGAAGAAGAGGTAGCTAAAGAGGCGCTTCGTCTTGCTGCTCATAAACTGCCTGTAAAAACAAAAATCGTTAGACGTGAAGAATTAGGTGGTGATACGAATGAAAGCTAAAGAAATCCGTGATCTGACAACTTCCGAAATCGAAACAAACGTTAAAGAACTGAAGGAAGAACTCTTCAACCTACGCTTTCAGCTAGCAACAGGCCAGCTAGAGAACACTGCTCGTATCAAAGAGGTTAGAAAAACTATCGCAAGAATGAAAACAACTATCCGCGAGAGAGAACTCAGCGAAGCTAAAGCAAACCAGTAATTTATAAGGGAGGTTCACACAGTGGAAAGTAAAAACGAACGCAAATTTTATCGCGGCCGTGTTGTGTCCGACAAAATGGACAAAACAATTACGGTAGTGGTAGAAACTCAAAAAAGACACCCTATCATTGGCAAACGTGTTAAATATTCTAAAAAATATAAAGCGCATGATGAAAATAATTCAGCAAAAATGGGCGACATCGTAAGAATCCAGGAGACACGTCCATTGTCAGCAACTAAACGTTTCCGTCTAGTGGAAATTGTTGAAGAATCAGTGCTCATCTAAACAATTGAAGGTAAAGGAGGTCCATTCGCATGATTCAACAGGAATCCCGCTTAAAAGTGGCAGATAACTCAGGTGCACGTGAAGTGCTTACTATCAAAGTACTGGGTGGTACAGGCCGTAAAACAGCGAATATCGGTGATGTAATCGTTGCTACTGTAAAAAATGCAACGCCAGGTGGCGTTGTCAAAAAAGGTGAAGTAGTCAGAGCTGTAATCGTGAGAACTAAGACTGGCGTACGCCGCGAAGACGGTTCTTACATCAAGTTTGACGAAAACGCATGTGTAATCATCCGTGATGATAAAGGTCCAAGAGGTACACGTATCTTCGGTCCAGTGGCGCGTGAACTCCGTGAAGGCAACTTCATGAAGATCGTATCACTAGCACCAGAAGTACTATAATCCACATTTAAATAAGGAGGTGCGATTCCCATGCACGTAAGAACTGGAGACAAAGTCGTTGTAATCAGCGGTAAAGATAAAGGTAAAGAGGGCACAGTCCTAAAAGCAATCCCTGCAAAAGACCGTGTGGTTGTTGAAAATGTCAACATGATCAAAAAACACCTTAAACCTTCTCAAATGAACCCTGAGGGCGGCATCCTCGAAACAGAGGCGGCAATCCACGTATCCAACGTAATGCACGTTGACCCTGAAACAGGCGAACGCACTCGTATCCGTCATGAAGTAAAGGAAGACGGAACTAAAGTGAGAATAGCTGCGAAGTCTGGAAAAGAAATTCCGGCTGTAAAATACGAAAAGAACTAATAGTTAGCGGAAGGAGGTCCATTCAATGGCACGTTTAAAAGAACGTTACAATGAACAAATCAAAAATGAACTTGTTAATAAATTTAACTATACATCCGTGATGCAAGCACCTAAAATCGAAAAGATTGTTGTAAACATGGGTGTTGGTGATGCAGTACAGAATGCAAAAGTACTGGATAATGCAGTTGAAGAACTTGAAGCGATCACTGGTCAGAAACCGGTAATCACAAAAGCTAAGAAATCAATCGCCACATTCAGATTGCGTGAAGGTATGCCAATCGGAGCGAAAGTAACACTCCGCGGCGAAAGAATGTACGATTTTCTGGATAAATTGATCTCAGTATCCCTCCCACGTGTAAGAGACTTCAGAGGTATTTCCAAAAAAGCGTTTGACGGACGCGGTAACTACACACTGGGCGTAAAAGAGCAATTGATCTTCCCTGAAATTGACTACGATAAAGTATCCAAAGTCAGAGGTATGGATATCGTGATCGTTACGACAGCCAACACAGACGAAGAAGCTCGTGAACTGCTTACTCAGTTCGGAATGCCATTTCAAAAGTAAGTTATAAGGAGGCGAAATTGTGGCTAAAAAATCAATGATTGCTAAACAGCAAAAAGAACAAAAGTTCAAAGTAAGAGAATACACACGCTGCGAAAGATGCGGAAGACCACATTCAGTAATTCGCAAATTCAAGCTTTGCCGTATATGTTTCCGTGAACTTGCTTACAAAGGTCAGATCCCTGGCGTTAAAAAAGCAAGCTGGTAAGCGCCATAAATTGAAAGGAGGCACTTTAAATGACAATCTCAGATCCAATTGCAGACATGTTGACACGCATCAGAAATGCGAACATCGTCAGACATGAAAACTTAGAAATCCCTGCTTCTAACATCAAGAAAGAAATCGCTGAAATCCTGAAAGCAGAAGGATATGTTAAAAATGTAGAATACATTGAAGATGACAAGCAAGGCGTTATCCGTGTATTCCTTAAATACAGCAGCAAAAACGAAAGAGTTATCACTGGTTTGAAACGTATCTCCAAGCCTGGTCTTAGAGTATACGCACGCAGAGAAGAACTTCCTAAAGTCCTTAACGGTCTTGGAATTGCTCTTATCTCAACATCAGAAGGTGTGCTTACTGATAAAGAAGCACGTAAAAGAAATATTGGCGGGGAAGTACTCGCATACGTTTGGTAATGAATTAACAGGAGGTGCAAACTAATGAGCCGTGTAGGTAAACGTATTATTGAAATTCCAAGTGATGTAACAGTCGCAATTGACGGATCTACTGTAACAGTAAAAGGTCCTAAAGGTGAACTTGTGAATACATTTAACGAAGAAATGACTTATAACCTGGAAGATACTACACTTGAAGTTGTAAGACCAAGTGATTCCAAAAATCACCGTACCGTCCATGGTACAACTCGTGCACTCATCAACAATATGGTTGTTGGTGTATCCCAGGGCTTCTCTAAAGAACTTGAGTTGGTTGGTGTAGGTTACCGTGCACAAATGCAAGGTAACAAATTGGTACTGAGTGTTGGGCTTTCTCACCCGGTTGAATTTGAACCTTCCGAGGACCTTTCCATTTCAGTGGATGGTAACACGAATGTTAAAATCGAAGGCATCAACAAGGAGTATGTTGGAGCGCTCGCTTCAAAAATCCGTGCCGTACGTCCACCTGAACCATATAAAGGAAAAGGTATCCGTTACAAAGATGAACTCGTTCGTCGTAAAGAAGGAAAAACTGGTAAATAATAAATAAAGTGAGGAGTGAACTTCAATGATCGCTAAAATTGACAAGAATAAAGTGCGTCAAAAAAGACATCAACGAGTGCGTAATAAGCTTTCCGGCACAGCCGAAAGACCACGTTTGAACGTCTATCGTTCCAACCAGCACATTTATGCACAAGTGATTGATGACAGCCAGCAGGTTACATTGGCAAGTGCTTCTACAAAAGATCCTGATTTCAAAGGTGAACTCGGATCCAACATAGATGCTGCTGCTGAAGTAGGCGCGCTCATAGCAAAACGTGCTAAAGATAAAAAAGTAGAAAATGTAGTATTTGACCGTGGAGGCTATCTCTATCACGGACGTGTTAAAGCATTGGCAGAAGCTGCACGTGAAAACGGTCTGCAATTCTAATCGAAGGAGGGAAATTCATTTATGGCTCGTAGAGAAGAGAAAGTACAGGAATTCGAAGAGCGTGTGGTTACGATTAACCGTATCGCTAAAGTTGTAAAAGGTGGACGTAAATTCCGCTTTTCCGCACTCGTTGTAGTTGGCGACAAAAAAGGCCGCGTAGGGTTCGGTTCAGGTAAAGCCCAAGAGGTACCTGAGGCAATCAAAAAAGCTATCGAAGCTGCTAAAAAAGATCTTATCGAAGTACCATTGGTAGACGGTACTGTTCCACATGAAATCATTGGACGATTCAGCTCCGGCAGAGTATTCATGAAACCAGCCGCTCCTGGTACAGGTGTTATCGCTGGTGGACCGGTTCGTGCGGTACTTGAACTTGCAGGTGTAACAGACATTCTGAGTAAATCACTCGGTGCGAATACTCCAATCAACGTTGTGCGCGCAACAATAACAGGTCTTACTGAACTGAAAAGTGCAGAAGAGGTCGCTAAATTGCGTGGCAAATCAGTAGAAGAGATACAAAACTAAGGAGGGAAACACAGATATGGCAAAAATTAAAATTACCCTCAAAAAAAGCTTGATCGGCAAGCCTGAAACTCAGAGGAAAACAATTGCTTCACTCGGATTGAAGAAAACCAATTCGACTGTAGAGCATGAAGATACACCTCAGATCAGAGGACAGGTTGCAAAAGTCAGCCACTTGGTTACAGTCGAAGAAATTTAATGATATTATAAAATAGGAGGTGCGAAGATGAAATTACATGAGATGAAGCCGGTAGAAGGCGCTCGTAAAAATCGCAACCGTGTTGGACGTGGTATGTCTTCCGGTAACGGTAAAACATCCGGCCGTGGACACGATGGACAGAATTCACGTTCCGGCGGTGGCGTTGGTCTGACATTCGAAGGTGGACAACTTCCACTATTCCGTAGAATTCCTAAACGCGGATTCACGAACATCAACCGTAAAGAATACGCTGTTGTAAACCTTAGCGATCTTAACCGTTTCGAAGACGGCGCTGAAGTTACTCCAGCTCTGCTGAAAGAAAATGGCATTGTTAAAAATGAAAAATCTGGTATCAAAGTCTTAGGCAATGGTGCTCTTGAGAAAAAATTAACAATTAAAGCTCATAAGTTTTCTGCTTCAGCTGCTAAAGCAATTGAGGAACAGGGCGGAAGCTACGAGGTGATCTAATGATTGGCACGATCTCCAATTTCTTCAGAATCAAAGAGATTCGCAGTAAGATTCTCTTTACTTTGTCAATGCTGATCATCTTCAAAATCGGCACGTATATACCGGTTCCCGGCGTGGATCCCAGCGTGTTCGAAATGGGAGGCGGTCAGCAGGGCGTCCTTGATCTGATGAACACCTTTGGTGGTGGAGCATTGATGAACTTCTCGATTCTTGCCATGGGTATCATGCCCTACATTACAGCATCGATCGTTGTCCAGCTCCTTCAGATGGATGTCGTACCGAAGTTTGCTGAATGGGCGAGACAGGGAGAAGTTGGTCGTCGAAAGCTGAGCCAATTCACTCGTTACTTCACTATCATCCTTGCTTTTATTCAATCAATCGGTATGTCCTTTGCGTTCAACCAAATGTTCGAAGGCATGCTGATCGACGATAACAGCATCGGATCATATCTGTTAATTGCACTTGTACTTACTACAGGTACTGCATTCCTGATGTGGCTGGGTGAACTGATTACTACACATGGTGTGGGCAACGGTATCTCCATCCTCATATTTGCAGGTATCCTTGGTGTGATTCCAAACGCAATTATCCAGCTTTACCAGCAAAGATTTGTTGGTGCTGATGATACGACTATGGCTATTTTGCAGATGGTGGCACTTTTTGTATTCCTGTTACTGATTACGGCATTCGCCGTGTTCATTCTGCAGGCTGTACGTAAAATCCCGGTCCAATATGCAAAACGCCAGAGAACTTCATCCAACTTGGCACCACAATCGACGTTCCTGCCTCTGAAAGTTAACCCGGCAGGGGTAATACCGGTGATTTTTGCAATGGCATTTTTCATGCTTCCGCAAACACTGACATTATTTTTCCCTGATCAGAACTGGGCACAGACAGTGGCGAGATTTGCTGATCCGTCAGATTGGTTTGGCATGATTTTCTATGTTGTGCTGATCATAGCATTTACGTACTTCTACTCATTCGTTCAGGTCAATCCTGAAAAGATGGCAGATAACCTTAAGAAACAGGGGAGCTATGTGCCTGGAATACGTCCAGGGAAAAATACTCAGGACTACATCACATCTGTGCTGTACCGGCTTGTATTCGTAGGTTCACTGTTCTTAGCAGGGATTTCCATCTTGCCGCTTCTTATCACGAAGTTTATGGATCTGCCGCAGGCGATTCAAATTGGAGGTACAAGCTTACTGATTGTTATCGGTGTTGCTTTGGAGACTATGAAACAATTGGAAGCACAGGCAAACCAAAGAGAATACCGCGGTTTCAGAAAACGTAGGTAGGAGGAAAAGCGTATGAATATTATATTAATGGGGCTTCCTGGTGCCGGCAAAGGTACACAAGCTTCTCAAATTATAAAGAAATACCCGATCCCTCATATTTCAACCGGAGATATGTTCCGTCTTGCAATCAAGAATGGTACAGAACTCGGTAATGAAGCCAAATCCTATATGGACAGAGGCGAGCTGGTTCCGGATGAAGTGACAGTCGGTATCGTTAAAGAACGTCTGAGCCAAAGTGATGCGAAGGATGGCTTCCTGTTGGATGGCTTTCCCCGCACAGTGGAGCAGGCTGAAGCTCTGAACAATATCATGGAAGAACTTGATACGAAAATCGACAAAACGATTAACGTAGAAGTGCCTGAAGAAGAGCTGATGAACCGTCTGACCGGTCGCCGCATCTGTGAAGTTTGCGGAACGACTTACCATCTTGTGTTCAATCCCCCTAAACAGGAAGGTGTTTGTGACCTGGATGGTGGAAAACTGTATCAAAGAGAAGACGATAATCCTGAAACAGTAGCAAATCGTCTTGAAGTGAACATTAAGCAAACAGCACCTCTACTTGATTTCTATGAGAACCAGGGTGTGCTGGCCAATGTTGATGGATCCCGTGATATTGATGAAGTGTTCAAAGATATTGATGAAATTTTGCAGAACTTATAAGGATATTCACCTCTTCAGACACTTTGGGTGAATGCACTCGTCTCACTACGAAAAATATCCGGGTTCAATATTTAACGTTAAGTGTATGCCCAAACTTCACCTGAAGTGAATTTCTAACAGGGATTAGAAGACTGTAAAGGGGGAATTTATAATGAGTAAACAGGATGTTATTGAACTGGAAGGTACTGTACTTGATACTTTACCGAATGCAATGTTCAAAGTTGAACTTGAGAATGGACATGAGATACTCGCTCATGTTTCAGGTAAAATCCGTATGAACTATATACGTATTCTTCCTGGCGATAAAGTAACAGTTGAAATGTCACCGTATGATCTGACTCGGGGCAGGATCACTTATCGTTTCAAATAATGGACTCCATATTCTAAGGAGGTAATACACATGAAAGTAAGACCATCAGTAAAACCGATCTGTGAAAAATGCAAAGTCATCCGCAGAAAAGGTAAAGTTATGGTAATTTGTGAGAACCCTAAGCACAAACAGAAACAAGGCTAAAATTTTAAACGGAGGTGTAATAATATGGCTCGTATTGCAGGAGTAGACGTACCACGTGAAAAACGTGTCGTAATCTCACTGACTTATATTTACGGAATTGGTAAGTCAAGATCTGAAGAGATTCTTGAACAGGCTGGCGTTTCACAAAGCACGCGTGTAAGAGATCTTACTGAAGATGAATTAAACAAAATCCGTGAAGTCGTTGACAGCTACAAAATCGAAGGTGATCTTCGCCGTGAGCAGAACCTTAACGTCAAACGTTTGATGGAAATCGCATCTTACAGAGGTATTCGTCACCGTCGTGGACTGCCGGTTCGTGGACAAAAGACAAAAAACAATGCCCGTACCCGTAAAGGTCCAGTTAAAACAGTTGCGAATAAGAAAAAATAATTAGGGAAAAGGAGGAGAAACAATGGCTCGTAGACAACAAACACGTAAACGTAAAGTGAAAAAGAATATTGAATCCGGTGTGGCTCATATCCGTTCAACATTCAACAATACAATCGTAACAATCACAGATGATTTTGGTAATGCATTGTCTTGGTCATCAGCAGGTGCACTCGGCTTTAAAGGTTCCAAGAAATCAACACCTTTCGCTGCACAAATGGCTTCTGAAACAGCTTCAAAAGCAGCTATGGAACATGGCCTCAAAACTGTTGAAGTTACAGTAAAAGGACCTGGAGCAGGTCGTGAAGCAGCTATCCGTGCGCTCCAATCTGCAGGTTTGGAAATTACAGCAATCAGAGATGTAACTCCTGTACCACACAATGGCTGCCGTCCACCTAAACGTCGCCGCGTATAATTGCTGGTCACAGGAACGCTATTCATGTAATGTAAACACATGGTTGCATAATATTTCCGGCGTTTAAAGGGAGGAAAAGTAAACAAATGATAGAAATCGAAAAACCTAGAATTGAAACAGTTGAAGTATCGGAAGATTCTAAGTTTGGTAAGTTTGTTGTTGAACCTCTGGAAAGAGGCTATGGAACAACACTTGGGAACTCCTTACGTCGCATTCTGTTATCTTCATTACCTGGTGCGGCTGTCAAAACGATAGAAATAGAAAATGTACTGCATGAATTTTCAACAATAGAAAATGTTGTTGAAGATGTAACAACAATCGTTACTAACATTAAAAAGCTTGCACTGAAAATCTATTCTGAAGAGGAAAAAACACTTGAGATAGATATAAACGGTGACGGTGTAGTGACGGCTGCGGATATTACTCACGACAGTGATGTCGAGATTTTGAACCGTGACCTTAAAATTGCTACTGTGTCCAAAGGCGGACAGCTTAAAATCCGTATGATTGCCAACCGCGGCAGAGGTTACACTCTGGCTGAAGGCAACAACAAGAGCGATTTGGCTATAGGCGTGATTCCAGTGGATTCAATCTATACACCAATCGAACAGGTGAACTATACAGTCGAGAACACCCGTGTTGGACAGATGACCAACTTCGATAAGCTCACTTTGGATGTCTGGACAGATGGTTCCATCACTCCACAGGAAGGTGTATCGCTGGCTGCTAAGATTATGACTGAACATCTGAATATCTTTGTCGGTCTTACTGATGAAGCACAAAGTGCTGAAATCATGATAGAAAAAGAAGAAGATCAGAAAGAAAAAGTTCTTGAGATGTCAATCGAGGAACTGGATCTATCAGTACGTTCTTATAACTGTCTCAAACGTGCAGGAATCAACTCTGTACAGGAACTCACTGACAAGTCAGAAGCTGACATGATGAAAGTAAGAAATCTGGGACGCAAGTCTCTTGAAGAAGTCAAATTCAAACTTGAAGACCTCGGTTTGGGGCTTCGTAAAGAAGATTGATAAAGGAGGTAAATTTCAATGGGCTACAGAAAACTCGGACGTACATCTGACCAAAGAAAAGCGATGCTGCGTGACTTGGCTACTTCACTTATCGTAAGTGAGCGTATTACTACAACTGAAACAAGAGCGAAGGAACTTCGTAAAATTGTTGATAAACTCGTTACACTTGGTAAACGTGGAGATCTTGCTGCGAAACGCCGTGCAGGTCAAACAGTACGTAACGTTGAAATCACTAATGAAGATGGAACGACTCAACATGCTCTCCAAAAGCTCTTCGATGATATCGCTCCGCGATTTGAAGATCGTCAAGGTGGATATACAAGCATCAAGAAACTTGGAGAACGTCGTGGGGACGGTGCTGAACTCGTAATCATCGAATTCATGCAAGGCGCTGTAACTACTTCAGAAGAAGCATAATCTATAAAAGCAGACTGAGTGTTACGATGGTACGGCCTTCGGGCCATACTGTCTAGCTCATCGTACCCTGCAGGTAATACTTGAATAATCGCGCGACTCCGAATGCAGGGTACGCGCTTTTTTATTACATAAATTTAGGCAGGTGGTGGAGATATGATAGAATTCAACGATGTCACATACAGCTACAGGACAGGAAACCATAACGCATTGGATCATATCTCCCTGAATTTCCGGCAGGGCGAATGGACTTCGGTCATAGGGCATAACGGTTCCGGCAAGAGTACGCTCGTGAAAATTCTGATGGGTGTGCTGGAAGGATACGAAGGTGAAATCAAAGTAGACGGAGAAGTGATGACTGAAGAGAATCTCCCGGATATCAGAAAACGTTTCGCGATAGTTTTTCAAAATCCGGATAACCAGTTTGTCGGTGCCACGGTGGAAGATGATGTTGCGTTCGGTCTGGAGAACAATGGCGTTGGCAGAGATGAAATGGTGAACAGGGTGGAAGAAGCGCTCCGTTCAGTAAACATGCTTGAATACCGCACCCATGAACCATCAAGATTGTCAGGCGGACAAAAACAACGCGTGGCAATCGCAGGTGCACTTGCAATGCAGCCGGATCTCCTCATTCTGGATGAAGCAACATCAATGCTTGACCCGCAGGGCAGAAGAGAAGTGCTTGAGATTCTTCGGGAAATCCACCGGGAGAAACTGACTACATTGATTTACATTACACATGACCTTGCCGAAATCGGTGTCAGTGATCATGCTGTGGTTATGAAGGACGGCCGGGTGATCAATGAGGGCACTGTGGAAGAAATCTATCAGGATACGGATGCGCTCGTATCGAGCCGGCTCGTCCTGCCATTTACAATTTCCTTGGCAGACCGGCTGCTTGATGGTTGTTATATGTCATATGATGAGTTGGTGGAACGTCTATGAATATCCAATTGGAAAAACTGACGAGCATCTATCATGAGAACACGCCTTTTGAACACCTGGCACTGAACAATATAACAACAGAATTTAAAGAAGGTACCTATTATGGAATCATCGGTCATACAGGCAGCGGGAAATCGACGATGATCCAGAACCTGAACGGGCTTTTATTGCCGAGCTACGGTGAAGTGCACATTGGGGATATTACGCTGAGGCGTAAAACAAAACAGCGGATCATCCATCTGGTAAAGAAACGTGTCGGTATGGTTTTTCAGTTTCCGGAGCACCAGCTTTTTGAGGAATCTGTAATCAAAGATGTGATGTTCGGTCCGAAAAATATAGGCATGGATGAAGAGACGGCACGGGAGAAGGCAGAGTACTATTTAAAACTGCTCAATGTCGACAGGGCATTGTTTGATATTCCGCCGTTTGACCTCTCAGGAGGACAGATGAGGAAAGTGGCCATTGCAGGGATTCTGGCAATGGAGCCTGAAGTACTCATTTTGGACGAACCCACGGCGGGGCTTGATCCGCTGAGTCATATAGAAACGATGCAGCTGTTCCAGAAGATCCAAAAAGAAATGGGGATTACGGTAATACTCGTCACCCATGACATGAATGACGTTTATGAGTATACGGATGAAGTGAAGCTTCTGAACCAGGGCAATCTGATCCGCTCCGGCAGAACAGAGGAAATCCTTACAGATGCGGGACTCCTGCAGAAATATGACCTTGAGGTTCCTGATATAGTCAGACTCACTTCTGATCTTGGGAAAAAAGGGATTGAATTTCCGAAAATACCAAAGAACAGGGAAGAATTCATAAATCTCTACATGAAGTGGAGGGATGGATATGCTGAGTAAGATGCTGCTCGGACGTTATATCCCGGGAAACAGTATGGTCCACAGGTTCGATCCAAGAGCAAAAATCATTGCTGTCTTCCTGTTCATGATTATTGTGTTCTTTGCGAACCATTGGACAGGATATTTGCTGCTTGTGCTTTTTGTATTGAGTCTGACCAAACTCGCAGGGCTGTCGCTGGTGTTTTTATTCAATGGTTTGAAATTGATATTACTGCTGATCGTCTTTACTTTCATGATGCACCTCTTCTTTACGAAAGGGGGAACGGTGCTGATTGATGCGGGGTGGTTCACGATAGAATCGGAAGGGGTCATCCGAGGAATATACATCACGATACGTCTTGCGATGCTCATACTCATTACGACACTGCTCACCCTGACGACGAGCCCTTTATCTCTGACAGATGCGATAGAACGCATCTGCAGGCCGCTCAAAGCCATCAAAGTGCCTGTACATGAAATTGCGATGATGATGTCCATCAGCCTGAGATTTATACCGACACTGATGGATGAGACTGAAAAAATCATCAAAGCCCAAAGTGCAAGAGGATCCACGTTCATGACGGGCAGTCTCAAGTCCCGGCTCAATGCACTGACACCTGTATTCATCCCCTTATTCATATCTGCATTTAAGCGGGCTGAAGAAATGGCAATGGCGATGGAAGTAAGAGGATATCAGGGTGAAGAGGGGCGTACAAACTACCGTGTGCTGGACTGGCAGTGGAAAGACACGTTCGCCATCATCTTGATGATTCTTTTTGGAATCGTCCTGTTCATGATCAGACAATAAGGAGCGTCAGCAATGCGATATTTAGTCAAAGTGAGTTATAACGGCAGTAAATTTTCCGGCTTCCAATACCAAAAAGATGCCCGTACCGTCCAGAATGAAATTGAAAGTGTATTAAACCGCATGCACAAGGAATTCGTCCGCATCCATCCCGCCGGCCGTACGGATGCAGGTGTGCATGCGCTCGAACAATACTTCCATTTTGATTCCCATATTGATATTCCGGGAGATAAATGGAAATTTGCATTGAACTCAGGGCTGCCGGAAGATATACTCATACACGAAGTGCGGGAAATCGATGAAGATTATCATGTGCGTTTCCATTCAAAAGGGAAGACCTACAGATATAAAATATATCAGGGCACAAACAGAGACCCCTTCCAGCATGGACTCAAAGTCTATTATCCTTATCAGGTCGATGAACAGAAAATGCGTGATGCCATGCAGTACTTCATCGGGACCCATGACTTCACCAGTTTCTCGAGTGCCAAATCGGAAATTGAAAATAAAGTCAGGCATATTCATCGTTTCGACCTCATCAAAACAGAAGAGGGTTTCGATTTTGTTATTACCGGATCGGGCTTCCTTTATAATATGGTGAGGATACTGGTCGCATATGTGCTCGAAGTCGGACAGGGCAGATGGGACGGTGGCAGGACGCCGGAGATTCTGGAAGCAAAAGACAGAAAGCATGTGCCAAGGACGGCGCCAGCTGAAGGGCTGTATCTGGAACGGGTATTCCTCAATGAAAAAGCACTTGAAGAAACATTGCAGGAAATGAAAAATAACCTTGAAAAACATTGACAAAATGCACTAATAAGGTTATCATAGACAACGGTATAATTTTATATCACCCGCGATAAGCCCCGGAAACTTATTGTAGATCAGATATAATAAAACGAAGAAGCTTTTTTTATTTTAAAGCATAAAAACGAGCGAATTATTCATAAAACTAGGAGGACAAAAAATGCGTCAAACATTTATGGCCAACGAAGCTAGCATTGAGCGTAAATGGTATGTTGTCGATGCAGAAGGACAGACACTTGGACGTCTTTCTTCAGAAGTTGCAGCGATTCTTCGCGGCAAAAACAAACCGACATTCACACCGCATGTTGATACTGGTGATAACGTAATCATCATCAACGCTGAAAAAATCGAACTAAGTGGTAACAAAGCACAGGATAAAATGTACTACAGACACTCTGGACACGTTGGTGGAATCAAATCCATCTCTGCAGGTGCACTTAGAGACAAAAATCCAGTACGTTTGCTGGAAAATTCCATCAAAGGTATGCTTCCGAAGAACCCACTCGGTCGCGCAACAGGCAAAAAACTACATGTGTATGCTGGAAGCGAGCATCCACACGCAGCACAAAAACCAGAAAACTACGAACTTCGCGGTTAAGAATAGGAGGTTAATTCATTGGCTAAAGTAGAATATACAGGAACAGGTCGTCGTAAACACTCAGTAGCACGTGTACGTTTGGTACCAGGTGAAGGTAATGTTACAGTCAACGGTCGTGACATGAGAGAATACCTTCCATTCGAAAGTTTAATCCTTGATTTGAACCAACCATTCGCAGTTACAGAAACAGAAGGTAACTACGATGTATTGGTAAACGTTAAAGGTGGAGGCTTCACAGGACAGGCACAGGCAATCCGTCACGGAATTGCAAGAGCACTTCTCGAAGCAGATCCGGAAAACCGTGGACCACTTAAGAGAGCAGGACTCCTTACACGTGACCCACGTATGAAAGAACGTTACAAATACGGTCTTAAGAAAGCCCGTCGTTCTCCACAGTTCTCAAAACGTTAATAGCACTGAATCATATATTTCCTCCAACCATTTGCGGTTGGGGGATTTTTTATACATATGTTGATTTTTATGAATTATGATATTATAAATAGAAATACGAGTAAAAGATATTTGGGTTATTGGTTAAAACTTCGGGTAGGGGAAGAAGTGAGAATATTTTTTAATGAAGAAAATGATGTTGAAGTGGGCTTGTCTTGCAACTGTTGCGGTGACGGTGGTCGCAGTTCTCACAGGTGTAATTGCGGTATAGGCCTGGTAATAGAGAAATCGTTACAGATTATGTGTTTATCACAAATAAAGAGCTCTTCCCGATTGTGGGAAAGGCTCTTTGAAGTTAATGGGTGGTTTTTCATTTTTAACGGAACAAGTTGCTCTTGGCCAGATCGATCAATTCATTGCCTTTGCCGTTCAGCACAGCTTTCATCATCCACAAGCTGAAACCATGTGCCTGGTTGAAAGTAATCTTAGGCGGTAAGGACAGCTCATGACGGTTGACGATGACGTCCAGTACAACCGGGCCCTCGTGATTGAGTGCCTCACTTACCGCACTTTCAAGATCAGCCGGGTCCTCGACACGGATTCCTTTTATACCCAATGATTCGGCGAGTGCTGCAAAATTGACAGTATCCAGCCCAGTACCTGTCTCGAGGTAACCGGCAGCTTTCATTTCCAGTTCCACGAAGCCCAGGGAACTATTGTTGTATACAACGACATTCACCGGTAAATTATGCTGTCTCAGTGTGATCAGATCCCCCATGAGCATACTCAGCCCACCGTCTCCGGATAATGAAATGACCTGACGTTCCGGGGAAGATACCTGGGCACCAATCGCCTGCGGCAGAGCATTGGCCATAGTACCGTGATTAAATGATCCCAGAAATCTTCTCTGACCGTTCATCTGCAAGTATCTCGCCGCCCATACGATTGGTGTACCGACATCGCTTGTAAATACAGCATCGTCAGATGCCAGATCACTTACGAGTTTAGTCAGGTATTGCGGATGGATTGGTTTTCTTCCGTTTTCATCCACCGCCAGTTCATTTAAATCCTCTCGGACCCCGTCGTATTTTTCAATAGACTTTTTCAAGTGGGCTGAATCCCGCCCTTCATCCAAGAGGGGCATCAGAGATTCCACAGTCTGTTTGACATCACCGCAGACACCATAGGTGAGGTTTGTCCGCCGTCCCAGGTGTTTTGCTTCGATATCGACCTGAAGAACGACTGCATCTTTGGGATAGAACTGTCTGTACGGGAAGTCTGTACCCAGCATCAGCAGAATATCGCAGTTCATCATTGCCTCGTAACCGGAGGCGTAGCCGATCAGACCGTTCAAACCAGCGTAGTATGGATTGTCATATTCAAGGTATTCCTTGCCTCCCAAAGCAACGACCATGGGTGACTGCAGCTTCTCACTGAGTTCCATGAGGGATTTGTGTGCTCCTGCACATCCTTTTCCACACAACAGGGTGATTCTCTTTCCGTTTTTTTCATTGTTCAGGTAGGATGCCAACGTCTCCAATTCTTCTGCTGAAGGTATTGTGACAGGATTGCTTGGATACAATACCTGTTCCGGCATTTTATTATCATCCTCTAACTCCGCAACGTCCCCCGGCAGCACTAAGACAGATACACCATCCTCTGCAATGGCAGTCTGGAGAGCCATAGTGACAATCCGGGGCATCTGCTTGGAACTGTTTATAACTTCACAGTAGTGACTGCATTCCTGGAACAGGAACTTCGGATCTGTTTCCTGGAAATAATCGCTGCCAACTTCATCACTTGGAATTTGTGCAGCGATGGCGAGGACCGGAACACGATTTCGATGGCAGTCATACAAGCCATTGATCAAGTGCATATTACCCGGCCCGCTGCTTCCTGCACAAACAGCAATACTTCCTTTCATTTCCGCGTCAGCACCAGCTGCAAAAGCCGCTACTTCTTCGTGGCGTACGCTGATCCATTCAATTTTCCCTGAACGTCTTATAGAGTCAAGTACAGCATTGAGTGAATCCCCTACGATTCCATACACTCTGGTAATACCCGCGTTGAGCAATGCTTCGATGATCGAGTCAGAAATTGTTTTCTTCAAGTTTCTCAGCCCTTCTTCATGTATTTTCTTTAACCTTTCCCTTTCCGGGAAGTGTTAATCTTTATGAAGAAAAACTGTGTGTATTAATAAATTTCCAATGAATTTGTATTTCTGTTGATTATTAAATGCAGATAAATGGCCGGATACAGAGCCATCGATTAAATTGATGAATACTGAATTTTACTGGAAAAGCAGGGTTGACTCAGGCCAGTTTTGATATGAACTTGTAATCATTCTTTGTGTACACACTGCCTTCCAGAATTATACGGGCAGTACGTACCACCTTGATCGCACAAATTTCCCCCGCTATCAGGTCGACCTTGGTTTCCATAATACCAGCCGGATGTGCGAGCCGGATGATTTGACTCTCCGCCTTCATGAACCCGGAAAAAATGGTGTCATCCAAAAATGCAGCAGCTGTTGTACAGATGGCACCAGTTATGGCGAGTGCCTGATGCGGTTTCTGCATGGACAGCATCCTGATTCTGCAGTCCATATCCTCCGCTTTTCTTTCAACTCCTGTTACATCTGTGAAGTTTTCGGGAGGAGCGATTATTGTTAATTTCGGCACAGCAGGCGAGAGTCTGGTAGCGTCTTCTTTTTTGGCAAATTGACATTTTTCTGCGGCAATCGACCTGATTTCCTCCAGCTCCGACAGTTTTTCTGCTGTAAACTCATGGGGAAGTTCGGATCCTGTCAGACCAACATCCCGGGCATTAACAAACACCAGCGGGTTGGCAACATCTATTATGGAGATTTTTATCATTCTGCCCGCAGTTTCGATGATATCCACCGGATTGCCTGTCGGGAATAAACTCCCTGTGACCGCGCCTTCAGCATCGATAAAGGATAGGTACACAGGGGAACCTGTACCGGGAACGCCCGGTACTGAACACATTCCCTCAGTTTTTACCTGGCCATCTTCAACTTCAACTTCGGAAATAATGACCTTTTGTGTGTTCGTATTGAATATCCTTACAGTCGTAACAGGTTCAACAGCCGGTACCAGCCCCTGGTTTATGGCATAAGGACCTACTGCAGAGGATATGTTTCCGCAATTCCCCTTGAAATCCACCATTTGATTATCAATACTGACCTGGGCAAAAGTATAATCTATATCGATATCCGGCCGGTCGGACTTTTTGATGACCGCAGCTTTGCTTGTGAGAGAGTTGGCACCGCCGAGTCCATCAATTTGCCGGCGATCCGGACTACCCATAATATCCAATAAAAATTCATCCCATAATACACGGTCATCCGGCATGTCTTCGAAATTGATAAAAATTCCTTTACTGGTTCCACCACGCATAATGACAACAGGAATTCTCATTTATACAACCACCCTTTCAGATATTAATTTATTAAGTATTTAAAAAATATGTTATGCTACAAATTAATATAAGTAAAATAGATAATTTGTTATAAAATATTTAAAAAATACTTATAATCCTGAGATGGGGGAATTAACATGGATGAAAAAGACTGGACTGCACTTAAAATGTTATATGAGGAAAAGAACATCAGCCATACTTCTGAACGTTTATATATTTCACAGCCTGCACTTACATACAGGCTTAAAAATTTGGAAAAAGAATTCCAGACAACATTGTTCTTTAAAGTAAAAGGCGGTATAGAGTTTACTGCTGAAGGGGCATATCTGGCACGGTATTCTGATGAAATGATCAATCATCTGCAGAGGACCAAGGATCATATGTCAAATTTGCAAGGTGAGGTAAAAGGAACTTTGAGGCTCGGCGTCTCAAGCAATTTTGCACAATATAAACTTCCGAAAATATTGAAAAGTTTTTCAACCCGGTATCCAAACGTGCAATTCAACGTGAATACGGGATGGAGTACAGATATAATGAATCAGCTGGATTCATCTCAAGTACAGTTGGGTATTCTACGCGGCAATCACGATTGGTATGGAAAGAAACAGTTATTACATAAAGAAAAGCTTTGTCTGATATCAAGCGAAGAAGTAGAAATGGAGAAACTGCCGGATCTTCCATTCATAAACTATAAGACGGATACTTCATTGGACAGTCTTATTAAAGGCTGGTGGCATGACAGGTATTCCAAACCGCCCTTTGTCACTATGGAGACGGACCGTCAGCAAACATGCAAGGAAATGGTTAAAAATGGTCTCGGAATCGCCATTGTTCCCGAAATCTGTCTGGAACCCTCTGATAATCTATATAATTATGAATTGTTGTATAGAAACGGGGATTCTGTAGAAAGAAATACTTGGATCATGTACAGTGAGGATTCACTTCAACTGTCAACTGTTAAAAGTTTTATAGAATTTTTAAATGACCACCCCGGGATATAGAAATAGTGACTGCGATATTCAATAAAATATGCAATTTCATATCCTGACCCCACCCGGGGGTGGATTATAAAATTTTTTTAGCAAAATACATAAAAAAACTATATTTTACTTATCCTGCTTCTTATAATATCGTATATCTATCAATAATTTTACTGAAAATTTCAATTATATTTATGGAAACGATTTCAAAAAGGGGGGCTATTTATTCTTACATTTTTAGGAATATCTATGGTCGTAGTTTTTACTTATCTTATTATGGCAAAAAAATTATCACCGGTTACAGCGCTTGTAATCGTACCTATTGTATTTGGATTGTTGGGAGGCTTCGGACTGGGTCTCGGTCCCATGATGCTGGATGGATTAAAGACGGTGGCTCCGTCAGCGGCGCTGTTGTTATTTGCGATACTGTTCTTCGGAATTCTGATTGACGCCGGCCTGTTTGATCCGCTAATCAATAAGATGCTGAAGATCGTCAAAGGGGACCCCGTGAAAATTGCGATTGGTACAGCGGTCATAGCGATGTGTGTGGCTCTGGATGGCGACGGTACGACAACGCATATGATTACTATTTCCGCAATGCTTGCACTTTATCTCAGAATCGGTATGAAACCGCTTGTACTGGCGACAATATCTTTGCTTTCCGTCAGTATAATGAGCGGTATGACTCCATGGGGAGGACCAGCCACAAGAGCTATTGTTTCGCTAGGCCTCGATGCTAATGAGTTCTTCCTGCCGCTTCTGCCTACAATGCTTTCAGGTATGGCTTGTATTATTTTCATTGCATTTGTCCTGGGAAAAAAGGAAAGAGTAAGACTTGGTATCATTGAAATAGAGATAACTCCAAAGGAAGCAATGGAATTAAATCCAGCGGCGGCGACAGTCGCCGAGACAGCAGACATTAAGCGTCCAAAATTAAGATGGATCAATTTATTGCTGGTCGTCACTATAATGACTGTTTTGGTAACCGGTATTCTGCCGGCACCGATATTATTCTTGATTGGATTTGTGACCGCCGCGATGATCAACTATCCGGATATGCAGCAGCAAAAAGAACGCATCTCTTCACACGCAGGAAATGCGCTGACGGTAGTTGTGCTGGTGTTTGCAGCAGGAATCTTTTCAGGGATATTCTCTGGTACGGGAATGGTGGAAGCTGTATCTAATTCATTAGTAGCCATCATTCCGGAATCAATGGGTTCATTCTATCCGTTAATTGTTGCACTGACCAGCATGCCGCTGACATTTGTGTTATCCAATGATGCTTATTACTTTGGCGTACTGCCGATTTTGGCTGAATCGGGTGCCGCTTACGGGGTCGACCCGCTGCAGGTTGCGAGAGCTTCTGTACTGGGGCAGCCTGTCCATTTTCTCAGCCCGCTCGTCGCATCCACTCTTTTATTAGTAGGGATGGTGAAAACAGAACTTGGAGATCTCCAGCGCTTTGCGATTAAGTGGTGTTTCCTTTGTTCGCTGGTCATTATTGCGGTTGCATTTGTTACAGGGGCAATAAGCTGATCCTGGGTTGAATACTTATAAATAATCAGGGCCGTCTGTTCGCTTAAACAGACGGCCCTGATTTTCAATTTTTCTCTTCTTCAAATACTTCAGTAATCACATCTGTGATTGCATTCGCAAGGTTCATGACGGTGTACAGACGGGTATCATTTAGGAATTGTGATTCCGGCAGAGGATCTACATAATTCACAAATCCCACGAAATGATAGTCACCCACTTCGGGAAGCATTTTCTTTAGTGCCGTTCCGGGTATCAACGGTCCGTTTTTAAACATGATATGCCCCACTTGTTCTCTGCCACCCAGTGAAGCATCAATGCCTATGATAACAGGCTTCCTTTTCTTTTTATCAATTTTCTTCAATATGATGTTCAGGTTAAAGGCATGTACAGGTTCTTCCAATGTTCCGTAGACACTGAGAGGAAGGTTTTTTTCTTCCAGCATTGTACCCACCAGAGGACCGAGAGCATCTCCGACATAACGGTCAGAGCCGATGCATAGAATAACTACATCCTCTTTGGTCACTGACGAAGGCGGGAGACACTCTTTAATTTTACCGGCCAGCAGTTCAATATGCTTTTCTTCTGGCTTCCCATTGGCATCCAGGTAGTATGAAGTTTTCTCTTGTTTCAACTTTTGATCTTTATAGAAAAAAGAACTCATGTATATCATCCTCAGTAAACTTCCGGGAGTCTATATTTCAGAGCACAGATCCGTGTCGTGGACAGGTACCGTCACTCCCAGGAATTATTAATTCCATTATACTAAATAATACTGCAGAATGGCTTTTAAAATCTTAAGTGCATACTTTATTAATAAATGAATGGTTAAGACCCGGCCTTTGTTTCTTCTACAATAGCAGATAGTGGAGGCAAATGAGACAGAATTCATTATTTTGACTATGCTCCGGCGTATTTTTGATTTCAACTGTATTCATGTTTATACTGTAGGAAACTAAACGATACTTTGTATGATGCAATAATAATGGAAAGGATCATCAATATGAAAACAGCAGAAGAGTGGATTGAACAGCTCGATCTTACCCCGCATCCTGAAGGCGGGTATTACCGTGAAGTGGAGCGCAGTGGAAAATCATTTGGACAGACAGATGAAAACCGGCCGCAGTATACAACAATCTATTTCTTGTTGACTTCGGAGAACCCATCGCGTTTCCATCAGCTCACTTCTGATGAAATATGGTTTTTCCATGACGGCAGCCCACTGACTGTGCATACGATTTCTCCTGCAGGGGAATATACTCCTAATAAGCTCGGTTTTGATTCAAAACTGCAGTTTAAAGTTCCTGCCGGAGATATATTCGGTTCTTCTGTCGAAAATGGATATGCGCTTGTAAGCTGCATGGTGGTACCCGGATTTGAATTCTCTGATTTCAAATTATTTACGCAGGATGAACTTTTGAATAGATACCCGGAGCACAGAGATATTATAAAGTTTCTGGCATATGAATCACTGGATTGATCCGGCAGTTCAGATAAAATGATTGAGACAGGGGATATACCATGATGAAAGTGATTGTTGATGCGGATGCATGTCCGGTGAAGGATATAATTATCAGAGAAACGGAGCGTAAATGGATTCCCGTAGTTCTGGTGTCCAGCCTGTCCCACTATTCTGTACAGGATATTCCCGGTCACGTGGAGACGGTGTATGTGGAAGCGGGTCCGGACGCTGCTGACTTTAAAATAGTCCAGCTTGCCGAGCCGGATGACCTCATAGTGACCCAGGATTACGGGCTTGCTTCACTACTGCTGCCCAAAGGGTGTGCTGTCATCCATCACAAAGGCTTTGAGTACAGTGATGAGAACATCAATCATCTGCTCGAAACACGTTACATGGGCAATATGATCCGGAAGAGCGGCGGAAGGACAAAAGGTCCAAAGCCATTCTCGAAAGAAGATCAACATGCCTTTTTGACATTATTCCTCCGCAAGATTGAGATGGGCGGAAGCAAGCGGATAGATTAGGCGGCTCATCTTTTATTCTGTATACAATCTCAAATGTTTTACAGTGGCAGGAATATCAGCTATGTTGAAATTAATGAATATGATCCAATAACGAAAAGGAGAATAAGAATGGATGTAAAGTTCCCTATTGGCAAACTGGATGTACCTGAAAAAGTAACGCTTGAAAATGTTCAGGAATGGTTAAATCAGATTGAAACTTATACAAGCAGGTTGAGAGAAAGTACCGGTTCACTAAGTGATGAAGATTTGAATAAAACATACCGTGAGGGAAGCTGGAATGTCCGTCAGCTTGTCCATCACATTGCAGATTCCCAAGCGAACATGTATCAGCGCCTGAAACTGGCTTTAACAGACAATGGTCCGACAGTGCCCGGTTTCGTTCAGGATGAATGGGCTGTCCTGCCGGACACAGAGCTGCCGGTAGAAAGTTCCATTAAAATGTTGGAAGGCATTAATGAACGCATCGTCGCTTTAGGGAAAAGTTTAACCGAAGATCAATTGGACCGGTATTTTATCCATGAGACGAACGGTAAGATAACAGTTGCCACAAAGGTTGCAAAGTTAGCCTGGCATGAAGAGCATCATCTGGCCCATATAAAGATCGCATTATCGAATTAGTTGAATGAAATGGTGACATGATAAAACCGGCTTCCGTGGAGGAGAGCCGGTTTTATTGTGCGTATTTACATGGACTGTCGAGGGGGGTACTAAGAGTATAGTCTGAGGGGTATGAAGGTTATAAGTAGAACGGCCGTCATAATCAAAAGAAACGGGGGATACAATGCTGAATGATATCGATTTCAAGTATATTAAGACGAACGGCATAGAACTCCACGTGGCAATTTCGGGACCTGAGGATGGTGATCTGGTAATTCTGCTCCATGGTTTTCCTGAATTCTGGTTTAGCTGGAGAAAACAGATCGGGGCTTTGGCTGCCGAAGGCTACAGAGTGGTGGTGCCCGACCAGCGCGGCTACAATAAAAGTTGGAAACCCAGGGGCAGGCGTGCCTTTGAAATCAATCAGCTTCAAAAGGATGTAATCGGACTTATCGGACATTTTGGCCGGGAAGCTGCAGCAATCATCGGCCACGACTGGGGCGGGGCAGTCGCGTGGCATCTGGCGGGTACACATCCTCATATGGTCCGTTGCATGGTCATTATCAACATGCCCCATCCGTCCATCTTTCCAAAAGTTATGTTGAAGAGACCTCTTCAGTGGTTGAGAAGCTCCTATATCCTCTTCTATCAGCTTCCCAAAGTGCCGGAGAAAATTTTGAGCAGCAACTTTCGAATGATGGAAAAAGCGCTGCAGTACACCAGCAGAAGAGGAACATTTACACAGGATGAGCTGACAGCATACCAAAGTTCCTGGGGAGAACCGAAGGCTCTGGAGAGCATGCTGAACTGGTACCGTGCTGTCCCGGCCAGCTGGAAGGAAATCGTGAAAAACATGCGGATCAATGTCCCTTCAAAAATCATCTGGGGAACGGGTGACCAGTTCCTCTCAAAACAATTGGCAGAAGAAAGTCTGAAATTCATAGACAGTGAATCGATCATCTGGGTGGAGGACGCAACGCACTGGGTCCACCAGGAACAGCCGGAGTTCGTGAATGCCCGGCTGATACAGTTTTTGGATCAGACAGGTCCAGATGATGGATGATGTTAAGTATTATACTGGAATTGATGAAATTTTGTTCAGTATGCAGAAAGCGGATGAGTACTCAATATCTCACTAAAGATAATAATAGTACTCAGCCGCTTTTTTATGTCCGCTTTCTTCCGATGCGCTATTAAAGCTTTTCCCTTGTTTATTTATACCCTTGGGGGGTATAATGATTGTGCGTTAACAACAGATTTCTAAATGAAATCCAGTTTTGGAGGTAAATATAATGAAGCACAGAAATTTATTCATGGCTCTTATTGCAGCAATCACCTTTGTTCTTGCTGCATGTGGAATGGACGATGGTACTTCAGAGGAAAGTGCAGGAACTGAGTCGGAAAAAGAGGAAATGTCCCATTCTGAAATGGATCATTCGAGCTCAGGGGAGGTGCCGGAAGATCTTGAAGAAGCGGAAAACCCGAAATATCCAGAAGATAGTCAGGCGGTCATCCAGGCCACACACATGAAGGGCATGGAGGGAGCAACAGCTACTGTTACAGGTGCTTTTGATACAACAGTCTATACTGTAACTTATACTCCGACTACAGGCGGAGAAGAAGTGCAGGATCATAAATGGGTTGTGCATGAAGAGATAGAGGATGCAGGAGAAGAGACTTTTGAGAAAGGTGATGAAGTGGTGCTGAACGCGAATCACATGAAAGGCATGGAAGGAGCGACGGCGACAATTGATTCTGCCAAAGATACAACAGTATATATGGTGAGCTACACAGATACGGAAACCGGTGACGAGGTGGAGCACCATAAATGGGTGACAGAAGAGGAACTGGCACCGGTGGAGTAGAGGAATAACTTTATTTGATTAACCTTCCCTGCACTTCTGCGTTCGAATAAAAGCAAGAAAGGAGGAAGTAATATGACTGATCATCATGAACATCACCATGGCGACAGTACTCACCATGAACATGATACTAATCATCATCATCATGGCGATCATATGGACCACAGTGCCCATGAAGGCCACCATCACGGGGATTTCAAAAAGAAATTTTTCATATCACTTATTTTTGCGGTACCGATCATTTTCCTTTCCCCGATGATGGGCATTGACCTACCATTCCAGTTTACCTTCCCGGGTTCCGACTGGCTGGTACTGGTACTGGCCACAGTGCTTTATTTCTACGGGGGACAGCCGTTTCTGACAGGTGCGAAAGATGAGCTTAAAGCACATAAGCCAGGTATGATGACTCTGGTGGCACTAGGTATCTCGGTTGCCTATTTTTACAGTATTTATGCATTCTATATGAATCATTTTGATTCAGCAGAGGCACATACGATGGATTTCTTCTGGGAACTTGCCACTCTGATCGTCATCATGCTGCTTGGACACTGGATTGAAATGAAAGCAGTGGGGAATGCAGGGGATGCACTGAAAAAAATGGCGGAACTACTTCCAAACACTGCAGTCATCGTCGGTGAAAGTGGAGATACAAAAGAAGTGGAACTTTCAGAAGTGAATGAAGGAGATACAGTCCAGGTCAAGGCTGGGGATAATATTCCAGTAGACGGTGTAATTACATCCGGACGCACTACAGTGGATGAAGCCCTGGTAACGGGTGAATCCAAAAATATTGAGAAGACAGTGGATGATTCAGTGATTGGCGGCTCTGTGAATGGATCGGGTACGATTACTGTAGAAGTCACAGGGACCGGAGAAAGCAGTTACCTGTCCCAGGTAATGGGGCTCGTGGGTGCGGCGCAGAACGACAAGTCGCGTGCAGAACTCCTGTCCAACAGGATTGCCGGCTATTTATTCTATTTTGCACTCATTACTGGTCTGATTGCATTTATAGTATGGCTGATGATTTCAAACAGTATGGACATCGCTCTCGTGAGACTGGTGACGGTCCTGATCATCGCCTGCCCCCATGCTCTCGGACTGGCGATTCCACTTGTCACGGCAAGATCCACCTCCATTGGGGCCAAAAACGGACTGATTGTCAAAAACCGTGAATCATTGGAGACGGCGAGAAAACTGGAGGTTGTCATGATGGATAAGACAGGAACTTTGACTGAAGGAAACTTTGCAGTGAACCACTATGAAAGTTTCACTGATGAATATTCCAATGAAGAAGTGCTTGGATTCATGGCATCCATCGAAAAAAGCTCAAATCATCCATTGGCAGTGGGCATATTGAATAAAGCGGAAGAACAAAGCATTAATATTCCGCATGCTGATGATGTAAATAATATAGCTGGAATCGGTCTGGAAGCGGTCATCGGCGGTCAAAAAATGAAGATTACAAGTGTATCCTACCTTGAGGATAATGAAATCAGCTATGACAAGGAACAGTTTGAGTCGCTTGCCGGCCAGGGGAATTCCATCAGTTTCCTGATTATAGAGGATAAGAACAGCGGCATCATTGCACAGGGTGACCGGATCAAATCGAGTTCCCGACAGATGATCAAAGAATTAACCGCCCGCGGCATCCAGCCGGTCATGCTGACAGGAGACAATAAACAGGTCGCTGAAGCCGTGGCAGATGAACTGGGCATCACAGATGTACACGGTCAGCTGATGCCTGAAGACAAAGAAACGATCATCAAAGAGTATCAGAACGAAGGTAAGACAGTGATGATGGTCGGAGACGGCATCAACGATGCACCGAGTCTGGTACGGGCGGACATAGGTGTGGCAATCGGCGCAGGGACGGATATAGCGGTGGAATCCGGAGACGTCATATTGGTCAAAAGCGAACCGTCCGATATCCTGCAATTCCTCTCACTTTCCGAGAATACCATGAAGAAGACAGTACAGAATCTATGGTGGGGTGCAGGATATAATATTCTTGCAGTCCCGCTGGCAGCAGGTATACTCGCATCCGCCGGCATACTGCTTTCACCGGCTGCGGGTGCTGTATTGATGTCACTCAGTACAATAATCGTGGCTCTCAATGCAATGACACTTAAATTGAACTGATTACAGAAGATTACCGGACCTCATGGTCCGGGTTTTATTTTATTTAAATTTGAAATATTGCTACAATGTCTTCTATCAATTGAATTAAAAAATGAATTACATATTATCGGGATAAACTTATTATGACAGGGGGTTCTTCATGAAAAGGAATACTGTGGTTACAGCTGCTTTCATTCTCGCTGCCATCATGCTGATGGGATGTTCAGACAAGGGAGAGAATAAGGCCGAAGGTCAGGAAACAAAGAAGAATACAGATGATGCAATGGGTCAGATTGAGAAAGAATATGACGCCAATCTTGGTGTATATGCATTGGATACAGGTTCGGGTCAAACTGTGTCCTATAACGCAGACGAACGTTTTGCCTATGCTTCAACACATAAAGCACTCGCAGCCGGTGTATTACTGCAGCAGAATGATATTGAAGAGCTGGGACGGACGGTGGAAATCAGCGAAGCGGATCTGGTAAACTACAATCCGGTCACAGAGGATTATGTCGGTGAAGCAATGACTTTGGAGCAGCTCGCAGAAGCATCGCTGCATTACAGTGACAACACCGCGGGAAATCTGATATTGGAGGAAATAGGCGGTCCGGAAGGTTTTAAGAGAGCGTTGCGCGATATGGGGGATGACGTCACGAATCCTGTAAGGTCAGAGCCGAACCTAAATGAATTTATACCGGATGATCCATCGGATACGAGCACTCCCCGGGCTCTGACATCCAGCCTGAAAAGTCTTACTGTCGGAGATGCCTTACCCGGAGAGAAGCAGAAACTGCTCATAGACTGGCTTAAAGGGAATCAGACGGGAGATACTCTGATACGGGCAGGTCTGCCTGAGAACTGGGAAGTCGGTGACCGGACGGGGGCGGCGACTTACGGCACAAGAAATGCCATCGCAGTTATCCGGCCGCCTGGAGGAGAACCGATTTTCCTTGCGGTCCTTTCCAATAAAGACAAAAAAGATGCGGAATATGATGATGAACTCATTCAAAGGGCAACTGAAGAGACAATTAAAGCTCTTGAGCAATAAGATGAGGAACGACGGGCCTACTTACAGCTAAGTGCGTCCTTCTTATTACTGTTATAATTAGTATAATAATTAAAAAGTGCAGGTGTAGATTTATGATATCAACAACAAGTATCGTTCTCATGGGACTGGCGGGGCTGTTTTCGATATTGCTGCCCTTCCTATTCATAATGGTATTGAGACGTAAGTTTAAAATTCGCTGGATTCCAATTCTTATCGGTGCGGCGACCTTCATTATCTTTGCGATGGTTCTTGAACAGATTTCCCATATTTTGGTCCTGAAGCCGGGAGCAAATGGAGAAATTCATGCGCTGGTTGACTCACCATGGCTGTATGTACTGTATGGTGTACTGGCTGCAGGTATTTTTGAAGAAACGGGCCGGCTTGTGGCCTTTCTGCTGATGAAGAGAAAGCACAGGCAGATAGATTCAGCAGTATCGTATGGTATCGGACACGGTGGTATAGAAGCTGTCATCGTCCTCGGTCTGGGCATGCTGAACACCATCATTTTCAGTTTCATCATCAACAGCGGCAGCAGTATAGTGGATACCCTGCCGGCCGGCACAGTTGAGTCCATTACAGGTACATCAAATATTACATATGCACTCGGTATTGTTGAACGTATCTTTGCGATCGGTGTACATATCGGTCTGTCCGTCATCGTCTTTACTGCGGTAATGAAGGGACGGTGGTGGCTCTTCCCGCTCGCCATCGTGCTTCATGCCCTGACGAATGTGACTGCTGCAATGATGCAGGCGGGCCTCCTTACAAGCATTTGGTTCATGTATGCCGGATTTATTGTCATGACATTGATAACGTTGTGGATTGCCTATAGTATCGGAGTGAAGCAAAAAATTCAGAAGAACCCTTGATGAAATGATACGATTTCAAATCTTTCTCTTTTGAGGAGGATTTTTTTATGCCGTCCTTCAAGGCGGGCGTTAGGCTGGCTCTCTGCAGATTGTCATTCAAACGATTCAAGGGTCAGTACAAAGGGAAGAATATGAATATACAGATTGGAGAAACGGGGAATTTCATGGGAATTTGGTTCAGCTTTTTATTTGTGGTTGGCTTTGTAATCATCCATTTAACATCAAAACAGATGAAGTTTCTCAAAGTGCAGCCCCGGAGCAAATTCCTGTCCTTGGCCGGCGGGATATCAGTGGCGTATGTATTTATGCATCTGCTGCCTGAATTGGAAGAATATCAGAAGGGATTCGAGGAGACTTTTCAGGGGCTGGAGTTCCTTGAAAGTCATATCTACATCATTGCCCTGTTGGGGCTTGTCATTTTCTATGGCCTAGAACAGCTTGCCAAAAATTCGAAAAGGCAGGGTGAGAAAGCCGGTACATATAAAGCGTCATTCAATGTTTTCTGGCTTCATATCGGTTCTTTCGCACTGTATAACGCAATAATTGGATATTTGCTCCTGCGCGGAGAGTATCAATCAGAATTGGGCATGCTGCTGTATTTCATCGCGATGGGCATCCATTTCGTGACGAACGATAAAGGTCTGCGGGCCACCCACAAGGAAGATTATGATCGTTACGGGCGGTGGATACTTACAGTATCGATTACGATTGGATGGATGATTGCCGTCTATACGGAAGTCAATATACTCATCCTTTCAGTGTTATCCGCTTTTTTGGCAGGCGGAGTCATACTGAACGTGATGAAAGAGGAATTGCCTGAAGAGAGAGAAAGCAGTTTCCCGGCGTTTTTCTCAGGAATGTTGGGATATACAATATTATTATTGCTGCTTTAAAAGTTGCAGGACTTGAAAAAGGTGTCCAACGGGATTTTTACCCTGATGAACACCTTTTTTACATAAAAGAAATTTAAGCGGCTTGCTTACACGCTTCGGCACATTTGAAGCAGGCATCGGCACACTTCTGACAATGTTCATGATCATGTTTTTTACACTCGTTTCCGCATGCTTCGCAGATTTTTGCACATACTGCTGCCAGTTCAGAACCGAATGGCGTATTTCTTGATAGTGCATGTTCCAGATAAGAACAGATATCAGCACATTCCCGGTCAAGGCGGATGCACTCTGCCATCATTTTTACATCTTCTTCTTTTAAACAGGCATCATAACAATGGTTGCATGCTTCGGCGCAGTTATGCAGTGTTTGAATCAGATTTTGATGTTGTTCATGAGACATGTTGAATACCTCCAGTATATTTTAAAATCATACGTTTATACGATTCCCGCTTAATCGAACTTCGAAACCAGGCTGTTGCTTTCGATTTTTATTGAAACATAGGCACTTTCCCTATGTTTTGAAACAGAAGTTTTTGTATACGCTCCTGAGCACTGAAATTGCATGCATTCAATCATTTAAATCTCTCTGGTGGAAGAATTAATGCGAAACAGAATGTTCTCCGGATAGGGAATTTCCTGAAGATATTAGGAAGTTCCCTGATTCATTATCAATGAATACTGCCACATAATGAAGTTAACTTAATTTTACAGGGAGTGTGCCGGATGTTTAAAGGCTTGAAGTATTTTAAACCGACAGAAAAGTTTAACGGTGACTGGTCAGTGCTTGAACAGAAAAACCGCGATTGGGAACGTTTATACAGAGAGCGGTGGAGCCATGACAAAGTGGTCCGTACGACACACGGAGTGAACTGCACAGGCTCATGTTCATGGAAAGTATTTGTAAAGAACGGGGTGATTACATGGGAAAACCAGCAGATCGATTATCCTTCCTGCGGACCTGATATGCCTGAGTTCGAGCCGCGTGGATGCCCGCGCGGTGCATCATTTTCATGGTATGAATACAGTCCTCTGAGGGTGAAATTCCCGTACGTCCGGGGAATCCTCTGGAAGATGTGGCAGCAGGCATTGAGCGAACATAAAGATCCTGTCAAAGCGTGGGGATCCATAGTAGAGAATGAGGAAAAGGCAAAAGCGTATAAGCAGGCCCGTGGAAAGGGCGGCCTCGTCCGTGCCTCATGGCGGGATGTAACAAAACTGATTGCAGCACAGCTGGTCTATACAATCAAAGAATACGGGCCAGACAGGATTGCCGGCTTTACACCGATACCAGCAATGTCCATGATCAGCTATGCCTCGGGTGCGAGATTCATATCACTGCTCGGCGGAGAGATGCTGTCATTCTATGACTGGTATGCGGATCTGCCGCCGGCTTCTCCGCAGATCTGGGGAGAGCAGACAGACGTCCCCGAATCATCCGACTGGTACAACTCATCGTACATCATCATGTGGGGATCGAACGTCCCGCTTACAAGGACGCCGGATGCACATTTCATGACAGAAGTAAGGTATAAGGGTGCGAAAATTGTATCTGTTGCACCGGATCATGCGGAAAACGTCAAGTTTGCAGATAACTGGCTGGCTCCGAATCCAGGGACGGATGCTGCACTGGCGCAGGGAATGACACATGTTATACTGGATGAATTTTATGAGAAGCGGAAAGAGCCTCTATTCATAAACTATGCTAAAAGATTTACGGATCTGCCCTTCCTTCTCATTCTTGAGGAAGATGGCAGCAGTCACAAAGCCGGAAGGTTTCTGCGTGTAAGTGATCTGGAGGACATTCATGAAAAAGGGGAATGGAAACCGGTTTTCCTGGACGAAGAGACAAAGGAGATCGTTGTACCGAACGGCACGATGGGCCAGAGATATGAAGAGAATAAGAAATGGAACCTGAAGCTGGAGACGGATGAGGGCACACCAATCCATCCTGCACTTTCAATCATGGAACAGTCAGATGGCAGTTGTGACATCGATTTTCCGGAGTTCGACAACGCAGGCAACAGCAGATTCACAAGACCGATTCCATACAGGACAGTCGGCCTGAAGGACGGAAGATCGGTGAAAGTGGCGACAGTCTATGATGTCATGCTGAGCCAGTACGGTGTCAGCCGTTTTGGGGATAAACGGGAAGCGAAAGATTACGATGATGCAGACAGTGTATACACACCGGCGTGGCAGGAGAAGATCACAGGTGTGAAATCCTCGATCGTCACCCAGGTCGGAAGGGAGTTTGCCCAAAATGCCATCGATACCGAAGGGAAATCGATGATTATCATGGGAGCCGGGATCAACCATTGGTTCAATGCGGATACGATCTACCGGTCAATCCTCAACCTGGTCATGCTCTGTGCGACACAGGGCGTAAACGGAGGGGGGTGGGCCCATTACGTCGGACAGGAGAAATGCCGTCCGATAGAAGGCTGGTCCACACTTGCATTTGCCAAAGACTGGCAGGAGGCACCGAGACAGCAAAACGCAACAAGCTGGTTCTACTTTGCCACGGAGCAATGGAAATACGAAGAGGCCTCAGTGGAATCACTGAAGGCGGAAACAGGTGAGGCACTGCGGTATTCCCATCCTGCAGACTATAACGTTCTGGCGGCACGGCTCGGCTGGCTGCCTTCCTATCCCCAGTTTGACCGGAGTTCCCTCTCGTTTTTTGAGGATGCGAAGAAATCGGGAGATACTTCTGATGAAGCCATTCGCCAAAAAGCTGTGGATGCCCTGACAGAGAAGAAGATGAAGCTTGCCATCGAAGATCCGGGAGCCAAAGAAAACCATCCCAAAACGCTGTTCGTATGGCGCTCAAACCTGATTTCATCTTCAGCGAAAGGTCAGGAATATTTTTTGAAACATCTGCTCGGAACCAAGGGCGGACTGCTTGCTGAACCGAACCGGGACGAAAAGCCGGAGGAGATCAACTGGATCGAAGAGGATACAGAAGGCAAACTGGATCTTCTTGTATCCCTCGATTTCAGGATGACCTCCACGCCGCTGCACTCGGATATCATTCTTCCGGCAGCGACATGGTATGAAAAAACCGATCTTTCATCGACCGACATGCACCCGTTCGTCCATCCGTTCAACCCGGCGATCAATCCGCTGTGGGAATCGAGAAGTGACTGGGACATTTATAAAACGATTGCCAAAGATTTTTCTGAACTGTCCAAAACGCATCTGGCTAAACCGGTAAAAGATGTCGTCACAATGCCGCTTATGCATGACACCCCGGGTGAAATCTCACAGCCGTTTGGAGAAGTCAAGGACTGGTCCAAAGGAGAAGTTGAAGCGGTTCCGGGGCTGACAATGCCGAACTTCAAAGTAGTGGGGCGGGATTATACCCAAATATTTGATAAATATATAACGGTGGGGCCAAAACTCGGCACAGGTAAAATCGGAGCACATGGTGTGGCGTTCAGCGCCGGGGAAGAATTTGAAGAATTGAAATCGATCACCGGCGTCTACACTGACGAATCGATCAAGAGCGGCCTGCCGAAAATAGATACGGCAAGAAGAGCGGCGGACATGGTGCTGCACATGTCATCTGCGACAAACGGCAGACTCTCCCAAAAATCGTATGAAGCTCTTGAACAGGACACGGGGATGACCCTGAAAGACATTTCATCCGACCGTGAAAATGAGAAGATAACGTTCAATAATATTACAGCACAGCCCCGGGAAGTGATACCGACAGCAGTATTCCCGGGATCCAACAAAGGAGACCGGAGATACTCGCCATTCACTACGAATGTGGAGCGGGATGTGCCGTTCAGAACTTTGACCGGGCGCCAGTCATTCTATATCGATCATGAATTTTTCAGACAGTTCGGAGAGAATCTGCCGGTCTACAAACCGACGCTTCCGCCAATGGTATTCGGAACAAGGGATAAGAAGATAAAAGGCGGCGTGGACAGCCTGGTGCTCAGGTATCTGACCCCTCACGGCAAATGGAACATTCACTCAACATACCAGGATAACCTGCATATGCTGACTTTATTCAGGGGTGGTCCGAACGTCTGGATCAGTGTCGAGGACGCGAAGGCGCATGATATCAATGATAACGACTGGCTGGAAGTGTATAACAGAAACGGCCTGGTTACAGCAAGAGCAGTCGTGTCACATAAGATGCCCAAAGGCACGATGTTCATGTACCACGCTCAGGACAGGCATATTCAGGCGGCAGGATCGGAGATAACAGATACGAGGGGCGGCAGTCATAACGCGCCGACAAGGATCCACCTGAAACCGACTCAGCTGGTCGGCGGATATGCCCAGATCAGTTATGGATTCAACTACTACGGTCCGATTGGAAATCAGAGGGACGTGTATGTGGCGGTACGAAAAATGAAGGAGGTAGATTTCCTTGAAGATTAAGGCTCAAGTGGCAATGGTAATGAACCTGGATAAATGCATCGGATGCCATACATGTTCAGTAACATGTAAAAGTACGTGGACGAATCGTGAAGGTGCTGAATATATGTGGTTCAATAATGTCGAAACAAAACCCGGTATCGGCTATCCGAAAAGGTGGGAGGACCAGGAGGTCTATAAAGGCGGATGGAAACTGAACAAGAGGGGCAGGCTGGAATTGAAATCAGGCACCAGGTTATCCAAGATGGCTCTGGGCAAAATTTTCTACAACCCGGATATGCCTGAGATGAAGGATTATTACATTCCATGGACATACAACTACAAGAATCTGATCACGCGGGAACAGGGTGAACATTCCCCGGTGGCAACAGCACGCAATGTACTGACAGGTGAAAAGATGGATCCGGAATGGGGGCCGAACTGGGAGGATGACCTGGCAGGCGCCCACATCACCGGGCCCGAGGATCCGAATATCCAGAAAATCGAAGAAGAGATCAAATTCAACTTCGAGCAGTCATTCATGATGTATCTGCCGCGTCTGTGTGAACACTGCCTGAATCCTAGCTGTGTGGCATCCTGCCCGAGCGGTGCGATGTACAAACGTGACGAAGACGGCATTGTACTGGTTGACCAGGAAGCATGCCGCGGATGGAGATACTGCATGACAGGCTGTCCGTACAAAAAAGTCTACTTCAACTGGAAAACGAACAAAGCTGAAAAGTGCACGTTCTGCTATCCAAGGATTGAAACCGGACTGCCGACAGTATGCTCTGAAACATGTACAGGACGCATCCGTTACCTGGGTGTTCTGCTGTATGACGCAGACAGGGTGCTTGAAGCGGCGAGCACAGAAGATCCGAAAGATCTGTATCAGGCACAGCTGGACCTTTTCCTCGACCCTAATGACCCTGAAGTGATTGCACAGGCGGAAAAGGACGGTATCAGCTACGATTGGATCGAAGCGGCACAGCAGTCCCCGATCTACAAGCTGGCGATCGAATATAAGCTTGCGTTCCCGCTTCATCCGGAATACAGGACGATGCCGATGGTCTGGTATGTCCCGCCACTCAGCCCGATCATGAACTATTTTGAAGGCCGGGATTCCATCAAGAATCCGGATGCCATCTTCCCGGCCATCGAAGAGATGCGGACACCGATCCAGTATCTTGCCAATATGCTTACAGCAGGCGATACGAAAACGGTGAAGGAATCGCTGCAGAGAATGGCGATGATGAGAAGCTACATGCGTGCGGCGACAAGCGGAAAAAACTTTGATGAGTCCAAGCTTGAGCGTGTCGGGCTCACAGCGACACAGACAAAGGAAATGTACAGATTACTCGCAATAGCGAAATACGAAGACCGCTTCGTAATCCCGACTTCCCACAGGGAAGGTGTGGTGGATCCATACCGCGCACAGGGATCTACAGGGTATTCCCAGGATGGTTTTGCAGACGGCTGTGACGGCTGCGGCCCGGTGGGGGTAACGACTGAAAAATCAGGGAAACAGATTTATGAGGAGAATTTCTACGGGGGGATCTGGCGTGATTGATTTTAAGCGACTGGCAGAATACAAAGAGCTTTTTAAATTTTTCAGTGTTCATTTTGATTATCCTGAAAAACTTACCTTCCACCCCAAAAGTTTTGCTGTAAAAGAGGAAGTGCCGGAGATGGTTAAAAATCATATCGAAGCATATGAAAAACATGTAATGGAATTGAGCCTGGATGAAAACAGGGAAGAATACATCCACACTTTCGATTTTGAAAAGCAGAACAGTCTGTTTATGACTTATGCGAATTTTGAAGACGGTAAAGAGCGGGGGCAGATGCTTGCCAAACTTAAAGTACTGTATGAAATGTTCGGACTTGAAATGCCGGATAATGAACTTTCTGATTACCTGCCGCTGATGTGCGAATTCATCTACGCAGGAGACTGGGAAAATGATGACAGGAAGGAAGGCAGCTTTTCATTGCTCATCGGAGTGATCGAGGATGGAAGCTACCACCTGCTGAAATCTCTGGAAAAACAGGAAAGCCATTACACGCCGCTGGTGAAAGCATTGCGCGAGACATTCAAGCAGTGCATGAGGCAGCCGGCAGGAGAGCAGGGGTGAGGGGCTGATGCTGGATCAATTTTTATGGGTGATATTCCCTTATCTTGCCATCGCGACATTTGTCATCGGTCATATATTCAGGTACAGGTACGATCAGTTCAGCTGGACGGCAAAGTCCAGTGAATTCATAGAACAGAAGCAGCTCAAATGGGGAAGCCTGCTGTTTCACCTGGGAGTAATTCCTGTATTTTTTGGGCATGTAGTGGGATTGCTGATTCCTGCTGCCTGGCTTTCTGCCGCCGGGGTGAATGATCATCTCTATCATCTTGGTGCAGTCTATATCGGCAGCATATTCGGCATCATGACACTTGTCGGGATGTTCCTTCTGACCTACAGGAGACTGAGCAAACCGAGTGTCCTGAAGCTGAGTTCCGCCTCAGACATCATTGTGAATCTTATGTTGCTGTTCATCGTATTCATCGGATGCTACGCAACACTTGTCACAAATACGACGACACCGGAATTTGATTATCGTGCTACAATATCAGTATGGATAAGAGGTTTGCTGACACTGAGGCCGGAAGCGGCATTGATGGAATCTGTTCCATTTACATTCAAACTCCATGTATTGTTCGGATTTGCCATTTTCATGATGTGGCCGTTTACCCGGCTGGTGCATGTATGGAGCGTCCCGCTCAACTACGGGACAAGGAGTTATATCCTGTATAGGAAACACAGTGCCAAATGATAGTTTAGAAAAGGGGTGGGGGCACATGGCCGGTGTAATGAAGAATACAATAAACCTGGATCATATACGTCAGATCACCCACTCCGATTTTGTAGGTATGGCCGAAGAAATCGGGATGTTTGACGACGTTCAGGTGAAATGGACTCATATAACGGGCAATATGAATAATCGTTATAAAAGGATAGCCGTGGGTCCGGGCAAGGGAATTGCGGGCGTCATTTATAAAACTGGAAAACCGTGGACAGTGGAAAATGTCAGCAGTGAAATCCCACTGCCGGAAAGGCATCAGTATCCAATTTTAATAAATGAAAAGATCCGCTCATTCATTGCTGTCCCCATCATACAGAACGGCATGCCGGAAGGGGTCATCCTCATCGGTTACAGGACACCGGAGAGGGTAAGCAAGTCTTTGACGATGACTTATATCAAAAATATACAGAAGGCATGCAAATGTGAACTGGGAGGGGTTCATTTATGAATAAACAGGAAAGTCTGACTGAATATCTGCAACTTTTATTTGACCAGGCGAATGAAATCATATTCTTCCTGGACAAGGAAGGCAGAATCATCTACCGCAACAGCGCTTCATATGAAATTATGGGGGACGATATCCAGAATCAGTTGGACAATGCATTATGCCATCATTGTGAAGGGCTCACTGACGAAAATCATCTTATAACGTGTGAAGGATGCTATCTATTCAGCGGGGTTGACAACAAGGTTGATTTCCAATTATTCATGAAACTCCGGGATGGCACTGTGAAGCCCTATTCTGCAAATTACCAGACACTCAGCCAGGAGGATGATATCAGGGTACTCCGGTTGAATAATGTGTCTAACCAGATAAAAACACAGCAGATTCTGCATCAGAAGATGCTGACAAAACACATTATGGAAGCTCAGGAAGAGGAAAGGAAGAGGATTTCCCGTCAACTCCATGACAGCATCATACAGAACATATTGAATATCCTGGTGGAAGTGCGTCTGTTAAAATATCTCTCTGCAGATGATCTGATGGCGAAGACTGAACAGACTGAATATCTGCTCAATAATCTGATGAAGTCCATACGGAATATCTCTGTTGAACTGCGGCCTTCTTCCCTGGATGATCTGGGTCTTTTGTCCGCATTGAGATCGCATTTCAAATATATCGGCAAAAACTACGGCATGAGCGTTTTATTTGAAAGCAATATAGCTGATGCACGGTTCGATACCGAAATTGAAACGGCGTTATACCGCATCATCCAGGAATCTGTGTTCAATGCGATGAAATATGCTAATGTCGATGCCGTAGACGTTACCCTGATGACCCGGGAAGATTATCTGGAAGTCATCGTCGAAGATGAAGGGGAGGGATTCGATATGCACAGCTCGCCTCAGGGGTCGGGACTCGGATTGTTCGGCATGAGGGAAAGGGCGGAAGCGATCGGTGGGACTCTCAGTATTAAGAGCATTGTCGGCAGAGGGACGAAAATCACTCTGATCCTGCCTTTGAAAAGGGGAGATGAAAATGAAAATAGTCATCGCTGATGATCACTCTGTCGTACGCAGTGGATTTTCAATGATTATAAATTATCAGAAGGATATGGAAGTTGTCGCTACTGCCGGGGACGGGCTGGAGGCGTACAGGATGGTGCAGAAATATGAGCCGGATATCATTCTGATGGATATCAGCATGCCGCCGGGAGAATCGGGACTGATTGCGACGGGAAAGATATCCCAGGATTTCCCCGATACAAAAATCATCATTCTCACAATGTATGATGATGAGGAATACCTTTTCCATTCCCTTAAGAACGGGGCGAAGGGATATGTGCTCAAGAGTGCACCGGATGCCGAGCTGCTGGATGCGATACGTTCCGTTTACACAGGTGATACCTACGTGCATCCCAAAATGACGAATATTCTTGTAAAACAGTACATAACGCATGACGAAATGGCCAAGGATGATACGAATCCATTTAAAATACTTTCCAAAAGGGAACTGGAGATATTGCCGCTTGTGGCTAAAGGGTACGGTAATAAAGATATTGCCGAGAAATTGTTCATATCAGTGAAAACAGTGGAAGCCCACAAGGCCAATTTCATGGAAAAAATCGGTCTGTCATCACGTCCGGAATTATTGGAGTATGCGATAAAGAAAAAATTAATTGAATTTTAAGCAGGTGGACTATGCAGACATTTACTTTCAGTATGAAAGCATTGAGGGTTTTGGAGAACGAGCACCGGCTGATCATGCACGAAATAACAAAGTGGTTTGAGCGGATGCGTGAATTGGAAGCAGGAGGCGGGGCCGGTACACAGGAGCTTGGAGCCTTGATGGATCACGTCGCCCAAAGCAAGGAAATCATCAACAGACACCAGGTGAAAGAAGATCAGTATTTCTTTGAAATGCTCGGCCATTACATCGGTATGGATCAAGGGCCGATAATGGCAATCCAGGAAGAGCACAGTGAAATAGAACAGTATTTTACCAATGCATTTGTCATGCATGGCGAAAACAGGCCGTTAAACGATTTTTCACAGTATCTTCAGGAAGCGTATGAAATATTATATATGCACATGTATAAGGAAGAGAACGTCCTTTTCCCGATGGCAGAAAAGCAATTCAGGACAATAGATGAAGAAAAGTTGCTGGAGCAGATCAATAGCAATATCCTTGAAGAAACATAAGGCATTCCCCGGAAATAATAAGGGGACTCCCTTATGTTCTTTTTTATTGCAGAAATTATAATGGTAAATAAGGGTATGGTAAAGAAAACTATATAAAATAAGGTGTGAGTATCTTGATCAGGAAAATGCAGCTTCCTTTGCAAACAGTGAACATGCTTGTCGGTTTCATCTGCTGGGTGATCATATCGCCTTTGATCCCGTTCATTTCAGAAGACGTGAACATCCCTGCAGAACAGGTGGCGATCATTACGGCGGTACCTGTTATTCTCGGTTCGGTCTTAAGGATTCCATTAGGTTACTACGCGAACGTCATCGGCGCCAGGAAAGTGTTTATCGCGAGCTTTATCCTGCTGTTGTTCCCCATCTATTATATAAGCAACACATCTTCTCACATAGATCTGCTCATCGGGGGCTTTTTCCTGGGGATAGGCGGAGCGATGTTCTCGGTCGGAGTGACCAGTCTGCCGAAGTACTATCCGAAAGAGAAACACGGGCTGATCAATGGTATTTACGGAGTGGGAAATATCGGCACGGCAATCGCAAGTTTCTCTGCGCCCGTACTCGCAGTGCAGATCGGCTGGCAGAATACCATCCGTCTGCTGCTGGTCGTACTGATTGTTTTCATTGTCATCAATATCTTCTTTGGTGACCGGCAGGAGAAATTGGTGAAACAGCCGCTGTTCGGTCAGATCAAAGGGATCATCAACAACGAAAAGCTATGGGTGATTTCCCTGTGGTATTTCATCACATTCGGTTCATTCGTCGCCTTTACAGTGTTCCTGCCGAACTTCCTGATTACAAACTACGGCATAGATAATGTGGATGCGGGAATCCGGACAGCAGGGTTCATTGCACTTGCCACATTCATCCGGCCGCTCGGCGGCTTCATCGGGGACAAATTCGATCCGCTCATTGCACTCATCTTTACCTTCCTCGGCATAACAATCGGCGGCATCATCCTTGCATTCTCCCCGACATTCATGCTGTTCAGTATTGGATGTCTGCTGGTGGCTGCGACCGCAGGCATCGGTAACGGACTGGTGTTCAAACTCGTACCCCAGTACTTTAACAAACAGGCGGGGATTGCCAACGGCTTCGTTTCCATGATGGGCGGCCTCGGCGGTTTCTTTCCGCCATTGATACTGACTTTGATCCATGCAATCACCGGCCAGTACGCCATTGGATTCATGCTGCTGTCCCAGGTTGCCTTGGCAAGCCTGATTCTGGCTGGCTGGATGTTCTATCAAAATAAAGTATCCATCGCAGCCAAAGTGTTCAATTCAATGGGACAGGGTGTATTGGTGACTGACGAACATGGAAAGATTACAGATATCAATCCAAGATTTACGGAAATTACAGGATATGAGGCAGATGAAGTAAGGGGGAAAAACCCGAGCATACTCCAATCCGGGGAACAGGACCCTGCGTATTACAGCAATATGTGGGATATGCTGAAGCGTGAAGGCATATGGCAGGGAGAAATTACGAACAGGAAGAAGAACGGGGAACTATACCGGCAGTGGCTGAATATCAAAGAAGTCCGGAGCAGTGAGGGTGAGATAGAAAGGTATGTCGGCACCTTCTCTGAAATTGACTGAAGTATTTAAAATGAAAGAGGCTCAGGAATACAAAAAGCGCTGCAGATCAATGGTCTGCAGCGCTTTAATCATACTGTCCAGCTTTCATATTCCTTTTGGGAGCAGTATACCAGATGACTATTTCCGAAATCCCTCAATTTCAGTTCTTCATCTTCATTATACCCGTGCATACTTTCATCGTAACCGACCCGGCGGCGTTCTTTCTCAGAATGGGGATCGGGCTGGGGCACCGCTGAGAGTAATGATTTGGTATAAGGGTGGAAGGGGCGGTCGTATAAATCTGACGCATCTCCTATTTCCATGATTTTTCCTTTGTACATTACGGCGATCCTGTCAGAAATGTATTTGACCATGGAGAGGTCATGCGCGATGAACAGATAGGCGAGTCCACGCTCTCTTTGTATGTTTTTCATCATGTTTACTACCTGTGCCTGAATAGAGACATCCAGGGCCGAAATCGGTTCGTCGGCAATGATCAGTTTCGGATCGAAACTGAGTGCTCTGGCGATTCCGATCCTCTGTCGCTGTCCGCCGGAGAATTCGTGCGGGTAACGGTTGGCATGTTCCCTGTTCAATCCGACTGATTCCAGCAATTCATAAATTTTCTGCCGGCGTTCTTTTTTCTTTTTATATAATTTATGGATGTCATAGCCTTCTTCCAGTATTTCAAAAACCGTCATTCTCGGGTTCAGCGATGCATATGGGTCCTGGAAGATCATCTGCAGTTTCTGGTGGAACTGTTTTTGTTCCTTTTTGGAAAGGCTGTCGTTGTTTTTACCGTCAAAAAGTATCTCTCCGCCGGTTTTGTCATAAAGATTGATGATTGTACGACCGGTTGTTGATTTGCCGCACCCTGATTCTCCGACCAGTCCCAGTGTTTCGCCGGGCATGACATGAAAGGAGACATCATCGACCGCTTTAACCAAATTATTTTTAGAACCAAAATGCTTCTTTAAATTATTTACAGTTAAAATTGGTTCTGCCATTACTGATCACCGCCGTTATATTGGATGTATCTGTTTCTGATTACTTCAGGTATTTGAGTCCTGGGAGCATCGGGATGCAGTCTCCATGTTTTTGCATAATGATTTTCTGCCACCTCGAACATTGGCGGACTTTTTTCAAAATCAATCTTCATCGCATGGGGGTTCCTTGCCGCGAAAGCATCCCCGGCAGGAGGGTGGACGAGATTGGGAGGAGAGCCGGGGATTGTCCTCAACTCTTCTTTTTTATCTGCATTCATGTCAGGCATCGAACCAAGCAGCCCCCATGTATAAGGATGCTGCGGATTGTAGAAGATATCATCCACTGTACCGATTTCCACTATTTCCCCTGCATACATCACTGCAACACGATCCGCCACATTTGCGACCACTCCCAGATCATGAGTGATGAATATGATGGAAGTCTGGGAGTGCTTCTGAATATCTTTCATGACTTCCAGAATCTGTGCCTGTATCGTCACATCAAGTGCAGTGGTCGGTTCATCTGCGATGAGCAACTTGGGATCTGCTGCCAGGGCAATCGCAATGACAACCCTCTGACGCATTCCTCCGGAAAATTCATGAGGATACTGATTCAGGCGGTTTTCAGGGCTTGGGATACCGACGAGCTGCATTAATTCCAAAGCACGTTTTTTAGCATCCCCCAAAGATATCTTTGTATGTTTGCGCATGACTTCCGTAATCTGTTTTCCTATTTTCATAGTTGGATTCAATGAAGTCATGGGGTCCTGGAATATCATGCTGATTTCATTGCCGCGGATCTTTTCCATCTGCTTTTCGGATTTTTCGAGCAGGTTTGTCTCCCCGAAAAGGATTTCTCCACCGGCATATATCGCCGGCGGCTGGGGAAGCAGTTTCATGATTGCCTGGTTGGTTACACTTTTACCTGAACCCGATTCACCAACGATGGCGAGCGTCTCCCCTTTATAGACATCGAAACTTACATTTCTTACCGCTTTTACAGTACCGGCATAAGTCTTGAAATCAACTTCTAAATTTTTCATTTGCAGTATCGGTTCATTCATCATAATCACTTCCTTAACTTGGGATCCAGTGCATCTCTCAGACCGTCTCCGACAGCGTTAAACGCAAAAATTGTCAGACAGATCAGGGCGGCTGGGAAAAACAGTCTCCAAGGCGCATTGGCCAACGCAGGGTAGCCGTCGTTGGCCATGGTTCCCCAACTTGCCAATGGTGCCGGGACGCCCAGACCTAAATAACTTAAGAATGCTTCTGTAAATATAGCATTTGGAATCGTCAGCGTCATTGTAACCAGAATTGCACCCAGCGCATTCGGCAGCAGGTGCCTTTTTATCAGGTGCAGATTGTTCGCACCGAGTGTTCTGGCCGCAAGGACATATTCCTGATTTTTTAATTTTAAAATTTCAGAACGTGTAATCCTCGCCATGTTCACCCAACCTGTGAGTGAAAGTGCAATGATCATCGGGAATAATCCCGGCTGCATGACAACGAGCAGAATGATTACGACGAGCAGGTAGGGTATTGCAGTCAGAATATCAGCGATACGCATCATGATTTCATCCGTGCGCCCGCCTTTCAAGCCTGCGATGGCACCCCATGCCACTCCGATGATCAAATCAATGATTGCCGCAGCAAATCCGATAAATATCGAAATCCGTGCACCCATCCAGACACGGGTGAAGATATCCCGGCCTAAAGCATCAGTACCGAACCAATATGTTCCATTTGGAGCGATATTGTAGTCACCATTCTGCTGTCTGTATGTGAATTCTGACAGCAGGGGTCCGAATATGGCTCCGAGAATAATAATGAAAAGTGTAATGAAACCAATCAGGGCAAGTTTATTCTTGATAAATCTTCGGGAAACTTCCCCCCAGAAGGATATCGATTTTTTGGCAAGACTCTCTGTGTCAGCCGTCTGTGTACCTACGACTTCAAAATCCGAAGGATGGAGTTCAGGTACATTTCTATCTGCCATTGGATTTTCCTCCCTTCAGACTGATGCGCGGGTCGATGAAGCTGTATAGAATATCCACTATTAAGACAGCTACCAGTAAAATTACAGAATAAAATACCGTGGTTCCCATGATGACGGTGTAATCTCTGTTGGAAATGCTCGTAACGAAGTGTTTCCCCATTCCCGGGATTGCGAAAATCTCTTCTATTACGAAACTTCCGGTAATAATTCCGGCGGTCAGCGGAGCGAGATAAGTAACGACAGGCAGCAGAGCATTTCTCAGGGCATGCTTAAAAACAACCGCCCAGCGGGAAATCCCTTTGGCCTTTGCCATTTTTACGTACTCACTGTTCGTTTCTTCCAGCATGCTGGAACGGGTCAGTTTTGCTATGAATGCCATGGGTGTCGAGGCCAGTGCAATGGCTGGCAGTATACTGTATATGAAGCCGTTCCATCCGGCAATCGGGAACCATCCAGCCTGAAGTGCCAGATAGTACTGCAGTACTGCTGCCATTACAAAGGAGGGCACGGATATGCCGATGACGGCCATTATGCTCATCAAGTAATCCGGCCACTTATTATGGAATAAGGCAGCAATTGTTCCAATCAGGACACCGAACCCAATTGCGATAAACATCGCTTCGAGACCAAGTGTCATGGAAATGGGGAAACCTTCCGCTATCATATCGTTTGTATCCCTGTACTTATATTTCATCGAAGTACCGAAGTCCCCGGTTGCACTGTTTACCAAATAGTCTTTGTACTGTATATACCACGGGTTATCCAACCCATATTTTTCATTCAGACTTTCCTGTATCGCCGGGGGCACTGCCCGCTCGGAAGCGAATGGATTACCCGGAGCCAGACGCATCAGAAAAAATGTAGCTGTAATGATCAAAAATAATGCGATGATGATATAGATTAGACGCTGGCCAAGATATTTAATCATCATTATGTGCTCCTTTCCCAAAAATGACAGGTGAGTATAAAATACTCACCTGACAAAAGACTTTCTTATTCTTCGATATCTACGTATTTCAACTGTACGTTTCCGAGTGGATCGGATTTCATATTTTTAACTTTCTCATCATGTACTGAAAGGTTCGTGTAGAAATAGATCGGTGCGATAGGGAAATCATTCATGAATATCTCTTCCGCATCTTTCATCATCTGAGTACGCGTTTCAGGATCTGTTTCCTTGGCTGCGTCATTCAACAGCTGAGTATACTCTTCGTTTGTCCAGCCTGTATTATTATTGCCGCCTTCATTTTTGTAGATTTCAAGGAAGTTGATCGGGTCATTGAAGTCGCCGAGCCAGCCGTAACGGCCGACCTGATGATTCCCTGCATCAAGTTCTTCAAGATATACCTGCCATTCGGAGTTGTTCAGAGATACATCTATTCCCAGATCTTTTTTCCAGCCCTGTTGTATAAATTGTGCAATTTGGGCATGTGCTTCACTGGTATTGTAAGATAATGCGATTTTGAGCTCGGAAGGATCACTCAGACCGAGTTCCTCCAATCCTTTATCAAGTGCTTCTTTTGCTGCTTCAAGATCATTTGATTGGAAGTATTCCGTCGGCTCTTCGAAGCCTTCCATTGTAAGAGGTACAAGTCCCGTGCCTGGTTTTTGTTCCCCTTTGGTAACATTTTCGATCAGACCTTCACGGTCGATTGCGATTGTCAATGCCTCACGGATATTCTTGTTCTGCATGATTTCATCCTGAACGTTGAATACATACATGTATGTGCCCGCCTGGTCTCTTATATTAAGCGTGCCGTCTTCTTTGAATTGATTTAAAGCGTTAAGGTCGATTGTGTTGAAAGGTGAACCGAGATAGTCCAGATCCCCTGATTGATACATTTTCAAAGCAGTTGCTTCGCTTTCGACCATGTCTATGTTTACAGTGTCCAGTGCTACATTTTCAGCATCCCAGTATGAATCATTCTTTTTAAGGACGATTGCATCAGAGCTGGCAAAACTGTCCAAGACGAAAGGACCGTTTCCAATGTAATTTTCTCCGTTTGGATCTGTATGCCAATCAGGATTTTCTTCGGCCATTTTGGAATTCACAGGGTAATAAGTATAGAAAGCTGTGAGTTCGTCGAAGAATGGTGTCGGATTGTTCAACGTCACTTCCAGGGTTTTGTCGTCCACTGCTGTGACAGCGACATCATCTGCACTGCCTTCCCCGGTGTTGTATGCTTCAGCTCCTTCTATGTAATAAAGCTGGTAAGCATAGTCGGAAGCGTTTTCGGGGTTAAGTGCCCATTTCCAGGCATATTCGAAATCCTGTGCTGTGACCGGGTCGCCATTTGACCACTCAGCATCTCTCAGCGTGTAAGTATAAGTAAGTTCATCTTCACTCACTTCAATGTTCTCTGCCATTGCCGGCTCAGGGTTGCCTTCCGGATCCAGGCGTGTCAGACCTTCAAATACACTGGCCATGATTGCACCGGATGTCGTATCGGTAGCGAGTGCCGGGTGGAATGATGGAGGGTCTGAGGTGATGGAAAGATTGATGGATTTTTCAGCTTCTCCCTCTCCTCCGGAACTGTCTGCTTCACCTTCCCCGCCGCTGTCTCCACCGAAATTGCAGGCTGCAAGAACCAGAACTAAAGCTGCAAGAAGTATTAAATTTTTAAAACTTTTCATACAGTAAGCCACTTCCTTTTCCTTTTTGTAATGTAATTCCACTTTATTCAAAATTACATCCCTTTGTTTGTATTGAAAAAACATACCCCTAAAAATTAAAACGCTTTCGATTTTAAATTATCTACAATATCCATTGAAAAGTCAATAAGTGTTTTCGAATTTTTGACAATTGTCAGAAATGACATGGGGAATTTTTATTAATCAAAAAGAAATGATTATACATAAGTGCATTTATTAAAAAAATGAAAAAGTGTAATGTACTTTTATAGAAAAGGGTATTTAATAGCATAAAAAAAGAGTTTTTCCAAGTAAATTTTTCTTTACTGAAAATTAATACTAGGTATACATTCATAATTTATAATATAAATGCAGACATTATATTGCACAAAAAAATTGGGAGGTTTTACGAGAATGGGTTTCAATTTATCAACCAACAGGAATTTTTCGGCAGGGGTTGTCATTGCATCTGTTATTTTTGCACTGGCCATTTCCCTGTTTTACAGTCCGCTGGTTCACGCGGCAGGCGGAGGAGGACCGACCGGTTCCGCCGGAGATCCGGCAGAAAGTACAGAGGAAAATGATGCAGAGGAATTCGATCCTGTCCTGACAGAAACAAAGCCTGAAGTGGCGGATGTAGAACCTAATAATCTGCCCAACCGTATCATGACTACATTCAATGGCGATACTTCAAGTGAAATGGGTTTCAGCTGGTACACCACTGATCATTTCAAAGATTCCAAAGTATGGATTTCCAAATCCGGGAATTTCGATGATACTTTACAGTTCGAAGCAGAGGCAAAAGAGGTTACTTCGAGCTACGGGGAACGCGATGAGAACGGTAACTACATATTTGCAGAAGTGAAGGAAGATGAGGAAGGGGAAGCGGTTGAAGATGAGAACGGCGAACCTGTAATCAACGGCTACTACACGGATCGACAGGCACATGGTGATGAATGGATGTCCGGTGATTACGGACATATCGAACTCACTGATGTAACCGAATATTCCTATAAGGCGAAGGCGACCGGCCTTGAACCCAATACGACCTACTATTACCAGGTAGGCAGTGGATCAGGTAAGGTAAGTGAGTTTGGCAAGTTCAAAACTTCCGGTGAAAATGGGGATCCATTCAAATTTGTGCATTACACAGATACCCAAAATGCATTTTGGAATGAAAATGTACGAAACGAAGCGGCATTCGGTGCAGATACCTTAAAAAGAGCGCTCGAAACAGCAGGAGATGCCGATTTTGCACTGCACACGGGAGATATAGTTGAAGTGGCAGAAGTGGAAGATGAGTGGGTGGATCTATACGAGCAGTCCCGTCCGTACTTCATGCAGACAGCGATGGCTGTTGCTCCGGGCAACCATGATGAGTACGCACTCAACTACGGAGATGAACCGCTTACAGAAAAATTCAATGAGCATGTCAACGTACCTGTAACGAATGAAGCAGTGTCTGGAGGATCCTACTACTCCTTCGATTACAACGGTGTTCATTTTGTAACCCTTAACACTAATGACAATAAGGAATCTGAAGATAATCCGGATGGGAAAGCCATCGGGGAAGAGCAGATGAAATGGATCAGTGAAGATGTGAAGAAGGCACGTGAAAATGGTGCAGAGTGGATTGTGCTGAACTATCATAAGCCGCTGTACTCCAAATCCTATCATTCACTGCAGGATGAAGATGTCCAGAAAGTAAGGGAAGAGCTGACAGCATTGATAGACGAACTGGATATTGATCTGGCATTGCAGGGGCATGACCATGTCATTTCAAGAACGCATTCGCTGACTCATGTTCCGACTGAGGAAAACTTCTCGAATGCTGAAGTTGAAGATGTAAAAACACATGTCGGACAAAATGGTGTGGAATATATGGAGAATCCTGACGGTACGGTATATGTGCTGCCGAATACCGGCGGAACAAAGGAATATGATGATGTTTATTCGAAAGGGCTGGAACATCTTCATGAAGTGAGACCGGATTTGGATTGGATGACCCAGGAAGATCTCGACCACTATAACAGTCTGTTTGGTTTCGGCAGCCAGCCGCAGGAAACAGATGCCTTTGCGGAATCCCATTCCAATAACAGAGACTCCTCTACTCAGAACTTCGCAGTATATGAAGTTGTTGATGATGAAATGATTGTACGCATGTATCAGATCAGCGGCGAACTTCTTGAAGGAGAACCTCGTAAAGTGGAGCTGATTGATGAATTCGGTATTCATAAAGATGCCAAAGACCAGGAAGTGGAAGAAACAGAAGATGAGGCAGCGTAATTTACTGCCGGGGAGACTGGTTATCCAGTCTTCTTTTTTTGAGTAGTTAATATTATTTAATTTTATCGAAAAAATGTATAATGTAACCGTGTTGAGTTAAGCATTTTGAAGAAGGGGATGTCGTAATGTTCAATGCAGTGCAGTATTTCAATTTTTCCGATGCGCTGGGAGCACTGGAATTTTACGAAAAGAACTTTGGTGCAAAAGTGACCGGCAAATCGATGGCAGATGATGATATGTTCAGGGATTCTCTGCAGCAGATGGGAATGACGGAAGAAGAAGCAAAGACATTTGTGATGAATGCGGAATTTGAGATCCTCGGTCAGCATTTCATGGCGAGTTCGACATGGAAGCAGAAAGAAATCGATAATGAAGGCGCGAGTATCTGTTTCACTTTTGACAGTAAAGATGAGACAGCGGCTAAAAAAGCGAAAGATTTTTATGAGCAGGCGGTTGCAGCCGGATGCAAAGTGGATATGGAACTTGGTCCAACTGAATGGACGGAACTGTTCGCAAGCCTCAGGGATCCATATGGCGTAACCTGGATGCTGAGTGCGGAATAATGCAGAAAGAGTTTAGAAGGCAGTGTCTTCCGGAAGGGATGCACTGCCTTCTTGTATACTAATTCATTTCAAATAAACTTTTATCTTCCACTCTGCCGGCAATAATCATGGAAAACATTCCGAAAAATATCATGGCTGCCGCGACAAAAGTGATGTGTGTATAACTAAAATCCATATTCAGCAATGCGCTGCCCAGTGTGGCACCGATTGAATTTGCCAGATTGAACACGGAAGCGGCGAGTGTTCCTGATAATGCGGGTGCTTCTTTTGCAGCAAATATAATTTTTGAATTCAGGATCGGTGTGGTTCCGAAAGTGCCCATGCCGAACAGCAGACTGGCCGCATAAGCCAGTACAGGCATCTGAAGCATAAAGGTGAAGATGAACAGTACGATTCCAAGGGCTCCCATTGTCATAATGATTCTTGAGGTGAGCAGGCTCGGCTGTACCGTGCCCGCTGTAAAGTTTCCGGCAACTGCTCCAAGGCCGAACAGAAACATGCTGATGGTAATGCCGGCAGTGCCAAATCCGGTGATTTGTCTGAGCATCGGTTCCATGAATGTATAAGCGGTAAATACACCTGAGAAGCCGAAGACAATGACAAAGATGGTCATCAGTACATTTTTATTCTTAATGACACTGAGTTCTTTCGAGATTTTGGGTATATCTTTCGGACGATAATTCGGTGTCGTGAGAATGATTCCTATTAAAGTTGTCAGTCCGAGCACTGCAATAATCCAGAATACGAGTCTCCAGTCCAGCGCAGCTCCGACAAATGAACCGAAAGGGACGCCGAGCATGATGGCAATCGTAAGACCGCCGTTGACAGCGGCGATGCTGGCTGTTTTCTTATGCGGAGGTGAGATGGCCATTGCAAGACTCATTGTCAATCCAAAGAACGGAGCATGCATTGAAGCCGAAAGTAACCTGGAAAATAGCAGGACTTCGAAATTGGGTGCAGTAGCGGCGACGATGTTACTGATAAGAAAGATTGAAACAAGTATGATCAATAAAAGTTTTGGTGAAAATTTTAATGTGGCAAGCCGTACAATCGGACCGAAGATTGTTACGCTGATTGCGTAGACGCTTAAAAGCAGGCCGGTAGTGGCTATTGCTACATCCAGATCTGCTGCAAATTGTGTGAGCAGTCCCGTAACGACATATTCTGTCATTCCTATAGCGAAAGTACCCACCATAAATACAGCGATTATAATATTCCTTGAAGGGTTGAACATAGAGGACTCCTTTCACTCTTTGCAAATATAGAAAGCAATACTATTACATATGAAGTGGATTGTCTATAGACAAAACCGGATTACGGAAGAATGACAATGTACATTCAAATGAAAACGTATTATCAGTTGAAAAATTATAATAAATTGAATTATTTAGAAAATTTAATTGCCAGACACTTGAATCAGTGCTTTAATTATTAATTAAACACATGGGGAAATACAATAAAAGAAGGTAGCGTCTATGGGTGAAAACATCCGCATGGCTGCGAGCCTGTATATCAACTACATCCTGCTCGGGATGATTAATCTTATCATTGCTTTACATATGGGATTTTTGACTGTGCAATTCGATACTGATGCAGCTGCCATCAGTATGCTGATATCCGCGATAGGGATCGGCAAATTATTCGGTTTGTCATTTGCCGGTAAACTATCGGATTCCTTGGGGAGAAAACCGATGGTGATCACCGCCGGCATACTGTATGTAATATTTTTGATCGCGGTGCCATTTTCACCAACATATGGCATTGCGTTCGCATTCGCACTATTGGCGGGGATGGGGAATTCCATCCTCGATACAAGTACATATCCTGCACTGATCGAAGGCTTTCCGAAACGGGCCAGTTCTGCAACAGTACTGGTTAAGGCCTTCATGTCAATTGGGGCGACAATCCTGCCTTTGATGATTACATTCTTTATCGCAAAAGAGCTGTTTTACGGATATACATTCTTTATAATGGCATTCGTATTTCTCATCAATGCAGTCCATTTGACCACAGTCAAGTTTCCGAAGGCGAATATGGTCGTGGTTGAGCCGGGGACTGATAATAATGGAGAGAATAAAAAGAAAGCAGAACCTCATTTTGCAGTGAAGCCCAGGTTTTGGAGGGAGGGCGTTACTGTAATTTTCATTGGATTCACCTCCGTGTCCCTGTTCATGATCATTCAAACATGGATGGCAACCTTTGCAGAGGAAATTATCGGTATGGATGAATCGACAGCAATCAATCTGCTGAGTTATTACAGCTTCGGAGGATTCATTACTGTAATTCTGCTCGCCACAATGCTGGATAGAGTTTTCAGACCGGTAACAATCCTGATACTGTATCCGCTGATAGCGATTGCAGCACTATCTGCGCTGCTCTTCGTAACGAATTACTATGTACTGGTAGTCATCGCATTCATACTTGGTTTATGTACATCGGGATTGTTCCAGCTTGCAGTCACTCTGATGGCGGAATTCTTCCCGGGAAGAAAAGGGACGAGTACGGCCTTTGTAACACTGTCTTCCAGTATTGCATTCATAGTGATTCCTTCGCTGACCGGTCTGATCAACAGACATATTGGAGTGACCTATATATTCCTGTTCGAAATCGCAGTGGCTGTAGTTGCAATGGCACTCGCAGTATTCGTATCCGTCAGGTACAGGAAGATATTCAATATTACTACCCGTAAAAGGGTGTTGTGGAGAAATCCTTAAAGTGCTTCCATTCTCCTGTACTGGATGATTATCAGGGACCGTCAATAATTATGTGTAAATAAATGCTTTGGAATGATGATAAAACAGGGCCGGTCTGATCGCAGACCGGCCCTGTTTTATCAGGAAATATGATATGACTGAGAAGATCTGTCTCTTTTTGTTGCTGACGCCCTGTACCACTGATGACAAAGGATGATGATCAGACAAAAATCTATGAGATCCCCGCCGTAATACATTAATAAAGCACCTGTTTCACCTTCCTGGCGGGAGACGCTCTGTGGCGGTTCAGCATAAATGAGCTTGGAAAGGATCTTATGGAAACCGAGGGCAAGGATAAGAATCACTGACCGGTACATAAAGCTGTAACGGTGGGGAGTCAGATCAATATAGACCACCGATATTGTGAACAGATAGCCGGCCAGCAATACATGAAGGTGTACAAGAGCAAACAGCCACAGGGATGAATGCATCATTGTAAACAGATCGGTTTTATAAATCAGGTACAATCCGCCAATATTCAGGACGGATGCGATCAGTGGATTGCTGATGAATTGACCGTAGCGGCTATTCAAAACTCTGCTCAATCTTCTGGCGGCAGACACATTTAATGTACGCATGAGGAGGGTCATCGGTTTGCTGAAAACCAGCAAAAGAGGGGCGAGCATACCCAGTAACAGATGACCGGCCATATGAGCCGTGAAATTTTCATGTGACATTTCAAAGAGTGGTCCCGTTAGGGCCGCAGTGGCAGCGCTGATTCCCGAAAACCAGAAAATATAGCGGGAATACGGCCATTTCCTATGTTTCTTATTAGAGAGAAAAATGGCAGATGGATAGAGCAGCAAAGCCCCTGCACCGAGCAGTAGTATAATAGTTTCAAAAACTGCAAAATTGACAGGCGCCATAGCGTGTGCATGCATCACTGCATCACTCCTCGGCCTGTCGATGCTTCGACTTTATTAATAAAAGGATTCCCGACGTGAGTAAAATGAATCCGGCTGTATTCCATGCCAGGTCGTACGGTAGTATTTCGACAGTGTAACGAACCTGATGGATACGGAGCAGTTTATGATTAATGAGGCCGTCGAACAGCTGGAAACTGCCAGTGCCAATCAGGACAGAAGCAATCCACTTCAACATGTGGACGGTATGTTTCCGTCGTAAATCTGCATACATGAACAACCCGCCAACTACAGCAAACAAAGCAAAAGCATTGAGAATACCATCGGAGAATATCCCGACCTGTGTAGTGGAGTCATCATAGAAGTGATGCCACTGGAGCAATTGATGAAAGATGATTTCGTCGATAAGTGCCATAAGTCCAATGCCAAAAAGAACACCGGACCAAACGTTTCTTGCAGAATAGGAATGATTTGAAAAACGATTTCCGGTCATTGCTTCATCTCCCCCTGCATAACATGTAAAGTTATTTTAGATTACCCTGACTGATCAGAGGTTAAAAGTGAAATCAGGCAGTGTTTTTCAGTTATTGACCATAATATGTTATAACAGGGCTACATAAGTTTTAAATATGGTGTAAAGGGATGATGATGTGGTTAAGGAAATGAAACTCAATGATCAGACGATTGAATTAACCAGTTTTGAAGAGGAAGAAAAAAATGGCCGACTGGTCATTTCTGTGAAGTTTAATGTGACAAGTGAAGAATATCATGATGTGACCACACTTTTATATGAAGAGAAATTCGATATCATCGTACCGGAAAAAGATATGAAATTTAAAGGTGTCATCACAAACTATTTAACATCCCTGGATAATCTGTATGAAGAAAATCAGGTGGGCGAATATCAGGTGACATTTACTGAAATTGAATAATTGGAGATTTTATGATGAAATTAAGTATATTAGACCAGTCCCCCATTTCAGATGATCAGACGCCTAAAGATGCTCTGGAATCTACAATGAGACTGGCGCAGACGGCTGAGGCATTTGGTTATACAAGATTTTGGGTTGCAGAGCATCACGGGCTTCCGGGCCTGGCATCGAGCGTGCCTGAAGTGCTTCTGAGCTATATCGGTGCCAATACGAACAGGATCAGAATCGGTTCCGGGGCTGTATTGCTGCCGTACTATAAACCATTTAAAGTTGCAGAAACTTATAATATGCTCGGAACTTTATTCCCGGGCCGGGTGGATATAGGAGTAGGCAGGGCACCCGGCGGTCCTGCAGAAGTTTCTGCTGCGCTGTCCGACAACTTCCTGCAAAGTGTATTTAAAATGCCGGATCTTCTTAAAGATCTAGTCAGGTATGTCGATGGCAAAGACACCAGAGTAGAAGCTGGGCCGATGCCGCCGGTGCGGCCTGAAATATGGATGCTCGGCACAAGCGAAAAGAGTGCCGGAGCAGCAGCGGAAAACGGACTCGCCTATACTTTCGGCCAATTCATGAGTGATGTGAAAGGAAAAGACATTGTCGGACAATACCGCAGAGCATTCAAACCGCGGTATGAAGGACAGAAGCCATATGTAATCATGACTTTATCGGTGATTTGTGCAGAAACAACAGAAAAGGCAGAGCAGCTTGCATACAGTTATCTCATCTGGCAGGTGAAAAAAGACAGCGGGGATAAATTTAAACAACTGCCTGCTTTAGAAACTGCAGAATCGGCAACAGTAAGCCTGGATGAACAAAAGCAGATGGATGAGATGAAAAGCAATATGATCATCGGCAATCCGGATGAAGTGAACAGTACACTGAAAAAAATTCATGAAGAAACAGAAGCGGACGAATTTATGATTGTGACCATTACACATTCACCGGAGGATAAACAAAATTCCTATCATCTGATTGCTGAAAGTTTCGGGATTAATAATCCGTAAATGGGATAATCCGATCTCTTTAACTTCTCGTGAAGTTAAAGAGGAATATTAGATGATTATCCCGCTGACGCCATTGATTCTGAAAAAACTCGACATCATCATTTTGGTTACTCCAGTCTTCCAGCTTGAAAAAAAGAAATAGAATATTGGTGTTTGAACGGTCTCTTTCAGAGACCGTTTTTTACATTGATTTTAAAAAAATAACGTGATACACTTCTCCCTACCTACCGATAGGTAGGGTAAAAGAGAGGTAATATGAAAATGAATACATCACTAATTAAAAATAGAACGTTTGTCCTGTTATTTGTCGCGAGCATCTTTGCTGTGACTGGCTTCAGTATGTTTTTGACTACAACAACCTGGTATGTAATTACTGACCTGGATATGCCGTCATTGCTTGGTATCGTCCTTATTGTGATTACGGTTCCCCGACTGATCATGATGACATATGGAGGGATACTTGCAGATAACTATAAGAAATCGACGATTATGTTCGGCACGAATTCAGCGCAGGCGGTCCTTTTACTGTGCATTACCTTACTGGTATGGAATGATGCGATGACATTGATGGCTCTGCTGTCATTTGCCGGGTTATTCGGCATGCTGGATGCTTTCTTCGGACCGGCGAGTACGTCGCTGCTGCCTAAAATTGTAGACCGTCCCCAGCTTCAAAAAGCGAATGCCTATTTCCAGGGCGTGGACCAGGTTTCATTCATTCTGGGGCCGGTACTTGCAGGAATGATCATGGAAGTTTTTGACGTATCCATCAGCTTCTTTGTTGCTTTCATACTGGTATCGTTATCTGCTCTGATTATACTGCCGCCGTTTATCAAAGAAGCAGCGGTGGAGAATAAAGTGAAGCAATCCCAGGTGGAAAATCTTAAAGAAGGATTTAATTATGTACGTCAGTCCAATTTTCTCCTTATTGGTATGCTGATTCTCATTACACTGAACTTTTTTGTGTTTGGAACACTGCATATCGCCATTCCATTATTAGTGGATGTTTATGGCGGAACACCGATCAACTTGAGTTATATGGAAATGAGTTTAAGCATCGGAATGGTCTTAGGGACACTTATACTCGGGAGATATATCATTGCTAAAAAAGGCAGGATGAGCCTGTATGGTCTTCTGGCGACAGTGATTTTCTATATCATTTTCAGTTTCATGGATAATCTGACACTGCTGCCGATCATGCTCTTATTCATCGGATTTGCAATGTCATTTGTATTTATACCATTCTTCACTGCAGCTCAGGAAATTACAGAAAATCGTATGATGGGTCGTGTGATGAGTCTGATATTCCTGGCAATGAATGGGTTTGATCCCATTGCATACGCCCTGGTCAGCGGGTTGACTACTTTCGGTATCCCTGTACAATTCATACTGCTTGGGTTTGGAAGTATCGGCTTACTGATTACTGTGGTGATATTTATGAAAGCGAAAGAATTTCAGAAACTAACCACATGATAGAATGATATTAAAGCGGCGAAGGAGTTCATATAAATGGATACAAAGGAAAAGATATTGGATGTGGGACGGCAGCTCTTTGCATCCTATGGATATGAGGGCACCACAATGACGATGATTGCCGGAGGAGTGGAGATTAAAAAGCCTTCCCTCTATGCTCACTACACAAGTAAAGAACAGATATTTAAAGATGTACTTGATAAGGAAGTGGCAGACTATATCACTTTTCTGCATGAAGCGGCCGCAGCTGATGATTCTTCCATCAAAGAGAAATTATACAGGCTGCTCGTAGAACATGCTTTGGATGATGAAGCGAGTATGAATTTCTACTATAGATTTATCAAATATCAGCCAGCGGGGCTTGAAGAATATATAGTCGGCAGCTTTGCAGAGATGGAAAGTGAAACGGAAAAAATATTTGAGATGATATTGAATCAGGGAAAAGAACAAGGCGAAATAGACAAGTCTTTATCCAACACCCAAATCTACAGAATGTATTTTCTCCTGGTTGACGGCCTTTCCACCATGCCAGTTTCTTACAAAAGTGAAATGGATGGAAGGGATTACCTTGGTATATGGGAAGTCTTTTACAGGGGAATAGAAAAGAGATAATAGAAAGGACCACTTAAAAAATCACTGTATTTTAAGTGGTCCTTTCATTAGTAATCTACATCTTTCAAATTCTCAAGAATATCGAGACCGACATTGCCGCCCGAGATGACGAAACACACTTTATCTTCGGGTGACACTTTGAGCAGCCCTTCAAGTATGGCCCCGATAATAACGCTTGAGGAAGGTTCTGCAACGATTTTGCCTTCCATCATCAGCAGTTTCATTCCTTTCAGGATATATTCTTCCGACACTGCCAGCATTCCGTCGATAAGTTCTTTTACGATGGGAAAATTCCGCTCCCCCGGCTGGTCGGTCACGAGTGCATCTGCAATCGTCTTCTGTCTGGGGATTCTAGTCAGTTCGCCGCGCGCAAGACTTTCACTATACCTGGGCAGACTGGCTGGTTCGGCGCCATATACTTTCGTACTGGCTGAAGTGTTTTTGATAGCGGTGGAAGTACTGGCGAGCAGCCCGCCCCCGCTTGTGGGCAGAATGATGTAATTGAAATCTTCATGATGTGCGGCAATTTCAAGTCCGACAGTACCCTGGCCGGCCATGACTTCATAATCGTCAAATGGAGGGATATACGTATAATCATATTTCCGGGCGAGTGTTTCTGCCACATCAAACCTTTCGCTCACATCACAGCGTACAAGTTCAGCGCCGAGTGCTTCAATCGCAACAGCTTTGTATTTTGAACCGCTGTCCGGTACAACGACAGTCGCGTGGATTCCCAGCCGTTTCGCAGCAAATGCAACAGCTCTTCCGTGATTTCCCGACGATGTCGTGATGATTCCTTTTTCGAGGTCTTCATCTTCAAGCTTGAGAATTTTATTCATCGCACCGCGTATTTTAAAAGCATTCGTTACCTGCATACTCTCCAGCTTCACATGGACTTCGCAGCCTAAAAATGCATCCAGGTTCTCCATCCGGAGCAATGGTGTCTGATGGATATACGGGGCAATCCTGTCCGCCGCTTCCTGTATGTCTTTCAATGTCAAGGTCATGCGTTTTCCCTCCTTGTAAGATTCACGCTTTTTGTACTTGCTGTATTCCCACAATATCTTGCTTCAACACTTCTATCCGGGGTTACGGTTTTTGTTCAGAACACTTCAATTTCAGTTTCATTCACCGATTTTAAGACGATTTCCGCAAAAGCTTCCACAACCCCGGTACCTACCCTGACCGATGACTGTTCTCCTAACTCTGTTTAAATTTACCGTAGTGCACCATTTCATCAAATGGGAGATGGTCTTTCGGTTTCGGGTTTTCATCCGCTTCGCCAATACCGATTACGGCAACAATGCGTCTGTCGTCAGGAATCCCGGCAAGCCTGCGCACATGATTTTCACGTTTTTCGGATTCTGATTCGTCTTCAGAATGATAGATGGCGCCAAATGCAGCCCCGAGATCCTCCTCCGTAGACGCCAGCCATAAAAACCCTGAAGCGATTGATGCATCCTGCAGCCAGTATTTGCTCACATCAGGTCTGCCTGTAACTACAATGCCTGCCTGAGAGTCCGCCAGCCACCCCATGAAAGGTGTTGCGTGACTCATCTTTTTTAAGATATCCTGATCCGTAATAACAACAAATTCACGTGAAGGCAGGTTATTGCCGGCCGGTGCCATATACCCCGAATCTACAACCCGTTCCAGTTTTTCCGCATCGATTTCCCGGGAGGAAAACGATGTGATTTCCCTGCGGTTCTTTATTGCTTCATGAACGTTCATCAAATGCCCCTTTCCATACTTTGTCATGAGTCCATTATAATCCAGATGAGCGCAGGATTCAGGTATAATGGAATCACATTAATATTACCTGGAGGAATGACAATGAAGCGCATTACACTGATGGAGGCATACGCCATCGAAACTTTGAGAAGTAACGCATATAAAAATGAAGAGATTATAGAAAAAGTGAGAAATAATGAGATTGAAGATTTCAAAGCTGTGGATGATCATATGGATTACGACGGTCTGTTTGAGCTTGAAGCGGAAGATTTCCTGGGAAATATTCTGGAAAAGGGCTATCAGGTAAAATTCCTGACAATCAACGGACTGACCAATCTCATCAGGATGAAATATGGGAAAGAGGCAGACAGTGATTATAGATTAAGCGGCTTTGTTGTATCAGAATTACAGCTGGAAGCAGAGGAGAGACGGGATCTTGAGACGATGCTTTCTTCAAACTGGAAATTCAGCGAATCTGAGAACGGTATTACAATTGCTCCTGCCAAATAAAAGCGGGTGAAGGCGGAATATTTGCGATGCATCAAAGTTTCACACTATGATGGAACTGTCAGAATAATATAAACAGTGCATATAGGAGGAATATATGATGAAAGCAGTACTTCATGAAGGAGCATCAGGCAGGAAAGGTTTGAAATATGGAGAGATTGACAGCACTGAACCGAAAGAAGGCGAAGTGAGGGTCAGGCTGAAAACAGCGGGTTTGAATCACAGAGACCTGTTTATACCGGACAGGCATAAGGCGGAAGACCCGGCACTGGTTCTCGGTTCAGATGGTGCGGGCATAGTGGATGCTGTCGGCGATGGTGTGGACAGTGTCAAAAAAGGTGACGCAGTCATCATCAACCCGTCTCTGGGCTGGGAGAAAAACAGCGATGTACCTCCGGAAGGATTCGAAATAGTCGGGCTGCCATTCCATGGCACATTCGCTGAATACATTACAGTTCCTGCTGAAAATGCAGTGGAAAAACCGGATTTTCTTTCATGGGAGGAAGCGGGTGTACTTGCACTTTCGGCGATGACAGCATACCGCGCACTGTTCACAAGAGCGAAAGTTACAGAAGGCATGACGGTATTGATTCCCGGAGCTAGCGGCGGAGCAGGAACATGCCTGCTGCAGTTTGCCGTAGCGGCAGGAGCAAAAGTATATGTGACATCGAGGTCCGAAGAGAAGCGCAAACAGGCTCTGGAACTCGGTGCAGCCGAAGCAATCGACAGTGAAGCGGACTGGAATGAGGCCTTGGCAGGGGAAAAAGTGGATGTTGTGATTGAAAGTGTCGGTGCAGCAACATTCAACAAATCCGTCGACCAGCTTCGCCGCGGCGGTACGCTCGTTGCGTTCGGTGCATCGGCCGGCGATACTGTGGAGTTTAATCTGAGGAAATTTTTCTATGGTCAATACAATCTCCTGGGATCCACTATGGCAAGCGCTGAAGAGCTTCAGGAGATGCTTGGATTTATTGAAGAACATGAAATCAGACCGGTAATGGATAAATCCTTTGCACTGTCCGATTTTGAGGAAGCATTTGACCGGCTTGAAAACGCGGATATGATGGGGAAAATCGTTTTTAATATTGAATAACAGAGAGAAGAGTTTTCCCTTAAGTCGATTATGTAATTTAATTTTCTCCAAACGGGTAGAGATGATTGTGTAATTTCACTCGGAGGTTGAGAATATGCCGAAGTTAAAAAAGGATAAAAATTACTTGGAATTTGATATAGGCAGTTTTGGGGTTTTCTTCAACAAACGGTATCATCTGCTTTCAACCATCAACGATCTGATGCTGGGTATCTGGTTCGTAATAGGAAGTGTTTTGTTTCTTTTCCACCAGACACAAACCATAGGAACTATCCTGTTCATTCTGGGCAGTGTTCAGCTGCTCGGCAGACCGATTCTGAAACTCCTTCACGGTTTCTTCATCAGGAAAGAATCTGAGAAGGAACTGGAGGACGATACACCGTCTGAAGTAATAGAAGATAAGATGAAACAGTAGTTGAAATCAGCCTGATGTGAAGAAAAAATTCACATTGGGTTTTTTTATTGGAGCTGTTCGTAAAGAGGCTAATACACGCCGGATACTTGTGATAAAATCCATATATATCATTTGGGGAATTGAGGGGTGTCGATGAACTGGTTTTGGGATGAGGCGGTCCCCTATATACAAGTAGGCGGGATGGGTCATTTTATATATATATTATTTCTCATCATTGTTTTCAGCATCATTTTTCGCAACAGAAAAAACTTCAGTTTCAGTGGAAAATTGGGAAAGGTCTATCTGTCTTTTTCCCTATTGGGTCTGGTCCATCAATTGATGATTACTGGCTGGTATATTTTCGAAACTGGATTTGATATGAGAGATGCCATGCCATTACATATATGCAGAGTGGTCGTCTGGTTCATCATATTTCAGCCTTTGATCAGGAGACCCGGGATGAACAATCTTATATTTTTCTTCGGATTATATGCATACGGTTCATTCACTCTGCCAATCGCCATCCATCCCCCATTCCATTTTGTAGGATGGACATTCGCCCTGTTGCATACTGTCATCATCGTCTACCCGTTCATCATTCATTGGGCGACAGGCTGGATCCCGACGTTTAAAGGCGCATTGCAGAGCTTTGGTATATTTCTGATATATTTCACAATGGTACTTATTGTGAATGCTTTAGTGGACGGGAATTATTTTTATATGGACGAAAGGCCATTTCTCCATGAAATGCCGGCGTTTCCATATACGATGTTGAACGCAGTCGGTACATTCTGCATTTTCATGACCGGCCTGCTCCTTTCTAAAATACTCTTGAAATTCGAGAGGCAGAATTACCCGGTGGAGCGGTAATATTTTAGAAATTTTTGATTGATACTGCCGGATTTTTAATCCGGCTCTTTTTGTGCTTTTAACTGCCATGTGTCATAATTTCTAAAGGAGGTAGACACTATGATCATTACGATTGCTTTTATATTATTTGCAGGACAGCTCATTAAATCTTTCTATACACACTACATATCCGAAAAAAGGAAGTATTTCAGCTTTGATGACAGACGCTTTACAGATGATGATTATCTGAAAGTGCAGGATTTGAAAATAGGACAGCTGGAACGGATATTCCTCTATATCATGCTGGCGATATATATCGCAGCCCTGCTGGTACATTTATTTATCAGTCCGGTCTTCAGTATCTGGCTTCTGGGACTCTTCTTCTCATCCATTCTTCTTCTCAGTCTGCTGGTGGATCTAAAACTTTATACAATCGCCCGCGATAAGAGCCATATCATAATGGCTGTCATCTGGCTGGTGATGATAATCGGGATATTCGGATTTCTGTCGATGGCCAGCATCAATGAAAGCAATATCACCTTTGATGAGAATGAATTCAATCTTTCATCATTGGATTACGGTATCCCTTACGAGGATATAGAGGGTGTTGAAATGAGGGGCACCGTTCCGGAAATCCCTTACAATCATCTGGTTTTGGGCATTGGAGACCATCTTCACGGGACATTCCTTGAAGGAACAACGAATGTGAACAGACTGGATATAGAAGATAAAAGCCAGCCGATCATTTATATAAATACAGTCAGCATGAATATTTATATAAACGATAAAGATGCACAGGTGACAGAAAACTGGTTTGAAGAGCTGCGCTCCAAAGTGGAATAGTCCATCTTTGTTGACATGAAAGGCTTTTCATAAGGTAGACTTGATATAATATTTAAAAAAACGACTAGAGGTGCAGATGAATGAAAGAACGAAGCATTGTTTTCTTTGATATTGACGGTACACTGCTGGATACAGATAAAAACCTTCCGGCTTCTGCCAAAAAGGCAGTGGCAAAATTGAAAGAGGACGGGCATATCGTTGCAATAGCAACGGGCCGGGCGCCTTTCATGTATGAAGATTTACGCAAAGAACTGGGTATTGAAACATTTGTCAGCTGCAATGGCCAATATGTAGTGCTTGAAGGAGAAGTGATCTATCAGAATCCGCTCCATAAAGAGGCTCTGGTAGCCATGACTGAAGAAGCATTGGACAATGACCATCCGGTTGTCTATCTGAGTGATGAAGACATGATGTCCAATGTACCGGAGCATGAATATATCAATGAAGGCATCGCTTCACTTAAACTCGGCATCACGCCGGGCCATGATCCGGATTATCACAAAGGCCGCGATCTATATCAGACATTGCTTTTCGTTCCGGAAGGAGAAGAGCAGCAGTATGTTGAGAAATATGACAGCTTCGACTTTATCAGATGGCATCCTGTATCATTGGATGTGATCCCAAAAGGCGGTTCCAAAGCAAAAGGGATCGCCAAAGTGATAGATGAACTGGGTTTCCCGCCTGAAAGACAGTACGCTTTTGGAGACGGACCGAATGACCTTGAAATGCTGAGCACAGTTCATAACAGTTTCGCCATGGGAAATGCCAAAGACGAAGTGAAATCAAAAGCGAAACACATCACAAAACATGTCAATGAAGACGGCGTTGAACACGGGCTCAGGATGGCTGGCTTAATTTAATAACAGTATTTTAAGAACTGCGGATATTTTTCTGCAGTTCTTTTTTTATTTTCAGAAATCTTGACAGAGGTCAATTTTTTATTTTCCGTTTCACAATACAATAAGAATAAGGAAAGGGCACAGACCCGAAAATATTACAGGAAGAAGGAATAATCATGAAAACAAATCTGCAGACAGAAACGTTTACCTGCCCGAGCTGTATCAAAAAGATTGAGCGTAACCTGAACAGTCAGGAAGGTGTAGATGCGGCAAAAGTATTATTCAACTCCAGCAAAGTGAAAGTGGAGCATGACGAGAATCAAATAAATGCCGAGGAAATCAAAGGCATTGTCGAAAAACTGGGTTATCCCGTACTGGATATAAAATCCAGGTGACAGATACAGAAAAGAAGAGGTGAAATATAATGAATACCTGGTTTAACAAACATCTAAACACGCTGATGTATGCATCCGGTATACTGATCGTCATTGGTCTTATCTTCAGGACTGCCGGTAACGCAGAGATCATGAATATCACTTTTGTGCTGGCGGCAATTGCTGCAATCGGACCGATTGCGAGTAAAGCCTGGATGGCGCTTTCCATGAAGAGTTTCAGCATAGAACTGCTGATTACAATAGCGGTCGCCGGCGCTTTGTTCATTCAGGAATATACAGAAGCGGCGATTGTGACATTCCTGTTCCTTTTTGGCGCATACCTGGAAAAACGGACGCTCGAAAAAACGCGAAGTTCAATCCAATCGCTTGTCGATATGATGCCTGCTGCGGCAATGATCATCAGGGATGGAAGAGAGAGGGAAGTGGATGTCGATGATGTTGAGGAAGGCGATCATGTAATCGTCAGACCCGGTGGTAAAATACCGGTGGATGGAGTGATCGTAAAAGGTGAGGCCAATATCAATGAGGCGGCAATCACAGGCGAATCCACCCCCAAATCCAAAACAGGCGGAGCAGAAGTCTACAGTGGAAGCGTACTGGACAGTGGATATATTGAATTGACAGCAACGAAAGTCGGTGAGGACACGACATTCTCCAAAATCATCGAACTGGTGGAGGACGCACAGGAAAGAAAAAGCGGTACCGAAAAATTCCTGAACAGATTCGCGAACTATTACACACCGGCAATCGTAGTGCTTGCCGTTCTGGTTTTTCTCTTAACACAAAACCTCCATCTGGCTATCACTTTCCTTGTCATTGCCTGCCCTGGAGCCCTTATCATCGGGGCGCCGGTCGCCTATGTTGCGGGTATAGGCAACGGTGCGAAGAATGGCGCTTTGATCAAAGGTGGGGAAGTAGTGGACAACTTTGCGAAAATCGACACGGTCATTTTTGACAAGACAGGAACCCTGACCGAAGGCAGTCCGACAGTTGCGGATATTCTGATTTTTGACGATACAGAAGAAGACACTTTTCTTAAAACGATAGCGGAGATAGAAATGGTGAGCGAGCATCACCTTGGACAGACTGTCGTAAGGGAAGCCCGCAACCGGGGACTTAATATCCAAAAAAGCAATGCGGAAGCTGCGGAAGCGTTTAAAGGCAAAGGAGTGCGCGGCAGGAACCGTGGTGCAGATTATATTGTCGGCAACAAAAAGCTGATGGAAGAGCACAATATCTTTATCACCAACGATGTAAATGATATTTATATCAGTCAGCAGAAGAAAGGGTCGACAGCGATTTATGTTGCGAGAAACAAGGAAATCATCGGTATCATCTCCATCATGGACAGGATCAGACAGGATGCCGCTGACGCAATCCGGACGCTCAGGGAAAAAGGCGTGAAGAATCTTGTCATGCTGACGGGTGACAACTACCACTCGGCGAAGAAGGTCAGCGATATCCTTGGTCTGGATGGTTTTCATGCAGAACTGATGCCCGAGGGAAAGATGCGCTATATTGAACAGGAAAAAAAGAATGGCCACAGGGTAATGATGGTCGGTGACGGCATCAATGATGCACCGGCACTGGCGCTTGCAGATGTAGGTATCGCAATGGGACATGGCGGTACAGATATTGCAATGGAGACGGCGGATGTTGTACTGATGGGTTCCAGAATGGAACAGCTCGCCCATGGTTTCACCATCTCAAAAGCGACTTATAAGGTCATGCTGCAGAACACCGCAATTGCACTTCTGACAGTAGCACTGCTGCTTGGAGGCGTGCTGTATGGATATATTCACTTGGCATCTGGTATGCTGATTCATGAAGTGAGTATTCTGCTCGTCATCATGAATGCCATGAGACTGATCAAATTAAAAGACAGGAAGGCAGAAGCTGTCAGACTGAAAGAAAGTATAAGTTGATTAAATTTATTTGGAGGAAGTTAGATGAAGAATCAGACCGGTCAGAAACTCTGTGTAAGGAATGTTCCGATTTTCAATCATCTGAATGAAACCGAAATGAATGAGGTGTTCAATAAGGTCAATTCCAATCAGTATCGGAAAAATGAGCATCTGTATATGGCCGGAGATCCGGAAAATTCATTGTTTGTCCTGCACCGGGGGAAAATCAGGATATACAGATTGAATGAAGAGGGGAAAGACCAGCTGATCAGAGTGCTTCAGCCAGGAGAGTTCACCGGGGAACTCTCCCTTTTCGGTGCAGATACGCCTCACGAATCCTACGCGGAAATCCTGCAGGATTCACAGGTTTGTGAAATCAGCAAGACTGATATGTACAGTTTGATGAAAGAGTATCCGGAAATCGGCATCAAAATAGTTGAGAAGTTTTCAGAACGCCTGGAGAAAGCGGAGAAGCAGACGACAAATATTTCATTGCTGAGCAGTGAAGAGCGGGTAGTTGAATACATCAGAACGCATGTGGATCACGAGGATTACGTAGAATTCGATATGACAAAGAAAGATTTGGCGTCATATTTAAGCATGCAGCCTGAAACCCTGACCCGCATATTTAAAAGACTGGAGAAGGATGGGGACATTGTAAAAATAAACAACAGAAAATACAGAGTCATCAAATATTCAATGCTTTAGATAATTGCACCGGCATTGTGGCGGGGTTTATTCTCTGTGACGCAGGGTAGATGCATAATGTTATTCATTACATTTGGAAAGGTGATAATAAATGGCTAAAGCTAAAACGGATAAGAAGGCAAATAAAAAAGATGAAGTGAAAGATTCACTCAACAAGCAGGTCGCAAACTTTACAGTACTCTGGACGAAGCTCCATAACTATCACTGGTATGTAAAAGGGCCTAATTTCTTCTCTCTGCACGAAAAATTTGAAGAACTTTATACGACTGCCGGCACTTATGTAGATGAGCTTGCTGAAAGGCTGCTGTCAATCGGCGGTGAGCCGATAGGCAGGCAGTCGGATGCAATCAAGGTGGCAAGCGTCAAAGAAGCAGAATATGATATCGATGCCAATGAGATGGTAAAACGGCTTGCCAAAGATTACGATACTGTAATCAAAGAGCTCGATAAGGGCAAAAAAGCGGCGGAAGGTGCCGGCGATGACCGGACGGCGGACATTTTCATCGGCATGATCACTGAAGTTGAAAAGAACAACTGGATGTTGAAATCATTCCTCGGCAAAGAAGTATAAATGTGCATATTAAAAAGGGGCTGGAATTCCAGCCCTTTTTTGATGATTAATTTTATTTTTAATCATTATCATTTTTTCTGATATTATACTTCCATGCTTCGTCCTGGTCCATCATTTTCTTAGCTGCATAGACCATAAGGAACTGGATGAATATAATAGGTATACCCATAATGCCTGAAACCACTTCGAGCGGTGCAAGACCGCCAATCTGCATGAGGAGCAGAGCGAGGGCCGTAATAACGAATGCGACAAAGATTCGCAGGAATTTTGACGGTTCATTTTCACTCATGTCATTTTTGCTTGTATATACTGCGATGGTAAAGGTAGTCGAGTCGAGCGTTGTTGTCAGGAATATCATTGCAATGATGATGAAGAGTATCATCATCAAACCGGATAAAGGCAGTGTCTGCAGTATGTCCGGAATGAGTTCTACCGCTTCTTTCTCCTGAAGCATTGCCAGAACGTCCAATTCGCCGTTTAATTGCGCATTCACGCCGATGCCGCCGAGTACGCCTGTAGCGATCCATGATATGGCGGTCGGTGCGAGAAGGTATGTCAAAATCATTTCCTTGATTGTACGGCCTTTTGAGATTTTAGCGGCGAACACACTGTGAAGCATTGCCCAGGTAGCACTGTATGCCAGCCAGAATATCAAATGATCTCTGATGAATGATGCCTGGCCCGCAGCCACCGACTCAGTATAGAACGAGAATGACATGTAATTAGTGAGCAGGTGTCCGATCGTATCTGTGAAGTAATCCATTATGAAGACGCCGGGTCCTACGATTAATATGAATAAAGCCAAGAAGGCAGCCATATAGATATTCAGGACACTGAGTTTTTTGATTCCCTTCTCTATGCCGCGGTAGGCACTTAGAGAAAAGAGGGCAACCCAGATGATTGTCACTATCATCGTCATTGTGAATGTGACTTCCGTATTAAGCAGGCTGGCAAGATTGGTAGTTATGATAGGTGTACCCAGCCCCAGCGTGACAGCGGCTCCTGAGAGTATGCTCACCAGGAAAAGGATATCGAGGATGACACCGCCGGCGCCATCTGTGAACCTGTCACCGAATATGACGCGCGTTGCCTCGGAAATCCGCATCATCGGCCGTTTTTTAACGTGAATGATATATGCCATTGCCGGTGCGGCCATGACGAAAATGGAGAATACCTGGAAACTCCACATGTACATGGCGTAGGAATTCCCCCACAGCAGAGCTTCGGGCGATCCCGGAGTCACGCCTAAAGGCGGATTATCCGCAACTCCCGTCCATTGCACCATGCCGGTTCTCATGATCGTCGAACCCAGCCCCATGGCGATGAGCAGAGAGGCATATTCGAATAAAGTGAACTGTGGTTTTTCCTCAGGTGAGCCAAGCACCACTTTTCCGTACTTGGAGAAGGACAGATAAAGTCCTGCAGCCAGAAGTATGGTTGCGTACCAGATGTACCCCCATCCAAATTGAGAGACAATCTGGTCAAAGATATTGTTCAGAATTTCAAGAGACTCCGATTCATATAATGCAAAAGGAATGCTGATCAACACTATGATGATGACAGAGGGCAAGAATATTTTGTGGTCGACAGATTTCAACCCGCCACGGTCCGGTTTCTCTTCCATAATCTATTCTCCTCCTTCAACATTGGAATATATGATTTTTAAATGTGAGATATACAGACATGTTAACATAAGATAGTGAAAAATATGACATACTCGTTTCAAAATTGTAATAGTATAATTAAAATATAAATCTAGTGAAATCAACTGTGGAAATGATAAAGGAGAGGATGAAGATGCCGGAGGAACTTGATAATCAGGAGCTTTCATTGAAATTATATATTGTAATGCATCATGCTTTTAATTCTTTGCAGGACCAATCCTTCAAAGATATGAAAAGCTATGGACTGAACCCTACAGAGTTTGCTGTTTTAGAACTACTTTACAATAAAGGACCCCAGCAGATTCAGCAGATAGGTGAACGCGTATTATTATCATCGGGTTCGATCACGTATGTCGTGAACAATCTGATTGAAGAAGGGTATGTGGTCAGAAAACAATATGAAATGGACAGAAGGATAGCCTATGTTTATCTAAAACCGAAAGGTAAAAAGCTGATGAATGAAATTTTTCCAAAACATGCAGAACAGTTGGAGAAGATCACCAATGGTCTGAATGCCGGAGAGAAGAAAAAATTGATTGAAACGTTGAAGAAACTGGGGAAAAACGTGGAATGACTTGAAGCTGAGAAGGAGAAACGGTATGTTTTAGATGGATTACTGCGGGTACATGCATAATGTTGTTCTAATAACATGATTTCATAAAGGAGAGATATGATGGCAGATTTGAATCTGGCAGTTGTATATTACAGTTCGACCGGTACAAACCATCAGATGGCGCAGTGGGCGCAGGAAGCAGGGAACGATGTCGGGGCCAATGTAAGGCTGCGTAAGGTACCTGAAACAGCGCCTATGGAAGCAATCGAATCGAACCCGGCATGGAAAGAGCATTATGATAAATCACAAAACATTGAAGAAGTGACGACGGAAGATCTTGAATGGGCAGATGCGATTGTCTTCAGTGCGCCAACACGTTTTGGTGTGGAAGCTTCACAATTCCGCGCCTTCATCGATACAACAGGCGGGCTCTGGGCCCAGGGCAAGCTGATGAATAAAGCAGTCAGTGCGATGTCGTCTGCTCAAAATCCGCACGGTGGTCAGGAAGCGACAGTGCTTTCAATCTATAAAACAATGGCCCACTGGGGTGCAATCATTGTACCGCCGGGTTATAGCGATCCTGTACAATTCAGCTCAGGAGGTAATCCTTATGGGGTATCAGCAACTGCCACAGAAGAGGGTATCGTGGAAGATATCGAAGAAGCAGTCAAACACCAGGCGAGACGCACGGTGGAAGTTGCCAAATGGATCAAAGACGGACAGGGAAATGGATAAATAATATTAAACGGATATAAAAATAAAAGAAGCATCCCGCCGGAGCTGACTCCGGCGGGATGCTTCTTTGTATATGCGGGACCATTCTGGATCAAAGATATTCAACGAACAGGTATTGTGCTATCGTCTGGCTGATCTGTATCTCCTTCTCCGTTGTTCCGTGATGGAGTGTTATGAGGTCGAGTGAGGCGTCTCTATCCATCACTTTTACCCGGTCTCCGATTTTAAGGTCATGATTTTCAAAATACTGGAGCAGTTTGTCTTCATCGACAATGCGGGATATGCGCACAGGCTCCCCGACTGCCGCTTCAGTCAGATGCACTGTTTTAACTTCCTGTTCCTCCATCATATCAACAGAAATGGCGCCGCCGTGCGGGCAGTATTCCGGAAAGTCGAGATATGCCTCGAGCTTGTCGGCAAGTTCTGTGCTGGTGGAGTGTTCCAGAAGCTCTGCCTCGGGATGGACTGCATTGATGTTGAAACCGAGATGTTTCACAAGGAACACTTCCCATAGGCGATGCTTCCTTATCAGCTTTTTGGCATAGTCGGTACCTTCATGGGTCAGCTTGCTTCCTTTATAAGGCGTATAGACCACCCATCCCGCTTTGACCAAGCTGTTCATCATTTCCGTCACGGTGGGCGGAGAGATGCTCAGACGGTTTGCTATTTCTTTGTTGGGGACCTGTTCTGTCCGGCCACCGAGTTCGAATAATATTTTTAAATAGTCTTCTTTTGTTGGACTCATGGGTTTCACTCCGTTCCGAATTCTCCTGTACCATTATGATGAAAAATATCTAAATCGGCAATTCATATTTGATCCGTGTGTAATGTGTATATTCTTCGCCGCGTTCTGTAAGAGTGTAGTGCCCATCCGCTTTTTCAATGTAGTCATTGATGAGCAGGTATTCCATATGTTTGTCGAACTGCTTCCGCCCAAGATTGAAATGTGCAGTTATTTCCCGTTCCGTCAGACGTGTATGACCGCGTTCGTTCATGAGCATCAGGATCATTGCCCGGGTAAAGCTGTGTTTTTGTTTCATGCTTCTGATTTTATTGTTCACCCAGCCGTCCGGATTGAAGATAAATACAATCATGAAAGTGACGAGTGCGATAAATGAAGTGACTCCGGCCACAGACAGATCATATCCGAAACCGATCAGGTAACCGAGAACACTGTTGATGACTGCGAAGAGCATAGACAGCCAGATCATTGAACTGAGACGCCTGACGAGCAGGTAGGCGGTGAGTGCAGGGGCGACGAAGAAGTTTATTACAAGGATGGAGCCGACCGCATCAAATGCAGCAACTGCAGTGACCGAAACGAGTGTCATGAGTACATAATAGATGAATGTCGCTGAAAATCCGGCGATGAATGCAAATTTGGAATCGAAGGTGGTCAGTTTCAATTCCTTATAGAACAAAGCCACAAAACCAGCGTTTACAAGCAGTATGATCGAGAGTTGCCACAACGCATTGGGAATGCTGAAACCAAGTACTTCTATCCTGTTGAATGGTGCAAAAATAACCTCCCCCATTAAAACGACATCCATGTCCAGATGTACATTCCCGGAGTACTTCGAAATGAGAATGATGGCGGCTGCAAACAATGCAGTGAATACGAGTCCTATGGCTGCATCCTGGCGCACCAGCTGCGTCCTGGAGACCAGTTCGATGATATAGACCGTAAGAATACCGACGATGCTTGCAGCGATGATCAGCCACGGGGAACGGATATCATTCGTTATGAAGAATGCGAGTACGATGCCCAGCAGAATCGTATGGCTGATTGCATCTGTTGTCATTGAAAGTCCGCGCAGCACGAGAAAGACACCCAGCACGCTTGTCGCCAGTGCGGTGACAACGAGGACCAGTAATACTTCTATCAAGGCATATCACCACCCATTCTTCTTTTATAGATCGACCTTCGCATTATGCCTTTCGGAGCAAGGAATAAAGAGAGTACCATCAGGGCGGATAACGTCAAAATAATTGCGGGTCCTGTGGCAATGTCCTGTCCCGCTGTACTGATGTATGTGCCCAGAAAGGCGGCAATTGAGCCCGAACATCCGGCAATCAGGAGAACGATGGAAAAGCGGCTGGACCATAATTGCCCGATGACTGCAGGTGCAATCAGTAGATTGACGATCAATATGGCCCCGACTGCTTTGAGCCCGACCGAGATGAGAAGGATGGTGACGACTAGGATGATGAAATTCATCAGGTTATTATTGATGCCGGCCGTCCGGCTGAAAACAGGATCGAATACATAGATTCTGATCTGATTGTAAAATGCCCCGAGTATGAACAGGCTGATGAATGAAGCGGTGATGATCAGATAGACATCACTTCTCAGCATATAGGCTGCCTGGCCGAATATATAGTCATTCAGCCCCTGGGTTCCTTCGAAATCCGGATTCCCCTGTACAAAACTCATCAATGCCATGCCTAGTCCGAAAAAAGAAGACAGGACAAGAGCAAGCGCGCCGTCCAGGGTGACTTTCGAATGTGATGTAATCATTTGAATGGCCAAAAAGGCGAGGATGCCGAACAGGACGGCACCGATTGCCAGCGTGTATGTCTCTTTGACGCCGATGAGCATGAAAGCCAACACGATGCCGGGAAATGTGGCATGGCCGATTGCATCACCAATCAGGCTCTGTCCTTTCATTACGCTGATTGTACCTACCATACCGCCCGCGAATGCAAGGACCATCGTGCCTACAGCAACAATCAGAAAAGTGAAGCTTGTCAGTATATCCATCATGTGCGGATCCCTTTTTCACGGTAGGCCGTCTCAATATTTTCTTCAGTAAAAACTGCGTCAACCGGTCCGGATGCAATGACGGTCTTATTCAATATTACGACGTGGTCGAAGTATTCTTTTACAGTGTTCAGCTGGTGATGGACGACAATGAATGTCTTGCCGTCCTCCTGCAGCTGTCTGATGACATCTATGATCAGATTTTCAGTTGTAATATCAATGCCCTGAAGCGGCTCGTCCATCACATAGATGTCGGCGTCCTGGGCGATAGCCCGGGCCAGAAAGGCCCTTTGGCGCTGGCCTCCGGACAATTCGGAAATCTGCCGGTCCCGGAACGCTTCCATTTTCATGGTTTTTAACGCTTTGAGGGCAATTTCTTTATCTTTCCTGTTTGGACGCTTGATCCATCCTTTATGGACATAGCGTCCCATCAGGACGACATCGAGGACAGTGGTGGGGAAATCCCAGTTCACTTCCCCTTTTTGAGGTACATAGGCAATGGTTTTTAATACACCTTTATCTGTGCGGCCTGCAATTTTTATATTTCCGGATACCGGCCGGATCAGTTTCATCACTGTTTTTATCATTGTTGATTTACCTGCACCATTCGGCCCGACGATCGCGGTCCGGCTGTTTTCTTTAATATCCAGATTGATATGCCATAATGCCGGCTTATCCTGATAGGCGACGTTCAGGTCCCTGATAGTAATGATATCTTCTTCCATTTTCCTACCTCCTCTTACTTCAGATTTTCAACGATTGTATCTATATTGTGCCTGTACATCCCGATATAAGTGTCTCCCGGTTCCCCGGCTTCCCCCAGGGAATCGGAGTACAATGCATCTTTGGAGCTGCCCACGACATTTACAGTGCCGCCCCTGGATGAAACAATCTCCTCCAGGCGCTTCATCTGATCCGGGTTTGTCGTCGTTTCTACGAATATCGCTTTAATATTCTGCTCCATGATAATATCCGCCGTCCGGCTGATCATGTTGTTAGACACTTCAGATTCAGTGGAGAACCCCTGTGGTGCATGGACGTCGAGGTCATATGCCGTACTAAGATAGCCAAACGCATCGTGCGGGGTGATCAGTATCCTGGATTCCGCTGGGATTTCTGAAATCCGTTCCCGCACATAGGCATCCAGCGCGTCCAGCTCGTCAAAGTAATTATCCAGGTTGGACTGGAAAGCCTCTTCATGTTCAGGCGCTGCAGCAGAGAGTTCATTTTCGACAATCGTCATGGCCTGTTTATAAAGTTCTATATTGAACCAGAAGTGGGGATCTGTTTCGCCTTCTTCCTGAGTTTCGAGGACACTGCTGTCAAAGTCTTCCGCCACGGGGATGCCGTCGGTCAGAACATCGGCCATGCGGCCTTCAAAGTTCAGCCCCTGGTAGAATAAAAGATCCGAATCCACGATGGTTTTCAGATTACTCGCTTTCGGCTGGTAGACATGCGGGTCTTCGCCTGCAGGAATGATCAGTTCGGTGTCGAATGCATCTGCATTCCCGTCTATGATTTCCACCATGTCATCGAGGAAGGTCGTTGTGACGGCAACGTCGATTCTCCCGTCATCCGAAGAGGCATCGGAATCATTACCATTACTGCATCCGGCGATACCGGTGATCAAAAAGAGTGCACTCAGCAATAATGATATATTTTTCATATTCCTCCTCCAATTATTGTAAAATGTATGTGTTAAATTATTATTTAGGTTACCCTAAAAATAAATATTAGTCAACCCTAATAAAAAAAGACCGGAATTACCGGTCTAATACATGGAAGAGTTCATTTAGTTGTCTGATCTCAAAGTCTGCCCTGAATTCAAAGGGGTTTCTTTTGGCTTTTGGATTATACCAGCATGTATCGATGCCGCTGTTGATCCCCCCGAGTATATCAGAAGTCAGTGAATCGCCGATAATCAGTGCATCTTCACAGTGGAAACCGTCAATGCGCCCGGCTGTGTAATCGAAGAATTCTTTCATAGGTTTTTGATAACCGGTATCTTCACTGATGAACACATCTTTGAAATAAGGGAGGATGCCGGAGTTCGCCAGCCGCTTTTCCTGAGTATCCTTTACGCCGTTTGTAATGATGTATAACGGATATGCTTCGGACAGGATTTTTATTACATCCAGCGCCCCTTCGAATAACCGGTGTCCGTGTTCTGCAATCTGTGTTCTGTACATGTCATCAACAACGGAGCCGTCGACTGTCTCTCCAAGTTCCCGGAAGAACATTTCATGCCTTTCTGTCAGGACCTGGTCCTTTGTCAGTTCATTTCTCTCGAGCATTTCCCAGTGATTTTGATTAATCGTCTTATAGCGCTCATAAAGACCGGGGACCGCTGAGATTTCATGGCTTTTCAGGACAAAGTCGAGCGCTTTGTTTTCAGCCGCACCGAAATCCAGGATTGTATCATCAAGGTCGAACAGCAGATACTTATATTTCTTCAAAAAGCACACCTCTTTTATTGTTGGAAAATCATAATAATCTTACCATATCATTCCGGTATTCAGCCAGAATATGTTATAATGGCATCAAATAATGCAAACGTTTGCACTAAGGAGGGGGTCTTTATGGAGGATCGTTCCAGCGGAGTGCTTCTGCACATTTCTTCATTACCCGGGAAATTTGGTATTGGAGATTTCGGAAAGCACGCTTATAAGTTTGTAAGGCTTCTGTCGAAGTCGAATACGAAATACTGGCAAATACTCCCTATGGGAATCACCGGTTTTGGTGATTCGCCCTATCAGAGTTTTTCAGCGTTTGCCGGGAATCCTTACTTCATCGATCTGGATGAACTGATAGAAAGGAAATGGCTGCTGCCTGAAGAAACGGCTGAAGCGGATTTAGGAGATGATCCTGAAAAAGTGGATTTTGAAAAACTGTATCAGCATAAAATGCCGCTGTTGGAACTCGCATACAGTCGGGCAGGGGAAGCGATGCGGTCAGAATTAAAAGAATTTCTCGCACAGCATGAAGACTGGCTGTACGACTTCGCACTGTATATGTCGATTAAAAAGGAACAGAACGGCGTTTCCTGGATGGAGTGGCCCGATGAATACCGTCTGAGGGAGCACAACGCACTTGATGCATTTTATGAAAAAAATGAGTACGAGGTTTTCTTCTGGGTCTTCACGCAGTATTTATTCTTCAGCCAGTGGGCAAGGCTTAAAGCATATGCGAATGCCCGGGGAATTAAAATTATGGGGGACATCCCGATATATGTTGCAGAAGACGGAGCGGACACGTGGTCGCAGCCGGAACTTTACAAATTGGATGAAGATTTAAAACCGACAGTTGTTGCAGGCGTACCGCCGGATATGATGAGCAGAACGGGACAGCTGTGGGGAAATCCGGTATACGACTGGGAAGCCATGAAAAAAGATGGATACGAATGGTGGATCAGAAGGATTGAAGAGAGCTTCAATTTATATGACACGGTCCGGATCGATCATTTCAGAGGATTCGAATCCTACTGGGAAATTCCTGCCGGTGATGAGACAGCCGAAGATGGCGAATGGGTCAAGGGACCGGGGATGGAACTCTTTGATGCAGTGAAAAATGCGCTTGGTGACCGGGACATTGTTGCCGAAGATCTCGGGTTTCTGACGGAAAAAGTCTATAAGCTGATTGAAGATGCCGGTTATCCGGGTATGAAAGTATTGCAGTTCGGATTCGATCCCGATGAAGATTCAGAGTATCTTCCGCATAATTACACCGCCCGCAGCATTGCCTATACCGGAAATCATGACACGCAGACTACGCGGGGATGGCTTGCCTCTGCAGACAGGAAGACATATAAAAAAGCAGTGAAGTATCTGAATCTGACTGAAGAGGAAGGTCACGTCAACGGATGCATCAGAGGAGTGTTCGGCTCTCCGTCCTACCTTGCTGTAATTCCGATGCAGGATCTGCTCGGTCTGGGTGATGGAGCGAGGTTCAATACGCCGTCTACCATCGGTGGCAATTGGGAATGGCGTATGCCGAAAAGCGCTCTGAAAAAGCATCTTGCTAAAAAACTAAAACGGTTGAATAGACTTTATGGGAGGTCATTATGAAATCTTTGGAACTGAAGGACAGAATTGAAGCACAGGCATATGATAGTTATGGACAGTCTTTTTATGAATTACATGAAAAAGAACAGTTTGTCACAGTAGGGAATGCGGTGATGGAGTATCTTGTTCCGAAATGGATAGAATCCAAGAAAAAATTCAGCCAACAGAAGCAGGCCTATTATTTCTCGGCGGAATTTTTAATGGGGCGTGCACTCAGCAACAATCTGACCAACCTTGAAATCGAAAAAAATGTGAAAGAAACCCTTGAGGAAATGGGAGTGAATTATAATATCCTGGAAGAAGCGGAAGATGATGCAGGCCTCGGGAACGGCGGACTGGGGAGACTTGCTGCCTGCTTCCTGGACTCGGGGGCAACACTTGATTATCCGATGTCGGGCTACGGCATCCTGTATCAGTATGGAATCTTCAAGCAGAATTTCGTGAATGGTTTCCAGGTGGAAGAGGCGGATCCATGGCTTGATTACGAAAACCCGTGGCTCGTTAAAAACAGCAATGATACCGTGATTGTCGAATTCAGTGAAGCTGACAAGGTGGAAGCTGTGCCGTATGACATGCCGATTGTCGGCTACGGCGGCAATACGATCAACACGCTCAGACTCTGGAGCGCCAATGCGATAGAGAAGTTCGACTTTCAGGCTTTTGACGAAGGGAAATACATTGATTCGGTGAAAGCACAAAATGAAGCGGAAACTATTTCGAGAATACTTTATCCGAATGATTCTACAGATGAGGGCAAACAGCTCCGGCTTAAACAGCAATACTTCTTCACTTCTGCTTCATTGCAGGATTTGATGCGTAAGTATAAAGAAGCAGGGCATAAGAGTTTCGATGACTTCTCAAAACTCCATTCCATCCAGTTGAATGATACCCATCCGGCGCTTGCGATACCGGAACTCATCCGTTTACTGGAGCAGGAAGGTGTGGAATTCGAAAAGGCATTCGATATTACGCAGAAGACGATGGCATTTACAAACCACACATTGCTTGCAGAGGCACTGGAAGTATGGAATAAGGACCTTTTCCTGTCCGTACTGCCAAACCTGTACCCTTATATCGAAGAGATCAACGGAAGGCTCGTCAGCGAGCTGAAAGAATGGAAAGTGGATGAATCAAAATGGGATAAATTCCTTATCATCCAGAACAACTCGATTCATATGGCATTCATGTCTATCTATGCATCACGCGCTGTAAACGGTGTGGCGGCCATCCATACCGATCTTCTGAAAACCGATGTGATCCGGGAGTGGCACGGGATCTTCCCGAACCGTATTGTAAATAAAACAAATGGGATCACGCAAAGAAGATGGCTGCTCCAGTCCAATCCTCAGCTCAGTGCAATGATTACCGATCTGCTCGGCAGCAGGGAATGGATAACAGATTTGAGCCTGTTGAAGGATCTTGAGGAAAAATATACAGACGATGCAGTACTCGGACGGTTTATAGACATCAAGAAAGAGAAGAAGCAGGAGCTCGCAGACTATATCCAATTCCATGAAGAAATAGATATCGATCCGGAATCGATATTCGATATTCAGATCAAAAGGCTGCATGAATATAAAAGGCAGCTGATGATGGCATTTTATATCGCCGATCTGTACAACCGCATAAAAGCGGATCCGGATGGACAATGGACAAAACGGACATTCATATTTGGTGCGAAAGCGGCGCCGGGATACTACATGGCGAAGGCAATCATCAAATTCATCAATGAATTGGCGGATCGCGTAAATGCAGATCCTGAAGTAAATGGCATCATCAAAGTCGTTTTTGTAGAAAACTACGGTGTGTCATACGCCGAAAAGCTTTTCCCGGCAGCGGACGTGTCAGAACAGATTTCAACAGCGGGCAAAGAAGCTTCCGGCACCGGCAATATGAAATTCATGTTGAACGGTGCGGTGACAGTCGGAACGATGGATGGTGCGAACGTTGAGATCGTCGAGGAAGCAGGAAGGGAAAACAATTATATCTTCGGCATGGAAGTTGAAGAAGTCGAGGCGAAGCGGGGAAATTATGATCCGGAAATCCCGCTGCAGGAAACAGAAGGGCTCGCAGCGGTTGTTGAATCGCTGACCGACGGCACCTACCACGACAACGGTACAGGGATGTTCCAGGATATATACGACAGTCTCACTGGTGGAGACGAGTACTTTGTACTGGAAGACTTCGCGGACTACAGAGAAACACAGGACCGGATATCACATGACTATAGAGACAGTAAGGCCTTTTACAAAAAAGGCTATGTAAACATGGCGAATGCAGGTAAATTCTCTTCAGACAGGACGCTGGCGGAGTACGCAGAGGAAATCTGGCATATAAGTAAATTCCAGTAGAATAAAAAGCCTGCACCGGAGTGATCTGTTCATTCCGGTGCAGGCTTTTCAGTGTGTGGGTTTTGCCCGCAGACACCGTGTGCCGCAATCGTTTCGTTCATTCCCTGCCCCCAAGCAGAATATCCTCTTCATCACGCGAATGGATTTCATCCACTAAAATAATGGAAACCGAATGATCAATCAGTTTCTGGAAGTCGACATCTTCTTTTGCCAGTTCCTCCTTCATGCGGGCGGTCATCATCCTGATGAGTTCATGGTCCCTCTTCAACCCCTGCACCTTATCGTGGAGAGCGGGCTCCCGGCCGACTGCCCTGTCATAAAAACCGGTGCCGGATTCCTCTTCATCAAAATGACCGAGTACTCGCGTCTCGACGTATTCGATGAAGGATTCCATTTCTTCGGCGAGTTCTTTGTGTTCGAGTTTGTTGAGTAAGGTTTTCATAGAGTCGAGCTGTTCCTCTGCACCTCCCAATATTTCGTCATGCAGCGCTTTATGTGCCGGATAATCATTCAATGACAAGCCACTCATTTGATTCTTTTCCTCCCTCATCTCATTCAAAACTGTTATTTCTCTTTTGGAATCGGGTTTGTTGCCCACATCTGGCTTGTTTTGATGAAAGTTCTTTGGTTCAGCTTCAATTGACTTACAATGATGTCGGCGATATCTTCTGCATGAGTCATAGAGTCTTCTTCAAGTCTTGCTTCACCGATCAGGTCTGTCAGCACCGCCGAAGGTGTCAGGTAGGACACTCTGATGTTATGTTTTCTCATCTCCTGCATAATTCCTTCTGTCATCCCGATGACCGCGAATTTTGTCGCAGAATAGAGTGAACTGCCCGGTGTCCCTTTCAGACCGGACATGGAAGAAATGTTGATGACATCCCCTTTTTGCTGAGCAGTCATCTGCGGAAGGACTGCCTGCATCATATAGTAGGGGCCAAAGACGTTTACATCCATCATTTTTCTGAACTCTTCCTCGCTGGAATCAAGGAATGGTGTATGCCCCATGATGCCTGCATTATTGATCAGAATATCAAAGCTGCTGAATGATTCACTGATGGATGCGATCATACTGTCGACCTCTTCACGGCTGGATACATCCCCGTTTGCTCCGATGACCTGGACATCATGACGGTTCAGTTCATCAACCGCATCGCTCAGGGTATCCCTGTTTCGTCCAATAACTGCCACATTCACACCTTCTGCTGCGAGCGCATGGGCTGTTGCCAGGCCGATACCCCGTGTTCCGCCTGTGATGACCGCATTTTTACCTTTTATATCTTGCATAATTAGCACTCCTCTTTTTATGATGTTATATTCATTGTAGCAAGAGAGACAGGCACAATCATTGATGATGCTTTTTATTTACAGGAATCGTTGTATAATAAAATAGAAAAGGCTTACAATGATCAGGATGACAGAGGAGGCATTTGATGGACAAATGGTTGGAAGAAGCGAAGAAGAAAGATGAGAAGGATACGCTTAAGCACTTCAGGAAAGAATTTTATATCGGGGATAATGTCTATTATATGGATGGCAATTCCCTGGGGCTCATGTCAAAACGTGCAGAGCAGTCCCTTTTTGATGTGATGGAAGACTGGAAGCACCACGGCATCGACGGATGGGTCAAAGGAGAACGCCCGTGGTTCTATATGAGTGAAAATATCGGAGAAAGGATGGCGGGCCTGGTGGGAGCCGGTAGTCACGAGGTTCTGGCGACAAATTCCACTACGAATAATATCCACCAGACTGTGCGCACGTTATATGAGCCGACAAAAACACGATACAAAATCCTGGCGGATGAACTGAATTTCCCTTCGGATATTTATGCGCTGCAGTCGGTCCTGGATGATTATGGACACAGTGATGGATTGGTCAAGGTGCCCTCCGGAGACGGGCATCTGCTGAAAACTGATACGATCATCGATATGATGGATGAGAGCGTTGCCCTTATTCTGCTTCCTTCGGTACTCTACCGGAGCGGCCAGGTGCTCGAGATGGAGAAAATCACGGAAGCGGCACATGAAAAAGATATCATCGTCGGTTTTGACCTGTGCCACTCCATCGGTGCTCTGCCGCATCAGCTGAAGGAATGGAATGTGGATTTCGCAATATGGTGCACATATAAACATCTGAGCGGCGGACCGGGATCGGTTGCAGGCCTGTATGTTCATGAAAAGCACCACGATAAAGGTGTGAGCCTGAAAGGCTGGTTCGGCAACAACAAACAGACACAGTTCGATATGGAACACATTTTTGACCAGGCACCGGATATCAGCCAGTATCAGGTCGGAACCCCTCATATTTTCTCAATGGCACCGCTGCTTGGTGTATTGGACATTTTTGAGGAAGCGGGAATTGAAAACATCCGCAGCAAATCACTGGGACTGACTGATTTCATGATTGGAATGATTGAAGACGTACTGGCCGGTTATGATATCGATATCGTCACTCCAAAGGAACATGCATCACGCGGCGGGCACATATTGATTGGCCATGAAAAGGCGGCGGGCATCAATGCTGCGCTGAAATCCAAAGGTGTGGTCCCTGATTTCAGAGCGCCGGGCTATGTCAGAATTGCACCGGTGGCGCTGTATAATTCGTTCGAAGATGTCTATCGCGCAGTGATGATCCTGAAAGAGGTCATGGATGACAGACTCTATGATGCATTTAATAACAAGCGGGGAGTCGTTGCCTGATGTGGATGGATATTACCCAGACACTGGACCATTCTATTGCCCACTGGCCTGAAGACACACCATTCAGCTACGAAATACCCGTGACAAAAGCACAGAGCGGTTCTGTGAATATCGGAAAGATTGAGACCAGCACCCATATCGGTACCCATATCGATGCACCGTTCCACTTCAATGACGAAGGACTGAAGGTCGACGAACTGGATATCAACCGTTATATCGGCGATGCAACAGTCATTGAGGTGATGGATCAAGCGCTCATCACCGAGGAAGCACTGAAGAGCTTCAGTATAAAAGGGACCATACTGCTCATAAAGACAAAAGAACAGGCGAATCAGGATATCTTTCCTGAAACAGTCCCTGTTCTGAGTGAAAAGGCGGTCGAACATATTGCGAAAATAGGAATCAAATTATTTGGCATTGATGTGACGTCAGTGGACCCCGTCGATTCGAAGACGCTTGATATCCATCATAAGCTGCATCGCAACGATATTATGATCATTGAGAATGCAGTGCTCGGGGACGTGACTGCCGGCTATTATGATTTTATTGCCCTGCCGCTGAAAATCAAAGGGGCAGACGGGTCACCGGTACGTGCTGCACTGAGACGACAGGGAGGAATATCCAATGAGTGATTATCAGGACCATACACTTGATGGAGAGAAAGTGAAAACAGACTTTTTAAAGGATATGACATACAGTGAGTATTTAAATCTTGATCAGATACTCACAGCCCAGAGTCCTCTGACGGACCAGCATGATGAAAAATTGTTCATCATCATCCACCAGGTGTCGGAACTGTGGATGAAACTGATCATCCACGAACTGAATTCCGCCATAGAGGACATCCGGCAGGACGATTTCAGACTGGCGTTCAAAAAACTTGCACGGGTGACAAATGTCCAGAATCAGCTGATCACATCCTGGAATGTACTGGCTACGATGACGCCGAGTGACTATCTCAATTTCAGGGACAGTCTTGGAAACGCGTCCGGTTTCCAGTCCTATCAAAACCGCATTATTGAATATTGTCTGGGGTATAAGACAACCCATGCTTTGAAGATTTACGAAAAAGATCCTGAAATCCACAACAGGCTCAAAACGCAGCTGGAAACACCCAGTATATATGATGAGGCCATCCGTGCGGTCGCAAGACAGGGATTCCATATTGATAAAGAAGTGCTCGAGCGTGACATTACTGAAAATTACACACCCAGCGCATCTGTCAAAGAGGCATTCAAGAAGATCTACCTCAATACTGGTGAATATTTCGAATTGTATGAGCTGCTCGAGAAACTCGTGGATGTCGAAGATCTGTACAGCCAGTGGCGCTTCAGACACATGAAGACGGTCGAACGCATCATCGGTTTCAAGAAAGGGACAGGTGGCAGTTCCGGTGTCAATTATCTGAAGCGGGTGATTGATGATTATTTCTTCAAGGAATTATGGGAACTGCGTACAGAATTATAATGGGATAAGGAGAGATCAGTATATGAGGGATTACGGTCAGACCAATATATTTGATGATGTAATCAGGGAAGATGAATCATTCGTCATCGTTGTCCAGGAAGTGACTGAGCAGGGCGGCCAGCTTCAAAAAAGAGTCCTGCGGGAGTATCCAAGCCTGAAGATGGACGGGATGAAAAACTTATTCGAACATCTAAAGGATGTTTATCTGGAAGAAGAACTCCACGATCGCGGAACCTATTTCGATCTCACAGTTTATACGAATGAAGATTACGCGGGGGAAAATATATACGCTCATGTAAAAAGGTACAGAAACAGTAAAGAATGGACTGCTACCGCAAAATGATTCTATTGGCATCTGGATTTTTTCCAGGTGCTTTTTCATTACAGAAAACGAGACATAAAAACTGAATATTTAATTTATTGTAAGCGGTTTTATGATACAATAAACAGTAAGTAAGGAAAAAAATTGAAAAGGGGACCTGGAAATGAAGAAATTCTCTTGGTTTTTAGTACTTTTGCTTGCGATGTCTATTTTCTTAGCTGCATGCGGTGGAAATGAAGGAGGAAATGGCGGTGAAGCTGAAAGCGAAGATTCAGACAGCACTTCAGAAGAAGGTTCTGAGGATACGGCGTCCAAAGAAGGATGGGTGGAAAACATCACCCTGCTCACCGGCGGAGAAGCAGGAGTATACTTCCCGCTTGGCGTAGCATTGGCTGATATCATTGATTCCAATGTGGATGGTGTTACCGCGACAGGCGTATCTTCGGGTGCGTCGGTTTCCAATGCGGAACAGTTGAATAACGGGGAAGCCCAGCTTGCACTTGTTCAGAATGATATTGCCTACTATGGTGCCGAAGGGGTTAATATGTTTGAAGAGCCTTTGGATAATTACAGTGGGGTGTTCACGATTTATAATGAAACGATCCAACTGGTGACCCTGGCAGATTCAGGCATTGAATCTGTGGCAGATCTGGAAGGGAAAAGGGTGGCAATCGGTGATATAGGATCAGGTACAGAGGCGAACGCGACGCAGATTCTCGAAGCCCACGGGCTGAGTGTGGATGACGTCAATGCCCAGGCACTCGATTTTGCTGATGCTTCGACAAATCTTCAGGATGGTAATGTGGATGCGGCATTCGTTACAGCGGGTACACCGACAGGAGCAATCCAGGAGTTGAGTGCAAGTGCTGATGTCAAGATCATCAGTTTCGATCAGGAAGCTATCGACAGCCTGATGGAGGAGTACACGTATTATGTACAGGAGGATATTCCGGCAGATGCTTACGACAATTTTGACAGCACGGCTACGACTGTAGCGGTACAGGCCATGCTCATCGCTTCCAATGATATACCGGAAGATCAGATGTACGAGATTACGAGTGTGATTTTCGACAATCTGGATGACGTTGCCAATGCCCATGTCCGAGGAGAGGAATTGTCAGTGGACACTGCACAGGATGGCATGTCCATCGATCTTCACCCGGGTGTGCAGAAATATTATGACGAGCAGTAAAAAAGTGCATGAAAGCAGCAATAAAAAGACATTGTGTTTCCGCAATGTCTTTTTATCCCTTATCGGAGTGGTTTTGATTTCGTGTCTGGTGATATTGCTCTATGTATACAGACCTTCATACCTGGTTGTTGCTGAATACGAAACCGGCGAGACTCTTTACGAAACAAGAGTAGACCAGGGTGAACGTTTTGCGATCACTTACATCCATTCAGTGGAGAGGTCTCCGGTCAAAGAGGTATTTGAAGTCAGAAACGAAGAAATCTACACGATGGAAAGTCATACTGAATCGTTTGGAGCCGGGATGCCATATAATGGCGAAGATGTGGAAATGAAGAATGGGAAATTCATCATCAGGAATATCGACCGCAAAGTACATGGCGGCAGTCTGAAGGTGAGACCGTCATCGGTATTTCCCCATCATATAGAAATCGGCGGGAGCACCATAACGATATCTGAGGCACCGTATTCCGGGAAGAATCTTGAAATCAAAGTGGTAAGAACATACTTTAAGGGGTGATGAACAAAGTGGATGAGAAAGAACAGCAAAGAATGATACAGGAGCTGGAGGGCAGTGACAGACAGCCGGGGAAAAAACTTGGACTGATGGTAAGTATTGTTGCTGTCGGCTTATCGCTGTTCCATTTGTATGTGGCTGGTTTCGGGTTGCCGGGAATAGGATCAAGGACATTCCTGCTCATACATCTGGTACTTGGCATGGTATTGGTTTTTCTTATTTTTCCATTCAAGAAAGGACTGGGCCAAAAAACGATTCCCTGGTATGACCTGTCAATTGCGGCGATAACGTTCAGTATCGGGGTCTATCTGATCCAGCGTCAGGAAGCGGAGGCGATCATTTCTGCACGGCCGACGGAAATGGATCTCATCGTTGGAACACTTTTTGTCATTTTGGTGATTGAAGCAACCCGGAGGGTAGTAGGCCTTCCTTTAGTAATCATTGCGGTACTTTTCATCACCTATTTTTTTCTCGGAGAATTTATGCCGGGTCAGTTTTACCACAGCCGTGGTGATTTCTCCAGATTCATATATGAAATCGTCTATCGGAGCAATGGTATATTCGGTACTCCGATATATGCTTCCGCGCAATTCGTATTCATATTCATACTTTTTGGAGCAATATTGGAATCGACCGGTGCGGGAAAGATGTTCATCGACCTTGCGATACGGAGTGTCGGTAAATATAAGGGCGGACCGGCCAAGGCAAGCGTTGTTTCCAGCGGTATGATGGGCAGTATTTCAGGCAGTTCAACAGCGAATGCTGTGACTACAGGGACGTTTACGATTCCGCTGATGAAAAAAGTGGGGTATCCCCCTCATGTTGCCGGCGGAGTAGAAGTGGCATCGTCATCGAGCGGACAGTTTCTGCCTCCAGTCATGGGTGCTGCTGCATTCATCATGGTGGAATTCACCGGAATACCATACTATGAAATCATTAAAAGTGCATTCATCCCGGCCCTTCTGGCCTATGTGGGAATTCTGTTCATGGTGCATTTTGAGGCAAGTAAAAGAAATATTTCAGGAATGGACAAATCGGAAATGGCTTCGGGGAAAAAGCTGCTGATCAGTCAGGGATATCTGATCATCCCGATTTTCATACTGCTGTATTATCTGGTGATTGAACGGACGTCGGTCAATGCCGCTGCGTTCTATTCCATCATCGCCATGATCGCCATTGCATTTTTCGCGTACCAGTTTAAGAAGGGCCTCGGACGAACATTATTATATGCTGCGATAGTACTGGCGGTTACTTTATCCATGCAGTATCTGATCGGGTTCGTCAATCAGGGCCTTGTTGGGCTGAACACATTGTTCGGCATCAGCTTCTTCAGCCCTGAAATGATCCGTTGGCGGGATCCGATATTTACAATGATACTGGGCGGAATCATTGTGGCATTGTTATTCGTGCTTTTCCAGAGAACGGCGAAAATAGATGCGGTGCCGGCCAAATACGGCATGACAGAATTGATATCCGGCCTGGATAATGCTGCGCGGAACGCTCTCAGCATCATCGTTGCATGTGCGACTGCAGGCATACTGATCGGTGTCATCACTACGAGCGGACTGTCCACAAAGTTTACGAGAATCGTCATCGACTTTTCAGATAGGATTGAGTCATGGTTGCCGAATTTTATGGTTACAGATAACACCCAGATATATATTGCCCTGGTTCTGACAGTCTTTGCCTGTCTGCTTCTCGGGATGGGTCTGCCGACCACAGCCACATACGTAGTATTGGCAGCGGTTATTGCACCTGTACTGACCGATCTTGGTCTGCCAGTCATTGTCGCACATTTGTTTGTCCTCTACTATGGTGTCCTGGCTGACGATACACCGCCGATCAACCTGCCCGCCTATGCCACAGCAGGTATCGCCAATGCCGGTCCGATCCGGACTGGAGTGCAGGGTTTCAAGTATGATTCTGCGGCACTGCTGCTGCCATTCATGTTTGCGATAAATCCGACAATTCTGCTGATTACAGATGCATCTGCTATGGAGATGACTTGGGCAATTATAACGGCAGCGATAGGTATGGCGACATTTGCGTCATTTATACAGAACTATATGCTTGCGAAATACAATATTATTGAAAGGATTACAGCAGTTATTACGGCACTGTTGTTCATACAGAGTGATGTAATTACAGATGCAATCGCATTCAGTCTGTTCATTTTACTGTTTGCTTTCCAATTGTATAAAAAAAGAAAGCAGCCAGTGCAGACAGCCCGGAGCAATTGATAGAAAGTACCTGAAGTGATTTCAGGTGCTTTTATTGTATGCAATCTGCATCTTTACCTTTCTGACACAATTCCGATATGTAAAATCATAAATGGTTTGTGACATTAACCAAACATCTTTATAATAATATATGTATACTTGCGGTATACTATGTTTTAACTAAATAACACTTGAATCGGAGGATGTTCAAATGAGAATTATTGTAGCTGGAGGAGACGGTTTCTGCGGGTGGCCAACTGCACTTTATCTTTCTGAAAAAGGTCACGAGGTAACTATCCTGGATAATATGGTCCGACGTAAAATAGATGATGAATTACATTCTAATTCTGTTACGCCGATTGCCTCTCTCGAGGATCGCGTGGCGAAATGGAAAGAACTTACAGGGAAAGAAATCAAAGTTTACGAAGGTGATCTCAATCACTATGACTTCTTAAGTCTCGTATTCAAAAATGAACGCCCGGAGGCATTTGTTCACTTTGCTGAGCAACGTTCAGCACCTTATTCCATGATCGATCGCGAACATGCAGTCTATACACAGCAGAACAACGTATTGGGCAACCTCAACGTTCTATATGCAATCAAAGAATTCGAACCTGACTGCCACCTGATCAAGCTTGGTACCATGGGTGAATATGGTCAGCCGAATATCGATATCGAAGAAGGATACATTGAAATTGAACATAAGGGAAGAAAAGATACATTGCCATTCCCTAAACAACCAGGCTCTTTCTATCACCTTACAAAAGTTCATGATACACATAACATTATGTTCGCCTGTAAAATCTGGGGCATCCGCGCAACTGACCTGAATCAGGGTATCGTTTACGGACTCAATACCGAAGAAACGAAAAAAGATCCTGTTCTTGCGAACAGACTTGATTATGACGGTGTATTCGGGACAGCACTCAACCGCTTCCTGGTTCAGGCTGCAATCGGACACGACATGACAGTTTATGGTTCAGGCGGACAGACACGTGCGTTCCTGCACATTAAAGATACGGTCCGCTGTATTGAGATCGCAGCTGAAAATCCTGCAGATCAGGGTGAATTCCGGGTATTCAACCAGTTCACTGAATCCTTCTCTGTACAGGATCTGGCTGAAAAGACAAGGGATGCTGCCAAAGATCTTGGTATCGAAGCTAAACTTTCAAACATTGAGAATCCACGTGTTGAAAATGAAGACCATTACTATAATGCAGTAAATACAAACCTCATTGACCTGGGGCTTGAGCCGCATCTTCTGACACAGGATGTACTTAAAGAAATCCTGCAGGAGGCCCTTGAGCATAAAGATCGCATCATTGTAGATAATGTACTGCCGAAAGTCACATGGAAATAAAGAAAGAGGTAATGGTATGAAGATCGCGATTGTCACAGAAACATTTTTACCGTCCACGGATGGTATTGTTACAAGACTGACAAAAGCCATTGATTACTTTATGCGGGAAGGCCATGAAGTCCTGGTCATCGCGCCTGACCTGGGAGTACATGATTATAAGGGTGCCAAAGTGGTCGGTATCAAACCGGTCACTTTCCCTTTTTACAGATACCGCAAATGGGGATTTCCATCCCGCAGGGTATATCATATATTAAAAGATTTTGAACCGGATGTCGTACATGCAGTCAACCCCGTACTCCTTGCGACAAGTGCTGTAAAGGCAGCACAGAAATTAAATATTCCGCTCGTCTCTTCATACCATACACATCTGCCGAAGTATTTGGATTACTACACAATCTATAAACCTGCAAAACCATTGCTCTGGTGGTATATCAGGCGCAATCACAAAAATGCAGATGTCAATCTTGTCACATCCAAAGCGATCAGGGATGAACTGGACGCCGAAGGGATAAAAAGGCTCGATATCATCCCGCGCGGCGTGGATGTAATCAACCGACATCCGGATTTCAGGGATGACGCGATGCGTTACAGGCTGACCGGCGGCAAACCGGAAAACAAGCTGCTGGTTTTCATCGGCAGACTGGCTGTGGAGAAAGAAATCCATAAAATCATCCCTCTCCTTGAAGCACGTGATGATATCAGTCTTGCAATCATTGGAGACGGCCCGGCACGTTCAGGCATAGAGAAGAAATTTGAGGCGACAAATACTATATTCACAGGATTCATGCATGGGGAAGAGCTGTCCAAAGCATTTGCCTCGGGAGATGCTTTCATATTCCCATCCGTATCGGAAACACTGGGGCTCGTAATACTTGAGTCCATGGCTTCGGGACTTCCGTTGATCGCTGCAAAGAGCGGACCGACGAATGAACAGGTCACAGACGGGGTGAACGGCATGCTTTACGAGAATGAAGATCTGGACAGTATGATCCGTGCAGTGGAGATTCTGGAAGATAAAGAGAAACTCGATGAAATGAAGCGTAATGCACGTGAAGAAGCGATGGGATATGCATGGGACAAGACCTCGCAAAGACTGATCGATTTTTACATGGATGCAAGAGACAGGCATTCAACAGGTGACAAAAAGGCTTGATAAAGGATGTGTAAGTGATGAGAATGGTAGATTTAATTGCAAAAAAACGCGACGGCGGTGCGTTGACAAAAGAAGAGATTAATTTCTTCATCAACGCTTATACAAATGGGGATATCCCTGATTACCAGGTTTCAAGCCTGATGATGGCGATATTTTTCCAGGACATGACTGACGATGAAAGAGCGGACCTTACAATGGCCATGGTCAAGTCCGGTGATGAGATCGATCTTTCATCAATTGAAGGAATTAAAGTCGACAAGCACTCCACCGGCGGTGTAGGCGATACAACGACACTCGTCCTGGCGCCGCTCGTAGCAGCACTCGATGTACCGGTGGCAAAAATGAGCGGACGCGGACTCGGCCATACGGGAGGTACGATCGATAAGCTGGAAGCAGTGGAAGGCTTCCATGTTGAAATCACCGAACAGGAATTTGCAGGTATCGTCAACCGCGATAAAGTGGCGGTCATCGGGCAGTCCGGGAATCTGACGCCTGCTGACAAGAAGCTCTATGCATTGCGTGACGTGACAGCTACAGTCAATTCCATTCCGCTGATCGCAAGCTCGATCATGAGCAAGAAGATCGCAGCTGGTGCAGATGCGATTGTCCTGGATGTCAAAACAGGAGACGGCGCATTCATGAAGAGTGAAGCGGATGCTGTCGCCCTTGCCAAAGCAATGGTGTCCATCGGTAATAATGTCGGCAGAAACACCATGGCTATCATTTCAAGCATGGCGGAACCGCTCGGCCGTGCAATTGGGAATGCACTGGAAGTGAGAGAGGCGATTGAAACACTCCGGGGCGAGGGGCCGTCAGATCTCACGGCGCTCTGCCTGGAGCTCGGTGCCCAGATGACAGTGCTCGGTGGTAAGGCGGAGACACTTGAAGAGGCAAAAGGCAAGCTCAAGGAAGTCATCGATAACGGTAAAGCACTTGAGAAGTTCAAAGTGTTCCTGTCCAATCAGGGGGGAGACGCATCTGTAGTCGACGATGTTTCCAAACTTCCGCAGGCGGAATACCAGATTGAAGTGAAAGCCGGGACTTCAGGCTATATCGAAGAAATTGCGGCAGAAGAACTCGGTGTCGCTTCCGCGATGCTCGGTGCCGGCCGCCAGACAAAAGAAGATGTCATCGATCTTGCGGTAGGGCTCATGCTCGAGAAGAAAGTGGGAGACCGGGTGGATGCGGGAGAGACACTCGCAGTCATCCATTCGAACCGCGAAGAAGTCGAAGAGGTAAAACAGAAAATACTCGACAACTACATAATCGGCGGCAGTGAAGTGAATATTGAGCTTATCAAACAGGTGATTACAGAATAAGCTTCTATAACAGGCTCCGGTAACCCGGAGCCTGTTTTTGTGCGGTTTATTTTTACAGATCAGCTGTAATTGGATTATAATAAAGTAAACAGACGATGGAGGCAAAGTAATGATAACAAAATGGATCCCTCAATTTGAAAAGCTGGCGGAAAATTACCAGCAGAAAGTGGAAGAGCAATTTAAGACGTTGTCTCTGGATGAAATCAAAGAGACATATGAAGAGGTATATGTGAACCCCGGAACAGTTGATATGGCGACGGTTGAAGAAGTGCCTTTCACAGGTAAGGACGAACTGGATATAGATAAAATTTCAAATGCCGCAAAAGAAGCGGTTAAAAATGGTGAAGTGGCAGCGCTCCTGATGGCGGGCGGCCAGGGGACACGCCTTGAGCATCCCGGACCTAAAGGAACATTTTCCTTTGACGGACTCTCACTTTTTGAACTTCAGGCAAAACAGATCAAAACAGCTGAACGGGAAACGGGTCAACCGATTCACTGGTACATCATGACGAGCGATATCAACCATACCGAGACACTTTCGTTCTTTTCAAAGCATAATCATTTCGGATTTGAAGAGAAAAACGTCCATTTCTTCCGCCAGGAACATTTCCCCGCTCTGTCAAAAGACGGTGAATTACTGCTGACGGAGGATAAGGAAATCATGCTGACTCCAAATGGTAACGGCGGTATCTTCAGTGCACTCAAAGCAAGTGGTATGCTTGAAGATATGAAAGAGCGCGGCATTGAACATGTATTCATGAACAATGTTGATAATGCGGTGGTCAAAGTGCTTGATCCGGTATTGCTGGGTCTGCACGTCAGTGAGAACAATGATGTGACTTCAAAATCGATACTCCCGAAACCCGGTGAAAGTGTCGGGCGCCTCAGTATGGTGAATGGTCAGAAGAGTGTGGTGGAATATACTGAACTGCCTGAGGGGGCGGGTGAACAGTTCCAAAACGGCAATATCGGCATCCATGTATTTGGAATGGACTATCTGCAAAAAGTGGCGGAAGAGAAAATGCCTTATCATCTGGCTTTGAAAAAACTGGAACATATGAATGAGGATCTGCTGGTTGTCAAAGATGAAGTGCTGAAATTTGAGAAGTTCTACTTTGATGCATTCCGCCATGCTGACAAACATATGACTTTGCAGGTGGACCGCAAAGGCGAGTTTTCCCCGTTGAAAAATAAAACAGGAAAAGACAGCATTGAAACGGCATATAACGATCTTAAAGATGAAGGGATAATATGACATCGTACAAGAATGGAATAGAAGGAGGATCCTATCTGAAAAAAGAAAAAATGACTGAAAAACTGGAAGGGTCCCTGCGGAACATCGTGCCTCTTTCTTTTGGTGAAGAAGTCGGGAACAGTGTGAGTCATGGTGTTGCAGCCTTGCTGTTTATATTCATGCTGCCCTTCACTTCTGTCTACATGTATGAAGAGGGGGGCACCCTGCATGCGGTGGGCGGTTCAATATTTGTCATCAGTATTCTGCTGATGTTCCTTACATCCACCCTCTATCATTCGATGGCACACAACACGCAGCACAAATATATCATGCGTCTCCTGGATCACAGTCTGATCTATATAGCCATTGCTGGCACATATACTCCGGTGGCACTTTCTGTCATCGACAGCAAATGGGGAATCATCACATTGATCATCCAATGGGCGGCGGCGGTTTTTGGTATATTATATAAGGTGCTGAGTCCCAACGTGAACTCAAAAATCAGTTTGGCGTTCTATCTGATTATGGGATGGATGGCAGTGATTTTCTTCCCTGTGATCATCGCCAATACACATTGGATGTTTCTGCTCATGCTTGCTCTCGGCGGTGTCGCGTACACTGTCGGTGCATGGTTCTATGCCCAGAAAACACGTAAATATTTCCATATGATCTGGCATTTCTTCATTATCGTCGGAAGCACACTGCATTATATCGGCATTGTTTTCTTTATCCATGCGTGAATATTTATCGATTTTTGATTTTTTTATTCAGTTTGTTATGATAGGAACTGTTGCGAAAAAATTTAAATGGAGTTGATTCGATGAAAATTGTCTTTTATGGTGCGGGAAATATGGCGAGTGCCATCTTTATCGGCATGATTGAAAATCGCGTCGTAAAACCGGAGCAGATTTATCTTACGAGCAGAAGCCAGAAGGAAAAAATATTATTCTTCAGGGATAATCTTGGTGTGAACGTTTCATATGATGATACGGAGCTGCTCGACGGGGCGGACTATGTAATTCTTGCCAGCAAGCCGCAAAGTTTCCCTGATGTTGCCAAGAGAATCAGGCCGCACCTGGAAGAAAAGACAAAAATAGTATCGGTCATGGCCGGAACTCAGATCAAAACAATCAGACGTGAATTGAAGTCTGAGAATCCGATTGCGCGGATAATGCCGAATACGAATGCCATGGTGCAGCATTCCGTCAGCGGAATCAAATATTCAGAGAACTTCCCGAACAAAGACGAACTTGTTGAACTGATGAAGAGTTTTGGTACAACGGTTGTTGTTGAAGAGGAAGAGGAGATGCACAACATCACCGCTGCGACGGGATCGGGTTCCGCTTTCCTTTATTATATATATGAAAAATATGCGGAGAGCTTGATGGATCTCGGATTCAGTGAGGATGAAGCGTTGTTCCTTACGACAAATCTTGTGATCGGTGCCGGTAAAATGGTGGAGGATTCAGAGCTGCCGTTCAGTCAGCTCAGAAAGAATATCACCTCCAAACGCGGCACGACTGAAGCGGGGCTGGATGCTCTGGACGGCGAGGGTATTAAGGAAATCCTGTCCAAGACACTTAATGCAGCTGCAACCCGGAGTCAGGAACTCAGCAAAGATGACGAAGACGAATAAAAATAGTGCAGGAATGATGATACTTCATATAAAACATATATGAAGTATTTTTTTCCGAGGAGGGGTTTTGTGAAAACACTGTATTATAACGGCATTATATATACGATGGACCGCGAAGGAGAGACGGCGGATGCGGTTCTGGTGGATAAGGGGCGGATCGTGAGAACCGGCGCACAGAATGAACTCGAAAATGAAGCGGATATCAGAATCGACCTGGAAGGTCAGACGATGCTCCCGGCTCTGACGGATTCCCATATCCATCTGATCATGCTCGGTAAGAAATTGAAATCTCTCTCGCTCCATCATATAGATGATATTGGCGAGATGAAACATCTGATGAAGGAATTCAGTACGGATCATAAATGGAATCTGATACTTGGCTATGATGAGAATAACCTCGAAGATAAATATCGCATGGACCGCTTTGAACTCGATGTTCTGACGGATAAGCCGACGCTCGTGACCCGGATATGCCATCATGCCGGTTTTGTGAATACGAAAGCCCTTGAGCTTTTGGGAATCGATCAGGGTGTGGAAAATCCCGAAGGCGGTTATTTTGAGAGGGATGAAAATGGAGAACTGACAGGCTGGGTATATGATACTGCATTCGATCTCATCAGGGATCAGACGGTCGATGACAATGTAGAATCACTTTCCGCGGATCTGGATACAGCAATAGAATATATGTACAGTTACGGTATTGCGGGTGCACATACTGAGGACATGTCAAACTACGGCCCTTATGAAACGCCCTTCAAAGCCTATTTGGCCACTATTGGTCCGGATAAGAAAAAATTCAGAGTCAACCTGTTGAGAAATGAGAAAGTATATTTGCAGATGGTCGAGGACGATCCGGTTTATTTGGAAGACTGGATTGAAAAGGATGCCATGAAAATATTCATCGACGGGGCATTCGGTGGTAAGACTGCACTCCTTAAAGAACCCTATGAAGGTACTGATGACTATGGACTGCAGATTCATTCACGCGAAGACCTTGAAAACATGGTAAAGCGGGCAAGGGAAAATGATGATGCCATCGCAGTCCATATGATAGGAGATAAGGCATGTGAAATCGTACTGGATGCGATTGAAAAGTATCCTGTGCCAAAAGGGAAGCATGACCGGCTGATCCACTGCAGTCTGCTCGATGAATCGTTGATACGGCGTATGTCTTCATTGGATGTGATATGCGACATCCAGCCGACTTTTCTGACGTCTGATATGCCGTGGATTACAGAATATATCGGTGAGGACCGTGCGAAATATTTATATGCTTTTAAAACATTGCAGGATAGTGGACTCATTCTCGGCGGTTCTTCAGATGCGCCGATCGAAGATGTCAATCCTCTGCTGGGCATCCATACACTCGTTACCCGCAGAGGTGACAGGGGGGTGTATAATGAAAGTGAACGGGTAAGCCGGTTTGAAGCTTTCAGGATGTATACGTCAAATGCTGCCGGGATTGTTTATAAAGGGGACAGGGCTGGCAGTATAAAGACCGGATATTATGCTGATTTTGCCGTCTTTGACATGGATGTCATGCAGGTGGCGCCCGATGATTTATTGGAGGCGAAGGTGACGAGAACGATAATAGATGGTGATACAGTCTATCAAATCAATGAACAGGGGGATTAATATGGTACTTAAGATTAGTGTTATTGGAGCTGGGAACGGCGGTGTTACTGCAGCTGCGGATCTGACTGTAAAAGGGCATGAAGTCACTTTGCATCAATCTGCAAATTCCAGTAATGATCTAAGCAGGATTGAAGAGACAGGAATAATCAATTTTAACGGGAAACCTGTCAGGATTCATAAGTTCACCAAAGATGTTGGGGACGCGGTCCGGGGTAACGATGTAATCATGCTGACAATTCCGGCCACAGCTGTAGAGCCAATTGCCGAAAAGCTCGCCCCTTGTCTGGAAGACGGGCAGTACATATTGATTAACAGTGCAAGCGCGATGAGCAGTCTGAGATTCAAACGTGTATTGAATAATATGAAAAGGGATGTCGATGTTAAAATAGGGGAAACGATGTCGCTCACATATGCTTCAAGGTATCATCAGGCGACGAATGAAGCTGTGCTGATTTCATATAATGAGCACAATCTTTTTTCAGCATTTCCCTCCAGGTTCACAGAAGAGATGCTGGAAGTGCTGAGCCGCATGTACGATCATTTGAAACCGGCAAAGAATATTATAGAAACGACATTGAATAACGGGAATCCGGAGAGCCATCCGGGACCGTCGATACTTAACGCCGGCCGGATCGACTATGCCGGAGAGGATTTTTATCTGTATAAAGAAGGTATCACTGAGCATACAGTGAATGTGATACACAAAATTGATGAAGAGCGGAAGCGGATGTGTGAAGCACTCGAGTTTGAAGCAGCCTCAAAATCAGAGCGGAGTGTGAGAAGCGGTTATTTCGAAGAAGCGGATTCGCTTCAGGAACAATATAACCGCTCACCGGTACTGAAAGATATAGCGGGACCGGCGAACCTGGAAAATAGGTATGTGACAGAAGATGTATCGAATGGTCTCGTCCTCTGGGCAAGTATCGGTGATGAAATTGGTGTGGAGACACCGGTGATGGATGCTGTCATTACATTGACCGGAGCATTGCTTAGAAAAGATTATTTCCGGGAAGGGGTGACACTCTCCAAACTCGGCATTGAAAATGCAGATGCCGGCCGATTGAATTCATTGATGGAGTATGATCATACAAGATGAAACAACGGGTCCTCTGAGAAGGCGGGGCGTAAGTATCTCTGAATTTAAAAATCCGTACGTCTGGTATTCCCTTTGGAGGATCTGACGTACGGATTTTATTGTGCAGTATCCGGATAATATCTTTTTATAAAATTATGCCCCAAGACTCTGTTGTTACTATTCTACTTTTTTACCATAGACGCTGACGGACTGACTGTTCGCATGAAATTCAGCATTGCCAGAGTCATCTATCGTGATTTCATCGGCCCTGTTACCAGTATAGTCCACCCAGACTTCGCCGCCCCGGTGGTCGCCAACATGCATTTTCTTAAAACCTTCTTCGAGTCCGTTGGATATAACGACTGCACAGCCGGAGTTGTGCATTTCCCCGTTCCCGTAGCGAACCCAGCCGATTGTATTGGGGTGGTCGAAATAATCTTTCTGTTCTCCGTATGCCAGGTGTTTCCGTGATTCAAGTAAAACATCAATGGCTTCTTTCTTGCCGTCCATATCATATTCACCGTTTATTCCGTAGTAGTCTCCGTAAAACACACACGGATATCCATCTTGTCTTAAAAGAATCAGGGCATATGCGGATTGCTTGAACCAGTCTGCAACAAAAGATTCCAGGGATTCTCCGGGCTGTGTGTCATGATTGTCCACGAATGTGACGACATTCCACGGATTTTCTTTCATCAGTGATTTTTCAAAAATCTTTGTCAGGTCATATTGCTCTTTCTCCTGGCCGGCCGTGAAAAAGTTATAATGAAGTTTTACGTCAAACAGGTCGATATCAAAGGCTACATCTTCAAGAAAATCTTCATTCGCTTCGAGTACAGGATTCCAATATTCGCCAAAGAAATATATATTCCGTGACGCATGTTCAGTCACCTCCTCGATGAATCGTTTGATAAAGCCGCTGTCTATATGTTTTACAGCATCGAGACGGTAACCATCCACATCCAGTTCATCAGTCAGCCATTTTCCCCACCTGATCATCTCTTCCTGAACTTCGGGGTGGGCATAGTTGATGTCCGCGTACATCAGGTAATCGTAATTTCCGTGTTCACCATCTACATTATCGCTCCAGTCTTTATTTTCTCCGATAATCTTGAATATTCCATTCCGGTCTTCCCTGGCATCATAATCGACGCCGGTGAATAGGTCGAAGTTCCATTTAAATTCACTGTATTTTCCATTGCGGCCCGGAAATTCGAAATAAGTATATCCTTCTATATCGAAGGGCTCGAAAATTTCATCATCACGATCTTCCTGTTTTACTTCAATGACTTTGAATGTCTCTTTCTCATCTCCGCCTGCCTTATGGTTCATCACAAGGTCGAGATAGACAAGAAGTCCGACCTCCCTGCAGGCTTTAATCGCATTCTGGAGCTGCTCTTTTCTTCCATATTTGGTTCTGACGCTGCCTTTTTGATCAAATTCACCTAAATCATAGACATCATAGACAGCATAACCGGGATTGGAAGGATGATCTGCTTTTGTCGGCGGCGGCAGCCAGACAGCATCAAATCCCAATTCTTTAATCTTCGCTGCCTCTTTTGATAAGTGCTTCCAATGTTCTCCATCATCCGGCGAATGCCATTCAAAATATTGCATAAGGGTTAAATTCATTTTTCGAGTCCTCCCAAAGTTAATATTCTACATATATCCATTATAAAAATATTTAACCGGAATTTTGAAAACTTACGTATCATTTTCTGAGATAAAATTATGATATTCCGTTTATCATTATCACATGTAGGTTATAAAAGAGTAGCACGTAATTAAGGAGGAGTTATATATGGGTAACATTGGAGATCAGTTTAGTTCCATGCTAAGCAGTATTATTGCATTCATTCCTAATCTAATAAGCGCAATTCTGTTTTTGCTTCTGGCATGGATCATTGCGGTAATCGTGAAAAATATTATTGTTAAAGGATTAAACGCGATAGGATTTGACAGATGGCTGCAAAAGAAAGGACTGAGCAGTGAGGATGGAGCAAAAAGAGAATCAGAAGGGTTGATTTCAACATTGGGCAAGCTTGCCTACTTCCTGGTATTCATACTGTTCCTCCCGCCGGTATTCGATGCATTGAATATGGAGTCGGTCTCAAATCCGATCAGGGAAATGATGACTGCAGTGCTCAATTTCCTTCCGAGGTTGTTTGTTGCAGGGATACTTATCCTGCTTGGACTGTATCTTGCAAAGATTCTCGGCAGACTTATAACGAACCTGCTTAAAAGTCTGAATGTCAGCAAATTCAATTCCTATGTAAACTTTGGTGATAAATCCAAAGAAGGTATTGATATACCGAATGCTCTTGGGTGGACAGTCGCAGTACTCATCGGATTATTCTTTGTGGTACAGGCATTGACAGTACTGAATCTTGAAGTGTTCAATACTATCGGGACCGCAATCATAGCTTACATTCCATTAGTAATTTCCGCACTGATAATTCTCGCGCTCGGTTTTATCGGAGGCAATCTACTTTCGAAGGTTGTTGCTAAAACTACAGGTAATGCATTTATCGGGGAAATCGCCAAATATCTTATTATCATTGTGGCAGTGTTCATGACACTCGACCAGCTGAATTTTGCACAAAGTATCGTTAATTTGGCATTCCTCTTCATTCTGGGTGCCGTGGCCATCGCATTCGCAATCAGTTTCGGAATTGGCGGCAGAGCATTTGCTGAAAAGCAGCTGCATAAATTTGAAAACAAAGTACAAAAAGAAGACCGTAACGATATGCGTTAAAGCATAATGGAGAAGATTCAATCCAAACACTTCATAAAAAAAGTGTTTGGATTTTTTTGATTATATAAAGAAGATGTTATGTTATCATGGATATATTAAGCATAAGGCGTAAAGGAGATTTTTTAATGATCACTAGAGGTCAAGTTGAAGAAATCGTTGGTAATATAAATGATCCAATACTGAATGTACCTATTTCTGAAACAGAGGGTATACGGGAAATCAGTGTGAAAGAAGAAAAGAATCATGTCAGCGTCAAGGTGGCAATAGGACGTCTTGGCGGGCAGGAACAGCTGGATTTACAGATGAAGATTGTAAATGCCGTCAAAGAAGCGGGAGCTGACTCGGTCGGGCTCAGATTTGATGAGCTTGATGAAGAAACGATTGAACGCCACCGCGGTACTGCAGGCAGTGAAGTAGAGAACCGTTTCAAAGAAAATGATACGGAATTCATCTCCATCGCATCCGGTAAAGGTGGCGTGGGGAAATCCACTGTAGCGGTAAACCTGGCCGTTGCTCTTGCCAATAAAGGGAAGAAAGTGGGTCTGATTGACGCGGATATATATGGTTTCAGTGTGCCGGACATGATGGGGATTACTGAGAGGCCTGCAATAGAAGATAAAACATTGATTCCGGTAGAACGCTTCGGTGTCAAAGTTATTTCGATGGCATTCTTTGTTGAAGAAAACACACCGGTTATATGGAGAGGACCGATGCTTGGCAAGATGGTCAACAGTTTCTTTGACGAAGTGAGATGGGGAGAATTGGATTATCTGCTCCTCGATTTGCCTCCGGGCACAGGAGATGTGGCATTGGATGTTCACCAGCTGCTGCCCCATAGTAAAGAAATCATCGTAACTACGCCGCATCCGACTGCAGCATTTGTTGCTGCAAGAGCAGGAGCGATGGCGCAGCATACCGATCATGAAATTATCGGAGTCATTGAAAATATGAGCTACTTCGAAAGTAAAAATACTGGCGAGAAGGAATATATCTTTGGTAAAGGTGGCGGAGACAAGCTGGCCGAGGAACTGGAAGTGCCGTTGCTCGGTCAGCTCCCGCTCGGTCAGCCGGATTGGGATGAATCAGATTTCGCTCCTTCAGTATACAGAGATGATGAAATTGGAAAAGCTTATCAGCGTATTGCAGAAAATGTAATCCAGGAAAGTGAATAGGCGGAGGAAAGAAAGGCATGACATCAAAATACTTAGTTAAGTTTTATTTTAGAACACTCCTGCTTGGGATGATCATTACTGCGGTGGTCAGTCTGATCACTGAATACGAGAATGTTACCCGATATCTCTTCCAGGGACAGGTTGGTGAGTTTCTCGCCGGACTCGTATGGTTTTTAGGATACGGACTGCTTATAGCGACAGTCAGCCAGGTGGCTTTCTTCATATATCTGTTCCTTCATCCACTCGGCATGGGGATATTCGGCAAAGTATGGCCATACGTTCAGCTCCTGCTTGTAATGTATGCCGTCTTCGATCTCTTCTATCTGAGATTCTACAGATTCGGGATAGAGTCCGGACAGGTCTGGAGCTTCATCTGGATTCCCATCCTTGTCATTGCAGCAGGCTTCATTGTAGCGGGAATGAAGAATAGATCCGCCCGGGATACCAATATTTTTATACCGGCTCTCTTCTATATGATATTCATGACATCAATAACTCTTATTCCATTCCTGAGTGTGGAAGATACATCCTGGATATACAGATCGGTATTCACACTAATCATATGTAACGCCGTCCAACTTCTGGCACTTCCGGGTTATATAGAAGCATCTGAGAAAGAGAAGGAAGAGCGCGGCAGAGTGACAAAGAGTGATATCAATGAAAAAAAGAGAGAAGAATTGAGGAAACAGGAAGCAGCACAGAAGAAAAAAGAAGAGTCCCAAAATAAAAAAAGAAAAAGTATGAAATATAAAAATGAGACTCGAATGGCGGAAAAAGATAAAAAAAGAAAAAATAAATAGAACTTAAACCCTTACAGGCAGCGCATTCGCGCTGCTTTTTACCTCGATGGTATAAAACTACAACTTATTTATTAATCAAATCGTTGACACAAAAGCACTGGCTTGGTAAGATATATCTTGTCGCTGAAACGCGGCAGGCAAAAACGAAAAGCACAGCAAACAACACGAAAAACAAAAAATAAAAAAAGTGCTTGCAATCAGGTTGCTGAAATGGTAAGATAATAAGGCAACACAAAAACGAGAACATTGAAAACTGAATGACAATATGTCAACGTTAATTCCGAGATAATGAGGTTCACATTAAGTTGAACTTCCCACATTGAGGCGACCAATCAAAAACGCAAACAGATACTGTCAGCAGTATCACATGAGCTCGAGAGGAGCTTTCCAATTATGGAGAGTTTGATCCTGGCTCAGGATGAACGCTGGCGGCGTGCCTAATACATGCAAGTCGAACGCGAGAAGGAGGAGCTTGCTCCTCCGGATCGAGTGGCGGACGGGTGAGTAACACGTAGGCAACCTGCCCATCAGCCGGGGATAACTGCGGGAAACCGTGGCTAATACCGGAT
>NZ_FOTB01000001.1:0-33554 GCF_900114445.1 Salinicoccus halodurans
TTCCCGGAATTGAAGCCCACACGGTCATACTTCTCGTAGTCCAGGAATGCAGTCAATTCGGTTTTCAGTAATGTATTCACCGCCGTTTCCAGGTGGCTGCGGAAGGTTTCTGTGACATCGTCTTTTTTTACTAGAGCTTGAATAATATCTGATGTAAAATGATCCATAGGGGTCGTCCTCTTTTCTTGGATTTGGTATGGTAACTTAATCTTACAAGAAAAGGACGCCCTTTTTCTATTTATTCATTTACACAAACTATTTTAAGCCCTCTCTTATAAGGATTTTAGCTTTAATTAGAAGTGATATATATTTTTTCATATATGGTATTTTTAATATTGATTTTTTGAAGGAATATTTACAAGTGTTAAGATATGATTAAATATACTTAATAAGTTTACCAAGATAGAGGTTTAAATCTATTTAATACACGTAACACGTAGATTAAAATTATTTTAAGCAACAGTTAAAGGATTATAAGATTTATGAGCCATATTACATAGTCGTCAAGGATAAACAAATTAGAGGTGGTCACGTGTTTATATCGAGCTCTGGACTTATTGTGATTGTTAGACTAAAGAAGCTCATTATCGTTTACTGAAAATGAATCATTTATCTAACCAAACCTGCATTATGGTATGATAATAGAGTAGTCTTTATCATATCATTAGCAAGATTGAAAAAAGTGGACCCGCCATTTATTGCTTAACCTGTCGTCAAATGGAACCATATCCTTGGAAGTCACTGGACTATCGGACACTTTGGAAGTATTTATGAATTACATGGATGTAGACAAGCTGTCTAGTTTATTTTAATAAATGAAGAATTATAGAATGGGTATAAAAATTTAAGGTTTTTGGAGAATTGTGTAATAATTAGAGTTTTTTAAAATGATATAATTATTTTGATGCTTAACAGTTGGAAATTAAGTGAAAAGATTTCTTATAAAGTATATATTAAGTAATTCAAGGAGTAACAAATGAAATTAGAAAAAGAACGTGAAAAAGTAGAAGATTTTCTGAAAAATCGATTAGTGGTGCGTAAAGGATTCGATCCAATTGATATTTCAAAGGGCATCGATTGGAACTATCAACATAATAAAAATGCGAATACATACCAAACATATCTTCATAGCTTAGGTATAGTTACTGATTTGCTTAAAGTTCATAAAGCGGATAATAACCCAAAACTCTTAAAGGATGCAAGGGAAATTATTATTGATTGGTATGGTAAAGATCATACTAAAAATAATAACTATGCTTGGAAGGAGCATCCGGTGTCTTCTCGAGTTTCTAACATTATTGAATTTCAAGAAGGGGCAGGGGAATTTAAAATTGATGATGAAACGTTCAGCAAAATCATCATTGACCATTGTGAATATTTATATAATGAAAAATATTATAAATTTAACAATCACGGTTTAATGATGGACTATGGTCTCCTACATGCCAGTAAATATGTCACAGATAAACGGTTGAAACGATTTTATACAGATAAAGCTATCTATAGGGTCCGCTATGCACTTCTGAGAGATTTTACCCGAAGAGGTGTACATCTTGAGAATTCACCCGAATATCATCGTCTTGTTCTAGCGTTGTTTAGAAAAATAGATAAAGTGGTTAAAGAGTTGAAACTAACTATCGGTAAAGATGAGAGCGAAATTATTAAGCTTGCTATAGAGTATAAGAATCATATCATTCAACCTAATCAATATTATCCAATGATTGGGGATACGGGTTCAATCCATGATCCTAAAATAAAGAAAAATTATTCAGATTTTGTAGATTATGATGCTGGAATAGCAATTTTGAATAGCAAGAATGAAGAAAATGAAGTTGAAAGTTCCATGCTCACTTTTAAAAGCGGATATCACAAAAAGACCCATAAGCACAATGATGATTTAGGTGTAACCCTATATTTAAAAGGGGAGGAACTATTGGTTGATTCAGGTAAATATAGTTATGATGCAAAAGACAAAGTAAGACAGCATCTGGTCTCTCCACGAGGGCATAACACTGTATGTATCGCTCATGAAAATTATAAATTAACAAACCCTGTTAGAGAGCAAGATGGTATGAAAATCACTAAGTATGTCAGAAAGAAAAATTATAAGTTGATTTCAGGAATAAATAAAATGTATGAAAATGCATTTATGACAAGACATAATATATTGACCAGTAATGATATTTATTTTGTAGTAGATCGAGTCGTTTCAAAGGAAAAAGGTCTATTTTATCAAAACTTTAATTTGAACGAAAATGCTGAAGTAAAAGAAATTGATAAATTAACTTATGAAATCACATTAAATGATAAACAATATATTTTGAAAACATTTGAGAGATATGATTCCAAATTGATGACAGAAATCAACAAGGGGTATGTATCGAGGCAATTTGGAAAATACGAGACAAATCATAGAATTCTAATCAAGCAGACATTACAAAACTCCACTTTCGTAACTGCAATTTTACCAAAAGAAAATTTTGATTTCTTAAAAGATGTCACTTTTCTTAATGGCTCTCTTAAATATGTATTTGATGACAGATCTCATGAAGTTATCATCTAAGAAAGGAGATGCTGAATATGGTGAAAATACTTTTTAACCCCTTTGAAGATTATAATATAAATGAATATAGCAGGTTGGTAATTCGTGATAAGGAAACAGAATCTTTTGTTTTGAGACAACCTATAGATGAAAGAAGCACTTTCTCTTTCGATTCTAAAGTACTCAAATCACATTGGAATTATCGTTTTAAATTCCAAGTGAGACGGAAAGATGAAAAATCCGGTGAAATAAGATGGTCGGATATTACTGACTATAAAAGACTGTATCCTGAAAGAATGGGTGCCAGTGGTTTAAAATATTTATTATATAAAAAACCAAAAAGCAAAAAACTATTGGTTGTATTCCAGGCAATTAATAAAAATCCAACATATAATTATGTGGGGTTGCTTAAGGACGAAAATATGCACAAACTATATATAAAGGATGTATATGGGGAGGAGAGACTCACAAAAACTTCCTATTATTTGAACTATAATACTAATTTCGATGTTGAGAACTCTGTAGTAAGACTAGTTGAGAAAGTTCTTGATGAAGTTAATTTATCTATGGAAGATGTTATTTTTGCAGGATCAAGTAAAGGTGGATTTGCAGCATTATATTATGCCTATAAGTTGGGAGCTGGGCATGTAATAGCTGGCGGTCCTCAAATTTTATTGGGTAACTACTTATCAAAAGGGCATGATGAACAATCTGTGGGAAAAAATATCTTCAATTCAATGTTCGGTGAGATCAATGAAGATAATATAAATGCTGCTAATGAGATATTACCAGCTTTGTTAGAGAATACTGTTAATAAAAGTGTGGATATTCATATACACGTAGGCTATTGGGAACCGCATTTTAAAGATCATATCGAACCATTTATGGAACTGGCTGCTAAAAATAAAATTACAAACATTACGCTGCATATGAATGATTATGAAACACATTCAGGACTTGCGACATACTTTCCTCCATTTTTTAAGCAGACTGTACAAAAGCTCAGTGAATTGGAACAGTAATATATTTTAAAATACAGAAAAAGAAAAAGTTATGTATAATTAAATTATCAAATAATAGGGAGCTGACTTAATGAAAAGATTTTTATCTTTATTTTTAATTGTGTTTCTTTTAGCAGCATGTGGTGATAACCAGGAAAAAGCAAATTCGGCTGAGAATGATAGTTCTGATAACAGTAATGAAGAAAGTCAAAGCACAGATAGTAATTTAGTTAATACAGAAGAAGTTGTTGAAGGGAAATGGATTGGTCAGTCTGGAGCGATCTCCAATGGCGATGATATGGTTTTGACTGAACCTATTCACTATGATTCATCTAAAACATATACTATGAATAAAACCAGTTATGTAACGTACTTAAAAGATGATGAAGTCATTGAGTCATTACTGTATTCTGAAGGAGCTCCCGAAATCACTTTGGAATCAGTAGAAGAAGCAAATAAAATTAGAATCAGCATGAAAAAGAATAAACTGATTGATTTTGTATTAACTGAAGAATAACCATTCTGAAACTCTTGAAAAGGTATGCATATCCTGAGCATACCTTTTTTTGAACACAGATATTAAAGGGCTGAATAGTATGAATCAAAGTAAATTAGATATGATTATTCAATTAAATGAAGAAAAACCCAATTGCTATACTGTGGAAGAAAATGTGGTCAATAATTTTATAGGGCATGCAGCAAAAGAATTACGTAAGAAAACAAAAGTATCAGGGAAAATCACTGAGTTTTATCATGTAGATAAAGTTTTTGGATCTATTAACGGATTATTACCTGGCTCGACTGGTAAAACAGCATATCGAATTTGTAAAAATAAGTTTGAAACTGAAAAATTATTGGAATGGGCTGATTTACCAACTTTGAACTCAAGTTACTTTACCCATGAACAATTGAAAGAAGCGAAAATTTTTATAGATGAAAGTGTTCATAACAAATTTGTACTCAAACCGATTAGTTTAGGATCTGGGAAAGGGATCATCTTCAATGTTGATAGAGAAAACATAGGAGAGTCATGGAATAGGTCACTAGAAATTCAAAGGAACAGAAAGGTTGAAGAGCCTTCTTTTATTTTGCAAAATTATATAGATGGATTTGATATTAGAATATGCATAGTAGAAGGACAGTTTGCTTGCGCACTATGGAGAGTTCAGCCCCATGTAGTAGGGGATGGAAATAGTACTGTGCGTGAATTAATAGCAAGAAAAAATGAGCAAAGGCAAAAATCTTTGTATTTTCAAAGATTTTTATATGACATGGATGAGGTATTAATAGAAAAAATCAGATCTCAGAAAAAAGACCTCGATTCCATATTAGATAAGGATGAAGTTATATTACTCAGTGATTTAGGAAATCTTGCTGCTGGTGCTGAAAGTGTGGATATAACAAAAATGGTAGGAGAAAATTTGATAAATCTTGCATTAAAGTCTGTAGCAGCAGTTCCTGGTCTTTACACGGCGGGAGTAGATATTTTAACCGAAAACCTTAAAGCAGACATTGGTTATATAATTGAAATAAATACGAACGCCAATCATAAGGTACATTACATGCCATATTATGGAGAGATAAGAACACCTTATAAAAATTTAATGGAAAATATGCTGGTCAAATATAAACTGAAAGCCGGGCTGGGGCTTGATCAACGAGAGCGAAGAATTTATAGAGATATAACCAAGTTTAATAATTACAAGGAAATATATCACAGTAAACTAACAAACTTACTAATGCAGAAGTAAAAATAAGACCCCCTGAATTCCATCAATGGTTTCAGTGGGTCTTTGCATTTAGTATAATTTCAGGAATGAATTGAAAGCGTTAGAAAGCTTTTTTTGTTTATTATATAAGAATTTGAACCTTTCTATTACCAGTTCAAATTCTTCTTGGGTTAAACTATCAAAATTCAAATCATCATTCAAAATTTTCCGGTCTATTTTATTATACTTGAATACATCATAGAGAGGGGTGGAAGGTTTTCCAATCATAGGGTAATAATGGAGTTGGAAAGCAGGATTTAAATTCACCTCAATGATGGTGCCTTCTTTTGCGTCCAGATTTTCTATGAATATATCAACGCCAGCTGTATGTACTCCTGGGATTGCAGTAACAGCATCGAGAACCTGTTCGAAAATATGCGGATTTAGATACTTGCTGACTTCGAAGACTTCCCGGCCAGTAGCAATATTTGATTGAGAATATAGTACACAATATTCGCCTTCCGGCAGTACACTATCAAGTGTCAGTCCTCTATTGGATAGGTTATTTAATAAGTTATCATTAATTTTTAAAAGATTCCTGTTCAAATAATTGTGTTTTTTTCGTTCTGAATTTTTTTCATTTATCAATTCTTCAATGGTATGTATGCCATCGCCAACTACATTGCCAGGACCTCTGAATATTGCAGTGCCAACTTCTCCCTCTACAACTATTATCCTTATTTCAAGCCCTTCAATTTGTTCTTGAATAAGCACACGTGGTACATCAACTTTATACTTCTTTTGAACCTGGAAAGACTCGTTCCAGCATTTTTCCAGGTTTTCACTGTTAACACCTAAAAATGTGCCGAGAGACATACTCATGCTGACAGGTTTTAATACAAATTTTTTCTCTGGAGATTTTCTTACAAACTCTTTTGCTTTACTTAAGTCGTTCGGTTTGAACATTTTTCCAATAGGAGTTTTGATTTTTGCATAATCTAAAAATCTTTGTGTCAGAAATTTATCTTTGCATATGAGCTTACCGAGATTGGTGTTATTCGGATAAAAACCTTTTACATATCTTAATGGGCTGTTTGAAGTGTTATAAAGCCGCAGGGTATTTTTTTTATTCGTGACTCTCTCAAATGGTATCTCTAATCTTTTCAGTTCATCTTCAGCAACGTTCAACAGATCAATTTCAATATCTTTGGGGTATTCAAGTGATTCATCTTCTTTGGTTTTTTCAAAGAATTCCGCTAGTATTTTTTCGTTCAATTGTTTCACCTCGTAAATTAATGCTTTAATATCATATCTTCATGGGGATGGTCATCCATTATATATACTTCGGAAATTGACTTAAATCCATATGATTTATAGAAATCTTTCAAATAGCTCATTGCTACAATCTGAACAAATTTATCCGGATAGTTTTCTTTTAGATACTTTAAAGCCGTATTCAATAATTCTCTCCCATTTCCATTTCCTCTCTTATCACTATGTACTGTGACTCTTCCAAGTATTACTTTTTCGTCATAGATCAATATTCTACAATAAGCCCAGATTATATTGTTTTCTTTATTAAATATATGTATAGCTTCTGTATCTTTGCCATCAATATCTGCAAAATAACTTTGCTGTTCTATTATGAAAATAGATTGTCTCAACCTGAATATTTGTTCTATCTCACTGAGCGATAGTTCATTGAACTTTTTTGTCTGCCACATGCTGTGCCTCCATAATTGATTTATTCTACAGGTCACTATAGGTTAAATGAAGTCCGTGGGTTAAATATATTGAATGCACTATTAATCATACTATACAATTTTAAAATATGCATAGACAACCTGAAATTTTAATATGAAATATGTATAATCCTGATAGTGAAACATAAAAAATAGAGGTGTTAGTAATGAATAGCAAAGATTTAGAGTACATTTTCTCCACTGTAAAATTCCAGAGTAAAACTGAATATCCCAGAACCATTAATATTGGTACACGAGGTATCCAATTAAAGTATCTTCGAAATTCCCAGTTCAATTATGAAGCAAGAGTAGATGAAAATAATAAAAAATTCATAGATATACTTCGCAAAGACAAATCCAAAATCCTTACTATTTCACAAAATGTTTATCCTACAAATAGTAAGTCGGGAATCAGACTTGGTATGGATAAAGTTAAAACAGAGCAACATTTAGAAAATCGAGGAATCAGAACTCCTTTTTCTAAAACATATCATCAAACAGAAATAGACAAAGCATATAAAGAAACATTTGAACTTGTCAGGGATAATGTAGTAGTAAAGCCTTCCAATGCCAGTCTAGGTAAGGGAGTAGTTGTGGATGTAAGTAAAGAGGAATTTTATAATGCCTGGAGCTATGCAAGTCAGGCAAAAGGTAAAGGAAGAGAGATTTTAGTACAGGAATATATTCCTGGGTTTGAAGCACGTGCCACAGTAATCCAGGGACGTCTTCATTCAATTGTACTCCGTATCCCTCCTTATATAGTTGGCGATGGACGAAGTACACTCAGCCAATTGATTGATTTGAAAAATAAAGAGCGAAAAAAACATAGTCATCTTTCAAAAGCCCCAATAGAAAAAAGTGAAAGAATAAAATCATATCTGCGTTCAAATAAACTGGATCTGGATGACATACCTGAATATGGTGAATATGTTCTTCTAGTTTCTGTATCCAATTTCTCTCTTGGTGGAGAACTGATGGATATCACTGACTTAGTATCAGAGAAGATAAAAGAAACGATACTCAAAGCTCTGGCAGCAATGCCTGGGCTATATACAGCCGGATTGGATATAATGATGAAATCATTCGAAGATGAAGAACCTGTTGTATTAGAAATCAATTCATATCCTGCCATAAATTTAGCGACCTATCCTACTTATGGCAAGCTTGAAAATCCTTTCAAGACTTATATAGAATCTGTAGTTGCAATGGATCAATTCATTAACCCTCCAAAAGATCCATATGATATTAAAAACAATGAAGAGTATATAAGAGATATGCTTAAATTTATGAAGTTGAGAAATGAAATTGATTACCAAAGAAAAGATATTTAAAATAATAACAACAATATTTTAAAAAATAATAAAGCTGCGAAGGAGTTTCTATTTGCAGTTTTATTAAGCTGATGTCACACAGAAAAATTTATATAGAATATAATTCTTACAAGGGGTTATATGCCCCTGTTATGATTTTTACTTAGAATGATTATTTTATAAAAGTTAAATAAATTCTCATTGATACAATCAGCGTTAAAGAACTGCTTGGCGATTGCGTGACCGAATCTGCCCAGCTTATTTATGTTTTCCTTTTCATCAAGCAGGTAATCCAGGTCATTTTCAATGTTGCCGATTTCGTAATCTATAAATCTTTTTCCGGCCCCTCCGAAGTTACTGTGAACGCCTGACTGCCAATTGGTCTGTGTGATCAGACCGGTATACTTCTTACTGCCTACTGCAATAACAGGCTTACCGCAGCCCATTCCTTCTATGGCTGATCTGCCGGGGGCTATGATGATGTCACAGCCCAGATAGGCGTCTTTTAATTCCTCGTCGACCAGCCAGCCTTTGAATTGGATTGTATGTTCTGTGTTTTTAAGCATATTCTGGCAGAGTTCCATAAATTCTTCCCTGTGAGTTCCGTCGCCGATCATGTGTATATTAACCCTCACGTTTGTTTTGGTTTTGATGTGGTTCACTGCGAGCAGTAATATGTCTATGATGAACTCCTTGTCGTTATCGAGGCGTGTGACAAAGCCGATAGTTATCTCATTGGATTTTTCTTGGTAATATTGCGGCTGGTCAAATAAATTACTGTCATAGCCATTTGGCATTACATAATATTTTTCGTGATGCCGATCGATCTGTCTTTGCAGATGATTCTTGATTCCTTCCGATACTGTGATGATGGCATCAAGCTGGCCTATATGGTCTTCGAGATCATCCATCCATATGCCGTGATAAGTCTCTATCAGAGGGACTTTGTATTTGCTGGAGTATTTGAGTGCAGAATATTTGGAAGGTCCGGGATGGAAGTGTACCAGGTCGAATGCAACGCCGGTATTTTCAATGTTTTCCATGGCAGCATTTGCATCGGAGAAATCAGTGGTAATCGTGTGAATTCCTTTGCTTTCCATCCTTTCCTGCAGACGTCCTGGTTTCAATACGACATAAACGGTACAACCTTGCTTTTTCATATATAGAGCTGAAGCGTAGACGTTTTCATGAAGACCGCCCATTGGCGCATGGAAGTTGACGATATAAAGCAGATTCATTAGAATCACCTCGAATGATTGATTGGTTTGTGTAAATTATACAGTTAATATATTTTAAATAAAACCAAATGGATATGTGGTATCATGAAAGTTCAAACAGACTAAAATAATAATCAGTTGGAGGCCAACATGAACAACTTTTTCAAACTCTTTATGATAACTGTTTTATCCGTTACTATCCTTGCCGCATGTGGCTCAGGCGGAAGCGGTAATGCCGATAATCTCATTGATGCAGGTAGTGCGACTGAAGGCAGCTGGGTAGGTTACAACGGTGATGAAGTGGAAGACGCGGAAATGGTGACTTCTGAGCTGATACCTTATGATCCAAACACTGACTATGAAATCAACCGTTCCAGCTATGTTTCCTACTTCAATGGGGATGAGTTCATTGAAACGAAATTGTATGGAGAGGATCTTCCGTTGACCATTGATTCTATCGAAGAGGCGGACGGCATCAAAGTGAGCTTCAACCAGTACAACAAAGATGCGATAGAACTCGTAGAAAAGTAAGATAAACAGCCGCGGGATCCGTATTCGGGTCCTGCGGTTTTTATTGCGCATATAAGTTTTCTGTATCCTCTGTTTATATCAGACCTGAAATATGGGTGTAATAAAGACCATACCCAAGAGGAAAGGGACAATTTGATGTACTGGTACATAGCATACTTCGTCTTATACTTTGGCGCGATGCTTGGTGTCGCGGCGTATTACTATTTTAAGATCAAGACTTATGAGGACTATATGATCAGTTCCTGGAGTACGGGTTTCTGGAAAATCACTGGGACGATCATCAGCACGAATGCGGGTGCGGCTGTGTTCATCGGCTGGATGGGGCTTGGATTCACGGTCGGATTCTCGGGATATTTCAAATTTGCGCTTGTGGCGTATTTCTTCAGTCTGCTGCTGGTGATTCTGTTCGCCAAACCGCTCAGGCGGCAGAAGCTGTTTACACTGGCATCCATCCGGTTTGCAGTGGAGCGGAAGACACGCGGTGGCGATGTGCTCGGCGCGCACCAGAAGCTGACACGCCTCGAAGCCTACAGGAAAATGACACTGGACGCAGCACGTCTGAATGGCACGGAGGGAGAAGAGGGCAGTGTGGAAGCGGGCAAATATGCAGACTTTGTCGTATTGAATGACAATCCGCTTGGATATGATGTAGAGCTGACGGATGATCTGGTCGAGATGACGATCGTGAACGGAAAAATCGTATATGGCAGCAGAAGCGGCGACCAGGGGGCTCCCCGGTCCTGAATATGATGTGCACTTCCTGAAGCAGGCGGCTGAAATATAAACTGCTTTCAGGGGGTGCATTTGTTTTTAAGTCTGCATTTAGGCACAAAGGTGAAAGGGTTAGCGTGCAATGCATATCACAGGATGGGCTGCGCATCCTTTTTCACATGATCATTGACAGTCCACGGTCTTATTGTTAACCTTAATAATTATATGGTTGACAATAATCGGGGAGAATATTCCCTGGACAAGGGGCGTATAGCATTGGACTTTAAAGCATTAGCAGACGAAGTGATAAAAGGGTATGAAATTGCAAATGAAGAAGCGATGCAGATTCTGGAATGTCCGGATGAAGAAATTCTGGAGCTGCTGAACAGTGCGTACATAATCCGGAAGCATTATTATGGAAATAAAGTCAAATTGAATATGATAATCAATACGAAATCCGGGGCATGTCAGGAAAATTGTGGATACTGTGCTCAATCAAGGGATTCTACCAACCCTATCGAGAAGTATCGGATGATGCAAAAAGATGAAATTGTAGAAGGGGCTGAAAGAGCATACCAGCTGCAGTCAGGCACTTACTGCATCGTTGCCAGCGGCCGGGGTCCAACCGCCCGTGAATTGCACCAGGTCACGAGTGCCGTCAAAGAGATAAAGGAAAAGTATGATTTGAAAATATGTGCCTGTCTGGGAATACTCAAACCTGGTCAGGCAGAGCAGCTCATGGAAGCCGGTGTCGATCGTTACAATCACAATATCAACACATCAGAGAACCATCACGATGCGATTACAACTAGCCACAGCTATCAGGACCGTGTTGGAACAGTCGGGAAAGTGAAAGAAGCAGGCATCTCGCCGTGCTCCGGCGTGATTGTTGGGATGAAGGAGACGAAGCAGGATGTCATACAGATGGCTTTGGCACTGAAAGAATTGGATGCCGATTCCATACCTGTGAACTTCCTTCATGCGATGGAGGGGACCCTGCTCGCAGGGACTGATGAATTGACCCCGGTGTATTGTTTGAAAGTACTGAGTCTTTTCCGCTTCATCAATCCAACTAAGGAGATCCGCATTTCAGGGGGAAGGGAAGTGAACCTGCGCAGTCTGCAGCCGCTTGGCCTGTATGCAGCAAACTCCATCTTTATCGGGGACTATCTGACCACAGCCGGGCAGGAAGGGACGAAAGATCACCAGATGCTGAAGGATCTGGGGTTTGAAATTGACTATGTGGGCAGTGGCAGGCCGATTTAACGTTTCGGGTCGAAAACATACCGGGGATATATCATCCAGCGGTTTAATCCGTGAAAGGCCGGCCGTCATTCAAGGCACTTATTTGTAACGCTCCCGGCATTATGATAATGTCTCGGGAGAAGAGACAATAAAATATCGCTGGGGGAGCCGATTGCAGGCTGAGATGGGCAAAGCCCGGACCCTTTGAACCTGAACTAGCTAAAACCAGCGTAGGAAAGTGCGGCATTGATACATACTCGAAGAATGGTGATACCCTGTTCTTAATATGTAACTATTTGTTTATTTGTTTATACGCAGCTTTCCTTGGGGAAGGCTGCGTTTTTTATATTCTCTGGCGCTTTTTATTCGAGTGTCATCAAAATCAGAGACATAGGAATTGTTATGATGAGTAGAACAGTATTGGTAACGGGCAGCAGCAGGGGTCTGGGAGCAGTTGTCGCAAAGACATTGGCCGAAAAAGGATTCCGGGTGGTCATCAACTACTACAAAAGTGAAGAAGCTGCTGAAAAGCTTGTTCATGAGATTGGCCGGGAGAATACTGTTGCAATCCAGGCAGATGTTACAGACCGGGAGGCAGCAGAGGGCTCATAGCTAAGGGGACGGAATATTTCGGTCAAATTGATGTCGTCGTCAACAATGCCCTGGTGGGCTTCAAATTTAATCCGGACGAACAAAAGGCCTTCACAGAACTCACCTGGGATAATTATCAGAAACAGTTGGACGATACGTTAAAAGCGGCGTTCAATGTTGTTCAGAGTGTCATGCCGCAATTCATCAGCAGACAGAGCGGAGACATTATAAGTATCGGCACTAATTTATATCAGAATCCCGTCGTACCCTATCATGAATACACGACTGCCAAGGCCGGACTGGTCGCTTCACACATAATATTGCTTCTGAACTCGGTGCGTACGGCATAAAAGCGAATGTAGTTTCACGCGGATTATTGAAGGAGACGGATGCCAGCGCTGTTACGACACCGGAAGTGTTCGATCTCATTGCCCGCTCAACGCCGTTGCGGAGGGTTACGACCCCTTAGGATGTGGTCAATATGGTCGTCCATCTGGCTTCGGAAGATGCGAGCGGTATTACAGGTCAGAATATTACTGTGGATGGCGGTCTGACAATGAACTGACCGGCTGGATTGCCGTGGCTGACTATTCAGGAAGAGCAGTGAGGGATAATCATAAACAATATATTGAGGTGTAGATAGATGACAGAGGCCAAAGAACAGAAATTGCATCTAGGTGTTTTACTGTATGGGTGCGGGCATCATCAGGCAGCCTGGCTGATGCCGGATTCCAGCATTGAGCGCATTGGGGAATGTTTCCTATTACCAGTATCTGGCCAGGTTGGCGGAGAAAGGCTGCTTTGATGCGGTGTTCTTTGCCGACAGCCAGTCATTCCAGGGTAAAAGTGCCAGTGATATGCCGGCGTTTTGGTTTGCCCCTATAGTCAATCTGACCGCCATTTCCCAAGTGACCCGTCATGTAGGTTTAGTTTCAACGATTTCAAGCACTTTTTCCAATCCTTTCACAGCTTCCCGTCAGCTTTTAAGCCTGGACCATATGACTGGCGGTCGTGTGGGCTGGAATCTTGTGACGTCAATGAATGATGCAGAAGCATTAAATCATAGTATGGAAAATCTGCCTTCCCATGATAGACGGTACGAAAAGGCAGATGAATTCGCTGCTCTGATGGACAAGCTGTTTCTTTCGTGGGACAGTCGCGAGTTTCTGCATCAGCGGGACGAAAGAAAGCTGATAGATGCTTCAAACATCCAGCCCTTTCATCACGAGGGTGAGTATTTTAAAGTGCGCGGGCCATCCACTACGCCGAAAAGTCCGCAGGGCAAGCCTGTATCAATGCAGGCAGGGGCATCCGGACAAGGTATTTCATTAGCCGTGAAATATGCTGAGGCCGTCTATTCTGTTTCCTGGAATTTAAAGCAGGCCCGAAGGTTCCGTGAAAAATTGGACGATAGAATCAGGCGGAGCGGAATGAGTGACAGACATATCAAAGTATTCCCGGGCCTGATCACATTCGTTGCACGTACTCATGGGGAAGCCCTGGCCAAAAAGACAGCATTGGATGAGAAACTCCCCGTTGAAACAGCTTTGAAACAATTGGGTTTCTTACTGCAGCAGGACTGCTCAAATTGGGAACTGGACGAACCGGTACCCAAGCTGCCTCCGGTCGAGACCTTTAGCGGCCCTGTCGGCCGTTATGAAACAATACTTGAAATCATCAACGCTACACAGCCTACTGTAAGGAATCTGCTGGGGTATCTCAATGCAGGGGGAGGCCACTTCACACTGATCGGCACGCCTGAAGAGATCGTGAATCAGATGCAGGAGTGGTATGATGCCGGTGTGGCTGACGGATTTAACCTTATGCCGCCTGAACTCCCCGGCAGCCTGGAAGATTTTGTCGGGCTCGTTGTACCTGAACTGCAAAAAAGGGGCTTATTCAGGACAGAGTATGAAGGTGATACTTTGCGTGAACATTTAGGGTTGCCATGACACCGCACTTTAAAACGGCAGGGAAGGATTTTAATGAAAACCAGGCCACTTTTAAAGCAACCCGGCTGTTTAGTATCACTGGACCGGAACGTTCTGGATTTCGTTGTAGTCTTCAATATAGTATTGGCCGTTCTGCTGAACCACATTGTATCTGACATATGCTTCATAGACACCGCCTGAATTTTCATGGGAGTACTCCCTGTATGCATAGACGCTGTACCTTGTTTCTGACATCTGCTCGACTGTTTCGATATATGTGGAGTAGGTCATATGGTCTCTGAAATCGCCGGACGCCTTATTCGCTGTCAGCTTATTGTATGTATTTGAATCAGGCAGGAGATAATCTAATGTCCTGTCGTTTGCTCCGTTATAGTATTCAGGCAATGAGAAAAGATATGTCGAGACAAGGGATTCCGGACTGCCTGTATATGATTCGTCTTCTGCTGGCTCTTCACTCGGTTGTGCTTCTATATCCCGTGATTCACCATATTTTTTTTCGAATGAATACTTTACTGCACAGGGGAGGCAGCCACTTCCCGGCGCCTGTGGCAGTGTGCCGTCTGCAACCAGGTCTTTGTATGCCTGGAATTGTGCGGAGGTTGAAACACCGTCACATTCTGTCAGCTGTGACATGATGCATTGTTCGGCTGCAGTGTAGTCGTTGGTATCGGCACTGGACTCATCATCAGTTGCGCCATTTTCTTCAGTCGGTTCCTCAGTGGATGCCTCAGTAGTGCTTTCTTCTGCTGCTGATTCCTGATCTGCATTTTCATTTTCACCTTCACCTTCACCTGAAGTTTCTTCAGTACTTTCTTCGGATGATTCCTCTTCCTGCTGCTCTGTCACTTCTTCCGTTGTCTCTTCCTCAGTGGGGTCCTCCGCTTCAGAATCCGTTGAATCATTCTCCTCAACTCCTGCAGTTTCACTCGTTGAGTCCTCACCGCTGTCGGATGAGGAAATGAAGAAGTATAAACCGCCTGCAAGCAACAACAATACAATGATTACACCTATTATTTTATCCAAGAAATCCCCTCCGTAATCTATTCGCTAATGAGATATTTAATAAGATCAAAATGGGAAAATGAGATTATTCATCTGAACTTAACTATCCGTATATTTAATTCCGCACCTCGGGGCAATCCGGTCCTTCTGCCACTTTTCAAATAAAAGTCTCCTGTAGCCTGCGTAAGCTTCTGTCCCGTAGATTCGGGCATCCCCGTAGGCATAGAAGGGCGGCAACGGATCATGGCTCCATATGTCTTCACCAGAGCGCGATTCAATCAATTCCTTCAATGCATCCAAATCCTCCCTGAAGGCGGCACTCCGCTTGCCGCCGCGGCGCTGGTGTTCCTGGTCACAAGCGAAAAGCAACCGGGCAGTATCTGTAATATATGGAAAGCCATCGTTATACACATGCTTCACTATCGGATGATGCCGGTATCGTGTATTCGTATCAAGCATGCCAATCAGGCTCAGATTGACCCGGATGATCTGGTACAGTTCCAGCACCTGTTTGGACAGGCGTCTGTTATCGAGAAACCGGGCGCTTTCGTCATGATCGGGCGAGACTCTGAATATCTGCATGGGCGTTCCTCCTCGTTGACTCCATTCTATAGGAATGAAAATTCATCAACAACAGATTGTCTTTCAAAAGGAAATATGACGTTTATTCCACAAAATAAGGGTACTGATTAGTAAACGGAAAAGGAGCGGATTAGATGAAGTGTACAGTCGTAGGGATGTGGGGCGGTTTTCCGAAGAAGAATGAGCCGACTTCCGGCTATCTGGTGGAGAAGGACGGATTCCGGATCCTGCTGGACGCCGGCAGCGGGGTGGCGGCGCATGTGCAGAATTATATCGATCTGAACGATTTGCACCATGTGTTCATCTCGCATTATCATTATGACCATTCATGCGACCTCGGGTCATTCCTGTTCTCGAGGATGATCAATACGCAGCTCGGCCGGGTGAATAAAGACCTCAACATATATGGTCCGGCGGATGACGAGATCAAACGTCAGGTGGATAAAGTGAAGCACAATACATTCCATCCGTATAACGCAAACAGCAGCTTCAAGGTCGGACCGTTCAGCATCGAATTCCACAGGAATGCGCATTCGGTCGAGACTTATGCGATGAGGATCACGGATGATGCCGGAAAGTGCCTGGTGTATACGGCGGATACGAACTACAGGAAGAGTCTCGCGAAGTTTGCCGAAGGTGCGGATCTGCTGATTACCGAATGCAGTCTGTACGAAGATGAGGAGGGTGAAAGGATAGGGCACATGAACGCTGAAGATGTCGGTATCCTGTCGGAGAAGTCCGGAGCGCGCAAGGTCGTGCTTTCCCATCTGCCGCACTACGGCAATCTTGAAGATCTGGCGGCATCATTCCGTAAATCGGGTGCCGGTGAAGCGGTGCTGGCGGAAGCGGGTATGGTGATAGAGGTATAGTGAATCTCAAGCTTCAATATTTTACATTATGATTGAATAAAAAATTAATTACTGTATTTGGAGATGAACAAATGATTACAGACAATCAAAAACCTCCTATCGAAGATATGCTGACTGGATTAACAGGAAAGATACAGAATGTGTGGGAATCAGTTGAAGTAGCTGCATTCGAAGTCAGTATTATAAATGTAGATGGAACTAGAGCAGCAAATTTAACAAAATTACGTGAAGAAATGAAAAAGCGATATGGAGTCAAACGTCATGGATGTATAAGAGGTATTTACATGATTTACGTCTATAATACGAATTTAAAAGGCGGAGAAAAGAAGTTATTTTATATAGGTGAAAGTAGAAAATCTGTATTTAGCAGGTTGAAAAGACATTTCAGTAAAGTTGAAAAACAGAAAATAGAAGGGGCACCGGCCCGCTATAAATCTTTTTCAAATTTATTCGATGAAGGAATGAAAATAGAAGTGAAAATTTTGCGGCTAAAAACAGAGGAGAATTTACTGTATCGACGGTTATTGGAAGAAATCCTAACTTTGAGTGAGAAACCGAAGTATATTGATGACCTTAATAATAATTTGGTGAAAAGAAATCCTGTGGAATTATAAAATACAGAAAAAGAGATGTGGTGTTCGAACATTCCGAAGAGCCCGAAATGGTGTCGAGCACCGTCTACTTAATGTGGGATATCTGAACCAGAACTGGAATCATATATGAATTGTCAAAGGGAAGCTGGTGTAATACCGAATCTCAAGGATATCCCTCTTGTTTCTTTTAGTTCGGATATAAGCCCTGGCATCATCTGCGCTGGAGCTCATATTCTCTCTTCTGCATTTCTTCAAGGATCTGTTGTTTGTGCGCATTTTTCCGGTGTCTGTCGAATGTACGCATTCCGGGTGCGAAGTTAGGGTTGACACGTCTGGCCGCCCGCATGGCCTGGGATCTTCTTTGTGCATTTCTTTTGCGTATGTCCGATAATTTGGCTGTCTTCATTGCGACCACCTCACTTTGATTTTAATGATTTATACAGTATTTATGATACAACGTTTTAGACGTGAATGGAAATTTACAATATCTGTTTCCTTCCGATGCTGTCAAGGGTAATTGAGTGGGTGGTGTTGCTGCTGAAGACCTCGGAATTTTTATTCGCAAAAAATGAATAAATGAATATTCGAAGGATAGGCAAAAAGAATACCATATAGCGAATATGAGAGGAGGGACCCTTATGCAAAAAACTTTGGATGCTGCAGATGTGAGAAAGAAATGGAGTAGTTTCAATGATGACGTCATTCATTCGGGGCCTCGTTTTGTAAAGTGGAACAGAGATGAGAGGGCTGCTTTGAACACGGATCACCTGGAATCGATATTAGAGTCTTTTTCGCTGGAAGTTGACCTATATACTGAAGATGATGGGTCAAAAACTGCCTCTTTATCCGGATTTGATTTAGTGGAAAATGGTGAAACGGAATCAGAAGCACTGGATTTACTGACTGAAGAATTGATTGGTTATGCAGAAGAATACCAGGATAACAGGATAATTTTAATATGTATTTTAATTCCCCCAACAGACAGCCCCACTTCCCCTATATTTTGAAAATCTTATCCCGAGATTCTAAAGAAGGAGTCAAATCTCTTATCCGATACCGAGTTGGAGAGAAATAGAAGGTCCTGCCGGAGAGATGGGTGGGAAGATGGAAAGAGATATTGAAAAAACAATTGAAAGTAACAGAGGAATACTTCAATAAGACCAAATGGGGTCCGTTGAAGTATTTTTTATTGGTGAAATGTGGCAAACGCAGAAATCAACAATACCCACATTTTATTTTACAGATAAACTTCTTTATTGTGCTAAACTGCCCCGTATCATAGAATTGATTCGGAGGCGATACAATGAACAAACAAAATAATGACTATACACTACATAACCCCACCGGAAAGAAGCGGATGGGTCTTGCTTTACTCCTCGGGCTGCTTGCCATCATGGGACCGCTCAATATTGATATGTATCTGCCGAGTTTTCCGGGCATTGCGCGGGACTTGGGAACCAGTCCATCACTTGTACAGGTTAGTCTGACTGCCTGTCTGCTCGGTCTCGCATTCGGGCAGGTCGTCATCGGGCCGCTCAGTGATGCACAGGGGCGGAAGCGGCCTTTATTAATAGCCACTTCGCTGTTTGTAGTGTCATCATTGCTCTGTGCGGTGGCGCCGAACATCTATGTGCTGATTGCCGCAAGATTCCTGCAGGGGTTCACAGCGTCAGCCGGCGTCGTGCTCTCCCGGGCGGTGGTGCGCGATGTGTTCAGCGGGAGGGAACTGTCAAAGTTCTTCTCTCTCCTGATGGTCATCAATGCCGTTGCACCGATGGCTGCACCGATAGCGGGCGGCGCCATATTACTGCTGCCGTTTGCCAGCTGGCATACCATATTCCTGTTTTTGGCTGTCCTGGGAATCATGATCGTGATCATTGTTGCCGTGAGCCTCAGGGAGACGCTGCCTCCCGCGCAGCGGATACCAAGTTCAGGAGCTGCCACACTCCGCACAATGGGCGGACTTATTACAGACCGCTCATTCATCGGCTACGCAGTTCTCGTCGGATTCGTCCACGGCGGAAGCTTTGCATATGTGTCCGGCACGCCTTTCATCTACCAGGGGATTTACGGTGTGTCACCCCAGGCTTTCAGCATACTGTTCGGAATAAATGGCATCGCCATCATTATCGGCAGTTTCCTCATCGGACGTCTGGGCGGTGTCATCCATGAAAAAAAGCTGCTCAAGACTGCTGTCATCATTGCGGTCAGCGCAACTTTTATTCTGCTTATCATGACGATTATAGAAGGCCCGCTGGCGACCATTGTGATACTGATCTTCATCTATATGACGACGATGGGGATGACAATCACCAGTACGTTTACCCTAGGCATGTCCGAACAGGGTCACCGGGCGGGGAGCGCCAGTGCCGTTTTGGGTATGCTGCCCTTATTGCTCGGTGCTGTATTCTCCCCGCTGGCAGGTGTGAATGAGGCCTCTGCAGTACCGATGGGGGTCATTCTGTTCAGCACGTCAACCATCGGTCTGATCGCATTTTTCAAATTGATTAAATAGACTTGTACACGGATGTATTTCATTCAGATGAAGTTTTGTAAAAGAGGGTATGGAGGAAGAGGTATAAAATAAAGAGACAGAGGTGGCACACATGAACGATCTAAGACTATTGCTTGATCTCAGTAGAGAAGAAGATAATCTATATATCGAAACGGGAAAGAGCTGCCGGGCGATGTTTCTGATTGACGGATTCGCCTCATATGGCGGTCATGTCGACTCTTTCACCGATGAGCCTAAGGTGATTACACTTGAAGCGGGCGGCAAAAATATTTTGAGCAGTATTACGCAGGTCGATGTCGACTACATGCTCACGATAAATGTCATTACATTTGAGGAGACTCACGTCGGCATACATGAATTCGAGAATAAAAAGCTCGGTAACATTGAAAAAGTGGGGGAGAAGTTATATGAAATCCCTCTCAAAGAGACGTCCTCGATCAAGAATGGATCGATTGCTGGCACCTTATCCACCGGCTTCTACGCCCTGGAATATGATGATTCACAGGACGATTTCCCGCTGTCCACCAACAGGCTCCTGGTATTTCTGTATGCCGAGAAGGAGAGGGTGTACCGGTCGGGGATTTTGGACAATGAGGAATACGATCCATTCATCGGGGAAATCAACCGCTTCATGGAAGAATATGATGTTGAATTCGAACAGTCCGAAGGTACGGAACTGATCCTGAGCACCATCTATCTCATGCGGGAATATCTGAACCAGGAGTGGGAGCAGATATATGAGCTGCTTGAAAATGGATGACAGATTGAATTTAATGGCACCGCCACTTTTCGAGTGGCGGTGTTTTGGATTGCCTATATGTTAGATTGTATGGCAAACCGAGAGTTTGACCATGTTAACCCGATATAGCGGTCCTGGGCTTTACAATATCTTAACAGTGCGTTTAGCTTAACTTTATTGTATGAAATGTTATTATATAGATGTGTAATAATATAATTTTGGAGCTGAATTTAATGATAGATATTCATAACCATCTGCTGATGAACGTGGATGATGGGCCTGTTTCTGAAGACGAGGTGCTGAATCTGCTGCATCAGGCGATCGATCAGGGGATTACGAATATTATGCTGACACCGCATCACCATGCAGGATCTTATATGACGCCTAAAGATACTGTGCTTGAAAAGCTGGAAGAAGTTCAGAAACTCATAGATGATAATGAACTGGATATCAATGTCCATCATGGACAGGAAATCCGGATTAATGAGACGATCATTGCTGATCTAAATAGAGGATTCAACACCAGCCTCAACGATTCACAGTACATCCTTGTTGAAATGCCATTTACCGAGCTGCCGCCGTTTTATAATAAAGTGATTGATGAACTGCTTGAAGACGGATATACACCTGTCATCGCCCATCCTGAAAGGTGTGCTGAGATTGCTGCTGATCATGATAAATTGGCCGAACTGGTCAATAAAGGGGCGCTCGCTCAGGTAACAGCAGGTTCCATTACCGGTGACTTCGGAGAAGATCTGCAGGAAACAGGATTGGAAATGGTCAAAAACAATCTGATTCACGTTGTCGCAAGTGACGCACATCATGCGGAAGTGCGTCCGTTCATGCTGAGGAAAGCGTTCGAAACAATAGATGAAGAACTGGGAGAGGAATATTCCGAGAGACTGAAAGACAACGCCCAGAAGATTTTCGCAGATGAACCGGTTTTAGTGGATGGAACGGCAAGAATAAGATAGTTTTTTTACAGAGAACCGGGCATATGGAATGTCTGGTTTTTTATGTGGATGGAACAATGAACTGAAATCAATGTTGCTCAAGCGGCTTATCACATCCACGAATTGAAATTATAGATGTGCAAATGGTTTTACGCATCCATACTTTCAAAGTTAAGACGTGCAAAGACACATCCACCCCACACAAAAAGCTGGGCCTGACATAACAGCAGGTCCAGCTTCTTTATTCCGGTGTATCAATCTGCATCTTCTGTTGTCAATTTCGCTATGCCAATGCCGGTGTATCCTAAAATGATTGCGAAAATGAATCCAGTGTAGCAGAGGATTGCCCACGGTGCATAGCTCAAAGTAGACACGCCGAGCACACCGGCCATATAGACACCGGCGGATGACCATGGAATCAGTGGCACAACTACGGTGCCCGAATCCTCCAAAGTTCTTGAAAGGTTCTTTGCATGAAGTTTCTTGTCCTTATAAGTATCTTTGAACAATTCACCAGGTACGATGATGGAGAGATATGAGTTCCCCGTAACCAATGCCATGGTAATGCAGGAGAGTACTGTTGAAAGGATGAGATCTCCCGTCTTCTTTACAATTCTGAGCAATGCATCCATGATGACATCCAGTGCACCGGATTTTGTAATGATACCGGCGAATGCGAAGGCGCTGAATGCAATGAGTATGACGCTGGTCATGGACTGCATGCCGCCCTGTGTCACAAGTTCGGTCACTTCAGATGGAACCGTATCCGGGCTGAACCCTTCTTTGACGATCATCGAAACATCAAACCCTGTTACTGTGGAGGCGAAGACATCAGTGAATGAAAAACCTTGATAGACTATGGCAATCGCCCCGGCCACGATGGACGAAAAGATGATTGTCGGTAATGTCGGCTTCTTCCGTATGGACCCATATAGTACGATTACCGGCGGGAGCAGCAGAAGAAGGTTCCAATTGAACATTTCACTCAAAGTCGCCATCATACTGCCCATTTCTTCCGGTGCAGTGATGTTTTCTGCAGACAGGTTGAATCCGACAAAAAGGTAAATGATCATGGATAAGACGGCGGCTGGTATGGTGGTGTAGAACATGTGCTTGATATGTTCGTACAATTTGCTTCCGGCCGCAATCGGTGCCAGGTTCGTAGTATCGGAAAGCGGCGATAGCTTATCACCGAAATAAGCGCCGGCAACGACAGCACCCGCTGTAGCAGGGAGTGATACACCAAGCCCCGTAGCTATACCCATCAATGCAACTCCCACGGTGCCTGCCGATCCCCATGATGTCCCGGTGACGATGGAGATGATGGCGGAGACTATGAATGCTATCAGTACTATGAACTGTGGATTGATCAGTTCCAACCCGTAATAGATCATCATCGGAATGGTGCCTGAAATCATCCACGTGCCGATCAGTATTCCGATGGAAATCAGCACCAGTATAGCGGGCATGGCCATATTCAACTTCTCCTGGATGCCTTTCAGCATCTCATCCCATTTGACGCCGAGACGCATTGCAATGAACCCGGCGAAGATGGATGACAGGATCAGAAGCGGTTCCGGGCTGAGGCCGTATACCCCGTAACCGATGGCTAAAAGCAACAGCATGACGATGATAGGCAGACAGGATTCGAATAACGTCGGTTTTCTTTTCATTGTTTTTCCCCCAATGTTTACTATTCAAAAGTACCTTTTACGATGACTTCTCTTTCTTTGAGCATATGCTGACCGTTCGCAAATACATGGTTGATCTCGAGGGTTTCCTGGTCCAGCAGAAGAAGATCGGCATCCATGCCTTCCCCGAGACGCCCCTTGTGCTCAAAACGGAGTGCGGTTGCTGTATTTACTGTGACAAGTGCGAGCGCCTCATGTAACGGTACACCGTGATTCTTTACAGAGTCGGCCACCTGTGCGAACAGCAATTCCTGATTTGCCACGCCGAATCCAATCATTTCCCCTTTGTCATCGAATACGGGCAGGCTGCCGTTGCCGTCGGATGATACGGTCAGGTGTTCAAGATTCCCGCCGTTATTTTTGAAGTATTCAATCCACTCCGCAGTATGATCATCAGCTGTAATATCGACATATGACCCCCTGTGCGACAATTCTATCGCCTCATCGACCAGCTCTTTGCTCCGTGTGATATGCGTCGCATAAATGTTAGTCGGTGGAATTTCATAGTCATCAATCAGTGCCCTTAAAAAAGCCAGACGCTCTTTGCCGATGCCTACATGGAAATGTGTGACCCCCGCCTTTTTACTAAGCAGACCGCCGATTCTGGCCTCGGCGGCCAATTTGGCAACTTCGTGTACAGAAGGCTGGGCCGACCTGGAATCCGAAATCGCAATTTCCCCGGCCCCAATGACTTTATCTATCAGAATGACGTCATCTTTGACAGAAGAGGTGATGGTAGGCGTCGGTATATGATAATTGCCCGTATATATGTAAGCAGTGATTCCCTCATCCTCCAGGGCTCTTGCTTTTGCGAGCAGTGAAGTCATATGGCGGGTGGTCCCGTCAGTACCGAGACAGCCGACAACAGTCGTTACACCGGCCTTTATTATATTGCTCAGCTGCAGTTCAGGCGTGCGTGTCGCAAAACCGCCTTCACCGCCGCCGCCTATGAGATGTACATGCGGATCGATTATGCCTGGTGACACAATCATGCCTTCTGCATCAATAACTTCCACGTCGAATAAACGTCCAAGTTGCTCCTCATCGATATCCCCGATTTTTATGATGATCCTGCCGTTCAGCAGAACGGATTTCTTTCCAACGTGTTCAGGGGCGTAGATATCCCCGTTTTTAATTAATGTAAACATGTTATCCTCCTTGTTGTTTAAATCATCAAAATTGTTTGAATAATAGGATTGTACACCTTGTTTAAAGATAATACAACCCAATACAACCTATTAAAAAGAAATAAAAGGAATGGGACTTTTATTCCATAGGGTGTAAAATAGAGGAATACATGACTTTATAGGAGTGTGCATCGCGTGGACAAGAGATTATTCATAATTGGGATACAGGAAGAAAACCTGGGTTCATTGAGAAAACAGATGGAATACATATTCGGGGGCAGGATGCCGGTCATAGGCGTCACATTGAAGGACCTCACTCACGGGGCGATTTCACCAGGTGATGTGGTGCTGCTCTCATCCTATGAAATCGGGGAGATTGTGAAACCCTTTCTTCCGGAATCATGTGAGGTGATCGTTTCCAGACGGACGGTCAATATCGTGAAGCTCAAAAATATCATCACCATGCAGAAAACTTCAAAGTTCATGGTGGTAAATGATAATCCGGCCGCGACTCTGGAGACGATTGAAGACTTGGAAAATGTTCTGCCCGATCATGACTTCCTGCCTTATATGGCACATGAACCGATGCCTGAAAACTTTGATTTCATCATTACACCCGGTGAAGCGAACCTCGTCCCGACAAAGGCATATCAGACATTTGATATCGGCGCCAGAGTCGTTTCGATAGAGACTGTGATGGAACTGAAGGAAATATTCGAGCTGGAGATGAAAGATTCGCTTTTGATGCAGTACTATATCAAAACAATGGTGCATCTGACGGCGAAAAGAAGTGAGAATACGCCGGTAAGCATTGCCGATCAGAATAAAAACAGGACCTTCTCCGGGATATCGACAGAATCGCCGCAGATGCAGTCCACAATTAGAATTGCGAGTCAGATGGCTAAAACTTCAAATATCATCCACATTACCGGAGAGACAGGGACCGGCAAACAGATGCTGGCGGAGATGATCCATAATGACTCGGCCTATCATGATATGCCGTTTTACATATACAGCGGTGCTGACAAAGATCCGCAGTCGATTGATAATGAATTATTCGGAGGAGAAGGGGAGAAACATCAAGGGATATTGAGAGAGGTTAACCGTGGTACTGTGTATATTAAAAATATCGACAGCATCCCGTACCAGCTCCAAAACAAGCTCGCCAACTACTTTGATGCGAATGCCGGCAGTTCGGACGTCAGGATAGTGACCTCCTCGATCGATGATCTGTGGGAACTGTATAAAGGCGACATCATCAGCCAGAAGCTGTATTCATACTTGTCGTCCTATATTTTAAAAGTCCCTTCCATTTCTGAAAGGAAAGAGGACATCCCTGTGCTGATAGATGATTTCAAAAACCATTTCAACAGGACAGAAATGCAATTTTCGGAGAGGGTCATGAATGCATTTGTCCGGTATGACTGGCCGGGAAACGTCAGAGAGCTTTATAACCTTATCTCATATTGCGTGTGTCTGAATCAGAAATATGTAGAAATAGATTCGCTGCCGATATTCTTCAAGGGTCTCGAGAACGATTATGATAATAGGGCAGAGGACGGATTTTTGGATACAGAAGCGGTCATCAACAAGATAGAAAAGCATGGTTTCCTCTCAGAAAGCATCCAGCTGTTAAACATCTATGAACAGGGCAAAAAAGAAAACGCCTCATATGGCAGGGGGAAAGTGAGGCGCCTGCTGTTGGAAGAAGGCATCAAAATGACTGACCAGCAGCTGAGACTCAGAATCGGGATACTGGATGAACTGGAACTGTTGAACGTTCGCATCGGCAGGGCGGGGACAACCATTTCAGAAAAAGGCGAGAAGTTCCTGGAAGAAATGAATGAAAGTAGGGGATGAGTGGCTTTCCGCATCTATACTTTCAAAGTTAAGATGTGCAAACACCCATCTCCACCCCCCGCATCCCTACACAAAAAGCTGGGCCTGCCATAACAGCAGGTCCAGCTTTTTCATTTCACATCACAAATCTATCTAACTCACGATTTGCCTCTCGGCCGTGTCTTGTTGAAACCGAACATTTTGATGACATGTTTGACAACCGGCGTGTGCAGCAGCATGAATTCGAACACCCGCAGTACACGCTTGATGCGCTTCGGTTCCTTTATCAGGCGGTACAGCCATTCGAGCTGCAGTTTGATCCATATCTTCGGCGCGCGCTGGGCTTTGCCGCTCAGTACGTCGAAGCTGCCGCCGACGCCCATGAAGACGCCTTTATCGAATTTATCGATATTATCAGCAATCCAGCCTTCCTGACGCTGCATACCGAGAGCGACGAGCACGATGTCCGGATTGCTGTCGACCACCATCCGGGCAATGCTTTCGTCAGCCGGATCGAAGTAGCCGTCATGTCTGCCGGCAATTTTCAAGCCGGGGAATATCTTCTCCGCATTTTCGACTGCCTTCTTGTTGGAGTCCTCCGATGCACCCAGGAAGAACACACTGTAGCCCTGTTTCGCCGCATGATCCAGCATATGATACATCACATCGATGCCGCTGACCCGTTCAGGCAGAGGCTGTCCCAGCAGCATGGCCGCATTGACCACGCCGACACCGTCTGCCAGTACATAATCCGCAGATTGCACAACTTTCTTAAATTCAGGATGATCCCGTGTTTCGATGACGATTTCAGGGTTCGCAGTGACGATAAAGCATTTATTCCCATTCGCAAGATCAGGGTAGACGATATGCTTCAGAAAAGCATTCATCGACGTGTTGAAAAAGTCGATATCCATCACCGTAACCGTTTTGTAGGTCCTGCCCATCGCGTTCACCTCTTTTCTTTCTGTGAACATGTAAACGTTCATCTTTTCCTTTTAAATTCCCTTTTTGGTAATAAAGGCCGGTGGCCTCTATAGAACTTCCGTATCATTTTCAGTGACATTGTCCATATGCGTCCACATAGGCGTCTCTTCGCCTTCAACCAGACCTCTGTACCAGACGTTGTTCCCGACGAGCACCGTCTGATCCACATTGAATTTCATTCCGGCATGGTGTTCGAGTGTCTCATGCACATATTGCGCCGGACCGCCCCAAGGTTCTGTGGCCGTGAATCCGGTGTCGTTCAGAATGAACTCCTTCTTATCCGCATCCACGAAAGTGAGCGCGTGCGATGATGTTTCGTCGGCTCTAATCCAGCCGATGACACCGTCTTCTCCGCTCGGTTCTGTACTGAGCAGGTAGAAGACTTCAAAATGGTAGGTCGCTTCACGTTTGACATAATAGACATGCTTTTTATATTGGCTCGCATGACGCTTGTTCCGATCGCTGTCCGGCGCTTCGAAAATATCCGTGCTGTCGCCTTTAAGATGGGCGAGCCGGCTGACGGGGCGGATGGTATAGCCGTGGGAGCGTTCCAGTTCCTCATCGTCATCCAGCAGCATCAGGTTGCCGAACTGCTTGTACTCGGCTTCACCGGGATCTCTGTCCATCACTTTCTGGCGATAGTCATTCCGTTCTTCTTTTGACATGGAACGCCATTTGGACAGGAAGGATTCGTAGAGCGGAAGGACATCCTTCACTTCGCCGAATGCCTTCACCCGTCCGAATTCGAGCCACAGGATTTTATTGCAGAAACGTTTCATCTGTCCGATGGAGTGGCTGACGAAGATCATCGTCTTGCCCTGATCCTTGAACTCCATCATCTTCTTGAGACTCTTTTCGGCAAATGCCCGGTCCCCGACGGAGAGTGCTTCGTCGATGATGAGCACATCCGGGTCGATGTTGACGCTGATGGCAAACCCGAGGCGGGATTTCATTCCGCTGGAATAGGATTTGACCGGCATGTCGATGAAGTTCTCAAGTTCGGAGAACTCGATGATGTCCGGTTCAAGTGCTTTGATGTCGTCTTTTGAAAAGCCGAGCATCAGACATTTGAGTTCGATGTTGTCCCGTCCCGTGAGGTCTTCATTCAGACCTGCCGCGACCGCAATCAGTGCCGTCTGGCCGTTGACCTGCACATCACCCCGTGATTCAGGGACGATGCCGGCAAGTATATTGGACAGCGTCGACTTTCCGGAACCGTTGATGCCGATGAATCCGACAACGTCTCCTTTATCTGCTTCGAAATTCACACCATTCAATGCAAAGAATTCCCTGCCGTGCTTTTTCGGGCTGACGAGATCCATAATCCGTTCTTTCTGGCTGTCATACACTCTATATTTTTTTGCGACGTCTCTCGCTATAATTGCTTTTGTCATACGAATCCCCTCTTATAGATAATCAATGAAATTCCGTCTGAACTTCACGTGCAGCATCGAGCCGGCGAGCATCATGAGCAGGATGACACCCCAGAAGTAGAGTGACAGCTGCCAGTGCGTCACCAGATACCATTCGGTCCCGAAGAATACGGCACGGTACCCTTCAATCAGATAGAGCAGCGGATTCAGCTGCATGATCTTCATGATGAGCGGGAAATCCGACAGCAGTGACAGGGGCCACAGAACGCCCGACACATACAGCATCATGCGGAGCAGTGAGTTCAGCAGCAGGTGCACATCACGGACCAGTGTCGACAGCGTTGACGTGATCAGTGAAAAAGAAAATACTAAGGCATAGGTCCCGATCACGAAATAGATCAGCTGCAGATAGTAGATGTTGATGGGATACCCTGCAATCTGGAACACCACGAATGCCAAAAACAGCATGATGACGTGCGTATAGAATTTGGAGAATATCGTAATGTTCGGTATGGCACTGAGCGGAAAGCTCATCTTGGAGAGCATCTTGAGCCGCCTGTATATGGACTTCGACGCCTCGATGCTCCCCTGGAAGAAGAACGTCCATACAATGAAGCCGATGGCGAGCCAGTAGAAGAACGGAACTTCCGTACCGCCCATTTCAATCGGTGCCCGCTGGCGCAGCGTCCCGAATACGAACCAGTAGATCATGATGCTGATCACCGGTGTGAGGACTTCCCACACAATGCCGAGATAGTTATTCTGGTTTTTACTTTTCATGTCGTACAGGGACATCCTTCTTATTAGATAGAAGTTTTTAAACTGTTCCTGCAGTACAATCCATAAGGATTTCATTCTTGTCTCACAACCATTCCATTCATCGTTGTTGAATTATACAATTTTATTTTTCAAATGACAAACGACATCCTCCATGACCCGCTGTGAAGCCGCGCCGTCCTCGAGATAGCTGAACCTTTCCCGGAATGCTTCCAGGTCAAACTTTGATTGGTCCGGGTGCTTTATTTCTTCTATCAGATTGTCGGTCGTCTTCACAAGCGGCCCGGGGGCATTGGCTTCGAAATCGAAATAGAAGCCCCTGAGCTTATCCCGGTACTGATCGATGTCATAAGTATAGAAGATCATCGGGCGGCCGAGCGTCGCGTAATCGAAGAATACGGACGAGTAGTCGGTGACGAGCATGTCGGAGATGACATACAGGTCGCGGATGTCTTCATGCTTTGAGAAATCATACAGGAAACCATTATACTGCTTTAGGTCGAGATTTTCACTTACGAGGTAGTGCATCCTCAAAATGATGATGTAGTCATCGGATAGTTCCCGGTACATTTTCTCCGTATCGAACTGCAGGTCGAACTTGTATCTCCCGCGTGCGTGGAAGCTGTCATCCCGCCACGTCGGAGCGTACAGGATGATCTTCTTGTCCTGCGGCAGGCCGAGCGCCTCTTTTATATTTTCCGCCGCTTTTGGATCACTGCCCGAAAATAAAAAATCGTTCCGCGGATAGCCCGTCTCAAGGACCGTTTTGTCAAAACCGAATGCCCGCCTGAAAATCTCCGTGGAATAGCGGTTGGGGGAGATGAGATAGTCCCATTTGGACGCTTCCTTCGTAAAATTTCTCCGGTAGCTTTCCGTATCCGTCCCCGGCATATGGACGGTTTCTATATCTCTACCCAATTTCTTGAGGGGTGTACCGTGCCATGTCTGCAAATATGTTGTACCATGGGGTTTTGGTATCCAGAGCGGAAGGCGGCTGTTCGTGATCCAGAGCGTCGCCTTGTTCATGTGGATCATCCACGGAAGCGAGAAGCGTTTTACATATGGGATGTTTCTCTCCTCGAACAGGTGGGTACTGTTTCTGTCTGCGCTCCAGATGAGCGTGTATTCCGGATGATGAGCCGACATATATTCATATAATGCCCTCGGATTGTCACTGTACTGTTTTCCGAGAAAACTTTCGAACATGATGAGCGACTGGTCTTTCTTTACTGTTCTGCCGCACAGGGCGAATAGTTTCTTATAGAGGAAAAATGCTGCTTTTTTTAAATATTTCACTAAAATCACACCTAAGAATTATACTTTTTCTGAATTTATGTTATAATCATTAATAATCTTTACAAAAGATTAACCTTATCTTTACAATTATACCATGTCCACAGGGACATTATACCAAAGGTGCAAAGGTATATTGGGAGGAATTAAAATGAAAAACCAAAATGTTAGAGAATTTAAACCAAAGAGAAAAGTAATCACTTACGGCACATTCGATCTGCTCCATATGGGACACATCAATATTCTCCGCCGTGCAAAAGAACGCGGGGACTATCTGGTAGTTGCTGTATCATCCGATGAATTCAACAAACTCAAACATAAAGAAGCATATTACTCATATGAAGACAGAAAAGCAATCCTTGAAGCAATCAAGTATGTAGACGAAGTCATTCCTGAACACAACTGGGGTCAGAAAGTCAAAGACGTCCAAAAGCATGATATCGACGTGTTCGTCATGGGTGACGACTGGAAAGGCGAGTTCGACTTCCTGAAAGAATACTGTGAAGTCGTCTACCTTGCAAGAACAAGCGGCGTTTCAACTACGAAGACGAAGCAAGAGCTGTCCAAGCAACATGGTTAGGGAAGCGGCAATCAATCTGTATCTTGCCATTACAAAAGTGATCTTCAATCTATTCAGATCACTTCCGGTACAGAATAAAACAGTGATGATTGCATCTTTTGGCGATAATATTCAGTATGTTTTGGATGAAGTACATGAGCGTACTTCATCCAAAATTATTTTACTGAAAGATTCCAGATGCAGCTACACTTTCAGAAACGCCGATGACAAAAATACTATACGCTTCATCCCGGTAAACATCCCCGGCACAGTGAAGGGGCTCTATCACCTCGCCACAGCAAGACACATCTTCGTCGACAACTATCAGGTCGTGCTGGCCTCATGCGATTTCAAAGAGGAACAGACATGCGTCCAGCTGTGGCACGCAGACGGGGCGGTCAAACTGTTCGGCTTCAAAGACAAGGCAACCGTCGAACGGACCGCATCTGCACAAAAGAGATTCAAGCAGGTATATGACAATTTCCATAAAGTCGTTGTCAGCTCCGATGATATGGGTTGGATCTTCGAAGAAGCATTCGATATCAGCCATGAAAATCTGCTCAAGACCGGCATGCCGCGCACAGACTTCTTCTTCAACGAAGCCAAAATGGAACGGGCGCAGGAAAAACTCCACACACAGATGCCGCAGCTCGAGGACAAACAGGTCATCCTGTATGCGCCGACATTCAGGGAAGGACATTTCAAAGTCGACGATCTCCGCCTCAATATCAAGAATCTCAAAAAAGGACTGTCCGAAGACCACCACCTGCTGCTGAGACTCCATCCCGCAGTCACATCAGGCGGCGAATGGGACGACGACTTCGTCACCGACGTCTCCCGCGGATACGACATCTTCGAACTGCTCGCCATCACAGACATCCTCGTCACGGACTACTCATCCATCCCGTTCGAGTTCGCCATACTCGGCCGGCCGATGATTTTCTATCCGTACGACCTCGAGGAATACGTCACCACCCGCGGCATCTGGTTCGACTACGAAAAATTCGTGCCCGGCCCCGTCGTCTACCACTCAGCCGAAATGATCGACGTCATCAGGACAGAGGAATTCAGACTCGAGAAAGTATTGCTGTTCGACGAAACATGGAACAAATACGCAGACGGCAAATCGACAGAAAAACTGATCACCACTTTATACAAAGACGCAGCCAGAAGATGATCCCGGCTGCGTCTTTTGCGTTGAGTGGGGGACTTCACGATGAACGAAGGCCGATAAAAGGAGTTGTCGGCCTTCGTTTTCTGTGCACGACGTCCATATGAGGCATCATCCGGCCTTCGTCGCGCGGACGACGTCCATATAAGACAGTATCCGGACCTCGTTGAAGCAGACGAAGTCCATATAAGGCATCATCCGGCCTTCGTCGAAGTGGACGATGTCCATAAAAGACGGTATCCGGACTTCGTCGAAGTGGACGATGTCCAGATAAAAATAGATGAGCATGCAAAAAGGGAATCACGTTGGCGTGATTCCCTTTAAATATATCTGGTATTAATGGATGAAGTTATGTGAAGAAACTTCGTAAGATCCGATTGTTCTCATTGTTTTGTTGCCCGGACCGCCGCCCCAGTTCATTTCAGAAACGAGGATGGAGCCGTCGGAGTTGATTTTCTCAACTACAGCTACGTGGCCTGAGCCCCAAGCGCCGTTAGTCCATGCATTGGACTGTACAATGGCACCGACAGAAGGGGAGTTACTTACTGACAGACCCTGGCTTCTGGCAGCACTTGCCCAGTTGGAAGCATTGCCCCATGAGTTGCTGACAGGTTTGCCCATTTGCTGGCGGCGTTCATATACATACCATGTGCAGTCTCCATCAAGGTACCAGTTTTCACCGTATGATGCAGGCGCAGGAGCTTGAGCTTCCTCTTCGGCCTCTGCTTCTTCAGCAGCTGCCTGTTCTTCAGCTTCGCGTTGCTCTGCAGCCTCTTGCTCGGCGATTCTCTGTGCCTCAGCTTCTTCCGCCTCACGTTGCTCTGCAGCCTCTTGCTCGGCGATTCTCTGTGCCTCAGCTTCTTCCGCCTCACGTTGCTCTGCAGCCTCTTGCTCGGCAATTCTCTGTGCTTCAGCTTCCTCAGCTTCACGCTGTTC
>NZ_FOTB01000001.1:33884-120635 GCF_900114445.1 Salinicoccus halodurans
GCTTCCTCAGCTTCACGTTGTTCCGCAGCTTCCTGCTCAGCAATTCTCTGCGCTTCGGCTTCTTCCGCTTCACGTTGTTCTGCAGCCTCTTGCTCAGCGATTCTCTGTGCTTCGTCTTCTTCTGCTGCGACTTCCTCTTCAGTAGGTTCTTCTTCAACCGGAGGTGCAGCTTCTTCAGTTGCTTCCTCTACAGTTTCCTCTTCAACGCTTTCTTCAGCCGGAGCTTCTTCCTGAGTCACTTCTTCAGCTGTCTCTTCCTCGGCAACTGGTTCAGATTCAACAACTTCTTCAGCTGTTTCTTCTTCGACAGCCGGCTCTTGTTCTACAGTCTCTTCCTCAACAACTTCTTCAGTTGCCTCTTCTTCAGTTGCTTCCTCTGCTGTTTCTTCTTCAGCGCTCTCTTCAGCCGCTTGCTCTTCGGCTTCAAGCTGTGCAGCTTCTTCAGCTGCCTGACGTTCTGCCTCTTCAGCAGCCGCCTGTTCCTGAGCTTCCTGTTCAGCGATTCTCTCTGCTTCAGCTTCCTCGGCCGCTGCTTGCTCCTCAGCCTCACGTTGTTCCGCTGCCGCCTGCTCTTCAGCTTCAGTATCTTCTTCAACAACTTCCTGTTCCTGTGCAACAGACGCATCAGGATTTACATTCAACACCTGGGAAGGGTGGATGAGGTGATCAGTAATGCCGTTTATGTTCATCAATGTGCGGTAGCTCATGCCGAACTGGCTGGCTACGCTGCCCAATGTATCGCCCGGTTTAACCGTATATGTGTCAGCGTCAGTATCAACTGGCGCCGCCTCTTCAGTTTCAGTCTCAGCTTCGACAGGTTCTTCCGTCTCTTCTGCAGCTTCAACTTCCTCAGCCGGCTCAGCTTCCTCGACTTCTACCGCCGTAGCAGCAGGAACCTCGACTGCAGGCTTTTCTTCAACTTCAGTTTCTGCCGCAGGTTCCAGTGTCTGTGCAGGTGTCTTCACCTCAGGCACCGGTGCCGGCTCGTCGCTTTCACCGATGGTAAGTTCCTGGTTCACCAGGATGAGGTCGGAACTCAGATTGTTCCATTCCTTCAATTCATCAACCGTAACGTTGTGCCTCAAAGCAATGCCCCATAAGGCGTCACCGGACTTAACCTTATATGTAATGGCCTCTTTTTGTTCATCAAGCTCAAGTGTCTGATTTACTAAAATTAAATCTGAAGTCAGATTGTTGTATTGCTTCAGCTGGTCAACCGTCAGATTGTTGTCGTTGCCGATCTTCCAGAGGGAATCTCCCGGCTGGACTGTGTAACTCTTGGCAGATGCATCGTCGGATAATCCATAAGCTGAAATTGCTGCTGTTGCTGTGAGTGCAGTAACTAATTTTTTCATAGATTGTTTATCCCCCAGATATGTTTAGTTTTACGCGTAACTTTATCAAATTTTCAAATTACTATAACACTTTACATACTAACAAAGTTAGAAATAGGAATAAGCAATGTAACACGATTGTAATATAAATAAAATATAATATTCATATTAGCGAAGAAAATTTACTGAAATTAAATGTTTGGGAAGATGAAAACCCCATCCTGCCATATCTTTCTTTGGCAGAACGGGACGCTCACCGCACCCCAGAAAGTCTGTAATATACCTCATGAGGTATAAAGATATCAAAAGACCTCAAGCTGTCAGAAAGGGTGGTCAAAATGAACTTTGCAGAACAATATGCCCGAAAAAGGGGAGCAGCAGACCCTGATTTCAAAGCCTTGCCGGGGAATCCGGTTAATGCACAGAATCACGAGCTGAGAGCACAATTGATCCAACTGAGGCTCAGTCTGGGACTGACCCAAAAAGAATTTGCAGATCTTACCGGAGTTCAGCAGTCACTGATTTCCCGGCTGGAAAACGGCAATCAGAATATCACTATAGGAAGGCTGCAGAATATACTGGTAAAGACGGACACCGGCGCTAAATTGAAAATAGAGACAGATGAACATGAGTTGATTTCCCATTAAAAAAGCCCGTACGGGCTTTTTTAATGAAGAAATATTATTTTTAATAAATGTTCAACCTGTTCCATTTATTCTTATATCAACTTCTTCTTCGTAAACTTGTTCCTCAACCATCTCACCGTCAGCATGATACCCATGAGTATACCGAGATACCCGAGCAGCGGGTAGACAAAATTCACGAGATCCACGAATCCGACCAGACTCAGTACATAGCGACGACAAGTGCAATCACCAGCGCCACTTTATACTTCCGGCTGTAAGGTACCCAGATCCGGGCACAGAAAAAACCGAATAATGGACGTTTTTATTCACTGTCCATTATTCGGGTTATAGTTCATCCAGGAAGACCTTTTTACTCACTTTAGAAGATAAAAGTCACTAATAAGAAGATCACTGAAGTTTGTATGAACAAATAGATCATAAATACTTTTCAGTCGATTTTTAAATTATTTATAAACTTTTGACCAATATAGTTGAAGAAAAATACGATTAGAAGAATCAAGAAATAGTTCAAAACATAACTCATATAAATAGCCCTTTTCTCTAAAAATTAAAATATAGTATAAAGTATTTCATTTCATATACTGACTTTAAAGAGAAGGGTTTTACTTATCAAAATGTTTATTGCTTATTGTCTGTCTTCTCCTGGCAAACGTTGTATTGACACCAGAAACACAAGCATTAGAAAAAAATTCCAAAAGGAGCAGGAATAGACTCATAAAGAGTACATTAAATATAAGGTTCTGAGAATTAGGTAAAAAATTAGAAACCAGATTAGTGATTTTGCATGTTTGTTTTTATTTTCTTTTTGGAATTTTATTATGCCAAAAATAATTATTGCTGGTAAGATTATATAACCTATTAAAATGTGGTCTAATAGAATACTTAAGATTTTCAAACCCTCCTTTTGTTTAATGATTTATAGATATAAATTGTGTTTGGAATTAGCTTCTCTAATGCATTTGTAGTTCATATAGCCATAAACTGTTATTAAGCCAGGGACAGTAACTGATGCGCTTTTTTTTGCAAGTTCTGCGGCTGCTTTTCTAATTCTTTTTTTATGACTTGGTATTGAGGGTGGTCCTTTAATTCTTGTTCTAATTGCTTTTCATTAATTAGAGTTGTTCCATCTGCTTGCACAATAGAACTTTTATCCAGTGCTTTTAAAATTACTGCTGCTTCTTCTGTTTCTAAATTTTGTGTGTCTGATGATATATTTGCCGAGGTACTCATTGGTACCAGACTAGTAAAGATTAATAAAAGAGATAAAGTGAAAAAAGTTGATTTGAAAAGTGAATTTTTAAAATCCATGTGTGAATTTCCTCTTTATGTATGCTTCTATAATTGTGTCATTCTTTTCTTGTGAAATACAGTAGGTGGGTAAATTCTTTACTGAAACTTAACATAAAAATAGTATTATTATTTTACTTTTAATTTAAGTCTATTGTTCGAGTATAAACGAGTTTTTTATCTTGATACGAAGATTAGAACTATAATTATTTGAAGTGATTGAATGGCTGGGAGCCAGAATGAAAAAATCAATTCTCTTTAACTAGATTTCCATTACTACTCTATAAGTCACTACTCCTCCTGATATAAAACCTCTAAACGAACCCCATCTTCTCTTTTATTTTCAATAGATTTAATATTGTAATATTTTTCTCCTCTTTCCACAGGTCCAGTATACGGAGATGGAAATCATGTCCAAAGGCTGAATCTTCTCGTAATCATCTTTTCACTTTGCGATGATTACGAATGTTATAAACAATAATTCTTAAGTACTTCTGATTTATATTTATTAGTATCCATGACTCAATTCTGTTGGTATGGGTCTTTAAGCGCAATTGTAGAGATTATAAAGGAACGCACGCCCGCTCGAGCCACCATTCATTTAGATCAGGGCTGGCACTATCAGAAGAAGCTGTAATCACGAACGATTAAAACAAAAATTGGCTGGAACAGTCCGGTCGAATACCGAACAGACTCCAGCCAATCTGACTCATAATATAAACGCTAACTTTTGGGACTAACCATCAAAAACTCAACTTTAGGGTGTATGCATTGCATATCAGAAGTACATTAAACTAATGGTGAACACAGTACAATGTGTACCCATTCCTTCTATATCAACTTCTTCTTCGTAAACTTGTTCCTCAACCATCTCACCGTCAGCATGATACCCATGAGTATACCGAGATATCCAAGCAGTGGATAGAAGAAATTCACGAGATCCACGAATCCGACCAGACTCAGTACATACCCGACGACCAAAGCCATCACCAGCGCCACTTTGTATTTCCGGCTGTACGGCACCCAGAACCGGCTCAGGAACGGATACAGCATGCCGACTGCGGTATTGTAGATGATCAGCAGCATGACGATCGTCAGCACCAGGTGCAGCACGGGATGGATCTCATACGCAAGCATCAGTGTAGGCAGGTCCGCCTGGCTGGTCTTGTCGAACTTCGATACGAGCCCCGCATTCATCAGCATCATCAGCACAAGCAGGATCACACCACCGTACATGCCGCCGCGGCGGGCGACTTTATGTGTGGACTGCGCGCCGACGATCGACAGGATACTGAACGCCATCGCAATCACGATGCCGCTGTATGTGATGGCCTCGAGCCACCATATGCCGGTCGGCGTCTTACTCAGATCTGCAATTTCATTGATTTCACTGAACGAAACCGTCGGCGTCATGAAACTGTATACCGCAATGATCGCAACAATCGCAATCAGAAACGGTGTAACGAATCCGAGTGCCGTCAACATCTTATCAAACCCGAGCGTCAGCGTGATCATCACCGCAAACATCATGACGAGTGACCCGAGCCATGCCGGCACACCGAAGCTCTGCTCAAGCGCCGAGCCCCCGCCCGCAAGCATGATGATCATCACACCGTACAGGAAGAATATAAGTATGTAATCGACGATGCGGCCGAGCGTATCGCCGAACATTACCTTGATCGGCTCGAGATGCGACTCCGCATCCAGCACATGGCCGAACTTCGCCACCTGCCGGCCCAGAAACATGATCACCACAGCAGAAAGCAGCACAGCCCAGTAGCTCATCGTGCCGAAGTTACTGAAGAACTGCAGTATCTCCTGCCCCGTCGAGAAGCCCGCACCGAGGACCACCCCGACATAGGCAAAACCGATTTTGATGGATTCCTGTTGTCCTTTACTCAAACAATCAACTCCGAATTTTAGTTTCTGATTTACATAAGTAAGTCGTCAAACACAAAACGAAAAAGATACAGAACCCGATGGGAGGCGTGGGCAATCTACAGAGGCAACGGGGCATAGAGAGGATTCGGGGCACGACCATCATTTGAAAAATTATTCACAAGTACATATTAAAACATAATGACGGAATCCTGTCAAAACGGTGAAACAGAATGACGCATACCGTTCAGCACACAATCACAAGCCTTTTTAAACACATCGTGTTATCATATCCTTTCATATGAAAGGGACTGAGACCATGGATACACAAAAAATGAAGCAGGCATTCATGTCCCACGAAGGCCTGATATTCACACTGATGTTCACACTCATCTTCATCGTGACCAATCTGATCATGATCGACTACAGAGGACTGCAAAGCCTGATTACCAACATGGATCCATTCACGATCCTGACGATGGGCGCAATATTGACCTACCTATATAAAAATTCAAAAATCACTTTTTCAAGGAATAAAAACCTGTTTCTCATTGTATGGGGCCTGTATATACTGTCCATTTTCGCCAGCATGCTGGTGGAGAATCACTTCGCCTGGACAGAAGCTATTATATGGATACTGCTTTCGGTAATGTTCCTATATAAAATACCGCTCGAGCTGATCATGTATATCACAGCCGGCGCACTGATCAGTCTGCCGTCGCTGCTGATGGCGGACATCACATTGAACGAATCTGGTTCAACGCTCGTTCTCGTCTTTGCGGCGGGGCTGATCTTTATGCCGAAGACGAACCGCGCGATGATGTGGTACGTGCTGCCGTCACTGGCACTGCTCGTCATCATTACGACAAGCCGGACCGCGATGCTCGTGTATCTGCTGGTGACGGTCGCACAGTTTGCCTATATCAACATATACAGGACGAATAAGAAACAGAGGAAGAATTTCCTGATCGCGATGGGAATCTTCATGCTGGCACCGCTCATATTGTTCTCAAGACAGCTGTACAGCTATTTCATCCAGGGAAGCTTCGGTGGGGCGGGCGTAGATCTCGACAGACTCACCTCCGGCAGATGGGATCCCTGGCAGACGGTCATCGCCAACAGCCGTTGGTTCGGGCAGGGACATGACTACGTCGATTTCACCCATCTCCTGCACGTCCATAATATTGTGTTCGACACACTCGGCAGGTACGGCATACTGACCATGGTATTGTTTATCGCTCTTCTATGCTTAACAGTTCTTATCTCCATTTTCTCGACAAGAAGTTTCAATATTACACTCTTCCTGATTGCTTTCATCTTGACGGGAATGTTCGAGTACAATTATCTGTTCATGTTCGTATATTTCTCACCGGTCGTATTATTCTTTGTTATTACTGGCTTTATAATTAATCAGAAAGACTTCAGATCATAATAATCTGAAGTCTTTTTTAGTGTGATAAATAAACTATTATTTCACCGCGATTTCTCAGTAAATTATTTATTTCATTTTTTTATATGAATAATGAAATAAAAAGAAAATTCAATAAGTTAGAATGATTTCATTTAAAAGAGAAAGCTGAAAAATGGTCCTATGATATAAATCATTAGAAATCCTATAACCACTGAAATGACAGCAATAGGGAATTTATGTAAATGACTTATGAATGTACTTGCATCAATGCATAAAGTTTAAAAGTATACTAATTGACTATATTTGACTTTTTACAGTTTCAAAATATTTCCTGAAAAAATCTGAAAAAGGGTATATTTAATATTTGTAAAATGCTATAATCCTATGTGATTGAAATTACATAATGTAACCCAATATCAGTTTGGCATGGAGGAAGCTCATGGAAGAAACATTGAATCTGGAAGATATTCTGGATGTGATCAAGAAGAACCTGATCATGATCATCAGTCTTACTTTACTATTTGGTGCACTGGCTGCATTTGCCACGGCACTGCTTATGACACCACAGTATGAAGCAAATACACAGATCCTGGTCAGCCAGTCGCAGGACAGTGATGCAGGAATCAACAACCAGGAAATACAGGCGAACTTGCAGCTGATCAATACATATCGGGACATCATCAAAAGTCCCACAGTTCTGGATGATGTAGTAGCAAACTTGAATCTTGAACAGACGACAGCGACTCTATCCAATCAGATTACGGTGAACAATCAGGATCAGTCACAGGTACTCACAGTAACAGTGACGGATGAAGTGCCGGAAAATGCGGAGACGATCGCCAACGAAGTGGGAACAGTCTTCCAGGAAAGAGTAGCGGAAGTGATGAGCGTGGATAACGTATCGATACTCGCACCGGCGGATATCGGAGACAACCCGTCACCAGTTTCACCACAGCCGCTGATCAATATCGCAATCGGCCTGATCCTTGGCGCACTGCTTGGTCTCGGAATCGCGTTCCTGAGAGCATTCCTGGATAAGCGCTTGACGACGGAAGAAGAAGTGGAACAGCATCTTGATCTCCCTGTACTCGGTACAGTGGCAAAATTTCATAAATAGGAAGGAGGACACACATTATGTTTGGCAAGAAAAACAAGCATCTGGATTATACATCCGGGCCGCGGGATCTGATTGTGGCAAAAGAGCCGAAATCCCCCATCAGTGAGCAGTACAGGACCATCCGCACGAACATTACATATTCGAGTGTGGACACACCGATAAAGTCAGTGTTGTTCACTTCTTCATTGCCGAGTGCCGGTAAATCCACTACGGCTGCTAACGTTGCGATTGCGTATGCACAGGCAGGTAAAAAGACACTGCTGCTGGATGCGGATCTGAGACGTCCGACAACGCACTATACATTTGAAATGAACAATCAGAAAGGATTGTCTACGGCAATCGTAAATGAAATGCCACTTGAGAATGTCATCAAGGAAACAGAAATAGAAAACCTGGATATCGTAACTTCCGGGCCGGTACCACCGAATCCCTCTGAACTGATTGCATCGAACAAGATGGAGCATTTCTTCAAGACCGTAACGATGCAGTATGACATGGTGATTGTGGATTCACCGCCAATTCTTGCGGTTACGGACGGACAGCTGCTCAGCAAACTCGTTGATGGAACGATACTTGTAACAAATGTGGAATCCAACAACAAAGACAGCCTGACACATGCCAAAGATCTGCTTCATAAGGCGGATTCGAATCTGATCGGTGTCGTCCTCAACAACAAGAAACAAAAAAGTTCAAAAGACAGCTACTACTATTATTATGGGAATGAAAAATAATGATAGATATCCATAATCATGTGCTGATCGGTGTTGATGACGGTCCGCAAAATGAAGATGAAGCGTTGAATCTTCTGAGACAGGCGATTGACAATGGAATTACGGACATCATAGTAACCCCACATCACTATAGTGGGGATTTCATTAACCCGAAAAGTAAAATAGTTACAAAAATGGCAGAAGTTACAGACATCATTGAAAAGCATCAGTTGAATATCAATATTTACCCGGGTCAGGAAATCCGTATTAACGGAGACCTGGTGAATGAAATTGAAACTGATGTGAATCTTCCGCTCAATCAATCGCAATACGTATTGGTTGAGTTTTCTTTTACAGAAATTGCGAGCTTTACTGAAAATCTGTTCTTCGATCTGCAGATGAAAGGCTATACGCCGCTGATTGCCCATCCGGAAAGATGTCGGCCGATGGCTAAAGATCCGAATAAACTGTATGAACTGATTGAAAAAGGGGCAATTGCCCAGATTACTGCCGGTTCTGTTTCAGGAGCGTTGGGAGAAGGTTTGCAGGAGACGAGCCTGAAGATGATAGAGCATAATCTGATTCATGTAGTGGCAAGTGATGCCCACCACGCGACCATGAGGCCGTTCATGCTGAAGGAAGCGTATGAAGTGATTGAAGAGAAGCTCGGATCAGAATATGTGGAATATCTTCAGAAAAATGCTGAAGCGATTTTGAATAACAAAGAGGTCAAAGTAAGGTCGCCGAAAAGGATTGAAATGAATAACAAGGGTGCTAAAAAGAGAAAGAAATTCTTAGGGTTATTTTAGAGGAAAGAAGTGTGTTGTGAATGGGAGCGAAAAAACGATATTTTCTCCTGCTGTTTATAGATTCAATCATAGTTACATTTTCGGTGTTTTTGGGTTATTACATCCTGGCGCCGTTTTTTCTGCAGTATACATGGCCTGCATTGGTAATTACGGCACTTATACTGCTGATCAGCCACCATATATATGCATATGTATTTAATCTTTACCATCGTGCGTGGGAGTATGCGAGTGTACGGGAGCTGATATCGATTACTCAGGCGGTCACGGCTTCGATTGTGACTACATACATATTGAATTTTCTGCTTTTCCAGACCACTTTTACCAGATTGATGCTTATCACATGGATGATGCATCTGATTTTAATTGGGGGATCAAGACTTTCCTGGAGAGTGGCTAGAAAGCAGATTGTGGGTAAGAATGCGAAGGATTCACGTCATAAGAAAACTTTGATAGTCGGAGCAGGTAAAGGTGGTTCCATGCTGATCAAGCAGATCATGGATACGCCGACGATGGAGATGAATCCGATTGTCGCGGTTGATGATGATCAGGCAAAACAGAGAATGGAACTGGCAGGCAGAGTTAAGGTTGAAGGGACTAGACAAGACATACAAAAACTCGTTGAAAAGTATGGGATTGAGAAAGTGGTTATCGCCATTCCTTCACTTACAAAAACAGAACTGAATGAAATTCATGAACACGCAAACCGTGATGGAGTAGAAGTTCTGACGATGCCTAACATAGATGATGTCATGTCGGGACGTGTGGAAGTCAATGCTCTCAAAAAAGTGGAAGTTGAGGATCTGCTTGGACGTGAACCTGTAGAGCTGGATTCGGAAGGGATTGAAGATCAGGTTAGGGATAAGACCATACTTGTTACAGGTGCCGGTGGAAGTATAGGGTCCGAACTGGTAAGACAGATTTCAAAATTCCAGCCACGACAAGTTGTACTGCTTGGTCATGGAGAAAACAGCATCTACACCATTTTGGAAGAAATGTCAGGTATCAAAGGGAATATTGAATATATCCCAATCATTGCGGATGTACAGGATCGAAAACGAATCTTTAAAATATTTGATAAGTACAAACCAAATATCGTATATCATGCAGCAGCACATAAGCATGTGCCGTTGATGGAGTATAACCCAAAAGAAGCCGTGAAGAATAATATTATTGGGACAAAGAATACGGCAGAAGCGGCTATAGAATATAAAGCTGAAAAATTTGTTTTAATCTCTACAGACAAAGCGGTGAATCCACCAAACGTAATGGGAGCAACAAAGAGAATGGCAGAAATGGTTGTACAAGTGTTGAATGGTGAAAGTGAACAAACAACGTTAGTGGCGGTACGATTTGGGAATGTGTTGGGTAGTAGAGGATCTGTAATACCTAAATTTAGAAAGCAGATTGAAGCCGGAGGTCCAATCACAGTCACTGATGAACGTATGACAAGGTACTTCATGACTATACCAGAGGCGTCAAGATTGGTTATACAAGCTGGTACGCTCGCAAATGGTGGAGAAGTATTTGTTCTCGATATGGGACAACCAGTTAAAATTGTAGATCTTGCTAGAAACATGATTAGATTAAGTGGTTATTCAGAAACAGAGATACAAATACAATTCAGCGGAATCAGACCTGGGGAGAAATTGTATGAAGAATTATTAAATGAAAACGAGATATATCCAGAGCAGATTTTCGAAAAGATATATATTGGAAAAGCAAACATATATAATAATTTTAATATTAATGAAATTATAAAAGAACTCTTAGGTTCTCAGGAGACTAAAAGTTCTCTGATGGAATTTATTAATAGAAGATAGGGGGATATTAATGGAAAAGGAAAAAGATGTCCTATTTTTATGTCAATATTTTTATCCTGATGCAGTGTCATCAGCTCAGTTGCCGTTTGAAACTGCTACATCACTATCAGAAAATGGTATCAATGTTGATGTTCTTGCAGGCTTTCCAAAGGAATATAACTCTTCAAAAAATGTTAAATCCAAAGAGAAGCTAAATGGTTTTAATATTAAAAGAGTAAAGTATTTACAATTAAATAGAAATAGTTTTTTAGGTCGTATTCTTAATTATTTTTCTTTTACCTTATCAGTATTTTTGAAATTCTACTCAATGAAAAATTATAAAATGATTCTTGTGTATTCAAATCCTCCAATTCTTCCATTAGTAGCTAGTTTATCTCAAAAAATTTTTAGAACTAAAGTAGCTTTCGTTAGTTATGATGTTTATCCGGAAATAGCATACCAAACTAAGTCTTTATCTCGGGATAGTATGGTTGGGAAAATTATGAAAGTTGTAAACAGTATAGTCTTTAATGATTCAATTAATGTAATTGCGTTATCTCATGAAATGAAAGAATTATTATTACAAAAGAGACAAGGTTTAAAAGAAGACAAAGTACATGTAATACCTAACTGGGACACTGCTGAAACTACCCGTGAAGATAATAAAAGTAATAGCAGACTTAAGCTAACTAGTTTAAAAGAAAATGGAAAGTTTATAGTATCCTATTTTGGTAATTTAGGTATCGCTCAAGACGTTGATACAGTTTTAGATACTATATATAAAGTTAAAAATCATTCTAAAATACATTTTATTTTTGCAGGTCATGGAAATAAAGTGGAAGAACTTAAGAAATACGTAAGGAATAATGGGATTTCTAATATAAGTATTTATGGTTTCCTTACAGGTGAAGACTTTGAGGAAGCCCTAAAGGTCAGTGATTTTTCCATTGTAAGCCTAGGAGAAAATTTAACTGGCTTGGCAGTCCCAAGTAAAACTTATACATATCTACGTGCAGCAACAACTGTCTTTGCAATTATGGATAAAGAAACAGACATAGTGCAGGATATTGAAAAATACGAGGCAGGTTTCCATATTCCTCATGGTGAGAGCCAAAAAATAATAGAAAAAATGGATATATTGATTCAAGATAAAAATCAATTAAATCAAATGAAAGATAATGCTGCAAATCTATATAAAGAAAAATACAAAAGAAAACTTAGTACTGATAAATATACTGATGTAATAAAATCTATTTTGAAGGAAGATACTAATGTTCGAAAATAAAGTATTACTTATTACAGGTGGAACCGGTTCTTTCGGGAATGCTGTACTCGACAGATTTTTAGAAACTGATATAAAAGAAATTCGAATTTTTTCTCGAGATGAAAAAAAGCAAGACGATATGAGAAAAAAATATAGAAATGAAAAAATAAAATTTCATCTCGGCGACGTAAGAGATAAGGATAGTGTTAAAAATTCAATGCATGGTGTTGATTATATATTCCATGCAGCTGCTTTAAAACAAGTGCCGTCATGTGAATTTTTCCCTATGGAAGCAGTTAAAACTAATGTTGTAGGCACTGAAAATGTAATAGATGCTGCTATCGAAAAAAATGTAGAAAAAGTGATTTGTTTATCCACAGATAAAGCGGCCTATCCAATTAATGCGATGGGTATTTCTAAAGCAATGATGGAAAAAGTCCTTGTGGCTAAATCTAAGACAGTTAGTTCTGAGGATACTTTGATATGTGGAACGAGATATGGCAATGTCATGGCTTCAAGAGGTTCAGTGATTCCTTTATTCATACAACAAATTAAAGAAGGAAAAGATATAACAGTTACCGATCCAAATATGACACGATTTTTAATGAGTTTAGAAGAAGCAGTTGAATTAGTAGTATTTGCATTTGAAAATGCTAAATCGGGAGATATAATGGTTCAAAAATCACCGTCATCTACTATAAAAGATTTGGCACAAGCACTTAAAGAATTATTCAATGCAGATAATGAAATCAAAATTATAGGGACACGGCATGGCGAAAAATTATATGAAACACTTTTAACAAGAGAAGAGTACTCAGTGGCTAAAGATATGGGTGGGTTCTTTAAAGTTCCCGCAGATTCCAGAGACTTAAATTACGATAAGTATTTTGAAGAAGGCGATAGACAATTATCAGAAGAAAGTGAATATAATTCTCATAATACAGAAATATTAAATATACCTGAAATAAAAGAAAAACTTTCTTCTTTACAGTTTGTTCAAGAAGAATTAAAAGGGTGGTCAAACAAATGAATATTTTGATTACTGGTGCAAATGGATTTGTGGGTAAAAATTTGTCTGCAGAATTAGAGCAAAATACTAACTATATAGTATATAAAATCACTAGAGAAACTACAGAAGAAACTTTTGAAGAATACTGTAAAAAAGCTGATTTTGTTTTTCACCTAGCTGGTGTAAACAGACCCAAAAATGAGAAAGAATTTATGACTGGTAATTTAGACTTTACAGTCAAGCTGGTCAACGAATTAAAAAAACATGATAATTTTGCGCCAGTTCTAATTACCTCTTCTATTCAGGCAGAATTAGATAATCCTTATGGAAAAAGTAAAAAAGCAGGAGAAGATATTGTTTTTGAATATGGGGGAAATAACAAAGTGAAAACCTTTGTATATAGGTTGCCAAACTTATTTGGTAAATGGTGTAGACCTAATTATAATAGTGTCGTTGCAACCTTCTCTCATAATATCGCTAATGGACTTCCAATTAGGATAGATAATCCAGATGCAAAAATCAAACTACTATACATTGATGATCTTATCAATGAATTTAAGTTAGCGATGGAAGATAAAGAAAAAAGAAATACTGAGGGATACTGTGAAGTAGAGAATGTTCTTGAAGTCACATTAGATGATGTGGTTAAAACTCTGAATTCATTTAAACAAAGTAGAGAAGATAAATTTATTCCTAATATGGAAGATTCATTTACCAAAAAACTATATAGTACTTATTTAAGTTATCTATCTGAGAATGATTTCAGTTATGAATTGAAAATGAATAAAGATAACAGAGGCTCTTTTACGGAATTTATTAAAAACGTTGATAGAGGACAAGTATCTATAAACATTTCCAAGCCTGGCATAACAAAAGGAAACCATTGGCATCATACAAAAAATGAAAAATTTTTGGTTGTTAGTGGTGAGGGTGTAATAAGGTTTAGAAAATATGGTGAAGAAAAAGTAATAGAGTATTTAGTGAATGGAAATAAGCTTGAAGTAGTCGATATACCAACTGGTTACACACATAATATTGAAAATCTTGGTGAAACGGATATGGTAACTGTCATGTGGGTTAATGAAATGTTTGATCCAAATAACCCGGATACATATTATGAGGAGGTTTAAAAATGAAAAAATTGAAGGTAATGACGGTTGTTGGAACGCGTCCGGAAATTATTCGTTTATCAGCAGTAATTAATAAACTTGAAGAATCTGAAGCAATTGATCATGTTTTAGTTCATACTGGCCAAAATTATGATTATGAACTGAATGAAGTGTTTTTTAAAGATTTTAATTTAAAGAAACCAGACTATTTCCTTGAAGCAGCAACTGGAATAGCAGTAGAGACAATAGGAAATATTTTAGTAAAAGTAGACCCTATCATGGAAGAGGTTAATCCTGATGCTTTTTTAGTTTTAGGGGATACAAATAGTTGTTTATGTGCCATTGCAGCAAAGCGGAGAAAAATTCCAATTTTCCATATGGAGGCAGGCAACAGATGTTTTGATCAAAGAGTCCCGGAAGAAACGAACAGGAAAATAGTTGACCATATTGCTGATATTAATCTTACATATAGTGATATTGCAAGAGAGTATCTTTTAAGAGAGGGACTGCCAGCAGATCAAATTATTAAAACAGGTAGTCCGATGTATGAAGTTTTAAATTCTAGAAAAGAAGATATTGAAAATTCTGAGATACTCCAGAATTTGAATTTAACAGAAGGAAAATACTTTGTTGTTTCGGCTCATAGAGAAGAAAATATAAATTCTGAAAAGAACTTTATCTCTCTAGTGAACAGTTTAAATGCAATTGCAGAAAAATATAACTATCCGATTATCATGAGTACGCATCCTAGAACACAGAAAATGATTGTAGAAAAAAACATTACTTTTAATCCTTTAATTAAAATCTTAAAGCCTTTAGGTTTTAATGATTATGTGAAACTACAAATGGCATCCAAAACTGTTTTAAGCGATAGTGGGACTATTAGTGAAGAGTCTTCAATATTAGGTTTCAAAGCTTTGAATATTCGAGAAGCACATGAAAGACCGGAAGCTATGGAAGAAGCTTCTGTAATGATGGTTGGAATGAATGAAGAAAGAATTCTACAAGGTATAAAAATAATGGAAACACAAAAAAAAATAGAAGTAGAGATTGTAAAAGATTATAGTATGCCGAATGTAGGAACAAAAGTTCTGAGAATTATATTATCTTATACAGACTATATTAATAGAGTAGTTTGGGGGAAATAATTTGAAAGTATGCATATTAAGTATAATGAATATAAGACATATGTCATTAATATCACTATATACAAATTTTTTAGAAAGTCACGATATTGATTACGATATTATTTATATAGATAAATACCAAGAAGATGAAAAAATAAATGCTAAGAACGTTTATAAATATTCATTGTATGTTCAAAGAAATTGGGGATTTATAAGAAAATTATATGCATATTGGGGTTTTAGAAATTTTGCTAAAAGTAAATTGCGCGAGCATGATTATGATCATATTGTTGTATGGCGAAGTGAAACAGCTTTAATGTTTTTGGATTTCCTACTAAAAAATAAGAAAAAGAAGTATAATATCAATGTTCGAGATTACTGTAAAGAAAAGAATTTATTTGTTTATTATGCTATGGCGAAATTAATAAAAAATTCTTTGTTTACCACAATTTCTTCAGAAGGTTTCAAAAGATTTTTACCCCCTTATAAATATGTTTTAGTTCATAGTTATAATAATAACGTTTTAAAAGAAATTAGACCAAATTATACTAAAGTTAAAGAAAATGAGCCTATTAAAATTTGTTTTATAGGTTATGTGAGATTTTATGAAGAAGATAAAAAATTAATTGATACTTTGGGAAATGATAACAGATTTATATTACAGTTTTTTGGTTCAGGATCGGATGAACTTAAGAACTATGCTTACGAAAAAGGAATTAAAAATGTTATTACAAAAAAAGCATTTAAGGTAGAAGAAACACCTCATCTATTGCAGAAAGCTGATGTTATTAATAACTTATATGGAAATGGAAATATTGCTTTAGATACTGCTATATCTATCAAATACTATTATACATTGAAAATGCAAATACCAATTTTAGTTAATGAAAACACTTATATAAGCCATATTGCTCAAAAAACTGATGTGGGTTTTATAGTTAAAAATAATCATGAAAATCTAGCAGATGATTTTTATAACTGGTATCATAATAGGGATTTAGAAAGATTTAAAAATAGATGTCAAAGAGAGCTTGAGAAAGTAGAGGAGAAAAATAAAGAGTTCAATGAGTTTCTAGAAACTATATTCATAAAGGGTAAATATAATGAGGATTAATATAGATCTGTTTAATATATCTATCATCGTAACTTCTATCTTAAGCTTTTTAGTTTCTCTTTTTTTCTATCAAAATGTATCTCCTGGATATAATAATATAATTCTTTTGCCTTTAATATATTTATTTATTTATATCATTATCTTGCAAAATTTAAGAAGAGTTCCATCATATTTCGTAGTATATGGGATTATATTAATGCAGTGGATTAGGTTTGTATTAATGCCTCCGGTGATAATTATGGCTGGCAGTATGCCAGGTATGGCATATATAAATCCAAGTGAGTTTACACTAAATTTAGCTATCTTATTAATGATATATGAACTTATATTCACCTCGGTATTTGCTTTTTTTTGGTTTACAACAAGAAAGAAAAAGCTCATATTTCTTTCTAGAGATAAAGATATCTCATTCAAAGGGAATAAACTAATTTATTCTTTATTTATAATTTTGGGAATCGTATTAGCTATAACCATTGGTTTAAATAATAATATTTTAAATTTTGCATATATACCGATTGATGAAACAAATCAAGAAAGAATTGGAGATCTAACAAACACATTTTTGGTTTTGATACGTCAGATAATTTTAATATCACTGTTCATAATATTCTTATGGACTGTGCATGTAGCTAAAAAGTTTTATGAAAAAAGCTCTAAGAGTATTTATATAGATTTTGCAATTATAATGGCTTTATTAAACGTTATTATTATAGTAGGTGAACGCAGAACCGTACAAATATACACAGCATTAGTTTGTATTTGGATTTTATCGAAAGTTTTTCCTTATTATAAAAAAAGGATAATTTTTAATATTGGCTTAGTTGCTTTTATAGTCCTTTTCTTTATGAGTGTATATAAGTTTTTAGCTGCTTATACGTCAGGTTCTTATATAACAGCTATAGGAAGTGCGGACATGGATATTTTTTGGTGGTCAAGAACCTTACAAAGTTATTTTTTTGGTCCTGAAAATATAGCTGCAACCATTGAGTTTTCAAAAATTTATAGTTCATCCGGAGAAAATTTGATATTTGATATTACAAGATCAATATTTGGTCTTAGTTTTTTAGCTAAGGGTGATGGAATATTGACTTCCGCTGCTTTCAATACATATATATATGGAGAGAATAGACAAACAGGGCATGTTATTTCTGCTATTGGCTATGGAACTATTTATTTCGGTAAAATACTTTCGCCAATAATTGCTGTAATTAATATTATTATCGCAGCTAAAATAGAAGAATTCATGAAAATTAGTAAGTCATATGAAATGATGTTCGTTTGGTGTTATATATTAGTAAGGTTTGCAACTAATTTGTTTGTAAGCACTCCTCCTCTATTAAGTTATGGAAGTATGATGTTAGGAACTGCTGGTTTATTATTTATAACTGCCATTGGGTTGAAAAGTAAGGGAAATAATAAATTATTATAATAATTTTATTCAAGGGGGGCAACCATTTATGAATATTTTAGTTCTATCATATGGAATTATAGATTACGATGGTAGATTAAAGGAATTAATCAATGTAGCAGAAAACATGGGGAAAGTCACGACGGTGTGTTGTGCAGAAAATCGTAAAAGTGACGAAAGTAGTATACTAATTAACACTAAAAGAAAAAAGTATTTAGGATTAAGATTATATTCAGAATTTTTTTTGAAATCATTATTGACAATGTTAAACTTGAAAAATATTGACATATTGATCGTTGATAATTACTTCGCTGCTAATGTTGGCTTGATAATTAAAAAGTTTTTTAAAATAAAATACGTTGTACAAGATGTGAGAGAATTATATTTTATCAATAATATGAATTCATGGAGAGGAAAGTTATTAGTAAAATCAGAAGTCAGCTTAATGAAACAAGCCGACGTAGTATTGACAGCCAATGAGGCTAGATCTAAAATAATGACTGAATACTATAAATTGGAAAAAAATCCAATCGTTTTTGAGAATATCCGTTTTTTAGAGGGAAGCTATAATAAGAAGGAACTTGATGAAAAATATAAAAATTTTTTCAAATATAAATATAATATTATAAGTTCCGGAGGAATCTCTGTAGCTCGGGGTACAGACAGATTAGTCAATGCTATGAGTGGTATGAGCAAAGATTACGGGCTATATATTGTCGGTGGAGGTACTATAAAAGATATAAGTATAATAAAGGAACTTATAAATAAACTTAAACTTACTAATGTTCATTTAATAGCAAAAGTTCCTTTACAAGAACTTAAGTATATAGTAAACAATTGCGATATAGGGATTGTAAACTATCATAAAAAAGATTTAAATAACGAATATTGTGCTTCAGGGAAAATATATGAATACATTGGAGAAAACCTCCCAATTGTTACTACTGATAATATTCCCCTTAAAAATTTTTGTGAAGAATATGAGGTTGGGGTCGCAGATAATAATTTCAAAGAAGGTTTACTAAAAGTATCTAAAAATATTAATTACTATAAATATAAAGTCGAAGAACTCCTGAAAAAAACATCTGTGAATGAATATAATTTAGAAGTAGCCGAAGAAATTTTAAGTTCAATCCAATTGGAGAGTAAGATACATGAGAGATCAACTAAATAGAATTAAAAGCAATCAATTCCTTCTCTCACTATCCACACTAATAAGTGGCTCTGTTATCGCACAAGTGATTACAATACTTCTATCTCCTTTAATAACTCGATTATTTTCACCTGAACAATTTGGTTTATATACGATTATTATTACAGCAGTTTCTCTATTCGGTCCTATTATTTGTTTGAAATATGATATGGCTATAATTGGTGCGAATAATATAAAAGAGACTTTTTCTATTATAAAGTTATGTTTTATATTAATATTTCCAATTAGTTTTATAATTAGCATAAGTTATAGTCTATTAGTTTTTAACGGATTCAATAAAAAAACTGAAGTTATTTGGTATAGTTTTGTTATTTTTATACTTCTATTAACTTATGGATTAAATAATGTTCTTTTAGCATACAATAATAAAAGTAGATCATATAATCTAATAGCTTCAGTAACCATCATAAAATCTTCTGTGAATAATTTTATACTATTGATTACAGGGTTTCTTAATTTGGGAAGTGTTGGATTGATACTTTCTCAAATTATTAGTTCAATTGTTGGCGTAAGGAAACAATCAAAAGAGATAAGAAAAAAGCTGATCTATCTAAAAAAAACTAGTCTTTATAATATGAAATCAGTGTTTATAAAATACATTAATTTTCCAATGTTTAATGCTACATCAGCTATTATAAATACCTCTATTTATTCGAGTATTAATCTTTTTATTGCTATGTCTTTTTCGCTTCAGCAATTAGGTTATTATTCTATATCTTATAGAGTACTAGGAATTCCATTTATGATTATAAGTGCTAATGTAGCTAGAATATTTTTTGAAAGAGCAACAAAAGAAAAAAATGAAAAAGGGAATTTCAATAGTACATTTAACAAAACATTTAAAATTATAGCTATAGTAATTATTCCTACTATAGTGTTGTTAGCGATTCTTGCTCCAACCTTGTTTCCAATAATTTTTGGACATGAGTGGGGTATCGCAGGTATTTATATAGCTTTATTGTCGCCAATGTTTGCAATAAGGCTGATTGGCGAGTCTTTAACAACAAGTTTTATAGTGGCGGGCAAGCAAAATGTGGAATTACAGTTTCAATTAACACTAATGATTGGACAATTAATAATATATATTTTTACATATTATTTAAACATTCAGATTGAAACTTTTTTCGTTTGTATCTCATTCTTATATGTGATTGTTCAAAGCATTATGATTATATATATGAAAAATTTAAGTGAAAAAATTCTTTGAATTAGAAAATATACTCTCATTTATTCTTACAATTGATCCACTTTAAGTTCTTAATATTAACAAAAATATATTTTTAGAAATAATTATAATGATAGTTGAGTGAAAAAATGGAAATTATATTACTGAGTACGACCTCTAAGCATAAAAAAGATATTTTAGAATTGCCTAGAAAAAAAGTATTAAAACATGTTAGTGAAAATTATTTAATTAGTTCTAAAAAATATCTACATCAATTTATTGAAGAAAAAAATAATGAAAATAGGCTTTTTATCGTAGACTGTGAAAAAAAACAAAATATTTCTCTTTATGATGAACTAAATAGTTTAAATATTAACATCAATTTACTGGATTATAAACCTAATGATTTAACAATGGAGGCAGCAGATCTTGCACTATTTAATTATTTTTTTAGGGATATTTCGAATAAATCTATAGCAATTTACGGTACAGGTAATATTGCGTTCAAATTGGCTCTCAGATTATCTGAACGAAATGCCAATGTTTATCTTTATGGTCGAGACCAAAAAAAAGTACAAATTTGTGTAGAAGCTTTAAGACAAATTACATTTGATGGTAATTTAATTCATTATGGAACGGATGATACTAAAGTAGATTCATTGGTTTCTTGTGTCAGTGCTCATGAAGTTATTGACGTTAAATATTTACAAATACTCAATAAAAGCTCTCTATGTCTGGATGGAGGAATAGGGAATTTCTCAAAAAAATTTATTGAGCTATCCCTGGAAAAAGGACATGAGGTCAGGAGACTGGACGTGCGGCAATCCCAGGAAATAATGGATGGTTATATTAAATCACGAATGGATTCTGAATTCGATAGTATCATTGGTAAAGACATAATTAATGACCAACCTGTTGTAGCTGGTGGAATTTTGGGACGTAACGGTGAAATTATTATAGATAATATATCGAAACCTTCCAAAGTAATTGGCATAGCAAATGGTATAGGGGGAGTCAAAAGTGAATCAGAGCTTAGCGATGAAGAGAGAGAGAAAATCAAAAAAGTTGAGTATCATATTCAATAAAGTTTCTAAAAGAGCACTGGATATTGGTGTAAGTGTAGCGGCTCTTATCGTTGTCAGTCCTATCTTAGTTTATGCTTCATATAAAATAAAAAGAGAAGATAATGGTCCGGTCCTTTTTAAACAGAAGAGAAGCGGAGTTAATGATGAGCCATTCGAAATGTATAAATTTAGGTCGATGAGGGTGAATAATAATGTCATCGGCACTCATTCCAACAACTCTAAAGATCCTTATAAAGACTGGAATGGAAGAGTTCCAGATGATTTTGTGTTTAAGAGTGCTTCTGGTTACAACCCAAATATAACCGACATAGGGGCATTTATTAGAAAATATTCAATAGACGAGTTGCCTCAGCTTATAAATGTACTTAAAGGTGACATGAGCGTTGTCGGCCCTCGCCCAGAAATTACACAAATTACAAATCATTATGATGCAGAACAAAAAAGAAGGCTTGAAGTGAAACCGGGAATAACCGGTTGGGCACAGGTGAACGGTAGAAGCGATATGAACCATGGTAAAAAGATTGAGTACGATCTTTTGTATATAGAGAACGAAAACTTCTGGTTGGATATAAAAATATTGTGGATGACCTTTATGCAAGTTATTAAGGGTAAAGGCTCAGTTTAAATTATTATAAAGAATGTACAGTTGAACTAACTCTACATTTCTTTAAATATTTTAATCAAATGATACGAGACGTATTCATAAACGCCGATTGTAAAATTAAACTAGACACATAAAAAGAACCACGCGTGATACACTCAAAATGTATTTCCGACCAAAGAAATCATAGGAGTGATCACGAATGACCGACCCCCATCTTAGCACGGATGAACTCGTAATTATAGAATCTTATTTCCAGCATAATGTCTTTGTATCAAAGATTTCAAAACAGATTGGCCGATCCTGTCAGACCGTACACAATGTGATGACTTTTCTGAGAGCCGGCCATACCGCATTGGATTTCTATAAGCGCTACCAGGCAAACAAGCAGCGCTGTGGCCGAAAACGGGCGAGACTGCCAGAGAACCAGCACGCATATGTGGCAGAAAAAGAGCACAGGGCTGGACACCGGATGTGATTGCCGGCTGGCGTGAACATAAGATCCAGTGTTCCGGCCTCAAATTGTACCGCATGTTCAAACGTAAGGACTTTGATGTGTCCACATTGCCAATGAAAGGCAAAAGAAAACCCAACGGTCATAAGGAACGCCGGGGGAGTCAGGCCTTCAGACGGAAACGCTCTGACAGAGAGAGGGACTATCCCGGCTTCACAGAAGAATTTGGACATCTGGAAGTGGACACCGTTGTCGGTGTCCACCATAAAAGTGCCGCTGTGACCCTCGTAGAACGGCTGTCAAAAGTGATCATTACCCTCAAGCCCGAGGGCCGGACAGCAGGAGATATTGAAACAGCCATCAACGGATGGTTCCATCAATTTCGATTGTGGGAAGGAATTCTCAAATTGGCAGTCAATAAGCAACCGGAATGAGATTGACATTTACTTTGCCAACCGGGGTACGTCCTTTCAGCGGGAATTGAACGAGCATTCCACTGGACTGCTTCGGAAAGACGGGCTGCCTAGAAATATGGATTTCAACGCGGTGGATCAGAGGATGCTTGCTTCAGCAGCCTCCAGGAGAAACCACATACCCAGAAAGTCTCTGAACTACCAGACACCGTTGGAAGTATTTATGAGTTACATGGATGTAGGCAGGCTGTCTAACTTATTTTGACCAACGAAGATTACATAAATGAACGTACTATTTAACAGTAATTATTCTTGAGTTGTATAGAGTATGTAACTGCTAAACTGGATTCAAGAATATCAATCGTTTAAAATGCGATGTTAATAAAAGAGGGAAAAATAGTGACGGATGTTGATAAAGAATTAATCACTCTAAAACAAAAGTTAATATATGAAGAATATGTACTTATTAATAAAAGAAATAAATATTTATTAAAATATTTTCGGAAATTTATAAAGAATAATCAATGTTTCAAGAACATGAAATTAAGTGAAATCAATTATGGTGAACATGTGATTATATACAATAAAATTAAAATTACCATTGAAATCTATAATGATTTTATGAAATTACTTGGGCAATTATTTAAACTTCAAATGCGTAATAATAATCTTACCTATAGAGGTCATGCTAACGCTAATTATCAATTGGTTTCCTCACTTCTAAGAGAGGAAGAAAATTTGCAGAATGAAGATAAAATATATTTTGATATAATAAAAGCCTTCCCTGAAAAATTTTCTAATGCAAGATATCATTTAGATTATCTTAAAACTATACAACATTATAATGGTAAAACCAGAATAATGGATTTAACTACAAACTTCTTAATTGCCTTATATTTTGCAACTTCAAGCAATAACGAAGTACTTGGTGAACTTATTATTTTTGATAAGAACATTGATAAACACCTTTTAGAGAAATTTGGACCAAGATATATAAAAAAAGTGAAACGATTAAATAGCGACACTATAGAAATACTTGCATCATTAGCAGCTTTAGATTATGAAAGTAAAGAAAGTATAGAAGCACATGCTCATTCTTCAAGTACATTTATTGACTCCAACCCAATAAACGAATTTCAATACATTGAAATTTTTAATGAGTACGAAAATGTCCAAAGACTTGTTCATGAAGTAGGGCAAGTAAGACTTAATTTTTTGCCTAAGATAGATCCAAGGCACCTATTAGATGTGTATTTTTCAGATTCAACTTTTGACAATGAAAGGATTACAAATCAAGCAGGAGAGTTTATTATACATGGATTACTCCCTAAAAATAAAGTGATGAAAAAATTAAATAAGTATAGGTACAAAGCTGAAGGTAAGAAAAGAATTATACTTATAGATAATAAAGCAAAAAATGATATGTTGGAGCATCTCCAAATATTAAATATTAAAGAGAGTACAATATATCCTTCTTTGGAAAATACTATTAAAGAGATTTATAAAAATTATCAGAGTTAATACAGTACGTATATAGAATAGCAATAATAAAACATTTGAAATATAAATAAAAACCTTAAAATTAGATAACAGAAATCTTATTCTTGATACTCCTTACTATATTAACTTTTCATTGCTCTCTTCAGTACTGTTACTTCAGTGATATTTCAAATTAATTGATAGTTGCCAGCTTGTCAGCTAATATGTTGATAAACCAGTTTGCAAAGCACCATCAAACATCAGTTATGTATTTGTGTTTTATTACAAACTAATTCATTCTGCAGTCGAGTGAGTCCTCTACTGCCTCGAAGCTTTTATTTTCTTTACAGACTTTATTAACTGTTTGTATTCCTGCATTTTTTCAAGTATATTGTATCAGCTACAGTAGGTCTTTTTCTGGAGCTTTTAAATTTCTGAAGAACATTATATATTTCTTTACCAACACAATACGGTCTAAATTAACTTTATTCAAAGCTCATTGAATAAAGTTTTATTTTTACACAAAGAATAAATTCTTAAAAAATATTATATCTGAATATTCAAAAATCTATTGCTTGTTTATAACGTGATGGTTATAATAATGTTTAAATACCATTTAATTGTAATAAGTAAATAAGTGTTTTGTAGTAAGTGGTTTAGTAGTTAACTATTTTAAAATTAAATATACAGAGGAGGGGTGGCATGAGGGAATCTATCAACCTGGAGAAAGCATTGGAGATTATAAAGAAAAATATGACTTCAATTATTGTGTTGACTCTGATCATGGGAATTATCGCTGCTCTCATTACATTCTTTTTAATCCCTCCGCGCTACCAGGCACAGACGCAAATTCTGGTCAGTGAATCTGAAGAGACAGAGAATACGAGTGATCAGGATATTGAGACAAGTCTCCAACTGATTGGTACATACAGTGATATCTTACAGAGTCCAATCGTATTGGAGAATGTCATCAATAATTTGGAACTGGATAAATCTTTCTCCAGTCTTTCCGAACAGATTACTGTTGTTAATCAGGAACAGTCCCAAGTGCTGACTGTAACTGTGACGGATGAAAGCATGGAAGAGGCTCAACGTATCGTGAATGAGATTGTGAATGTGTTCCAGGAACAGGTGACGAGCATTATGAATGTCGACAATGTTTCTATTCTTTCACCGTCAAATTTGGAAGCGGATACAGATCCTGTGTCGCCGAATCCTCTGATTAATATCACTGTTGGGATTGCGCTTGGCCTGATTCTTGGTCTGACGCTTGCATTTTCCAGAGCTTATTTTGATAAATCTGTAAGAGATGAAGAAGATGCAGAGTATTATCTTGATATGCCTGTGGTCGGGTCCATAGCAAGGATAGAAGAATAAGAGGGGGGTCCTCGTGATGCGGGACAGGAAGATGAACAATGAAGTTGCCAGTGCAAAGAAGATCATCGTTGCGACTAAACCGCATTCTCCTGTAAGTGAGCAGTTTCGTACGATACGGACGAATATCATGTATTCCAGCATAGACCGTCCGATCAGATCTGTCCTGTTCACTTCAGCCGTGGCAGGAGCGGGAAAATCCACGATTGCTGCCAACGTGGCAATCGCCTATGCCCAGGCAGGGAAGAAAACACTGCTGCTTGACGGGGATCTGAGACGGCCGACCTGTCATTATACATTCAAGGTGAGTAATCAAAAAGGGCTTTCCACTGCCATCGTGAATGACATTGCTTTGGAAGATCTGGTAAATCAAACAGAGTTCGATGATCTTGATTTGATTACATCAGGGCCAATTCCGCCGAATCCGTCTGAACTTCTGTCATCGAAAAAGCTGACTCAGTTCATCGACCATCTGAAATTCCAGTATGAAATGATCATCGTGGATTCACCGCCTTTATTGTCCGTGACAGATGCTCAGCTTCTGAGTAAGAGTGCGGATGGCGTGATTCTGATTACCGATGTGGAAAATAATAACCGCAATCACTTGCTGGAAGCGAAGGATCTTCTGAACAAAGCAGATGCAAATATCATTGGGCTTGTCCTGAATAACAGAACCATAAAAGATAAATCAAAAGACGATTACTATTACTATCAGGCGTCACATGACGTCTGATTTTCATATACGGAAGATAGTACATATCTTCTGATGTCGGGTGCACACGTATCGCTCAATCAGAACATCATGCAGGGATTGAGGGTGGAGGCAATACAGAAGGAAATTATGCAGATGCTTATAAAAAGAGATGCGGCTGTGTGATTTTATAAAATGACTCACGTCAATTACAACAGGGGTGCTGTAATTGACTTGAGATAAGTTAAGGAGGTTTAGAGAAACTGCTGTCCCGCTGCAGAAGCCAATACGTGTTTTTGGTAAGTGTAAGTAAAAAATGAATTTATTAGAAGCGTGCGATGATGATTTCACTTAGAGAGGTCAAAGTGAATCATCCAAAGAATTCGCGAAGAATGCTTAATGGTGCATTCAAAACCAAATAAGGGTTCATCGGAAAGAAGAGATACTATGGGTGCAAAGAAACGCTACTTTCTCTTTCTCTTTGTCGATTCGTTAATCGTCACTTTTTCGGTGTTTATCGGTTATTACATTCTCATGCCCTTTTTCTCGGAGTATCCACTGACTGTATTAGGGGTCACAGCAGTGATGCTGCTCCTAACTCACCATCTATTTGCCTATATATTCAATCTGTATCACCGGGCATGGCAATATGCGAGTGTGAGGGAACTGATTTCGATTACTCAGGCGGTCACTGCCACAATGTTCGCAACATCCATATTGATCTTTCTCCTTTTTGAAATGACTTTCATGAGGCTGATGGTCATTACATGGATGATGCATCTGATTTTTATCGGTGGCTCACGGTTGTTCTGGAGATTGCTTTATTATCAGCTGAATGGCAGACAATCACATAATCCTAAAATGATCAGAACACTGGTGGTCGGAGCAGGCAAGGGTGGTTCACTGCTTATCAAACAAATGCTGGATAACCCGACAATGGGGATGAATCCGGTGGTTGTTGTGGATGATCATCCTTCCAAACAGAATATGGAACTTGCCGGTGGAGTGAAGGTTGAAGGAAAACGAGAGGATATCGAACGGCTGGTAGGCAAGTACGGAATAAAAAAAGTGGTTATTGCCATACCGTCGCTCAGTAAAAAGGAACTCAAAAAAATCCATGCCCTTGCAAATATTGAAGGCGTGGATGTACTGATCATGCCGAATATAGAGGATGTACTCTCCGGAAGACTGGAAGTCAATATGCTGAAACGGGTCGAAGTGGAAGATCTGCTCGGACGTGAACCGGTGGAACTAGATATCGAAGGCATTGAAGAAGAGGTCGCGGATAAGACGATACTTGTTACCGGGGCCGGTGGCAGCATCGGTTCCGAAATAGTGCGCCAGATTGCAAAGTTCCAGCCGCGCAAAATATTGCTGCTCGGACATGGTGAAAACAGCATCTACACGATACTGGAAGAGGTGCTGGACAATAAGACGGACAGTATCAGCTATGTTCCAATCATCGCTGATGTGCAGAACAGAAAACGGATGTTCAAAGTATTTGAAAAGTACCGTCCGGATATCGTTTATCATGCAGCGGCACATAAACATGTACCGATGATGGAGTACAATCCGCAGGAAGCAGTGAAAAATAATGTGATTGGTACAAAAAACACTGCAGAGGCGGCATGTCACTTCAAGGCGAAGAAGTTCGTCATGATATCGACTGACAAGGCGGTCAACCCTCCGAATGTGATGGGTGCTACAAAACGGATGGCTGAAATGATTGTACAGGCACTGGATAAGGGGTGCGAACACACGACGCTTGTGGCAGTAAGGTTCGGCAATGTACTCGGCAGCAGGGGCTCGGTCGTTCCCAAGTTCAAAAAACAGATACAGCTTGGCGGGCCGGTGACTGTGACTGATCCGAGGATGACAAGGTATTTCATGACGATTCCTGAAGCTTCAAGACTTGTCATTCAGGCGAGTACATTAGCTGAAGGGGGCGAAGTATTTGTCCTCGACATGGGAGAACCTGTAAAGATTGTCGATCTTGCCAAAAATATGATCCGTCTGTGCGGCTTCGCAGAAGAGGATATCGGCATCGAATTTGTAGGGATACGTCCCGGCGAGAAATTGTATGAGGAGCTTTTGAAAAAAGAGGAAATCCACCCTGAACAAGTATACGAAAAAATATACCGGGGTAGGGTATCGGAATCTTCATTGAGTGTAATCGAATCGCATATTAAGAACTTCCTGTCGATTGATGAAAATGAATTGAAGGAAAGCATGCTTAACTTCATCGGACAGGAAAATGTGAGAAAACCGGAACTGGTAAAAGAAAAAGTAGTCTGATTAACGGAGAACCAGTGCTGTGGAAACTCTTGGTCGGGTGCACTGCAGCATGTCCAATTAAGGGAGAGGTGACGTGATCATGTCTCAGAATAGAATACTATTATCATCCCCCCATATGGGCGGGAATGAAAAGAAATATGTAAAAGAAGCATTCAAAACGAACTGGATTGCACCAGTCGGAAATAACGTAAATATGTTTGAAAAACAGATTATGGAATTTACAGGTACAAAAGCAGCCTGTGCGGTATCCAGTGGTACAGGCGCGATACATCTTGCACTCGATCTGCTGGGTGTGGGAAAGGATGACATCGTCTTTTGCTCGTCACTGACTTTTGTAGCCAGTGCCAATCCGATTCTCTATCTCGGAGCAAGACCGGTATTCATCGACTCGGAGCTTGATACATGGAACATGAGTCCGGAAATACTGGAACAGGCTCTCGAGTTCTATCAGACACATGAGAGGCTTCCTAAAGCAGTGATTGTCGTCAACCTATACGGGCAATCAGCACAGATGGATCGTATTGTTGAAATATGTAACCGGTACGGTGTTCCGATTATCGAGGATGCTGCAGAATCCCTGGGGGCCGTTTACAAAGGAAGAATGAGCGGCACGTTTGGGAAATTCGGAGTTTATTCCTTCAACGGTAATAAGATCATTACGACTTCAGGGGGCGGTATGATCATATCGGATGAAGAGATAATGATCAAGAAGGCATTGAAAAAAGCGACACAGTCCAAGGAAACGGCTGCCCACTATCAGCATGAGAATGTGGGGTATAACTACCGTTTGAGCAACATATGTGCAGGAATAGGCAGAGGACAGATGGAAGTTCTGGAAGAACGCATCAGGCAGAAACGGGCGATTTTTGAACAATATGTATACGGGCTTGGAGATGTGGATGGCCTTGGATTCATGCCTGAAGCCAATGATTCATTCCACACAAGATGGTTGTCTGCCCTTACAATCGATCGGACGAAATTGGGTGCGACTGCAGGGGAAATGATAGAACATCTGGCTGAAAATAATATAGAAGCAAGGCCGGTATGGAAGCCGCTTCACATGCAGCCATTATTCAGAGGGTTCGATTACTTCTGTGAAGGACAGGACAATTCCAGATATCTTTTTGAAAATGGCATATGTCTTCCGTCGGATACAAAAATGACTGTTGAGGAGATCAGCAGGGTCATAAGATTGATGAGGGAACGTATACACGCCGATAAGATTTTAGCCTGAAACGGGCAGAGGATCAGGTTGGACTATTAAGGGAGTATAATACGGACCTTATATGATCTGAAAATTATTCCCATGGAAAGGGGACTAAAGTTATTGACGGGAGCCATCTGAGGTCTTGGAAACCGAGGAGGAAATGACTTGAGGACAGACAGTTATGCGAAGACAGTGACGGCAGGTCTATTGAAGACAGTGAATTCGATGTACCTTGTAAAGATTTTGGCAGGGGAGTACTACAATATTTTCCGGAAAAGGCATCTTTACAAGGATATACAGATCAGCGACCATCAGGAGGCAGAAATACAGGACTTATGGGAAAGGCATTACGGCAAGAGGATTTCCACCAGGTGGCACCGGCTGTATCAGAGTTATTCCGGACATTTCAACAAAAGGTATTTCCCCGAGATGCTGTTTACAACCAGGCTTGAGAGAAAACTCAACAACCGGGAAGTCGGACGGATGATCAGTGACAAGAGCTTCCTTGCGATGTACTACAGGGACATCGAAGGTGTAAGGATGCCCGACACTTACCTCATCAACAACAGCGGAATTTTCTATACGGGGGACAGGAAGATCATTACGAAGGAAAAAGCGGATTCGATTCTTGAAGACAAGGGAGAAGCCGTTATCAAGCCGACGCTGGATTCAAGTTCCGGGGATTCGGTTGCGCTCTTCGATTTCAGGGGCGGTGTCGATCAGCGCAGCGGACGGTCTCTCGATGAAGTGCTTGCCTCCTACGATGAAGATTATATTGTGCAGGAAAAGATTGTCCCAAGCAGCAGCCTCAAGGAGCTTTATGCAGGATCCATCAACACACTCCGGGTAATCACCTATCTTGTGGAAGATGAGGTGTTCCATGCGCCAATCACACTGAGCATGGGCAGGAACGGCAATCATGTCGATAATATACAGGCCGGTGGAATCTCAGTGGCGGTTTCTGATGAAGGGGTGCTTGGCAGCGAGGGATTGACGTTCTTCAGGGAAGTCCATGCATCTCATCCGGACACTGGTACTTTATTTGCAGGGCATAAGTTGCCGAAGATTGATGCACTCATCAGGGTGGCAAAAGAAATGCATGAAAAGACGCCGCATATGAGAATCATCTCATGGGATTTTACGCTGGATGAGAATGACGAAATCGTTCTGCTGGAATTCAATATCTTCGGACAGTCTGTCTGGTTCCCCCAGATGGTGAGCGGAAAAGCGGTATTCGGAGAACATACGGAGCAGATGATCAAAGCGATGCGCAGAAGATAAGGCCTGAATAGGAAAGGGCAGGTGCATTAGATGAAGAAGATACTGGTTACAGGGAGTGCCGGATTCATCGGTTCCCATCTTTCAGCAAGGCTCCTGCAGGAGGGATACACGGTCGCCGGCATAGACAATCTCAACGATTACTATGATGTCGGACTCAAGAAAGACCGTCTGGAACTCCTGCTCCAAAACAGGGTCAAAAGCTATGAGGCGGATATATCGGATACGGGCAGTGTGATGGAGATATTTGAGTCGGAGAAGCCGGATATCGTAATCAATCTGGCGGCGCAGGCGGGCGTCAGATACAGTCTTGAGAACCCGCATGCCTATATCACAAGTAATATCAACGGGTTCACAAATATACTCGAGGCATGCAGGCATCAAAAGGTCGAGCAGCTGATCTATGCGTCGTCGAGTTCGGTATACGGGGCGAATACTTCGAAGCCTTTCTCCACTTCGGATAATATCGATCACCCGCTCAGTCTGTATGCGGCAACTAAGAAGGCGAATGAACTGATGGCCCACACATACAGTCATCTGTACCGTTTGCCGACGACGGGCCTCCGGTTCTTTACGGTATACGGCCCGTGGGGACGGCCGGACATGGCGTTGTTCAAGTTCACCAAAGCGATATTGGAAGACAGACCGATCGATGTATACAACAACGGCGACATGCTTCGGGACTTCACATATGTCGATGATATTGTTGAATCAATCCACAGGCTCGTCAAACTGACACCAAAGCCGGATCCTGAGTGGTCTGGGGATAATCCGAATCCAAGTTCAAGCAACGCACCGTACAGAATATATAATATCGGCAACAATGCACCGGTCAGACTGATGGCATTCATCGAGGCGATTGAAAACAGACTCGGCAAAAAGGGGGAGAAGAACTTTATGCCGCTTCAACCCGGAGATGTACCTGAAACCTATGCCGACGTGGAGGATCTCTTCAGGACGACCGGGTTCAGGCCCTCTACGGATATACAGGACGGGGTGAATCATTTCATCGACTGGTATCTCGGCTACTACAGCACGGAGCCGGTGGCAGAAAGCCGGGTTATATGATTGCTTTTCAATGTTTTGAAGCATAATCATGAAATGAGTGATGCAGATGAATAGGAAAATTGGAGTGGTCGGTCTCGGGTACGTCGGACTCCCTGTCGCAGTTGCCTTTGGCAAAATCGGGAAAGTCATCGGTTTTGACATCAGTGACAGCCGGATCGAAGAACTGCAGAAAGGATACGACCGGACGAATGAAGTGGACGGGCGTGAATTGGAACTATCAAATGTTGAATTCACATCTGATAAAGAAGCGCTTCGTGCAGTGGATTTCATCATCGTCTCCGTACCGACACCGATCAATGAGCACAATCAGCCGGACCTCTCGCCTTTGATCGGAGCGAGTGAAACCGTCGGTTCTGTGCTCAAGGAAGGGACAACCGTCGTCTATGAATCGACAGTGTATCCGGGTGCGACCGAGGAGGTCTGTGTGCCCGTGCTGGAGCAGATGTCGGGTCTTGCCGGCGGCAGTGATTTCCATGTCGGGTATTCGCCGGAGCGGATCAATCCGGGGGACAGGGAGCATACGTTTGAGAAGATAACGAAAGTGGTCAGCGGCCAGACAGACGAAGTGACGGATATCATCGCGGAAGTGTACAGTTCGGTAGTAAAAGCCGGTGTATACAAAGCGGAGAGTATCCAGGTCGCAGAAGCTGCCAAAGTCATTGAAAACATACAGCGGGATGTCAACATCGCGCTGATGAATGAACTGGCGGTCATATTCAATAAGATCGGCATCAGTACCCGGGAAGTGCTGGCAGCCGCAGGAACGAAATGGAACTTCCTGAAGTTTTCACCGGGTCTTGTCGGCGGACATTGCATCGGTGTTGATCCGTATTACCTGACGCATAAGGCACAGGCGATGGGCCATCACCCGGAAGTGATACTCGCCGGCCGGCGCATCAATGACAATATATGCAAGCACATCATTTCGTCGATGGTCAAAACGATGCTCTGCAAAGGACTTGTGGTGCAGGGTGCGACCATCAATATGCTGGGTCTGACTTTCAAGGAGAACACACCGGACCTCCGGAACACCAAGGTTATCAACCTCATCAATGAACTCCATGAATTCGGCTTCAACATTGCGGTGAATGACCCTGTGGCGGATCCGGGTGAAGCGAAAAGGTTTTATGATATCAATCTGAAAGATAAAGAGGACCTTGAGCAGACGAATGTCATGATGTTTGCGGTATGCCACGACGAATACCGTGAGAATAAGCGGGATTATCTCGATTATCTGAGTGAAGATGGTCTCGTAATCGATATCAAAGGAATCATTGATGACGGCGATCTGCGCGGGGAGCAGACAGTGTGGAGACTGTAGAAGGCAATCCAGTAAGCGGCGCACAAAAAGATAGAGTTCGAATGCCGAAAAAAAGAAAAGGATAGATATCCGGCATCTTGGAAATCCCGGCAGGGGTGCAACAGGGATTTCTCCAAAGAAGGGGAGTGTCGGTCATGCTCAAACGAAAGATGGGAAAACCAGGGTGTGATCCAGGAAAAAATGATTTTCAATTTGAAGTCAGGAAGATAGATAATGACAGAGAGGGTCCAGCAGAAGAAATACAAGGACCTATAAGGATACGATATGAAGAATAAAATCCTGCACGTGTGCTCCACGCTGCTGTTTTCATTCAACCAGTGGATCCAGGTCATCCTCATCACAAGAATGATCGGTCTGTACGAAATGGGGCTGTTTTCCTATTTCCTTGCGATAGTGGCGCCGCTCGTACTGTTCAGCAGATTCTCGTTTTCAGATCTTGTACCGACCCAGCGGAAATACAGCTACGGCTATACGATATTTGCGAGATTCAGAAGCATTCTCAACTATATCTTCCTGTTTTCGATGGTGGGTTTTGCCCTGACCATCGATTTCAAACCGTATGAAATCGTCTGCCTGATACTGTTCAGCGTATTCAAATTCTATGAGACGAAAGAGGATTTCATATATACGGAAAATATAGCGGAGGCCAATATCAGATTTCTGGCACAATCCAAAATCATCAAGAGCATCGTGACGATACTGCTTTTCGCCCTCGCGGTATTTTTGACCCACTCGCTCATAGTCGCAATCATCAGTCTGCTGGTTTCACAGATGCTCGTCTACTATTTGTATGACAAGAGGTTTTCATCCTATGATAGTCATTTAGCGAAGCTGTTCGGAAGGATGCATTTCAGGCATATTTTCTGGCTGGGTATCGGGTTATCCATTGTCGGATTGCTGTCCTCGCTGAATGCGAACGTTCCGAGATATATTCTTGAACATTATCACAGCGTGGAGGATCTCGGCATATATGCAACGATCATGTATTTTGCGGCGATTTCATCGAACATTGTCATCACCATCAACCAAAGCTACATCGCGGAGCTTGCTTCGGCCGCTGCAGAGAGCCTGCGGAAATTCTACGGTGCGTTCCTGAGACTGCTGGGACTTTATCTGATTGTGATACTGCTTGGGAATATCATCCTCTTACTTTACGGCAATGATATCCTCGTGTTCGTCTACGGGGATGCATTCCGCGGCTATCAGACGGAGATGCTGCTGCTCGGTGCATTCATCAGCCTGATTGTCATTGAGAAGTCATTCGAAATGGCACTCAACATATTCAATCTTTATAACATCCAGGTCATACTGCAGATGGCGAATTTCGTCATCACTGTGATTCTGTCGATGCTGCTCATCGTGCCATACGGAATCAGAGGAGCATTCATGGTGGCGGTCATCACGGCATTCACTGTCGTGGCTGCACAGATTTCAACAATACTCTATACAAGGAAATACTAAATCCGGTTCTGGAGGTGGCACATGCTGCTCATTTGGGGTGTTACTTTAATCTATCTCTTTCTCGGGGCATCGTTGAATCATTTTTATTTCCCCGACAGCACGTATCTGACAGTGACATTCATATGCATCACTTCAATTTTGCTGCTGCTGTCACTTCTGATAGAGTACTCGGAATTTTTCCTTGTCATATTTGCAAGTTTCATCACGCGGGTGTTTCTGCTGCTTGCCGATCTGTACATGATGGATGTGTTCGAGGTGCCCCACAGCGGGGATGATACTGAGAACTTCTATCTGACAGGCATCATGATCTCGGAGGATCTGTCCATGCTGAATGAATCGGTCTACGGCGGTGTTTATTCTCACCTGTTGGGCATCCTCTTCAATATATACGGGGATGACAGGCTGTTCGTCCAGTATCTCAATATACTGATTGCAATCACGGCAATACTGATCGTCATCCGGATCTTCAGGATGCTGGAGGTGCCGCACCGCACACAGATGGTGCTTGTGCTGGTTGTGGGATTCTTCCCGCATTCACTGATATTCTCGGGCATTCTGCTGAGGGAATCCATCATTTCACTGTTTGTGGTCATGTCACTCTACTGCTTTATCAGGTGGTTCAGGGAAAAGGATCGGATCAGTGCATTTCTGAGTGTGCTGCTGGTGCTTTTCGCAGCATCCTTCCATTCGGCAATCATCGGCATACTGCTCGGCTATCTGTTCGGGTTCATCTTCTACCGGCATGACCAAAAAGCATTTCGTTTCACTCTGGAATCCGTCGTCCCGTTCAGTCTGTTCGCACTGATCATGACCTATGTGCTGGTCTTTCCGAGTATCGTTTCGGGACTGCCGATCTTCAATAAGGTGGATCAGGTGCTGAACAACAATGACAACATCTACGAAGCGTTCACATCGAGCCGGGGGGATACCGCATATCTGACCGGACTGGAAGTCAATAATCTGTTCCAGGTCGTCCTGTTTGCTCCGATCAAGATCATCTATTTCATCGCTTCACCGATGCCGTGGAGCGTGCGGAACATGAACGACCTGATCAGTTTCTTCCTGGACGGCGTATTCTATCTCTTCTCGGTTGTGGTATTCGCGCGTAACATCGATACAATCAAAAAACGACCCATACTGGGAATCCTGCTGCTGAGCATCCTCGCCGGATGGCTGATTTTCGGACTTGGGATTTCAAACGCGGGGACGGCACTCCGGCACCGCTTCAAATTTTTCTATATCGTCATCGTCGCACTTGGGGCCGTGTGGTCAAGAACGGGCAGGGGACAAAGGTTTGAACAGAGGTCCCGTCAGTAGCATAAGCGGGTGCTTTTATGAAAATAACAGGGTTTGGAGTTGTAGCCTATGCATAGGAAAATGATTCAGGGCGTCACTTCCTCACTGAGCGTCGTGTTCATCAGGGAACAGGTCCAGTTCATAGAAAAGAACGGCTATCAGGTCACCGTTGTCTGCAACAAGGATTTCGAAACGTCGTATGACGGCATGACAGTTGAACATATTCCATTCGAGAGGGAAATAAGCATATTACAGGATATCCGGACGCTCTACAGTCTGCTTAAGTATTTGAAACGGGAAAAACCGGACATCATCAATTTCAGTACACCGAAAGCCGGGCTGCTCGGCATGGTTGCCGGACGGCTTGCCGGCGTCCCGACACGGATCTATATCCAGCGGGGACTGCGCCTTGAGACCGCCGGGGGAATAAAGAAACATATCCTCTATGCGACTGAGAAGACCGCATGCAGTTTGAGTACACATGTGATCGTCGTCTCCGACAGCCTGGAGCGTGAGATGGTCGAACGGAAACTGCTCACGCGTGAAAAGATGGTCCGGATAGGCAAGGGCAGCAGTCACGGCATAGACACAAAAAAATATGACCCGGCGGCGATCGACTGGGACCGTCTGAACAATCTCCGAGATGAATTGGGAATTGGCCCATCGGACTTTATCATCGGCTACGCCGGCAGGCTTACGCGGGATAAGGGCATCAATGAACTGGTAGAATCTTTCATCAGTCTCGCGGAGCACCGCAGTCATGTGAAACTGCTGCTGATCGGGGACTTTGAAATGAGCGACCCGATTGAAGAAAGAAACATCCGGAGCATCGAATCCCATGCTCGGATCATCCATTGTGCATACACGGGGGGCATGGAATATTACTACAGCCTGATGGATGTATTCGCCCTGCCCACGTACCGTGAAGGCTTCAGCAATGTCAGCATCGAGGCACAGGCAATGGGCGTGCCGGTCGTCACTTTCGACTCGACGGGCGCGCGGGACACGATCGACCCGAGACGGACCGGCATCATTGTGAAAAGCAATGATGCGAAGGGGCTCAGGGATGCTCTGGAGGCGCTGATCGATAATGGCGTAAAGCGGAAAGCTCTGTCTGGAGCGGCAAGGAAGTTCATCGTCGATAATTTTGACAGGCAGTACATGCATCATGAACTGCTGAAGTTCTATGACAGCCTTGGAAAGCGGGGTGAATATGATGTTGAAGAAAATGATGAATACCTCGGTGCATGACATATACTTCAGCTCGCCGGTGTTCATGCAGCATGCGTTTACGAGTGTCTACGGCTATAAGCTGAGACGGGAACGGTACAATGTGCTCTACCGCCGGGCCTTCAGACGCTATATGGAAGGGGGAACGAATCCGAAGGAAATGCTGTCCGATTTCATGCATCACCTGAAACAGAACATCCCGTTCTACAGGGATATCAGGATCGATGAAGGCAATCTGTTTGAGAGTTTCCTTGCGCTGCCGGTGACAGTGAAAGAGGACTTGAGAAACGGGCTTGAAGAGCGGTCACACACGGTGGGAATCATGCGCAAATCCCGGACCAGCGGAACGACGGGTAAAAATTTGGCCGTCTATGACTCGGAATACGACCGTGCAGACAGGATGGCGTACCTGGATTATATAAAGATGCAGAGCGGGGTGAAGCCCTTCTCTAAGCGCGCATCGTTCACCGGCCAGGAACTGACACCGCCGGACCACAGGAATATTCTCTGGCGCTATAATAAACCGATGAATCAGATTCTCTATGCAACCTTCCACATGACACCGGAGAATGTGGGACATGTGTATGAAAACCTCGTCAGGTTCAGGCCGGTGACCCTGGACGGGTTTCCGACATCGATCCATATGCTCGCCAAATATATGCTGTCAAATGGACTGAAGCCTGATTTTGAGGTCAGGGCTGTCTTTCCGACTGCGGAGACGCTTCTGCCCCACGTAAAGAGGGATATTGAAAAAGCCTTTGATACGGTTGTCATCGACCAGTACTCCTCGTCGGAAGGGGCACCGTTCATCTACGGCACCGAAGACGGCAAATATATCGTCGGCAAAGAGACGGGGCTGATCGAATTTGAACGGGTCGGACATCACCTCTATGACATGATCGTCACGAGCTATATCAACCGCGCCACACCGATTGTCCGTTACAGGATCGGCGACCAGGTAGAGATCCGTTCGGACCGGAAATATCTGAACTCCTTCGATGATGACATAAAGATAGAACGCATCATCGGCCGCGCGGCCGATTACCTGACCGGCAGCCGGTCGAACAGGGTGACTGCCGTAAATATTTCATGGGTCGTCGACGGACTGGAGGAAAAAGTCATTCAGATGCAGTTTGTACAAACGGGGAGATATCATTATGTGGTGAACATGGTGGTCGAGGATGCATTCGAAAAGCATGATGAAGATATCATCCGGGACAGGATGTACCGCCGGCTGGGGGAAGAGAGTGTCATACACTTTGATTATATGGAAGCAATCCCAAAAGAGAAAAACGGCAAAGTGCGGTTCATCATCAATCAAACCGGAAAGGAAGTGAGTGTCGGCGATACGGATGAATCGGTTTAACTGAAGGCACGTGTTGTGGAAAGGTTCAAAGTGCGGTGCGTTTCTTTATTCCAAAGTGATTTTGCGCATGTTTCAAATGCCGTCACACTTGTGTTGAAGGCAATTTTGATTGAAGAAGTGGACAGTTTGCGCTGCCCGGCTTCTTAACAGTCTATGAGATAAGGTGATCTTAATGCTGAAAGAACTGATAGGTGCCTCGACACATAATATCTACTACAAGTCGCCGATATTTCTGCAGCACGCATTTACCAGTGCCTACGGCTATAAACTGAAGCGTGAGAGATACAACAAGCTCTACCGGGACGCGCTTTTGCGCTATGTCAAAGGCGGGTTCGATAAGAAGCAGACACTGATTGAGTTCATGCACCATTTGAAGCAGCACATCGACGTGTATGCTCGGATCGAGATTGATGATGACAACATCATCGACAGTTTCCTCAAGTTGCCGATGACAGTCAAATCGGATCTGAGGTATGAACTCGAAGCCCGTTCCTGGAGGAAGGGACAGATCAGATTTTCAGGGACGAGCGGTACGACGGGGGAGAGTCTGGCAGTCTACGATTCTGAATATGACCGTGCAGACCGGATGGCCTACCTGGATTATATAAAATTGAAGAATGGCGTCAGGCCATTTGCGAAACGCGCATCGTTTACGGGGCAGGATCTGACACCGCCGGACCACAGGAATATTCTCTGGCGCTATAATATGTCGATGAACCAGATGCTTTATACGGCGAACCATCTGACGGCGGATAACATCAGATATGTCTACGAAAACATGGCCCGCTTCAAGCCGGCGGCACTGGACGGTTTCCCGTCCGCCATCCATATGGTGGCAAAATTCATGCTGAGCAATCATATAAAGGCGGACTGGGATGTGCTGGCGGTATTCCCGACCTCTGAAATCCTGCTTCCGTACGTAAAGACGGATATTGAGAAGGCGTTCGGCACGACGGTCGTCGACCAGTATGCGAGCGGCGAAGGGGCGCCGTTCATATACGGAAATGCTGACGGCGCGTATCAGATAGGACACGAAACCGGCCTCTTTGAATTCAAAAGGATCGGAGACCGTCTGTACGAAATGATCGTGACCAGCTTCATCAATTATGCGACACCGATCGTGCGCTACAGAATCAACGATCAGGTTGAAATCGATTCTGACAAAGATTATCTGAACTCCTATTCCGATGACATCAGGATCACCAGGATCTTTGGGAGAAGGTCGGACTATCTGATTGGAAGCAGGGGGAATAAAGTGACCAGTGTAGGCATTGCACGGGCGGTCGAAGGCATTGAAGACAAAGTGATCGCCTTCCAGTTCATACAGAAGGACATGAAGGAGTTCGTGGTGAATCTGGTGGTGGAGCCGGACTACGGTGAAAAAGAAGATAAGATATTCAAGGAACGGGTCGTGCGCCGGCTGGGACAGGACAGCCGCTATCACTTCAATTATGTGGAGACGATCCCTAAAGATAAAAACGGCAAGGCCCGCTTCATCATCAATGAGATAAGCGGGGCAAAGTGAATGGATTGTCCATGGGAGGTGCCGTAATGAAAAGAGCATTCGATATTTCCGCGGGAATACTTGCGCTGTTGATCCTTTTTCCACTGATGGCCGCCACCGCTGCCCTGATAAAGATGAAAATGGGCGGTCCGGTCATATTCAGACAGATGCGGCCGGGATACTTGGGCGCGCCATTCTGCCTCTACAAGTTCAGGACGATGACGGATGAGACCGATGACAAAGGGGAAATGCTGCCGGATTCAAAGCGGCTCACTGCTGTGGGGATATTGATCCGAAGGTTGAGCCTGGATGAACTCCCCCAGCTGATCAACGTCATTAAGGGAGACTTGAGCCTTGTGGGACCGAGGCCTTTATTGATGCAGTATATGGAGCTTTACAGCGAGCGTCAGATGAAGCGCCATGAAACGCGTCCGGGGATCACAGGATGGGCGCAGGTGAACGGGCGGAATACCCTTTCGTGGGAAGAGAAATTCGAGATGGATGTATGGTATGTGGAAAACCATACCTTTTGGCTGGATCTGAAAATCCTGGCCATGACGGTGCAGAAGGTGCTGAAAAGCGAAGGCATCAATCAGGAAGGGGAGAGTACGGCCCGGGCATTTACCGGAAACAAGGCAGACAGCTGAAGCAGATTTCCTTTGGTCGGGTAGTTTAAATCTGCATATATGCTGCAATACCGTAACCCGCTTTGTCGGGAAGCCGGTCACGGTATGTGATACAAAAATCCAATTAGGGGGAAGGAGTGACTGGATGTGTCTCAATGGAGAATCCAAAGGATATCACCTCGTAAGGATTGCATAGGGAAGGAACGTTTGAAAGAAGCGTTTGAAATGAACTGCGTTGCAGATGTTTATAAAGAAAATCGCAGGAAAAGATTCACGGGTGGTGCTTTTGACGGATCGCTGCGTAAGTTCGAGATAGAGAATGGATCCTGTTCAGATACGGCTTGTGAAGCGTGCGTCAGAGTCAGCATGAAAATGTTCATGAAGCAAATCCATATAGATTGCCTCTTTCCCGAAACGCGTGAGTGTTAAGGGGAAATTAAGAGTCTTTGGAATCTAATGGAGGACTTGCCATGAACAAAGATATCTATTTTACGAGGGAATACGCACAGGTGAACGAGCTGATCGAAAACGGAAAATCACTCTATTATGAAATCAAAAGCAGGCACGGGCATATCACGCTGGGGGCGATAAAAAGAGAGATAGACACGCCCGTTGACGGTGAGCGCTATTATGATCTGATCACGCCGTACGGCTACGGTGGTCCCGTTATCCATGAGTGCACAAACCTGAAACAACTTCTGTCAGAGTTCCAGGAATGCTTCACCAGATACTGCAGGGATAATAATATCGTGTCGGAATTCGTCAGGTTCAACCCGTTATTCCAGAATCAGGAACCTTTCAGGGAAATGTACGATGTCAGCTATATAAGGAACACAGTGGGGACAGACCTGGAATGTTCGGAGGATACATTCCAGAGCGAATTCTGTTCGTCTGCCCGGAGGAAAGTCAGGAAGCTTCTGAGAAATGACAAGATTTCCTGCACTTTGACTAGAGGGTTTGAGGACATCGAGGAATTTCTTGAGATATACAACGATACGATGACGCGGCAGCATGCCACAGGGTTTTATTACTTTGACAGGGAGTACTTCTATGAGATGAAACGGCAGTTCGGCGACGATCTGTTCACCACGAGCGTATATTACGAAGATGAAATCATCGCCATGGGCCTTTATTTCATCTCGGGGAATATCATCCATGACCATTTGAACGGTACCAGGTCTAAGTATCTGAACTTCTCTCCGGCCTATCTGCTGAAATATACCGCGATGAACTGGGCAAAAGAGAATGGATTCTCCGTCATACATTACGGAGGCGGTGTTTCCAATTCGGAGGAAGACTCGGTATTGAAGTTCAAGAAGCGATTTTCCAACAGCACAGAGTTCAAGTTCCATATCGGCAGGAAGATATGGAACCAGGAAGTGTATGACCGGTTATGCCGGATGACAGGTGCAGATACAGAAACCGATTTTTTTCCGGCCTACAGAGCAAACGACGGACAAAAGAAAAAAGTGGCAGTGTAGTCTTTATTCCGGAGATTGGTGTGACGCTGGTCTTCGGAATATATTTATATAAGACGATAAAAAATACATAAAGTAAGATGGAGAGGAGCATCAGAGCCCATGAAAATAAGAATCATAGTTATTGTAATCTGTCTCCTGTTACTGTTGTTGGTCCTCATGCTGATTGACAGCTTCAACCATAACTACTCGGATGCTCCTGTTCAAAGTGACGTCATCGTGATGCTCGGCGGTGACGGCGGACGCATGCAGAAAACCGCCGAATTATACCGCGCGGGATATGCAGACTACGTACTGATCACGCCGGTTGTAGAAACAGAGTTTCTATCGCAGAGTACCAAGCTTGCTGTCGCGTATGGCATTCCGGAAGAAGCTTTGATCAAGGAGTATGAAGCAACGAGCACCTATACCAATGCGGCCATCACGATGGAAATCATGGAAGAGCACGGTTTCGATTCAGCACTGGTCGTCACAAGCGATTATCATGTAAAAAGGTCCAAGTATATCTTCGATAAGCTGAACGATGGGAGTTTTGACTTCAAATATATCGCATCGTTATCAGATGACGGAGAACGCTGGTACGAAGGACCGGGTGCTTCACACATATGGCGGAGTGAACTGATCAAGCTGTGGGCATACAGATTCGGGTTGTATCGGTGGAGTGAGTAGGGGGCAGAAGTTACTTATAAAAAATAGTGTTCGACCATTTATATTGAAAATCAGATTAATAAACTTCCTGTATTATCGATTGGTACACACAGTGTACACAATGATAATCAGGAAGTTTTTGTTTTTTATAAGATCATCACAATACAAAAGCAGTATGGTTTTCAGATTGTGATGAGAAGAGTCATTTAACTAAAAATTCTGATATATAATTGGGTTGTGCACAAATAGGAGGCAGTATAAATGATTAAAAAGTATAAGAAGATCGTACGGTACTTATTAAATATCAATCATGAAAGAATCGAAAGCCTTACTCGCCATTTTGATATCGAAAGCAAGGAAATAGCTAATCTTGTTAACGATATAAATACACATTTTAGAAAAGAAGCAATCATTTACAATGGAGAAATGATTTATATTGCTAATGAATTTACAACGTTGATTGCTGAGTATTATCAAATTCCTATTGATGAACTAACTCCTATTTATAAGCCTGAGGTCAGGAGGGATATTGCTTTTTTGAAAATTGCTCTAAATGATGATTACCTTTCTTTGGATGATATATCGCAACATTGTCTGGCGAGTAAAAATACTTTAACGAATGATATTAAAGCCATCAATAGCTATATATCTGAGAATGATATCTACATCGAGTATCAAAGAAAGTATGGTTACTTAATTAAAGGCAAGGAAATTAATGTCAGAGCTGAAATTATGAATGTAGTGGACAGAATGTTCCAATATCCTAACGGAAGAAGTCTTTTAGAAGAGAAAGTAATCATGGTTAAAGGTGAATATTTTTTGCTTACTGAGCGGATTAGGAAACTGGAAAGAAAACTAAATATCACGCTAAGCGATGAATATTTAAACAAATTGCCCTACATTATATTAATTATGATAAAGCGTTCTGAAGTTACAGAGAAAGAGTGGGAGTTATCAATAAGATTCCAGGACTTGAGCAGTACCAAAGAGTTTAAAGAAATACAGGATCTTTTCTGGGGGTACCCTGAATTAACAAAACAGGATTTAACTTATTTGGCATTAGTATTCCTGGGAGCAAATAGAGTGGATTTAAAAACTGAATCTGATATCAAAAGTGAGATAGAGATTGAGAAGTTCGTAGACTATATCACCATGAAGTTGGAAGAAAAACTCGCCTTTAATTTTAAAAATAACCAATTTAAATCTAAATTGACACAGCATCTTATTCCTGCTCTTGTCCGTAAGAACCTTAAATTGACAATCGAAAATCCAGTAACTGATGATTTTATACAAAGGTATTATCCAGTTTATGAAGTTGTAAAAGAAATTATAGATGGTTATCAAGATATTAGCTTGAATGAAGCGGAGATTGTCTATCTTTCAATGATTGTCCTTGGTCATATGTATTATGTGAATAATGAGGAGTACAGGAACAATAAAGAATTAAAAGCAGTGGTTGTATGCCACAGCGGACACTCAATATCTGAATTAATGAAAGTGCAATTAAAAGATATGTTCTCTGATGTTAATTATATTGGAACTTATAGCATGCGGCAGTTTTACGAAGCAAAGCCCAATGTTGATATCGTATTCAGCACTATTCCATTAAAAACTAATAAAAAAGTTTTTATCATGGAAAATCTCTTTTCTGATCCAGGGAGAAAGGCCTTTATAGAGAAAGTTGAGACTTATTTTGAACTTGATCCTAATATAAAAACTAGACAGCTCATGAATTTTCTCAAAGATGTAATACCTGAAGAAAATTTTGAAACTATAAAAGATAAGGCTCACACCTTTTTTGAAACGGAAGAAGAGGATTTTAATAACTCATTGGAACTGTTAGGAGAAGAACAAATTAAATTCGTCAGGGATAAAGATATATTTCAGATGGCCGCTAAAGGATTAAATCTACTCAAGAACAGAAATTCGATAAATCAAAACTACTTGGACAGTACTATGAGTATATTTGAAGAAAAGTTTGAAACGATGATAATTGGTCCAGGTGTATATTTGCCGCATGCTCCTGTAGAAGATGGAGCAATTAAAGAAGATTACCAACTATTAATCAATCCTTCTTTGGAAAAATGCGTATTATGCATATCTCCTGAAAGTAATAATGCCCATGTAAAAAAATTACTAGAGTTAAACAGTCTTTTCACAGATGAATTATTTATGAAGAGATTATATAAATCGAATGAAAAAGAATTAATTAATTTAATAGAAGGGAGTTACGAATGTGGGATATGGTAGTTTGTTTGACGAAACACTAATAACTTTGGATGCATCTTATAGTTCCCAGGAAGATCTATTCAAGAATGCCGCAGAACACCTTGTCGACCTAGGATACATTGAAGAGACATATCTGGAGGCTTTGGTGAATAGAGAAAGAGAATTCCCGACGGGATTAGAAACAAAATATTGTAATATAGCAATCCCGCATACAGATGCTCCTCATATAAAGCATCCATTCATTTATCTTATAAGACTGAATGAAAATCTGAAGTTTAAAAATATGGGTGATGTGAATTCAGAGGTCGCGGTAAAGATTGTATTGTTTTTAGGAATAAAAAACCCTAAAAAACAAATATCATTGCTATCTGATTTGATGGGAAAATTTGAGGATGAAGATATATCCAAAATGATTTTAAATGGTAAAAATGAGAAGGAATTAGAACAAAATTTAAAAAAATTATTTTAAGGAGTGTAATTATGAAAAATGTAATTGTAGCGTGTGGTAGTGGTGTAGCAACAAGTCAAACAGTAGCGTCTAAGGTCAAGAAAGTTCTAGATGAGAATAAAATTAAAGCGAATGTAGAAGCTGTGGATATTAAGTCATTAGATAGCTATATCAGATCAGCAGATGTATATGTATCGATAACTAAAACTTCAAAAGAGTATGATATACCAACATTAGATGGTATAGCGTTTCTGACAGGAATGGGAATTGAAGAAGAAAAACAGAAATTGATTGATGCTTTAAAATAAATACTTTTTAGAAAGGAAAATTATATGGAAGTATTACAAAATGCAGTTCAATATGTGTTAGATATGGGAGCCGCTGTATTTGTACCAATAATAATGCTTATTATTGGTCTTGTAGCAAGAATGAAATTTAAAGATGCATTAAGTGCGGCCATAATCTTTGGTGTTGCTTTCTCAGGTATGACTCTGGTAGTTGATTATATGTTATCTTCCATCAGTCCTGCAGCACAAACTTTTGCTGAGAATACTGGTATAAATTTAACTTCTGTTGATGGGGGTTGGACTACAGCAGCAGCTATAACTTGGTCATGGCCATTCGCTTTCTTGATGTTTCCGATACTGGTCATCATAAATATCGTCATGCTGGCTTTTAAGTGGACGAAAACATTAAATGTCGATGTGTGGAATGTTTGGGGCAAAATATTCACAGCAATTTTAGTGACCTATCTATCAGGAAGTATTGTTGCCGGTTTTATCGTTGCAAGCATACAAGTAATAGTAGAACTGAAAATTGGAGATGTTTGGGGAAGAGAAGTTGAGGATTTGACTGGAATCCCGGGTGTTACTGTACCACATCATATGACTCTGATCGCTGCACTTCTTTATCCAATTGATAAGTTAATGGATAAAGTACCATTTCTCAATAAAAAAATGGATGCTGAAGCATTGAGAGATAAGTTGGGTGTATTTGCAGAAAACCATATTATGGGTGGTATTATTGGTCTCTTGCTTGGTTTAGCCGCGAGTTATAGTATTCAAGAAGCTTTAATATTGGCCATTCAGGCTGCTACCGCTCTGACTTTATTCCCGATGGTTTCCAAGTTATTTATGCAAGCGCTATCACCAATCTCTGATGCCATTTCTGATTTTATGAAAAAGCGATTCAAAGATCGTGAAATTTTAATAGGCTTGGACTGGCCTATATTGGCTGGTAGAAATGAGATTTGGGTAACTGCGATTATAATTGTTCCGGTATTGCTCTTATTTGCAGTGACACTGCCTGGAAATACTGTACTACCATTTGGCGGAATCATTAATCTATCCATAGTAGTAGGAGCGGTTCTTCTAACTAGAGGTAACTTAGTGAGAATGATTATTTATGGAGTGATTACTGCACCTGTATTCCTCTATATATCTACTTACTTCTCGCCTTATATTACACGTTTGGCTCAAGAGACAGGGGCAGTTAATGTGGAAGAAGGAAGCATGCTGACATGGAGCACGATTGAAAATGGTGAATTCAAATTGTTCTTTGCAAATGCGATGAATGGCGAGTGGTGGGCAATACTTGCTTCGATAGGCTGGCTTGCAATATTCACATACTTCGTCATAGGAAGGCAAAAAGATAACAAAAGGTATTTTTCAGCAGAAGCAAAAGAAGTCAATTGATATAAGTGAGTGATAATAAATGAATCTAATTTTAAAAAGCAAATTATTTTGGAGTTTTATGGTGCTATTGGGAGCAGCATTAATGATAATTGGATTTTTCACTAAAGATATAAAAATGTGGTTTATAGCTTTTGCGATAGCACTATTGGTAAGGTATTATGCTGCTGATTTCCTATTTCACTCTTACGAGAATAGAATCGAGAGATTGAAACAGAAACATAGCCAGTTAAAGGATGGATAAAATGATTTATACTATCACATTAAATCCAGCAATTGACAAAATAAAATATCTAGAAGGCAACTTGGAACAGGAGAAAAACAATCGTGTAAAGGAGAAATTTATAGATTTAGGTGGAAAAGCAACCCATGTGTCAGCGATATTGCAGCAATTAAATAAATCGAATATTGCACTTGGTTTTTCAGGTGAGCTGAATAAACAGGAATTTTATGAAGTTTTGAAAATTTATAATATCCGACATGATTATATCGAAGTGAAAAATGAATCAGTAAGGGAGAGTATTGTAGTTATAAATAACTCAGGCGGCAGTTATATGATTACTGAAAAAGGCCCTGATATTTTAGAACCAGATAAAAATAAATTAATCAAAATTTTGAAAGAACAAGTTAAAGAAAACGATATTATTGTAATTGCAGGTTCACCACCTCCTGGTTATTCATCAAAAGATTTCAGAGAATTAATAAAGGTTCTTCGAAAAAATAATGCCTATATAGCTTGTGATGTAGCAGGTAAATATTTAAAGGTATCGTTGGAAGAAGGTGTCGATTTCGTAAAACCAAATGAGCATGAACTGGAAACTTTGTACGATGGCAATGAAGACCTCAGTGAGAAATTTAAAAAACTGACATCGAAAGTAAAAAATGCAGTATGTAGTCTTGGCGGTGAAGGCGCAATGTATATGGCAAACGGTAAAATTTTTAGAATTACACCTCCCAAAGTTAAGGTGAAAAGTGATACTGGTGCAGGTGATGCCTTTGTTGGAGGATATATTTACGCACTTAGTAATAATAGTTCAATTCATGAAAGAGTAAAGCAGGGGATTATAGTATCTGCAAGTAAAGTACAGCATCATGGAAGTTGTCAGATAGATCCGGCTCAATTCGATTTTATTAATAAAAACACAAAAATTTTAGAGGTGAGATAATGTTATATGCAGAAGAAAGAAAAAAGATGTGCGCGACAGTAAAAATAATGTTTGATCGATTTCAAACTAACGCTGCCGGTGGAAATTTAAGTTTAAAAGTTAATGATGATCATATTATCATGACTCCAACTCTGATGTCACAAAATTATCTTTGTGATTTAAGTCCATTTCAGATTTTAGTCGTCGACAAAGATTTGAATATCATTGAAGGAGAAGGACGCTTAACTCGTGAAATCAATATGCACATGGCATGTTATGAAGAAAACCCAGATATTAAATGTGTTATACATGGCCATGCAAAAGAATCAATGGTTTGGGCAAGTATAGGAGAAAATATGCCTAACGTTACCGAAGCCACTCAGAAATTGGGAGAAATAAAGTGTCTTGATTATAAACCGGCAACTACTCCTGAACTTGCAGAAAGTGTTAGAAGTTATATTAAGACACGAGATAGCCTACCAGTGGCTCTGTTATTAGAAAGACATGGAATACTCATTATGGATAAAAGTATAGAAAAAGCTTATGACATGGTCGAGCGCCTGGAATATAACGCATATGTCTCCTATAAGATGCATGTTCTATCAATTTTAGGTGAAGAAGTTTCTCTGGAAAAACAACACGAGTACAATACTACAGAATAAAATGACCCTGATAGAGGTGGAACAGAAAATGAACTGTTCCACCTAAAAAGGATGTGAAAATTTGACAAGATGGTTAATTGCTTTTGATCTGGATGATTCTCTTTTAATGGAGAATGGTGCTGTTCATGAAAAATTGAAATTTAAGCTGAGAGAACTTCAAAAGAATGATAATGTTCTTTTGTTTGCTTCCGGGAGATCAGATTATTCGATAACAAATGTAATCAGTACCATAGGTTTAAATGAAGAGAATATATACACTTCTGCTTATAACGGTGCGTTATTAAAATATGGAAGAAAAGAAATATTCTCAGAAAAATTGAAGCAGGAAGATATCAAGAAACTTATGAACTATATTTATACGAATGATTTATATGCTCAAAGTTATATTGATGAATTTATCGTATATGAGACAGAAAATGAATATACGGAGATAGAGCAAAATATAACTGGGCAGCAAAAGAAAAAAGTTAAGAGTCTGATGGAGGCCTCACAAAGTTATCCTAAATTAATGGGTTTGGGGCATCCGAGTCTTATTAGAGAGGTGTTGGACAATACTACGAATGATTTGAAGAACGACTATAATATAACAATAACTAAACCTTATTTTCTTGAAATGATGAAAAAGAATATATCAAAAGCCAAATCTGTAAATCTAATAATTGATAGAGAAAAAATAGACCATAAAAAAACAATGGCATTTGGAGATAGTCATAATGATATTCAGATGCTGGAAGCTGTGAGTATTAATGTAGCAGTAGATAATGCAATCAAAGAAGTCAAAGATGTCTGCAATTTTAAAACTTTATCTAATAACGATAATGGCATCTATGAGTTTCTGATAAATTTCAAAGATTGGAGTTAGATGAATGACGATCTTTTATCTGATAAGGCATGGTGAAACAGAGCATAACGCAAATAATAATGCTTACTGTGGCAGAACAGATGTACAACTGAATGATGAAGGCCATAGGCAGAGTAGAGCATTATCTGAAAAACTTAAAAACGTTAAATTTACAGCATTCTATGTATCACCACTTACAAGAGCAAAACAAACTATGAGTTATTTGACGGAAGATTATTCAGTTGAGGAGAGATTATTGGAAATTGATTTTGGCAAATGGGAAGGATACACAAAAGAAGAAATAAGTGAAAGGTTCAGTAAAAATTGGAGCGAATGGCAAACTACTTCTAAAGGTGATGTAAAAGCGGGTGGAAATGGTGAAACTATGTTGGAAGCTTACTCACGTATCAAATCATTAATCGATGAGGTATCAATCAAATTTCCACAATCAAATGTAATGATTGTCGCCCATAATACTATTATCAGATTGCTTCTTACAGGGTTATTCGAAGCGAAATGGTCAAAATACAGATCATTTAAATGTGCTAATACATCAGTTGCGGTCTTAAAAACAGAAAATGACAAATTTGAATTATTGAAGATAAATGATGATATCCATCTAGTGGAGAAGGATTGATCTATGCCATTATTTATAGGACTTGACTTAGGAACTCAAGGAGTAAGAGCTATCGTTTCAAATGAGAATGGAAACATCTTTGCCAGTGAAAGTATAAAGTTCGATATGCAAATGATCAGTAGTCCAGAACAAGATACTGAGGTTTGGAGAAAATCAATATTGAAAGTGCTATCAGCCGTTTCAGGTCAATTAGGGAGGTCGATAAGAGATATACAATCTATAAGTGTTACATCCACCTCAGGTACAATAGTGCCTATAAATGAGAAGTTGGAACCCATTTATAATGCCATTATGTATCATAATAACGTTGGGATTTCTTATTTGAAAAAGTTGACAGATGGTAATTTAAACAAGTCATTTACATTTGGTAAAATTCTTTGGTTTCAAAATGAACGAAAAAAATATATGAAAGATGTGTATAAGTTTATACATGCAAATGATTATTTAATATTACTATTAACTGGCACACAAATCGTTTCAGATTATAGCAGTTCTCTAAAAAGTGGTTATGATGTTTTTAATGAAAGATGGAATGATTTAGGTGAAGTCTTGAAATTATCATCCCTTTTCCCTAAAGTTGATAAACCAGGAAAAATAGTTGGAAATTTATCGAAACAAATTAGCCAAGAGACGGGTTTGCCACAAACAATTAAAGTTGTTTTAGGTATGACTGATGGCTGCACAGGACTCTTATCCACAGGATGTGCGAAAGAAGGAGACTGGTGTACAACAATTGGTACGACCATGGTAATAAAGGGCTTATCACAAGAATATGTAAAAGATGATGTGTTCTACAGCCATAAACATCCTGATAATTTATGGATGCCAGGCGGCGCATCAAATATAGGTGCAAAATGGGTGTCTTATCATGACTTTGATAAAAACATAGACTATTTCAATAAATATGCATACGAAAATTTATTGGCAGAGCAATTTCATTATCCACTGATTGGTAAAGGTGAACGATTTCCTTTCCAAGATCAAGAGGTAGAGGGATTTGATAATACATCCACTGATGAAGAAAGTTTCCTTGCAGGAATGGAAGGAGTGGCATTTATAGAAAGAATGGCTTATGAAAAACTGGAAACTGAGTATGGAGTGATTATAAAAAATATATTTAGTGCGGGATCTGCCGGGCAAAATGAAGTATGGAACAAAATAAGAAGTAACGTGCTAAAGAAACCGATAATTCCTGCTGGGAATGAAGGTAGCGCTTTTGGAGCGGCAATCATTGCTGCTTCTGGAACTCATTTTGATAATTTGTCTGGTGCAAGTATAAACATGAATCAAAGAAATAGTAACATAGTAAAAGATTATTCTTTGAGTGAGCAGTATGATAAAAGATATTATGAGTTCTTAAAAGTTTTAGATAAGCAAAGACTTAAAGATAAACAATGATGATTTAAAGCCATCTTTATGAACAGATGGCTTTAATCAACTAATTTTATAAGCTTAACAAAAATTAGTTGAATAACTATAAGCTAAACAAACAATACTAAAATATTATAATTCTCTTGTTGAATCACATGATTCATCTGAAGGATTATAATTCCATTAATAAAACTGATATAACTAACCTGACTTAAAACACTCCAAATATAAAAACTAGTGATAGGAAGGTGTTTCACTTTTTGTCTATCTAGTATTCTTTTTTTGAGTTGAAGATAACTTTTATAATATTTAACTACATATTTATTTTCACGTTCTGTTTTATGAGATCTATTATAATTATGCATGAGAGAACGTATATCGTAATAATTATTAATTTCTTTAAACTTCATCTTAAATATTCTTTTATTGTGTTTTTTTACAGTTTTTAGATCCCGATTTATCAGAGTATCATTAAAAGCGTAAGTTATGAAATTTAATAATAAATGAAAGATAAAAATGATAACAAATAATCCTATGAGCAATAAAATTATATCATTACTAAATAATTTCATGAAATCTATAATAATGATGTATAAAAGCAGTGTGGCAGCTATATTCAGTAAAAAAAACTAGAATGATGATTATTATTATATTCGTTAACGAATTAATTTTATTCTCATCTGCAAATACTTTAGTAATGGAATTGAAGAAAGTGAAAATATAATACATTAAAAGTATCAGTATTACTAGCCATATTAAAGTATTATCCATATTATAATGTTGGATAAAATCTTCATAAAAAGAAGTTTCTTTTAGTAAGTTATACATAGCTGCCATTATAGTTACTCCTTTTTCAAATTAGTCAAATCACTTCTCCGACACAAATTTAAACGTATACTTCACTGGATGGTAGTACACTTTGGAATATTCGAACCGTGTGCCGTCATCGAAAGTGGAGTAGGCTTCAAGGCACAACATCGGTGCCTCTTCATCAAGATGAAGCTGCTCCATCAGTTCTTCCGTCGGCAGGATTGGCTTCAGATCGGCATGCCTTTTGCTGATTTTAAATCCTTTATTTTGGATGTATTCATATTTTGATTCCTTCAGGACATTGACGGACAGATCGGGAAAGAGATTAAACGGGAGATACGACTCTTCCAATATCAACGGTTTTCCGTCTGCGAGTCTCAACCGTTTTACATAGTAGACTTTCTGATCATCCTCTAACTTCAAATATTCTTTTACTTCCTCTGACGGTTCTGTCAGCTGGAACTCCAGTATCTCATTGGTGGGATTGTTGTGAAGACCGCTCATCTCTTCGGTAAATCCCTGCAGTTTATAAATATCATGTTCAATTTTTTTCTCGCTGACGTACGTACCGCTTCCATGCACACTGTACACCATTCCCTCTTCAATGAGCAGCTTGACGGCGCGTCTTACCGTCACCCGGCTGACTTCGTACATTTCCGCGAGTTTCGTCTCCGTCGGAATGGCTTCCCCGCCCTTTGTTCTGTTCGATATGATATCTTCTTTGATTTTGTTCGCAACCTGTTTATATAAAGGTGTTGTAGACTTCCACATACCACGCTCAACCTCTCTGTTTCATTACCGTTATTCTATCATTTGTTTTAAATAATTAATACATCTTTATAAACTTGTATTAAAGTTGTATTGTAATTATGAAAGTGTTGTGTTAAATTGATATTAAATAATATTGGAAGGGGTTTCATAGATGGAGAAGAAGAATCTCGTCATTGTCGGCGGAGGCAGTACCTACACACTCGGCATCATCATGAGTCTGATTGCTGAGAAGAAAACACTGCCGCTCGGCAAACTGACATTTTATGATACGGATCGAGAACGGCAGGAGAAAATCGCCAAAGCGACGGAAGTGATATTGAAAGAGAAATACCCGGAGCTTGAGGAATTCAAATATACGACGGACAAGGAGACGGCATTTACGGATATCGATGTCGCATTCCTCCAGATCCGGACCGGCGGCCTCAAGATGCGTGAGCAGGATGAAATGATTCCACTCAGGCACGGCGTCCTCGGACAGGAGACATGCGGGCCGGGCGGCATGGCTTACGGCATGCGCTCCATCCCCGACATGATCGAACTGGTGAAGGATATCAGAACTTATTCCAAAGACGCATGGATCATGAACTACACCAACCCGGCGGCCATCGTGGCGGAAGCCCTGAAGCGCGAATTCCCGGATGATAATAAACTGCTCAATATATGCGATATGCCGATCGCCATCATGAAGAGCTATGCGGATATGCTTGGTAAAAGTGTGTGGGACCTCGTCCCTGAATACTTCGGACTCAATCATTTCGGCTGGTTCACCAGTATCAAGGACAAACAGGGGCAGGACTATACCGGGACAATTAAGGACAAAATCGTCAACGAGGGGTTTATTCCCACTGACAGTGAAATCGCCAATGATGCGTCCTGGCAGGCGACATTTGCCACTGCACGAAAGATGCTGATGGATTTCCCGGAATACTTGCCGAACACGTATCTCCAGTACTATTTCTACCCGGAGGATATGGCAGCCAAAGAGGATCCGGATAACACCCGTGCGCGCCAGGTGATAGGCGGACGCCAGAAGCGTGTCCATGAAACGTGCGACAAAATCATCGAAACCCAGTCATTGGACGGGGTGGAGCTGACGGATGATATCCACGGTGCCTACATGATTCGTGCGGCGGCGTCACTCATCCATCATTTGAACCATATCTACATCGTGATGGTGAAAAATGACGGCATCATCTCCAACATCCCGGATGAGGCGATGGTGGAAGTGCCGGCAATGCTGACTGCGGACGGACCGAAACCGTTTGCGGTCGGGGAGATACCTGCGTTCTACAAAGGACTGATCGAGAACCAGTATGCATACGAAAAGCTTGTCGTCGATGCCTACTACGCACAGAGTTACACGAAGATGCTCCAGGCGCTGACGCTGAACCGGACGGTGACGGATGTGAACAAGGCGAAAGCGATACTGGAAGACCTGATTGAGGCAAATATTGACTACTGGCCGGAATTGAAATGACTAAAGGGGATGGGATGAATAATGAAACGTATCATAATCAACGCTGACGACTTCGGTTACTCCCGGGGTGTCAACCACGGCATCATCGATGCACATACGGAAGGTTTGCTGACATCAACGACACTGATGACGAATATGCCTGCAGCCGGGCATGCATTCGAACTGGGGCATGCGAATAAAAACTTGGGTATCGGTGTCCATCTGACACTTACATGCGGCAGACCGCTGCTTGATACGCATCACACACTGGTGGATCCAAGAGGTGATTTCAAGAAGAACTCGAACTACCAGGGGAAATTCCATATCGATCAGGAGGAGCTGTATCAGGAGTGGAAGGCACAGATCGAGAAGTTTCTGGGTTCCGGACTCACACCGACGCATCTCGACAGCCATCATCATGTGAATGCACTGGAACCTATGCTGCCGGTGTTCAAAGAACTGGCGAATGAATACAGGCTGCCGGTAAGGAACAACTTTGAAGAAGCGGCTACTGAGTTTACCACCACGGGTTATTTCCAGTATGAACCGGACATTCTGCTTGCGGACAACGACAAGGTTTATGAAACATTCGGAAGCGCAGAAACGGTAGAAATCATGTGCCATCCGGCCTATATCGACAAATCACTTATGGGCGGATCAACGTATGTCATGCCCAGGCTTGAGGAACTGGATGCACTGACGGACGAACGGATTAGAAAAAAGATGATGGACGACGCACGATTTGAGCTGATCACCTACGGTGACCTCAGCAAGGGGGTATAAATAATGAAGAAATTCATGCAGAACTTAGGGAAATCCATGCTGATTCCCATCGTCGCCATGCCGATTGCGGGGATCCTGTTCCGTCTGAGTGCGGAAGACCTGCTGAACATCACACTGTTCCAGGCAGCGGGCGTCATATTCGAAAACATGGATGTGCTGCTCGCCATCGGTATTGCGATGGGATTGGCGAAGACGAAGGACAGGGGGATTCCGGCGCTGACCGGTTACCTCGCCATTACTGTATTGAACCAGGGATTGACACTGATGAACCCGAACCTCGACATGAGCGTATTCGGCGGGGTCATCTCGGGGCTGATTGCAGCAGCAATCTATAACAGGTTCAAAGATACAGAACTGCCGGCGATGTTTTCATTCTTCGGCGGTGAGAAATGGCCGATCACACTGATCATCCTGATCATGATTCCTGTGGCAGGCATTTTCTCACTCATCTGGCCGTATGCCCAGGCGGGAATCGATTCATTCGCTCAAGCCCTGGTCGGAATGGGCGCATTCGGCATATTCCTGTTCGGTTTCCTGAACAGATTCTTGCTGCCGTTCGGCCTGCACCACGTACTGAACACGTATATCTACTTCGGGCTGGGCAGTTATGAAACGCCGAGCGGTGAAGTGGTCACCGGTGAGATCACACGCTTCCTTAACGGCGATCCGACAGCCGGCTACTTCCTCGGCGGATTTTTCATCGTCATGATCTTCGGTGTGCCGGCCATTGCACTGGCCATCACCCGTGCTGCATACAAACGTAAGAAGGAGAAGACGAAAGCCCTGATGTCTTCCGGCGGACTGACTTCTGTCATTGCCGGGCTGACCGAGCCGATCGAGTTCACGTTCATCTTCACGTCACCGCTGCTTTATTTCATCCATGCGGTATACACGGGACTTGCCGGAGCAACATTATATCTGCTGCACATCCGGCACGGCTTCTCATGGGGCGGCAGTGTCATCGACTACGGGCTTAATCTCGGCATCGCGGAAAACGGCATCTTCATCCTGCCGATCGGTCTGGCATTCGGGGTCCTTTATTACTTCACATTCTATTTCCTGATTACGAAGTTGAACATTCCGGTCATCGGACGTGAAAAGGATGAGGACTTCGGAACGGAATCAGACGAAGCGGAACAGGAGCTCGAACTCAGCCACTCCAAATATGAGTATATGGCGAAGAAGGTGCTTGAGAACGTAGGCGGACGCGAAAATGTTACAGACTATGAGAACTGCATGACCCGGCTTCGCCTCGTCGTCGATGACATGAGTCTGGTCGACGAAGATAATATCAAGCAGACCGGTGCGCATGGTGTCGTGAAGGTTGATGACCATCATGTACAGATCATCGTCGGACCGCAGGCCAATACCATTATGACGGAATTCAAGAAACAGATGGAGAAGTAGCGGTTGAAGAGGGTTGGAAAGTATAAATATTATGTAGGGACAGATTCAGTAATGGATCTGTCTTTTGTTGTTTGAAAGGGGATGATATGGTGGGAAAACACAGCGATGACAAGACAGAGGTACGGGTTCGATTCCCGCTGCCGGCTTTTATTCAACTGATCGGGCACAGAATTTATTATGCAGATTAATAATTTTAATCCGGACAATGGAGATGATACACTTAAGAAAATCTCGAAAAGAAGAATGAGGGAAGAAGTATGAAGAAGCAGATCATCAGAATCGTTAAAGAAACGTTGAAAGATCCTGTTAAAAGAGAAAAGGCATTAAACTATATCAAACCGATCATCTCTAATTATAAAAATAAAAAGAGATGATGAAAATAGAATGTTGTAATGTACTGTCAGCCAGACAGGAAATTCGGAGTAGAATCCTACGCGTCAATACAGGAACTTGAAACCAGCAATTCAAAATATGAGTATATGGCGAAGAAAAGTTTTCGAAAACATTGGCGAGCCAGACAGTGTCACAAACTATAAAAACTGAATGAGCCCCGCTTGCATCTCATCATCGGTGGGATGAGCCTAATCGACGATTATTATGTAAAAGTCATCGTCAGTCCGTGAGCCAACACGATTATGAATGAGCTCAAGAAATAGATTGAGAAATAGAGAATTAATTTTAAAAATATAAACGCTTTCCAGTTCACTGGAAAGCGTTTATATTTTTATTAATAATCGTGATTCTATTTTAGCTCATAATAGGTGAAGCCAAATATATGTTGTAACTGGAGAGTTCCTCGGCAATATCACTTTCAATCGGCTTATCTGTAATCAGTGTATCGATCTGACCGACTTTGGCAAAGACAGCACTTGAATTGACACCGATTTTAGAACTGTCAATCACAGCAACGACTTTCCGTGATCTTTTAACCATTTCTTTTTTTAGTTCAACTTCATATAGATTGAAATCTGTTAATCCTTTTTCTAGGGAAAAACCACTTGCAGAGGTAAACATGATATCTATATTTACATAATCAAGAATATCCAGCCCCAATTTTCCTTCAATGGAAGTAGACCCGTTCGTTACCACGCCTCCGATCATTATGACAGTGATATCAGGATTTTCTTTTAACTCCAATGCTGACTGGAGACCGCTCGTCACGACGGTCAACCGTATTGGCTGATGTTTTAAGTACCGTGCCAATTCAAGAGCGGTGGAGCTGGCATCCAGGAGGATACATTGCTTTTCTGTGATAAAGCCGAAAGCTTCTCTTGCGATTTCGCTCTTTTCTTTTTTATTTCTTTTCTCACGGACAGAAAAACTGGTTTCATTATCAGCATACTCGTTAAGAATGGCACCGCCATGGGTTCTGGTAAGTAAACCATCCTTTTCCATTCTGGTAAGATCTGACCTCAGTGTCGCTTCTGATACTCCTGTTTTTTTGGCAAGTTCTTTCACTGTTATCCTCTGCTTGTCATGCAGAAGGTGCATGATTTTATTTCTTCTTTCACTAGCGAACATTTTCATGAACTTCTCATCCCCATTATTTATATAGTAATTTAAAATGTTTCAGTTTCTCTCATTTTATCAGCACTTTCAAATGACGTCATCATTATTTTCGTTTTCTTTTGTATTATACATATAAATAATGAAATCAGAAAATAACAAAAAAATATAATGATATAATTGACAATACGAAAATAAATGATAATATAATTGTTATAAACATGATTGAAAACGATTGCAGAATATCCTTTGTCAAAGCTTTAGATAATAATACTTATCTTTGATCAGAAGATGCGAAGCACCGCACAGGTTCATTTGCATTTACTAATGGCAGTATATCATAATCTATTCATATTTCTGCCAGTGAATTTGCATCATTCAATACCTTTTAAGCGGATGAAATTTAGCGAAAGAGAGGATTTTATGGAATTTAAAGGATTTGATAAGAACTTCAATATTACAAATAGAGTGGCTGTAGTCACCGGTGGAGCGAGTGGAATCGGCAAGGCTGTTGCGGAATTATATATTGAAAAAGGCGCGAAAGTAGCTATCTTTGACATGAAAGAAAATGTAAATGAAATTGCGAAAGAAATTGATAAAGAAAATGCAGTAGGTATCCATTGTGATATTACGGATAATTCCAGTATAGACAACGCTGTTGAAGCAGTGAATGATAAGTTTGGCAGAATTGATATCCTTGTAAACTGTGCCGGTATCGCATTACTGGACGATGCGGAGAATATTTCCGACGACTACTGGAATAAAACGATTGAGCTTAATCTTACCGGTGCATTTAAAATGAGCCAGAAAATTGGAAATGTAATGATCAAACAAGGGGAAGGCGGCAAGATTATCAACATGGCTTCCCAAGCCGCATTAATCGCACTAGATAATCATGTCGCATATGGCACCAGTAAAGCCGGAGTCATTGGAATGACAAAAGTACTCGCGCTTGAATGGGCAGAATTCGATATAACGGTCAATGCGATTTCTCCAACTGTTGTACTGACGGAACTGGGTAAAAAAGCATGGGCTGGAGAAAAAGGCGAAAAAGCCAAAAGAGAAATACCTCTTGGAAGATTTGGCTACCCTGAAGAAGTGGCAGCGATTGCTTTATTCCTGGCAACAGATGCAGCAAACTTGATTACAGGTGAAAATATCGTGATAGATGGCGGCAATACTATAAAGTAGTCCGATTGACTTTACTTCGAATGCAATAATTGTCCTGCAGAAAATATCGTTTTATAAAGTTATATAAAAAGGAGAACAAATTATGAATGAAACAGTAGAAACAAAAGAAGCGAATTCGACAGTTCCTGAAAAAATGAAAGCGGTTGTAGCATACGCACCGAAAGATTATCGATATGAAGAAGTAAGTACGCCGGAAATCGAAAATGATAAAGAAATCATTATTAAATTGGAAGCATGTGGCATCTGTGCGGGGGATATAAAAGCATATGACGGTGCACCAAGTTTTTGGGGAGATGAAACACAGCCGGCTTATATAAAAGCTCCGATGATTCCGGGTCATGAATTCATCGGTCACATTGTTCAAAAAGGGGATGCAGTGACAGATTTTGAAATTGGAGACCGTGTAATCTCTGAACAGATCGTTCCCTGCTGGGATTGCAGGTTCTGTAACAGAGGTCAGTACTGGATGTGTGAAAAACACGATCTGTACGGTTTCCAAAAGAATGTGAACGGCGGCATGGCTGAATATATGAAGTTTACAAAAGAAGCAATTAACTTCAAAGTGCCGGAAGAACTGCCGATTGAGCAAGCCATTTTAATTGAACCTTATGCCTGCAGCCTCCATGCAGTACAGAGAGCTCAAGCCCAGCTGGGGGATGTGGTAGTCCTCTCCGGCGCAGGCACACTGGGTCTTGGGATGATCGGTGCCCTCAAGAAATCGGGGCCGAGTAAAATAGTTGTCCTGGATATGAAGGAAGACCGGCTTAAACTCGCAAAGGAATTCGGAGCGGACATTGTATTGAATCCAAAGGAAGTGGACGTTGTACAGGAAATCAAGGATATGACTGAAGGCTACGGTTGTGACATCTATATTGAAGCTTCAGGACATCCTAAATCTGTAGAGCAGGGGCTTCATGCAATCAGGAAATTAGGCCGCTTCGTAGAATTCAGTGTTTTTTCCGAACCGGTAACCGTGGACTGGAGCATCATCAGTGACCGCAAGGAGTTGGATCTTCTGGGATCCCATCTTGGCCCTTATTGCTATCCGATTGTCATAGACAGTATCGCAAACGGCGATTTCCCGACTGAGGGTGTAGTGACACATCAATTAAAATTAGAAAAATTTGAAGAAGGCTTTGAGCTTATGAAAAAAGGTGAAAATTCATTGAAAGTGATTTTGAAACCGTAGTATTCTGCTGCGGAATGAAACGGGGGATGGGAAATGTCATATTTATCACAAAACAATAATTTTCTGGATAAGATTGGTTTGCCGTCGCATTTAGTATGGGGTTATCTTGGTGTAATGATTTTCATGATGGGGGATGGACTGGAGCTTGCCTGGATCAGCCCTTATCTGGTAGATCAGGGACTCACCGTGCAGCAGACTGCGTTCCTTACAACAGCCTATGGTATAACCATCGCAATTGGTGCATGGTTCTCTGGCGTCCTGGTAGAAGGGATAGGACCAAGAAAGACAATGATGCTGGGTGTCCTGTTCTATATCGTGGGACATATACTTTTCGTCGGTTTGGCAATACCTAATTTGAACTATGGCCTCATGATTCCAACATATGCAATCAGAGGTTTTGGATATCCGCTGTTTGCCTATGCATTTCTCGTCTGGATTACTTACCGCACACCAGTTCAACAGTTAGGCAAGGCTGTCGGCTGGTTCTGGTTTGTATTTACAGGAGGATTGAGCGTACTCGGTGCCTTCTACTCAAGCTGGTCCATCCAACTCATTGGACATATTCCTACATTATGGACCAGTCTCCTGTGGGTAATCATCGGTGCAGTTTTCGCAATTGTCATTAACCGTGATACATTTGAACTTAAGACTAAAGCGGAAGGGGAAGGTACTTCCAAGCTAAGAGAACTGCTCAATGGAGTCACAATACTTAAGAGGGAACCCAAAGTGGCCATTGCTGGTGTTGTACGTGTCATCAATCAGTCTTCCCAATACGCGTTCCCATTGTTCCTGCCAATATACCTTGCTGAATACGGCATAGAAACTACAGTGTGGCTCAATATATGGGGCACAATTTTCATCTCAAATATCGCATTCAATCTGATATTCGGTTATGTAGGTGATAAGATGGGATGGAGAAATACAGTGACATGGTTCGGTGCTGTTGGATGTGGTGTCTTCACATTGTCATTATTTTATGCACCGCAGATCTTCACCGGCAATATTGTGATTGTAGCAATCATCGGCATGCTTTGGGGTGCGTGTATTGCAGGTTTCGTCCCACTTTCAGCTCTTACACCTTCGTTAGTTGGAGATGGGGACAAAGGGGCGGCAATGTCCATCCTGAATCTCGGCGCGGGACTTTGTGTATTCGTTGGACCGGCGCTTGTCGCACTGTTCTTTGACTCAGTCGGACCTGAGGGCCTTGTATGGATCATGGGCGGACTTTATTTTGTCGCTGCAGTGATGACACGATTCCTGAAACTCCCGGAACAGGAAACGAAGAAAACAGAAAAAGAATTGGTAGAAGAGGTACAGACCGCACCTTAATGCTAAGTAATTAAAAATTTATTTAAAATACAACATACATTGAACGAGGAGTGGAGAACGATAAAAAAGTTAATGAATGATTCAAAGAATATAGTTGAAGAAATGGTCGAAGGCTATGTGAAAGCGCATCCCAAACATATAAAACAAGTGCCTGAGAATGGCAGGGCGCTTGTTACTGCCAAAGAAACAAGAGAAGAAAAAGTGGGAATCCTGGTCGGAGGCGGATCTGGGCATGAACCTGGATTCATGGGATACGTCGGTGCTGGTATGGCTGACGGAGTCGCGGTAGGCAACATATTCGCTTCTCCATCTCCTGACCCGATCCTGGAGGTAACGAAAAATATCGATAAAGGTGCAGGTGTTGTCTATCTATACGGAAATTACGCAGGTGATGTGATGAACTTTGGAATGGCGGCTGAAATGGCTGACCTGGAAGAGGACATTGAGGTTGGTATGGCACTGGCAACTGATGATGTGGCATCCGCACCAAAAGCAGAAAAAGAAAAACGTCGCGGAATCGCAGGAGAATTCTTCATCTTCAAAGCGGCTGGTGCAGCAGCTGACTTCGGTTATGATCTCAATGATGTTGTCAGGGTTGCTAATAAAGCGAATGAAAATACGCGATCCATGGGAGTTGGACTGACGCCATGTTCACTGCCGCAAACCGGCGAACCAAGTTTTGAGCTTGGTGAGGATGAAATGGAAATCGGTCTCGGACACCACGGCGAACCAGGTCTGGAAAAAGGACCGTTAGAATCAGCGGACAGTGTAACAGATCGTCTGGTAAACGATATTCTTGCAGATATTGAAATCAATAAAGGAGACAAAGTCGCAGTACTTGTCAACGGACTGGGTTCAACGCCACGCATGGAACTATATGTCATGTTCCGAAGAGTTGAACAGATTTTAAGTGAAATGGGCATAGAAATTTACCGATCTTATGTCGGAGATTATATTACTTCACTTGAAATGGGCGGTGCTTCTGTAACGTTGATGAAATTGGATGATGAATTGGAACAGGCGATTGATCACCCGGTAGATTGCCCGATGTTTGTTCAAAAATAAAAAAATAGGAGGGAATTAGAATGGAATTAACAGCAAAAGATTTTATAGAGTACTATAAAGAAATCGTCAGTATGATCGAAAAAGAAAAAGATTACTTATGTGAGCTTGATCGCAAATTGGGCGACGGGGACCATGGGGTTACAATGTCTATCGGCTGGCAGGCAATCGATGAGAAACTGGAGGGGGAACTGGCATCTGAAGAGGACTGTGGAAAAATCAATATCTCTGTGGGGAAAACATTTTTGAGTGCTGTGGGTTCTTCAGTGGGACCGCTTTATGCCACCGGCTTTTTGAGAGGCGCCAAAGCTGTTAAAAACAAGTCTGTGGTGAATGATGCAGATTTAGCGGCATTCTGGATTGCTTTCGCAAAAGGTGTAAAAGAACGTGGGCAGGCAGAAGTCGGGGACAAAACAATGATAGATACACTTGAACCGTTCTTCATTAAATTAGAAGAATCTTTCGATGCAACTGCAGATTTTCCGAGCGCTTTTGCAGAAGGGGTTGTCGCGGGAGAAGAAGGAATGAAGTCCACAAAGGATATTGTTTCTAAAAAAGGACGATCCAGCCGTCTAGGAGAGCGTTCCATCGGTGCGCAGGATCCAGGTGCGACATCAGCCCATCTGATTCTGAAGTCTTTCCAGAACTTTATAGAAGTACATGCAGCCAAGGCGGAGCAGGCGAGCTTATAATTATTATTGTGAAGTACGAATAATATGTATCTTAAATAAATAACTACATTAAAATGAAAAGAATCAGAGAGATTATTTCTGGTTCTTTTTTATAAAAACAACAAACGAAAATAAAAGATAAATAATGAAAGTATATTGTTGATAAACAAAACATTACGATGTAAAATGAAAATTAACGAAAGTTTATACTTATTGGAGGAATAATAATGAGAATCGGTATTGGAAGCGATCATAATGGTTTTGAATTGAAAGAAGCAGTAAAGAGATTTTTGGAAGAGACAACAGATCATCAACTAGTGGACTACGGCTGTCATTCATGTGCTTCAACAGACTACCCGGATGTAGCATTCGAAGTTGCTGAAGCTATAAGTGAAGAGAAAATGGATCGTGGGATATTGATCTGTGGAACAGGGATCGGTGTTGCAATTGCAGCGAACAAGTATCCAGGCATCCGCGCAGCAACGACTCATGATGTGTATTCTGCTGAAAGAGCCCAGTTGAGTAACAATGCTCAAATTATTACAATGGGGGCTCAAATTATAGGAGAAGAAGTAGCGAAGAAGGTGGCAGAAGCGTATATCAATGTAGAGTGGACAGAAGGTTCCAAACGCAAAGTGGATAAGATTATTGAAAAAGAGAATGAATTTACTGGCAGAGGTTTAGTAAAGGAAGCAGTTTCCGGCGATCAATGCAGTTAAATGAAGGGGGACCTATAATGCAATCCTTGGCATTAGAATTTTTGAAAGTAACCGAATCCGCAGCGATTTCCGCTTTTCCATGGATTGGCAGAGGAAACAAAATAGCAGCAGATGATGCTGCTACCACTGCAATGCGTGATGCACTGAATCAGGTGCCGATGGAGGGGACCATCGTCATCGGTGAAGGTGAAATAGATGAAGCACCGATGCTCTTTATTGGTGAAAAATTAGGCAGAGATGAAATTATTGAAGTTGATATCGCAGTGGACCCGATCGAAGGTACGACGCCCACTGCGAATGGACAGGAAAATGCAATTACAGTCATTGCTGCTGCACCCAAAGGCACACTGCTTCATGCGCCGGATATGTATATGGAGAAGATGGCCGTCGGGCCAAAAGCAAAAGGCAAAATCAATGTTGAGGCACCACTGATTGATAATCTGAAAATGGTCGCCGAAGCGAATGGTAAGGATATATCGGAACTGAATGTTGCTGTTCAGGACAGACCACGTCATGCAGAATACATTGATACCATCCGAAAATCCGGAGCAAAAGTCCAATTATTCAAGGACGGCGATGTACTTTATGCTGCTGCAACATGCATGGAACACATCGATATCGATATGTTTCTTGGGGTTGGTGGCGCACCTGAAGGAGTACTGAGTGCCGTGGCCATACGTGCTCTGGGGGGAGAACTCCAGGCACGACTGAAACCAAGGGATGATGGTGAAACAGACAGATGCAAGAAGATGGGAATTGCAAATCCTGAGGGCGCCCTTACGCTGAATCATCTTGTTTGTTCAGATGAAGGTATCTTTGTCGCAACAGGTTTGACAGACAGTTTCCTTCTGAATGGAATCAAATGCAATAATGGCGAATATAAAACGCATTCCATACTGATTGATGGTAAAGAAAATCAGCTGCGTTTTATTGAAAGCCAATACAATGCAAAACCGGCACCACAGACGATATAGCAGAAAAATTAAGACCTTATTATAGAAAGGATGGCCAAATAATCATGCCAACAACTCAGGTTCCTGTAGAACAATTATCAATAAATACCATCCGGACTCTCGCTATTGACGCGATTGAAAACGCGAACTCTGGTCATCCGGGCCTTCCAATGGGTGCGGCTCCAATGGCATACGCACTATGGACGAATCACATGACGCACAACCCGAAAAATTCCAAATGGTTCAACCGTGACCGTTTCGTTCTCTCGGCAGGTCATGGATCAATGCTTTTATACAGTATGCTGCATCTCTCTGGATACGATCTGTCGATTGAAGATTTAAAACAGTTCCGACGGTGGGGATCAAAAACACCGGGGCATCCTGAAGTCTACCATACTGATGGAGTGGAAACTACAACCGGACCGCTTGGTCAGGGAGTGGCCACCGCTGTGGGCATGGCGATGGCTGAAGCTCATCTATCTGCTAAATTCAATAAGGACGGCCTATCTGTGGTCGATCATTATACATTCGCATTAGTCAGCGACGGAGATCTGATGGAAGGTATTTCCCATGAGACTGCATCACTTGCAGGTCATCTCGGACTCGGAAAATTGATCGTCTTATACGATTCGAATGATATCTCACTTGATGGTGATTTAAACAAGTCATTCTCTGATAATACGGAAGAACGTTTTAAAGCATATGGTTGGCAGGTCATCCGTGTTGAAGACGGAAATGATGAAAAGGCTATAAATGAAGCTTTGGAAACAGCGAAGCGGAATACGAAACAGCCAACTCTGATAGAAGTGAAGACTGTCATTGGTTTCGGTTCTCCAAACAAAGCCGGATCTGCAGATTCTCACGGTTCACCGCTCGGCAAAGAGGAGACGGCACTTACAAAAGAGAGTTATGATTGGTCACATGAACCTTTCCATGTACCTGATGAAGTTTATGCAGATTTCAATGAAAAAATAATCAAGACCGGTGCGGAAGCGGAACTAAGATGGAATGAACAGCTTAAAAATTATAAACAAAAATATCCAGCGGAAGCCAGGCAGCTGGAAATGGCAATGAATGGAGAATTGACGCTGGACTGGGAGAAAGAACTGCCAGTCTATGAGCCGGGAGAAAATACTTTCGCTACGAGAGCCGCTTCAGGAGAAGTATTAAATGCAATCGCAGAAGCGGTACCAAACCTCATTGGAGGCAGTGCAGACCTTGCAGGGTCCAACAAAACCCTCCTTAAAAGAGAAACTGACTTTTCACGTGAAAACTACACAGGCAGAAATATATGGTTCGGCGTAAGAGAATTCGCTATGGCCGCTGCATTAAATGGAATGGCTCTCCATGGTGGTTTGAAAGTCTATGCAGGTACATTCTTCGTATTCAGCGACTATCTACGGCCGGCTGTCCGGCTTTCAGCAATCATGAAGCTGCCCGTCACATACGTTTTCACTCATGATTCAATCGCTGTTGGAGAAGACGGTCCGACACATGAACCTGTTGAACACCTGGCAGCCTTACGCACAATGCCAGGATTATCTGTGATTCGACCAGCTGATGCCAACGAAACGCAAGCAGCATGGCGTTTGGCAATGCAATCAAAAGACGAACCAACAGCACTGATATTGACAAGACAGAACCTTCCAACACTTGAAGGTACAAAAGAAAATGCCTATGAAGGTGTTAAAAAAGGTGCATACGTCATAAGCAGAGAAGCGAAAGAAACGCCGGATGCTTTACTGCTCGCAACTGGCTCCGAAGTGCAATTGGCAATCAGTGCCCAAAAAAGATTGGCTGAAAAAAATATAGATGTGCGTGTTATCAGCATGCCATCCTGGAATCGTTTTGATTCACAGGATCAGATATATAAAGACAAAGTTATCCTGCCAAACGTTAAGAAACGTCTTGGCATAGAAATGGCATCACCATTTGGTTGGCGGGAATATATCGGTGATGAGGGGAGAATACTCGGAATCAATACATTCGGCGCCTCCGCAAGAGGTGAGAGAATTATGGAAGAATACGGCTTCACTGTAGACAATGTAGTGAAAGTGTTGGAAGAATTAATAGAACAATAGTTTAATGATAAAGCGAAGAGTGCGATTAACCGTATAACTACCATGAAATGGCAGATCAATACGAACATGAATGAGTTTAAGGAGAAATAATGAATCAAAGTGGTTGAAATACAAGCGGGATGGAGATCGGAAGCGGTCTTCATCCCGCTTTTCATGCATAAGTAAAAATTCACTTGCTATTTTATATGAAAATGTAATATAATCTAGTCAATTGTATAATTCAATCAAATTATGAAACATCATTGTAATTATGGGGGATGACAATCCCGTATCGAATCATCTGCTTGAACGATTTGGCTGAAAATAAAATAATAAGGTGAAGAATCATGATTTCTTATCGTACTTTGAATGAATATCTGGACAATATTGAATTGCCTATGAGCATTGAAGAAGTATTGGACTATGAGCATACTTTGGGTGAGAATGATCTTGCTTACATAAACAGCGCCAATCGTTTCTTAAAAGAATATGCGGATTATGACAGCTATCGTAATCAGAAAGCGCACTGCATTGGAACCTGCCTCACCAATCTCACACGCAGCGGGATGTATTTCCTTCTGGAAAATGAGTTTGTCACGGTAAGCACGTCCAATCTGAGACCTTTCAGTGAACAGTCGGAATGGCAGATCACCCATTATCCATTCAATGAGATCCAGGAACTGGACCTTCAATTGATGGAGTACACGAATGAATCCAATTATGAAGCGGGTGTCATGTATATGAAAGTACTCAATGAAAAAGAGTTGGAACGCACTCATATTCTCCGCAACCTCAATCCCAAACATTTCCAGTGTTTCATCGATTTCCACAATGAAATCATAGAGAGTAAAAAGATTACAGGTATATAGTAAATAGATAGTAATATGCATGTTTTCCTTCAGGGAAGATATGCATATTTTTTATTCAGACATTTACTCTGTTCAGTTCAATGCTTTTGACAAGGATATCAATCATTTTCAAGTAATTCCCCAACGATGAAAATGAAGATAATAGCATATGATATTCGAATATCCAGTTTCAACCAGCCTTATTAGTGCAATAGTAACTATAGAGGTTATTTTTTGATACGGAAGTTTATTATATAAGGGGGAGAAAACATGCAGTTGAATGTTGCTCAGAAATTGATCCAGGATCATCTGGTTTCAGGTGAAATGACACCCGGTGAGGAAATCGGACTCCGGATCGACCAGACTTTGACGCAGGATGCGACAGGCACGATGGTGATGCTGGAACTGGAAGCGATGGGCATAGATGAAGTGAAGACGGAAGTTTCGGCACAGTATGTGGATCATAATCTGATCCAGGATGATTACCGGAATCCCGACGACCACATATTCCTGAGGAGTGCCGCTCAGAAATTCGGTGTTTATTACAGCAGGCCGGGTAACGGTGTGAGCCACCCGGTGCATATGCAGGAGCTTGCAATACCGGGAAAAACGCTGCTTGGATCCGACAGTCATACATGTGCGAACGGATGCATGGGGATGCTGGCCATGGGTGCCGGCGGTATTGATGTGACGATGGCCATGGCCGGTGAGGCGTATCATGTGGAAATGCCGCGAGTCATGGGTGTGAAGATCACAGGAGAACTGCCGGACTGGGTCAGTGCCAAAGATGTAATTTTGGAGATGCTGCGCCGTCACAGTGTAAAAGGCGGTGTGGGTAAAATCATTGAATATTACGGTCCGGGACTGGACAGTCTTTCAGCGATGGACCGCCATGTCATCGCCAATATGGGGGCTGAGCTTGGAGCGACGGCGACCGTTTTCCCCTCAGACGAAGAAGTGAGACGATTCATGAAAAGCCAGGGGCGTGAAGATGAATGGATGGAATTGAAGGCGGATCCGGATGCAGAGTACGATGCGCATGATGAAATCAATCTGTCCGAGCTGGTGCCGCTGATTGCGAAACCGACCAGTCCGGATAATGTCGTACCGGTCACTGAAATCGCTGGTGAACCGATCTATCAATCCTACATTGGTTCGTCCGCCAATCCGGGGTACCGCGACTTTGCGGTTGCGAGTGAAATCGTCAAAAGCAAACAGATTGCCAACGGAATTTCATTTGATATCAACCCGACATCGAGACAATTGCTCCAGCAGCTGGTGGAGAACGGCCATATCGCCAATCTGCTGTCTGCCAGCGGACGCATGCACCAGGCGGGGTGTAACGGCTGTATCGGCATGGGGCAGGCACCGGCAACCGGACAGAACAGTCTGCGGACGACACCGAGGAACTTCCCTGGACGTTCGGGCACGCAGGAGGACAGCGTTTTTCTCTGCAGTCCCGAAATCGCAGCAGCTTCAGCATTGACCGGTGTCATTACGGATCCGAGGACACTCGATATGCCTTGCCCGGACATACAAGAGCCAGCAGCTATAAATAAACAGGAAATGCTGGAGGCGCCGCCAAAAGACACCAGCGACATCGAGCTGAAGAAAGGACCGAACATCTCCACAATCCCTGATTTTGATGCGATTGAGGATAATTTCGACCTGCCGGTTCTCCTGAAGATGGGGGATAACATTTCAACAGATGAGATACTCGCCGGTGGTTCGAGAGTCCTGCCTTACCGCAGTAACATCCAGAAGATCAGTACATTCGCTTTTGAAGGCGTAGATAAGAACTATCATAATGAAGCGTTGGTAAAAATGACGGACGGCGGACATATCGTCGTCGCCGGGCACAACTACGGACAGGGGTCGAGCCGTGAACATGCGGCGCTGGCACCGCGCTATCTGGGTCTGAAAGTGGTTCTCGTCAAAGGCTTCGCCCGGATCCACCTGCAGAACCTGATCAACTTCGGCATCCTGCCCGTCACATTCATGAACGAGGAAGATTATGAACGCATTGAAAAAGAGGATATCATCGAATTCAGAAATATCCACCAGGCGATCCGGAGCAATGAACCGTTCGATGTCAGACTGAAGAAGTCGGGTGAGACTATCCCGGTGAAGCATGATCTGACAAAACGTCACATGGATATTCTTCTTGCCGGCGGTATCATCAACTGGGTCAAAGAGAAACAGTAATGGAACGGAAGATTGAATGAATACAAAAGAAAACCAGCCAAAGCTTGGGCGATGACAGAGTATCGCTGCTTTGGCTGGTTTTTTATTTCAAATGATGCCCTGTTTATGAGATTTTTCTAATCAGTCGGCATCAGCCGGATGTTAAATCGACAGGATTTCGCGTATATCTTCTTCCGACATGGAGGATGCCGCCGCTTCCCCGGGCTGTATGATCTGATCGATCATCTCTTTTTTTTGCTGCTGCAATCCGTTGATCTTTTCTTCGATCGTCCCCTGGGCGATCAGCCGGATGACCTGGACGACATTTTTCTGGCCCATCCGGTGGGCACGGCCGATGGCCTGCTCTTCCACAGCCGGATTCCACCACAGATCATACAGTATGACGGTATCCGCGCCTGTCAGGTTCAGCCCGGTGCCGCCGGCCTTCAGTGAGATGAGGAAGATATCTTCCTGACCCTCGTTGAATGACTCGACCAGGCGGACGCGTTCCTGCGACGGTGTGCTGCCATCCAGGAAATAGCTGTGTCTGCCTTCTTTGGCCAATCGTTCCTGGATGATTTTTAGCATGCTCGGGAACTGCGAGAATATCAGCATCCTCTGTTTGTTCTGGAGGGCAGTTCCAATGATTTCAAAAAGTGCCTCCATTTTGCCAGACACGCCGCTGTAATCATCCAGGAAGAGGGAAGGGTGGCAGCACAGCTGCCTGAGCCGGGTCAGGCCGGCGAGTATTTTCATCCGCCCTTTATTAAAACCTTCACCGGCCAGCGCATCTTCGGTTTCTTTCTGTATCTTATCGAGATAGGCGAGGTATAATTTCTTCTGATCTTTTTCAAGATCGGTATAGTGCACGGTCTCTATCCTGTCAGGCAGCTCTGTCAGGACATCTTCCTTGACCCTCCTCATAATAAAGGGTTTCACCCGCCGGGCGATGATTTCCGGAGGGATGCTGCGGAATGTCTTCTGGTCGGGCAGGAATCCCGGCATGATGGCCTGGAACACCGACCAGAGTTCGTCCACTGAATTTTCCACCGGTGTGCCGGATAATGCGAAGCGTCTCGGCGCTGAGACCGACCTTACCGCATGGGCGATTTTTGTCCGGTGGTTTTTGATTGCCTGGGCCTCGTCCAGAATCAGGGCATGGAACATCATGCTGCCGTAGTATTGCTGGTCATGGCGCAATGTGTGGTAGGAAGTGATATAGACATCCGGCTGCTCGGTGTTCCGGAGTATGTTTTCCCGTTCAGCCGCATTGCCCGATACGACGGTCACGTCCGTGCCGGGTGCGAATGTCTCGAATTCATTTTTCCAGTTATAGATGAGCGACGCCGGTGTCACGATCAGGAATGGCCTGTCAGTGCCTGCCTCCATTTCTGACAATACATAAGCGATGCACTGGAGTGTTTTGCCAAGCCCCATATCATCGGCCAGTATACCGCCGATGCCGTGTGCGGACAATGATTTCATCCATTTGAAGCCCGTCTCCTGATATGGCCTCAGATCCGCATTCAGTTTCCCGGGGATCCGGATCTCTTCTGTTGAAGGCTCTTTGATGGAGGATATGAAGTCCCGGAAACTGCTGCTGAAGTCACTCTGTCTGTCATCGAGATCCATGAGTGAATCCTCTATCTCGATGCCGCGGTACATGGGCAGTGTCATTGAACCGTCCGTGCTGGTGACTGCGTTCTGCTCCATTTCATCATACAGGCCGGCGACTTCAGCAAGTCCGCTGTCTTCAAGCGGCATGAATGCACCGTTCGGCAGACGGACAAAGCGCCGTTTTTCCCGCACTGCCTTAAGAACGCCCGGGATTTCCTCAGGGTCGATGCCGTCCATTTTGAAATCGACTTCCAGAAAGTCGTTCGATGCCGGTGCGTCGACGGATACTGTCGCCTTCGGCGGGTCGGGAAGAAGCATATCCCTTAAGGCAGGTGACATATAGATTTCCGCATAATCTTCGATATCCGGCAGCGTATCATGCAGGAAGCGGAATAATGCCTCATCCGTCGAGATATGGAAAGCCGCGTCCGACTGCTCCATGGACCGGCTGTCCAGAAGTTCCATGAATGCCTGTTCCTTCGGATACTCCCGGATCAGTATCTCTTTTGTCTGTTCCGTATTTTCGCCGGACGGATCGAGCGGGTTTATGACCACGGGGCCGTAATGATAATTGATTGTCACATCCACCGACATTTCCGACTGATCAACGAACACTTTGATGGCGAGCGGTGTCTCGTTCACCTGTGAAGAGACGTCTCCTTCAAGTGACACCTCGCCCATCTGCCTGATGCCGGGCAGCGCCCGTGATATGAAATCCCCGATCTGGTCTTCAGATATGGTGATGCCGAAGCGGTCCAGTGTCCCTTTGCTGTTCTGCAGAACAGGAAGCATTTCCTCCTGGGTGCCGGACATTTTGTACAGGATGCCGTCTTCCGAGTACCATCCGTACATATGGTAGAATGTCCCGTCCAGCACGCCGTGCACTTTCAATCGGTATTCCTCAGCATCCGGCTGCTCCAGGGAAAATGTTATCGGCACCGGCTGTTCTGACACTTCGAGCTGTCTGTAGGCGAACTGCCCGTCCTTGTATCTGCAGTTCATGTATTTCAAATGCGCGAGCAGTCCATCCAGGGCAGACCGGGGGATGGTGAGCTCCTTCGATTTCTGCCTGGGCATCCAGCTGCGCGTGTTTTTATTGTAAAAGTCTTCGGTCTGCTTAATGTCTATCAGCTGATTGAGCACCTGCATGTCCACATCCGAAAATGTGTGATAGTCCGGACGATAGATGAAATGCGTGCCGAATTCGACTTCCTTTCCCGTAACCACAGCTTCCAGGAATTCACGGATGTCCTTGACGACATACAGGCGGTTTTCGCCCACCTTGAGCTGTATGTCGAACGTTTCTCTCATTGAAGCATCCTTGAAGGATCTGAGGGTGTACTCGACATGGAGCGGATATTTATTGTAGGAAGGGGTGACATGTCCGCCGAAAAAGTCGATGAGCGTATCCGCTTTTGCGTAGCGGGGATTGTTCGATGACCTGTTTTCAAAAAAGCTGCGGTCTGATTTCTGCGGCTTCTCCTGTTCCTGTGAATGACTGATGGCAAGCAGGGTGGCGCATATGTGCTTGCACTCGCCGTACGTCGGATAGGCGGGGCAGTCGCAGAAATCGGCTATTTCATCGTCATTCAGGATGACGCGCGTATTATACGTCCGGCTGCCGGTAACTTTTGCCCGCCATATATTCTTCTCAGGTACATAAATGACGTCCTGTACATTTCCCGTCTGGAAATAGTGTTTGCCTCTTTTAAAAAATTTATCCGAATAAAGTCTGCGTATCCGTTCTTCAGTCAGCTGTACCATCAATCACACACTCCATTGTTTATATTTCTACGATTATAACATGCTGATTCCGCTGTTACTCCATTACTCCAGTGTAGCGTATTTTAAGCGCCATGCATACATTCTTAAGTTGGAGAATATGGATTTTGCCGCTTCACTGCAGTACCCGCCGAGCTAAAAGATCTGAAGTGTTACCTACATAAACAGTTAATTTTCATCTACAAATCAATATTTCGAAATGTTACAGTAAAATAAAGGTAAGTTATGTAATAAATGAATAGTGAGAAGAGAGCGCTTGAAAGTATCGTTTAAAATATCTATCTTGCTGTTTGTAATAGGTATTACAGCCGGGTTCATAGTGAGTTTATTTACAAATGGAAATGAGAAGGAAAATGAACCTGCTACAGATATTTCCGCATCTTTGAATTCCGATTTGTACAGGATAGCGGTTGGTGAAATCACAGGCCGGTAACTTCGAAAATGCGGTGAAGGTACACAATATCATATGGAATCACAGGCAAGGCTTTGCGTCTCATGACGAAAGAGGAAGAAATGAAATATGTGAAGATTCATTTCTAAGTAAGCAGTGATATATTTTACGAAAGGGGATTCTATGAACAGCATATTGAAACTGGTTATCATTTTGGGGACTCTCTCAATCATCACGGGGGCCCTCATCACCACTTTTTTCTTCATTAATTCTAAAAATGAACTGAGGGAAACTGTGACACTTACCAGCGAAGAAGAAAAGGAACTGGAACAACTGGCGTCGGGGGAAAAGGAATTTCAGGTATCCGATGAATCCGAAGACGGCCGCATGAGCGAACGTGTCTTCTCCGACCGACTTCACGGCATGACGCATCAGAAAGTCTATGCCGAAGAAAAGTGGGGGTATGTCCCGATTACGGAAAAATCCATCGACCTCATGCTTGAAATCCTTGAAGAATCCGACTACACGCATCAGGATTTTTATAAGCAATCATTGCTCGCCTGGAAAGACGGCGACTTCTCGAATGCCGTTAAAGTCCACAACGTGATCTGGAACAGCAAAGGCGGAAATGTCGGTAAGGCACAGCGTCTGCTGACACCGCAGGAAGAGATGGATTACAGAATAGAACATCAGAATTGATTGATGTCCAAAATGAAAATGGATAGACTGGAGTATGAACAGCTGGATTTTTATCTTTGGATGAAGGAGCTTCAATATGGAGACAGTATATATTGCGGGCGGATGCCTGTGGGGCGTCCAGGCGTTCATCAAGACTCTGCCGGGAGTCAGATCGACAGAAGCGGGACGTGCCAATGGAGCAGGTCAGCAGCTTGACGGTGAGTATGACGGTTACGCAGAATGTGTGAAGACAGAATTTGATCCGTCGGCTTTGACGATCAGGGATTTGATGGGATACCTGTTTGAAATCATTGATCCATACAGTGTGAACCGGCAGGGCGGGGATACAGGAGAAAAATATAGAACCGGTATATACAGCGAAAAGAGCGGACACCTCGAAGAAGCGGAGAAATTCATCAGGGAAAGAAATGATCATGACCGTATCGCTGTTGAAGTGCTGCCGCTTGTAAATTACGTGAGGAGTGCTGAAGAACATCAGGACAGGCTGGACAAGTGTCCGGATGATTACTGTCATATACCGGCAGAAATGTTGAATAAGTATAAGCGGATATGAAATTCCGGCTAACATTAAAGTGGCATTTTTCATGAAATATATGATTCCGTTTTGTTTAAAATATGTTATAATCTATTAGAATGTTTCATTACATATATTCTTTGGATTTTGCCGACATAGTTTAATGGCAGAACACAGCCATGGTAAGGCTGCAATGCGAGTTCGATTCTCGCTGTCGGCTTACTGCATTTAAGAACACTCCCAGCAGGTGCCGGGAGTGTTCTTTTAGTATCTGTCTTTTCTTTCGTCTGTTTTGTCATCTTCATTTTTCAGTTCAGTCACTTCTATATCCTCGTGGCTGACGACTTCAGAAATGTGCTTCGTATCTGTTTTTTTCTCTTTTCTGATGATGATCTCTTCTGTGACCACCTGTTCTTTGATGATTTTGATCCGTTCTTTCGTGATCGGGATGCGGATGGTATTCATGTCATCGTTCGTATCATCCTGGTTGTATGTTTCGAATAAAGGTTCCCCTTCAACCGGACGTCTTTCAACACTCACTTCATCCCGTTCCACAGGGACGTCGATTTCCTCGACTTCCGAGTCTGTGTACTTATTGACGACGACCTCACCAAGATTCACGTTCTTCTTATCAACGACAAGCTGTTCCTCGCGCAGCGGGATGCTGTCTTCATCCTGACGTGTGACTTTGTTGGTCGGCCGGACTGGACGATCATCGGCGTCATTTTCCTGTGTGGTGACCTTTCTATCGTCATACAGGTCTTTATTATTATAATCGATGTAAAGCAGTGCCTTCCCGTTCTCGAGTGATTTTCTGTATATCTCCTTTTCGTGGTTCTCAAGGTGCAATTTATCCATGACCTGATCCTCGGGATCTTCCCCTGCCATCCAGGCGACAATCTGATCCCAGGCGTCGCCCTTGGCGGATTTCTGGTTCACATTCGGGTGGTTGATCAATGCGTCATCCAGGTTGAATTCCGAGATGACAGTCAGCCGGTCATCACGCAGGTTCTTCGATTTATAGTGGTCGATTCTGTCGAGCAGCTGATGTTCTTTTGAGAATGATTCAATCTTTCCCATGATATCTGTCTCCTTTATTTATATGATTGGCTGATGTAAGTGTGATTGGTGGTTTATTCCCCCGCTGATTGAAGGATAAACAGGATAGGAGACGCATTCAGCGGGTATATGTAAAAGGTGGGATTTACAAAGTCCGGAAAAGGAAACGTGTAATAGTGTTTGCATGTGTATGAAGAACTGTGAAGCGGGTGGTTGATGTGTTTTCTCTGGATTGGCAATGGCTGAATATGGTAAGCAATATTGCCTTGATTACAAATATCATACTGGCGGTGTTTATCGTCATTTTCGAGAATAAAAAGGCAACATCTGTATGGGCATGGCTGATGGTCCTGTTCTTCCTGCCGATCGTCGGCTTCCTCCATGCCAAATCCATCGTGATCGATGATAAAGTTTCATCCATCGGCACAGCGAACGTGGACATGCGGAGTGCAGAACTGAATTTTGAAATAAACACCTTCATCTATCATGAAGAATTCGCAGAGGAGATGAAGAAGACTTTCCATAAGGATATGGAATCTTCCACAGAAATGACCGAAGAGATGTATGAGAACCGCTCCTACTATAAAAGAGTGAAGGAATCTGTGTCCCGGCTGCTTTCCCCGTTACTTTAGGTTTCCAGGCGAAAACTTTTGGAATGGGTGTTGAAACAGGCATCCGAAAGTCTGTGAATGATTATCTGTAGGGGATGGATTGTGGGAAAATGGGTTTTATTATCCCCGGAGCGGGTATATTTGTTATCATTAACTTTTGATATAAATATAATTGATTTACAGATATAGAGTGTTTAATCAGAAGAATAGTCACCTGGCGAAAAATATCCTGGTCCTGTGCCGGGATTTTTAATTGGAGGAAAATATGAATCTCAAATTTATAATGACCATAAGCAGTCTGCTGCTCGTCTTTGTGGGCACTGCATTGGCTGATAGTTTTCTTCCTGTTGAAGCGGATGAACCTGCAGAAAGTGAAGTGATTGTCCTGCTTGGCGGCGGTGACCAGGGCAGAGTGAAGAAAGCGGCTGATCTATACAAGGAAGGCTATGCCGATGAGGTATTGATCACTGCGGCAGAAAAGGACGGCAGTGTCTCTGATCTGAAGACAGTCGCAGGGCATTACGGCATTCCTGAAGAAGCCTTGATTGTCGATAACGATGCAACCAGCACGTATACCAACGCAAAGAATACGATGGATGTCATGGATGCGGAAGGTTTTGATTCCGCAATGGTGGTGACAAGTGACTATCATGTCGAAAGGGCGGAGTTCATTTTCGATAAAGTGAATGATGCGAATCATGAGATCAATTATATTGCTGCACCAAGTCTGTCCGGTGAAAACTGGATGGAAAGGGACCATTCTAAAGATATATGGTTCAGTGAACTGACAAAGATGTGGGGATACAGAATTGGATTGTACAAGTGGATAGATCAGTAAAGGGCATTCACACGGATAAGTGTGGATGCTTTTTTGAATGAGTGGAGAACTTTAACTTAAGTATAGTAGACTGGATGAAATATGTGTTTTTATGAAAACATTAAAATAGGAGAGACCGATGGATAAAAATTATATAAAAGATATAAGCAAAACATTGGAAAATATAAAGTTGGACGGCATTAAACTTAAGGGTGGCCAGGAAGAGGATAACAAAATCAACAGTTTATGGAATTTTTTCAATTCTTCCAGAATAAGTGACTTATTTCTTATTTTATTGTTAATGTCCATAACTACACTTGTAATTAGAATCTTTGGTCTAAACACATCATTTATCAGCGATCTGGAAATTTATTCTGTACTCTCAGATTTCAACTGGTTGTTTTTGTTGAATGATTCTTTAATATATATCTTCAATTATTTGATGATCTTTTTTATAGTGACTGTGTTGTTGGGTGTATTACTTAGAACACTGGAATATCAGTTGATTTTAAATAGTATGACGTCAATTACATACTTCAGATTATCATCTACTTCTTTTAATTTAATGGGAATCATTTTTATGTCCAATTATATTTTTAGGTTTAATGAAGGATTGTTGGTAACGAATGTTCTTATAAATGAAGTGAATTCAAACTGGCAGGTTGGATTATATTTCACTTTCTTCATTTTTTATATCATCGTTTTACCTCTGCTGATGGTTATTCAACAATTTAATGATAGGCGATGAGTTGTATAACTGGATAGATCAATAAAGAAACGGCAGCCTCTGGAGAGGCTGCCGTTTTCAGTAAAATGGCTGTTACTATATTATTGTGCCTGATAGTAACCTGTTTCATAAATTTCGATTGGCGGGGCAAGTGACGTATTCGGCATTTCTTCAGGCATTTCTGACATGAACCGGTCAGGCATCTGCGTTACGATGGCTCCGGAAAGTCCTTTGTCTGTCATGAACATGTGGTGATATGCCTCTCTTGTCTGATCATACGCTGTTTCGTAGTCGCCTTCAGCATATGCGTCAAATGCGCCTATAAGCTGTTCAACATGCATTTACAGTCCTTCTGCAAGTACATCAGTCTGCGCATATTTTACACCTCACTTGGATGATCGTTGTTTGTTAATGAGTATACGCCGGGAGAAGAGAAGAAGAGAAATGGATCACAATTAGTAAATAGTTTCTTTTTATGTATGTGTACATATTTTGCGTATGGTGATATAATATGTATAAATACATATTTGCGGGAAGGTAAAGTGGACAAAGAAATTGGTTTTATCGAGAAAGATTTAACTAAAATAAGTAAAAAGAAGCCTGAGCAGTTCAAGGTAATCTCAAATTATTTAACTTATTTATAATTACAGGGCTTCGATGTATCCCGGCCAAAAGCTGATAATGTGAGCAAAAACATTTTCGAATTACGTCCATTACATTTTAGAATTCTTTATGCATATGAAAACGAAAAAGCAGTGGCACTTGTAATATTCGAGAAGAAAGAATCTAAAATACCGCAAAGATATATAGATCTCGCAATCCCAAGGCTTTCTGACTATAGAAGCAATTAAGGTAATGAAGACTGGGGAGTTTAAACTCCCTCTTCATTCTATTATATAATTATATCCAAAACTTTAAGAAGGAGTGGAAATTATGAGTAAAATATTCAACCCTGAAGAGTGGGGAGTTTCAAAACAGGATAAAAAAGCTATAGAATTAATTGTGGAATTGGAAAAAACAAGAAAAGATTTGAATTTAACCCAAAAAGAAGTAGCAGAACGTGCAAGAATAACTCAAGGACAATTATCCAGGATTGAAAATTTAGAAAGCATCCCCTCTCTTGAAACCATCAATAATATTGCTGAAGCGTTGGATAAGAAACTGACATTAGTGTAAAATTTTAAAACTAGCAATATAAAATAAATTAAGATAAAGAATCAGGTTTAATAATCTGGTTCTTTTCCTATATTGGAGCGTTGTACATGAAAAGAATCAAACTTCAGATGGTAAGAGATGATTTGAATGATATACCCGGATACGAACTGCCGGAAGGATACAGATTCCGTATGTTTGAAGCGGGGGATGAAAAAATCTGGGCGGATATCGAAACCCGGGTGGATGAATTTGAAACGGAAACGAAGGCGCTTGAGAGGTTTCGACGCGAGTTCGGTCCGTACATCGATGAAATGGGCCACCGGTGTTTATTCATAGAAAATCCTGAAGGGGAAGCGATCGGTACGACGACTGCGTGGTACGGTGACCTGGAAGGGGACGGGAATATCCGCGGCCGGATCCACTGGGTCGGGATTGTGCCGGAATACCAGGGCAGGGGGTTGTCGAAGCCGCTACTCAGTCAGGTGATGAATATTTTGGCTGAATTTCATGAGTCAGCTTATCTGACGTCGCAGACGACGAGCTGGCAGGCGGTGAATATGTATTTGAATTTCGGATTCCGTCCGGTGCGGCTGGATGATGATTATGAAGAAGCCTGGTCGCTGCTTGAAGAGAAGCTTGGCAGGATAATTGGTTACTGAAGAAAAAACTTCATCTATAGTATAGCTTAATCATTGACGTGCGTTAAAACGTACGCTATGCTTATAGCAAGAGGTGGTAATTATGGATATTATGTCCCCAACAGATGCAAGAAAAGATTTTTACAGTGTACTTAAACGCGTTAATGAAGATCACCAACCGGTCATTATTAATGGGAGCAAGGAAAACAGTAATGCTGTAATCATCAGTCAAGAAGATTGGCAAAGTATACAGGAAACTCTGTTTCTGGAACAAACCGGCGTAATGGACAAAGTCAGGAAAAGAGAAACAGACGAGAGTGGGTTTACCGATATTGATGATTTGGATTGGGATAATATCTGATGTCGAATTATCGTATAGTGATAAAAAATTCGGCTAAAAGCGACTTGAAGAAAATAAAGCATTCTAACTTGAAGAGCCAGTTTGAAGATGTAATTGATGTTTTGAAAGAAAATCCATATTATCCAAACCAATCGTTTGAAAAACTGCAACCTAAAAATCAAGGGCGGTATTCAAGAAGAATTAATCAGCAGCATAGAGTAGTTTATAAAGTCGATGATTCTTTAAAACAAGTTGAAATATATTCGGCTTGGTCTCACTATGAATAATGACGAATAAAATCAACCCGGATTAACGGCTGACAGTCGTATAATCCGGGTTTCATTTTTTATTGAGTACTGGAAAAGCACATGACGATAGTGTGACTTTTTAATGAAAGCATTATCAATGTGGTATAATTTGATTCATAAAAAAGTGCGGGATGTGAAATGTATATGAACAAAAGACTGATGGTGTTATTGACTGCATTCATGGTGAGTATTGTATTTGGAAGCGTCGCCGAAGCGCATTCTTCAATGGTTTCTTCGGATCCTGAAGACGGGTCGACGGCTGAAGGGGAAGTTTCTGATGTCACGATGACTTTTGACACTGATATCCAGCAGGAAGAGGAAATCTATCTTGAGAATGCTGACGGGGAAAGAGTGGAGCCTGAAGCTGTGAACATTGACGGCGATACTGTGGAAGTAACTTTTTCTGAACCGCTTGCTGCTGCAGAGTACAATGTGATCTGGGAGCTTTACGGTGCGGATGGTCATCTTGTAAATGGTGACTTCGGATTTACTGTAGCCGAGGGGGCAGCGGATGGTTCTAAAAAAGAATCTGAAGAAACAGCAGAAGAACAGACTGAAGAGGAACAGCCTGAAGAACAGACTGAAGAGGAACAGCCTGAAGAACAGACCGATGAAGTACCGGCTGAAGAGTCGGAAGGTGCTGTTGAAGATGCGGCAGTTGAGGACGGGGGCGGCATGTCCGGCGGTGTGATTGCATTGATTGTCGGACTTGGAATTGTGGTAATTGCGATGATCATCTTCTTCGCACGCAGGCGAAAATAGGGAGGCCGGCTGATGGTTATTGCTTCCCAGCTTCTTTTGTATTTATGCCTCTCACTTTTGATGGGGGTAATGCTCGGCAATTCAGTATTTGCCGGACATATGCCGAAGTTCCGTGTTCCGAAATGGCTGTTGATTTCGGCGGCGGCGGGTGTCGTCGTATTCGGCTTTTCATCTTCACTCGTGATCATCCTCAATATGGCGGGAAGCCTTTCTTTCGCGGGCGCACTCTGGCAGGTGCTGTTCAGCTTCAATACCGGCCGGGCATGGCTGTTCATGTATCTGATTTCCATCATACTCATTGCATTTTTTGCTTTTGACATAATGGAAGGCCGTGCAATGGCCCGCGCCGGCACAGTGCTGGTGGTGCTGCTTGCGGTTGCGCAGAGTTTCGCCAGCCATGCTTTCGAGCAGGCGGGTTTCTGGGGCATTACGGTGCATGCGGTCCATCTGCTGGCTGTGATGGTGTGGAGCGGGCTCTTGACCATACTCGGCTGGTTCACTGTTGAAAAGGTGAAGTGGACGGATGTGCTGTCCTGGTTCACACCGCTTGCTTTGATATCTATCATTGTTCTGGCGGTTTCCGGAATATTCACCGGTGATGTGGTGACCGCGGCCGCGGATCCAAGTGGTGAACAGATCAATATATTCCAGCGGTTTGCGAATGCCTGGCTGACGGATTACGGTCAGTCACTGCTGTTCAAGCAGCTGTTGCTGGCGGCAATTCTGGGGTTTGGCATCATCAACGGCATTCTGTACAGAAAACGATTGCATGATGAACCGGATCTTCAGATACAGCCGTGGATCAAAGCGGAATCATCTCTTGTACTGATTGTCCTGGCAGTGACCGCTTTTATGAGTGAACAGGCGATACCGAATCAGATTGATACAATCATTGAACGGAGCGGGGCATCCGGACTTTTTGCAGCTGTCTACGGTCAGGGTCTGCCTGCTGATCTGACGGTTGCGCTGACATTTGACGCTGTGGGCATAGTGCTGCTTGTGCTTGCCGCAGTATTTTTCTGTTTCATGCTGTATGCGGCCAAAATGCGGATGCATGCGGTGGTGTCGCTCTTTATGGCATTATGCTTTGTGCTGTCTGCGTATACCGGACTGATGCTGAGTGTGGCATGATGTGACTTGATGAAAGTGCTAATAATTTGAATAAAAAGTCTCAATTCCCGGATACATGTGTCCGGGAATTTTTGTCTGATGCGGTGTTTATCGGACATTGAAAATTCACGGTGTCCGAAGAAAGGGAGTTATCGGACATCGTAGCGCAAACTGTCAAACAGCCGGAGATTTTTATTGTAATTGCTAAATTATGTTTCCATAACACTATTATGACAATGATATTATTGATTCAATATGTTAGTTTGGAAAGGGATTCATAATAAAACAAAGGGGAGATTTTATGGAATTTACGAATCAGCCGATACTGATTTGGTTTGTTATCGGTTATGGAATTTTTATGCTGATACTGGGTGTGTTCTACTCGAAGAAGATCAGCTCAAGTGAGGACTTCATCCTTGCAGGGAAATCACTCGGCCCGATCGTCCTGATGGGGACGCTGCTTGCGACGTGGGTCGGAAGTGGATCTGTGACGGGCGGTCAGAACTCGCTCGCCTATTCGTTCGGTCTGTGGCCGGCACTGATGTCGACGCTGCCGTCACTGATCGGTATCGGAACGATCTTTCTCATTTCATCGAAGATCAAGCACTACGGAAAATACACTGTTGCGGAAATACTTGAAGTAAAATACGGACGATGGGCGAGCGTGCTGGCAGCCCTTATCATCATTTTGGCGTTCGTCGGCATCGTTTCCTACCAGTATCAGGGGCTCGGGTTCATCCTGAACATATCCACGGGTATTTCACCTGAAATGGGGACGGTCATCGGCGCGGCAATCATCATATTCCTGGCGTGTGTCGGCGGCCTGATGTCTGTCGCACCGACGGATGCCGCGAGTGCGTTCCTCGTAATACTGGGGCTCATCATCGCATTGCCAATCGCCCTGTCTGTCGGCGGCGGCTGGAGTGAAATCACGGCAAATGTACCGGACAGCCATATGTCACTGACCGGCGGACTGAGCTTCGTCCAGCTGATGGGCTACTATCTGCCGACATTATTCCTGCTGCTCGGTGACCAGAACATCTATCAGAGGATGACGGCTTCAAACAATGATAAATCGACGAAACTCGGAACTGCCGGATGGATTCTCGGCCTGATCGTCGTGACACCGATCATTTCCATTCTCGCATTCATTTCGCGCTCTTTATTCCCTGACATTGATCCGGGTATGGCGCTGATCGCACTGACAAGCGTGCTGCCGATCGCAGTCGGCGGCGTTCTGATTGCGGCACTCACGGCATTCATCGTCACGACGGGCAACTCCTATCTGCTGTCGGCCGCGACGAGCGTAATCTACGACTTCTTCGGAAAATACATGAAAAAGGACATCACCGACCATCAGAAACTCGTGTATACACGCGTGCTGATTCCGGTGCTCGGCATCATCGCCTTCCTGCTCACGATGTACTTCCCGACGGTGCTGTCCGTCCAGATGTACGCCTACACGGTATACGGCGCAGGCATCACACCGGCACTGCTCGCTGTGTTCCTGTTCCCGCAGGTGACCCGTGCGGCCGGACTGTCGTCGATGGTGACCGGACTCGTCGTGACACTGTTCTGGGAATTCTTCTACGTACAATCGACGGAAATCAACTCCGTCATCATCTCAGTGCCGGCGGCAATTATCGTACTGATCGTGGTAACACTGTTCACTAAGGATAAAAACCAGGGTATGAAAGAGGTGGCTGAATGATGAATATGCACCAGAGGATCGAGAGATTAAGGGAAGTAATGGAGGCACGCGGCCTTGATGCCGCTGTCATCTTCAATTTTGAGAATCAGTTCTATTTCAGCGGATTGAAGGCCATCACGTATTCACGGCCGATCATTCTCATTGTGGAACGCACGCGCCAGAGTCTGATTATTCCTAGATTAGAGGAGAATCATGCGAAGGAAAAGACGGATGTGGACGCGCTCTATGTGTATCATGAAGTTGCGGGCGCAGGTGATGCGGGCACGGATTACCGTGAACTGTTTGATGAGGCGCTTTCCAAACTGGGGCCTGACAGCACAGTCGGGATTGAATATGGTTCGCTGCCGACGGATTACACGCTCAGAATCCAGGACCAGGGATTCGGGATTGAAGACATCGGCCGGGATATCGTGGAACTGAGAGCAATCAAAACGGATGAAGAAATAGGAATGATCCGGAAATCCGGAGAACTGGTGAGCGGTGCATTGAAAGAGACGCTGGAGAATTCCAGTGCCGGCAAGTCGGAACTCGAGATCGACTATTACGGCAACCAGTTCTTATTCGAGGAGATATCTCAGAAATACACGAACTCGACACTGGACTACTTCGTCATGTCGCCGTCGGGTGTCCGCCGCACGAACATGCCGCATGTGTTCTCGAATACACGGAAACTGGAGGAGGGGGACGTCATCATCCACAGCAGGCAGGTCGGACTGAACGGCTACCGGGCGGAATGCGAGCGCACGTTTTTCGTCGGTGAACCGGCAGACCGCCAGCGTGAAGTGTTTGATGTCATGCTGCGGGCGCATATCGCCGCTCTGGATTTCATCAAAGTTGGGGTGACGGCGGCGGAAGTGAACGAAGCCGCGCTGTCCGTGATCCGGGAAGCGGGACTGGAAGAATACGTCTCACACCGGACCGGTCACGGCATCGGGATCGGCCAGCACGAAGAACCGTCGCTCAGGTTCGACAACAATCTCGTGCTCGCGCCCGGCATGGTGTTCTGCGTCGAGCCCGGGATCTATGTGCCGGGCGTCGGCGGATTCAGACATTCGGATACGGTCGTGCTCAGGGAAGACGGCACCGAAATCATCACAGAATATCCGAGAGATCTGGAGAGTCTGATATTTAAATAGAAGTTTGAGATGGAGACTGCGGTCTCCATTTTTTTGTGGACGGCGACCGATAAAAAGGTTTGTCGGCCGCCGCGGTGCGTACGATGTCCATAAAGGGCGTTATCCGGCCTTCGTTGATGCAGACGACGTCCATAA
>NZ_FOTB01000001.1:120936-839712 GCF_900114445.1 Salinicoccus halodurans
GTACGACGTCCATAAGAGCGTTTATCCGGCCTTCGTTGATGCAGACGATGGCCAGAAGAACATCAGCGACTGCTGTCATTGAAGAGATGCTGTCAAAAAGAGACGGGTTTTTATTATAAATGATATTGAATAATCATTTTAAATGATAAATTGACAATATATCATCAAAATGCTATAGTATGTGAAAACGTTTACTGGAGAGGGGCACTACAAATGGATATTTTGGAAAGTCTTAAGGACAAGTTGATCGTTTCATGCCAGGCGCTGGCGGATGAGCCGCTTCACGACCCGTACATCATGGGCAAGATGGCGTATGCTGTGGCAGAAGGCGGAGCGGAGGGGATCCGTGCGAATTCTGTTGAGGACATACGTGAGATCAAGAAGCGCGTCGACCTGCCGATCATCGGCATCATCAAGCAGGATTATGAGAAGAGCGGGGTGTACATCACGCCGACGATGACCGAAATCAATGCTTTGGCCGCCGAAGGAATTGAAATCATCGCGCTGGATGCGACGAAACTCACCCGTCCGGACGGCAGTCCCTTTGCGGAGTTCTTCAAAAAAGTAAAGGAAAAGTATCCGGACCAGCTGTTCATGGCGGACTGTTCCACTGTGGAAGAAGGAATTGAAGCGGAAAAAGCGGGTGTGGATATTGTGGGGACGACGCTTGTCGGCTACACGGATCATTCGAAAGGTGATGTGCCGCTCGAAGTGCTGGAGAAGATGATTGAAGCGGTATCGGTGCCTGTCATTGCCGAAGGCAATATGGATACACCTGAAAAAGCGGCACAGGCGCTTGCGCTCGGTTCCCACGCGGTCGTGGTCGGCAGTGCGATTACGCGCCCGCAGCTGATTACGAAGAAATTCAAAGACGCAATCGACAAATAGGCAGGGGGTATACATTTGGATTTTGGCAAAAGTGAAGTAAAGGCATCGATCAGACTTGAACAGGTAAAGCAGAACTTTACAAAATCGGAAATGAAGATCTACGACTACATCAATAAAAATCCGGAGCAGGTGCTGTACCATTCCCTGACTGAACTGGCGGAAGCATGCAATGTCGGGGAGGCGACGGTCCTGCGCCTCTTCCGGAAAATAGGCTATAAGGGATTTCAGAGTTTCAAGTTTTCCCTGGCGAAGGAAGTCGATGACCTGAGGAGTGTTGCCACAAACAACTCCTATGTCTCCAAAGTTAAAAACAGCATGATGACCGCTCTTGAAAATTCATATGCAGTCATCGATGAAGCTGAGCTTGAGAAAGCTGTGGATATGATGGACAGTGCCGCAAACATTGTCGTTTTCGGTGTCGGTTCATCATCCATCGCAGGACTTGATATGCAGAACAGGATGCTGCGCATGGGGAAAAACATCGAAGTGGTTGCAGATCCGCATTCCCAGGTGATGCGGACCGCTTCGATGGACGCGGATACCGTCGTCATCGCAATCAGCATCACCGGCAGCACGCGTGATACTGTCGACAGTGTCAAAGCGGCGAAGGATAAAGGGGCCAAAACCATCTCGATCACGAATTACACCAAGTCGCCTCTGACCAAGTTCTCGGACTGCGTACTACTGTTATCCGCCAAGGAAAGCCCGCTCGACAGCGGATCGCTCATATCCAAAGTCGCCCAGCTGTTCGTCATCGATCTGCTCTGTACAGGGCTGGCGATCAGAAATCACGAACAGGCAGAACAGATCAAACTCGATATATCAGAAAACATTACAGGCAAACTTTATTAAAATAATATAAATATACTGGAGGTCCAGCAATGAAAAATCTCTTTTCCAAAGCGCAGTCGTTCGGCAAGTCATTCATGCTGCCGATTGCGATACTTCCGGCAGCGGGTCTGCTGCTCGGAATCGGGGGTGCGCTCTCAAATCCCAACACGATCGAAGCCTATCCGATACTCGATATCGTATGGCTGCAAAGCCTTTTCACAATCATGGCATCTGCAGGTAACATCGTCTTTGGTAACTTACCTTTGATATTCGCTGTAGGTGTTGCGATCGGTCTCGCCAGAAACGATAAAGGCACGGCGGGGCTCGCAGCTGTACTCGGGTTCTTCGTCATGCATGCGACAATCAATGCGATTCTCGGCATTACGGGGAGTCTTGCGACTGACGAACTCGCCCAGGCCGGGCAGGGCATGACCGTCGGCATACAGACACTTGAAACCGGCGTGTTCGGCGGTATCATCGTCGGCATCATGACTTCGATCCTTCACAACAGATACTATAAGATCAACCTGCCGCAGTTCCTCGGATTCTTCGGCGGATCCAGGTTCGTACCGATCATCACATCAGTATCAGCGATGTTCCTCGGTATGGCGATGTATGTCGTGTGGCCGCCGATCCAGTCGGTGATCTTCAGTGCGGGCGACCTCGTCACAGGTACCGGCGCCATCGGGACATTCTTCTTCGGACTGATCCTGAGGCTGCTCGGCCCATTCGGCCTGCACCACATTTTCTATCTGCCGTTCTGGCAGACAGGACTCGGCGGCTCACTTGAAGTCGCCGGTGAGATGATCCAGGGGACTCAGAACATATTCTTTGCACAGCTTGCGGATCCGAATGTGGAACAGTTCTATGAAGGTACATCCAGGTTCATGTCCGGCCGCTTCATCACCATGATGTTCGGCCTGCTCGGGGCATGTCTCGCGATATATCATACAGCGAAGCCACAGAATAAAAAAGTCGTCGGCGGCCTGATGCTTTCCGCCGGACTGACATCATTCTTTACAGGAATTACAGAACCGATTGAGTTCTCATTCCTGTTCGTCGCGCCGATCCTGTATGTCATCCATGCATTTTATGACGGACTGGCATTCATGATGGCGGATCTGTTCAACATCACCATCGGTCAGACATTCAGCGGCGGCTTCATCGACTACATCCTGTTCGGTGTGCTGCAGGGCAACGACAAGACCAACTTCCTCTATGTCATACCGATCGGTATCGTGTGGTTCTTCCTGTACTACGTCACATTCCGTTTCATGATTACGAAGATGAAACTCAAAACACCGGGACGTGAAGAAAAAGACGCCGTACAGATGGTCGATGCAAGCGAAAAGACGAAAGTACTCGCGGCCGGCCTCGGCGGCAAAGCCAACATCGAAGAACTCGACAACTGCGCAACGCGTCTGAGGGTGACGTTGAAAGACATCGGTGAAGTCGATGAAGAGGCCATCAAGACCACCGGTCCGAACGGCATCGTCAAGAAAGGCAACGGCATCCAGGTCATCTACGGACCCCAGGTCAGCAACATCAAAAACGATCTGGAAGAGTATTTGAACCAGGGGAACCCTGAGGCAGAAGATAAAAATTAATAGAATGACAGAAGTACATACATTTCTAACTTGAAGTGTATGTGTTTTTTTATATGCAAATTTCATATTATGAGTTTTTACACCCTGAAAAGAGGTTAATAGGAAACCATACTTAAACTTTTGATAAAAAAGGGGTACATATTATGGGAGAGTTTTTATTCACAGTTTTATCCTGTGCTTTTTTCATGTTCCTGGTGGCATGGTATTCCTATATAAAGACGAGGAATACCATCAATGATTCCACCGGATACTTCCTGGCAGGGAGGGGACTGACCGGCGGTTTCATTGCGGGCTCTCTCATTCTGACGAATCTTTCGGCTGAGCAGCTGATTGGCTTGAACGGACAGTCCTACAGCAGCAATATGACAAGTATGGCCTGGGAAGTGACGGCAGGATTATCTGTCATCATCCTGGCTCTGATTCTGCTGCCGAGATATCTGGGCGGAGCGTTTACGACATTGCCGGAATTCATAGACAACCGTTTTGACCAGGGGACGCGCATCCAGGTCGTCATGCTGTTCATGCTCGGTTACGGCTTGGTGACGATTCCTTCTGTCTTATATTCCGGAGCGATCGCGGTACTCCAGCTGTTCGATGTACCGTCGGCACTGGGTATTTCATTCGAACAGTCGATGTGGCTTGTTGTGTGGATCATCGGTATCATAGGTTCGTGTTATGCGATATTCGGCGGACTCAAGGCCGTTGCGATCTCTGATACATTGAACGGCATCGGTCTCTTTATCGTCGGACTGATCGTGCCTGTGCTCGGGTTCATTGCGCTCGGTGACGGCAATATGCTGCAGGGGATGAAGACGATTACGGTCGAAAGTCCTGAAAAACTGAACGCCATCGGCTCAAGTGATGACGGTGTGCCGTTCGGCACGATCTTCACGGGAATGATCTTCGCCAATCTCTTCTACTGGGGCACGAACCAGTATGCAATCCAGCGGACACTCGGTGCGCAGAGTCTTGCGGAAGGGCAGAAGGGGGCTTTATTGACAGGGTTCCTGAAGATTCTGGTGCCTTTTCTGATGATGATTCCGGGCATCATCGCCTTCCATCTGTACGGTCCGGAGCTCGGGACGATGGATCTCGCCTATCCGGCACTGATTTCGGATCTGCTGCCGACATTCCTGAATGGATTCTTCCTGGCGGTATTGCTCGGTGCTGTGTTCTCGAGCTTCAACTCATTGCTCAACAGCGCTGCAACGATGTTCGCATACGACATATATAAAGTTTTGATCAATAAAAATGCGACAGACCGCCAGATGATCCGCGTCAGCCAGTGGTTCGGTGTCGTACTGTCGCTGGTCACATTCTTCATCGCACCGCTGCTGCTCAACGCACCCGACGGGCTTTGGACGGTCATCCGGGAATTCACCGGATTCTTCAATATCCCGATCATCGCCATCGTACTGGCCGGCATATTCTCAAAACGCATTCCGCCGATCGGGCCGAAAATCGCGATTACAGTCCATGTCGTGACATATTTCATGTTGATGTGGGGACTGCCGATGTTCTTCGGTATAGAAGTGCCGATTAACTTCATCCATATACAGGGTATGCTTTTCGTGCTGGCAGTTGCGATAATGCTCTCAGCCGGGATGATCAGACCGCTCGCCGAACCATACAGGTTCACACCGGATGCCAAAGTCAGCATGGTGCCGTGGAAATACGCAATACCGGTTACGGTTATTTTATTCAGCGCAATGGTGTTCAGTTTCGTGCTGTTTTCTGAAGTCGGGTTCGCAAGTGAGGAAGGCATTGTTTCTGGATGGTTCCTGCCGGTTGTTTTGATGCAGATTGTTGTGACAGTCGTATTGTATGTGATTTCACTTAAATCCTGGAACAGGAAATACCAGGAGTTTGTGAAAGGAAGACATGAGAGAAGAGTGGAGGAAGCGGAAGTCTATTAAGAAATTCTGCTGTCGAAAGGAATGAGATGATGGAAAAAGTAACCGTCGGTCTGATCACCGCCCCGGGCCTGTCTGAGAAAATGAGCCGGGATATCATTGACTGGCTAAGTGACCTGGCAGGACATGAAATCGATGAAACAGTGGATTGGCACTTTGATTATAAGACCCATCCTCTGGCATCTTCAGCTGAATTCATCAGTGAATCATTCGATAAGGCCGAGGCCATCAAGGATGATAACGGGTGGGACATGGCAATCGCTGTAAGCGACCTGCCGAGTATCTCGAGCGGCAAAGTTGTCATCTCGGAATTCAATGAAGATAAAAAGGTATCACTGATTTCAGTGCCTGCCCTTGGTATCCTGAGGAATAAGAAGAAGCTTCGGAATCTCATCATCCATCATATAGAGCAGCTCTATGACAATAATCCGTCTGAAGAGAAAGAGGAGATAAAATCCAATTTCATGAATCGTATTTCCGTGATGGATCCCGACGAGAATGAAGCAAGCAATAATCGCTATATATTGAAATCGACTCTTGGCGGATGGACAAAACTCGTGGCCGGCATGACTTACATGAATCAACCATGGACGGCATTCAGCAACCTTAAAACGATTGTTGCATTATCGTTTGCAACAGGCACTTACATTTCCGTTTTTTCGACTCCATGGGAACTGAGTCTGGATTATTCTCTGTGGCGTTTAATACTATTGTATTTCATAGCCATTTTCGGCATGACTGGATGGCTGATATACGCCCATAACCTCTGGGAGAGAGTTTCCACCAAAAATCAGTCGTCATACCGTTACCTTTATAATTTTACGACGATGGCGACGCTGCTGGGTATTACCATCGTGAACTACCTCATCGTTTATCTGCTGCTCACGGTCTCAATCATAATTTTTGTCCCCATGGGGCTTTTTGAGACATGGACCCAGATCGATCCTGATGTAAAATGGATGGATTATTTGAATCTGATATGGTTCGCCTCGTCAGCAGGTATTCTTGCGGGTGCTTTAGGCTCGACTGTCGAAGATGAAGAAAAAATTCATAATGTGACATATTCGTACAGACAGATGTACCGTTACAGACAGATTGAAGAAGAAAATCAAAAGAAATCAAAGGCGCAGCAGACAGAGGAATATGCAGGCAAAGAACAGACTCATGATGAATCGGGGGGTGATTGAAATGACGAAAAGGTATGTTGGCATCGTGGCGGCTCCGGGTGCACCTGATGCGCTTGCGAAAAAAATAAAAAAAGATCTGCCGGATATACTTGCAGAACACTTTGAAGAAGACTACGAATGGGAAGTGGAGGTTTTCGTCGACCCGCTTACAAATTATGCAGAATTGACCAAAGAACTGTTTCAGAAAACTGAAAAGTATTACAGTGAGAATGATTGGGACTATACCATGTTCATCACCGATCTCCCGATATATCATAATGATCATATCACCGTCATCGACCTCAATGAGAAAACGGAAGTCGGCGTGGTCTCCCTGCCTGCCTACGGCTGGCCGCCCAATAAAAAGGGGATACTTGATACGATAGTTACTCTCATCACTTCGGTTCAGGCTGATAATGACAGGGACGAAGCAGCCCGGGATGATACCGGCAGAGATTCGCTGGTCAGCGCCTTCAGCCCTTACTTCAAGACAAGCAGGCTTCACTATGACAGTGATTACAGAGAGGAAACCGGATCGGAGCATTCTATATATCAGATCGATGATAATCTTAGGGGATATCTGCGCCTGGTAAGCGGTATGTCCTGGGCGAATAATCCGTTCAATATGCTGCGTATACTGAGCGGTGTGGTCGCACTTGCATTCGCTACAGGCGCTTTCAGCATGATGTTTTCGACGATGTGGAACCTGAGCAATATATTTTCCACGTGGCGGCTCCTGGCTGTATCACTCCTTGCTGTCACAGGCATGGTTACATGGATCATCATTTCCCATAACCTGTGGGAAACAAGGGAACAGGAAGCGGATATCCGATTTTTGAAGCTGTATAACGGTGCGACGCTCCTTACTCTGCTCATATCGCTGGTGTTCTATTTTATTGTGCTGTATCTGATGTTCCTGACAGCGGGTCTGGTACTGCTGCCGCCTGACTATATACTCCGGAATATTGGGGAGGAAGAAGTGGGTATCCGATTTTATCTTGAACTCGCATGGTTCGCTACATCACTCTCAACAGTCGTTGCTTCAATCGGCGCCAGTGTCCAGGATAAAAGCATTATCCAGGAGAGCACTTATGGATACCGTCACCGATTCCGGTTGCAGAATAAAGAAAAGGATTGAATGACAGGTATGTAAGACATGCAGAAACATGAAGATGGATGCATGATAGTCAAAGGAAGATCATGCATCCATCTTTTTTATGTGGAATTTTCGATCTCTATTAAAATAAATGCTGCATATATTCAAATTCATATTGTGTCCGCTTTCATCTTGTGGTAAATTATATGTAAACGTTTACACAGGTGATGCAGAAATGGTGACAATCAAAGATTTGGCAAAAGAGGTTGGTGTGTCGGTGGCGACGGTGTCGCGGGCGCTGAACAGTTCGGGCTATGCGAGTCCGGATGTGAAGCGTCGTGTGCTTGAGGCGGCGGAGCGCCTGGACTATAAACCGAATGAAGTGGCGCGTGCGCTGAATACGAGCTGCTCGAATGTGGTGGGCGTGCTGGTGCCGGACATCACGAACCCTTATTTCCCGAAAGTGATCCGGGGGATTGAAGATGCGGCGATCGAAAATAACTACCGCATAATCATCGGCAATACGGATCATGACATGGACAAGGAATCGAAATACCTGGAAATTTTCCGCCAGAATAACTGTGCGGGCGTCATCTCTGCAACTTGGTCGGTCGAACGCGAAGAGTACTCTGATAAACGGCCGCTCATCCTGTTGGACCGTGTGGTTGAAAATCATATATCCATCGAATCGGACAACCTGAAAGGCGGCCGGCTTCAGGCGGAACATCTGACCCGGCAGGGTGCGGACAAAGTTCTGATCGTGAAAGGCCCTGAGGCATACAGTTCCTTCAACAACCGTTCTCTTGGGGCAGCTGAAATGCTGGAGGCACACGGAATTGAATATGAAACATTACCGTACATGCATCTGGAAAGGATGCTGTCTGACGGCACTGCGGATTTTATTCTCAAATTCAACGGCATCATCTGTCCGAACGATGTGACGGCCTACAAAGTGCTGAATATGCTGAGGGAAAGTGATGTAGCGGTCCCCCGGTCTGTAAAGGTCATCGGGTATGACAACCTGGATTTTTCGGAGTATGTCTATCCGGGGCTGACGACGATTGAACAGCCGATTTACGAGCTCGGCAGAAATGCTTTCGGGATGCTCATGGATCTTAATGAAGGCAAGCCGGCCCAAAGCCAGGTGCTTGATGTAAAACTGATCAAAAGACAAAGTACATAAGGAAGTGGAAAATATGGATATCGTAGTAGTTGGCAGTCTGTCGACGGATTTCATCGTGCAGGCTGAAAGAATGCCCTATAAAGGGGAAACGATTTTAGGCACAAATTTCAGTACGGCATACGGCGGCAAGGGAGCGAATCAGGCGGTTGCTGCGGCACGGCTTGAAACGAAAACTGCGTTTGTCGGTGCGATCGGTGATGATGGTTTCGGGGAGAAATTAAAAATGAATTTAGAGAACAATGCTGTTTTTTGTGAAAATATGGAAACGTTTACAGATGAGGCGACCGGAACGGCGCACATCAACATCTATGACAACGACAATTCCATCATCGTCGTGCCGGGGACCAACAGTCTGCTGACACCGGAAGTGGTGGAGAAATCGCACGGGCTATTGAAGCGCGCGGAATATGTCATGCTGCAGAATGAAATTCCGGTCGAAACGATCAAGTACGTCATCGATTTCTGTTATGAAAATGGTGTGAAGGTGATCTACAACCCGGCACCCTTTATTCCGATCGAGATTGAATATCTTGAAAAATGTGCGCTTATCACGCCGAACGAACTGGAGTGCAATGCACTTTTCGGAGACGATGTAAAAAGCGCCATCAGGAAGCATCCGAACCAGCTGATCGTCACGATGGGCGACGCGGGCTGCCTGTACCATAACGGTGAAGAAGAAGTGCGCGTACCCTCTTTCAGGACGACGCCTGTGGATACGACCGGTGCCGGTGATACGTTCAACGGGGCACTGGCTGCGTTTCTCGTCAAGGGCATGAGTCTCGGGGAGGCCATCCGCAGCGCGAATATGGCAGCGTCACTGTCCATCCGTGCGATGGGTGCCCAGGGCGGAATCCCGACTCTGAATGAGTGGCAGGAGGCGATGGATAATGTATAAGTCAGTCGTTTTGAACAGTGAAATCTCGAAAGTGCTGAGTGATCTCGGACATGGGGATTTTGTCGTGATCGGTGACTGCGGGCTGCCGATCCCTGATGGTGTAAAGCGGATCGACATCGCTCTTAAAGCGGGTACGCCGTCGTTCAGGGAGACATACGAACTGTTGACAGAGAGCATGTATGTGGAGCGTCAGGTATTTGCAGAAGAGGTGGATGATGCCGGTCTGAAACGGGTGTTTGACAGCGGCATCCCGTCTGAGCAGGTGCCGCATGAAGCGTTGAAACGGATGTGCAAAGATGCCAAAGCGGTAATCCGTACGGGTGAAACGACGCCGTTCGCAAATGTCTTACTTTACAGCAACGTTTTCTTCTAGGAGGTCCAATGATGATTGAAATGAAAAACATACACAAGGCTTTCGGTGCCAATAAAGTGCTCCTGGGCGTGGATTTCGAACTGAAGGATTCCACGGTCCATGCACTCATGGGGGAGAACGGAGCCGGCAAATCGACATTGATGAAGATCCTCTCGGGTGTGCATGCTTATGACCAGGGCGGGATTGTACGTGATGGTGAGGAAGTGAATTACAGTAACCTGAAGGAAGCGGAAAAGGCAGGAATCGTGTTCATCCATCAGGAACTGAACATATGGCCGGAACTGACGGTGCTGGAGAATCTTTTCATCGGTAATGAACATACGAAGTTCGGGCTCCTTGATAACAGGTTGATGAGTCGCAAAGCGGAAGCGGTCTTCGAACGCCTGAAATTCAATATCAATCTGAACAGACGGGCGGGGGATTGTTCCGTCGGTCAACAGCAGATGATCGAAATTGCGAAAGCGCTGATGATGGACACGAAAGTACTGATCATGGATGAGCCGACGGCGGCACTGACAGATACGGAAATCGAAGTGCTCTTTGACATCATCGATGATCTTCGGAAAAGCGGCGTATCCATCGTGTACATATCCCACAGGATGGAGGAGATTTCCAGGATTTCCGATGAAATCACTGTGCTGCGAGATGGACGGAGTGTGCTGTATAAGGAGACGGCCGAGACGAACTACAACGAAATCGTACGGTCGATGGTCGGCAGGGATCTGGACGACCAGTTCCCGGACCGGTCGCATGATTTATCGGATGAGGTGGTGCTCAGCGTCAAACGCCTTGAGAATAAAAAGCACCCTGTCAAAGACGTCAGTTTTGAGCTGCGTAAAGGGGAAATCCTCGGCTTTGCAGGTCTGATGGGCGCCGGCCGCACTGAAGTCATGAGAACTTTATTCGGCGTGGATCCGGGGTCTAAGGAAGTTGAACTTAACGGCAGACAGGTGAAGATTGATAAGCCCTCGGATGCAATCGGGCACGGCTTCGGGTTCATTACGGAAAACCGTAAAAGCGAAGGGCTGATACTGGACTTCAGCCTGGTGGACAACATGACGATGCCTTCAATGGAGAGCTTTTCAAAAGGCGGATTCATGAAGCGGAAGGATGAGAATGATTTCTCTGATCTGATGATCAAACGGATGAATATCAAATCTGAGAAAAAATCGATCGTCGGGGAACTCTCCGGTGGGAATCAGCAGAAAGTCGTCATCGGGAAATGGATTGGCAGCCAGCCGGAAATACTGATACTCGATGAACCGACGCGGGGCATCGATGTCGGGGCGAAGCGGGAGATTTATTACCTGATCAATGAACTGACGGAGCGCGGCATGTCGATTATCCTGATTTCGTCGGAAATGCCTGAAGTCATCGGGCTTTCTGACCGGGTGGCGGTCATGCAGGAAGGCCGGCTTCGCGGCATATTGGATAAAGGAAAGATCAACCAGGAAAATATTATGACACTGGCTACAGGGGGAAAGTTGGATGAATAGCAAACTCACACTGAATAATATGATAGACAGATTTCTGCCGATAGTGGGGCTGACGCTGCTCGTGGTCGTCATTACAATCATGAACCAGCAATTTCTGTCTCCGGATAACCTGTTGAATCTGCTGCGTCAGGTATCGATCAACGGACTGATTGCTTTCGGCATGACGTTCGTCATCCTGACAGGAGGCATCGACCTGAGTGTCGGTTCGATTCTGGCATTCTCAAGTGCAATGACGGCACTGATCATCACTTCGGGCATCGATCCGATGTTCGCGATGCTGCTCGGGTGTCTGGTCGGACTGCTTGCGGGAGCAATCAACGGACTTCTGGTTACGGCAGGCGGCATGGCGCCGTTTATCGCCACACTGGCAACGATGACGATATATCGCGGGGCGACGCTTGTCGTGACGGAGGGCAACCCGATTACAGGCCTCGGGGACAGCCTGATGTTCCAGCTGTTCGGTAAAGGCTACTTCTTCGGCATCCCGGTGCCGGCGGTGACGATGATTATTACATTTGTGATACTTTACATTATTTTGAATAAAACAGTGTTCGGCAGGGAGACATACGCAATCGGCGGGAACGAAACCGCTGCAGCGCTCTCGGGAATCAAAGTGAACCGCAGGAAGATCATGATCTATGCATTGTCCGGACTGATGTCGGCACTTGCAGGAATCATCCTCGCTTCGAGACTCGATTCCGCCCAGCCGACTGCCGGTGAGACGTATGAACTGGATGCCATCGCTGCGGTCGTGCTCGGCGGGACGTCACTGATGGGCGGTAAAGGACGCATCGTCGGCACATTGATCGGTGTACTGATCATCGGTGTGCTCAACAACGGACTGAATCTGGTCGGCGTATCTTCATTCTATCAGCAGATCATCAAAGGTCTGGTCATCGTTGTTGCGGTGCTGATTGACAGAAAAAATAAGTAAGGGGTTTTTATTGATGAAAAGATTACTGTTATTTTTCAGTCTCCTCGTGTTCGTTGCAGGATGTTCTTTGGAACCGCCGGCATGGAGTCAGAGCGGCGGCAGTTCGGGAGAGGACGGCAATGTTGTCATCGGTGTCAGCGTTTCGACTCTGAACAATCCGTTCTTTGTGACATTGAAGGACGGTATTGAAGCCGCGGCACAAGAAAAGGGATATGAGGTGAAAGTGGTCGATGCACAGGATGATTCTGCCAAGCAGGTCAATGATATTGCGGATCTGATGCAGCAGGGCATCGATTATCTTGTGGTCAATCCTACGGATTCCGCAGCCATCTCAAGCTCGGTTGAGTCGGCCAACGGTTCGGGTATCCCTGTAATTACGCTCGACCGTTCCGTAGAGAGCGGTGAAGTGGCGGCGTTCATCGCCTCTGATAATGTGACAGGCGGCGAGATGGGCGCGCAGTTCATCGTCGATGAACTCGGAGAAGGTGCCAAAGTTGCAGAGCTTGAAGGTGTACCGGGTGCGAGTGCCACGCGTGAACGGGGTGAAGGGTTTACGAATGTCGCGGAGGAATCTCTGGATGTAGTGACGAGCCAGACAGCAAACTTCAACAGGTCGGAAGGGCTGAACGTCACGCAGAACATTTTGCAGGCCAATCCTGAAATCGAAGCGATTTTCTCCCACAACGATGAAATGGCGCTCGGTGCTGTCGAAGCGGCACCGGATGATGTGCTCGTCGTCGGATTTGACGGTTCGGAGGACGCCCTGAATTCGGTGGAGAACGGCGGTTTGGATGCGACAGTTGCACAGCAGCCCGATCTGATGGGTGAGACAGCTGTTGAAACGGTGGAGAAATTGGTTAACGGAGAAGACGTTGAAGAAGAGATTAAAGTGGAATTGACGTTGGAAAAACAGGAATAGTGGGCAGAATCGGGAGACGGCTGAAGAGCCGTCTTTTTTGTGTTATTGTGTTTGGGAATTTATTACATAATTCGGTGTTAAGGATCGAAAAGTACCGCAGATTCATGAAATCTGCTTTTTTAATTCTGAAAAGATCAAATCGGTCGTTTTCACCTATATATAAGGTAGAGGGGTTTTTATTAAAAGGAGGGTTTTTATGTTCGTTACTGAAAGGAACAGGTCTCGTAATCATATTTATCTTGAAGTTCGGAAAAGCAGGGCCGAACTTGATCGGAAGGAGGAACGGAGTCTGGAGTGGTATCGTTCCGGCTATGAAGGGGAGCAGGAGTATGATGCTGTGCTGGACGCGGTTGGTCACGGTCCGCTGTATGTTTTCCGCGATATTTGGCTCGGGGTACAGGATTCGAAAGTGCAGCTGGATACGCTGATTGTTGCAGACAATATAATGATCGTGAATGAAATCAAAAATTACAGCGGGAATTATTCGTATGAAGAGGGTGTGTGGAAGGTGCGCGGGCATCAAATTTCCGAAGATCCGGTCAGTCAGATCTCCGTTGCTGCCAATAAACTGCTCAAGCTGCGTTATGATACGGGAATCCATTTTGAAATCCAGAAGGAAATTGTATTTGTGAATCCCTATATGATATTCGGCCCGACGGATTATAAAAATGTGAATCTGTTTGTGATGCGGAACCGGTTGAAGCAGTATTTCCGGAGTCTGCATAACAATACTTCCGGCCGCTCTGCGAAGGTGCTCGCAGAGGAAATCGCAGGGCGTATTATAGAAAATCCGCATCCGGCTCCCAAGGCTGATAAAGGGAGAATAAAGTTCGGCGTGAATTGCTGTAAATGCAGCAGCTTTGCTGTTCTGATGAAGCGTTTTTGCGTGGAGTGCCCGGCATGCGGGTATGTGGAGCCTGTTGAGCGGAGTGTGGTGCGGGCGGCAATTGAGTTTTCTGTATTATTCCCTGAAGAAAAGGTGACACGGGGCGGAATCTATGAATTTTTGGGGAAGAAGATTGACTCTCAGAAGATTCAGCGCAGGATGAGACAATATTTCCCCCTGATTTTTAAGGGGAATCACAGTCATTACAAAATGGTTCATAAAGATGTGGGCGAGTGTCTGTCAGCTGGGAACTATGCTTCTTATTATGAACATGACCCGGACTTTATATTTGAAGGACATCCGAGATATCATAAATTGAAAGGAGTGAACCGTAATTACATGAGGGAAAAATGAGTTTGCATATCAATGATTCGGGATCATTGCCCGGGGGGAGGTGCCTGCGTATCAATGATTTGGAATCATCGCCCTGGGAGAGGTGCCTGCCTATCAGTGATTTGGAATCATCGCCCTGAAAGAGGGCCTTCCACGTCTACGATTGTCATACATAGATGTGAAAGGCCTTCACGGGACTATTCTTTTTCCAGTTTATCAATATATTCTTTAAGTTTATCTTTGTCTTCCCCTGTGATTTCAGGAAATTTCGGGTCCAGCCGCTCAAGCAGATCGATCATGATTGCGGTAACGAGTCTGCGGCTGTGCCATTCGTCATCGGCTGGCAGTACGTACCAGGGCGAGTAGCTGGTGGATGTTCCGTTGAGCATTTCTTCGAATACCTGCTGATATTCGTCCCAGTGCTGTCGTTCTTCTACATCTGAAAAGGAGAATTCCCAGTTTTTATCCGGTGTCTTCATGCGTTCAAGCAGCCGGTCTTTCTGTTCATCTTTGGACATGTTGAAGAAGAACTTCACGACATGTATGCCATTTTCGTATAAATACTTTTCGTAGTCATTGATCTGACGGAAGCGGATGTTCCATATTGAATCCTCGTCTTCACCTTCCGGGAAGTCGCCTGGCTCTAAGCCGCCATGGATCCGCGGCGCGATTACGTCTTCATAATGTGACCGGTTTAAAATACCGATTTCACCGCGTGCTGGGATGGCCGGCTGCATTCGCCACAGATAGTCGTGTTTCTGTTCCGTTTCAGTCGGTTTGCCGAAAGTTGTCGTTTTCAACCCCTGGGCATTCAGATTCGAGAATATATAGCTGATCGTCTCATCTTTGCCGGCAGCATCCAGTGCCTGCAGTACAACGAGGATTCCGTTTTTCTCCTCGGCATTCAGCCTGAGGTGCAGATCTTTCAACTTTTCAACAAGCGGCGGAATAACCTCGCTCCTGATTTCATCGTTATCTTTTGTTTTATCTTCTGAGGTTGGGTACTCCTGTAATTCAATATATTCGTCATGCGGCATCCTATACTTTTTCAGTTTCATTAATAAAGGCCCCTTTCTTTATGTGAAGTACCCCACTTTTTGACAATAAAACAGGCATGATAATCATCACCTGTCGAGGTGGATGCAACATCATGCCTGTCCTTTATTCCGAAAAACATTCTAGTCTACTGCCATTTTCTTTTTGCCACTGGGTTTACGCTGTCCTTTGTAAAGTTTGTACAATGCGTTCTGCACCGGTGTCTCGATATATCTGAAGATCAGATATGCTGCAAGGACAGTCGCTCCGATCAGCATGACTGTGTAGATCGGGTGTGTGAATCCCATGGCATGCAGCTGGTTGATGATGACATACCCGATATTCTGGTGAATCAGATACAGCGGGTATGAGATGGTGCCGAAGAACACGAGCACGCGTGAGCTCAGGAACTGAAGCTTGTTGTTGATGACCAGATAGAATGTCGCGACGAATACTGTCGTGATCAGGGCATTCTCGACACTCATGAATGCGAGATCGTATGCGATACACATTGCGATTACTGCATGATACTTCAGCTGGTTTCCATGCTGCCAGATGCAGTAGAACATGATGCCGATGATGAACATATGACTGAAGCTGGCAATTGAGAACTCTCTGATTGTAGCAGTCATTTCAGTATCAATGTTCCGGTGGATCAGCTGGATAATGACAGAAAATGCCAGCCATGAAATGACAATCGGCATGACTTTCTTTTCCACTTTGAAGAATAAAAGGATCGCCATGAGGATATAGAAAGTCATTTCGACACGGAGTGTCCAGTAGACACCGTCAACCCTTGGGGCGCCAAGGAAATCCTGGAACATCGTAAGGTTGATCAGTGCCGGCATGATATCGATTTTCAGCTGATCGATCGAAGCGAGTGAAACGACTGTGAACGTCAGGACCACTGCAAATATATAGGCCGGATAGAGTCTGAATGAACGTTTGATTGCGAAATCGGATACGGATTTGACTTTGAGGATGGACATATAGATTACGAAGCCGCTGATGATGAAGAACAGCTGTACCCCGTATTCACCGAGTGAAAAGATTTCACTGAACCCACCGCTCACTTCTCCGAATCTCTCTTCATAACGCGTTGTATAGTGGAAAAGCACGACAGCAAGTGCTGCGAGTCCGCGCAATGCGTCTATTTCAGTAAATCTTTTTCTTTGAGACATTGTGAGATCCCTCGTTATTTTTTAGTTTCCATATTTTTATATACCCGTTTATTAGAATTATAGAGACCAATATAATACATCTTTAGATGTAGAATCAAACAAAAAGAGGTTATCTGTTGGATTTTGTGGTTGTTTTGTGACAATAAAAATCATAAAACGGGAGATAAACCGGAGGGAACGGCCTTCTTGTACGTCGCACGTGTTCCGACGTCCAGCTAATATGTTTTCTGGAGTTCGCACGTGTTCCGACGTCCAGCAAATGTGTTTTCTGGAGTTCGCGCATGTTCCGACGTCCAGCTAATATGTTTTCTGGAGTTCGCGCGTGTTCCGACGTCCAGCAAACGGTGATTCCCGGGATTTTATCGGCTGCCGGGAATTCACAATGTCGGGTGAAGCTGTCATCATACACCGGTTTTCATCAATCCAGCAGTCCAGCAGCATAAAAAGGTCCTTTGACGGTGAGCATCTCCAGGATGTCGGCGAGCTCTTCGCTGGTTTCCCGGCGGCCGTGCTCGAGCCAGTTGCGGATGAGGCCGATGTGTGCGTTGGTGATGTAGGCGAGGAGGTAGTCGATGTCGACGCGCAGCCTGTTCTTATCAATGAGCTGATCGCTGTGAATGCGGTAATAGTTCAGCATGTGCGCCCTGACTTTATGTTCGAACTGGTTCTCTCCCTGGTTGTTGAACAGCGCGATGATCTTATCCGCATTTTCACTGATGTAATTGAAGGTGTCCGTCGCAATTTTCCGCGGCATGCCGATGGAGAGCTTATGATGTTCCTCTTCGATGTTCCGCGACAGGATTTCATATAAGCCGTCAAGGAGCGTGTTTTCATAGGATTCGAGCAGAGCATATTTATCCTCGTAATGCATATAAAATGTGCCGCGGTTGATGATGGCTTCTTCAGCGATGTCCTTGATTGTCATCGCTTCAAAGCCCTTTTCTGCAATCAGGGCAGTGAATGCCTGATCAATCGCTTTCCGTGTTTTAATCTTGCGCAGATCCTGCTTTTCCATAATTGATCCCTCTTTTTCATTTTTAAACGACAATTGGTTATTTTGTGTTGAATAAACGACATCCAGTATTTTATTGATCATTGTATTTTAATCATCACGGAGTAAAATAATGAACATCGTGTTTGTTAAAATAATAACTTTAAAGAAGAGGGATTGCAATGTTAGATGATTTTAAACATATTTTGAAGAAGCCGATTCTGCTGATTTCGCTGCTGGCGATTGCGATGATTCCGGCAATATACACATCGATATTCCTGGGCTCGATGTGGGATCCGTACGACAGCATGGACCAGTTGAAAATCGATGTAGTGAATGAAGATGAGGGCGCGGAACTTGATGGAGAGGAGATCAATCTGGGCCGGGATCTGGTGGATGAACTGAAGGATAACGATGAATTCGAGTGGCAGTTCACTGATATGGAAAAGGCCGGCCGGGAACTTGGGCACGGTGAAGTGTATGCCGTCGTCAAAATTCCGGCGGATGCATCTGAGAAGGCAGCCAACCTGCTGAAGCCGGAAGCGGAGAATATCGACATAGAAATCCGGACGAATCCGGGGTATAACTTCCTCGGCTCTGTCATGGGTTCGAGTGCCGGCAAAGCCATCAAGGACGAAGTGAGTCTGTCGGTGACGAAGCTGTACACGGAGACGCTAGTTGAAAATCTGAGCGACGTCAAAACGAATAATGAAGATCTGCTCGATGCACTGGCTGAAATGCAGACGGGCGTGGATGAACTGATCGAAGGCAGCGAAGCGGTCGAATCCGGACTCATGGAAATGGATAACGGTGTGAACCGGTCGATGGGTGAATTGTCCGAAGGCAATCGTCAAGTTACAGATGGATTGTATGAGATGAATAAAAACCTTGCAGCCATGGAAAGTCAGGTGCCGCCTCAGATGGCGGGTCAGCTGGATGGGTTTTCCGCCGGCCTCGATGAGCTGATTGCCGGAAACGAAGCAGTGCAGCAAGGCATTGACCAGGTGGGCCCCGGTGTTTCTGAAGGGGCAGGAGAACTGGCAGAAGGCAGCCGGTCGATGACCGAAGGGCTGACGGAACTGGATGAGGGTCTGAACGAAATGATCACTGAAGTTGAGGAAGGCCTTGCGGAATTCGACGGACTCGAGCTCACCGATGACAATGCAGGGTTTATCGCTGATCCGATTACGGTGAGCGAAACCGAAGTCACCGAGATCGAGAACTACGGCCAGACGTTTGCACCGTTCATCGTTGCCGTCAGCCTGTTTTTGGGATGCATCGCCTTCAGCGTGCTGTATCCGCTCAACCGTTCACAGGACAATTACCGGAATGCGTTCACCATGACTGTGAGCAAGACGATGCTGCTCATTACGCATGCACTCATTTCCACGGGCATTTTATTCGCAGTATTGAAGTTCGGGTTTGAACTGGAAATTGCAGAGCCGGGGCAGTTCTATCTGATCATGTTGCTCTGGACACTTGCCGCCCTGATGGTCATTGCCGTTCTGGTTGCGCTGCTCGGCAACGTCGGGAAATTCATCGCGGTCATCCTGCTGATTTTGCAGCTCTCATCAAGTGCCGGGACATTCCCGATCCAGACGGCGGGTGGCCTGTATCAGACGCTGCACCCGGTGCTGCCGATGAGCTACGCTGTGACAGCCATGCGGGAAGTGATTTTCGACTTTGAAGCGGTACTGACCACACATTCGACATTTGTTTACCTCGCGGTGATAATAGGTGTTACAATTGGATTGTTCAGTCTGATCAATATACTGAAATTCAGATTCCGGAAGTTTGAAAATATAACGCGGGAGATGAGCAGAATTGAATATTAAGGACATCTGGTGTTTAGGGTCCTGTGTTTAATGGAATAAAGAACCAAATGATTTTATGGGGAGTGTATGGTAATGAGACGTCCGATAGATATTGATATCAGGGCTTTGAAAGTTGAAGATGACGGGGCAATCCCGAATAACCCGGATTATGCGCTGCTGCTTTATAAAAATGCAGTGACTGCGGATGATGATCCGGAGAAAATACTGGAAGAGAACAACTGGCACGGTACATGGCGGGGCGGGATTTACACAGAACACCACTATCACAGCAATACGCATGAAGTGCTGGTGGTGGATTCCGGAAAGGCAACGCTCCTGATGGGCGGTGAAGCCGGTGTTAAAGTGAAGGTCGCAAAAGGTGATGCACTCATTCTTCCTGCCGGATTCGGTCATAAATGCCTTGAAAGCAGTGAAGATTTTGCTGTCATCGGGGCATATCCGGATGGCAAAGAACATGACTTCCTGTACGGTAAAGCTGAAGAACGGCCGGAAAATCTGGAGAATATCAGACAGGTGGCGCTGCCGGATAATGATCCGTTGTTCGGTCCGGAGGGGCCTTTGTTCACTTACTGGAAAAAATAATGGTTGATGATTAAGACAGCAGGCCGGGCCTGCTGTCTTTTTTGTAGTCAATTGTCTTCGAGCATCAATGATATGTCAAAAGCCGCTTCTTTCAACCTTTCTACATACGACTCGATCTTATCCCCCTTAATCCTGAAAATCGGGCCCGCTATGGACAGGCCGCCGATAATATATTTGCCGCTTCTCAGTATCGGTGTGGAGATGCCGATCGCATTTTCATCCACTTCCGAAGAAGTTACAGCATAACCATTGGCTTTGATTTGCCCGAGTTCATTTTCCAGTGATTTCCGGTGATCTGCCGCCATGCCTGTTTCCATCAGAAATTGCTGATGTTCCGCGGGGAGATGTGCCAGCAGTATTTTGGAAGAGGCCCCTTTGAATATATCGAGTATCTGTCCCTCCACATATGAATATTTCAGGTTATGCCGGCTTTCCAGGTGGGCGAGAACTTTGACTTTGGATCCCCTCACAACCGTCAGATTGACCGATTCCCCGATTTCCTCGTTGATTTCCTGCATGATCGGTGTCGCCATTTCAATAAGATCATCAAAGGAATCATAGGAGTGATCACGAATGACCGACACCCATCTTATCACGGATGAACTGGTAATTATCGAATCCTATTTCTATCAGCACACCCCGGTCTCAAAAATCTCGAAACTGGTCGGCCGGGGCCATCAAACGGTGCACAATGTGGTTGCTTTTCTGAGAGCTGGTCATACCGCATTGGATTTCTATAAGCGCTACAAGGCAAACAAGCAGCGGTGTGGCCGAAAACGGACGAGACTGCCAGAGGACCAGCACACATATGTGGCAGAAAAAGTCGCACAGGGGTGGACACCGGATGTGATTACCGGCCGGCGTGAACGTAAGATACAGTGTTCCGGCCGCACATTGTACCGCATGTTCAAGCGTAAGGACTTTGATGTTTCCACATTACCAATGAAAGGCAAAAGAAAACCAAACGGTCATAAGGAACGCCGGGGGAGACAGACCTTCAGACGGAAAACCTCTCAAAGAGAGACTATCCCGACTTCACAGAGGAATTTGGACATCTGGAAGGGGACACCATTGTCGGTGTCCACCATAAAAGTGCCATTGTGACACTCGTAGAACGGCTGTCAAAAGTGATCATTACCCTCAAGCCCGAAGGCCGGACCGCGCAGGATATCGAAACAGTCATCAATGCATGGTTCCATCAAATCCCCAGGAATTTGTTCAGGTTCATTACGTTCGACTGTGGTAAGGAATTCTCAAATGGACAGTCAATGAGTAACCGAAACGATATTGATATTTACTTTGCCGACCCGGGTACGCCCTCCCAGCGGGGATTGAACGAGCATTCCAATGGACTGCTTCGGAAAGACGGGCTGCCCAAGCATATGGATCTTAACGCAGTGGATCAGGGGATGGTTGCTTCAGCAGCCTCTAGGAGAAACCACATACCCAGAAAGTTTCTGAACTACCAGACACCGTTGGAAGTATTTATGAGTTACATGAGTGTAGATCAGTTGTCTAGATTATTTTGACAAACGAAGATACATAAAAGATTAAATATTTTGTTTAAATAGTAATATTTTTAAAATTCAGAGAAATAAAAGTCGATTTTCCTTCTAACTAATGAAATCATAGTAGAAATTTTTAATTATTGTTAACAGAATATTTAATCTATTTATTCTATCTCTCTATATAATGAGAGTTACAAGTAAAATTGTGAGGTGAATATAATGCTGGCATTCGTCGAAGAACTTAAAAAAAACTGGGCAAACAGAAATAAAGTAGTAATTGCAACAGTAATTAATACTATTGGTTCCACATACAGACAAGTGGGCGCTAAAAGTATATTTTATGAAAATGGAAGATTTGAAGGTGTACTAAGTGGAGGGTGCGTCGAAGGAGATATCTTTGAACAATGTAAAGCTGTCTTAGAAACAGGTGAAGCTCGTCATATATATTATAACTTACAGGATGATGACCCAATTTTTGGATTTGGTGTGGGGTGTGATGGTGGTATGGAGATATTACTTCAAATATTTGACCCCATAAATCATTCAGAAACTGCAAAAAAGCTTTTAAATATTTATTCCAATGCTTTAGAAAGTAAAGGGAGTTATAGAGTTTTAACCGTTTTGGAAAGCGATAATACATCAAAAATAAACCCTGGAACTTCATGGGGGTTGCAAGCAGATAGTGTGGGTAATGTTTTTAAGAATCATGATGAAAGTTATTATATTACTTTTGATGACGTGGCTTATGATGATTTTACTCAATTCACAATTAATGCTTTAACTGAAAACGGTAGTAAAAAAATAGAGATAAATTGCTTTTTGGAAACAGTGAAACCCATACCTCAACTTCTCATTTTAGGTGCAGGGCATGATGCAGTTACTTTAGCTAAACAAGCTAAAAACTTAAATTGGTTTGTTACAGTTGCGGATTATAGAACTGCGCACATTGAAAGTGAAATGTTTGATATGGCTGATGAGAGGATTCTATGCTCGAATGAAAAACATTTTAAAAACATATCATTTGAAGGTGATGTCTCGGTAGTGGTTATGTCCCATAATTTTGAAAGGGATAAGTTTTATCTCGAGCAGTTATATCTTAAAAACTTTACTTATCTTGGAATCTTGGGATCAAGAAAGAGAACAATTAAACTTATAGAATCTTTAAATGTCACGTATCCCGAAGAAAAGGTTTATTACCCGGCTGGGTTAGACCTCGGTTCTGAAGGGCCTGAAGAAATTGCGTTAAGTATATTAGCTGAAATATTAAAAGTTAAAAACAATAGAACTGGAAATTTCTTAGTACAAAAGACTGGGCTTATTCATGAGTAAAAATGAAAACGCTTACTTAAAAAGGAGGGTTATTCGTTCATATATTGATATTAGCTGCAGGATCTTCTACTAGAATGGGTGAACCTAAATTAGCATTACCAATAGGAGAAGAGACCATGCTCGAAAAAATTGTTAGAAACGCATGTGCAAGCAAAGCAAGAAGTGTAACAGTTATTTTAAATAAAAAATTTTATTTTTTATTGGAAGATATAGAACATTTATCAGTAAATATCGTTTGGAATGAGAATTATAGAGAAGGAATGTCCTCGTCACTAAAAATAGGGTTAGAAAGTATACAAAACTATGCTGAAGACATAATGATTCTTTTGGCAGATCAACCAGATATTACAACCGAAATTATGAACAACTTAATTACACATCACTTTGAAAATAATTATTTTATTACACAACCTCTCTATTGTAATGGGGTTGGCCACCCAGTTATTTTTAACAAAAAATTGTTTAAGGATATTTTGAAAATTGAAGGTGATAAAGGAGGGCGCGAAATCTTAGTTGAGAATAAAAATAATAGACAACTAATAGAATTTAATATTACACAACCTATAGATATTGATACAAAAAATGAATATCTAGAATATTTGAATAAAGAGGTGATATGAAATGGGAAGTAAAATTGGTGAATCCAAAAAAAGGGTAGAAGATGCAAGATTAATGGCAGGAGAAGGAACATATATTGATGACTTGCAGCCATTTGGAAACATACACCATGCGGCTATCTTGAGGAGTCCCTATTCTCACGCAAAAATTAAAAATATACACATTGATGAAGCACTGAAAATAAAAGGAGTTATTGGTATTGTTTCTGGCAAAGAAGTTGCTGAGTTATCAAGACCTTTTCCTGTTGGTGTTTCAGAACCGGTAGAATATTATTCGCTTGCGATAGATAAAGTTAGATTTGTCGGAGAAGGGGTGGCTGTAGTAGTTGCGAAAAACAGATATATTGCAGAGGATGCCCTTGATAAGATTAAAGTCGAATATGAAACATTAGATACAGTGGTTGATGTTGAAAAAGCGATGGAACATGATGCCCCTATCTTACATGAAAATTTAAAAACTAATGTTGTTAACCATCGTTTTTTTGATTACGGAGAGACAGATCAAGCTTTTGAAGAAGCCGATATAGTAATCAGTAAAAAGTTCAAATTTCCTAAATATAGCGCAACACCGGTTGAAAACTATGGAATAATTGCTGATTTTAAAGCAAGCGAAGAACAATATACCGTTTGGTCTAATTTTCATGGCCCTTTTACGTTGCATTCCGTTATGACGGCAGCATTGAAAGTTTCCGGGCATCAATTAAGATTACAGATTCCTAAAGATATAGGTGGAAGTTACGGAATAAAATCAGGAAGCTATCCGTACATTGTACTTATGTCAATTGTATCGAGAGTAGTAGGGGTCCCGGTAAAGTGGATAGAAGATAGGCAGGAAAACCTACTTGCAAGTTCCAGCGGGACAGATAGAGTAACCTGGATAGACGCAGCTGTAAAAAATGATGGAACAGTTACTGGTCTGAGAATGAAGATGGCAGATAATGTTGGTGGTTATATACGTGCTCCTGAACCAGCAAATTTGTATAGAACACATTCAAACTCAACAGGAGCATACAATATTAAAAATCTACAGATGGAAACAATCGCGGTTATGACCAATAAAAGTCCTACAGGACTAATTAGAGGATACGGAGGACCCCAGCTTTATTTTCCATTAGAGAGAATGATGGAGATAATAGCACGTAAACTAAACATGGACCCAGCTGATCTCATTAAGAAAAATTTAATTCCCGCAGACTCTTTTCCATATCGGACAGCCTCAGGTGGAATATACGATAGTGGTAATTATCAAGGAGCGCTCAATAAAGCTTTAGAATTAATAGATTATGAGGAATTCAGGAAACGTCAAAAAGAGGCATTGAAAAAAGGCAAGTATTTGGGTGTGGGCTTAGCTTGTATAGTTGAACCTTCAGGGTCAAATATGGGATACGTAACAATTGCATTGACACCAGAAGAAAGAGCCCAAGGTTTGCCTAAATCCGGTTCTGCAGAGGGAGCCACTGTTAGTATCGATCCTAAGGGAAGCATTAATGTCAGGATTAGTACAGTACCCACCGGACAAGGACATGAAACTGTAGCTAGTCAGATAGTCAGTGATGTTTTGGGTGCAGATGATAATTCAATAAAAGTCTACGCAGAGATGGATACTGCGACTAGTCCTTGGTCTGTAGCGTCAGGCAGTTATTCCAGTAGATTTGGGCCCATAGGATCTAGTGCAGTGTACGAAGCGGCAAAAAAAGTCAGGAATAAACTATTAAAGATTGCTGAACACCAGTTAAATGTTCCTATAAAAAATTTAAGTATAGATGATGGAAAAGTGTTTGATAAAAATGAGCCGGATAAAAGCATCTCAATGAAACGGTTGATAGGTACTGCCCATTGGAATACAGAAGCGTTACCAGCAGGAATGGAAGCTGGGATACATGAAACTGCCTTTTACAATATTGAATCCGCCAAAGCACCAAATGCAGATGACACTGTAAATGGATCAGCTACACACGGTTTTGTAGTAGATGCAGTAACAGTTGAAGTGGATGAAACAACAGGAGAAGTGAATATCTTAGATTATATTACAGTTCACGATGCTGGAAAACTTCTGAATCCCAAAATTGCAGATGGCCAGATTTTAGGTGGTTTAGCTCACGGTTTTGGAGGAGCGATGTTTGAAGAACTTGTCTACGATGAGAAGGGACAGTTATTAAGTGGAAGTTTTATGGATTATCTATGTCCGACTTCAACAGAAATGCCCAAAATAACAATCAATCATCAAGAGACACCGTCACCACTTACACCACTCGGTGCGAAAGGGCTTGGTGAAGGTAACACAATGAGTGCACCCGCAGTAATTTCAAACGCAGTTAACGATGCACTTAGGCCGTTAGATGTTGTAATAAATAAATTGCCTTTAGCTCCAAATATGATATGGAAGCAAATAAGTGAAAAGAAACAAAAAATGAAGGAGGAAGTATGATGGAAGGAAAAGGAAAAATCAATCTACCAGGTAATAAAAAAGAGGTATTCGAAGAAATGTTAAACCCTGAGCTTTTAGAAAAATGCATCATGGGGTGTAAAGAATTTCATGTTATTGAGAATAATAAATACAAAGCAGAACTTTCTGTTGGGATTGCAGCAGTAAAGGGCAAGTACGATGCAGATATCAATGTGAAAAATATTGCTGAAGGCGAATCATACACACTTGTTATTCATGGTGAAGGTAATCCAGGACTTGTAGATGCTGTTGCAGATATTACATTCGAAGAAAATGGCAATGATGACACACTTGTAAAATATGAATATCAGGCAGATGCAGGAGGGAAAATTGCTTCTATCGGTCAAAGAATGTTAGGTGGGGTTGCTAAGTTAGTTATCAATGACTTTTTCAAAAAAGCAAAAAATGAATTGAAGCTAAAACAGGAAGCTGTTTAATCTAAAGAGCAATACTTGTAAAGGAGTATTTTATGAAACCTTCAAAATTTGATTATTACCGACCACAGACACTTGAAGAAACATTGAATTTGTTAGCAAATTACGGTGATGAAGGTAAGATTCTGGCAGGTGGTCAAAGTTTCATTCCAATACTAAACATGAGGATGTCAGAAGTAGACTGCTTAATTGATATTAATAATGTTAAGGATTTAGATTATATCAAGATTGAAGAAGATATATTAAAAATCGGCACTTTGACAAGGCAAAGAAGTCTTGAACAATCAGATCTTGTGTTTGATAAGTTACCGCTTTTACGAGAAACCTGTGAATTTATAGGACATCAACAAACTAGAAATAGAGGGACAGTAGGAGGAAGCGTTGTTCATGCTGATCCGAGCGCAGAACTTCCTCTCGTTTTTCTGATCCTCGGGGGAAAAGCAATTATCCAAAGTGAGATTGAAACCCGCGAAACAGAATTGAATGATTTTTTTCTCACTTATTTGACTACCGATATGATGCCTGATGAATTATTAACTTCCATTCATGTACCAATATCAGATGTTCCGACAGGATATGCATTTGAAGAAATCAGTAGAAGGCATGGTGATTTTGCTTTAGTTTCAGCAGTTTGTCTGATGAATCGTAATATATCCGGAAAGATTACAGATTTGAGACTGGCAATAGGAGGGGTAGATGCTGTACCAATGTTAGCTGATGAGGAAGACTTAAAACCTTTAATCGGTAAGCATATCGAAGAGGAAATTATAGATGAAATAGCAGAAAGTGTACTTGAAATGGCAGAACCTGATGGTGATTTACATGCTTCTGCTGAATATCGTATGCACATTGCGAAAGTACTTATTAAAAAAGTTATGAAAAAAGCTTATTTAAGAGCTGAAAGGAAGGAGGTGCCTAATTAATGCAGCAGGTAAAAAGCAATGAAAAAATGACTATAAATACAAAAGTGAATGACAAATCATACGAAGTAGATGTAGAACCTCGTAAATTGTTAAGTGATTTCTTAAGAGAGGATCTTGGGTTAACAGGCACCCATGTTGGATGTGAGCATGGTGTTTGTGGCGCTTGCACCATAATGATTGATGGTCACGCTATTAGAAGTTGTCTTATGTTTGCAGTTCAAATTGATGGTTCAGAGGTTGAAACGATAGAAGGTCTGCAAAAGAAAGAATTGGGTCTAGAGTTAAAAGAAGCTTTCTCCAAACACCATGCATTACAATGTGGTTTTTGCACTGCAGGAATTCTTATGTCGGCTGTAGAATTTTTATACGAAGAAAATCATCCGACGGAAAAAGAAACAAGGGAGATGTTATCAGGGCATCTATGCAGGTGTACTGGTTATGAAGGTATTGTTAGTGCAATTCAAGAAGTGGCAGAGAAAAATAATGAGGGAAGGTGAATTAAATGATTTTATCATCTTTGTTTGAATTTGCAGTAAATAGACATCCTAATGAAATTGCTATTATTGAAAAAAGTAAAAAGTATACTTATAAAGAATTTGATCAATTGACTGACAAATTAGCACACAACTTACAAAAAATTGGGATAAGAAAAGGTAATAGAATTGTTACCTTAACGAAAAATCGTATGGAAATGGTAGCTATGTATTGGGCAGCTCAAAAACTCGGCGCTATTTTCACACCTATTAACTTCAGGTTATCTTCAGAGGAGGTTAAATATTGTGTCGAGAATGCAGAAGCAACATTAGTTCTTTACGAAAAAGTGAGTGAAGATGCTTTAATGGAAGCCGTGGATAAAAAGAATAAACCAATTCTAATTAGTATTCACGATGATAAGAAAGCAGATAAAAATTTCGACTTTCTCATTACTAATGGAAAAGAAGAATTCATAAAACCTGAAATAAATGATGATGATGTTTGCTTAATGCTTTATACATCTGGGACAACTGGTAAACCCAAAGGAGTTCCTCGAACGAATAAAAATGAATATAGTGCAAGCACTGCCCATATAATACAGAACGAATATACAAGCAAAGAAAGAACATTAGGTATTATGCCTCTATATCATACAATGGGGATGAGATCTCTTCTGGCTATGACTTTCTTGAATGGGACATTGGTAATGCTTCCTGAGTTTGAACCAAAAACTGTTCTTGAAACAATGGAAAAAGAAAAAATCAGTTGTGTTTATTTAGTCCCGACGATTATCCACGATGTATTAAATCATCATGATTTTAAAAATTATAATCTCACTTCTTTAAAGAAAGTCGGTTATGCAGGAGCGGCAATGACAAAAAAATTAACAGAAGAAGTTTATGAGAAACTGAACCCTGAAATTTTTGTGAATCACTATGGTAGTACTGAAGTGTATACCTATTCTATTTGTAATTACCTAAATGAAAAACCTGGATGTGCGGGTAGAGCAGGCTTCCATCAGTATATACGAGTTGTAACACCAGATCCGGAAGGGCATTCGACCCCGCAAGATATTGTGCCAGAGGGCGTCCCTGGAGAGATTATAGTAAATACGGAATCAATTGAATCTTTTCAGGGATACTGGAAAAGACCGGAAGCTACCAAAAAGGCATTAAGAGAAGGATGGTATTTTACAGGAGATATGGGTGAACTAGATAAAGAAGGAGATCTTTATGTGGTTGGAAGAGTTGACGACATGATTATTTCTGGAGGAGAAAACATTCATCCTTTAGAGATAGAAGATATCTTAACAAAACATTCTGAAGTTCTTGAAGCGGTAGTAGTAGGTGTCGAAGACGAAAGATGGGGAGAAAAAGTGATTGCTTATGTTGTAGTCAAGTCCAAAAATTTATCAGCCGATATACTTGATGACTTTTGCAAAAACGAACCAGGATTATCAAATTTCAAAAGACCAAGAGAATATATATTTGTAGATGAGATCCCTAAAAGTCCAGTAGGGAAAATACTGAGAAATAAATTAAAAAAACAAGAAGGACAAGCAATATTAAAAAAAGGAGTGTCTTAAAATGGCAGAAACTAACACACAAAAATGGGATCATATACAAGTGGAAAAAGATGAAGAGAGTCAAGTAGCGACCATAGTTTTAGATAGACCTGAAAAAATGAATGCTTTAAGTTACCAGGGAAGGGCGCATTTGAAAGAAATATTCTTCGATTTAAATAAGAATGAAGGAATTAGAGTAATTGTTATTAAAGGTGCTGGAGAAAAAGCTTTTACTGCTGGTGGTACAATACAAGAATTTATGGAACGTTCCCCAGAGGAATTGTCACTTTTACATGAAAATGTTGCTGCACCTGAGTTATCACCAAAGCCCGTAATTGCTCAGCTACAAGGTTACACCTTTGGAGTGGGGTTGGAAATCGCAATGGCTTGTGATTTCAGAGTAGCAGCTGATAATACTAGAATGGCACTCCCGGAAATGAATTTAGGAATGATACCAGGGAGCGGGGGGACACAACGAATTGCAAAAATTGTTGGAGTAGGTAGAGCTAAAGATATGATTATGCGAGCCAGACATATAAAGGCTGAAGAAGCATTGCAATGGGGATTACTGACAGAAGTAGTCGCACATGAAGAACTTGAAGGAAAAGTAAATGATTTAGTTGAAGAACTGGTTAAATTTTCGCCTGTGGCACAACGGGTTGCCAAACGAGTCCTAAACAGTTCCCAGGACACTCCGTTAAGTGCCGGCCTTGAACTTGAAGGATATGCATATGGTTTGTTGCGAAGTACACATGATTTTAAAGAAGGTGTGGACGCTTTCTACGAAAAAAGAAAACCTGAATTTAATGGTAACTAAAGCTTGAAAGTAAAAAACAATTAAGGTTTTTTTAAAAGGGGGATTGGGTGCATGAAACTAAAAGAAACACTCAATATCAAAACAATTAGTGCAGGAGTATTAGCAGCCATTTTTGGATGTACTGGACCCGCTCTTATCGTAATAGGTGGTGCTCAAAACGGCGGATTAACACAAGTGGAGACAATTTCTTGGCTATTCGCAATCTACTTTTTTGGAGGAATACTAGGAATTTTCTTATCACTCCGATATCGTCAGCCTATCGCAGGAGCATATTCTATACCAGCAGCAGTTCTTGTAGCAGGCGCGCTTACAACAAACACATTGAGTGAAGCAACCGGTGCTTATTTGATTGCCGGAATAATTGTATTATTACTTGGAATTAGCGGAATGATAGGTAAAGTTATGCGTTGGATTCCAGTGCCAATTGTTATGGCAATGATAGTTGGAGCAATGATATCATTTGGGACTGATATGATACTATCCATAGAGAAAGCCCCATTAATAGCAGGAACAGCAGTCGCTCTCTATCTCCTTTCTACTGCTTTGACCAAAAAAGTTCCTGCGATTTTGCCGGCCTTTATTGGAACGATGGCCGTAGCATTAGCAATGGGTCAGTTTTCTCTATCGGGAATGGAGCCGGCACTAGTTATACCCCAGTTAGTAATGCCGACGTTTAGTTTTGAAGCAATAATTTCCCTATCAATTCCATTGGCTCTATTAGTTATTGGAGCTGAAAATGCTCAAGCGACCGGTGTGTTAATCTCTCAAGGTTATAAACCGCCGATCAATATGATGACCATTTTCAGTGGTGTTGGAGGAATACTGACGTCGTTGTTCGGGGGACATAATGCTAATATTGCAGGTCCGATGACTGCGATTTGTGCTTCAGAAGAAGCTGGAGAAAACAAGGAAAAAAGATATGGAGCCGTTATCGTAAATGGAACATTATTTGCATTGTTTGGAATATTTGCAGGGGTGGCTGTTCCTTTCGTTACAGCAATGCCCGGAACACTCGTGGGAACAATTGCCGGATTGGCAATGATAGGTGTACTACTAAGTTCTCTACAAGCCGCTTTTTCTGAAACGAAATTCCAAATCGGTGCCTTCTTTGCATTAATTATTGGAATATCTGGAATTTCATTTTTCGGTATCAGTGCACCATTTTGGTCTATTTTAGGCGGAGTAGCTGTGTCGTTAGCAATCGAACAAAAAGATTTTAAAGAAACATCAGCTGATCAAAATGATGATAAGATAAAAATTATAGAAAAAGAATCGCCCAAAATTGAAAGCGCAACCAATATTGAATAGACAATAAATTTTTAGAGTATTATAATAGGAGCATTCTTAATAGAAGAGTTCCTATTTCTATTTTATCAAGGAGAGACCACTAATGCATCTTATAGATATATACAATAATACCTTAGCCCGTTCACCAAAGGATTCTGCAGTTTTTTATAATGGTGCATTTTACAGTTATGAATATATTCATAACCAGACTGAGCAACTGGCAATTTCGCTAATTAACCTTGGTGTTGGAAAACAGGATAGAATTATGGTTATGCTAAAAAATAATATAGAGAATATAATTGTTTTTTGGGCAACACAAAAAATCAATGCGGTATATGTTCCAATTAATATGGATATGACATTTGATTATATAAAGTATTGTATTGAGGATGTCGAAGCCAAAGTCCTATTCCTTGAAGATGAGAATGCGGATATTGTAAAAGATATAAAAATGACTAATGATCTGATTATAGTTAGCACACTTGGAGAAGCGGATTTTTCTCTTGAAGAAATGCTGAAAAATGGTAATGGAAACTTAGATGAAATTACTAAAGATGATGAAGATTTAGCGCTAATACTTTATACGTCTGGTACCTCTGGACGGCCAAAGGGTGTACCTCGTACTCATAAAAATGAATATGCTGCAACAATGGCACATATTATACAAAACACTTACATCCGAGGGGACAATATAATTGGAGCTGTACAACTTTATCATACTATGGGAATGAAAGCCTTTTTAAGTATGACATTCCTTGGTGGGTGCTATTTTGTACATACTGAATATGATGCAGAAGACATATTAAAACAAATCCAGGACTATAAAATAACTACATTATTCTTAACGCCTACTCAAATTCACGATCTTTTAACAGTAACGAATAAATATTTTGATGTGTCTTCCATTCGAGTTATTTCTTATGCAGGTGCTCCAATGAGCACAAATTTAATTAATAGATGCAATGAATTTTTTGAACCTGAAGAATTTATAAACCATTATGGAAGTACTGAAGTATATACCATTAGTATTTCTAATAATATTAGAGAAAAACCTTGGAGTGCTGGCAAAGCTGGTATACATAGCCAAATTAAAATAAATCCAATAAATGGAGATTATCATATTGACTATAAAAGTAAAAAAGAAGTGGGAGAAATTATAGTAAGCTTAAAGTCAGATGAAGCTTTTAAAGGGTACTGGAATCGTCCTGATGAGACTGCTAAAGTAATTAAGGATGGCTGGTATCATACTGGAGATATTGGCAGAATACTGGATAGCGGAGAATTAGTAGTAGTTGGAAGACTTGATGAAATGATTCTGTCTAATGGAGAGAATATACACCCACATCAGATAGAGCAAGTGCTGAATAATCATCCAGACGTAATAGAATCGGTAGTAGTAGGGGAAACAGATGAAAGACTCGGAGAGATGATATCTGCTTACATAATTTCTAACAGCGATAAAATTAGTTTCCTTGATTTAGATTCATACTGTAAAATTTCAGGTTTATCAAGCCATTTAAGACCGAGAAAATATACGTTTCTGGATGAATTACCCTTAACGAAAAAAGGAAAGATAAATAGAAAATTATTGCAACTTGGTAAATTCAATGAAAGTTAAAGAGAATAGAAAAGAGGCTTACTCTTTATGAGCATACTGATCATTGATGATGATTTAGAAAGTAGCGTCAGAATAACTAATATTCTCAAACAATCCATACATTCAGATATTAAAATTTTGGAAGCAAGAAGTGCAACTGAAGGCCTAAAAATGGTAAAGGAAGATCGTCCGTTTATTGTTGTCACAGAACTATCTTTAAGTGATTCAACTGGTCTAGAGGTGGGCAAAAAGATATTATCAGAATTCAATGATATATTTGTCATTGCTATATCTCAGTTAAAAATGTTTGAACTAGTACAAGAGTCAATTAACAGTGGTTTTTCAGGATTTCATTTAAAGCCAGTAATAAAGAGTGAATTTTTATCTACAATAGAAAGATTGATATTATCAAGGACAATAATAAATAAGCAGGAAACTTCAATAATCCTGTCCGATAACGATAGTGATGAATTTAAAGCAGATATGTCTAAACCTATAAGTACAGCGATTGAGTACATCCGTTTGAACTATTTTAAATCTATTAATCTAAATGACATAGCAGATAAGGTTTATTTAAGTCCGTCACATTTTAGTAGGATGTTTAAAGAGGTTACAGATACCACCTTCATAGAATTTTTAACTGAAATAAGAATAGAAAAATCAAAATATTTTCTGAAATCAACTGACATGCCAATTGAAGTGATTGCACATAATATTGGTTTTTCAAGTGCTACATATTTTGCTACAACATTTAAAAAATCACAAGGTAAAACTCCTAGAGAATATAGAATTTTACATTTGAAACTAGATGCACACTAAATATTTTTATAGTGAATAGTAACACTTGAGTTGGGCTTTTTATTGACCGGGAACTTCTATAAATATATGATTGGACTGTTGTACAGTATAGGGACGGAGGTCTAAAATGAACCAATCTGGTTTTAATGTCTCCAATGAAAGCATCATCAGGAATGCCATCCAGGAAATGATTTTGAATAATGATCTGAAGCCCGGTGATAAACTGCCGAGTGAAAACGTGCTGGCTGATGAATATAAAGTGAAGCGGATTATTGTGAGGAATGCTTTGGTGCAGATGGAAAAGATGGGGATTCTCGGCAGCAGGCAGGGTGTCGGCCGTTTTGTAAAAGAGAAGATGCCTGTGATTGAACTGGATATGTCCGGACGTCGAAGTTTCTCAGACAAGATGAGGGAACAGGGTGTGCCGTATGAAAGCAGAGTGATTTTCGCGGGTTATGCGACGGACAAAGAGCAGGGGAAATATCGGGTGGCGTTTGGTTTGACTGATAATATTGCGATTTACAAAGTGGCGCGGCTGCGGATTGTCAATCATGTCCCCTGCGCACTTCACGTATCTTATATCCGGAAGGACGTTGTTCCGGAGATTGATGACGACAGGAATCAATTGAGTTCGTTGTTCAACTATTATAAAAAGAATGGCATTGTAAATTTGAAGTCCGTGGACACTCAGATACACACCGCTTTCCCGACACTGAACGAGCAGCGGAAACTCGAATGCCAGGAACTGGTGCCGCTGATTGTCTATGAATCGCAGACAGTGGATGAAGACACGGGCGATATAATAGAGCAGACACGGATCCTGTATAGAAGCGACCTGTTCAAGCACTCGCTGGGATCTGTGAATTAAGGGGTTTTATTCCATAATACGAGCGTACTGCGATGCAGTACGCTTTAAAATTATAAACATCATTTTTGGCTGAAGGCGATGTTCAAGCCGATAATGGCAAAGAGTGTGCCCTGCACGAGGTTGATTTTTCTGGATATGGTCGGGCTTTTGCGCAGCAGATTTCCTGCCTTTCCGGCAAACAGACTGATTAAAACAAAAATCACTAATGATATGAACAGGAATAAAAACCCATATACCAGCATTTGGACAGAGACGCTGCCGGTTTCATAATTGATGAATTGCGGGAAGAAGGCCAGGAAGAATAAGGCGACTTTCGGGTTCAGCAGGTTCATGATGATGCCTCTTTTGTATAAAGCCCTGTAGTTCAGGGAATCTTCGGTTTTGAGGTCGAATTTTCCACCTTTATCCCTGAAAGACTTGTATGCGAGGTATAGAAGATACGTTGCGCCTGCATATTTTACGATGTTGAAGGCTAAAGTCGAATGATAGATGATCGCAGATAACCCGATGGTGGCAGCGGTGATATGGACGAGTATGCCGGTACAGAGGCCGAGAGTAGTATAGACGCCTGCATTCTTTCCTTTTCCTATGCTTTGGGCCAGTACAAACAGGTTATCCGGGCCGGGTGCAAGCGTCAGTATTATGGCTGCACCCAAAAAGGATGCGATGGTCAGAAGCTCCAAGGCCGTCCCTCCTTATAATTTTATATTTTTTCAATTTTAACACAAATCGAGTGGGATAAACATCTCATGTTTTTTTTAAAATATGTATTGTGGTAGTATGAATTCCAACAGTAGACAAAGGGGAGATGGAGATGACAATTGAAAAAATCGCCGTTATCGGGGCAGGAAACGGCGGCATTACTGCAGCCGCCGATCTGACAAACAGGGGATTTTCAGTTTCCCTGTTTGATTCGCCGGATTTTTCGCAGAATCTGGAGGGGATCAGAAAAAGACGGCGAATAGTGCTTCAGGACGAGGATGGGGAGAAGTTCGTCGACTTCTCCAATGTCACGACGGATATTGAAGCGGCAGTGAGGGGTGCCGGAGTCATCATGCTGACAGTACCGGGCTTTGCGGTTGAAAATATTGCCGAACAGCTTGCGCCTGTCGTTGAAGAGGACCAGGTCATACTTCTGAACGGTGCAGGATCGATGGGATCTGTAAGATTTGTGAACCGGGCAAAAGAGATGGGCATTGATAAATCATTCGATATCGCAGAGACGAACTCGCTTACATACGGCACACGTGCGTTCCCGGAGGAAGCAAGGGTGGAGCTTTCTCTGTATGTGAAGAAACTGTTCTTCGCAGCTTATCCGGCATCTGAAACAGGCAGGCTGCTCAACATATGTTCGGAGCTGTATGACTGCTTTGTTCCGGCAGAGAGCGTCTGGCATACGACGCTTGAGAACGGCAATCCTGAAGTGCATCCCGGTCCCGCCCTGCTGAACGCCGGAAGGATCGACTATTCAAATGGAGAATTCTGGCTGTACAAAGAGGGAATCACAGAACATACCGTCAAATTATTAAACGCTATCGAGCAGGAACGGATATCCATCGGTAAATCTTTCGGCTACACTCTCGAAGATGCGGTCGAAAGCAGAGCGGGCAGAGGCTATTTCGAGGATGACGGACGCAGCCTGCAGGAATTATTCAATACGAGCGAAGTCTATACAAAGATAAAAGGACCTGTGTCAATAAACTCCAGATACTTTACGGAGGACATTTCAAACGGTCTGGTCTTATGGTCTGAGATGGGCAGGCTCGCTGGAGTAAGTACACCGAACATTGACGCTGTCATCACTCTGGGGAGCACTTTATTGGAAAAGGATTTTTACGCGTCGGGACTGACTCTGGAAAAACTGGGATTTTCCGGCCGGACACTGAATCAGGTGCTCGGCAGCGTCTGATTTAAATATTCTGTATAATAAGGGGCTTTGGATATATGAAGAGAGAACCGACATTTTTTGAATCTATATCATGCTTTATCGTGCTGGGACTGGTCATCGGCGTGGGATTTGGATATTTCGGAATCCCGATACAGCCTTTATTGCTGGTGTCAGCTGCATATGCTGCACTGATCGCCCTCCGGGTCGGCGTCTCATGGGATAAGATGGAGAAAGGAATCATCACCAGGCTGAAGACAGCCATGCCGGCAATCTTCATATTGTTTGCGGTTGGGATCATAATCGGCACTTGGATCTATTCCGGTACAGTGCCACTGCTCATATATTATGGTCTGCAGATCATCAGTCCTACATATTTCCTTGTAACGGCTTTCGTTATCGTAGCTGTCGTTTCAGTCGCTACGGGCACTGCCTGGGGGTCGACTGCCACAGCCGGCGTCGCCCTGATGGGAATCGCTGCAGAGCTCGATGTCTCCCTGGCCATGGCGGCCGGTGCAGTAATATCCGGCGGTGTATTCGGCGATAAGCTCTCACCGTTATCCGATACGACAAACCTTGCGCCGCTGGTCGTTGAAGTGAATCTTTATGAACACATCAAGCATATGCTCTGGACGACGGTGCCCGCTTCAATTGTCGGGCTGATCATCTGGTTTTTTGTGGGAATAAACACCGATTACTCGAATGCATCTTCAGGGAATGTAGACAGTTTACTGACCGAGCTGGATACGATATATAACTGGAATATATTCATGCTGATCCCGTTCGCGATCATTTTATGGGGTGCGTTTGCCAAAAAACCTGTAGTGCCGATGATGCTATTGTCATCAGTGGCGGCAGTTTTCATCGGCATGTTCTCAAACGGCTTCACACTGGTGGACGGCATGACTGCAATGGCTGACGGATTCAGCGTGGCGATGATAAATGATCCCGGATTTGATCCGGCATCATTGTCGGAAAATGTCACATCGCTGATTGTACGCGGCGGCATTTTTTCCATGACGACCATCGTAGTGACGATTTTCTGCGGCTATGCATTCGCAGGCATCGTTGAAGTGGCGGGCTGTCTGGATAAGATACTCAATACATTTTCCAGAATGGTCGAGTCGACGTGGAAACTGATCGGAGTCACGATTTTAGGAAGTGTAGTGATTGTGTTCACTGCAGGCGTCGCTTCGATTTCGATCATCATGGTCGGCGTTCTGCTGCAGGATGCCTACGCGAAGCAGGGGCTGCAAGCGAAGAATCTCTCCAGAACACTTGAGGATTCGGGAACTATGCTGCTGCCATTTGTGCCATGGGGCGTTTCGGGTATTTATTATCTGGAAGTGCTTGGCGTCAGCGTGGCGGATTATTGGATCTGGGCGATACCATGTTATCTCTGTGTCGTATTCGCGATGATTTATGCGGGAACAGGTATCGGTATTGCGAAATCAGAAGGGCAGACTGCGGTGAAGGCGGAATAGGATATATAATGAATTGGAATCTCCTGATAATTGTCGGGGGATTTTTTTATGGGTATTTTTGGCAGATGTCATTGTTACGACTGAAAAATCCAGGCAGATTTTTAAAATCTGCTTTTTTAATTCTGAAAAGATCAAATCGGACATTTTCGCCTATATATAAGGTAGAGGGGTTTTTATTAAAAGGAGGGATTTTATGTTTGTAACTGAAAGGAGAAAGTCTGCCAATCATATATATTTGGAGGTTTTGGAGACGCGCTCTGGGCTGTCCGGGAAAGAGAAGCGGGATTTGAAAAGATATCGGTCGGGATATGAGGGAGAGCGGGATTATGATGCTGTGCTGGAGGAAGTGGGACACAATCGGTTGTACGTTTTTCGTGATGTCTGGCTTGGAATCCGCGAGTCGAAAGTGCAGCTGGATACGTTGATAGTCGCAGATGATCGGTTGATAGTGAATGAGATTAAAAATTACAGCGGGAGTTATTCATATGAAGATGGGGTGTGGAAGGTGCGGGGGCATCAAATTTCCGAAGACCCGGTCAGCCAGGTTTCCATTGCCGTCAATAAGTTATTAAAGCTGCGCTACGATACAGGCGTGCATTTCGAAGTGCAGAAGGAAATTGTATTCGTGAATCCATATATGATATTTGATCACACGGATTATAAAAATCCGGAACTGTTTGTGATGCGGAACCGGTTGAAGCAGTATTTCCGGAGTCTGCATAACAATACTTCCGGTCATTCGGCAAAAGGGTTGGCGGAGGAAGTTGCCAGGCGGATCATCAAGCCGCCGCATCCGGTTTCTGTGAATGAGAGTGCGAAGGTGAGATTCGGGGTGAACTGCCATAAGTGCAGCAGCTTCGATATTATGATTAAGCGATTCTGTTCTGAGTGTCAGGCGTGTGGCTGTGTAGAACCATTTGAGCGGCTGATTGTCCGGGCCGCGATTGAGTTTTCTGTTTTATTCCCGGGCGAGAAAATGACACGCAGGAAAATCCATGAATTTTTAGGAGGAGCTATCAATTGCCAGTCAGTTCAGCGGCGATTGAGTCGATACTTTGTAAAGGAAGGTGACGGAAAACAGAGCCATTACCTCGTTCCAGAACATGATTTAAAGAAAGTCCTGATTGAAGGAGGGTATGACTCGAGTTATGAGCATGACCAGGATTTCATATCTACGAATAAAGATCGTGTACCCGAAAGCGGCGTATCACATCTACGAATAAAGATCGTGTACCCGAAAGTGGCATATCACGTCTACGAATGCAAATAGTAGACTCGCAAACGTGCAGCCGGAGCGGATGACTTACAAATGGTCATGCGCTCTTTATTTTCTCAACAGTTCTTTTACATACTTTACAGAACCTTAAAGTTCGTAAGCTTGGCAACAAGTTAGAGTGTAGTTAAGGAGGTTGAGTTGATGAAGAAAAAACGGTGGTCTCAACTATTTATAAAGTATGGAAGAGATGAAGCGGTACAATTTTTTGATACATACCAAAGCGTGGTCCCGTACGATATCATTTCGGAGCCGACAGAAGGTCTGACGATGATCAAAGTAAGGGAACACGCGGAGAACAGCCTGTTCTACATGGGCGAGGTGCTGGTGACTGAAACGAAGATCCGTCAGAATCAGACGGTGGGTCTGGGTGTGGTCAAAGGGTCGGATGCGGAGCTCAGCATGGCGGCCAGTTTTATCGATCTTTGCCTGAGCCTTGGCACGCTGGATGAAGAACTTGCAGAAATTCTTGAAGCTCTGGAAATAAAGGAATACGTATATACAGAAAACAGGACGAAAGAGATTTTGAAGACTAAAGTCGATTTCGACATGATGACGGAATAAGGAGGAACAGCTGATGACGACAATGGTTCATAATACGCAAAAGCATTACCGCGAGCTGGTGGATCTGTTCAGCAGACCGGGGGAGGTTAGGATTTCCACTTTCGATATACCGAATTTCACGAATTTCCCGGATGCCGTACTGGCGACGGTGCTGACTTTATTCGACAATGAAATCACTTTTTATACGCAGGATCAGAAGAACCCGGGTGAGTTCCAGACTTTGACTGGCGGCCAGTTTTCAGAAAATCTTTCCGAAGCGGACTACGTTGTTGTAAAGGAGCACGAACTGACCGAAGACGTGATGCGGTCACTAAAAACCGGTACGTTGGGTTCTCCTGAAAAGTCGGCGACGCTGATCATTGAAGTGGATTCGATCGGCGAAGGCCGGAAGTATTCACTCAAAGGTCCGGGAATAAAAACGGCGAATGAAATTGAAATGACTTTCGACCCGAAATGGATGATTCATAGAATGGAACTCTGCAGCGAATTCCCGCTCGGCATCGATATGATCCTGATCGACCGGCGCAACCAGCTGACGGTGATTCCGAGAACGACGATTACGGAGGTGGAATAGATGGGTTATGTTGCGGTCAAAGGCGGGACGAAAGCGATCCAGGCGTCCGTCGATATGTATAAGAATAAAAAATACATTCCCGGAATGGAAATCAGTGCGGAACATGTGAAGGCGAATATGAACCAGCTGATCAACCAGGTGATGTCGGAAGCGAGTCTGTACGACAGGGAGCTGGCGTCGCATGCCATCAAACAGGCTGAAGGCAATATGGAAGAGGCGGTGTTCCTGCTTCGTGCGCACCGTTCGACGCTGCCGAGGCTCTATTATTCGACAGTGACGAATACGCGTGAAATGTTCGTGGAGCGCCGGGTGTCGGCGAGTTTCAAAGATATACCGGGCGGTCAGATTCTGGGTGCGTCCCCGGACTTCACCCACAGACTGCTGGATGACTCGGTCACTTACGGCAGCGAGGAAACAGAAGGGGACATCCCGCCTGATTACAACTACGAGCTGAACAATCTGCCGAAGGTGATCGACTACCTCGAGTCGGAGGGTTTATTTACAAAAGAGCCGGAAGATAATTCGACGCCTGACGACATCACGAAACGTTCCATCGAATTTCCGAGTTCCCGGAGCGAGCGGCTCCAGTCGCTGACACGCGGACAGACCGGAGCGGTAACCTCGCTCGGCTATGTGGAAATCAGAGGCTACGGCTATTCTTCACATCCGAACATCGGAGAGGTGAGGGTCGGTCAGCAGCCGGTCCATATCGATCCGGCGGGTGACGGTGATGCATATTACATCGGTGATGTTGAACTGACTGAAGTGGAGGCGTTCATGCCGGCGGATGAGGCGGAAACTGCAGGTGAAAGAGCACACGAAAAGACGTTCAAGATCGGCTACGGCCTCACATTCGGCCAGAATGAGACGAAGACGATTGCGATGAGCGTACTGGACTACAGCCTGAGTCATCCTGCGGAGGCATCGCCGACAGCGGACGATGAATTTGTCCTGCTGCATATCGATTCTGTCGAATCGACAGGATTCATCTCACACCTGAAGCTGCCCCATTACGTAACATTCCAGTCCGTACTGGACCGGGTCAGACAGACGAAAGGAGGCAGGGACTGATGAAGCAGAATTATGCCTTTTTAGATGAAAACTCCAAAAAGGAGATCAGACGAAAAACGTTGAAAGCGATCGCCATCCCGGGCTACCAGGTGCCTTTCGCATCGAGGGAGCTTCCGATCGCCCGGGGCTGGGGTACGGGCGGACTGCAGCTGACGCTGTCGCTCGTCGGACAGTCGGACACCGTCAAAGTGATCGATCAGGGATCGGATGAATCGGTGAATGCGGTGAATATCCGCAAGCTGATCCAGGACACGACCGATGTGCAGGATACCATTTACACGGACGCCGCGACACTCATCCAGTCGAGGCACCGCATCCCTGAAGTGCCGCTCAAACCGTACCAGATACTGGTGCTGCAGGTGCCGCTTCCGGAACCGCTCCGGCCGGTGGAGCCGTCGGAACGCATCACGAAGATGCTGCATGCGGACAGGGAATACAGCGGTGCATGGCTGAGGCTGTTCGAGCAGATCATGAAATACGGCTCGATTACCGATGACGCCGACTATCCGGTACTGGTGAACGGCCGCTACGTTATGGCACCGAGCCCGATTCCGAGGTTCGACAATCCCAAGATGGAGAACAACGACGGACTGATCCTGCTTGGCGCAGGACGGGAGAAGAAAATATATGCAGTGCCGCCGTACACGAAAGTGACCCCGCTCGCATTCGAAGATTATCCGTTCGAAGTGGAATCCTTCGACGGCATTACATGCCGGGAATCCGGACTGACGGGCGTCTACATGGATGAGCTGGTGAATGAAGAGACCGGTGAGACGTACTACGTCACGAACGATACGAGCTACATGCTTGAAGAAATGAATAAGGAAGGATCTGTGAGATGAAACAAAAGGAGAATATCACACTAAGCGTGAAAAATGTCAGCAAACTTTACGGAGACGGATGTGCGTACTGCGCGGAAACGGATGCGGTGCTGGATAAGAATGTCTGTCCGGAGTGCCGCACGGTTCACGCCTGCCGGGATGTATCCTTCGATCTCCACAGCGGTGAAATCCTAGGTATCGTCGGTGAGAGCGGCAGCGGAAAAAGTACACTGATGAAGATGCTTTATTTCGATCAGGAAGCTTCAAGGGGCAGTTACCACATTTCGGACTATGACACCAGCCAGTCCAACGTCTTCGGGCTGTCCAGCCAGGCGAAGCGGCAGATCCGCAATGAAATCCTCGGCATGGTCTATCAGAATCCTGTGTACGGCCTCGAGATGGACTTTTCATCCATGAGCAACATCGCGGAAAAACTGATTGCGGCAGGCTCAAGAAATGTCGGTGAAATGACCGGGACAGGCGACCATTTCCTCGATAAGGTGAACATTCCGCTCAACCGCAAGTTCGATCCGCCGATCAATTTCTCGGGCGGCATGCAGCAGCGGGTGCAGATTGCGAAGGCGCTCTCCAACTATCCGCCGGTTCTGCTGCTTGACGAAGTGACGACGGGGCTCGACCTCTCGGTCCAGGCGGATGTCCTGGAACTGATCAAAGAGATCCAGCGTGAAATGGGCATCAGCATGGTGGTCGTGTCGCATGACCTTGCAATCATACGCATGCTTTGCGACCGCACGATGGTCATGTTGAACGGTGAGGTCATCGAAGCGGGAATCACAGATCAAATTTTGGAAGATCCACAGCATGCCTATACGCAGCAGCTGGTCTACTCAATCCTTTAGGAGGACGGGCATTTGAAAGCAATCATAAATGGAAACGTCATTACAGAAACAGGAATCATCGAAAACGCGGCAGTGTTCATCGAGGACCAGTACATCGTGGACATCATGCCGATGGCGGAAGCCGGCGCGGAACTTCTGGATGTGAATAAAACCATCGATGCCAGGGGCGGATACATCTCCCCGGGGTTCATCGATATCCATTCGGACTACATCGAAGGCATCGTGGCGCCGCGCCCGACATCCCTGATGGACGTCAATATCGGCATCCGTGAATCAGAACGCATTTTGAGCTCTCACGGCATCACGACGATGTTCCATTCGTTGTCCATATACCGTGAAGATCTGTTCGGGCATAAGCCGATCCGTGAACCGGAAAATGTTCAAAGGTTGATTGAAGCGATCGCCCGGACGCATGGCGAGAAGCACCTGATCCGCCACCGTCTGCACGCACGGTTTGAACTCGATGCGCTCTCCCAGCTGCCTTTATTGAAAAGCCATATTGAAAAAGGTAATGTGCACCTTTTGAGTTTCATGGACCATACACCGGGCCAGGGCCAGTACCGCAACATGTCGGTCTACAAAGATACGATGAAAAGCTATCAGAACATGAGTGATACGGAAATCGAACAGAAGATGATGGACAAGCTCGACTACGAACATATCAGCTATGACGAGATGAAGGAATTGTCCGATTTGGCACAGTCGAAAAACATCGCGGTCGCGTCCCACGATGATGATTACATCGAACGGATCGAATTCAATGAAAGCTTGGGCACGACGATCAGCGAATTCCCGATCACTATAGAAGTGGCGAAGTATGCCTACGGGAAGGGCCAGCATACGATTGCCGGTGCACCGAACATCATGCTGGGCGGTTCGCATTCCGGGAATCTGAATGCGGCGGAAGCGATTGCGGAAGGCTGCATCTCGATATTATGCAGCGACTATTACCCTGCCGCGATGCTGCATTCGGTGTTCAAGCTGCATGAGGAGGCAGGCATGCCTCTGGAGGAAGCAATCAAACTGATTACGCTGAATCCGGCTGAAGCTGTCAACATGGACCATGAAATAGGTTCGATCCGGGAAGGCAAGAAGGCGGACATCAACGTGATTCAATTCAATGAAGGTTATCCGGTCATCACAGAATGCATCGTGGACGGAGCCGTCATTTCCCGCTACCATTACCGAATTGATGAGGAGGCGTGAATATGCTGAGCGTGGAAAATATAACAAAATCATTTACGATCCATCATCTGGATCAGACAAGAAAAGCGATCGGGGAAATCAATCTTCATGTGAACAAAGGTGAATTTCTGGGCATCGTCGGCAGGAGCGGAAGCGGCAAGTCCACAATCTTGAAGAGCATCTACGGCACATATATGCCGGAGGAAGGTGCCATCATGTACCATTCGAAGGAAAACGGACCGGTCAATATTCTGGAAATAAACGACTATGAACTGATCAGGCTGCGCAAGACTGAAATCGGCTATGTGTCCCAGTTCCTGAAAGTGATGCCGCGGACGACGAGCCTGGAACTTGTGACGGAGTCGCTGCTTGAAATGGGCGAATCGAAAGAGCATGCGCTTGAAAAAGCGAAGGATGCCCTGCGCCATTATGATATTCCCGAGTCTCTGTGGGATAACTATCCGAATACATTTTCCGGCGGCGAAAAGCTGCGGCTCAATATCGCCCGTGCGACGGTCAAGGCACCGAGGCTTTTATTGCTCGATGAACCGACGGCGTCCCTCGATAATGATTCAAAGCTGAAAGTCCGCGAAGCGATTGCGAGATTGAAAGCGGACGGCACGACACTGATCGGTATCTTCCACGATTTGGAATTCATGGATGGTCTGTGCGACAGTGTGTTCGATATGTCGGATAAAGCGCTGAGGTATGTGCAATGACGCTGATTGACCTGCATGTCCACAGCAGTCTGTCGGACGGCTCGGACTCATACAGGAAGGTGCTGGAGGTGGCGAAGGAGAAAGATGTGGCAGTTCTGAGTTTCGTCGACCATGACATTACGGCCACATATCGTCCTGCTTCGCGCGTTGCAGGTGAATTCGGCATCAAATTGATTCCCGGCATTGAAATTTCGGCGTATGACTTTAAAAGAAACCGCAAAGTGCATGTGCTCGGCTACGACTATGATCTGAATGCCGAAAATATCCATGAACTGACCAAGCCGCTTCTTCGGCGCCGCCATGCACACTCACTCCGGCAGATCGAGCAGATCAGGGCGTTTGGCGTCGATGTGGATGTCGAGCGGATCGCTTCAAGGCTCGGCGGGGCACAGACAATCTATAAGCAGCACATCATGGAAGAGATTACGGATGCGCCCTTTACTTCAGAAGAATATCAGAATCTGTATAGAAAGCTGTTCAAGGGTGACGGTCCCGCGGCTGGAGATATCAGATACATCGATGTGAAGGACGCAATCCGTGCCGTCAAGGCCGACGGTGGTTTTGCCGTGATTGCCCATCCGGGGCAGCTCGACAGCTACGCCATGATAGAAGAATGTGTGGAAATTGGAATTGACGGCATCGAGCAGTTTCATCCGGACCATACGGCAGAGGATTTTGAGCGTGTCCAGGCGCTTGCGGACCGGTTTGATCTGTTCACTACCGGCGGGTCGGACTATCACGGACACTTCGGGGCAAAAGTGGATGTGGGGATTGATAAGAATCTATTAACAAATCTTCCCTTTGATTAATTTTAGTATAAGAACTGTTAAGTATATGTAAATCATGTTTACTGAGGGCGCAAAACAAAGTTTAATGAAGAAGTAATAAAAATTAAGGAGTTGTATGAACTTATGAAAAAGTGGTTGTTGGGTCTGGCATCTCTATCTTTGGTATTATCCGCGTGCAGTAATAATGAAGGCGGCGATGAAGCGAACGCGGACAGCAAGTCAGGCGGCGGGGACGACACGCTGACGATGGTATGGTATCCGAACGAATCGGGCAACGAACTCAAAGATGCACGTGACGAAATCGGCGGCATCATCGAAGAGGCGACAGGCAAGACGGTTGAGCACGAATTGACTACAGACTACGCGATCGCAATTGAAAGCCTTGTAAACGACAATGCAGATATAGCTTTCACGGGTGCCGAAGGCTACATACAGGCTAAAGAGAGGAACGACGCGATCGAACCGATGGTTGTCCCATCCGGCGAAAGCGGCACACTGGATGACGCAATGTACTACAGCTGGTTTGCGGCACTTCCTGAAAACATGGAGCAGTACGAAGGGGAAGACGGTGAATATGCACTGGATAACTTCAAGGACAAGAAATTCTCATTCGTGTCCGCATCTTCCACATCCGGATTCAAAGTGCCCGGCTCAACACTCGTCAGCCACTTTGGTGAGCAGGAAGGATACGAAGACCTTTCAATCGAGAACATTTCACAAAACGGCAATCTTTTCTCAGAAGTTATGTTCGGCAACTCCCACCAGGGGTCGGCCGTGAACCTGCTGACAGAAAAAGCGGATCTTGCTGCATTCTGTGACACATGTGTGGAAAACTACGTTGAACTCTCCGAAGGTGAAGAGAACACGGTAGGAGCCATATACAAAGTTTCCGAAGATGCAGCGGCACCATTTGAAAACCTTGCAGGCGAAGAGTTCGGAATCCTTTCGGCAACGCCGGTTCTGAATGCACCTTTTGTTGCCAACACGAACACATTGAGTGAAGAGGAAATCACAGAAATCACAGAAGTCATGGCATCAGAAGAAGTGGCAAACAACGAAAAGATCTTCGTTCCTGAAGATGCCGAGGGCGGATTGTTCACGAAAAGCGCAGATGAAAAATTCGTTGAGGTCGAAGATGAATGGTTCGACCCGGTCAGAGAACTTGGACAATAAAAGGAATCAATGAAGGGGGAGGAGGGGCGCGCCTCTCCTTCTTTTATATGGAGGGTAATTTTCAATGGCAGTTAAAACAAAAGAAAGACCGTTAGCCACACAGCCCGCGAAGAAGACGGACGGCATCGTTTTTCCGTTTGATTTGGAAAAGCAGGAACAGCAGGAAAACGGCCGCAGCGACGCACCTGTCATCATGTCGGTCGACAATATCGACAAAGCATATTCAGGGAAGAAAAAAGTGCTCAAAGACGTAACGTTCGATATCAGGCAGGGTGAAGTCCTGTCCATCATCGGGCCGTCGGGTGCGGGCAAATCCACTTTGCTCCGCGTCATCAACAGGATGATCGAGCCGTCGGACGGGAAGATCACTTTCCAGGGGAAAGAGACGCTTTCCATGAAAGGGAAGGAACTCCGCAGCATGCGTACGGACATCGGCATGATTTTCCAGCACTATAACCTGGTCGACAAGCTGAGTGTATTTGAAAATGTGCTTCACGGGCTCCTCGGCTATAAAAACAGTCTCCAGGGGATATTCTCCCTTTATTCAGAAGCGGAAAAGAAGCGTGCAATCGAAATCATTTCGGAGCTTGGCATCGAAGAGCAGATTTATAAGCGCTGCGATGAATTGAGCGGCGGACAGAAGCAGCGTGTCGGAATCGCGCGTGCGCTGATCCAGGACCCGAAGATCATACTGTGTGATGAACCGATCGCATCCCTCGACCCGAATGCGTCCAAAGTGATCATGGAATATCTGCGCCGGATTTCCCGTGAGCGGGATATAACGATCATTGTGAATCTGCACCAGCTGGATGCGGCGAAACAGTATTCGGACCGGATCATCGGCCTGAACGACGGCAATATCGTATATAACGGCGCACCGGATGCGATCGACTCTGACGCGATCACCCGCATTTACGGATCGAAGCTAGACGAATTGATTGTGGAGTAGGTGGATGGATATGGATAAGACGAACATGCAGCATGCGAATGATGTGAATGTCATCCGTAAAAAGCATATGAAACTGTTTTTCGCCGGTGTAATCATCATTGCCCTTGTGTTCGGTGCGGGGGCAGTGACGAATTATAATCACATTGAAGGATTGATGTCGATTCCGGCAGCTTTCCAGTGGCTGTTTGCCAACATGATGTTCAGCGGCAGCACTCTGGCCAACCTGTCGAATGTGCTGAGGCTGCTTTGGGAAACGATCCTGATTTCGATTGTGTCGACGACGACTGCTGCAGTATTCGCCGGTGTTTTTGCGATTATGGGATCGAAATTGACAGCCATCAACCCGGTGGTGATGTATGCCGCCAAACTGGCTGCTTCTGTTTCGCGTAACATCCCTGTTGTGGCATGGGCACTGATTCTCGTGATTAGCTTCGGTACGAATGCGGCAACGGGGTTCCTGGCGCTGTTCTTCGCAACGTTCGGTTTCCTGGTGCGTGCATTCATCGAGACGATCGATGAAGCTTCAGGTGATACAGTGGAGGCATTGAAAGCGACAGGCGCAACATATCCGCAGGTCATCGCAAAAGCGGTGATTCCTGAAGCGATGCCGCAGATGTTCAGCTGGGTGCTGTTCATGATCGAGACGAATATCAGAAGTGCCACACTGGTCGGGTTGCTGACAGGCACGGGAATCGGATATCTTTTCGACCTGTACTACAAACAGCTGAACTATGAGATGGTATCGCTGATCACGCTCGCAATCGTCATTGCAGTGCTGATCATCGAATGGATATCGAACCTCATCAGAAGGGAGATATTATAATGGAGAGTCTGATAGAGAAAAACGGCAAAGGCAGAATCAAGATCAGCCAGCCGAACAGCGGACAGCTGAAATTCAGGATGCTGATGATCGGCACTGCCATTTTTACAGTCGCCGGATTCTTTCTGCTCGACTACAGCGGACTCGAGCTGTGGCCGGCGATTATCGGGACACTTGAAAACCTGAAGACGATGTTTCTGCAGCCGCAGCTGAACCAGGTGAACTTCGGTTCGGCGATGTATCAGGTGCTGGTGACATTGTCGCTCGCCTTCCTGTCGACGATTCTGGGCGCCGTCATTTCACTGTTCCTCGCATTCGGTGCGGCAGTGAATCTGTCGCGGCCCTGGATCAGCCGGGTGATCAAAGGTTTCATCACAGTCATCCGGGCTGTGCCAACAGTGCTGTGGGTACTGATCTTCGCCATCGCAGCCGGACTCGGCGCAGTGGCCGCAGTCATCGGGATGCTGTTCCATTCGGTGGCCTATCTGGTGAAGGCATATTCGGAAGCATTCGAGGAGATTGACGAAGGAAAGATAGAAGCACTGCGTGCGACAGGTTCCGGCTACCCGCATATACTTTTCCAGGTCGTCGTACCGCAGACCAAATCATTCTTGATCGCCTGGACGTTTTTGAGATTTGAAATAAACTTCGGAGTCGCCGTCGCAATGGGCGCCGCAGCCGGTGCCGGCGGGATCGGCTATGAACTCTTCATGTCCAGCTCATTTTATTACGATATGAACGAAGTCGGCATGATCACATATATGATATTGATTGTTGCAGTGATTTTGGAGCTCGTTGCGAATAAACTGAAGAGTGCAGCATAGATTGAGATTGACTAAAACCACCCGTGGAGGGTGGTTTTCCTCTGTTTATGGCGTTTTGCAGGGGTCCGACGTCCAGCAAACAGCTTTGCTGGACGTCGGGAGCGCTGCGAAGTCCGGCAAATGATGTAGCTGGACGTCGCATAAGATTCGAAGTCCATCAACCAACAAAAACGACCAGCGAAAATTAATCGCTGGTCGTTTTCAATCTATGTTTCTAACACACCGAGTCATTCGACTTCGGTACGGATAATCCGAATAAAGGACGCAGGTACAATGCGAGGAATGTTCCGCCGATTGCCATGATGCCCCAGATGTATCCGTGGAGGCTGAATGATGCGATGCCGCCGAAGTATGCACCGATGTTACATCCGAATGCGAGGCGTGCACCGTATCCCATCAACAGCCCGCCGATGACGGATGCGAAGAAATTGCCTTTTGTTATTTTCGTAAATTTGAACAGGCCGCCTGCAGCTGAAGCGATGAAGGCGCCGAGTATCACACCAAGGTTGAGCACTGTCGTGGAGTCTGCAAATATTGAGGACTGCAGCGCGGTTGCTGCTTCGCCCTGCCAGTATCCCCAGCTCGCGACATCGACTCCGAAGAACTGTGCCACTTTTGAGCCCCACAGTGCAAATGCGGAAGTGATGCCCCACGGCTGACCGCGTGTCATGAGCGTAAGTGCGTTCAGTACCGCAAGTGCAATCGCTGCTGCAAACATCGGCCATGATCCTCTGAAGATCCTCTTCCAGCCCTGTGCGGATGGCAGCGGCGCGACTTTTGGTGATTTCCTTTTCTTTTCAACAATGATTGTAATCAGTGCGATGAGTCCGAAAATCAGCAGTGACACAATCCAGGCACCGCCGTAACCGAGACCTGTCGAAGTCGCAAGCGAAACGGGCTCTGCTGAAGGGAGATCTTCTGTCCAGAACGGCAGATGATACGCGCCGATTGTTGTACCGATGATGAAGAACAGCAGTGTGATGAACATTACGGAGCGCCCGCCGCCGATGGCGTAAAGTGTACCGGAGGCACATCCGCCGCCAAGCTGCATGCCGATACCGAATATGAATGCGCCGACGATCAGACTGACACCGACCGGCGAAACATAGCCTGCGACACTTTCACCGAAGAATGACAGGCCGAACGCAAGAATCGGTGCGAATAAAGTCACCGCAACCGCGAGCATCAGCATGTGTGACCGGAGTGCCTGTCCGTTGCCGACAGACATCAGCCGTCTGAATGCTGAGGTAAATCCAAACCGTGCATGGAATAGTGTGTATCCGAGCAGCAGTCCGAGTATCAACAGGACCGGCTGGATGACTGACTGTGCAATGGCTAAATATATGAATAAAACAAGACTGACGAGAATTCCGCCGGCAATCAGTGATTTCTGCGGTGCATTCAATGCAGGAGATCTGTACACCGGATCTTTCTGTTCACTGACCGGCTGGACTGGCTGAACATGGCTGACCATTTATAATTCATCCTTTTCTTAGCAAATTAATATGATTTAAATATTATAGTATTTTGCTATGGATAAGTCAATGGAAGGGTCTGCTCCGGAAATTCTGTCGGGAGCTGTGGGTTTTTATTCTTAACAAAACATTCAATATTTCACATGTTACTATAGTTTAAATTTCCATCATAAAGGAAGATATCAGTGTAATGCTAATTTAATGAAGGAGTGGTCATTTTAGGTAGATTGGATAATCATGTCATTTTGATTACAGGTGCCGGTTCGGGCCTTGGCCAGGCGACAGCGGTCGAGGCGGCGATGGTTGAAGGTTCATTGAAACAGATGGGCGGTGAAAACTGGGAAGAGGCCGGCAAGGAATTCGTCAGCGTGAACCCGATGAAACGTTTCGGGGAACCGGAGGAAGTGGGCAACCTTGTTACGTTCCTGCTTTCAAATGAAGCGACATTCAGCAATGCAGCCGTCATTCCGATTGACGGCGGGCAATCCTACAAATATTGATTGATAATGAGGAGATGCATCCAATTACGGGTGTATCTTTTTTATTTATGGGATCACGATGTCCGATAAAGCGGTGTTATCGGCTACAGTGAAATTACAATGTCCGATAAAGCAGCTTGCTGAATTTATTATGAAAAATCGGAATTCCTCTTGCAAATCGTAACTATTACGATTATAATTTTAAAACGTATTGATTACGATTTGTAAAAAGGAGGATTTTATGTTCAGAAGAAGTTTATGGTTTTTATCAGCAATGTCAGTCATTATTCTCACGGCATGCGGTGCCGCCTCGCCGGAGGAGAGTGAAGGAAGCGGGAAGATAGAGGTCTATACAACGGTGTTTGCGCTTCAGAGCCTGACGGAACAGATTGCGGGGGATAATGCAGAGGTGCATTCGATCTATCCGAACGGGACGGACATACATAGTTACGAGCCGACTCAGAAGGACATGCTGAGTTATGCGGAAAGTGATCTTTTCATTACGACGAATAAAGAGCTCGATGCTGTTTCCGGGAAAATTGCGGATGTATTGAACGAGGATATCGAGATTTTGGAGGCGGTCGGCGATACCGGCCACCTTCTCGAGGATACGCATTCGCATGACCACGGGGAGGGTGATGATCATGACCACAGCCATGGGGAGATTGACCCTCATGTATGGCTTGACCCGGTCCTCAGCATCGATATGGCTGAAGCGATCAAGGATAAACTGAGTACACTCGATCCGGATAATGCTGAGGCATATGAAGAGAATTTTGAAACCGTGAAAGCGGATCTCGAAGAGTTGGATGCATCATTGGAATCAGTCACGGAAGATTCCAAAGTGAAGAATGTCTATATTTCCCATGAATCGATCGGTTATCTGGCAAACCGTTACGGCTTCACCCAGCATGGTGTATCAGGAATGAATAACGAGGAACCAACGCAAAAAGAAGTGATTGATATGGTGGAAGGCCTGAAAGCGGATGGTTCGAAATATATTCTGACTGAGCAGAATATATCAAACAAAGTCACCGACATCATCAAAGATGCCGGAGGGGTTGAACAGCTCGGCTTCCATAATCTTTCTGTCCTGATGGATGAAGATAATCCGGATACGGACTATCAGACCCTGATGCGGCATAATATAGAAGTGCTCGACAGGGCACTGAATGATTACGACGACGCAGAAGCGGAACAGAATGCATCGGAAGCTTCGGAGAAACATGATCATGATCACAGTGTCGACGAAGATGTATACAATGGCTACTTCGATGATGGGGATGTCAGGGACCGTGACCTTTCCGACTGGGAAGGCAAGTGGCAGTCGGTCTATCCTTATCTGCAGGACGGAACTCTCGCCCCGGTCTTTGAACACAAGGCAGAGGACGGGAAGATGACCGCAGCTGAGTATGAGGAATATTACACAGCCGGCTACAGGACGGATGTTGAAAAAATAGAGATTACAGGCAATATGATGACATTCCAAAAAAACGGGGAATCCCATACGGGAGAATATGTATACGATGGATACGAAATCCTTGAGTATGAGGCGGGCAACAGGGGCGTGAGGTATTTATTCACCCTGAAGGATCCTGAGAATAAAAATGCAGAACTGCCGCGTTACATCCAGTTCAGCGACCATGGCATCAGTCCGATGGAGAGCCATCATTTCCATATTTATATGGGGGATGACAGGGAAGCAATGCTTCAGGAGATGTACCACTGGCCGACGTATTATCCCCTGGATATGAGTGGGGATGAAATCGTGGAGGAGATGCTGCATCACTAAAACGGCCGGCACATAATCATTTGACTTTGAATCCTGAAGTCGTCATTCTGTGGTTTACTCTTATTATTCTAATAAAAGGAGATGTTATTTTGATGAATCAAAATAATACGGAACAGACAGGCATCGTCAATATCATCATGGTTGCTGTCGGCATATTGCTGGCGGGTGTTTCAGCATTGTCAGGAACCAGCGTGGCACAGGCGGAGGAAGCACAAAGTGTGGAACCGGAAAGCGTAACGGAATCCCTTGCTGTGGAGACACAGTCCATCTACATCGATGCGAATGTCCTGAGTGATTATGCGGCAGGTGATACGAAAGTGACTGGAGAAACAGTACCGGATGCAGAAGTGACGGTCACTTATCCGGGAGAAAAGGAATTTACTGCAAAAGCGGATGAAAAAGGTCAATTCTCCATCGGCTCACTTCCGGAACTGGAAAACGGTGATGAAGTCAAGGTAGTGTCAGAAAAGGATGGGCAGACGTTTGAGATTTTCTTCAACTATAAAAACAGTTAATAAATTCCATTCATCAGTATGTATAAAAAATAATGAAATCAGTTGACTTTTATGCAGTTTGCATTTAAAGTAGCAGTACAGTAGATATATGTAGAATTTGCATGCCGGGTGAGGTTCCAGTCCTCATCCGGCTTTTACTATGCCTGGATTTAATGGGATAATATTACTCCAAACTTAAGTTGAGGGACAATTCCGACAACGCTATCATTGATATAAATTAAAGGGGAAAAGGGGTAAATATATGGAAAAAAAATTACGGCGGAAAGTGTTGGTGGCGAGTCTGATCGGGTCGTCAATCGAATGGTTTGATTTTTTCCTTTATGCAGCTGTGGCGACGATCATCTTCAATACACAGTTCTTTGTAACCGATGATCCGGTCGTTTCTACGCTGCTTGCCTACTTTGGCCTTGCGTTATCATTCTTCATCCGGCCATTCGGAGGTGTCATATTCGGTCATATCGGCGACCGTGTCGGGCGTAAGAAAACGCTGATCATCACGCTCAGTCTGATGGGGATAGCGACAGCGTGTATCGGTTTCCTGCCTACATACGCACAGATAGGCATCGCTGCACCGATTCTTCTGATGCTCCTTAGATTGATACAGGGGCTTGGCATCGGCGGTGAATGGGGTGGAGCGCTGCTGCTCGCGACGGAATATGCACCGAAGGAACAGCGCGGTTTCTTTGGCAGTGTGCCACAGATGGGAATTACAATCGGTCTGGTGCTCGCCTACACAAGCTTCTTCATACTGACAGGACTCCTTTCAACTGAAGCATTTGCGGCATGGGGCTGGCGGCTTCCTTTCATAGCGAGCTTATTCTTAGTCGGATTTGGGCTTTGGATCCGTAAGGACCTGGATGAAACACCTGCATTCCAGGAAGCGAAAAAGACACAGACGGTACAGAAGATGCCGCTCGTCGAAACGTTCAAACGCCATCCGAAAGAAGTGTTGATCACTTCATGCGCGAAATTTGTTGAAACGGGGCCATTCTACATTTTCACGACTTTCATCGTCGGTTACGGCACCAGCACGCTTGATGTATCATTTGAATTCATGATGATTTCCATCGTTGTCGCGGCGCTGCTCACGACAATCATGATTCCGGTCATGGGCAGTCTGTCTGATAAAGTGGGACGTCGAAAAATGTTCCTGTTCGGTACGGCGGCAATGCTGCTTTACGGCTTCCCGTACTTCCTGATCGTCAATACACATGAACCGGCGCTCGTCATCTTCGCGACACTCATCGGTCTGACGGTCATCTGGCCGCCGATTACAGAGGTGCTTGGAACGATGTTCTCTGAAGCATTCTCAAGAGAGGTCAGATATACTGGAGTCACAATCGGCTATCAGATCGGAGCTGCGGTGGCAGGGGGGTCTGCACCGCTTATCGCACAGTTCCTGATGAACCAGTTCAACGGTTCGAGCGTACCTGTTTCCATTTATATCATCCTTACAGCGGTCATCTCGATGATTGCCGTCTGGGCTATCAAAGGCGTGCAGGCACAGGATCTCGAGTATCAGCGGGACCAAGAGACGAAAGCACAATTGAAAACAGAGGAGCAGGCAACCGCAAACACATAGAAGGAGACAATTATGATTACACTTACAGATGAACAGATACAGAAAAAATATATGATGCAGCATGCAATCCAGGATGTGGAAAATATTTTGGAAGATTACAGGAATGATTCCATCGTGCAGGCGGTCAGAACCGTGCTGCCGGTGGATGACGGGAGTTCCATGCTTTACATGCCCTGCATCAGCAAGGCATCGAAAACTTCCATCATTAAGACAGTATCCATCTTCCCAGTGAATAAAAACCTTCCGACCACGCAGGGGAACATCCTTGTAACAGACCTCGCTGACGGTCAGCACAAAGCGACGATGGATGCGTCATATCTGACACGGCTCAGGACAGGGGCGATGACAGCCATTGCGACCGATAAGCTCGCCCGGAAGGATGCATCGGTGCTGGGCGTCATCGGTACAGGCAACATGGCCTTCGAGCAGGTACTCGGAGTAGTGGAAGTCCGCCGGATTGAAAGAATCGTTTTATTCAACAGAACGGTGGAGAAGGCGCACGATTTTGCGGAACGGCTGAAAGCATTCGGTGTAGAAGCAGAGTTTGAAGTTGTGGAAGACGTGTCCGAAGCAGTTGCATCCGCCGATATCATCAATTGTGCCACACAATCCGCAGAGCCCGTATTTGACGGGGAAGATTTGACAGCCGGAGTGCACGTGAACGGCGTCGGTTCCTTCAAGCCTTCCATGCGGGAAATGGATAACGAAACAATTGCGAAGGCACATCAGATCTACGTCGATGATCTCGAGGCCATCCAGGAAGAAGCCGGCGAACTGATGCACGCAGTCGAGAGTGGCATCATCGCCTGGGAAGATATACAGGGCTCGCTCGTTGATATATTCGACGGAGGGTTTTTACGCGGGGATGACGCGGAAATCACCTTGTACAAATGCGTCGGTGCAGGATACTTCGATCTCGCAGTCGCCGGCGGCGTGATGCGGATGTTCGCAGAATAATATTGATCGGGAGAAGACACAAAACCGTCGTTCGGTTTTGTGTCTTTTTATGTAATCGGAAGTTAACATACGTTTGAGAAGGGTTTGGACGTACGATAGAAGACAGACTTGCAAAATATATTAGTTTCCATATTTGGAAATGAAAGACTTTATTAATTATAAATCAGGGGAATTGTAAAGATTGTGTTAAGAGATCATTTCCCGGAGTATTTCATGTTATATTATTGATATCGAAAAACAATATTGAATTTCGATATTAGAAGCAGGGAGACGATTGATTGGAAGACAAAGTACTTAGAAAACTCTTTTTGGGCTTCATACATATCCACATTCTGCATCATGCCAAAGAGCATCCCGTCTACGGGACATGGATGGTGGACGAGTTGAAGTCGCACGGCTACAGCATCAGCGCAGGAACGCTTTATCCGATTCTGCATACGATGGAGTCCGACGGTCTTCTGACGAGAGAGGACAGAAATGTCGAAGGCAGGATCAGGAAGTATTATTCGATAACAGAGAAGGGGGACGGCATCCTTCACGAAGCACGGGACAAAGCATATGAACTTTTCAAGGAAATAAAAGACTGACTTACAGGAGATGAAAATGGAAAGAATAAAAAACCTTTTAGAAATATTGATTGTTTCAACACGTTTGGGATTGTCATCGTTTGGCGGACCCACAGCACATCTGGGCTATTTCCATGAGGAATATGTGCGCAGAAAGAAATGGATGGACGAAAAAAGTTATGCGGATCTGGTCGCTCTTGCCCAGTTTCTACCCGGACCCGCGAGCAGTCAGGTGGGGATGGGTGTCGGCCTCATGCGCGGAGGAGTCACCGGCGGTCTGATATCATTCATCGGATTCACACTGCCTTCAGTAATCGTTCTGATTGCATTCGCATTGCTTCTCACAAACTACGATGTGGCGGATGCAGGATGGATCCGCGGTTTGAAGATAGTCGCTGTGGCGGTTGTTGCGCACGCCGTGATGGGCATGGCAAAGAAGCTGGCACCGGATTTAAAGCGTAAAGCACTTGTGTTGTTCGCACTGATCGCGACATTGATGTGGCAGACTGCATTTACCCAGGTCGGAGTGATACTGATTGCTGCACTCATCGGATTTATAATCTACAGAAATCATACCGTTGCAGACGATGATGAAACGAGGTTTCCAATCTCGAAAAAAATTGCTTCAGTCTGTCTGATACTATTTTTCGCTCTGTTGTTCCTGCTGCCGGTCATCAAAGAGGCCACGGGTTCATACTGGATAGCGGTATTTGACAGTTTCTACCGCTCCGGTTCACTTGTATTCGGCGGCGGCCATGTGGTCCTTCCTCTGCTTGAGCAGGAACTGGTGCCGAAAGGCTGGGTTACACAGGAAGAATTCCTCGCAGGTTACGGTGCCACACAGGCAGTGCCGGGACCTTTATTCACATTCGCAGCATATCTCGGCGCCGTAATGAACGGCTGGTTCGGCGGACTCTTTGCGACAGCTGCAATCTTTTTACCGGCGTTCCTGCTGATCGTCGGCGCACTGCCGTTCTGGGACAGTCTCAGGAACAACAAAAAAGTCAAAGGTGCAATCATGGGTGTCAATGCAGCAGTTGTCGGGATTTTAATTTCAGCATTCTATACACCTATTTGGACAAGTTCCATTATAGAACCGGTAGATTTCGCCCTGGCGGCCGTGCTTTTCAGCATGCTGGTCTTCTGGAAACTGCCGCCATGGGTGGTAGTTGTTTCAGGTGCAATCGGCGGTACTTTGATTTCATTGATATAAAAGTCAGGGGATGGATTTATGAAAATTGGTAAATTAAAGGAAACAGACAGGAAAGTTTTAAGCGACAAACTGGAGGCATATAATAAAAGGCATCTGCCCGGCAGTCTGGAAGGGGAAATCCAGATCGGGATTTATGATGAAGCGGGCAGCCTGATCGGCGGACTCGATGCAGGCATGACGGTTGATAAAATGCTATATCTTTCGACGATATTTGTGAAAGAGAAATACCGGGGACACGGCGTTGGTCGCCGGCTTATGTACGAAATGGAAAAGCAGGCTGCGGAAATCGGAGCAGATCTTATACGCCTCGACAGTTTTTCATGGGAAGGCGTCGGATTCTACGAGAAACTCGGATATGAAGTCATCGGACATTACACGATACGGGAAGGTTTCGAAGAGTATTTTTATATGAAGCGGATTTGAAGAATGCCGGGACAATTGCGTCCCGGCACTTCTTCAGTTCTCACCAACTTTAATGTGAGAACTTTTGATTCATGTCACTTTCGCCGTCAGATATCTTTTTGATCAGATCGAGATTTACATAGATCTTTAATTTTTAATCAGTCCCCGTACTCTGAGTATGGGGACTTTGTGAAATTGAAAATAGGAGAAAACATATGAAAAAATATTTTGCGGTGCTTTTTGCAGTATTGCTGCTCGGCGCATGCAGTGACTCTGAACAGGGGTCAATAGTCGAAGTAGGCGCAGGGCGGGACAATGCCGGTGAAAACAAAGCCGGAGATGACGAAGAGCGTTCCCCGGAAGAACAATCTGAGGAAAGTGCAGAGACCAGACCGCCCGCCGGGGAAGAAGAAACAACTGAATCAGACTCTTCAGAGGAAAGTGAACCGGAAGAAAGAACTACTGAATTGATTACATATGCTGATTATGAAGGTAGTAATGTCAGTAAAGTGAGAGACATCGAACCCAATGCCCTGGCAAAAAGGATTGAGAAGCTTCCTTATGACTTTGAAACAGAGGACGGCGGGTCAGAAGATTACAAGCAATCTTTTGATCTGGATGGAGATGGAAATGAAGAAACCATCGAAATTGGATATGAATTGAATGGGGAAACAGAAGAAAAAGTATATATGATCATCATTTCCGATCATAACGGGAATCCCAAGTACGCGGAGCATCTTTATAATTATGTAAATGAAGGTTACCCTCAGCGATTTTTAACTGTAGTCGATTTGAATGATGATGGCTACCTTGATATTGTCACTACTAATGATTTTGGTGCCACAGCTTACATGCAAAATGGCTATCAGGCACTGGGCAGGGTTATCTATAGTTTCAATTCAGATCTGGGGACATTCACCCAGACTCCTGTAATCGGGAGTTATTATAAAAACAGTCTGGATAGTGAAAAACTGACTGTCAGTATAGAAGAAATCATCAGAGGCTTTTCTGCTTCATATTCATATGAGGATGATTTCCATATTGATAACGGAGAGCCGGACTCTGATGTGCTTGAATCATTGAGCATCATCGACGAGAGTGGTAATTTCAGTTCATATATTGAGGACAGCATCAATGGCCAGAGAAAATATTATTATCCGGAATATGTATCCAAAATGAATGATGATGACACATTTGAATTGATCATCGATGATTTCATATATTCTGCAAAAGCTGCATCCATTGCCAGCACCACAGCATACAACTGGAATCAGACATATGGCTGGCTGGAGCCTGTCGGGACAGTCCTCAGCAATACAGAAGAGGATTTTGAGCTGGGCAGGACTTTATTCGATACAGAAACATTCAATGATGCATTCAACACGGATGAAGCGGTTTTCGAGGATTATCTGGGAAAGTGGCAGGCGGTCATAGACGGAAAGAAAGTGGATAAACATATTGATATTACAGAATCATCCATTACAGAAACAGAAAATCCGGGCGGAGAAGATAATGTCGAAATTGAGGCGGCTGTTGAAAATTATATATATAAGGAAGATACGAATCAGGTGATGGTGATAGGGAAGGTTACCGCCCATTCAAAGTATGAAGATCATAATGATTATGACAATTTACTCACTCTGATGAAAATAGATGATGAATGGCTGTTAATGGATAAGTTCGGATATTTTTATACCAAATAATTTCAGAGACCTGCAGAGAATCAAATCTCTGCAGGTTTTTCTGCGCCGGTTAAAGAAAATATATCAATGATTTCAGGTCCAATATATATTGCTTTTTGCAAATTATATACAGCAATCTCAAAACACTTAAAGTATTTTATACAGTGATGTATAATGAAAACCAGAAACCTGAATGATCAAATTGTCAAAAGCAAAGGGGAGATTTGAATGGATGTCATAGTGACAAGTCTGTTTGTGGATGATCAGGAAAAGGCGCTGGAATTCTATACCGACATTTTAGGATTTGTAAAAAAGCATGATGAACCGGTCGGGGAATATAGATGGATTGCACTTGTGTCCCGCGAAAATCAGGAGGGGACGGAGCTGCTTCTTGAACCGAACAATCATCCGGCTTCTCGGGAGTATCAGGATAAAATATATTCAGAAGGCATTCCTGCAACGATGTTCGGTGTGAATGATATCCACAGTGAGTATGAGCGTCTGAAAGAGAAAGGTGTAAAATTTTCGATGGACCCGACAGAGGCGGGTGATATGACGATTGCCGTCCTCGATGATACATGCGGAAATCTTATACAGCTTATAGAACAGTAGAAGGGCGCGGCTCACTGCCGCGCCCTTCTTATTCATATAATCCCTTTCTCCTCAAGCAATGCACTTTCGTCACCCGACACCCAGCCGAAGATTACGGGACTGTTGTCTTTCATGTGGAGAAAGTAATGATTTTCAAATGGAATAAGAATTTCTTCACCGTTCTTTAAATAGAGGGCCTGCCACATGACATGGGCGACCGCGTGGCTATCACCCAGCTCCGTGATTTCGACGCCATCACATTTCATCCTCGCAGTTCCGATTGACCGGTAGTATTCGTATCCCTCGCCCATGTTAGTCCTGAATGCATCGTTGTTCTCGCCGGTCATTACGCCGGCGGGATTGGAGGCGATGAATGCTTCGGAATAAAATTCTGAAATCCGTCCGAGATCTGCTTTGTTTTTCAATGCTGCATTGAACTGATTTTCATACGCTGCAAAAAATGCTTCAATTGTTTTCCTGGTCACTGAATCCACCATATATAAAGCCTCCCCCTTCATCTCATTTCACCATGTATATACCCTTGAAATAAAAGAGGATAACCAATCCTGTTATGGACCGGTTATCCTGTATGAACAGCTTTATCCTTTTTTTCTCAATGGCAGTATGACAAACAGTACAGTACACAGGAAAATGACCAATACTGCAACAGGCAGAAGCACATTTTCGGAGAATAAGCCTGAACCTGAGAGGAATCCGCCTTTCGTCTGGTCGTCTGCAGCTATTTCCTCGGAATCTTCCTCTTCTGCGCCATCACCGCCGCCGGATTCACCCGGCCCTGCAACGCCGTCGCCCGGCACATTTTCAGAGTCTTCGGCTTCGGTCACACCGAATGCGAGATCAAGTTCATCATCTTCAGCATTGTATTTCCCGACATTTTCATAGACATCGACAATAGTGATATCCGTCAGCTGAATTTTTTTCCCGGCAAGCTTTTCCGGCAGCTGGATTTCCGTCGATGCGATATAATTGCCCTCCTTATCCTGTTCGATGGAAGCAAGATCTGTCGAGTAGACCTGGCCGTCTTCTTCGCCCTCAACGACGAAGTCCGCAGTGACACCGATGATTTCACTCTCATCGGCTGCGGTCACTTCAATGCTTGCAGCGTCCCCGGCCTGATAGGATTCTTCATCTGCACTGACATCCACCAGCTCAGGCGGGGCGGTTTCTGCTGCATCTTCATTCATGATATCGAAGAAAACACCGAAATCATACTGGTTGAAGTAGCTTTCGTTCCCCTGTACATCGGATATACCGACAAAGTTCAGACCGTAAGTGGCATTCGGGACATCTTCACCGATGGTGAATGTACCGACCCCGACATAATTTCCCAGCGGATTTTGAGTGATATAAATGTTATCCAGACGGTACGGATCGTTTTCAGGTGAACCGTTCGCATCTGCGAAAGCTCCCCACATCTGACTGATTTCACTTTCATCCTCTGCTTCCACCGTGACAGTCACCGTTTCACCCGGTGCATAGACATCCTTGTCCGTATACATTGTGACGAGGTTCGGCGGCGTAGTATCTTCAGGCACCGGACTGACAACTTCGAAGCCGGTGTTGAAATTCATGTTTTCATTGGAAATCGTATTGTAGCTGCCCGCCTGGTCGGCAAGTGTCACACCTGTCAACGAATAAGTCGCATCCCCGAGATCGTCAGGCAGCTGGTATGTAGCAACCGCACTGAAATTGCCATTCCCGTAATCTGTAATGTCAAAGCTTGAGATATCAATCGCAGCAGTCCCGGAGCTGGAAGAACGCTCGAAAGTGGCAGTGGCCCCGCTGAGTACAGAACCGCTTGTCCCTTCAATCGTCACCGTTACAAGGTCCCCGGGTTCGAATGATTGTCCCGATACGGAAACATTATTTATATAGGGGGAATTAACACCCGTGCCAGCTGTGTTCTCTTCCTCTGCCGGTACTTCGGTGGATGCTTCAGGATAGCTCTCTCCGCCGTCCGCAGGCACTTCTTCTTCGGCAGGGATTTCATTCGAAGGCACTTCCTCAGACTGTCCGCCGCCCGCAGGCACTTCTTCTGTGGAAGGCACTTCCCCCGCGGATGGATTTTGATTTGTGCCATCATTCGCTGGCGTAAATTCCTGGGATGTATTTCCTTCAGGTGGCACTTCAGTCGTTGCCAGAGCATCGTTCTGAGGGATAAAAAGCGCAAGGGCCAATGCAGCCATCAACAAGTTATGTTTTCTCGATTTGAAATTTACTTTATCCAAAAGAACGCCTCCTTAATCTTATGTGTAATGTATATTATTATTCCATTAAATGCATGCTTAATCAATATAATTTACACAATTTTGACAAAATTTTCTTGATATATCGCTTTTATTTCCTATTTGGCATGGAAACAGTATCCTTTAATGGAAAGGGGGATGACGATGAATATTAATGAAGAATATTTAAAGATAGCAATCAGGAAGTTTAAGGACGTAAAAGAACTTGGTGACAAAACCATACAACAGCTGGATACGGAGGCCTTGCACTGGACATATAATGAAGCCACGAACAGCATCGCCATGATCGTCAAACATATGAGGGGCAACATGATTTCCAGATGGACTGATATATTCACTTCTGATGGTGAAAAATCCGACAGACACCGCGACTCGGAATTCGAAGATCCACCGGAAACATACGCTGAAATAGTGGAAGCCTGGAACACGGGGTGGCGGGTTTTATTCGATACACTGGAAAGTTTATCCGGTGATGACCTTCTGAAGACAGTTGAGATACGCGGCGCGGAACACACTGTCATTGAGGCAATCGAACGCCAGATATCACACTACTCCTATCACGTCGGACAAATGGTCTTTACAGGGAAGCAGATAAAGGGGCATGACTGGCGAACACTCAGCATACCGAAAGGCCGGTCGGAACAATATTTGAAAAGGGGACGGGAATGATGAAAATCGGGAGTATCAATCATCTGCTGTTCTCTGTTTCTGATTTGGAGAAATCGATTCAATTCTATCAGGATGTCTTTGATGCTGAGCTGAAGGTGAAAGGAAGGACGACTGCATATTTTGAACTGAATGGATATTGGCTTGCGTTGAACGAGGAAGCGGATATTCCCAGGAATGAGATTTCACACTCATATACGCATATCGCTTTTTCATTAGAAGATGATGACTTTGGAGAAATGTATGAAAAACTGGAGAGACTTGGTGTAAACATTCTGAAGGGAAGGAAGCGGGACACGCGGGATGGTCAATCCATTTATTTCACAGATCCCGACGGTCATAAGTTCGAATTCCATACAGCTACACTTGCCGACAGACTGGCTTATTATAAGGAAGAGAAGGGACATATGGAATTTTACGAATAAAAACAGGCTGCCCGGATTCAGGCAGCCTGCTGTAGTGCGTCGCTTATGAGTGGCTCATCAGATCGCCGCCGTAGCGGACTTCCACTACCCAGCCATCGTGTGTGATGAACTGAAGGTTCTGATCTTCGATCTGATAGTAGTAATATGCTGTTTCATCCGGGTTTGATGGTGCTGTATTTTCTGTTTCACCATATGCGTTGAATAATTCCGCTGTGCTCACTTCACCTTTTTGGATTGGGAAGCTTAAACCGAAAACCGTACCGTCTTCACCCTGCATAATCTGCTGGTCATACACTTGGAACAAGCTGTGATTTGCACCATGTTCTTCAAACGCTTCCGTACTGCCGTCGATCGTGTATCCGTTAATAGTGAAGTTCTGATAGGCAACTGCATCTATGAATGTCTGATCCAGGAAGAAGTCGCCCTGGCTGTTTTCCAAGCCGGTATAACCGTTATATTCATACCAGGGTTCTACAGCCTGCTCCATTTCCATGTCCTCTGCCTGTGCTTCGTTGTTTGCCAATTGATCCGCTACTGCCGTCCCGCCGAGTAATACGCCGACTGCCAGTGTACCTGAAGACAAAATGCGTGGTAATTTACGCATTTCAAATCCCTCCATTATTTTGATGCGTTATTGGCAAAACTCCATTACAAGTACAGAGTAACATGAACATAATTTTTAGTAAAATCATATAATTCAGAAATAAATTATATTAAATGAATTGGAATTTCAATAAAGATATTATCATCTGTGATGTGAAATTACGGGTATAGATATGAATGAACGGAGAAGAATGAACTATAGGAGAGAGTTTTCACAATGATATGGTATAGTGTGAGTGTAAAATAACTCTGAATCCATGATTCATAAACAAAGGGGAGATCAGGATGAACAGGATAAACATCATCACACTCGGTACAAAGGACATTGGCGCAGCGCTTGAATTCTACAAAGATATGGGATTTGAAGCGACAGTCGTCGGAGATGAAAAAGTGCCTGAAATTGCATTCTTCCGGATCAATGGCTCGAAGCTTGCGCTCTTTCCGATGGAGAAACTCGCCCGGGAAGCCGGAAGCGACCCTTCATTTGCAGAAGGGGGATTCAATGGAATTACCCTTGCCTATAATGCGAGGTCTGAAGGGGAAGTGGACCAGATTTTAAAAGATGCCGAAGCATTCGGCGGTAAGGTGACAAGCGGAGCCAAAACTACCGAATGGGGCGGCTACGGCGGTTACTTTACCGATCTTGACGGCTACCACTGGGAAGTGGCTTTCGGCCCCGACTGGGAATTCGATGACGAGGATATGCTGATCATTTAGAAAGAGGAAGACCTTCTGCGCGCATGATTTTTCCCTCCTTACATTGATGGATTTATATATTATCAGTTATTCCCCATTGCAATCTTGCATCAAACAAAGAATAATGGATATGATTAAATTATAGTGCATGATGGAGGTGTCAAGTATGAGCAAGAAAGATACCCGGAGAGCAGTGGATGCATATTTTGATGATAAGCTGCATATTTCCGATGAGACAACAGAGGCCATACTGAATAAGAATGAGGAAGAAGGTCTGCAGTCGATCGAAGTTGCATCGGCCCACGGGAAAATGCTTTACCTGATGGCGAAGATGAGCGGAGCCAAAACGATACTGGAAATCGGTACACATGGAGGATACAGTACTGTGTGGCTTGCGCGTGCACTGCCGGAGGACGGGCGGCTGGCCACGTTTGAGGCAAAGCAGAAACATGCGCGGGTGGCCGAGGAAAATATCGCGGCAGCAGGATTCGCCGACAGAGTGGAGATTTTCGAAGGAGATGCCACAAAGACATTGCGCGTGTTGAAAAAGAGGGGCTTCGAGACATTTGATTTCATCTTCATCGATGCCAATAAAGACAATTATCCCGAATACCTTGAATGGGCCCTTGAACTCTCAAGGTCGGGAACAATCATCGTAGCGGACAACATCGTCAGAAAAGGGCGGATCATCGAAGAGGACACCGAAAGGAAGAACATCCCTCATCTGAGGAAATTCATCGATCTGCTGTCGGAGGATGACCGTGTCGAAGCCACCGCCGTGCAGACAGTCGGTGCAAAAGGATATGACGGATTCCTACTGGGAATCGTCAAATAGACAGAGAACTTATTGATGAAGACGGCTTAAGGCTGTCTTTTTTAGTTTTTCAGACAATGAAAACCCCGGCATTCATATGCCGGGATTTTCTTTATCTATTGTGGAATATTCGGCAGATCTTTTGTGGCAGGGATATTGATGACATGTGAATCTACATATTCCAGCATGCCTTCCTCACCATATTCACGGCCGATGCCGGATTGTTTTACGCCGCCGAATGGGAAGCGGATATCAAGACCCTGTATGGCCGCTGTATTGACCATTGTCACACCGGCTTCAATGTGTCTGGAAACTTCGATGGCATGATCTTCTTCGCCCCAGACTGAACTTGTAAGGCCGAGTTCGCTGTCATTCGCAAGTTCGATGGCCTGTGCGTCATCTTTGAATTTGAGGATGGGCACTGTCGGGCCGAACTGTTCTTCGGCAACAATGCGTGAATCATAGTCGGCACCGAGAACGATGGTCGGGTACATGAAGTATCCTTTTTCAAAGAATTCTTCATCATCCACTTTCCCGAGCTGTTTGATTTCATATCCCTGTTTTTTGGAATCATCGAGCAGACTCTGGACGAATTCAAGCTGGTTTTTATTGTTCACGGGGCCGACCGTCGTTTCTTTTTTCGTCGGGTCTCCGATCCTCAGCCATTTATTCGCCGCTTCGATATATTTCTCGATAAACTGATCATAGATGGATTCATGGACATACATGCGTTTGGCAATCATGCAGATCTGTCCGCCTGTCAGGAAGTTGGAGATGACGACACGGCGCATCGCCGCTTCATCGTTGACATCGAAGTCATCGAGGAAGATGGCCGGATCATTGCCGCCGAGTTCGAGTGTTACATTTTTGATTGTTTCAGCTGCAGCTTTCATGATGTGCTTGCCTGTATTCGTACCGCCGGTAAAGGCGATTTTGCGCACTTTATCGTTGGAGGTCAGTTCAATGCCGACATCTGCATCCCCGTGGACAATATTCAGCACACCTGCCGGGAATTCTTCTGCAATCATGTGTGTCACTTCGGTTACTGTCAGCGGTGCCATCGGACTCGGCTTCAGCACCATCGTATTGCCGGCAAGCAGAGCCGGTGCAATCTTTTCTGTCGACAGTGCGAGCGGATAGTTCCACGGGCTGATGGCGGATACTACGCCGATCGGTTCATGGCGCAGCACATTTTTACCGCGCTCATCTTCGTTGATTTCCTCTTTGTATACCCGTTCGGCATTTTCGGCTGCATATTCCATGAACATGATGGAAACAGTCAGTTCACCTTCGGCATCATAGAGCGGCTTGCCGTGTTCACGGGAAAGGAGTTCAGCGAGATTATGCTGATTATCCTTGATCTTCTGTATGCCTTTCTTCATCCGTTCAATGCGGTCCTTCATTTCAGTCTTTCTCCATGCACCGAACGCAGCATCTGCTGCATCAATTGCACGCCTGGCATCCTCGACCGTGTTGAGCGGCCAGTAGCCCGCCGTCTCATCTGTTTTCGCCGGATTCACACGGGGTTCGTGCTCCCCGGATTTATATACTTCACCATTAATATATGCTTCTACTGTATGTGGTTCATTGTTTGTTGCACCCATAATAAAAATGTCTCCTTATATATTAATTATCCAGTAAATATATTCCCATTGCATATATGAATAAACATTGCGGTCATTCCTGTAACAGTGTCTGTTGTTTGATATTAAGGTTTGAGGGAAGATGTAGTTTTCATTATGCAGAATAGCGGGTTAGTTTTTTGAAGCGGCTTTACGTGTAGATTGTTACTGATAGTATCAGGGAATCCCTTTGGGTATAATATACCAAAGGGATATTTTTATGGAGGAGATGCCGTGATCCAATATTATATGGTTGCATTGATCTTGATTGTGCCTGCCGCTTATTTCATAGTGAAACAGAAAAGTCGAATTTCGAAAAGAATGGGATTTTAAGCTGGATTCTGTTGGTTTTTTATTTCCCGGCGGAGGTTCTTGCGATATCCGGCACGACATCTGCGTATAACTTCATGATGCAGCCCATGAGCGATCTCGGTGTCACGGAGTGCATGGCGCATGCGTACAGTCTGGCACCGTATCATATTTGTTCACCGTTAAGCGGATTGATGAATATCACCTTCATCATTACGGGGGTTCTGATCACTTTAGGCGCAATCCTCCTGCACCGGTTTTGGGGGGACAGTGGCCGGACGGGGACTGCGACTGGCATGTGGATCCTGTACGGGCTGGGGTACAGCGTTTCAGGCATCTATCCTGCGGACATCAATTTTTGGATATATACAGTTTTTTTCACTGCCAGGCATGTTTCTGCAGATACCGGCAATGCTCATCATTGCAAAAGCTGTCAGGAACAGAATGCCGAAACTCGCAGTCTGGACGTACATTTGCATGGGCTTATCCGCTTTAAGCCTGATTGTGCTGGTCATCGGGATTTGCACCGGGATTGATGCAGCGCCTGCTATATGGATCCGTGTGGCTCTGGATGGCTGTGTCGGCGTTTATTTTATGGAAGGGGGAATAGATAAATGCTATGTCATGGGATTTGATCCGGGGGTCAATTTCGTATCTGCATACTATCCTGAAACCAGGGTGAAAGCAGCAGTATGTTCAAATCATGAGGACGGGGCATATGAGGTTTTATCAGCAATAGAAGAAGCGCTTGAATAAGGGAAGTAACATCAGTAAACAGGGGATGGGAATCGAATGCAATTATACTATGAAGAAACCGGGGCCCAGGACGCACCGGTCATCGTGTTCATACACGGAATCGGTGCAGGCAGCTGGATGTGGTGGGAGCAGACAGAGGAATTCGAAGATTACAGATGCATAAATGTTGATCTGCCCGGGCACGGGAATAGTGTGGATGTGCCCTGGGTGTCAGTGGATGATACCGCAGGAAAAATCATTCAGCTGATTGAAGGGAACTTTCCGGGAGAGAGGGTGCATATCGTTGGCCTGTCACTCGGCGGCCATATGGTGATGGAGCTGATACTTAAATATCCCGGTATGTTCCAGAGTGCGTTCGTCAGCGGAATTACAACACGTCCTGCAATCAACTGGCTGACGGGTAAAATACAGATCTATATGTTTGAAAGGATGAAGAACAACCCGAAGGCAGTGGAGAGACTGGCAGAAGAGCGTTACCGGTTGGAGGGTGAAAGAAAAATCCAGTTCAAAAGAGACCTGGATAAAATGTCCATGGAGACGTACAGTGAAATCGTTGATGAGGTGCTGCGGTTCAAACTGCACGATGGATTCAGGACAGTGGATGTTCCGCTGATGGTAACTGCAGGCGAAGATGAATCTGCAATCATTAAAGAATCCGTGTTCGAAATACCAGAAATGATGCCCAATGCGTCAGGAAAGCTCATCCCGCAAGCGGGTCACGGCTGGAATGTGACGATGCCGAAAACTTTCAATAAAGAGTGCAGACATTGGATTGAAGCACATGCATAGAAAAAACGAAACGGACATTATGAACAGAGCATAATGTCCGTTTCGACGTATGCTGGAGAGTTGATAGTCGTTCGAATCAAAAGTCTGTTCAAAATCCTCAGTCATTAATCTCATCAAGTGCATTCAATATTTCTTTCTGTGCGCGTTTTCTGTGGGATTCCATCACGACCCTTGCGGCTTTTCCATCATGTGTACGGAGGCACGCAATCATGGCTTTATGTTCAATGATGGACATTTCCGGCACAGGACGATGATTGATGGTGTACAACCGGGCTTTGTATAATTTATCCGAGTAGATATCGAGTACTTTATTCAAGCTGTCGTTTGTGGAAAACTCTATGATCTTATTGTGGAATTCATCATCGAGCTTTGCCCATTCCCTGAATTCCCTGTCAGCGAGCACCTCTTCCTGCCGTACAACAAGTGCTTCGAGTTTATCTATTTCTTCATCATCTATGTGTTTAGCTGCAAGTTCTACCGCAAGGCCGTCGAGTGCCGCATTCATCTGATAAATATCGCTCAGATCGTTTTTTTCGATCGGCTCTACATAAAATCCTTTTCTGGGTATGAGCTGCAATGCGCCTTCATTTTCAAGTCTTACCAGTGCTTCTCTCACCGGGGTGCGGCTCATTTCAAGTGTTTCTGCAACTTCCCGTTCAAGAATCGTTTTTCCTGGCGGCAGCACCAGATTCCGGATAGCCTGTCTGATGATGGCGTAAGCCCTTTGCGGGAATCTCATTGAATCCAGATTGTCCATGTTATTTACGAAAAGCTTCAGATTTTCCAATATTGCTTCATTTGTCAGTTCAGCTGCTGCTGAAGTTTTGCCACGTCGTGCCATGGGATCATTCCTTTAAATAGAATATATTTCTGATTATACATTACATACAATAAAATTAATAAGTCCAACCCCGAGTGTGGATCGGACTTATCATTTAAAATGCTGCCATCAGATCTTTGAAGACGATTGGCACATAGAAATAGACGACCAATACCGATATTGCGATAGATATGACGTTGAGCCATATGCCCGTCATGGCCATGCTCTTCATTTTCACGTATCCTGTACCGAATACAATCGCATTCGGGGGTGCCGCAACCGGGAACATGTATGCGAATGTTGCACCCATATTGGCAGCAACCATCAGGATGATCGGATTCATGCCCAGGGTGGTCGCAACGACTGCCACGATTGGATATGCCATTGTGGAAGTCGCAGTATTTGATGTGAACTCGGAAAGTATAGTGATCGTTGCAACAATCAATGCGATTGCGATTACGGTCGGCATGGCTTCGAAAGCACCGAGCTGGCCGCCGATCCACTCATCCAGGCCGGAATTCATGATGCCGGCAGCAAGTGCAAGACCGCCCCCGAACAGCCAGAGGATGCCCCACGGGAGTTTGAGTGCCGTGTTCCAGTCCATGATGGCACCCGGTTTATTTTTAGCGGGTATCAGGAATAAAGCCACACCGCCGAGAAGTGCAATCAATGCATCATCCAGGCCGGGGATGAAATTATTCAGGAAGAAGCTGCGCGAAATCCATGCCAGTGCAGTCACTGTGAACACTGTCAGTACGACTTTCTCTTCATAGGACATGCCGCCAAGATCCTTCAAGTCTTTCCTGATGATTTCCCTGCCGCCCGGGATGCCCTTCAGATTCATGCGGAAGGCGACTTTCGTCAGATAGAGCCATAGAAGCGGAATCAGCACCGCAACTAACGGTAAACCGAACAGAAGCCAGTTGGCGAAGCTGATTTCAAGATTGTAGAGACTGTTCAGCGTTCCTGCAAGTATGATGTTTGCCGGCGCGCCGATCAGTGAGCCGAATCCCCCGATAGTAGCGGAGTAGGCCAGGCCGAGCATCAAAGCTGTCCCGAATTTGAATGTGCCCGGTGTTGTATCCGGTTTGTTGTCGAGAGGTGCGTTTGCTGAAACCTGATCTGCAAACTGCTTGGTCACAGCAATCGCAATCGGTACCATTAGCATTGTCGTTGCTGTATTTGAAATCCACATGGATATGAAGGCAGTCGCGATCATGAATCCGAGTATGATGGTATTCGGATTGGTCCCTACAAAAGCGATGATGGACAGGGCGACTCTCTTATGAAGGTTCCATTTCTCCATCGACAGGGCAATCATGAAACTTCCTGCAAACAGGAAGATCAGGGAGTCCCCGTATGATGCAGAAACCGCGTCCATCTCCATGACACCCCCGAGCGGGAATAAGATGAGCGGAAGCAGGGAAGTGATCGGAATCGGAACAGCTTCCGTGACCCACCATACAGCCACCCATAATATTGCGGCGAGCACCGTATTTGCCTCCTCCGGCATCCCGGCCGGTGTCGGCATGATTTTGACGAGTGTGAATAACAACGGTCGGAGTACGAGGCCGATTTTCTGAGGCATCGAAAAAGTAGGCGGGCGTTCATTATTATTACTGGGTGGTTCTGTCACTTTCTTATATGCCTCTTCAAGTTCATCCTCCTTGCTTTTCCCTTCTTTAGGCTTAGTCGGTGTCAGTACGCTGAATGCAAAGCTGAGCAGGTGCCTTACCTGCCGGTCCCATGACCACATCAAATTCCAAAAACTTCTGAGTAAAGCCATAATATGAATCCCCCTTTGTTTGTTAACGCTTTCAAAATTATAAGTATTTTAAAATTTCTGAATCTATGAATTGGATGTTACAACAATGAATACGTTATTGTCAATATAATATTTAAAAAAGAATAAATTAATTAATATTTGACTTTAATGAATACGTTATTGTAGTATTGAGATAATTTAGAAAACAAAGGAGGAAATTGTATGACTAAGAAATTTAAGATAGCGGTAATCCCGGGTGACGGTGTCGGCAAAGAGGTAGTGGCAGAGGGGATCAAGGTTTTGGACCACTTGGCCCAAGAATCCAATGGAAAGTTCGAATTCGAATATGATCACTATCCTTGGGGATGCGAGTATTATTTGGAACACGGCAAAATGATCTCCGATGACGGCGTTGAAAAAATGAGGGATTATGATGCAATTTATTTTGGGGCAGTCGGATTCCCGGGTGTGCCGGACCATGTCAGCCTGTGGGGACTGCGCCTCGCAATATGTCAGGGGCTTGATCAATGGGCGAATATCAGACCGGTTGAATTCCTGCCGGGCGTTCCGCGCAGGATTACACATCCGGATGCAGATAATCTGAACTGGATTTTGATCCGTGAGAACTCCGAAGGTGAATATTCAGGCATCGGCGGCCGTAACTTTGACGGACGCGGGGAAGGAAAGGAAGTGGCAGTGCAGACTTCGCTGTTCACAGAAAAAGGTTGCGAACGCATCATCAGGTTTGCATTTGAAACAGCACGTACAAGAAAAAGAAAGAAAGTCACCAGTGTAACGAAGAGTAATGCGCAGCAATATGGAATGGTATTATGGGATGAAGTGTTCGAACGTGTGAGCAGGGAATACCCTGATGTTGAGACAGATCAGTGGCTTGTCGATGCAATGGCGGCGCAATTCGTCATGCATCCTGAAGAACTGGAAGTGGTGGTTGCATCAAATCTGTTTGCCGATATCCTGTCAGATCTTGGAAGCGCATTATCAGGCAGCCTCGGTATCGCATCCAGTGCGAATCTCAACCCTGAAGGCCGTACTCCGAGCATGTTCGAATCCGTCCATGGATCCGCTCCCGATATTGCAGGTAAGGGAATTGCCAATCCGATCGGTACAATCGACAGTGCCTCACTCATGCTTGACCACCTTGGACTTGAAGAAGAGGCAAAAGCACTTCATGAAGCAATCAGGGCAACGACCGGCAAAGGCATTCTGACACGTGATATCGGTGGCAACTACGACACTGAAGATGTGACAGGGGCAATCATAGAAAACCTCTCCGTTGTAACAGATAAGGCATAATCAAATCTGTTTTTACAGACATGGTCAGGAGCGAAAAAGATGAAAGTCATAGTTGGAATGGATTCATTCAAAGGAAGCATATCTTCAATGGAAGCCAATCAATCTGTATCTGATGCAATAAAATCCGTCTGTCCCGGTGCCCAGGTGAAATCCTTCCCTATGGCAGACGGGGGAGAAGGGACAGTTGAGACGCTGGTGGATGGCATGGACGGCATACTTGTCAATACGACAGTGACCGGTCCGGCTGGTCCACCGGTCCAATCATCCTACGGCTACGTTGAAAGTGAAAATCTCGCAATCATCGAAGTCGCTGCAGCCTGCGGATTACCTTTATTGAACAGCGGTGAACTCGATCCGTACGCTGCGACAACTTACGGTGTGGGGGAACTGATCAGTCATGCATACGAAAAAGGCGCGCGGACATTTATCATCGGTCTCGGCGGCAGTGCTACCAACGACGGTGGTGTGGGTATGCTCCAGGCGCTGGGATATCAATTTTTGGATGAGGAAAACCGGGAAATTGAGTTCGGCGGCGGTGCATTGTCATCCATCAGTGAAATCAGGCGGACGCCGGAAGTGGATAAGTTTGAAGATTGTATCTTCAGGATTGCATGTGATGTTTCCAATGTATTGTATGGCGGACAGGGCGCAACTTATGTATTCGGCCCTCAAAAAGGTGCAGATGAAGCGGCTCTGTCATTGCTCGATGCAGGAATGAAACATTATGCGGATCTTACTTCAGAACAGATGGGTATTGATATCTCCGGAGTCGAAGGCGGTGGTGCCGCCGGCGGACTCGGTGCTGCGTTCCATGGTTATCTCGGCGGACAGCTGGAATCAGGCATAGAGCTCATCATGGATATATTGAAAGTGGAGGAGGCGGCGGAGCATGCGGATCTGATCATCACCGGTGAAGGCAGGCTGGACGCCCAGACATCCATGGGTAAAGTGCCCGCGGGTCTTGCAGGACTGGCAGGAAAATATGGGGTCCCGATCATTGCGGTCGGCGGAAGTCTGACAGATGATGCCTATGCTCTGAACGATGCCGGAGTAGATGCCGTATTTTCCATACAGAGTTCGCCGGTTTCCATTGAAGAAGCCATGCAGAGCGAACTGACCCGGTTCAATCTGGAGCACACGGCCGGTCAGATAATGAGAGTGATGAAATTGAATATATGAATTGAAATACCCGGTCCATATTCAGTGTGGACCGGGTATTTTTGAGGTTAACGTACGTTTGGATGGATCTTAAGCATACGTTAGGAGTTTAATGTACGTTCAAAGTGTGTTTCGGTGTACGTTAAAAGTTTAAACAGTGGATAAAGTCAAAAACGAAGAAACGTCAGAACAAATCATCCCTGAATAATCTGTCTGAGCTGTTCGATTTTATCGGGAGAGATTCTGCTCTCGAATGTGCCGTCTTCTCTCACGCCAGTACCGAAATGTATGGCTTCCGGAGCAGTCTTCTCAAAGATTTCCGGCACATTCCCCAAGTTGATTCCGCCACCAGGCATAATCGCAATATCCAGTTTTCCACCCAGGTTTATGAGCTTTTTCAACTGCTCAATATTATCGGCACTCGAACCGGGACCGCCCGATGTCAAGACAGTCTTAATCTGTGGATACCTGCCAAGTGTCTTTAAAGCATCCACCTGATCTTCGATTTCGTCAAATGCCTTATGGAATGTGATTTCCATATTTTCGGCAGCTTCGATCAGTCTTTCCAAAGAAGTGGTATCCACTACTCTATCCCTGGTAATGACACCAATCACTATGCCGTTGGCACCCATACTTCTTACATATTCAATGTCTGTAATCATCTGAGTGATTTCATCTTCTGTATAACTGAATGAATCATCATGCGGCCGGATCATCACGTTTACAGGAATTTTTGATTCACTCACTGCATCACGGATCAGCCCGCGTTCAGGCGTCAATCCATCTTTGTCCATTTCCCCGCACAATTCTATGCGATCGACATCCATACGATTGATATCTTTCACATCTTCCAAATTAGCTGCAATGATTTCTAAAAGCATTATTACACCTCTTAATCTATAATGAAGGTATTCGATACAATTCTAACGGACTCAGCGGAATAAAAGAAATCTACTGTTGAAAAGGAGAATGGATATGAAACGGTTACTTGACTGTACTGCATCAGATTTCAAGCGGATGAATGGACAGGAACTGAAACAATCGATCAAGGCGAGTGAGGGCAGGACGATGCTGTCGGAAAACATGGCGACGGTGCCGCCGCTTTATCCAAACGTTACAAACTCAGAACTTGCGGCATCATTCGGTGCGGATCTTTTATTGCTCAATATTTTTGATGTGTTCAATCCGGGAATAAAGGGAGTGGAAGCGGAAGACAGTGGTAAAGTTGTGGAAGAAATCAAGCATCTTACGGGTCGTCCTGTGGGTGTGAATCTGGAACCAGTCGATTTGAACGCAGAAAGATTGGAAGAACTGGATATACTTGAAACCGCCAGGCAGGCGACTGAAGCATCGCTTAAAGAGGCAAAAACCCTCGGTTTTGATTTTGTCTGCCTGACTGGAAATCCGAAGACCGGCGTAACAAATACTGAGATTGTGGAAGCTGTAAAGAAAGCGCGTGAAGTGTTTGGGGATGAAGGACTGATTATAGCAGGCAAGATGCACGGTGCGGGAGTCACAAATGAAACAGGCGGAAGTATCATAACAGAAGATGACCTTTCGAATTTCATAGAAGCGGGAGCGGATGTCATTCTGATGCCGGCTCCGGGAACCGTGCCCGGCATCACTCTGGAAAAAACAGAAAAATATGTCCGGTATGTACATTCGAAAGGTGCGCTTGTAATGCTCACAATCGGTACGAGCCAGGAAGGTGCGGATGAGCAGACGATCATGCAGATAGCACTCAACGCCAAGATGGCCGGCGCCGACATCCACCATATCGGTGATGCGGGGTTTTACGGCATCGCAGTACCTGAAAACATCTTTGTGTATTCCATCGCAATCAGAGGCAGAAGACATACATTCAGCCGCATGGCTGTTTCGATTAACAGGTAAGCAATCAAAAAATTTATATTGCCACAATTCCCATTGAGTTTTTAAAACTTTTTTTGTAAGCGCATACCAACTATTAAGCAATAGGGATAGGAGGATTTAAGATGTGCTAATTTTCACATTTTAGTTTGATTCGTCCCGATATATTTGTTAGGTTGATTTAGTGACTGTCGTTTTGAACGGGTGCATCAGACAGTTTAATTTATTGAAAAAATCAACAAAAATTTTGGAGGGATTAAATGAGAGAAAGAGCAAAATTGGATCATTGGGTTTTTTGGCCGGCAATCGTAGTGTTGCTCACATTAACGTTATTATTAATTATTTTCCAATCTTCAGCAGAACCATTTCTTAATGGAATGCTCTCTGCAATTAATACTCGGATGGACTGGATTTTCCAATTTTTAACTTTTGGTTTATTTGTACTTTTACTTTGGATTGCTTTTGGAAAATATGGAAAAATAAAGCTTGGAGAAGGGAAGCCGGAATTCGGCAATTTCAGCTATGGCGCAATGTTATTTTGTGCGGGGATGGGAACAAGTATAATGTTCTGGTCCATCATTGAGCCGATGTACTACTTCCAAGGACCGCCGTTCGGTTTTGAACCCGGCAGTGATACTGCAGCAGAATGGTCAGTTGCATACGGCATGTTCCATTGGGGCATTTCAGCGTGGTGTATCTATGCATTCCCGACGCTTGTCATAGCATATTCGTTCTTTATTAAAAAGAATAAGTCACTTAAAATAAGCCAGGCAGTCAAAGGTGCTTTGGGTAAATATTCTGATGGGAATATAGGTCGCATCATTGATATTCTTGTAATTTGGAGTTTAGTCGGCGGTCTGGGAACATCTCTTGGACTTGGTGTCCCAATGGTTTCTGCCGGTATAGGTCATCTTCTTGGGATAGAGCAATCTGTTTTTCTCAGCATCGTCATAATGATAATCTGGACGCTCATCTACATAACAAGTGCATCTCTGGGATTATATAATGGTATACGTAAATTAAGTAACTTAAACGTTTATCTGGCATTGGCTTTAGCTCTGTTTGTAATCATTGCAGGTCCAACAGGGTTTATATTGACATACTTCACTGACAGCTTCGGTATTATGGCTCAAAACTTCCTGAGGATGAGCTTCTATACAGATCCTATTACAGGCGGTGGCTTCCCACAGTCATGGACTGTATTCTACTGGGCTTGGTTTGCTGCTACTGCGCCGTTTATGGGACTGTTCATTGCGAGGATTTCCAAAGGACGCTCTCTTAAAAGCCTTGTCCTTCACATTTTAGGATGGGGATCGCTTGGTAGCTGGTTGTATTTCGCAGTATTCGGTGGATATACGATGAACCTGCAGCAAACAGGAAAACTGGATGTAGTCGGCAGTATGGCTGAAGTCGGAGACGCTTCAACAATCATCAGAGTGCTTGAAACCTTGCCTGTCAGTTATATTGCGATTTTATTCTTCGTCATTCTAGGATTTATATTCCTGGCAACATCATTAGACTCAGCCTCTTATATATTAGCATCCACTGCTTCAAAGACACTTGAAGAAGGTGTAGAACCTCCGATTTGGCATACTATTGTCTGGGGCCTGATTATGGCATTGTTATCTATTTCTCTGTTGCTCATTGGAGGCTTGAATGTTGTTCAGACATCAGCTGTAGTGGTGGCAGTGCCTGTAGTAATTCTTTATATACTTCTGATCATTTCACTGTTCAGATGGTTTAAAGAAGATTTTCCAATGAAAGAAGGAGACTAATAAATGGGCGTTTTTGACGTAGATTATAATAAAATACAAGAACGAACTGATTTTCCGTATGAAGTGGAAATCACACATCATACATGGATTGAAATGTCAGATGGTACAAAGCTATCTGCCAAGATTTGGCAACCTAAAAATATTGATAGCGAAACAAAAGGTGCGGTGCTTGAGTATCTGCCGTATAGAAAAGATGAATTTACAGCATTGAGAGATGAAATCCGTCATAAATATTTTGCCGGATGCGGCTATACTTCAATCCGGGTGGACATCAGAGGGACCGGTGATTCCGAAGGAATCATTGAAGATGAATACCCGAAACAGGAGCAGAATGATGCGCTTGAGGTGATTTCCTGGATTGAAAAGCAAAAATGGTCCAACGGATCAGTGGCAATGATTGGTAAGTCATGGGGAGGGTTTAATGGCCTTCAGCTTGCTGCACTTCAGCCACATGCATTAAAAACGATTATTACTCTATGTTCAACAGATGATCGTTACGCGGATGATGTACATTATAAAGGTGGTACAATGATGGCATCTGACATGCTTTGGTGGGCATCAACGATGTTTGCATATAATGCACGACCGCCCTTCCCAAGATTTGTAGGGGAAAGCTGGTATGACATGTGGATGACCAGAATGGAAGACACACCTCCATTCGTCGAGGAGTGGGTTTCTCATCAAACCAGAGATGACTATTGGAAACATGGCTCCATATGTGAAGACTACAGTGATATAAAAATACCTGTCCTTACCATGAGTGGATGGGCGGATGGTTATACGAATGCTCTATTTCGTTTAATGGACAATCTGGATGTTCCTAAAAAAGGGATAGTTGGCCCTTGGGCACATGAGTTTCCGGATATGGCCATCCCGGGACCTCAAATGGGATATTTACAGGAAGTCACTGAGTGGCTGGATCAATGGATGAACGATGAAGGGAGCAAGGAGCACACAGATGAATTCCTTGTATACGTTCAGGATAGTGTTGAGCCTGAAACGACTTATGAGTATAGAAAGGGGCGTTGGCTAAATCTTTATAACGAAGATGAAGAGCAAATAGATCTTTTCAAAGAGATTACCGGGGAAGTAAACTTGCTCAACAGACAACAGCATGGTTTGTACTCTGGTGTCTACTGTCCATTCGGTCAGGAAGGTGATCTTCCGGATGATCAGACAATTGATAATGCATTAGCAACTTCATTCATGCTTCCTGTACAAAAAGAGGCTATCAATATTGTTGGTCAACCTTTAGCAAAAATTAGAGTTAAAACTGATTCCAAAGAGGCAAATATCCATGTAAGGGTCACCGATGTGCATCCAACAGGTGAAAAGACTTTGGTTACTAAAGGACAGCTCAATTTAAACCATTATAAAAGTCATGAGTTTCCCGAAGATCTTCCACTAGATGAATATATTTATGTTGAGGTGCCACTTGATGTGATCGGTTACCAAATTCCAGAAGGACATAAGATTGAAGTATCCGTATCGCCGACATATTGGCCACAGATCTGGCCGGACAAGGAAGTCGTCAATTTGTCTGTAGATATGAGTGACTCTGAACTCATCATTCCACTGATCAATGATTTTGAAGAAATCCATCTGAAACACGAGCAGGCAGAAACTGCATCACCTTTGGAGAAAATTATTCATCGGGATGGTTCGAGAACGCGTAACATCATTAAGCGTCTTACAACAAATGAATGGGTGCTGGATGACTTTTCAGATGAAGGATTGCGTACTTTGACTGATTTGAATATTACGTATGGTACTACAAATCACAATGTGTATACAATAAAAGAAAATGACCCGCTTTCTGCAAAAGTGGAATGTGATTGGACTGTAACCGTCAAAGACGATGATATTGATACTGAAATGGAAACGAAAAGTGTCATGTCCTGTGATGAAAACTATTATTATTTAACAAATGAACTTATCGCCTTTAACAATGGAGAAAAATGCTTCAGCAAAATATGGGAGAAAAAAGTTCCCAGATACTATACATGATGCATTTGAAAATATGCCTGTGATATTTATTATCATAGGCATATTTTTTATCAGCCGATGAGCCGACTGCCAGCATAATCATTCTTCATAAGTTTTTTGAAAGTCAAATGTGAGCGGTGTAGTTTTTCTTATCAATAAACGATGATATAATAAGATTAACTTATGATATAGGAAAGAGATGAATTTTATTGAGCTATATCAGTCTCGTATTTATTGATGTCATCGTGCCGATTCTGATTTTGCTCGGCATTGGGGTGCTGCTCCAGAAGAAATTTCAGTTCAGGCTCAGGCCGATTGCCAATCTGGTGACATACTGTTTTATGCCGGCAGCGGTATTTATAAATATATACCACGCTGAGATTGATGTTTCCCTGCTTGCACAGCTGTTCATATATCTGGCATTGTTTATCACAATCATGATCATTATCGGAAACATTTTCGCGAAATTATTGAAGCTGGAAAGAGGAGAAGAAACTGCAATCAAGAACAGCATCTCCCTCATGAACTCGGGTAACTACGGTCTTCCGGTCAGCCAGCTGGTCTTCAGCGCACACCCGCTCGGTGTTTCCGTGCAGGTTATTGTACTGGTCGTGCAGAATCTGCTGACCTATACGTATGGATTGTACAATCTGATTTCTGCTTCGAAATCCTTTATAGAACTCCTGCGCGAATTGATGAAACTGCCAATCATCTATGCACTCGTGCTGGCAGCACTTCTTAAAATATTCGATCTGCCCATCCCGAATTTCGCACTGGTGCCGATCGAACAGCTCGCAGGCGGATTTGCCGCTCTCGCCCTGATACTTCTCGGCATGCAGCTGGAGAGCATCCAGATCAGAACGTTCCATAGAGTCATCGGATGGTCCCTCCTCGGCAGACTGGTTTTAGGACCGGCAGTTGCGTTCGGTCTCATCTACATGCTTGGTATGGACGGCGTCATCGCACAGTCACTGCTCATCGCAAGTGCCTTCCCGACTTCAAGGAATACGGCCACCCTTGCGCTTGAATATGATGTTGAGCCGGAACTTCATGCACAAGTCGTCCTTTATTCGACACTGCTTAGCAGTATAACGGTCACATTCGTCATTTATCTGGCAATGCAACTGTTCTGATATGAGTATCAGCCACTTCAATTTCGAAGTGGTTTTTATTTTATTCAAATTTTATATATTTTCGATTGCTAAAAGGTAATATGATGAAGTAATATACTCTTAAGTTTTTGAATAAAGGGATTCAAAACGAAAAAAATTTGAATTTATGAATAAAGGGGTACCGCGGATGAAAGACGTTGTAAAGTATCAGCCGAAACCTAAAGGGAATTATACACTCGCGACACGATTTGAAAACATCATCTATACAGCAGGCATGACGCCTACGGTGGATGGTGTATTGATAAAAAGAGGAAAACTGATGGCAAGCCATTCGGAAGATACGTACCGGCAGATCGTGCAACAGGCGACATGCAACGCTCTGACAGCAGCAGAAAATGCACTGCAGTACGGGGAGGAAATTTCACAGGTGATCAACATGACAATCTATATCAACGCAGAAGAGAGGCTCAACGGACATGCCCGCCTCGCTGATTTTGCTTCAGCTTACCTGTCAGAAGAGCTGGGTGAAAGAGGAATCGGCAGCAGGACAACAGTAGGAGTGAGCTCACTTCCGGGAGATGCGCCTGTAGAAGTGCAGTTGGTTGTCGGTGTGAAATAACATAGAAAACGGATGAACAATTTGAGATGTCCATCCGTTTTATTTTTCATAAATTTCCTTACTCTGTTTCTGTCTCTTCCTATATAGAGACAGGGTCACACCGGCGATAATCAAAACTGCACCTATGATTTCAGTAACTCTTACCGTGCTCCCCAAAACCATCGCCGCTCCAACCATTGCGACAAAGGGTTCCATGTTCATAAGCAGCGATGCATTCGCTGCTCCGACTTTCGGCATCTCCCTGTTCCAGATCATATTGCTCAGTCCATGGACGATGATTCCACTGATGATCAACAAAAGCCACATCAGCAGACCGGCTTCAGCCACTCGCACGTAATCCGCAGCAGGCAGGAATGGAACCAGAACAATCAATCCAAAAGTGTTGGATAATAAAGTGATCTGAATCGCATTGATATATTTGGACATCCACTGTATCAGCACCATGAAAATCGCAAAAGTCAGCATTGTCAGTATGATTACAGACTCACCGGTGCCAAAAACGATTGCACTGCCGTCAAATGTACTTAACAGCACACCGAAGAGGGCGAGCAGTGCTCCCATCCAGAACTTCAGACCACGCCGCTCACTGAATACAAATACAGTGAGAATCGCCGTCATAATCGGTGCAAGACCCAGAATAAGCGCTGAAGTAACCAGGTTTGCCGTTACCAGGCCAAGGAAGAAAGTATACTGATTCGCAGCAATACCGATGATTCCGGAAAGTATGATGACCAGTCAGACCTTAAGAGGCACTTTCGGCATCGTGAAGTATCTCGAAGCAAAAATCCAGAGGAACAGATTGATAGCAATCAGCCGGATGATTGTGATGCTGTAGGGGTCGAAGTAATCGACAAGGATCTTTCCAATGATGAAGTTGCTGCCCCAGATGATGACACAAAGCAGAAGAATGGGGTAAGTCAGCCATTTCATGACATGTGGAGGCAAAGTAAATTGAAATCTGTTCAAATGATAATTAATCCACCTTTTAATTTAAGATTAATGTATCTATGATGCGATTTTTCTTTATCAGACATCAATTTTAACACTCTGGAGGACAAAATTAAGTTCCGGTTTCTAAGTACAAACTTATAACCTGGGCCTTTCCGATATGATATTTTAAAACTTCTCATTCCCAACTGAATCTTTTATCGACTGAGAATGGTTGCTGTCACTTTTACTGTACGATATTCTATCATTCAATGCGCCGTTCCCGACAAGCCGCAGCATGGTTTTATACAACAGCTCTGTTCCTGTTGCAATGTCTTCATCTGTTGAATACTCTTTCGGATTATGACTGATGCCGTCTTTACACCTGACGAATATCATTCCCATATCGCATGCATCTGCCATATGGCTGGCATCATGGAATGCACCGCTCATCAAAACGGGCGGAGCGAGGCTCATGGAATCACTTTCCTCTTGCATGATGGTCATGATTTTTTTGCTCGAGTCTTTGGGAGATGTCCCGCCATCATCTGTTATTTCAAAATTCAACCAGTGCTTTTCTGCTGCTTTTTCTACAGTGTCTCTTAATTGCTGTTCATAATCATTGCGCCGATCCAAGTCTATATCCCGCAGATCGACGGTGAATTCAGCTCTTTCTGGAATGATGGACCGTCCGCCTGGGAAGACTTTTAAATCGCCTATTGTTCCTACGGTTGGTGCATCCGGCTCTGACTGAACAATTGTATTGAATGCGGTGATGATTTCCGCAGCGCCGGTCAATGCATCCTGCCTCATTTTCATCGGGACGGTTCCGGCGTGTCCCGCAAATCCTTCTAATTTTACAGTCAGCCATCGTGGACCTGCAATGCCGCTGACGATGCCGATGGGCTGGTTTTGTTCCTGGAGCTTCGGTCCCTGTTCAATGTGCATTTCTATATAGGAGGAGATTTGCTCCTCATCGTATTCGGATTCATGCAGTTTATCCGGATCGGCTCCGAATTCAATCAAAGCCTCTCTCCTTGTCACGCCATCCTCGTCAGCTCTTTCAAGTTCACCGGATTCCAGCTGGCCGAGTATGCCTCTGGATCCGAACAGACCAACGCCGAAGCGGTGTCCTTCTTCATCACAAAATGAAATGATTTCTACCGGAGAGTCCGGCACAATATCTTTTTCCATCATCGTCTGGACCGCTTCAAGTGCGCCCAATACACCGATTGTTCCATCATATCTGCCCCCGTAGGGCTGTGAATCTATATGGGAACCCAGCATGACCGCTGGGGCATCCGGATTTTTCCCTTCCAGCCGTCCAATCAGATTTCCGAAATTGTCGAAGCGTGTCTTCAGCCCCGCTTCGTCCATCCATTTTCTGACCAGTTCCAAACCTTCCTTGTATTCTTTTGAGAGAGCGAGCCTGCATACGCCCGTCTCACCGATCTTGCCGATTTCTGCAAGTTCCGATAATCTTACGGAGAGTCTGTCTTTATTGATAGTGAAGTCCATATTAAATATTTCCTTTCTTTTTTTCCATGAAAAGTATGGCTGTGATTGTCAGTGCGACGCAAAGTGCAATTTTTATCAGTGAAAAAATAGGGGAGAATAAAATGATCATCCCGATGACGAGTGCAATGACACCGTATTGCGGCGTCTTATAGGCGAATTGCCCAAGGACCGCCCCGAATATGGATGGCAGTACAAAGTTGAAGGCACCTTCTATATACGGCGGAATCAATGTAATGAGATAAGTGCCGCCAATTACCATTACGACGAGGACGGCGATGTTGGTTAAAGACGCAACCGCAATCCCAAAAACCCCTGCAACTTCTGCCTTTGTTGATCCGGGTTCAGCATTGACTGCTTTTTGTGCAGCGGATGAACAAGGCAGACACATATTTGCGATATTTCCCGTCAGGAAGGCAAGATACGTTCCGGCAACACCCAGTGTCGGATAGTAGGTGATGGGCTCGAGGACCCACATGATCCCGATGAATGAAGCATAACCAACAAGACCAGCAGCAATGACACCCCAGCCCGGATGGGCATCAAGGATGAATGACATATAGAGCGGCGGGGCGAAACACATGATGATCAATACCAGGAGTGTGAACCTGCCCCAGAAGTGTGAGCGCTTATAGAAGATATCGATTGTATTCTTTTCTGCGGCCTCTGTTTGAGGTGCAGTCATTTCGACAGTGTTATCAGTCGTATAACTCATTGTAAAATCCCCCTTCTATTGTTCCGTTTAAATAATGAATGTTGAAATATAGCCTGTTGCCATGCCGATGACCAGTGCGAAACCGAGCGCCCATTCTTTCAACCAGCTGATATTTCTTTTATCGGCGAGCATCATCATAGAAATCATTGAGACAAGCGCCAGTATGCCGGCAATCGTATGATTAAAACTTGTTACCATCTGCTCGCTTGCCAGATAGGCAAAGGCGCCGAGCATTGCAGCCAGTGCGACATTTGCCATGATCTTTGGATTGCTCTTCTGTATTTTCTCCTGGGTCTTCCCCATGGATTTTGTAAACAGCATGACGAACAGCAGCCATCCCGTGCCACCGAGGAACATGGTCCATACAATGGCGCTCAATGCTTCAACTGGGAAATCCGAAGCACCGAGTTCCGTACCAAAAGAGGATGCGCCAATCGCAGCGGCACTGGATTCAGTGGCTGCGGAACCGATGATGCCAATACGCATCAGAGTGATCGGCGAACCGATTAATGCAATAAGAGAGACGAGCACGATGACGATGCCGAATGACGGGCCGATTGAACTGATGAACCCGGCACGGATTGCCGTGGTCACTTCCTTATCGGACAGACCCGCATCCGGTGCCGACTTTTTGGCAATCCATAAAAATATCAAGGCCTGAAAGACGACGATTCCAACAATGATTGAAGCGAAAATCCAAAACGGTGCACTGTTTGCGATTTGCAGTATATGTCTCATATGAATGTCTCCTTTTCCATTTGCTTTTTTAAAATCAGTCTGTATTTTCAGGATTACTCATGTAATCAAAGACAGTCGCTATAAACAATTTTCCGATATACAGCATCGATTCCTCATGGACATCAAACTTTGGATGGTGATGAGGATAGACGGCTTCATCATCGGGCATTGCACCGCCGACCCACGCGAACGATCCGGGCTTCTCCCTGACGTAGTAGGCGAAATCCTCCATCCCCATCATCGGCGGGATTTCTGAAACATTTTCTTTGCCGTATATCGATTCAGCAACTCTTCTGAAACGTCTTGTTTCTCCGGGGTCATTCACTACTGACGGGTAGCCTCTGACATATTCCACTTCGGCTGTGGCACCAAAGCCTTCGCATGTGGATTCGGCAATCGATTTTATCGCGGCTTCCACAGAATCCCTGACCTCCGGTTCAAACGTTCTGACTGTTCCCCTGAGGTTTGCCGTATCGGGAATGACGTTGAAACTGTCTCCGCCATTGAACGAAGCGACGGTCACAACGGCAGATTTCAAAGGATCAGTGTGCCTGCTCACAATCTGCTGCAGAGAAGCCATCAGCTGTCCGCCGATTGCAAGCGGGTCTGTGGCCAGATGGGGGTTGGCGGCATGTCCGCCTTTGCCGTGGATCGTGATTTCAAAAGTGTCTCCGTTAGCCATGACAGGGCCTTCCCTGTAGCCGACAGACCCAAGGGGCTCAGTTGAGCTGACATGCGCGCCGAACACAGCATCCACACCGTCGAGGCATCCGTCTTCGACCATGAATCTAGCACCGCCCGGAATGACTTCTTCTGCAAACTGGTGAATAAATACGACTGTTCCGGGAAGGTCTTCCTTATGTTCGCTTAAAACTTTCGCCACATGCAGAAGACCGGCAGTATGAACGTCATGACCACAGGCATGCATGACACCGTCGACTTTGGATTTATAAGGTGCATCCTTTTCATCCTGGATGGGCAGAGCATCAAAGTCCGCCCTTAATGCAACAGTCTTTCCCGGTTTTCCCCCAACCAATTTACCTGTAACGCCGCGTCCGCCGACTTCTGTCTTTACTTCCAGACCAAGTTCATCCAAAAATGCTGCAACTTTCCTGGGTGTTTCCACTTCATGGTGGGAAAGTTCCGGATTCATATGTAAATCTCTTCTGAATGCAACCATGTCGGGGTAGAGTGCTTCCAGTCTCTTAAATAGTGTTTCCTGCAAATCACATCAGCTCCTGATTCATATTAATTAATCATATAATTCAGAATATTTATTAAGCCGGGGTAAGTCAAGGAATAAGATGATGGGAGATTTTGAAAAGGTGAAGTTTCGCCGACGTGCATTGCTCGATAATTATTCAAAATAAGGTATTATATTTAAAGTATCAGGGTGTTTATTATATAATTCATTTATCAGATATTTCTTTCTATTCATTTTTGAAATGACGGTACTTTAACATAAAATTCACAAAGGGGAGCTGGACATGGCTGAACAGCAGAAAAAGAATATTTTTTTAGTGAAATTCGAGCCTTCTTCTGATTTTACAACGTACTCATCTTTGGGTATTGCCGATGAAGAAGTGATACATGAATTCAATTTGGCACGGATCATTGAATGTGAACTTACTGATGAAAGAGTCGATGACTTAAAAAGATTCAGCAATGTACTTTATGTGGAAAGGGATATTCCGGTTTATGCATATCAGCAGGAAATTCCATACGGGGTCAGCCGGGTCCAGACGCAGCAGGTCCATCAGGAAGGATACACAGGCGGCGGGGTCAAACTCGGTATTGTGGATACAGGCATTGATGCCTCCCATGAAGACCTCAATGTCACAGATGGATTTTCTGTATTCCAATCTGGGGAAGACAGTGAACCATATCATGATGGAAGCGGTCATGGGACGCACGTTGCAGGGACGGCAGCGGCGCTTGATAACGGCACCGGAGTCGTGGGGGTTGCCCCAGATGCTTCACTGTACGCCATAAAAGTGTTGGACAGCAGTGGTTCAGGATCTTCCGCGGGTGTAGTAAGGGGGATTGAATGGGCCATTCAAAATGAAATGGACGTCATCAATATGTCCCTCGGGTCTTCAGAACCTTCTAGGGCAATCCAGGATGCCGTAGATACGGCATATGATGAGTATGACATTCTGGTAGTCGCAGCAGCCGGTAATGAAGGTAACGCGGACGGAACGGGAAATACAGTCGGATACCCGGCGCAGCATGATTCTGTTTTGTCAGTTGCCGCAACGGATCAGAATGACCTCAGGGCTCCGTTTTCTTCTACGGGGCCTGGAGTGGATATTTCAGCACCCGGTGCCTCGATCTTGTCGACGGTGCCCGGCAACGGCTACGACAGATTGAACGGGACTTCAATGGCAGCGCCGCATGTTGCCGGTGCCGGCGCAGTGCTCCGCGCAGCTTTTCCGGATGCTCCGGCTTCTGAGATTAAGGAGCGGATGATATCAACTGCGAAGGATATAGGAGATCGGTCTGAATGGTATGGCAGCGGTTTGCTTCAGCTCCATGATGCGGTAAATCAATAGTTTGAAATGCTGCAGCTGTTTTTAGCGGCCATCGCCATGATAATATATGTGGATATAAAATCTTTAGGATGTGAGTAGATGAGTATTGGTGTGATTCTGGATTTTGACGGCACAATCATTGACAGTGAAACGAATCTATATAATGCGATCAATAAAAATCTTGCGGACCGCGGGCACAAGCCCTTGGAAATTGAAGTCTATAAAGCGACGATAGGCACTGAGTCCGATGAGCTGGATTCCTACATATTGGAGAGGATCGGCGATGAGGGTGTGCAGGCAATTGCGGAGGATCACCAGAGGACATGCCTTGACCTTGAATGCTATCCGCATATTCTGAAGCTGATTGAGTACTGCAGGGAGAACGGAATCCCGATGGCTGTAGCAACCAGCAGCAGACGGGCGGATATCATTCCGATGCTTGAACACTTTGGCATCCGCAATGATTTCGTCAGTGTCCGGGGCAAGGAGGATGTGGAATTTGTAAAGCCGGATCCTGCCCTGTACAGGCTTGCCAGCGAAGATCTCGGCATCGATCCTGAGCATATTTTCGCCGTTGAAGATACTGTAAATGGATCGCTTGCCGCAGTGCGTGCGGGTGTGAACGCGATCGTACTGACGAATGAAATGACGGGAGATATGGATTTCGGGCATGTCAAGTATTATGCGAAGGATATTTCCTATGAGGAAATCATTGAAATACTGGAAAAAGAGCAGAGTATAAAAAATTAAAGTGTCATGCCGGGGCAGGTCCTGATTCATTTCAGGATCTGCCTTTTATTCCGGCTACATATATTATTTCCGCATCGATTCTTTTCGTTTCAAGGTGCATTGGCAAAACAAAAAACAGACCCTTGTCACAAGGGTCTGCCCGGTAATTTCAATTATGAAGGAAGTTCATTTTACGAGAAGATCTTATCAATCTCATTGATTTCATCCTGGCTCAGTCCGACTTCCAGGGCCTTCAGGTTATTCAGTACCTGTTCTGAACGCTTGGCGCCCGGGATGATGACATCGATGACGTCCCGCGTCAAATACCATGCGAGGACGACGTGGGCGATGTCGACGCCTTTTCCTTCCGCGATCGGCCGGAGCTTTTCCACCTTTTCAATGTTGCCGGCAAATGCTTCGCCCTGGAATGCAGGGAGGTTCTCCCTCAGGTCATTGAACGTATCTTCTTTGCTGAATTTTCCTGTCAGCAGACCGGAAGCCAGCGGGAAGAACGGTACGAATGAGATGCCCTGTTCTTTTAAATAGGGAAATAGTTCATCTTCCGCTGATCGGGCAAGCAGATTGTATTCACCCTGGAACACATCGATGTGGCCGTCTTTATTGGCTTCTTTCAGCTCGTCCAGAGAAAAATTGGAAACACCGATTGCACGGATCCTGCCTTCATCCTTCAGCTCTTTCAAGGCGGCGATCGCCTGGTCTTTCGGTGTATCCTCATCCGGGTAATGGAGGTACATCAGATCGATATAGTCGGTCTGAAGCCGTTCAAGGCTTTTCTGTACTTCCTCTTTTAGGAATGACGGTTCGTTGCTCTGCTCCATGCCGTCGTCTGTGAAAACAGGGGAGATTTTTGTCGCAATGACAAGTTCTTCGCGTCTGCCTGTCTCTTTTACAGCTTCACCGACAAGTTCCTCCGAGCGGCCCGGACCGTAAAGGTAGGCTGTATCTATAAAATTGATGCCATTTTCAATCGCAGTTTTGACCAGGTCTTTGCCTGCCTGTTCATCGAGATCGGGGAAAAGATTGTGGCCGCCGACTGCATTTGTTCCGAGTCCGACAGGGTTTACGTTCAAATCAGATTTGCCAATTTTGACATGTTTCACCATAACATCCGCCTTCTTTCCTTGTTTAGTGGCAGGGGATATCCTACCCGACAACTCTAATATTAGGAAAGAACGAATCGGAATGCAAAAATATTGATTGATGTCCATTGTGTATTCCCGAACTTATAAACTGGGGAACATGGCTTTAAAATGGTAGAATAAAGAGAACAATCCTCATGAAAGAAGGGATAGAATGAATACGTTCGGATTTAATTTTGATAATACGTATGAAAAGTTACCGGATAACTTTTATCATAAATCAGCAGCAACGCCGGTGGATTTTCCGGAGATCGTCGCTTTTAACGGCACGCTGGCAGAGAAACTAGGTCTTGATGCCGAGGCGCTTCATTCAAAGGAAGGCAGGGAAATATTTGCCGGCAATAAAATGCCGGAAGGAGCCTCCGGTATTTCACAGGCATACGCCGGCCACCAGTTCGGAAATCTGTCCATGCTGGGCGACGGGCGTGCTGTACTGATTGGGGAACAGGTGACGCCCGGGGGCGCACGGTTTGATATCCAGCTGAAGGGGTCCGGCCGTACAGCGTTTTCCAGATCCGGTGACGGCCGTGCACCGATTGGACCGATGCTCAGGGAATATATCATCAGTGAAGCGATGTATGCACTCGGCATCCCGACGTCGCGGAGTCTTGCGGTTGTCACGAGCGGCGAAGGAGTCACACGGGAGGAAATCCTGCCGGGCGGCATTTTGACACGCGTTGCAGCGAGCCATCTCCGTGTGGGCACTTTCGAGTATGCGGTACGCACTGATGACGAAGCAGACGTTAAAACTTTGGCGGATTATGCCATATCAAGGCACTATGCGGAACTGGAATCTTTGCCTGATGCGGAAAAATACATGCAGTTCTTAAATCAGGTGATCGACCGTCAGGCGGCACTCCTTTCCAAATGGATGCTCGCAGGATTCATCCATGGCGTGATGAATACCGACAATATGACCATCAGCGGCGAAACAATCGATTATGGTCCATGTGCGTTCATGGACAGCTATCATCCGGCCACCGTCTTCAGTTCCATCGACATGAACGGCCGCTACCAGTATCAGAACCAGCCGGCCATCGGCCAGTGGAACCTCGCGCGATTTGCAGAAACTTTATTGACGCTGATTGATGAAGACAAGGATACTGCGATATCCCGGGCGCAGGAAGCGCTCTCCGGCTATGGAAAACTGTATGAAGCGTACTGGCTTGACGGCATGCGGGAAAAACTCGGCCTCATGGAGGCTTCAGAAGACGACGAAGCGCTCATCACAGAACTGCTTGATATGATGGTCGCGGTCGAAGCGGATTACACGCAGACATTCAGATTGATGTCACTCGGTAAATTGGAAGAAGCTGAAGTGGTAAAAGCCGAAGGGTTCAGTGAATGGAAGAAGAAATGGCAGAAAAGACTCGGGCAGCAGGATGCAGATGCAGAAGAGATTGAGAAAATGATGAAATCTGTAAACCCGGCTGTCATTCCGAGGAACCATCTCGTTGAAAAAGCGTTGGATGAAGCGATGCATCACGGAGACTACAGCCATTTCAACACACTGAATGAAGTGCTCTCGAGACCGTTCGATGATGCACATGATGAAATCTATAAAACCCCGCCTGAAGAGACGGAAGCCGTCCATCAGACTTTTTGCGGCACATGATCAGGAGCAGGATGCGTACATCCTGCTCTATTTATTTTTAACTTCGAAAAAATCTCCGCCTTTTCTCTTGCGGTCATCCGCATCCCGTGCGTAATCATCAGAGTGTTTTCTTAGAACAGGGATATGTTTTGAGCAGTGTATATAAGCTTCATGTACAGTGACGACAACCCAGCGTTCAGCACGTCCGTCTTCCTGTTCATTCAGGAAATGGATTTCCTCATCATTGAATCCAAGTGACGAAAGGGCATCATGCTCTAAAATCTGTGCTGCACCATTTATGTGAAGGCCGATCTGATGTTCCGTAAAATCGATGAACATGAGTCCGATATGCGGATTTTCAGAAATGTTTCCGAGACTTGCCATCACACCGTTTCCGCGGTACTCGGGATACATCAGTGTTTTTTCACTCAGCACTCTCACAAAACCAGCCTGGCCGGCTCTGAAAGATGCATCACAGTTGCCGCCGCCATCTGCGGTGGAGATGAAAAGCATTTCCTGTGCGGCGATGAAATCCGCCATGCGTGGGGTGAGGGAGTCGGTCATCTGATTTTTGTAAAATGCACCGGCACGCTTTTCCGTGCCAAATTGCTTTTGAAGTTCTCTTTCTCCTCTGGACATTTTCATAGTCCTTTCTCCATGTATTCAAATAAAACGGCCGCACCATTCCGGGTGCGGCCGAGTCATATTTTAGGGGAGGTAAAATGTGTAACACCACTAATGTGATGTACATAGAATATAGTACCTCGCCACTTTAAAGTAAAGTAAATGCCATTATAATTGTATGCATAAACTATTCAATTTACAATACTGATTCAATATCTTTCTTCATTTTAAGCGGACTGGTGGTTGGCGCAACACGTCTTACGACGTTGCCTTCTTTGTCTACCAGGAACTTTGTGAAATTCCACTTGATCTTATCTCCGAGGGTACCCTTTGCTTCGCTTTTCAAATGATTGAAAAGGGGATGGGCATCCGCTCCGTTGACATCAATGATTTCATGGATGTCGAAAGTGACACCATGGTTGATGCGGCACGCTTCTTCCGCTTCTGCATCCGTACCCGGCTCCTGATTATTGAACTGGTTGGACGGAAAGCCGAGCACCACAAGTCCCCCATCTTTATATTCCTGATGGAGAGACTCAAGTTCATCATACTGGCCCCTCAGACCGCACTGGCTTGCAGTGTTGACGATCAGCATCGGTCGTCCTTCATACTTACCCAGTCCGTATGCCTCTCCATCCGCTTTTACAACACTTATATCATAAATGCTCATTTTAAAACCCCTGTCCATATCGATTATACTTAACAATATAACCGTTTTGAGCAGGGCAGCCAAATCATCCGCCTAATGGATCATCCTGCCGGAATTCTGATATTTGAAAAATGCGCCCCGGTTCCTGCTCGGCATTCCACATTCGGTGCAGACATATTTATACGGGGTGCCTTTATGATAACTCTTCACGATGTTTGCATGACTGCATCTTCGCGGCACATTCAGCATCGATGTCTGTCCTTTCAGCATCAGCATATTGCTGATATCCTCTTTTGAATACTTTTCCATTCCAAAGCCTCCTTTTTCTCCTTGTTCATCTGCCGTGTTTTTAAGTGAATAATTGTTAGATATCCGTTTTTGAGAATTTTAATCATTTAAAATGGAAAAATTACAATTAAAACGTTTCCATAAGCTAGTATTTGAAAAATTCCAATCGTATAAATGGATAAAAATAGGATTATATATTAATCTTAAGATTCAGAAAAGTTATTCCTGACTCTGTATGTCTGTGCTACCATGTGATGTAATAATAATGATTTCTCACCACGAAAAGGGGGATGACGATGACCGCGGAAATGATATTTGTGGCAGCGATGATCGTAATCATGCTGCTTTTGCTGCTGTTTGAAGTGATGCGTGCAGATTTCACCGTATTTTCTTTTCTCGTCATATTCCTGCTTACAGGTGTGATTTCAACAGAGCAGGCTTTAAGCGGTTTTTCCAATGTCGGAATGCTGACTGTGCTGCTGCTGTTCATCGTCGCAGGGGCGATCCAAAAACACGGTATTATAGAAAACTTCGTCAATAAAATTCTCCGGGACAGCAAAAGTCCGCGGAAGTCGATGTTCAAACTGCTTGCACCCGTCGCTTTTGCCTCAGGTTTCCTGAACAATACACCGATCGTTGTCACACTGACACCGATTATAAAAAACTGGTGTCAGAAGAATGACATTTCGCCTTCCAAATTCCTGATTCCGCTGTCCTATATGACCATACTCGGCGGCACAGTGACTTTGATCGGAACTTCGACGACTCTCATTGTCCACGGGCTGCTGGTCCAGGCCGGGCTTGACGGCTTCTCATTCTTTCAGCTGTCCGTCGTGGGCGTGCCGATCACCATATTCGGCCTCATCTATATTCTGACTGTGGGATATGCACTGCTCCCGAGCACACTGGGGGCAAAGGAACAGATTCGTGAAGAAGTGAAGGAATTCCTGGCCGAAGCGGTGATAGAGAAGGATTTCGACTATATCGGTTCGCATATCATCGATGCCTCCGGGACTTCATTCAAAAATGTATACATCATTGAAATCATCCGGGGTGAGGAGCGCATTTTCCCGGTGACACCGACAACCGTCATCCGGGAAGGGGATCAGCTTCTATTTTCCGGAACGCTCAATACGATTGCTGAAATACAAAAGCAGAAAGGTGTCAATGTCAATACGGGAACGAATGATACGCTGGAGAGTCTGAACTACGGGGACAATTACCTTGTGGAAGCGGTTATCTCCCATCAGTCTTCGATGGTGGCGCATTCGCTGAAGTCTTCGATGTTCCGCAATAAATACAATGCAGGCGTCATTGCGGTCCACCGCAATAATGAACGGATCAAAAGCCGGGTGGGGGACATCATCATGAAACCGGGTGATACGTTACTGATGCTTTGCGGTCAAAGATTTCTGGAGGAGCATCTGCATTCCTCGGACTTCTACGTCGTGACGTCTGTGACGCCGCCGGAATCATTGAAGCAGAGCCGGGTGAAAGGATGGATTGCGATTTCTTTATTGCTCGCCATGGTCAGTTCCGTCACTTTCGGGCTCCTTACCATGTTTGAAGCCATGCTGATTGCGGTGATCATCCTGCTTGCCTTCAGACTCATCGATGCAAAAGAGGCATTCAGCTATATACAGGTCAATGTGCTGCTGCTGATTGCGAGTGCTTTCGGCGTCGGAGCCGCTTTGACCCAGTCCGGCCTAGCGCAGCTCATAGCCGAAAGCATGGTGGATTTTGGAAGGCCATTCGGCATCATCGGCATCATCATCATTTTATATATCGTGACCAACATTTTTACCGAACTGATTACCAACAGTGCGGCAGCGGTGCTCATGTTTCCGATTGCGCTTGAAATAGCCGAACAGATGAACACTGATTATGTGGGGTTCATCGTGCTGATAGCCGTCGCGAGTTCCGCAAGTTTCATTACACCGATCGGCTATCAGACGAACCTGATCGTATACGGGCCCGGCGGGTATAAATTCACAGACTATATAAAAGTCGGGGTGCCGCTGTCAACGATCACGATGATCACGGCCACTTTCATCATATATACAGTATGGTTCTAATATGGTTCTAAAATTCAAAAGCGTTATACTGGAAGGGAAAGAAATTATTTCTCCTCTATTAAGACGGAGTCGAAGGAGCATCACTGAATGAGACTTGGTATTTTGGATCAGATGCCGCAGCCGAAAGGGAAGACTGCGGAGGAAACGGCGGCGCATACGATGGAGATGGTGCGTCATGCCGAGAACTTAGGTTACGAAAGCTACTGGTTTGCAGAACATCATGCCACGCGGGGCATGGTGTCGAGTTCTCCTGAAATCATGATGGCCGCTGCAGCAGCACGGACGGAAAAGATCAAAGTGGGCAGCGGCGGCATTCTGCTGCCGCAGTACAGTGCATATAAAGTGGCTGCACAAATATCGCAGCTGGAGTCTTTATTCCCGGGGAGAATAGAAGCGGGCGTCGGCCGTTCAACCGGAGGCGGTGAGTTTCTCCGCAGCAGGCTGGCGGATTTCAAATCCGATCAGATGGGTGAATACCCCGGGAAACTTCAGGATCTGGTCAGTTACCTGAACAGGGAAGGGCGGATCAGACCGGCTCCGAGAACGGCGGAGAAACCTGAGTTGTACGCTCTGGGACTGGGGGAGAACAGTGCAGAGCTGGCAGCAGGGATGGGGATTGGATACGTATTCGGCCATTTCATCAAACCGGACAGGGGCGGGGCTTCATTTGAAGCATACCGCGAACACTTTAAACCGGGGCTGCTTGAAGCACCGAAATCGAAAGCATGTGTATTTGTCATATGCGGAGAAGACGATGCCCATGCAGAAAAGCTTGCAGCAAGCCAGCACGCCTGGCTTCTGAATGTGGAAAAGGGATTGGACAGCCGGGTGCCGGATATTGAAGAGGCACAGGAACGCATGGCTGCATTGAATGAGAAGGAAAAGGAAAAAGTGGCGCGCAACAAAAGAAGGATGATCATCGGCGGGCCGGAAACAGTCAAGAGGGAGCTGGATTATTACAGAGAGATCTATCAGTGTGAGGACTGGCTGTTGCTGTGCAACCTGCATGACTGGGAAGAGAAGAAGAGATCCTTCGAACGCGTGATTGAACTTTATCGGTAATTACATGGTGCAGGTGATATTAACCGCAGCAGAGTTACTTAAAGATTCAGGATTATAAAAAACAGACAGGCGGATATCCACCGGGGTATCCGCCTGTCTGTGCATCAGAAGCCGTACGAAGCTTCTTTTTCCTCTTTGATTTTCTGATATGTCTCCGCCAGGATGAGCGTGTCTTCTGCAAGTCTGTCGATGCGGAAGATGACATCATCATCGATGATTTCTTTGCCGGAGAAATGGCGCTCTTCTATAAATACATAGGATTGCAGAACCTGGGCCTTCATATAACCGAGTATCGGTTTTAACTGGGTTTCAGGAATCAGGAAATGTTTGGATGAACCGGCTGAGGCGAGCATGCTGACGGTCTTATCCCGGAATCCGTCCTGCGGCAGCAGATCGAATACGTTTTTCAGCGTGCCGGGGATTGAAGCCTGGAAAATGGGTGTGCCTATGACAAGTGCATCCGCATCCATGATGTTTTCTGTGAGCATTCCTGTATCCCCGCCGTAATCCATGAAGTTGCGGCCGTCGCTGAATTGTATATCATAATCAGCCAGGTCGAGCAGTGTCACAGAATGCTCCGGATGGTTTTTCTCAAAGGCTGCTTTTACATATTCCATCGCAGTCCTCGTCTTGGAGCCCGCAACGGAACCGGATAAAAGTACAATGTTCATAAATGATGCCTCCTATTTCTTCGTGTGCTTTCTGATTGCCGGCAATATCTCTGAACCGATGATATCTATATTCCGCTTGAGCTTGTCAAAAGTGACGCCCCCGAAATCCATCTGTCCGATATACCTCTGATGGCCGAATTCCTCATGCTGATAGAGGATTTTCTCTATGATTTCTGCAGGGCTTCCGACATTCATGACATCTTTCGGGTGCGACCCTTGAGCGAAGTGCTGCTTGGGATACCCCCGGCCGTTAGTGCGCATCATCCCTTCATTGATGTGGGGATAGATTTCCTTCTGGGCCTGCTGCGTGGTTTCGGCCGTGTAGAAGAATCCTGCAGTCGCCACCGGGAGAGAGGCGGGGTCATGCCCGTTTTCTGCGGCCGCCTGCCTGTAGACGTCGATGGAATATTTAAATGATGAAACAGGGCCACCGAGCGTCGCAAGGAACATGGGTACGCCGGCACGTCCGGCTTTTTCAGCACTGGCCGGCGGTCCGCCGACTGCTCTCCATATCGGCATCGAGCCATTTTTGGGACGGGGGAGGACTTCAGCGTTCCGAAGCGGCTTTCTGAACTCCCCCTCCCAATTGACGACCTGGTTTTCGTTGATCAGTCTGAGCAGGTCGAACTTCTCCTCATAAAGTGCTTCGTAATCATGCAGGTCATAGCCGAGCAGTTCAAAGTTGCCGACCCTTGAAGCCCGTCCGGCAATGATTTCCGCCCGGCCGTCTGAAATGAGGTCGATCGTCGCAAAATCCTCATATACACGGACGGGATCGAGTGTACTGATGATTGTCGACGAACTTGCGATCTTTATTGTATCTGTCGCCTGCGCAATGGCACCGAGGATAACGGAATGGGCCTGGGTTGTGAAAAACTCCTGATGGCTTTCTCCCACGGTAAAGAGATCGATGCCTGCCTGTTCCGCAAGCCTGGCGGTCTCTATGATTTCATTTATTCTTTGCCGGGCGGAAATCCGTTCCCCGGTGTGTGGATTATGGAGATGGTCCCCCAGCGTATAGAGGCCGAACTCCAGACCATAATCCTTATCAATCCTGTATTGTTCCATCTGCATTCATTCCTTTTTTTAAGTAACCTGGTATTCTTTTATTATATAGAAGACAGAGGTTTTACGCATCGAAAGCGGGATAGTCCGAAAGTATGAATCTATTTTGAAATAAAAACAGTGTACCCTTAGTTGAAGGATACACTGATATGAAAAGTCACTGATAGGCATTTTTGACCGTATTCCAAAGCCCCGCCTGCTTCAGGCAGGATTTGGGCGCGAGGAATGTCACAGTAACTACACCGGGGTTTCTTCCGATGTCGATGGAACCGTTGATGGTCGCCCGGTTCATCACTTCAGGCACTGGGATATTGAAGAGCGCTGCTGCGCGTTCCATGCCGTTTTCTGTTGCCGCATTCAGATCGGCGCCGGTGCCGATGAAGGAAACCGGGTAACTCTCTTCCACTTCAGCCATATTCCATCTGTGTGCAAGCTCCCTGCCCCGTCTGATTTCACTCTCTGTAAACGGTTTTGCGAGCGGCGGAAGGTCTTCTGCAAGCGGGAGCAGCACCGGCCCTTCCAGAGTGACATTTTTAATGACTTCAACCTGGAGATCGACGATGCCGGCCACATCAGTCGTATGTCCTGCAATTTCTCCGTTCCCCTGCATAGCATGCATATCACCAAGGTATACTCCACCGCCCGGGACTTTGACCGGGCAGATTAATGTTGCCCCTTCGCGGACGCGGTTGATATCCATGTGACCGTCTGTACGGTCTTCAAGCTGTTCTTCGGTGAGGCCGTAATCGTGCGGTGCATCGATGAGGAATTGACCGAAGTCTCCGGCGTTGTGGGAGTCAGGGAAGGCACGTGAAGGTGTTGTCCCCAGCTGACCCAGGAAGGGGATCACCCGTGCCATCGCACCGACGATGTCGTGAGGTGCAAAAGTCACGACAGGATTCTGTATCGAATTCTCAGGAGTGCACATATATTTTTTACCTTCCCGTGCAATGATTTCCGCATTCTCCTTGTTCAGTGTCAGTCCCATCGTCCTGTGTTTATCAAAAGCCATCGTATAAGCATTTGTAAAGGTAAACGGAGTGACATCTTCTCCGCATTCCGCACATCGCACCGCACCCTGGCCGATACCTTCTATTTTGGATTTCGGATTTTTTGCGCCGCAGTTCGGACAGATTCCTGCAACAAAGGGATCACCCGTGAATCTGCCTTCCATCGGTTTATCGTTACCTGAAGCGGTGGCGTCCGAAGTCACTCGGATCGAATTGATATGGATTGCAATTGCATCCCCGACTTCCGCTCCTTCCACAAAAACCGGTTTCGTCACTTCATGGCCGCCTTTCAGTTCAGGCGTAATCATCGGCCCCCAGCAGCCCGGTGCAGTGTTTGCTACAATATGGCCACCGTTCTTGACGGTATAGCGCATTTTTTCTTCCGGATCTAAAATGCCGTTGGTAAATTCGTCGACAAAGACAGTGTGTCTGGCATCATGACTTGTCATTCAACACAACTCCTCCCGAATATATTATTGGTTCTTCCATTTTATCACGATATCAGAGAAAGGGCTTTCATTATGCTGAGGGAAATGTAGGATATCCTGTATGCTGAGAATGCAAAACAAAGGAGTGGCGGTATGTACGATATGAATGCCGAAGTTCAACTGTGGACGAAGGCCGGCCACTTAAAAATCAATTTGGGAAAGAAAGTGGATGTCCGCACATTTGATGGGCTGATTGCACAGGCGGTTGCCGGGGTAGAAAAATTTTTCATTACACAATATTTACAATTCCTTAAATGAATCTTCATACTCACTTGTTATATTGTAATCAGCCTCAGATACACCTCCAGTAATCTGAAGGCCGTACATGTATTGTACTCCCATCCCTCTTGTCAGCCTTATAAAAAATATTCCTGATTAATGCGCTGCCGTCCCGGCAGTGCATTTTTTTATATTTTCAAATAATTCTTTCACAATTTGAATAATTATGTAATAATATGCATTATAATAAAATTTGAGTGAGGGTGAAGAAATGAACGGTCTTAATAAGAAAAAATGGGAAATGCCGGATACGTATGTCATATTATTCATCGTCCTGATTGCGGCAGCCATTGCTACATACATTGTCCCCGCAGGTGCTTTTGAGAGGGAGGAAGTGAACGGCATTGAACGTGTGGTATCCGGTACATATGAGGTAACGGAGCAGAACCCGGTGGGGGTGATGGATATATTCCTTGCGCTCCAGACCGGGATGGTTGAATCCGCAGGGCTGATCTTCCTGGTGCTTTTTGCCGGAGGGATGTTTGAAGTGATTGAAAAATCAGGTGCGATAAAAGGCGGTATTATGAGTGCCGTCGACAGGATGAGGGGCCGGGAGTTCATGCTCATTGCCGTCATCTCCATTCTGTTTGCACTGGGCGGGGCAACGGGTGCCGTGGCCAATTCCGTCATTCCGTTTGTTGCGATAGGCGTGATGCTGGCCCGTGCATTGAAACTTGATGCGATTGTTGCAGTCGCGATTACATTCGGGGCGACATTCATTGGATTTTCCGCAGGTTTTCTGAATCCATATACAGTCGGGGTGGCCCATTCGATTGCTGAGTTACCTTTATTCTCAGGGATGCTTCTGCGTGTGATTGCATTCGTCCTCCTTGTAGGCGTGACAATCTGGTATACATGGGCGTATGCGAAAAGGTTTTTGAAAAATCCCGATAAAAGCTTGATGGGAATCCTTGAAGAGAACGATGAAGAAGCGGAAGTGGATGTGCCGTTCACCACGCGTCATAAACTGATATTGTCGTGGGTCGGCCTGGCACTGGCATTTTTCGTGTTTGCCGTCATACAGTTCAAATGGACGACCGATCACATGGCTGCCTTCTTTGTCGTCATCGGTCTTGTATCAGGTATCATTGCAGGAATGAACTACAATAAACTGACCCTTACATTTCTTGAAGGATGTAAGAACCTCGTTTACGGTGCACTGATCATCGGTGTGGCGCGTGCAGTGCTTGTCGTCATGGAGCAGGGGAACATTCTCGATACACTTGTCAGTGCGCTCGCAGCGCCGCTAGGTGCTCTGACTCCGATCCTGTCCGCTATCGGAATGTTCATCGCAAACTCGATATTCAACTTCTTTGTTCCATCTGGAAGTGGCCAGGCGGCAATCATCATGCCGGTACAGACACCGCTTGCCGATATGATCGGGGTGACCAGGCAGGTGTCTGTCCAGGCATTCCAGTTCGGTGATGGATTCTCCAACAGCATCTATCCGACTTCAGGTCCGCTCATGGCCAGTCTTGCCGTGGCGGGTGTGCCGTGGATCAAGTGGGCTAAATGGCTCCTTCCGCTGTTCGTCATATGGTCGGTCATCGCAGCAGGCATCCTTGCGGTCGGCGTACTGATCAACTGGGGTCCTTTATAATAATATGCATATGCAACCGGGAGGATGGTTTATGCCATTCTCCGGTTTTTATTTGCTTTTGTGAAATAAAATATAGTAAAATTTCTGAAAATATGATAATGTTTTTAAGATATTAAGTTTACTTTTCTAGGAGGTTTATTGTGAGCGATTCCAAAGTGAGGAAGTCATATGATAATTTATGGCGTGAGTCTAAAAAAACCAAGTCCCTGCTGAAGTTTTTCAGTGTGAATGAATCAAAGAAACATGCTGAAAAAGGGAGCTATTCAACTCAGAATGATGAAGGGCCTGAGAAGTCCTATAACCGTATGCAGCTGGTGGGGCTGATTCTGGGGCCGCTGCTCTTCATACTTACGCTTCTGTTCCTGAAGACAGACGGTCTGGATAGTGCCGGAGTATTCGTCGTTGCATCAACATTGTGGATTGCATCATGGTGGATCACTGAAGCCATCCCGATTCCTGCAACTTCCCTGATGCCGCTGTTCCTGTTTCCGATGGGGGGCGTCATGGACAGTGGTACGACGACCAGTGCATATGGAAATGATATAATCTTCCTGTTCCTGGGCGGTTTCCTGATTGCACTGGCAATGGAGAGATGGAATTTACATACACGTATCGCACTCTCGATCATCAACGCAATCGGAACGACAACTGCGACAATCCTTTTAGGGTTTATGATTGCAACAGGCATGCTGTCCATGTTCGTGAGTAATACGGCAGCGGTCATGATCATGATTCCAATCGGCATGGCAATCATCAATGAAGCCAACTCTCTTACGGAACCCGGTCTTGAGGCCGATTTGAAACTCTTTGAGAAGTCCCTGGTACTGGGAATTGGTTACGCCGGTACAATCGGAGGGCTGGGGACGCTGATCGGTACGCCGCCTTTGATCATCATGGCAGGTCAGCTGAAAGAGATATTTGAGGTAGATCTCAGTTTTGCACAATGGATGCTGTTCGGTGTGCCGATCGTCATCTTATTCCTGGGTATCGCATGGGCATATATGAATTACTTTGCGTTCAAGCATAATATGAAACAGCTGCCCGGCGGCCGGAAGATCATTTCAACTGAACTGGAAAAACTGGGTAAGATCTCAAGAGAGGAAATCCTTGTGCTGATCGTCTTCCTGTTCGCTGCATTCATGTGGATCACACGCGGATTCATCTGGGAAAACATCGAATTCACTTCAATGCTCACAGACGGATCCATCGCAATGCTGGCAGCAGTGATACTGTTCCTGCTGCCGACAAAAAGAGGGTCCAAACGCATATTGGACTGGTCGGTCGCAAGGGAGCTCCCCTGGGGTGTGCTGCTTCTGTTCGGAGGCGGACTGGCATTGGCTGCGGCGATTGTGGAAACAGGCGTGGACCAGTGGCTCGGTGAACTTCTGACAAAAGTTGAAGGTGTGCATATCATAATCATTATCGCGATAGTTTCACTGGTAATCCTTTTCCTGACAGAAATCACGTCCAATACGGCTACGGCAACGATGATCATCCCGGTATTGGCGGGACTGGCAATCGCAATAGACGTACACCCTTTGACGTTGATGGTGCCTGCTGCGATGGCTGCAAATTGCGCATTCATGCTGCCGGTGGGGACACCACCTAACGCTATTGTCTTTGGTACAAATAAAATATCCATTCAGGAAATGGCGAAAACAGGATTCGCCCTGAATGTGATTGCGGTCATTTTGATTGTAGGATTCGTCTACCTGCTGATGCCGTTAATATTTGGCATAGATCTGATGAACTACAGCAATCAGTAATGAATATATATAGAAGGAACGGGCCCGCTGCAAAATAATGCAGCGGGTCCGTTTTGGTATTATCTTTTATATACCAGAGGATCAAGTCCGGAATCCATCACAGCATTTTTATCAGAGTACATCCGGTATTGCGCCCATTCCCCGGCCCCAAATGTCTCTATATTTTCATCATCACCTGAACAGCCGGTGAGCGCAACCGTCGACAGTATGGTTATGTTACATCAAATGATGTTTTAACATTGCGCTTCCTCCAATTCATGCTTTACAGGTATTCTACCCACTTATCTGCTTCAAACACCATTTTACGTTTACTTCTCCTTCTGATAGGATATAATCTATAAAATAAAGTAAACATAACAGGGGAGTTTATATCAACCATGGTACAAAATAATACCGCTTTTAAACGCGAAGAGCTTGAGAACACGATGTCGAAACGGTTCATCTGGGCGATAGCCTACGGATCGAGCATCGGGTGGGGCGCATTCATCCTTCCCGGAGACTGGCTGATCTCTTCAGGCACACTCGGATCCACTCTGGGAATTACGATCGGCGGGCTTCTGATGCTGATCATCGCTGTGGCCTACGGCGCACTGACCAGCGAATTTCCGGTTTCGGGAGGGGAGTTCGCATTCAGCTATGTCGGATTCGGAAGGAACATCAGCTTCATCGCATCCTGGTTTTTAGCACTCGGTTACATATGCGTCGTTGCGCTTAACGCCAGTGCATTCAGTCTGCTGTTCAAATTCATACTCCCTGATTTTCTGGAAATAGGCTATATGTATTCAATCGCAGGATGGGATGTATATATAATGGAGGTTCTGCTGACGTCACTGATACTGATTATTTTTGCCTATATCAGCATCAAGGGCAGCGGACTTTCCGGAAATATCCAGTTCATATTCTGTCTGTTCATGGCAGCAGTCGTAACCACTTTGTTTGTGAGATCATTTTTCGTCGGGGAATTCTCCCTCGCGAATGCACAGCCTTTATTCAACAATGAAAGCGGCATATGGACATCCATCATACTGATCGTTGCGATTGCGCCGTGGATGTATGTCGGATTCGACAACATCCCGCAGGCTGCCGAAGAATTTAAATTCAGTCCGGATAAGACTTTCAAACTGATCGTTTTCGGAATCATGGCATCCCTCATTACCTACGTCCTGATGATTCTCGTCACATCATGGATCTTTCCGGACCAGGAAGCGATAGGGGGCGCATTCTGGGTCACAGGTTCTGTCGTCCAGTCATCAATGGGCGCCTTCGGCATGATACTCCTTGCCCTTGCGATATCGTTTGGTATATTTACAGGCCTCAACGGTTTCTTCATGTCATCATCAAGGCTTTTATTTGCGCTTGGCCGCGCAAATTTCATCCCGCCAATATTCTCCAGACTGCATAAGGAGAATAAAACCCCGTATGTCGCGGTGCTTTTCGTAATGACGGTCTGTCTCGCGGCGCCTTGGCTCGGCAGGACAGCACTCAGCTGGATCGTTGATATGTCCTCGACAGGTGTATCCGTCGCCTTCCTGGTGACCAGCCTTGTGGCTGTGCAATTCTTCAGGAAGAAAGAAAACTATAACCTGCTCTATGTCATCTTTGGCGGACTCGGTGCAGTCATATCAGTCGTTTTCCTCGCGCTGCTGCTGTATCCGAATTCCCCGGCGTCACTGACGGCCCCATCCTACATTGCACTCGGTGCATGGGTTGTGCTTGGAGCGATATTCTTCATGTTCCAGTATAAGAAATTGAATTCAATGACTAAAGAGGAACTGGATTATCTGATATTGAAGAAAAAGAGTGAATAGCTGATGGTAAAATAGCATCCGGTTTTTATTCCGGGTGTTATTTTTATGTTCCGGTATCATCTCTAATTCAAGATAATTCTTTTGTTAATATTACAGGCATGTTACAATGGACGATGATGTTTCGATTACCGTGACAATTTTTCTAAATTAGGGAGACGAAAAAAGTGAAAGCGAAATTTTTGATATTCGCATCCGTCTTTTTATGCGGCTGCAGTCAGGATGCGGATCAAAGTGTAAAGCAGGAGGACTTTCAGGCAAAGCCGCCGAAGCTTATCACGATGGACCATTACAGTTTGCCGCTGGATACTTCAGGTAATCGGGAAGAGACAGCAGGTGAAACCATTCTGTCGGACGACAATGCAGAATACAGCCGGCCTGATCATGCTGCATCAGAAGAGGTCACTGGCGGTACAAGGATGATTAAACACACCGCTGATGAAGTGACTGACATAGACGATCTGGCAGTAAAAGTGAATGATATACATTCAGAGATCACAAAGATATGGAACCGTTCATTTGTGCCGATGTACAATCGTTATCACCGGAACGGTATCGGTAATGAGGAAGTGGCGGAAGCACTCGAAACCCTCCATGAAGACTACCGGGGACTCGAGCAACAGGTGCAAAGCATCAAGGTACCCGACTACTTTTCAACACAGCATAACGCAGAAGTGGAAGAACTGAAATCAGACCTTTCACTCGCGATATCAAACAGGACACTCGCTCTGATCGAGTTTAAACTGATGAATGGGTCCGGTGATTCAGGAATGCACACAGAACTGCTCGATATCCATACAGAAAACAGCCTTAAATATATGGGGAGTGCAGAAGAACATCTGGAAACACTGGAAGACATGCCGCCGGACGATCACTCTTCAGTAGAGAACGAACTCGTCACGACCAGTAAATAATGGAATTTGAGACCTCCGTAATGGAGGTTTTTTAATTATAATACCGGATGGAAAATTCAGATATTCTTCTAATGCGGATGTTGGCGATAACTTCGCAGCTGAAATTGCTGCAGATGGTATATTTACAGTAGATATTGAGAGCGGAGCGGTTTCTCCAGATGATGTCCTGACTGTAGTAGCTGAGGGCGAAGTTGGAAATACCGGAGAAGGTGTGAACGTCACAGTTCCTGGTGATGAAGCCGGAGCTGGTAATGACGGGGATGAAGTAGATGATGATTCAACTGCTGTCAGTGGTTCTGACTCACTGCCCGACGCTGGGGTTCCTGCAGCTCCAATCGGAGTTGCGGCGGCTCTTCTGCTCGCAGCGGCTGCGATACTGACTTTCTTCAGAAGAAAGCCTAACCAATAAAATAATTGATATTTTAGCAGCGGTCTTTTGACCGCTGTATTTTTTATGTATTTTCCCATAATAAATACCCGGACTCTATTGAGACCGGGCATGGGGTAGTGTAGCCATTCAATGAATATTATTTGTTTTCGTCGTTCCCGCCACCGAATTTATCCATGGCACTATCGCCTTTTTCTTTTGCACTGTTCCATTTTTCATTGTCTTCAAAGTGCTTGTCACCTTGTTCTTTTGCGGAGTCCCAGCCTTGTTGAACATCCTCTTTGCTCGTGTTATCTTTGAGATCGTTTACCTTATCCTTAGCTTTGTCGAATAAACTTTTTTTCTCTTCTGCCATGATTAAACATCTCCTTTTTGTGTGATATTCAACCTTACCCTATATATACAAGTGTCTAAACATGATATACGGACTTTTATTATTTTAAGTCTGATTACTTATACTGGTTGAACTGATTGGTTCCTTTTTCCTGCTGAATCTGATCTTTTGCGTCATTGATCTTGCCCTGTGTTTCTTCCTGTTTGGCCTGTGCTTTGGATTTTTCGTCTTTGAAATCTTCCTGTTTGGCCTGTGCTTTTTCTTTCATCTGCTCTTTTTGACTTTTTCCTTCTTCTGCCTTCTGTTCTGCTTCTTTCCTGATCTGTTCCTGCTGATTGTCTTCATTCCCTGACATAAGTGGACACTCCTTTATTTCCATATTTAGTTGGCTTTACCACCCCTTGCCGTAATTAAACAATACAGGCACCTGCCCATGAATCAGAGGTGCCCGTATCGTGCTATTTATCATTGAACATGTCTTTGCCTTTTTCTTTAACGTCGTTCGCAGCATCTTTCACTTTGCCTTCTGTTTCCTGGCGTTTACCTTCATTTTTAGTCTTTTCATCATTCAGTGCATCACCTGCAGCTTTTTTAGCCTTGCCGATGAATTCATCTTTTTTACCATTTTCTTTTCCCATAATATATTCACCTCTTATTTTAATTTGACCCGGCCGGATTTATCTGTTTCCTGAATCATGCCGGTTGTCATGGAACACACTTTTGTCGATTTCTTCATCATAGTAATACTCTTTGTTGTGCTTGTTGTAGTCATCGATGTGATCTTGTTCCTTATCTTCATACCGGTACTCTTTCGGCAGCTTTTCCTGTGCGTCTCCGGCCTTCTTTTCCCGCCTGTCTTTCAACGCCATATGAACCAGCTCCTTTTATAATAAATACCCGCACTCATTTTGCATGAAACATACAAAGGAGGGGTAGAGTCTTTTTAAAAGAAGAGGTGGAGCCATGTATTTCATCAATGGAAAGTTCAACAGTACATTCAGGGACTATAATCTATATAAGAAGCTCGGCATCATCAGTGTGACGGGAAAAAGTAATGAAGAGGCAATCATGGAAGTGGAGAAAGGAGAAATCGTCGCACTCTATACGACGCGCTATGGATATCTGGGCGTCGGCAGGGTGACACGGACTGCCGTACCGTTCGAAACACTTGAATTGCATCAGGGCGGTCTGCTGATTGAACACGAAGATTACCCTTTTAAGGAAATCAGGCGGATCAACCCGCACTTCGGCAGCGAGGAATACGCACTCAGGGTCGAGTGGCTGGCGCTCGTGCCTGAACTTGAAGACGGGCTGCTGGATGACAATCTTTTTGTGGGAGAAAAACCGGTTGAACCTATGACAGATTCCCGGACGAAAGAGTGGCTGCTCGAAACATTCGAATTGGATATCGAAGTATAAAAAATGACCCGCGCCGCGGGTCATGATTACTATTTATGATGCTTTATGCGCAAGCAGTGCTTCACCTTCATCAGTGAGTTCAATATTACTGTAGTAGAAATCGTATGTGAATGGGGTCAGGACGATCAGTCCTTTTTTCTCCATCAGCTGCATATGGAAATCGACTGTCCTGATGTCATACTCTGGCATGCTTGTATTTGGATAGTCAAACACCTCGTGTTTGACGTTATATAATATTTTATATTCGAGATTTTTATCATATGAAAATTGCATATCATCACTCCTGTTATATAATTATAGGAACGTCTGTTCGTTTTGTCAAACTGCTTTATATGAACTTTTTATATAAATGAGACGCTTCTATGTTTGAATTTGCACCATATGTGGAAGAGATACTATGTAAACCAAATAACTACAATTCTAAAGGAGAGATGTTTTGTGGCAAAGAAAGTAGCCGTAATCATGACAGATATGGTTGAAGATGTAGAATACACAAGCCCTGTAGAGGCTCTGGAAGCTGAAGGCCATGAAGTTGAAGTGATTTCAACTGAAGCTGGTGAAATCGAAGGCAAGCAGGGCGGCAAGTTCAAAGCCGACAAATCGATTTCCGAAGTGAATTCAGATGAATATGATGCAATTTTTATCCCGGGCGGATTTTCACCGGATCTGCTGCGTGCAGATGAACAGGGGCGTTTCGGCAAGTTTGCAGCGCACTTCCTGCAAAATGACAAACCGACTTTCGCAATCTGTCACGGCCCTCAGGTGCTGATCGATACAGACCTGCTGAAGGATCGTAATGTGACATCATTCATTTCCGTAAGGAAAGACCTCGAAAATGCTGGTGCCAAAGTGCAGGATGCTTCCGTAGTAGTCTGCAGCAACCTTGTAACCAGCCGTACCCCTGATGACCTTCCGGATTTCAATAGTGAAATCAAGAAACAGCTCGCATAAAATATATTGAAGTGAAGTATAGAAAAGAAGGCCGGATCAGTGATCCGGCCTTCTTTTTCATGTATTGTACACGCACTTCAGTGATTCAAATTCGACAAGATGAGCGTGTATCTCTCATCAATGATTCCGAATCACTGATATGCAAGCGGCCCTCCCAGGGCTATGATTCCGAATCACTGATATGCAAGCGGCCCTCTTAGGGCTATGATTCCGAATCACTGATATGCAAGCGGCTCTCTCAGGGCTATGATACCGAATCACTGATATGAAAGGGATCATTGGCCGTTAAACAAACAGAATCTGCCCGCTCATCTGTATTTTTCCGACAAAAAAGCCCTGAAACATATCAATGATATGTTTCAAAGCCTTCAGATCAACATGATTCCAACAGCTATTCGACTGTGACGGTTCTGGCTTTGGCATGGGAATCGCCGAAGTGGTCGAACACTGCGTAGGCGATTGTGTATTCACCCGGTTCGTCCGTATTGACTTCGCCTGAAATGTACAACTGGTTTGTAATTTCGCTGCCGTCCACATCGATGACCTGGACATCTTTTTTCGGATCGAATTCATCACCCTGCTGGATTGTAGTATCCTCGAGCCCGATGAAGGTGATCCGTGCAGAATTTTCTGATTCAGAACTGGAGGAATCCCCGGAATCTGAGCCGGAGAGCTGTTCTTCAGTCGGCGGCACCATCGGAACCGGATCGCTCGCTGCATCCGAAACCTCGATCTTACGGGTGTATTCGTACCAGTTGCCGCTTGAGTTTTCCACTCTGTAGGAAACGTTATAGGTGCCGGGCTTGCTGGTATCAACATTGTTGCTTGTCACTTCAATTTTATCCGTGATATTACCATCTTTGCTGTCGACGGCGTAGACGCCTGCCAGCGGATCGAATTCATCCCCGATTTTGACATTATAGGCTTCCATCCCTTCCAATGCAGGGACACTGCCGCTGTGTGCCGCGATTTCCTCTTCCATCGTCGGTCCTTCATAATCGGCATATTTTGAATCTGCACCATCTTCCGACTCTGCAATATCTTCAGTCTTGATGCTCTGATCTATGAAGTCACCGGTAATCGGCGCTGCAGGCAGAAGGCCTGCCATCACTTTCAATATCGTTTTTGAGTTCATCTTCGTCACCCCGGAATTCCGTTTGGAAGAATATCTTCCAATGTATAGTTATCCAGCACTTCAAGGTAAGCTTTCAGTGCATCATTCAGCACGAACCTGAGACTGCACACCGGTGTCAGTACGCATTGGTTATTTTCAGCATTGAAGCATTCCGCCATATGGAAATTATCTTCCGTACTGCGGACGACTTCACCTATATTCAGTGCCTCTGGCTTATAGTTTAGCATAATCCCGCCGCCGCGACCACGCAGAGTTTTGATGTAGCCGAGCTTCGCAAGATGGTGGACGACTTTGGTCAGATGATTTTTGGATATGCTATAAAATCCGGCAATCTCATCTATTTGAACTCTTTCCTCTGCGTCGCGCAGCCCCAGATACATGAGGACCCGGAGGGAATAGTCCGTATATAATGTAAGCTTCATCCTGATCAACTCCTCCAGGAAATTATACACGGCTTTGATACTTTAATAAATATCTTCGGCTTATGAAAGCGATTTTGTGAACAATATGTGAAAATATTAACATATACCTTGAAAAAGTAAAGCTGCACCTTTAAACTAAAGATGTATTAAAAATATATGTTTAATGAAAAAGGGGCTTGAACTAATGATTGCTGAAGCTAAAAAACAAATTATCAAAGAAACGGTACCTGTACTTGAGGAACACGGCACGGAAATCACAACAGTATTCTACAAAAGAATGTTTGAAGCACACCCTGAACTGCTCGATATCTTCAACAAGACGAACCAGAAAGTGGGCGACCAGCCGAAGGCACTCGCAATGACAGTGCTGGCTGCAGCGAGACATATCGAAGACATCGAGACGATTGTACCTGCAGTGATGGGTATTGCGCACAAGCACCGCGCGCTGGATGTCAAACCGGAACACTATCCGATCGTCGGGAAATATCTGCTTGAAGGCATCCGGGAAGTGCTTGGAGAGGCGGCAACTCCTGAAATCATCGATGCATGGGGAGAATATTACGGCAAGATCGCAGATGTATTCATCGGCATCGAAAAGGAAATGTACGAAAACGCTGCATGGGATGGTTTCAAACCATTCATCGTGAAGAAGAAAGAGAATGTCACTCCGGATATCGTCAGATTCACAGTTGATTCCGATGATGTTGATAAATCATTCACTCCCGGCCAGTACATCACGGTCAAAGTGAAGCCTGAAGGATATGGAAACACGGCACTGCGTCATTATTCGATCTGTTCGAACGATGCGGCAGACGGCATCAGATTTGCAGTGAAACGTGAAGCCATCAAAGGCAAAGAAGGCGTCGTTTCAAACTATATGCATGACGCAATCGAAGAAGGGGACGCACTCTTCATGTCCGCGCCGGCGGGCGACTTCAAAGTCGAAGAAGATCACGATAAACTGCTCTTCATCGCAGGCGGCGTCGGTGCAACACCGGTAATGGCAATGGCCGAAGAAGCCGTGGCTAAAGGCAAGGACGTAAAATACGTGTACAGCTGCATCAATGAAGACCACCAGCCGTTCAAAGACCAGATGGCTGACATCCGGGAAAAAGGCGCAGACCTTAAAGTGAAATTCAGCGAAACGGAAGGTTTCCTCAACAGGACGGATTTCACAGGCAGTGAAGACCGTCAAATCTACATCTGCGGTTCCATGGGCTTCATGGGAACGATGATGAAGGAACTTAAGGAAATGGGCGTCGAAGAAAGCCGCATCCACTTTGAGCCGTTCGGCCCTAAGATGAGTCTTGGTGCATAATATTAAATAAAATCCCTCTTGAAACGTTCACCGCATGGCGCGGTGGGCGTTTTTTCAGTGTGTGCGGTAATATGGCAGGGTGAGGTTTTTATTCCTAAAGTATTTATATTGTGTTTATATAAAGATGATAGAGTTTTTAACAGAGGAGTTGGGGCCGATGAATAAAGTGATGGTGGTCGAGGATGATGTGAACATCCGGAAACTGGTCGTCCTTTACCTGCAGAAGAATGGTTATGATGTGTTTGATTTTGAAGACGCCGGGGCGGCGCTTGAATATTTAGAGGATGAGGAAGTGGACATCGCGGTTGTGGATGTGATGATGCCGGGTATGAACGGGTTTGAGCTGACGGAAGTGCTGAACGGCGACCTCGAAATCCCGGTGATTCTGCTGACGGCGAAAGGGCAGCTGGATGATAAGGAGCAGGGTTTTCTTGCGGGAGCTTCGGATTACATCGTGAAGCCGTTTGAGCCGAAAGAGCTGCTGTTCAGGATCCGTGCGGTGCTGAAGCGTTCAAATCCCGCGGCAGATACGAAGCTGTCATTCAGCGGCGTGACGCTCGACCGTGAACATTATGAGATAGAGGTGGCGGGCCGGACACATATGCTGCCTGTAAAGGAGCTGGAAATGCTTGCCTGCCTGGTAGAACGGCCGGAAAAGGTGGTGACGCGCGAACATATTGCGGAAAGTGTATGGGGGGACCTTGATACGAGTACGTTTACTATCAATACGCATATGAACCGGCTGCGTCAGAAGCTTGAAAAATATGATGCAGAAGTCCGGATATTGACTGTGCGCGGTGTCGGCTACCGTCTGGAGCGTCTTGAGGCGGAGACGGATATATGATGAATACTTTGTATAAGCGTTTCATAGCGGTGCTGCTAGCGGTCGTCAGTGTCAGTCTGGTTGTTTCGCTGCTGGCGTCCAATATACTCTATGCATTCTACTCTAAGCCGAAGATGAATGAACAGATGCTGGGAACGGCCGGGGATCTGAAAACGGTTCTTGAGCAGGACGTTTCGGATGCGTCGGGAATCCCTGCCGCCATGGATATGCTGGATGCACTGGATTATCAGGTGGCGCTGATATCCGGCGGCGATGGGAATACGACGGGTGAAGAGAGTGTTTCCGGAGGGGAAGTGACTCTGACCGAAGGGCCGTTCAATGGCGGATATGCGGCGCATTTTGCCGGCGCTCCCTTTGAGCGGACGGAGATGGATCTTTCCACACTGGAACATGTATTATCCGGCAATGTGTACCGGGGTGAAGCGGCCGAGATGGCCAACTGGTTCATGATGGGACATTTCATGAATGATGTACGCAATACCGTCGGTGTTCCAGTCATGATCGACGGGGAACAGCATGCGCTGTTCATCAAGCAGGACAGCAGCCTGATGTTCAGTGAATTCCATATCATCCTGCTTGTTTTCTTTGTGACGGCGGTGCTTGTGAGTCTTATATTCATCATTCTGATGAGCCGCCGTCTGACGGAACCGCTCGGCCGTCTGCGCACGGCAGCGGATGAAATCAGAAAAGAAAATTTCGAATATGATATTGCGCCCGGCACATACAGCAGGGACGAAATCGGACAGCTTGCAGGCAGCCTCGATGCCATGAAGGGGCAGCTGCAGCAAAATCACAGTATGCGTCAGAAGTTCATCAGCGATGTGACGCATGACCTCCAGTCGCCGCTGCTCAATATTCAGGGGTATGCGAAACTCTTGGAGGACGGAGAAGTGCAGGGGGATGACGCGCAGGAAGCTGCCTCTGTTGTGCATTCAGAGGCGAAGCGGCTGTCGTCCCTGGCGAGGCAGCTGATGCTGCTTAACAAATTTGATCACCAGTCATATGAGGTGAAGAAAGCACCTGTACGGCTTGATGAACAGATCCGCGAGGTGATCCGGGTGTTCCGCTGGCGGCTGGACGAATCAGGAATTGACCTGTCCTACAGTCTGGATGAGGCAGTAATCGAATCCGACCGGAATCTATTGTGGAATATATGGGATAATCTTGTATCAAATGCAGTGAAATATTCATCTGACGGTGATGAAATCACAGTGACCCTTGAAGACAGGGGCACGCATGTTGAAGTGAGTGTCAGGGACACGGGCGAGGGCATCCGTCAGGAAGAGCTCGATATGATCTTCGACCGGTTCTACCGGGTGGATGCTGCCCGTTCCAGTGAAGGATCCGGCCTGGGGCTTGCGATTGTCAGGGAAACGGTTGATATGCTCGGCGGGACGATTGAAGTCGAAAGTACGTTTGGCGAAGGTACAGCCTTTACAGTCAGACTTGAGAAATAATGACAATTGGAAATGTCTGTCCGGCGGGACGGTGTCTTGCCGGCGGTGAGAATTTTATTATAAAAGAAAAAATGGAGGAATTATGAAAAATGGAAAGAAAATGGGGAATTAACTTAATCAGAATCGCATCATTATTCGGGCTGCTCGGTGTGTTCATCGGCTCGCAGATGGCGGGGGAGATGGATTACGCGATCCGTCCGATCCATACGCATATTCTTCTGGTGGGCTGGCTGTCGATGTTTGCCTGGGGGATTTTCTACAGTGTCTACACGGTGACGAAGCCGATGCTCGTGCATATCCAGTGTGCGCTGGGTGTGCTTGGTGCGGTGCTGCTGACGAGCGGGATGTACTTCTACATGCTGAATCCTTTCGGGTTTAATGAGACATTTACGATTGTCTATTTCATCGTCGGCGGGAGTATTACATTGATATCATTTGCGCTGTTTGTCCTGGTGACGTTCTTTGTGAAAAAAGAAAATTAGGAATCTGACCCACTTTTTATATGAAAAGTGGGTTTTTTTGGTATTCTATGGGAATAGAGTAGGTAGCATCTGCAGTTTTTAAAAGGAGTGTGTCGATATTTTGTCTTATATTATTTTAATCATCGGATTTGTCCTGCTCATTAAAGGGGCGGATTATTTTGTGGAAGGTGCTTCTAATATCGCGGTCAAGCTGAGTGTCTCCCCACTGCTTGTCGGTCTCACGATTGTCGCTTTTGGTACAAGTTCCCCGGAGGCGACAGTCAGTATCCTTGCTGCGCTCGAGGACAATGCCGGTCTCGTACTTGGTAATATCATCGGCAGCAACATTTTTAACATTACAGTTGTACTTGGTGTGACAGCAATGATTGCCCCACTCACTGTCCAGAGTGAGACTGTCAGAAAAGAAATCCCGTTTTCACTGCTTGCCGGTGTTGTCCTGCTTGTAATGATGGGGGATGTGGCGCTCGAGGGAGCTGCAGAGAACCTCGTTTCGCGCGGGGATGGCCTGGTGATCCTGCTATTCTTCGCTGTATTCTTATATTATGTGTTTGACATGGCGCTGAAGAATCGTTCGGACGCAGCTGATGGCGTGGAGACGGATGTAGGATCCTCCTGGATGAGGAATATTGTGTTTACGCTCGGCGGGCTGGCGGCGATCATCTTCGGCGGCAGATTGGTAGTGGACAGTGCAACAGAGATCGCGCTTGCGCTTGGTATGAGTGAAACGCTTGTTGGGCTGACGATTGTGGCCATCGGAACATCATTGCCGGAATTGATCACTTCTGTCACTGCTGCGATTAAAAAGCAGGGGGATATCGCAATCGGAAACGCCGTGGGCAGCAGTATCTTCAATATATTCTTTGTTGCCGGGAGTGCTGCAACTGTTGCCCCGCTTGCACTGGATGCCAAAATATTTACAGATGCATGGGTTATGATTCTGCTGACAATCCTGCTGCTGATTTTTTCGAGGACCCGTTACAGTATCGGTCGGACTGAAGGATTTATCATGGTCGCAGCGTATGTCGTATACCTTGTGTACATCATTATCAGAAACTGACTGTGATTATCGGATTTGTAGATTGATGAGTTAATATATTTTCTTGAATTAAATAAAATATTTGAATGAACAAATAATCAAATCGGCCCTTTTCCCCTATATATAGGAAAAGGGCTTTTTATTTTGAGGAGGGAATCTATTGAGGAAGAAAACTTTGAAGCATCAATGGCTTGAAGTGATGGATGCACGCCGGGGATTGGACAAGCGGGGAGCAGATGAATTACAGCGTTTTGCACGAGGTTTTTCGGGGGAGCTTGAATTGGACAGATTTGTCGATATGCATGGCGGAAACGGGTGGCAGGTGTACCGGGATGTTTGGATAAGTGCGGGGGAGTCACCCAAATAGACACGATGATTGTTACTTCCGCCGGTATATATATGTGTGATGCAAAAAATTATGCGGGTGATTATGTGTATGAGGATGGAAAATGGTTTGCCGGCGGCCGGGAGCTGAAGCTGCGGGAGGTGTGTGATTTCATGGCCGGAGAGGTGGAGAAGAGGTATATAAAAACGATATTCGGCAAGTATTTTGAATTAATGAATTCCGGAAAATATGCAAAATACAAAAATCCAAGGAATATTTTCGAATATGAATTTGCCGGTTATGTTTTCAAGTAAAGAGATTTTAAAGAAAGATGAATGAATGGAAGAGTTAACGTACGTTCAAAGGAGTGTTCGATGTACGATAGGCTCTGAACCCCTCCACATAAAGCGAGAAAAAACCGCACCCTTCGCAAAAAAGGTGCGGCCGCAAATAAAATTATTCTATTCCGTTGTGCCATTTGGCGGCAAGGAGGGTATTGTTCAACACCATCGTGATTGTCAAAGGACCGACGCCGCCCGGGACGGGCGTGATCCAGCCTGCTTTTTCTTTGGCGGCGTCGAAGTCTACATCGCCGACGAGTTTGTCGCCGACCATTGTGTTGCCGACGTCAATCACGACGGCACCGTCTTTGATATGCTCAGCTTTGACGAGTCCCGGAGAACCGACGGCACTGACGATGACGTCAAATTCATGTAATTTCCCGGTCATGTCTTTTGTACGGGAGTGCATCAGTGTGACGGTTGCATTCTGATCAGTAAGAAGTTTCGCCACCGGCTGGCCGACGATGTGTGAACGGCCGATTACGGCAACGTCCTTTCCTTCAAGGGAGCCTGTATGTTTCAGCAGTTCCATGATGCCGAGTGGTGTGCATGGGACAAATGTACGCTGGCCTGTGTACAGGCGGCCGATGTTCACCGGGCTGAAACCGTCGACATCTTTATGAGGTGCGATGGATTCGAGAACTTTTTCTTCACTGACCTGATCAGGAAGCGGCACCTGTACCAGAATCCCACTCACACTATCGTCATTATTCAAACGATCGAGGACGTCCAGAACCTCGTCTTCAGTGACGTCTTCATCAAGATGTACAATATTTGACGTCATGCCGATTTTTTCGGCTGCTTTATTTTTTGAACGTACATAGCTGAGGGAAGCGCCGTCATTGCCGGCTATGACGACTGTCAGGTTCGGAGTGATTCCATTTTCTTTCAGTTTTTCAACTTCTGCTGCAAGTCCGGCGCGGTAATCTTTGGCGATTTCGCGTCCGTTTAACAATTCTGCTGTCATTTTCATTCTCCTATCTAATAGTTTGACTGTCTCTATTATCCATAACTTGCCTGAAAATTTCCACAGTGAATCAAATTATGTCCATAGGCCATACTGACAAATGCCAATGGCAATCAACACATAAAAAGATGTATTACACTTAATTTTGTAAAAATCATACAAAAGACGAACTTACAACACTTTTAAATACATGTAAAGTTCGTAAACACAAACAATGAAATATAATATATTTAAAATGTTCGTTTTTTAAGTTGAATAACCGCCGGGCAATTGTTAAACTAAGCATGAGTTGAAAACAAACACATTTCAAAGTGAGGTTATACTATTATGACTGTTGGAGTAATCATGGGCAGTTCTTCCGACTGGCCTTCGATGGAGCATGCATGCGATATGCTCGATCACTTCGGTGTAGCTTATGAGAAAAAAGTGGTGAGCGCCCATCGTACGCCTGAAATGATGGTGGACTACGCGAAGAACGCCAAGTCGAACGGCATCGACGTAATCATTGCAGGCGCAGGCGGGGCAGCACATCTGCCCGGCATGGTGGCATCTCTTACGAACGTCCCGGTAATCGGCATACCGATCGAGTCCAAAGCCCTGCAGGGTATGGATTCTTTATTATCCATCGCCCAGATGCCGGGCGGCATACCGGTCGCAACGATGGCGATCGGCAAGGCAGGCAGCAAGAATGCCGGCATACTGGCCGTGCGGATGCTGGCAATAAAGGACCCGGAACTCTACGGAAAACTCGGCAGCTATACAAAATCACTCGAAGATAAAGTGGAGGAGATGCAGAATGACCTCAGTTAAACTGGCACCCGGTGCAACAATTGGAATCATCGGCGGCGGACAGCTCGGCAAAATGATGGCGCAGTCCGCACTCAGAATGGGCTATAGGGTGGCAGTCCTTGATCCATCGGAGGATGCACCGGCCAAAGCGACGAGCCATCATTTCATCAATGCAGCATTCGGGGACCTCGAAGCATTGAAATCGTTGTGCGGGATGTCCGACGTCATCACATATGAGTTTGAAAATATCGATGCGGAGATTCTGCACACTCTGGTCGACGACTATTACGTGCCGCAAGGTGCAAAGACCGTGCTTACTCTGCAGAACCGCGAAACGGAAAAACAGGCGATTAAAGATTCCGGAGCAAGGATCGTCCCTTATGAAAAAGTGGAGACGCCTGATGCTATCCGCGCCTTCATGGAAACCCATGGCGCGCCTGTCATCGTCAAAACGGCCACCGGCGGCTATGACGGTAAGGGCCAGTATCTGATCGAATCGGGTGCAGACCTCGATTCTGCCGGAATCCCGTTCGATGAAACGGAATTCGTCGTTGAAAAATACATCACGCTTGAAAGGGAGGTTTCCCTTACGATCGCAAGAAGTGTGAGCGGCCAGGTCATCTATTTTCCGCTTCAGGAGAATCTGCACAAGGACCAGATCCTCTACCGTACGATCGTGCCTTCCCGTGTGGACTATGCGGAACAGGCACAGAAGGAAGCGGAAAGAATCATGAAGGCACTGCATTTTACCGGTGCATTCACCATCGAATTCTTCGTGGCGGAGGACGGTACCCTCTACGTCAATGAGATAGCACCGAGGCCGCACAATTCGGGGCATTACTCGATCGAGGCATGCAACATCAGCCAGTTCGATGCACACGTGCTCTCCATACTGGATCATCCGATGCCTGAGGTATATCTCCATCAGGATGCCGTGATGATGAATCTGCTGGGCGCGGACCTGGACCGTCTGGACGGGGAACTCTTCACACATCCGGAATGGAATGTGCATGTCTACGGCAAAACAGACCGCAAGCCGGCACGCAAGATGGGACATGTAACCGTACTTACCGATGATCTGGAACAGACGATAGACGCGCTTGACCGAGATTTTTTAAAGGAGACGGTGTGATGCTTTTATATGAAGGGAAAGCGAAAAAAGTCTTCAAGACTGAAGATCCTGAAGTGCTCCGCATTGAATATAAAGATGAAGTGACGGCCGGCAACGGCGCGAAACATGATTTCATGGAAGGCAAGGGACGCCTGAACAATCTGATTTCATCGGATATCTTCAAATACTTGAAGAAGAATGGCGTGGCGTCCCATTTCATCGAACGTACCAGCGAGACGGAACAGAAAGTGAAGGCGGTCCATATCATTCCGCTGGAAGTGGCCGTCCGCAACGTGGCGGCGGGGAGCATCGTCGAGAGGCTCGGCTTCAAAAACGGTGAGGAATTCACACCGCCCCTCGTAGAACTTTATTACAAAAAAGATGAACTTAATGATCCGATCCTGACGGACGACCATGTGCTGAGGCTGGACATAGCGACCGAAGACGAGATCAGGGCGCTGAAGGAAGCAGCGCTCAAAGTGAACGCGGCCCTCATAAAAATGATGAACATGATGGGGTTGAAGCTGATCGATTTCAAAATCGAATTCGGCAGGGATAAAAAAGGGAACATCCTGCTCGCGGACGAGATCTCACCGGATACATGCCGCATACGGGACCTTGAGACGGGTGAGAACTTTGATAAAGATGTCTACCGTAACGCGACAGGTTCCCTGATTGATACTTATACAAAATTTTATGAAAAGATGGAGGCAGTTAAATAATGAAAAAGGTAGAACTTATCGTAACTTTACAACCACAGGTGCTCGATACCCAAGGGGAGGCCCTGAACCGTGCGGTGCATGAACTCGGCCATGATGAAATCAGCAATATCCGTGTCGGGAAGGTCCTTTACTTTGATATTGATGAAACTGAGGAAAGCAGGATCGATGAAATCGTCAAATCCCTGTCAGACCGTCTTTTCACAAATACAGTGATTGAAACGTATGAGTATACAATCTTGGATGAGGTGTCGGAATAATGAAGTTTGCAGTGATCCAGTTCCCAGGCTCCAACTGTGACCGCGACTTGCTGAATGCAGCTTTGAAAGTGGGTGCGGAAGCGGAATTTGTCGACTACAGAACGACTTCGCTCGAAGACTTTGACGGCGTGCTCATTCCGGGCGGATTCTCATTCGGCGACTATTTGCGCAGCGGCGCAATGGCGGGAGTTGCACCGGTGACGAAAGCGATCAAAGAAGCAGCGGATGCAGGAAAGCCCGTCCTCGGAATCTGCAACGGCTTCCAGATTCTGACGGAAGTCGGTCTGCTTCCGGGCGCGCTCATCTTCAACGACCAGCATACATTCATTTCGAGAGACGAATCTTTGAAAGTCGTCAACAACGAAACGGCATTTACCCGCGGCTACGGACAGGGCGAAGATGTTGTGTACCCGGTCGCCCATGGTGAAGGCCATTACTACTGTGATGACGAAACATACGACAGGCTTGCAGCGAACAACCAGATTGTACTGACCTACAATGAGAATCCAAACGGCTCAAGAAACGATATCGCCGGCATCGTCAATGAAAAAGGAAATGTGCTCGGCATGATGCCGCATCCTGAACGTGCACTTGAAACGCTGCTCGGCAGTGACGATGGATTGAAATTATTCCGGGAAATGACTAAATGGGAGGCAAATCATGTCTAGATTCATTGAACCAACAGCAGATGACATCAGAAACCAGAAGCTCTATGCAGAAATGGGACTTACGGATGCGGAATACGATAAGGTGATCGATATTCTCGGCCGTCAGCCGAACTATACGGAAATCGGCATCTTTTCTGTAATGTGGAGTGAACACTGTTCCTATAAGCACTCCAAACCATTCCTCAAACAGTTCCCGACTTCCGGTGAACGTGTATTGATGGGGCCCGGTGAAGGTGCGGGCGTTGTGGACATCGGGGATAACCAGGCAGTCGTCTTCAAAGTCGAATCCCATAACCATCCTTCTGCAGTTGAACCGTATCAGGGGGCAGCGACGGGTGTCGGCGGTATCATCCGCGACATCGTTTCCATCGGTGCACGCCCGATCGGCCTGCTCAACTCGCTGCGTTTCGGTGAACTGACTGAAGCGAACAACCGCCGCCTCCTGCGTGGTGTCGTATCCGGCATCGGGGGATATGGAAACTGCATCGGCATTCCGACAGTCTCCGGAGAAGTGGAGTTCGATCCATCATATGACGGCAACCCGCTCGTCAACGCAATGTGCGTCGGCGTGATGGATCAGGGTAAGGTTCAAAAAGGGACAGCCAAAGGCGTCGGCAATAAAGTGATCTATGTCGGCCTGAAGACCGGCCGCGATGGCATCCACGGTGCAACATTCGCATCAGAGGAACTGAGCGATGAGTCCGAGTCGAAACGGCCATCCGTGCAGATCGGTGATCCGTTCACGGGCAAAAAGCTCATGGAAGCGACACTGGCAGCAATCGACCAGCCGGAACTTGTCGGCATCCAGGACATGGGTGCAGCAGGTCTTACATCTTCAAGTTCTGAAATGGCGGCCAAAGGTGAAGCAGGCATGAATCTCTACCTTGACCAGGTACCGGTCAGGGAAGAAGGGATCTCCCCTTATGAAATGATGCTTTCCGAAACACAGGAGCGCATGCTGCTTGTCGTAGAAGACGGTACAGAGCAGAAGTTTTTGGATATGTTCGAAGACTTCGAGCTCGATGCAGCTGTCATCGGTGAGGTTACGGATTCAGACAGGCTGAAACTTTATTATGAAGAAGAGCTCTATGCGGACATTCCGGTCCAGCCGCTCTCCGATGAAGCACCAGTTTATATTCTCGAAGGCAGAAAACCTGAATTGGATGAAAAAGCGTATGACTATTCCAAAAAAGATCTGAATAAAGTATTCGATCAGCTGATCGAACATCCGACACACGGTGCAAAAAACTATATTTATGAGCAGTATGACAATCAGGTCGGTTCGAATACGGTCCGGAAATCGGGCTTCGGTTCCGGTGTGGTCAGAGTCGAAGGGACTGATAAGGCGATTGCGATGGCAATCGACGGCAAGAGCCGCTACGTTTACGCAGACCCGTACAACGGAGGCAAGGAAGTGGTTGCGCAAGTCTTCAGGAGCATCATCTCGACAGGTGCAGTGCCGCTTGCGATGACAGACTGCCTGAACTACGGCAGCCCGGAAAATCCTGAAATCTACAATCAGCTGGAGGAATCGACAAAAGGGATGGCAGAGGCATGCCGTGCACTTGAGACACCTGTCGTTTCCGGCAACGTCAGCCTTTATAACGAAAACAGGACGGCATCAATTCTGCCGACCCCGGTCATCGGCATGGTCGGGCTGATTGAAGATGTGAATTTCATGGAAGGGATATCCATCGAAGCGGGCGACGCAGTATATCTTGTCGGTGAAACGGAAAAATCATTCGCCGGCAGCCAAATTGAAAAACTGCTCGATAATGAAGTTTCGAAAGCAGTGCGCAATATCGACCTTGAGCTCGAGTACAGCCGCGGCATGACTCTGCGCGGCATGCTGGAAGGCGGCGACATCAAAAAAATCTCTCCGGTTGGACGCGGCGGCATCGCTGTGAAACTTGCACAGCTCGCTTCGTTCCATGGTCTCGGCCTTGATGCAGAGATCGAACTCGACGGAGAAGATCTTTTCGCAGAAAATGCTTCAAGATATATTGTCACGGCGAAACCGGGACAGGACATAAAAGATGCAGTGGAAATCGGCAGACTGACTGAAGATGGATTTAGAATCAAAACACGCGATGTGACGATTGAAAGAGATCTTGCAGAAGTTGCAGGCGCGTGGGAAGGGGCAATCCCGAAATGTATGACATCCGTGGATTGAACGAAGAATGTGGAATTTTTGGAGTATGGGATCACGAACGTGCAAGTGAACTGACATATATCGCGCTGCACAGCCTGCAGCACAGAGGACAGGAGGGCGCGGGCATCGTATGTTCGAACAATGAATATCTGTTCGGCGCCCGCGGCATGGGACTTCTGACTGAAGCTTTGACAAAAGATCAGCTGGCTTCCCTCCGAGAGTTTCCCCACGCCATCGGTCATGTCCGTTATGCGACGACCGGCGGCAGCGAACTCTCAAATGTTCAGCCGTTTCTATTCAAAAATCATAGAGGCGACCTCGCCCTTGCACATAACGGCAACCTCGTAAATGCGATGAGCATCCGGGAGGCGCTTGAAGACGACGGGGCAATCTTCCAGACATCTTCCGATACGGAAGTCCTGGCTCATCTTCTCAGGAAAAATAAAAGCACTGACAGAAAAACGCGTATCAAATCGGCACTCAAGCAGCTGAAAGGCGCCTTTGCATTCGTTATCCTGGATGAAGATTCATTGACGATTGCGCTTGATGACCACGGGGTCCGTCCGCTGATGCTCGGTGAAATCGACGGTTCCTACTGCGTGGCGAGTGAAACCTGTGCGTTCACAGCCATCGGGGCGGAGTATATCCGGGACATTGAGCCGGGCGAACTCATCACGCTGAGTGAGGACGGCATCGATTTCGACCGGTATACAGATGTCGAAAAACCGAATATGTGCTCGATGGAATATATTTATTTCGCACGGGCGGATTCCGAATTCCGCCACACTTCGACTTATACGATCCGCAAAGAGCTCGGCAGGGAACTTGCGAAAGAGATGCCGGTGGAGGCAGATATCGTCATCGGTGTGCCGGACTCGAGCCTCGCTGCAGCCAAAGGGTTTTCGGAGGAATCCGGGATCAAGCAGGAACAGGGTCTCCTTAAAAATCGCTATGTCGGCAGGACGTTCATCTCGCCGGGTCAGGAAGCGCGCGAACGTGCCGTACGCATGAAGCTCTCCCCGGTACGGGATGTTGTGGAAGGGAAGCGCATTATCGTCATCGACGATTCCATCGTCCGGGGCACGACGAGCCGCTTCATCGTCAAGGCACTCAGGAAAGCGGGCGCAAAAGAGGTGCACATGGGTGTCTCCTCGCCGCCGCTTAAGAATCCGTGTTTCTACGGCATCGATGTGTCCACACATGCCGAAATCATCGCCAGCCAAAAATCGAATGAGGAGATCCGCAGGGAAATCGATGCGGACTCACTGACCTACCTTTCAGTGGATGCGATGCATGACGTCTATCATTCATACGGTTCAAGAGGCCAGTGTGATGCCTGCTTTACAGGGAACTACCCGATTGAAATCATCGATCAGGTCCTGCCCCAGGAGAAAGACCTGAAGACGAAAGGAGTTTAACATGTCAGAACAATATAAGAAGGCCGGCGTCGATATCGAAGCCGGCTATGAAGCAGTCGATAGAATGGAAACCCACGTAAAACGCACGATGCGTAAAGAAGTCATCGGAGGTCTTGGAGGCTTCGGGGCGGCATTTGATCTGTCGGGTCTCAATATGAAGGCACCGGTCCTCGTTTCAGGGACGGACGGTGTGGGCACAAAGCTGAAACTTGCGATTGACCACAACCGCCATAATACGATCGGCATCGATGCCGTCGCGATGTGTGTGAATGATATTCTGACGACCGGTGCAGAACCCCTTTACTTTCTGGATTATATCGCCGTCAATAAAGTGATTCCGGAAATGGTTGCGGGCATTGTCGACGGTGTGTCGGAAGGCTGTGTCCAGGCCGGCTGTGCACTGATTGGCGGGGAGACCGCCGAGATGGGCGAAATGTACGGCAAGGGTGAATATGACATTGCCGGATTTGCCGTCGGTGCAGTCGAAAAGACCGCATATATCGACGGGTCGGATGTCAAAGCGGGTGACAGGATCATCGGTCTGCCCTCAAGCGGCATCCATTCCAACGGCTACAGCCTGGTAAGGAAACTGCTCCTCGATAATGCGGTTGATGTGAATAAAGATCTCGACGGCCGTCCGATCATCGACCAGCTGCTTGAACCGACACGGATTTATGTGAAAAGTGTCCGGTCACTGATGGAAAAAGTGGATGTCAAAGCGATGAGCCATATTACGGGCGGGGGGTTCATAGAGAATATCCCGCGTACACTCCCTGATCACCTCGGAGCTGATATTGAAGCTGGCGGCATTGAAGTTCCGCGGATCATCTCATGGCTTATGGAACTGGGGAATATTGACCCGCAGGAAGCATATAATGTCTTTAATATGGGTATCGGTTTTATAATCGCTGTCGATGAGGCTGACGTGGAGGCTGCTGTCCGTGCACTCGAGGATGCGGGGGAAGCACCGGAAGTCATCGGTACGGTGACGGAAGAAAGCGGGCTCCGGATCCATGGCCGTTAAAGTGGCGGTACTCGCATCCGGCGGCGGCTCGAATTTTGAGAATCTCGTGGATCATTCAGATGAGATCGGCATCGCTGTCCAAGTACTGATCACCGATCACAGTGATGCCTATGCAGTCAAAAGGGCAGAGAAATTTGGTATTCCCGCGCATGCTTTTGAACGCCGTAAATTTGATTCCAAAATGGCGCACGAGCAAGCGATACTTGAAATTTTATATGAATATGAAGTGGAATATGTACTGCTTGCAGGCTACATGCGGATACTCTCACGTAACTTCATCCATGCATTCGAGCATCACATCATCAACCTGCATCCTTCTCTGCTCCCTTCATTCAAAGGCAGGAACGGCATTGAAGATGCATTCAATTATGGTGTGAAAGTGACAGGCGTGACGATCCACTTTGTGGATGCGGGTATAGATACGGGTGAAATAATTGCCCAGGAGCCGATTATCATTGGTGAAAATGATACACTTGAAATGTTGGAAACGAAAATCCACAGATTGGAATATGAGCTTTATCCAAAAGCGTTAAAAAAAGTGATTGAAGGTGTGGAATGATGAAAAAAGCATTGATCAGTGTTTCTGATAAAAGCAGTCTTGAACCATTCGTCCGCGGACTTGTGCGCAACGACTACGAAATCTATTCGACAGGGGGTACACTTGCGGCCATTGAATCATTCGGCGTGGAAGTTAAAGGTGTCAACGAACTGACAGGTTTTGATGAAATCATGGACGGGCGTGTCAAGACACTGCACCCGGCTGTACATGGCGGGATCCTTGCCGACCGTGACAACCCGGAACATATGGAAGACCTTAAAAAGAACGGCATCGAAACGATCGATCTCGTTGCCGTAAATCTCTATCCTTTTAAGGAGACGGTGAAAAAGGATGGTGTCACAGAAAATGAAGCGGTCGAAAATATCGATATCGGCGGGCCGACTATGCTGCGCGCCGCCGCGAAAAACTTCAAGCATGTGACGACCATCGTGGATCCGGAAGACTATGGTGAAGTGATTCAGAAGATAGAGGAGGATACACTGGACATTACATACCGGCGGGGTCTGATGATCAAAGTGTTCAGTCACACGAATGATTACGACCAGGCGATTGTGAATCATTTCAGCCAGGCGGAAGAAGCATTGCGCTATGGTGAAAATCCGCATCAGTCTGCGCGTCTTGTGCGTACGACTGAAAAGCACAATACAATCCTGAATGCGGATGTCCTCCACGGCAAAGCACTGTCCTACAATAATCTGCGCGATGCGGATGCGGCATTTGCGCTCGCAAAAAAATTCGATATGCCGGCAGCGATAGCGGTCAAGCATATGAATCCGTGCGGAGTGGGGACGGGCGACACGATTGCGGAAGCGTTCAAAAATGCGCATGAAGCGGATTCCCAGTCCATCTTCGGCGGCATCGTTGCCCTGAATAAGACAGTGGATAAAGAGACCGCGGAACAGCTCCATGGAATTTTCCTCGAAGTGATCATCGCACCTGACTTTGATGAAGCGGCACTTGAGGTTCTGACACAGAAGAAGAATCTCCGCCTGCTCGAAGTTGATTTCCATGAGGATGAACACGCTGAAGAGTTTGTCAGCGTCTCCGGCGGCTATCTTGTGCAGTCCCGGGATACCGGGTCGCTCAAAGAAGATGAGATCAAGGTCGTCACAAAAGCCCAGCCGACACGTGACCAGATGAAAGCGATGGCGCTTGCCTGGGAAGTGGCAAAACACGTCAAGAGCAACGCGATCGTTCTTGCGAACGATAAGCAGACTGTGGGCATCGGTGCCGGGCAGATGAACCGAGTCGGGGCACTTAAGATTGCCATCGACCGCGCGCTTGAACTGGGGGACAATGTCGTCATGGCAAGTGACGGTTTCTTCCCGATGCCGGATACGGTGCAGCTGGCACACGAACACGGAATAAAATCCATCATCCAGCCGGGCGGATCAAAACGGGATCAGGAATCCATCGATTACTGTGATGAAAATGATATGGCAATGGTCGTTACAGGAATGCGTCACTTCAAACACTAGAGTAAAAGCAGGAGCAGTATAGAGAGCAGGGCGGACGGCCTGACGGTGCGTCCGCTCTCATACTGAAAGGAGCAGATTTATGAATATAGCGGTGATCGGCGGCGGAGGCCGCGAACACGCTTTAGTAAGAAAATTTGCAGAGTCTGAGAAAGTGGACAGGATCTTTGCGATACCTGGTAACGCGGGGATGTCGGATGTTGCAGAAGTGATTCACGGCGTATCAGAGAAAGATTTTGAGGCCATTGCCGGCGTCTGTCTTGAAAATGAAGTGGAGTGGGTGGTCGTTGGACCGGAAGCCCCTCTTACCGAAGGCATCGTGGATTACCTGGAAGATGAACATGGGATCAAAGTGTTCGGTCCAAGAAAAAAAGAAGCGCAGATGGAATCCTCCAAAGCATTCACTAAAGAGCTGATGGAGAAATATGACATACCGACGGCAAAGTTTGCCAAATTCAATGATTATGATGAAGCATATAAATACATCGAAGAACAGGGCGCTCCGATCGTCCTGAAAAAAGATGGCCTGGCAGCCGGGAAAGGTGTCGTCGTTGCAACGGACATGGATGAAGCCCTGGCCGGTCTCGATGAATTGACGGCTGGGGGAACGGATGATGCCCAGATCGTCATCGAGGAATATCTGGAAGGGGAAGAGTTCTCCCTGATGGTACTGGTCAATGGCGAGTACACCCATTCATTCGAAATGATCGCCCAGGACCATAAACGTGCCTTCGACGGGGACACCGGTCCCAATACAGGCGGCATGGGTGCCTATGCGCCGGTCAGTCATATCGGTGAATCCCACCGTACAGAAGCCATTGAGAAAATCATCAAGCCTGTGGCACGTGGAATGGTGGAGGAAGGCCTCGATTATTTCGGCATTCTTTATCTGGGTGCGATGGTGACCGCCGACGGCGTCAAAGTAATAGAATTCAATGCGAGGTTCGGTGATCCGGAAGCCCAGATTCTGCTGTCGATGATGGATGACGATTTCGCCGACGTAATCGAAAAAGTCCACCGGAAAGAACCGTTCGAACTTAGTTTTAAACCCGGCTGCATGGTCGGTGTGATGCTCGCAAGCACCGGATATCCGAAAGCATATGAAAAAGAAAAATATGTAGAATTCGAAAGTGTCCGCGACAATTGCTACATCAGCGGGCTGGGCCAGGACATGGATGGCCGCTTCGTCACTTCCGGCGGCCGGGTGCTGCTCGTGACCGGACACGGTGAATCTGTGGATCAGGCGGTAAAATCGGTGTACGAAAACGTGGCGCAGGTGAAGTATGAAGACGGCGATCTGTTCTTCAGGAAAGATATCGCCCACCGTGCACTGTAGAGCCTTTTAAATTCAACTTGAAGCCAAAAATACCCCGGATGAAATGCGTCCGGGGTATTGCTTATTAAACAGGTATTCACAGCGACCTTTTTAAACCATTTAAACTGCCTCTTGCCATTCAAACTTCTGCAAATTCAACCTGCCTGTAAATCAACCTGCGTCCTGCAAAAACAAAGGTCTGAATACCTGGTAGTACTTCTGATTTTTAGTGATTGATTACTCGAATGAATCCTGGATTTCCTCTTCGGTTTTGTCCGTGCCCTCTTTGTCACTTTCGATATCCTTGCCTTTGGGCACTTTCCTGTCTTCATTCTTTTCCAGCTCTTCAGCCGGATTTTCCTCTTCGCGCGCCTCTTCAGCGGCGTCTTTCAGCTCATCTTTTTTATCTTTGAAACTCATCTGTATCATCACTCCTAATTGAGATTCGATATCATATAATATTATTTCTTATCTGTGTTATTAGATAGATACCCAGTGCTTTTATAGGATAAACATGAATTATCATCCATCGGAATATTTTTCTGTATACGTGTGTTATGATTCAATGCATTGTGGGGGATAATCCTCTATAATGGGAATGGATTGAGGTGAAACTGAATGAAAAAGCTCAAACAGCAGAGCGAAGTCTATATCAGTATATTATTAGGTATATTCTTTGTTGTGCTTGGTATATTCGTATTATTCAACACGGGGCACATCCGCGGCGAAGCTCCGGATGTGGATGATTCCCAGATTGAGACGGTCTTTGATCTGATCACTGCATTCTTTTTAGAAGGGACGACTGTCCTGAGCATTCTGATCGGCGAGTTTCCGATTATCGCCGGCATTCTGATTGTGCTTTTCGGAGTGCTCATGCTGAAGATTTCACAGATGATCCGGCGGACAACGGAATTTGACACCGGGCTGTCCTTCTTCTTCATAGGCCTGTCCTTCTTCCTGTTCATCATAACGACAGTATTGATGCATCAGGTATACGGCTGGTTCGCACTGCTCTACCTGCTGGCGTTCATAGTGCATATGCTCTATAACATATTCAATGAGTATCTGGATCCCGCGCACAGGAAAGAACATTATATGATCATCCTTTTCGTATACGGAATCGCCTATTTCTTCACACAGAATGCAGTGTATTCCAATATCGAAACAGCGACGACACCGACTGATGTACTGGCGATCAATACATTCTTCACTATAATCTGGGTGCTGTCACTGCTCGCGCTCGGAGTGGGTGTCTTCCTGTCTAAGTCGAAAAACCTGCTGAAGAAACCGAGGAAAGAGGAGAATGCGGCATTATCCCGCAAAAGTAAACACCAGAAACTGGATCCGAACCAGTATTTCGGATTCTCCGGCAGGCTCTATGATTTCCGGAACAGACTGCTTGAAAAGACAAAAAGATTTTTGGAAGTCGAATTTCCATCCTGGCTGAAAGCAAACTACGTCGAACTGCTTCTGGGTACGATCGTTCTGTTTTTCATTCTGATAGAGTTCAACAACCGTCACGGTGTATTTACCGAAGGATATTTCAGGATCTCCCAGATGAAGTATATTTATGAGTGGGTGAACTTGTTCCTGGCGCTCGCCCTTGCGGTCGCCTATCTGTTCTTTACTTTTTTCAACATGACACAGAATAAATTCTATCACCGCCAGATGATCATCATTACACTGCTGTGGCTGAAACTGACGACAAGTCTCTTCATCACATTGTTCAAGGATGTCGAGCTCTCGCTCTTCATCCTGCCATTCAACATATTGCTTGTACTGGTTTCGACACCATTGCTCCTGATCAGCATATTCAAGGAATTCGAAGGAGGTAAAAATAATGAAAAAAATAAAGCAGCATGATTATTCGGGCCGTATCGATGATGAAAATAAAGCAGAACGGTTCCATCAAGTCGTAAAACCATGGTCGGAACATGCCGAATCCGGGAAACCTGTGTTCATCGGATTCTCTTCCGAAGAAGGTGTCCACCGCAACAAAGGCCGGCTGGGTGCCAAAGAAGGGCCGTTCAAAGTCCGTGAAAAGATGGCTTCCCTCCCTTATACAGATACGGTCTATGATTACGGCAGCGTCATCGGCGACCAGGACCTCGAAGGGGGGCAGGCGGCCCTCGGAGAGGAGGTCGGTAAAGTGTTCGACCATGGCCAGTTCCCGCTGATCATCGGCGGCGGTCATGAAACACTGTATGGACACTATCTCGGGGTGCGCAGAAAATATCCGGATCAGAAAATCGCAGTCGTGAATCTGGATGCACACTTCGACATCCGTGACGAAGCACCGTCTTCGGGTACGATGTTCCACCAGATTCTGTCTGAAGATAAGAACATCGACTATTTCGTGTTCGGCATCCAGCCCGCGGGGAATACGAAAACTTTATTCGACACTGCCGACGCTTTCGGTGTGAAGTACGCATTGATGGAAGACGTGAGAAATACCGGCATATTTGAAGAGACGCTTGGAACTCTGGACGAATATGATGTCGTGTTCGCCACACTGTGCATGGACTCCATTCAGCAGGGGACAGCCCCGGGAACAAGTGCACCGTCACCAAACGGATTTACAGCATCAGAGATCCACAGCATGATCGCAAGCCTCGCCAAACTTCCAAATATCGTCAGTTTCGATATAAGTGAAGTAGCACCAAGACTCGATATAGACGACCGGACAAGCGGCCTCGCGGCAAGCCTGTTCCACCGGTTCATGATAGAAAAGGAGACTTTCAGATGAATACAGTCCAGCTGAAGCGCGGCCAGGAAAGAGCATATGCCAATGGGCAGCTCAACATCGAACGGGATGATCTGAGTGACGATACATTTTTAAAAGATGGAGAAATAGTAAGGGTGACCGATCATTTCGGCACACTGATCGGCATCGCCATGATCAGTTTCGAACAGAAGACGATCGGCTGGATCCTTTCAGATAAAGAGGAAGCCATCGACCGTGAATTCGTAGCCGGGAAAATAGCAGCAGCCATAGAGGAACGCACGCCTTTATTCAACCAGGAGGACACAAATGCATTCCGCCTGTTCAACGAAATCGGAGACGGCCTCGGCGGGCTCGCCGTCGATTATTACGACAACCATCTGCTCGTGACATTTTACAGCCGGGGCATATACAAAATCAGAGATCTGATCATCAAGGAATTGATGGTCCAATTAAAACCGGACTCCGTTACAGAGCAGACCCGGTTCAGTGCGGACGGTCGGATGAAGATAGAAAACCGCCGAGTGAGCGGCAATGTGGAATTCCCGATCACGGTGCTGGAGTCGGGGCAGCGTTTTTCGGTCCATCTGGATGATGGTCCGATGACTCGGCTGTTTCTGGATCAGAGGGAAACGCGCAGGGCCCTGATGAAAAATGCGAAAGGTGCTCACACATTCCTGAACCTTTTTGCATACAGCGGTACATTCTCGATTTCTGCGGCGATCGGCGGCATGTCGACGACCAGCGTGGATCTTGCGAACCGGACGAAGGAACTCATCACAGACAACTTCAACAATAATAGTCTGCCGGTCGAAGCCCATAAGATCTATATTATGGAAACATCCGAATTTCTGAAATATGCCGCAAGGAATAATCATGCTTATGATTCGATACTGATCGATCCGCCGAGCTTCTCACGCTATAAGAAAAAGGTGTTCAAGGTGGACCGTGATTACCCGAAACTCATACTGGAAGCGGTCAAAGTGCTGAACCGGGGCGGAACGCTGATCCTGAGCCAGAATCTGGAATCGTTCACTTTGAACCAGTTCAAAAAGCAGATCGGCAATACTCTGGAAAAAGCAGGATATTCATATACTCTCGAAGATGTAAAAGGACTGCCCAAAGACTTTGTGACGGTCAAAGGATATAAAAAAGGGAAGTATCTGAAAGTCGTGAGCGTGACGGTCGACTGAACCCCGCAGGTTTAACATTAATATGGACGCGGGTATATATACACATGTAATAAGAATTTGAAAAAGAAGGAGTTTTGTTCATGAGTGCATACCCGCTGACAACAGAACAGATATCAGAACGTGAAAAAGAGGCGCGCGAATTGGTGAAAAGGAAAGCGAGATTTTCTTCCATTGCCGCTGCGCTGCCGATTCCTTTCCTTGATATCGGCACCGATATGAAACTGATGAATGACATTACAGGTGAAATAGAAGAGGTTTTCGAACTGGATCACAAGCAGGTAAGTGATACATCGGATGATATGAAGAACCGGGCGGCGGTCATGGCTACCAGCATGGGCAGTGAGTTCGTCGGACGCCAGACAACGAAGTTCCTGGTGAAGCGGATCGTCAAAGGTTCGGGCAGAAGAATGTTCAAATTTGTACCTATCATAGGTCAGGCGGTCGGCGCCGTCGTCAGCTATATGATGATGAAAAAGCTTGGGAATGATCATGTCGAAAAGTGTGCTGCCGCGGCGAGACAGCAGACACTGGCTTAAATACGAAGGCACTCTTTAGAGGGGTGTCTTTTATTATTTAATATGATATAAATGGCATGAGTCAAAATGTGTCCCGCCAGGGACACAAATTGTAAAGTTTACACATGCAATGTTAGTGGTATATTGGCAATATCAGAATGAAACGTGGTAGAATGTAGGTAATCATGTTTAACAATCATGAACAACCTAAATTAAATTATAAGTAAGCAAAAGGAGACTGGCATAATGGAACAAAAATCTTATCTAATTACAGACGAAACAGGAATTCACGCTAGACCGGCGACTATATTGGTGCAGACAGCATCTAAATTCGATTCTGACATTCAATTGGAGTACAATGCTAAAAAAGTGAACTTGAAATCCATCATGGGTGTAATGTCACTGGGCGTTGGAAAAGATTCTGAAGTGACTGTATATGCTGAAGGAAAAGACGAAGAAGAAGCGCTGGAAGCAATTACTGAAACTCTTTCTAAAGAAGGACTGACTGAATAATGTCTAAAATTCTCAAAGGGATTGGAGCAAGTGATGGCGTAGCAATCGCTGCGGCATATTCACTTGAGGAACCGGATCTTACGATCGGTCAAACTTCCGTCGAAGAAGGCCAGGAAGACCGGGAAGTGGAAAACTTCAAAGGTGCTTTCAACCAATCCAAAGTTGAAATTACAAAAATAAGGAATCATGCAGAGGAAGCTGTCGGACCGGAGCATGCTGCGATATTTGACGCGCACCTGCTTGTTCTGGACGATCCTGAGTTCCTGGGGCCGATCGAAGACGGCATCCGCAACGATAAAAAAAGTGCAGCGCAGTCACTCGTGGATACGAGAGACCAGTTTGTAGCGATTTTCGAAGGTATGGATAATGAGTACATGAAGGAAAGGGCAGCGGATATCAAAGACGTATCCAAACGCGTCCTTGCACATATCCTCGGCAAAGAACTGCCGGATCCAAGCAATATCGACAAGCCGGTCGTCATCGTGGCTGAAGACCTTACGCCATCCGATACGGCGCAGCTGGATAAGAAATTCGTCAAAGGGTTCGTAACGAACATCGGCGGACGCACATCGCATTCGGCAATCATGTCCCGTTCCCTCGAGATTCCTGCTGTAGTGGGCACAAAGGAAATCACGGAAGTTGTCAAAGTGGGCGATCAGATTATCGTGGACGGCAGCGCAGGCGATGTCATCGTGGAACCATCTGATAAAGAAATCAAGGCCTACGAAGAGAAGGCGGCTAAAGTAGAAGAAGAAAAAGCTGAACTTCAAAAACTTGTCGATGAACCATCCAAATCAATGGACGGAATTGAAGTTGAACTTGCGGCCAATATCGGTACACCGGATGATCTTGAAGGTGTCACTTCCAATGGTGCAGAAGGTATAGGACTGTACCGTACAGAATTCCTGTACATGGGCAGAAATGAGATACCAAGTGAGGAAGAACAGTACGAAGCCTATAAAAAAGTGCTTGAAGGCATGGACGGTAAACCCGTTGTTGTCCGCACACTCGACGTAGGCGGAGACAAAGAACTGCCTTATCTGGATCTGCCTAAGGAAATGAATCCGTTCCTCGGATTCCGTGCAGTACGCATGACACTGGATAATGAAGAATTATTCAGAACACAGCTCAGAGCACTGCTCCGTGCGAGTGCACATGGCAATCTGAAAATCATGTTCCCGATGATTGCGACAATCGATGAGTTCAACCGTGCAAAAGCATTGCTTATTGATGAAAAGGAAAAATTGGTTGAAAAAGGCACAGATGTAAAAGAAGATATCGAAGTTGGAATCATGATCGAGATTCCTTCCGCTGCGATTATTGCAGACCAGTTTGCGAAAGTTGTAGACTTCTTCTCCATCGGTACAAACGACCTGATTCAATATACAATGGCAGCCGACCGCATGAACGAAGCAGTCAGCTACCTGTATCAGCCGTACCACCCGGCACTTCTGCGTCTGATCCAACTCGTGATCAATGCGGCACACAAAGAAGGCAAATGGGCAGGCATGTGCGGGGAAATGGCAGGAGACGAAAAAGCCATTCCGTTACTGCTCGGCCTCGGCCTGGATGAATTCTCCATGAGTGCATCCTCTGTCCTCAAAGCCCGCAAGCAGATTTCCGGTCTGAAGAAAACAGACATGGAAAAACTTGCATTGTCAGCAGTGGATTGTGCAGAAACAGAAGAAGTGCTCGCTCTTGTGGAAGAGTATACAAACAGAGCATAGAGAATATATGATTTATTGAGAGTCTCCCGCACCTTTTGGTACGGGAGATTTTTGATTGAAGTTTATCTGGGTCCGCATTATCTTTTCGGCTGAATTGATGTGAGCCGCTTCTTGCTCCGAAAAAAATCTACAACTCCTGTCGCTGATTTTGATTTAAAGATAAGAAAGGACTAATGCATACGCTCAAACGCCAATCTGATATAATGAAGAAAAAAGTGGGTGGCCGGTGTGAAAGAGCAGTCTCGCAGCCCAATCCAGCTGTATCTTACGCTGCCGATTTTGGCATGGTCGTTGTTTGATTTTGCGAATACGATTTTCAGTGCGAACATAGTGACGTTGTTTTTTCCTCAATACATAACGGAGATGGTGGGGACTGATCCGCGTCTGGAACAGATTGCATCAACAATTATCGCTTATGCGAATGCGGTGTCCGCAATGCTCCTCATCTTATTTTCCCCGCTGTACGGGGTGACGATGGACCGGACGGGCAGGCGTAAAAAATATGTGATGGTGTTTACCCTCATGTGCGTTGCGGCAACGATCATGATGGGAATCTTCGGCGGCACGGACTCCGAAACCTGGCTCGGTCTGCCGAACGGCTTGATCCTGACGATCATTTTATTCGTTTTTGCGAAGTTCTGTTTCAGTTCGGGGAATGTTTTCTATGATGGTATGCTGTCCGGTCTCGGCAACAGAAGGGAGATTCCGCTCATTTCCGGTTTTGGTGTGGCACTCGGTTATCTGGGAACGCTATTCGGCATCTTTTCCGTGATTCTGCTAATCGGCGATGCGCCGACGCATCACACGTTCTGGCTGTCCGGAATTCTTTTCCTGATTTTTGCACTGCCGATCTTCTTTATCAATAAAGACCGGCGTGTGCCTCCGAAACCAAAGCAGCCTTTTATAAAGGGGTACAGGGATATTTACCGTACATTCAAAGAGGCACGGCAGTACCCGTCAATTTTCTTCTTTATGATTGCATACTTTTTCGTCAATGATGCACTGGCGACCGCGATTGCGATGATGCAGCCGTATGCGACGACAGTCGTCGGTTTTGAAGCGGGTGCTTTCCTTGTCATTTTCATGGTCGCGACTGCATTCAGTATCATCGGCGCCATCGTCTTCAGTTTCATCAATCGGACGATCGGTTCTAAAAAGACATTCCTTTCCATTGCCATTCTGCTGGCAGTCGCGATTGTGATTGCAGCGGTACCGCTGCCGATGTGGACATTCTGGATTGCCGCATGCCTCTTCGGCATTGCGATGGGGTCCACCTGGGTGGTCAGCCGCACGATGATCATCGAACTTGCGCCGCCCGGCAGGGAAGGACAATTTTTCGGTCTGTTTGCATTCAGTGCAAAGATGAGTGCAATCATTGGTCCCTTCGTCTATGGCTCGATCACTTTACTGCTTGCGGATTATGGAACCATCGCATCAAGAATCGCGATTACAAGTCTGATCGTCATGATACTGATCGGGATCTTTTTCCATATGAAAGTGAAAGAGGAACCGCCTGAAGCGGTCCGGCAATAAAATGCTGCTCTCTTCTGTGTATGATATGCACCCTCAAAATTGAAATCCAAATTCAATTTTAATGGCACATCACAGTATGGAGACAGGAGTTTTATCATGCAGGATCATCCAAAAATCAATTTGATAATAATTTCACAAAATTGTCATGGAAAATGCATAGTTCTTATTATCATTGGAGCGGCTTACAGTCTATAATTAGGGGTAAGTTATTAAAGAGGTGATCTTGATGGATGACGTTATACTTGGCCGTGTACTGACAGCGACAACGCTTGGATTCCATATCATATTTGCAACTATTGGAGTCGGTATGCCAATCGTCTTCATGGTGCTCGAATTTTTAGGAATCAGGAAGAAAGACACTGATTACCTGACCATGGCACGCCGTATCGCAAAAGGTTATACGGTAACTGTGGCAGTGGGGGTAGTGACCGGTACGATCATTGGTCTGCAGCTCTCGCTCATATGGCCTGATTTCATGAGGCTTGGCGGACAGATTATTGCTCTGCCGCTGTTTATGGAAACATTCGCATTCTTCTTTGAAGCGATTTTCCTGGGGATTTTCCTGTATACATGGGACCGTTTTAAAAACCCGTGGCACCACTGGCTTTTAAATATCCCGATTGTCATCGGGTCGTCTTTATCCGCAGTGTTCATTACGACAGTGAACTCATTCATGAACACACCCGCAGGATTTGATATGGTGGACGGCGAACTGATCAACATCGATCCACTCGCCGCGATGTTCAACCCGTCAACCTGGGTGAGGGTGTTCCACGTTGTGGCGACTGCATATACAACAGCAATATTCCTGATCGCATCTATCGGGGCATTCAAACTGCTCCGTTCCAAATTCAATGAGGACCGGGAGTATCACAAAAAAGGTCTGAAAGTGATGATGGTCGTCGGTCTTATTGCGGCTTCCATGACGGCGCTTGCAGGGGACCTGTCTGCTAAATTCCTTCATGAACATCAGCCGGAAAAACTCGCTGCACTCGAATGGCACTTCGAGACTGAAGATAATGCAGATCTGATACTGTTCGGCATGCTCGATGAGGAGAACCAGGAAGTTAAATATGAACTCAGAATCCCAAGCTTCCTGAGTTTCCTGGCAGGCAGTTCCTTCGATACGGAAGTGACGGGGCTGAACGATATACCGGAAGATGAACATCCGCCTCTGGTGATCCACTACTTCTTTGATATCATGGTATTCTTCGGCTTCTATGCACTCGGGATTTCAATTCTTTACTTCATAGCGAAATTCACGAGACTGGACGAACACCATCCAGCTCTGCTGTATGCCTATGTATTGACCGGGCCGCTCACGATGGCAGCCATCGAGGCAGGGTGGTTCCTTGCAGAAATGGGCCGCCAGCCGTGGATATTGAGAGGTTACATGAGGGTTTCCGAAGCCGTCACCAATGCAGACGGTCTGGGTGTCACACTGGTTGCATTCGTCATCCTCTATGCGCTGCTCGGCTTTACATGCAGCTACGTGCTTCTGAGGATGTTCAAAGGAAAAAGTGCACAGCAGGACCGCTTTGACCTGTATGGTGAGCGTTATAAAGGAGGTCAGCTGTAATGAGCTACGAAATTATAGGTATCACAGTGCTCTGGACGTTCCTCTACGGTTATATCATCATTGCCTCGATCGACTTCGGGGCGGGATTCTTCAACTTCTACAGCAAGGTGACCGGAACAGATAATATCATCAGTCCGATCATCGGGCGCTATCTTAATCCGGTCTGGGAAGTGACGAACGTCTTTTTCGTCTTCTTCTTCGTCGGAATTGTCGGTTTCTATCCGGACACGGCGTACTATTACGGGACAGCGCTCCTGATTCCGGCAAGCATCGCGCTGATCCTGCTCTCCATCCGGGGAAGCTACTACGCATTCAACTCATATAATAAAGAATCTAAAATGTCATGGGCCTTCCTTTACGGTGTGACTGGACTGCTCATTCCGGCGTCACTGTCGGTCGCGCTCGTCATTTCAGAAGGAGGATATATCATCCAGGACGACAGCGGCATCCAGCTGAACCTGGAGGAGCTGCTGTTCAGCACCTATTCCTGGTCGGTCGTTTTCCTGGCTATCATTACGGTGCTTTACGTATCCAGTGCCTTCCTGACTTTCTATGCCAACCGGGCCCGGGCGAAAGAGGCGACAGAGCTGACACGCCGCTGGTTTTTGATTTGGACGCTGCCGATGCTGGTCATTACCCAGTTCGTGTTCCTGGGGCTCCGTGACCACAACTACGAACACTTCACGAATGCGCAGAACGTCTGGTATTTATTCGGGTTGAGTCTCCTCTTCATGGGAATCGCAGTGTATCTGGTCTGGAGGCGCATCAACTACGGGCTGGCGTTCATCATGATCATGATGCAGTACGGTTTTGCATTTTTCGGATACGGCATAAGTAAGATGCCGTACATCCTGTATCCTTATGTCGAGATCAATACGTCTGTTGTCAACGATGCAATGGCGCTGGCTTTGACGGTTGTGTTCGTACTCGGACTGTTCATGCTCATACCAAGCCTCGGGCTGCTGCTCAGGCTGTTCCTGTTCGATAAGGATTATGTGCAGGGTAAAGACAATAGTAAATATTAGGCTGAATTAATTTTCTGATTGATGAAGGGGAAATGAACGATGAATAAAGAATTTGCAGTAATCGGTCTGGGCCGCTTCGGCGGCAGCATTGTCAAAGAACTGAGAGAGATGGAAACTGACGTCCTGGCCATAGACATAGACGAGGAACGTGTGAATGAGTTTGCCGATATTGCGACGCAGTCCGTCATCGGAAACACCACAGACGAAACAGTGCTCAAGAATCTCGGATTGCGCAATTTCGACAATGTCATCGTTGCAATCGGGGATAACATCCAGTCGAGCATCCTGACGACATTGCTGCTGAAGGATCTTGGTGTAAAAAAAGTGACGGTAAAAGCCCAGAGCGATTATCATGCACGAGTGCTTGATAAGATTGGCGCGGACGTCGTGGTACATCCGGAACGGGATATGGGCCGGCGTATTGCCCACCGGCTCGTGTCCTCCTCTGTATTGGATTATCTGGAACTCTCCGATGAACATTCCATCGTCGAAATATATGCCACAGAAAAACTCGCGGAGCAGACGCTCCTGGACCTGGATATCAGGGCGGAGTACGGTGTGAGCGTGATTGCAATCAAGCGGGGATCGGACATCATCGTCAGTCCTGATCCGACGGTCAATATCAAGGAGACCGACGTACTCATCGTCATCGGTACCGATGACGACCTGAACAAGTTTGAAAAATTATTGAATAAAGAATAATTGAGCGGACAGAACGAAAACATCCCCCGGATGCACCAGATGGTGAAGCCCGGGGGATGTTTTTTATCATTTTATTTTTGTGCTGCGCCTGTTTCCTGATCGACTCTCATGATCATTGGAAGGATCATAGGTCTTCTGCGTGTCTTTCTGTAGAGATGATTGCTGAGCTCTTCGATTATGAGCTGCTTCACGTGATACCACTGTGCATCATCTTTAGTATTGAGAAGATTGATCACATCGCCTTTGATTTTCTTTTCAGCGCTGCGGATCAGTCCGTAGGATTCCCTCATATAGACGAAACCACGTGAAATGATATCCGGTCCGCTCAGCAGTTCGCCTGTTTTAAAGTCGATGGAGACAACGACGATTGCGAGTCCTTCTTCAGACAGATCTTTTCTGTCACGAAGCACGATATTACCGATGTCGCCAATGCCGATGCCGTCGACGAATACAGTGCCTGCCTGTACGCGCTGCGAAAGTCGTGCACTGTCGCTTTTAAGTGCAAGGACGTCACCGATTTCCATCAGGAAGATGTTCTCAGGATCCATCCCTGTGTTGACGGCAAGCTCTTTATGAAGATGGAGCATGCGGTATTCGCCGTGGATCGGCATGAAGTACTTCGGTCTTATGAGCCTCAGCATGAGTTTCTGCTCTTCCTGCGAACCGTGTCCTGAAGTATGGATGTTGGAAAGTTTACCGTGAATCACATCCGCCCCGGCTTTATACAATGCGTTGATTGTACGGTTTACGCTGAGCGTATTACCGGGAATCGGTGATGAACTGAAGACGACAGTATCATCCGGTATGATACTGATCTGGCGGTGTGTGCCGTTCGCGATCCTGGAGAGCGCAGCCATCGGCTCGCCCTGGGAACCTGTACACAGTATCATCACTTTATGCTTTTCGACCTTGTTTATCATCTTCGGTTCAATGAATGTTTCCGGCGGTGCTTTGATGTAGCCGAGCTCCGTACCGATGCGGATATTGTTTTCCATGCTGCGGCCGAATATGCAGATCTTGCGATCAAACTTCACGGCTGCATCGATTGCCTGCTGAACACGGTAGATGTTGGATGCGAATGTTGCGAAGATGATCCTTCCGGCACATTTCCTGAAAATATCCTCTACATTCTGTCCGACTGCTTTTTCACTGATTGTGAAATTCGGTACTGTCGCATTTGTAGAGTCGGAGAGAAGGCACAGGACGCCTTCTTCACCAAGCTGAGCCATCTTGGCAATGTTTGCCGGCTCACCGACAGGTGTGAAATCGAATTTGAAATCCCCTGTGTGAACAATATTGCCTTCAGGTGTCTTTACCACGACACCGTAGGCTTCCGGAATGGAATGGGTCGTAAGGTAGAATTCAACAGACATGTGTTTGAATTTCAGCACCGTATCCTCTTCAATAGGGTTGAGTTCCGCGGTCCTCAGGAGATGGTGTTCCTCCAGTTTGTTGCGGATCAGCCCGAGTGCAAGCGGTCCGGAATAGATCGGCACATTGATTTCTTTCAGTAAAAATGGAATCCCGCCGATGTGATCCTCGTGACCGTGTGTAATGATCAGCGCACTGATGCGCTCCTGATTCTCTTTCAGGTATGTGTAGTCCGGGATGACGTAATCGATGCCGAGCTGCTCGTCGTCCGGGAATTTGATCCCGGCGTCAATCACTATGATTTCATCTTTATATTCAATGCAGTAAGTGTTTTTTCCGATTTCCCCGAGTCCCCCGAGGGCGAATACACCTACTTCACCTTTTTCAAGTCCCATCAGACGTTCTCCACGTTGAAATCTGTGTTGTTCTCTTTTTCGTACTCCAGGTGTTCGGGACTCAATTCCTGTACGAATTCGATGTTGTAGCTTTCGTCTTTCAGAGCGCGTCTGACCTGTGTTTCAGACTCTGCTTCAAAATAACGTGTGTGTGTATCCTCACGAATGATTCTTGTATCCAGTGTTTCCTGGAAAAATACTTTAAAAACTGCCATTTGTCATTAACTCCTTCATATATCTGTATAGTATTTTAAAAATGATTGTTGAAATGCTTACAATAAAAAAATGTGTGCTGCTTTAGACAGCACAATAAAGGAAGGGGCTTATTTGTCCCCCTTCATATATTCGTTGTTCAGCAACCCTTTTCTACCGAGAATGCGTCTAAGCTTCTGCTTCAGCTTCTTACGTAAACGTCTAAGCATACAGACCACATCCCTCATTCAGCTTAAGTTTATTTTACATTATAGACGTATGACATGCAAAGACTTTATAATAAGAAGAAAGTGGAGGGATCGAATATGAAAGAAAAGCGGATTATTGAAACAATCCTTTTGGAGCGTGAAAGACAGGATCGGAACATGGTAAGGCTGGAGTTCAATGTACATCCTGATATTGTCGTCATGAATTTTATCTACGAAGAGCCGGCAGGGGATGAGGATGTGCATAAACAGCGCCATAACCATGATCCGGAACTTATGGACGAGGAAACTTTTGAAGCCTTGAAGAAAGAATTGTACGACAGGAATATCCCATTTAAACAAAGGCGCGACGAGTTCATGTAATGAACCCGTCGTTTTTTTGTCAGGAAATGAAAAAAGCCAGCCGAAGCTGGCGGGGGAACGGTCATTCAACCGGACGCGCACCGATTTTAGGTTCCATCGGCATATCTTCATCGATGCGGTCATAGAACATGATACCGTCAAGATGATCAAGTTCGTGCTGCAGGACGACGGCAAGCATGCCTTTCGCCTTGATTTCAACCGGGTTGCCTTCAATGTCGACGGCATTCACTTTAATCCTCTGATAGCGGTGTACCAGCCCGGCGATATCTTCATCGACACTCAGGCATCCTTCGCCTCCCGGAAGGTAGGTTTCTGTCACAGAATGACTTTTCACTTTCGGATTGATCAGCATGAAGTCATGGTCAATATCCCCTTCCCCATCCTCTATATATACCGCGAGCATTCTTTTATCCAGACCGATCTGCGGAGCCGCCAGTCCGACCCCGGGCCTGAGGCCGTATTTTTCAGCCGTCTCCTCGTTTTGGGAGTTCACGAGATATTCCCGCATCTCCTTGAGCTGATCGACTGTTTCTTTGTCTATTTCCTTTATCTCCGCAACTTTCTTCCGCAGCATCGGATCCGGATCGCGGATGATATCTTTTGTCGTGAGCATGATAAAACCCTCCTGTTTCATAAATACATTTATTTATTATACTATAATATACGAGGGATTGTGATATTCTCAAACTATAATATTTATCGAAATATGACTTTTGGAGGTTGGAGTATGAAAAAAATGATTGCGGGTCTGGTACTGGCAATGATGGTGACAGCCGGATGTTCATCTGATGAAGACGAGCTTCTGGATTTTTATAATGCGTTTCAAAAGACCGTTGAAGTGGAAAAGGAGATTGAGACAGTTTCCGAGGAGTTCGATTCCCTGGAGAGTGAGAAAGGTGAACTGCAGGAGTCTCTGGAAAATGCATCAAGGGAAGAGCTTCCTGAGATCAGCGCTCAGCTCGTGGAAAACACCGATGCCCGCATTGAGCAGCTGGATGCAGAAGTTGCAGTGATGGGGGACAGCAGAAGCCGCATGGAAACGTCCAGGCAGTATATAGAAGAAATATCCAATGGGTCCAACAGGGAAAAAGCAGAATCCCTGGTGGAAGCGATGGATGTAAGGTACAAGGCTCACGGGGATATGATCGGCAGTTATAAAGCTGTCCTCGAGAGCGAAAGAGAAATTTTTGAATATCTTGGAGAGGAGGACGTATCCCAGGATGAGGTGGATGAACGGCTGAACAGTCTGAGTGAGGAATACCAGCAGGTCGAAGAGAATGCCGCTGCTTTTGGAGAAGAGACTGAAAAAGTGAATGAAATCAAAAAAGAGATTGAAGATGTGATACAGGGATAGAGAATGGAAGCGCTGTATTATACAACAGATTTTACTGTTATAGTACAGAGAACCCTTTCAAACCAACGTTTCAGAGGATCTGTTATAGTCCCGTTTATTTTACTAATATAACAGCATATGATAAAATATAGTTAATCAATGAAAATTTGAAAGGTATGGTGAACAGTTTATGGCACCGAAGAAAAAATTCGATCCTGTAAAAGTTTTGCAAGAGATCGAAAGTAAGTTTGAAATGTTCCAGATTTTAGATATGGACGGCAAAATTGTCAACGAACAGGAAATGCCGGACTTGTCTGATGAAGATCTTGTTGAAATGATGGAACGGATGGTATGGACGCGTGTACTTGACCAGCGTTCAATTTCCCTGAACCGTCAGGGACGCCTCGGTTTCTATGCACCGACTGCAGGGCAGGAAGCTTCACAATTGGCGAGTCAGTATGCACTGGAAAAAGGAGACTACATCCTTCCGGGCTACCGTGATGTGCCGCAGCTCATATGGCACGGTCTTCCATTGACTCAGGCCTTCCTTTTCTCAAGAGGACACTTCAAAGGAAACCAGTTCCCTGAAGGCGTGAATGCACTCAGCCCGCAGATCATCATCGGCGCACAGTATGTACAGACTGCAGGTGTTGCATTGGGCATCAAGAAACGTGAAAAAGATGCTGTGGCGATCACTTATACAGGTGACGGCGGTACTTCCCAGGGTGACTTCTATGAAGGAATCAACTTTGCAAGTGCCTATGCTGCACCTGCAATCTTCGTAATCCAGAACAACAACTATGCAATCTCCACGCCGCGTGAACTGCAGACCGCTGCAAAAACACTTGCTCAAAAAGCAGTGGCTTCAGGTGTGCCGGGCGTTCTTGTAGACGGCATGGATCCGCTCGCAGTCTACAAAGTGACTAAAGATGCACGTGACCGTGCTGTTGCCGGCGAAGGACCGACTGTAATCGAAACATTGTGCTACCGTTACGGGCCGCACACGATGGCAGGCGACGACCCGACCCGCTACAGAACTTCAGACGAGGATTCTGACTGGGAGAAAAAAGACCCGCTCGTCCGTTTCCGCAAGTTCCTTGAAGAAAAAGGCCTGTGGAGTGAAGAGAAAGAGAACGAAGTGATGGAAAAAGCCAAAGAAGATGTTAAAGCTGCGATCAAAGAAGCGGACGGCACTGAAAAACAGACTGTCACGCAGCTCATGGAAAATATGTATGACGAAATGCCTGCCAATTTGAAAGAGCAGTATGAAGTATACAAAGAAAAGGAGTCGAAATAATCAATGGCACAGATGACAATGATTCAGGCAATCACTGATGCGATGGCCACTGAATTGAAAAATGACGAGAATGTCCTCGTCTTCGGTGAAGACGTCGGTGTAAACGGTGGTGTATTCCGTGCCACTGAAGGCCTTCAAAAAGAATTCGGTGAAGACCGTGTATTCGATACGCCGCTTGCCGAGAGCGGACTGACTTCCCTTGGACTCGGACTTACACTTGAAGATTACCGTCCGGTTGTCGAAATACAGTTCTTCGGCTTCCTTTTCGAAGCGATGGACGGTGTGGCCGGCCAGATTGCCCGTCACAGAGCACGTTCAGGTGCATCAAAAGAGATGCCGATTGTAATCCGTGCGCCATTCGGCGGCGGTGTACACACACCGGAACTGCACGCGGATTCACTCGAAGGTCTGATGGCTCAGACGCCGGGACTTAAAGTGATCATCCCTTCTAACCCGGTGGATGCAAAAGGTCTTCTGATCGAAGCAATCCGTTCCAATGATCCGGTTGTATTCCTGGAGCACATGAAACTCTACCGTTCATTCCGTGAAGATGTACCTGAGGAAGAGTACACAGTGGAAATCGGCAAAGCGAATGTCAAGCAGGAAGGCGACGATATTACGCTGATCGCATACGGGGCGATGGTACAGGAAGCGATGAAAGCAGCAGAGGCTCTTGCAGAAGAGGATATCTCAGCTGAAGTCATCGATCTCAGAACTGTATCACCAATTGATTATGAAACACTCGTTAAATCTGTCGAGAAAACAAACCGTGCGGTTGTCATTCAGGAAGCGCAGCGCCAGGCGGGAGTTGCAGCAAATGTTGCTTCAGAACTGTCCGAACGTGCAATCCTGAGCTTAGAGGCACCTATCATGCGTGTTACGGCACCTGATACTGTCTATCCTTTCACTCAGGCCGAGAGTATCTGGCTTCCAAACAAGGATGACATTATAGAACGTGCAAAACAGGTAATGGATTTTTAATCACCATTAAAGGAGGAAGTAACTATGGCATTTGAATTTAAGCTGCCGGATATCGGAGAAGGTATCCACGAAGGTGAAATCGTCAAATGGTTCATCGCGGAAGGCGAAGAAATCAAAGAAGATGATGTACTCGCAGAAGTACAGAACGACAAGGCTGTCGTAGAAATTCCGTCTCCGGTTGACGGTACAGTGAAGAAACTTCATGTTGAAGAAGGGACTGTGACTACTGTCGGGGAAACGATCGTAACAATCGATGACGGTTCCGAAGACAGCGGTGAGTCAGAATCATCCGAATCCAAGGATAAACCGGATGACTCCAAGAAAGAAGAAAAAACTGAAGAGAAATCTGAATCCAAGGAAGAAACAAAAGAGGATTCTTCCGAAGATAAAGAAACGGCGAAGAAAGAAACTTCAGGAGAGCGTGTTATCGCAATGCCGTCTGTACGCAAATTTGCCCGCGACAATGATGTAGATATCAATGAAGTGTCCGGCAGCGGTAAAAACGGCCGTGTACTGAAAGAAGATATCGAAGCATTCCAGGACGGTGGACAGACTTCTGAATCCACTGAAACTGAAGAGCAGACTTCTGAAGCACCTGCTTCCAAAGAGACAAAACAGGCAGCGCCTGAAGGTCAATATCCGGAAACCCGTGAGAAAATGAGCGGCATGAGAAAAGCGATTGCGAAAGCAATGGTCAATTCCAAACAGACATCCCCTCACGTTACACACCTGGATGAAGTTGAAGTTGAAGCACTTTGGAACCACAGGAAGAAATTCAAAGATGTGGCTGCAGAGCAGGGTGTCAAACTGACATTCCTTCCGTATGTCGTAAAAGCGCTCGTATCTATGCTTAAAAAATTCCCTGAAATGAACTCTTCAATTGATAATGAAACATTTGAAGTAATTCAGAAACATTACTATAATGTAGGTATTGCTGCCGATACAGAGAGAGGTCTTGTTGTACCTGTAGTTAAAGAAGCGGACAAGAAATCAATGTTCGAAATTTCTGATGAAATCAACCAGCTTGCCGGCAAAGCGCGTGATGGCAAGTTGTCTGGTGAGGAAATGAAGGGCGGATCCATGACGATTTCCAATCTTGGGTCAGCTGGCGGACAATGGTTCACACCGGTTATCAACCAGCCGGAAGTCGCTATCCTCGGAATCGGCCGTATTGAGCAGAAACCTATGGTGGTGGATGGTGAGATCGTTGCGAAACCAGTGCTTGCACTTTCTATGAGCTACGACCACAGACAGATTGATGGAATGACAGCACAGAATGCATTGAACCACGTTAAGCGTCTGCTTAACAACCCAGAACTATTACTAATGGAGGGATAAGAGCATATGGTAGTTGGAGATTTTCCTATTGAAACTGATACTATAGTAGTTGGCGCCGGACCGGGCGGATATGTTGCAGCAATCCGTGCTGCACAGCTCGGTCAGAAAGTGACAATCGTTGAGAAGGGCGACCTTGGCGGTGTATGTCTGAACGTTGGATGTATTCCATCCAAAGCAATGATTTCCTCTTCACACCGTTTTCATCAGGCGCAGCACTCAGAAGACATGGGTGTAGTGACTGAGGGCGTCAAACTCGACTTTTCAAAAGTACAATCTTTCAAAGAGAGCGTAGTCAAGAAACTTGTTGGCGGCGTTGAAGGATTGCTTAAAGGCAACAAAGTGGAAATCGTTAAAGGCGAAGCTTATTTCGTCGACTCTAACAAAATGAAAGTCATGGATGAAAAACAATCCCAGACTTATGAATTCAAAAATGCAATTATCGCTACAGGTTCACGTCCGATTGAAATCCCAGGATTCAAATTCGGGAAACGTGTACTGGATTCCACAGGAGCACTTGCTCTTGAAGAAAAACCTGAAAAACTTGTTGTAATCGGCGGGGGCTATATCGGTTCCGAGCTTGGAACTGCTTATGCCAACTTCGGTACAGAAGTCACTATTTTGGAAGGTACCAAAGACATCCTCGGCGGATTCGAAAAACAGATGACGCAGGTAGTCAAAAAGAACCTTAAGAAAAAAGGCGTTACAATCGAAACCGAAGCGATGGCACAATCTGCCGAGGAAACAGACAATGGCGTCAAAGTCACTTATGAAGTCAAAGGCGAAACGAAAGAACTCGAAGCGGACTATGTACTAGTTACAGTCGGCCGCCGTCCTAACACTGACGAACTCGGACTTGAAGAAGTCGGGATCAAGATGAGTGACAAAGGTCTTGTTGAAGTGGACAAGCAATCCAGAACTTCTGTAGATAACATTTTTGCGATTGGTGACATTGTTCCCGGTCTCCCGCTTGCTCACAAAGCAAGCTATGAAGCTAAAGTTGCAGCGGAAGCAATCTCTGGTGAGAAATCAGAAGTGGATTACCTCGGTATCCCTGCTGTATGTTTCACTGAACCGGAACTGGCGACTGTCGGATACAATGAAGCAGATGCAAAAGAAGCCGGATTCGAAGTTAAGACAGGTAAATTCCCGTTCGCAGCAAATGGACGTGCACTCGGTCTTAACGAAACTGAAGGTTTTGTCAAACTTGTTTCCCGTAAAGAAGATGGGCTTCTTCTCGGTGCACAGGTAGCAGGTACAGGAGCTTCAGACATAATTGCTGAACTTGGTCTTGCGGTTGAAACAGGCATGACTGCTGAAGATATCGCTCTGACAATCCATGCACATCCGACACTCGGTGAAATTCCGATGGAAGCGGCAGACGTCGTTCTTGGCAAACCAATCCACACTATGTAATGATCCAAATTATAAATCAGGCGTCCTTAAACAGGGCGCCTTTTTTCATACAGGAGGTGACTCTGATCCATGACTGAAGAATATAATTACCCGATTGATGTCGACTGGACAACAGAAGAAGTCATCGATGTCGTGCAATTTTTTGAAGCAGTTGAAATGGCATTTGATAAAGGGGTGGCATCCGGGGTTCTGAAAGAGAATTACAACAGATTCAAACAAGTCGTCCCTTCCAAAGCTGAAGAGAAAACACTATTCAGAGAGTTTAAGCAAAATAGCGGAATGGAAGCGTATCAGGCTGTAAAACAGCTGAAAGATACAGAAGAAGACGGACAGATGATAAAAGCATGACACAAACAGGCTGTGACTTTCACAGCCTGTTTGTGTCTACATATTATATTGAGGAAAAAATTCCACCATTCGTGATAGGTATGTTTGATTAAAATATGCTGTGTAGGGTAATATTCTATATAAAGACATAAACTTTTGGAGGAGAATATGGCTAAAAAACAATACACACAAACAGTAGAACCGGTCAGCCGGATAGCCGAAAAGATTTTTGGCTGGCTGGCATGGCTGGCATTGCTCGCGGTTACAGGTTTTATTTTATTCTTTGCTCTGGTTATGGTAAATGACCCTGCATTCATCGAGTCGTTCAGACAGCAGATGCAGAATTCATTGTCCCAGATGGATACAGGCGGTGTTTCGACAGAACAGATGACTGATCAGATGCTCAGTATGTTGAACAGTTCATGGATGATTGCACTTTACCTCGCAGTGCCGCTGATTCTGGGAATCTTCGGACTTCTCACGATGAGACGCAGAATACTGGCAGGTTTCCTGCTGCTCATAGCAGGTATTCTGACGGCTCCGATGGTGATTTTCGTCATTACAGGTCTTATCCCGCTCTTCTTCGTCATTGCAGCTATTCTGCTCTTTGTTAGAAAAGACCGTGTCATCACTCATGACGACAGCTACTCTGCCGGAGAAGAGAGAAGACGGGATGACAGACTCGAGGATCTCCGCGGCTCTGAAGATGACAGAGCGGGCAGAAACACTGCTGCCGGTACAGCCGGTGCGGCATACGGAAGACAGAACGATGATATGGACAAAGATGATGTGAAGACTTATGACCGTCCGGCACAATCCCGGAATCGCAGCTACGAGGAAAACGATCTTGAGTCGACCCGTCAGTATCGTGCGATAGATGACGAAACTGAGCGTGATTACAGAGCCCGGAAAGAAGGAAATGCTGATTCCGGCATTGTCACTTACGATGATGAGCGTTTTGAACGCGGGGATGACCGTTATGTTGATAATGACAGCATCAGAGGGGACTCCGACAGGTATGTTGACGGAAATATCGATTCAGCAGAAACAACCGAGCCCGTGACGGAAGAAGAGTACGAAAGACGCGGCGGAACAACCGGTTTTAATGATGAAGTTTCAGAGGATGACGGTGAAACTCTGAATGATACAGATGATAAACGTCGTAATTCAATGAGAAACAATGAATATGATTATGATGCTTCACGTGAGAGAAGGAATAATCTGGACCGTCGCAATAACGATGAATAACCGTGATGACAAAAGCACCCCCGATCCTGATTCAGGATCGGGGGTGCTTTATGGTCCTATTGGGGTTTTAAATAATCAAGATAGATTTCACTTACGGTTTCCAACTGGCATGAAGGAGTTATATCACCGCTTATATTCAAAACTGAGTGGCTCATTGTCAGTTTCTGTGTGTAGATGCCGAAGTTGTTGAGTATCGGCAGTATCTTTTCCCGGGTGCATCTTTCAGGATGAAGCGTGCCATCAAGTTTTCCCTGTTCTATAATCTGCAGGAAATGATCGACGATTTTTCTGCGGGCTTCAAAGTAGGGGAGAAGGTTTTCCACCGGTTCTGTTGTGTTATCTATATAGACCTGGAATGCATCATTGAATTTTGCGGTATTTGCTGATGGACTGATGTGGATGCCTTTCATGTAATCGAAACAATCTTCAATCTTTTCATAGGCCGTCTTATCCGGGTGGTTCAATATATTTTTAAAAGCGTCTGCTTCAGATTCCATTATTGAAATTGCTGCTGCTAAAATCAGTTGTTCTTTTTTCGGAAAGTACCGGAACAGTGTTGCGATCCCAATACCTTCTGCATCAGCGATTTCCTGCATGTGCACAGCATTAAACCCTTTTTCCACAAAAAAGGCTTTTGCCGTTTTGATAATGCTGGAACGCCGGCGTTCTTTATTAGTTTCGCGTAACCCCATTTTGCTGTCTCCTTTATATAATCTATAATCATTATAATATAAAACCCGCAATTTATATATCAAAATCATATACTTTTTCAGACTGGATTAAAAATTTACGGTCTGATCTCCATTTATTTTTCAAACCATATATGTAAGCGATGCCAGTACCTGCCCGACGATTGAAAGAAGGCGGAGATCTAAATGATTATATTTAAAAGATTCAAAAGATTTTAAATAAATACCTAGGATAATTTTGAATTATCTGCTAATATACTCTTTATAGTTTCAAACGAAACTGAATAAGTTGCGGTCCATTTAAGGAGGGTGTGTTATGAATGCTGTAGCCAGGTTCAGCCAGTTTGTGGGGAACACTTTCGCAGTCTGGGTGATTTTATTTGCAGTAATGTCGTTTTTATTCCCCGGAGGGTTTACGTGGATTGGTGCCTATATCAATCTGCTGCTGGGAATAATCATGTTCGGCATGGGTCTCACTCTGAAGCCCGAAGATTTCAAAAGAGTACTGAAAGCACCAAAAATAGTATTTATAGTGGTGGCTGCCCAATATACAATCATGCCGCTCATTGCTCTGGGACTCGTATTCCTGTTCCAGCTGCCGCCTGAAATTGCAGTGGGTGTGATTCTGGTCGGGTGCGCACCGGGAGGAACGTCCTCCAATGTCATGACATTCCTTGCAAAAGGGAATACGGCGCTGTCTGTTACAGCGACAGCGGTTTCCACTGTGCTCGCTCCGATACTGACGCCGGCACTGACACTGCTGCTTGCCAGCGCATGGCTGCCTGTGTCATTCATGGACTTATTTGTATCGATCTTACAGATTGTTCTTGTTCCTGTCATTCTGGGAATTGTAGTGAGATACTTGGCGGGTGACCGTATAGAAAAAGGTATTGCAGTATTGCCGCTTGTATCAGTGATCGGCATAGTTGGAGTTGTTACGGCGGTTGTTTCGGGGAACACTGAGGCAATTGTCCAATCCGGGCTGCTGATATTCCTTGTCGTCATTCTCCATAATATGATTGGCTATACTGTCGGTTTCCTGGCAGCTAAAATGTTTGGCTTAAAACTTGCAGATCAGAAAGCGACTTCAATAGAAGTCGGAATGCAAAACTCGGGGCTTGCTGCAGCGCTGTCTGCAGCACACTTCTCACCATTGTCCGCAGTACCTGCGGCATTGTTCAGTGTCTGGCACAATATTTCCGGTTCACTGATTGCCACATGGATGAGTAAAAAGACCGATGGCAGTGAAATGCCGGAAGTTGATGAAAAGGCAGATGCCGACGGAGTACGTGTATAATAAAAGAATCAAATGATACTGAAAGGTGGTCCACAGTATGTCTACTGAGGGAAAAACAAAAAAAGATCTTCGCATCAAAAGTCATGTTTATACTGAAAGCAATGTAAAAGCACCGAACCGGGCGATGCTCCGGGCGGTCGGATTGACCGATGAAAGCTTTACAAAACCTCAAATCGGGATTGCAAGCACATGGGCTGAAGTTACGCCGTGTAACATGCATCTGAACGATCTTGCACTGGAGGCTAAAAAGGGGGCGCAGGAAGCCGGTGGTGTACCGCTGCAATTTAACACGATCACAGTATCCGATGGTATTTCCATGGGAACCCAGGGTATGCGCTACTCCCTGCCATCCCGTGACCTGATTGCTGATTCAATCGAAACGGTCGTCGGTGCTGAAAACCTTGACGGTCTGGTTGCAATCGGTGCGTGTGACAAAAACATCCCGGGCTGCGCCATTGCGATTGCAAACGCTGAAGTGCCGGCTGTCTTTGCATACGGAGGTACCATCGCACCGGGCAACCTGCGCGGTGCAGATATCGATCTGGTATCTGTTTTCGAAGGTGTGGGTAAACATAACAACGGCGATATCGATGATAAAGAACTGAATGCCATCGAGTGCAGTGCATGTCCGGGTGCGGGTGCATGCGGCGGCATGTATACAGCAAATACTATGGCTTCTGCAATGGAGGCGATGGGTCTGAGCCTGCCGGGCAGTGCATCGAACCCTGCTGAATCCAAAGCGAAAGCAGAAGATATTAAAGCAGCCGGTGAAGCGGTGTACAACCTGCTGGAAAAAGGTATTTATCCGAAAGATATCATGACACGGGATGCATTTGAAAATGCAATCACCGTGGTCATGGCGCTGGGTGGTTCAACAAACGCAATACTTCATATCCTTGCAATCGCACATGCCGCAGAGGTGGATATCACAATCGACGACTTCAACCGCATGCAGGAAAAAGTGCCGCATCTTGCGGACTTGAAACCAAGCGGCCGCTACGTGATGCAGGACCTCTATAAAGCGGGCGGTGTACAAGGCGTCATGAAGATGCTTCACAGAGAAGGATTCATCCATGGGGACTGCATGACAGTAACAGGGAAGACTGTTGCTGAAAACCTGGCAGAAGTGGATGATCTTAAAGACGGACAGGATGTCATCATGCCGCTTGATAATCCAAAGCGTGCAGACGGACCGTTGATTGTACTTAAAGGGAATCTTTCACCGACAGGTGCAGTCGCAAAAGTTTCCGGTGTCAAAGTGAAACACCACGAAGGCCCTGCCCGTGTATTCGATACAGAAAAAGAAGCGATGGATGCTGTGCTTAATGACGAGATTAAGGAAGGCGATGTGCTTGTCATCCGCTACGTCGGTCCGAAAGGCGGACCGGGTATGCCTGAAATGCTGTCTGTATCCAGCCTCCTCGTCGGCAAAGGAATGGGAGAGAAAGTTGCATTGCTCACAGATGGACGCTTCTCGGGCGGAACACATGGACTTGTAGTCGGACACATTTCACCCGAGGCGCAGGCGGGCGGACCGATTGCATTCCTGCGGGAAGGAGATGTTGTCACAATCGATTCCGATAAAAAGGAAATTTCATTCGCTGTATCCGATGAAGAAATCGAGCAGCGTAAAGCGGAATGGACCGCACCGGCGCTTTATAAAAAAGGCGTGCTCGGTAAATATGCACATAACGTGACATGTTCATCCCAGGGTGCTGTAACGGACTTTCTGACTAAATAAATCTGAATTCAACCCCCCTCTCCGGTTCTTGCCGGAGAGGGGGTTTTAACATAAAAAACGAAAAAATTATAAAAATATCGTTTTTTGTCTAAACCTTGATATGAAAGGAATGTAAGCGATATCATTATCAGAAATATTAGACAATTTAAAATAATTTATCATTTAGGTGTTGATTTCTTTTCCTAAACGTTATAAGATTACTTTCAATATCACATATCAGAAATGTCTGATAAATGTTTTATCGGGCATGGATATAGAAAAACGACGAAGGGACCTTATGACAAGGGCGACAATTACCAGAGACCCGGGAAGTGCTGGAAACCGGGATTTGTCAAAGTCATAACTCTCGACCCTGAGTGCCGGACTGAAAGATGACTTCATCGAATAGGCTGAGCCGGGTGCTACACCACCCGTTACCAAAACGAACTGCAGACTGCAGTTCACGAGGCATCCGCCGCAAGGCGCATGCAGACGTGGGTGGTACCGTGAAAGGTGACTCTTTTCTCCCCATACTGATACTTATTTCAAAATAAGTATCTTTAGGGAGGAAAGAGTCTTTTTTATTCCGACAAGCTTTCCGCAGGCCGTACACAAAGGAGCCGCGTGAACCATAAGGAGGTAAGTGGTAATGAAAACTCAAACACAAAATGAAATGAAAATTGAAGAACAGGAACAAAAGCTGAGAACAGGAGCAGATTTGTTTATCGAGTCACTGGTTGAACAGAATGTCGATACAGTGTTCGGTTACCCGGGTGGTGCTGTACTTCCGATCTACGATGCACTGCACCGCGCCGAAGCTCCGTTCCAGCATATCCTCTGCAGACATGAGCAGGGGCTCATCCATGCAGCCGAAGGCTATGCAAGAGTGACAGGAAAGCCGGGTGTCGTCATTGCCACTTCTGGCCCGGGAGCGACCAATCTGGTAACGGGTATCACAGATGCAATGATGGATTCACTTCCGGTAGTCGTATTCACCGGTCAGGTATCGACTGCAGTGATCGGCACGGACGCTTTCCAGGAAGCGGACGTCATCGGAATCACGACACCGATCACGAAGCACAACTATCAGGTGACAGACCTTAAAGAGTTGCCGAAAGTCATAAATGCAGCATTCCATATCGCTACAACAGGACGGCCGGGGCCGGTTGTTGTAGATATCCCGAAAAACATCGCACAGGAAATTTCCGATGAGAGTTTCAGCAGAGACTTCCATCTTCCGGGCTACCAGCCGACGGTAAAGCCGAATCCGCTTCAAATCAGAAGGCTGGCTGAAGCACTCGCGACAGCGAAGCGGCCAGTACTGCTGGCCGGAGCCGGCATCCATTTTGCAGATGCGGATAAAGAGCTGCTTGAATTTGCAGAAAAATATAATCTGCCGGTAACGACGACCTTGCTTGGACTGGGAAGCTTCCCGGGAGGACATGAACAGGCACTCGGAATGGCCGGCATGCACGGGTCATATGCGGCCAACATGGCAATCTACGAAGCGGACCTGCTCATCAATATCGGAGCAAGGTTCGATGACAGGCTGACCGGGGCACTTCAGCATTTCGCCCCGAACGCCAAAGTGGCCCATGTTGATATCGATCCGGCTGAAATCGGTAAAAATGTTGAAACGAACATACCGGTCGTCGGAGACGCGAAAGAAGCGCTGCAGGGATTGCTTAAAATTGATATTGAAAAAGAAGACTGCACCGAATGGTACAAGAGTGTACTGGATAATAAAAGCAGCAGCCCCTTCTGGTTCGAACGTTCAGATGATCTGATCTCGCCTCAATGGCTGATCGAGGAACTACATCGTGAAACATCCGGAGAAGCGATCATCACAACAGACGTGGGACAGCATCAGATGTGGGCAGCACAGTTCTATCAGTTCAATGAACCGCACAAATGGGTAACCTCAGGCGGGCTTGGAACGATGGGGTTCGGAGTTCCTGCAGCGATCGGCGCCCAGCTGGGCCGGCCGGGGGAGACGGTCGTATCGATTGTCGGTGACGGCGGTTTCCAGATGACGATGCAGGAACTGGCGGTCATCAAACAGCATCAGCTGCCAATCAAGCTGATCATCGTCAATAACGAAGCCCTTGGCATGGTCAGACAGTGGCAGGAGGACTTTTATGAAGAAAGGTATTCCTCATCCCTGATGACGGAAAACCCGGATTTTGTAAAACTGGCTGAGGGATTCGGCATCAAGGGTGTCAGAGTTGCAAATGAAGCGGATGTCCCCGGAGTGATGAAAGAAGTATTTTCCTACGATGGTCCGGTACTGGTGGATGCAAGAGTCCAGAAACTGGACAAAGTGTTCCCGATGGTTGCACCAGGCAAGGGAAATCATGAAATGTTAGGGGTGAGAAGATGCAGCGAATAATCACTGCCACCGTTCAGAATTCAAGCGGTGTGCTGAACAGGATTACAGGGATGCTCTCCAAGCGGGCATTCAACATCGAAAGCATCACCGTCGGAACTTCTGAGATTGAAGGCATTTCAAAAATGACTTTTGTTGTGGATGTTTCAGATGAGAGCAAGATTGAACAGCTGACAAAACAGCTGAACAAACAGATAGATGTACTGAAAGTCAACGACATCACCGACTATTCGATCGTTGCGAGGGAACTTGCGCTGATCAAGGTAGGGAGTACAAGTGCCACACGTTCTGAAATCCAGGGCATCATCGAGCCATTCAGAGCCAGGGTGCTCGATATCTCACGCGACAGCATGATTATTGAAGTGACAGGCAAGCCCGATAAGGTGGAAGCATTGGCAGACCTGCTCCAGCCGTACGGAATCATAGAGCTCAAGCGGACAGGGGTGACGGCTTTCCGACGTGGAAAGCAGCCCAGGCAACAGGTCCAGGACTTCGGCTCGATAAGCATCTGATACAGTGACAATTGAATTAACATATAGAAGAAACTAAAAAACAAACTCAAATATTGGAAGGAAGATTATAATGACAAAAGTATTTTATGACAAAGACATCAACAAAGCGGCGCTCGAAGGTAAAAAAGTTGCAATCGTAGGTTATGGATCACAGGGCCATGCCCATGCACAGAACCTTCGGGACAGCGGATATGAAGTAGTAGTCGGCCTCCGCCCGGGAAAATCCCAGGATAAGGCGAAAGAAGATGGCTTTGAAACAAAATCAGTGGCTGACGCAGTGGCACAGGCGGATGTTACAATGGTCCTCCTTCCAGACGAGAACCAGCCGAAAGTCTACGAAGAAAGCATCAAAGATAACTTGAAATCAGGCAGTGCACTTGCATTCGCGCATGGTTTCAACATCCATTTCAACCAGGTTGTTCCAAGGGAGGATGTCGACGTATTCCTCGTTGCTCCAAAAGGACCGGGACATCTGGTGCGCAGAACATATGAAGAGGAAGCGGGTGTTCCTGCACTGTATGGTGTATTCCAGGATGTGACAGGAAATGCAACAGATGTGGCAATGGCGTATGCAGCCGGAATCGGTGCTGCAAGAGCCGGCGTTCTTGAGACTTCATTCCAGGAAGAGACTGAAACGGATCTCTTCGGTGAACAGGCAGTACTCTGCGGCGGGCTGACAAGCCTTGTGAAAGCAGGATTCGAAACGTTGACGGAAGCGGGTTACCAGCCGGAAGTCGCATACTTCGAATGTCTTCATGAGATGAAACTCATCGTTGATCTCATGTACGAAGGCGGAATGGAAAACATGCGCTACTCCATCTCTGATACAGCCCAGTGGGGTGACTTCGTATCCGGACCGCGCGTGGTCAATGACGAAACGAAAGCACGCATGAAAGATGTGCTTACAGAAATCCAGAATGGTGAATTTGCCAAAGGATGGATCCTTGAGAACCAGGCGGGCCGTCCACAATATAACGCAATCAACAATAAAGAATATCAGCATCCAATCACTAAAGTGGGTCAGGACCTGCGCGAGTTGATGCCTTTTGTCAAGCAGCCGGTCAGTGACAAAAAGAAAGAAGGGAATGTTCATGTCACGAATTAGAATCTTTGATACCACACTTCGGGATGGTGAACAGTCCCCGGGGGTCAACCTTAACAAGATGGAAAAACTAGAAATCGCAAAACAGCTGGAAAAGCTCGGTGTTGATGTGATGGAAGCCGGTTTCCCGGCCTCTTCGGAAGGTGACTTCCAGGCGGTAAAGCTGATTGCTGATACGATTAAAGACGTATCAGTGACAGCACTTGCCCGTACGCGGAAAGAGGATATCGACAGGGCGTGGGAAGCATTGAAAAATACGCCGACACCGAGAATCCATATCTTTTTGGCGACGTCTCCGATCCACATGGAATATAAACTGAAAATGACACCTGAGCAGGTGATCCAGCAGTCCGTGGATATGGTTAAATACGCCAAAGAGAGATTCAAGGAAGTGGAATGGTCCGCTGAAGATGCAACCCGTTCCGACTGGGAATTCATGGCTAAGATTATCGAGCAGGTCATCGATGTCGGTGCAACGGTGATCAACCTGCCGGATACGGTTGGATACACCACGCCGGATGAATACGGCCGTATGTTCAAATATATGAAGGAAAATGTACCGAATATCAACAAAGCCGATCTTTCATGCCATTGCCATAATGATCTCGGTCTTGCAGCGGCAAACACAATGGCAGCGATTGAAAATGGTGCAACACAGGTCGAGGGGACGATAAACGGCATCGGTGAACGTGCAGGTAACGTTGCTTTGGAAGAAGTGGCGGTCGCCCTCCATATCCGTTCCGACCGGTACAGCTATGAAACAGGGCTTAAATTGAATGAAATCAAACGTACAAGCGATCTGATTGCAAAACTTTCAGGTATGTACGTACAGGCGAACAAAGCAATCATCGGCCGGAACGCCTATGCACACGAAGCCGGTATCCACCAGGATGGCGTATTGAAAAATGCAGAAACATACGAAATCATTACACCGGAACTTGTCGGCGTATCTTCCAATACACTGTTCATGGGAAAACATTCAGGAAAGCATGCATTTAAAGACAAGATTAAAGAGTTCGGTGTGGAAATGACAGATGATGAAATCAAAGCCACATTCAAACGTTTCAAAGAACTGACGGATCATAAACGAGAAGTGACCGATGATGATATATACACCTTAATCATGGAAACAAAAACCGAACATTCAGCGGTGGACAAATATACACTGGATAATTTCCAGGTGAACTACGGCACCGCGAATATTACTACGGCTACAGTTTCGCTTAAGACACCTGAAGGCAGCACGATCCAGACTGCAGCGACGGGTAACGGAAGTGTCGAAGCATTGTACAAGACAATTCAGGAACTTATAGATGCAGAACTCAAACTTCTGGATTACCAGCTCAACTCGGTAGGCGGCGGAAAAGATGCACTCGCAGAATCCCACGTCCAGCTCGTGGTCAATGGAGAAACAGTCAATGGCCGCGGTACAGCCCAGGATGTCATCGAGGCATCGGCAAATGCTTATATCAATGCAGTTAACAGATATCTTATAAAAACACAGGCAGTAAAAGAGGCAGAAATAGTCAACGGATAAAAATTTTTGGATGGAGGGGTTCAGATGAGAAAGCAAATTATTATGTTGCCTGGCGACGGAGTTGGACGAGAAATTATGGAAGGTGCCAAAGCAGTGCTTAATGCAGTGGCCGGCGAGTACCATCACGAATTCATTTTCCATGAGCATGCAATCGGCGGCGATGCAATCGACCGTTACGGCATACCATTGCCTGAGGAAACTGTGAAAGCCTGCGGCAGTGCGGATGCAGTATTGCTCGGAGCAGTCGGCGGACCGAAATGGGACGATGTGGAAGCTGCAAAAAGACCTGAAAGAGGGCTTCTTGGCATCCGCAAGTCACTTGGCCTGTTTGCGAATCTGCGTCCCGTAACAGGATTCAGTTCTCTTGTGCATTCCTCCCCTCTGAAAACGGAAATCGTTGACGGTTGTGATATTCTGATTGTCCGTGAACTGACCGGCGGCCTTTATTTCGGTACTCCGAGTGAGAGAAGGGACGGCGGCAACTCGGTTGTCGATACATTGAGGTACACACGTCTGGAAATAGAGCGGATCGTAGAAAAAGGATTTGAATCGGCCATGATGAGAAACGGCCGTCTGACCTCCGTGGATAAGGCGAATGTTCTTGAATCCAGCAGAATGTGGAGAGAAGTGGTCAATGAAAAAGCACAGCACTATCCCGATGTGGAAGTAGAGCATCTGCTCGTAGATGCTGCAGCGATGAAATTGATCACGAATCCAAAACAGTTCGATGTCATTGTTACCGAAAATCTGTTCGGCGATATTTTAAGCGATGAAGCATCAGTATTGACAGGATCGCTCGGAATGCTGCCTTCCGCCAGTGTCCGTACAGATGGAGTGGGTCTTTATGAACCGGTCCATGGTTCCGCGCCGGATATCGCGGGTCAGGATATTGCAAACCCGCTCGGAATGATCCTTTCATCAGCAATGATGCTCCGCCATTCATTCGGAATGGAAGATGAAGCGGAGGAAATAGAGCGTGCTGTGAATGACACGCTTGAAGCCGGGTTCCACACAGCGGATCTTGATCTTAAAAAAGGCAGGATTGTCGGTACGCAGGAAATGGCGAAAAAAGTGATTGAAAATCTTTCGACAAAGAGCATTTCAAATGCAATTTGCAGCTCGTATATGTAGGGAAAAGGTGTATTGATATGGGAAAAACTATTATTGAAAAAATTTGGGAAAATCATATAGTGCATTCGGAAGCGGATAAGCCGGATCTGATTTATATCGATCAGCATCTTGTCCATGAAGTGACTTCACCGCAGGCCTTTGAAGGGCTGCGGCTGAATAACCGCAGGGTGAGGCGGCCGGACCTGACATATGCAACGATGGACCACAACGTGCCGACGAAGGACAGAGAGGTCATCAAAGACGAGATATCAAAGAAGCAGATGGAGACGCTGCGTAAAAACTGTGCAGACTTCGGTGTGAAACTTGCGGATATGTATCACCCGGACCAGGGTATCGTCCATGTAATCGGACCGCAGCTCGGCCTGACTCAGCCGGGTAAGACAATCGTCTGTGGTGACAGTCATACTTCCACCCACGGTGCTTTCGGTGCACTTGCATTCGGTATAGGGACAAGTGAAGTGGAACATGTGCTCGCAACCCAGACACTGATGCAGTCGGAACCGAAGACGATGAACGTCAAAGTGAATGGCCGACTTGAACCCGGTGTCACTGCAAAAGACCTCATTTTGGCAATCATTGCGAAGTTCGGTGTGAAATTCGGCACGGGACACGTCATCGAATATACAGGAGAAGCAATCAGGAACCTGTCGATGGAAGGGCGCATGACAGTATGTAATATGTCCATCGAAGGCGGTGCGCGTGCCGGACTGATCAGTCCGGACGACACGACGGTGGAGTTCCTGCGCGGCCGTGAATATGTGCCGAAGGGTGAAGCATTCGACGCGCGTGCGGAAGAATGGCTGCGCCTTGCGACAGATGAGGATGCGGTTTATGACATCACGCTTGAGATCGATGCTGCAGAAGTAGAACCCCAGGTATCATGGGGAACGAACCCAAGCATGGTCGTACCTATCAGTGCCGCAACACCATCTGTCTCCAATGTTGAGAACAAGGATGAAGTCAAAAGGGCGCTCGAATACATGGGACTTGAAGAGAATCAGCCGATTTCTTCCATAGAGATCGACCATGTATTCATCGGTTCCTGTACAAACTCAAGGCTTCCCGATCTGCAGAATGCAGCAGATATCGTCAAAGGCCACAGAGTCAAGGATGGTGTCAGGGCAATCGTTGTTCCGGGATCATTCAGCGTCAAGATGCAGGCGGAAGAGCTTGGTATCGACCGGGTATTCAAAGAGGCGGGATTCGAATGGAGAGAATCCGGATGCAGCATGTGCCTTGCGATGAACGATGATATCGTTCCGGCAGGCGGCCGCTGTGCATCCACGTCAAACCGCAACTTTGAGGGTCGCCAGGGCTCCGGTGCACGGACGCACCTTGTAAGCCCTGAAATGGCAGCTGTCGCTGCAATCGAAGGGACATTTACAGATGTAAGGAAATTCAAAGCCGGAGTGCCGAGTTAGGAGGAGAGAAGATGGAAGCGATCAGTGAACATAAAGGAAAGGTATTTCCACTGGATAGAAGTAATGTGGATACCGACCAGATCATTCCCAAGCAATTCCTGAAACGTGTCGAACGCACAGGCTTCGGCCAGTTTGTATTCCATAACTGGCGGTTCGATGATGATGGAAACAGACGTGAAGGATTCGAGATGGACGACAGTAAGTTTGAAGATGCATCTATTCTCCTGGCAGGTGAAAACTTCGGCTGTGGATCCTCCCGGGAGCATGCTCCATGGGCACTCCTGGATTACGGATTCAAAGTGATCATTGCACCAAGCTATGCGGATATTTTCTATAATAATGCATTCAAAAATGGCATCATCCTCATCAAAGCGGATGAAACCCAGATCAAAGAATGGATGAAGAAATCCGAAGACGGGAAATATGAACTGCATGTGGATTTGAAAAAGCAGGAGATTGTGGATGCAGACGGCAACGTCGTCACTTTCGATATTCCCGGCTACCACAAAGAGAAACTTCTGAATGGCTGGGATGATATCGCATTGACTTTATTGCTCGACGAGAAAATCAAGGAATACGAGGATAAGCAGCCAGAGGCTGTGACGCCCCTCGCCAACGATGGGATTTTTAAATAATATAAATTTTAAATCCAAATAATTAATCAAGGAGTGTGACTTATATGGGGATTTCCTGACTGGTGGATTAGTCCATGACGCCTGGAAGCGTTTGGATCATGTTGTCCATCAAACACCGATACGAACATCAGCTACAACGAATCTGCGCACTGGCAAAAACATTTATTTTAAAATGGAGAACCAGCAAAAAACCGGGGCTTTCAAATTCAGGGGTGCAAGTTACAAACTGATGCGTCTCTCCCGCAGTGAACTTGACCGCGGGGTGATCACTGCATCTGCAGGCAATCATGCCCAGGGGCTGGCACTGGCTGCCTATAAACTTGGAGTCAAAGCGACGATATATATGGCAGAGGCAACACCTGAAGCGAAAGTTCAGGCGACGAGAGGGTACGGCGCGGAAGTTATACTCACTGGAGAAAGCTTCCAGGAAGCTTATGAGGCTTCGCTTAAGCAACAGGAGAGATGCGGTGCCACATATGTCCATCCATTCGATGACTATGACATCATGGCAGGACAGGGGACAGTGGCGCTGGAGTTGCTTCAGCAGGAAAACAGGATTGATACAATCGTCGTTCCGATTGGCGGAGGCGGTCTCATCAGCGGCATCGCTGTTGCAGCTAAATCAGTGAACCCGGATATAAAAGTCATCGGTGTGCAGGCGGCAGCCGCCCCTGCAATGCATACTGCATACCACCGCGGCGTCATCCAGAAGCTGGACAAAGTCTCTACAATTGCTGAGGGCATCGCTGTAAAACAGCCTGGTGAAAAAACGTTACCATTCATCAAAAACTACGTTGATGATGTAATAACAGTCAGCGAGGAAGAAATCGCAGACGCCATGGTGAATATGCTCGAACGCGGCAAGTCACTGGTTGAAGGCGCAGGAGCATCTGCATTCGCGGGATTATTGTCACATAATGATCAGATCAGTTCCAGGCATTGTGGAGTAATCGTCAGCGGCGGCAATTTTGATATCAGCCGGATGGCTGATATCCAGTCGCTTGCAAATCAGTTGAAACCCGAACAGTCCCACGCAACCCTTGCATTTTAAAATTCAAATGCTCTGGGGATTGACCGAGATTCATGCCCGTCACTTGTATGGTGGCGGGTTATTTTTCATATAAAGAAGCCGGAGTCAGATTGATCCGGCTCCGGTTCCATTATCATTAATACAGTTTGACGAGTTCATCCATGACCGCTTCAAGATCTCTGAGGAAGATGTCATCGCTTTTGAATGCTTCATCATCCGGCTGATATACTTTGCCGACAAGGAATTCACCTTTTTTAACATTTTTCAGGCGGATGAGCCCGGCTTCAAGATCTTCATCACTCATCCCGGACAGCGGTGTCTTCGCCGGTTTCATATGATCGAGCGACACCTGGTAATTTTGAGGGAATTCACGGAACAGCTCAAAATTATCCAGCCATCTGTCTGCAGCTGCTTTTTTGTCAGGTGATTCATAGATTACTCCGTACATGCAGAATGCATGGTCGCCGAACAGACCGATCTGGAAATGCGGCATCATTTTATATCCGCGAGGGTTTGTGCTGAAGCTTACCCATGTATCATCCGGTGGATTGGTCTTTCTGCGGGCATGTTTTGCAACATGTGCAAATTGTTCTTCCCCTGTGAGCTCGGTCAGGTACTCACTGAAGTGTGCACCAAGGTTCTCGAGCTTGGGGCGGATGTTCGATTTGAGTGCTTCCATCCGGGGTTCCAGCCCTTCGATATCGAATATTTTAAAATCTTTATTGGTAAAATGATAGTCTGGCATTTTACGGCTCCTTTCAAAACATTACTTATATGATAAAATAACGAGTGACGGCAATCAAACATTTGAGGTGGACATTTATGGAAATTTACGAGTTTGGAAAACACCTGATCAACGACGCGGGTGTTTTTATCAGGAAAAGGATGCTGCAGGACTTCAAGGTCGATGCAAAACTGAACCCGAATGACCTGGTGACTGACGTTGACCATGAAACGGAAGCATTCATCTATGAACGGATTCTGGAGCGTTATCCGGATCACAGAATCATCGGTGAAGAGGGGCACGGAACTGACATTGAGGATACAGAAGGTGTCCTGTGGATTGTCGACCCGATTGACGGCACATTGAATTTCGTACATCAGCTCCAGAACTTTGCTGTTTCAATCGGTGTATATATCGATGGTGAACCCTATTGCGGCATGATCCTGGATGTCATGAATGATAATCTCTTCCATGCCAGGGCGGGAGAAGGTGCCTATAAGAATGATGTCCGTCTCAAACATGTTGCGGATACAAAACTGGCACAATCCCTGGTATGTGTAAATGCAAACTGGGTAGTCAAAGACCATATCGGACAAACATTTACAAAAGTGGTCAAAGATGCCCGAAGTACGCGTTCCTACGGTTCTGCCGCCCTCGATCTGGCAAATACAGCCCAGGGCATCGTCAACGGGGCACTGTTCTTCCGGCTGCATCCATGGGATTATGCCGCGGGCATGATCATTTTAGCTGAAGCGGGAGGCCTCACAACAAATCTGCTCGGAGAGGAAATCGATATTCTCAAAAAAGACAGTGTGCTTGCAGGGAACCCCAGCATTCACAAGGAACTGCAGCAATACTTCATCAATGATGATAAATTCGTCCGCAGTCACAGAAAAGCTCACGGTGAAAAATAATATATGCGTTCTTTATTGTCCAGCTTCCTGAAGTTGGACTTTATTATCTTCTGCAGCGTATATTCGCTGAGGTCGGTATTGATATGATCTTTGATGTCCCGTCTGGTGTAGACTTCATCGGGTATGATCCTGCTGTACAGGGAGAAATATTCTTTAATCTGATTTTCAAGACCCACCACGGCTCCGCAGGAGCTGCACATGAAAAGCCGGTTGCTCAGCATCTGCATGTCAAACGCGTGACAGTCGGCGCATTTCATACCTTTTTTCAGGCCGTCCATATTCACAGTGTAATCCCTGTGTCTGTTCAAAATTTTGTAGAAGCCGGGTGATGGTTCTTTTTTTTAATGACAGCGGAATGTTCGATGGCCTTTAAATAATAGGGCAGGTTTTTGGCGGCGAGGAACAGCTCCGATTGCCTGCCGTTCATTTTGAAGCCGCTGTTCATCATTACATATTTTAAAATGATCGGCCGCTGGAATTTACCTTCATCGATGAGCTGTTCGCGGAACATCTCATATATACGCCCGCTCCTGTTCAAATCAAGCGCCGCCTCATGGTTTTCATGGCAGAGGATATTGAATGGGTTGATATAATATTCGCCTTCCAGGTCATGCAGGACAAAGAGGTAATAGCAGTAATCTGTCACGATGAGCACGTTGACTATTTCATAATCGCTGTCGACCAGAATTTCGGTATGCCAGTGTATTTTCATGTTATGTGTTTTTATTTTGGCCAGTTCAATTTCGAATCTGGCTTCCAGTTTTTCCATGCGCTGCATTGCTTTGAATTCCTGTTTTTCGGTATCTGAGAAGGGGAGGCGGTTATAGAGGAATTCATATACTTTCAACTTTTCATCTTTATCTCTCATTGCAATCACTCCTGTAAATTTGGTTACAGACATTGTTGACCGGAAGTGAATTTTGTGCAAAATGCAAAAGTTTGAAAATGGGTATAAAAAAAGAAGGATTACCCGGAAACAGCACACTGTTTCCCGTAATCCTACCCATCTGCGTCCAACTAATCAATATTTGTAATTTTACAGCCAGCCGTTCTCCCTGTACTTTTTCTTCAAAGTGAAACCGGCCCCGAATATGGCGATGAAGACAACAACCGATAATACGGCCATCAGCGGCATACTTTCCGCGATGAATACAGAAAAAGCGATCATCATCAGAACAGCGAGTGTTGCAAGAACTGCAAAAATTGCTTTTGATTTCTTTTCAGCCATGGATACACATCCTTTTCGAACTGCTTTCAGGCGATATTATACCATAATTCTGCCGTCTTTAATATGGTATTTACTTCCTTTGCAGGGGTGTAAATATAGTGTGGATTATGATATAATAGTTAAGTTATGAAAGAGTTATTCTAAAAACGAAGGGAAAGTCCTGATGAATTCCAGAAATGATATCCGTAATATTGCAATTATCGCACACGTAGACCATGGTAAAACGACCCTTGTAGACGAGCTGCTCAAGCAGTCCGGTATGTTCCGTGAAAACGAGCATGTTGAAGACCGTGCAATGGACTCGAATGATATTGAGCGTGAGCGTGGTATTACAATCCTCGCAAAAAATACAGCAATCAACTATAAAGATACGAGAATAAACATCCTGGATACGCCGGGACACGCGGACTTCGGCGGTGAAGTGGAGCGTATCATGAAAATGGTTGACGGTGTCATCCTCGTCGTTGATGCATATGAAGGTACTATGCCACAGACGCGTTTCGTACTGAAAAAAGCACTCGAGCAGAATTTGAAACCGCTTGTTGTACTGAACAAGATCGATAAGCCTTCTGCCCGTCCGGAAGAGGTCGTTGATGAAGTACTGGAACTCTTCATCGAGCTCGATGCCAATGACGACCAGCTTGAATTCCCTGTTGCTTATGCTTCAGCTATCAGCGGCACTGCAAGCCTTGAGGCAGATAAACAAGATGAAAACATGGAGTCCATCTATGATATGATCATCGAGCATGTACCGGCGCCTGTCGATAACAGTGACGAACCGCTGCAATTCCAGATTGCGCTTCTCGACTATAATGATTATGTAGGCCGTATCGGAATCGGACGTGTATTCCGCGGAGAAATCAAAGTCGGACAGCAGGTAGCACTCATGAAGAAGGACGGATCGGTCAAAAACTTCAGAGTGACGAAATTATTCGGTTTCTTCGGTCTGAACAGACTGGAAATCGAAAGCGCCAAAGCCGGGGATCTGATTGCCGTCAGCGGCATGGAAGACATCAATGTCGGTGAAACGGTCACGCCGGTCGATCATCAGGAGGCACTGCCGGTGCTCCATATCGATGAACCGACATTGCAGATGACGTTCTCAGTCAACAACTCACCGTTTGCCGGCCGTGAAGGTAAATATGTTACAGCACGGCAAATAGAAGAGCGTCTTGCACAGCAGCTTGAAACAGACGTGTCATTACGCGTTGATGAGACGGACCGTCCAGATGCATGGAAAGTATCCGGACGCGGTGAACTCCACCTTTCCATCCTTGTCGAGAATATGAGACGTGAAGGCTTCGAACTACAGGTTTCAAAACCGGAAGTTATCATTAAAGAAATTGACGGTGTCAAATGTGAACCTTATGAACGCGTACAAGTCGATGTGCCTGAAGAGCACACAGGAAGTGTCATCGAGTCCTTGGGACAGAGAAAAGGCGAAATGATCGACATGGTGAACACGGGGAACGGACAGACCCGTATCCAGTTCGACATCCCTGCCAGAGGCCTCATCGGCTATCGTACAGAGTTCATGTCCATGACACGCGGCTATGGTATAATGAACCATACATTCGAAGATTACCGTCCACTGTTCAAAGGACGCATCGGCAGCCGTCACAACGGTGTACTGGTTTCCATGGACAAAGGTGTCGCATCCACTTATGCGATCCTTCAGCTTGAAGACCGCGGTGAAAACTTCATGGAGCCGGGCACAGAAGTTTACGAAGGCATGATTGTCGGACAGAACACACGTGATAACGACCTTACAGTCAACATTACAAAAGTGAAAGCTGCCAACAACATCCGTTCTGCAACAAAAGAGCAGACGTCGACGATGAAAAAACCGAGAATACTGACACTTGAAGAAGCGCTTGAATTCATCAATGATGACGAATTGGTGGAAGTTACACCGGAAACTGTGCGCCTGAGGAAACAGATTCTTGGAAAAAGCGAACGTGAAAAAGCGCAAAAGCAAAATAAGTTCAAACTTGAAGCGGAGTGAGTATAATTGTTTCTCCCAATCTTGATGAATGTCAACGTTACAGAACGCCTGACATTTTTCGGCCGGATATATGGTCTTGATACCAATCCCCAGACAGGTATGTGGTATCTGTTCATCACAATTTTTCTGTTATGTATACTTGTGTATGTTCTGGGATTTGCCAGGAAGATAAAGCTCTGGCAAAACGTAGTGATATACATTGTCATGTTCGTCGGCTGCATCATGCTGACATTCTTTGGAGCATTCCTGCCGGTGGCTGAAAGTCTGGCTGTTGCGGCTCTCTTCCTTGGACTTTACCGTTTCAGGCTTCATCAGGAGAGAAAAGCGGGAAACGTCAAAACCTCCAAAAAGTGATGCATTGATATGAAAAGGCACCCTGTCAAAACGACAGGGTGCCTTGTTTCGTTCAGGTGACTGATTCACAGGGGCAGCGCCTGCTGCAGAATTTGACCGGATGAAAAAAGGGCAGTATCCAATCAGGATACTGCCCCAAGATTCCGGACCGATATGTATCAGTCGAATTTGATGCCTGTTGCATGGATAAGCTTTTCACGGATTTCCCCGTTTTCTATAACAAGGATATCCACCATGCCGTCATCATAAAGACGTTTGCCTTCCCGGCTGAACTGGGCATAGATATTGCCGCGCTCACTGTATGGAAGGATGGTTGCGCCTTCGTCATGGGTGAAGGTGATCATTGCGTCTTCGCCGCGTTCCGGCTCTGTATATTCTAAAAATGGTTCCAGACAGATGATGAATGTGCCTTCAAGCAGATCTTTGTTCTTGAATTTCTTCTCTGTCTTGAGTGTCGGCGGCTTTGAGGAGCCTTCGATGATCTGACGGTTCCATTCTTTGGAGTCTTCAAACCGGATTTCTTCATCGTCAGCTACTTTGGCAAGGACTTTCTCAAGGTCTTCTTTGCGGTCATCGAATATCCATGCGGAAGGGTCGAGTGTAATCTGGTATCGTACTTTCCCTAATATTTGTATAATCATTATCTTCTCTCCTTACGCTATAATTATAACAGACTTGCAGATTGAAAATAAATGACATTTACACTTTTCCGGGTTCTGTATTTACTTGCTTTTTTAGCTTCTGTGATATAGAATTTTATAGAGAGTTCCAGGAAAGGGGATATTTTCGTGTCCAGTAAAGAAGAATTAAGTAAACAGGCATATGAGCAGCTCGAGAAGGACGCGGAGAAGATTGTCCAGCTCATCGAGGTTCAGATGGACAATTTGACAATGCCCCAGTGTCCTGTCTATGAAGAGGTTCTAGACACACAGATGTTCGGCCTGTCCAAAGAGGTACACTTCGCATCCAGGCTCGGATTGATCGACCCAGTAGTTGGCCATGAGCTTTTGGAGCGTCTTGAACAAGAAGTTTCGAAAGTACATGATGCATATATGAGAGATGAGAATAGAGTCTAAAGAGATTTTGATCTTTAGACTTTTTTTAAATGAGGGATTAGTTTGACAATCATTAAGGACTTCTTCAATTACGTTAAAGTGTATTCTAAATATGTCGATTTCACAATTGTTATTACATATGTTCTGCTCAGTCTGATCGGCCTGACGATGATATACAGCGCCAGTATGGTCGTCGCCTCGAAAAGTGAAATAACCGGAGGGAATCCAAGCCATTATTACGTCAGGCAGATGGTGTCAATGATCCTCGGATATGCCATCGTCTTCATCATGGCATATTTCATGTCCGGTGAATTTTTGAGGAATAAATACTTTCAGATGCTTGCGACTGTGGCGATTCTTCTGCTGCTGATCATTACAGTGATTTTCGGTACGGAAGTGAATGGTGAGAAAAACTGGATCAGACTCGCCGGCTTCAATTTTCAGACGTCCGAATTTTTCAAGATAGTGACGATACTTTATCTGTCCTATATATATGACCGCAAAAAAGACCGGCTGAAACGGCTGGAGTGGGGACATCTTGCGCCGATCGGCTTTATCGGAATGTGTACGATGCTTGTCATCTCGAATGACTTCGGCACGGGTCTGGTAATCGTCGGAATTATTGCGGGTATCTTCATCTATTCAGGTATCCCGCTGCGTTTCCTGCTGAAGGTCGGCACAGCACTTTCACTTGCTGCCGGCGCAGTGGGTGTGATCATCTATATGATCAAAGGGAGCATCCTCTCCCCACACCAGTCAGCGCGCATCGACACCTTCCTGCATCCTTTCAATGACCCGACAGGCACGGGGTATCAGCTTACCAATGCGCTGGTTTCCATTTCGCACGGAGGAATTTTCGGAACCGGTCTCGGCAATGGTGTCATGAAACTCGGCTACCTTCCCGAACCGCACACAGACTTCATCTTTGCTGTCATCGCCGAAGAACTTGGCCTGATAGGAGTCGTTGCCATACTCATCCTGTATCTGGTCATTGTGATAAAAGCGCTGAGATATGCTGCGATTTCAAAGGATAAGTTTTACAGCCTGATCTGCATGGGTGTGGCAATATATATTACTTTCCAGCTGTTTATAAATCTTGGCGGCATTTCAAAACTAATTCCGCTGACCGGTGTGCCGCTCCCGCTCCTAAGCTATGGCGGTTCGTCATTCCTGAGTATTTCCATCGCGATCGGATTGCTGATCATATCAGCGAAACACGTCAAAAAGGAAAAGCTGGCAGAAAAGAAAAATGCATAGACTCATATAATTGATAATTGAACGGACAGTCCATGTAATATGGGCTGTCTTTTATCAGGAAGGGAAGTTTTACAGTGGGAATTAGTGTACAGAATAAAAAACTCCTCGTTGATGATAAAGTGAAAGAAACGAATCTGGAGGCATTTGAAAGCATTTTTGTATACCGGAACAATGAGCATGCATTCCGCTTCATCAATATGAAAGATGCCGCAGGGCAGGTGGTGAATGTGGCTGTTGTTTCAAATGACAGACTTGTAGACGGGAAGTTTGCGAGGACCGCACTTGCCCGGAAAATAATTCTGGACGAGGTCCAAAACCTGCTGAAGGAAGAATTTCATTTGAGGGATCGTTACCGGACAGATAAAAACACATTCAAATTGACGGATACCTTTGATAAAGTGGCATCACAGGACAGCAGTTACGCCCCTCTGAAAACCCATGTTGAAATGATATCTTCTCTTGAAGGTGCGCTTGAGGATGCCTTCGGTATCTTGAAAAGCATGATGGACAAAATCAGTGAAGCCCGATCATTCGGTGACGGGGAGATATCGGAATTGCTCAAAGCCTACATACATTCCTATGTATTCCCCCTTGAATATGAACTTCAGGTAAAAGGGTATCTCCTGGGCTCACTGTACTCGGAACTCCAGTCCGATCTCCATTCAAAGAAATTCAAATTAGGGCTGTTTGAAAAGAAACGTCTGAAAAAACATGTGGACATGATGGCGGGGCTGGATATGAAAAACACACCGTGGATATCCATTCTGGAGGAAAATCTGAAAAAGCCGCTGTCCCGTCATACGGATGATGAAAAAATGAAATCCACGCTGGAATCCCATTTACGTACACAGTCAAAAAAGAAAGCACACAGTATAATATGCAATTGACCCGCCTGTCCCTGAACAGGCGGTTTTTTATTCACAAATGATCTTGAGCAGTGATACCGGACTTTTGGAAAACGTTTTCATTGGTAATAAGTAAAGAAAAGGCTGAATATTATTGTATATATTCTGAATATTTATTATAATAAGCTATTATGTGGAAAGGGGATTTTATATGAATAAGATAAACAAACTGATGGTGGCTAACCGCGGGGAAATCGCAATTCGTATATTCCGTGCGTGTACCGAGTTGGATATCACGACGGTTGCCATCTATAGTAATGAAGATAAAGGGGCTTTACATAGATATAAGGCAGACGAAGCATATCTTGTCGGGGAAGATCTTTCGCCTACTGAAAGTTACCTGAACATCGAAGCGATCATCAAAGTGGCCAAAGATGCCGAAGTGGATGCAATCCATCCCGGTTACGGCTTTTTAAGTGAAAATAAAGAATTTGCAAAACGCTGTGAAGAGGAAGGCATCATTTTCGTCGGGCCTGAACTGCGCCATCTGGATATGTTCGGAGATAAGGTGAAGGCGCGAGAAACTGCATTGAATACAGGCCTTCCTGTCATTCCGGGGACGGACAGTGCTGTGGGTTCATATGAAGAGGTCGAGGCATTCATCGAAAATCACGGCTATCCGATCATCATCAAGGCAATTTCAGGCGGCGGCGGAAAAGGCATGCGCATCGTCACCGAGGATGACAACCTGAAGGACAGCTATGAACGGGCAAAGAGTGAAGCGGACAAGTCATTCGGCAACAGCGATGTATATCTTGAAAAATACATCGACCGTCCGAAGCATATTGAAGTTCAGATCCTCGGGGATAATGACGGCAACGTTGTCCACCTGTATGAAAGGGACTGTTCCGTCCAGCGCCGTCATCAGAAGGTCGTCGAAGTGGCACCGTCTGTCGGACTGACAGAAGAGATGCGTGAACAGATCTGTGAAGCGGCCAAAGACATGTCGCAGAAAGTCGGATATGTAAATGCCGGTACTGTCGAGTTCCTCGTATCAGGTGATTCGTTTTATTTCATCGAAGTGAACCCGAGGGTTCAGGTGGAACATACGATTACTGAGATGGTGACGGGTGTTGATATCGTGAGGACTCAGATTCAGATTGCGGATGGCAACAGCCTGTTCGGTGAAGTCATCAATATGCCGAAGCAGGAAGATATTCCACTTATGGGATACGCAGTACAGTGCCGTATCACAACAGAAGATCCACTCAATGATTTCATGCCGGATACCGGTGAAATCATGGCATATCGTTCCGCCGGCGGATTCGGTGTACGTGTCGATGCAGGGGACGGATTCCAGGGGGCAGTCATTTCACCATACTATGATTCTCTGCTCGTGAAACTGTCGACGCATGGTCTGACTTACAAAGACGCCAATGATAAAATGAACCGCAGCCTGAAAGAGATGAGGATCCGCGGAATAAAAACGAATCTGCAGTTCCTGACGAACGTCATCAGCGATGAAAGTTTCCGAAAAGGGGATTACTCCACGAAGTTCATCGATACGACACCGTCTCTGTTTGTGTTTGAGAAACCGAAAGACAGGGGTACGAAAACTCTTGAATACATTTCTACGATCACAGTGAATGGCTTCCCGGGAGTGGATAAGCGGGATAAGCCGGTGTTTGAAAAACCGAGAATTCCGGACTATACCCCTGATATCCAGGATGGAACAAAGCAGATCCTTGATAAGGAAGGACCGGAAGGGCTGGCGAAATGGCTGAAAGCACAGGACGATGCATTGATTACGGATACGACGATGCGGGATGCACACCAGTCTCTGCTTACTACCCGCATGCGTACGTACGATATGAAGAAGATTGCACCGTACACTGCCCATGATCTTAAAGATGCATTCTCATTGGAGATGTGGGGCGGGGCAACGTTTGATGTTGCATATAACTTCCTGAAGGAAGATCCATGGAGACGTCTTGCAGCGCTGAGGAAAGAGATTCCGAATGTTCTGTTCCAGATGCTGCTCCGTGCTTCAAATGCGGTGGGCTATAAAAACTATCCGGACAATGTCGTGGAGAAGTTCGTACAGGAGAGTGCCGAATCCGGAATCGATGTATTCAGAATATTCGATTCACTGAACTGGCTTGAAGCGATGAAGCATCCGATCGAAGCGGTGTTGAAAACCGGCAAAGTGGCTGAAGGGACCATCTGTTACACAGGGGATATACTGGATCCGAAACGATCCGACATCTATACACTGGATTACTATAAAAAGATGGCGAAGGAACTTGAGGCGCAGGGTGTCCATATTCTGGCAATCAAGGATATGGCCGGACTGCTCAAGCCTGAGGCGGCATATGAATTGATCGGAGAACTTAAGTCCACCGTGGACATTCCGATCCACCTCCATTCTCATGATACGAGCGGCAACGGTATCATGATGTATTCGAAAGCGATCGAAGCGGGTGTGGATGTCGTGGATACGGCACTTGGTGCATTGAGCGGACTGACGTCACAGCCGAGTGCAAACAGCCTGTACTATGCCCAGGCGGGCAACGGCAGACAGATCCGTGCAGATATCGAAGGTCTGGAAAGACTCAGTGAGTACTGGGAAGATGTGAGGAAGTACTATGCTGACTTCGAAAGTGACATCAAGAGCCCGCATACAGAAATCTACAAGCATGAAATGCCAGGCGGACAGTATTCCAATCTGCTCAGCCAGGCGAAATCACTCGGTCTGGGAGAACGTTACGGCGAAGTCAAAAAAATGTACCAGAGGGTAAACATGATGTTCGGCGACATCGTTAAAGTAACACCTTCATCCAAAGTAGTGGGTGATATGGCGTTGTTCATGGTACAGAATGAACTGGACGAAGAGAGTGTCATTTCACGCGGTGCACATCTCGACTTCCCGGATTCCGTTGTCAGCTTCTTCAAAGGTGAGATTGGAGTGCCGGTCACCGGCTTTGATGAAGAACTGCAGAAAACAGTTCTGAAGGGAACAGAGCCTTTGTCGGAACGTGCAGGAAAGGTGCTTGAACCTGTCGACTTCCTCGAGTTGAAAGAGGAGATGTCCGAGTTCTGTGAGCATGAAGTTTCCGATAAGGATCTGTTGTCCTATGCACTCTATCCTAAAGTATATAAAGAATTCCTCGCGACAAATCAGAGGTACGGAAACGTTGAAGTTCTGGATACACCGACATTCCTGTTCGGTATGAGGAAGAATGAAATTCTCGAAATCGAAATTGATAAAGGGAAGACGCTTATCGTCAATCTGCTTTCCATCGGCCATGTTCACGAAGATGGCTACCGTTGGATGTATTTCGAGCTGAACGGTTTCCCGAGGAAAGTATATATCAAAGATGATAATGTCGAATCAAAAGTAGCCAGATTGAAAAAAGCGGATCCGACTGATATTGGGCATATTGGTGCACAGATGCCGGGAACTGTCAGTGCACTTAAATTCAAAGCGGGTGATTCATTCAAGAAGGGTGATATTATCATTATTACGGAAGCGATGAAAATGGAGAGTTCTGTAAAAGCACCTTTTGACGGTAAAGTAAGTGAAGTGTTCGTTGAACCTGGGGATTCTGTGGCCTCCATGGACCTGATGATGGTTGTCGAAAAATAAATGAAAATAAAAAATAACGGTCAATTTGACCGTTATTTTTTATTTTGTCCTTGAGAGCAGCATTATGAAATAACATAATAAGCCGAACAATAGGGTGATGAACAGTGCATGAAGCAGTGCAATAAATATATTTACAAGGGTAAGTACGCTCAGCATGCCTGTTGTTGCCTGTAATAATACGAGTACGAAGGCAATGATCCAGCCATTTTTTATGACACGGTACTGACTGTAATGTTTCACTGCGTGAATCATGATGATCAAAATCCAGATGACGATTAAACCTGCAAGGGCACGGTGTCCCATCTGTACCCACTGGTAGAAGTCGGCTGCCCAGATCTGACCGGGCTGACAATGCGGCCAGCTCAGGCAGGCAAGGGACGACTCGGTGTGTCTGACGAGTGCTCCGCTGTAGACGACCAGATATATATATATCGTCAGAAAAATCGTGTTGTATCTCAGGAATGGTCCGAAGACCAGGCTCTGTGCTTCAAATTTCGTATCAACTTCAAAAATGAGCAGTGTAAGAAGGAACACTGATGCGAAGCTGATGAGTGATATTCCAAAATGTGCTGCGAGGATGAAGTCATTCTGTCCCCACATTACTGCTGCCGCGCCAATTAAAGCCTGCGCGAGAATAAAGCCGATGCTTAGTCCGACGAGGAATTTTGTTTCCCTCTTATGCGGAATCAATTTCAAAACCATATAACTCAATACGCCGACTAAAATGATTGCGAAGCCTGAAAAGCCTCTGTGCGCCAGCTCTATGATGGTTTCGATTGGCCAGTCGCTCGGTACAAGCTTACCGTGGCACAGCGGCCAGGATTGTCCGCATCCGTCGGCCGAACCTGTCTTGGTGACCAGGGCGCCGCCGATTTGAACGAAGACCATCATAAGCGTAGTTACCGCAGCCACAATCTTTAGGTTTCTATACAATGGTAACACCTCAATAATCCTAATGCTGTTAGTGGTCTCAGATTTATAATATATATGAAAGAACTGGTCAGTGCAATTGTGAATCTTCCGAAATGCCCTTAACAATTCTGGAATATATGGTAAAATCGATATGTACGAGAAGCTCTCTTCCAAGTATAAATCAGATTGCTGTTTATCATGTGGCACATTCATGAACAATTTTTGAACAATATAAAATGTAACGATTTTATTTCAGAAATGTATAGTAAATGTGACCTTTTTAATTTATTATTAAATATAAATGTGTTTATTGGTGGAAGGAGGCGTATAGATGCAAAGTGATGTATATGGAAATGATGTGCATCATATTGACAAGGGAATAACGTTTAAAGCTGTAAAGACCCTGGTTAAAGACGGAATTATCAAAGCGAACCTGATGCCCGCTTTTGCTGCCGGTTTTTTGGCAGTGATGTATTACGGCCAGTCATTTTTTGCCAATATTCCAGTTCTTCTGCTCATGGTCCTTGCCACTGCAATGGTCATCGGCGGCGTTGCTGCTCTCAATAACTTCTATGACCGGGATATCGATTCCGTCATGGTTTCGAAGCAGAATAGACCGAGTGTCGATGGTACTTTCAGTGGCAGACAGATACTTACGGTCGGCTTTTCTATGCTGGTTGCCGGGGAGATCATTCTTTTCACGATCAACTCTACAGCTGGAACGCTGGGACTGATTGCCGCTTTCGGATATGCGGTCGTTTATTCAATTTATGCTAAACGGCATCTGGTATCCAATACAGTGATTGGTGCAATTCCCGGAGCGATGCCGCCTTTGATCGGCTGGGCCGTGATCGACCCGAACCTGCATTTGCTGGCCTGGGCGATGTTTATCGTGATGTTTATATGGCAGCCGCCGCACTTTTATGCGCTGGCCATCAGACGGAGCGATGAGTACAGTGAGGCGGGCGTGCCAATGCTTCCTTCCGTAAAAGGAAATCACCGAACACGGGTGTCCATTGTTTTTTGGGTGGCACTTCTCTTGTTCACACCGTTGTTGATGACGGAGCTGGGACTTTGGTTTGTCGGTCTTGCAACGGCACTTAATCTTGCCTGGCTGATGATTTCGCTTAACAAGTTCCGTCAGGTTGAAGACTATAACCGCTATGCCGGTCGGGTATTTGTCTTCTCATTGAACTACATTATTATTTTCTTCGTAATGATAATCATTGCCGGCCTATTATTGAATTTCTAAAGCTTAAGTATGAAAGAGGGGCTATTTACATGAAAAATCGTTGGATGAATGCCAAATGGATAGGTCTCATATCTGTCCTTATGGTATTTCTGTCGGGCTGTGGTAAGAATCATCTTAGTACATTAAGGCCTGCTGGTGAGGTTGGACAGGAACAATTTAACCTGATGCTGCTTTCCATCATCATCATGATATTGGTAATTCTGGTAGTTGTTGTACTCTTTACATTTGCTCTGACTAAGAGTCGCAGAAGTAAAGTGGGCGAGGATTTCGAACCGAAAGATGTTGCAGGTAACCATACACTTGAAGTGATCTGGACAAGCATTCCTATCCTGCTGCTCATCATTCTTGCCATCCCTACAATCTACTTCACGTTCAAGCAGGCAGATACGCAAGCCATGGAAACTGAAGATGGCGAACTTAACAGTGAAGAAGTTATTGTCAATGTAACAGCGCATCAGTACTGGTGGGAATTCGAGTATCCTAACCAGGAAGTGGTCACTTCCCAGGAACTTGTCGTACCTACTGATACGAAAGTATACTTCAACCTTCATGGTGCAGATGTAAAACACTCATTCTGGGTACCTGCAGCCGGAGGTAAGATGGATACGAACATAGACGGGATCAACAGTTTTTACTTAGTATTTGATGATGAAAAAGCACAAGATTCTGAGCGCCTCTTCTATGGTAAGTGTGCGGAACTGTGCGGACCTTCACACGCATTGATGGATTTCAAGGTCAAAGCGCTTCCTCAGGAAGAATATGATCAGTGGCTTGCTGACATGAAAGCTGTAGAGGAACCTGCACAGGCTTCAGCCGATGATGCGGCAGAAGGCCAGGAAATCTTCAACAACTCATGTATTGGATGTCACGCTGTAACACCTCAGGGTGCCGGTGCACAAGGACCAAACCTTGCAAACTTTGGAGACCGTGACCTGATTGCAGGTTACCTTGAGCATAATAAAGAGAACCTGGTAGACTGGATTTCCGATCCTGAAAGCCTGAAACCGGGAAATAAAATGACAGGCGCTTATGACCTGTCTGAAGAGGAAATCGATAAAGTGGCTGAATATCTGATGGAGCTGAAGGTTGAAGAAGGTTCCGGAGATGTAAGCGCACTTGAAGAAGACGCTGAAGAATCTTCAGAGGAAGACTCTTCAGAAGAGGGGGGTAACTGATAATGGCATCCGCAACTAAAAAGAGAGGGGTCGGCTCTGTAATCTGGGATTACATGACAACGGTCGACCACAAAAAGATTGCAATCCTTTACTTGATTGCAGGCGGCTTCTTCTTCGCTCTGGGCGGTATAGAAGCAATGCTGATCCGTATTCAGCTCGCCGTTCCGAACAATGATTTCCTGTCTGCAGGATTGTTCAACGAAGTAATCACGATGCATGGTACTACAATGATTTTCCTTGCCGCCATGCCGTTGCTGTTTGCGTTTATGAACGCGACAGTACCTTTACAAATTGGAGCACGTGACGTAGCCTTCCCGTTCCTAAATTCACTGGGTGTATGGCTGTTCATCTTCGGTGGTATCTTCCTGAACCTTTCATGGTTCATGGGCGGAGCGCCGGATGCAGGCTGGACAAGCTACGCGTCACTTTCGATCAATTCACCTGGGCATGGTATCGACTTCTATGCACTCGGTCTGCAAATTGCCGGTGCGGGTACTTTGATTTCAGGTATCAACTTTGTCACTACAATTATTTCGATGAGAGCACCGGGTATGACTTACATGAGAATGCCGCTGATGACTTGGACAACACTTGTCGCTTCAGTGCTTATCGTATTCGCATTCCCACCGCTTACAATTGGTATATTCCTGCTGACTTTTGACCGTATGTTCGGTTCCAGTTTCTTCCTTGTAGAAACCGGGGGTAACACAATTATCTGGGAGCATCTGTTCTGGATCTTTGGTCACCCGGAAGTTTATATCCTGATCCTGCCGGCGTTCGGTATTTTCTCTGAAATATTCGCAACGTTCGCACGTAAGAGACTGTTCGGCTACTCAGCAATGGTATTTGCGACTGTATTGATCGGTTTCTTCGGATTCATGGTATGGGCACACCACATGTTCACAGTTGGTCTTGGACCGACAGCAAACGCAATCTTTGCGGTAGCCACTATGGCAATCGCCGTACCTACGGGTATTAAGATCTTCAACTGGATATTTACAATCTGGGGCGGGTCGATTGAGTTTACAACACCGATGCTGTATGCACTTGCGTTCATCCCATCATTCGTCATGGGCGGTGTTACAGGTATCATGCAGGCAGCAGCACCGGCTGACTACCAGTATCATGATTCCTATTTCATCGTTGCACACTTCCATTACGTCATCGTGGGCGGTGTGGTTTTCGGACTCCTTGCTGGTCTGCACTACTATTGGCCGCTGATGTTTGGTACAATGCTCAGCGAAAAACTCGGCAAGATTTCATTCGTATTATTCGTTGCAGGCTTCCATGTGACATTCCTGATCCAGCACTTCCTTGGACTGTGGGGAATGCCGCGCCGTGTATTCACTTATCTGGACGGTCAAGGGTATAACACCTCGAACATGATATCCACCGTGGGCGCCCTGATGATGGCAGTGGCTGTGATAATACTCTTGATTAACATCATCATTACTGTTGCTAAAAACCAAAAAGTGGGCCGCGATCCTTGGGGCGACGGACGTACACTTGAATGGTCACTTCCAATTCCAGTTCCGTATTACAACTTTGCCCAGACGCCGCTGATCCGCGGACTGGATGCTTACTGGATCGAGAAGAAAGAAAATGACGGTAAGATGATGCCGGCAGAATCTCTTGATGATTTCCATATGCCGAACAATTCAATCATTCCATTCGTGATATCCCTCGGGCTTTTCGTCGCTGCATTCGGCGCACTGCACTTTGCATCAGGCAAAGAGTGGGCGATCGACGCTGTATCGGATCTTCCGCAGCATCCTTGGGCCCTGTGGGTACTCATTCTTGGACTGGCAATTGTATTCATTTCAATGGGTGTCCGTTCCTGGAAGGATGACCTTGGGTATTACGTAACTAAAGAAGAAGTGCTGAAAGACCTTGAAGAACAAGAAAGGGGTGCGAAATAATGGCTAACATGGAATATAATGTGCCGTCGGAAAGATGGCCGGCACACCCGGAAACGGCAACGCTCGAAGGTAAAAACAAATTTATCGGTTTCTGGACTTTCCTTGCTGGTGAGACTGCTCTATTCGCATCTCTCTTTGCAACATATCTTGCGCTGAAAGACTCTGTACCAAGTGATGATCATCTGCTTGCGGCAGACCTTTTCCACCTGGAACTGGCATTTGTCATGACGATGTTCCTTTTGACTTCTTCGCTGACAAGCGTGTACGCTGTCTATCATATGAGAAACAACAATTTCTCAAAAATGCAGCTGTGGCTTGGAATCACTGTACTGCTGGGACTCGGGTTCCTTGCACTTGAGATTTACGAGTTCATCGAATACACTCATCTCGGACATACTTTCCGATCCAGTGCATTCGGCAGTGCATTCTACTTCCTGATCGGTACACATGGTTTCCACGTCTGTATCGGACTGGTCTGGATTACACTTCTGATACTGCGCAATGCAAAACGCGGACTATCAGTTTACACTGCAGCGAAAGTAAACACTGCAGCACTGTACTGGCACTTCATTGACGTTGTGTGGGTTTTCATCTTCACAATAGTTTACCTGCTGGGAGTGATGTAACATGGCAGAAATCAAACAAGAACCGATTTCAAAAACAAAGTTGAACTACATCAGACGTGAGCGTACGAAAGAAATGCGTCAGCAGATGGTCTCATTCGGACTTATGATCTTCCTTACTTTTGTAGCATTTGGTCTGGTAGCGATGGATATGGACCCGTCATTCGTAATCCCTATCGTTATCGGAATGGCATTCCTGCAGGTCATCCTGCAGTTCTACTACTTCATGCATATGAAAGACAAAGGTCATGAATACATCAAGCTGATGATGCTGACCGGCATGTTCTTTGCACTTGCTTTTGTAACAACATTCATCTATATCGTATGGATTGGCGCCCCAATCCAATAAGTCATCAAAGAGGCTGGCACAACACTGTGCCAGCCTCTTTTGTCATTATATTGTCACGCGGAAGAACTTGATGTGGCGAGGTTTTGATTCTATACTTGAAATAAGCGAATTTTTAAAGGATGATTGCAATGGAAAATATATTGTCTATATCCATATTCGGCTTCATAGCAAACTGGAGCCCGTATTTCTTCATATTCACTGTTTTTCTGACAGTACTCTATTTCTTAATCACAAAGAAATGGTACCGGAACTTTGAAGACGGCAGACCGCTCAGGACGAAAGAGGGTGTTGTCTTTATAACCAGCATGGTGCTGCTCTACGCAATGTACGGCGCACCTGTCGACATACTCAGTCATATTCTGTTCAGCTTCCATATGCTGCAGATGGCAGTCGTATTCCTGCTTATTGCACCGCTGATGTTCTATGCAATACCGGGATATGTATGGAAGTATTTTGTGAACCTGCCTGTCATTAAACAGGTATTCAGCATAACAAGAAAGCCTTTGATAACACTTATCCTGTTCAACGGTGTCTTCTCGGTGTACCATCTGCCGGTTGTACTTGATTTTCTGAAACAGAGCGGTCCGCTGCACTCTGCATTCAACGCCCTGCTTTTCCTGCTGGCCATTCTGATGTTCTATCCGGTATTCAATAAAGTGGAACCGAAAGAGAATCATATGGGTGGGTTATTCAAGATGCTGTATGTATTCAGTATAGGCGCACTTTTAACGCCTGCCTGCGGCCTGATTATCTTTGCGGGTACGCCGCTGTATGAAACGTACACAGATGGAGATGCCTGGCTGTCAGCAATGGAACTCTGCGTGCCGTCCGGCGTGCTTGATGGTCTGAAAGGCCAGGGCCTGATCTCAGGACCGGAGTACTTTACAAATACAACACCGGTTATGGATCAGCAGACTGGCGGCATCATTATGAAAGTACTCCAGGAAGTTTTCTTCGGCTTCATGCTGGGCTTCATATTCTTCAGCTGGTTCAGGGATGAACGCAAGGATGAAGAAGAGACGACGAGACGCTCATTGGAAAATGCGCGAATCCAAAAAGAGCTATTCAATCAATATAGATAAGATAATCAGTTAGGAGAAATACACCGTGCATCTATTACCAACAATCAGTACTTTTTTTATCGTACTCAGTGCAATCTTCATGGGGATTGGCATCCATAAGATCAGAAAACACAGGGATATTGAAGGGCATCAGAAAATGATGACCTACGCTGCAGTCAGTGCGGTTATTTTCTTCATAATTTATGTATCAAGAACGATATTCATCGGCAACACTGCTTTCGGCGGGCCGGATTATCTGGTGCCGTTCTATACAGTGTTCCTGGTTTTCCATATTATACTGGCAACTACAGGTGCCTTCCTCGGCGGTACACAGATTTATTTCGGAGCTAAAAGAAAACTGTCAAAACACAGAAAACTTGCACCATGGGCTTCTGTAATCTGGTTCGGTACGGCAATCACAGGCGTTATGGTTTATGTACTTCTGTACATGCTGTATCCGGGAGGAGAAACAACTTCTCTGTTCAGAGCAATCATTCAGGGTTAATTAAAGACCGGATCCAATCGGATCCAGTCTTTAATATGCATGGGTATACAAAAAAGGAACACATCCGTGTTCCTTTTTTATAATTAAGTATTAGACAAGCGCTTTTAGATCTTTTGCTACAGCTCTTATTTTTTCTACTGCGTTGTCGACAATCCTCTCAGGGAAATGCTCGTCGCTGCCGTATTCTATACCTGTCGGATAGTAGTGTTTACCCATATAAGGATCCATCAGCTGGAGGACTGCGCTGTTTGCGCCTACATCTCCTTCCAAGGCATAGCCTGGCACACGTAAGTAGTAGATTCCTTCCGGCACTTCATATTTATAGTCGAAAGTCATGCGTTCGTAGTCCCAGGAACCTCCAAGAACGAGCCCATTTTTGTTCATTGTGTCTTGCAGTATATCTTGAGAAACAACCATTGTCTCAAGACCAGAGTTTTCAAATACCATGAAATTTCCTCCCTAAGCATTTTGCATTACTTTAATTTTAATCCATATCCATGAGACTTGCAAATGGAATTTATGTATTTTGTAAAAACGGATGTGGAAGGTATGTCCCTGGATATGGTACTATTGGGGAGAGGTGATGTAAATGATAACTGAAAAAGAATTGGAAATCATGGATCAGCTCGATGCCTTGAACAAAAAGGTTATGGAGACTACGGAATATAAGCACTACTGCAAATACAGGGAGCTTCTGGACACAGATCCGGTCGCATCCGATCTGATAGATCGTTTCACCAAAATGAAGGAAGCGTTTGAAGAAGTGCAGAGGTTCGGGAAATACCATCCTGACTTCAGCACAAAGAGAAGGGAAATCAACCAGTTCAAAAAAGAACTGGATATGAACCCTGTCATAATGGAGTACAGGAGGGCTGAGTATCAGATACAGTCACTTCTCGATGAAATCCTCTACCATGTGAGCATTGGCGTCAGCAGCAACGTAAACGTCGTCAGCAGCAATCCGTTCTTCTCTGTCGGAGGAGAATCCGGATGTTCGACCGGTGGGAGCTGCGGATGTCAAACGGCAATCTAATATGGAAATCAGGACAGTCTGTCAGTGGCTGTCCTTTTTTTATTCATGAATATAATAAAAATCTCCCGCTCCATGAGGAGGGGAGATGGAACGTTTTTAATATCTTTCATTCAGAAGGTGGTGGCTGATATCCGGGAAATCCGTAACGATTGTGTGGGCACCTTTTTGAATCAGTGCATCCATTTCATCCATTTCATTGATGACCCAGTACCCAACTGCGATGTTAAGACTCTGCAGGTAATCTATGAAGCCTTCACGATCAAGCGGGATATTATTGTATTTCGGCGGAATCTGGAAGGTATCCGCTTTTGGAGTATACAGATGCTTGAAGCATGAAGAATATGCAAGGTATGCGTTCCTTACCTGATCTTCTCCGGCACCGAGTGCCACATCTTCACCTGAATACAGGCGGAAGCGCTCAATCTGTTCATCATGGAAGCTTGTGACGAGCACACGATCATGGACCTCAAGCTCATCGATCAATCTATACAGCAGGCTTGGCATCAGACTGCCTTCATAGGATTCAGGCGCATCCTTGATATCGATATTGAGGAGTTTGTCCGGATATTTTTGGATGAGCTCTCTCAAAGTGACGATTTTCACGTCTTCAGCCTCTCTGAATGGATGATTGCCCTCGACATCTCTGAAATGATAGCCGAAATCAAGTGCACGCAGCTCATCGAGCGTCATGTTGCTGATACGGCCTGCACCGTTGGAAGTACGGTCGACATAAGCATCATGGAAGACGACGATTTCTTCATCTTTGGTCATGCGAACATCAACTTCAAAACCATCTACATTGAATTCTGAAGCTTTGTCAAACGCCGCGATAGTATGTTCAGGCGCAAGCCCCATTCCTCCGCGATGCGCGAAAATATAAGGAGAACGGTGTCTGAAGTAAGGTTTGATGTCCCGGATCTTAGTCTCGCTCATCAGCTTCGTGCTGACCCACAGACCTCCTATGACTCCGCCGGCAACACCCACAGCTGTTAAAAATCCTTTGAAACACTTGTTCATAATTCATTGCCTCCAGTAATAGATTCATTTTAAAACTGTTCATTAACATGGTATCATATCTTTATATAAATTTATAAGGTGGGGTATAATGCTTGAAAAGCGTATTGGCATATATATATATTTTAAACAAAATAAGTTCATACGACAATTGAAACGGCACGGCCACCTCATATACGTGAATAAAGATAAGAAGTACTTACTATTATATATATACGAATCCGAGCTTTCTCAAACAATAAAAATGCTGGAACAGCTTAAATATGTCAGAGAAGTGATCGTATCCGAATATCCGAATATCAGGCGGGAGTACAGTACTGAGAACTATGAGGCCAGGGATTACCGTGTAATATGATTTATTACATCGGTGGAATCAGGTGGTTCAGCCTCAGCACGCCGGTGATGTACTGGTAGAATTGTTCACGTTCATAAAAATCTTCAGGGTCTCTTGCGGAAAATTCAATGACCGGGATGTTTTTCCCTTCACACCATCCGCGGATGAGTGTGTATTTCTGTCCCTGTCCCTGATTGTACCGGATGCCGTTATAGATGGTGTAGATCGCCTGGAAATTGCCTCGGACCGGCTGCATGACGAGCAGAAAAGTGGAATGGCTATCCCCTGTATGTAAGAATATTGCTTTGTCGATGCGTGTATGATTGTGGCTGATGAGCGATTCCAATTCGAAAATGTCGCCATAGCCTTCACCGAGTGTGATGAATTTTTGCATGCTTATCAACTCCCATTATCATTTTAAACCAACCCCGGGAGGAAAGAAAGAGGATTTGACAGTGAGAATCATCAGTGGAAAATATAAAGCGAGAAAGATTGAAACTTTGAATTCGAATGATACACGCCCGACGACTGACAAAGTCAGGGAGAACATCTTTAATATTCTGGGAAGGACCGACGGCGATGTACTGGACTTGTTTGCGGGAAGCGGGGCGCTGGGTATTGAAGCAATCAGCCGCGGTGCGGACTCCGCAGTGTTCATCGACGGGGCGCGTGATGCTGTCGGGATTCTGAAGAAGAACACAAAAGGCATGGAAGAAAGTGTGGAAATCTTCAGGAACGATTACCGTCGTGCCTTAAAAGCGCTTGCGAAGCGAGGGAGGCAGTTCGACCTGATTTTCCTGGATCCGCCATATCACAAAGATATTGTGACGGATGCCCTTGCCATGATTGATGAACTCGGTATACTGAAAGCAGACGGACGGATCATAGCGGAGACGCATAAGGATGAAGGCTGTCAGACGACAGCCTTCATGAGTGTCAAAGAAGCCGTCTATGGTACGATTAAAGTAAATGTACTTGTAAAGGAAGGGTAGAAATGGGAAGAATTGCAGTATGTCCCGGGAGCTTTGATCCCATTACATATGGACATTTGGATATTATTGAAAGAACGAGCAAAGTATTCGACACAGTGTATGTTTCAGTACTTAAGAATTCATCAAAGCAGGGTCTGTTTACGCCTGCGGAACGGGTTGAGCTGATCAGGAAGGTGACAAAAGATCTGCCGAACGTAGAAGTCCGGGAATTCAACGGACTTCTCATCGATTTCTGCCAGGAAGTCGGGGCAGGTTCAATAGTGAGAGGCCTCCGTGCGGTCAGCGACTTCGAATATGAGATGCAGCTGACTTCAATGAACAGAAAGCTCGACAGCAGCATAGAGACGATCTATATGATGACAAACAACAACTATTCTTTCATCTCTTCATCAATCGTCAAAGAAGTTGCAAAATACGGCGGAAAGACTGAAGATGTCGTCCCGCCGCTTGTGGAAGAGGCGCTTAAGGAGAAGTTCGCCCGGCAATGATTACCGGTGTATTGAAATCATGCCTGTCTGATTTTGCAAATACATTATAGATGTCAGTCGCCGCAATCTCCGCCTGGATGGAGTTGCGGTTTTTACTGTTCACGTTTGTTATCACTTCAAGATCCCGGGGGAGCTGTTTCAAATACTTCTGTCCGGTTTCATTCATTGCGAGCACCCGGATGGTATCGGGCAGCGTATATGCTCTCATCCTGTCCTCTGTGATATTGAGGAGTATTGAAATCATCAGACGGTTGAGCCGAGTCCTGGTATAGCGCTTAGTCTTTACGCTGTTGATAAAAGAATCATAGGAATCATGCTGTCTGATCCTGTCTTTGATCCGGTACTCGAGCCCCTCTGTCATCATATATATATTACGGAGCTCAGAATGGCTGCAGCGGCTGATGATGATTTTCAGTGTATCAAAGATATTCTCGTTGGATAAAACAGTACCGGCCATTATATTCCTTGCGAGTAATTCCGGCATATAGCGCATGGCTTCTTCCAGGCGGTTTTCATTCAGGGCCCTCCTCAGGCTCGTTGCACTGGAGAACCTTGACTCCGACAGTGCTTCATCGTTGAACCGGTTGCCGAGCCGGGGGATGGTCAGCGGTTCAATCCGTGCACCCAGAGTATCAATCGCCCGGATGTAGGAGAGTCCAAGCGTGTTGTTGGCGCCCTTGAACACATTGCCGCCAATCGATTCATTCACGGCCCGCGGATAGCTGAAGCCTTCTTTCATCAATGCATTCATCCTATCCTGTATATCGGTTTCCTTAAGTTCCCGATATACATGCTTTAAATCTTCGATATCTCCGGATTCGCTGCCGAATACGATATTGGTGCTGCCGAGCAGCTTTGCAATATGGACGCCGCCAAGAGCAAAATCATCGGCAAAGCTCACAGCATTATACAGAGGAAGCTCCACAACCAGATCGACATGCCTGACCGCAGCTTCTGCCCGCGTGAATTTATCCGTAATGGCTATTTCACCGCGCTGGGTAAAATTGCCTGACATGATGGCAATCACAACATCCGCGCCGGTCAGTCTGCGTGACGCTTCAATATGATGGATGTGCCCATTATGAAACGGGTTGTATTCGGTGATTAAAGATGTGATAATCATCTATGAAACTCCTTTCCTGTGCAGTATAATTGTAACAGAAAATGAAAGGGTTATAATATTGTTGTGTTAAGAAAATAACTTGACAGAAGACCTTGTTAACTGTACAATGTTTTTTGTGCTCATAAGAGGTGAAACTATATGAGATGGTCATTGACACAGCTGAAAAAGTTCAGTAATGAAAGTATCGCTGTGAATGAAAAAATCCAGTTCAAAGAGATAACAGATCGAAAAGATGTCGTCAGCATCAACGAGACATCAGTCGAAGGTGAAATGCATGTCGGGTCAAGGCGGATCGGCATAGATCTCACCATCGATACGGTGGTTAATATGCTCGATAGCCGAACATCAGAAAATATCGAGGTTCCGCTCCATATCGAATCCTATGAAGAATTTGATGAAGATGCGGAAGAAACCGACGAATTGGATGAAAATGTTCATCCAGTGACCCACACTTTGGATTTGGAACCCGTAGTTCGTGAACTTATCGTTGTCAACCTCCCTCTGGTCGTAACTGAGAGTGACGAAGTGCCTGCCGGCGGCAGCACCTGGTCTGTTATGACAGAAGAGGAACTGGAAGATGAGGAAGAACAAAAAGTGGATCCGAGATTATCAAAGCTACAGTCACTGCTGGAAAGTGACAATGAGAATAAGGAGGATTAAGACATGGCAGTACCTAAGAGAAGAACCTCAATTACACGTAAAAGAAAACGCCGTACGCACTTGAAACTTTCAGTGCCTGGTATGGTGGAATGCCCTAACTGCGGAGAGATGAAACTTTCTCACCGTGTATGTAAAGAATGCGGCAGCTATAAAGGTGAAGATGTTGCAGCCAACTAATTGGCAGCGATAAAGAGAGCCGCTGATGATCAGTCATCAGCGGCTCTCTTTTTTTAATTATCAGAAGGATTACTGGTTGAGCACGTAACCTTTCGGATACCAGACGAGCGGATCATCCGCCATATCGCGTTCGATATCATATTTCAGTGTTTCAAATCCGTGCTTTTCAAAAAATGGTCTCGCGTTCTGACGGCTGATCGCCTTTATGGGCATATCAAAACTTTTAGCGTATTCGATCAGCTCGCTGCCAAAACCTTTACCATGGTATTTCTCAAGGACTTCAAGTTTCCAGATCACCATGTAATCATGCGGCGGGTCGAAAATCGGCTGATGCTTATCCTCTTTTGTATACAGGCACATGCGGGCTGCCAGATTGTCGCCCACATAGATACCATAGAAAGGGGAATTGATGTCGGCATCGATCATGTTTCCCTCAAGCTCTTTGGTCATTTGAAGTTCCTGTGCGCCATATTCCCTGAATTTTTTGAAATCTTCAACTGTTTTGTAGTTTATTGCCAAGTTTTTTACTTCTGCCATTTTTATTCTCTCCTTTGCCATCATTATAGTATAGTTCTCTGAAATCATTCAATTGTTTTATATGCGTATAATATTTATAATTAGATTAGCATATTTGATGAAGGAGATAAGTTATGGAAATCGAATGTATAGACTTCCAGCAGGATTGCTTCACACAGCGGTTCAGCCGGAAGGATAAAACGCTTTATAAATATTACCAAAACCTATCCTATGATAAAGAAAGTATCGAGACTGTACTTAAAAGACCTGTACATAAGCATACTGGACAACTCGCGGATATTATCGAAGAGGAAATGTCCGGGTTCGGTTTGAGCGGGCCGCAGATGGATAATATAAACAAATTGAGGGAAGGCCGCCGTGTAGTCATCGGCGGACAGCAGGCGGGACTTTTTATGAGCCCGGCATATATCATGCACAAGATTGTGACACTTCTGGTACTGGTGGATGAAATCAGGGAAAATCATGGTTATGAAGCGGTGCCCGTTTTTTGGATCGCCGGGGAAGATCATGATTTCGAAGAAGTGAACCATACCTATATATATGACAGGAACCACAGGAGAAGGCGTAAAATCTCATACAAACCCAACCTGAGCGTACCGATAAGTCTCGGCTTTTATAAATATGACAAGGCAGAAATGAAAAAGGTATTGCAGAAGATTATCGATGGATGTGGAGATTCCGGCTTCCTGCATGGGAAGAAGGACCAGATCATCAGAATGATAGATTCAAATGAATACTGGACAGAGCTTTTCCATGCACTTGTCCATGATGCGTTCAAAGAAGAAGGGCTGATCATTTTCAATGCGCATTCCAGAAAAGTCCGTCAACTGGAAATCCCGATGTTTGAAGAGATGATCGACCGGCATGGGGAAATAGACGCGGCCTTCAGAGAAGGGCAGGAAGCATTTGATGCTGAAGCGGACATCGGCAGGATGATAGAAACGGATACGAATGTCCATCTGTTTTCCGGATCGGAATATAACCGTACACTGCTCTCCTTCGAGGATGGCGAATTTATATCAGATGAGTCACCGGTGGACCGGCAGGGGCTTGTGGAGCGTCTCGCCGCAACACCTGAAACTTTCAGCAATAACGTTGTGACAAGGCCGCTCATGCAGGAAATGGTTTTTAATACGCTCATTTTTGCAGGCGGCGGTGCTGAAGTCAAATACTGGGGCGAACTTCATAAAGTATTTGAAGTGCTTAATGTGCCCATGCCAATCGTTCTGAAACGCATGGAGATCATCCACGAAGACATGCGGATTCGTAAGCTGATGGACGAGCATAACCTCACACTTTCCAAAGATATGCTGGAAAAAGTTGATGAAACTAAAAATCATCTTCTGCAAACTCATACCGACGCATCACTCCTCGCTGAAGTGGATGAAATAGGCGGCCGGATCGAGAAGGATTACAACGACATGAAAAACAGTACAGGCAGGGAACAGTACAGACAGTTGATAGAAGCAAACATGAAGATGCATCAAAAACAGCTGGATTACCTGAAAAGAAGATATAAACTGGAAGTGAAACGCAGTCTGCGGCACCAGCTGAATGATCTTGATGAGGTGGCGGAGAAATTGATGCCGAATGGCGAACTTCAGGAGCGTGTCTATCATCCGTGGATGTTCAAGGGCGCCCCCCCCACTTATCCAAAACTCTCTTACACGACAGAACTTACAGTTATAAAAACCTTATGATATCAGTATTTACAGACAGTTTTCCCATAGTGGGGAGAACTGTCTTTTTATTGTCTGAAAATAAAATATGTTGAATAGCATAGAAATTGTGGTATGAAGTGGGGAGATGTGGTAGATTATTCATAGAGGCGGAGGTGATGGATATGTTCATGGGAGAATTCAAGCACCAGCTCGATGCGAAAGGAAGAATGATCGTTCCGAGCAGGTTTCGTGAAGAATTGAATGAACAGTTCATCATCACTCGGGGTCTGGACAAATGTCTGTTTGGTTATACGATGGATGAATGGGCGAAGATCGAAGAGAAAATGAAAGCATTGCCGCTGACTAAAAAAGACGCAAGGAAATTCATGAGGCTGTTCTTTTCAGGTGCAACAGCCGTGGAGCTGGATAAGCAGGGAAGGATCAACATCCCTCAGAATTTGCGTGATTATGCAGGGTTGACCAAGGAATGTACAGTCATCGGTGTTTCCGGACGTATTGAAATATGGGACACGATGGAATGGGATACTTTCTACTCGGAATCCGAAGAAAACTTTGAAGATATTGCAGAAGATTTAATCGACTTTGATTTATAGGGTGTGAAGGAATGTTCAGACACGAGACCGTTCTATTGGAAGAAACAGTGGATGGACTAAATGTACATCCGGAAGGTATTTATGTGGATGCCACCCTGGGTGGGGGCGGTCACACTGCTTACCTTCTCGATCAGCTGACAACAGGAAGGCTCATCGCTTTTGATCAGGACGCGACAGCCATCAGGAATGCTGAAGAGAAATTCAAGGATAGGGAAAACCTGACGTTGATCCGTGCCAACTTTGAAAACTTGCAGGAAGAACTTGAAAACATAAATGTACATAAGATTGACGGTATTTTATACGACCTGGGTGTGTCGAGCCCGCAGCTCGATGTAACGGAACGCGGTTTCAGCCATTCCAGGGAAGCAAGGCTCGATATGAGAATGGATCAGAGCCGCGACCTCGATGCACATGAAATAGTCAATGATTATTCATATGAGCAGCTCGTAAGCATCTTTTTCAGATACGGGGAAGAAAAATTCTCCAAAAAGATTGCGCGGGAGATAGAGCGGCGCAGGGCTGACGCTCCAATTGAGACGACCACAGAACTGACTGAAATCATCAAATCCCAGATTCCGCACAAGTTCAGAAGGACGGGCGGCCACCCGGCCAAACGTGTTTTTCAGGCCTTGCGGATTGCAGTGAATGACGAATTGGGTGTATTTGAACGTTCACTCGAACAGGCAATCAAACTTCTGGATAAAGGTGGAAGAGTGTCAGTCATCACTTTCCATTCACTGGAAGATAGAATATGTAAACAGATGTTTGTGGAATATGAAAAAGGACCTGAGCTGCCAAGGAATATGCCGGTGGTTCCCGAAGCATACCAGCCGATTTTAAAACGCGTAAACAGAAAACCGATCATTGCAGATGAAGATGCACTGGAGAATAATCCTCGGGCAAGAAGTGCCAAATTACGAATTGCAGAGAAGCAGAAGTAGGGAGTGTTATTATGGCAGTAGAGAGTTACACCCGGAATGTTCTTCCTGAAACGCAGGTTGAACCGAAGGTAGAGAAGAAATCCCGGACGAGAACCAGAACACGCTTTGTCAGTCTGAAAAAAGCAGAGACCCTTGTTTATCTGACGTTACTGGTTTTGATTGCGGCTGCAGCGATTTATGTGCTATCTTTAAAAATGGATGCTTACGAACTGCAGACGGAAAAGACGCAGATTGAAAATGAAATTGCAATCAAGGAAGGCGAGATCAGCGAGCTCAAGACGGAAGTGACGCATCTTGCATCCTATGACAGAATATATGAAAAGGCAAATGAACTCGGACTTGATCTGGACAATGGAAATGTAAAGGTTGCTGAGAAGTATGGCAAGGATTAGATTTAAGCTTGGCGATAAAACAAAAAGACTATCAGTCGGTGCGCTCCTAATTTATCTTGGTATAGGAGTGCTTTTTGTTTGCATATTTTGGCAATTCAGTTATTTAATGATTGCCAAAACGCTGGATGATGAAGATCTCGTGGCACATGGCCATGATAAATTTACACGCTCGGCGGTCACCGAAGCGGAACGCGGAGAAATAACGGACAGGGACGGTAATGTCCTGGCCAGTGATATGGAGTCCTACCGCCTGGCTTTGATAACCGATTCTGATTACCCGAATCATGTCACAGATCCCAAAAAAGCGGCAGAGACGCTTGCCGGTGTGATTGACATGGACCAGGAAGATATAGAAGCGCGCATAAAAGAAGGCGTTGAGAAGAAACAGTTCCAGGTTGAATTCGGTAAGGAAGGCAGAGACCTTTCATATAATCAGAAGAAGACCTTGGAGGAGTCCGGAGTCTCGGGTCTTGTATTCGTCGCGGAAACCAAGCGGTTCTATCCGAACGGGGACTTTGCCTCACATCTCATCGGATATGCAGAAGAGTCGGAAGGCAGTGATGAGCTGTCCGGACAGATGGGGCTGGAGCGTGCCTATAATGATGTCCTGAGCGGTCAGGACGGAAAAATAAACTATACGCAGGACCTGTGGGGGTATATCGTTCCAAATACCGATACGGTGAAACCGCCGCAGGACGGAGCGAATATGAAATTGACGATCGATTCGAACATCCAGCTTTATCTGGAGGATTCTCTTGATACCATGGAGGAACATTTTGAGCCGGAAGAACTTTTTGCCGTGGTCGCTGATGCAAAAACAGGTGAAATCCTGGCAAGTGGCCAGAGACCTTCATTCAATCCGAGGACACGGGAAGGATTCGGCAACAGCTGGCTGAATATGCTCTATCAATATTCCTTTGAACCGGGCTCCACATTCAAGGTGTTCGGTCTGGCTGCCGCAATCGCGGAAGGTGAGTATGATCCGAATGCAACATATGAATCAGGTTCCTATGATGTCAATGGACATACGATTTACGATTGGCAGAAAGAAGGATGGGGAGAAATCACCTACAATCAGGGCATGCAGTATTCATCCAATGCACTGATGATGCTCCTGCAGGATAAAGTCGGGGAAGACAAGATGCTCGAGTATTACAAAAAATTCGGGTTTGGTGAACCGACGGGCTCTGAATTCCCGAATGAGCCATCAGGCATTCTGGCATGGGATAATGAACTGCAGCGGAAAACAACTTCATTCGGCCAGACATCCACTGTTACACCAATACAGATGATCCAGGGTATGACAGCGATCCTCAACGGCGGCAAGATGAAAAAACCGTATGTCGTCGATGAGATTACGGACCCGGAGACAGGTGAAGTGATACATGACGGAAAAGAGACCGTCGTACGCCAGGTCATCCCGGAAGAAGCCGCGAATAAGACGCAGGAAGAGATCAATACTCTGGTCGGCGGTTCCGAAGATCACAACTCGCAGTATCTGCTGGAGGATTATGAAGTCGCCGGAAAATCCGGTACGGCACAGATCATCGATCCTGAGGGCGGGGGATATATGGACGGCGATTATGAATTCCTGACATCATTCCTCGGCTATGCACCGGAAGACGATCCTGAAGTCATCATCTACTACGGTATCAAGCTGGCAAGTAAAAATAAATCGGATACATGGGACTACGGCGTTATGCATGGGTTTAATCCTTTGATGGAACGCACATTGAAATACCTGGAAGTCGAAGGTGGAGATGACGGTACAGGCGGGGAAGCGGTTGAAGTCGGCGACTATACCGGGCAGACACTTTCTGAAGCAGAACCGGCAGCCAAAGACACGATACAGACGATCATCACCGGTGACGGGGAAGAAATTGTAGATCATTATCCAAAAAATGATACACTATTGCCATATGATACATTCTTTGTAAAAACGGATGGTGAACAGCTGATGCCTGATCTTACAGGACTGTCGAAAAGAGAAACCCTGATGTTTGGTGAGTTCATGGGAATCGATGTCTCTGTAGAAGGCGAAGGCTTTGTTCAGGAACAATCTGTAGCACCGGAAACACCGATAACTGAAGATACGGCTCTGGAGTTGACACTGTCATCGAATGATCCGAATGATTAGAGGAGGACAAAATGTTTACACTATTACCATTATCAATTTTAGGGCTGGCTGCCTTTATACTCACTGCGGTATTTGTACCGGTCTCCATCCCGATTTTAAAACGCATGAAATTTGGCCAGTCGATCAGAAAAGAAGGGCCCGAAAGCCATCAGGTGAAGACAGGCACGCCGACAATGGGCGGTCTGACTTATCTGGTCCCGATTCTGGTGCTCGCTCTCATATCACTGCTGTTTGTTGATGACCCATACAAAATGCTCGTCCTGATCATAGTCACAGTCGGCTTTGGACTGATCGGCTTCATTGATGATTACATCATTGTCGTAAAGAAAGACAATACGGGGCTGACGTCAAAACAGAAGTTTCTGGCGCAGATACTCGTCTCGGTCATCGTTTATTTCATCATGACTTTTGCGATTCCTGATATTTCATCTGCTGTACATATTCCGGGAACTGGTTTTAATATTCCCCTCGGGATTTTATTCATCGTGTGGATCGTCTTCTGGCAGGTGGGCTTTTCCAATGCTGTAAACCTGACGGACGGACTGGATGGTCTGGCCACCGGTCTTTCAATCATTGCATTCGGCAGTTTCCTTGCCATTGCACTGATGCGCGGAGAGATGGCAGTGGCGCTTTTCCTGGTCATCATGATAGGAGCCCTTGCCGGATTTCTGGTCTACAATAAATATCCTGCAAAGCTGTTCATGGGTGACACCGGATCGCTTGCGCTCGGCGGGATCATCGCGACAGTTTCAATCATGCTGAATGACAGCCTCCTGCTGCTCATCATCGGCATTGTGTTCGTCATAGAGACAGCGTCGGTCATGCTGCAGGTCGCCTCATTCAAACTGACCGGCAGACGTATTTTTAAAATGACACCGATCCACCATCATTTTGAACTCATCGGCTGGAGCGAATGGAAAATTGTCATCGTCTTTTGGGCGACCGGAGCAGCAGCCGGTGCTCTCGGCGTATTGTTGGGGGCAATATAAATGGAAAAATATGATGGATTCAAAAATAAAAGAGTCATCGTCCTGGGTTATGGGCGAAGCGGCAGAAGCGCTGTTTCTGCACTGGTCTCACTCGGCGCCCACGTAGTTCTGACGACGAACGAAATTTTAGCGGACGAGCGTGTCAGACAGACAATGAAAGGGTGGGGCGTTGAAATTGTTGACGGCCACCATCCATCGAGCCTTTTGAACGATGCAGAGATTATCGTTAAAAATCCGGGGATCCCCTATGAAATAGAATTTCTGAAGGAAGCAGTAAAAAGGGGGATTCCGATCATCACTGAAGTGGAGATTGCAGGTCATATCTCAGAGGCACCGATTATCGGCATTACCGGGACGAACGGCAAGACTACCGTGACCCATCTGATCGGTGAGATGCTGAACCAGTCCGGACTGGATTCGATTCTATGCGGTAATATCGGATATCCGGCCAGCAGTGCGGCAAAGGAGGCAACCGGGGACACCATTCTCGTAATGGAGCTGTCATCTTTCCAGCTTATGGGCATCAGAGATTTTAAACCGGATACAGCAGTGATCACGAATATTTATGAAGCACATATTGACTATCATGGTTCAGTGGAAGCATATGAAGCCGCGAAACTGAATCTTCTCAGAAATATGGGACGGCAGGATAAGCTGATCTTCAATGGTATGCAAAAAGAAAAACTTGAAAAATTGGATCACACGATCGATACGGAGTATTTTTCCGTCGGAGGCGAAGCAAGTGCCTGCATCAGAGAAGGGATGATCACTTATAAAGATACTCCGCTTATCCATGTGGATGAAGTGAAGCTGATGGGGGCGCATAACCACGAGAATATTCTTGCTGCCGTCATCGCCGCCAAGACAAATGGTGCAACGGACGAAGGGATCATCAGGACATTGAAAGAGTTCGGAGGCATCCCGCACCGTATGGAATATCTGGGAACACACGGTGGCACCGCCTACTATAATGATTCGAAGGCGACGAATAATCTGGCAACATCCTTTGCTCTGAAAACGTTCAAAACACCGGTGATCTGGATTGCCGGCGGTCTTGACAGGGGGCAATCGGTTGACGATCTTATTCCCCGGATGGACCGTATAAGGACGATCATCACTTTTGGTGAGACAAAATATAAGTTTCTGGAATTGGCGGAAAAGACACACAAGGAAGCTCTGACCGCACAAAATCCCTATGATGCGATCCGGCTTGCAGCGGAAATAAGCGAACAGGGAGATACGGTACTGTTTTCACCTGCCTGTGCAAGCTGGGACCAGTACAAGGATTACGAAGCACGGGGCGATCATTTTAAAGAAGGTTTCAGCAGTTTAGAAGACTGAATCAGGAGGTGAGCCGATGGAAGAACGTCCGGATATTGACAATCTCAAAAAGAAACTGAAAGATGAAAATCAAAGCGGGAATGACGGCAGGGAAAAAGATGATATGCTCAGGGCGCGTCTTGAAGGCGAACCGGAATGGGAATCCCGTAAGCAAACCCTGCCGGAAAGCAAGCCGTCTGTAAATCCTGATGATTCATTGCACCGACCATCGTCTGAGGAAAACATCCCCTCCGCAGCGAAACCGGCCGGGGGGTCTTCCTCCGAACATGCCGCCGGAAATTACGGGGGAGAGGATGATGAAGACACCGGTGAGATAGAAACCTTCACCAGGGACGGCAAACCGATTTCCGTCGATACTTTCAACAGTTCCAGGAAAACATCCGGCAAAGAGAAGCGGAATGGGGCCGGGAAAGATGACTCTTCCGTCAAAAAGAGAGCGGCGGAAGATAAAGCGAAAGCAAAACCGAAAAAAGAAAGAAAGCCGTTAAAGGCATATTTAAAAAAACCGAGACGTGTGCATGTCTATACAAGTCTTGTCCTGCTGGCCATCCTGATGTTCGGCGTCCTTGTCTGGTATGTTTTTTCCAGTGCAAGTGCTGTAAAAGAGATCAGCATATCGGGGAACAGTCTGATCAGTGATGACGAAATTGCCGAACGTCTCCAATTTGCAGAAGGGGATAAGATGTTCAGTATCGATACAGGCCGGGCGGAAGAGAACATTTCATTGTTGCCGGCGATTGAGGAAGTGCAGGTGGAACGATCTTGGTGGAACGGTGTGGATGTCAATATTTCCGAATATCGTGCACTTGGTTACGTCACCAACAGTGGGAGCTATTATCCGGTTCTGGAAAATGCAAGAGTACTGCGCGGTTCTCCCGCAGCACCTAAAGAAGCACCGATACTCCATTACTTTGAGGGAGAAGAGTTTGATGCTCTGGTTTCCAGTCTGAGCAAAATAGAACCTTCTATATTGGACGGGATATCCGAAATATATTACCGTCCGTCAGAACAATCATCAACAAGAATCCATATGTTCATGAATGACGGACAGGAAATTGTAGCAGATTACCGTACAATCGACAGCAAGATGAACTACTACATCGGAATGCGCAATGAAATCGGAGACAGTACAGCAGGTGTAATTGATCTTGAAATCGGCAGCAGTTTCCTGCCTTATGACAGTGCAGAGGCTGAGGATATCAAGCAGGGCATTTACGAAACACCTGTACAGGCGCAGTATATAGAAGATGTAAGTGGCTCGCTTGGAAATGTAAAAGAAGTATTATCTGGTTTCGGGGACGGGGAAGAGTGATTCCCCGTCCATTTTTTTACTGGACTATTCTTCCTAAATAGTTCACAATATGAAAGGTATAATGTAAACTATATATAGAGAAAACTGAAAAAGCTTGCTAGGAGGCAAACGAGTTGAAGGAACATTACTATGTTGCCCTTGATATCGGTTCCACCAGTGTCAAAGCGGTGGTTGGCGAAAAGTTCCATGATGGTGTAAACGTCATCGGTACCGGTCAGACCTTCACTGAAGGGATATCCAAAGGGATGATCAGAGATTTTGAACTGGCAAGAAATGCTATAAAAGATACAATAAAAAAAGCCAAGATTTCATCAGGGATTGAAATTGATGAAGTCTTTCTTAAAATGCCGATAACTGATACAGATTTCAGAACGGGTGAAGAGGAACTCCGTTTTGGAGGACAATCAACGGAAATCAACGGAGAACATATTGAAGAGCTTCTCGAAACAATCAGGGAGAAGGAGATGCACAGTGACAAAGAGGTTATCACTGTATTTCCGAATTACTTCAAAGTGGATGACCTGCATGAGGTGGCGGATCCGAAAGAGATGATGGCAACGCAGTCACTTTCAGTCAATGCAGGACTCATCCTCATAAACCGTTCATTGCTGATGAATGCTGTCAAATGTGTAGAGGACGCAGGTCTGACTGTGCTCGATGTCTATTCAGACGCTGTTAACTATCAGCATGTCCTCAGCGAATCCGAAGTCGAGCTCGGCGGAGTCGTAATCGACATCGGTGCGGACCTGACACAATTCGGATATTATGAGCGCGGTGCATTGAAATATGCAGGGAGTCTGCCTGTCGGCGGCAACCATATTACGAATGATCTGTCGGAAGCATTCAATACACCATTCGAAGTCGCAGAGAAGGTGAAACACCAATACGGCCATGCGTTTTTCGACCTCGCATCGGACGAAGATATCGTCAAACTGCCTCAGAGGGACGGAGAACCCGATATTGAAGTGACGCCGAAAGATCTGGCGGATATCATCGAGCTGAGACTTGAGGAGATGCTGCTTGATGTATTCACTGAGCTCCAGGAGGCCGGCATTACAAGGGTGAGCGGCGGTTTTGTCGTTACAGGCGGCACCGTCAACCTGCTGGGAGTAAAAGAATTGCTGCAGGACCTCGTAAGTGAAAAGATCAGGATTCATATCCCTAAACAGATGGGGGCAAGGAAGCCTGAATACTCCAGTGCCATTTCTACTATATCCAGTGGAATAATGTTTGATGAACTACTTGAATATGTTACAATTAATAATTATGAGACGGAGCCTGAAGAAGCGGTGGAAGAAACTCCTGCAGAGGACTCTGGAAGCTTCTTTACGGGACTTTTCAATAAACGTAAAGAGAATAACGCACGGCAGATGGAAGAGGAAAAGACTCAGTACTCCTATGATGACGGAAGTGCGGAACCTTCTCAAAACGATGAAGAATACTCCGACTATGCTTATGATGAGGAACGTTCGGATGAACCGGTCACAAAAAGTGATGAAGAAGCAAAACGCCCGAACGAACCTAAGGACTACCGTGGATATATGAAGAAGCTATTTAAAAATTTGTTTGAGTAAGATGAATGACTGGGAGGAAAAATAAAATGTTAGAATTTGAGCAAGGTTTCAACCATATGGCTTCACTGAAAGTCATCGGTGTCGGCGGCGGCGGTAATAATGCTGTCAACCGCATGATAGACGATGGAATACAGAATGTAGAGTTCATCGCGATTAATACAGATGGACAGGCATTGAATCTTTCAAAAGCTGAATCTAAAATCCAAATCGGTGAAAAACTGACACGCGGACTCGGTGCAGGCGCCAACCCTGACATCGGTAAAAAAGCCGCTGAAGAGTCCCGTGAGCAGATCGAAGATGCAATCCAGGGTGCGGACATGGTATTCGTCACTGCCGGAATGGGCGGCGGCACCGGTACCGGAGCCGCCCCTGTAGTCGCCAAAATTGCTAAAGAGATGGGGGCCCTGACAGTAGGTGTCGTTACAAGACCATTCTCATTTGAAGGCAGAAAGCGTCAGACTCAGGCAGCAGCCGGCGTAGACGCAATGAAGGCGGCTGTAGATACACTTATCGTCATCCCTAACGACAGACTTCTTGATATCGTGGATAAATCCACTCCGATGATGGAAGCTTTCAAAGAAGCGGATAACGTACTCCGTCAGGGTGTTCAGGGTATTTCTGACCTGATTGCTGTAAGCGGTGAAGTAAACCTTGACTTTGCAGACATTAAGACAATCATGACAAACCAGGGTTCTGCACTCATGGGTATCGGCGTATCCAGCGGCGAAAACCGGGCGATAGAAGCGGCTAAAAAAGCCATTTCAAGCCCATTGCTCGAAACATCGATCGTAGGTGCGCAGGGCGTCCTCATGAACATTACAGGCGGAGAATCCCTTTCACTGTTCGAAGCGCAGGAAGCTGCGGATATCGTACAGGATGCAGCTGACGAAGATGTGAATATGATCTTCGGTACAGTAATCAACCCTGAACTTGAAGATGAAATCGTCGTTACTGTAATTGCGACCGGCTTCAATGAAAAATCTGTGAACAGAACTCCTGAAAGAGAAGAGAAAAGAGATTCCGTTTCCTATCCGACTTCACAGAGAGCCGAGGAGACACCACCGTCACGCCCGGCACGCGAACCGGAAAGAAACACTGCAGAAACGAAAGATGATGATTACGAAGTGCCGACATTCCTTAGAAACCGTTCAAGGCGCAGACGATAGAATAGGACTTAAGTCAGAAGGGCGTGCCTTTCTGACTTATTTTTTGAGGTGTGTTCATTATGAATCTTGAAAATCATCAGCATTACATGGGTTTTAAAAATCGTGATATACTTCTCGGGTACACTAAACGGACTGCCGGCAGGAGTAATTATCCAAGCGAAAGCTTCAACATGGCGCTTTATATTGGGGATGATTCTGCGAATGTCCATGCGCATCAGGATGCCCTTGCTGCAGAAATCGGCATTGACCCGGACAAATGGGTACTGCCTGTGCAGAAACACGGAGGAAATATCCGTGAAGTATCAGAACAGGATGCAGGTATAAATGTACGGCAATTGACAGATGCTCTTTATGATGTGGACGGAATCTATACATATAATCGTGATTTACTGCTCACCATGAATTTTGCTGACTGTGTTCCGGTCTATATGTGGAGCAGGAAAAACAGTTTCACTGCACTGGCGCATGCCGGATGGCGGGGGACATCACATAACATCACAGGCCGGATGGCTGAGACGTATGACGGAAATCCGGAAGATCTTGAAGTTGTCATCGGTGTGGCCATCAACAGTTCCTGTTATACTGTTGATGACAGGGTGATCAGCGCACTGGAAGCAGCTGGACTGCCGCAGGAGGCTGTAACGAGGCACGATGAAGGGTATGATCTTGACCTTAAAGCCGTCAACCGCCATCAGGCAGTCAGGGCCGGTGTAGAACCGGATTCAGTCCATGTCACGGAAGTCGGAACCGAAGACTTGGAAAGGTTCTTCTCCTATCGTCTGGAATCAGGCGGTACGGGCCGTGCCCTTGCATTCATCGGGAGGAAATAGATAAATGATCAAAGATAATTACACAAATATCAGGCAGGAAATCGGTGATGAGGCGACAATCATTGCCGTGACAAAGTACCATACGGTCGAAGAGACTCTGGAAGCATACGAAGCCGGTGTCCGGGATTTTGGTGAAAACCGTCCGGAAGGTTTCCTCGAGAAGAGAAAGGCACTTCCAGCAGATGCTAACGTACATTTCATAGGTACACTGCAGTCACGCAAAGTGAAACAGATTGCAGATGACCTTTATTATCTGCATTCACTGGATCGTGAATCGATTGCCAAAAAAATTGAACAATACAGCAATCATACGGTAAAATGTTTTATACAGGTAAATGTCTCCGGTGAAGATTCCAAACACGGTCTCATACCGGAAGAGGTTCCGGAATTTCTGGAAACCTTGAGTGAGTATGAAAAGATCGAGGTCATCGGACTGATGACCATGGCACCGCATACTGAAGACAGGTCACTTATTTCTGAAGTGTTCAAAAGATTATCCGAGCTTAAACAAAAGCTTGCAGAAGACAATCGTGCTAACATACAGATAAAAGAGCTCAGCATGGGAATGAGCAATGATTATGATATTGCGCTCCAAAATGGGGCGACTTTCGTCCGGATCGGCAGCAAAATTATGGGAAGCAGGTGAATGCCATGGCCATCAAAAAGTTTTTCAAAGATATATTCGTCGTAGAATATGAAGAGGACGTCCCCGCAGAAACTTCAGAACCGCAGAAGAAACAGTCAGAGCAGAATCCAAAGGTTACAAGCTTTGAACAGTCTGCCAGAAGACGCCCTGAACCGGTAAAAGCAGATAAACCGACAGATAAAAAACAGCCGAAAGACCAGAATCAGAATGTCCGGGGAAAAAAGATGGCGGAAGGCATTCGGGGTCCTGAAAGAAGGAAATCAGCTGCAAAACGCCAGGAGAAAGATAGAAGCACAAACAGGAACGAGAAGGAGACGAAGCTGATGACGGCAGAAACGAGCAATACGAAAGTTTGTCTTTTCGAACCCAGGGTATTTTCAGAAACGCAGGATATTGCTGATGAATTGAAACATGAACGCGCAGCATTGGTTAATCTATCCAAAGTAGATCATGGTCCGAAGAAGCGTATTGTTGATTTTCTGAGCGGAACTGTTTATGCACTCGACGGCGATATCCAGAAAGTCGGCAGTGACATCTTCCTGTGCACGCCCAACAGCGTAGGCGTAGAAGGGGAAATCAGCGGACAGAAAGACCACTCAGATGAAATTTAAGGAGAGTTATTTTGGATAATCAATTAATCATTGAAATACTGTTGTTCATACGGAATTTTATCAATACAGTCTTCCCCATATTCACATGGGGTCTGATCATATATATTTTAAGTTCATGGCTGCCGGCCCTCCGGGAGTCGTCTTTCGGACAAATACTCGGTAAAATCTACGAGCCGATTCTGGAGCCGGTCAGAAAGCTGATTCCGCCGCTTGGCGGGATGCTTGATCTGTCTCCGATCATTCTGATCATCGGTCTAAACCTGTTCCTGAGAGGATTGAATTCCATCTTCCAGGCAATCATTACGGCACTGGTTTAAATTGAATATATAATGATACGGGGCGTCTGGCGGAAATCACATCCTTAATGTGCATTCTGCCATGGGCGTCCATTCTTTTTTTTATGGTAATATAAGTATATAAAGCAAGATGGCGGAGGATGAATGATGAAAGAGATCTATCAGCATTTCAGAAAAGAAGAGCATGAGAAGATTACGATGCTGAATGGCAAATTTGAAATTGCAGACAGGGATTACTATCCGGTGCTCCTGGATTTTCTGGACCCGAGGGAACGGCGGATTGTGGAAAGTATTGCCGGATCATACCCTGGGCTGAGAGTGGAATTTTATGGCGGCGGGGGCCGGGACCGTGAGAGAAGGCGGGCAATGATCATTCCCGAACTTCTTGAAGTGGAGAAAGATGATTTTGAAGTGCTTGTCTATGAAATAGACTACCCGGAAAAATTTGTCACATTGAATCACCGTAATGTGCTCGGAGCAGTCATGAACGTGGGCGTCGACCGTTCTCTCATAGGTGATATCGTAGTAGGTCAACGGATCCAGCTCGCGATTGCCAGGCCATACGCACCACTGTTCAAGCAGTCCCTCGAGAGAATCAGGAATGCACCGGTCACTCTGAATGAAATCCCCCATGAAGCATTCATGGATGCGGCTGATGACGGGAAACAGGCTGATATTCTTTCTTCCTCTTTCAGGCTGGATACAATCATATCCGAAGTCATTAATGAAGGAAGATCCAAATCCAAAACCCGTGTTGAAAAAGGTAAAGTGAAGGTAAATCATTCGATTGTTACCGAACCATCCTTTATAATGGAAACCGGCGATATCATATCGGTGAGGCACTTCGGACGGTTCCGCATCGATTCATTGATCGCGGAAACTAGAAAAGGGAAATACCGGCTCGCGGTTAGACTGTACAGAGACGGGTAAACACAAGTTGAGGTGAAAGATATGGATAGAGAAGAAGCGGTGAATAGGAAATTCGCAACAGTGTACCGCGGTCTGGACGAAAAAGAGGTGCGCGATCATCTGAAGAGACTTCAGGAGGAAGTGGAGTCCCGCGACGCGAAAATAAGACAGCTTGAAGGCCTGCTGGAAGACAGGGAAGAGAATCTGAACAGTTTCAGGAATGTGGAGACGAGCATCAATGAAGCGATACTGACTGCGCAGCGTGCAGGAGATGAAACAAAGCGCGTTGCCAAGGATAGAGCGGATGAAATAGTAACGGGAGCCGGGGCTGAACGTGAACGCATCATAGAAGATGCACTGGCCCGCGCCCGTCACATTGCATCACAGACTGAAGATATGAAACGTCAATCCAAAATATTCAGGGCGAGATTCAAGATGCTGGTGGAGGCACAGCTCGATCTGCTGAAATCCGAAGACTGGGATTATCTCCTCGATTTCGAACAGAATCAGGAACATCGTGTGGATGACCTGGAAGACAGGGAATCAAAATCAAACGAATGACATATTGACGGATTGGCATATATTTAGCATAATAATAGTATTGTTAGACATGCAGGCGTCATCGAGTGATACCAGCGACCGGAGGATGGTGAAAGCTCCGGCTTAGAGTGACGGTGCTGATATCACTAATGATGTATTTGATATATATTGGACAAGTGGACTCATGACCTGAGTCAATAAGGGTGGTACCGCGGATATAGATTCGCCCCTGTTGACCTCTGGCCGGAGTCTTTTTTATTATCACACATTAAAAAAGGAGTTAACGGAAATGGACTACAAAGAGACATTGCTGATGCCCAAAACAAAATTTAAAATGCGGGGCGGGCTTGTGAATAAAGAACCGCAGATGCAGGAAGAGTGGCGCAAAAACAACCTGTATGAAAAGAAATTGAAATTGAACGAAGGCAATACGCCGTATGTTCTTCATGACGGTCCGCCGTATGCCAATGGATCGCTTCATATGGGGCATGCGCTGAATAAGATCATCAAGGATATCATCATTAGAAACAAACAGATGCGCGGTTACTATTCACCTTATGTGCCGGGCTGGGATACACACGGACTGCCGATCGAGCAGGCGCTGACCAATAAGGGCGTGGACCGCAAGAGCATGTCCATCGAGGAATTCAGGAACAAATGCATCGAATTTGCCAATACCCAGATCGACCAGCAGCGTGAAGGATTCAAGCGCATGGGAATCGACGGCGAATGGGATAACCCGTACCTCACATATAAGCCGGAGTTTGAAGCGGCACAGGTCCGTGTACTGAAAGATATGGTGGCGAAAGGACTGATCTACAAAGGGAAAAAGCCGATATACTGGTCTCCTGTAAGTGAATCTTCCCTTGCTGAAGCGGAGCTTGAATATAAAGACAAGCGCTCCCCGTCCATATATGTCGGATTTGACGTAGCAGACGGCAAAGGCGTCATCGAGCCGGGAGTACAGATCGTCATCTGGACAACGACACCATGGACGATTCCTTCAAACCTCGCTGTTGCGGTCAATCCTGAACTGAATTATGTGCAGTTCAATTATGAGGGCAAAGAATATATCGTAGCGGAAGGGCTGCTTGATTCCTACTGTGAAGATGCCGAGCTCGATAAGGAGAAGGTGATGCGCACTAAGGAATTCCAAGGTTCGGAACTCGAATATGTAACGACAAAGCATCCGTTGTTCGACCGTACAAGCCTTGTCGTCCTTGGGGACCATGTCACTCTTGACGGCGGTACGGGCTGTGTTCATACCGCACCCGGTCACGGGGACGATGACTTCGTCGTCGGCCAGAAATACGACCTGGGAGTCCTCAGTCCGGTAGATGACAAAGGAGTCTTCACCGAAGAGGCGGGAAAATATGAAGGACTTTTCTATGACAAAGCGAATAAAGTGATCACTGAAGATCTCGATGCAAACGGAGCACTCATAAAAATGAACTTCATCACACACTCCTATCCACATGACTGGAGATCGAAGACACCTGTCATCTTCCGTGCGACACCGCAGTGGTTTGCTTCAATCCGCAATGTACGCCAGGATATCATTGATGCACTGGATGATACTAAATTCCAGGTGGAGTGGAACCGTAAACGCATGTCAAACATGATCAAGAACCGCGGTGACTGGGTCATCTCCCGCCAGCGTGTATGGGGCGTGCCTCTGCCGTTCTTCTATGCTGAAAACGGTGAGGAAATCGTTGATACCGATGTGATAGAACATGTTGCCGGGCTGTTTGAAGAACATGGATCAAATATATGGTTCGAATGGGACGCAAAAGATCTGCTGCCTGAAGGCTATTCACATGAGGGCTCTCCAAACGGAGTGTTCACCAAAGAAACGGATATCATGGATGTCTGGTTCGATTCCGGATCGACGCATCGCGGTGTACTTGCGACACGGGATTACCTGACTTATCCTGCAGATCTTTATTTTGAAGGTTCCGACCAGTACAGAGGATGGTTCAACTCCTCCATCATCACAAGTGTGGCGACAAAAGGGATTGCACCATATAAAGAGCTGCTCAGCCACGGATTCGTCATGGACGGCCAGGGCAAGAAGATGTCCAAATCCGTCGGCAACGTCATCCTGCCTGAAAAAGTGATGAAACAGATGGGCGCGGACATCATCCGTCTGTGGGTAATGTCTTCCGATTTCGAAGAAGATGTAAGGATTTCTGATGATATTCTTAAACAGGTTTCAGAAGTGTACCGTAAAATCAGGAATACATTCAGATTCCTGCTTGGTAACATAGCAGATTTCAAGCCGTCGGAAGATTCGGTAGCATATGAAGATATGATGGAAGTGGATCAGTTCATGTTCCAAAGATTCAATGAGATGATCAATCTGATGCGCGACTGCTATGACAGGTACGACTATGTGTCAATGTACCAGGCGCTCCAGAATTATATCAATGTCGATCTGTCTAACTTCTATTTGGATTACGGTAAGGACATCCTTTACATCGAGCAGGAAAATGCACATATCAGACGCAGCATGCAGACGGTGCTCTATAAAATCGTGACGGAGCTGAACAGGCTTCTTGCGCCTGTACTCGTGCACACAGCCGAAGAAATCCACCAGCATACACCATATGTGGAAAAAGAAAGTGTCCATTTGGAATACCTGCCTGAAGAAGCGGAAGTGGATGCTGGACTCGTCAAGAAATGGAAGCATTTCATGGCTGTCCGGGACGATGTATTCAAGGCACTCGAAGTGGCAAGGAATGAAAAGGTAATCGGTAAATCACTCGAAGCCAAAGTCTATGTGACACAGCCGGAAGGTTTGAATTTCGATGACATCAACGGCAAACTGGAACAGCTGTTCATCGTTTCGCAGGTTGAAGTTGAAGACATGCTGGAAGATGGTATTCAATATGACCATGTCACTGTGAAAGTGGAGCACGCGGAAGGTACGCGCTGTGAACGCTGCTGGAATTACTCTACAGCTGAGTCCATCAATGAAGGCGACGATGATATCTGTCCAAGATGTCGTGAAGTTGTCGATGCACTGTAGGAGGTATTCATGAAAACCTCCTACAGAATCATTCCCATGGCGATACTCGCCATATTCCTGCTCGGACTGGATCAGCTGACCAAGTTCCTTGTTGTAACAGGGATGGAGGAAGGTGAATCCATTCCGGTGCTGGGTAAATACCTTGCCATCACTTCTCACAGGAACAGTGGTGCCGCGTGGGGTATGCTCCAGGGGCAGATGATCTTCTTCTATATCATTACGGTGATTGTGCTGGTCATCCTGGTCTACGTATATTTTAAAGAAGCAAAGAACAACTTATTATTACAGATTGCGATTGTGATGCTCGTTGCGGGATCCCTCGGCAACTTCATCGATCGCATACTATTTCAGGAAGTAGTGGATTTTGTCGATGTACTCCTAATCTTCTATGATTTTCCGATCTTCAATGTGGCCGACAGTGCACTCACTGTTGGTGTAGTGTTGATGCTCGTTGAATTCTTCTTTATGGGAAAAGGTGAAAAAGATGCAGGAAATTAAAGTATCTGCTGAAGAGAACGGTCTCAGAATCGACCGTTTTCTTGCAGAAATCATTCCAGATACGTCACGCAGTGATATGCAGGGGCGTATCAAAGAGGGCATAGTCCTGGTAAACGGAAATGCAGTCAAACCGAATTACAAAGTCAAAACAGAAGATCTGGTCACAGTGAACGAAAGGGAACTTGTCGAAAGTGATATTGTTCCTGAGGACCTTAACCTTGATATCATTTATGAAGATGAGCACGTTGCAGTTGTCTATAAACCCCGCGGGATGGTGGTCCATCCGGCTGCGGGACACACATCGGGAACACTTGTCAATGGTCTCATGCACCAGCTGGATAACCTCTCGGGCATCAACGGTGAACTTCGTCCCGGCATCGTGCACAGAATCGACAAAGATACGAGCGGGCTGCTCATGGTTGCAAAAGATGATGTGACACACAGGGGGCTTGTCGACCAGCTCGTGGACAAGTCCGTCACCCGGAAATATACTGCACTGGTTCATGGTGTGATTCCTCATGATAAGGGGACGATTGAAGCACCGATCGGAAGAAATCCCAAAGAGCGCCAGGCGATGGCCGTGGTGGACGATGGCAAAGAAGCGGTCACACATTTCAATGTAATCGAACGATATGAAGATTTTACTCTGGTTGAATGCATTCTTGAGACTGGCCGTACCCACCAGATCCGCGTCCATATGAAATATATCGGTTACCCGCTTGCGGGCGATCCAAAATATGGTCAGCGGAAAACATTGGATACAGAAGGTCAGATGCTTCACGCAGGAACAATCGGATTCATCCACCCGGCTAACGGTGAATATATGGAATTCACATCACCGCTTCCGGATGAATTCGAAGAAGTGATTTCAGAACTTAACCGTAAATCCTGATAAACCCTTGACTTTATAAATTATAAAGACTAGACTGTTATAGAAAAGTGAATATGAAATGTCTTTAAAAGAAGTCCCGTGAGGCTTCAAAGACATGATATGGACGGATGCAGCAGGCTTTAGGGCCGGACTGTAAAGTTTTTGGGATACGTGTATACTCATGTCTTTGGACATGAGTATTTTTTTATACAAAAATTCAAATGGGAGTAGAGAAATATGAAAAAAAGAACAATTCTGGATGAAGCACAGATTTCCAGGTCACTGACACGCATGTCCCATGAAATACTGGAACGGAATAAAGGCACGGAAGGTCTTGTGTTTTTGGGTGTCAGGACAAGAGGTGAGTTTTTAGCGGACCGGCTGCAGCAGAAAGTGGAAGAGATAGACGGTGTGACGATTCCCACAGGCACGATTGATATCACAGCCTACCGGGATGACAAAGTGACGGATACAGAAGCTCTTGAAGAGGCGATCGACATAGATATCCCGCTCGACGACCGCCATGTCATCATTGTCGATGACGTGCTTTATACAGGACGCACGATCCGTGCGGCAATGGATGCGATATTGAATCACGTGCGGCCGTCGAAAATTTCACTCGCTGTTCTGATAGACAGGGGTCACAGGGAACTGCCGATCCGTGCGGATTATGTCGGGAAGAATATCCCGACGGCCCGGGAAGAAAAAATCAACGTCTATCTTGAAGAACATGATAATGCGAATGAAGTGGTCATCAGCGAATAACAGGAGGAATCATCCATGGAAGAAAATGAAGAGATTTATACGAGGTCGACAGAACCTGTCCTCGATGTAAATGAAAAGCCGAAGCCGAGCCAATGGCTGCTGCTTAGTTCACAGCATCTGTTCGCGATGTTCGGGGCAACAGTACTTGTTCCATTCTTAACAGGATTGCCTGTTTCGGCGGCGCTCATCGCAAGCGGTGTCGGCACATTGCTGTATATACTGATCACCAAAGGACAAATCCCGGCATACCTCGGATCCAGCTTCGCCTTCATCCTGCCGATTACGATTGCACTCGGTGCGAACAGTCTGGGAGAAGTATTGACCGCCCTGTTCTTCAGCGGTGTCCTGTATGTACTCATCGGTCTGGTAATTAAAATGTTCGGGGTCCGTTGGCTGATGCATCTTTTGCCTCCGGTAGTCGTGGGGCCGGTCATAATGGTTATCGGACTCGGCCTTGCACCGGTTGCAGTTGACATGGCAATGTACACGGACTCGGGCAACCAGGAAGGTTACAGCATGACCTACATATTCGTCGCTTTCGTCACGTTGACAATTACGATACTCGCATCCGTGTTTCTGCGCGGTGTGCTCGGACTGATTCCGATTCTGATCGGCATCGCCGGCGGATATATTACATCGGTGCTTCTCGGCATCGTCGATTTTTCACAGATCAGAGGCACGGGATGGTTTCATCTTCCGGATGTACATATGCCATTCCTTTCGTACGAACCTTCAATCAATGTTGGCCTGTTGATTGTAATGCTGCCGATAGTATTTGTAACAGTCAGTGAACATATCGGTCATCAGGTCGTCATCAACAAGGTTGTCGGCAGGAACTTCTTCAAAAAGCCGGGGCTGCACCGTTCGCTGATCGGCGACGGGGTGGCAACAATGTTCGCCGGCATCATCGGCGGGCCGCCGACAACGACTTACGGTGAAAACATCGGTGTGCTCGCCATTACAAGAATCTTCAGCGTCTGGGTCATCGGCGGAGCGGCGGTACTTGCAGTCATACTCGGTTTCGTCGGCAAGTTCACTGCTGTGGTGCAGAGCATACCATCACCCGTGATGGGCGGTGTTTCCATACTGCTGTTCGGAATCATTGCAGCAAGCGGACTCAGAATGCTCATTGACGCACAGATTGATCTGGATTCCAAAAGAAACTTGAGCATAGTATCTGTCATATTGGTCATAGGCATCGGTAAAGCACATCTGGACTTCACAATCGGGGAAATACCGTTCAACCTGGAAGGCATGGCACTCGCAGCACTTGCCGGCATTATTTTGAATGCAATTCTGCCGGACGATAAGGAGGAACCGGTAAACCATGGATAATTTACTTTCGATGGATCATTTATCAAAAGAAGATATCATGCGCATCATCAAGAGAGCATTGCAAATGAAGGCGGGAAATTTCAGGCCTTTTCAGGAGCGGAAATATATCGCCAACCTGTTTTTCGAAAATTCGACACGGACGAAGACAAGTTTTGAGATGGCAGAATCGAAGCTGAACATTACATCGATTCCATTTGATGTCAATTACAGTTCGGTTTCAAAAGGCGAGACTTTGTACGATACATGCAAGACAATCGAAGCCCTCGGAGCAGATGCGCTGGTCATCCGGCATGCCGAAACGGAATACTACGGACAGCTGGTCGGTCTCGGCATCCCGGTAATCAATGCCGGTGACGGGAGTGGATCGCATCCAACACAATCACTGCTCGACCTGATGACAATCTATGATAAATTCGGCACTTTCAAAAATCTCAATATTGTCATCGCCGGGGATATCGTCCACAGCAGAGTAGCGCACAGCAACCAGCAGGCGCTCGAGAGACTCGGAGCAAATGTCCGTTTCTCTGCGCCCCCTGAATGGATTGATCACGGCATGGGTGTCCCCTATGTAAACCTGGACGAGGCACTCGGGGAAGCAGATGTCATCATGTTGCTGAGAGTACAGCATGAACGGCATGATGTCGCTGCCAGATTTACCAGGGAGGCCTATAATAGAGATTATGGTATGAACCGGGAACGGTACGGGCGGATGAAAGAGAGCGCGATCATGATGCATCCTGCACCTGTGAACCGCGGGGTGGAAATATCCGAGGAACTGGTTGAAAGTGAAAAGTCAGTGATTTTTGAACAGATGAAAAACGGAGTGTTTGCACGAATGAGTGTACTACAAGAAATTCTGGGGAGTGTTGAATAATGAGTTTGCTTTTGAAAAATGGAATGGTTCTGGAACAAGGCGAAAAGATAAAGAAGGATATCCTTATCAGTGACGGCAGAATCAGCCGGATTGCACCCGGTATTGAAACTGCGGCGGATGAAACGATCGAGCTTGATGGCAGACTCGTCACACCGGGGTTTGTGGACGTCCATGTCCATCTGAGGGAACCGGGCGGTGAGCATAAAGAAACGATAGAAACCGGAACGCTTGCAGCAGCAAGAGGCGGATTCACTGCCGTCTGCCCGATGCCGAATACGCGGCCTGTGCCGGATAGTGTGGAAACGATGAATAAAATTCAGGAACGTATCAAAGAGACCGCCCATGTCAAAGTGCTGCCGTACGCTTCAATAACCACACGCCAGCTTGGACGTGAACTGACAGACTTTGAAGGATTGAAGGAAGCAGGCGCATTCGCATTCACGGATGACGGTGTCGGCGTCCAGAGTGCAGATATGATGCTCCAGGCGATGTATGCAGGCGCAAAGACGGGAATGACGATTGTTGCACACACTGAGGAAAATACACTGATCCACGGAGGTGCCATCCACGAGGGCAGAACAAGTGAAAAGCTCGGCATTCCGGGTATTCCCGCAGTGACGGAATCAGTACATATTGCGCGGGATATACTCCTCGCAGAAGCCGCGGGCTGCCACTACCATGTATGTCATGTAAGCACAAAGGAAAGCGTCCGGGTAATCCGTGATGCCAAACGTGCAGGTATACATGTGACTGCAGAAGTAACACCGCACCACCTGGTTCTTGATGAAGATGATATCACAGAAAAGGATCCGGACTTCAAGATGAATCCGCCGCTCAGAGCATCAGAAGACCGTGTGGCACTGATCGAAGGGCTGATCGATGGTACAATCGACTGTATCGCAACAGATCATGCACCGCATGCCGAAGATGAAAAGGCAGTGGGAATAGAGACAGCGCCATTCGGTATTACAGGAAGTGAAAATGCATTCCAGCTCCTCTATACACGACTTGTAAAAAGTGGAGTGTTCACACTGCAGCAGCTGGTTGACTGGATGACAGTCAAACCGTCTGAAGTGTTCGGACTGGATATGGGTGTACTCGCAGAAGGACATAATGCTGATATCACTGTGATTGACCTTGAGAAACAGTATACGTTGGACAAGAATGATTTTTACAGTAAGGCACGGAACACTCCATTTCATGGCGAACAGCTTGAATCGGACATCCATATGACAATCGTGGACGGCAGAATTGCATACAAGGAGGAAAAATAATGCTTACAGAGAAAAGATATCTAGTACTGGAAGATGGAACAGTTTATGAAGGATACAGGTTTGGCGGCGATCGTACTGCAGAAGGCGAACTTGTATTCAATACGTCGATGACGGGTGCACAGGAAATCATTACAGATCTGTCCTATACCGATCAGATCATCACATTCAGCTATCCGCTGATTGGCAACACGGGTGTGAATACTGAGGATAATGAAACGCTGCTGCCCTCGGCAAGAGGTGTGGTCGTAAGGGAAGCGTGCAGCGAACCTTCAAATTTTCGTGCCTCAGAGTCGCTGGATTCTTTTCTTAAGAGACATGATATACCTGGCATCAGCGGTGTAGATACGAGAAGCATTACGAGAAAAATCAGAAGCGGCGGTGTCATGAAAGCAGTCATGACGGATGAGGAGAATCACGAAGAACTGGTGGAACTGCTTCAGACAGCAAGCTTCAGGACAGATCAGGTGAAACGTGTCTCTACGAAATCACCTTATATATCAACAGGACCTGGAAATCGTGTGGTACTCATCGACTACGGTAAAAAAGAAAATATCGTAAGATCACTCAACGCTCTTGGTTGTGATGTGACGGTTGTGCCCTACAACACTTCTGCTGCTGATATTTTAAGGATGAGGCCGGACGGTGTCATGCTTTCCAACGGACCGGGTAATCCGGAAGATGTGGAAGCAGGGATCAAAACAGTGAAAAATCTCATTGGAAAAGTACCTTTATTCGGCATCTGCCTCGGTCATCAGCTTATCGGACTTGCATGTGGAGCAAAAACATTCAAGATGAAATTCGGTCACAGGGGAAGCAACCATCCGGTCATGAACCTCAAAACCACAAAAGTGGAAATCACTGCACAGAACCATGGGTTTGCGATTGACGGCGACTCACTGGCCAGTACCGGCCTTGAAATCACACATACGGCGCTCAATGATAAGACTGTGGAAGGCATCAGGCATGTGAAGCATCCGGTATTTTCCGTCCAGTATCATCCCGAAGCATCTGCAGGTCCGCACGATTCAGAATATCTATTCGGTGAATTTGTAAAAATGATGGAGATTGAAAAGGAGGCTAACAATGCCTAAACGTACAGATATCAAAACGATCATGGTAATAGGCAGCGGTCCGATCATCATCGGCCAGGCAGCAGAATTCGACTATGCAGGAACACAGGCGTGTCTTGCCCTGAGGGAAGAAGGATACCGTGTAATACTGGTAAACTCCAACCCTGCAACAATCATGACCGACAAGGAAATCGCGGATGTAGTCTACATAGAGCCGCTGACTACTGATTTCCTGTCCAGGATCATCCGCAAGGAACAGCCAGACGCCCTCCTTCCGACACTCGGCGGCCAGGTGGGTCTGAATATGGCTGTTGAGCTGGATGGCCTCGGTGTCCTGGAGGAAAACGGAGTCGAACTGCTGGGGACGAAACTCGATTCAATCAAACAGGCGGAAGACCGCGACCTTTTCAGGCAGCTGATGAATCAGATGGAAGTGCCTGTACCAGAATCGGATATTGTCAACACGATCGATCAGGCATACGACTTCAAGGAGAAGGTCGGCTATCCGTTCATCGTCCGTCCGGCATTCACCATGGGTGGTACCGGGGGCGGAATCTGCTACAATGATGACGATCTGAAAGAGATTGTTGCGAACGGTCTGAAGTATTCCCCGGTCAACCAGTGCCTGCTTGAGAAATCCATCGCCGGCTTCAAAGAAATCGAATATGAAGTGATGAGAGACTCGAATGACAATGCCATCGTCGTATGTAACATGGAAAACATCGATCCGGTGGGAATCCATACGGGTGACTCGATTGTCGTTGCACCGACACAGACTCTGACGGACAAAGAACACCAGATGCTCCGTGACGTTTCACTCAACGTCATTCGTGAACTTGGCATAGAAGGCGGATGTAACGTTCAGCTTGCACTCGATCCGAACTCCTTCGATTACTACATCATTGAAGTTAACCCGAGAGTATCCCGTTCTTCCGCACTTGCATCAAAGGCTACCGGATATCCAATCGCAAAGCTTGCAGCAAAAATTGCAGTCGGCCTGACACTTGATGAAATGATCAATCCTGTAACAGAAACGAGCTACGCTGCGTTCGAACCGACAATCGACTATGTCGTATCAAAAATACCGCGTTTCCCGTTCGACAAGTTTGCAAAAGGGGAGCGCAGGCTCGGTACACAGATGAAAGCGACAGGAGAAGTCATGGCCATCGGCCGTACTTATGAGGAATCACTGCTGAAGGCGATCCGGTCACTGGAATATGATGTCCATCATCTCGGGCTCCCGAATGGTGACGAATTCGAACTTGATTTCATCGTCCAGATGATCAAAGCGCAGAGTGATGAAAGATTGTTCTACATCGGTGAAGCATTGAGACGCGGAGTTTCCATGGATGAAATCCATGAATGGACCATGATTGATATGTTCTTCCTGAGAAAGTTCCAACATATCATTGATATCGAACATGAATTGAAAGAGAATGCCGGCTCGGCGGATCATCTGAAATGGGCAAAGACATACGGTTTCAGCGACAGGGTCATTGCGCACCGATGGAATATGGAAAAATCTGAAGTATTCCAGATGCGTAAAGAACATAACATCATGCCGGTCTATAAAATGGTGGACACATGCGCTGCGGAATTTGAATCGGCGACTCCTTATTTCTATGGAACTTATGAATTCGAAAATGAATCCGTAAGAAGTGACAGGAAGAAGATTCTGGTACTCGGCAGTGGTCCGATCCGGATCGGTCAGGGTGTGGAATTCGACTATGCGACTGTCCATGCGGTCTGGGCCATTCAGGAAGCGGGCTATGAAGCAATCATCGTCAACAACAACCCTGAGACAGTATCCACGGATTTCTCGATATCCGACAAACTTTATTTCGAACCGCTGACGCATGAAGATGTGATGAACATCATCGAACACGAGCAGCCTGAAGGGGTGGTCGTACAGTTCGGCGGGCAGACAGCGATCAACCTGGCGGATAAGCTGGAGCATGATGGTGTGAAGATACTGGGGACGACGCTTGATGACCTCGACAGAGCGGAAAACAGAAAACGCTTTGAGCAGCTTCTGCGCGACATCGATGTACCGCAGCCGCTTGGTAAAACTGCTACTAATGAAGAAGAAGCACTTGCGAATGCAGAATACATCGGCTATCCGGTGCTTGTGCGTCCAAGCTATGTACTGGGCGGGCGTGCAATGGAAATCGTCTATAACGAGGCTGAACTCAAAAATTATATGAGGGATGCAGTCAAGGCCTCTCCTGAACATCCAGTACTGATCGACCGGTATCTGACAGGAAAGGAGATTGAAGTGGATGCCATCAGCGACGGTGAAAAAGTGATTATCCCGGGCATCATGGAACATATCGAACGCGCTGGTGTACACTCAGGCGACTCAATTGCAGTCTACCCGCCTGTAACACTGTCCGACAGTGAGATTGATACATTGAGGGAATACACCGAAAGGCTGGCGCTGGGATTGAATACAATCGGGTTGATCAATATCCAGTTTGTCCTGTCGCATGGCGAAGTCTATGTACTTGAAGTGAATCCTAGGGCAAGCCGGACAGTTCCATTCATGAGTAAGATCACTGAAATTCCAATGGCAAATCTTGCGATGAAGGCGATTCTGGGTGTAAAACTTGAAGAAACAGGCTATCCGCTCGGACTGGCACCATTCAAGGAAGGCTATCACGTAAAAGCACCTGTGTTCAGTTTCAGCAAACTTAAAAATGTCGATATCACCCTCGGACCTGAAATGAAGTCGACCGGCGAAGTAATGGGGAAAGACCTGAGCCTGAACAAGGCACTGTTCAAAGGCCTCGTAGCAAGCGGTCTTGAAGTGAAGGACCACGGTACAGTACTCATTACAGTCGCCGATAAAGACAAGGAAGAAGCTGTGGAACTTGCATCCAGGTTATCCCAGTGCGGCTACAGACTGATGGCAACAGAGGGAACCGGCAAGATGTTAAAAGCGCATGATATTCCAGTTGTTACTGTTGATAAGGTGGGGGCGGGCCAAACGAGTCTGCTGCGTGCCATCCAGAGCGGTAATGTCCAGATCGTCGTCAACACGATGACAAAAGGAAAACAGGTGGAACGCGACGGCTTCCGCATCAGAAGAGAATCTGTAGAAAATGGCATCCCATGTCTGACATCTCTTGATACAGCGCGTACACTTGTTGAAGTGATTGAAAGCATGACATTCAATATGGAAAATATGTAGGTGACAAGATGAAAAATCTGATGAACATTAAAAGTCAAAAGCAGATTGCGGATCACATCTATGAAATGGTGCTTGAGGGAGACATTACTTCCAGCATGAAAACGCCCGGCCAGTTTGTACATGTCAGAGTGTCGGATTCAACCGAGCATGTGCTGAGAAGACCAATATCGATTGCGGATATCAATCATGAACAGTCACAGTTTACTATTGTCTACCGTGCAGAAGGGGCGGGAACAAGGAAGATGTCCGCCCTTAGGACGGGAGACAGTCTCGATATTCTGTCCCCTCTCGGCAACGGTTATCCGCTGGAAAAAAATGAACATGTACTGATCGTAGGCGGAGGAATCGGTGTGCCCCCTTTGTATGAACTCTCAAAACAGTTGAACAGATTGGGAGTCAAAACGACCCATGTGCTTGGTTTCAATTCGAAAAAAGATGTTTTCTACGAAGAGAAATTCAGGACGCTCGGGGAAACACATGTTGCGACTGCTGATGGGTCCTGCGGCACAGAAGGCTTCGTCACTGATGTCATCGGAGATTTAAAAGATGATTTCGATTTATTCTATGCCTGCGGCCCGAAGGTCATGCTGAAAGTGTTGAGTGAAACGATGGATCTCGACGGGTACATTTCTCTTGAGGAACGCATGGGGTGCGGTTTCGGGGTTTGTTATGCATGCGTATGTGAAACTGCCCGCGGTGATTATATCAAGCTGTGTACAGAAGGGCCAGTATTCAGGAAAGGGGAGATTGTCCTGTGAACAGTGAAAGACTCAAAATAAGCCTGCCGGGACTCGATTTGAAGAATCCTGTGATGCCGGCATCCGGCTGCTTCAGCTTTGGCGAGGAATTTTCAAATCTTTATGATCTCACGCAGCTCGGTGCCATCATGATCAAGGCGGCGACACATGAACCGCGGATTGGAAATCCCACTCCGCGTGTCGCCGAAACTTCAAGCGGGATGCTCAATGCAATCGGACTTCAAAACCCGGGTGTCGATCATATCATCCGTCATGAACTTAAATATCTTGAAAGTTATGATGTGCCGGTCATTGCCAATGTTGCAGGAACGGCAATCGAAGATTATAAGATCGTTGCGGATAAAATTTCCAAAGCAGGTAATGTCAAAGCATTGGAACTCAATATCTCATGTCCGAACGTCAAGGAAGGCGGCATCCAGTTCGGTACTGACCCTGATACTGCGAGACGCCTGACATCGGAAGTGAAAGAAGTTTCAGAGGTGCCGGTCTATGTAAAACTATCCCCGAATGTAACGGACATTACAGCCATGGCCAAAAGCGTGGCGGATGTTGCTGACGGCCTGACCATGATCAATACTCTGGTCGGGATGAGGCTGGGGAGAGACGGCAGACCGGTCATCTCCAATATTACAGGCGGTCTCAGCGGTCCGGCCATAAAACCTGTCAGTCTGAACATGATCTACCAGGTAAGGCAGCACCTTCCGGATATACCGATTATCGGTATGGGCGGTGTAGCAGATGTCGATGATATCCTGGATTATATTTCAGTTGGTGCGGATGCAGTCGCAGTTGGTACAATGAATTTCACAAATCCTTACATCTGTCCGGAGTTGATACAGGAACTTGATGAAAGAGTGGAGGAGATGGGCCTTAACCATCTGCATGATATAAAAGGCCGGGCATATAAAACACTGCAGGGGAGTGGTTTCTGATGAGCAGACCGATCATTGCGCTTGATTTTGGCACGATGGCACAGGTGAAGCGATTTTTGAAGCAGTTCAATGAGCCACTGTTCGTCAAAGTCGGTATGGAACTTTATCTTCAAAACGGACCCGGTATAATAAAAGAAATCCGCTCGATGGGACATGACATTTTTCTGGACCTGAAACTGTATGATATTCCAAATACGGTAGCCAGAGCCATGGCAGGGCTCGGGAAGCTGGATGTTCAGATGACGAACGTGCACGCCCAGGGCGGGAAGACAATGATGAATCATGCTAACGAAGCATTCAAGTCCGGCAATCCGGAGGGCACACTCATTGCCGTCACTCAGCTGACTTCCATGAATGACAGCAACGTAAAAGACGAACAAAAGTCCATCCTCACTTTGCAGGAGAGTGTAAAGAATTATGCAATGCTTGCAAAACAGGCAGGACTTGACGGTGTCGTATCCTCACCGCTTGAATCAGAAATGATCCATGAACACTGCGGCAGTGACTTTTTGACGATCACACCCGGAATCAGATTAAATGAAGATTCCAAGGATGATCAGGTCCGTGTGGTCACACCGGCAGCAGCACACCGACTCGGCACAGATTTTATTGTGGTAGGGCGGTCGGTGACTCAGGCAGCGGAGCCTGTTGAAAAATACAGAATGGTAAAAGAAATGTGGGAAAGCGGGGACGAATTGTCATGAAAGAAAGGATTGCAGAAATACTTCTGGATATAAATGCGGTGGAATTGAGACCGGATGAGCCGTTCACCTGGTCAAGCGGAATAATTTCTCCGATTTACTGTGATAACAGGAAAGTCATCGGAGATGTAGATGCACGGGCCGTGATAGCGGACGCATTCACAGAAATGATCAGGATGTATGCTCCGGAAGCAGAGGTCATTGCAGGCACTTCCACTGCGGGCATCCCTCATGCGGCGTATATCAGTGAACGGATGAATCTGCCGATGTGCTATGTACGCGGTTCAAAGAAAAAGCACGGCAAAGGAAATCAGATTGAGGGTGCGGACGTCGCGGGTAAAAAAGTGGTTGTGATAGAAGACCTCATCTCGACGGGCGGTTCCAGCCTGGAAGCGGCGGAAACACTGTCGGAAAATGGAGCGGAAGTATTAAATATCATTGCGATCTTCACCTACGGTATTGAGAAGGCGGATCAGGCATTTGACAGAGCAGGACTGACTTATCATACTTTAAGCGATCTCGATGCACTTCTTGATGTCAGCACCAAAAAAAGAAAGCTGAATGATGCGCAGAGAGAAACCGTCATCAATTTCAAAAACAACCTGTAAACAAAAAACGACTCATTCGAGTCGCTTTTTTTATTCAGGTGATTTTAATTTTTTAATCGCATGCCTATACGCCGAAAATCATATCGTTGATGATTTTTGCTTCCTGTTCAATCTGACTGCTCTCCAATGATACATACAGTTTTATCTTTGGCTCTGTGCCGGAAGGTCTGAGCGCAATCCAGCCATCTTTGAAATGAAGTTTAATCACGTTCGCTTTTGGAAGATCTATGTCCTCACTGCTGCCTGCATGATCCGTCCTCTTCTGTGTCAGAAAATCTTCTATGAGAACGACTTCTCTTCTGCCAATTTCTTCTGGTGCATTCCTTCGGAACTGGCTCATTATTTCATCGATGTTATCTTTGCCTGAAGTTCCCTCGAATGTGTGACTGTAGAGGACTTCCATGATGCGTCCGTGCTCATCGTATATTTCTTCGAGTGCATCCACGAGTGTCTGGTTTTTATTTTTGAGTTCCGCTGCCATTGAAACGATATACGGGACGACCTGGACGGCATCTTTATCCCTGACAAACGGTTCGAGCAGATAACCGTAGCTTTCTTCATATCCAAGGACGAATTTTTTCCTTTCCTCATTTTCCATTTCTTTTATCTGCTCGCCGATATACTTGAAACCTGTCAGCACCTCGATCATCTCTCCGCCGGCAGCTTCTGTAATCTTACGGCCGAGGTCACTTGTTACGATGGATTTGATGATTACAGGCGTTTTGTCTCTTTTTTCGTGAATACGGTGGTTCAATAATAAAATTCCGATCTGGTTGCCGTTCAGATGTACATATTCGTTTTCATGCCGTACGACGACACCCATTCTGTCCGCATCGGGATCGGTGGCAATCAGCAGATCTGCACCGGTTTCATTGCCGAGTGCTTTTGAATGGTCAAAGGCCTCCGGACTCTCGGGGTTGGGTGAAGCTGTAGTGGGGAAGTCCCCGTCCGGTCTGCACTGGTCTTCGACGAGGGAATAATTTTTGAAACCGAGTGTGTCAAGCAGTTCCGGAACAATCGGTACACTTGTGCCGTGGAGACTCGAGAACACGATGGACAGATCCGACTCCGGAATGTTTCCGATGAAGTCTATGACATGGTCCTTGTAGCTTTGTTCCATGTCACTGCTGACGTATTGGATAATCCCTTCTTCGAGTCCTGCGTCGAATGATTTGCTGTCGATGGAGAAGATATCTTCAATCGCATTGATCTTCTCACTGAGATCGGCGGCCGGTGCATCGATCAGCTGGGCACCGTCCGGGCCGTACACTTTGATGCCGTTATACTCGGGTGGATTATGGCTTGCTGTAATCATCACCCCGATGGAAGCACTGTGTTCACGGACGAAAAATGAAAGTTCGGGCGTTGAAGTATATTGTTTTGTCACTTTCACAGAAACACCGTTCTGAGCGAGGACGGAAGCCATCGTCTGCGAAAATTCAATCGAGAAATGCCTGGTGTCATATCCGATTACAACAAGCGGATCCTCTTCATTTTTTAATGAATGTGCAAGGCCAAGTGCCACTTTTTCGACAGTGTAACGGTTCAACCTGTTGGGACCGAGTCCTATTTTCCCCCTGATTCCGGCTGTACCGAAGGAAAGTGTTGCTGAAAATGCATCCTCCTTTTCACTGTCACTTAATGTATTATAATCTTCAGGTTTTATAAAACTGTTCTCAATATGTGCTTCCCACTGTTTTCTATCCATTCATTCCACGCTCCTCGATATTAGTAGTTTCACTGTCTGTTTTTACAAGTATTGCAACTTCATAACCTTTGATATAAAAGCTTTTCCGATATATGGCTTTGTCAACGTTCCTTTGATTGGAAATTCTGATCTTATAAGAAGCGTCACTTCCAAATGAGAGCTCCGCCGAAGTCTCCGTCGGGTTGATCATAATGATGAAATCACTCTCTTCATAGCTGATTCTGACACCAAATACATTGGAGAGATGATCAAAAGTCAAAGTGGATACCGCATTTTCTATGTCATCCTTATCTTTCAGCCTGAACACTGGTTCACTTTTCCTGAATTCGATGAGGGATTTCACAAATTCGATATTATCCTGATATTTGGCCCGGCGATTCCAATCCATCCTGTTCAGCATGTCACTCAGGTTATAAGTATTGCCGTGGCCGAATTTGGTCCTGAAAAACTCCTGGCCTGCATGGAGGAACGGAGTGCCGAATGAAAGCAGCACCAGGGCGGTTGCGAGCTGATGCTGGCTTTCAAGTACATACTGCCGCTTCCCGGAGGAATATCTTAACCGGTCATACAGCGTATGATTGTCATGGACTTCAACATAGTTGATGCTCATATCCGCTGAGTACTCTTCATAAAACCCAGTGAACATTTTACGGATTTTATCTATGCCGGTGCCATCACCATTTACATACCCTTTCGCCATCAATTCAAAATTATTCCCTTTGATTGCATCCCTGAAATGATCGTTGAAAAAGCGGAGTGAAGGGACACGGTCCCCGAATACAGGCAGTGTTTTTTTAGAATGATCGAGGGCTGTCGGAAGGTCCCAGCCTTCGCCGAGCAGCAGGATTTCCCGATTTCTTTCTTTTACCAGGTTCAGGATGCCCTGCATCGTTTCTATATCAATTGCACCCATCAGATCGAACCGGTACCCGTCTACCCGGTAATAATCCAGCCAAAAAGAAATAGTGTCGTGTATAAAGCGCCGTCCCATCAGTTTTTCCGAGGCAAAATCATTTCCGACACCTGTGCCGTTTGACAGGGACAGGTCATCGTTGTGCCTGAAATAATAGCCGGGCACGAGTTTTTCAAAACTTGAATTTTCCACTTCATAGACATGATTGAGAACGACATCAAATATGACCTTCATACCATTTTCATGCAGCTTTTTTATCAGCTTCTGCAGTTCCAGAATCCGGATGATCGGGTTTTTTGGATCGGTTGAGTAGCTCCCTTCCGGAACCATGAAAAACTTCGGGTCATATCCCCAGTTGTAGCTTTTGTTTGTATTCAGTTCATCGACGGTGAGGAAATCGTTCACAGGCATGAGTTCAATATGCGTGACACCAAGCTCTTTTACGTAATTGAGTCCGCTGGATAACCCGTGTTTTGTAAAGGCATGTTCGGCCATCCCGAGATATTTTCCCTGCCACTCTTTTTTAACACCGCTGTTGGGGTGGATGGTCATATCACGGATATGTGCTTCATAAATAATTGCATCCTTGTTGGGAGTATTGGGGACGGCATGCGTCCTGTATCCGGGGTTGATCCGTTCGAAATCAATCACCATTGCTTCTTTGGAGTTTGCAGAAACGCCTTTGACATAAGGATCGATGACGAAATGGGTCACATCATTATGGCTCACCTCATAATGATAATGTCTGCCGTGACAGTCTTCGTCTACTGTGGCTTCGAAGTATCCGTTTATCTTCACCATTTCATGGTAGTCGTGATCGATCAGAAGCCGGCAATCCACTGCAGTCGGTGCAAAGACCCTGAAAACTGTCTGCGTACTGCTGTAAACCGCGCCCATTTGAACATCGGTCGAATACTTCAGGTCAAACGCGATGGATTGTATATATCTACCCATGAGGAGCGGGTACAGTCTTCCACAGTATTCAATGAAAGCGGAAGCGTTCAGATTAATATCTTCCGAAAATTTCAGATGGATGCATCCATTTGAAATGACTGTATTCTTGCGTTCCAGACGGTTTTTTTGCTGAATCACGCTGATTTCTTCATGATTCAATTCATAACCCCGGAAGGGCTTCACTGTAACTTCATTTGCTGAATCAAGATAGGCTCTAAGCATGGGTTCCCTCCATTTTCGTGTTTGGAATGGCATATCTAAAACATAATAAAATTAAATATTTTAGAAAATTTTGATAAAATAAACATTTATTGATAAATTTATAATAATACGTAGTATACTGATGAATGAGGGTACAACCATAGTATAACCGAAAGGGGTGGATTTTTTGAGCAAAAAAGATAATTTTGACCTGGATAAATATTTGTTCCATCAGGGAAATCATTTCAAAGCCTACGAATTTTTAGGTGCTCATCCTGAAGCGGACGGGAACATCCGTTTCATTACATGGGCGCCAAAGGCGGATCATGTTCAGCTGGCCTGTAACCACAATGATTTTACAGGCAGAGACATGGATTTTGAACCGCTCGGTGAAAACGGTCTCTGGATCTACAGAACTGCTCAGTTATCCAAAGGCGATACTTACAAGTATCGGATCCATTTCGACGGAGTCTCCCATCTGAAGGCTGATCCCTACGGTTTTTATCATGAAAAGCGGCCGAATACCGCGAGCATCGTCTACCTTGATGATTTTAAATTCACAGATGATGCCTGGCTCGAAAAACGCCGGAAGTCAAATGTATATCAGTCTCCGATCAGCATATATGAAATGCACCTCGGAACCTGGATGAAGCATCCGGTGAGTGACACCGGAGGTCTGACGGATGATGAATTGACTGACCTGGCCCATTATTCCTACAGGGAAGCGGCAAAGGCACTCATCCCTTATTTGACAGAAATGAATTATACCCATGTAGAATTCCTTCCGCTTACGGAATATCCTTTTGATCTGTCCTGGGGTTACCAGGTGACGGGATATTTTTCCGCAACAAGCCGTTACGGCAATCCGGAAGGTCTTAAATTTCTTATCAATGAACTGCATAAGGCGGAAATTGGAGTGATCATGGACTATGTTCCCGCCCACTTCTGCCGGGACGACCATGGACTCCGCCTGTTCGACGGTACACCGGCATATGAGCATCCGGACGAAAGGATTGCGGATAAAAGGCAGTGGGGGACGCTGACATTCGACTTCGGCAGACCGGAAATTCAGTCTTTCCTTGTATCCGCAGCGATGTACTGGTTCAGGGAGTTCCATGTCGACGGGCTCAGGATAGATGCAGTGCACAGTATGATAGATCTGAATTTTGAGAACCACGAACCTCATGAAAAAATCTATAACAGTGATGGTTCCGAGACGAATGAAGGGGGAGTTGAATTCCTGAAAAAGCTGAATACGGCTGTGTTCGATTACGACCAGTCCCTGCTGATGATGGCGGAAGATTCTTCGGACACACCGATGGTGACTTCCCCGGTGGATAAGGGCGGACTCGGATTCAACTTCAAATGGGATCTCGGCTGGATGCATGACCGGCTGTCCTATATGGATAAAGATTTCAGCCACAGAGATTATTTCCACAACCGGATGACGTTCTCCCTCGCTTACAAATACAACGAAAATTACGTATTGCCGCTGTCTCATGACGAAGTTGTCCATGGGAAGAAATCCATAGTGGGGAAGATGTATGGTGATCAGTGGCAGCAGTTTGCCCAGGCGAGGCTGCTATACGGCAGCCAGATGTCAGAGCCCGGGAAGCAGCTTTTATTCATGGGCCAGGAAATCGGCATGTACCATGAATGGAAAGACAGGGAACAAGTGGATTGGCACCTGCTGGACTATCCCGATCATCAGAATTTAAAAAAGTATGTCCGTGATCTGAACCGTTTTTACAGGACACACGAGGAGTTCTACAGAGCGGATTATGAACCGGAAGGTTTCAGGTGGCTTGTGGTCGATGATGCAGAACACTCCATATTCAGCTACACAAGAAATGCAGGGAAAAAATTCAAAATCTGCATTTTGAACTACCGGCCGGATGTCTATCATGATTTTAAAATCCCGGTGCCGTACCCCGGCACATACAGGGAAATCTTCAACAGTGACAGTACAGAGTATTCCGGGTCCGGTGTCGTCAATGACGGACGGCACTTCAGTTTTGCCGAAAGGCATATCAGAGAAGATCAGCATATAAAAGTGACAGTGGCACCTTTGGCATTCCATGTATTTGAGATTGAAACCAATTCCGATGGGGGTATGAAAAATGACGTCTAAAGTTGTAGCTATGCTGTTAGCAGGAGGTAAAGGAACCAGGCTGGGGGAACTTACTAAAGATTTGGCAAAACCGGCAGTCCCCTTTGGCGGTAAATACAGAATTATCGATTTTACAATGAGTAACATAGCCAATTCAGAAATTTCGACTGTGGGTGTGGTGGTGCAGTATTCACCACTCATGTTGAATAAACATATCGGTATCGGAAAACCGTGGGGGCTGGACAGACAACACGGCGGAGTCAGCGTCCTCGCCCCGTTTTCCGACAGGGAGGGAGGATCCTGGTTCTCGGGTACAGCGGATGCGATCGTCAAGAACCTGAATTATGTTGAACAATACGAACCGGATGAATTACTCGTTTTAAGCGGCGACCATGTATATCAGATGGACTATACGAAAATGCTTGCGTTCCACAGGTCACAGGATGCGGACGCAACAATATCTGTCATCGAGGTGCCAATGGATGAAGCAAGCCGTTTTGGGATTTTGAATACGAATGAAGACCTGAGCATTTATGAGTTTGATGAGAAACCCGAAAACCCTAAAAATAACCTGGCTTCCATGGGCATTTATATATTCAAGTGGGATGTAATCAAACCATATTTGCTGGAAGACGAAAAAGACAAATCCAGCGACCATGATTTCGGCAAGGATATCATTCCGAAACTGCTGGCGGACGAGAAGCGTTTATTCGCCTACAAATTCGATGGATATTGGAAAGACGTCGGTACAGTCACGAGTTACTGGGAAACTAACATGGATCTGCTGAAAGAGGATTTCCAGACATTGCTGATGTCGAAAGAATGGGCGACGTATCCGAATGAGGAAAACAGGCCTCCTGAATACATAGGGGCCACTGCCGAGATTACAAATTCTCTTATTTCCTCAGGTTCATTCATAGAAGGCAGAATTGAGGATTCGATCCTGTTCATCGGCGTGGAAACGAAGACGGGCTCTGAAGTGTCTTCTTCCATCATCCTGCCGGATGCCGTGATAGGTGAAAACGTAATTCTGGATCGTGTAATTGTAACATCCGGAATCGAGATTCCGGACCATGCTGTCATCAGATCGCAGGGAGACGAACCTGTTGTGCTGAGCAAAGATACTTTGGAAGATTATCTGAATGAAGGAGGCGGACAAAATGAATAGTGATGTTCTAGGACTGGTGAACCTGCAGGCGGAACAAGATGATCTGGAAGCATTGACATTTTTCAGAAGCGGAGGATCCTTGCCGTTCATGGGACGGTATCGTCTCATCGATTTTACTTTGACGAATATGTCCTATTCAGGCATAAAAACAGTAGGCGTGTTCGCCGGCAATAAATTCAGGTCTCTGCTTGACCATCTGAGCCGCAAGGAAGATTTTGGGTTTGAAGGCAGAAACTCGAGAGTTTTCGTCCTGCCCCCGGATTGGAATGATCCTTCTGATATTTCCGAGGGAGATTTGAAGCATTTCCACAACCATTCGGATCTTTTTGCGCGTTTTAAAGGCAAGCATGTCCTCGTGGCCGGCTCCCAGTTCATTACCAATACAAACTATAAAAAAGCGATCGCTCATCATAAAGCGCAGAACAACGACATCACATTCATCTCCGAAAGACGTCCTGAGTACAACATACCGAGCGCCCCGATGCTGAAACTGCTGACGGAAGGTGATGAGATTACCGGTTTTACTAATGACCGGGAAAACAACCACGTCTATACTGATGTGTATATCATTAAAAAAGATGTACTGCTCGACATTGTGCGTACTTGCATCGACAACTATAAGCCGAACCTGTTCCATAATGGAATCCGTGAAAAGCTGGATGAATTCCGCACAGGGTTTTATGATATTGAGGCAACCACCTATTATTTCCATTCTGTCCAGTCATACTTTAAAAACAGCATGTCACTGCTTGAAAAAGACAGATACCGCGCATTTTTCCACGGTGAAAATCTGGTGAAGACCAAAATCAGTACTAATCCGCCCACATTGTATAAAAAGGACAGTGATGTAAAATCATCAATCCTTGCAAACGGTGTAATAGTGGAGGGATCGATTGAAAGCTCGGTCATTTCAAGAAACGTCACTGTTAAAAAAGGAGCCACAGTTAAGAACTCGGTGATTTTTGCAAGCTGTACCATTGAACCGGGCGCCTATGTGGAGAATGTCATCCTTGATAAAGGGGTTACGATCACAGAAGGCCGTAAACTCATTGGCTCGGAGGATAAACCGTATATCGTTGCCAAGCGCTCAACTATTTAAAATGCTGAGATAGGAGGCGGAGACTACATGAAGCATGTACTTTTTGCTGCAAGTGAATGTACACCATTTATAAAATCCGGAGGACTGGCGGATGTTGTTGGAAGTCTTCCCCAGGCACTGGTGAAAGAGGGGGTGAATGTTTCTGTCATCCTGCCTTTGTACAAAGAGATCATCCATTCGGACTACCGTTCAAAAATGGAGGAAGTCACTGTTTTCAGTACACCTGTCGGGTGGCGGAACCAGTATACACGAATTTTAAAACTGACAGATCGGGGCGTAGTATATTATTTTGTGGACAATGAGTATTACTTCAACCGCGATGGCCTGTATGGATATATCGATGACGGTGAGCGCTTTATCTATTTTTCAAATGCAATCATTGAATTCATGTACCGGACGGATGAAGTATTCGATGTACTCCACTGTCATGACTGGCAGACCGGGGCTGCCGCAGCAATCGGCAGCATAAAACGGCCGCAGCCCGGCATGAAAACCGTCTACACGATCCACAATATAAAATATCAGGGCTGGTTCGGGCATTCAGGTTTCGGTGAGCTTTTGAACCTCGGCATGGAGCATTTTGCAGGGTTTGAGTGGCATGGGATGTTGAACATGATGAAAGCTGCCATCCATCATGCGGATATTATAACCACAGTTTCAGATACTTATGCAGAAGAGATTCTTACGCCATTTTTCGGAGAAGGGCTGGAATCCGTGCTGGAGAGCAGAAAAGAGGATGTTTACGGTATCGTCAACGGTCTGGATATCAATGATTATAATCCTCTCAAGGATAAGGCACTGGATTACAGATTCAAAACTTCACGCAGTACGAAGCTGAAAAATAAACGGGCACTGCAGGAAACGCTGGGACTCAAAGTGGACGGCAATGTGCCCTTGTACGGAATTGTCACACGGCTTGTGGCTCAGAAAGGACTGGATCTGATCAGGCATATTCTGCATGAATTCCTGACTTCGGATGTACAGCTCGTTGTGCTCGGTTCGGGCGAGCAGGAATACGAGGAATATTTCAAATCACTTGAAGTGAATTTTCCAGATAAAGTCCATGTCACTCTGGGATTCAGTGAGCCTTTTGCAAGGCGTATTTATGCTTCCAGCGATTTCTTCATCATGCCAAGCCTCTTCGAGCCCTGCGGGCTGGGCCAGCTGATCGCGATCCGTTATTTGTCAGCACCGATCGTTCGGGAAACGGGGGGACTGAAAGATACTGTCATCCCATATAACGAGTTCGATCATACCGGCAACGGTCTGTCATTTGAAAATTACAATGCACATGAACTGCTGGGGAAATTGGAGTACAGTCTGAGATTGTATGGAGAAGCGGAACATATGGAAGCACTCTGTGCGAATATGCTCGCGTCCGACTACGCTTGGGCAAACTCCGCCAGGCAATACGTGGAGCTGTATGAGAAGTGATGCTGCAGCTGAGACCTCCTGTTTTAAGTGGAGGTCTTTTTTGATGTATTGAAGCGGCATCAGTCAATTACGTCATTCCGCATCAACGATGAGACATATTCATCACAATCCTGCTGCGAACAAAAAGCGGGCTCCTGAGAGCCCGCTTCTGTATTATTAATGCTTCACTTCCATACTGTCCACTTTTTTCCTGTCGGGCGTTACAAATACCGTCTGCTGGTCTGTATAGGTGACAAAACCGGGTTTTGCACCGCTGATTTTATGAACATGTTTGATTTCAGTGAAATCGACCGGCACCGATTCGGATTCCTTTGCCTTGGAGAAGAATGATGCGAGCATGGCGGCTTCCAGTATATCCTGTTCTTCAATCTGATTTTCCGGATGTGTAATGACCACGTGCGATCCCGGAATGTCTTTTGTATGGAACCACAGATGGTTGTTCTGTGCTTTACGGGATGTCAGATAATCGTTCTGCTTGTTATTTTTACCGACCAGGACTGTCAGGCCGTTGCTTGTTTTATATTCATGCAGCTGAATCCGGCGTTTATTCTTTTTCTTCGCGCCTTGATTCCGCTTCACTTTGATGATGCCTTCTTCATGCAGCTCTTCCCGGATTTCATCGACTTCTTCCTCGGTCGAGATCTCCTCCATCTGATGCAGCAGGCTGGTGAAATACTCCATGTCCATCCGTGCCTGGTCGAGCTGTTCGGATGCCGCAGTTTCCCGTTTTTTCAGCTTGTTGTACCTGCTGTAATATTTCTGGGCATTATCACTGGGTGAAATATTCGGATCCAGCGGAATGCTGACCTTTTCGTCCGTGTAGTAATCCAGGACTTCCACTGAATCCTCGTACGGTTTCACCTGGTGCATGTAGGCAGTCAGCAGTTCACCGTATTTCTGAAATTCATCTTTTTCCGCCGCTTCCAGAAGGTCGTCCTTCAGCTTCCCGATCTTCCTTTCAGTCCGCTCGTATTCCCGCGTGATGACGTTCAGGTAGTCATTTGCTTTCTGCTTGATCAGGGCGGTATGATAGCGGTTGTGATAATAGTGGTCGACAAGCTCTGATATCGTATCAAATGTTTCTTCCGGTTCCCCCAGATGGCTGAGCCGTGTATAATAAAACACCTCTCTGCCGTCATTTTCATATATAGCCGGATAGATATCCTCCGCTTTTGAAAGTGTCTCTTTTACTGCCGGCACCATATTCCTGATAGTGAAATGGCCGGCTGTATGCTCGATCTCCTTGACGAACAAAGGGCTGAACCCCTCTACAGCGCCGAGTATCTGCCTATTGATCCGTCCGCTGTTGAAATCGATCCGGACCGGCAGCTTTTCTATGTCCTCAGTCCTCGGATTAAGTTTTTCTGCCGTCGGCGGCGCCTGATACATGAAGCCGGGCATGATCGTCCGCGCATTATTATTCGGAGTCAGGTGTTTGATCCCTTCGAGGATATTATATTTTTCATCCGTGATGATGATGTTCGAATGCCTGCCCATGATTTCCAGGATAAGGATGCGTTCCACATCATCCCCGATCTCATTGCGGGACTGTATATGAAATTCGACACGTCTGTCGTTACCGATCTGCCTGATGTCTTTTATGATACCGCCTTCGATGTGCTTTCTGGCCACGCGCAGGAACATGGGCGGATTGAACGGGAATTCATATTTTTGTTCCGTCAGATGGAACCGGGCGTACATCGGGTGTGCACTGATCAGCAGGTTGTGGTTGGACCGCTGCGAACGGATTTTAAATACCAGGGAAGTGTCATCCATCTGCTGGATTTTATTAATTTTGCCTTTTTCCAATATGGAAAGTTCGTCGATGATTGCATGGACGAAGTTGCCGTCGAATGCCATAGTCTGTTCCTCCTGTAATTTGCTATCCTGTATTTTAACATGAAACGGGGCAGTTTGAATCATACAGAGATTTATAATGAATTTTAAACTTATATATGGTACATTAAGAGGTAATTACAAATAGAAAGGTTACGTGTTATGACTTCAGAAAAGGGACTTCTAATTGTTCTTTCCGGACCGTCCGGTGTCGGTAAAGGTACCGTAAGAAAGGCAATCTTCGATCATCCGGAAACGGATTTCAAGTACTCGATATCAATGACAACAAGACAGATGCGTGAAGGGGAAGTGGACGGCGTCGACTATTTCTTTAAAACAAAGGAAGAATTCGAGTCGCTCATCGAACAGGATAAGTTTATCGAGTATGCCGAATATGTCGGCAATTACTACGGGACCCCTGTAGAATATGTAGAACAGACAATGGCGGATGGACATGATGTATTCCTGGAAATTGAAGTCGAAGGTGCGAAACAGGTTAGGGAAAAATTCCCCGATGCACTTTTCATCTTCCTCGCTCCACCGAATCTCACACAATTGGAAGCGCGGCTTGTCAACCGCGGGACAGATTCCCCGGATATCATCAGACACCGGATCGAAGAAGCCAAGCGTGAGCTGAAACTCATGAACCTGTATGATTATGTAGTTGTGAACGATGATGTCGATGCTGCGCGCCAGCGGGTCCAATGCATTGTGGAGGCATCCCATATGAGACGTGCACGTGTCGAATCTAAATTAAGAATGCTGCTGGAGGTTAATAATTAATGCTTTACCCATCAATTCATGAACTGAAGAACAATGTCGATTCCAAATATCTGCTTGTGACTATGGCTGCCAAACGCGCACGCCACCTGCAGGATCATCCGGATGATCTGATTCTGGACGAGTATAAGACGCTCAAGACTGTAAGCCGTGCTTTAGAGGAAATCGCAGAAAATAAAGTGACAGAACAACGCTAGCTGACAATTCATTGTCAGCTTTTTTTAAAGAGGTGAGGACATGGCAAATATTGTATTAGGTGTGACAGGCGGTATCGCCGCCTATAAAGCAATCGATCTGACGAGTAAGCTGACCCAGTCCGGGCATGATGTTCGTGTCGTGCTTACGGATAATGCGCTTGAATTCGTGACGCCGCTCGCTTTCCAGGCAATCGGACGCAATCACGTTTACACAAATACGTTCAAAGAGGAAGAACCTTCCGTCATTTCACATATCAAGATTGGGGAATGGGCGGATATGATCGTCGTCGCCCCGGTCACTGCAAATACGATTGGCAAGCTTGCGAGCGGAATTTATGACAATATGCTGCTGAATGTACTTGCTGCAAATACAAAACCGGTAATCATGGCACCTGCAATGAATGTCCATATGTACAATCAGCCGGCAGTGCAGCGCAATATAAAGGCTTTGATGCAGGAAGGCTACCATTTCATCGATGCTGAATCCGGTTTTCTGGCCTGTGGCTATAATGCGAAAGGCAGGATGGCCGACGTTCCGCAAATAAAGGCCCATATCGAAGATATGCTTTCCATGGAACAGAGTCTTGCGGGGAAAAAGGTGCTGATTACAGCAGGACCGACTCAGGAAGCGATCGACCCGATCCGTTATTTGACAAACCATTCCAGCGGCAAGATGGGGTATGCGATCGCAGAAGCCGCTGCTGCGCGCGGTGCTGACGTCGTACTGGTCAGTGGACCGGTCAGTCTGCCGGCACCCGGGAATGTGACCCGGATAGATGTCGAATCCACCCGGGATATGTTCGAAGCGGTAAAAGATCATATGGATGCCGATCTCGGGATATTTACAGCGGCAGTCAGTGATTTCACGCCCCGGGAAGTACATGGTTCCAAGATGAAGAAGCAGGACGGCAGGGAAGTGTCTATTGAACTGAAGGAGACCCAGGATATCCTCCAATATGTTGGCGCGCATAAAGGCGGCATGTTCGTCGTCGGTTTTGCAGCGGAAACGGATAATGTGCGTGAATATGCAGCCGGCAAGCTTAAAAAGAAAAACGCAGACTGCATCGTGATGAACGACGTCTCCAACAAGGAAATAGGGATGAACAGTGATGAAAATGAAGTGGTCATGCTTTTCAAGAACGGCGGCGAGCAGGCCTATCCAAGGATGGATAAACAGACGCTCGGCATACAGATCATCGAGACGATTGTTAAGAGGTGGAACGATTGATGTTTGCTTCAGTCATAGTGGATGTACCAAGCAAAAGTGTCAACCAGGTCTTTGATTACAGGATTCCTAGCGGGATGCAGGACATCATTAAGGTGGGTCACAGGGTCGTTGTGCCATTCGGGCGCCGGACAATCCAGGGTTATGTGATGAACATCAAGGATACGGCTGATTTCGATCCTTCAAAAATCAAGCCGATTTCACGTACTTTGGATATCGAGCCGGTTCTCACGGAGGAAATGATCGTGATTGCGAAGTATCTGGCGGAATATTATGTGGATCAGTACATCAGTGTCATAGAGACGATTCTGCCGGCTGCGCTTAAGGCGAATTATAAAAAGATCATCCGGGCAGCTGGAGATGACGGGGAGGCGGCACAGGCGCTCAGAAATCTCGGTATCTCAGGTGATATCGAGACGAGCAGGCTCACAGCGGACCAGCTGAGTGTACTGCGTCCGCATTTCAAATCAGGAGAGCTGGTTGAAGAAACAGTCATTTCCCAGCATACACGTAAGAAGACGGCGCTGGGTGTTTATTCGTTGAAAGTTCCCGAGCCGAACCTGGGACGCGCGAAAAAACAGATCGAGCTGCTTGAGAGGATTGATATGTCATCAGAACCCATACTGCTTGGCACACTGCAGGAAGAGGGGTATTCAAACGGCATGGTGAATACTTTGTACAAAAAAGGGCTCATCGATAAGGTGGACGTTGAAATCGAACGGGATCCATATTCGGGACGGATCTTTGAGTATGACAAGCCAAAAGTACTGAATGGGGAACAGCGTAGAGCCTATGAGGAAATTACGCAATCCATGGATGAAAAATCCGCTGAGACATTCCTGCTTCACGGTATCACAGGCAGCGGGAAAACAGAAGTCTATCTCCAGGTCATTCAAAAAGCATTGAATGAAGGCCGGACCGCGATTATGCTTGTCCCTGAAATTGCGCTGACACCGCAGATGGTGAACCGGTTTAAAATGCGTTTCGGGGATGATGTGGCAGTGCTGCATTCCGGGCTCTCGCCTGGCGAAAAGTATGATGAATGGCGCAAGATCAAAGAAGGCAGGGCAAGGGTTTCCGTAGGTGCGCGGAGCAGTGTGTTCGCCCCGTTTGAAAATGTCGGTGTCATCATCATCGATGAAGAGCATGAAACAACGTACAAACAGAGCGACCGTCCGATGTATCATGCGGCGGAAGTGGCAAAATTCAGAAGCCGGCGGCATGGGTGCCCGCTGATTCTCGGAACCGCGACCCCGAGTCTGGAAACCTATGCGAGAAGCGAGAAGGGTGTCTACAGACGGCTTGAACTGACAGAACGCGCCGGGACCAAAATACTGCCGGAAATACGCATCGTTGACATGTCGGAACAGCACCGTGCGGGAAACACTTCGGTCATTTCTACGCCGCTCCATGAGGCGATTACCGACCGTCTTGAAAAAGGTGAACAGACAGTGCTGCTCTTAAACAGGCGGGGATACTCCAATTTCCAGATCTGTCAGAGCTGCGGTCATGTGCCGATGTGTCCGAACTGTGATATATCTCTCACTTACCACAAATCCAACAGTTCGCTCCTTTGCCACTACTGCGGCTATGAATCAAGAGTTACCAGACAGTGTGACAATTGTTCAAGCGAGGATGTGACGTTCAGGGGAACGGGGACGGAGAAAGTGGAGGAAATTCTGCGTGATATGTTCGAGACTGATGTGGTCCGGATGGATAACGACACGACCAGGCGTAAAGGCATGCATGAAAAACTGCTGAATCATTTCGAGAAAGATGAAATACCGATACTTCTCGGCACACAGATGATCGCAAAAGGTCTGGACTATCCCAAAGTGACACTGGTCGGCGTATTGAATGCGGATACGATGCTTAATCTTCCCGACTTCAGGGCGAATGAAAAGACGTTCCAGCTGCTGACCCAGGTTTCGGGACGCGCCGGACGCCATGAACTGAGCGGAGAAGTGATTTTCCAGACATATAACCCGACCCACTACGCCATAGAACTGGCAACGCACAATGACTATAGAAACTTCTATGAAAAAGAAATGGCATTCCGGCGCATGGCAAGATACTCGCCGTTTTATTTTCATGTATTATTTACGGTTTCGAGTGAAGATGTGAGAAAGTGTCTCGGTGCAACAAGCCATATACACGAAACCCTGGCGGGAGCGATGAGCGAACAGTCGATCATCGTCGGCCCGTCACCGAGTCCGATCGAGCGGATAAACCGCCAGCACCGTTTCCAGATATTGCTGAAATATAAAAGGGAGCCGGCACTGCTGGAACTGCTCAATGAACTTGACGCGGAATATCACGAAAAATACAAGAAGGAAGGCATCTCTTTGAAAATTGATGTCAATCCGCTTGTGATCATGTAGGAGGCACCATTATGAACGAAAAGATAATATTCATGGGAACACCTGATTTTTCTGTTCCTGTACTAAAGGCACTGCACGAGAAGCATCCGGTATCCATGGTCATCAGCCAGCCGGATAAGCCTGTCGGGCGGAAGCGTGTCATGACACCGCCGCCGGTTGCGGCTGCAGCAGAAGAAATGGGCATACCTTTATTCCAGCCGGACAGAATCAGGGAGGAAGCGGCTGTTGAAAAGATAAAAGAGCTGGATCCGGACCTGATCATCACGGCAGCCTACGGGCAGATACTGCCGAAAGCATTGCTTGAAATCCCCCGTCTGGGTGCTGTCAATGTTCATGCATCCCTCCTGCCGCGGCACAGGGGCGGAGCGCCCATCCACCGTGCCATACTGGAAGGGGACAGTGAGACGGGAATCTCCATCATGTACATGGCCGAAGGCCTGGACTCCGGGGATGTCATCAGCCGGAGTGCAACCGGAATCATGGACGATGACAACACAGGAACACTGCATGACCGGCTGAGTGCAATCGGTTCAGAGCTGCTGCTTGAAACGCTCCCATCCATATTGGACGGCACAAATACACGTACACCGCAGGACGCAGAAAGAGTGACGGTCAGTCCGAATATTTCCAAAGAGGATGAATTGCTGGACTGGACGAGGGATGCACGGGATGTGTTCAACCATATCCGCGGATTATCCCCGTGGCCGGGCGCTTATACATCATTCGACGGCAAGCGTCTGAAAATATACGGTGCAAAGCTGCCGGAGGGGAAATCGGATGCAGAACCGGGTGTCATTACAGATGTGACAGAGTCAGGGTTCACAGTGGCCTGCGGGGACGGAAATACAGTCGAAGTGACTGAAGTCCAGCTCTCCGGGAAAAAGAAGACCGATGCACAGAATTTTGCAGCGGGCAGACAGGGCCTGACCGGTACCGTCATGGGGCAGGTGGATTAGATGAATGTAAGAGAACTCGCACTTGAAGCATATACAAGGATTACAGAAGAGGGCGGCTACAGCAATATCGTCCTGAACGACATCATTAAAAATAACGAGATGGAAAGTGCGGACAGGGGATTATTAACCGAGATCGTTTATGGTACAATTTCAAAGCGCCTCACGATCGACTTTTATATAAAACCATACATCAAAAAGAAAATCAGACGCTGGCAGAAAAGCCTGTTATACCTCTCCGTATATCAGATTGTCTGGCTTGAGCGTGTGCCGAATTACGCTGTGATCAATGAAGCGGTGGACATCGCCAAAGACATTGGAGGACCTGGACATGCGAATGTGATCAACGGCATACTCAGGAACTTCGAACGAAATCCGCTCCGTGACATCGGCGGAGTCAAAAAGGACCTTTCGAGACTATCTATAGAAACAAGCATCCCCCTCTGGATATTGAGACAGTGGAAAACGCATCACGGTATGGAGGGGGCTGAAAAAATCGCCCGTGCCCTGAATACGCACCCGGTGATGTATATCCGTACAAACACCTCAGTCATTTCCAGACAGGAACTTCTTGAAAAATTACAGATGGACGGGCATGATGTAGAGAAAAGTGCTCTGCATCCGGATGCGGTAAAGGTGCACGGCGGGGATATTCTGCGCTCCGCATTGTATAAAGAAGGGTACTTCAGCATACAGGACGTAAGCTCTATGCTTGTGAATACAGCGCTTGAACCGGAGCGTGACGATGTGATACTCGATGCCTGCAGTGCCCCGGGCGGCAAAGGGCTTCATGCGCTTGAAAAGATGACGGTCCGGCATGTGGATCTGTCGGACATCCATGAGCATAAGATCCCTTTGATAAAATCGCAGGCGAAACGACTTGGTCTGGAGAACTTCAATGCATTCCAGGGGGATGCGGCAGCTCACGACTATTCCAGGATGTATGACCGCATCATCGTTGATGCGCCGTGCTCAGGCCTTGGTGTAATCAGAAGAAAACCGGAAATCAGATACGAACGCACAGAACAGGATATCGGGCCGCTGGTTGAACTGCAGCTGGATATACTGAATCACGTTAAAAATTATTTAAAGCCTGGCGGGATACTCGTTTATTCCACATGTACCATCCATCAGATGGAAAATGAGAATGTGGCCTACACTTTCAAAAAGCAGAATGACGATATGGAATTTGATCCATTCAGCATTGATGCCCTTGATTTTGAAGGTCCGTTCAAGCAGATTCTGCCCCACGAAGCGGGTACTGACGGATTCTTTATTGCCAGGTTCAGGAAGAAGGAAAAGTAATGATGATAGAAAGACCGCCTAAGAAGGAAATAAAAAACTACAAATTGCCGGAGTTTGACCAGCCGTCAATATATTCACTGTCAAAGGATGAACTGAAGGACCTGGCAGTGCAATGGGGAGAAGCGGAATACAGGGGAGAACAGATCTTTGAATGGCTTTACGTCCATCGTGCAAATCATTTCGATGAGATGCTGAACCTTCCCAAATCATTCCGCACGCAACTTGCGCAATCCTATAACATGGACAGCCTGGAGACAGTCGTGCGGCAGGAAAGTAAGGACGGCACGATGAAATTCCTGTTCCGCCTGAGAGACGGATACACAATTGAAACGGTCCTGATGCGGCATGACTACGGCAATTCGGTCTGTGTTACAACACAGGTCGGCTGCCGTATCGGCTGCAGTTTCTGCGCATCGACCCTGGGTGGATTGAAGCGTAACCTGGAAGCAGGTGAGATTGTCTCACAGGTCGTCCAGATCCAAAAAGCACTGGACGAGACAGGCGAACGTGTCAGCAGCATTGTCATCATGGGCATCGGTGAGCCGTTTGAAAACTACAACCAGATGATGAAATTCCTGCGTGTCGTCAATCATGATGATGGATTGAACATTGGTGCGAGGCATATCACTGTATCCACGAGTGGCATTGTGCCGAGGATATATGATTTTGCCGAGGAAGATATCCAGATAAATTTTGCTGTGAGCCTCCATGCTGCGGACAATGATATCCGCAGTAAATTGATGCCGATCAACAGGGCATATGATATCGGAAAACTGATGGATTCACTTAAATACTATCAGCAGGTGACAAACCGGAGGATCACTTTCGAATACGGCTTGTTCGGCGGTGTGAACGACCAGCCTGAACATGCACGGGAATTGAGTGAACTGATCAAGGACCTCAAATGTCACGTCAACCTGATTCCTGTCAACCATGTACCGGAGCGCAATTATGTAAGGACGAGCCGTGATGACATTTTTGATTTTCTCGAAACATTGAATGAATGCGGTGTGAATGCGACCGTAAGACGCGAACAGGGTACTGATATTGACGCGGCATGCGGACAACTTAGAGCAAAGGAATCAAAAGAAGAGACGGAGGAATGATCCTTGAGAGTTGTTGAAAAGAGTATTTGCGGAAATTTCAGAGAGACAAACGAGGATGCTACCGGCATATTCCATAATGGCACAGGACAGATACTGATCATGGTTTCTGACGGAATGGGGGGGCACCAGTACGGGGATGTAGCCAGCAGTTTCGTACTGGACAGAATTGGTGAGGCCTGGAAGTCCGAGAATCTGCTGGATGTGGATACCGGTGAACAGTTCCTGCGCAATCTTGTGATGAAAGTGAACCGCAGCCTGTATGATTACCAGGAGGAGAATCCCCGTTACCGGGGCATGGGGACGACACTGGTCCTTGCAGCATTCATAGAGGAGACGATCATCATTTTGAATGTGGGTGACTCAAGGGCCTATGTAATGAATCCGAGATCCATCGAGCAGGTGACGAAAGATCATTCTTTCGTCAATATGCTGGTGGATGCGGGGGAAATCACTGCCGATGAGGCTAAAAGGCATCCGAAGAAAAATATCATCACTAAAGCGATGGGCACGGACAGGCTGATACAGGCGGATGTGTTCCGCCTGAGGAACAGACAGTACGATTATCTGATTGTGGCATCTGACGGACTGACTGACGAAATGGCTACAGACGAAATCCATACCCTTACCTATACATCGGAAAAAGCATTGTCTGATAAGGCAGATGATCTCATCGTACGTGCTGAAAAAAATGGTTCCACTGATAATATCAGCCTCGTACTGGCAGATCTGAAAGCGAGTGAATCAGAGTGATAGGACGAGTGGTATCGGAACGCTATAAAGTTTTAAAGTATCTGGGCGGCGGTATGAGTTCCGTCTATTTAGCGCGTGATATCATCCTGGATCGTGAAGTGGTTGTCAAACTCATCAAGGTGGACCATCATAACCGAGATAAATCGAAAGCGCGGTTTCAGCGGGAAGTAGAGAGCACCATCCAGCTTTCCCACCCAAACATAGTGAGTGTACTGGATGTTGACGAATCAGACGAATATCATCTGCTGGTCACAGAAGTGGTGAATGGACCGACTCTGAAAGAGTATATCCGTGATCATCATCCGGTCCCGCTGGATGAAGCTGTACGGATCGCAGTGATGATATTACAGGGGATCAGGCATGCACATCAAGCCGGGATCATACACAGGGATATCAAACCGCAGAATATTCTGCTGGATGGGCAGCAGCGCGTGAAGATCACTGATTTCGGCATTGCCAAAGCGCTCAGTGAAACGCGGATGACGGAAACGAATCAGGTGATGGGTTCAGTGCAGTATATTTCGCCGGAACAGGCAAAAGGCCGTCAGACAGATGAACGTACGGATATTTATTCGTTTGGAATCGTCCTGTATGAATTGCTGACAGGCAGCCTGCCATTTGATGGTGAAACGCCGGTATCGGTCGCTTTGAAACATATTTCCGAGCCGATGCCGGATGTACTCGCACACCGGGATGTTCCCCAGGGTCTCAAAAACATCATACTGAAATGTACTGAAAAAGATCCGTATAACAGATACAGGCATGCTGATGATGTAATAAGGGCAATCGGTGTTTATAAAGATAATGAAACCCCTTATGCTGCACAGGATGTGAAAGATGTTGAAAAGACGATGGTCACGCCTGTCGCAGCGCCAAAGTCTCCTGAAGAGCCGGAGGGTGAAGAGGAGACAGCAGAGGAAAAACCATCAGGAAGGAAACGCCGGTTTTTATTATGGCTGATCCCCCTGCTTCTGCTGCTGTCTGCAGGCGGAGTGCTGGCATCCACTTTCTGGCCGGAACCAAGTTTTGCAATGCCTGATTTCGAAGGCTCGACGATGGATGAGGCAGAGCAGATGCTCGAAGAAAACGGATTGGTCAAAGGCGAAGTTATCGAAGAGTACGATGACTCAGTCGAAACTGAACATATCATCGGAACTTCTCCTGATACGGGTACTGAAGTGGAGGCGGGTTCAGCAGTGGATTTTGTTGTCAGCCTCGGCAAAGAACCGTATAAGATGGAGGATTTCACGGGTGGGAACTATGATGATGTCAGCAATACAATCAATTCATTGGGTTTCCAGGCAGTGAATATAGAAGAACAATATGATGACAGCGATCCCGGGACGATCCTTTCGCAATCCATAGAACCGGAAGCCGAAGTGCATCCCGCCGAGGAGACTTTGACGCTTACAGTGTCACAGGGACTCGAACCGATTGAGGTCGTTGACTATACCGGTGAATCCTATGAAACTGCCCATGAACAATTGACGGCTCAGGGCTTCAACGTCGAAACTTCCAATGAACTGCACCACAGCGATGTGCCGGAAGGCAATATCATCAGTCAGAGCCCGAACTATGGAGATTTCCTGCCCGGGTCGACAATCCAGATGGTCGTATCCCTCGGCGAGGAACCGGGTGAGAAACAATATGTCCAGAATATTACAATCCCCTATCTGAAGGAAGGGGCCTCATCCGAAGAAGCAACTGCAGAGGAGAAGACTGGTGAAGAGGAGGAATCGGAAGAAGAATCCACTGAAGAGAAAGATTCTGAACCCGAACCTCAAAGTGTTGAAATTTTCATCGAAGACAAGGATAATGACATCAGTACAGTTGCCGACTCTTTTGAAATGACTGAAGAAAGAGAGTATGCAATCGACCTCACAATCGAGGAAGGCGAAACAGCTTCCTATAAAGTTGTAATCGACGGAAAGACAGAAATGGAAGATGAGATCTCATATGAGTAATTGTTGGCATTCGGCCAATTGATTATATATAATGGTAAGGAAACTGAAATTGGAGGAGAACTAATGGGCACTATTAAAAAAGACAAAGGTCTTGATAACACTCTAAAAGTAATGAAGCAGGGCTATCTCTACACTGCTAACCAAAGACAACGCCTCGGTGCTGACAACATTTTCGAAACGCGGGCACTTGGTGGAAAACGCGTTGTAGTAATCAACGGTAAAGAAGCTGCTGAACTATTCTACGACAATGATAAAACAGAACGTTCCGGAACATTGCCGAAACGTCTCGTAAACACATTGTTCGGTAAAGGTGCAATCCACACGACTACCGGTAAAAAACACATCGACAGAAAAGCACTGTTCATGTCCCTTATGACAGAAAATAATCTCCAGCATCTCAGAGAATTGACACGCAATCATTGGTATATGAATACCCACAAGATGGAACAGATGGATCAGATCAATATCTACAGGGAATCCATCGTTCAACTGACTAAAATCGGAACCAAATGGGCAGGCGTACAGGCACCTGAAGAGAAGATTGAAGACATCGCAACAGATATGGATATCATGATCGATTCTTTCAAAGGTCTCGGCAGCGCTTTTAAAGGCTATAAAGAATCCGTTAATGCCCGTAAACGTGTCGAAGACTGGCTTGAAGAGCAGATCATCGAAACACGCAAAGGTAAAATCTTCCCGCCTGAAGGCACTGCACTTTACGAATTTGCACATTGGGAAGACTATCAGGGAAATCCTATGGACTCAAGACTGTGTGCTATCGATCTGATGAACACGTTCCGTCCGCTGATTGCAATCAACCGTTTCGTTTCATTCGGTCTGCTTGCAATGCATGAACATCCAATTTCAAAAGAAAAGATCAAAACAGATGACGATTATGCATACATGTTCTCTCAGGAAGTGAGAAGATTTTATCCATTCGTTCCATTCCTTCCAGGAAAAGCGAAAACCGATATCGAATTCAAAGGTCATAAGATTGAAAAAGATACTATGATGGTAATCGATATTTATGGAACAATGCATGATGAGAAAGTCTTTGAAAACCCGGATGAATTTTATCCTGAACGCTTTAAAGAATGGGATGGCAGTCCATTCGACCTGATTCCGCAGGGCGGAGGGGACTACTACACCAACCACCGTTGTGCAGGTGAGTGGATGACGATCATCATCATGGAAGAGACAATGAAATACTTTGCTGAACGCATCACTTACGATGTGCCTGAACAGGACCTGACAGTGGACCTGAACAGTATTCCAGGCTACGTAAACAGCGGGTTCATCATTGAAAATGTACAGGAAAACATCGATCGTAAATAAATTTGCACTCACAGTCCGCGACATCACCAGATGCCGCGGGCTTTTTGATGCAAAAGAACCGGATTCGATATCGAATCCGGTTCCTGAACCAGCACATTTTAAATATGGTTGACCGGCCCTTCGTAGGCTGACATGCCGCCGAGGACATTGACTGCCTCATAACCACTGTCCAGCAGATAGTTCTGAACGTTTTCACTGCGTTTGCCCGACCTGCAGATGACATAATATGTCTTGTCTTTATCCAGGCTTGAAATTGTACTTTCGAAGTTTGACATTGGATAATGGACGGCACCCGGTATGAAGCCTGTTTCTTCGAGCTCGGGCGTTTCCCTGACATCTATAAGGACGTTTCCATCTTCTCTGACTGCATCGTTCACTTTGCTTACATCAATTGTTTCTGCCATTTATATACGCCTCCTATTATAATACTACATCTCATATTTTATCATAAAGAATTAAACTGTTATAATAAAGTAAATCTTTTTAAGCAGGGGTGAGGTATGTTAAAAGGGAGAATTATTAAAGCATTGAGCGGTTTTTATTATGTTGAGCATGAGGGCAGTATGTATGAGACCCGTGCGAGAGGGAAATTCAGGAAGACGCTTGAGACGCCGCTTGTCGGAGATATCGTTTCTTTTCAGATTGAAAACGAAAGCGGTGGATACATCAACGAAATCCATGAACGGAAGAATGCGCTGATCCGTCCGCCGGTTGCAAACATCGACCAGCTACTCGTGACGATGAGCATGAAATCTCCGAATTTCAGCTATTATCTGCTGGATCGCTTTCTGGCCTATGCAGAAGCGCATGATATGGAGCCTGTAATTGTCATTACGAAAATGGATCTGGGTGATGATACGCATGCCTTCGAAGAAATCAGAAACGTATATGAAGGGGTCTATCCAACTCATTTTACCGACCGTGACCATATAAATGAAGACCTTAAAGGAATTTTCAAAGACAGGCTGAATGTGCTGGCCGGCCAGTCCGGCGTAGGGAAATCGACACTGCTTAATACGCTTGTCCCCGAGCTTGAATTGAATACGGCTGAAATTTCCAATGCGCTCAACCGCGGGAAACACACAACGCGGCATGTGGAACTTGTCGAAGTCGGCGGCGGATTGATTGCGGATACGCCGGGTTTCAGCACAATCGAATTCACTGATATCGATAAATACAACATCAAATACTGCTTCCCTGATTTCAACCTGTACAGTGAGGGATGTAAATTCAGGGAGTGCTCCCATATCAATGAACCGAAGTGCGGTGTGAAGGCGGCAGTGGATGAGGGGAAACTTGCTCAAAGCCGGTATAACAGCTATCTGAGCATCCATCAGGAAATCAATAACAGAAAAGAGAGGTACTGATCATGAATAAAGTATTGCCATCGCTCCTTGCAGGCGATTTTATGCGTCTGGGTGATGATATTGAAAAAATGGAAGCGGCGGGTGCCGATATCTTCCACCTGGATATCATGGACGGACAATTTGTCCCGAACATCTCATACGGTCTGCCGGTGGTCAAGGCGATTGCGGAAAAATCTACAATTCCGCTGGATGTGCATCTGATGACCAATCAGCCGGAACAGTTCATCCCGGAATTCGCTGAAATGGGTGTGGCCATGGTCTCCTTCCATATCGAGGCGACAGCCCATCCGCACCGTATAATGCAGCTGATTCATAATCACGGAATGAAGGCGGGGATTGCACTCAATCCGCATACGCCTGTAAACATGGTCAAACATCTGCTGCCTGAAATCGATTTTGTGCTGATCATGACTGTGAACCCCGGATTCGGCGGACAGGAATTCATCAGTTCCTGTGTGGATAAAATAGAGGAACTGGCCGTGATGAAAGAAGACTCAGGATATGATTTCGCAATTGAAGTGGATGGCGGCATCAACAATGAGACGGCGGAAATATGTACAAAAGCGGGGGCAGGTCTGCTCGTCAGCGGCTCCCATCTGTTCAAATCCGGAGATTGGAAGCGTGCTGTAGACACGCTGAAAGGGTAGATCATATGCATATCAATGTCATAGTACGTGATGCTTCAAGCCATATACAGGAAGTATTCAGAGAGCGGCAGGACGAACCTTGGGCAGGAGTGGACCACGGTGTTGTCCTGCTGCTCAAGGCGGGAATAGTGCCGGCATATAATTACGGAGACTTCGATTCAATCACAGAAGAAGAAAGAAAATTCATTAAAGAACACATAGACATAGATCCTGTCCCCAGTGAAAAGGATGATACCGATCTCGCGCTCTGTCTGGCGGACCTTGCTGCAAAAGGATATGAGTCCATCAACGTCTACGGCGCAACAGGCGGCAGGATGGATCACGCACTGGGTAACATTCAGCTGCTGATGCATGAAGAACTCAGAGGGACGGAGATAAAGATCATCGACCGCCAAAATGTTATAAGCCTGATCCAGGAGGGTAAGCATGAAGTGAGACGGCAGGAAGGGATGAAATACATTTCCTTCCTGCCATTTAATGAGAAAACGACTTTATCATTGGACGGCTTCCTGTACGATCTGGATGAACAGCTGCTTGAATTTGGTACGACGCTTACAATAAGCAACGAATTTACGAAAAATATAGGAAATGTATATACAGACAAAGACATTCTTATGATACAATCCAAAGACTAGCATGAAAGAGGTGATCGAATGATGTTTATGGGTGCAGTTGCCAACGGTCTGGCAATTATCATCGGGGGACTTCTCGGGCTGGTATTTACATTCATACCTGAACCGATCAAAGACTCAATTATGAAAATCCAGGCACTGGTAATCATGACGCTCGGGATACAGATGGTTGTGCAGGCAGAAGATATCATCGTGACACTTCTCAGTCTGATCATCGGTGTCGTCATCGGTGAAGTAATCCGGCTTGAGGAGCTGTTGAACCGGTTCGGTCACTGGATGGAATTCAAACTCGGGGATAAACACGCCGGTAACTTATCGCAGGGGTTTGTTTCAGGTACACTTGTCTTCATCGTCGGAGCCATGGCAATCGTCGGCGGTCTGGATGCGGGACTGAGAGGGTCGAACGAGGTCCTGTATACAAAGTCCATCATGGATTTCTTCATCGCAGTTGTGATGACCACAACCTACGGGCTCGGGGTGATCATTTCTGGAATACCGGCATTCCTGTATGAATCCGGAATTATCGTTTCCGCTGCCCAGATCGCGCGGATCATCCCGGAATATATTCTGGATGAGATGATTCTGCAGGTTTCGGCAACCGGCGGCGTCATTCTTCTTGCCATCGGTCTCAATATGCTGAACGTGACCAAAATGCGGGTGGGGAACATGATACCCGCAATCTTTACAGCAATGGCGATGGTCTACATTCTTAATATTTTCTGATTTAATTCCCGGCAGCATGTCAATCTGAAGCTGTCCGGGGATTTTTAACGGGTGATAATGATATAATAGGCATATAAAAAATCCACCCGGGGAAATCCCGGATGGATCGAAAGTTGAATTATACGCGCTGTACTTTACCGGATTTGAGGGCACGGGCTGAAACCCATACTCTTTTCGGTTTACCGTCGACCATGATTCTTACTTTCTGAAGGTTTGCACCGAAGCTTCTTTTGTTAGCGTTCATAGCGTGTGAACGATTGTTTCCTGAAGCCGCTTTGCGTCCTGTGAAATAGCAAACTTTAGACATGCTGTCATCTCCCTTTTATAAAGATTTCAATAAAGATTGATTGCTTTATTCTTTGCATACTATAATATAATACATGATTAGAATTAGATTGACAAGTAAATTTATATTCAAATGAAAAATGAAAACTGACGGATTTAGCTTGTATTTGAAGCATATTTCTGATTATAATTAAATGATGTGTCAGGGGGGAAAGATATGACATTGGAAATTAAAAACGATTTGGGCAGCATCGATATCGCGATTGATGTGATAGCAAACATCGCAGGCAATGCAGTAGTGGAGAGCTACGGTGTCGTCGGAATGGCCTCGAAGCACCAGGTGCGCGACGGCTTTGCAGAATTACTTGGAAAAGAAAATTATGCACGCGGTGTAATTATTGAAAATAATGATGGGAATCTGGATGTCGATCTTTATATCATCGTCGGATACGGAATTAAAATATCCGAAGTGGCGAGCAACGTCCAGTCCACTGTAAAATATAATCTTGAAAAGACGCTTGGACTGAATATCAACGCTGTGAATATTTATGTACAGGGAGTCAGGATCATCAATTCAGAGGATTGATCAGGGAGGATTTACGATAGAAATGAATAAGATAGATGGCAAAATGTTTAAAAATATGATTTTAAGTGGGGCCGAAAACCTTCGGCAACACGCTGAATATGTGGATTCATTAAACGTCTTCCCTGTCCCGGATGGTGATACAGGTACGAATATGAACCTATCGATGACTTCAGGTGCCGATGAAGTGGCACACAAGGATGATACACACATCGGTACAGTCGGCAAGTATTATTCAAAAGGTCTTCTGATGGGGGCGCGGGGTAACTCCGGTGTCATCCTTTCCCAGCTTTTCAGAGGCTTTTCAAAGGCAATTGAAAATAAAGATACAATAGACGCTTCCGAATTTGCCTCCGCTCTGGGAACGGGAGTAAAAACAGCCTATAAGGCGGTCATGAAGCCGGTAGAGGGCACAATCCTCACCGTCGCGAAAGATTCAGCCGCTGCTGCAGAAGATGCTGCGGCTGATGCCGATTCGATCATCAGCATCATGGAAACAGTGATCAAGGAGGCTAAAGCTTCACTTAAGCGTACACCGGACCTGCTTCCCGTATTAAAAGAGGTCGGTGTCGTGGATTCCGGCGGGCAGGGACTGGTATATGTATATGAAGGCTTCCTCTCTGCGCTGAAGGGCGAGAAGATAGAATCCGTGACTGAAAAGGTGGATACAGACAAATTCGTTGAGGACACGCATGAATTTGATGAATTCATGACAGCAGAAGATATTGAGTTCGGTTTCTGTACTGAATTCATGGTGCGCTTTGAAGATGGGAAACGTGAATTCGATGAGGATGCTTTCCGTAAGGATATGAGCGGCTTCGGTGATTCACTGCTCGTAATTTCGGATGATGAAATAGCCAAGGTCCATGTGCATACCGAAACTCCGGGCGAGGCGATGACATATGGCGCCACGTATGGTGAGCTCATCAAGATGAAGATTGAGAACATGCGTGAGCAGTTCCGCACGATCCAGGAGAAAAAGGCTCCCAAAGAGAAGAAATCCTATGACACTGCCGTCATCACCGTATCTTCCGGTGAGGGCATCAACAAGCTTTTCAGAAGCATTGGTGCAACCCATGTAATCAACGGCGGTCAGACGATGAATCCTTCCACAGAAGATATACTTAAAATCATCGAAGATGAAGATGTGAAGAAAGTCATCATCCTCCCTAATAATAAAAACATCATCATGGCAGCCGAACAGGCGCGTGATATGCTGGAAATACCGGCAGTCGTCATTCCGACAACTTCCATACCTGAAGGGCTCGCAAGCCTGCTGTCTTATTCTCCGGATGTCGATTTGGATGATAACAGGGATGCGATGCAGGAATCACTGGAATATGTTAAGACCGGCCAGGTGACGTACGCTGTACGCGATACGAAGATTGACGGTATGAAAATTAAAAAAGATCAGCATATGGGAATCAATGACGGCAAAATCACTGCTGCGAATGATTCCCGGGAAGAAACATTGAAAACACTGATTGAATCAATGCTTGATGACGATTCTGAAATTGTCACGATACTGATCGGCACAGAAGGCAGCCGTGAGGAAGTCGACCGCATTGTAGACATGATCGAAGCTGAATATGACGAAGTTGAATTTGAAGTTCACGATGGTCAGCAGCCGGTGTACAGTTACCTGCTATCTGTAGAATAGACATACATGACCACACCGGTTTTACGACCGGTGTGGTTTTTTGGAAAATTTTTACTTATTATCCAAGGGGGATTATCATGAAATATAAAAGTGTGTTTGATATCATCGGTCCGGTAATGGTAGGGCCTTCATCCTCCCATACTGCGGGGGCGGCGAGAATCGGACTGCTTGCGCGCAGTCTTTTTGGCGGACAGCCGGATCATGCGGACATCTACCTTTACGGATCCTTCAAAGATACTTATAAAGGACATGGTACGGACGTCGCACTCATCGGGGGACTGCTTGGCTTTGACACTGATGATGACCGCATCATCACCGCAGAGGAACAGGCTAGAGAAGCGGGCCTGCATGTACAGTTCATCAAGATGGAGGAAGAACGCTCCCATCCGAATACGGCGCTGCTGCACCTTGTCAAAGGCGATGAGCGTCTCACAGTGGAAGGCATCTCCATCGGGGGCGGCAAGATAGAGCTTGTCAGCATCAACGATTATGAAATAAACGTATCGGGCAACTATCCGACCCTCCTCATTTTCCATAAAGATACTTTCGGTACGATTGCACGGGTGACAACGATACTCGGCAACAATGAAATCAACGTCAGCCAGATGAACGTATCGCGTAAGGAAAAAGGGGATATTGCCCTGATGACGATTGAACTTGATGATGAAATCAGTGATCACATCATCAAGGAAGCCAGCGGCGCTGAAGGTGTGGACAGAGTCATAGAAATGAAAGAAAGTTAGGAGGGGTTTTATATGTTCAACAGTATAGATCAGTTGGTGGAAACGGCAAACAGTGAACAGGAATCAATTGCCGATGTTATGATCAGCCAGGAGATGGAAGTGACAGGCCGCTCTTACCTTGATGTATATAAAGATATGGAGAGAAATCTGGAAGTGATGGAATCTGCAGTGGAAGAGGGCATTGCGGGTGTCACAAGCACTACAGGGCTGACAGGGATGGATGCAGTCAAGATGAAGAAGTACATCGAAAGTGGAAAGGGCCTGAGCGGGGATCTCACGCTTTATGCCATTGCCCACGCAGTCAGTACGAATGAAGTGAACGCTGCCATGGGTAAAATCTGCGCAACTCCGACGGCAGGATCCGCAGGTGTTGTACCGGGCGTATTGTTCGCCATGAAGGAGAAGCATGACGTCTCCCGGGAGGACATGATCAAATTCCTGTTTACTTCAGGTGCCTTCGGTTTCGTCGTGGCGAATAATGCAAGTATTTCAGGTGCGGCCGGCGGCTGCCAGGCGGAAGTGGGCAGTGCCAGCGCCATGGCGGCGGCCGCCCTTGTCGAAATGGCCGGCGGCACACCGGCTATGAGCGCCCATGGTTTTGCAATCGCTCTTAAAAATATGCTCGGGCTGGTCTGCGATCCTGTCGCAGGCCTGGTGGAAGTGCCCTGCGTCAAACGGAACGCTGCCGGCGCAAGCAACGCACTGACGGCCGCTGATATGGCACTCGCTGGAATTGAATCGAGGATTCCGGCGGATGAAGTTGTGGAAGCAATGTACAAAATCGGTCTCACCATGCCTTCGGCACTGCGTGAGACGGGCCGCGGAGGTCTTGCGGCTACACCGACAGGGGAACGTCTGAAACAGGAAATCTTCGGTGGCCAGTAATGGTGGCGATGTATCAGGTCATAACTCCTGAGAAACCAGTCGGAATCTTAAAAGGTGTGGGTCCGAAAGTGGCAGAAAAGCTGATGTCCATCGGGATTGAAACTGTCAATGACGTAGTATTCCATATTCCGAACAACTATGAGAACCTGAGCGTCATGAACCTGAATGATGCTGAAAATAATGATAAGGTCACGGTTCAGGGCACTGTTAAAACAGAGCCGGCCCTTGCCTGGTTCAGAGGCGGCAAAAACCGTCTGACAGTCTTTATGGAAATCGACGGCATATATGTGAAGGTCATATTTTTCAACCAGCCCTATCTGAAAGATAAACTGATCATCGGGGAAGAAGTAAGACTGTCCGGAAAATATCTGAAGCATAAGTTGGAAATCAATGGCCAGCGTCTGATATTCGAAGCGGGAGAAGGTTTCCGTGTGAAATATCCGATGGGCAAAGTCATGCACTCAAAAACATTCAATAAGATTGTCGCCGAAGTGTTCCATGCATTTTCATTCAACTATGATCTGCCTGAGGCGGTAAAAAGCAAATACCGTCTGCTGTCAGTAAGGGAAGCTTTGAGGCTGATCCATTTTCCGAAAAGCCAGCATGACATCAAAGAAGGCCGGCGCACCATCAAATTTTATGAGCTGTTCATGTTCCAGTTGAGACTGATGGAGAAGAGGCAGGAAGAGCGTGTCAGAAATGAGCGCTACATCATTGACTATGACATTGATGAACTGAAAGCATTCATAGACACCCTGCCGTTCGATCTCACAGGGGACCAGAAGAAATGCACGAATGAAATATGCCGTGACCTGAAACAGAATGTTTCCATGCACCGGCTTCTCCAGGGTGACGTAGGGAGCGGTAAGACGATTGTTGCAGGCATCGCCGCATATGCGGTGAAGACGATCGGCGAGCAAACGGCCGTGATGGTGCCGACGGAAGTATTGGCAAACCAGCATTACCAGTCGTTCATCGATACATTCGGCGGCCGTCTCACGATTGCCAAACTGACCGGTACGACAACCAAAAAGGAAAAGATGGAAATCGTGACACGGCTTGAGTCAGGTGAAATCGATCTGATTATCGGCACACATTCTCTGATTGAGGATGACGTCTATTTTGACAGACTGTCATTGATCATTACCGATGAGCAGCACCGTTTCGGAGTCAATCAGAGGAAGAGACTGAATGATAAGGCACATCGCAAGAACGTGCTTTATATGACAGCGACGCCGATTCCGAGGACACTTTCAATCACCACGTTCGGTGACATGGATGTATCCATCATCAGGGAAATGCCGAAAGGCCGCAAACCGGTTGAAACCTACTGGCGGCGCTACGAAGAAGTGGAAGAAGTAATAGCGTCCATCGCTGCAGAAGTCAAAAAGGGGCACAACGCCTATATCGTAGCCCCGCTGATAGAAGAATCGGAGACGCTGGACTTGAAGAATGTCCAGGAAATCTACCAGATGTTCCTGGATTATTTCGGCGAAGAACAGGTTGAACTTGTGCACGGCCGGATGAAATCTGCAGAGAAAGCGGAGGGTATGGGCCGCTTCGAACGGCTTGAGAAACCGGTTCTTGTATCGACGACAGTGATCGAAGTCGGCATCAACGTGCCGAATGCCACTTATATGGTTATCTTCAATGCCGAACGTTTCGGCCTGTCCACACTCCACCAGCTGCGCGGGAGAGTGGGACGGAGTGACAGGCAGAGTTATTGCGCACTCGTCAGCGATCCGAAAACTGAAAACGCAAAACAGAGGATCGATATCATGACTTCCACGACTGATGGATTTGAACTCAGTGAGCAGGATCTGGAAATGCGGGGGCCGGGTGACTACTTCGGTGTCAGACAGAGCGGACTGCCGGAATTCAAAGTCGCGGACCTTGCCGAGGATTACAGAATACTTGAGCATGCACGCCTCAGTGCAATAGAGCTGTCAGGAGAAATGAGGAAAAACGCATGAGATTATTTCTAAGATTACTGGGGATTATCCTGATGCTTTCGGCTGTCGTACTTTTCTTCTGGCAGGATATCCGGGAGTTTTTCACCGACCGTGTCAATGACCGCATCATCGAAGCCTACCGGGACGGAGACTCGTCAGTCGAAGTCGGGCAGCTGGAATCGATGATCACCGGCATCAGTACAGACGGAGGAGACCCGGATGCGTCAGATGGTGTCTCCGGTGAGCCGGACGCTGCACAGTCAGGAATCAATATCGGGGAAGGGATGGCCGGAGTCCTGAAAATCGAATCGGCCGGCATCAATGAGCCGGTGTTCAGCGGACCCGTGACGGAGGAAAAGATGCGTAACGGTGTTTCTTTTGTCAATGACACCGATCATCTAGATATGCAGAACATACCGATTGCCGGCCACCGTGTAGAAGGTGCGGGTATCCGGTTCAACTATCTGGACCGGGCGTCGGTCGGCGACAGGATTGAATTCATTACGGATGAAGAGACGCGTCAATATGAAATAACGGATATATTCGATGTCAATCCCTCACAGGTGGAAGTGATGGACCAGCGGAAAGGGCAGCCTCAGCAGCTCACGCTCATCACCTGTGAAGACTACAATCCTGACACACTCCTTTTTGAAAAGCGGATGATCGTAAAAGCGACAATTACAGACTGAAAGTTAAAATGGTTACTTCTTGAAAGAAGCAGCCATTTTTTTATGAAGTTTATACTGATTTCAATTGAAATCAGAAAGGCACTTATATATACTGATGTTAGTACCAACTACTAAATGAGGTCATCATATGGCAAGATATAAGAAAAAAGAGCGCCAGGAGCTCCTTTTGGAGAAAGTGTCGACGGATCCTTTTCTGACGGATGAACTGCTTTCCGAAATGTTCGAGGTCAGTATACAGACAATCCGTCTGGACCGGCTTGAATTGAACATACCTGAACTCAGGGAACGGATCAAACATGTTGCAAGAGAAGAGACGGAAAAGATCCGGAGCCTCTCATTACAGGAAGTCATTGGTGAAATAATTGATATAGAACTGAACAGCCATGCGCTGTCCCTGTTTATAGTGGAGGACGGGCATGTATTCCAGAAGAATAAAATTGCGCGGGGACATTATCTGTTCGCCCAGGCAAATTCGCTGTGCGTGGCAGTGATTGATGAGCCCCTCGCATTGACGAAGTCCGCAGACATCGAATTCACAAGACCGTCAAAGCTTGGTGATAAAGTGATTTCCAAAGCAATGGTGGAGAAAATGGATGGTCATACGGCGATAATCACCGTCACATCCAGAGTGGATCAGAAGATGGTCTTCAAAGGACGATTTGAAATGTACTATACAGATGAAACAGATGAAGGTGAAAAAAATGGTTAAAGTTGCAGTAGATCTAATGGGCGGCGACAATGCTCCCGGCGAAATAGAAAAGGGTGTTCTGGCTGCTGTAGAGGAAAATGAAACGCTGCAAGTGAAATTGTACGGGATGAAGGGAGCCTACACGGGCGATCATCCGCGTGTTGAATTCATCGAGGTCACAGAAAAGATAGAATCCGATGATGATCCTGTCCGTTCCGTAAAAAGAAAGAAGGACAGTTCACTGGTCAGAGCATGCAAAGCTGTCAAAGACGGTGAAGTGGCAGCATGTGTATCGGCAGGGAACACAGGAGCACTGATGAGTGCGGGTCTGTTCGTTGTCGGCCGCATCAAAGGCATCGAGCGTCCTGCCATCGGCACCCTGCTGCCAAGCATTGACGGCAAGGGGATGATGCTCCTTGACATGGGGGCCAATGCCGAGAACAAACCCAAGCATCTGGAACAGTTCGCTGTCATGGCTGACATCTATATGCGTGAAATTGCGGGCCGCACAAACCCTGCAGTGGGACTCATCAATAACGGCAGTGAAGAAAACAAAGGCAGCGAACTGACGAAGGAAACGTTCAAACTGCTGAAAGAAAGCGATATGAACTTCATCGGTAATTTCGAAACGAGGGATATCCTCTCCGGAGATGCAGATATCGCAGTGACGGACGGATTTACCGGGAACGTCGTCCTGAAGACGATTGAAGGGACGGCCTCCGCACTCATGAGTGAAGTCAAGGATGTATTCCTGAAAAGCACCAAGAACAAAATGGCGGCAATGGTTCTTAAAAACGATTTTAAAGCAGTGAAAGATCTGCTGGATTACCGGCAGTACGGTGGAGCACCGTTGCTGGGCCTGAACGGCAATGTACTGAAAGCACATGGTTCCAGCGACTCCGTGGCAATCGTCTCCGCCCTCAGACAGGCTGAAAAAATGGCGGCTTCCAACGCCATTGAAAAAATCAAAGAAAGAATCGAGGAGAATGCATGAAACGACTGATACTATTCCCGGGCCAGGGTGCCCAGTACAACGGGATGGCCAAAGACATCTATGAATCATCCTCAGAAGGCCGTACGGTCCTGGATGAAATATTCATGAATGTGGATTTCGATCTGAAATCCATCATGTTCGAGGAAGACACACGGCTGAACCAGACTGAATATACACAGCCTGCACTGTTCGCACACAGCCTTGCTGTGCTTGCAGCTGCCGGCATCAAAGGCGACATGGTCCTCGGCCACAGCCTCGGTGAACTGCCTGCGCTTGTCCATGCAGGAGTACTGAATATACAGGACGGCATCAAAATCGTCGCCAAGCGCGGTGAACTCATGAGCAAATCGGAAGGCGGCGGCATGGCTGCCGTCATCGGTATGGATCTCACTGACCTGCAGGCACTCTGTGATGATCTCTCGACAGAGACGCGGCGTGTGCAGCCGGCGAATCTGAATGCACCCGATCAGACGGTTGTGTCCGGTGATGCAGCGCTTGTGGAGGAATTCGCGGCCAAGGCAAAAGAGAAAGGGGCAAGACGCGTCATGCCGCTTAACGTATCGGGAGCATTCCACTCCCATCTGATGGACGATGCAAAAAAAGAATTCAGTGATTTTGTATCCGGAATCGAGTTCAGTACACCGGTTATCCCCGTGATTCAAAATGTTTCAGCCAGGCTTGAAACAGATCCGCAAGTCATCAAAGCGCAGCTTATAGAACAGATCACAAGTCCTGTACGCTTTACAGAATGTGTACAGGCGGCAGTGTCGGCCGGGACCGGATCCGCGGTTGAAGTCGGACCGAAGAAAGTCCTGAGCGGCCTGATAAGAAAAATCGACCGTTCCGTGAGCACGAAGAATATCGATACGATGGAACAGGTAAAGGAGTTTCAAAATGAGTAAAATAGCATTAGTTACCGGCGCATCTCGCGGAATAGGGAAAAGTATCGCGCTCTCGCTGGGTAAAGAGTATACTGTTATAGTGAACTATTCCGGTTCCAGGGAAAAGGCCGAGGGCGTGGCTGATGAAATCAACAGTGAGGGCGGCACGGCCGAGGCATATCAGTGCCACGTACAGAACTACGATGATGTCAAAGCGATGATCAAATACATTACTGACACATACGGGTCGATCGACCTTGTCGTCAACAATGCCGGAGTCACCAAAGACAACCTTCTCATGAGAATGAAGGAGGATGAATGGAACCAGGTGATAGATGTGAACCTAAAGGGTGCATTCAACGTCATCCAGAGTGTATCCCGGCCGATGATCCGCCAAAAGGGAGGGAGGATTATCAACATCTCAAGTATCGTCGGTTCGCTCGGCAATCCTGGTCAGACAAACTATGTCGCTTCCAAAGCCGGAATCGACGGCATTACCAAGTCTGTCGCGCGTGAACTTGCACCCAAAGGCATCACAGTCAACGCAGTGGCGCCCGGGTTCATTGAAAGTGATATGACAGATGTTCTCTCCGATGACATTAAAGAACAGATGCTCGGCCAGATACCGCTGAATCATTTCGGTACAGTGGACGATATATCGGAGACTGTGAAGTTTCTTGCATCCGGCTCCGCAAAGTACATTACAGGCCAGACAATACACGTCAACGGCGGTATGTACATGGGGTAGGACCTATGCTATTATTGGAGGGAGGTGAATTTTGATGGCAAACTTTGATAAAGTAAAAGACATAATTGTCGACAAACTTGGTATTGATGAAGAGAAAGTGACGAAGGAAGCATCTTTTAAAGATGACCTTGGTGCAGACTCTTTAGATATTGCTGAACTAGTTATGGAACTCGAAGACGAGTTCGAGATGGAAATTCCAGATGAGGAAGCTGAAAAGATCAATACAGTAGGCGACGCTCTTAATTACATTGACAAACTAGAAGCAAACTAATTATAAAATCCACTTTCCGGAGTGGATTTTATTTTTGTATGAAAACTTTTATTCGAATGAATATTCATTTAGAATAAGATGATGGGAGTGAGTGTTATGGAATTCAAAGAGATGGAAAATATAATAGAAAAAGATGCACATGCCAAAACAGGGCTTGCGGCATTCCGCAGGGAGTTCGTGGGATTTCTGGAACGGACAGGCATTGTGATCAATGATGAAGCATTATATGTACAGGCATTTATGCACAGCTCATACATCAACGACCTGCAGCTCAATAAAATCTACAATAATGAAAGACTGGAATTTCTCGGCGATGCAGTACTAGAATTGATGGTTTCAGACTATATATACAGCAGGTTCGATCAATTGCCCGAAGGTGATCTGACAAAGTTAAGAGCCAATATCGTGTGTGAACCCTCACTTGTAGTATTCGCCTCCAAACTGCGCATGGAACCACTCATCATGCTCGGCCGGGGAGAAGAGAAAACTGGTGGAAGAAAACGGCCTTCCATCATATCCGACACTTTTGAAGCATTCCTCGGCGCCCTGTATCTCGATCAGGGGACAGAGTCTGCGAGGAAGTTCCTGGAGGCATTTGTCTTCCCGGAAGTGAAAGATGCAAAATATAATGCAGCAGTGGATTACAAGACTGCACTGCAGGAGCATATGCACAGGAACTACAGGAAGTCGGTTGAGTATAAGCTGATTGAAGCGACTGGTCCAAGCCATGACAAGACTTTTGTCACAGGCGTATATATGGACAGCCGGCTGATCGGAAAAGGGTTTGGACGTTCCAAGAAAGAATCCGAACAGCGTGCTGCTGAACAGGCATTAAGTGAAACGAATGGCGGGGAGAACCACTGATGGTATATTTGAAAGCGATAGAAGCCCACGGCTTCAAATCATTTGCGGATAAAGTGAATATAAAATTCGATTCGGGTGTTACGGCAGTAGTCGGCCCGAATGGCAGCGGAAAAAGTAACATCACCGATGCAATCCGCTGGGTACTCGGTGAGCAGTCTGCACGGAGCATACGCGGTGTGAAGATGGAAGATGTCATCTTCAATGGCTCATCCGGCAGAAAGTCGATGAACTATGCCTATGTACGCCTTGTCCTTGATAATCAGTCCAGGAAACTTTCGGTTGGTGAAGACACAGTGAACATCACACGCAAGCTGTACCGGAACGGCGACAGCGAATACTATATCAATGACGATAAGTGCAGGCTGAAGGAGATCAATGAACTTTTCCTTGATTCCGGTCTCGGGAAAAATGCTTATAACATCATTTCCCAGGGCGAAGTGGATGAAGTGCTGAAGGCGCGGCCGGAACAGCGCAGGAACCTGATTGAAGAGACTGCAGGCGTGATGAAATATAAGCTCAGAAAGAAAGAGTCCGAAAAAAGGCTGGAGGATACGGCGCAGAACCTGAGCCGTGTAAATGACATCATCCAGGAGCTCGAATCCAGAGTGAATAAACTGGAGCGGGAGAGCGCGAATGCCAAAGAATATCTGGCCCTGAAAGAAGAAATAAGCCGCAGTGACATCGAAGTGACCGCCTATGATATCAATGCACTCATGACCATTCTCCGGACGGAGGAAGAGGCTTATGAGGAAATTGAAAAGAAGGCGGAGGACTGCCGGGCAAAACTCCAGCAGATGGAGCAGAAGATGTCAGAGCTCGGATCGGCCAGGGACAGGCATGACAGTAAAAACAGGGAACTGAACAGCAGACTGGTGGAGCTGTCCAGACGTCTCGAGAATACGGGCGGCCGCATCGAACTTTACAAAGAACGCAAGAACAACAAAGGCCAGCTTGTAGAGGAACTGAAGGTCCGTCTGTCGGAACAGCAGGCGAGAAAGGAAACGCTTGCGGCCAAAGCTGATGAAGTGGACCGGACGGCTGCATCTTTGAACGAAACTGCATTAATGCTCAAAAAATCCCTGTCGGATACGGATGAACAGAAAAAGTATCTGACCAAAGACCGGGGTGACGAGATCGAAAAGCTCAAAGACAGCTATTATGATCTGATGGTCGAGAAGACAACGCTTGAAAACGACCAGCGCCGTGAAGAATCGGAAAAATCCCGTCTGGACGGCAGTCTCCGTCAAAAAGAAGAGAGACTCGCTGCGCTCAGAAATGATTACGATACAGAAAAATCGGAGCATGATGCACTGGTTGACAAGAAAGAGAAGACAAAATCAGAACTCGCTCATGCCAGGGAAAAATATCTTGATGAGAAAAGAAATCTTGCAGAACTCAATCAAAAATATGATGCAGAACGGGAGAAGCTCCATAAGGCGAACCGTTTCATCGAACAGCAGTCATCAAAACTCGAAATGCTCAAAAATATGCAGAATGAATATCGCGGCTATTATCCGGGTGTCCGGGCGATATTAAAGAATCGCGATAAGGTGTCCGGTGTCCGCGGCTCTGTCGGGGAATTGATATCAACAGAGAATTCATATATGGTCGCCCTCGATACTGCTCTTGGTGCACAAGCACAGAATATCATCATGGCAACCGAGCAGGATGCCAAAAAGGCAATCCGCCACCTGAAGGAGAAAAAGAGCGGTTTTGCTACATTTCTTCCGATGGACGTCATCCGACCGAGATCACTTTCAGGGGATATAAGGGCACAGGTTGAAAATGCTGAGGTTGAGGCCAGGGTGATGGCTGATATTGCCGAGGCAGATCCGGATATCAAGGACGTTGTAGACCACCTGCTCGGGACGACAATCGTCACTAAAAACATTGATGACGCAGGAATATTGGCACGCTCGATCAATCACCGTGCGCGCATTGTCACAATGGACGGCGAAACGATTATGCCTGGCGGTGCGATGAGCGGGGGTTCCAGAAATACAAAGAACTCCATCATCGAGAGCCAGAGGGACATGGCGGAAACAGAAGAGAAACTTGCAGAGTACAAAAACAAGCTCGAACACATGAAAGACACTGTTAAAAAGCTGGGCGGAGAAGTTGCCGGTCAGATGGAGCAGCTATCAAAACTCGAAAGCACCGGTGAAACTCTCGCTGAAAAGCACGAACAGACAGAATCCGCTGCAGACCGTCTCGGATATCAGCTTGAAGCAAAAGCGGAAACCATGGCAGTGCTCGAAGAAGAGCTTAAATCCCTCGGACATGTAAATGAAGAACGAGATTTTGAGGGACTGATCAAAGAAGCGGAGGACAAGCTTCAGAAGCTGGATGAGCACATCCGCATGATGAGTGCTTCGGATAAGGATAAGAAGCAGAAGCTTGCCCTCCTCACTGATGAAGCTCATGAGATTGAGCGGGAATATACAGCTGTCAGGGAACGCATCAGCCATAACAGTGCCGAAAAAGAAAGGCTCGGTTCCGAACTGCATGACGTCCAGGAAGCAATCGAAGAAACAGAAGCTCAGCAGCGGCTGGTGGCAGAAGACCTCGGCGGCATGGATCTCGATGCTCTGGAAAAAGAGGAGCAGGAACTGACTGCAGAAGTGGAGAAACTGTATGCTGAGACTGACGAAGTCTCCGGACTGCAGCATGAAATCAGGAAAGAGTATAATTCAATTGTTGAGGAACGGGACAGGACTTCAAAAGAATTGGAGGAATGTCAGGAAACATTACGCAATCATACAGGGAAAAAAGAGAAATTAGATGTTAAAATAGAACAGAAGATCGAATATCTTTCCGAAAATTACAAGATGACCTATGAAAAGGCGCGGGAAGAATATGATGATTTCTCGGATATCGATCAGAAACGCATGAAGATTTCACTCAACAAGAAGAGCATCGAAGAACTTGGGCCTGTGAACCTTGGTGCAATCGAAGAGTTCGACCGCGTCAATGAACGCTATCAGTTCCTGAAAAGCCAGGAAGCGGATCTGCTTGAAGCAAGGTCGACCCTGCTTGAAGTGATTGGTGAGATGGATGAGGAAGTCTCTGTCAGGTTCCAGGAGGCGTTCGAACAGGTGAACGAGCATTTCGGCAATGTGTTCAAAGAGATGTTCGGCGGGGGCCAGGCGGAACTAAGACTGACGGATGAAGATAATTATCTGGAGTCCGGCGTGGAAATCTATGCCCAGCCTCCCGGCAAGAAATTGTCGTCCCTTTCGCTGCTTTCCGGAGGAGAGCGTGCACTGACGGCAATCAGCCTTTTATTCAGCGTGTTGAAAGTCCGCGTCAGCCCGTTCATCATTCTGGACGAGGTGGAAGCGGCTCTGGACGAATCGAATGTTCTGCGCTACGCGCAGTATTTGAAACAGCTGGCGGTAAATACACAATTCATCGTCATCACACACAGAAAAGGTACAATGGAACAGAGTGACCGGCTGTTTGGTGTGACGATGCAGGAACGCGGTGTCAGCCAGCTCATCAGTGTAGACCTTAAGAACTATGAAGAAAAAGTGAGAGAGGAAGAGACGGTGTGAGCTTTCTTAAACGATTAAAAGACAGATTCCAGCCGAATAAAGAAAAAGAGGCAGAGGAACAATCGGCAGAAGCACAGCATGAGAAACTCGATGACGGCCTCATCAGCATTGAAGCGTTTGAAGAGTGGGAACAGGAACAGATCGGCTATAAATTCAAGGCCGGCCTTGAAAAAAGCCGCGAGAAATTCCAGAATGAAATCAATGAACTGATGGCACGCTATCGTACTGTCGATGAAGATTTCTTTGAAGCTCTGGAGGAAGTGCTCATTTCCGCCGATGTCGGCTTCAATACCGTAATGGAACTGACAGATGAACTGCGCCATGTGGCAAAAGTGGAAAATATTACGGATACTGCGGACTTGAAAGAGACGATCGTTGAAAAGATGGTTGAAATCTATGAACGGAATGATGATCTGCCGGAAACGGTCAATATTCAGGAGCAGGGGCTGACAGTCATTCTTGTCGTCGGTGTAAACGGTGTCGGCAAGACGACGAGCATCGGTAAGCTTGCCCATAAATATAAGCAGGAGGGCAAACAGGTCATGCTTGCCGCCGGAGATACTTTCCGAGCGGGTGCCATCAACCAGCTGAAGGTATGGGGTGAGCGTGTCGATGTGGATGTCATCAGCCAGTCGGAGGGAAGCGATCCGGCAGCTGTCATGTTCGATGCAATCAATGCAGCGAAAAAACGCGGCACAGATGTGCTGATATGTGATACGGCAGGCCGTCTTCAGAATAAAGGGAATCTGATGAATGAACTTTCCAAAATGAAAAATGTCATTCAGAAAGTGGTGCCGGAGGCGCCGCATGAATCTCTGCTTGTACTTGATGCAACGACAGGACAGAATGCGCTGAGCCAGGCGAAAGCTTTTAAAGAAGTGACAGACGTATCCGGCATCGTTCTTACGAAGCTTGACGGGACGGCCAAGGGCGGCATCGTACTTGCGATTAAAAATGAACTCGGCATTCCGGTCAAATTCGTCGGTCTCGGCGAACAGCTGGATGATCTGCAGGAATTCAGTGCAGAGAATTATGTATACGGCCTGTTTGCTGATATGATATCAAATGCAGAGGAAATAGATGATTCTGCAGAGGATGAGGTATAATGACAGAAGAACTCGAACGCACAATGCGGATGAATTATCTTTATGATTTTTACAACTCGCTGCTGACGGATAAGCAAAGACGGTACATCGAACTTTATTATCTGGAGGATTTTGCGTTCAGTGAAATTGCGGAAGAACTTAAGGTGACACGGCAGGCGGTTTATGATAATCTGAAGCGCTCGAAGGATCTTCTGGAACACTATGAGGAAAACCTCGGTATGTACAGGAATTTCAAATCAAGAAACGAACTTATAAATCAGCTTAAAAATAAACTGGATGAATCTGCCGACTCTGAAACAGGGGAGATTCTAAACCGGTTGGAAGCATTGGATTAGGAGGAACATATATGGCTTTTGAAGGATTGGGAGAACGTCTCCAGGCCACCATGGACCGCATCAAGAGCAAAGGCAAGGTGTCCGAAACGGACATTAAAGTGATGATGCGCGAAGTGCGGCTTGCCCTGCTCGAAGCGGACGTTAACTTCAAGGTGGTCAAGCAGTTCATCAATCAGGTGAAAGAACGTGCGCTCGGCTCTGACGTCATGCAGTCGCTGACGCCGGGACAGCAGGTCATCAAGATTGTAAAAGAAGAACTGACTGAACTGATGGGCGGGGATAACCAGAAGATTAATCTCAGCCAGAAACCGCCGACTGTCATCATGATGGTCGGCCTGCAGGGTGCGGGTAAAACAACGACTGCCGGTAAGCTTGCACTGCATTTAAGGAAGAATTTCAATAAAAAACCGATGCTTGTAGCAGGTGACATCTACCGTCCGGCAGCAATCGACCAGCTTGAGACGGTGGGGAAACAGATCGATGTCCCCGTATTCGCCCTCGGAGACCAGGTGAAACCCCAGCAGATCGTCACTGAAGCGATGGCGCATGCCAAGGCGGAACATCTGGACACGGTGATCATCGATACTGCCGGCCGCCTGCATATCGACGAAGCGCTGATGGATGAACTCAAGGACATAAAAGAAATTGCATCACCTGATGAAATTATGCTGGTCGTCGATTCCATGACGGGGCAGGATGCCGTGAATGTGGCTGAATCATTCAATGATCTGCTCGATATCACCGGTGTGACACTGACGAAGCTTGATGGGGATACACGCGGCGGGGCAGCATTGTCCATCCGTTCCGTAACTGAAAAACCAATCAAGTTTGCAGGTATGTCCGAGAAGATGGACGGACTGGAGACATTCCATCCGGACCGTATGGCACAAAGGATCCTCGGCATGGGAGATGTAATGTCCATCATTGAAAAAGCACAGTCGACCGTGGATGAAGATGAGCAGAAAGTGCTCCAGCAGAAGATCAAGGATCAGAGCTTCACCCTCGATGACTTCCTTGAACAGATGGATCAAGTGAAGAACCTGGGACCGCTTGACGAACTTCTCAAAATGATGCCGGGAGCGAACAAGATCAAAGGTCTCGACAAAATGCAGATGAGCGGCAATGAAATCGATCACGTTCAGGCGATCATCCGTTCTATGACTATGGAAGAACGTGAGAATCCTGCGAAGATCAATGCAAGCCGCAAAAAACGTATTGCCCGCGGATCCGGCCGTACACTGCAGGAAGTGAACCGACTGCTTAAACAGTTCGGTGAAATGAAGAAAATGATGAAGCAGATGACCAGCCAGAAGGGCAGGAAAAAGAATTCTTTCGGCAATATGGGACTGCCATTTTAATTTCTCGAACCTGTAAAGAGAAAAGTCTTTACAGGTTTTTGTTTTTCTGTTATAGTTATAAAAGTGAAATTGAGATATAGAAAGGAGTTACCCTACCAATGGCAGTTAAACTAAGATTGACACGCATGGGTTCTAAAAGAAATCCTTACTACCGTATCGTAGTTGCAGATTCACGCAGCCCGAGAGACGGTCGTATCATCGAACAGATCGGATCCTACAACCCAGTGTCCAAAGATGAAAACAATGTAACGCTTGATGAAGAAAAAGCGCTTGAATGGCTGCAGCATGGTGCGAAACCAAGTGATACAGTTCGCAACATCCTCAGCAATAAAGGTATTATGGAACGTTACCATAATGCGAAATTGGGGAAGTAATCCCATATGAAACAATTATTGCAAACAATTCTTGAACCGATGCTGGAACATCCTGAGGTACTTAAAATCGAGAGTGAGGAAACTAAGTATAATGTTTCCTATAAGATTGAAGTCCATGAGGACGATGTGGGCCGGGTGATCGGCAAACGCGGCCGCGTAATCAAAGCGGTGCGCACTATTGTGTCAGGCGCAAACCATGGCAGTTCAAAGAAAGTGTTTGTTGATGTAGATTAGGCACACCGGTCGGTGTGTCTTTTTTATTCATAACGAATAAATGATGAAGAGGTGCAGCTGATGAAAATTAATATCGGGCGATTGGTGAACTTTCACGGCGTACAGGGGGAAGTCAAAGTACTCAGTGACTCGGATTTCACTGAAGAGCGTTTTGCCACCGGAGCCGAAGTTGAGATAAAAGGGGAAACTTTTATCATTGACGGCTACCGTACGCATAAGAATTTCCATATGCTGAAGTTCCGCGGGGTGAGGAATTTGAATCAGGTGGAACATCTTAAAGGTGCCGAGCTGCTGCAGGAAGAGGATGCTGTGGAATTCGAACTCGGCGAAAATGAATTCCACTACCAGGAAATCATTGGATTGGATGTGCTGATTGAGGACACTCTGGAGAAAATCGGCCGCGTGAAAGAAATATTCGAAACGGGCGCGAACGATGTATGGGTTGTAAAAGGTGACAGGGAATATATGATTCCCTATATCGAAGATGTGGTAAAAGTGGTCGACCTGGAAAATTCACGGGTTATCATATCTCCACTGGAGGGGATGCTCGAATGAACATCCATTACCTGACCCTGTTTCCCGAAATGTATGAAGGGGTGCTGAATACGTCCATATTGAAGCGGGCGAAAGAGAAGGGTATCGTCGATTACAATCTCATCAATTTCCGCGATTATTCCGAAAGCAAGCATAACAAAGTGGATGACTATCCATACGGCGGCGGTGCGGGCATGGTCCTTAAGCCTGAACCGGTATTCAACGCCATGGATGCACTCGATCTCGACAACCCGCGTGTCATATTGATGTGTCCCCAGGGCAGGCCGTTCGATCAGAAAATGGCGGAATCACTCAGTGAAGAAGAGGACATCGTCTTCATCTGCGGTCATTATGAAGGATATGATGAGCGCATCCGGACTCTTGTTACGGATGAGATTTCAATCGGAGACTACGTCCTGACCGGCGGCGAGCTTGCCAGCATGACGATGACCGATGCTGTCGTCCGTCTGATTCCGGGAGTACTGAGCCGCGAAGAGAGCCACCAGGAGGACTCATTCTCCACAGGGATGCTCGAGCATCCGCATTATACACGTCCAAGGGAATACCGGGGCATGGAAGTGCCGGAAGTACTGCTTAACGGCAACCATAAACTGATCGAAGAATGGCGTCATGAGCAGAGTCTCAAACGTACCCGCGAAAGACGGCCGGATCTTCTGCGTGATTAGATGATATCTGCAGATTTTTCATGAAAGCCGTTGAAAGCATCCTGCGATTATGGTAATATTATACGAGTGTCTGAGGACACACATACACAACAATCCGCTGCTATGTTGGGCAAGATAGTTGGAAGAAGGAGAAGATAATTATGTCACAGGAACTAATTAATGAGCTGACAAAAGAGCAGCTGAAAACAGATCTGCCGGATTTCAAACCTGGTGATACAGTACGTGTACACGTACGTATCGTTGAGGGAAGCCGTGAACGTATCCAGGTCTTCGAAGGTGTTGTAATCAAACGCCGTGGCGGAGGCATTTCCGAAACATTCACAGTGCGTAAAATCTCTTACGGTGTAGGAGTGGAGCGTACATTCCCTGTACACACGCCAAAAATCGAGAAACTCGAAGTTACTCGCCGTGGCCGTGTACGTCGTGCGAAACTTTACTACCTGCGTAACCTGCGTGGTAAAGCAGCACGTATCAGAGAACTCCGCTAATAGATTAGAGGAGGAGAACCTTCACAATCCTTTTGGATTGAGGAGGTTCTTTTTTATGTTTTTATGGGTGTCGATGAGGGAGGATGCGATGCTCTGCAGGGCAATGATTCCGGATCACTGATATGGAGAAGGTCTCTGCAGGGCGATGATTCCGGATCACTGATATGTAAAGGATCTCTGCAGGGCAATGATTCCGGATCACTGATATGGAGAAGGTCTCTGCATGGCGATGATTCCGGATCACTGATATGAGATCACCACACAAAGCCGGAGGATCTTTATTCAAAAATAAAAAGCACGAAACCGTCTCGGTTCCGTGCCTTCAAATCAACTTCTTTTGCTCAATCCGCCAATAAACTTCCTCACTCCGAAAAGATCAATATAGACGAATGCACCAATCAGCGAAATAAGGGAAATAGCCAGCGTCAGCCAATAGTAAGGCGGAGTGTAACTGATCCTGATGGATGTGTCTTCAGGATTCACTTCAAAGCCTGTCATGAGGTAATTTGCCCGGAAGGCTCCGAGGTCCCCGCCGGCATTGCCGGTCGCTGTCACACCATCTCTGTACATGATTGGAACGGTTGCAAGTCCGGAATGTCCCTCTTCTATCTTTATTTCATATGAATTCGGGTGTTCAATTACTTCGTGGGGCATATTCTCTGAATTACTCGCCGCTTCCAAAGTGCTGTAGTCTTCGATGTAGACAGCCTGGAGATCGACCGCATATTTCCCGGAAGAGAACTGGATCGGAATTGTTTCATCCAGTTCTGCGCGGTAGAGGAGGTCATCGGCATATGTACGGTACTTGCTTGTTGCAAATAACCGGTCATTCTCATAGCCGTCGACGTCGACTGTGAACCGCTTCACCGGATCGATCAGTTCAATATGCAGTTCGATATATACCTCTTCGTCTCCTGCAGGTGCATCAATCACTTCGTCAAAATTAAGCCGCAGTCCACCGCCGTCATCATGGACCTCAAGGATGCGGCCGTCATAATCGGCATTGAAGGAGGTGATGCCGATATCATCCAGAACATTCTCAGGAGAAGGCATTCGGCTGTCCGCCTCATAAGCATCTGTGACAATCCCATTCAGCATGGCATGTTCCCGCTGCATCGGGTTGTCGAGGTCATCAGGGTCATAGATGTTGTTGCTGAAACGTATGAAATCAAGCGGCAACCCGTTTTCGTAAATGGTATAGGTGCCGTCTGTCAGAACCGGTTCGAATTTGGATGGAATGCGGCCTTCCTCATTCTCACGCATCATATAATCCGCCTTCATCAGGGAATAAAGGTTGCTCCTCGACTGGAACGACGCATACCGGCTGATGGATTCATGCGGGAAATTCACTTTCAGGTCATTATAGTAAAAATCGATGATCTCGCCGGCTATGATGCTGGAGTACATGCTGGTCCCGCTGAAACCCATGTACATCGGTGTATTGTCCTGTTCTCTGACTCTGTAGTCTATCTTCTGTCCGGCGGATTTCATGTCCTTGATATGATCGATATTGTACTGCTGCAGTTCACTCCGGTAGTGGTTGCTGTTGATGTAGAACAGATGGTTCCTGTCGGTGATGCCCGGATGATAGATTTCCGCCTCGGTGTGTGAAGCACTGACTGTCATCGTGAAAATGACAACCAGTACAGCGAGTGTCATGATGACTGGTCTGCGCTCTTTATTTGTTGATACAATAATCAATCCGGCAAACTGGACTATTGGCACAAGCCACAGCCAGATCACCATTTCCTCTGCTATCCAGACCGAGAGCCCAAGAATGATATATACCGGAATCATGCTCAGCACGTACGTTTTAAGCGGAACGTGTTTCAGGTTTGCGAGATACTGCGCGATCAGCACCGCATGGAAGAAGACGAGCATATAATGCCAGCGTTTCTGCGGCTGCTGGAATCCATTGAAGAATGTATCGATATACGGTGACAACGTGAACAGCATGAACACAATGGTCAGGATGGCGAATAATTTATAGAAATATTTCTTGTACAACACCGGGGTGAACAGTGCCTGTACAGCTAGAAACAGAATGACGATCAGATAATTTTCATAAAAGATGTTATCCTGCGGTCCGAGTTCGGCAATGAAGGGCACCTCCACGAGGTATTCACGGGAATCATTGTTCAGGAACCCGCGGACGGCATGGAAAAATGCAACAGTGGAAATGCCGAAACCGATGATCGCCGAAGGGACGGAAAGTTTGAGGGCCTGTGCCCTCGGCAGGTCGTCTTCGCGCTTCGCCAGCAGTCTGATCACGAAGTAGACGACCGAGATGATCAATTGGAAATAGGCGAAGTAGAAATTGTTGATCAGAGTCAGGGCGACGGTGAATACAAAAAGTCCGGGCCTCCCTTTTCTCATCAGCATCTCCAGGGCGAATAAAGTAAGCGGCAGCCAGATGAACACATCACTGAAAAAAGACCAGTAGACCGTAAATCTGAAATAAGTGGGCGATGCTGCAAAGATGAAGCCGCCGAGTATTGCATAAACAGGTTTTACGCCGATGACTTTCAGGAATTTATAAGTGAAGAATATGATGGCGAATGTCTTCAGTATGGATATGAAAAAACCGTTGAAAGCCCAAAATTCGATTGTTCCCGTATCATAGCCGAATAAAAACTCGCCGATACTGACAAAAACAATGTTGATATGATAGATCACATTCGTTGAATAGTAATAGGCGAGATCTGTATAAAAATCTCCCCCCAGTCCAAAATCCGTATCAAAGAATAAAGTGCCTTCCTTGAATTTCTCATAAAGATAAAGCTGCATCGGCAGCATCTGTTCCAATCCATCGTTGGCGCCTGTCATGAAAATCTTCTGCTTCTTATCATCCGGAGCGATGAGACGCCAGAGCACATAGGCATGTGAGAATACTGCCAGTACAGCAATGATCATTAAATATCTGGATTTTTTCAGCAGTCTGATCAATTTCTCCATTTTCAAACCTCTTCATCCTTGAGTACCCACCGGGTAATTGTATATGTTACCGGAACGGTGACAATCAGCACCGGCAGGGGTGCTATAATTTCATTCCAGCTGAATATGCCGACAAACACGAACAGCAGCAGAGTCTGCATGCCCATATTGACCACCTGGGTAAGCGGGAACTTCAAAAAACTGGACCAGGCTGGTCTTACCCTGTAGACGAAATGGCAGTTTAAAAAGTATGAGATGATGAACGCCAGTACGAAACCGCCAAGGTGCGACAGCATATAGGGCAATCCGGACCATAGAAATGCAGTATAGATTACATAATAATTCAATGTATTCAAAAGGCCGATGATGATGAAGCGTGAAAATTCATTATTGAAGCTACTTGGTCTCATGGAAATTTTCCTTTTGCCGGGTCTCAAAATCCGATTGTTCGCGGACGATGAAGTTCGGCCTGTTTTTGGTTTCGATGTATATCCGGCCGATGTATTCCCCGATGATGCCGAGGGAGAACAACTGCACGCTGCCGAGCAGGAGCAGACTGGCAATGATTGTAAAGTAGCCGGGTTCATCCACGCCGGATATCATAATGTTAACAAAGATATACAGAATATATGCAAAGGATATCAGAAGGACGATCAGGCCCAGATGGAAGCAGAGGCGCAGCGGTCTGTGATTATACGCACTGATGCCGTCGATTGCGTAATCGACGAGTTTCAGCGGGTTGAACCCTGATTTTCCCGACGAACGGTCGACATGGTTGAATTCAATGACTTTCTTATTGAATCCCACCCATTCGAAAATACCTTTGGAGAAGCGGTTATTTTCACTGAGCAGCAGTATGGCATCAATCACTTTGCGGGAGATCAGGCGGAAATCACCTTCCCCGTCGACGAGCCGGACAGTGCTGGTGCTGTTCATCACCCTGTAGAACATATTTGCCGGAATGCGCCTCATCAGAGGCTCGCCTGTCTTATTACGCTTGGCAATCACCTGGTCATATCCCGCTTCGAAGTGCGCGGCCATTTCCGTGATCAGGGAAGGCGGATGCTGCAGGTCGCCATCCATGAGGATGGCCGCTTCCCCCCGGGCTTTTTCAAGGCCGGCGATGATTGCAGCTTCCTTGCCGAAGTTTCTGGAGAAGGAAATGAACTTGATATTCGGGTCATGTATGTCCTTGATCTTCTCCAGTGTATCATCTGTCGATCCGTCATCGATGAAAATGATCTCATAATCTCTTTCCAGAACCCGCATCACCGCCTGGATTTCATCATGCAGAACAGGTATGTTCTGCGATTCATTCAGTACAGGGACAATGATTGATAACATATCTCCACCTCCTGATGATTTATTAAATGGTGATTGTATTATATAATATGAAAATGAATTAATGAACTATAAGGAACGGAAGTGAAGACAATGAGTATAAACTGGTTCCCGGGCCATATGGCCAAAGCGCGCAGGGAAATAGAAGAGAATTTGAAGAAGATTGATGTTGTCATCGAAATACTGGATGCACGGATTCCGGCTTCAAGCCACAACCCTATGCTCGATGAAGTGACAAAAGATAAGCCGAGAGTCGTCATTCTGAATAAAAAAGACATGGCAAGTGAAAGTGAGACGAAATCATGGATTTCAAAGTTTCAGAAAGAAGGGAAGCATCCGGTTGCAATCAACGGACGGGATAATCAGATCATCCGCAAAATCGAGCCGCTTGCGGTCGAGGCAACCCGGGAAATGTTTGAGAAGATGGAACGTAAAGGCATTAACCGCAGAGCCATCCGGGCGATGATCATCGGTATTCCAAATGTCGGCAAATCGACTGTCATCAATAATATTGCGAAGAAGAAGGTAGCACAGACCGGAAATACGCCGGGAGTGACGAAACGCCAGCAGTGGATCAAGGCGGGTACACGCATGGAGCTCCTGGATACGCCGGGTATACTGTGGCCGAAGTTCGAGGATGAGGAAACCGGTAAAAAACTCTCGCTCACCGGGGCAATCACAGATCGTGTAGTCCCTTTGGACGAAGTGGCGATCTACGGCATGAACTTCCTGCTTGAGCATGACAGGGAGACTTTCAACGGATTCTACAATGTGGACGCCGGTCCGGATTCTGATATTGTCGAGATTTATGAATCAATCGGCAGATCCCGCGGACTCAAAGCGGGCGGGAATGAAATTAATTATGAAGCAGTCACAAACCGTATCATCTACGATATCAGAAATGCGAAAATCGGACGTTATACATTCGATCGGACGGTGGAATGATTGAAATCTGTATGGGAAATCGCCGAAGAGATCGCCCGCCTCGGCACCCTTGAAGAGATTGAAAAGTGCGGTTACGGGGCCGATGCAAGAAAAGGTGTCGTAAATGCGATTGAAAAACAAAAGCGGAGAATAGCAAAAGAGCAGAAACTGCTCGATAAATACGAAAAGATGAGCAGCTACGAGCAGAATCTCAAACCGGGATGCAGATACATCGCGGGAGTTGACGAAGCAGGACGGGGTCCGATTGCCGGAGAGGTGGTGGCTGCTGCGGTGATACTGCCTGACGGATTTTTATTGCCGGGGCTCGATGACTCAAAGAAACTTTCACTTGAAAAGCGCGAAGCATTCAGGGAGATCATCATGCGGGAAGCGGATTACGGTATCGGCATCGCAAGTGTCGAGGAGATTGATAAACTGAATATTTATGAAGCCTCAAAGCTTGCGATGCGGCGCGCCGTGGACAATCTGAACCTCACGCCCGGCCACCTGCTGGTGGATGCGATGACCATTGATATGGGCATTGATGAGACGCCGATCATAAAAGGGGATGCGAATTCTGTTTCCATAGCAGCAGCGAGCGTCATCGCTAAAACCACGCGGGACATGATGATGAAGGATTATGACGCACAGTATCCCGGGTATCATTTTTCGAATCATAAAGGCTATGGGACGAGAGAACATCTGGCAGGTTTGGAAAAATACGGAGTCTTGCCGGTGCACCGGAAAACATTCGAACCGGTGAAAAGTTTGATTCTTAAACAATAATTTGATTTCTTCAGTTTACTTTGATGAAATCCTTTTCTATAATTGAGTGGTAAGGTTTAAAAAAGTCTTAGGAGGATGAACATGAATATCCATGAGTATCAAGGGAAAGAAATTTTTCGCTCCATGGGCGTAGCTGTGCCTAACGGCAGCGTTGCATATACACCTGAGGAAGCAGTGGACGTTGCAAAAACGCTCGATTCTGATGTGTATGTCGTAAAAGCCCAAATCCACGCAGGTGGACGGGGAAAAGCCGGCGGTGTTAAAATCGCTAAATCAATTGATGAAGTAAGGGAATATGCCAAGGAACTGCTCGGCAAAGTTCTTGTTACACATCAGACCGGCCCTGAAGGTAAAGAAGTCAAACGGCTTCTTATCGAAGAAGGCTGCGATATCCAGAATGAATACTACATCGGTTTCGTAATCGACCGTGCAACTGACCGCGTCGTTCTGATGGGGTCTGAAGAAGGCGGTACGGAAATCGAGGAAGTAGCTGAAAAGACACCGGAAAAGATCTTCAAAGAAGTTATCGATCCTGTAGTCGGCCTGATGCCGTACCAGGCGAAACGTCTTGCATTCAACATCAACATCCCTAAAGAGTCCGTTAATAAAGCGGCTAAACTCATGCTTTCTCTATATAAAGTATTCACTGAGAAAGATTGTGCAATCATGGAAATTAACCCGCTCGTATCTACTGGTGAGGGAGAAGTCCTTGCATTGGATGCGAAAGTCAACTTTGACGAGAACGCATTGTTCCGCAACAAAGATGTTGTAGAACTCCGTGACCTCGATGAAGAGGATCCAAAAGAAATCCAGGCTTCCAAATATGATCTTTCATACGTTGCTCTTGATGGAAACATCGGCTGCATGGTCAACGGTGCCGGTCTTGCAATGGCGACTATGGACACTATCAACCACTTCGGTGGAAATCCTGCCAACTTCCTGGACGTAGGGGGCGGCGCGACGACTGAGAAGGTTACTGAAGCATTCAAAATCATCCTTGGTGATGAAGGTGTTCAGGGAATCTTCGTAAACATTTTCGGCGGAATCATGAAATGTGATGTCATTGCTGAAGGTGTCGTAGAAGCAGTTAAGAACGTCGGTCTTGAAATTCCGCTTGTCGTCCGTCTTGAAGGTACAAATGTTGAGAGAGGCAAAGAAATCCTCGATAATTCAGACTTTGACATCATCCCTGCAAGCACTATGGCGGAAGGCGCTCAAAAAATCATTGAAGCGGTCAACCAAAATAAATAATAACGGAGGAATCTACTGTGGGTGTATTTATCGATAAAGATACGAAAGTATTGGTACAAGGTATAACAGGTTCAACTGCACTATTTCATACGAAACAGATGATCGAATACGGTACGAAAATCGTTGCCGGCGTAACACCTGGCAAGGGCGGTCAGGAAGTTGAAGGTGTGCCTGTCTACAATACTGTTGAAGAAGCAAAAGAAGCAACAGGTGCAAACGTCTCTGTAATCTATGTTCCGGCACCATTCGCAGCGGATGCGATCGTCGAGGCTGCAGATGCAGAACTTGATATGGCAATCTGTATTACAGAACATATCCCTGTACTTGACATGGTTAAAGTCAAGCGCTACCTCGAAGACAAAAAGACACGTCTTGTAGGTCCTAACTGTCCGGGTGTAATTACAGCCGACGAATGTAAAATCGGCATCATGCCGGGCTATATTCACAAAAAAGGCCATGTAGGCGTTGTCAGCCGTTCCGGTACATTGACTTACGAAGCTGTACATCAGCTTACAGAAGAAGGCATCGGACAGACGACTGCTGTCGGTATCGGCGGAGACCCTGTGAATGGAACAGACTTCATCGATTCCCTCAAAGCATTCAATGAGGATCCAGAAACATATGCCGTTGTAATGATCGGTGAAATCGGCGGTACTGCAGAAGAAGAAGCTGCAGAGTGGGTCAAAGAAAATATGACCAAACCTGTAGTGGGCTTCATCGGCGGTGTAACAGCGCCTCCGGGAAAACGCATGGGCCATGCCGGTGCAATCATCTCAGGCGGCAAAGGTACTGCGGATGAGAAGATCAAGACAATGAACGCATGCGGCATCGAAACGGCAGATACGCCTTCTGAAATCGGCGAGACACTCATCTCCCGCATCAAAAAAGAAGACGGGCTGTATGAAAAATGCCTGACTGTAAAGTAAATGTCATATAAATCAAAGATGTGATATAAAAAGAGGAGAATCCTTCATGGATTTCTCCTCCTTTTTACTTTTATTGCCAGTAAATGTACCAGAACATTAATCTGAAACCAATTCTTTTTCTTCTATAATATACATATGAGAAAAGACGTCAGGAGGAAGAAAATGAATCTGCTTTCTATGAGTTATGCTGGAATCACCCCGCACGAATATGCTGCTTTAACCGGTAATACCAACAGGATTGACAGGGCGAAGCTGGCAGAAAAACTGAATTATTCCAATCAGCTGAACGAAGAATTTCTGAGAAAAAACATGGAGGAAAAGAATATTTCCGTCATTACAATCGAAGATGAAGCCTATCCCGTGAACTTAAAAGAAACGTATGATCCACCCTACATACTTTACTGCCGGGGAGAGTTGGAAATATTGAAAAATCCGCTGCTGGGTGTTGTCGGAAGCAGAAAGGCGACCAGCTATTCCAGGATGGTATTATCAGACATTTTACCTCATTTTAAAAATAAAATTTCAATTATTTCAGGGCTTGCATACGGAGCTGATGAAATGGCGCATAATATTTCGATAAGTTCGGGGATAAAAACGATCGGTGTGCTCGCCTTCGGTTTTGATTTCCACTATCCTGCAACCACAAAGAAATTAAGAAAAATAATGGAAAGGGAACATCTGGTAATCAGTGAATATCCACCGCACAGCGGTATTGATAAATGGAAATTCATAGCAAGAAACCGCATCATATCAGGACTCTCAAAAGGTGTGCTGGTAACAGAGGCGGAAGAGAAAAGTGGCAGTCTGATCACTTTGGATATGGCTTTGAATGAAAACAGAATTGCTTATTGCATCCCTGGAAACATCACTTCAAAATTGTCGAAGGGAACAAATTTAAGAGTGCAGGAAGGTGCAAAGCCGGTCCTCGGAGCGGAGGACATTTTAGAAGATTTTTCCTTTGAAATTTCATCATCCACTGAAAAATTAAAGTCTATTATAGTTGACAAACAATTTTAGTTCACTGTATTATTTGGATTTGAAAAGACAAGAAAAAAGGAGGCAGTCGATAATGGCAGATAATTTGGTTATTGTCGAATCACCGGCCAAAGCCAAAACCATCGAGAAATATTTGGGCAAACGATATAAAGTCGTTGCTTCGATGGGACATGTTCGAGATTTGCCTCGCAGTCAAACGGGGATAGATACAGAAAATAATTACGAGCCTAAATACATTACGATTCGCGGTAAAGGTCCTCTTCTTAAAGATCTGAAGAAAGAAGCCAAAAAAGCGAAGAAAATATACCTGGCCAGTGACCCGGACCGCGAAGGTGAAGCAATTGCCTGGCATTTGAGCCATGCACTTGGTGATGATAAGGACTATTACAGAGTCGTATTCAACGAAATAACAAAAGACGCAGTCAAAGAAAGTTTCAAACATCCAAGTGAAATCAATCAGCAGCTGGTGGACGCCCAGCAGGCCAGACGAATTCTGGACCGCCTTGTTGGCTACAACATTTCTCCAGTACTATGGAAGAAAGTGAAAAAAGGCCTGTCAGCCGGCCGTGTCCAATCCGTCGCACTCAGACTGGTGATTGACCGTGAAAATGAAATACGCAACTTCGAGCCGGAAGAGTACTGGACGATCACCGGACAGTTCAAATATGGACGGAGCAGTTTTGAAGGCAAGTTCAACCGGCTTGAAAAAGAGAAGGTCAAATTGAAGACCAAAGAGGACGTGGACAAAGTCCTCGCCCAGCTCGATGGAAATGATTTTAATGTAGATTCTGTCGAAAAGAAAGAGAAAAAGAGACATCCCGCACAGCCGTTTACAACTTCATCGCTGCAGCAGGAGGCGGCCCGCAAGCTGAACTTCAAAGCACGCAAGACGATGATGGTTGCACAGCAGCTTTATGAAGGGATCGACATCAAGCGCGAGGGTACAGTAGGACTGATCACATATATGAGAACAGACTCTACAAGGATTTCCCCTGTTGCTCATAAAGAAGCTGCGGACTTTATTCAAAAAGAATACGGTGATGAATATGTGGGCCGGAAAAAATCGGCGAAACAGTCGGAATCCAGCCAGGATGCCCATGAAGCTGTCCGTCCGACATCCGCCAACCGTACGCCGGCTAATATGAAGCAGTATCTCTCACGTGACCAGTACAGATTATATAAACTTGTGTGGGACCGTTTCATTGCGAGCAACATGGCTCCGGCGATACTGGATACCGTAAAAATGGAACTGTCCAACAATGGGGTAATCTTCAGAAGCAACGGACAGACGATCAAGTTCAAAGGATTCATGCAGATCTATATCGAAGGAAATGATGATGGTGAAGAAGATCTGAACAACCGTCTTCCTGAAATAGCCGAACAGGAAACGGTCCAGTCCGACAAAATCGATCCAAAACAGCATTTCACACAGCCGCCGCCGAGATTCACAGAGGCGCGACTCGTGAAAACGCTCGAAGAACTAGGAATCGGCCGTCCTTCCACATATGCACCGACTATCGATACGATACAGAAACGGAATTATGTAAAAATGGATCAGAAACGGTTCATGCCGACTGAAATCGGAGAAATCGTCAACCAGTCCATGACTGAATACTTCCCGGATATTATCGATGTGGATTTTACGCGGACGATGGAGAAAAGCCTTGATGATATCGCAGAAGGTGATGCGTCATGGGTTAAAGTCATAGATGAGTTCTATAAAGAGTTCAGTCCGCAGGTTGAGCGTGCAGACGAAGAGATGGAGAAGATTGAAATCAAAGATGAACCGGCAGGTGAGGACTGTGAGAAATGCGGTTCGCCAATGGTTTATAAAATGGGGCGCTACGGCAAATTCATGGCATGCTCCAACTTCCCTGACTGCAGGAACACAAAAGCCATCGTCAAGACGATCGGTGTGAAGTGTCCGAAATGTAAAGACGGGGAAGTGGTCGAAAGAAAGTCCAAGAAGAATCGTATATTCTACGGATGCGACCAGTATCCTGAATGTGACTTCATATCATGGGACCGTCCGATCGGCAGGGATTGTCCGAAATGCGATCATTATCTGGTGGAAGCGAAAAAAGGCAAAAGTGCCAAAGTCAAATGTACAAACTGCGACTACGAAGAAAAAGCCGAGTAATCAGCAATACCCATATGCATATATGGGTATTTTTGCTTGCTTTGAAAATGTTTTAATAATATTCATTAAATTTTGTGCATTCGGCATCCAAATGGTTTACAATATATCATTGGGAACTGAGAGATGATTTGATAAAGCGTTATTTTATGGTGAATCGCATATCATTTGTATGATTTTTTATAATTGTGATAAGATTCTGATAAAGGAGGTGGGGATATCCGCTACCTTGAACAGTTTCTGGATCAGCTGACTTTTCAGCGCAATCTTTCGATGCATACCGTCACAAACTATAAAAGGGATATCCTTGAATTTGAAAAATTTTTGGAAACGGAAGTACTTTCCATAGAAAATTTTAAATATATGGATGCCAGAAACTATCTGAATCACCTATATGAAAATAAGTTGAAGAAGTCGACGGTATCCAGGAAAATATCATCATTGAGAAGCTTTTATAATTATTTGTCTGACCGTAATATAGTGGCTGCCAATCCATTCAGCAGCCTCCCGAACCCGAAACAGGAAAAGCCTTTGCCGGGTTTTCTTTACGAAAATGAAATCAATGCGCTGTTTGATGGTCTGGACCGGAATTCAAGCATGTACAAAAGAGATTTGGCTCTGCTCGAATTGCTCTATGCCACAGGAATCCGGGCGTCTGAGCTGCTGAGCCTGAAACTCACAAACATTGATTTCAATCATTCCATCATCAAAGTTACAGGTAAAGGCGGCAAGGAAAGGGTCATACCTTTTGGGGAAAAAGCATCACGTGCACTTCAGGATTACATTGAGGCGCATCGTGATGCGATTGGTTTGTGTGAGGCGCTGTGGGTCAACCACAGGGACGGCCCGCTGACTTCAAGAGGATTAAGATATGTGCTGGATATGATGGTCAGGAAGAGTGCGAGCGACTTTCATATACACCCGCATAAGATCCGGCACAGTTTTGCGACCCATATGCTGAATAATGGTGCGGATCTCCGGGCGGTGCAGGAACTGCTCGGACACGAGTCTCTTTCTACAACACAGAGATATACCCACGTCTCCAAGGAACAGCTGAGGAAGACGTATTTAAAACATCATCCAGCAAATAAGTAAGAGGTGAGAGAATGGCTATTAAAGGAACAACGATATTCGCCATCAAACATCAGGACAGGATGGCGATGGCCGGAGACGGACAGGTTACACTGGGAAACCAGGTCGTAATGAAACATACTGCGCGTAAAGTGAGGCGGCTTTTCGACGGCAAGGTGGTCGCGGGTTTTGCCGGCAGCGTGGCAGATGCATTCACATTATTTGAGAAATTCGAAGCCAACCTGCATGCATACAACGGCAACCTGCCGCGTGCTGCCGTTGAACTTGCCAAAGAGTGGAGAGGCGATAAGATCCTGAGACAGCTCGAAGCGATGCTGATTGTGATGGACAAGGAAACCATGCTTCTTGTAAGCGGCACCGGCGAAGTCATCGAACCGGATGACGGCATACTCGCAATCGGGAGCGGCGGCAACTTTGCCCTCAGTGCCGGCAGGGCAATGAAACGTCATGGGGACAACCTCGATGCAGAAACAATTGCACGCGACAGTCTGTTGATTGCCAGTGAAATATGCGTGTTCACAAATGATAATATAATTGTAGAAACGATCTATTAAAGGAGCGTCTATAAGTGAAACAGAATCTTTCTCCCCGTGAGATAACAGCGCGTCTTGATGAAAACATCATCGGACAGAATGATGCAAAGCGCAAAGTTGCGATTGCAATGCGGAACAGATTCAGAAGGATGCAGCTGGATGATGAATTGAAAGAAGAAGTGATTCCTAAAAACATCCTGATGATTGGACCGACTGGAGTAGGGAAAACAGAAATAGCAAGGCGTATGGCGAAACTTACAGGTGCGCCTTTCAGCAAAGTCGAAGCGACCAAGTTCACTGAAGTGGGCTACGTCGGCCGCGATGTCGAGAGCATGGTGCGGGATCTTGTTGAAGCGGGAGTCCGCATCGTCAAAGAAAAACAGATGGAACTCGTGCAGGAGGACGCAGCGAACCTTGCCGAAGAACGCCTGGTCGGATTGCTTGCTCCGGGAGTTAAACGCACGAAACAGTCTAACAACCCCTTTGAAATGCTCATGAACCAGCAGGGGGATGACGAGTACGAAGAGGTCACTGATGAAGTGCGCCAGAAAAGGATGAGCCTCCGCGACAAACTGAAGGCAGGGCTTCTTGAAGATGAAAAAGTGACGATTGAAGTGGAGCAGAGCCAGAACCCTATGGGTATGATGATGCCGGGCATGGACGAAGGCGGCATGCAGGATATGCTGAAACAGTTCATGCCGAAGAAAAAGCACAAGCGCACGATGCCCGTTAAAAAAGCGCGGGAATATCTGAAACGTGAAGAAGCGGAAAAGATCATCGACATTGATACTGTGAATTCCGAAGCGATTGAGCTAGCAGAAACGATGGGAATCATTTTCATCGATGAAATGGATAAGATTGCGAAGGGCGGACAGAACTCCGGGGATGTTTCCCGTGAAGGTGTCCAGCGGGATATCCTGCCGATCGTGGAAGGCAGCACGATCCAGACCAAATACGGTCCGGTGAACACCGATCATATCCTCTTTATCGGAGCGGGTGCTTTCCATGTTGCAAAACCGAGTGATCTGATACCGGAACTGCAGGGCCGTTTTCCAATCCGTGTCGAACTCGATAAACTCAAAGCGGATGACTTTGAAAATATACTGCGGGAACCGAAAAGTTCTCTGCTGAAACAGTATGAAGCACTTCTGTCAACGGAAGGTGTCACAATCTCCTTCACGGATGAAGCGGTACGGGAACTTGCAGAAATCGCGTTCCAGGTGAATTCGGATACGGATGATATCGGGGCAAGACGCCTGCACACCATACTGGAAACGCTGCTGGAAGAACTGCTTTTTGAAGCAAGCGGTATGCAGGGCGCGCATGTCGAAATCACCCGTCAGTACGTTACATCAAGATTGGACAAAATAAAATCGGATAAAAACTTAAGTGCATTTATCTTATAAACATAAAGGAGAAAAAAGAATGAGCAGTCTATTACAAAAAACAAGAGAGATTAACAAACTGATTCAAGGGAACAAAGGTCTGAAAGTTGATTTTAAGGAAGTTTCTGAAATTGTGAGCAGTGTGCTGGTATGTAATGCATTCATCGTATCCCGCAAAGGCAAGGTGCTCGGCTTCGGTGTTAATTCCGAAATCAAGAACCAGCGTATCCGGGAAATGCTTGAAACACGGAGATTCCCGGAAGAATATGTGAATCAGGTAATGAAGATTGATGAAACACGCGAAAATATCAAATTCGAAGACCCGATGACAATATTCCCTACAGAAGATTCCTTCCAGGACTCAGAAACATGCATCGTCCCGATCAGCGGCGGCGGAGAGCGCCTGGGCACACTAATCCTCGGCCGTGTGAGCGAGCCGTTTTCTGATGATGATCTGGTCCTTGCAGAATATGCCGGCACGGTTGTAGGCATGGAAGTACTTAGGGAGAAACAGGGAGAAATCGAGAAGAAAGCACGCGACAAAGCAAGTATTGCAATGGCGATACGTTCCCTTTCCTATTCTGAAAGAGAAGCGATCGAGCATATTTTTGAAGAACTTAATGCGGATGAAGGCCTGCTCGTTGCTTCAAAAGTTGCAGACCGTGTAGGAATTACGCGTTCAGTGATCGTAAACGCGTTGCGCAAGCTTGAGAGTGCCGGCGTCATCGAATCCAGATCACTCGGCATGAAAGGCACATTCATCAAAGTTAAGAAGGAAGACTTTCTTCCGGAACTTAGAAAAGAAAGCTGATTTTATATTTGATTTAAACAATGAAATATGATATATTATTTAACGGCTGAATTACAGTCCATTACACACAGTACTGTCAATTGCTGACAGGTGCCGATCGGGTCGTCATCATAGCAGTACTGGAGGAAAAACCCAAGGAGGAAATATCAATGGCAGTTATTACTATGAAACAATTGCTTGAAGCTGGTGTACACTTCGGTCACCAGACACGCCGCTGGAATCCAAAGATGAAGAGATACATCTTCACTGAGAGAAACGGCATCTACATCATCGATCTACAGAAAACAGTTAAGAAAGTAGCGGAAGCCTACGACTTCGTGAAAAGCATTTCCGAAGAAGGCGGCAAGGTTCTGTTTGTGGGAACTAAGAAACAGGCTCAGGAAGCGATCAGAGAAGAAGCTGAAAGAGCGGGCCAACTTTTCGTAAACGAAAGATGGCTTGGTGGTATTCTTACCAACTACAAAACAATCTCCAAACGTATTAAACGTATCTCTGAAATCGAAAAGATGGAAGAGGATGGAACTTTTGAAGTACTTCCTAAAAAAGAAGTTACTGAACTCCGTAAAGAGTATGACCGTTTGAACAAATTCCTCGGCGGTATCCGTGAAATGAAAGAAATGCCTAAGGCACTCTTCATCGTGGACCCTAGGAAAGAGCGCAATGCAATCATGGAAGCTAAAAAACTTAACATTCCAATCGTTGCGATGGTTGATACTAACTGTGACCCAGATGAAATCGACTATGTTATCCCTGCAAACGACGATGCAATCCGTGCTGTAAGACTTATGACAAGCAAAATGGCGGATGCTGTACTGGAAGGTCAGCAAGGCGTTTCTGATGAGGAAATCGCACAAGAACAGAACATCGACATGGCAGAAGGCTCTGAAGAAGAGACTGCTGAAGCAGGCGAAAGATAATAAGGATTGAAACAACGGTGATAAGTATATTATTCTTATCACCTTTTTTTACAGATGGATCAGTTGATTTACCCATCTGCATATGAATACATTAGTTCAGGAGGATGAATTATGGCTATTTCAGCAAAATTGGTTAAAGAACTACGTGAAAAAACAGGTGCGGGCATGATGGACTGCAAAAAAGCACTTCAGGAAACTGACGGTGACCTCGATAAAGCTGCAGACTACCTTCGCGAAAAAGGTATCGCAAAAGCTGCTAAAAAAGCGGACCGCATTGCTGCGGAAGGCCTTGTCGGCGTTAAATCAGAAGGGAATGCGGCAGCTATCGTTGAGATTAACTCAGAAACTGACTTCGTTGCAAGAAACGAAAGTTTCCAGTCTCTGGTCAACGATATGGCGACTCATATCCTTAAGACTAAACCGGCTGACCTTGAAGCATTGAATGCTTCTGAAATGAACGGCAAAAAAGTTGAAGATGTGATGACTGAAGCGGTTTCCAAGATTGGTGAAAAACTGACTCTCAGAAGGTTTGCTGTTGCTGAAAAAACAGACAACGATGCATTCGGTGAGTATCTGCACATGGGCGGCCGCATCGGTGTCCTGACAATCGTTGAAGGTTCTACAGATGAGCAGGCTGCCAAAGATGTAGCGATGCATGCAGCTGCGCTGAACCCTAAATATGTTTCAAAAGACGATGTCTCCCAGGAAGAGCTCGATCATGAGAAAGAAGTCCTGAAGCAACAGGCGCTCAACGAAGGCAAACCTGAGAACATCGTGGACAAAATGGTCGAAGGAAGAATGCGCAAATATCTCGAAGAGATCTGCATTGTTGACCAGCCGTTTGTAAAAGATTCAGATCAGACTGTTGAACAGTTCCTGAAATCCAAAGGTGGCACACTTAAAGACTTTATCCGTTTTGAAGTTGGAGAAGGTATCGAGAAGAGAGAAGAAAACTTCGCAGACGAAGTTCTCGGTCAAGTCAATAAGTAATAAAAAAAGACACTTCGGTGTCTTTTTTTCTAAATGAATATTCAACAATAAAAGATAAGGATGAAGATATATGCCTGAAACTTCCAAATACAATCGTATCGTACTGAAATTAAGCGGAGAAGCATTAGCAGGAGATGAAGGCTTCGGCATTAATCCAGTAGTCATTAAAAATATAGCCGAACAGGTTTCAGAAGCCAAGGATCTTGGTGTTGAAATTGCAGTCATCGTCGGCGGCGGCAATATATGGCGCGGCAAGGTCGGCAGTGATCTCGGAATGGACCGCGGAACTGCAGATTATATGGGCATGCTTGCCACCGTGATGAATTCTCTTGCACTTCAGGACAGTCTTGAGCAGATCGGCTGCGAAACACGGGTGCTTACTTCAATCGAAATGAAGCAGGTGGCGGAGCCTTACATCAGAAGACGTGCAATCAGACACCTCGAAAAAGGACGCATTGTCATATTTGCAGCGGGTATCGGCAACCCTTACTTCTCCACTGATACTACGGCGGCACTCCGTGCTGCAGAAGTTGAGGCGGATGTGATCCTTATGGGTAAAAATAATGTGGACGGTGTTTATTCTGCGGATCCAAAACATGACAGCAGTGCATTCAAGTACGATACTCTGACTTATATGGAAATGCTCCAGGACAATCTCCAGGTGATGGATGCAACAGCTTCATCCTTTTGTATGGACAATGATATACCGCTTGTGGTATTTTCGATTACAGAAGATGGTAATATCAAACGTGCTGTATCAGGAGAAACTATCGGTACGTTTATCAAAAAGTAATGGGAGAGAAAGACAATGAGTGAAGCAGTATTGAAAGATGCAAAAGGGAAGATGCAGAAATCCCTTGAAAGCCTGCAGCGTGATTTGGCAGGAATCCGTACAGGACATGCGAATGCGAACATGCTTGACCGTGTAACAGTGGATTACTATGGTGCACCGACACCAATAAACCAACTGGCGGGTATAGCAGTGCCGGAAGCGCGCATGCTCACTGTGACGCCTTATGACAAAGGTTCTGTCGATGATGTGCTTAAAGCGATCCAGCAGGCTGACCTTGGTGTAAATCCGACAAGCGACGGCACGATGATCCGTATCACTGTACCTCAGCTGACAGAAGAACGCCGTAAGGAATTCGTCAAAGATGCACGCAAAGAAGGCGAAAATGCTAAAGTGGCAATCCGTAATATCCGCCGCGAAGCCAACGATGAATTCAAAAGCATGGAAAAGAATGGCGATATCAGTGAAGATGAACTGAGAGGCTATAATGATGATGTCCAGAAGCTTACCGATGAGTTTATTACAAAGATCGACTCTGCGTGTGATGATAAAGAGAAGGATATCTTGGAAGTTTAATCTATTCTTTACAGGCGGGATTTCCTGCCTGTTTTTTTATGCACCTTTCTTTGTGGTAGAATAAAGTGATTGAGGACAATTTGCTATCAATGTATACTATTAAATATAATGCTTTTGGAGGATTAACATGTTTGGTTGGAAGAAGCAGAAGCAATCAGCTGAGATAAAGGCGCTGCCGGAACATATCGCAATCATAATGGACGGTAACGGCAGATATGCCAAACAAAGAAACAGGCCGAGGGTCAATGGCCATTACGAAGGCATGCAGAATGTCAAACGCATAACCAGGCATGCATCAGATATTGGTATAAAGTATTTGACGCTTTATGCTTTTTCCACAGAGAATTGGAGCCGTCCGAAAAGTGAAGTCAGCTATCTGATGAAACTTCCCGGTGACTTCCTTGGTGCGTTTCTTCCTGAACTTATCGAGAAAAATGTTAAAGTGATAACGATAGGGAATAATGAGGCACTTCCTGAACACACGGTGAATGCTGTTTCGGAAGCGGTGGAAAAGACCCGGGACAATACTGGAATGAGACTTGTATTTGCACTGAATTATGGCGGCCGTGATGAACTGATCAGAAGCATAAAAGCAATTGCAGAGGAAGTTTCGCAAGGTACCCTGGATAAAGAGGAAATCAACCAGGATACTGTAGATGCACACCTGTATACCAAAGGAATTCCGGAGCCGGAAATGATGATCCGCACGAGCGGCGAATACCGTCTGAGCAATTTCCTGCTTTGGCAGTCATCCTACAGTGAACTGTTTTTCACAAATACATTCTGGCCGGAATTTACAACAGAAGAACTGGACGGGATGATCTCACAGTATCAGAGACGGTCAAGAAGGTTCGGAGGTCTGGACGAAGAGGAGGTATAACATGAAGACAAGAACAATCACAGCCATCATCGCCCTGCTGCTGTTCATACCACTTGTGGTAATCGGCTCGTGGCCTATGCTTATTTTAGTCTATCTTCTTGCTTATACTGCACTTTACGAAATATTGAAGATGAACCGCATTCATATATTATCGATTCCGGGCATGCTGTCCATGGTGGCCTTGTTCATTGTCATGGTGCCGCGTGAGAATTATGCACCGAATATTTCCGCTTTCCAGGGGGATATGATCATAGTCATGGCCCTGGTCATGCTCAGTTTCACCGTCGTGAGTAAGAACAGGTTCTCATTCGTGGACATGGGCTTTTGTGTACTTGCAGTGGCCTATGTCGGTATTGGATTCATGTACTTTTATGAGACGCGTGAAGCAGGATTAATCTACATACTTTATGGACTTCTCATAGTCTGGGTGACAGACACGGGCGCCTACCTGTTCGGACGGGCCATAGGGAGACGGAAACTGTGGCCGCAGATCAGTCCCAACAAGACTGTCGAAGGATTTTTGGGCGGAATACTGTGCAGCCTCCTTCTTGCTGTCCTGTTTTGGACAACCGGCTGGATACAGGGAGGATCTGTCTTCCTCTTTGTGATCCTGACAATGATTCTGAGCATGTTCGGACAGCTGGGTGACTTAGTCGAGTCTGCATTGAAGCGTCATTTTGACGTCAAGGACTCGGGCAGGCTTCTGCCGGGTCACGGTGGTGTACTTGACCGTTTCGACAGTTTCATTTTCGTGCTGCCTCTGATGAATATTCTACCGCTCATAAATTAGGAGAATGATAAATGAAGAAAATATCCATACTCGGTGCCACGGGTTCCGTCGGCTCCCAGGCACTTGAAGTAATCAGTAACAATCCGGAGTCATTTTCGCTCTGCAGCATTTCTGCAGGCAGAAACATAGAAAAACTGGAAGAGATCATAACAACGTTCAAGCCCGCCCTTGTCAGCGTAGTGGATGATGATGACAGAAAATCATTGGCATCCAAGTATGCTGACATTGAATTTTTATCCGGTAAAGAAGGACTTTTATCAGTAGCGCGTGATGAGTCCGATATGCTGCTGACTGCAATAATGGGAAGCATCGGGCTCGAGCCTACACTGGCCGCGATAGAATCAGGAAAAGACATTGCGCTTGCCAATAAGGAAACACTCGTCGCTGCCGGAGAAATAGTAATGGAGAGGGCAAAGGAAAAAGGTGTATCAATCGTTCCGGTGGATTCCGAGCATTCAGCGGTCTTCCAGTGTCTGCGCGGTGAAAAGCTGAGCGAGATGAAGCGCATCATCCTGACAGCAAGCGGCGGTTCTTTCAGGGATTTATCCAGAGAAGAACTGGCAGATGTGACACTTGAAATGGCACTCGATCATCCGAACTGGTCGATGGGCAGGAAAATTACGATTGATTCCGCCACCATGATGAATAAAGGTCTCGAGGTCATTGAGGCAAAATGGCTCTTTGATGCTGATGTGGATCAGATTTCGACAATACTCCACCGTGAAAGCACAGTCCATTCCATGGTGGAATTCACAGATAATAGCATCATGGCCCAGATGGGGACAGCAGATATGAAGACTGCCATCCAATTTGCATTCAGTCATCCGGACCGGCTGCCGATGAATAATCCGATGGATCTGGATAAATTGTCCCAGCTTAACTTCAAACCGATGGATCTGGAACGGTTCAAAATGCTGCAGTATGCATATGATGCGCTGAGAACCGGCGGTACGATGCCTGCGGTGATGAACGCCGCCAATGAATATGCAGTGGCAAAATTTTTAGACGGGGAAATTTCTTTTACAGATATAGAAAAGGTAGTAGAATTACGGATGGATGATCATAATCCGGTTAAAAATCCGGATCTCGAAACCATTCTGTATTACGACCGGCTGTATAAGTCTGACATGAGGTGATTAAATGACCGGCATTTTAGCATTTATAGTAGTTTTCGGTGTGCTGGTGACTGTGCACGAATTGGGGCACTTGATTGTGGCGAAACGTTCGGGCATCATGTGTCCTGAATTTGCTATCGGCATGGGACCGAAACTTTTTTCATATAAATTCAATGATACACAATATACTTTGAGGCTGCTGCCGATCGGCGGGTATGTCCGCATGGCTGCAGACGACATGGAAGTGAACCCTCTGAATTCAGGCATGCGCATACAGCTCAAGGTGAATGACAGGGAAGAGATTACACATATCATCCTTGACGACAAGCACAACTTCACACAGATTGAAGAAGTGGAAGTGGTCGAATCTGACATCAAGGACAAAATGACAGTAAAAGCTTTACGGCTTCATGACAATGAGGAAGTGGAGTATAAACTTGCACACGAAGCCTACTTTGTACAGAACTCGGAGCTTGAACGCATAGCCCCACGGTCTGCAAGGTTCGAATCGAAATCGGTGCTTGCAAGGTTCCTGACACTGTTTGCAGGACCTGCGATGAACTTCGTGCTGGCTTTTGCCCTGTTCACACTGCTTTTCTATATAAACGGTAAACCTACTGAGGACCCGGTTGTCGGCACAGTAGCTGAAGAGACTCCGGCCGAAGAAGCGGGACTCGCTGAAGGGGACAGGCTACTGTCAATCAACGGTACAGAAGTGGACAGCTGGGATCACATGTCTGCCATCATTCAGAATGAAGGGGAATCCGAACTGGATATCCTTGTTGAAAATGATGGCGAAGAGCGGACACTTGAGATGACGCCAATGGTCAACACGACGGAACTTCCGGATGGGGAGACCGTGGACCAGCTCATCATAGGAATTGGAGCTGAAATGGAACGCGGCACTGTTTCACCGTTATGGTGGGGTGTACAGCAGACCTATGAAATGGGCACGATGATCTTCCATCTTGTGGTGGACATGTTCATCAGCATATTCGAGGGAACATTCTCATTCGACATGCTGAACGGTCCGGTGGGTATATACAAGGTCACTGAAGAAGTGGCGGCCCAGGGCATCCTGACACTAATCAATTTTACAGCAATACTCAGTGTAAACCTCGGCATAATGAACCTGCTCCCGATACCGGCACTTGACGGCGGACGCATCCTTTTCGTCCTGTATGAAGGGATTTTCAGAAAGCCGCTCAATAAGAGGGTGGAAATCAACATTCAGCTTGTTGGTGTCCTGTTCGTATTGATGGTGATGATATTAGTAACATGGAATGACATTAAAACATTTTTCCTTTAGGAGTGAAGTCCAATGAAACAATCCAGAATGTTTATACCTACGATGAGGGAAACACCACAGGACGCAGAGAGCCTGAGTCATCGTTATATGCTGAAAGCCGGCATGATCAAGCAGATGGCAAGCGGGATCTACACTTATCTTCCGATCACAAAACTCGTGCTCAACAATATCGAGCAGATTGTGCGTGAAGAGATGAATAACATAGGCGGTGTGGAAATCCAGATGCCGGTGCTGCATCCAAGGGAGCTTTGGGAAGAGTCCGGGAGATGGCAGGCATACGGATCTGAACTGATGCGTATGAAAGACCGCCACGACAGGGATTTCGCGCTCGGACCGACACATGAGGAAATCATTACGGCACTGCTTCGGGACGAGCTGAAAAGCTATAAGAAGCTGCCGCTCACTTTATTCCAGATTCAGACTAAATTCCGTGATGAACTAAGACCGAGATTTGGGCTTCTCCGCGGCAGGGAATTCATCATGAAGGACGCTTATTCATTCCACAGTAACGAAGCGTCACTCAATGAAACATACAGGGATATGTACAATGCGTATTCCAATATCTTTTCACGGGTTGGTCTGAACTACCGTGCGGTAGAGGCTGATTCCGGTGCAATCGGCGGCAGTCATACGCACGAATTCATGGCGCTGTCTGAAATCGGCGAAGATATCATCGCGTATACGGATGAAAGCGGCTATGCTGCGAACGTCGAAAAAGCGGCATGCCCGGTGCCTGAAATGATGGCAGACGCAGAACAGAGAGCTCTTGAAAAAGTGGCGACGCCGGGGGTGGATTCATGTCTTGCTCTGGCCGATCATCTGAACATCGAGCTTATTGATACGACGAAAACGATGGTGCTCAAAGTGGACGGGGAATTTGTCATGATCCTGATCCGCGGAGATCATGAACTGAATGAGATCAAAGTCAGGGATTACTTCAGGGCGGGTGAAATTGAATTCGCTTCTGATGAAGAAATCAGGGGTGTCATGAAAGCTTCACCGGGCAGCCTTGGTCCTGTGGAAGCCTCGGTTCCTGTATATATCGATCATCAGGTGAATGTGATGAGCAATTATCCAACAGGTGCCAATATCGATGGCTACCACTTTATCAACGTCAATCACGGCAGGGATTTTGAAACTGCCGGGACCGGTGATTTCCGCTTCATAACCGAAGGAGAAAGAGCAGAAGATGACAGCGGTGCAGTGAAATTCATGAAAGGGATTGAAGTGGGACAGGTATTCCAGCTTGGAACCAAGTATTCGGAAGCCATGAACCTCAATGTCCTGGATGAAAACGGCCGCAGTGTTCCTGTGCTGATGGGCTGCTACGGTGTAGGCGTCTCCCGTACGCTGTCTGCGATCATTGAAAGTCATCATGACGATCGGGGAATCATCTGGCCGAAATCTGTAACGCCTTTTGATATCCATATCATTACGGCAAATCCAAAAGACGAGGAAGCCCGAAATGCGGCTGAATCGCTTTATGAAACGCTCGGCAGAGAGTACAAAGTGCTCTATGACGACAGAAAAGAACGCGCTGGCGTCAAATTTGCCGATTCCGACCTGATCGGCCTGCCTTACAGAGTGGTTGTGGGCCGCGGCATCAAGGAAGGCAAAGTGGAAATAAAGGCCCGTGACAGTGAAGAGACAGCCGAAGTGGATATCAGTCAGGTCACTGAATATTTAAAAGCAAACTATTAATCGAAATTTTCAGCGCGTAAATCAATGATTTACGCGCTTTTACAGGAGTGTTGTCAGTGAAAGGGAAGGAACAGTTCAAGGTGCTTCTTGAACAGGCGGGCATACAGGATAATCAGCATTTATCCGGTGGCCAGCTTGAAAAGATAGTGGCGGACGATGAAGAGAGAGTATGGGAATTCCATATCCATTTTGACAGAATGATACCTGCTTCCCTGAGAGATCTGATGGAAGGAAGCATCCGGGAGGCCTTTTCATCGATTGCAGCGGCAAAAATTCATATTTCGGCAGATTCCTATGAAGATAAGGATGTCATAGATTATCTGGAATCTGCGCTTATGCAAGTTAAAGTGAACGATAATATCAGATTCCAGCTTTTGAATTGTGACAAGGAATTCAAGGACGGTGTGCTGACGTTTTCTGTTCAGAATGATATCGAAGTGGCCCATTTCAATAAGCATATCAACGGCAACCTGACTTCTGTTTACAAAATGTTCGGTCTGCCGATCACCGCCATCGAATTCAGGGCGGATGCAAACCTGGATAATGATAAGCGCTCAAAACTCGAAGCAAGGCTGAAAGAGGAGAAGACTGAACTGGTTCAGGGCTTCATCGAAAACCGCAAGGAAATGGAAGAGGAGCGGGAGAACCGCAAAGAGGATGTCGTCAAACAGATTGGCAAATCAATGGATCTGAATGGTGTCAGGCCGCTGCATGAAGTCGTGGATGAGGAATTCAATGTCAAGGTGGAAGGTGTCATATTCGCAAGCGAGGTCAGGGAACTCAGGACAGGACGCAAGATCCTTCAGCTTAAGATTACAGATTACACGGATTCCATCGCAACCAAAATGTTCTCAAGACACGGTAAAAATGATGAAGACGTCTTTGACGCCCTGTCTAAAAACGACTGGGTCGTCATCGAGGGCAACGTGGAATATGATGAGTTTGCGAGGGACATGGTACTCATGATCCGCAATCTGAATGTCATCCATAAGCCCGCCAAGCAGGATACGATGGAAGATAAGCGCGTGGAACTCCATCTGCATTCAGAGATGAGCCAGATGGATGCACTCAGGAATGTCGGGGAATATGTGCAGCGTGCAAAAGATTACGGTCACAAGGCGATCGCCATCACCGATCATAATAATGTCCAGGCCTACCCTGATGCGTATCATGCCGCACAGGCAGCAGGCATCAAGATGATCTACGGCATGGAAGGCCTGCTGGTTGACGACGGCGCACCGATTGCCTATAAGCCGCAGGATATCGTCCTTGAAAATCATGATTTCGTCGTGTTTGACGTGGAGACTACCGGCCTGTCTTCCAAATATGATCAGATTATAGAGCTTGCCGGTGTAAAAGTTCGAAATGGCGAAATTGTCGACCGTTTCGAACGTTTCAGCAATCCGAATGAACCACTGACGGAGACAATCAAGGAAATTACAGGCATCACCGACGACATGCTGGTTGGTGCACCGCCGATCGATGAAGTGATCACAGACTTCAAAGAATGGGTGGGGGACGCAATATTTGTTGCCCATAACGCGAGCTTTGATATGGGGTTCATTGAAGCTGCCTATAAACAGGTGGGCCTGGAATCGTACACGAACGGTGTCATCGATACGCTCGAATTGTCCCGCACAATCAACAAAGAGTTCAAAAAGCATGGTCTGAACATACTCGCCAAGAAATATAATGTCGAGCTGACCCAGCACCACCGGGCGATCTATGATGCAGAGGCGACAGCCTATATCTTTATCAAGATGCTTTCACAGATCAAAAAACTCGGCATTGAAAACCATAAAGAAATCAACAGCACACTGGCGGATCCGGATGCGTATAAACGTTCGATGCCGACACACGTCACCATCCTGGTTAAAAACCAGACAGGGTTGAAAAATCTTTTCAAAATCGTATCCAATTCGCTGACGGACAACTATTATAAGTCTGCGAGAATCAGAAAACAGCTTCTTGAGGAACACAGGGAAGGTCTGCTTATCGGCAGCGCCTGTGATTCGGGTGAAGTGTTCACAGCTATGATGCAGAAGCCATATGAAGAAGCGAAGAAGGCAGCCAAATTTTATGACTACCTGGAAGTATTTCCAAAACCACTCTACAGACGGCTGATGGATCGTGAGATCATCCGTGATGAATCCACGCTTGAAGAGATCATTAAAAATATCATCAAGCTGGGCGGGGAACTGGATAAGCCGGTTGTTGCGACAGGAAATGTCCATTACATTGATGAATCGGAGAAACTGTGCCGTGACATACTCGTCAAAAGTAACCCGGGGAATCCATTGAGCCGCGGCATACTGCCGGATGCACAGTTCAGGACGACGACGGAGATGTATGAAGAATTTGCATTTCTGGATGAAGAGACCCGCCGGGAAATCGTCATCGATGCACCGAACCGCGTGGCAGACAGCATTGATGACGTCACTCCGATAAAAGACGATCTATATACACCGAACATCGACGGTGCGAATGAAGAGATGAGGGAACTGAGCTACAGCAATGCCAGAGCACTCTATGGCGAAGATCTGCCCAAGATAGTTACAGACCGCCTGGAAACTGAACTTGAAAGTATCATAGGCAACGGTTTTGCTGTCATATACCTGATCAGTCAGAAACTCGTGAAAAAATCTTTGGACGACGGTTATCTGGTCGGTTCCAGAGGATCGGTGGGTTCAAGCTTCGTCGCAACCATGACGGAGATTACAGAAGTGAACCCGCTGCCTCCGCATTATGTATGCCCGACATGTAAGAAATCCAGATTCTTTACAGACGGAAGTGTAAACTCCGGATATGACCTTCCGGATAAGTCATGTGAAGAGTGCGGCGTCCCCCTCATCAAGGAAGGACACGATATCCCATTTGAAACTTTCCTCGGCTTCAAGGGGGACAAAGTTCCCGATATCGATTTGAACTTCAGCGGAGATTATCAGGCGGAAGCCCATAACTATACTAAAGTGCTGTTCGGTGAGGATAAGGTGTTCCGGGCGGGTACAATTGGCACCGTGGCCGAGAAAACGGCGTTCGGTTACGTTAAAGGTTATCTGAATGATAACGGCCTGCAGAGGCGCGGCGCTGAAATCGACAGGCTCGTCCTTGGGTGTACGGGCGTCAAACGGACAACCGGCCAGCATCCAGGCGGTATTATCGTTGTCCCTGATGACATGGACATCTATGATTTTACACCGATACAGTATCCTGCAAATGATATTGAAGCGGAATGGAAGACTACGCACTTCGACTTCCATTCGATTGATAATAACCTTCTGAAGCTGGATATCCTCGGCCATGATGATCCGACTATGATCCGTATGCTGCAGGACCTCTCAGGCATCGACCCTAAAACGCTCCCTGTAGATGACAAGGAGACAATGTCTTTATTCAGCTCTCCGGAAACGCTCGGCGTAACTGAGGAGGATATTATCTGCCGTACAGGCACCCTTGGTGTACCTGAGTTCGGTACGGGCTTCGTAAGACAGATGCTCGAAGACACGAGACCTTCGACGTTCAGTGAACTGGTTCAGATTTCAGGCCTTTCACATGGTACTGATGTATGGCTCGGCAATGCCCAGGACTTGATCAGAAGCGGTACATGCGATCTTAAGAACGTGATCGGCTGCCGGGATGACATCATGGTCTTCCTCATGTATCAGGGGCTTGAACCTTCTCTCGCCTTCAACATTATGGAGAAAGTGAGGAAAGGCAAGGGACTTTCAGAAGAACATGAGTCAGCGATGAAGGAACAGGGTGTCCCGAACTGGTATATCGATTCATGCAAGAAGATAAAATATATGTTCCCGAAAGCCCATGCTGCAGCCTATGTATTGATGGCTGTCAGAATTGCGTATTTCAAAGTGCATTATCCACTCTACTATTATGCCAGCTACTTTACTGTCCGTGCTTCGGACTTTGATCTGCTGACGATGGTGAAGGATAAGGCGACCATCCGTCACAGGGTGAAAGAGATGAATCAGAACTTCCAGGAACTTACCAAAAAGGAAAAGGATACGCTGGTCGTGCTGGAGATCACCAATGAGATGGCCCAGCGTGGTTACCGGGTGAAACCGGTCGATATTGAGAAATCCGACAGCTTTGATTTTAAAATTGAAGAGGATGCACTTATCCCGCCATTCATCGCGGTGCCGGGACTCGGTGAGAACGTTGCGAAGCGGATTGTGGAAACAAGAGAAACTGAACCATTCATCTCAAAGGAAGATATCAACAAACGTGCAGGAGTCTCCCAGAAGATCATCGATTATATGACAGAAATGGGCAGTCTGAATCACCTTCCGGACAAGGCCCAGCTCTCTATATTCGACATGTAGCTTGATGTTGCGGCGATTTCAGCCGTGTGGTATAATTATTATGATATTAAAGACTCACGTCACACGGAGAAGAACGGGCTTGCCCGTTCTTCTCTTAGTTTTGAAGGAGGCGAATGGACAATGAACCGCACTGAGCAAAACGTTATGGACAAAGCACAGCCGGTTGTCGAAACGTTGGGGTATAAGCTTATAGAAGTGGAATATGTCAAGGAAGGTCCGGATTTCTATCTTAGACTCTATCTTGATAAGAAGGGCGGTATCTCACTTGAGGACTGCGCACGTGCAAGCGAAGTCCTCAGTGAAAAATTTGATGAATGGGATCTCATCAAAGGAGGATACTTCCTGGATGTTTCTTCGCCGGGAGCCGAACGTCCCATTAAAGATGATGATGATCTTGAAATGACATTGGATCATGGTATCTATGTCAAAACTTACCAGCAGATTGCCGGTGAGAAGGAATGGACAGGTATTCTCAAGGAATATGATGAAAAATCAGTCACTGTAGAATACAAAGTCAAAACCCGTAAAAAAACGATTACTATCGAAAGAGAAAAGATAGCCACTATTAGAAAGGCGGTCTTATTATGATTGGAGGCGCTGGACAGTGAATCAGGAACTATTGAATGCGATCAATTACCTTGAAAAGGAAAAGAGCATTCCCCGTGAAGTGCTGATAGAAACAATTGAAGCGGCACTGATGACAGCTTATAAAAAAAATTATACACAGCATAAAAATGTAAAGGTTGACCTGAATATCGAAAACGGTTCGTACCGTGTCATTTCGAGAAAAGATGTGGTGGAGGAAGTAGAGGATACGACTGCCGAAATCGACCTTGATACAGCACGCACAGTAAACCCGGCTTATGAAATCGGAGATCCCTATGACGAGGATGTTACACCGAAAGATTTCAACCGTGTCGGTGCCCAGGCTGCAAAACAGGCAGTAATGCAGCGTCTTCGGGACGCTGAACGCGGCATACTGTACAATGAGTTCATCGATAAGCAAGATGAAGTGATGACAGGTCTGATCGACAGGGTCGACAATCGCTTTGTCCATATCCAGCTCGGACGGACAGATGCGGTGCTCAGTGAATCCGAAAGGATGCCGAATGAGACGTACACCCCCAACGAACGCATCAAAGTGTATGTCAATAAGGTGGAGCAGACGACAAAAGGACCCCAGATCTTTGTCTCAAGAACCCATCCGAACCTTCTGAAACGGCTGTTTGAAAAAGAAGTGCCGGAGATTTATGACGGCACAGTTGAAATCATGAGTGTGGCGCGTGAAGCGGGCGAACGTTCCAAAATCAGTGTATATGCTGAAAATCCGGATGTGGATGCGGTCGGTTCATGTGTCGGCGCCAGAGGTACACGCGTTGAGGCAATCGTAAACGAGCTTTCCGGTGAGAAAATCGACATCGTCCTCTGGGACGAGGATCCGAAAGTATTCGTTAAAAATGCACTGAGCCCTTCGCAGGTAGTGGACGTGGTCGTCAGTGAAGAGAACCAGTCGACTATGGTGATTGTTCCGGATAACCAGCTGTCACTGGCAATCGGCAAAAAAGGACAGAATGCGCGTCTCGCGGCGAAGCTCACAGGCTGGAAGATTGATATTAAAAGTGAATCTGATGCTGCAGAAGAAGGCAGCATAGAATAAATTTCGGGGTGAAAGGCTTATGAAAAAGAAAGTTCCACTCAGAAAATGCATACTGACACAGGAAATGCATCCTAAAAAAGATCTTCTCCGGATTGTAGTCAATAAGGAGAATGAAGTTTTCGCGGATGCGACCGGCAAGAAGAACGGGCGGGGCAGCTATGTTGTCAAAGATCTTGAAAAGGTGAATGAAGCCCGCGCCAACAAGGTACTGGAATCAAGGCTCGGTTTCGACAGTGAAAAACTGGAACCTGTATATGACGAAATAATACGTCTGATCTACAGGGAGGACATCCCTAAACGATGACGGATAAAGTACTCAATCTACTTGGGATTGCGAAACGTGCAGGCAGGCTGACGACAGGAGAGGAAAAGACGATAGAGTCTATCCGGAAGCAGACTGCAAAACTCGTTTTCATAGCGGGTGATGCCAGCAGAAACACCAGTAAAAAAGTTAAAGATAAATGTAGCTATTATAATATACCGCTGATTGATAAGTATTCCAACATGGAGTTGAGTCAGGCTACAGGCGCATCCAACAGGGTGGTTCTGTCAATCACGGACTCAGGCTTCGGCGACAAGCTGCTGGAGCTCGCAGAGAAAGGAAAGTGATTCAATGAGTAAAATCAGAATCCACGAATATGCAAAAGAAAATGGAGTTTCCTCCAAAGAGATTATGGAATTCCTTCAGAACAAAGGAATAGAAGTGAAAAGCCATATGAAATCATTGGAAGATGATGAAATCTCTGTACTGGATAAGAAATTCAAAAAATCTGCAACCAAACCGGAAGCAGGAAAAACGAACAAACCGGCCCAGAATAAGCAACAAGGCCAAAAGACTTCAAATACTACTGGTAATAATAAGCAAAATCAAAACCAGAACAAAACTCAGGGCCAGAACAAAGGCCCTCAGAATAAAGGGCCTCAAAACAAGAGAAACCAGAAAAGCAGACACCATAAACCAGGACAAAAAGGAATTAAAAAGGCTCAAAATCAAAAGCCTGCACCTAAAAAAGAGGTGGAACTGCCTAAGGAGTTCAAATATCAGGAAGGTATCACTGTCGGTGAGCTTGCCGAAAAAATCGGCGTAGAGGCTTCCAAAATAGTAAAAGATCTCTTCATGGTCGGTGTAATGACCAATATCAACCAGTCTCTCGATAACGACTCTGTTGAACTGATTGCGTCAGACCATGGTTTTACAGCCGAACTTGAAGTGGTTGTCGACAATACCGATCTTGAAAACTATTTCGAACTGGATGACAGTTTAAATGAAGAAAGACCAAGTGTCGTAACAATCATGGGTCACGTCGATCATGGTAAAACAACACTTCTCGACTCCATCCGTCATACTAAAGTGACTGCCGGGGAAGCCGGCGGCATTACGCAGCATATCGGTGCGTATCAGATTGAATATAACGACAAGAAAATCACGTTCCTCGATACGCCGGGCCACGCAGCCTTCACTACAATGCGTGCCAGAGGTGCCCAGGTGACAGATATCACAATCCTTGTGGTTGCAGCTGATGATGGTGTGATGCCTCAGACCATCGAAGCGATAAATCATGCAAAAGCGGCGGAAGTGCCGATCATTGTTGCGGTGAACAAAGTGGATAAACCGACAGCAAACCCTGACCGTGTAATGACGGAACTGGGTGAACATGGACTATATCCTGAAGACTGGGGCGGCGACACAATCTTTGTACAACTTTCTGCACTGAGCGGAGACGGCATCGACAGCCTGCTTGAAATGATTACACTTGTTGGTGAAGTTGAAGAGCTCAAAACCAAAAGTGACATGCCTGCAATCGGTACAGTGATTGAAGCGGAACTGGATAAATCCCGCGGGCCGGCAGCATCACTGCTTGTCCAGCATGGTACACTCCAGGTCGGTGATTCCATTGTTGTCGGAAACACGTTCGGTAAAGTCCGTGCCATGGTTGATGACCTCGGACGCAGAATCCAGAAAGCAGGGCCGTCCACGCCTGTGGAAATTACAGGGCTTAATGATGTCCCTCTGGCCGGTGACCGTTTCGTAGTGTTCACAGATGACAAGAAAGCGCGCAGCATCGGGGAAGCCCGTTCTGAACAGCAGGTCCTGAAAGACCGCGAGCAGACACAGAAGGTAAGTCTCGATAATCTGTTCGAACAGATGAAAGAAGGAGAGATGAAAGATCTCAACCTGATCATCAAGGGTGACGTACAAGGTTCTGTTGAGGCACTCAGTGCATCACTTATGAAAATTGATGTAGAAGGTGTCAATGTGCGGATCATCCATACGGGTGTAGGCGCAATCAACGAGTCCGACGTTACACTTGCTTCAGCTTCCAGTGCAATCATCATCGGATTCAACGTCCGTCCGGACGTCAATGCCAAAAAAGCGGCAGATCGTGAAAAAGTGGATCTCAGACTCTACAGCGTCATCTATAAGGTGATCGAAGAGATCGAATCCGCGATGAAAGGCATGCTGGATCCTGAATATGAAGAAAAAGTGATCGGTAACGTAGAAGTCCGACAGACATTCAAAGTATCCAAAGTGGGTACCATCGCCGGCGCTTATGTGACAGACGGCAAAATCACCCGTGATTCAAGTGTAAGAGTCATCAGGGAGGGTATAGTCATCTATGAAGGTGAACTGGATACTCTGAAGCGCTTTAAGGATGATGCAAAAGAAGTTGCGGCAGGATACGAATGCGGTATAACAATCAAAAAATTCAATGACCTTAAAGAAGGAGACCAGATTGAACCCTACATCATGGTCGAGATTGAAAGGTGATAATCTATGAGTAACAGACAGGAACGTGTTGCTGAGGAGATTAAAAAAGTGGTGAGCGAAGCTCTCAGGACGAAAGTTGACAATCCGGATATCGGAATGGTAACAGTCACTGATGTGGAGCTTACCAAAGAGATGGAAACAGCAACAATCTATTATACTTCACTGAACGAAAACAAGGAAGAAGTAGGAAACGCCCTGGAGAAATCAAAAGGGCTCATCCGTTCTGAAGTTGCCAAAGAGATCAGAATCAGAAAGGCACCGGAACTTGCTTTCAAATATGATAATTCCATCGAATACGGTAATAAAATCGAATCGTTGCTGAATGAGATCAAAGATCAATAAGCCTGTGGGGTCTCCCCCGGGCTTTTATTTTTACATATGGAGGTGACGGGATGCTTCATGGTGTAATCCCGATCAATAAACCGCGCGGCATGACGAGTCATGATGTGGTATTCAAGATGAGAAAAATTTTGGGAATGAAAAAAGTAGGACATACAGGGACCCTTGACCCTGAAGTGACAGGTGTACTGCCAATCTGCATCGGTGAAGGGACGAAACTCACGGAGTACATGCAGACGAAGCGTAAAAGCTACCGGGCGCGGGTGACCCTCGGCTTTGCTACCGATACAGAAGATCAGACAGGAACAGTCACCGGAAAAAGTGATATCTCGGGTATAACAGATGACCAGATTGACCGAGTGATTGCATCTTTTCCCGAGGATTATGAGCAGCAGGTACCGATGTATTCTTCTGTGAGAGTGGACGGAAGGAAACTATATGAGTATGCAAGAGAGGGCAAAACAGTAGAGCGCCCGAAAAGGACTGTTAAAATATACAGCCTGGAACGGACTTCCGGTATTACAAGGGAAGATGGTCTCATACATTTTTATGTGGATGTGGAGTGTTCAAAGGGCACTTATGTAAGGACGCTGGCAGTTGATATCGGCCGTCATCTTTCTGTGCATGCCCATATGTCCCACCTTATCAGAACCGCTTCCTGCGGCATCGACATCGAAAATGCGATCACAATGGAAGAACTGAAGGAAATGGATCATGAAGATGCTGTGGTGCCGCTGCTGGAAATCCTGAAAGATGAGCCTGCAGTGGACATTAAAGATGATGGTTTTTTATTTAAAATCCGTAATGGGCAGAAAATGCCCAAATCTGATATTATGGAAAGTGTCGAGGATGACGGGGCAGAACTCGTCGTTTTTACACACGAAGGGAAACCGCTTGGTATATATTACCCGCACCCGGCGAAACCTGACGTAATGAAACCATATCAAATGTTCAATATCCAAGAGGCGATGAAATGAAAATTATCCGATTACATTATCCATTAGACAACCGGCAGGATGAATTGAAGGATTCTGCTGCTGCAATTGGCTTTTTTGACGGTCTGCACAGAGGCCATCAGAATGTCATCAACAAAATGATTGAAATTGCGGAGGAAAAAGGTCTGAAGAAGGCCGTGATGACGTTTGATCCGCACCCTTCAGTCGTGCTCAGTCCCAAAAAACAACGTACAACTTATCTGACCCCGCTTGACATCAAGCTTGAAATGCTAGACGGCATGGGTGTCGACTACTGCTTTATCATCAACTTCTCAAGTGCATTTGCTGCACTCGAATCTGAGTATTTCGTGAGTGAATATCTGATCAACAATAAAGTCAGGGAAGTGATTGCCGGCTTTGATTTTTCCTACGGCCGTTACGGGAAAGGGAATATCGATACGCTGAAAGCAAACGATGCTTTCAATACGACGGCTGTCGCCAAACTGACTTCCGGAAGCGAAAAGATTTCCACAACGAAGCTGAGAGATGACCTGGCAGCGCACAGACTCGAAGAAGTGAATGATGCACTCGGCAGACCTTTTGAAGTGCAGGGTGTTGTCGTCCAGGGCGAGAAGCGCGGGCGGACCATAGGCTTTCCTACAGCGAATGTTGAGCCTGAATACCGTTATCATCTTCCTGCGAAAGGCGTCTATGCAGTGACTCTTAAAATTGATAATGAAGAGGAAATCTATAAAGGTGTCTGCAATGTCGGTGTGAAACCCACATTCCATGATAATATGACACGTGTTTCCATAGAAGTCCATCTGTTTGATTTCAACAGGAGCATCTATGGTGAAAATGTGACTGTATACTGGCACAACTTCATCCGCAAAGAACAGAAGTTCTCGGGCATAGATGAACTGACTGAACAAATTGGAAAAGACAAAGAAAAAGCGGCGGAACTGCTTGAAAATCATTAATGGTTGCCGTATAATGAATCAAGTGCCTTATCTTGGTGGAAAGAGACTCCGACGTCCACTCGGATGCAGGTGAACAATAATTAAAGGAGGCGTTTCTTCATGGCAATTACACAAGAGCGCAAAAATGAACTTATTCAGGAATACCGTACACACGAGTCCGACACAGGATCACCGGAAGTGCAGATCGCTGTTTTGACAGCTGAAATCACTGCACTCAATGAACACCTCGGATTTCATAAGAAAGACCACCACTCCAGACGCGGTCTTCTTAAAATGGTAGGACGCAGAAAACACCTGCTTAACTATCTTCGTGAAAAAGATATTCAAAGATACCGTGAACTTATCGGAAGACTTGGTCTTCGCCGCTAATTCACGTTTCGGCATATCCTTGCGGTATGCCTTTTTTTTATGTATATTTTTTTGCAAAAGTGATATGATTGAAATAAGCAGCCATACTAAGGAGAGTAGACAAATTATGATAGAATCAACAAAAAAGGTATATGAAACACAGTGGGGCAGACACAAGCTCACAGTAGAATACGGTGAAGTTGCCAAACAGGCAAACGGCGCCGTATTGGTACGCTATGGAGAGACTGTGGTACTGAGTACTGCAACAGCGTCAAAAGAGCCGAAAGACCTGCCTTTCTTTCCATTGACTGTGGCATATGAAGAAAAGCTTTACGCTGCCGGAAAAATTCCGGGCGGCTTCAATAAGCGTGAAGGACGGCCGAGTGAAGAGGCGACATTGACAAGCCGTCTCATCGACCGCCCGATCAGGCCTCTATTCCCGGATGGCTACAGACATGACCTGCAGGTAATGAATATCGTATTATCCGTTGACCCTGATGCATCCCCTCAGATGGCGGCGATGCTTGGTGCATCCATGGCACTTGGTGTAAGTGACATCCCGTTCGAAGGACCGATTGCAGGTGTCACAGTAGGGTTGGTCGATGGTGAGTTCATCATCAATCCGTCGACAGAGGAAATGGAGAAATCAGAAATCGATCTGCAGGTTGCGGGTACGAAGGATGCGGTGAACATGGTTGAAGCAGGGGCAAAAGAAGTTACTGAAGACACTATGCTTAAAGCAATCATGTTCGGACATGAGAGCATCAGGGAAATGGTAGTTTTCCAGGAAGAAATACTCTCCCAGCTCGATGTTGTCAAAAAGAATTTTGAACTGCCTGAACAAGATGCTTCATTGACAGCGGAAATGGAAGAAAAAGCAGTGTCCATGGGTCTGTACAGTGCAATACAGGATCCGGATAAGCAGGCGCGTGAAGAAGGCATCAACGCTGCCAAGGACAGCATTCTCCAAACGTTGGATGAAGAAGCTGAAGATTATGAGGAAACACATGCTGAAGCGTCGGCAATCATCGAAAAGCTTCTGAAGAATGAAGTGCGCAGATTGATTACAGAGGAAAAAATCCGGCCGGACGGGCGCGAGCCGTCAGAGATCAGACCGCTCAACTCCCAGATAGGACTCCTGCCGCGGGCACATGGTTCCGGTCTGTTCACACGCGGTCAGACCCAGGCGCTTTCAATCGCCACTCTGGGCGGGCTAGGTGAACACCAGATCATTGATGGACTGGGTGTCGAAGAGAATAAACGGTATATGCACCATTATAATTTCCCGCAGTTTTCAGTCGGTGAAACCGGACCGATCAGGGGGCCGGGCCGACGTGAAATCGGACATGGTGCCCTCGGGGAACGTGCATTGCTTCAGGTGATTCCCGATGAGACAGCATTTCCGTATACTATCCGTGTCGTATCCGAAGTGCTGGAATCCAACGGTTCCAGTTCACAGGCTTCCATCTGCGGTTCAACCCTGGCTCTGATGGATGCAGGTGTGCCGATCAAGGCACCGGTTGCCGGAATTGCCATGGGTCTCGTAATGAAAGACGACAAGTATACAATCCTTTCAGATATACAGGGCATGGAAGATGCACTGGGTGACATGGATTTCAAAGTTGCCGGCACTGAAAAAGGAATCACAGCGATCCAGATGGATATCAAAATCGAAGGTTTGAGTGAAGATATACTTAGGGAAGCACTTGCACAGGCACATGAGGGCAGAAGCAGGATACTTGAGAATATGCTTGCCACCATCAGCGAGCCCCGCACTGAACTGAGTAAATATGCACCGAAAGTGGAAGTAATGCATATCAATCCGGATAAGATCAGGGATGTCATTGGGCCGGGCGGTAAGAAAATCAATGAAATCATTGATGAAACCGGTGCAAAACTCGATATTGAACAGGATGGAACAGTCTATATCGGTCACAGCGACTCCTCGATGATTGAAAAAGCTAAGAAGATCATTGAAGACCTTACGCGTGTTGCTGAAGTGGGCCAGGTCTACATGGGTGAAGTCAGACGTGTTGAAAAGTTCGGTGCTTTTGTTAATCTGTTCCCGGGCAAAGATGCACTGGTCCATATTTCACAACTGGATACCAAACGTGTGGCAAAAGTTGAAGATGTTGCAAAAATCGGAGATAAATTCCTTGTGAAAGTAACCAACATTGACAACCAGGGCAGAGTGAATGCATCAAGGAAGGAATTACTGGAGGATAAAAAGGAGAGTAATTGATTTGATTTTTAACAAAATAAAACTCAATGGTACTGAATACGATATTACAGGGCAACTGAGAATCAAAGAGGACAATGAAGTGAAAATCATTTTTGACGACCTTATGTTCGGCAATACTTTAAAAGATATGTCCAACAGGAAGCAAAAGGCGGAATCTCTCATTTTAAAGAATAGCGAGGAAACGAGATACGATACAAAAAACGTATACGTTTCCCACCTTACGATTGATGGCGAACATTATCATGCCACTTTCAAGTAGGATTTAGGAGGAAATATTTTGAGCGCATCAAAAAATGAAAAGGCAAATATACAGATAATCCCTCTTGGCGGTGTCGGCGAAATCGCCAAAAATATGTACATTGTTGAAGTGGATGAGGAGATGTTCATACTCGATGCGGGACTGATGTTCCCCGAAGATGAAATGCTCGGTGTCGACATAGTGATACCTGACATTTCCTATATCCGCGATAACAAACATAAACTTAAAGGGATTTTCCTTTCCCATGGCCATGAAGATTCGATCGGCGCGGTTCCTTACATCATTGAGGAACTCAATGTACCGATCTATGGTTCAAAGCTTACTTTGGCACTTGTCAAAGACAGGCTCAGGGCAAAAGGCGTCAATAAGAAATTCAAATTTTATACAATAAACAGCAAATCCCGCATGAAATTCAAGAATGCCGAAATGGTCTTCTTCGAAACAAGCCACAGCATCCCGGACTCATACGGTGTAAGTATCGAAACAAAATATGGATCCATAGTTTACACCGGGGAATTCAAATTCGATCAGAGCTTAAGCGGTGACTACAGCTATAACATGGCTAAAATGTATGACATCGCAAAGAAAGATGTCCTGGCATTGATCAGTGACTCCACTGAAGCGGAAAAACGGGGTTATAATACGCCGGAAAATGTCATCGAAGAACATATTCTTGATGGTTTTGCCAAAGCAAAAGGCAGAGTCATCGTTTCATGCTATGCATCAAACTTCGTACGTATCCAGCAGGTGCTGACGAATGCAGCCAAGACAAAACGTAAAGTTTCCTTTCTCGGCAAAACCCTGGAAAATTCATTTAAGGTTGCACGGAACATGGGCTACTTCGATATTCCGGAAGGCCTGCTTGTTCCAAGCCATGAAATTGGCAACTATCCGGACAATGAACTGGTGATTGTTGCCACCGGTTCACAGGGTGAACCAATCGAAGCACTTGGCACAATGTCACGCGGTCAGCATGAAGTGACGAATATCAAGGAAGGTGATATCGTCTATATTCTGACGACACCTTCTTCCAATATGGAAGTCGTACTTTACAGTACAATGAACGAACTGGTCAAAGCAGGCGCGAACATCGCGACGCCTGAACAGAACATCCATGCCTCCGGCCATGGATTGAGCGAAGAGCTGAAAATGATGCTCAATGTAATGAAACCGAAGTACTTCATACCGGTGCAGGGTGAATTTAAAATGCAGATTGCACACGCCAAGCTCGCTGCGGAAGCCGGCGTGCTGCCTGAAAATATCTTCCTGCTTGAAAAAGGGGATGTCGCATCCTATGACGGCACCGATATGATCAGTGCAGAAAAAGTGACAGCGGGCAACGTACTCATCGACGGAAGCGGCGTAGGGGACGTGGGGAATATCGTCCTTCGCGACAGAAGACTGCTCAGCGAAGACGGCATTTTCATCGCTGTCATCACAATCGACCCGAAAGCGCGCAAAATCATGGCAGGGCCGGAAATCCAGTCCAGAGGCTTCGTCTATGTCAAAGAAAGTGAAAATCTGCTGAAAGACGCAGAAGAACGTGTCTATAATATCGTGCTGGATTCACTCGACGAAAAGAAACTGGAGTGGAGTACACTCAAACAGAGCATCAGGGACGACCTTGGCAAGTATTTATACGAAAATACGAAGCGCCGTCCTATGATCATTCCAATCATATCTGAAATATAAAAAGCATGAGACTGTCAATTTTGGCAGTCTCATTGTAAATCTGAGAGGAGCATACCATGGCACGAAAGCGAAAAAAGACAACGAAAAAGAAGCAGAATAATAGAACCTACTATTCAATTTCCGCTTTCATACTCATCGTTGTTTTATTTATAACCATTTTTCAACTGGGTGTCATTGGAACATACATAGATGCGTTCTTTGCCTATTTCTTCGGAACAAGCAGATATTTCACCTATCTGATTTTGTTTCTTGCCGGCATATATCTGGCTGCAGAGCAGAAAATACCATTCACCAGGAGAATGGGCGGCTATCTGCTTCTGCAGTTCGGATTATTGTTTTTATTCCACTCTATACTCTACATTACGAACCGCGGGAGGATAGAGAACTATTTCACTTTCGGAGAAACAATTGAGACGATCCAGACAGATGGCATCATGCATTTCTTCGGAGGCGGCATCATCGGCCAGCTGCTGTTCCAGTTCTCTTCGACAGGAGTGTCATTGATTGGGACGCTCTTCCTTGGTCTCATATTGATCTATTTCAGCTATCTGATCATCACTTCAAAAGATATCGAGCAGGCGCTGTCGAAAGATCTTTCGAACCTGGGGATGGTGCTGAAACGTACAGGGCTCATCATCATTTCAGGTGCAGCCGGATTTGGAGAATGGATGAAGCAGCTGTTTGCGGCACTGTTTGAAGGAAGAAAAGAAGCGGCATCGAGGCCTGAAAAGGACAAGCTTCAAAAATCAGGGACGAAGTCCCGTGTCGACCGGGCTAAGACCAAAAAAGACAGTCAGATGCCTAAAAATATCGAGGATTTCGAACCGGATGAATCGCTCATCGAAGATATGAACGCCATCGATGCCGATGCCGAAACTGAAGAAAGTACTGAGGCTGTTGCTGAAAAGGTTGAAACGAATAAGGAAGAATTTTCAGAGCCGAAGATTGACAGCGGAAGCAATGCATCCACAAAAATCGAATATGAATCGGAAGACCCGGGAAGCATACCGGAAGATATTGAATCGGATGCCGAAGGTGAAAGTGAAATTGAAACGTTTGATGACGGTGAACTGAATGCCCTGAAACAATATGAACTTCCGGAAATCACTATGCTGAAGGACACAGAAGTGACAGAGAAGGTCAGCAACAAAGAAGTGCTCAAGCAGGGGAGGATACTCGAAGAGACGCTTAAGAACTTCGGGGTTAACGCCAAAGTTTCCAAAATCAGGATCGGTCCTGCAGTGACCCAGTTTGAAATACAGCCTGACATCGGTGTCAAAGTCAGTAAAATCATCAACCTGCAGAATGATATTGCATTGAGCCTGGCGGCAAAAGATATACGGATTGAAGCACCGATTCCGGGCAAATCCGCAGTGGGCATAGAAGTTCCAAACTCCGTCATCAGCATGGTGACTTTAAGGGAAGTCCTCAAGAAGAAAAATTCCGGCAATCTGCTGGAAGTTGCTTTGGGTAAAGATATTTCAGGAAGCCCGATTACGGCCGAGCTCAACAAAATGCCGCATCTGCTTGTCGCAGGTGCTACAGGCAGCGGCAAATCAGTATGTATCAACGGGATTATCATCAGTCTCCTGATGAAGGCGAAACCGCATGAAGTGAAACTGATGATGATCGACCCGAAAATGGTTGAGCTCAACGTCTATAATGGTATTCCCCACTTGTTGTCACCTGTGGTTACGAATCCTCAAAAAGCGAGCGATGCACTGAACAAGATAGTGAGTGAAATGGAACGCAGATATGATCTGTTCTCCCATTCCGGGACGAGAAATATCGAAGCATACAACCAATATCTGGAACGTGAGAGCGAGGATCCGGAAAAAGTTCAGAAACTGCCGTATATTGTGGTGATCATCGACGAGCTTGCCGACCTGATGATGGTGGCATCGAAAGATGTGGAAGCTTCCATTACCAGAATTGCCCAGATGGCCCGTGCTGCAGGAATTCATCTGATCATCGCGACCCAGAGACCCTCTGTAGATGTTATTACTGGTATAATAAAAGCGAATATCCCGTCCAGAATCGCCTTCAGCGTGAGTTCGTCCACAGATTCGAGGACAATCATCGATTCGCAGGGAGCCGAAAAACTGCTTGGACGGGGGGATATGCTGTTCCTGCCTTCAGGGAGATCGAAACCGCTCCGTGTACAGGGCGCATTCCTGTCTGATGATGAAGTGACGGATGTTGTCGAATACATCACCAGCCAGATGAAGGCGAACTACGAAAAATCAATCATGAATAAACCGGTGGAGAAGGAACAGGTCGAATCTGAGGATGACCTTTATCCGGATGCGAAATGGTTTGTCATCGAAGAACAGCGTGCCAGTGCTTCACTGCTGCAGCGCCAGTTCAGAATCGGCTATAACCGGGCAGCAAGGCTGGTCGATGATCTGGAAGCGAATGGTGTCATCGGGCCGAGCAGCGGAAGCAAGCCCCGCAATGTGCTAATACAGAATGAAGAGTAAGGAGCAAACTATGTATAATGTCACTAAGACTGAAGTGAATCATATCCCTGCTAGAATCATCAATACTGATAAATTCAAGACGATCACCATCCAGCTACAGCTCAGAAGCCGGCTCAGTAAGGAGCGGGTGACAAAGCGCAATCTGCTTTCCCGCATGATGGTGAAGCGTACGCTCCGCCATCCGGCCGAAGCTGACTTATTAAATCATCTTGCCCATTATTACGGCGCCCATCTGACAACAAATGTCGGGCGCAAGGGCCAGGATCATATCGTAACTTTCAGCATGGAATTTGTGAACAATAAATTTATCAGGGAAGCTCTTGATATACCAAATGAAATGTGCAGAGTTTTAAAAGATGTGCTGGACACGCCGTTTGAATATGATGAGGATTTCACAGCATTTTTCGAACGTGAAAAACGCCTGTATAAAAACAGGCTGAAAAGCATGAAAGACAATCGTGCCCAGGCTAGTTTCCAGGCTATGGTGAATACGATGTTTGAAGATGAAGAATATAAGTATCTCTCTCATGGTGTGCTGGAAGATATTGATTCCATCACATTGGAAGACCTCAGGGAAGAACATGCGGAAATGATGTCAGCAGATGATATGGTGATTTTAACAGCAGGAAGTGTGGATGACGGCATACTTGAAAACCTGTCGCTTATCCATTCAAGGGAAGAGAAGGAAGAAATTGACCACCAGCCGTACCCCTACAGGGCTGTGTCAAAAGTAAAACGTGCAACGGACACACAAAAAATTGAGCAGGCAAAACTCAATATGGGATTCCGGGCTGAGCTGGATTCAGCTGAATCACATATGGCATTCAATGTGCTGAATCAGATGTTTGGCGGCACTGCTTCTTCATACTTATTCCGTAACATACGGGAAAAGCAGAGCCTTGCATACCAGATCAGTTCCCAGATAGATGTCAGGAACGGTTATATGTTCGTGATGGGCGGTGTGGATGCTGAAAATGTAGAAAAAGCTGAAAAAGGCATCCTTGAAGAGCTCGAACGCTTCAGAAGCGGAGATTTCGAAGATTCTTTCATAGATGAAATCAAAGGCATGATGCGTGTAAACAGAAAAGAAGTGATGGATAAGCCGAAAGGTCTTATCGCACTGGAATATAACCAGCTTCTTAAAAAACCGGATACGCCGGAGTGGGAAACACAGCTCGCGCGCGTGGACAGAGCCCTCATCATAGAAATAAGCAAGAAAATCCATCTGGATACCGTATATGTACTGACAAGGAGTGATGAAGATGCAGCTGACTGAGTATAGGGAAATAGATGAGAAAGTATACAGCCATAAATGCACCAACGGACTCGAAATTTTCGTTATCCAAAAACCCGGCTACAGTAAAAAATTTGCAACTTATACGACAAAATATGGTTCCATGGATGATCTGTTCATGGTAGACGGCAGGGAACACCGTGTGCCGGACGGCATTGCCCATTTCCTTGAACATAAGATGTTTGAAAAGGAAGACGGGGATGTTTTCAACTTGTTTTCAAAATACGGGGCGAATGCCAATGCATTTACTTCGTATGACCGTACCTCCTATCTGTTCAGCACAACAGAAGACTTCACAAAAAATCTCGACCTGCTGATGAATATGGTTGAGAAACCGTACTTCACGGATGAAACTGTGGAACGGGAAGTCGGCATCATCAATGAGGAAATAAAAATGTATCAGGATAACCCGGGCTATAAGCTTTATTTTGAGACACTCAACCAGATGTATCATCAACTTCCCGTGAAAACGGATATTGCAGGGACCCTTGATTCCATCAGTGAAATTACAAAAGAGCACCTCTTCACATGCCACTCGACATTCTATCACCCATCAAATATGGTGATGATCCTCGTCGGGGATTTTGAAGTGGAATCATTGATTTCCCATGTAGATGAGCATCAGAATGACCGGGGTATCACTCACATCCCATCCATTGAACGCAAATTGCCGGAAGAACCGGCGGAGATTGCTTTGAAACATAAAGTGCTTGAAATGGATGTGCAGGATACCAAGGTCATGATCGGATTCAAAAAGCTCCAGACTTTAGCATCAGCGTCTGAACGCCTTGTCCGGGACCTGTCGATGATGTTCGCACTTGATATGGTGTTCGGGGAGCAGTCACCTTACTATTATGAACTGATGGATTCTGGACTGATTGACGACTCCTTCAACTTCAGCCATATCGAAGAAATTTCATTTGCGCACACCCTTCTGACATCGACTTCAGATGAACCCGCTAAACTTAAGGAACGTCTGACTGAGATCATCAAAGAAGTGAAGAAGGATGAATTCTTCACAGATGAAAAACTGGCGAACCAGAAGCGTGAAGTGCTGGGGGATTATTTATCAAGTCTGAACTCACCAGAATATATTGCCAATCAATTCACCAAATATCATCTCGATGGCTATGACTTGTACAAGCTGCCGGAAATCATAGAAAGTATCACTCCGGATGATGCCAAAAAACACTTTATCGATGTCATGGATCCAAATAACATGGTAGAGTGTATATTGAAACCGCATGGCTAGATACGTCATTACCGGCAGTACAGGCGATATCGGAAGCGCGGTGCATAAAATGCTGAAAGATCATGAAATCATCACATTTTCCAGGTCGAGGCAGCCTGAATATTCAAGTACCCATCATCATCTCGATCTGTCAAAGCCATTTGAAGAAGATGTACTTGAAGACGCCCTGTCAGATATCGGGGTGCTGGACGGGCTGATATGGTGCCCGGGGGAGAGTCTGTATAACCTGATCCAGGATACAACACTCGAGGAAGTAGATGCACAGTATAACCTTGCTGTAAGATCCCTGGTAGCATTTGTCAGGGTCCTGCTGCCGAAACTCCGGAAAAGTGCCTCTGGCCGAATCGTCGTGATTACATCGGTATGGGGCAGGAACGGGGCGAGTTTTGAAAGCATATACGCTTCTATGAAAGGGGCGCAGGAAGCACTTGTAAAGTCTCTGGCAAAAGAATTTTCGGCCACAGACATTACAGTGAACGGCGTGGCACCCGGTGTCGTTGAAGGGGCGATGACGGACCTGCTGTCGGATTCGGACAGGGCTTTTTTAATGGAAGAGCTGCCGCAATCAAGATTTGTGCGCACAGAAGAAGTTGCGCATGCAGTCTGTTATCTGCTTGATTCAAAAGCAGGTTCTGTCAATGGTGAAATTATGAATATCAACGGGGGATGGTATACATGAATAAGCACGTAGAAGATAAAAAAGATATGTACCCGGAAAGAAACATCGAACAGTACATGGAATATGAAAATATCAATAACCGTCCCGGACTGCTCGGAGATGTTTCCTCATTGCTCGGCAACCTTGGAATCAGCATCAATACGATTAATGGTGTTGAAAACAGACGGCGGGGACTTCTGGTGCGTACCGATGAACTCAACAAGCTCAGACGCTTCCAGCTGATGAGCAGCTACATCGATGATATCAATATCCTGAAAATAAGAAAACCACAGGTGAGGGACAGACTGGCGGTCAGGCATGGCCGCTTCATCAAGCGTGCAGAAGAGGACAAGAAAGTCTTCCGATTCACCCGTGAAGAAATCGGTATACTGGTTGATTTCCTTGCTGAAATCTTCCAGGAGCCCGGACATCGTCTGATCGGCATCCGGGGGATGCCCCGTGTCGGGAAGACCGAGTCCATCGTTGCAGGGAGTGTCACGGCGAAGAAGAAATGGCTGTTCCTGTCATCGACTTTAATAAAACAGACGGAAAGAACAAGTTTAATAAAAGGGGAGTATAATGACAAGAACGTCTTCATCATCGACGGAGCTGTAACGACAAACTCCACCAAAGAGGAACACACGCACCTGATCAGGGAGATAATGAGTTACCCTGCCATCAAAGTGGTGGAGCATCCTGACCTTTTCATCGAAGGGATGCACTATACACTCGAAGATTTTGACTACATCATCGAACTTCGTGAAGATGAGAACCAGGAAATCACTTATGAAAAACACAAGAAGAAGCACTGGTTCCAGAATGAGGATATGGATTTCTTTGGTGGAATGTAGGAGGTACCATGAAACTCGGAGCATATTTGAAAGATAAACGCGAAAAATCCGGCATAACGCTTAAGGAAATGCAGGAGAAATCCGGCATCAGAAAAGAGATTATAAAACGCATGGAAACCGGCGATTTTAAAACCCTTCCCGATCCGAAGCATACTCGTTTTTTAATTGAACAGTATACGGCAGCGATTGGACTCGACGGCGGGGCGCTGATGGAAAAGCATGCGGATGAAATCCCCGATTCATCAGTGGAAGGCAAAAAACGCCAGCAGAATGATAATGAAGATTACCAGTACTTGAAAAAGGTACTGATCAGTTTCGTCATCATGATCATTGTACTGTTCATAGGATGGATGATTCTGCTGCAGATCGGATCCCAGGCCGGAATATTCACCCAGCAGCCTGTATACGATGTAGGTGAAACAGAAATCGCCGAAGAGGATACTGCCGAGGAGGAGCAAACTGAGGAAACGGCTCAGAATGAAGAGGAAACAGAAGAAGAGCCAACGGAAGAAGCACCTTCAGGAGCAGACTATTCCTTCACGGGCTCTGACGGCAATACACTGTTCTACGACATCAATGTGGATGGTCCGCTTACGATTTCACTGCAGGGTGAGAATGCATCCTGGGTGACACTGTCCGATGATGCAGGCAATACCTATGCCTATGAAGAGCTCTCAGAGGGAGAATTCGAAATCGCCGAAGAAGCAAAAATCCTGTATCTCACACTCGGAAATGCAACAGATTTCAATGTGCAGATCGACGGCCAAACACTTGATGACAGTCAGAGCGGAGATGCAGTCACGGTCTATTACCAATTTAACATAGTAAAGGAGTAAGCTTATGAATATCCCCAATCAATTGACGCTGTTCAGGGTAGTGCTTATTCCCGTATTTCTCGTATTTGCACTCATTGATTTCGGATGGGGCAGCATGTTTTTCCTCGGCGGGGAGGAAATCCGGATTGAGCAATTTACAGCAGCCATCATCTTCATTGTTGCGGCACTGACTGATTTTCTGGATGGCTATCTTGCGAGAAAATGGAATCTGATAACGAACATGGGGAAATTTTTAGACCCGCTTGCAGATAAAGTCCTTGTCACAACCGGTCTGATTGTCCTGGTCGAGTGGCATGTGATTTCATCCTGGATTGCTGTACTGATCATTGCGCGTGAATTTGCAGTGACCGGCCTGCGATTACTCCAGATTGAACAAGGGTATGTAAGTGCTGCAGGACAATTGGGAAAGATAAAAACGACATTCCAGATGATTGCCCTTGTACTGCTCCTGTGCGGTGATATGTTCACTGCATATATGCCATTTTCATTAGGCCTCGCAGCCATGTATATTGCAGTATTTTTCACAGTCCTGTCAGGGCTCGAATATTTCTATAAAGGCAGAGCAGTATTCCTTGATGATAAGGGTAAATGATTTTGGAAGCGGAAAAACACGGTATTCCATTAACAGGACCATTATCCGGACAAAAACAGCAAAAATGCGAACAAGTTGTGGAAAACAGCGTCTGAAAGCGAATATATGTTCGCTTTTTATTTTTATACATGGTATAATAAAGACCGAAAAGAAATGATGGAGGGTTATTATGGACGAGAGACAAAAAGCGATTGATACAGTGATAAAGAATATGGAGAAGTCGTTCGGTAAAGGGGCGGTCATGAAGCTTGGGGATGAGGCGGGCCGTAAAGTATCCGCAGTATCCAGCGGTTCCATTACCCTGGACAATGCACTTGGAGTCGGCGGATATCCCAAAGGCAGAATCATTGAAGTCTACGGTCCGGAATCCTCCGGTAAAACGACAGTTGCCCTTCATGCGATCGCTGCTGTACAAAAGGAAGGCGGTATAGCCGCTTTCATCGATGCAGAACACGCACTTGATCCCGAGTATGCAAAAAATCTCGGTGTTGATATAGAGAACCTTTACCTGTCACAGCCGGATACAGGCGAGCAGGGACTTGAAATAACTGAAGCATTCGTCAGAAGCGGTGCAGTGGATATCGTCGTTGTCGATTCTGTTGCAGCACTGACACCAAGAGCAGAAATTGAAGGTGAGATGGGCGATGCACACGTCGGTCTGCAGGCGCGTCTCATGAGCCAGGCTCTGAGAAAACTTTCCGGAGCCATCTCCAAAAGTAACACGACAGCGATGTTCATCAACCAGATCCGTGAAAAGGTCGGTGTGATGTTCGGTAACCCGGAAACAACACCGGGTGGACGGGCTCTTAAATTCTACAGTTCTGTCCGTCTGGAAGTACGCCGTGCGGAACAGCTGAAACTGGGGCAGGAAATCGTGGGTAACCGGACGAAGATCAAAGTCGTCAAGAATAAGGTTGCACCGCCATTCCGCGTTGCCGAAGTGGACATCATGTACGGTCTGGGGATTTCCAGGACCGGCGAACTCATCGATCTTGGATCGGAACATGAAATCATCCAGAAGAGCGGTGCCTGGTATTCCTACGAGGGGGAACGCCTCGGCCAGGGTAAAGAGAATGTTAAAGAGCATTTGAAAAACAATCCTGAGCTGCTTGCTGAAATTGAAGGGAAACTTAGAAATGCCCTCGGTTTTGGAGAGAAGTCAGAGGAAGAGACCGAAGAAGAGAAGGATAATGAAGCATCTTCAGATTCATTGTTTGAGGACGATAAATAAGCGGCGGTGCGAAACCCCGGAAAAATTATCAGGCACCTGAATGGAAATAGCCCGTTCTGGTGCTTGATTTTATTTACATTTATCTTTAGAATTGGTTATATATAATATTAAGTTCGATCTATATTATATACAACAATAGCTAGAGCCTGTTAGGGAGGTGTTTATTGTGGACATGATAGACATTTTCTTAATCTTGCTTGGCATTATTCTAGGTGTTGTTATCGGATATTTTATCGTCAGAAACACTTTGACTAAACGGCAGCAGGAGGCGCGGACATCCGCAGAGCATATTATTAATGAAGCGGAAAAAGAAGCAGAAAGCCTCAAGAAAGAAAAGCTGCTCGAGGCAAAAGAGGAGAACCAGAATCTCAAAGATGCCTTTGAACGTGATTCCAGTGAAAAACGGGAGGACCTCAAAGCGCAGGAATCCAGACTTCTCCAAAGGGAACAGACACTTGACCGTAAAAGTGAAGTTCTGGATAAAAAGGATGAAGCACTGGAGAGCAAAGAAGCCAAAATTGAAGAAAAACAGCAAATGGTTGATGCCGAGGATCAGAAGATTAAAGAAATAATCAGTCGGCAAGAAGAAGAATTATCCCGCATCTCCGGACTCACGCGTGATGAAGCACGTAATGAAATCTTCACTGAAGTGGAGAGAGAACTGTCACATGATATGGCCGTAATGGTGAAAGAGAAAGAAGATCAAATGAAACTTGAAGTGGATAAGAAAGCGAAAGAACTGCTCGCTGTAACGGCACAGCGCTATGCGGCCGAGTACACGAGCGAATCCACAGTATCTGTTGTAAATCTTCCAAATGATGAGATGAAAGGCCGGATCATAGGCAGGGAAGGTCGTAATATACGCACCCTTGAAACATTGACAGGTGTTGACCTGATCATTGATGATACGCCTGAGGCAGTCATACTCTCAGGTTTCGATCCAATCCGCCGCGCCATTGCCAAAAATGCTCTGGAAGCATTGGTACAGGATGGAAGAATCCATCCCGGACGCATCGAAGAAATGGTGGATAAGGCGAAACGCAATATGGAAGCGGATATCAGGGATGCCGGTGAAGCTGCGGCATTTGAACTGGATATCCACAATCTCCATCCCGAGCTTGTCAAACATCTCGGTAAAATGAAATACCGTTTGAGCTACGGCCAAAATGTATTGAAACACTCTGTCGAGGTCGGTTATCTGGCCGGCATGCTCGCAAGTGAACTTGGAGAGGATGTACAGCTTGCCAGACGTGCAGGATTGCTGCATGATATCGGCAAAGCGATTGACCATGAAGTTGAGGGCAGTCATGTTGAAATCGGCGTTGAACTTGCGAAACGTTATAAAGAACATCCGACAGTCATCAATGCGATCCATTCGCACCATGGTGATGTAGAACCGACAAGCATCATTTCGATTATTGTAGCAGCGGCTGACGCACTCAGTGCAGCAAGGCCGGGCGCAAGACGGGAGACGCTTGAAAATTATGTGAAACGTCTTGAAAGACTTGAATCGATCGCCGAAGGCTATGAAGGTGTTGAGAAAACATTTGCGATTCAGGCAGGGCGCGAAATCCGTGTAATGGTTAAACCGGATGAACTGGATGACCTCAGTGCACATAGACTGGCAAGAGATATTAAGAAACAGGTTGAAGATGAACTGCAGTATCCTGGACACATTAAAGTGACAGTGGTCCGAGAGATGAGGGCAGTAGAATATGCCAAATAGAAAAACCAGCAGGAATGCCTGCTGGTTTTCTTATTTTTCATTCTTTAAATATGAATTTCTATATCTCTGATATTTTTGAAAGCTTCACTTGTTTCCTGCGTGTTATTGGAGAAGCGTTCGTATTTTTCAGCAAGCTTGTATGCGCTGAGGTAGAGTTCAAGGCTGTCTTTAGCCTTGTCTTCGATGGATTCACTCTCAGAAGGATTGGCCATTAATGTCAATTTAGCGAATTCCCTGGGATCGATGGATAAAGTCAAATTATTCACTCCTAATTAATTTATAGGTAATAGATACCCCAAAGCGTGTATAATAAAACATGAAATCACAAAAAGAGGATGAAATTTAATGCGTATTTTATTTATTGGGGACATTGTCGGCAAAGTCGGCAGAAGGATGCTGGGTGAACATCTGATGAATCTGAAAAAAGAACATGGTGCTCAGATCGCAATCGTGAACGGGGAGAATGCCGCACATGGTAAAGGGATTACCGAACGTATTTATAAAGAGCTCCTGAGCTATGGTGCTGACTTTATTACACTCGGCAATCATACGTTTGCCAAACGGGAAATCTATGATGTGCTGGATCAGAATGTGAGAATGATCCGTCCGGCAAACTATCCGGATGGTGCGCCCGGAAAAGGCCACGGGGTCGTCAACGTAAACGGTGAAAAGCTGCTGATCTTGAATCTGCAGGGAAGAAGCTTCATGCCTGCAATCGACTGCCCGTTCAGAAAAGCGGATTCAATATTAGCAGACGTTGATGCAGATACGGTATTTGTGGATTTCCACAGTGAAACGACGAGTGAGAGCCTTGCGATGGGCCATTATCTGGACGGCAGGGCGGATGCGGTCGTCGGGACACACACCCATGTCCAAACAAATGACGAGCAGGTGCTCCCGAACAAGACGAAATACATTACTGACGTCGGCATGACTGGTTTCAAGGACGGTATTCTCGGCATCCGCAAAGAAGAGGTAATCGACCGGTTTCTCCATCAGCTGCCCGTGAGGCACAATGTTCCGGAAGAGGGTGCAGGCATCCTCTCCGGAGTCATCATTGATACGAAATCCAATAAAATAGACAAGATAAGAATAGAGGAAAAGAAGGCTAGGCCGTAGGACTGATTTTGTGTGAATCTATACACTGATTATCGAAAAACTGCCTCGATTCTGATATATTAACATAAGGACAAGGAGGCAATATGTATGAAAGAACAATTGTCATGGAAAGTCGGTGGCCAGCAGGGCGAGGGAATTGAATCGACAGGTGAGATATTTTCCACAACTCTCAACAGGATGGGGTACCATCTGTACAGCTACAGACATTTCTCAAGCCGTATCAAAGGCGGCCACACTAACAATAATGTAAGAATTTCTGCCAAAGAAGTAAGGGCAGTGAGTGATAATATCAATATTCTGGTCGCATTCGACCAGCAGACAATAGATTTGAATGCGCATGAACTGGTGAACGGCGGCATCATCATTGCAGACAGCAAATTCAATCCGTCCAAAGATGACGATCTGGATGTCCAGCTCGTTCCGATACCTTTCACGGAGACTGCCAAAAATTTAGGCAGCCAGCTGATGAAGAACATGGTGGCAATCGGTGCAAGTGCCCGTCTGATGAACCTCGAAATACAGCCGTTCCGGGATATGATATATACGATGTTCATCCGTAAAGGGGAGCAGATCGTAGAAAACAACAACGAAGCCCTGAAACAGGGATATCAGCTGATGGATCAGGAAATGACGCATATTGAAGGAGATTTCGAAATGGTGCCGTCCGGACAGGAAGAGCGTCTGTTCCTGATTGGCAATGATGCGATCAGCTTTGGTGCATTGAATGCAGGTGTCCGTTTTATGGCGGCATACCCGATTACACCGGCAAGTGAAATCATGGAATACATGATTGAAAATCTGCCGAAGGTAGGCGGCACCGTCATCCAGACAGAAGATGAAATCTCAGCAGTGACCATGGCCATCGGTTCCAACTATGCAGGTGCGCGCAGTTTCACCTCATCTGCAGGACCGGGATTGTCACTGATGATGGAATCCATCGGTCTTTCAGGGATGACTGAAACACCGCTCGTCATTGTCGATACAATGCGCGGCGGTCCTTCCACAGGACTGCCGACGAAACAGGAACAGTCTGATCTGATGCAGATGATATATGGTACACATGGTGATATTCCAAAAGTCGTACTTGCTCCGTCAGACGTTGAAGATGCTTTCTATGCGACAATTGAAGCATTCAATATTGCAGAGTATTACCAGGTTCCGGTTATTTTGCTTTCCGACCTGCAGATGTCCCTTGGAAAACAGTCCTCCCGGCCCTTCGATCCGTCACATGTCGATATCAACAGAGGCAAGACGATCACAGAGGACATGGACCGCGACGAAGCCGAGTATTTCGAACGCTATAGTAACGAAGAAGATGGTATTTCGAACCGGCCGATTCCTGGTGTCAAAGGTGGAATCCACCACGTCACGGGGGTTGAACACAGTCCGACAGGCACACCGAATGAAAGTGCGGAAAACCGTCAGGTACAGATGGATAAAAGGATGAGGAAGCTCAAAGACTTTACGATGGACGAACCATTTAAAGTGAACGGGAACGTTGAAAGCGAACTTCTGATCATCAGCTTCCTCAGCGTGAACGGTGTCGTTCAGGAAGCAGCTGAACGTCTGGATGCAGATATTACGACAATCAGCCTTAAACAGATCCATCCATTCCCGATTGATGCACTCCGCCCATACCTCGATGGTGCAGGCGGGATACTTGTCATAGAACAGAACTACAGTGCACAGCTGAACAGTGTGCTGAAAATGAACTACCACGGACACGACCGTATCAAGTCGTATGTCAAATATGACGGTACGCCTTTTAAGCCGAATGAAATTGAGACTCACATGAGTTCAATTCTAAAGATCAAGGAAGTGTTGTAATGGCTACATTCAAAGATTTCAGAAATAATATAAAGCCGAACTGGTGTCCAGGCTGCGGCGACTTCAGTGTCCAGGCTGCCATTCAGAAAGCATGTGCCGCCAACGGTCTTGAACCGGATGAACTCGCGGTAATTACAGGTATCGGATGCAGCGGACGTTTGAGTGGTTACATCAAATCCTATGGATTCCACGCCACTCATGGACGCAGTCTGCCGGTGGCACAGGGTGTCAAGATGGCGAACGATGAACTTACAGTCATCGCCTCCGGTGGTGACGGCGACGGCTTTGCGATTGGTATGGGACATACAGTCCATGCGCTTAAAAGAAACATTGATATTACTTATATCGTGATGGACAACCAGGTCTACGGTCTGACAAAAGGACAGACTTCCCCTTCATCGGAAAAAGGGTTTGTCACAAAATCCACACCGAACGGTTCCATCGAGAACGCCATCCAGCCGATCAGGACGGCAATGGCAAGCGGTGCGACTTTCGTAGCGCAAAGCGTAAGCTCCGATATCAAACAGCTCACTGCCATCATACAGGAAGCGATGAACCATAAAGGTTTCAGTTTCGTCAACGTCTTCAGTCCGTGTGTGACCTACAACAAAGTCAACACATACGACTGGTTCAAAGAAAACCTGACGGCAGTGGAGGATATCGAAGATTATGACCATACAGATTCCAAAACTGCCATGAATCATATTATGGAACATGAAGGCCTGCTGAAAGGCATCATATATCAGGATAAAGAAGCAAAATCCTATCAGGAACAAATAGAGGGCTATCTTGAGAAACCGACAGTCAAAAAAGAAATGACTCTTGAGAGGGAAACATTCGATGAACTGATGACTGCATTCAGATAAAATATTGTACATCTCCGGTGAGACAGTACCGGGGGTGTATTTTTTTATTTCTGTATCAAAAATGTTTGAATTGTGTCATAATTGAGATAATACTTCGGTAACCGAAAGAAGTGGGTGGAACGATTGCTTACAGTATATAAATATGCTTTAAAGTACAAATGGTTCATCATTGTTGCACTGTCCTTCATGACCATAGAATTGATTGTGGAACTGACGCAGCCTTATTTGATCTCCAAAGTCATCGATGATGGGATTGTGGCAGGCGACATCAACACTGTCTGGTTTTATCTGCTGGTGATGTTTCTAATCAGTATGGCTGCATTTTTCAGTGGGGTCGCCAACTCATATTTTGCGAGCCATATCGCCAACAGTTTCAGCTATGATCTGAGAACGGCACTTTTCAAAAGAGTACAGTACTTTACGCTGGCCACTCTTTCAAAATTCCCGACCTCGAGCTTGATTACACGGATGACACAGGACGTCCTGCAGACAGAAATGCTTTTGTATATGTCACTCAGGATCGTTCTGCGTGCGCCTCTGCTCGTCATCGGTTCACTGATCATGTCCTTCGTGGTCAATCCGACACTCGGTTTTTATCTATCGTTTCTGACGCCTGTACTGCTTGTCTTCTTGTTTATCATCTCCACTAAAGGCGTCAAAATATTTCTGCGCGTTCAAAAACGTCTGGATAAGATCAACCGTTTCATCCAGCAGAATCTGGAAGGAGTCAGGCTGATCAAGGCCAACGACAGGGGACTTTTTGAAATCGGCAGATTCCAAAAAGTTGCCGGCAGGCTGAGGGATGACACGATTTATGCATTGAGACTGATGGAGTCCATCATGCCGGTACTGCTTCTCATCATCAACGGCAGCCTGCTCGTGGTGATTTGGATGGCATCCGATCTGCTGCAGGCGGGTGATGTGCAGGTCGGGGAAATCGTCGCAGTCATCAACTATGCTCTCAGAATGCAGGGCGGCTTTTCCATGTTCGCTTTCATTATCATAGCGTTCAGCCGGTCCAAAGCCTCGAGTGAACGTATGGAGGAAGTCCTGAAGGCGCCGATCAGCATCAATAAGAAAGAAGATATACTGAAAGAGGACAAGGCTGGGACGGTGAAATTTGAAAATGTATCATTCAGATATCCGGGCACATCCAGATATGTTCTTGAAGGGATTACGTTCGATGTGAAAGCGAATGAAAAATTCGTCATCATGGGCGGCACGGGTTCCGGTAAAAGCACACTGCTCAGTCTGATTCCGAAAATGTATGATGTCAAAGAGGGTAATATTTATGTCAATGATATCGACCTCGCGGAATGGAATGAGGATGATCTGAGACAGACGATCGGTTATGTGCCCCAGTCCGCGGTATTATTCTCCGGGAGCATCTACGAAAATCTGCTCTGGGGCGATCTTGAAGCGGATGAATCTGAAGTTTTCACTTCCACTGAGAAAGCCCAGATCCATCAATCAATAGAATCGTTCGATCACCGGTATGAAACAATGGTCGGGCAGCGGGGCGTCACTCTATCCGGCGGACAGAAACAAAGATTGTCCATCGCTCGTGCACTGGTCAGAAAACCTTCCATACTGATTCTGGACGACAGTACTTCAGCGCTTGATATACGGACTGAATCTGCTCTATGGGAAGCACTGAAGGATGAAAATGCAACGCGCATCATCGTGACGCAGAAAGTGGTCACAGCGAAAACGGCTGATCGGGTGCTTCTTCTTGAGGGCGGGAAGATCAGTGCCATCGGTTCACACGATGAACTGATGGAAGCATCCGGTTTATACCGTTCGATAGTGGAATCGCAGATGGAAGGAGGGCATCTCGATGATTGATTTTATCAGAAGGCCTTTCGGCCATGAACCCATATTGAAGAAAGAGGATATCGGACGCAGTAAACGCAAGGAGGACCAGCGTGCTAATGACGTAGGCGGAACGCTCCGGCGTCTGTGGAAGTTTATATCGGAAGAACGGAAATTACTGTACGGGATCATCATACTGGTGACGCTGACCAGTCTCCTCAGCATCACTGCACCGTTTCTGGTCGGATATATTGTGGATAACTACTTTGTCCAGCAGAGGTTTGACGGGCTGTTCAGGATTTTAATGATTCTGCTTGCGACATATGTGCTGCTGTCGGCGACACAGTATATTGCGGCCTTTCTTATGGTGGGCCTCTCACAGAGAACCGTCTACAAACTCAGAGATAGACTGTTTTCCCATATGCAGAAACTGCCCATCCGCTTCTTTGATAAGCGCCAGCACGGCGAACTGATGAGCCGGATGACAAATGATATTGAAACGATATCCCAGACCCTCAATACGTCTTTCATCCAGTTCACAACGAGTGTCGTCACACTTATCGGGACAGTCAGTGTCATGATCTATCTCAGCCCCCTGCTTACGTTGCTTACAGTGACGATCATCCCGGTTCTCATACTGGCAGTCGGTTTCATTACACGCCGTACCGGCCCTTTGTATAAGAGGCGCCAGCGTGCAACAGGTGAATTGAACGGATATATTGAAGAGATGGTGTCCGGTCAGGAGATTGTCAAAGTGTTTTCACAGGAAGAGACAGCGATTAAAAATTTCAACAAACGTGCAGGAAATCTGAGGGACATCACTTTCTGGGCCTTCCTGTATGCCGGTCTGATCCCCAAAGTCATGAACATGCTCAACAACATCAGCTTTACGATTGTTGCCGGTGCCGGCGGGCTTCTGGTGTTCTACACCGACGGCATGGTAACAATCGGGACGATTGTGGTGTTTGCAGAATATGCCAGACAATTTACCCGTCCGCTTGCCGATCTTTCCAATCAGTTCAACCAGGTACTGTCGGCACTTGCCGGTGCGGAGCGTGTATTCGGCATCATCGATACTGAGCCGGAAGCCGATGCAGGCAGGATTGAAGATAAAGAGATCAAAGGTGAAATCAAGTTTGACGAAGTGACTTTTTCCTATGATGAAAGTCAGCAGTTTCCTACGATCAGTAATCTCAGCTTTGAAATCGGGGAAGGTGAATCTGTAGCGCTCATCGGTGCAACAGGTGCTGGCAAGACGACGGTGATGCAGCTGATTGCGAGATTTTACGAGACCGATGCGGGAAGAGTGCTGATCGACGGCGCGGATATATTGGACTATAAACGGGCCACCATACGTTCCCAGACGGCATTCGTACTGCAGGATCCTTATCTGTTCGAGTCTACGATACGGGAGAACATCCGTTACGGAAAACTCGATGCCACAGACGTGGCTGTCGTCGAAGCGGCAAAACTTGCCAACGCCCACGACTTCATCATGGAACTCGAGAATGGTTACGATACGATGCTTGAGATGGATGATGGGTTCGTCTCTCAGGGACAGAAACAGCTGATATCCATCGCGCGTGCGTTGATTACAGACCCCGCGATACTGCTGCTGGACGAAGCGACGAGCAGCATCGATACCGTGACGGAGCTCAAGATACAGGAAGCACTTGAGAGGCTGATGAAAGACCGGACAAGCATCATCATAGCGCACCGTCTGAACACAATCAGGGCAGTCGACCGGATTTTTGTACTGGACCAGGGCGAACTTGTCGAGAGCGGCAGCGAAGATGAACTCATGGCGCTCGGAGGACGGTACTCTCAGATGATTTCTGATAACAGGCGGTAGGCTTTACAAAACCCGCCATATGTATTATGATGGTATTAATCGAATAAAAGACATTACCACTAGGGGTGTCCATCCGTGGACTGAGATTTACCCTTACTACCTGATCTAGATCATACTAGCGTAGGGAAGTGGCATATTTTTCAATATGCACACCACTCCGCTAGTGGTGTGTTTTTTGTTTGAAAAATATTATTGGAGGTTTTTTATTTGGCGGCGAGGAAAGGGTTAACACTTACGGATGTGCTGATTACAGTGGTAATCGCACTGGTATTTTCAATTATCTATTCAATTTGGGGCGGAGTGTACACAGCACTTCAGCCGTTTGGATTACATCTGAATGAACTGGTATACGGTATGTGGTTCATCGCAGCGGTCGTTGCCTATCTCATCATCAGAAAACCGGGGGTCGCAATCATTGCAGAATTTGCGGCCGCTTCCGGAGAGACGATTGTCTTGTTGCAGTTCGATGTCATGCTCATGCTGTACGGCCTCATTCAGGGATTAGCATGTGAAATCGTGTTTGCAATTGTAAGATATAAAAGCACCGCATTGATGGTTGCAGTGCTGGCGGGCGTGGCAGCAGCATTGTCCACGCTGCCGCTTGACTGGTACTACGGTTATCTCGGTCACTTGGAAACGTGGAATCTTGTGCTGATGGTCGGCTTCAGGGTATTGAGTGGTGCACTGATCGCCGGCTGGCTGGCACATCTGCTGTATAGAGGATTAAAAGAGACCGGGGTGCTCAAACTTGTGGGCAGCCGCGAAGCGAACCACAGCGGGGAATTATAGGTCATGGTCATAAATATTAAAGATCTGAGGCTCCGTTTTCCGGAAGAAGAGGAGCGCCTGTTTGCCGGGCTTGACATCAGGATACAGGAAGGTGAAAAAGTTCTGCTGCTCGGTCCGAGCGGTTCGGGTAAAAGTACGCTGCTCAATATCATGGGCGGTCTGATTCCGGAAGTTATCGATGTTCCCATGAAAGCCGAAACTCTGAAAATATCGGATGACGGGGCATACGTTTTCCAGGACCCGGATTCACAGTTTACGATGCCGACAGTCGGTGAAGAGCTCGGTTTTGTACTGGAGAATAAAGGCGTGGAAAAAGCAGAAATGGAGCGCCGGTTCCCGGATGTCCTGAAGGCCGTCGGTCTCGATGTGTCCCTTGAGACAGGCATCCAGTCACTGTCCGGGGGCATGAAGCAGAAGCTTGCGATCGCATCCGCTCTGCTGCAGGGTTCCGATACGCTGTACCTCGATGAGCCGGCAAGCATGCTGGATGATGGCTCTGCCAGGCAGGTATGGGATACGGTCGAAAGCATATGGAAAGACCGCACCGTCGTAATCGTCGAACACAGGGTGGATTATATATGGGATAAGGTCGACAGGGTGATTCTCATGGATGCTTCAGGCGGCATCGCCGGCGACGGGACGCCCGAAGATATACTCACGGATCATCTGGATCTACTTGAAGGATTTGGCGTCTGGCACCCCCGTTCATGGGACGCGGCTCCGGTATTTGAAAGAACTGAAACTTCAGAGGAAAACCTGCTGAAGGCGGAAGGTATGAACATCCGGCGGGGTAAAGACGACATCCTGAAAGTGGAAGACCTGAAAATAAGAAAAGGTGAATGGGTGACCATCGAAGGTGCCAACGGCACAGGCAAGACCAGTCTGCTGCTGGCGCTGATGAAACTCATTCCATCGGCCGGTGATGTTTATTACCGCGGAAAGAAAATCAGGAAGACAAAGCAGATTGCAGGGGATGTATATCCCGTGTTCCAAAATCCCGAGCTGCAGTTTATCACCAACAAAGTTTTTGATGAAGTATTCATCAATCTTGAAATGCACTTTGACAAGACAGAGGCGATGCGGCAGACAGGAAAGATACTGGAAAGAATGGGGCTGTCCCATGTGTCGCATCTGCATCCTCTTGAAATATCGACCGGACAGAAGCGCCGTCTGAGTGTAGCCACCGCTTTTGGCGGCGTGCCGGAAATCATCATGCTGGATGAACCGACTTTCGGCCTTGATCAGAAACATGCGTTCAGGCTGCTTGAAATATTCGACGGAATGACAAAGTCCGGCACAACGATCGTCATGATCACCCATGATGAAGAGATCAAAAAACGGTATCCGTCAAGGCGGCTGCTGCTGGATGGTGGAATATTAAAGGAAAAGGAGGGAATGACTGATGTTCGGGTCCATTAAGAAATATGAGACTTTTGCCGATCGTTCCAATCCGATCACCAAGATATTCATGGCGGTCATCCTTTTCATCACAGTCGTTTTCATCCATAATCCAAACTATCTGTTTCATCTTTCCATCATCATGATGCTTGCGATGATTGTTTTATCCGGGGTGAAATTCAGGTATTTGGCGGCATTGCTTTGTTTCATCCTGCTGATCGGCTTCATTTCGAGCCTTTACATGATATTCTACGGTGAAGGAACGACGACACTGTACAGGCTCGGAATCATCCACATTACGGAGGAAAGTTTCGTGCGCGGCATCCATATCATGATGCGCGGCCTGGTTCTGTCATTCTTCGGGGCAACCGTCATCTTTACAACCCGGATTACAGATGTATTCTACAGCCTGATGCAGCAGCTGAAACTGAAGCCGAAATATGCCTATTCGTTCATGGCTGCGGTGCGGATGGTACCGATCATCGCATCTGAGTATATGGCATTGAGACAGGCCAGGAAAGTCAGAAGGGCACTTATCGATAAAAAATATGTGTCGGGCTTGAAAGGGTTCAGGACGGCAGTCATTACGCTGCTCAGCCAGAGCATAAGGCGCGCATACCGGCTTGGAATCGCAATGGAGGCAAAAGGTTTTGATGATGGTCCGAGGACGTACTACCATAAAACTTCATTTTCACTGTCGGATGTCTTCCTCATCCTCTTGACTGCCGCATGCATTTATACAGCCATCCAGCTCGGCCAGACAGCCGCACCATTTGCGAGCACGGATGCAAGATAGTCATTTTGGTCAAATGGCTTTGAAATATGTCTGGAAAACAGATATACTTATAGGAGATTTTATAAATTCTATAAATGCACGTGCCCGTGTTTCATATATAAAACACTGAACGCTGTAATATGATATAAAGGTGGAAGCAGGATGTATAGCAAAGATGAAATCGTAAATGAGGCAAAACAGCTCGGGAAGATGATGGGGGAGACTGAACAGGTCGAATTCTTCAAAAAAGCGGAGGCCAAGATCCACGAGAACAAGGATGTCCGTGAAAAGATGGCGAGTCTGAAGAGCCTTCAGAAGCAGGCGGTCAACTTCCAGAACTACGGCAAGGAACGCGCCTACAATCTGACAGAGGAAAAAATCAAAAAGATCGAAGCGGAACTGGATGAGATGCCAATCGTCAGCCAGTTCAAGGAATCACAGGGACAGGTCAATGAACTGCTGCAGATGGTATCCCACGCAATCAGCCAGACTGTGACGAATGACATCATCACGTCAACCGGCGGCGATCTGCTTCAGGGTGAGACAGGTGCGGCGATGAGGAACAGGCCGAACCAGGGTAACTAGAAGAACGTAAAATTGAATAATCAATGGGAAACTGTACATCCTCCAGGATGTACAGTTTTTTTCTAAAATGGAGGATATTTATGACAAGGAAACTGACGCTGACAGCCGTATTCACTGCCTTGAACGTCGTATTAAGCATGTTCATCATCATCCCTCTGGGACCCGTCAGAGCGGCACCCATGCAGCATCTGATAAATGTCATGAGTGTTGTGTTTACCGGCCCCTGGGGTATTGTGCAGGCCTTTTTGTCCTCAACCATACGGATTCTGCTCGGTACAGGTTCACCGTTTGCATATCCGGGCAGCATGATCGGGGCGCTTCTGGCATGGCTTCTCTACAGGAAATTCAAAAAACTTTCGATGGGGGCGATCGGGGAGGTCATAGGTACCGGAGTGTTCGGATCCATCGCAACACTGCCGCTCATCATGGTTCTGGGTCTCGACGCCGGATTTTTTTATGTGCTTGCACCGGCCTTTATCGCAAGCTCCCTGATCGGCGCTCTGGTATCATGGGTGATGCTGAGGCAATTAGAGCGAAAAGGTGTTCTCGACCGCTTCAACAATCAAAGGCGGCCGTGATATAATCAGAGATATACAATTAGAACAATGGAAGTGTTGATATGCAGAAAGTAACACCGATGATGCAGCAGTATTTAAGTATAAAAGATGAGCATCCTGATGTTTTATTATTATACAGACTGGGCGATTTTTATGAACTTTTCTATGATGATGCGATTACAGCAAGTAAAGTTCTTGAAATCACTCTGACTTCAAGAGATAAAAAGAAAGATCCCATCCCGATGTGCGGTGTGCCCTATCATTCTGCAAAAGGATATATAGAAAGACTGATTGGGCAGGGATATAAGGTGGCCATCTGTGAACAGATGGAGGATCCGAAACAGGTCAAAGGCATGGTGAAGCGGGAAGTGGTGCGCATCATCACTCCGGGCACATTGATTGATGATTTCGGCATGGATGACGGGAAAAGCAACTACATCCTCGCCCTTCAGGAGAATAAAGGTATGTACAGCACCGCCTATTCCGATATCTCGACCGGTGAAATCCATGCATTTACGACGGGGGATCTCACTATACTGAAAAGTGAAATCGACAGGATCCGTCCGAGTGAAATCGTTGTCGAAGAGAGCATCGCCGGAATCTTGGATGAGCTATACCAGGATCCGCCGTTCAATACACCGTATGCAAGTGATGAAATCCATGCGCTTGACTGCAGTGACGATATTACAGAGGATGAAAAAGGAACGCTGAGCCTGCTTGTATCCTACATCCGCGCGGCGAACATGCGTGATCTGAAGCACTTCAGGACAGTGGAGAAGCATAAGATCAAAGAGACGATGCAGCTGAACTATGCTGCGATTTCCAATCTGGAGCTTTTGGAGAGTCTCCAGACGAAGAAGACGAAAGGGTCGCTGTTCTGGTATTTGAACGAGACCGGCACCCCGATGGGCAAACGCAAACTCAGGAAATGGGTGGAACGGCCGCTGCTCAACGAAAGCATGATCAGACTCCGGCAGGAAGCGGTCGGCACACTGCTCGGCCATTTTCTGGAACGCGAGGATATGCGGACACTGCTCGACTCGGTCTATGATATCGAACGGCTGGTCGGCAGACTCAGTTTCGGCAACATCGATGCAAAAGATCTGGTACAGCTGAAAGATTCACTGAGCGTGCTGCCTCAGATGGAATCGCTGCTCCGGGATACCGGAATGCTTGAATCGAACTTGTTCACAGCTTTCGACCCCCTCCGTGATGTACATGCAATCCTTGAAGGAAGCCTTCATGATTCCCCTCCGAAGACGATACGGGAAGGCGGCATCTTCAAAGACGGCTACAATGAGAAATTGGACGAACTGCGCTATATTTCCAACAACGGCCGGACATGGCTGAACGGGTATATCGAAGATGAACGGAAAAGAACGGGCATTAAAAACCTGAAAGTCGGGTTCAATAAAGTATTCGGCTATTATATCGAAATTTCCAAGGCAAATGCTGTGAATTTTGATGCAGAGGCCTTTGAGTACAACCGTAAGCAGACACTGGCAAATGCAGAACGTTTCATCACTCCTGAACTGAAAGAAATGGAATCAAAAATTTTAAGTGCGCAGGATGAAAGTATTATACTGGAGTATAATCTGTTCAACGATCTGAGAAACCGGATCGAGATGTATATTGCAAGACTGCAGAATACGGCAGATCTGATCAGTACGTTGGACTGCGTGATCTCATTCGCAACTGTTGCAAATGAATACCGTCTGGTCAGGCCTGAGTTCACTCAGAATGAACTCAATATCGAAGACGGAAGACACCCGGTGGTCGAGAAGGTCATTGGTGAAAATACGTATGTACCGAACTCGCTTGATATGGACGGCTCCACGTTCATCTATCTGATCACCGGGCCGAATATGTCGGGCAAGAGTACTTACATGCGTCAGACGGCAATCATCAGTATACTGGCGCAGATGGGGATGTACGTTCCTGCAAAATCTGCGAGGCTGCCGATATTCGACCAGATATTCACACGTATCGGTGCGAGTGACGATCTTGCCAGTGGCAAATCCACATTCATGATAGAGATGATGGAAGCGAACGATGCGCTTAAAAATGCCACGAAGGACAGCCTGCTGATCTTTGATGAGATCGGCCGGGGGACATCTACTTATGACGGCATGGCCCTGGCTCAGTCGATGCTTGAGTTCATACATGAAAAAATCGGCGCGAAGACTTTATTCTCCACACACTACCATGAAATCACGAGATTGGGGCAGACGCTTCCCGGCTTAAAAAATGTACACGTCAAAGCGACGGAATACGATGGTAAATTGGTATTCCTCCATAAAGTGAAACCGGGTGCGGTTGAAAGAAGCTACGGCATCCATGTGGCAAGGCTCGCCGAACTTCCGGCAACTGTGACTAAAAGGGCGGACGAACTGCTTCATATGTTTGAGAACGGTACGGAAGCACCATCCCAGCAGCTGGAGCTGGCGCTTGGTGACAGTGAATCCTATAATGACCATCCGGTGGTGGAGATGCTTAAGGACACCGATGTCAACAACATGACACCGATGGAGGCACTGATGGCATTGAACGAGATGAAAAACAGATTAAAAGGCGAGTGATGACATGTCTCCGATCAAAGTGCTTGATCCAAAGATACAGAATAAAATAGCTGCAGGTGAAGTCGTTGAGAGACCGAGTTCCGTCGTCAAAGAGCTGATTGAGAATTCATTGGATGCCAATGCGGACGAGATCGAGGTGTTCATCGAAGAATCCGGCATGAAGCTGATCCGGATCGTTGATAACGGGGACGGCATCCATCAGACCGATGCTCCCCTCTTGTTCCAAAGGCACGCAACGAGCAAGATAAACGATGATTATGACCTGTTTCAGATCCGGTCGCTCGGCTTCCGCGGTGAGGCGCTGGCAAGTATCGGCGCTGTAGCCAAAGTGAAGGTGGAGACGAAACATATTGAGGGGGAAGCGGTCACCATTCATTTTGAAGGGGGGAGTCTGAAGGAGCAGGGCCCGGGCAAAGAACGGCAGGGGACGGATATTTCCATCAGCGAACTGTTCTATAACACCCCTGCCCGCCTGAAATATGTCAGATCCATGCGGACGGAGAGCGGCAAGATTATCGATATCATCCAGAGAATGGCGCTCGCATACCCGCACGTGAGCTTCCGGCTGGTGCTCGACCACAGTGAAAGGATTGCCACAAAAGGAAACGGCAATCAAAAAGAAGTCATCAGTGATATTTACGGCCTGAATATTGCAAGGCATGCAGTCAGGGTGGAGGCAGAGGATGCCGATTTTAAAATTACGGGCTACGCAATCCGGCCAGAAGTGAACCGCAGCAACAGAAACTATATCAACCTTTCTGTAAACCAGCGGCATATCCGGAACTTCAAGTTGTCACAGTCAATCCTCGGCGCCTACCATACGCTGCTTGCGAAAGATAAATATCCAATCGTCATCATTGATATCGAGATGGATCCTAAAATCGTCGATGTCAATGTTCATCCCTCCAAAATCGAAGTGCGTTTTTCCAAGGAGAGGGAACTGAATGCCCTGCTCGAGAAGTCAGTGCGTGAAACGCTGCAGGGGGAGATGCTGATTCCGGATGTAACGAAAACCGTCAGGGAACCCAAACCTAAAGCTGAACAATCCTCATTGGATTTCACAGTGCGTGAGGAGTATACCGGGACAGTGGAACATCCCCGGTATGCAGAAAGAGAAACACCCGGCAAAAGGCAGCCGGATACATTTGAAACGGAACAGAAAGCATCATACAATGCAGTGAAAAAAGAGGCTCAAAAACCAGGTTGGGATCACAGTCCTGTCCGGAAACAAGAAAGTGAAACGCCCGTCCCGCAGGAAACAGCAGCGGCGGAAACCATGGAAAAAACGATGAAAGAAAAACTTCCGTATCTTGAAATTGTGGGCCAGCTGCACGGCACCTATATCATCCTTCAAAATGATTCGGGGATGTATATGATGGACCAGCATGCCGCCCAGGAACGGATAAAATATGAATTCTATTATGATCATATCAACGTGCATGCGGACGACGGGGTCCCGCTTCTGATCCCATACACGTTTGAATTCCCGTTAGATGATATAATAACAATTGATGAGAAGCTCAAAGATCTGCAGCAGCTTGGATTTGAAATTGAAAAAAGCGGGATAAAACAGTATTCGGTGACACGGCATCCGTCGTGGATCGATGAGAAGAACCCGGAGGCGGACATTGAACAGCTGATTCATTTCGTGGCGGAAAAAGAACATTTCCAAGTGAGTGAATACCGTGAAGAGATGTCGATCATGATGAGCTGCAAGCAGTCGATCAAGGCGAATCATTATCTGGATAAAAAGCATATGGAGGCGCTTCTTGATGAACTCGGGAAATGTCATTCTCCGTATACATGTCCCCACGGAAGACCGGTCATCATCCACATGACTACCTATGAAATAGAACGGATGTTCAACAGAATAATGAAATAGGGGGAAGCACAGGCATGAGAATCAGTGAACAATATATCGACAATGAAGACAGGCGTATACGGGTCAAGGTTTTCATGCCTGAAAACCCTATCTGCGCCATCCAGGTCCTGCATGGCATGGCGGAACATATGGAAAGATACAATGAAATGAACACATGGCTTGCGATGAACGACTGCATGGTGGTCATGCATGATCATAGAGGGCATGGCAGGGATGAAAGGAATCTCGGTCATTTCGACAGTTTCGATCTGCTGATCAGCGACGCAATCGCAGTTTCGACACTTATCCCGGATACAATGAAAAAATTCATTCTGGGCCACTCCATGGGCTCGATTGCAGCACGCCGTCTTCTGGAATCACCGCTTTATGACGGGGGGATCATTGTAGGGACAGGCAGCAAGGGCAGTATGATGGACTCTGTCGCCATATCCGGATTATCTGCCGTTTCCCGGCTCAGTAAAAGACAGAAGTCACAGACCATCAACAAACTTGCATTTCTGGGCTATGACAATGCTTTCAGTGGGACGGAGGAGAACAGATGGCTCTGCGGGGATCCGAAAGTGGTGGATCTTTACAACGCAGATCCCCACTGCGGTTTTCTGATGTCGAACGGCGCGCTGCATGAAATCGTAAAGCAGATAAGGGAAGCCGGGAAACAGAGCAATTTAAAGTCATTGGCTTCTGATGTGCCGATTCTTCTGATAGGCGGCAAAGAAGATCCTTTTTCGAGTAAAGGCAAAGATATACGGGCCCTCGCCCGGACACTGATTCGGTTCACCGATTCTGTGACAGTGCAGCTTTATGACGACAGCAGACATGAAGTACTCTTTGAAAAAAACCGCGAACAGGTATACAACAGATTATTCGAATGGGTGATGAGAAATGTCTAATTCTAAGAAAGTGATGATCCTGGTAGGACCGACAGCCATCGGTAAAACAGCTTTGAGTATTGAAATTGCCAAAAAGTTCAATCTGGAAATCATCAGCGGTGATTCCATGCAGGTATACAGGGGCATGGATATCGGCACGGGGAAAATCAGCGAAGAGGAAAAGAGCGGCATCACGCACCATATGATTGACGTGATCGAGCCGGAATCCTCTTTCTCGGTGCAGGAGTTCCAGAAGCATGTGACCGAAATCATTGATGAAATCCATGAGGACGACCGGATTCCATTCATTGTCGGGGGAACAGGACACTACATCCGGGCACTGATCCACGGTTATGAATTTGATGAAGAGGACGATAAAGAAAAACGCGAGCTCACTGAAATGCTTGGACAGTTGGGGTCGAACGTACTGCATGACAGGCTGAAGAATATAGATCCGAAAGTTGCCGGCGAGATCCATCCCAACAACCGCCAGCGTGTCATCCGCATGCTCGTGAAGTTTGAACTGAGTGACAGGATCAGCAACAGAATTGGTCCCGGCTACACAGATGACGTGAAATATGATACATTTATAGTAGGATTGACACGTGAACGTAAAAATATACACGCAAATATCGAAGACAGAGTGGATCATATGTTCGAGCAGGGACTCCCTGAAGAGGCGCGTCATCTATTCGAACATCACTCGCCGTCAAAAACTGCCTCTGCTGCAATAGGTTATAAGGAGTTTATTCCTTACTTTGAAGGCAGTGCAACGCTCGAGGATGTCAAAAGGCAGATTAAACAGAATACGAGACAGTATGCCAAACGCCAACTGACATTTTTCAGGAACCAGCTTCCGGTTGAATGGTATGATCTGGACAAGGTGCAGAAGGATATAATCATGGAAGATATATATCAATTCCTACATGCAAAGGAGAGAGAGAATCATGGCAAATGATAATTTGCAGGACAAGTTTCTCAGCAACTTCAAAGAATCCGGGGTGGAAGTCACAGTATTTCTGGTTAATGGCTTCCAACTGAGGGGTACGGTTATTGATTTTGACAAGTATGTAATCCAGCTTCATTCCGGCGGGAAAGACCACCTGATCTACAAGCATGCGATAAGCACATTCCTGAAGTAATGAATCAAGCATCCTGTCCCAGTACTGGGACAGGATGCTTTTTACATGTATCAGTCAAGACCACGCAAGAGATTTTTGACATCTTCCTCAAACGACGAAGGTGCTCTTTGGGGTGCGTATCTATAAGCAATCTTCCCTTCTCTTGAAACGAGGAATTTCGTATAGTTCCATTTGATGCGATTGATGAGCAGACCGCTTTTGCCCTCGGTCAGGTACTTGTATAGAGGATGTATGGATTTTCCGATGACATCGGTCTTTTCCATTATCCTGAATGTAACACCGTAATCGGTGTTATAATGTTCTTTGGCCTCGGCAGCGCTCAGCGGTTCCTGATTCATGAAATTATCAGATGGAAAAGCCAGAATGACGAATCCTTCATCTTTGTATTTCTGATAAAGTGTTTCGAGGTCTGAAAGCTGATTTTTGAATCCGCACTCACTTGCAGTGTTGACGATTAAAATAACTTTGCCTTTGAAGTCAGACATTCTGACGAGGCGGCCTTCATCATCTTTTGCCTCAAGGTCGTAAAATTGTGTTTTCATCCTACACGGCCCCTTTCTGTTCATGGGCATATATACATTAGTTATTTACACATCTCTGCAAATACTTAAACATAATATTTTGAGAAATGATAAACAGGGTAATCAATATATAAATATACAAACGGAGGTGCTGTTATGACAGAGACATATAAAGGAATCATCATAGCGGTCAACACACCAGACAGGAAAAATATAGATGCTGAAATAAATGAGCTCATCAGTCTTGCGGGTTCCATCGGTGTGGAAATTTCAGGCGTCCATGTACAGAACCGTTCAACGATGGATCGGAGAGCCTATGTCGGCAGTGGATTCCTGAATGAGGTGGCTGAACAATATGCGGACGATGAACTTGGATATATCATCGTGAATGATGAAATTACAGCTAGTCAGAACCGTTCGATTGAAGCCGTCATGGATACAAGAATCATCGACCGGACCCAGGTCATACTGGATATATTCAGCTTGAGGGCCCATTCGAAAGCGGGACAGCTGCAGGTCGAACTTGCCCAGCTCCAATATCTCGTGCCACGGTTAAGAGGCCAGGGGATCAACCTGTCGCGTCTCGGGGCCGGCATCGGTACAAGAGGACCGGGGGAGACAAAGCTTGAGACGGACAGACGCCATATCAATCAGCGGATCAAGGAAATCAGGAAACAGCTGAAAGTTATCGAGTCCCATCGTGAGCGGTACAGGGAAAAACGTAATCGCAACCAGGTTGTCAAAGTATCCCTGATCGGCTATACAAATGCGGGGAAATCTTCATTGTTCAATACGATGGCCCAGAGTAATACTCTGGAGGAGGATGCGCTGTTTGCGACACTTGATCCGAAAACGAGACGGCTGGTACTCCCATCCGGGTTTGAGTGTGTAGTATCCGATACGGTCGGTTTTATCCAGAATCTGCCGACGACACTGATTGAAAGTTTCAAATCGACACTTGAAGAGGCGGCGGACAGTGATTTTCTGATTCATGTGATTGATAACAGCTCAGAAGACCTGCAGACACATTACGATACTGTGAAAGATTTGACCGGACAGCTGGATATGAAAGAAATTCCGTCACTCATATTTTTCAATAAGACTGACATTGATGACACGAGGCATTACACACCGCCCGAAGCGCATGAATATGTGCATAAAGATATGGAGAGCCAGCATATTCTGGGTCTGTTGGAAACATTCATGAAAAAGCATATGGAATCGTATAAAGCGGAAATTCCATTATCGGAACCCCAGAAATTATATGATCTGAAGCGCCACACCATCGTGGATAAAGAGATTCTCGATGAAGAGGCTGAAGTATACCGACTTGAAGGTCATGAACCCGACGGGGCATGGAGCAAGAGAATTATGGAGAGAAATGAGGAATAGAGGCGTGCAGCATACAGAGAGATTGATAGAGGAATCATTGGAGGAAATTGCTCCAATCATGAAAGAAAATAAAAAAATCAGCAGGTTCAATTTCAATAAAATGATGAAAGCATTCAATGAAACAGGTGTGACCGAAAGCGATTTTAGCGGTACGACGGGATATGGATATGATGATACCGGCAGGGACAAACTTGAGGAGATATACCGGCAGGTATTTAAAAGTGAAGATGCCATCGTAAGGAGCCAGATCATTTCGGGCACCCATGCCATCAGTCTTGTACTGCTGTCACTTCTGGAGCGTGGCGATGAACTCATCTATATCAGCGGTGAACCCTACGATACACTGGAGAAAGTCATCGGAACGACAGAGAAGGATATCGGCAGCCTGAAAGAAAAAGGGGTGCATTACAAGGCAATCGAGCTCGTGGATGACCGTTTTGATGAAGAGGCAATCATGGATTCCATTTCCGGGAAGACGAAAATGATCGCCATACAGCGTTCACGCGGTTACAGTATGAGAAAATCACTGACAATAGATGAAATCGGAGAGATCATTGCAAAAATCAGGGAAAAACATCCGGGTATAATCGTATTTGTTGATAATTGTTACGGAGAATTTGTAGAGACGAGGGAACCCATAGAAGCCGGGGCGGATGTCATCGCGGGAAGCCTGATAAAAAACCCCGGCGGGGGACTCGCCAAAATGGGCGGATACATCGCGGGGAATAAAGATCTCATCGAACGAATCAGCTACAGGCTCACAGTGCCGGGGATCGGCAAGGAAATGGGCGCCAGCCTGACAGTGCTGACAGATATGTATCAGGGCTTTTTCCTTGCCCCGCATACTGTTATAGAAAGCCTGAACGGTGCAGTGCTGATCAGCCACCTGCTGCGAAAAGCCGGATTGAAAACAGATCCGTCCCCTGCTGCGAAAAGGACAGACCTGATCCAGAGTGTATCCTTCAATACTGAAGAGGAAATGATCACTTTCACCCAGATGATTCAAAAGGCTTCTCCGGTAAACTCGCAGTTCCTGCCGATACCGAGTGATATTCCCGGGTATGAAAATCCGGTAATCATGGCTGCAGGAACATTTGTGCAGGGGGCATCGCTGGAACTCAGTGCCGATGGTCCGATCAGAAGCCCCTACACTGTTTTTGTACAGGGCGGTCTTGTGTTCGAACACGTCGTTTATGCTCTCGGGGAAGCACTCCGGGAGATGAAAGAGAAAGAAATGATCGCTTTCCAGTGACATCATATATTCTGATGACCAGCATCAAACTATAAATGACTGACAATGCCATTTAAACAGAGTTTTTAAGTATAAATTAATTTTCTCAATATTTATATTTGACAGAATATTCAAACCCTGATAGTATTACATCTAACATTAAAAATTCAATAGTATTCCTTATCAAGAGCAGGGGAGGAACTTGGTCCCACGATCCTGCGGCAACCTCACTTATCCATTAAGTAGAAAGGTGCCCATTCCAACGAGCTGATGCTTGAAAGATAAGGGAGAGTGTTCAGTCTTAAACTTACCTCTTCCTTACCGGAAGAGGTATTTTTTAATCTCCGGCGTCTTGGTAGGAATAAATAAAATCAGGGAGAGATCATTTATGAAAAAACAAATTCGTCTGAACGGCTTCACTCTGAACTCTGTTGCTCCGCATTCACCGGGATTATGGCGTCATCCGAAAGATCAGGGACACCGTCACGGGGACCTCGACTACTGGACTGACCTTGCAAAGCTTCTTGAAAAAGGGAAGTTTGACGCAGTGTTTCTTGCAGACGTTCTGGGTATCTATGATGTATATGAAAACAGTCCTGACGCTGCGATTGAACATGCTGTCCAGGTGCCGCTCCATAATACACTGCTCCAGATCTCAGCAATGGCTGCCGTGACGGAAAACATCGGATTTGCGCCTACGTATTCGGCGACTTACACTGAACCGTATAAACTGGCACGCGACTTTTCAACACTCGATCATCTGACAAAGGGCCGTGTGGCATGGAATATCGTGACATCATACTTGAAGAGCGAAGCGGTGAACCTGGGACTTGAAGATCAGATTGAACATGATAAGAGATATGACCGGGCAGATGAATATATGGATGTAGTCTATAAACTCTGGGAGCACAGCTGGGAAGAGGGTGCTGTGGAAGCAAATGTAGAAATAGGTGTATACACGAACCCGGGGAAAGTGCATCCGATCAATCATAAAGGGGAGTATTTCAGTGTTCCGGGAAGTCATCTGGTGGAACCATCCCCGCAGCGCACGCCGGTATTATTCCAGGCAGGAGCTTCGGAAAAGGGCAAGGCATTCGCTGCAAAGCATGCGGAGGCTTTATTCACCACGCTTGCAAGTGACCTGGATGAACTGAAGGCATTTACAAAAGAGATCAGGGAAAGAGCGGTTAAGGCAGGAAGGAATGAGGATGACATTAAAATCTTCCCCGGCATCGTCCCGATTGTCGGAAGGACAGAAGAGGAAGCACAGGCGAAATATGAGGAACTGTTATCCTATGTCAGCTACGAGGGGACAGCGGCAATGCTTTCAGGACATACAGGCATTGATTTCTCCCAGTTTGATCCGGAACAGTATGTTGAAAATGCCGCTACCAATGCATCTCATGGTTTTCTTCAGAAATATGCCGCAAGCACTACAAGAAAATGGACGGTAAGGGAAGCGGTGCTCCATCACGGCCTCGGCATTGGTGCAACCAAAGTGGTCGGAACCCCTGAACAGGTTGCCGACGAACTGGAGGCGATGGCGAATGAAGGGGATGCGGATGGATTCAATATCATCCAGGCTGCAAGCCCTGTCACTTTTGAAGATTTCATTGAACTTGTGGTTCCTGTGCTGCAGGAACGCGGAAGCTACAGGACTGAATATGAAGCAAACACCCTGAGAGAAAACCTGTTTGGTAAAGATAAGGTGAGAATTCCAGAAAACCACCAGGCTAAAAAAGTGGGCGGACTTTCCAGTGTGAATGTTTAAATTATATATTTTCTTTGGCCTCTGGATTATGACCAGGGGCATTTTTTATCTTTTATAAATTGATAATTAATAAAAATTTATTGATATTCGATAAAATATTATCCATAATCAATATATAAAATATAAGAGGTGAAAACATGAAACGCAGTTCAACGTTATTTTTGAAATTTGCTCTGATTATCATCGGTCTGCCTGTACTTGCAATCTGCATCGCATTGATGCCGTTGATAGTAAGAAATGTGAGTGATGGTATTGAAGGATGGGATATCTTGATGCTCGGTCTGCTGACTTTTATGTATTTAGCGGCCATTCCATTTTATATGGCATTGTTTCAGGCATTTAAACTACTAATATATATAGACAGGAATACGGCATTTTCCGATCAATCAGTAAGAGCACTGAAAAGAATAAAATATCATGCCATGATAATTACGGGACTGTATATATTGAACCTGCCGTTATTTTATATATATGCAGAACTTGATGATGCCCCGGGAGTAATCATCGTGGGGATGGCCTTCATATTTGCCCCGCTTGTGATCACAGTTTTCGCGGCACTGCTTGAAAAACTGCTGCAGGAAGCGATAAGGATAAAAACAGAAAATGATCTTACGGTCTGAGGTGTAACGGATGGCTATAATTATAAATATCGATGTGATGCTGGCAAAAAGGAAGATGAGTGTAACGGAGCTTTCCGATAAAGTCGGGGTTACGATGGCTAATCTTTCTGTGTTGAAAAACGGCAAAGCCAAGGCGGTACGCTTTTCAACGTTGGAAGGAATATGCAGGGCACTGGATTGCCAGCCGGGGGATATTCTGGAATACGAGGACGATGAAAACTGAGGCCGTTGAATATGGAAAATGTACCCTCTATGCTATAATCTGGATAAATATAAAAAAGGGGATGAATCATTGTGAGTCGCTATGTTGAAATCGGCTATCCGATACATGAGGATATGCCTGTCCATCCTGCCTTGCCGAAAGTGGGCCTCGTGCCGCGGGAGCGCAAGGAAAAAGGGGATGACTGGAATGGATCGGTCCTGAATATCTATCTGCATGCAGGCACCCATGTTGATGCCCCTTGGCATCATATGGACAACGGCCGGGGAATAGACGCTATCCCGATTGAAGATTTTATTTACAAAAACCCCCTGATGCTGGATGTCCCGCTTGGAAAAAATGAGTTTGTCACAGTGGAGATGCTGGAGGAGAACAGTGAAGTCGGTGAGGCGGATCTCCTGATTTTCAATACGGGTCACTGGAAGTACAGAAATACCGATATTGAGGAGTATGCCAATGATTTTCCTGCAGTGTCACCGGAAGCGGCGGAGTATCTGCGCACCCGGCTGCCGAATTTGAAGGCTGTGGCAATTGATACTTTAAGCATAGAAAATTTGAATGAAGCACCGGAAAACGGTTATTTTGTACATCATGCATTTTTGGATCATGAGAAGTATGATGAGCCGACAATGCTGATATACGAAGACATCAATCCGGAACCTCTGATTGGCAGAACGCTTAAATCAGCATTTACTGCACCATTACGTATTGTGGACCACGATGCATCCATTGTAAATGTAATTGTGGAAACTGAAGAATAGTAAAAGAAGCAGACCCCGGGAAGTTGGATCAGTATCTGATTTTCCGGGGATTTTCATTACAAAAAAGTGTACTATTACATTTCTGGCAATTGTGTCATAATATGAAGTATAGGTTAAAGGGGAGGGGAAAGCCGGATGCTTCATATACTTATAATGATGCTGGCATGTTTTCTAATAACACTGATCTACACGGCAGTAGTTGGAAAATTTATAAAAAATAAAATCATTTTTTATCTGCCAACAGTTGTTGCCACAGTATGGTTTGTTTCAACTTTATACTGGCACTTCACTAAACCGGCGGAGGGGCTGGAAGGTCTGACGGTATACCTGGTTGCGATATTTGCAATAGTAATTATAACCACTAATATTTTTTTATCTCTCTTTTTTAAAAGGAGATAAAAGGCGAAAGTGATAAATGCCGGATGCCTGGAATCCAATAATCCATGACCCCATATCAGCAATGGTGTCCAGGCAGGAGTAAGAATGAAGAATACGGAGTCAGATCAAGACCAGTGATGGAGGCTCATCGCTGGTCCCTTTCATATTCGTAAGCCCCGAGGAGCACTGTGCATATATCCAGGACCGGTGTACTGACATCTCCTTTATGGTTATGCAGATACTTCTGAATGAACTCAAATTCCGTCGGTTTGGCTGCAGTAATATCATAGTACATGCTCGTGCCCATTTCACGGTTGTAGTCGTTATAGATGCTGAGTGCTTTATCCATGAAATCAGAATCTATGATTTTTCTGCTCTGATTGACGATTTGTATGCCTTCATCCAGTAATTTAGCAGTAAGCTCCGCAACCTCTTCCAAATCGAATATTTTAGCCGTATTCCCTGTCAGACCGGTCAGAGTGTTGATGCCGAGATTGATCAGCAGCTTCTCATATCTCAGCTTTTCAAAATCACTGGATTTTATTATTTCAAGTTCGGTCGTTATGATGTTTTCGATAAGCGGGTCAAGATATGTGTAGTTTTTATTCTCAACGATCAGCCGCGAATCCTGAAAATGTTCAATCATATCTGAATGCTTCTGTCCGCTGATATAGACGACTGCCGGAATGCTGCCGTTAAACCACTCATCATATCCCATGCCGTTCTGACAGAGGATGATTTCTGTCCCACTGTGACAAAGCTCCGGTATGATTTCTGATAAATCCTTTAAGGCAGTGGCTTTGGTGGCGATGAATATCAAGTCAAATTTAACAGAGGTATCATATGCATTGATATTCTTTATAGTGTATGGATAATTCATTCTCTCGCCATCTTCCAATATGGTGAAACCGGCTGCCTCCTTTCTGCCGAATAAAGTAACTGTGTGTTCCGTCTTTTTCAATTCACGGGCGATGATGCTGCCTACTGCGCCCATTCCCACTACTGCAATTTCCATTGATTTCTCTCCTTTGAAATAAGAGTGATGACTACATATTATGATGTGTTAAAATAAGTATAATATACATCAAGTGAAAGGAGTAGCCTGATGAAGACTACTAACGAACTGATCCAAATGAAGCAGGATGATAAAAAAATTACAATGGTTACTGCATATGATTATCCCAGTGCAAAACAAAGCGAGCAGGCGGGACTGGACACAATACTGGTCGGGGATTCCCTTGGGATGACAGTCCTCGGATATGAGAGCACTGTACAAGTCACAATGGCGGATATGGTCCATCACACCAGAGCAGTGAGACGGGGTGCGCCGGATACATATGTAGTGGTGGATCTGCCATTCGGCTCCTACCACACCAGTGATGACAAAGGACTTGAGAATGTACTTTCACTGTATCAGTCCTCAGGAGCAAACGCGGTTAAAATGGAGGGTGTCGGCTGCCTCGGAATCATCAGGCGTTCAGTGCAGGCAGGCGTACCTGTTGTGGCGCATCTTGGTCTGACGCCCCAGTCTGTCGGAGTGACCGGTTTTAAAATGCAGGCAGGGTCGATTGAAGAGGCGGAACAGCTTATGGGAGATGCCAGAAAAGTGGAGGAAGCGGGTGCATGCATGGTTGTCCTTGAAGCCATTCCCGCAGATCTGGCAGAGAAAGTCACCGGATCGCTGACAATTCCCACAATCGGGATTGGTGCCGGTGCCGGGACGGATGGCCAGGTAATTGTATATCATGATGTGCTGCAGTATGGAAGCGACCGTCTGCCGAAATTCGTGAAACCTTACGGGGATTTCAACAGCATCGGAGTATCCGGCCTTGAGCAGTATGTACAGGAAGTGAGATCCGGCGAGTTCCCGGATGAATCTACAACTTATAAAAAGAGGGTATTTGATAAATGATGAAAACTGCAGATACTATAAAAGCAACCCGTGAAATACTGAAAGCACACAGAGACAAGAAGATCGCACTCGTCCCGACGATGGGATACCTTCATGAAGGGCATATGACTCTGGTTGAAGAGGCGGGAAAGCATGCTGATTTTGTGGCCCTGAGTCTTTTTGTCAATCCGCTTCAATTCGGACCGGATGAAGATCTGGACACTTATCCGCGGGACCTTGAAAGGGATCTGAAGATCTGTGAGGAACACGGGGTGGATTTTGTGTTTCATCCTTCCGTCGAAGAGATGTATCCGAAAAAACCGGAACTGCTGCTCAACCTGGCAAGCATGTCTTCAATTCTGGACGGTATCAAACGTCCCGGCCATTTTGAAGGTGTGGTAACTGTTGTAAACAAGCTTTTCAATATCATTGAACCTGATTTTGCAGTTTTCGGAGAGAAGGACCGACAGCAGCTGATGATCATCAAAAGGATGGTCGCCGACTTCAATCATGATCTGGAGATCATCGGTGTGCCGACCGCCCGCGAAACGGACGGTCTGGCCAAGAGCAGCCGGAATGTAAATCTGACAGATATCGAGCGAGAGGAGGCTCCCGCAATTCATCAGGCACTGGAAATCGGAAGAGATCTAGTACAGGACGGGGAAACCGATGTTGAGGGCATTAAAGAACGGATTGAAATGCATATCATGGACCACACTTCCGGGGAAATCGATGATTTGCAGATTTTCACCCACCCGGATTTAAATACTATTCAAACAGTATCTACGGATGTTATAATATTTATTGCTGTAAAGTTCGAGAGTGTGCGACTAATAGATAATATGTTGGTGATTAAAAATGATTAGGACAATGATGAACGGCAAGATTCACCGTGCCGTCGTAACTGAAGCAAACCTGAATTATGTAGGAAGCGTTACTATAGATCCCGTACTTTTGGAAGCGGCAGATATTCTGCCGGATGAAAAAGTGCAGATTGTCAACAACAACAATGGCGAACGCCTTGAAACATATGTGATTGAAGGGGAACGCCACTCCGGTGAAATATGCCTGAACGGCGCTGCTGCAAGAAAAGTGCAGGTGGGTGATGTCGTCATCATCATCAGTTATGTTCAGCTGGAACAATCGGAACTTGAAGACCATCAGCCGAATGTAGTGATTGTCGACGAGGAAAACAAAATAATTGTTGCGGATTATAAAGAGAAAAGAAAAACAGAATATACAGCACATTAAGTAATTAGACGTAGGTTTAATTACTTTTTTTGTACAGGGAGGTGCAGCATGATCAAAAAAGCATTCATATTTGTTCTGATATACATCATTGCGATTTTAATCGCTCCAGTGATACAGTCCTATGACTTTAAAGAAGGGTTGAATATGCAGTATGCCGGAAAGTGGCTGGAAAACCACGTATACCCCGACTATGACAGGAGTGTCATCCATGAAGTGAACAGCACACAGACGCAGACAGTTGAAATCAGTATGGGTGAAAATTATGAGGCCGGAGATAAGGAAGTTCTGAGTTCAGAGTACAAAGGCGATTTTGTCGTCGAAGATGAACCTGGAATGTTCCGCCTTGTACTGGTGCAGGACGGCAAAGTAGCCGGCGGTTATACGAACAGCGACGATGTTTCCCTCAGCGATATAAATATTGAAGGACTTGACCGGGAAAAAGTCAGGGAAGTCTACGGGGAGCCGGAAGAATATATCGTAAAAGGTTTGAAGCGGCTCAGAGTAAACGAAGAAGGCTTCGAAGTGTTTGATCTTAAAGACAGCTATGTCTATTTCTTCTATGATCTGCATGAAGCGGATAAAGTGAATGGCATGCTGGTCCTGGATAAAGAACAGATCACCTCTATTGAAACACTCTATAACAATCCGCCGGCAGAAGAGAATTCCCGGCTGAATTATCTTGCTGTGAATGCTTCGCGCATCGAATATGGCCTGGAACCATTGAAATATGATTCGGAAGCATCCAATGCCGCACTTGGACACAGCAGCGACATGGCACAGAATGATTACTTTGAACATGAGTCGCCTGACGGCGGTACATTGAAAGACCGAATCGAATCAAATGATGTGGCATACCGCAAGGCGGGAGAAAACATAGCGATGGGTCATACATCAGCAATATTTGCCCATCACAGCTTGTTGAATTCTGCAGACCATAGAGTCAACGTTCTGAGTCCTGATTTTACGCATCTCGGGACAGGGACTGCCTATGGCGGAGAAGATGTGCCTTATTACACTGAAAATTATATACAAAAGTGAACCGGTATCCAAAAAGGATAAAATTAATCTTTTTATCTGGTTTATAAATGTTTACAAGGGGAAATTATTAATTGGACGCGACAGGTTTTTCACTATCTGAAATCCATCCAAACTGAACGATTGAATGAGGGGATGCAATTGATTGGTAAAACACAGGATAAAGACATTAGTGAACAAAAAGACATACTTGAGCAAGTTAAAATAATACTCGGAAAATAAATAGAGATACACCGGCTGTATTAAAAGGATGGATTGCCGGATAGTCAATATAGAAGGGCGTATGCAGATGCATACGCCCTTTACTGTTTCACTGATTAAAATTCGCGGAATAGACCGACCACTTTACCCAGTACTGTCACTGCATCCAGGTATATCGGATCCATCGTCTGGTTTTCCGGCTGCAGTCTGTAATAGCCGTTCTCTTTATAAAATCTTTTAACTGTCGCTTCATCATCTTCAGTCATTGCAACGATGATGTCACCGTTGTGTGCAATGTTCTGTTTTCTTACAATCACCCGGTCCCCGTCATGTATACCTGTCTCGATCATGCTGTCGCCGACAACATTCAACAGGAAAATCTCGCTGTTATGATTTGCAGTGAAATGTTCTGGAAGCGGGAAGTACTCATCTACATTTTCAACAGCTGTAATTGGCAGACCTGCCGTAACTTTACCCAGTACCGGTACCTGGATCACCGGAGCGTACTGGCTGTTTTCCTCCATGACGATTTCAATCGCACGGGGTTTGGTCGGATCGCGTCTGATATAACCTTTATCCTGCAGTTTGGAGAGGTGCCCGTGTACAGTCGAACTTGACTGCAGACCGACAGCATTTCCAATTTCCCGAACACTTGGCGGATAGCCTTTTTCCTGAACGGTCCTCTTGATGTACTGATAAATTTGCTTTTGTCTGTCCGTTAACTCCTTCATATTATACCTCCAGCTTTTATTAACTCAATTTTACCATATGAATATACGTGTTACAAACATTTGTTCGTAATGATGTTGACCCGGAACATCTGTTCTGTTATCATGATGATACAAACACACGTTCCAGGAGGAGATATTCATGACATTGAAGGAATTTCAGATGCTTTCTACCGTATTCGCTTTCGTATTGATTGCCGGTCTTATTTTCATGATACAGTCCCACAATGAAGAGAACATACATTCCGATGTTGCATATATAGATGAATTTCAGGTTGTTTCTTTTGAAGACGAACAAAACACATATGAGGAAACGGACGTTCCAGATGAACGGTATGCCGAACATACCAGGATGGACCAATTGGTCGAATTGATCGGTTTTATAAAATGATTGAAAGTATGAGGATGGTCTCATACTTTTTTTTATGGTAAATTATAGAGGAATGGACGGGAGGGTTCATTATGTTGGAAAATCATAAGCTGGAGCGGCTGAATGCACTTGCAGCAAAGAAAAAATCAGAGAACATATCCTCTGAGGAGCTGGAAGAGCTGAAAGGCCTTAGGGAAGCATATTTGAAAAACTTCAGGTCGTCATTCAGGAAACAGGTGGAAAACACCAAAGTCATAGACCCTGAAGGCAAAGATGTCACTCCCAAAAAGCTGAAACGCATACAGCAGAATAAAAACAATAAAAACTAAAGGAGCTTGTGCAATGACTTTTGATAAAACAGATCAGTTGGCAATCAATACTATCAGGACACTTTCCATCGATGCTATAGAAAAAGCGAATTCCGGTCACCCAGGCCTGCCGATGGGGGCTGCGCCGATGGCGTATACGCTTTGGAGCCGTCATCTTAATTTCAATCCGAATTCTGTAAAATGGTTCGACAGGGACCGTTTTGTACTGAGTGCGGGACATGGTTCCATGCTCATCTACAGTCTGCTGCATCTCTCGGGTGCACTTGAAATCGAAGAGCTGAAAGAATTCAGGCAATATGAATCCAAGACACCTGGACATCCAGAATTCAAGCATACAGACGGAGTGGAAATTACTACAGGGCCGCTTGGTCAGGGGCTTGCAATGAGTGTGGGTATGGCGATGGCTGAAAAGCATTTGGCTGCAAGGTACAACCGTGAAGGTATGGACGTTATCGACCATTACACTTATGTCATTGCGAGCGACGGTGACCTTATGGAAGGCATCTCTCATGAAGCATCTTCTCTTGCGGGGCATGTCGGACTGGATAAATTGATTGTATTGTACGATTCCAATGATATCTCCCTTGACGGAGACCTTGATATGAGTTTCTCCGAAGATATCCAAAAACGTTACGAAAGCTATAATTGGCATTATATCAGAGTCGAAGACGGCAATGATGTAGAGGAAATCGATAAGGCGATTACTGAAGCGAAGGCTTCAGATAAACCTGCGATGATCGAAGTGAAGACAATCATCGGCTACGGTTCCCCGAACAAGCAGGGCAAGAGTGCCTCGCACGGTGCACCGCTAGGCGCAGATGAAAGAAAAGCGGCATTTGAATATTACGGATTTGATCCGGAAAAAACATTTGAAGTGGATCCGTCTGTATACGACCGCTTCAGCGAAACATTGAAAATGCGCGGCAATGCCAAAGAGGCAGAGTGGAATAAAGTTCTCGAAGACTATCAATCCGCGCATCCCGACCTCTATAAAGAGTTCGATGATGCAATCAACGGAAGACTTGCAGAAGATTATGATAAGAATCTTCCGTACTATGAGGCGGGCGAGAAAAAAGCAACACGCGCCACTTCAAGCGATATGATACAGGTGCTGTCAGAAACAGTGCCGACGCTTTTCGGTGGTGCAGCTGACCTTGCGAGCAGTAATAAAACCAATGTCAAAGAAGAAGCGGATTTCTCCAAAGAGACACCGGAAGGGCGCAATGTATGGTTCGGTGTACGTGAATTTGGAATGGCTGCGGCTCTGAACGGCATGGCAGCCCACGGGGGTGTCCGTCCGTACGGTGGAACGTTCTTCGTATTCAGTGACTATCTGAAGCCGGCACTGCGTCTGAGTGCATTGATGAAACTTCCTGTGACATTTGTATTTACACATGACTCCATCGCAGTCGGCGAGGACGGCCCGACCCATGAGCCGGTGGAACAGCTTGCAGGACTCCGTGCGATTCCGAAACTGAATACGATCCGTCCGGCAGACGGCAATGAAACACGCGCTGCATGGAAAGTGGCAATGGAAGCGGAAGATGCTCCAACTGCGCTCGTCCTGACACGCCAGGATGTTGAAGCGATAGACGTACCTTATGAAAAAGTGGAAGAGGGCGTTAAGAAAGGTGGATATATCGCCTATGATGAAGGTGACGAAGCGATTCTGTTCGCATCCGGAAGTGAAGTGCCACTCGCTGTAAATGTGGCCAAACAGCTTAAAACACAGGGGATAAATGTCAAAGTTGCATCCATTCCGAACATGCAGCAGTTCTTCAATCAGGATAAAGAATACATTGACAGTGTTCTTAATCCTCATATTGAAAACAGGACAGCGGTCGAGATGGCAGCGGGCCTTGGCTGGCATCGTTTTGTAGGCCTGAACGGCAAGCTTCACACGATTGACACATATGGTGCCAGCGCTCCTGGAGATCTTGTCATTGAGAAATACGGCTTTACGGTCGAGAGAGTACTGCAAACTGTATTAGACAAATAACTTGTTGAAAAACACCTGTTTTTAATGTAAACTTTATAATGGTCTACGAAGAAAGAGGTGAGCAGTTTGGCTACTTGGATTTGGATAATTATTGTTACAGTTGCACTCATCGGTGGCGTTGCACTGGGATTCTTTATTGCGAGAAAGTATATGATGGACTATCTTGAAAAGAACCCGCCTATTAATGAAGACATGCTCAGAATGATGATGATGCAGATGGGACAAAAACCTTCCCAGAAGAAGATTAATCAGATGATGACAATGATGAATAAGCAAACGGATTCTAAAGATGCAAAAAACCGCGCTAAAGCCGCGAAGAAATAGAAATGGAACCTCTCTGCAGAAGCAGGGAGGTTTATTTTTTTAGAATCTGCTGTAATTTTGAATAAATATTTATTTCTTAAACACTTTGTTACCGATGTGACGAAGTGTTTTTTCATTTAAAATGTTTATAGATGAAATAAAATTATAAATTTTGGAAACATTACCATTTTTCAAAATATTAATTGATTGAGCATAAACATTCAGGAGGGGGATATGAAATGAACAAGAAGTATTTTATACTTTTCTTTGTTCTTGTACTGACACTGGCACTTGCTGCTTGTACTGATGATTCATCAGTGGACAGCGATGTCGAAGAGAGTACGGGGGGAGAAGAAGGATCTGATGAAAATGCAACTGGAGACGGCGGAGGCAAAGATCTGAACATTGCGATGATGGATGATGTGGTCACGTTGGATCCGCATGGCAGTAATGATTCAGCTTCAGCACAGGTCAGAAGGAATATTTACGAGACCTTAGTGTTCCAGGAATCAGACATGGCGCTTGCTCCGGGACTTGCTGAAGAGTGGGAAGCAGCTGAAGACGATGTTTGGAATATGAAACTGAGAGAAGGGACAACATTCCACAACGGTTCTGAGTTCACGGCAGAAGATGTCAAAGCGACACTTGACCGGGTCCGGGATACGGCAGTTGCATCGGAAGTTGCCTTCCTTTTCGAAATGATCGATGAGGTCGAAGTGGTCGGGGATTACGAAGTCAATCTACATACAGAATTTCCGTTCGCACCACTTCCAAGTCATCTTGCCCATAATACGGCAGGAATCATGAGCAAAGAGCTGATCGATCAGGATTATCAGGCGGCACTCGATGAAGCAGGTGTTGAGATGACTGCTGACGAATATTACGAACTGCGTGCTGAAGGCGGTTCTGAGTATGAGGATGTTGCGGAACAGATTTCTGAATACACCGGGGGAGTCATCGGTTCACAAAGTGACGGGACGAATCATCTGATGCTGCAATCGAGAACTTCAGGTGAAGAGACTGTTCTTGAGAAATTCGATGATTTCCAGGGTGGAGACCGCAGCTTCGAAACAGTCACTTTCCGTGTAATTCCAGAGAACGGTGCACGCATGGCCGAGCTTGAAACAGGCGGCATACAAATTGCAGGAGACGTCGATTCAAGCAGTGCCGTACGTGTTGTAGAACTTGATCCAGTCGGAAACATTCGAATTGAAAATGTTTCATTTGTAGAATAACGATAACTTTGTCCAAAGGCTTTTACAGTCTTTGGACTATTTTTATGCAGAAGTGTTTACATTCCTACTGAATTTATATACTATCAGTTTATTGTCTTTTTAGTTATATTTTATCGTATAGTTAATAATAGTAATTAAAATGGGAGCAATGTTATGAAAAAGAATAATAGAATGGTGAAAATCCTGAATTGGATAGAAAATACAGGGAATAAACTCCCGCATCCGGTGACCATTTTTGCACTTTTCACTTTGGCTGTTGTCGTTCTTTCGCATATCCTCTACATGATGGATGTCAGCGTGACTTATAACGGCGTCAATAATGAAACGATGGAACGTGAGATGATTACGGTGGAGGCGATCAGCCTGCTTGTGCCGGACGGCATCGCCTATATGTTCACGAGTGTGGTGGAGAATTTCACGACTTTCGTTGCACTTGGTCCCGTACTGGTTGCTATGCTTGGTGTGGGAATCGCTGAAAAAAGCGGCTATATCAGTGCGTTCATGACAAATACAGTCACCCGGGCACCTTCAAAACTCGTCACTCCGATTGTCGTGCTCATGGGTGTCCTGTCCAATGCGGCAGCATCAGTGGGCTATGTCGTACTGGTTCCGCTTGGCGCAATCATATTTTTAGGGTTCAGACGCCATCCGCTCGCAGGACTTGCGGCAGCATTTGCAGGTGTCTCCGGCGGTTACTCTGCCAATCTGGTATTGGGGACGAATGATCCACTGCTGAGTGGTATTTCAACAGAAGCTTCACACCTGATCGACCCGGGGTATACAGTGCTTGCAACGGATAACTGGTTCTTCATGTTTGCCTCCACATTCATCATTGTAATACTCGGTACACTGATTACGGATAAATTGGTTGAGCCGAGACTCGGTTCTTATGAGGGGAGCCTTGAAGGATCAGATGGCAATGGCATCAGTACATTGGAGAGAAAAGGGCTTCTGTGGGCGAACATTTCAGCTATCGCTGTCATCCTCGGAGTCGGACTTCTCGTTTTGATCCCCGGTGCGCCGCTTCAGGGTGAGGACAAAAGCATCATAAACTCTCCGTTCATCGACAGTATCATCTTCATCATGATGCTCGTCTTCCTTGTGCCGGGTGTAGTATATGGCGCGGTCACCAAAGAGATCAGAAATGACAAAGACATCGCAGAACTGATGACAGACTCTTTGAGTACAATGTCGGGATTCATCGTGTTGATTTTCTTTGCCGCGCAGTTCGTTGCATTTTTCAATTATACGAACCTGGGAACAATCATCGCAGTCAACGGCGCTTCTCTGCTGGAAGCGATGAATCTAAGCGGTGTAACAGTGCTGACGGCATTGATATTCATCACAGCAGTCGTAAATCTGTTCATGGCTGCGGATTCAGCCAAATGGGCGATAATGGCACCGGTATTCGTCCCGATGTTCATGCAGCTCGGAATAGCACCGGAAGTGACTCAGACAGCTTACAGAATAGGGGATTCGTCGACGAATATCATTTCTCCGCTTATGCCGTTCTTTCCGCTGATCGTTGCATTCGCGCAGCGCTACGGTAAAGAGAATGGTATTGGTACCGTCGTGTCCCTCATGCTGCCGTATTCCGTCATTTTCATTATCGTATGGTCAATATTCTTTATCATATGGTACATGATGGGTATATCGACGGGACCGGGAGCGAGTTTGGTTTATTAATAGATATGACTAACAGTATGAAAAGAAGACAAACCCTTTTGATAGGGGTTTGTCTTCTTGTTTACGCCTTCGTTTTATATTCAGTGATATGTTCCTGCAGTGTTTCATCCTTTCCAAACAGGAAATGCTTATGCATGTCCGGTGAATATTTGGAATTGACCGTCTCCAATCCGACTGCTTCTGCGACAGCACGAAGCATGGCGGGTGAAGCACCGCAGCAAAGTCCGATGTAATTGATTCCTGAATCATGTGCTTCTTTTGCCCACTCCGCAAGCTCATACCTGTTGTGATACAGTGGATCGAGTGCTGTAGGGAACGTTGTGTCCGTTGGAAGATGGCAGCTGCATCCGCCGTCCGGCAGATTGAAGAATGTTGGATTTTCTTCAGTTGTACGATAAGGCAAAGGCAAAGCCCCGACATATCCTGTAGTATTTTTACGTATTTTTTCCAGATAGGGCTGCATAGTATCCGGCCCCCTGAAGCAGTTCATGCCGACAACCAGTGCACCATTCTCCTCGAGGATTTTGCAGGATTCCTCTACGGTATATCCATCACGCAAGATGTTTTCACCCATCAGCCCGAGGGTGATGACAGCAGGCAGATCATATTTTTTGATTTCCTCCAGAGCGATTAATGCCTCTTCATGATAATAGTATGTTTCTCCATTGATATAGTCCACGCCTTCATCTTTACACCATGAAACCATCTCATTGAATATGGACCTTACCTTTTCTTTAGAGGCAGGATCATCAGGATTGAATATATTAGTGTTTGAAATATTGCCGGCGACCAGCGCTTCTTCTGACGGATGTTCTTTTGCGACTTCTTTCGCCAATTTGATTGCATTTCTGTTCAATGGTTCAAGAAGATCCTCTTTGCCGATGATCCTCATCTTTTCACGGTGTGCATTGTATGTGAAGGCAAGCACCACATCGGATCCCGCATTCATATAATCACGGTAGACCTGTTTCAATGCTTCCGGATTTTCAAGTGCCACTTCCGGTACAAATGAACCTGCCTGAAGATAGCCCCTTCGCTCCAATTCGAATAAATAACCTTCACCAACAATGACGGTACCTTGTTCCAGACGTTCCTTTAAACTTCTTTTGCTCATTTCTTTCGCCTCCTGATGGTATTGATATTAATAGCCGGAAGATATTCGGGAATTTAAAATGCCCTCTGCTTTTGAGAAAGAAGAGGGCAATGTATATATTAAAGTCTCCTCTTATCTTCTAGCGTGATGCTACTGGAATTAGCACAGTACTTTATATGCCTGTTGCCGAAGCGTCATAGGGCCAGTCCCTCGACTTCTCTGGATAAGAAAGTGTATCGAATATTTAATTGTTGTTTATCACTATAAACAGGAAAAATGTCAAAGTCAACACTAATTTGAAATATAATTTATTTTCCGAACTTTTAATAAAATAAAGCGGTATACCTTTGAAAGTCTTTCGATGTATGATATTCTGAAACTAGAAAATTAAATAGATGAGCACTGGGGGAGCCTTCTGGCTGAGACGATTTTCGGACCCTTGGAACCTGATCTGGATAACACCAGCGTAGGGAAGTGGTGAAATTTGCTGAATATAATTTATGTAAAGACGAATATATTTTCAAAGCCACTTATCCTTACGGGTGAGTGGCTTTTTTAGTGTTCTTTTCAATCAACGCAGAAAAAAGGAGTAATTGGATGAATGGACAGCTGCATCTTATCAGTGATGGTAATTTTTCAAAACAGCATTTGAATATCTTAATGAAAATTCACGGTGAAATCGATTATTTCCATCTGCGTGAAAAGAAAAAGTCTGCTGGAGAGCTGGTTGAAATTATTAATGTGCTGGAAAAGGGAAATATACCCCTGCACAAAGTGATTATAAATGACCGGATTGATATTTCGGTGATGAAAAAATGTGCAGGTATCCAATTGGCCTATCACAGTGCGCCGAGTACACTAGTAAGAAAAAGCTTTCCGGAAATAATGATTGGACAATCCATACACTCATTGGAAGAAGCGAAGAAAGCAAATGCAAAGGATATTGATTTTCTAGTGTATGGACACATTTTTGAAAGCCGGTCAAAAGTTGGGAAAACACCAAAGGGTGTGTACGAATTAAAATCTATTATTGATTACATATCTCTCCCGGTAATAGCGATTGGCGGCATAACACCGGAACGGGCTGAGGCTGTAATCAATGCAGGCGCTGAAGGTATTGCGGTAATGTCCGGCGTCTGGCAGGCAGATGATCCGGTGAAAGCAGTCAGGGATTATAGAAAAGTTCTGAAGGAAGGGATAATCGAGAGATGATAAAAATGTTTGACCAGATTATCGTGGGCGGTGGTGTGATTGGATGTTCAATTGCATATCAGCTGTCCAAAAGGGGATATCGGGTATTGGTTTTGGAAAGCAGCACGACAGGGTGTGAAGCATCTAATTCTGCTGCAGGCATGCTGGGGGCACAAAATGAATTTACTGAAGAAGGTCCGCTATTCCGATTTGCCCAGGATAGCAGACGTTTATTCAAAGAATTGTCTGATGAACTTATTTCAGAAACTGATATTGATATTCATTATGTCCATAAAGGAATTTTAAAACTTTCATTTGATCAGCAGCAAAATCGGCAATTGGAGGAAATCGAGGCGTTTCAGAAAAGTATGGGTAATCCTGCATATATTCTTTCACGTGCAGAAGTTCTGGAGTTGGAACCCGCTGTTACGTCTGAGGTGGCAAGTGCAGTCTATATGCCGGATGACGGACAGGTATCTGCACCAGACTTAAGCAAAGCATTTTTTAAAGCGGCTCAAAATCGTGGGGCAGTCATTCACGAAAATGAAAGAGTGGTTAATTTACTAGTGACGGATGGCGAAATATATGGTGTAAGCACGATCCATGATACTTACCATGCAGATCAGGTTGTTATTGCAACAGGTGCATTCAGCTCCGGATTGCTCCCGGAAACCGCTTCAACTATACCTGTAAAAGGCGAATGCCTGGAGCTGGAACTGGACACCCCGGTCATTCAGGCGACAGTTTCATCTGACAGCTGTTATCTGGTACCGAAACAGGCAGGAAAAGTGCTTGTAGGCGCCTCCTCCCTGCCGGGTCGGACTGATAAGGAAATCAGTGCCGAGGCTGTTTCGATGCTTTTGAAAAAAGCATTCCTTATGGTGCCGGAGTTATCGAAAGCAGGAATAAACAGATTATGGGCCGGAATTCGACCGGGAACTTCTGATGGTAAACCATATTTGGGAGCGGTGCCTGATGTTTCAGGTTTATATATGTCGGTCGGCCATTACCGCAATGGGATATTGCTTTCACCGATTACAGGGATCTATATGGCAGACCTGCTCACGGGAAAGCGGGTGGATCCATCCTATTATGAAAGTTTTAATGCAGGACGTGTGAAGGAATTTATTGGCAAGGGAGGTGGATGAAGATGAATTTAGTCATTAACGGAAACAGCATGGAACTGGGTGATGAAGTGAGTAGCGTCACCATGTTACTTGAGCACCTTGGGCTGGCAGAGAAGCCGCTTATCATAGAACACAACCAGGACATACTGCAGAAGGAACACTATCGTCAGGTAATGCTTGAAAATGGAGATACACTGGAAATTGTACATTTTGTCGGAGGAGGATAATTATGTTAAAAATTGGACAATATCAATTTGAATCGCGCTTATTTCTAGGAACGGGGAAATACCCGGATTATGATATTCAAAAGCAGGCTGTGGAGCAATCACAAACAGAAGTACTCACTTTCTCTGTGAGAAGGATGAACATATTTGACCCATCCTTACCAAACTTCTTGGAAAAGATCGATCCTGAAAAATATACATTCCTGCCGAATACCGCCGGAGCGAAAAACGCTGAAGAAGCTGTGAGGATTGCCAGATTGGCTGCCGCTTCCGGGAGATGTGACATGATTAAAGTAGAAGTAATCGGCTGTGACAGAACTTTGCTTCCGGATCCTGTGGAAACTTTAAAGGCAACTGAAGAACTGTTGAAACAAGGATTTACTGTCCTGCCTTATACGTCGGATGATGTTGTGCTCGCAAGGAAGCTGGAAGAAGCGGGTGCCCATGCCATCATGCCCGGTGCCTCTCCGATAGGCAGCGGCCAGGGGGTTATTAATCCGTTGAATCTTTCATTCATCATTGAACAGTCGAATGTTCCTGTCCTGGTTGATGCGGGGATTGGTTCTCCTGCTGATGCAGCTTATGCCATGGAACTTGGGGCTGACGGTGTCCTGCTCAATACTGCAGTATCTGGTGCAGAAGATCCGGTGAAGATGGCTGAAGCGATGAAACTTGCTGTCCATGCAGGCAGGTTTGGATACGAAGCGGGCAGGATTCCCAAAAAAGATTACGCTGTGGCAAGCAGTCCGGAGGAAGGTATCAGTGTCAGGAACTAACCGTTACCACCGTCAGACATTGTTTGAACCTATTGGTGAAACCGGACAGGACAGGTTGATGGAGAGTCACGTGCTTATTGTTGGTGCCGGTGCTTTGGGATCCGGCAGTGCCGAGGCTTTAGTACGGGCAGGCATTGGAAAGCTAACGCTTATCGACCGTGATTATGTTGAAGAAAGCAATCTTCAGCGCCAGCAATTATTCAGTGAACAGGATGCTTATGAAAAGCTGCCAAAGGCAATCGGAGCCAAGAATCGGTTGAATGATATCAATAGTATGGTCGAAGTGGAAGCGATCATAGCGGATGCAGGGGCAGACCTGTTATCGGAACTTGCGCCGGCCATTGATTTGATAATCGATGCGACTGATAATTTTGATATCAGGATGCTGGTGAATGACATTTCACAAAAATTCGAGGTGCCGTGGATATACGGTGCCTGTGTAGCCAGTTATGGAATGACTTTTACAATAATACCGGGTCAGACGCCCTGCCTTCAATGCCTGCAGGGATACCTGCCTGCCTCCGGTGCCACATGCGATAGCGTAGGGGTAATCCAGCCGGTAGTGCAACATGTTGTATCTTATCAGGTCACCGAAGCAATGAAACTTTTAACAGGGAACAGAGCACAAATATCCGGAAAATTGATTGCATTCGACCTTTGGAAAAATGAGCACATGGAGATGGAAATAGAAAAGTTGAAGAAACCGGATTGTTCGTCATGTTCCGAAAACAGGATCTATGCCCATCTGTCTTACGGAAATCAGATGAAAACTACGGTGATGTGCGGCCGGGACACAGTTCAGATTCGTCCACAGCATGGTATAGCCAATCTAAGCAAAGTGGCAGAAAACCTGCGGAGTAATAAAAACCTGCAGCTGTCATGGAACCCGTACCTCCTTTCAATCCAGGATGAAAATTTCCGGATTGTCCTCTTTAAGGATGGCAGGGCCTTGATACATGGCACAATGGATGAGATGGAAGCGAAAAATGTATACTATCGCTATATGGGGTGAAAATTGCAAAGAATTTCAATGATGAAAAATATAGATGCGGCTGCTATAAGAGCAGCCGTATTTTTTATGTGTTATTTCAAAATTAAAATCAGACTAAATGATTAGATATATATTATTTCATTTTTCGGAATATATGGTAAAATTTAATCTGAATGGGGCATTGGGGGTATGTATTATGCAGGTATTTGGAAAGCTGGGATGGTTTTTCAAAAGAGAATGGAGAAGTTATATTTTAGGCATCATCATGCTGGTGATGGTTGCACTGCTCGAGCTTGTCCCGCCGCAGGTAATCGGTTTTGTCATCGACCATATCACAAGATCCACATTGACAGGCGGCATTCTGATGCAGTATGTCTTCCTGCTTATCGGCGTTGCAGTCCTTACATATATCTTCAGGTATTTCTGGCGTATCATGATTTTCGGTGCGAGCTACAGGCTGGGGAGAATTTTGAGAAACAGGCTGTACAGGAAATATTCCGAGATGAGTCCGGCGTTCTACCAGAAAAGGCGTACCGGTGATCTGATGGCGCATGCCACGAATGACATCAGGGCGGTTCAGGCCACAGCCGGTGCGGGTATTCTGACGATTGCGGATTCATTGATCACCGGCGGTGCGGTGCTGATCACGATGGCGGTCACAATCAGTCCGGAACTGACGCTGATTGCGATGATTCCGCTCCCACTGATGGTGATCCTGACAAGCTATTACGGCACATTGCTGAACCGCGGATTTAAAAAAGCGCAGGCTGCCTTCAGCAAACTGAATGATAAGACGCAGGAAAGCATTGCCGGCATCAAAGTGACCAAAACGTTCGGGTATGAAAAGAACGACCATGAAGATTTCCGCAGACTGAGCGATGAAGTGGTTGAAAAGAATCTGAAAGTCTCGAAGGTGGATGCATTGTTTGATCCTACAATCATGTCGGTGATCGGCATAAGCTATTTCCTCGCTATTTTATTTGGCGCGCGGATGGTGCTGGATGATTCGATTACAATCGGACAGCTGGTGACGTTCATTACCTATCTCGGCATGATGGTCTGGCCGCTTCTTGCACTGGGATGGTTCTTCAACCTCGTGCAGCGCGGACGTGCCTCCTATGACCGGATTGAAGAAATCATGCAGACACGCAACCAGATCGGCGCAGCGCACAGGATTGAAGATCAGCCGGAGGGGGACATCAAATTTGATATCGGTGCATTCAATTTCCCGGAGGATGACTCCGATGGTCTGAGGGACGTCAGATTTACGGTGGAGAAAGGGACGACACTCGGAATCGTGGGACGGACAGGTTCGGGAAAAAGCGCTTTGCTCCGCCTTCTGCTCCGTGAATTCGACACGGTCAATCCGGAAGATATCATGTACGGCAGACACGCTATCAGGGACTACAGCCTGAAGAGTCTGAGAGGCCAGTTCGGCTATGTGCCTCAGGACCATTTCCTGTTTTCCACTACAATCAGGAATAACATCGCATTCAGCAACCCTGAAATGGATGACGGTGCGGTCGCTGAAGCGGCACGGCTCAGCCATATCCATGAGGATATCAAAGGATTTCCCGAAGGTTATGATACAGTCGTCGGAGAACGGGGTGTTTCCCTCTCAGGCGGACAGAAGCAGCGGATTTCCATTGCCAGGGCTTTGATTATTGACCCTGAAGTATTGATACTGGATGATTCTCTGTCTGCTGTGGATGCAGAGACTGAAGAACGCATCCTGTCCAATATGCAGTCGGAGAGAAAAGGCAAAACGAACATCATCACCGCCCACCGTATGAGTGCGGTCAGCCATGCGGATCTTATTATTGTGATGGAGGACGGCACGGTGATTGAAAGTGGAACGCATGCTGATCTCATGGCATCCCGGGGATGGTATCATGATACCTATAATGCACAGGCACTGCGTGAAGAACTTGAAAGTTCTCTGGATGCACTCGTTGAAAGGAGGGATGAGTAATGGAAGATAACACATTCAATCTCACCTTCCATGATCAGAAACGGGTACTGATCCGGCTGCTGCGGTATGTACTGCCTTTTAAAAAAATTCTTGCTCTTGGTTTTCTGATGCTGATCATTTCGACGGTGGCAGGTGTCGCGACACCTTATATCGTGATGATCTTCATTGATGAGTATCTGACGCCGGGCGTATTTCCTGAATCGGACATCACATGGCTCATCATCATATTCTTTGCCGTTCAGGTGGTGGGTGCGGTTACGACGTACATGCAGATATATCTGTTCCAGTATCTTGCTTTCAGGGTCATACAGCAGCTGAGGATCGATGCATTTGAAAAGATCGGCAGACTCGGGATGGATTATTTTGACAAAGTGCCCGGCGGCAGTGTCGTATCGAGGCTGACCAATGATACAGAAGCGATCGTGGAAATGTTCATCGGAGTGCTTGCGACCTTCCTCATGGCTTTCTTCATGGTGATTTCAAGCTTCGTCATGATGTTTGTCCTGGATTTCAAACTGGCGCTGTTCGCACTCATATTCATGCCGGTCATCGTATTGATACTCGCGGTCTACCGCAGGTATTCGGCAAATTTCTTTTCGCACGCAAGACAGCTTCTGAGTGATTTGAATGCAAAGTTGGCAGAGGGCATCGAGGGCATGAAGATCATCCAGGCTTTCAATCAGCAGAAGCGGCTCAGGAGTGAATTTGAAGAAATCAACGAAGCGCATTATCAGTTCAATATGAAGAATATAAGGCTTGACGGACTTCTGCTCAGGCCGGCCATAAGTATGATCAGTGTGCTGGCAATCGCATTGATTTTATCGTATTTTGGTCTGCTCAGTTTTGAAGGCGGCGTGACAGCAGGTGTCGTATTCGCCTTTATCCAGTACATGGAACGCTTCTTCGAACCGATCAACCAGGTCAGTCAGAATCTGAATATTTTCCAGCAGGCACTTGTCGCCGCAAGCCGGGTGTTCGCTCTGATAGATGACGGGCGGATGGAGCCGGTTCAAAATGAAAATGAGTCATATGACATTACAGAAGGGAAAGTGGAGTTTAAAAACGTCACTTTCAGTTATGACGGCAAAGTCGATGTTCTGAATGATATCTCATTTACAGCAGAATCGGGCCAGACGGTGGCGCTCGTTGGACATACTGGTTCAGGCAAGAGTTCGATCATCAATCTGTTCATGCGGTTCTACGAATTTGAAAGAGGCGAGATACTGATTGACGGGCAGTCCATCAAAGAAATTCCAAAGCTTGAAATGAAGGAGAAGATCGGACTGGTGCTGCAGGATCCTTTCATTTTCTACGGGACAGTGGAGTCGAATATAAAACTGTATCATCCTACAATGACTTTCGAGCAGGTGAAAGAGGCGGCGAAGTTCGTCAGGGCGGATCGGTTCATTCAAAAGCTGCCCGGTGACTATGGCCATAAAGTGATTGAAAAGGGGAGTGCGTTCTCAAGCGGGGAACGCCAGCTCATCGCTTTCGCCCGGACGATGGCCATGGATCCCAAAATACTGATCCTGGATGAGGCGACGGCAAACATCGATTCTGAAACGGAAGAGGAAATCCAGAAGTCACTTTCAAAAATGAGGAAGGGAAGGACGACCCTCGCGATTGCACACCGGCTTTCCACCATCCAGGATGCAGACCAGATCATAGTGCTGAACCGCGGCTCAATCGCAGAAAGCGGCACGCATGATGAACTGATCAGGAGCCGTGGAATCTATCACAGGATGTATCAGCTCCAGAACGGCCAGGGCTAAATGTCATAGAAAGTTCTAAAACATTCCCATAAACTATATAACAACCCCCATCACGTCTGATAAAATGACTATGAATGGGGGTAGTATCATGGGCAGTGAAGTAACGTTTCTCCTTGCATTCGGAGCCGGTGTTCTGAGTTTTATCTCGCCCTGTGTGCTTCCGGTGTTTCCTGCTTTCGTCTCTTACATAACAGGGATGAGCTATAATGAAGTGGAAAAACAAAAATTTAATGCAAGAGCGATATTGCATACACTTTTCTTCCTCGTCGGGTTTAGCCTGATATATATTGCACTCGGTTTTGGTACAGCATTTTTAGGCGGGTTCCTGATCGAGCATGGTAATCTGATAAGACAGCTGGGATCCATCCTGATAATCGTCTTTGGTCTGATCATAACAGGAGTGCTGAACTTCAATTTCCTGATGAAAGACAGGAAAGTACAGTTTAAAAACAGGCCTTCTGGGTTCCTTGGATCCATATTCATCGGTATGGCATTTGCTGCGGGCTGGTCGCCCTGCAACGGACCGATCATCGGTGCGATTTTCGCCATGAGTGCAACGGAGCCGGACAATGCCTTGATTTTAATGATCGTCTATTGCCTTGGTTTTGCAGTGCCCTTCTTCATTTTGAGTTTCTTTGTATCCCGCACACGCTGGATGCTGAAGTACTCTAATATCATCATGAAAGCGGGCGGCATCCTCATGATACTGATGGGAGTCCTGCTGTATTTTGACGGACTGACTCAGATCATCATCTGGCTGCAGCCGTTCTTTGGGGATTTCCAGGGGTTCTGATTATGAATATAGAGAATATTTTATTTATAACAGCCTCCATCATGGCGGTATTCATGGGAATCGGTGCAATAGTAGTAAGGCAGAAGGCGGCAAAACGACCTTTGACGATGAAGAAAATACTGATTCCGCCGGTCATGATGTCAACAGGTGCGCTGATGTATGTATTTCCGTACTTCAGACTGACACCTGTAGAAATCGGCGAATCGATCATAATGGGCGCCGTCTTCTCCGTCATACTTGTGGTTACCACGAGATATGAGGAGAGGGAAGGTGCATTATACGTAAGGCAATCCAAGCTCTTCCCGTTGATTCTTGTGACATTGCTGGTATTGAGGGTAGTGCTGAAATCAATTTTATCCATGAGTATCTCTCCGGGTGAAATCGGGGGCATGTTCTTTCTGCTTGCATTCGTCATGATAGTGATATGGCGGTTGAGCATGTATATTCATTTGAGGGCATTTAATAAGCAGCAGATCAGTTCACTCTGATCTGCTGCTTATTTTTTCTGTCTGCTCGAATATTGAGAATTTCTGCTTCTCATCATCCGCATATTGGAACAGGTCTTCATATGGTGTGTAATCTATCTTCAATTCGTTCAGCTTTTTCTTCATGAACTTATGGTCCCGTTTCGGAGTGGCAATGATGTAGCCCTTCATAATATGGTCGAGCGTAATCGTTTTAGCACCTTCATCCAGTGCGATTTTTGATATCCGTCCCGCAATCCGTTCCTTTGCGACATCCCTGAAAAGCTCGGGTACAGGGGAAACCAATTCATTCAATAATTCTTTCGACTCCGCATGCCACATTGGGAGTGCCCGGTCTATATAGTGATCCTGCCAGTCCAATTCGCTGTAACCATCTTCTTTGGGCATCCGCTTTAGAAACTTCCTGAACATGAAATATCCGCCGATGATCATCAGTCCCAGCATGATGAATGTCCACAGTGCAATCAGCCACATAAAAATGTCGTTCATACGCTCACCTCCTAGCCATTATAAGATTTTAAAGAATAATTGTCCATCTAACAATTTGTGTCGATATATGGTGTGAAAGGAGGTGGCGTACATGATCAAGAGTCTGAGTGCAAAGTTCTACTTCATTGAAGTGGATGGCGAAGGGGAAGAGAAGCTCCGTTTCAGATCCGTAAGGAATCTGGATACGAATGCGACGGACGCGGATATCAACACACTTGCTGATATCTATCAGAATTTGAGCAATGATTTTTATCCGACAGTCGAAAAAGAAGAAGTGTATGTAATCAAGTAGGCAGAAAAATTAGAAGGAGGAAGATTGAATGACTAAAAAATTGGTTGTTGTATTCAACACAGATGCAGACCGTCGTTTCACACTTAACATCAGTAATCCGGCGGATGACCTTACCGAAGCGGTCCTGCTCGAAGAAGCAGGACGCATCATCGCCACTGATGCGCTCGCACCCACGCAGGGCAAGCCGGTATCTGTCCATTCTGCGAAAATCGTAGAACAGAACGTCACTGAACTCATCTGACGATGGAGTGGGCTGCACTGGTCAGCGATGTTGGATTTCCGGCTGTGATCACATTTTTCCTTCTGTACAGAATGGAAAGTAAATTGGATGATCTCATAATATCCATCAGAGAGCTGCACTGAACCTAATCGAACCGTCCCCGAAAATTTACCCGGGGACGGTTTTTCTAGTATAATCATTTTAGTGAGGTGTTGATATTGAAAATTCTACATACAGCGGACTGGCATATCGGAAGACGTCTGAACGGTGCCGACCTGCTTTGCGATCAGATGCATGTGCTGGATCAGCTGATTGATTATATAAAGGAAGAGGAAATAGATCTGTGTGTGATTGCCGGAGATGTCTTCGACCGGAGCAATCCATCACAGTCGGCACTCGGGCTGGTCAATGAATATCTTTACAAAATAAATATTGAGCTCGGTGTACCGGTACTTGCCATCAGCGGCAACCATGACTCAAGATCCAGGCTGGATTACGGGAGCTACTGGTTTGAAAAAAGCAATTACCATATGCGGACATCCATCGAAGATATCCTGAAGCCGGTAATAATCGATGACCATCATTTTTATATGGTTCCTTATATGGACGTACTTGAAGCAAAGCAGTATTTTAAGGACGATACGATCGTTGCCCATCATGATGTATACAGAAAGATCACAGAAGAGATACATGGTGTCATGGACCGGGAGGCACGCAATATACTTGTCGGCCATATGTTCATGTCCAATGCCAAAGCGAGCGAGTCGGAACGTCCGCTTTCCATCGGGTTGTCGGAAGAGGTCGGGGCAGACTTGTTCAAAGATTTTGAGATGGTCCTGCTGGGCCATCTGCATCACCCATTCGCAATTGAGCATGACACTATTTTCTACAGCGGATCTTTATTGAAATACTCATTCTCCGAGGTCAGGCAACCCAAGGGGTTCAGGGTGATTGAAACGGGTGACGGGAATAAATGCCGCTTTGTTCCGACGAAATGCAAATACGACCTTGTACATTACAAAGGCAGTTATGAGGAAGTCATCAATGAAGCGGTGCGATTCGAAGATAACAATGCATATTTCAAATTTGAACTCACAGGCCTTGAAACCGTCAAGGACCCGATGGCTAAGCTGAAAATGATCTATCCGAATACGCTGGAGCTGCGTCCGGTGGTTGAAGCACATGAAAAATATCGGAGTACGGTGGATATCAATCAATCCGATGATGGTGAGATTTTCGATGCATTCATCAAACAGGTGCACGGCGCGGAACTCACGGAGTATCAGAGTGGACTATTCAATAAATTATTCAAAGGTGATGCAGATGAAACCGATTAGACTGGAGATGCATTTTTTCGGTCCGTTTGAAGAGGAATCGATCGATTTTGATTCGATAAAAGACAGCATGTTCCTGATCAGCGGCAAGACGGGATCCGGTAAGACGATGATTTTTGATGCCATCACATATGCTCTTTACGGCACATTGTCCACATCAGACAGGATGGAGGGTTCCGTCCGCAGCCAGTTCGCAGCGGATGGCGATGTAAGCCGCGTAAAACTAACATTTGAAATAAGAGGCAGGCAATACACTATCGAACGGACACTCAGCTATCAGAAGGAGGGCAGGAAGACGCCGGTGCCTCCGAAAGCCGTCATATTCAATGAAGACGGGGAAGTGCTGGAAGGCAGTATAAATGGCGTGAAGAATAAAGTGCTCGACATCATCAAGCTGGACGCAGACCAGTTCAGACAGATACTCATACTGCCGCAGGGGGAATTCAAACGCCTGCTCGTCTCCTCAAGTGAAAGCAAGCAGGAGATACTCCGGACTTTATTCAGAACAGAGCGGTTTGTACATTTTGAGCTCCGTCTGAATGAGCTGAAAAAAGAGAAACTCAGAGACATCGAACTTGTTGAAAGCAGGATTGAAGAACTGTTCAATACGCTGAGTGCAGGCGGAGATTCCGACTTGGAGGCGCTGATCAGTGCAGAATATCCCACAACAGGCAGGCGCATTGAAACAATTGATGAAATCCAGAACAGTCTGGGTGTCAAAAAGAAAAATCTGGACGCTGCACTTGAGAAACTGAAGGAGAATACAAATGTACTGAGGGAGACTATCCACGCAAAGGACAGGCATAATCAGCAGGTTGAAAAACTGCTCCTCACCAAAAAAGAACTGCAGCAGCATGAAGAACGCGCACCGCAGATAGAGGAACTCGAGACAGCTGTAAAAAATTATAAAAAGGTAAGGACCATAGAATATGAACTCCGCTCGGAAAAGGATCTGGACAGACAGAAAGAGACTCTGAAAGAGCGGATCAACACGCTGGACCATCAATATAAAGAGATGGAAGCGGCCGGGGAAACGCTGCAGAAAACGCTCGACAGACTTGAAGAATATAAAGAAGTATATAAGAAAAATGTGAGATGGATCAATGCGACAGAACGCTTCATAGAAGATGCGAGATATGCTGATCTGGATAGCACCCTTGCCAAAAAAGAAGAAGAGAAGACACGCCTGGATGCGGAAAATGAAAACCGGATGGCAGAACTTGAAGCAGTCCAAAAAGAGAATGACAGTATAGAATGGCATCATGAAGAAAGCGAAAAACTCCGTGATGAAAAAGCATATTCTGAATCTGAATCCGGTAAAATCCGGGAGCAGATTGAAAAAGAAAAGAAGAATGCCGAATATGATGAAAAGAAGAATATTCTTCAAAAGGAAATCAATACACTTAATAAAAAATTGGAAGAGACGGAGGCGGAGACGGCACAAAAACGTGAATCCGTAAGCAGCATGTATTCCTCAGAGGATAAGGCCCACATCGAACATCTTGTTGTCCACCTGGCCGAGGGACAGCCTTGCCCGGTCTGCCAGCAGACAGTGGGCATTCTGCCAGAGACACAGGAATATCTGAGTGAAGAAGATGAAGCGGAGTTCAAAAGGCTGGAGACGAAAAAGCAGAATCTGAAGAATGAACTGGATGATGCAAAAAAGAATCTCGGTATCATAATGGGCATACTCGGATCGATGGAACGGCATGATATCAAAGCGCTCGAAGAAAATCTTAAAGCGGCGCTTGACCATCAGACAGACCTCCAGGTGAGAATCGAAGAGGGTAATAAGCGCTATGCCAGGAAAAAACAGCTGGAGGCAGAAGTCAGCAAGCTTCAAAGCAGCATCAATGAAAACAAGCTCCAATTGAATAATGTGACCAACTCAGTGGAACAGCTGAAATCACTTAAAGCGGATTTTGAGGCGCAGACGCAGTTTGAAAATCAGGCTGATTTCGAAAGGGAATTCCATACAAGACGGGATAAAGTAAACCGCTATGAGATTCAGCAGCAGGAAGCAGACCGGAAAAAGCAGCATCACAATGAACAGAAATCACGGTTGGAGGAGAACAGGGAATCCAGTCAAAAGCAACTGGCGGAAATAGAGGAACACCTCTCCAAAGTCACGCCGGTAATCAATGATTTCATAAAAGACAATGATTCAGGAGACAGGGAATCATTGCTCGCCGTCATTAAAAATACGGCCATTGAGAGTGATGAGCAGCAGATAAAAGCATACTATACGCAAAAGGATATTTTGAAAAGCCGGATCACCGATCTGGAAGGAGTCCTTGAATCTGCGGAAACCATTCCATTGGAAGAAGAAAAGGAAAAACTGAGCCAACTTGAATCAGAGGTGGAGACAGGTACGAATGACAACGCCCGTCTGTCTGCAAAAATACACCATAATGAAACGATCAAGGAAAAGATCACGGATTTCGCATCCAGACATGAAGCTGAGCTGGGTGAAGTGAATGAACTGGTGGAGCTCGTCAATGCTGTCTCCGGTAAAAATGAGCAGAAAGTATCATTGGAACGCTTTGTGCTGACGTACTATCTGGATCGCATACTATACATCGCCAATGTCAGGCTGCTCGAAATGACCAGTCATCGTTATGAATTGAGACGGAGTACAGGCAGAAGTAACCGTAAGACAGGACTCGATATAGAAGTGTTCGACTTTTACAATAACCGGGCCAGACATATCTCATCGCTTTCCGGCGGAGAGACATTCCAGGCCTCCCTGACGCTCGCATTGGCATTGAATGAGGCACTGCAGCAGGAATCAGGCGGCATAAGCCTCGATACGATGCTGATAGACGAAGGGTTCGGTACACTGGATCCCGAAACACTTGATATGGCAATCAGCACTCTGATAGAGCTGCAGACCAGCGGCAAAATGGTCGGTATCATATCCCACGTTGAAGAGCTGAAGGAAAGAATGGAAAATATACTGGAAGTCAAAGCAGTGAATGAGCGGAGTACCGCAAACTTCAGATAACCGGGAGGGCAGCCTAATACATCAGGCTGCCTTCTTATTTCATGAGATTCCGAATGTCAATAAAACGCTTTACAGGTGCCACACAGTTTTCACAAAAAGCTATTTTTAGCGCTTGTCCGTGATTTTTTATTTGATATAGTTAGGTTAGGATAATTTCGGAGGTATGTTAGATGAGAAGGCTTTTATTGAGTATTGTTGTTTTTTCCATGATTTTATCTGCATGTAATTCCTCCGGCGTCGAGGTAATGTCAAGGTACGGCAATGAAATAAATGATTTTGAAGTCACCGACGAAAATGGTGAGACATTTACCCGCGAGGATATGGAAGGTAAAGTATGGATCCTGGATTTCATCTTTACAAATTGTGCGACTGTCTGTCCGCCGATGACCTCGAACATGACAGAGGTGGTCAATGAACTGGAAGCAAAAGGTATTGAAGATTACGGCATTCTCAGCTTTACAGTCGACCCCGAGACGGATACGCCTGAAGTGATGAGTGAGTATTTATCACATTATAATGTGCCGGAAGGCACAGAGTGGAAGCTCCTTAATGGCTATGATTATGATTTCATCAGAAACTTCGCAGAGAAGAATTTCAAGACAATCGTGGCACCGCCGCCAAAAGGCAGTAACCAGGTCACCCATGGCATCAGTTTTTACCTGATCGATCAGAATGGAAAAATCCTTAAGGACTACTCCGGTGTCGATACCGGGGATACATCGTTCCAATTGGATGAGATTGTTTCAGATGTGGAGACTGTCGTCGAAGAAGGGCCGCAATAATCATGGATCAGAACCTCCGGGTTCTGTTTTTTTGTCCTTTTTTCATAGATTGGTAAAATGATGAAGAATCTATTATTTTTGGAGGCGCGTTTATGGGAAAGAGAAACGTAATTTTGGATTGTGATCCAGGGCATGATGATGCGATTGCCATCATCATCGCAGCTTCAAAAAGAAGCCATTTAAACATTTTGGGAATTACGACGGTTGCCGGTAATGTTGCAGTGGAGAAGAACACCGTCAATGCGTTAAAAATTTGCGAACTGCTGGACCTGGATGTGCCGGTTTACAAAGGATCACAACGGCCGATGGTCAAGCAGAGTGAGATTGCCCCTGAAATACATGGAGAGACAGGGATGGACGGCCCGGCACTGCCTGAACCCATGAAAACACATGAAGATCAGCATGCAGTGGATTTCATTATAGAAACAGTAAAATCTTCCAAGGAAAAAGTGACGCTCGTACCGACAGGACCGCTTACAAATATCGCCATGGCTTTAGTCAAAGCGCCTGAGATAAAAGAAAACATAGAAGAAGTCGTACTCATGGGCGGCGGCACTTTCGGGAACTGGTCCCCTGCAGCCGAATTCAATATTTATGTGGATGCAGAAGCGGCTCAAGTCGTTTTTGAAAGCGGTGTGCCGATTACTATGTTCGGCCTTGATGTGACCCATCAGGTGATTGCTGATAGTGCTGTCCAGGAAAGATTCAATAAACTGGATAATAAAGTTGCGGTGTTCGTCTCCGAACTGCTGGAATTCTTCGGCGCGGCCTATAAAGACCATTTCGGTTTTGAGGGAGGACCTATCCACGATGCATGTACAACGATGTATCTGCTCGAACCGGAGGTGTTCGGAACGTGCCGTGTAAACGTCAGCGTTGAAACTAAAGGGGAATTCACTTACGGCATGACTGCAGTGGATCTGCTAGGGACAACCGGACTTGAGCCGAATACGCTGTTTGCGGAATCGGTCGATCAGGAGAGATTCTGGAATCTTTTTGAAGAGATATTGATCTCATACGATGAGGCGCTGTAACATAAACAGACCGAAAATTACAGTAATTGGAATCATCATGATCATATGAGGTGACACCCTATGGTTGTTACGTCAAGATTTTTATTATAGAGAATATTATTATGCATCCTCGCTGTCAGAGCGGGGATGTTTCTATATTCAAGCATGGATATTGCTCCCTCAGAAAAAACCTGATACAATCAATTATAATTCGGATAATCATTGTCCGGTTTAATGTATGATTAATGAGAAGCGGTGAATGATATGCAGATGAAAACAGGTGTCGAACAGTCAGTATACGCTGTTCTTCTATTGAATATGCTGCCGGAGAAGGCAGTGCTGCACAGTGAAGTGATCAGCGGACAGATCGGAGCATCACCCACATATTTTCAAAAACTTTTGAGAAAATTGGTAAGTGCCGACCTGATTACGTCCGTGCCCGGAGTGAAGGGTGGATTCAAACTTAAAAAGAACCCGGAAGACATCCGGGTATATGATATTTACGTTGCAATCGAAGGGCAGCAGTCTCTCTACAGTCCGAGCGGCATACTGAATGATGTACTGGAACTTGAGAAGGATGACCGGTGCTGTGTGCTGGGTGAGCTGATGGAAGAGGCTGAGGATTCCTGGAAGTCGGTATTGAAGCGGGAGACCATTGCTTCTTTGTCCGAGCAGGTGGAATCGAAACGTTTTGTGAACCATGTCACTGACCTGAAAAATTGGGTTGAAGAGAACATGGTGGTCTAATGAATATGGAATCAGGTGAGAGTATTGAAGCAGTTTGAATCACATAGAGGTTTTAACAGAACTTTCAAGGAAGGGAAGATGACTCTGGGATTGAACTTTCCTTTGGAAGCCTATAAAGGCAGTTTTCCGGAAATGGATCTGGAGAAACAGGTGCAGCTTGCGAGGCGTGCCGAGGATTACGGATTTGCCTCTTTGACAGTAAGAGATGCACCGTTGTATGACCCGGACTTTGGGGATGTTGGCGGTTTGTACGATCCGTTCATGTTCCTGACTTACATTGCGGCACATACGGATGAGATAGCACTTGCTACAGGCAGTATTGTCACAACTTTGAGGAACCCTCTCCATACAGCAAAATCCGCAGCGACATTGGAGAGTCTGTCAGGGAACCGGTTTTTATTCGGAGCAGCAAGCGGAGACCGTCCGGTAGAATTTCCGGCATTCAAAACAGATATTGATGATAAAGGAGAACTGTTCCGGGAATCCCTTCATGTTATGAGAAAACTATGGAAGGAAGAGTTTCCTGAAATCCAGACAGAACGTGTAAATTTGACGCACGGAGATGTGGTACCGAAGCCGGAGTTATCGGATATTCCTGTTTTCGGTACTGGCTACGGTAGTCAGACACTGGAATGGCTGGCTGAGAATATGGACGGCTGGTTCTTTTATCCGCAGGATTTAAAAGGACAGAAAGAGCTGATTGCGAAATGGCGGCAGGCAACAGAAATGTTCAAACCATTTGCACAGCCGTTGTTCGTCGACTTGTCCGAACGGCCTGGTGAAGCCCCCAAAAAGCGCCAGATCGGTTTCAGGGCGGGACGTAACTTTTTGATGGATTATCTTGATGCCTATCAGGATGCGGGAGTGAATCATGTGATGATCGGACTGAAGGATAGCAGCAGGCCGGCGGAAGAAGTGATTCAGGAACTTGGGGAGTACATTGTACCGAAATTTCCGGCAATAATGAAGCCAAAATTTACGTTTTTCAATAATTAAAGAAATGAGGATAGAGAATGATTATAGGACTCGATAGAATTAATGAACTTGCAAACAAACAGAAAACAACAGGACTGACAGACTTTGAAAGAGCAGAGCAGAAACAATTGAGGGAAGACTATTTGAAACAGATCAGAGGGCAGGTGCTCGATTCCTTTTCAGGATTGACTGTTGTCGATCCACTGGGTAATGATGTCACACCGGAAAAACTGAAGAGAGAGCAGGAATTCGCAAAGTCACTCGATATATAAACAAAGAAAAGGATGTTATCTGATGAGATTAAGTGTGCTGGACCAGGCGCCCGTTACAAAAGGAAATAATGCAGCAGATGCTTTGAAAAAAGCAGAGGAACTCGCAATACTTGCCGATGAACTGGGATATCACCGAATGTGGATGGCGGAACATCACAGTCTGCCGTCACACGTCAGTTCGGCACCCGAAGTCACAGCGGCAAGACTGGCGGCAAAGACAGAAAACATCCGTATCGGAACAGGCGGAGTCATGATGATGCACTATTCCCCGCTGAAAATGGCCGAAGTGTTCAAGACCCTCAGTGCCTTTTCACCGGGGAGGATAGATTTCGGTGCCGGAAGGGCACCGGGCGGAGATGGTCAGAGTATTTATGCATTAGCTGAAGGCAGACGGCCGCAGATGGATAATATGTATGAGAAATTCCAGATTGCTATGCAGTATATAAGTGATGAAACACCGGAAGGTAAATTGTACGGTGCAGTCAAGGCAACCCCGGAAAATGTCGCTTTGCCGGAAGCCTGGATGCTCGGCTCCAGTGGGAACAGTGCTATTGCGACCGGCAAACTCGGTGCGGGCTATTCATTCGCACAATTCTTCAATGGAGATTTGAGCAAAGGGATACTGGATGCATATAAAGAGAATTTCGAGCCTTCTGCTTTAATGGAAAAGCCCGAAATCAATGTATGTTACATGGTCACTGCTGCAGAAACGAAGGAAGAAGCAGAATTTCAGGCGCTGCCGCAGGACATCGCAAGCCTGAAACTCATGAGCGGGCAGATCACCCAGGCCATGACGCCGGAAGAAGCGGCGGAGTATCCGCTCACAGAGATGGATAAGATGCGGATTGCAGACAGACGTCATCTCCACATCGTCGGTTCGGCGGAAGAAGTTGCTAAACAGCTGAAAGATGAACAGGAAATGTACGGCTTCGATGAAGCGATGATATGCAGCATACCGCACTCCCAGGAGAAGCGGCTTGAAGTGTACAGATTACTTGCGAAAGAATTGTTCTAGTCAGCATATATATTAAAATGACACTCTTATTATTTAAAGGGTGTCATTTTAATATCATCTGTTTTTCAGGAAATCTTCACCAGTGCTGACATCTCTGTACTGCTTTTGTCATTATATAAAGCCGTCCAATCTGGTATATTAAGTGGCGAGGTGAAATTGATGAAAATTTATTTAGGAAGTCCGTTTTTTAATCAGGAACAGTTACATAGAGTGAAAAGAGTGGAGAAAGCTTTGGAAGAGAACGAATCAGTCACTAAAGTGTTCTCCCCGAGACTTCAGCAGGTGGATCATCTGGAACATGGTTCGGACGAATGGAGAGAAGCGGTTTATAACAATGACATCAAACATGTTGAGTGGTGTGATGCAATTGTTGCCGTCCATGATTATGAAGATAAGCATGTTGATCCGGGAACAGCTTTTGAAATTGGCTACGCCAAAGCCAAAGGGAAATTTATCGTCCTGTATCAGGAAAAAGATCCGCAACACGAGGCTCCGGTGAATTTGATGCTGTCAGATTCATTGGACGTATATCTGCAGGATTTGGAAAAACTGAAAAGTTATGATTTTAATAAAAAGAAAAGAATCAGACTCGAAAAATACTTCTTCGACGAAGTGGCGGAAGAAAAGTAATGGATCTACGTACACTTGAAATGCATGCAGATGAATTCCTTAATAAAAATTTTGATATTGGGCTTGGTGTTCCCATTCGGATTTCCAAACGCATGAAATCAAGGCTCGGGGCATTTCAAATAAAATACAGAGGCAATGAAGTTGTAAAAAACGAGATAGTGATATCCTATGAATTCATATATCATAACACGGAGGAAACAATCCTGGACGTCCTATATCATGAATGCGTCCATTACGCACTGTATGCCAAAGGGTTGCCATACAGGGATTCAGATGAAACGTTCATCAATGCACTCGGGCGTCTTGGAATCTCGAGAACCAGGACCTATGCCTACAAAGGCCGGAGTCACCTTTATGAATGCAGACGGTGCAGATATAATTTCAGCAAAAACATCAAGGGATATGAAAAACGGTATATATGCGGCAGATGCAGAGGGAAGTTCAGATATATAGGAGAAATGACATCACAGAATTGATGCGTTTCAGCAAAAAAGGCAGGCCTGATTTTGAATCAGATTCTGTCTTTTTTGCTATTTAAGTTATAAATTATATTTTTTGTTAAGATAGAATTATGAAAGCAGGGAAAAATACATATAATATACTTAAAAAGGGGAAGAGACGATGAAGCATCTGTTTACCATACTCATGGCTCTTACAGCAGTCCTGGCATTCGGACAAAGTGCTGAAGCGAATGAAATCAACAATTTGGAATTGGATATCCACATCAATGAGGACGGCTCTGTGAGTGTGACAGAAACACGTAAAGCGGAAATGACGGAAGGCACGGAAAATTATATGACCTTCAATGAAGAGGACATGGGTGAAGTCGAAGTTACGGATTTTTCTGTTGAGGGATACACTGAAGAAACAGATTGGGATCAGGATGCGGAACTTGAAGAGAAAGCCGGCAAATATGGGGTCATAGAGACTGATGACGGCATCGAGCTCGTTTGGGGCATCGGTGAGTATGGCGAACAGACATATGTTGTCAATTACACGCTTGAAAATGTTGTCAGAAATCTCGAGGACGGACAGTCACTGTATTGGAACTTTGATACGTTCAGTGATCTTCCCACAGAAGATTTCACCATGAATGTGACATCTGAAGTGCCGCTTGGCGAAGACATGCGGTTCTGGGGATTTGGCTTCGAAGGCGACATCAACCGTTCGGGTGACGGTATTACATGGAATGCGGAAGAAACACTGACGGATGCAAACGATGCTGTGCTGCTGATGCATTTCGCAGAAGGTACTTATAATACAAGTGTGACAGATGATGGCACACTCGCGTCAGAAGCTGAAGCGGCGAAAGACGGCTCCATATATGATGACGGGAGTCTGAGCGGCTGGGCCATCGGTTCAATCGTCGGAGGCATTTTTGCCGTTGGCCTTGCACTGATCTTAATCGTAAAACGATTTACTTCCAGGATGTCAAAAGCCGGTCATATCGATTCGGCTGCTGCTATCAACAGAAGGAATAAAGACCACGAAGCAGCCATGCCACCGGAAATTGATGATTATGCAGCTATCGCAATGATTCTGAAACATCTTCATATGGGTGGTTTCGAGGAAATATTCCAGGCGTACTTGATGAAGTGGACAAACGAAGGGAATATCACTATCGAAATCGACAGTGACCCGGATAAGAAACTTGATAAAGGTACAACTGAAATCTTCATTCGTGATTATCATACAATGGACGAACCTGATTCATACACTTTCAAAGAATTCAGCGATCAATTGAAGGATATGGAGCTCGGGGAAGACGGTTATGAACCGCTTCTATGGCGGATGCTCATTGAAGCGGCAGATGATGGCGGTCGAATCAATGAGGAAAGACTTACAAAATGGTCGAAGAAAAACGCGAAAGCAGTGAGTAAGGTTGCCGATAAGATTGAAAAGTACTCTGCTTATCGGCTGCAGGAGAACGGCTGTCTCAAATATGATACCGAGAAGATATTCGGCATTACGGTACCGCTCATGATTCCTACGGAGAAACTCCTGGATCATCTGACACAGTATAAGAATTACCTGAAAGAGGACTACGGCCGCATTCATAAAAATGCTGACTACAGACAGCATATGATATGGAGCGTACTAGTTGGCGAAGACCATGCTGTCAAAAAATATCTTTCCAAGTTAACTCCGGAAGACAGGAGTGACGCATATCCTGCATACATGCATTACTATTACGGACCGCATATGGTCAGCCAGAGCTGGTCGAAAGGACTCGGTCAGGGTGGTTTCAGCTCATCTGCAGCCTCAGGCAGTGGAGGCGCAACCGGTGCCGGCGGCGGTGCGGGAGCTGGTGGCGGAGGCGGTGGTGGTGCAAGATAATGCATCACCAGATGGTTAGAACGTATTTAAAGGGCGTGAAACTATGCTCCAGTTTGCCTGATTTTCACTTCTACTATATAAATTAGTGCCATAGAACCAGGCGGATCCTATGGCCTATTCTCAGTATTTTTTAGAGAATGAAGAATGTTAATCTATTTTATACAATAGGGATAAAATTGAGCAAAAAAATTACGGGGTTTTAAGAGATTTGTGTAACAATATTTTCTATACTATTATTTTTCTATTCATTTTCATAAGTCTTGAATCAATTTTTCGATTAAATCTCTAAATAAGTATAATTTTAATAGTACCAGTGCAGATATTCCAATTCTGTACTGTTTTTTTATGCAGTTTTTAATTTAAAAGCCAGTTAAACTCCAAATATTATGTTATTGCATTTTTACAACAATTTTAAAGTCTATTATTATAAGTTTGAAATGATATGGAGGGGATAACATGCTGGCAATAATTATGCTGGGTGGAGTAATTGCATCGTTCCTATATGCTGCAACTTCTATGAAGAACATTAATTTTATTTATAGAAGAAGCCAATGTGATTCATGTAATGGAAATTTGAGATGGCATCATCTTATACCAGTAATCAGTTATTTATTACTCAGAGGAAGATGTAAGTATTGCAGACGAAAAATCGACCTTAGTTATCCGATGTGCGAAATCATTGTAATTGTTCTTTTTGTTATGCCTTTATTCTTTGATTTAGGACTATCAGATTATACATTATATTATCTGCTTGTCTCTCTCTTAGTTCCTCTTTCATTCTATGATTTTAATACGTTGACTATACCGAATCATATGAACCTGCTGTTTTTATTTACGGGTCTGTACTTGACAGATTTATATTATATAGAGCCTGTCAGAGATATCATTGTTATCCTTATTCTGCATGTAATTTACATTCTTTTTTCTGACTCAATTGGATATGGGGATATAAAATTATTCACTGTCATCACTTTGATTACTCCTGTCAACTTCTTCATCTATACAATTTTGCTTACTTATATAATAGGTGGACTATTTGTTATTATGATCAATTTATATAAAGAACATAAAAATGAAAAAATACCGCTTGTACCCTTCATCGCAAATGCTGCAGTTCTATGTTTCTTTTTGTATGAAGATTTTAATCAGATATATTACGGAGGATTTTTATAACAATGATGATCAAAGAAATGCATACATCTGATAAACCGCGCGAGAGACTTATGACATACGGTCCAGATAAACTCACAAATCAAGAATTGCTGGCGATAATAATAAATACAGGAAGCAGGGACGAATCCAGCATTACTGTTGCAAATAGAATTATTAAAGATATGAAATCAATACGCGAGCTGCGGAACCTGACATACCAGGAATTGATCCAAATAAAAGGGATTGGCGCTGCCAAAGCGATTACAATTCTCGCAGTTATAGAAATCGCGATAAGAATGCATACGCATTCCCTGGAAGAGGACGTGTATATTAAAAGTCCAGATGATGTATGTAATTTGCTTATGGAGAAACTCAGATATTATCAGCAGGAGCATTTCGTTGTATTGTTTCTTTCCACTAAAAATATGATTATTCATCAGGAAACTATGTTCAAAGGTTCATTGAACAGCTCTATTGTTCATCCAAGAGAAATTTATAAAGAAGCAGTAAAAAGAAGTGCTGCTGCCATTATATGTGTTCACAATCATCCAAGCGGCGATCCCTCTCCATCAAGAGAAGATATTGAGGTAACCAAGAGATTGCATGAGTGCGGGGATATCATAGGTGTAGATTTTCTGGATCATATAATAATAGGCTCTGGAAAATATATCAGTTTAAAGGAAATGAACTATATAAAATAGGGGGAAGAGAATGGGCTTAGATATGTATATTTATCTAGAGGATAAAGAGACCGATGAAATTATCGAGTACAGCTATTACAGGAAGTTTAATGCATTGCAAGGGTACTTTGTTAAACAATATGAACTTGAAAACTGTGGAAAAATTGAACTGACCTATGAAATAGTGAATGAAATATATCTGATACTTAACGAAATACGACACCAACCTGAAAAAGCACATCTTTTGATGCCTACATTTCCAGGGCCTTTTTTCGGTTCATATAAATACGATCAGATATATCATGCTTATGTGCATCAGGCAGCAAGTGATTTTTATCATGCGAAGTTCATAGATCACAGCAGATATAAGCTCTATTTCACTTCAGACTGGTAAGGAACGCAATATATCTCTCGCATTGTTTTCGCCAGTATTGTTATACTTATCTTGAAATAATAAAATCTTTCATTGAAAGGGAGTTTCTATGTTTAAGAAAATGGCTTCAGATGCCCTCGGTTTATCCGATATCGGTAAAATTATCGATCCACAGGATTATGATCAGACGGATGCGGATGATTATGTAAGACATGAAGATGATGAAAAAATTTATTTCCTGATTAAAACTAAAATGGATGAGTACTGCTTTACTAATCTCGCCATTATTCATGTGGATGGAGAAAAAGCAACTTCCTCCAAACGTACACTGAAGCGTTATCCTTATACTCAGTTTGAAGTGAATAATGTTCTGCTTGAAACTGCCGGTACTATTGATATCGACATACAGATTAATTTTAACATGGGCAATGTGCCTTTCGTCATCGATGTCCAGAAGAACGAAATCGAGCGTCTGAAGGATCTTTATAAAGCACTCCTGTTCATTTCAGAACAGTCTTATGAAAATAAAATTATCAGCAGACATGCTGAACAGAGTTTGGATAAAGCGGTACAAATTCTTCAGAATGCACGACTTGGTGAAGAGAATACTGCAGATCAGTACAAAGCTTTAACAGAGTTCAGCTTCGACTGGTACAAGAACACCTATGAACAATATCAGAAACAGGATTACGGTGAGATTTTCGAAAAATATATTAATAATTAAAAACTAAATAAGTCCAGATGTATATATGGGCAATGAAAAGGGAGCAAACTCTATTTAATATAGATTTGCTTCCTTTCTATTAAATCTATCAGTACCCGGTACGGTCCGCAGCCTTTCTTACTTTTTAAACTTTATAGTCTGTCGGTTGACATGATAAATTTAATATCACATGACAATCACATTGTACTTATGTCCGTCCGGATCAGTGAACAGACAACCGTAGTAGCCTCTGATGACAGCGGGTCCTTCCAGTACTGATCCGCCGTTCAAGGTGATTTTTCTGCAGAGTTCATCGACTTCTTCGTTGGTTTCCATATTGAAAGAGACTACAAATTCATTTCCAGCGCTGGTGTCAGCGAGCTCTCCGCCTATGAAGGACTGTAGGACATCTTCCCTGAACAACAGTATCGGCTGCTCACCGACCAGAACCTGTGCAAGAGTTTCATCTTTGCCAGGATTTACGTCAAAGCCGATTTTCCCGAAGAACTCCATGGATGCCTGTACGTCTTTTACAGGAATGTTCAGCCAATATGACTTCATATTTTCACCTCCCATATAACCAGCTAAGTAAAATCGATGCGAAAAAATCTATAGTATTTCATTCAAATTGTAAAAAGTAATTTTTATTTTATTATATATGAAATGTTCACGAGAGTAAATTGAGTGTTACTTTTTAAATATATATAGTACTCTTTCATTATTTTCTAATAGGCTATGCCCACCCGCGATTTTACATAATTGTCATCTTCTACCTGACTGAACGCAAATTCTGCTGTATCCGGTACGGAGATCATTTTCCCTTCTTCCGGCAGATAATCTCTTTCTACGCGGTACTCCCCTGTATGTGCGCCGTCGGGAAGATAAGTCGGACAGACGATTGTCCAATCGAGCCCTGAGTCTTCAAGCAGCTCATAGACTTTGTGGTGTTCTTCCGCAGCCCTTGTTGTTTTGCGTTTTGATTCGCTTGACTGATAGCGCAGTATTTCCGGTTCCGTCCGGCTCTGGAGTATACCGGCTGTCCCGATAGTAATGATGCGTTTTATATCTTCCTCTTTCATCGTGCGGATGATTAAAGGCATGCTGTCTGTGAGAGTGGTGGTGCCGTCTGTCCCGAGTGCGCTGATTACCAAATCTGTTCCTTTTATTGCGTTTTGTATATCCATTTCATTTAAAACATTTCCTTCGGTCACATCCAGATTTTTATTATCCGTCTGCATATTCTCTGGATTACGCACCAGTACTTTAACATGATGCCCCTCACCAAGTGCAAATTCGAGTATGTGGCTGCCGACCCGGCCGGTGGCGCCTAAGAGTAAAATATTCATGGGGGAAGCCTCCTTCTATGGTATTTCCATTGTATTATAAATGACTGCTCTTTTTCAGAGGGTGTGTTTGAGCGGATTTTTATTACAATAATATTACAGAGGTGTAACATTTGTAAAATATGTTGATAACCGAAATTTATTACGATATGATGAACATGTCTTAAAAATAACATAACAAGGAGGACAACCTGATGATTAACTCAGCTAAAGTTTTATATACCCAACTTCATAACGGTGCCTCCTTTGATAGAGCCTGATTATTCATCATAAACTTGCTCTAGATATCATATATATTATTTTTTATCTGTGTTAGGGAGGCTTGAAGCCTCTCTATTTTTATGCGATTTTTCTGTGTGCACAAAATAGTGCGCACTTTTTTTATCGTTATTTTTAAGAAAATTCTGAATTCAAAGGGGATGACTTGATATGTCAATAATTGAGTTGGAAAGTCAGTTTGAAAATGCGCCAGAAGACTATGCGACAACAATGAAAACCAAGGGGTTTTATCGGCGGTAGGAGAAGATAAGAACCCTGATTGGGGACAGGGTGGTTAATCATGTTTGAATTTTTATTTAAATTGAAGTGGTTTTTTAAAGAAAACAAGGGACGCTATATATCGATCCTTCTGGTTTTGCTGATCGTCAATGTACTGGAAGTAATTCCGGCACAGTTGATCGGAAGGGCGATTGATTTTATCAGTACAGGAGAGATTACGACAATGCTCATGTGGCAGCTGATCTCCATTTTTGCTGCGGTCATCCTGCTGAGTTACACCGGCGGTTTTCTGTGGCAGTACCTGCTGATCGGCGGTGCAGTTAAAATTGAAAGTATCATCCGCATGAAACTGATGCGTAAATTCCTGATGATGTCTCCGAGTTTTTTTGAGAAGAATAAAACCGGTGACCTTATGGCACGTGCTACGAATGATCTTAGGAGTGTACACCAGGCGACAGCCTGGGGTGTGCTCACTCTCATCGATTCGACGACTTTCATGGGGACAATCATTCTGGCGATGGGCATTACGGTATCATGGGAGCTCACTTTTTATGCGCTGCTCCCCCTGCCGCTGCTTGCTGTGATTGAGGCGAAGCTTGGCCGAAAGATCAATGCGGCGCATAAGGAGAGTCAGGAAGCGTTCAGCCATATGAATGATTCTGTGCTTGAAGTGGTTGAAGGTGTCCGGCTCACACGAAGTTATGTACAGGAAGAGCCGGAAGGTGAAAGATTTAAGGGGATGACAGACAGCTACCTCAACAAGTTCATGAAGGTGGAGCGTCTCGATGCACTGTTCCAGCCGTTGACCATCATAGTGACGATGATAAGTTTCATGGTGGCATTCGGCTATGGTGCGGTACTCGCCAACCGGGGTGTCATCACCGTCGGCGACATTGTCACATTCAACATCTATCTTAATATGCTGGTCTGGCCGATGTTTGCGCTCGGCATGCTGTTCAATATCCTGCAGCGCGGCAATGCGTCTCTGACACGGATAGACACTGTGCTGGAGACGGAGGATGATGTAAATGATGACGGTAGCTTGATTGTTCAGGATACTGATATGAACTTCGATGATGTTTCATTCACCTATCCGCTGAGCACCTGTCAAAACCTTAAGAGTATAAATATCGAATTGGAGTCCGGGCAGACACTCGGAATCGCAGGGAAGACAGGAAGCGGAAAGACGACATTGATCAAACAGCTTTTGAAATACTATCCTGGCGGGGAAGGACGCCTGATCATTGACGGCATGGATGTTGCAGAACTCAGCAGGGTGCAGCTGCGTGAAAAGATCGGCTATGTCTCACAGGAAAACATCCTGTTTTCAAGGACTGTCGAACAGAACATCAGATTCGGGAAGCCGGAGGCCACTGACGAAGAACTGATGGAAGCAATCAGGCTGAGTGCATTTGATTCTGATCTGAAGCGGATGCCTGAAGGCCTCGGCACGATGGTCGGTGAAAAAGGTATTGCCCTCTCCGGCGGGCAGAAGCAGAGGATATCCATTGCGAGGAGTCTGATCAAGAACCCTGACATAATGATACTGGATGATGCACTGAGTGCAGTGGATGCTAAAACTGAAAAGAGGATCATTGATAACATCAGGGAGAGCAGAAAAGGGAAAACGACGATCATCGTTACACACAGATTATCTGCAATCACGCATGCAGATATCATCATCGTCATGGATGACGGTGAAATCGCAGAAATCGGCACCCACACAGAGCTTATGCAGAACAATGGCTGGTACAGTACACAAAGCATGTATTACCAGACGGGAGGTGTTTCCTGATGGAAGAATTAAAAAGATTACTGCAATATGCGCTTGTTTACAAATGGTTGTTCATCACAGGAATTGTCCTGATGATACTGATGGTCGGTTTTGAGCTTCTGGGGCCTTTCATTGCAATGCTGATCTTGGATAACCATATCAAGGTTGGCGGCAATTCAATCGAACTGACGCCGATTTTCCAGCTTCTCGGGCTTTTCTTCTTCATAAAAGTCCTTCATGCAATCTTCAGCTATTATCAGACGGTGATACTGCAGAAGTCGGGGGCACTCGTCGTCCAAAATATGAGAAATGATATTTTCCGGCATGTGCAAAAATTGCCGATCAGATATTTTGATGATCTGCCTGCCGGTAAAGTGGTGGCGAGGATTACCAATGATACCGAATCCATCCTTCAGATGTTCAGTATCGTCCTGCCCATGTTCATGGTCAGTGCGCTGACGGTGGGTGCGATTACCGTAATCATTTTCACCATCAATCTGTGGACAGGGCTGATGATGCTGATTTTCATCCCGCTTGTGATATTGTGGATGATTCTCTACAGGAAATATTCCAATGATTACAACCATAATAAAAGGGAGCGGAACAGTGATATGAATGCCATGATCAATGAATCGATCAATGGCATGCCGATTATCCAGATTTTCAACAGGGAAGCACAGATAGAGGAAGAATTCGGGGCGTTGAATGACAATTATGTAAAAAATTCAAAACGGCTCATCAATCTGGAAAGTGCAACAGGGGAAAATCTTCTGGAAAGTTTCAGGTCACTGATCTTTGCTGTCATGGTGTATATTTTTGCGTCCGGTTTTCTGAATGATACGCAGGCACTGTCGGTCGGAACGATGTATGTGCTGGTGGATTATATTACAAGGTTCTTCAATCCTCTCTATAACATCATCGGACAGCTCAATATTTTCGAAGAAGCGCGCGTAGCGGCAGTAAAAGTATTCGAGCTGCTGGATGCCAAAGAAGAACCGGATGACAATGGAAGACTTGAAAATTTCAGCGGGTCAATTCAATTTAAAAATGTCGGTTTCTCATATGATGGAAAAGAAAAAGTTCTGGAGGATATCAATATCAATGTTGCCACGGGAGAGACTGTTGCATTGGTCGGCCATACCGGCTCGGGTAAAAGCTCAATCATCAATCTGCTGATGCGGTTCTATGATCCGGCGGATGGCGAAATCCTCTTTGACGGCAGGAATATAAAAGATATTTCCAGGCAGTCACTCAGAAGCAAGATGTCCATCGTGCTGCAGGATCCGTTCATTTACAGCGGTTCACTTCTGTATAATATCCGTCTCAATAATAAAGACATCAGTGAAGAAGATGCCAGGGCTGCCCTCGTCAGCGTGGGCGGAGAGCATCTGATGGACAGGATGGACGCGGGCATACACAGTGAGCTTACCGAGCGGGGATCGACACTTTCGCTTGGTGAACGGCAACTGATTTCATTTGCCCGGGCTCTTGCTTTCAATCCGAAAGTGCTTGTGCTTGATGAAGCGACAAGCAATATTGATTCTGAGACGGAGCAGATGATCCAGCATGCGATGAAAGTTGTCAGCCGGGACAGGACCACTTTCATCATCGCCCACAGGCTGTCTACAGTGCAGCACGCCGATCAGATTTTAATGCTTGATGACGGCAGGATTGTCGAACAGGGCAATCACGAAAAGCTGATGCAGGATAAAAAGAACTATGCCAAAATGTATGAGATGCAGGTGACAGGAACACCTGTATAGTGTATTGACTTTTCGAATGGGTTGCTCTAAAGTTAAGAACAATCAAATAATTTATTTATCCAGAGAAGTGGAGGGATCAGGCCCGATGAAACTTCAGCAGCGGACTCTGCGGAGTACTGTGCTAAATCCTGCAGGCAGCGGCTTGAGAGATGAAATCTTAATAACCATTTGCCGATCATTTCGGCAGGTGGTTATTTTATTAGGAATGGAGGGTTTGAATGGGCATTGAGTTAAAAGATGTATCTAAAACATTTGAGGTGAAGGGCAGGAAAGTGGAAGCATTGAAGCCGACAGATCTGATCATCAATGACGGAGAGATTTTCGGCCTCATCGGTTTCAGTGGTGCAGGAAAAAGCACACTGCTCCGGCTGATCAATCTGCTTGAGCGGCCAACGACCGGCAGCATTACGGTTAACGGTGTGGCACTTGACAGGCTGTCTGAGAAAGAGCTGCGTATCAAAAGGCAGAAAATCGGGATGATCTTCCAGCAGTTCAATCTGATTGAATCGAAGACGGTGTATGAAAATATCGAGTTTGTCCTGAAAGCCAGTAAGTTCGACCGGCATCAGGTGAAAAGCAGGGTGGCAGAACTGCTGGAATTGGTCGGGCTGTCGGATAAAGTGCATTCATTTCCTGGAAACCTGAGCGGCGGACAGAAGCAGCGGGTCGGTATCGCACGGGCGCTGGCGAATGATCCGGAAGTCCTGCTGTGTGACGAAGCGACCAGTGCGCTTGATCCCGATACGACGAAAAATATACTTAAGCTGCTCAGGAAGATCAACAAAAACCTGGGAATAACGATTGTCCTCATCACCCATGAAATGGAGGTCATCAAAGAAGTGGCGGACCGTGTCGGTGTAATGTCGGACGGCGAAATCATTGAAACCAATGATGTATATAATATATTCAGTCATCCGGAACATAAAGTGACGCAGGGGTTCGTCCAGGACATTTATGATTTTGTCATCCCTCCGCATATAGTGGAAACGGATCAGTCCCGGGTGATCACCATCAAATTTTTAAATGAAAATGCAGAAGCCAATTATGTGAATCAGCTTTATCGTCATTTTGATCTGGAAATCAGCATTTTGAACGGCCGCATCGAATACATCAACGACATGCCGCTTGGTTTCCTTATGCTCCACGTCCAGGGCGGGAGCGGAGAAATCGGTAAATTAAAGCGGTTCATCGAAGAGTCCAAAGGTATAGAGGAGGCTGAAATTTATGAATAGACTGGTTGAAATTTCTCCACTTTTGTATAAGGCATTGCTGGAGACGACGCTGATGGTCTCCATCTCAATATTCTTCGCGGTACTGATCGGTCTTCCTCTCGGGATACTGCTTTATATTACGGCGAATCCTCTATTGTTTAAGATAAAGCCGCTGAATGCATTTCTCGGCGCACTGACAAACGTCATCAGATCTTTCCCGTTCATCATTCTGATCGTCGCGATCATGCCGCTTGCGACATGGCTGACGAACAGTTCACATGGCCCGGTTTTTGCAAGTGTGGCACTGTCCATCGCTTCAATACCTTTATTCGCAAGACTGGTTGAAACAAGCTTTAACGGCATCGATAAAGGCGTCATAGAAGCGAGTATTGCGGGCGGAGCTTCTTTGTTCCTCATCATCACGGATGTATTGATTCCGGAAGCGAAGCGCGGCATCACCCAGGCGATCACCCTGACGATCATTTCTGTGGTTGCATTCAGTGCGACAGCCGGAGTTGTCGGCGGCGGAGGCATCGGAGACCTTGCCATCCGCTATGGTTACTACAGATACGACACGGTAACGATGGTGGCGACTGTTGTTGTACTGATTATAATTGTTCAGCTCATTCAGATTATTGGCGACTATCTGAGCCAAAGACAGGAGGGGAGATAGATGCGCGGAATATTTACATTTTTGGGAATGACTCTGGCGATCATCATAGTGACCAGCGTACTCCTCTATGAAGATGAGGGGGAAGTCATCACGATCGGCGCCTCCTCAGGTCCTTACAGTGACATGGTGAATCTGGCCCTGAAACCGGCGCTCGAAGAACAGGGCTATACCGTTGAAATTGTTGAATACACAGACTATATCCAGCCTAATAATGCGCTGCACAATGGCGACCTGGATGCGAACCTGTATCAGAATGTGTCATTTATGAAGGATTTCAATAAGGAAAATGGGACGGATCTGTTAAATCTGATTCAGGTGCCGACAGCACCGATGGGGCTTTACTCGAGCCAGTTTGAATCATTGGAGGCCATTGAGAACGGCAGTGAAGTTGCATTGCCGCTGGATCCGGTCAACTCTTCAAGAGGATTCCAGACACTTGAAGACGCCGGCCTGATTGAAATTGCCGAAGATGCAAACATGCTGGCCATAGAGGAAGCAGACATTACCCAAAACAATAAAAACCTGGAATTCGTCTTCCAGGATTCGGGACAGCTGCCGAGGAGTGTCGATCAGATCGGTCTTTCCCTGGTGCCGGGCAACTACGCTCTGGCAAGCGGCATGAATCTGGCGGACGCCCTGCAGCTCGAAGTAATGAATGAAAACTTCCGGAATCAGATTGTCATCAATGCGGAAGATGAAAACAGCAAGATGGCAGATGATCTGATTAAGGCAGTGGAGTCCGAACACTTCAAGCAGACGATCGACGAAGAGTTCCAGGGATTCGATAAACCGGAGAGATTTTAAATGGCCAATAAACTGTTAAGCAGCATTCCGCCGAGCTATTTCGGCAGTGCCATGTCCAAAAAACTTGATATCGGCAAGCTGCCGCTTCTGAACCTGGCTGTCGGCATTCCGGACGGGGAGACACCGGACAGCATAAAAGAAGCCGTCACTGAATCAGTGTATCTGCCCGAAAACCAGAAGTATGGTGTATTCCGGGGCAAGCAGTCTTTCAAGGATGCAATCATACGCTTCTATAAAAATAGATATGATGTTGAACTCGGCGAAGAGAACATCGCGCTGCTGTACGGGACGAAAAACGGGCTGGTCCAGTTTCCGATGACATTCATAGAGCCGGGGGAGGGAGTCTATCTGCCCAATCCGGGATATCCGGATTATTATGCAGGTGTCAGACTTGCGCGCGGTGAAGTGTATGATCTGCCGCTTCTTGCGGAAAACGACTTTCTGCCTGATTATGATTCACTGGATGAAGAGGAAGTTTCAAATGCGAGACTGATCTATCTGAACTATCCTTCGAATCCTCTGGGTGCGGTGGCCACTAAAGAATTCTTTGATGCCACAGTGGAGAGATTCAAAGAAACGAAAACCAGAATCGTCCATGATTTCGCATATGCTGCATTCTCATTTGACGAAAAACATCCGAGCATACTGGAAAGTGATCCGTCCCTGGAATGTTCGATGGAAATCTATTCCTTGTCGAAAGGATTCAACATGTCCGGATTCAGAGTCGGTTTTGCCGTCGGCAACAGGGAGATGGTCGAATCCCTCAATATTTACCAGGACCACACCCAGGCGGGCATGTGGGGAGTGCTGCAGGATGCTTCCATAACGGCGTTACAGCATGAAGAGGAAATACTTCCTGTACAACACGTGAAGTTTCAGAAAAGAAGAAATATTATTGAAAAAGCTTTCGCGCAATCGGGTATCCCGCTGAACCCTGTGAAAGGCGGTATATTTGGCTGGATCCGGGTGCCGGAAGGCCATGATGGGGAAAGTTTTACAGACTTCCTCATAAGGGAGAAGTCGATACTTGTCACGCCCGGCATACCTTTTGGGACGCGCGGCCGCAATTATATCCGGATTTCACTCGCTGTGGATGACGAAACCCTGAAGTCCGTCATAGAGCGTTTTAACAGCATTAAAGGAATGTGGCAGTAATCTTTTTGTAAAATTTCTGCGAAATGCCCTTGAAACATTCCGGCATAACATGTACCATTATAAATGTAACGAAATCGACATAAAAGGGTAGATTTTCCGACTCATCATCGTTGAATCAGGCCTTTGATAGAACTTGGGTTCAATCCTGTTCTAGATATCATATATATTATTATCTTATCTGTGATAGAGAGGCTCCGGCCTCTCTATCTTTTTTGTATATGCTTTAAAAAAATGATCCGGATGTGGTATTCTTTTAATCAGATATAATGGATTATGGAGGCGCCTTACTGTGAATAAGCTTTTCAACCGAAATAAGATGCTGATGATACTATTCGGCATCATAGTACTCATTCTTCTGATCGGATTCTCGATGGGTGACAGGGATTCGACAACCAAAGCTGAACAGTTCACCGCTGATGCGACAGCCGGTACCCAGACAGTGATCGGTGCCCCCCTCAATTTCGTCAGCAGCATTTTCTCCACCATCAGCAAAAGTTTTGGTGCCATAGAGGAAAACGAAAAACTGAAGGCAAAACTTGATATGCTCCCGCAGATGGAAGCGGATATAGAACGGCTGGAAGCTGAAAATGAAGAACTCCGGGAAGCGCTCGATGTCAGTTCCAAAAGGGAATATGATACGACTGCGGCCCGTGTGATTTCCCGTTCGCCGGACCAGTGGCTGAACAGCTTTACCATAGATAAAGGGGAGAAGGACGGCCTTACAGAAGGCATGGCGGTAATGACGACTGAAGGACTGATTGGTACAGTAAGACGTGCCAACGGCGGATCCAGTTACATAGAAATGCTTACCACTTCTGTATCCCAGAACAATCTCTCTGTTGAAATCATGCATGATGATACACCTGTATACGGAAATGTCAGCAGGTATGACAATGAACGCAATCTTCTTGTTGTGGAGAATATCAAAAACAGGAGCGGCCTTGAAAAAGGGGATGAAGTCTTCACAAGCGGACTCGTCGGCGATTTCCCTGAAGGGCTCATTATCGGGACTGTAGTGGAAGTGGAAAATGATGAGTACGGACTGAGTCAGAATGCATACGTCCAGCTGAAGAGCAATGTGGACGATATCGATACGGTGTTCGTCCTGAAGCGCAGTCCGGAATCGACGGAGGATTAATATGAAAGCGATCATTATCTTCCTGTTCTCCCTTTTGTTCATGTACCTTGATTTTTTATTCGCGGAATTCAGCCCGGTCACGATCAGCGGTCTCGAAGTTTATTTTGTATCGAGGCTGCTGCTGATGTTTGTCCTGCTGATCTCGATCTATGTGAGCCCGTCGATGAGTGCATTCATCGGAATCGTCTTCGGTCTGATGCTGGATGTCTATATCGGTTCGGTCTATGGCATCCATTCTTTCGGCATGGTGGCCTTTGTGGCTTTCATGCATACGGCTTTCCGGGTGTTCTATAAGGATTTTGTAGCGATGGCATTCGTCATCCTGCTGCTCACATTCCTTTACGAAACATATATATATTTCATTTACAGGCTGCTTGATCTTGTATATATGCCGATTTTCGATTATTTGGCACTGAGGGCAGCCCCGAGCCTGCTTTTGAATGCGCTGCTCTTCTTTTTTGTATTTGTGACAGCCCTGAAGACCTCGAAAGTCAGAAACAACCTGCAATCTAAATATTGACACCTTTTATACCGCTTGGTATAATGCAGTAGTTGATGAATTTGTAGACATCAACCGCACAATTACGGGTTAAAGCGACATGTGTCCACCTGTAAATGGCGTGTCTTATTAAATCAGGAGGTGTAAGTATGTTTGCAATCATCGAAACTGGTGGTAAACAGTTGAAAGTTGAAGAAGGCCAAACAATCTACGTTGAGAAATTGAACGCAGATGAAGGCGATACATTCACTTTTGACAAAGTACTCTTTGTCGGTGGCGATTCTGTTAAAGTTGGTGCTCCGACTGTAGAAGGCGCGACTGTTTCCGCTAAAGTAGAAAAACATGGCCGCGGCAAGAAGATCACTGTTGTTAAATTCAAACGCAGAAAGAACTACTCCCGTAAACAGGGACATCGTCAGCCATATACGAAGCTCACAATCGGAAAGATTGAAGCGTAATGATTAATGTATCCATAAATATCAACGACGAAGGTCAGGTTGAGTCCTTTGACATGTCGGGTCACGCCATGTTCGATGAACACGGTAAAGATCTTGTATGTGCAGGCGCTTCGGCAGTTGTATTCGGATCTGTAAATGCAATCATCAATATGACCGGTGCCGATCCTTCCATAGAAATGGATGAGGATACAGGCTACTTCAGTTTCATAGCGCCGGATCCGGCGGATGAGAAGATGCAGGTTCTTTTGGAGGGCATGATCATATCATTAAAAACGATTGAAGAAGAATACGGCGAACATATCAGACTTGTATATAAGTGAGGTGAAAGCAATGCTTAAACTCAATCTTCAGTTTTTCGCATCCAAAAAGGGTGTTGGTTCCACAAGGAACGGACGTGATTCAGAATCCAAACGTCTTGGCGTCAAAAGACAGGACGGCCAGTTCGTAACAGGCGGTTCAATCCTTTTCCGTCAGCGTGGTACTAAAGTCCACCCGGGCGAAAACGTGGGACGCGGTGGCGATGATACATTATTCGCCAAAATCGACGGCGTTGTAAAATTCGAGCGCTACGGTAAAGATAAAAAACGTGTTTCCGTCTATCAGGAAGCTAAATAATTTATCTAACGGGCATCAGCTTCTGCTGATGTCCTTTTTCATTAAATGAGTAAAATACGATATGATATAATACAGAGGAATTGAGGTGAAATCATGTTCATAGATCAGGTTGATATATACTTGAAAGCCGGAGATGGCGGCAACGGAATCGTTGCATACAGAAGAGAGAAATACGTACCGATGGGCGGTCCTGCAGGCGGCGACGGCGGAAATGGGGCAGATATCATTTTCGAGGTCGACGAAGGACTCCGGACTTTGATGGATTTCCGCTATCAGAGACATTTTAAGGCAGCAAGAGGACAGAACGGGATGAGCGCGAATGCTCACGGAAGGAATTCAGAACCTCTGATTTTAAAAGTGCCGCCGGGTACAGTGATTAAGAGGAAAGATACAGAGGAGACTCTGGCAGACCTGACGCAGCATGAGGCGCGTGCAGTCATTGCAAAAGGCGGACGCGGCGGACGCGGCAACTCCCGTTTTGCGACATCAAGAAATCCGGCTCCCGACTTTGCCGAGAACGGTGAGCCGGGTGAAGAGTTCGATGTAATTATGGAGCTTAAACTCATGGCCGATGTCGGACTCGTCGGGTTCCCGAGCGTCGGTAAATCCACAATGCTGAGTGCAGTCTCAAAAGCGAAACCCAAAATCGGCAATTATCCTTTCACGACGATAAAACCGAATCTGGGTGTTGTGGAAACGAAAGACGGCAGATCTTTCGTAATGGCGGATCTGCCCGGTCTGATTGAAGGTGCATCCGAAGGCACCGGTCTCGGCCATCAGTTTTTACGCCATGTTGAACGGACGAAGGTCATCGTCCATGTAATTGACATCAGCGAATCGGAAGGCCGTGACGCCATTGAGGATTATAAAACGATCCGTAATGAGATGGCGCTGTACAATGAAAATCTGACACACCGTCCTGAAATCATCGTTTTGAATAAAGTGGATCTGGTTGCGGATGAAGAAGTCTTCGACCGATTTAAGAGGGAAATCGGCGGGGATAAGGAGATCTTCCGCATTTCTGCGGCTACCCGCAAAAATCTCGATGAACTCCTGTACAGAGTAGCCGATCTGCTCGAAGAGACGGATGCAGCTGAAGTCATTCCGGAAAACACAGACGAGAGGGTTGTCTATCGTCATGAAAAAGACAGGGACGCCTTTGAAATTACGCGTGATGATGACGGCGCCTATGTCGTGTCCGGTGCTTCAATTGAACGGATGTTCAAGATGACGGACTTCAACCGTGATGCGGCAGTACGCCGTTTTGCACGTCAGATGCGCACGATGGGCATAGACGATGCTTTAAGGGAAAAAGGTATTGAAGCCGGAGACACTGTAAGGATTCTCGGCGGCGAATTCGAATTTGTAGAATGATGGTGATTTCATGTATCAGTATATAAAAGGTGTGCTCAAAGAAGTGACACCGCAATATATAACACTTGACACAGGCGGTATCGGCCATTTGATCAATGTGCCGAACCCATTTAGGTTCGAAGCGGCATTGGACAGTGAAGTGACGATTTTCACTGAACTGATTGTGCGGGAAGACAGCCATACACTGTACGGTTTCAAAGATATGGAAGAGAAGTCTCTTTTCCAGTCCCTGCTCAAAGTGACAGGGATCGGACCGAAGAGTGCAATGGCGATACTTGCAGCTTCGTCTCCAGCAGGTGTCATCAATGCGATTGAAAATGAGGACCAGGCCTATATGCAGAAATTCCCGGGTATCGGCAAAAAGACTGCAAGCCAGATCATCCTGGACCTTAAAGGGAAACTGACAGCAGGGGAAGCCGTTGAGGAAGAAGCACCGAAAGACAGCAATGCACATTACATCAGCGAGGCGCTTCTTGCACTCGAGGCGCTCGGCTACTCGAAGCGGGAAATGACGCGTATAGAAAAGCATCTTAAAACCACCGAAATCCAGTCTGTGGATGATGCAGTGAAAAGCGGACTTAAATTTTTAGTACAGTAATGGGGTGCTTGTATGGATGAGCGTATTTTGGATGAATCCCAAATGAATGAAGAAGAAAATGTGGAGATGTCCCTGAGACCTGAACTTTTGCACCAGTACATAGGACAGAGTACTCTGAAGGACAATCTCAAAATTTTTATCGAAGCTGCAAGAATAAGGGAAGAGGCACTGGATCATGTCATTCTGCATGGCCCGCCGGGCCTCGGTAAAACGACGTTATCAAACATTATTGCGAATGAGCTCGGAGTGAATATCCGGACGACATCCGGCCCTGCGATTGAGCGGGCGGGGGACCTGGCTGCGATACTGTCGAGCCTTGATACCGGGGACGTGCTCTTTATCGATGAGATCCATCGTCTGCCCCGTGCGGTCGAAGAGATCCTTTATTCCGCAATGGAAGATTTCTTCCTGGATGTCGTCATCGGCAAGGGCGAAGAGGCGAGAAGCATACGCATCGACCTGCCGCCGTTCACTCTTGTGGGGGCCACAACGCGTTTCGGCAGTCTGTCCGCACCGCTCCGGGACCGTTTCGGCGTCCAGCTCAGACTGGAATATTATGATGTGGACAGCCTTGTTACGATCGTCAACCGCACAGCGGACATATTCGAAGTTGCAATTGATCCTGACAGCGCACTGGAACTTGCCAAAAGGTCGAGGGGGACGCCCCGCATCGCCAATCGTCTGCTCCGGCGGGTGAGGGATTTCTCCATCGTCAAAAAAGAGGATTCGGTTACGCTTGAAACGACGAATCATGCGCTTAAAGTGCTTGAAGTCGACGGGCTCGGCCTCGATCCGGTCGACCACCGCATCATGAATACCATCATCCAGACATATGGCGGCGGTCCTGTCGGCCTCGAAACGGTCGCGGTCTCGATCGGTGAAGAAGTGGTGACGTTACTCGATGTTTACGAACCCTATCTGATCCAGCGCGGATTTCTGGAAAGGACACCGAGAGGACGCAAGGCAACCGCTAAAAGTTTGGATTATTTTGGATCTCGGAGTGAGATCGATATTTTTAGAAATGAGGAATAGGGTTTGAAACTCGATGAATTTGATTTTGATTTACCGGAAGCATTGATTGCGCAGACGCCGCTGTCCGACCGTTCCGGCAGCAGACTGCTCGCTCTTGACAAAACGGGTGGGACTATAGAAGACAGGCATTTCACTGACATCATCGATTACCTTGACGCCGGAGATACGCTTGTATTGAACGATACAAGGGTGCTTCCGGCGCGTCTTTACGGCGTGAAGGCGGAGACGGGTGCGAAGATAGAAATGCTGATGCTGAAACCGATTGAGAACGGTTATGAAGTGCTCATCAAGCCTGCAAAGCGAGTGAAGCCCGGTACGAAGATTGTGTTCGGGGGAGGACTTCTTAAAGCAGTCTGTACGGATACTTTTGACGAAGGCATCAGGCACGTGGAACTCATGTATGACGGCGTACTTGAAAATGTACTCGACGAACTGGGTGAGATGCCGCTGCCGCCGTATATCAAGGAAACGCTGGATGACAAGGAAAGATATCAGACAGTGTATGCCAGACACAGCGGTTCGGCTGCTGCACCGACTGCCGGTCTTCACTTCACAGAGGCACTGCTTAAAGAGATAGAAGACAAAGGCATTAATATTGCGACGATTACACTGCATGTGGGTCTTGGGACATTCCGCCCGGTGAGTGCGGATGAAATCGAAGACCACAAAATGCATTCCGAGTTCTATATCATGAATGAAGAAACGGCGGATCTGCTCAATAAAACCCGTCAAAACGGTCGGAAGATCATCAGCGTCGGTACGACGAGCACCAGGACACTGGAGACGATCATGCGGGATTATGGTGAGTTCCGCGCTGCCAGCGGGTTCACGGACATCTTCATTTATCCGGGATTTGAATACAGGGCGGTTGATGCACTGATAACGAATTTCCATCTGCCGAAATCGTCACTGATGATGCTGGTCAGCGCATTTGCAAACCGTGATATGATCATGGAAACCTACCGTCATGCAGTGGACGAAAAATACAGGTTCTTCAGTTTTGGCGATGCGATGATTATTTACGAAGGTGATTATTAATGGCAATCAGATATGAACATATAAAAACATGTAAACAGACCGGCGCCCGTCTCGGCAGACTCCATACACCGCACGGCACGATCGATACGCCGATTTTCATGCCCGTCGGCACACTGGCCACAGTTAAGACGATGACGCCTGAAGAGCTTGCCGATATCGGCAGCCAGATTATACTGAGCAACACATATCATCTGTGGCTCAGACCGGGCAGTGATATCGTGGCTGAAGCAGGCGGCCTCCATAAATTCATGAACTGGGATAAGCCCATCCTGACCGATTCCGGCGGCTTCCAGGTATTCAGCTTGAGTGACAGAAGGAAGATAGAAGAAGAAGGCGTCCATTTCAGAAGTCATCTGGACGGCTCCAAACTTTTCCTGAGTCCTGAAAAAGCAATGGATATCCAGCACGACCTGGGGTCGGACATCATGATGTCATTTGATGAGTGCCCGCCCCACCCTGCCGAACACAAATATGTGAAGGATTCGATAGAACGCACGTCAAGGTGGGCGGAGCGGGGACTGAATCACCATATCAAAAGCGGCAAAGATAAAACACAGGCGCTGTTCGGTATCGTACAGGGCGGAGAGTATGCAGACCTGCGCGCGCAAAGTGCGAAAGATCTCGTTTCCATGGACTTCCCCGGCTATTCGATCGGCGGTCTTTCTGTCGGGGAACCGAAGCCGATCATGTACCGTGCGCTCGAAGAGACGATCCCTCATCTTCCGGAGGACAAACCAAGATATCTGATGGGCGTCGGTTCTCCGGATGCATTGATTGAAGGTGTAATCCGCGGTGTCGACATGTTCGACTGTGTCCTGCCGACACGGATTGCAAGAAACGGTACGACAATGACCTCAAAAGGCCGTGTCGTGGTCAAAAAGAAAATATACGAGAGAGATTTTACACCGCTTGATGCACAGTGCGACTGCTACACATGCAGAAATTATACGAAAGCGTATTTGCGCCATTTATTCAAAACGGATGAAATCCTCGGATTAAGACTTACTACTTATCATAACTTGTATTTTCTGTTAAAATTAATGGAAGATATTCGAACTGCGATTTTAAATGATAGTTTACTCGATTTTAAAGAAGCATTTTTCGAGTCTTATGGATTGAATGTTGAAAATCCGAAAAATTTCTAGTCAAGAGGAGAGATTTAGCAGATGGAATTTTTCATGGCCATCCTGCCGTTCCTGGTACTCATCCTGGTAATGTATTTCCTGATGATCCGTCCGGCACAGAAGAAACAGAAAGACGTACAGAACATGCAGAACAATCTGCAAAAAGGCGACCAGATCATTACGATTGGCGGTATGCACGGTGAAGTGGAATCATTCGACCAAAAGCATATGTACATCCGTACTGAAGATGCGGGCGGAGCAGTACTCAAGTTCGACCGTGTAGCGCTGAAAGAAATTGTAAAATAAATGCCGTGAGCTGACAGAATAGTGTCAGCTTTTTTTGGTTTCACTTTAAGTGTACAATAGGTATAATTGACACGTTGGTGAATTGTAGAAACAGAGGTGTAACATTGAAAACAAAATTTAGCAGAATAATAATGGCGCTGATGATAGTCGTCATCCTTTTTACAGTAATCGGTCTTACTCTTAAAGATGTTATGAAAGATGTGAATCTCGGTCTGGATCTGCAGGGCGGTTTCGAAGTCCTCTATGAGGTGGAGCCGCTTGATGAAGGTGATGAAATTGATGATACTGCACTGGAGAGCACTGCGAGCACCCTTGAATCCAGAGTGAATGTACTGGGTGTATCGGAACCTAATATTTCAGTGGAGAGTGACAACAGGATACGCGTGCAGCTCGCAGGTGTCGAAGATCAGCAGGAAGCGCGCGAATTGCTGAGCACCCAGGCGGAACTCACCATCCGTGACGTTGAGGATAACGTGCTGTTATCCGGAGCGGATCTTGTCCAGGGAGGTGCCAGCCAGAATTTTGATGAAACCGGCAATCCGATGGTTTCACTGGAACTTAAAGATCCCGACAAATTCCGTGAAATCACTGAAGAAATTTCACAAAGGCCCCAGGGTGAAAATCTGATGGTCATCTGGATGGACTTCGAGGAAGGCGAAGACAGCTTTGCCGAGGAAGCACAGAAGGAGAACCCTAAATTCGTCTCTGCACCAAGCGTGTCGGGGCCGATCAATTCATCCGAAGTCATGATTTCCGGCGGGTTTTCCGGAGAAGAGGGCCTGAAGCGCGCACAAAATATTGCCGCACTCCTCAATGCAGGCTCTCTGCCGGTCGAACTGACCGAAATCTATTCCAACTCCGTCGGTGCCCAGTTCGGTGAACAGGCGCTGGATGAAACTGTGACGGCCGGGCTCATTGGTGTGACACTGGTATTCATCTTCATGATTGCTTTCTACCGTCTGCCGGGACTGGTGGCAGCGGCTACGCTTACAGTCTATATCTACTTGACGGTATTAGGGTTCAACACCATAAGCGGTGTGCTGACACTGCCGGGTATTGCAGCCCTGATCCTCGGGGTCGGCATGGCAGTGGATGCCAATATCATCATGTATGAGCGGATCAAGGACGAACTCCGCATCGGACGGAATATCAAAGCAGCATATAAGAAAGCATCCGCCCAGTCATTGTGGACGATCGTCGATGCCAACCTTACAACATTGATTGCAGGTGTAGCACTGTTCATCTTCGGGACGAGCAGCGTCAAAGGATTTGCGACGATGCTGCTCCTTTCCATACTGATGAGTTTCGTGACAGCGGTCCTCCTGACACGGGTCCTGCTTTCACTGCTCGTGAAATCGGGATACTTCAACAGGAAACCCGGCTGGTTCGGCATCCGTGAAAAAGACAGGTTCGATATCAATGAAGGCAAGGAAATCGAAGACCTGTCGACGCCATGGGACCGTTTCGATTTCATCAGGCATTATAAAAAATTCTTTGCAGTCAGCATCGCAATGATCGTTGCCGGTGCAATCGTACTGTCCATATTCAAACTAAACCTTGGTATCGACTTTACAAGCGGTACACGGGCGGATATCACTACAGACGGTTCTGCCACAGTGGAACAGGTGGAAGAAGAACTTGAGGCGATGGACATCCCGCCTGAGAGCATTACGACTTCAGGCGAAGATAAAGTGACTGCACGTTACAATACGGACCTGTCTCAGGAAGAAGTGACGGGGATGCAGGAAAGGTTCGCTGAACTTTACGGCGCTGATCCGATGATCAGCACAGTCAGCCCGGTCATCGGCCGCGAGCTTGCAAGAAACGCAATGTTCGCACTTGCATTGGCTTCCGTCGGCATCATACTGTATGCGTCGATCCGGTTCGAATGGAGAATGGCCCTGCCGGCGGTCGTGGCGCTCATGCATGATGCATTCATCATGGTCGCCGTGTTCTCAATATTGAGGCTCGAAGTGGATATTACTTTCATTGCGGCCGTACTGACCATCGTCGGGTATTCGATAAATGATACGATCGTGAGTTTCGACCGCATCCGGGAGAACCTGAGGAAAGTCAAAGTCATCAAGTCGGATGAGGAGATTGACACTATCATCAACCGCTCAATGAGACAGACATTGACCAGATCCATCAATACGGTGCTGACGGTCATCATCGTAGTCATATTCCTCGTATTGTTCGGAAGCAGCGCAATACTGAACTTCTCAATCGCACTGCTTGTCGGGCTCGTCAGCGGCGTTTATTCCTCAATGTTCATAGCGATCCAGCTGTGGGGCATGCTGAAAAAACGGCAGCTCAGTAAAAATGACGGCAAACTCGTCGTTTATGAAGAGAAGAAAAAAGACGAAGAAAAAATATTGGTATAAAAGACCGCGCCCGGGGAAACCCGGGCGTTTTCAAAAGGGGGCAAAACTGTGTATCAGTCAAAGTATGAATGGAAAGTCCGCAAAAAAACGGCGGATATGGAAGAGGAAACCGTTCAGGCGTTCAAACTGAACAATCTGGAAAAGACTGTCCTGGAAAACAGAGGATACACCGCCCAGGCGGATTTGAATAGAATTTTTCGTCCCGAATCCTATGATGCATCGTTGATTTTGGGCATGGAATCTGCAACGTCAAGAATAGAAAAGGCAATCGCCAATGATGAGAGCATATTGGTCTACGGTGATTTTGATGCTGATGGTATTACGAGCACAGTGCTCCTGACCAATGCACTGAAGCAGAAGACACTCAACGTGGAATTCATCATTCCGGACAGGATCTCCGATGGCTATGGACCGAATATGTCGATTTTTGAAGAAGTCGTAGTCGGACAGTTCGACCTGGTGATTACAGTGGATAACGGGATTTCCGGGAAAAAGGAGATCGCATTCCTTACAGAAAACGGCGTGGACGTCATCGTCGTCGACCACCATGCATTCGGGGAAAATATACCCGACGTGACCATTATCCATCCGGATCATCCGGAGGGGAGCTACCCATGCAACGCACTTGCAGGTGTCGGGATTACCTACAAACTTGTGCAGGCACTGGGACTCGATAGACGGGAGGACCTGGCCCTTGTGGCCATCGGCACGGTAGCCGATCTTGTTCCGGTCATAGACGAGAACAAGAAACTCGTCATGGAGGGGCTCGAAGTGCTGAATGACAGACCGCTCCTTGGTATAAAATCACTGCTGAGAAGTGCCGGGCATGACGGACTGATTGATGAGGAAACAATCGGATTTACAATCGCGCCCCGTCTGAATGCCACAGGCAGGCTTGGGGAAGCATCCATTGCAGTCGAGCTTCTGATGGAAGAAGATCCGGATGCGGCCTACGAGCTGTCAATGGCGGTGGAGCGGATGAACCAGGAACGGAAACAGATTGTTGAAGAGATCCATGCAGAAGCGGCTGAAATGATAGACGGCACAAGCCAGATCAATGTGGTTTATAAAGAAGGCTGGCATCCGGGTGTAATCGGTATCGTCGCCTCAAGGCTCGTCGACCAGTTCGGCAAACCGGCAATCGTGTTCACCCTGGACGGCGAATCATACAGGGGATCTGCCCGCTCCATAGAGGGTGTGGATCTCCACGGTGTCCTCAAGGAGCATTCGAATCATTATACCAGCTACGGCGGCCACTCCCAGGCTCTGGGTGTAGAGGTGGCAGACAGTGATATTGAACTGTTCAAAGAAGAACTGGAACAGTACTTTGAATCCCTCGGCCTGGATCTGCGGCCGGTCAAACACATTGATTACCAGCTCAAGTCGGGCAATATGACGATGAAGGAATTCGAACGCTTTGAACGCCTGAAGCCATTTGGGCAGTCATTCAGGGCACCGATTTTCATGGTCAATAATGCAAAGATCGGTATGATCCGCCAGGTCGGGAAAGATAAATCCCATATTAAAATAACAATTCCCGAACTGGATCTGGATGTCATCGGCTTCAAGTTCGGCCACCTTTCACATGAAGTGGGCAACGGGGATACGATCAGCCTCATCGGCACAGTCAACATCAATGAATTCAACCAGAAGCGGTCGCTGCAGATGGTCCTTCTGGATGCGGGCATTGATACGGTGCAGATCATGGATATGAGGAGCCGTACGGATCAGCAGTTTGATATGATATCCAAAGATGACGTCTTCCTGATTCAGAAAGACAGGGAAAAGAAGGGGCAAAATTATTACCACTATGGTGAACGACTGCCTTTCGTAACAGGCAGTGTGGTGCTGCGCGATCTGCCGGACAGCCTGGATGACCTGACATACTCGCTGAATGATATACATGTATCTAAAATGATCCTGATTTTCCACAGTAAAACCGAACTGTTTTTCAGCGGCATCCCGGGCCGGAATGATATTGAAAAACTGCGGAATGTCGTCGAAAGTGCAGAAGACGGCTCGATCAATCTTGCCAGGCATGCACCGCCGCTCTCAAAAAAATTGGGCGTAACGATGACATTTCTTAAAATGATGACAGATATCATGGAAGATTTGCAGATAATCGAGCTGAAAAATGGTATAGTGTATAAGGGAAATGTTGATACAGACTGGAATTTGAATGAATCAACACATTTTAGACTTCTTAACAGCCGCATGGAAGCAGAAACGCGTCTGAAGATGTCCTCGACAAATGAATTAAAACAATATGTTAGAGCATTAATATCAAATTGAGTGGGTGTTACAATGGATTTAAGAAAATACGTGTCAGAGGTTCAGGATTGGCCTAAAAAAGGTGTGAGCTTCAAAGATATCACGACGATCATGGACAACGGTGAAGCATATGGCTATGCCACCGACCAGATTGTGGAATATGCCAGGGAAAAGGAAGTTGACATCGTTGTCGGACCGGAAGCGAGAGGATTCATCATCGGATGTCCGGTCGCCTACAGTATGGGAATCGGTTTTGCACCAGTCAGAAAAGAAGGGAAACTTCCTCGCGAAGTGATCCGGTATGAATATGACCTGGAATACGGTTCTAACGTGCTTACAATGCACCGGGATGCCATCAAACCGGGTCAGCGCGTTCTGATCACTGATGATCTTCTTGCCACAGGCGGGACGATTGAAGCGACGATTAAACTCATTGAATCACTTGGCGGCATTGTAGTGGGAATTGCTTTCCTGATCGAACTCAGCTACCTTGAAGGTAAGAAGCGTCTTGAAGGTTACGATACGATTTCATTATTAACTTATGATGAGTAATATCAAAAGTCTGTGAAAACAGGCTTTTTTTGGTCATTTATTTATTTGGAGCGCGTTTTATAGTATGATGATTCTAACTATTTCTTTCTGGAGAGGACGGTGAGGTCATGAATAAAGAATATCCATACACTAAAGATGATGTCATCCGCATGTGCAGTGATTACATGGATAATGATGATATCCGGATGGTGAAAGATGCTTATGAACTGGCTCATGAGGCCCACGAGGGGCAGTACCGGAAAAATGGCCTTCCGTATATTCTTCATCCGGTACAGGTTGCAGGCATATTAGCGGAACTTAAGCTGGATGGTCCGACCATCGTTGCCGGCTTCCTCCATGATGTTGTAGAAGACACACCATACACTTTTGAAGATCTTGAAAAGATGTTCAATGAAGAAGTTGCAGTGATCGTTGATGGTGTAACGAAGCTGGAGAAAGTCAAATACCGTTCAAAACAGGAAGAGCAGGCTGAAAATCACCGTAAGCTGTTTGTAGCAATTGCAAAGGATATCAGGGTCATCCTGGTAAAACTTGCCGACAGGCTCCACAATATGCGTACGTTGAAGGCGATGCCCGAAGCGAAACAGATCAGGACATCACGGGAAACACTGGAAATATATGCACCGCTTGCCCACCGTCTCGGTATCTCGAGCATCAAATGGGAACTTGAGGATACTGCGCTCAGATATATCGAACCGCAGCAGTACTTCAAAATTGTCAGCATGATGAAGAAAAAGAGAAGTGAGCGGGAAAGTGTCATCAATAATGCCATAGACCGCATTGAAGCGGAAATGGGCAAGACCGGCCTTGAGGGTCAGCTTTCCGGGCGGCCGAAACATATTTACAGCATCTACAAGAAAATGAAGAAGCAGCATAAGCAGTTCGATCAGATATTCGACCTCCTTGCCATCCGGGTCCTGGTTTCAAATATAAAGGACTGCTATGCGATTCTCGGTGTCATCCATACGATATGGAAACCGATGCCGGGACGTTTCAAAGACTATATCGCCATGCCGAAGCCGAATATGTACCAGTCACTCCATACGACCGTTGTCGGACCGAACGGGGATCCTCTGGAAATCCAGATCCGTACTTACGATATGCATGAGATTGCCGAAAACGGGGTTGCCGCACACTGGGCTTATAAAGAAGGCAGGAATCTTAAGGAATCGCCTTCTCTCGCCAACCGGATCCACTGGTTCAAAGATCTGGTCGATCAGGAAACATCATCTCCTGATGCTGAAGAATTCATGGAGGCGCTGAAGACCGATCTGCTGAGCGACAAAGTGTATGTCTTTACACCGAATGGGGATGTCGTCGAGCTGCCGAAGGGTGCAATACCGATTGATTTTGCCTATCAGGTGCATACTGAAGTCGGCAACAAGATGATCGGTGCAAAAGTGAACGGTAAAATAGTACCAATTGATTATGAGCTGTCCACCGGAGAAATCCTGGAAATCCGGACGAGCAAGCAGTCATACGGTCCGAGCATGGACTGGCTGAAACTCGTCAAATCATCGAGTGCAAAGAACAAGATCAGGGCATTCTTTAAAAAACAGGACCGGGCGAGCAATATCGAAAAAGGCAGATTCGCCGTAGAGCATGAGATCAAGAACCGGGAACATAAGCCGGATGACATATTAAAAGACCGCTATATAGAACCAGTACTGGACCGGTATAACCTGTCGAATGAAGATGATCTGTTCGCCATGGTCGGTTTCGGTGGCGTGACCGCACAGCAGGTGACGAACCGTCTGATGGAGAAATTCAAAGTTACCGAAGACAAGTCCAACCAGATCGAGGAAATCGACAGGACACATCATTATAAAGAGATAACGACCGAATCCGGCGTTTATGTACAGGGCATGGATAACATGCTGATCAATCTTTCAAAATGCTGCAACCCGATTCCAGGGGATGATATTACCGGCTACATCACCAAGGGCCACGGCGTAAAAGTCCATGTCTCCACATGCCCGAATATCAAAAATGAAACTGAGCGTATCATTGATGTAGAATGGGTGAGGAATAAAGACCGGGACCGCAAATATCAGGCCGACCTGGAAATAACCGGTTACGATAGACAGGGGCTGGTCAATGAAGTGCTGAACGTCATCGCCAGTACGAAATTCCCGATTACACGGGTGAACGGAAGATCGGACATCGATAAGCACGCCAGAATCAGCCTGTCCGTCATGGTGCAGAATGTCGCAGACCTTTACAGGATTGTCGATAAGTTAAAACAACTTCGTGATATATACAGCGTAGAACGCGTTTTTAAATGAGGTGAGAAAATGAGAGTCGTATTGCAGAGAGTTTCAAGTTCAACAGTAATCAGCAATGAATTTTTCAATGAAATCGGCAAAGGCTATTGTCTCCTTGTCGGTGTTTCAAATGAGGATACGGAAGCGGACGCGGTCAAGCTTGCTGAAAAAATTGCCGCAAGCAGGAACTTCGAGGATAAAGACGGCAAGATCAACCTCTCCATCAAGGATGTGGGGGGTGAAATCCTCAGTATATCGCAGTTTACGCTTTACGCCGATACCAGAAAAGGCAACAGGCCGAGCTTTACAAAAGCAGCAGGCAGAGAACAGGCTGATAAGTTGTATAAATTATTCAATGAAACACTTGAAGCACAGGGATTGACAGTCAAGACCGGCTTCTTTGGTGAAATGATGCATGTCAATATCAACAATGATGGTCCGATTACTATACTCTACGAATCTGAAGATGGAAAGATCAAGTGATGAACAGAGTAAAGAAAATACTTGGTGCAGCAGGACGGGCGATTCTTAGCTTCCTCAAATATAAGAAGCATCTGTATTTCCCGCCTTTGTTCTTTCTGATTCTGGCAGGCGTGGTCATTGGGGCAGCAGTCTTCATATACAGTAAATTCATAGAAGAAGAGTACACGCCGGTGGAAATGGAATTTGAAAAAGATTCCTATGATTTCACCGGACAGACGATTGTGCTGGATCCCGGCCACGGAGGAAAAGATCCGGGAGCCACAAGTGTCTCTGATATAAATGAGGCCCAAATCGTATATAATATCGCAGATAAACTGCGCAACCGGCTGGAAGAGAGCGGTGCTGAAGTAATTCTCACGCGGGAGGAAGGGCAATTTGTATCATTGGATGACAGGAAGAAAGAGGGCGACCTCTTCATCAGTCTTCACAGTGATGCAATGGATGACCCGTCCATTACCGGTTTCACTACTTACTATGCCTATCCGAATCAGAAAGAATTTGCGGCTTCACTGAATGCGTCACTGGATGAATATTCCTTTTTCCATAACAGGGGAAACCGGGAATATGGATATCAGGTGATCTGGCAGCTGGATTATCCGGCTGCCCTGATTGAACTCGGTTATTTGAGCAACCGTTTCGATGATCATACGATTACAGAAGCGGCTTATCAGGATCGTATGACGGAAGCGATTCTTCGAGGCATAGATAATTATTTGAATTGAATGCTTGACTTGAAAGCATTTAATCAATATTATATAACTTAATCGAATGAAATGAATTCAATCACCCGGAGAGGTGGTCGCCAGATTGTACAGAGATATCTGCCTTGGCTGGAAGCAGATACGTCAAACGACCAAAAACCGACACTCCGGCAGAATCCTGTTTTTTTGCAGGCGGTGACAGCCGTTAAAATGTCAGAGGGCTTATAAATTGATAAGCTGAATCAGGGTGGCAACGCGAGATTATCGTCCCTTATATCCAGTCGAGGATATAAGGGGCTTTTTTATATTTTAAATGAGGAGTGAGCCAAATGATCCAGATTCCAAGAGGAACACAGGATATTCTGCCTAAAGACAGCTATAAATGGCAGTTCATAGAAGAAAGACTGAACGAAATCGCAAAAAATTATAACTATAAAGAAATACGCACGCCGGCGTTCGAATCGACGGAACTTTTTGTCAGAGGTGTCGGCGGTTCAACAGACATAGTCAACAAAGAGATGTATACATTCCAGGACAAAGGAGACCGCAGCCTGACGCTGAAACCGGAAGGAACGGCGCCGGTAGTGAGGAGTTACATTGAGAATAAAATGCAGCATGACGTGGTTCAGCCGACCAAAGTGTATTATATGGCGCCGATGTTCAGGTATGAGCGCAAGCAGAAAGGACGTTACCGTCAGTTTGTGCAGTTCGGCATCGAGGCAATCGGCGTGGAAGATCCGCTGATTGATGTGGAAGTCATCAGCATGCTGATGCACATTTATAAATCATTCGGACTTAAGGATTTGAAATTATATATCAATTCAATCGGAGATCAGCACAGCCGTGCGGCGTATAACGAGGCACTTGTAAATCACTTCAAGCCATCCATCGATGAGTTCTGTTCAGACTGCCAGACGAGAATTGATACGAATCCGATGCGTATTCTGGACTGTAAAAAAGACCGCGATCACGAGCTGATCAAAACAGCACCGAGAATGTATGACTACCTGAATGAGGAGTCAAAACAGTACTTTGAAGAAGTGAAGGCAAATCTGGATGCCATCGGCATCGGATATGAAGTCGACTATAATCTGGTCCGCGGACTGGATTATTATACGCATACAGCATTCGAAGTGATGAGTGATGCCGAAGGCTTCGGTGCCATTACGACACTTTGCGGCGGCGGACGCTATAACGGATTGCTTGAAATGCTGGATGGTCCGCACGAAACCGGCATCGGGTTTGCACTCAGTATTGAAAGGCTGCTGCTGGCTCTGGAAGCAGAGAATATCGAAATTCCGGAACCCGAGGGCATAGATCTTTATATTTGTACACTGGACGCGCAGGCAACAGAAAAAGCAAGTCATCTCATACACACATTACGCACAAAAGGCATCAGCTGTGATATAGACTACAAACGCCGTAAGCTGAAGGCACAGATGAAAGATGCAGACAGAAAAGGGGCAGCATATACGATTGTGCTGGGCGAAGAAGAACTGTCGACAGGTAATGTTGAGTTGAAACATATGGAAACGGGAGAATCCAAAACAGTTCAGCTCGATGAGCTGGAAACATTACTGGAGGAGAAATAACCATGAGACATCATACAATTGAAGTGACAGAGTCACTGACAGGCGAAACAGTTAAATTAAAAGGCTGGGTACAGAAGCGCCGTGACCTGGGCGGCTTGATATTCATTGATCTTCGTGACCGTAAAGGCGTAATCCAGGTTGTGTTCAATCCTGAAGTATCCAGAGAAGCTTTGGAAACAGCAGAAAAAATCCGTTCCGAATATGTTATTGAAGTATCCGGAGAAGTATTGAAGCGTGATCCGTCCCAGTTCAATGACAATATTGAGACAGGAAAAATTGAAGTGCTCGTAAATGAAGTGACTGTGCTCTCCAAAGCGGAGACTCCACCGTTCCAGATTCTCGATGATACAATCGGTGAAGATGTGAGGCTCAAATACCGTTATATGGATCTGCGCCGCGAGAAATTACAAAATACGTTAAGGCTTCGTCACCAGATTAACAGAAGTGTAAGAAACTTTCTGGATAATGAGGAATTTGTGGACATCGAAACACCGGTTCTTTCTAAATCCACACCTGAAGGTGCGCGTGACTATCTAGTGCCGTCGCGTGTACACGAAGGCGAATTCTATGCATTGCCGCAATCTCCGCAGATATATAAACAATTGCTTATGCTTTCTGGTATGGAAAAATATTATCAAATCGTCAAATGTTTCCGTGATGAGGATTTAAGAGCGGACAGACAGCCTGAATTTACTCAGATTGACATTGAAATGTCATTCATGGATCAGGAACAGATCATGGAACTGAACGAACGCCTGATCCAGCACGTGATGAAAAATGTAAAAGGCGTCGATGTAGAGCTGCCATTGCCGAGAATGACTTATAATCAGGCTATGGGGGAATACGGGGTCGACAAACCGGATACACGCTTCGATCTCAAGCTGCGAGATCTCAGTGAGTTCAGTAAGACGGTCGATTTCAAAGTCTTCCGTTCCACAGTTGAGAACGGCGGCATGGTCAAAGCAATCGTTGTCAAAGGCGAAGCGGAAAACTTCTCGAGAAAAGATATCGATAAGCTTGAAGCATATGTGAAAACATACGGTGCCAAAGGTCTCGCTTGGCTTAAAGTGAAAGAAGATGCGCTGAATGGCCCGATTGCCAAGTTTTTCAATGAAGATAATCAGAAAGAACTTTTCGACACATTGAATCTTGCAGACAACGATCTCATTCTTTTTGTTGCAGACAAAGCAAAAGTCGTCCATGCATCACTTGGCAACCTGAGGAACAAGCTCGCAAAAGATCTGGATCTGATTACAGAAGACCAGTTCAATTTCCTTTGGGTCACAGATTGGCCGCTGTTCGAGTACGATGAAGATGCAGGCAGATATTTTGCTGCCCACCATCCATTTACATCTCCGAAAGCGGAAGATGTGGAACTGCTTGAAACAGAACCTGAAAAAGTAAAAGCAAATGCGTACGACATCGTTCTGAATGGCTACGAACTCGGTGGCGGCTCCATCCGTATCCATGACGCAGAAATGCAGGAGAAGATGTTCAAGGCACTCGGCTTCACAGATGAAGAGCGTGATGAACAGTTCGGGTTCCTGATTGAAGCATTCAAGTACGGTGCACCGCCGCACGGCGGCATTGCATACGGTCTGGACCGTCTGGTCATGCTCCTTGCAGGGACAGACAACATCCGTGACGTTATTGCATTCCCTAAAACAGCGAGCGCCGGGGATCTCATGATGAACGCACCATCAGAAGTGGCTCCGGAACAGCTGAAAGAACTGCATATAGAGCTGGATGTTGAGGAATAATTCTGATTTTCAATTTTCTTAATAAGACTTTGGACTGGGCAACAATAGTTGCTCAGTCTTTTCTATTTATGGATTGTTAAAAATATTTGAAAAATTTGTTACACTATAATAAATACAGTGGCATCAGTAAAAGGGGAACTTGGAGGGTAAATATGTTATTAAAGAATGCGACTTACTTAAACAGTGATATGAAATTTGAAACACAGGATTTTGTAATTGAAGAAGGGGAAATCAGTTTTAATTCAGAGCAGGAAACAGAAGAAGATGTAATAGACTGTGGCGATTATTATATCATTCCAGGATTAGCCAACGCACATTTTCACAGTTATTCCCCACTGGCTAAAGGGTTGATGAAAGAAATGGCACTCCAGAATTGGAGTGATGACTCGGATCAAGGAAAAATACAGCAGGCCTTATTTGATTATGTAGACAATAAACTGACAGAGGAAGAATTTACATACATTGCACAAAAAAGTTATATTGATATGGTGAAAAATGGCGTGACATTTGTAAGTGATTCAGACCCGCGATCTCCTGAATATTTAAAAGATGCACTGGATGAAATCGGTCTACGGGGTATTATTGATGCATATGAGGAAATTGGTGATTATTACAAAACAGAAGGAAAAGTCATATACGGCTCTCATTTACTTGAAGAAGAGGACATTACTGATGAAGAGTTGTTGAATGTTAAAGAAATAAAAGATAAGTATAATCCAATTATGATGACACATTGTCTGGAGAATAAGTGGAGATCAGATATCGTTCAATCCAAATATGGTCAATCCAGTGTGGATTTATACAAAGGCCGCGGTCTGCTTAATAAAAATACTGTGCTATTCCATGGAGTCTATATGTCAAATGAAGATATCGATATACTCGCTGAACTTAATGGTTCCGTTGTCCACTGTCCCATTTCTAATTTAGACACAGGTGCGGGTGTTGCACCCATATCTTCCATGATTGAGAAAGGAGTAAACGTTTGTTTAGGTACTGATTATTCCCATACAAATATTTGGGATGTAATGAGGATGACATACTATTTGCTGAAAATAAATAATCCTGTTCAAAGATATTCGGCTGAAGATATTTTCAAAATGGCGACTATTAATGGCGCGAGAGCTTATAATTTACAGGAAACGATGGGGAAAATAAAAGAAGGTTACAAAGCGGATCTAGTTTTCATTAGGAAAGAGCCAGAATTGGAACCTTTGGTATCCAGAAGTACTTTTACTAATTCACTTCATAATCTTTTGATTCATAGCAAAGAAGATTCAGTAGAACATGTAATGATTGAAGGTGGATGGATAATGAAAGATAGAGAAATCATGACGATAGACGAAGAGAAAGTAAAATCAAGGTATCGTCAAATTGCAGAAAAATTTGTAGAGTATCTTAACCGATAGTTTAATAAAAACGCACTTTATAGATGGCATGAAAATTAAAACGGCCATTTATCTTAGTTTCTTTATATTTTTTCTATAACAGTATATGATTTAAAGAAGTAATAACAACAAAAGGCGGTGTTTCATAATGAAAATTGCATTTATATCCGATATTCATGGCAACGCAACAGCACTTGAAGCGGTGCTCACAGATATTGAAAAGAAACAGGCAGATAAGATTGTCGTCCTCGGCGATATTGCCTACCGTGGTCCTGAACCTAAAAAGTCGCTTGACCTCGTAAGGAACCTTAATACGGAAGTCATCAAAGGAAATGCAGACGAATGGGTGCATCGCGGGATTAATGAAGGAGAAGTGCCGGATCAGGCTTTAGATATGATGAAAAAGGAACAGGAGTGGACGATTAGTAACTTATCGGCAGAAGATCTGGAATATTTAAGAAACCTGCCAGTAGAAGTGGAGGTTGATTTGACAGAGAAAATAAAAGTACATTGTTTCCATGCCACGCCTGATAGCGTGTTTGAGGTTGTCAAACCGGCAGAATCCGACCGGACACTGGAAGAAAAATTGATGACTAATAAAGAAGCACATATATTTCTGTATGGCCACATTCATCTGCCATATGTGCGTCATATCAATGGTAAATGTGTAGCAAATTTGGGCAGTGTCGGACTGCCATTTGACGGATTGAATCATGCTTCCTACCTGATTGCAGAAGGTGATGGGGAACAATTCAACATAGGAGTTCAGCGTGTACAATATGATGTGGAGAAAGTGAAAAAGCAATTGGAAGAAAATGAGTATCCAAACCTGGAATTCCTGAGCGGGATAATCGAACGCGGCGCTCTTCCACAATAATAACCATATAAAATGAAGTACAGAAAGAATCGACAGGGAGAATTCTCACCTGTCGATTCTTATTTTCTATCTATTTTTTGCGAGTGAGTTTCTTATTGATTTCATTTACCATATGTCTGTTCCTGAAGCGGGCAATCAACCAGATTGTGAAATAGATGATTATGAATATAATTATAAATATCATGAGACTTTCCGCAGTGAAAGGGAACCATCCTGCTAATATGGCTAACGGGAAAAATATCAGTAACGTAAGGGAGAAGTGGGTAATGGTAGACTTTGTGACGCTCATATCGGTATGGGAGAAAATCATGTCTCCCAATGCAAACATTATTCCCATTGCTCCCCAAACAAGCAAAGCAAGGGCTATAATCTGCAGTTCATTTAAGTTATTCTCGTATATCTGTCCCATATAGGACTGTGGATTAACCGGATGGTACTTGCCATCTGAAATGAGCAGCGAGAAAACAAGTGAAATGAAGATTCCTATGAACCATCCTGTTTTAATACCGTTAAATATCCTCATCATAAGCTCAACCTTTCTTTTATTGATTTTAAATAGCGTCGTGATGAAAAAGTGTATTCACCATTTTTCATGTAAATCTTAATCTGACCGGATGGGGTACTGGAAAGGTGATCCAGAAAATTGATATTGATAATTTCCGATTTGGATATTTTAATGAACTCCAAACCAGTAATTTCTTCAATCTGATAAAGTCTTTTGTCCACAGCATATGTGTTTTTGCAAGTCTGTACTTGAAGTATTTTATCTTCGATGAAAAAACGATGCACATGCTGTAATTTTATTCTGTAAATATCATTTTCAATCCTGCCGTTTAAAGTACTGTTAGAACCCATAGACTCAATATATTTAACGACGTTTCTTATTTCATCAGTCATTTCGGCTGCTTGGATAGAGATGATATCTTCAGATACTTTCGAACCGATCTCAATGTTAATTTTCATACAGGTAACCTCCTTATGTATAATTAAAGCAAAAGTCAGAATGCATTGGAAGGCAATCTGACCAAGCGGTGGATATGATAGATCAAGTGGTTGTAAAACGAGAGTGGTAATTCAAAAAAGCATTTTGAAACGGTGTTTTTCATAAATTATTAAGAACTGACCTCTATACTTTATAAGTGAAGGAGGAATCAATATGGAAAACTTAGGTATAATAATAATTTCAGTTGCGATGATTTTCCTGGCACTTACTTTTATACTGTTGATCATCGAACTGTATAACTACTTTTTTGATAAAGCTGGAGGGCATGCCTCAAGAAATTTTCGTTGGAAATGGCCGGTTGGTTTGTTTATCATCTATATTATACTCATAATAATAGGGATAATAATCATTAATCAGTGAGAAGGGTTGTCATGAACGGATATAATATTTTAATCGTTGAAGATGAAGTAAGCGTGTCTAAAGGATTGAAGAAAGTTCTGGAAGGTGAGGGAGCCAATGTTTCTGTTAATGAAACAGGTGAAGGTGTTGTTGAACAACTGGCAGATGCCCATTTAATATTAATGGATATCATGCTTCCTTTTGATGATGGTTTATCCATTTCCAAAGAAATTCTTCACCGGGTCGATATTCCAATCATCTTTTTGACGGCAATGAATGATATAGACAGTAAGCTTGATGGATTAAAATCCGGTGAGGACTATATTACCAAGCCATTTCATCCGTTAGAGCTAATTTCCCGTCTTAATAACGTAATCAGCAGACATTATGGAAATGAGATTAGCAAAGTGGATCATCTCAGTATAGATGAAAAAAATTTCACTGTTTTTAATGAGGAGATGCGAGAGATTTCTTTCACCAGAACAGAAAGGAAAATATTCTTTTATCTGTATAAGAATATTAACATGACACTTTCTAAAGATCAGATAATAGAATACACGTGGCCGGACGGGGATGTATTCGATAATATAGTGAGTGTCTACATTAAGAAAATAAGAAAAAAAGTTAATGATGCACATGGTGAACTTATTAAAACGATAAATGGTATTGGTTACAGGATGGAATTTCATGAATAATAAAAGTCTAATAAAAAAGTTCTATGTAGTAATGTTTCTGTCAGTTGCCGCAGTGCCCGTTGTATTTATATTAGTGAATTATTCAATGCTGCTCATTTATACGTTGTTCTCGGAAGTGCTGAATAACGAAGAGCCATTCAACAGTAGCTTCATGTACACCAATTTTTACCTTATATTTTTCATCGCATTGTCTATTCTGGTCATTTTAGGAGCGCAGTACTTTAAGAAAACAATAAATAGAATTAATGAAATACAGAATACAGTTAAACAAATTGCGTACGATGCGTCCGTCCCTGATAAGCTTATGACAGTTGAAGAAAGTGAAGATGAGATAAATCATCTCGCACAATCCATTAACATATTGATCGACAGGTTGAGATATAAGGAAGCCATGCTGAACCAACAGGAGAAACATCAGGATGAGTATTTAAGACAGTTGACTCATGATATCAACACACCGCTCACAGCATTAAACCTGGAATTGTATCAGTTTTCAAAAGAGCTTGATATTCAAGATGAAACTCTTACGCCTTTATACGAGAAAGTGAACTACATCAGTCAATTGGCTGGAAAGATTACAGTGGTGAATCAGTCTGATATAGATAACTACTATATTTTTAACAAAGATGTTGATGTCGGGACATTAATTGATAGGTCCTTGATGAAATGGGAATATTTATTTGATAAAAATGATATCGAGGTCCATTTAAGTGCGTTGGATGATCTTGTGTGGGTAGGGGATGAGCTCTGGCTGGAGAGATTACTGAACAATATTATTTCAAATATTTATTTGCATTCTCAAACAGACAGAATCGAAATTTCGTTAGAAGAGGGGTTGGTAATCAGAGATTATGGTACTGGGTACAATCTCAAAAAAACTTATCAGCCAGGTTCCGGAAGTTCAATTATTGACGATATAAGTAAGCGATTTTATATTGATCTTGATATAAAATCAAATATTAATGGAACAGAATACAGATTGAGACAACAGAAAAGCTCATGATGAACAAAGCCGATATTTATATAATATCGGCTTTAAAAGTATGGTTTCTAAAACCCATAGTATTTACAAGGATGATTGTAATTGGATATTTAATCAATAACTGCGCTTTCCAAAATGCTGAAGGTTAAATCTTTAGTATTCACTTCTGCCTTCAGACCATATGGTAATATAAATTTGGGTTCATTATGACCGAAGTTCATGTTATACAGAACTGGAATATCTTCACATCCTGATTCTTTTAGAATCTGTTTCCAAATATCTTTATATTCTTCGTAATACACTCCATCCTGGGGTCTTCCGACAATTATTCCATTTATCCGTTCAAAAATTCCCATTACTGACATTGCCCGTAAATAATCTTCGAAAAATTTCGGTTCAATATGGACTTCAGAGGTTTCCAGGAATAATATCGCATCATCGAATGCTTCAATCTCAGGAAAGAGTTCGGTTCCGCGCATGTTATTGAACACCTCGAAACATCCGCCGATAAGGTGCCCTTGAACGATGCCTTCACCATTGATACTTTCATATCCCTGGTTGCTTAAAAGAGGGCGTTCGATATCTTTATTCTCCTCGTTCCATCTCAAACCGAATTTCCTGATGTTATCGGCCGGTTTTATCTCACCAATGGCTTCAGATGAGAACCAGGTCTTTTTGATTGATTCGACAGTATATTCATCCATCGAAATATTCTCGGCAAAATCGGTCAGCAGGGCAGGACCGTAACTCGTGGAAATTCCATTATTATAAAACATGATGTGATTAGCGGTTGTATCGGAATATCCTGAGAAGATCTTAGGATAATTTCTCAATGCTTCAAAATCAATATAAGGCATTATGCGGATGGTTTCATTGCCGCCGATGCAACAGATGATCGCTTTTACTTCACCATCCTTGAGTGCAGCATTCAAATCTTCTGCACGCTTTTCAGGGTTTTCATATATATAGTCAATCCCTTTAAATGCATGCGGCATGATTTTCACTCTCAATCCGAAGACTTCTTCCAATCTTTTAATACCTTGTTCAGTACGCCAGCTGATGGTCTTTTCCCCGGCCAGACCGCTCGATAGGGAAACAATGGCTACAGTATCCCCTTTTCTTAATTTTTTTGGTTTAATCATAAAAATCTCCTTTACATATCAAAATATTCAAAAAACATATGATAATATAATACCATAGGTATTAATAAGGGGAATATGAATGAACAATATTGAAGTTATAAATAAAGTGCCGCAATTCATCGATTTTTTTGATACGAGCAGAGAGGAATATTTGGATCAGGAAGGTAGGTTTGAATTATGGAAAGAGACATATAATTTTGCTGCAGTTCCGCCGGGGGGAGGACGGACAGAGACTTGCGAAGACTTTATTGAATAATGCCTGGATTAAGTACGAAGCTAATATCAACATGATCAGACAGTGGAAACCGGAGAAAGGAAGACTGGAGAAATATCTGGAAGAGATAAAAGAATTGTTGGGATGTAGGGAACCTGTAGAACTTGTAGTGATATATTTTGTCGGAGGGTTTGAAGGCAATCCGTTCGTGGCGCCATATGATAAAAATAGAAGTGCGCTATGTCTGCCTATAGAGACCGATGTATCAGAAATCGTACTCTATCATGAACTGACACATATCGTTCATCATAAGATGGCAGGTTTAAAAGGAGAATGGGAAAGGCCCATTGGTACTTTAATATTGGAAGAAGGATTGGCAACACGGAGCAGTAGACATTTTGTATCCAACAAAAAAGATGAATCTTACATAGAATTTACACAGGGCTGGCTGGCTTCCTGTCAGGCAAGAAAGAGTGATATTATCAAAGAAATAATTCCCTATATAAAGGACTCCAGCGCAGAGACTATCATGAAATTCACTTTTGGTGAAGGAACCCAGGGTTTTGAAAGAGAATCTTATTATGTTGGCTGGGAAATGGTAGGAACCTTGCTTGAGAAAGGTGTTTCATTCGAAGAAATGGCTAATATTCCAGCGGATCAGATACCGTATAATATAGAAAAAGCCTGTAAAGACCTAGTTGAGAATTTCTAAATTATTGGAGAGCGCGGAGGATAATCAATGATCATTCAAGCTGAGAAAAGTCACATTGAAGATATGACAAGACTCGTATCTGTTCTGTGGAATGAGGATCGTGATATTTTGGAAGCAGAAATTACAAAGAATATCTGCAGGAATGATACCGTTTATTTTATAAAAATGGCAGATGGCAATCCGGTCGCTTTTGCCCAGTGTCAGCTCAGGTATGATTATGTTGAAGGGACAGATTCTTCACCAGTAGGCTATTTGGAAGGCATCTTTGTGAAAGAAAAATGGAGATTAAACCATATTGCAGCAGATCTGGTCAGGGAATGTGAACAGTGGGCGAAAGGTAGAGGCTGCACTGAATTTGCCAGTGATTGTGAACTGGATAATACTATAAGTCATAAATTTCATCTAAAAAGTGGATTTGAAGAGATGAACAGGATCATCTGTTTCAGAAAATCAATATAGGCATGGGGGCGTTGATAATGGATCAGTTGGTCGAAGAAATTAATAGATTCATAAAAAGCCGAAAGAAATGCCTGATAAGAATTAGCGGCCATGGGGCTGCAGGTAAAACAACATTTGCTGAGGCAATCATGAAAGAATTAAAAAGTAATACATATAATTATTTGAATACAGATTCTTATATCATCCATGGGGAGTACAGAAAACCTCTAGAGGCGACTTATAAATATAATAATGAAATACATAAAGGCAAAGTCACGGCCTGCCTGCCGGTGGCACATGAACTCAAAAGTTTGAAGCGGGATTTGAAAATGCTTAGGTCAGGAATGGATTTTCTGACTATCGATACAAACTGGGCACCAGCAAAGACGATTCATGCTGAACGGTATGTGACGATAGCCGACGGAATGAGTACTGCATTTTTGGAAGAGTCATTATTTGATCTATCCATCTATATCTATACAGATGGTCAGACAGAGTTGGAAAGAAGAGTGGAACGGGATGTTCATGAACGTGGAAAATCAATACAGGCTTTAATGGATACTCATAAGGAAAGAAGAATTCAATATGAACTATTCATGCATGATAGAAGGGTTGATTTTGATATTATTGTGAATGATTCATATGGTCGGTTTGTTGTTGAGAAAGGCTGGGTTAATTAGACGGAGAAATTGAATTATTATTTTAATGGTAAAGAAAAATCTGTTAAATCAGTGATTATCGGATAGTATTACGGCTTAAAAAGGAGATACCCATGAATACTACAACAATTAAAGAATTACATACAGAAGATGAAATACAAGATGCCTTTCCGATTATGCAACAGTTGAGAAGCCATCTTGATCAGGAAACCTACCTGGATTTAGTTTTAGAGGCAAAAGAAAAAGACAGCTATAAAATGTTTGCGCTGATTCATGAGGCGGAAATCGTTGCAGTAACTGGTTTTAAACCTATGATTACCTTATACTACGGCAGGTTTGTGTGGGTATGTGACCTCGTAACTGATACAAACAAACGCTCAAAAGGATATGGTGAAAAACTGCTTGGGTTTGTTCATGATTGGGCAGCAGAAAAGGGTTATGAAAGTGTCGCTTTATCATCCGGGTTGCAACGTACGGAAGCCCATCGCTTTTATGAAAATAAAATGGATTATGACAAAGCGAGCTATGTATTCAAAAATAATTTGAAGTAATTGGTTTATAAAATATTTTCTAAGTCATCCTTACATTGAGTTTGGCTTACACTTAGGTTGACATTAATAATAACAAAGGGGCAAATATGGATGTTAAGCAATAAAGGCTTTGATTTATGGGCAGACGATTACGATAAGACAGTGCAAATCAGTGAAGAAAATAATCTATATCCTTTTGCAGGATACAAAGAAATATTGAATCTGATATTCAATGAAGTGATGAGTAATGGCAAATCAAAAGTGCTGGATATTGGTTTTGGAACAGGGGTATTATCAAGCAGAATCTACGGGAATGCTCATGAAGTTCATGGTATAGATTTTTCTTCGGGCATGCATTCGATTGCTGAGGAAAAAATGCCGGAAGCGAATCTGGTGCTCTGGGATATTTCTGAAGGATTGCCGACTGAAGTGTCTGCTGAGAGTTATGACTTTATCATCAGTACTTATACTTTGCATCACTTGAATGATGAGGATAGGTATATTTTCATAAATGATTTGATGTCACATTTAAAAGAGAATGGTAAGTTGCTGATTGGAGATATTTCCTTTGAAACACGAGAAAAATCGGATAGATGCCGTCAGGATAATATAGATTACTGGGATGAGGATGAAATCTATTTTGTATCTGATGAAATAGGGGATAGATTGAAAATGGTTTATAGGTATGAGTACAAACAGGTGTCTCACTGTGGCGGCTTATATGTGCTTGAAAATTATTAATGACATAACACGACAATAATCATCTGATTTTTATTTTAAATACATATAGATAAGAAAATGAATAGAGGAGATACCCTTTGCCAAAAGTTATTCTAGGTATGACGATGTCACTGGATGGATTTGTGAATGATAATAAAGGGAGTATAGAACATCTGTTTCCAGATCTTGAGGCACTGCAGGGCAGTAAAATGATGAAGCAGTCGATTCGTGATACAGGAGCAGTGAATCTTTGCCGACTTTTATTTTATCATTTCAAGCACTTACTTTTGTGACTTATTCACATGAAATGGTACAATTATACATATATTAATAAAAGGAAGTTTCATGTTTATGAAAAATTTAACACCACGTCAGTTGTTAATCTTCATCGGTCGGATTCTAATGACAATCCTTGGTGCGTTTATTACTGCGTATGGTCTGGAGTCTGTTTTAATTCCAAACCAGGTGTCTGACGGCGGAATTACAGGTGTCAGTATTGTTGGCTCGAACCTATTTGATATTAAGTTGGGTTATCTGATTGCTGTATTAAATATTCCTTTTATCTGGCTCGGGTATAAACAAATCGGAGCTAAGTTTGCGATACTTTCTATTGTAGGAATACTTTCTCTCGCATTCTTCACATCCATAATGCATCATATACCGGCAATAATAGAAGGCGACTCCCTCCTTGTCACCATCGTAGGTGGAGTGATTATCGGTACTGGTATGGGAATTGCTCTTCGTAATGGTGGCGCTCTGGATGGCATTGATATGTTCGCAGTACTTTTATCGAGAAAGCTTCCATTTGGAACGAGTGATTTTATTTTATTTCTGAACATCTTTGTGTTTATACTTGTATCCACAGTATTTGGTTTCGAGGGTGCAATGCTTTCAGCAATTGCTTATTTCATCGCTTCTAAAGTCATCCATCTTATTGAAGAAGGATTGAGTGGCTCAAAAACATTTACGATCATTACAACAAAACCGAAGTCCATCATTGAAGAAATTAAAGATGAGTTGGGGCGTACATGTACATATAATGAAATTCATGGTGGATATACAGATATCGCCTTTACTCAGATTACATGTGTAATCAACCGTCTGGAAGAGCAGAAGCTCAAGGAAATCATTACTACAAAAGATCCTCATGCATTTATTGCCGTCTATGATGTTTCTGATGTCAAAAAAGGAAGTTTCATCAAGCAGGATCTTCAAAAATAATAATATTTGGAGCACGAAAAGAGCCTGAGGAAGACAAGTCATTAATCTTCCTCAGGCTTATTTTTTCATATAATTTTTTAGTCTAATGAGTTGGAAACTTTAACGACTTGTTTACCAAAGTTATCTCCGGTAAACAAGTTTCTGAATGCTTCTGGCAATTGATCAAACCCTTCCGCAATTGTTACTTCAGATTTGATCTTTCCTTCCTGGACCCATTTGGCAAGTTGTTCACTTGCATTTTTTGCATTATCCTGGAATTGTGCCACAAGGAACCCCTGCATCAGGGCCTGAGATTTAATCAGTTTTTGCTGAACACGCGGTCCATTATCCTCTTTACTGTTATAAGAAGAGATCGCTCCGCATACTGGAACTCTCGCGAAAGTGTTCAGATGATTGAATACTTCATCTGAAATAGGACCGCCAACATTTTCGAAGTATACATCGATGCCATCAGGCACAGCTTCTGCCAGCTTTTCAGAGAAATTATCCTTTTTGTAATCAATGCCTTCATCGAAACCAAGAGTTTCAGTAAGATAATTTACTTTTTCATCACCGCCGGCAATACCGACGACCTTCGCACCTTTGATTTTCGCAATCTGTCCAACGACAGAACCGACAGCACCGGACGCCGCAGAAACTACGACAGTTTCGCCTTCCTCAGGTTTGCCAATCTCCAATAAACCGCCATATGCCGTATGTCCTGGCATACCAAGTGTACTCAAGTATAGATGAAGTGGTACTTCAGTCGATGGAACTTTATTCACAGCATCACTTGAAACAGTGTTGAATTTCTTCCAGGGCAGTCCGCCCGTAACTACATCTCCTTCTGAAAAATTTTCGTGATTCGATTCAACAATCTTGCCGACGACATGACCATTCAATGGCTCGTCTATTTCAAAAGGCTTGGAATAAGATTTTGTATCATTCATTCTTCCACGCATATAAGGGTCCACGGATATATAAACACTTTCAATTAGGACTTCATCATTATCCGGCTTTTTAATTTCAGTATCTTCATATCTGAAAGTTTCATCACCAGGCAGCCCTTCCGGACGTTGTGCTAAAACTATTTGTTCGTTTTTCAAGGTAATCCTCCTCGTTTTTTAGTTAAATACATTTTGACATTTTATGACGCCTGAAGCAAAAATTAAAGCCTATTGTCAACAGAGTCTTCCATAGTATGCATCGTTATTTATCTGGTCTCATATATCCGATACAGTCGTATGATATTGATCTATGTAAACCTATTGACTCATAGAATCCTTTAGTTTTCTCAGTATAAACCAAATCCAGGTTACTCAGTTAGACTTGGAAGCCACATTTTAACGGCAGGGATATTATCTTTTATGACTCCCAACCGCACTTTCGATATATCTCTTTTAGATAAGTAGGTTACGACTTCATTATATATTTTCTGACCCAAGCCTTGTTTCCTGTATCTCTGATCGATGACTAAGTATCCAATCATGCAGGTGGAATCATCTGGATAGTGAAATAACAAATCCAGGAAACCAATGAGTTCCTCCTGATTGTATATTCCAAACACTTCTTTGTTTTGCAAATTGATGTTTGGTGGCACATCTATCAAAAATTCTTCCCGCACTTCTTGTTTGGTTGGTGTGTGCTGTACATAGTCAGTAAAATAATCTGTATTGTTCAGTATAAAATTATAGAATTCTGTAATATCTTCTGACGGATCTATTCTTTTCTTGAACAGTTTTTTCATCTAAATAACTCCTTAAATATCTTCTTCTAAATAAGTATATCAAATACAAAAGACATGAGGTCTGCACATTCGCAGACCTCATGTCTTTATTTTGAGGGCTTTATTCTAAAAGACCCGCTTCTTCCAGATAATCCTGCGCAACTGTATAAGGATCTTTGTTTTCCACCGCAACCTGATAATTCATCTCCTGCATCTCTGTATCACTGATCTGTCCGCTGAGTTTATTCAGAGGATCAATGATGTCCGGATGTTCTTCCAAAAACTCCTGTTTGAACAATGGTGCGCCCTGATATGGTGGGAATACATTCTGATCATCTTCCAGTATGACCATGTCATATCTTCTTAAGTCTGCGTCTGTGGAATATGCGTCCATCAGGTTTATATCTCCGTTGTTGATTGCCTGGTAACGCAGCTTCGGTTCCATGGTTCTCACATTATCGAAGTTCAGGTTATAGGCTTCCTGTATGGCTGGATATCCGTCTTCACGGTCATTGAATTCAAGGGTGAAGCCGGGATTGATCTGGCCTTCTATTTTCTTCAGGTCACTGATCGTTTCTAAATCATGTTCTTCGGCAAATTCCCGTTTTACAGCAAGGGTATAGGTGTTGTTAAATTCCATAGGCTCAAGCATCGTCATGTCGAATTGTTCTTCCAGGCTGGATTTTGCCTGTTCATAGACTTCCGCTTCATCTTTCGACTCGAGGGGCTCTTTTGTCAGTTCACCGAGCACTGTTCCTGTAAATTCCAGGTAGCCGTCGATGTCATCTGATTGTAAGGCGTTGAACAGGAAGGATGTCTTTCCCAATCCGTCTTCAACTTGTACTGTATAATCCGTTTCCTCTTCAATCAATATTTTATACATGTTCGTGATAATGGATGGTTCGGTTCCAAGCTTACCTGCAATCGTAATGGACTCTTCTTTTTGAGAAAACAGGGGAGCGACTGTAATCAGCAGCATCACTACAAGGATGGATCCCAGTGTGATGACAATCTTTTTGTAGGAAAGATTCTGTATCACTCTAAGTATGATATCAAATACGATTGCAAGGAGGGCTGCAGGTATGGCCCCTATGATAATCAGGGAGGTATTGTTGCGGTCTATACCAAGCAGTATAAGATCTCCCAGGCCGCCGGCACCGATTAACGCAGCGAGCGTTGCCGTACCGATGATGAGCACCATTGCTGTGCGTATACCGGCCATGATGACTGGCATTGCGATCGGAAGTTCCACTTTCATGAGACGGCGAATGGTCTTCATGCCGATGCCTCTGGCTGCTTCGACAAGTGAACCGTCGACTTCGACAATGCCGGTGTAGGTGTTCCTTAATATCGGCAACAGAGCATAGACGATCAGAGCAATGACCGCCGGCACTTTACCGATACCAAAAAGGGGTATCATCAGGCCGAGCAGTGCGAGGGAAGGAATCGTCTGCATCACAGCTGCTATGTTGATGACAATTTCAGATATCTTTCTCGTCTTGGTCAGCAGTATACCGAGCGGTACACCGATAAGTACAGCAATGATCAATGCAATGAATGAAAGCTGTATATGTTCAATAAGTGTCGTAAGGAGTTCACCTTTTCTTGCATTCAACGTCTCGAAAAATAGATTCATCGTTCGGCGCCTCCCTGTCTGTCAGCAAGATATCTGAAGACATCCTGGCTTTTCAGTATCTTTTTATTATCATCCTCACCGTTGACAATGATGCCGTCATGTTCAGAGAGGTGCTGGAAGGCGACCTGGATCTGGGTATCATCCGGTACAATCGGATAATCAGGGTAATCCGTATTATTTCCGGCAGGATGGCTGTCAGCGATGTCGCCGATTGTCAGCTGCTGCATTCTGTGTGTATCCAGGTCGCCGATAAAGTCCTTTACAAAATCATTTTCAGGCATTGTAAGGAACGCTTCCGGTGTGCCAATTTGTTCGGCGTGGCCTTCTTTAAGCAGGCAGATCCGGTCTCCCAGTTTCAAAGCTTCCTGGATATCATGGGTTACAAAAACAATTGTCTTCTTTATCGTTTTTTGAAGTTCTATGAGGTCATCCTGCAGTTTTTCGCGACTGATCGGATCAAGCGCACTGAATGGTTCGTCCATGAGGATGACGGGTGGGTCTGCGGCAAGCGCCCGTACAACACCTACACGCTGTTGCTGACCGCCGGAAAGTTCTTTCGGTTTTCTGTTTTTGAACTGCTCCGGTTCCATTCCGACCATTGTCAGTAATTCATCAATCCGGTCATCAATATCGGAGTCGGTCCATTTCTTCATCAGGGGCACTTGGGCAATGTTTTCCTTGATGCTCATATGCGGAAAAAGTGCAATCTGTTGAAGGACATATCCGATGTCCCAGCGCATTTCATAAACCGGATATTCACTGATCGGCCTCTCCTTGAAGTAGATATAGCCACTGGTCAATGGAATCAGCCGGTTGATCATCTTCAGTGTCGTTGTTTTGCCGCATCCGGACGGCCCAATCAAAACAAAGATTTCACCTTCTTTAATATCGAAACTCAAATCGTCTACTGCAATTTTGTCTCCATACTTTTTTGTCACATTTTTAAACTGGATCATCTTCTCGCTCCTATCAGTTTACTTATAGTTAAAGTATATAGAAAACCGGATACAATTAAAATTATTCGGGCATAATTGCTATCTTTTAAGTATGATATTTGCTCTATTGGGAGCAACGTTTTAATTTTTAAGATATAAGTGAAACGAAAGAACTCCGACCCTTGAGGAAAAGGTCGGAGTTCTTATAAACGAAAGCAGACTATTCTAGATTTGCATGATTGTCCTGCATTGTTTTTTCAGTGACATTTAGTTTCTTCTTGAGATCCATAACCATACTGTCTAAGAATATCTGGCAGCTTTGTTCGAATAAAGTGCCCAAAGGCTGTTGTGAGCCGGCTTCATCATACTTCGTTCCCGCTGGCAATTGAATGCTCAAGCTGGATAAATCCTTGATTGGAGCGTCGTCAGTTGTAGTAATCAGAACGATTTCTGCTCCAACACTGTCTGCTTTTTTAGCCAGTAATTGCAAATGTTCTGTAGTACCGGAGGCAGATATAACCAGCAGTACATCTTTTTCCTGTATTGAAGGTGTTAACGTGCCTCCTGCAACATAGACCTTTTGACCCAGCTGATTCAACCGCATGGCGAAACCCTGGCCAACAAGGCCGGAACGTCCCTTGGCAGCTATAAATAACGCAGAATCATTTAATAACATATCTTTGAGACGTTCAGTTTTTTCAACAGGCACCTGTCCTAAAGTCTGTTCTATCTCATTAATAATCAGTTTGTAATTATCCATCGTTACTTGCCGTCGATGACATCTCTGCAGTATTTTGCTGCTTCACGCGGATTTTCTGCATTGGCAATGCCTCCGCCAACAATGATAAGATCAGGGTTTTCATCCGCAACCGATTTGATTGTTTCAGGTTTAATCCCGCCAGCAACCGCAACTTTTGAATTTTTGATTACAGATTTAACAGTACGCAGGCTTTCCAATGGGGACTGTCCTTCAGCCTGTAAATCATATCCAGTATGGACTGCAATGTAATCTGCCCCCATTTCATCTAATTCTATTGCACGTTTCTCCAGATTCTGAACTGCAATCATATCGACCAGCAATTCTTTTCCATTTTTATGTGCTTCTTCTATAGCGGATTTGATGGAAGAATCTTCAGCAACACCCAGGATAGTGACGATGTCTGCACCAAAGTCCACTGCCTGGCTTACTTCATAACCCGCCGCATCCATAATTTTCAAGTCTGCCAAAACTTGCGCGTTATTCAGAGACTCCCTCATCAATTTAACGGAGGGTAAACCTTCATTGATTACAATCGGGGTCCCGATTTCAACGATATCCACAAAATCTTCTACCTCTTGGGCCAATTTCACTGCTTCTTCTTTGTTCAAAAGATCGATAGCCAACTGCAATTTCATATATTAAAACTCCTTCTCTAAATCTCTTACATAACCATTATGATACTATCTACTTAATGATACAATACTGACAAATATGTCATATAGGAGGAAGTCATGTTAATTGAGTATAATAATAAAGAATTTCATACTTCTAAAGATCTTGCACTATCAGTGGTAGGGGGCAGATGGAAGATTGCAATAATATATCATCTGCTGCAGACTGACGTCCTTAGATTGAATGAATTTGAAGAGAAACTGCCCGATATAAATCAGCGGATGTTAATAAGGCAGTTAAGAGAATTGGAAAATGACAGACTTATAGAAAGAATAGTCTATCATGTAGTTCCGCCGAAGGTGGAATATAAATTGACAGATGTGGGCCGCACTCTTGATAAAGTTGTTTATGCTATTTGCGATTGGGGAGATGAGTATTTAAATTTTATAGAAAAATCATGATGGAAAGGTTGGGGAAACTGCGAAAATGGCGTTGGATATATGCAAAGTGCATTAATTTTTGGAGAACGTATTCAAATCAGTTTCCTTTTTCATATTTATGTGGTATTATACTTGTAATAGGAATACCTGAGAAGTTCGTGATGTGTTGAATTATATTTTGACCTAACACCTTTTTAAACGGGAGCCTAATTGGTTTTCCTGCAAAAAACATGCCTGCCAGACAGGACGTTTGGAGCAGGAAACAGGGCACCCACCTGCAAATAGCAGGCCAAAATAATCAACAATAGCACACGGCTTATGCTTGGATATTCCAATAAGTATCGGATGATTTTCATCCGGTGCTTATTTTTTTGTCCTAATTTAATAAGGAGCATCTGTATAAGATGCTCCCGTTCATTCTACAAATTTTTAAGTTTTGAATAGATATCATTCAGCTGCTTTTCATACTTGGATACATCCGATGGCTCGAAGTAGGATCTTTTTGTCAGCGTATCTGGCAGGTACTGCTGTTTGACGACGTGGTTCGGGTAATTATGCGGGTATTTATAGCCGATGGCATTGCCGAGTTTTTCAGCACTGGCATAGTGGCCATCACGCAGATGTTTCGGCACTGCCCCGATTTTCCCTTTCCGGATATCCGATAGGGCAGCATCTATACTCTTGATGGCACTGTTTGATTTCGGTGACAATGCAAGTTCTATGACTGCCTGTGATAACGGAATCCTTGCTTCCGGAAATCCGAGGCGTTCTGCCGATTGGATGGCGTCCAGCGTCCGGCTGGCAAGCTGCGGGTTGGCGAGTCCGATGTCTTCATAACTGATGACGAGCAGTCTTCTGGCTATGGTCACAAGGTCTCCCGCTTCTATCAGCCTGCCGAGATAGTGCAGGGCGGCATCGACATCACTGCCGCGGATGGATTTCTGGAAGGCGCTCATGACATCATAATGCTGATCCCCGTCCTTATCATGTAAAAATGCTGACTTCTGCATGCAGGCTTCTGCATCATCAAGAGTGATAGTCACTCTTCCATTTTCATCCTTTCCGGTGCTGAGTGCAGCGAGTTCCAGTGCATTCAAGGCAGTCCGGACATCCCCATGACTCGAGAGGACGAAGTGTTCCATTGCATCATCTTCGATTTCAATATCCATCTCGCCGAGTCCGCGTTCTTCATCTTCGATTGCGCGTCTGACTGCAGTGCGGATGTCTTCTTCCTCAAGTGAATTGAGTTCGAAAATCTGGCACCTGCTTCGGATGGCCGGATTTATTGCATGATAAGGGTTGGATGTCGTGGCTCCGATCAGCACGATATTTCCGCTTTCCAGATGAGGGAGCAAAAAGTCCTGCTTTGCCTTATCCAGCCGGTGGATCTCATCCAGCAGCAAAATGACTGAACCGCTCATCTTTCCTTCATCTGCAACAATCTGCATATCTTTTTTTGTATTGGTCACTGCGTTCAATGTTCTGAATTTATAGCTTGTCGATCCTGCAATCGCACTTGCGATACTTGTCTTGCCGATACCGGGTGGCCCGTAAAGGATCATGGAGGACAGGCGTTTTGCCTGGACCATCCTTCTGATGATGCCGCCGTCACCCACAAGATGTTTCTGGCCGAGCACTTCATCTATGGATTTTGGGCGCATCCTGAAACTGAGGGGCTGTGTTGACATATTTTCACCTGCTCTGTTGATTATGTTATATTAATAGTACTACACTATATATTAACATGAACTTAAATTATGGGGTGCTTTATGAAAATCTCGACAAGAGGAAGATATGGATTATATTTTATGCTCGCGTTGGCCAAAGATTATGGAGTGAAAAAAAGAAGTGTGAAATCTGTTGCTGAAGAGCGGGGGATCAGTGATCTTTACCTTGAACAGATTGTTGCAAACCTTAAAAAGGAAAATCTGATTAAAAGTACGCGAGGCGCTTACGGTGGGTATGAATTGAACTTGCCGCCGGATGAAATCATGGCAGGCAGGATATTCAGGACGCTGGAAGAAAATATCGTTGCGGTTGAAACCGATGAGAAGGATACAGAGACGGAGAGATATCTCTGGAGAAGAATCAGGGATGCGCTGCGCGATGTTCTGGATCATACGACACTGCAAGACCTGCTGAATCACTCGGAAGACGAAGTGGACGACTATATGTTCTATATTTAAGAAATGCACCTTCGGGCTTCCCCGAGGTGCATTTTTACGTCAGAACCGACCGGATTTGAATATGGCATACAGCATGCCCATGAACAGGAGCACCGCAAGAGAGAAGCCGATTTCTATAACCGGTATGTTCCAGAATATGTTGGTCTCGCCACTCATCGCAGAACCGATGATCAGTCCGACCATGATGATACTGAATGACAGGAGGACGATACTGAAGGAGAGCCGGTTGCCAATCTGATCCAGCCTTCTCATATACTGTTCACTGCGTTTTAATTCAACCTCCACAGGCACCTGCCGTTTCTTCAGCGCCTTTGTGAACTCATAGAGATTGCTTGAGGCACTGGAAATATCATCACTGAAAGCATTCCATTGATCCATGGCACGCCCAGCAACATTTTTGGGGTTAGATCTTTCTTGGAGCAGCTGTTTGCCGAATGGTTCGGCGACATCCACGATGCTGAATTCCGGATCCAGTTTGCTGACGGTACTTTCCAGAGTCAGTATCGTCTTGCCCAGTATGGTAAAGTCGGCCGGCAACTTGATGCGGTGCTGGTTGGCGATGCCGAATATATCCTGCACCGCCTCGCCGAGATTCATCTGGCTGAGCGGTATATCGTAATATTTATCCCTCAGCAGCTCGGCATCCTTGGTCAGCTGCTTCATATCAACATCATCGGGCACAACGCCCATGCGCGCGATGGATCTGACGACACCGTCCGCATCTTTTCGCATCATGGAAATGAGAAGTGCACCGAAATTCGCCTTCATCTCTTTTGTCATTTTGCCCACCATGCCGAAGTCCATGAATGCAATCGTTTCACCCGGCAGCACATTGATATTGCCGGGATGCGGATCGCCGTGGAAAAAGCCTTCTATCAGAATCTGATGGAATACCGCATTCGTTACACGCTCAGCAAGTCTCGTGCGGGAATAACCGAGCGCTTCGATGGCTGCGAAATCATTGATCCTGACCCCTTCGACATATTCCATCGTCAGTACATTTTTCGTCGTTGCCTCCCAGTAGACTTCGGGAATATAGACTGTTTCGTCTTCCTTGAACTGCTTGCCCAGTCTTTCTGTATTGCGGGCTTCTATAGTATAGTCCAGTTCCTCCAGGATAGCGCGGGAAAATTCGTCGATCATGTCTTTGATCTGGTACTGCCTTGCCCAGTTCATGCGGGATTCGGCAAGGGAGGCAAGCCGGTGCAGTATTTCCAGGTCATTCCTGACCGTCTGCTCTATATCGGGACGCTGGACCTTTATGGCTACGGTTTCGCCGCTTAGAAGCCGCCCCTTATGCACCTGGCCGATAGAGGCGGAGCCGAGGGTATCCTTATCAATATATTCGAATATCTCGTCCTTGGTCGCCCCGAGAGAGGTTTCAATGATCGCCACGGCATCTTCATACGGAAAAGGCGGCACATTATTCTGCAGCTGTTCCAATTCTTTTATGATGTCTTCCGGAATCAGATCGGGACGGGTGCTCGCAATCTGTCCGAGCTTGATGAATGTGGGTCCCATCTCTTCCAGGAATAACCGGATGCGTTCGCCCCTTGATTTTTCCTCATTCTCACTCTTTCCCTGACGGAGCAGAATTCTCTTCGGCAGCGAAATCATCTCATCCAGTGCAAGTTCCTCCACGATGAAGCCGAAACCGGATTTGGAAAATGCGATCGCAATTTCCCTGTACCTTCTTATATATTGGATTCTTTTCTCAAAAATCATAGTGACCTCCTGGTTCAGCTAGTGTGCATTGTTCCCTTTAACTACAGTATACCCGCTGGAGGGGGCAATCATCTATTGAAATGCAAAAAGGACTTCCAAAAGGAAGTCCCCGGTTTACACACTGACGTGCTGAAAATAGTTATTGTAGATTGCTTTGAGTGCTTTTTCCTCATCTTCAATGCCGATTGCGAACATCATGCTGATTTCTGAGGCCCCCTGGTTGATCATGCTGATGTTGACGCTGTTATCACTCAGGGCGCTCGTCGTTTTGGTAGCGATGCCGATATGCTCCTTCATACCTTCGCCTACGATGACGAGGAGTACCAGATCTTCTTCGACGTACATATCTTCAGGTTCGAGCTTTTCTTCGATATCTTTCAGTATGTCCTCAAGCTTCGAATTGCCTTCGAACTGGTTGGATCTGATGATGACGGAAAGGTTGTCTATGCCTGACGGGATATGCTCAATATTGATCTCATGATCTTCAAGGATCTGCAGCAGCTGCCTTGTAAAGCCGATCTGCCGGTTCATCAGATACTTCCTCAGGGTGATTGATGTGAAGCCCTCATCACAGCTGATGCCGATGACCGGCATTTCGGGAATAAATTCCCTGTCCGCCACAATTTTCGTTCCTTCCACTTCAGGATCATTCGTATTGCGGATCATGATGGGCGTTTTATTCTTGTAGAGCGGCTCGATGGCCTCATCATGGAACACACTGAATCCGGCGTAGGAGAGTTCCCGCATTTCACGGTATGTGATTTCTTTGATTGCATGCGGGCTTTCGATAAGACCCGGATGCGCCGAATAGATGAAGCTGACATCAGTGAAGTTTTCATAAAGCTCGGCATCCACGCCCCGTGCCACGATGGCGCCGGTAATGTCCGAACCGCCGCGCGGGAAGGTTACAATCTGATCTGTTTCGGAAACACCGAAAAATCCGGGAATCACCAAAACATGGTCAGTGTAATCCAGTTTTGCAAGGGCGTCGTAGGATTCGGGGAGCAGCTGTGCATTTGATGGCTCATCCGTCACCCTGATCCCTGCTTCTTTCGGCGGCATGTATTTCGCAGGCACGCCGGTTTTATTCAGATATTCGCTTAAGAGCTGTGCATTGAAATCTTCTCCGCACGACTTCAGTGCATCGAGCAGCCGGTCTTTATTTTCTATGTTTTCAAGGTACCGATTTAAAATACTTTTGAAATCTTTCAGCAGATCGGAGGAGATATCGAGGTCGTTGATGATCAGCTCATATCTTTCCAGGATCTGCTCCATTGCATCATCCGTACTCAGGCCGGTCACCTTGTTTCCGTGAAGCGCAATCAGAAGATCCGTCACCTTGATATCGTCTTCGAATCTTCTACCCGGGGCGGATACGACGACAATACGTCTTGCCGGATCTTTTTTTATAATATTTGCCACTTTTTCCAACTGTTTTGCATCAGAGAGGGAACTTCCCCCAAATTTAACTACTTTCATGATCTTTACACCCCGCATAGGAATTTTAAAACTAATAATACATCAAAAATTATGAATTGTGTAGACATTAATTAAAAAACTTCTTGAATTTTTCAACTTTTCGCTCTAATATGTTATCTTATATGGTAATCCAGAAACAGGAGGTCTAATGACAATATGAAAATAGCGTTACTTGGTTTGGGTACAGTCGGAACTGGTGTCGTCAATGTACTCGAAAACAACAAAGAGAAAATTGCCGGACTCACAGGTGAGACACTCACCATCAGCCATGTTCTCGTCAACAATATTGATAAAGAGAGAGAAGTGGAACTGGGCGGGGCGGTTATTACAGATGATATTGATAAAATCATTGAAGATGACACTATAGATATTGTCATTGAAGTAATGGGCGGTATTGAAAATACGAAAGATATTTTAAATGCTTTCCTTGAAAAAGGCATCCATGTTGTAAGTGCAAACAAGGATATGCTTGCGGAACATATAGATGAATTGGTTGGAACTGCGAATAAAAACAATGCGCAGCTGCTTTATGAGGCGAGCGTGGCCGGCGGCATTCCGGTCATCCGCGGCATAGAACACAGCCTGAACAGCAACGAAATCACCAAGGTTCTGGGTATTCTGAACGGGACGACGAACTATATACTGTCCAAGATGACAATCGACGGCTGGAGTTATGATCAGGCACTCGATGATGCGAAAGCGAAAGGGTATGCCGAAGCCGATCCGACAAACGATGTCGAAGGAATCGATGCAAAACGTAAAATTGTGCTTCTGTCGAGGCTTGCGTACGACAGGACAGTGAATATGGAAGAAGTGCCGGTCACAGGCATCAGCGGGGTGGACATTACCGATATTAAAAACGCCGCCCGCGAAAATCTGACATTGAAACTGCTCGGTAAAAGTGAATTCAGGGACGGCACCCTCGCAATCAGTGTGGAACCTATACTGCTGCCGTCGGATCACCAGCTCGCAGGTGTGAACTATGAAAAGAACGCCGTTTTTGTAAACGGCAATGCTGTTGGGGAAGCGATGTTCTATGGTCCCGGTGCAGGGAGTCTGGAAACGGCATCCGCTGTCGTCTCGGACTTGATCAATGTGATCCGCTCCAAAGATTCGAACCACAAGAATTTTGCGCCTGACGAGCCGGCGGAAATCAAGACGGGCGGAGATACAGGCGAATATTATGTCAGGCTGAAAAGCGACGGTGGCGATGAAAAGCTCGAATCCGAATTAGATGCGCTCTCAATCGGCTTCCGGCGCATAGAAGCGGACGGAGATTTTGTGATCCGGACGCAGGTCCTCAGCAGCAGGAAGATTGAGGAACTTAAGCAGAATGATGCGGTGAGAGTTGAAGCGGTATATCAAATAGATGGAGTTGAATAGAATGGTGAACTGGCAGGGACTCATAAATGAATATACAGAATATCTTCCGGTGGGGGACAAGACGCCCCGGCTCACTCTGCATGAGGGGGATACACCTCTTATCCGGCTGGACAGCCTGAGTGAAAAGTACGGTTCAGAGATTTATGCGAAATATGAAGGTGCGAATCCCACAGGATCATTCAAGGACCGCGGAATGGTGATGGCTGTGGCCAAGGCGAAGGAAGAGGGCGCACATACGGTGATCTGTGCCTCCACAGGGAATACTTCCGCTTCTGCAGCAGCCTATGCATCAAGAGCGGGTCTGAATACGATTGTTGTCATCCCGGAAGGGAAAATTGCACTCGGCAAACTCGCGCAGGCGATGATGTACGGTGCGAAAATCGTTTCGATTGAAGGCAACTTCGACGAAGCGCTCAAGATCGTCCGCAAAATTGCCGAAGAGAAGAAAGAGATTGCTCTGGTGAACTCAGTCAATCCATACAGACTGGAAGGGCAGAAATCCGCAGCATTCGAAATCGTGGACGCACTCGGCAAAGCTCCCGACTATCTGACGATTCCTGTCGGCAATGCAGGCAATATTTCAGCCTATTGGAAGGGATTCAAGGAGTACAATGAGAAGAAAGGTTCTGAGCTGCCTAAGATCTACGGCTTTGAAGCGGAAGGTGCAGCTGCGATTGTGAATGATAAGATCGTTGAAGAGCCTGAGACGGTGGCTACAGCCATCCGTATCGGAAACCCGGCTAGCTGGCATCTTGCAGTGGAGGCACGGGATGAATCCGGCGGAATGATTGAATCCGTCACAGATGATGAAATCCTTGATGCCTATGAATACCTTGCAGCGACAGAAGGCGTATTTGCTGAACCCGGTTCGAATGCAAGTGTTGCAGGCATGCTCCGTTCGCTCGAAAATGGGAAGATAGAGAAGGGATCGACGGTTGTCACGGTATTGACGGGCAATGGTCTGAAGGACCCTCAGACTGCCATCGATCAGATTACGCAAAAGCCGAAAGTGCTGCCGAATGATGAGAATCAGATCATAGACTATATAGAAAGCATCACCGAAGATGGAAACACACCAGTTTAAAGTGCCCGCCTCCAGTGCGAACCTTGGCCCGGGATTTGATTCGATTGGTATCGCCCTTGAGAAATTCCTCTATATCGAGGCCCGCGAGAGTGATGCGTGGCAAGTAGAATTCAAGGATGCGTTTTTGGAAGTACTGCCGGATGATGCTACGAATCTGGTAGTCCAGACCGCAATCGCCACAGCCCGGAAATACGGCAGGGAGATGCCGGCTTTGAAGATATATATGGGCAGTGAAATCCCGCTGACCCACGGCATGGGCAGCTCCGCTTCGGCAATCGTTGCCGGCATCGAGCTTGCAGACCGTTTCTGTGATCTCAATCTGAGCGACTTTGAAAAGGTCTTCCGAGGCAGTGAAATAGAAGAGCATCCGGACAATGTGGGGCCTTCCGTTACAGGCGGCCTGTTTGTCGGATACTACAAAGATGATGAGCTGTTCTACAACACGCTTGACCTCGAGGGCCTCGAAGTCATCATGAGTGTGCCGGAATACGAAATCGATACGAAAGAGGCAAGAGGTGTGCTGCCCGAGACATATCCCAAGCAGGATGCCGTCGATCAGAATGCAATCAATAATGCACTGCTCATGGCAATGATGGCCAAAGACTTCAAATCGATGGGAAGACTCATGATGAAAGACCGGCTCCACGAACCCTATCGCAGGCAGCTGATCGGGGAATATGACCGGATCAGGGAGATAGCGCTCGATGGCGGTGCATATGCCACGGTGATCAGTGGAGCAGGACCTTCATTGCTGACGGTATGTGACGCCCGGGACGCAGAGGGAATCCTCGGTGCGCTCCAGGCAGTGCCGGGTTGTATACATGAACGCATCAAACTGTACAGGCAGAGATAGAAGAATCCCGCAGGTCAAGTGACCTGCGGGATTTCTGTATGAAATACGTATTATTCCTACCCGTTATATTTCCTGACGACTTCTTCGAATATATCATAGGAACGTTTTTGGGCATCCCTGTCATAAATATAGCTTACTGCCATGATTTCATCGACATTGAACTGGCTCTGGAATAATCTCAGCTTTTCGAGCACCGTGTCCGGCGCGCCGAGCATCGCCACAGGGAATCTGCTTTCAACAGCCTGTTTTTCATACGGTGACCAGAGCGTGTCCATATCATCGACAGGCGGCTGGAGCTTTTTGCGTCCGCCGCGTATGACATTGAGTACGAATTGGGACATCGTTGTGCTCAAGTATTTTGCCGCCTCATCAGTATCTGCACAGATGACATTCAGACAGGCGATTTTATAAGGCGCATCCAGCTGTCCGGAAGGTTCGAATTCCGCTTCGTATATTTTGAATGCATCTTCCATCTGCCCGGGGGCAAAGTGGGCCGCAAATGCATACGGGAGACCGAGGCGTGCCGCGATATGCGCGGAATCTGTGGATGACCCAAGAATATACATCGGGATATTCGAGCCGTGGCCGGGAAAAGCCACAACCTGGGTCTCCTCATCTGAAAGATATTTACGTATTTCTTCCACTTCGGATCCAAATGTATAGACGCCGTCATGGTTATTCCTCCTGATGGCTGCAGCAGTCCTCATATCCGTACCGGGCGCCCGGCCCAGACCGATATCGAGCCGGTCTCCGAATATCGCCTTCATTGTCCCGAATTCTTCCGCGACAATGAGCGGTGAATGGTTGGGCAGCATGACGCCGCCGCTTCCTACACGGATTTTATCCGTGTGGTGGAGTATATGATGAATCAGCTGGCGTGTAGCTGATGAAGCGATGGATGTCGTATTATGGTGTTCAGCCACCCAGTATCTTTTATAATCAGAGCCATCTACATGTTTTGCAAGCCCGATCATATCATTGATGGCATCGCTCGCATCATGTCCTTCGCGCACGGGTACAAGATTGAGCAGTGATGCGGATAATTTCTTTGGCATAAGTGCTATTCCTCCTTTTAAAATATAATTATCAGCCAAAGGATTTATTTTGTCTAATAAACGGTTTGGAAAGTATTAAAAATAACTATTCCATGTTAAAATCATTTAGTGTATAATTAATTCTATTTGAAAAGTGGAGGGTGAATGAAAGTGGAAGTATATGCAGACTTTGCAGCAACGACACCGATGGATAAAGAAGTCATGGAAAAGGTGTTTGCGAATGCAGATGAATTCGGAAATCCATCAAGTATTCATAAGATAGGCAAGCGTGCAAAAGCGAGGCTCGAGCAATCCCGCAGGGAAACAGCCGCTCTGCTGAATGCAAATCCTGCTGAAATCACATTCACCAGCGGTGCCACCGAAGCGAACAACCTCGCGATCAGGGGCATCGTTTCAAAATATGAACATCCACATATCATCACGACGGAAATAGAACATGCTTCCGTACTGAACACTTACAAGTCCCTGGAAGATGTGGCTGAAGTAACATATATCCCTGCCACAAAGAAAGGCGCCATCGATATGGAAGCGTTCAGGGACGCGCTCCGGGAAGACACGGTACTCGTCTCCATCATGCTTGTAAACAACGAGACCGGCGTGATGCAGCCACTATATGAAATCGGCGAAATGCTCGCAGAACACGGCGCAAAACTCCATGTGGACGCCGTCCAGGCATTCGGCCATATGGGTGTCGACGTGAAGGATCTCGGTGTGGATCTGCTCACTCTGAGCGGCCATAAGATATATGGACCGAAGGGCATCGGTGTGCTGTACAGAAAGAATGATGTTGTTTTGAGCCCGATGATTACCGGAGGATCCCAGGAGAGGGACCGCCGCGGCGGGACGGAAAACAGCATGTTCATATACGCGATGGCGGAAGCAATGAAGAAGGCCGACGCAGAAAGAACGATGCGCACTGTAAAAGAGATGCAGCTCAAAGAGAAATTCCTGAATGCAATGACCCATGCGGAAATACCGTTTGAAGTGAACGGGGATGTCAACCAGGCGGCAAGCCATATCATCAGTATCTATTTCCCGTGGACGGAAGCGGAGTTCCTGCTGACTGCCCTCGATATGGCCGGTATATATGTATCCGGCGGTTCAGCCTGCAGTGCAGGTACCGTGGAACCCTCCCATGTGCTCGAATCGATGTACGGTAATGACGAACGCGTTAAAAAATCCGTGCGTTTCAGTTTCTCCCATCTGATGGAGGAAGCGGAGATAGATACGATAGCACGCGCACTAAAAGAGATATATGAGAGATTATTCATAGAAAGTTAGATTTGAAAGGAATGTTGGATTTGGATAATTCAAAAATTACCGTAGTTGTCGGCATGAGCGGCGGGGTGGACAGCTCCGTCACCGCAAAACTGCTGAAGGAACAAGGATATAACACAATTGGGATATTCATGAAGAACTGGGATGATACGGACGAGTTCGGCGTATGCACAGCAACGACGGACTATGAAGATGTAAGGCTTGTTGCAGAACAGATCGGCATCCCTTATTACTCAGTGAATTTTGAAAGAGAGTATTATGACAGAGTGTTTAAATACTTCCTCGAAGAGTACAAAAAAGGAAGGACGCCGAACCCTGATGTAATGTGCAACAAGGAAATCAAATTCAATGCGTTTTTGGACCACGCGATGAAGCTCGGTGCGGATTACGTGGCAACAGGCCATTATGCGCAGGTAATCCATGGCGAAGACGGTGTAACTATGCTCCGAGGTGTGGATAATAATAAGGATCAGACTTATTTCCTCAATCAGCTGTCAACGGAACAACTGTCAAAAGTGATGTTCCCGCTCGGCCATCTGAACAAACCGGAAGTCAGGGAGCTCGCACAAAAATATGATCTCGCGACTAAAGACAAAAAAGATTCCACCGGCATCTGCTTTATCGGAGAAAGGGACTTCAAAGAGTTCCTGAGCGGCTATCTGCCTGCCAACCCGGGGCGCATGATTGAAATGGATACGGGGGAAGACAAAGGGCGGCATGACGGTCTGATGTACTATACGATCGGCCAGCGTCAGGGACTTGGTATCGGCGGGGACGGCGGACCTTACTTTGTAGCAGGCAAAAATCTTGAGACGAATGAATTATATGTCGTTTCAGGATATGATAATCCGGCGCTCAGCTCATCCAGCCTGGAAGCTTCCGAACTGAACCTGATCAACGATATGCCTGAAACATTCGACTGCACCGCAAAATTCAGATACCGTCAGGAAGACGTGCCGGTTACTGTAACGCGCATGGGCGACGATGAAATCAAAGTGGATTTCCATGAACCTGCCCGCTCAGTCACGCCGGGACAGGCCGTTGTACTTTATGACGGAGATGTATGTCTCGGCGGTGCAACGATCGACCGTGTCTTCAAGGATTCCAAAGTATTGGAGTACCTCGGATAATGGCGCTTGATTATGAGACGCTGATAAGAGACGGCAGGACTGAAGAAGCGATAGAAGCGATTTTCAAAGCGATTGATGCGGAACCAAAAGAGGAAGCTCACTATATAAACGCCGGCAACATGCTGCATAAAGCGGGAAAAGACGAGGAGGCGGAACGCTTTTTCCAAAAAGCGATTTCGCTGAACTCAGGCAGCACAAGCGCCTTTTATTCCCTCGCAAACCTTTACTTCGACCACGGACGGTTTGAAGAGGCCATCCGCCTCTATCTGCTTGCCTATTCAAGAAATGAGGAAGACGCGGATCTGAACTTCATGCTGGCGATGTCACATATGCATCTCGAACAGCCGGAAAAAGCGATACAGTTTTTTGAAGCGGCGCATGAGGCAAAACCGGATGATACGGGCATCAGTTTCCAGTATGGTCTGCTCTGCTGCCAGCTTGGACTGTATGAACCTGCGGAAAAACTGCTGGGTAAAGTGACCGCAGCGGAAAAGCATGCGGATGCCGAATATAATATGGGACTGCTGAAACTCATGAAATATGATGACAGGAAAACTGCCATAGGGCATTTTGAAAATGCGGCGGAGATTCAGAAAGACCATCATCTAGCACACAATGCAATTAAAAAATTAAAAGAAATGAAGTAAAAGCGCCTTTTAAGGAAAGTGATCCTGCATGGAACAGTCGACAATCTATGATGATGTATACATTACCGGGGAAGTGGAGCGTGTCATATTCATGAGTGAACAGACGCGTTTTGCTGTCCTGAAAGTGAATATAAGCGAGACGAATACCCATTTCAATGACGAAGCCATTGTGACGGGTTATTTCCATGCGGTGGCTGAGGGGGATTCATACCGGTTCTCCGGGAAAATAACAAACCATGCAAGGTACGGGGAGCAGTTCAGTGCAGATTCGTTCAAGAAGGAACTGCCGAATACAGTGAGGGGGGTCATCCAGTATCTATCCGGTGACACTTTCCCGGGAATAGGGGAGAAGACGGCCAAAAAGATTGTGGAATCCCTTGGCGTGAATGCCCTGGAGAAAATTTCTGATGATGCCTCTGTGCTGAAGGATGTCGGCGGATTGTCAAAAAGTAAAATAGAGATGATCCACAGGACGATCCTGGAAAACCGTCAGACCGAGCAGTCGGTGATCAAGCTGACGGAACTCGGCTTCGGCCCGAGGATGAGTGCGAAGATCCTGAAGACCTATCAGGATGAGACGATGCACATCATTGAAAAAGAGCCCTACAGGCTGGTGATGGATGTAGAAGGCGTCGGATTTGCGACAGCCGATAAGATTGCCCTCTCTTCCGGAATTGCGCTGAATGACACAGGACGTCTGAAAGCCGGCATCATGTATGTGATGGAGGCGGAAGTCATGGGGGACGGCCATACCTATATAGAGATGGGGCAGCTGATCGAGCTGACTGACGGCCTGCTTTCCAAAAACGGCGTCCGGCATTTCAATGACGATGAAATTACAGAAGCCGTCGAAACACTCGCAGACAATGACCAGCTGATCAGATATTCCGGCCGGATCTACATCCCTTCATTATTTTATTCGGAATATAAATCGTCAGAACAGATCTACCGCCTGATGAATGACAGAACTGATATTTCAATCAGTGAGGAAAAGGCGGGCGACATGGTCACAGAAGTCGGTGAACATTTTGGCATCGGTTATAATATCCGGCAGAAGGAAGCGATCATTTCCGCTTTGACCAAGAAGATATCGATTATCACCGGCGGACCCGGGACAGGCAAGACGACGATCGTCAAAGGGATCATCAATGCCTATCACCGGCTTCATAAACTCAAGGATTATGATGAATATGAAGCCGATGAGTACCCGATACGTCTGATTGCACCGACCGGCCGGGCGTCGAAAAGGCTGAGTGAAACTGCAGGCATCGCTGCATCCACCATCCACCGGCTCATCGGCTGGGGCTTGGATACCGGCAAGGATGAGATCATCGATGCGGAAATTGACGCGGAACTGATCATCATCGACGAAATGTCGATGGTGGATACATGGCTTTTCTATCAGTTCATGCGAAATGTCAAACCCTATACGATCCTGGTGTTCGTGGGGGACCGCGATCAGCTGCCTTCAGTAGGGCCGGGAACGGTATTCAAAGATCTCATATCTTCCGATGTCGTGCCCGTCACAGAACTAGATACCATCTACCGGCAGGGGGAAGGATCCTCAATCATCCGGCTCGCCCACCAGATCAAGACCCGTGAACGGATGAACATCACTGAAAAATTCAGTGACCGGCTCTTCATCCCGGCCCGCGTCAACCAGATACCGGAGCTCATAGAGAAGGTCGTGGACAAAGCGGTCGGCAAAGGCTATGATATGCGGGATATCCAGGTCCTCGCCCCCATTTACAGGGGGAATGCCGGCATTTCGAAACTCAACCAGATCCTGCAGACGATACTGAATCCTGAAGCGGAGGAAAAAAACGAAACCGAATTCGGTGACGTCATTTTCCGTGAGGGCGATAAAGTCATCCAGCTCGTCAACCGGGGCGAAGATAACGTCTTCAACGGTGACTCCGGTATCATTGAGTCCATACTGTTCAAAGATCAGGATGAAGCGGAGAAAGACACCATAATGGTGGATTTTGACGGCATCCACATTGCGTATGAGCGCAAAGAGCTGACTGAATTATCCCATGCGTACTGCACCAGTATCCATAAGGCGCAGGGCAGTGAATATCCGATCGTCATCATGCCGGTTGTAAAAAGCTACCGCCATATGCTGATGAAGAACATCGTGTACACAGGCATTACAAGAGCAAAGGAATCACTGATCATCTGTGGAGATTCAGAGGCTTTTTACGACGCGCTTGAGCGTGAAGGCATAGAACGTAATACGTCATTGGAAGAAATGATCCATGCACTGTTCGGCATTACTGAGAAAAAAGAAGAAGTGCAGGACCTGCCTGACGGGGAAAAGATTCTGAGTGAGGAAAACATGATGAAAATTCCTGCAATGATCAACATGGATGAAGTGTCACCCTATGATTTCAATTGACACACAGGGTTTAAATACTTATAATCAAAATCAAGTAATGACCGTAAGATTAAGTTGACGGAGCGCACTGTCAGAGACATTGTGGGTGGTGAAAACAATGATGCGCCCGTCACCGTGCTGTCTTCCGGTACAACGTGATAATACAGGAGTGACGGCTCAGGCCGTAACTTGGGTGGTACCGCGGTTTAGATCGTCCCATATTTTGGGAGGGTCTTTTTTTATTTCAAAAATCTTAATACGGAGTGATGGATATGAAAAAAAGAACAGGTAATGAATTAAGAGATCTTTTTCTTGAATATTTCAGCAATATGGATCACATGGTGGAACCGAGTGCACCGCTTGTGCCGATTGATGATGATTCACTGCTTTGGATCAACTCAGGTGTAGCAACGCTGAAAAAATATTTCGACGGACGTGTCATCCCTGAAAATCCGAAAATCGTCAATGCACAAAAAGCGATCCGTACGAATGATATCGAGAACGTCGGCTTTACAGCACGCCACCATACATTCTTTGAAATGCTCGGAAACTTCTCAATCGGGGACTATTTCAAAAAGGAAGCGATTGAATATGCATGGGACTTCCTGACAAATAAAGACTATATCGGCTTCGATCCTGACCTGCTCTATGTGACGATCCATCCGGAAGATGAAGATGCCTACAGGATTTGGAATGAGACCATCGGCCTTTCTCCTGAGCGGATCATCCGCATTGAAGGCAACTTCTGGGACATTGGTGAAGGTCCGTGCGGACCAAACAGTGAAATATTCTATGACCGCGGGACATCCTATGAACTGGATTCGCCTGCTGAAGAATTATATCCCGGCGGCGAGAATGAGAGATATCTCGAGATTTGGAATCTGGTATTCAGTGAGTTCAATCATAATAAAGACGGTTCATACACACCGTTGCCGAAGAAGAATATTGATACCGGCATGGGCCTTGAGCGGCTGGCGAGTATCATTCAGGACGCACCGACGAACTTCGACACCGATCTCTTCACCCCGATTCTCGGCGCCCTTGAAAAAATCAGCGGCAGCAGCTACGGACAGGATGATCAGATAGACACTGCATTCAAAGTGATCAGCGACCATATCAGGACGGTCAGTTTTGCAGTGGCTGACGGTGCGCTGCCTTCGAATGAAGGCCGCGGATATGTACTGCGCCGCCTCATCAGACGCGCAGTGCGTTTCAGCAAGGATCTGAATATCAGACGTGCATTCATGTATGAGCTTGTCGATACCGTTGCCGAAGTCATGGGCGGGTTCTACAGCAATGTCCGGGAAAGAAAGGACTTTATCAAAGAAGTGATCAAGAAGGAAGAGGAACGTTTCCTTGTAACACTTGATGAAGGAATCCGCATATATGAAGGTCTCAGGGATGAAGCGAAGAAAAATGATTCCGTAATCAGCGGGGAGGCGGCATTCCGTCTGTATGACACATACGGATTCCCGTATGAACTGACTAAGGAATATGCTGAAAACGACGGTCTCAAAGTCGATGAAGAAGGATTCATAGAAGAGATGAAACAGCAGCGTGAGCGTGCAAGAAATGCAAGAAAGGCCGGCGAATCCATGCAGGTCCAATCAGAAACGCTTGCTAACATCACTGCACCGAGCGTGTTCACGGGATACGATTCCAGGAAAGAAGAGGCGGTGCTCACGCATATCATCAAAGCAGACACTGCACTCGAATCTCTTTCAGAAACAGGCAGTGTTGAACTGCTGTTTGACAAGACGCCGTTTTATGCCGTAAGCGGCGGACAGATTGCGGACAGGGGAATCATCGAAAATAGAGAGGCAAAACTCGAAGTGACCTCTGTCTACAAAGCGCCGAACGGACAGAATGTGCATGTTGCAAATCTGCTCAGCGGTACAATCAATACGGGCGCAGTGTATTCTCTTACAGTCAGCCGTAATGACCGCAACTTCATTATTAAGAACCATACTGCAACCCATCTGCTGCACCAGGCACTTAAAGATACACTCGGCGATCATGTGAATCAGGCAGGTTCACTTGTTGAAAAAGAACGTCTGCGTTTCGACTTCTCCCATCTGGAAGGGCTGTCTGAAGCAGAAATAAAGACAATCGAGGAGATTGTAAACGAAAAGATATATGAAAATATGGATGTCAGGATTTCTGAAATGCCGATTGAAGAGGCGAAAGCGAAAGGCGCAATGGCTTTATTCGGCGAAAAATACGGCAGCGTTGTCCGTGTGGTGGATATCGATGAGTATTCAGTTGAGCTGTGCGGCGGCATTCACGTCAGAAACACGGCGGAAATCGGTCTGTTTAAAATCGTTTCCGAGTCAGGCATCGGTGCCGGTGTGCGCAGAATCGAGGCTGTGACCAGCAAATATGCTGCAGCCACGTATAAAGCGAAAGAAGACCAGTTGCAGAAAATCGCGTCTGTGCTCAAGGTGAAGGAAAATCAGGTCACTAAAAAACTGGATGCTGTGCTTGAGGAATCCAAGGCCTTGAAAGAGGAAAACAAATCCCTCAAAGCATCCAGACAGGATGAGAAGCTCAGCAATATCGACGCACTGGCGGAAACGATTGAAGGCGTGCGGGTAATTTCTGCGGAAGTGCCGGCCGGCAATGCGAAAGAACTGAGGGAAACGATGGATAACATCAAATCCAAAGCCCAGGATGCCATCATTGCACTCGCATCCGTGAATGATGATAAAGTATCACTTGTCGTCACTGTGCCAAAAACGCTCACAGACAGGATCAAGGCAGGCGAAATCATGAAAGGCATGGCTGAAGCGGTTGACGGAAAAGGCGGGGGACGTCCGGATATGGCCCAGGGCGGCGGAACCAACCCGGCGAATATAACAATTGCATTACAATTCGTTAAAAACCACGTTAAAAGTTCATTATAGAGGTATATGCATGCTATAATGGAACATAAATGTTAGTAGGATGGGAGTGCTGATTTTGAATCAATTTGACGAAACGATGAAGTTCAATGTTGAAGATACACAGGCACACAATGTCAAAGAAATACTCACAAATGTTTACAACACCCTGGAGGAACGCGGCTACAATCCTATCAACCAGATTGTCGGCTATCTTCAAAGCGGTGATCCCGCTTATATCCCACGTCATAATGAAGCCCGGAACCACATACGTCATGTGGACCGCGATGAGATCATGGAAGTTCTCGTAAGAACGTATATCGAGCGGGAGATAAATGAATAGAACGCTCGGTCTTGATGTTGGCACTAAAACGGTCGGGGTTGCCCTCAGTGATGCACTGGGGTGGACTGCCCAAGGTTTGACGACTCTGAAAATTGATTCTGAAAATGGTGTTTTCGGCATTGATGAAGTGGAGAAGATTGTACAGGAAAATGACGTATCCACCATCGTAGTCGGACTTCCAAAACACATGAACAACTCGATAGGCGAAAGCGGAGAACGATCCATCCATTATAGTAAATTGCTTGAAAAGAGCATGCCAGATGTTAAAATACTATTATGGGATGAGCGTCTCAGCACTGCAGGTGCCGAGAGAACGCTGTTGGAAGCGGACGTCTCCCGCAAAAAACGGAAAGCTGTAATCGATAAGATGGCTGCTGTATTCATATTGCAGGGCTTCCTCGATAATCCAGCAAAAGGAGAATAACCAATGAGTCAGGAAGAAATGGATTTTAACCAGGAAGAAGAACTTCTTACGTTATATGACGAAGAAGGCAATGAAGTACTGTACCGGAAAATGCTTGAATTCCATCATCCTGAATTCGGTAAAGACTATGTAATTCTTGCCGAAGAGGGCAATTTCTCGAATGATGATGAAGAGATTGAACTCATCCCGATGATAAATGTTGCCGATGAAGATGGCGAAGGCGGAAAATTCCTGCCGGTTGAAACTGATGATGAGTGGGATATGATCGAAGAAGTGGTCAACACCCGCATGGATGACCCGGAAGAGTAGGTCATTAGAAAAAGGTTACAGAATGGCTTCCAATGTCAATTGGAAGCTATTTTTGAGATAGGAGTTTTATATGAGTAGACATGATGACATCAAATTTTCCAAAAATGTATCTTCTTACCTGTCGCTGTTTGTCATCGGAATACTGGCACTCGCTCTGATCATTGCAGCAATCGTGATTTATATGTACATAAAATCAGGCAGTGAACCTCTTGATGCCAATTCAACGGAGACAAAACAGGTTGTCATTGAACAGGGCGCGTCATCTGAAATGATTGGGCAGCAACTGGAAGAAGAAGGCATCATAAGGAATGGAATGATGTTTGAGTATTTTCTTAAGCTGAACAGCATCACCGACTATCATGCCGGTGAGTACGAACTTTCGCCAAGTATGGATTTTGAACAGATTGCAAAGACTCTTGAAACAGGGCGGGTCTATCAGGAAGTCCTGTATCGTCTGACCATACCTGAGGGTTATTCGGTTGAAGAGATAGCGGCACAGGCTGAAGAACAGCTGCCCATTTCTTCGGATCGTTTTATGGAATTGATGGAAGATGAAGAATTTATCAAATCCCTCATCGAAGAGTACCCTGAAATGCTGACGGATGAAATACTGGATGAAGAGGTGAAATTCCCGCTGGAAGGCTATCTTTACCCGGCGACATATGATATTACAGAGGAAGAGCCGAAAATTGAGAACCTCGTCCGTAAAATGCTGGATGCCACGAAAGCCAACAGTTACAGTGTTTATAACTCAGTGGACAGCTACAGCATCAATGTAGAGGGCGAAAACAAAGATCTCACATTCCATGAGTTCCTCACCCTTTCTTCACTGGTTGAAAAAGAAGCCACTTCACTTGCGGACCGCTCCAAGATTGCGAGCGTATTTCTGAACAGGATGTCTGAAACGCCGAGTATGCCGCTTCAGACAGACCCGACAGTCCTGTATGCCCTCGGTGAACACCAGGAACGTACATTATTTGAAGACCTTGAGGTTGAAGATCCTTATAACACCTATATCAATACTGGATTGCCACCGGGACCCATTGCTTCTCCGGGCCTTGAATCACTGCAGAGTACAATGAATCCTTCCAATACGGATTATTATTACTTCCTTGCAGACAGCGAAGGGAACAACCACTTTGCAAGAACTTTCGAGGAACATGTAGAAAACAGGGAAAAATATATTAATAATCAGGAGTAGTTGGTAAAAGTATCTTTTCAAGTGATATAAACTGTGCTACTATGAATTGTGATAAATACAGCAACTGATAACTTCCGTTATCAGTTGTATTTTTTATATGTGGTGAGGACATGGAAATATTTGAATATATAGAGAAGATGAACAGCAGACCTGAACTGTTTCCTGATATGCTCGCCTATGCCGTGGAACATAAAGTGCCGATCATGGATCCCGACGCACTGCAGGTGATGAAACATTACATGCATCTTACCGGTTCGAGATACATATTGGAAATCGGTACTGCCATCGGCTACAGTGCAATGCATATGCTTTCGGTAAGTGACGATGTGAAAGTCGTGACGATAGAAAAGAATGAGGACAGTTACAGGACAGCCCGTGATTTTTTCAAAAACCATGGTGTGGCAGCAAGGGTTGAATCGATTCTCGGAGATGCCAAAGAAGTTGGAACCGGGAGTCTGTCCGACACTCCTTTCGATATGCTGTTCATAGATGCCTCCAAGGGCAATAATGAATACTTTTTCGAAACCTTCAGTCCATTGGTCAAAGATGGCGGGCTGATCATCGTGGATAATATTCTGTTGAGAGGACTGGTGGTGGAAGAAGAGATCCAGTCAAGAAACAGGCGGCGGATGAAAGAGAAAGTCGATATGTTCAATAAAAGAATCGCTGCGTCGGGAATGCTTTCATCATTTTTACCCGTCGGCGACGGACTGCTTATCATCAGTAAAAAGGAAGAGGGAACGAACGCATGAAAAGACCGACGATTATAGGGATAGCCGGGGGATCCGGGTCGGGTAAGACTTCAGTTACCAGAAAAATAATGGAATCATTGAACGGTCACAGTGTAGTGCTGATCGAACAGGATTATTACTATAAGGACCAGAGTGATAAAACTTTTGAAGAACGTCTGCAGACGAACTACGATCATCCATTTGCATTTGATAATGACCTTCTCATTTCTCATATCATGCGGCTTTTAGATCGTGAGCCTGTTGAAGTGCCAACGTACAATTACGAAATCCATACGAGAAGTGACGAAACGATTTTGGTCGAACCCAAAGATGTAATCATCATCGAGGGGATATTTGCATTGGAGAATGAAAAACTCAGAGATCTGATGGATGTAAAACTTTATGTGGATACTGATTCCGATATCAGAATTCTTCGGCGTATGCAGCGGGATATTGAAAAACGCGGCCGCACGATGGATTCTGTAATCAATCAGTATTTGACGGTCGTACGGCCGATGCATCTGCAGTTCATCGAGCCGACAAAACGCTTCAGTGATATCATCATACCTGAGGGCGGAGAGAACAATGTCGCCATCGACCTGATAACAACCAAGATCCGAACACTGATTGACAATTAATATTTTTAAAAAACATATAAGTATACGGAGGAATTATAATGGATATGCAAAAAGAATTTCCGATGACACAGAGTGGTTATGAACAATTACAGGAGGAGCTTGAACAGCTGAAGACTGTCAAACGTCCTGAAGTTGTTGAAAAGATCAAAGTTGCAAGAAGTTTCGGAGACCTTTCCGAGAACTCTGAATACGATGCAGCAAAAGACGAGCAGGGCTTTGTAGAGCAGGAGATTACAAAGATCGAAGATATGCTGCGCCACGCTAAAATCATTGAAGAGAGCAACAATACGAATGAAGTTCAGCTTGGTAAAACGGTAACATTCACTGAGCTTCCTGATGGGGATAAAGAACAGTACCAAATTGTAGGCAGTGCGGAAGCCAATCCTTTTGAAGGCAAAATTTCCAACGAATCACCGATTGCCAAAGCGCTGCTTGGTGCAAAACTCAAAGATGAAATCAACGTTCCGCTCCCAAATGGCAATGACATGAAAGTTAAGATCGTATCCATTGACTAATAACAGCATCATAGGAATCATCGGTGCGATGAAACCGGAAGTTGATATCCTGAAGGAGTGGATGGATATCAGCGCCACTGACACCATTGCGCATGCGAAAGTATACAGAGGCCGGCTCGAAGGCCGGGAAGTGGCTCTGGTTGAAAGTGGCATAGGCAAAGTGAATGCCAGTATGATCACTGCACTTTTAATAGAAAGATACGATGTACGCATCGTAATCAACACCGGAGTGGCGGGCGCCTTATCCAGTAAACTTGATGTGACTGATATGGTTGTCAGTACATCCGTGCTCCACCATGATGTTGACGCTGTGGAGTTTGGTTATGAGCTTGGTCAGGTTCCTGGCATGCCTAAATTCTATCTGGCTGACAAAGGGCTTGCCAAACTTGCTCTGGAAGCGATCAGCAGAGATCCGGATATTGAAGGTCACGGAGGTCTGGTTGTAAGCGGTGATTCCTTTGTGAGCAGCACTGCACAGAAAAAATCAATCACGGGTAACTTCCGGCAGGCCCTGGCAGTCGACATGGAATCTGCGGCCATTGCACAGACCTGCTATCAATATTCGACATCTTTTGTCATCATCAGATCGGTTTCCGACAAAGCAGATGATTCTGCGGATATGACATATGACGAATTTTTAGCGAAAGCTTGTATTCATTCGTCTGAAGTTGTAAAATCATTATTGAAGGACTTGTAATTTGGAGGGATATCCATGCTTTTTCTCATGATCATTTCAATCGTCATTACAGTCGGTATCGGATACCTGGTCTACAGGGATACTGAAACAGAAGATAATGAAATCATTGAATAATCCATAAAGCGCCTTAATTTATTAAGGCGCTTTTAATTTTGTGTTAAAATATAGGAAAACTCATCAGAGGTGCAGTATATTGAAGCTCTTAGAAAAATACTTCCTGCCCAGTGACCATGTAAAGCATTTTTACACCATCACTCCTGAATATTTGAAAGAACGGGGCATCAGGGCAGTGATTACTGATTTGGATAATACCCTTGTCGGATTCGATGAAGCACACGCAAATGAAGTTGTCATCAATTGGTTCAAATCTTTAAATGCTCATGATATAAAAGTGGCAATTGTCTCAAACGGCAACAGAACCCGTGTGAGCGGATTTTGTGACCCGCATGACATCGATTATATATTCAGTGCAAAAAAACCTTTGGGTAAGGCGTTTAGAAAAGCGATACGTATGATGGATGTTGAAGCCTCAGATACTGTTATGATCGGAGATCAGCTTATGACTGATATTTTCGGAGCCAACAGAGCAGGACTTGAAAGCATACTCGTCCTTCCGGTCAAAAAGAAAGATGGATGGGCGACACTGCTGAACCGCAGGATAGAGAGACGGATTATGAAGTACTTCGACCGTAAAGGTCTGATCAATTGGGGGTAATAAAGTTTGGAACAGCTTAAATGTATCGGCTGCGGCGCAGCGCTGCAGCCGGAAGATGAAACGAAACCTGGATTCATACCGGCGAGCGGCATGAATAAGGAAGACGCTATATGCAAAAGATGCTATCGTCTCAAGCATTACAATGAAGTAATGGATCTGGATGTTGATTCCGGGGACTTCATGGCGATGCTCAATGCACTTTATGAGACGGACGGTCTGATTGTCAAGGTGCTTGACGTCTTCGACTTCAACGGCAGCATCATTCCTTCATTCAATAGGATTGTAGGAGATAAAAAAGTGCTTGCAGTCATCAATAAGATAGACCTGCTGCCGAAATCGGTCAACAGGAACAGGGTGGTTCACAGAGCTAAACACATGCTCAGTGAAGCCGGTATCAAAGCCGTTGACACTGTAGTAATCAGCGCCAGGAAGAATGAAGGCATAGACATGCTGGTCAGGAAAATGTCTGAAATGGCTGACGGTCAGGACGTGTACGTCGTCGGAACGACCAATGTCGGTAAATCGACGCTGATCAACAAGTTGATTGAGAATACTACAGGGGATAAGGAGGTCATCACCACCAGCAAGTTTCCGGGGACGACACTGGACTTGATTGATATACCGCTCGGTCCGGATTCATTCATCTTTGATACACCAGGCGTAGTCGTAAAATCACAAATGGCACATTATGTGCATAAAGATTCCCTTAAATTCATCACACCGGTCAAAGAGATAAAATCAAAAGGCTTTCAGCTTAATGCCGGGCAGACTTTATTCATCTCGAATCTTGCAAGGGTGGACTTCACGGAAGGCGAACGCAACAGTTTTAATGTATATGCTTCAGATAAAGTGAACATCCATCGGACAAAACTGGAGAATGCGGATGAATTTTATGAGAAGCATTATAACGGCCTGCTGGCACCGCCGGAAATCGACCGTCCTTATTTGTCCGAAGATTATTCCGAGTTCGAATTCAGTGCGGACAGTGACAGTGATCTGTCTATCAGCGGTCTTGCATTTGTGTCCATAGGTGCAGGAGCAAAAATACGTGTCAGGGTTCCAAAGGGTGTGGATGTTGTTTTAAGGCCGACTATATTTAAAGGTGGGCTATGATGGGTAGATATGCAGTAATAGGACACCCGATTTCACATACACTGTCTCCGCTCATCCATCATGCAAACTTCGATGCAAAAGGAACCGATGATGAATATAAGGCGCTGGATATATCCGCGGATCAGCTGAAGTTCATCAGAGAGATAGCCGTGCGGGAAGCTCTTGACGGATTCAACGTCACAATCCCTCATAAAGAGACGATAATGGAGTTTCTGGATGAAATAGATGAGGGTGCAAGAATGATTGGCGCCGTGAATACAGTAGCTGTCAAAGATGGTGTTTTCAAAGGATACAACACTGATATTTCAGGGTATATGAATGCATTCACAGCACGTTTCGGGGAACAGAAACGAAAAGTCCTCATCATCGGTGCCGGCGGGGCTGCGAAAGCGGTGCAGAGGGCGCACAGTGACCACGGAGATGACGTGACTGTCGCTGCGAGGAGAAAAGAAAGTTTCGCACAGTTTAAAACTGATGATTTCACACCGTTGCTGATTGAAGATATTTCGATTCAAAACCAATATGACGCAATCATTAATACGACACCTGTCGGCATGAAAGATGAAGATGTCTTTGAAGTTATGCATATCCCTGCGACGATTGTCAAAGAGGACACTATCGGCATGGATCTGATATATCAGCCCGGATGTACAATATTCTTATCTTATTTTAATGGGAAAAATGCGATGAATGGTCTGCCGATGCTGGTTTCACAGGCAATGGACGCCTACACTATATGGACCGGCAAAAAGGGCGACTATGAAGCTGCAAATAAAAAATGCAAGGAATACTTTGGAGGTAAATCATGAATAATTTAACTTCACGTCAAGTGAAGCAGCTCAAATCTAAGGCACATCACCTGAATCCGATTTTTCAGGTCGGAAAAAATGGAGTCAATGACAATTTCACAGAGCAGATCAGTGATGTTCTGGAAAAAAGGGAACTTATAAAAATCTCAATACTGCAGAACTGCCTGGAGGACAAGGATGATATTGCCAAACAGATCAGCGATGCGACAGAAAGTCATGTGGTTACGATAATCGGCAATACGATTATCCTGTATAAAGAATCCGAAAACAGCAGGAAAATCGAACTCTCATGAAAATAGGCGTTTTTGGAGGTACTTTCGATCCGGTCCATATCGGGCATATCCATGCAGTGGCTGAGGCGAAGATTGCATTGAATCTGGATAAAGTCATTATTATACCGGCGCGGCAATCTCCATTGAAATCCAGTTCGCCGACCAAGGATAAGCACCGTTTAAACATGCTGCATCATGCTGTCGAAGGGTATGGTTTCATAGAAATAGACACTTTTGAACTGGAACAGGAAGGTGTCAGCTACACTTATGGAACAGCTCTGTATCTGGCCCGGAAGTATCCGGAGGATGAACTTTATTTCCTGATGGGCATGGACCAGTATCGGAGCTTTGATAAATGGCACAAGAACGATGAATTACTGGAACTGATGAACTTTGCAGTAATGGCGCGGGCCGCTGAAGATGTGAGGGTAAAACAGCCGTTCATTCATATTCAACAGCCTGTGGTAGAAGTGTCTTCGACTATTATACGTGAACGCATCGCCAACGGAAATATAGTACGCCATCAATTGAACAGCGCCGTTTACAAGTATATAAAGGAGCAGGGATTGTATGAAGCGTAAAGAAGCTATCGAGATTGTAAAAGAAAAATTACCGGAAAAAAGATATAAACATTCCAAACGTGTAGCCGAAACCGCTGCAGAGATGGCAAAAATCTTTAAAGGGGATGAAGATAAATGTTATCTTGCAGGGATGCTTCACGACTATTCAAAATATGATGAACTCAGTGAAATGTACCAGTATGTCACACAGTATGATCTGGATCCAGATCTTCTGAGCTTTAAATCTGAGGTCCTTCACGGTCCTGTCGCAGCTGTGAAGATGCGTGAGGAATTCGGTATAGAGGATGAAGAGATTTTTCAGGCAATCATGAATCACACTTCCGGCAGAAGCCAGATGACATTGAATGAGAAGATTATTTTTGTCGCGGACTATATAGAACCTAACAGAAGCCAGCCGGGTGTGGAATACATCAGGGACATCGTTTTTGAAAAACAGGATCTGGATTTTGCAGTCTACGAAATCACGAAAGCCAATATACTGCACCTTGTATCAAAAGATCGTGCAGTCTATCACAGGACGGTAGATTGTCTGAACTACTACAATATGGTAAAGGAGTGACAGGATGAAAAGTGTACAACTTGTACAATTGATGATTGAAGCATGTGATGATAAACGTGCTGAAGATATAATGAAATTTGATGTGACTGGTTCAAGCAGTGTGACAGATTATTATATTATCTGCCATGGTACTTCGGACAGACAGGTCCAGGCAATCGCGGATGAAATTAAAGAAGTTGCAAAAGACAACGATATAGAGGCTGTTGTTGAAGGATACAGAGAGGCTAAATGGATTTTATGTGACGTGAATAATGTGGTCGTTCATGTGTTCCATAAACCTGAACGTGAATACTACAACCTTGAACGCCTGTTTAAAAATGGTGAACACGTTGAAGTCTGATACGGTCTACAGACAGTTCAGCATGTATTATGATGAACTGACATATGATATGCCGTACGACCTCTGGCTTGATATCATACACCAGTATAAAGATGGTCGTAAATCTGTACTTGATATCGGCTGCGGGACAGGCACCCTGACCCGGCTTCTTGATTTTGAAAGTGTGTCTGCATTTGATCAGTCTGAACTGATGGTCACTGAAGCAAAGAAAAAAGAAACAGGGAATATTGAATATTTCACTGATGATATGCGCTACTTTGAACTGGACAGAAAATTTGATGTCATCTGTGCAACCGTGGACGTAGTGAACTACTGTCAGGATCCAGATGAACTGATGCAGGTATTCGGTCAGGTCAAAAAACACCTCGATGAAGATGGTGTTTTCATTTTTGATATACACAGTGTGTTTAAAATGGAAAATGAACTGAATGATGTGACCTACAGTGATGAAACTGAGCATATCACATATATTTGGCATGCAATCGCTGGTGAAGTGCCATTGTCAGTCGTGCATGAAATGACATTTTTTGTCAATGAATCCGAAGACAGTGAATTGTACAGACGTTTCAGTGAAACACACAGGCAAAGAACTTATAAACACAAAGATATGTTGAAGATGATTGATGATGCCGGTTTGAAGATCGAACTTGCCTTCAGTGATTTTAATATGGAAAATGCAGTAACAGATGTCTGCGAGAGAATATTTTATGTTGTCAAAAAAGCTTTGTAATCAATAGGTTACAAAGTTTTTTTGAGTTTTTTTATTTATCTGACAAATAAAAAAATCAAAATGGCCATTTTTACCTATATATAGATAAAGAGTCTTTTTATAAGGAGGTATATTATGGACATTAAAGATTTTTGGAACCGCTATAATATTTATATCGCTGGAGGTCTGTTTTTAGTTGCCGTTGTCATTATTGCCGTGTTGATTTTCCCACGGGAGAGCAAAGTCGAGATGATTGAACCGTTCCCGTCGGAAAATTTTGAGGAAGAAAGCCAGGAAGAACCGGCAGCACAGGAAAATACTGAGATCTTTGTTGAAGTCAAAGGTGCCGTGAAATATCCAGGCGTCTTCGAAATGCCCAAAGATGCCCGAGTGAAAAATGTGCTTGAACTGGCACAGCCTGAACCGGCTGCCGATCTTTTAAGTGTGAATCAATCGATGAAGCTCATCGATGAAATGGTGATCTACATACCGAAGGATGGCGAAGTTACCGAATTCGATCCTGCAGACGGGTTCGGATCCGAAACGGAAGAAGAGGGCAGTACAGTCAATATCAATACAGGAGGTATTCCGGAACTTACGACTTTAAACGGTATTGGGGAGAAAAAAGCACAGCTTATCCTGGATTACCGTGAAGAAAACGGCTTATTCATGAAAAAGGAAGACATCATGAACATACCGGGTATCGGAGAAAAAACGTTTGAAAGTCTCGAACCGTATATTACAATAGATTAAAAGAGAAAGCGGGGGATAATTTTGAGAATCGATTGGCATGAGTATTTTTTAGCGCAGAGTCACCTTCTCAGTCTCAGATCGACATGTGAAAGATTAAAAGTTGGTGCGACGATCGTTAAGGATAACCGCGTCATCGCGGGTGGATATAATGGTTCTGTTTCCGGCGAAGATCACTGCATTGATGTCGGATGCCTTGTTGAAGACGGGCACTGCATACGCACAATTCATGCGGAAATCAATGCAGTGCTCCAGTGTTCGAAGTTTGGTGTATCCACAGAGGGAGCCAGCGTGTATGTCACTCACTTCCCGTGTGTACACTGTACAAAATCACTCATACAAGCAGGAATCAGCAACATATATTATGCGGAAGACTACAAAAACCATGAGTATGCCCTGTATCTGCTGGATAAAACAGGCGTTCATTACGAACGCATCGATTTTGATAATAAGCGGGTTGCTCATTATTTTGAGAACATCGTATGATCATATTTTTAATATTGTTATCCATAATGAATGGTTATATCAGTTTGGAATCCCCGTTATTGGGGATCTTTTTTATGGGAGTAAGCAGTATGATCACGTGGCGGAGATTTCGTTCAATAAAATTTCTTCTCAGTCTATTACTATTGACAGCCCTGGTAATCACGGCTGTTTTTTTATTGCCTGAAAACGTTGAAGAAAAGCAGTTGGATCATATTACAGTTACAGGATACAAATATTATAAAGACGGTATTGCACATACTGTGACCCATGAAGAGGGGGCATATGATATGTTTTTAAATGATTCTGTAAAAGTTCCGATTGGAAAAAAGTGCAGTGGATTTTTTGAGACCTCTGTTCCGGGGGAAGAACGGAATTTCATAAAGAATAATGAACGTCTGGCTTTGAGAATCAACGATATGGATGGACGGATATATCATGAGACGATCGATGCTGCATCATGCAAAGACACTTCCATCACTTTCGGTATGCGGATTTCCGACATGCGGGATAAATATATAAGCAAAATGCTTTCGAATTCAGAATTCGAATATGCATATGATATTCTGACTCTCTCCATCGGTAATAAATCCTATATTACTTCAGAGTTTTTTGATGCGTTGCAAAAGCTGGGTATATATCATCTATATGTCATTTCAGGTACGCATGTCGCTTTCCTCAGCGGAATATTATTCTTTGTCCTGCAAAGACTCAGAATCACGATCAATGTGATAAAAGTGATCATGATCATCTGCCTCCTGTTCTTTTTAACTTTAAACTTTTTCAGTCCGAGTGTATTGAGGGCGGTAATGATGGCAATACTTCTGATCATTACTTCTTTTTTCAGGGAAAAACCTTATCTGACAGTAATTTCGACTACTGCAATCATCCAGATATTATATAATCCCTGGGTGATGTATCATGCTGGATTTCAATTATCCTACATTACAACATACCTTATCATTCTGAGTCGGCCATACTGGCAGAAGACAGGGCCGTTCACCCAACTGATGGGGATAACCGCCATTGCGGAAGTTTCGACGCTTGCAGTCGTCCTACAGCAGTTCAATGTGGTCAGCTTAAGTGGTCTGATCATGAATTTTTTCTTTGTTCCCTTATTTTCATTCATCATCTTTCCGATGGTGATCATCTATAATTTCATGTCCTTTACCATCTTTCCAGTATTTGCCGACGAAATATACCACTCTGTATTTACAATGCTGAAGGACATGATCTTTTTTATAGCTGATCTGTTCAGACATCGTTTTTCTGTTAAAAGTCCAAACGCAGTCTGGCTGATCATACTGATCACTCTGTCATATATGATTATGAAGGAAATCTGTCTTTTGAATCTGAAAAGGATCGGAGTATATTCTGTACTTTTTATTTTCAGCATCATATTTATTAACAGACTTTCCTGGTATGATTACACTGTGACAATGGTCGATGTGGGTCAGGGTGATTCATTCATAGTCGAAGATCATAAAAATAATGCAACAGTGCTGATCGATACAGGCGGGAAGTTCTATCCGGAGGAAAGTCAGTATCCACTGTCTGAAAAAACAGTCCTGCCATATTTGAAAGAATCCGGCATCGACCGCCTCGATATGATGGTGTTGTCGCACATGGATCTGGATCATACAGGGGAAGCCGCCCATATTTTACAGAAAAAGCAGGTGGATTACGTTTATCTGAACCCCGGCGATCCTGCTTTCAAAGATTGGTATATGTCAGAAGATGTTGTAAACTATGAAGGGCAGTTCATCAATGCAATGGATACTAAAGTAATGAATATAGGCGGCATTGAAATTACGAAGCTGTTTCCGATGGAGGAAGTGGAAAGTGAAGATTCCAATCAGCATTCTCTGGTCATGAAGGTGAACACAGGCGAATTCAGTTTTCTTTTTACTGGGGATACTGATATAGAAATGGAAAATCGTCTGATGGAAACTTATGGGCGATTGGAGGCAGATGTATTAAAATTGGCACATCACGGTTCGAATACTTCAACGGGAGGGGCATTTATTGAAAATACGAAGTTCCGCTATGCACTCGTATCTGCAGGAGTGGATAACAGCTATGGACATCCTCACCCTGAAGTGATTGACCGGCTGGGGCCTGTGCAGGTCTTTGATACTTCAAGACATGGAATGGTGCGTTTTAATATAAGAGGCGGAAAAATGTGTGTCGAAGCGAAGCTTGCACCGGAGCTCTCTCACTGCATAAAAAAAGAGCTGAATTAACAGCTCTTTCTGGAAGACTTACAGGTCTGCAACGATCTGGAAGATCTGTGCAATGACGTAGATTACAGTAAGTCCGAGGAAACCTACAACAAAGGCCAGACCGGAATCAATGACATCGTTGTTTTTGGATTGTACATGTTTTTCGAATTTATTCATGAGATAACCTCCTAAACATATCAGTTACAGTATAGGATAAATTGATGGAAAAAGCTATAATAGAATTAGAAATAATATAGGAGTGACTTAATTTTGGAACGATTGCAGCTGATATATGGTTCAAATACCATGCGCATAACAGAGATGGCAAAAGAGCTTGCAGGTTCATTCCTGGAATCACCGGATGAGTTCAGCCTGGTTACTCTGAATTACAAAGAAACATCAATTGAAGCGATAATAGAAGAAGCACAGACGCTGCCGTTCCTGTCCGACCAAAAAGCCGTCGTTGTGAATGACGCATTTTCCTTTACCGGAGCCAAAGTGAAATCTGAAGTGAATCATGATATCGACCGTCTCGTAGATTATCTGACGAACAAAAATGATGATACACTGCTGATCTTCAAAGTATTTAATGAGCAGCTTGATAACCGTAAGAAGATCACTAAAATAATGAAACAAAAGGGTAAAGTGACGGAAGTGGCTGAAATGGATGAGCAGGAAGTCCGTCAATATCTTTCAAGTATTCTTGCAGAGAATGAAGTGGCGATGGATAAGAGTGCGATGGATATATTCATCAATCGGACCGGCATCAATTATGAGACGGTGACCAATGAAATGAATAAATTGATTCTGTACGCAGAAAACACGATTACCGCTGAGGATGTAGAAGCCGTAGTCAGCGTCAGTCTGGAACAGAATATTTTCAAATTGACAGACCTCATCCTTTCAAGAAAGAAGGCGCAGGCAGTCAGATTGCTCAGGGAGCTGATACTGCAAAAAGAAGAGCCGATGCAGCTGCTCCATCTGATTATCGGACAGTTCAGGCTGCTGTATCAGGTGAAACTTTTACTTTCTCAAGGGTATCAGGCGGATAATATAGCAAAATCTCTTAAAGTGCATCCATACCGGGTAAAACTTGCGAGCCGTGATGTGGGGAAATACAGTCAGGAAGTTCTGGAGAACAAAATGGTGATGTGCAGAGATATAGATTACAAATTCAAATCCAGTTACCTGGACAGGGAAACACTGTTCGAGCTCTTCGTCCTGGAGATTTAAAAACCCGGTGCCAAAAAATTAATGGCACCGGGTTTATTCTGTATAAGTATCGGCAAAATAAAAAAACCTCCGCTATGGAAGGTTTTATTTAGACATGAGTCTGGATTTCATACGTGCAGCTTTGTTCGTATGAACAAGGTTTTTCTTTGCTGCTTTATCAACATGTTTAACTGCTTCAGACACAAGAGCGTCAACGTTTTCTGCATTGTTTTCTTTAGCAGTCATTGCGCGCTTTACTGCAGTACGCATTTCATTCTTTTGGGCAATGTTCTGAGCATGTGCCGCTTCACTTGTTTTTACTCGCTTGATTGCTGATTTAATATTAGGCATAGCATTCACCTCCGTCTCGGACTTGTACAACTTTAATTGCAACAAAAGTTATTTTACCAAAAGTAGCAGGCATATGCAATATAAATGGGGAAATGAATTGAAGAAAAATTTGATTGTTGTTATAATACAAGCATTGTCATTAAGAGAAAGTTGGAAGATATATGAATGATCAAGAGCGTATTGAACGACAGAAAAAGATAAGGAATTTTTCAATCATTGCGCATATCGACCACGGTAAATCCACTCTGGCCGACCGTATTCTGGAAAATACGCAGTCGGTTGCGACGAGAGAGATGAAAGCTCAGCTTTTGGACTCCATGGATTTAGAGCGTGAGCGCGGTATCACAATTAAACTGAATGCCGTTCAGTTGAAGTACACAGCAAAGAATGGCGAAGATTATATTTTTCATCTGATAGATACTCCGGGACACGTCGATTTTACATATGAAGTTTCCCGATCACTCGCTGCGTGTGAAGGGGCCATACTGGTAGTGGATGCTGCTCAGGGAATTGAAGCCCAGACGCTTGCGAACGTTTATCTTGCACTGGATAATGATCTGGAACTCATACCGGTGATCAATAAGATCGACCTGCCGGCAGCTGATCCTGACCGTATTGCCCAGGAAGTTGAGGACGTAGTCGGTCTCCCCAAGGAAGATGCAATCAAAGCATCAGCCAAAGCGAATATCGGTATCGAAGAGATACTGGAGAGTGTCGTTGAGACAGTGCCGCCTCCCGAGGGCGACCCGGCTGCTCCGCTCAAAGCGTTGATCTTCGACTCTGTCTTCGATCCTTACAGAGGGGTGATCTCTTCCATAAGAATTGTTGAAGGAACAGTCAGAGCAGGCGACAGGATCAAGATGATGGCAACAGGCAAGGAATTCGAGGTTGCCGAAGTCGGCATCAATACACCGAAACCGATGGCTGCAAAGGAATTGACAGTGGGTGATGTAGGCTTCCTTACAGCAGCAATCAAAAATGTAGGGGATTCCAGCGTCGGCGACACGATCACACTTGCCGATAATCCCGCCCAAACACCGCTCCAGGGATACAAGAAAATGAATCCGATGGTATTCTGTGGTATGTATCCTATAGACTCCAATAGATACAATGATCTGCGTGAGGCATTGGAAAAACTGGAACTGAACGATTCCTCCCTCGAATATGAAGCTGAAACTTCCCAGGCGCTGGGCTTTGGTTTCCGTACAGGATTCCTTGGGCTGCTTCATATGGAAATTGTACAGGAGCGCATCGAAAGGGAGTTTGGAATCGAGCTGATTGCAACAGCACCTTCGGTTATATATGATGTGCATCTGACGGACGGATCCAAAGTTGTAGTCGACAACCCGTCCCAGATGCCGGATCCGCAGAAAGTGGACCGCATAGAAGAACCTTATGTCAAATCGACAATCATGGTTCCGAATGATTATGTCGGAGCAGTCATGGAACTGTGTCAGAGAAAACGCGGCAATTTCATCACTATGGATTACCTGGATGACATCCGGGTCAATATTATCTATGAAATTCCTCTCTCTGAAATTGTGTTTGATTTCTTCGACCAGCTGAAATCCCAGACGAAAGGGTATGCATCCTTCGATTACGAACTGATCGGCTATAAGGAAAGTAATCTCGTCAAGATGGATATCCTGTTGAACAATGAGAAAGTGGATGCACTGAGCTTTATCGTACACCGTGACTTCTCATACGAACGCGGTAAGCTCATCGTGGAAAAACTCAAGAAACTGATTCCACGCCAGCAATTCGAAGTTCCCATCCAGGCTGCTGTCGGACAGAAAATCATTTCCCGTACGAACATCAAGTCCATGGGTAAAAATGTTCTTTCCAAATGTTACGGCGGGGACATCAGCCGGAAGCGCAAGCTGCTTGAGAAGCAAAAAGAAGGTAAGAAAAAAATGAAGTCAGTCGGTAATGTGGAGATTCCACAGGAAGCATTCCTGGCCGTCTTGAAAATGGATGAAGAGTAACAGCCACTGGTTCAGTGGCTTTTCCTTTTGACTGGAGTGAAGTTGATGGCTGAAAGCATGTATATCCATATCCCGTTCTGCAATCGAATCTGTACCTATTGTGATTTCAACAAAGTGCTGATCGATAATCAGCCGGTGGATGCTTATGTGGATGCATTGATAAAAGAATTGAAACAGATAGACCCTCAGACTCTGCGGACAATTTTTGTCGGCGGAGGCACACCGACGGCGCTCGATGAAGCGCAGCTCGAGAAACTTCTCATTGAAATCAATAACAGGTTTACAGTGACCGAAGAATTCAGTTTCGAGGCAAATCCGGACGAGCTCACCATGGCAAAACTCGATCTGCTTCACAAATACGGGGTGAACAGGATCAGTCTCGGCGTACAGACTTTCAATAATGAACTTCTGCGAGTACTCGGCCGGTCTCACAACTATGATGACATATTCCGGGCGATCAACCATCTCGAAGAAATCGGTCTGACCAATTATTCCATCGATTTGATGTACAACCTCCCGGGTGAAACGATGGCGGATATCGAAGACAGTCTGAAATATATATCAGAACTGAAACCTAAACATATATCATGGTATTCTCTCATCATTGAACCACATACTGTCTTTTATAACCGGATCAGAAAAGGACAGATGAAAGTGGATGATGATGAAGCTGAAGGTGAGAAGTACATGCACATCATCAAAGCACTGGATGGACTTGGCTATCCCCAATACGAAATATCCAACTTCTCCGCGCCCGAATATGAATCAGAACACAATAAGACATATTGGAAGAATGATGAATACTTTGGTGTCGGAGCGGGAAGCCATGGGTATATCGGCGGCAGGAGATACTTTAACATCAAGCCGGTCAATCATTATATCCAATCGATGGAGCAGGAGGGAACTGTCGTCAAAGAAACGCTTGAGCTGAAATTGAAGGAGCAGATGGAAGAGGAAATGTTCCTCCGACTCCGGATGAACCGCGGTGTGGATATTCGCAGATTTGAGGAGAAATACGGAAGAAGCATTGATTCCGTCTATGGAAAAACGATTGAAGATGAAATATCCAAAGGCAATCTTGAAAGAAGCGGCGGCCATATTTATCTGACAGAGGCCGGAAGGCTTGTGGGCAACAGCGTTTTCATCGGTTTTTTAAACTAATTCAATAATAAAAATCTTATGGATTGACATACTTTGACCAATTTGATAAATTAATATTGGCACTTAAGGATATGGAGTGCTAATGAGGTGATGTCAATGTTAACAGGCAGACAGAAAACCATCCTTTATTCAATTGTAGATGATTTTTTGAATGTGACGATGCCGATTAGCTCTAAACACCTGATTGACAAGTATAACCTTGACATTTCATCTGCAACTGTAAGGAACGAAATGGCGAAGCTGGAAGCGTATGGTTTTTTAACCAAACCCCATACTTCTGCCGGCCGCATACCTTCGAGGAAAGCATTGAGGCATTATATTGAAATGCTGACTGATCAATTGAGTGACGAGTATGATGCAAAGGACTCGAAACTCAAATCCCGTGTTGCTGATGAAATGAAACACAATGAAATGAGTCAGGCGCTTGCTGATTTTTTCAGCGGTATGACAAGTTACCTGACCCAGGTTTCTATGTCTGAGGAAGATGAACTGGTGAAAGGACTCTACCTGACACCAATAACAACTTCTACTTTACTTGTCATTATCGTCCTTGAATCGGGAGCCATTAAAAAGATTCCGATCAGAATGAGTGAGGATATCACCATTACGGACCTTGAAAAACTGGGTAATGAATTGAATTCGGCCGTTGTCAATCAGCCACTCAGTAAATTGACGGTTAAGATGAGTGACATGACGTCAATTGACCGGATCAATATTCTGAAGGCGGGTATCATCGATGGTATTACAGACGGAATCAATGGACAGAAGCTGATCAGCGGCCGTTCGGGCTTCAATCATTTGATTCATCAGATAAACAAAGACACAAGCACCCTGCAGTTTCTATATAATGATATGGAATCAGATCAGTTGAATAAACTCATTGATCTGAATACAATTGACGGTGTTGATGTGTACTTTGGCGATGAACTTAACAGGAATTATGATTCTATATCGGTAATTACCACGAACTTTGACATTTTTGGTCGAAGGGCAAATCTGATGGTTATCGGTCCCGAAATAATGAGTTACAAAGAAGTCATCAGACTGTTGTACTCATTCAGGAACCAGGAACGTGAAAGGGAGTGACTGCAGTGGCAGAAAAAGAAAAGAATGAAGAAGTAATCCAGGATGAAAAATTTTCTTCTGATGAAGAGGTGCCTGGCGGCATGGCTGAGACAGAGGAAGCAGTTGAAGCAACAGAGGAGGATACTCCGGAAGCTGATCCTAAAGATGAAGAAATCGAATCTCTTAAAAAACAGTTGGATGCAGAAGAAAATAAGTACTTGAAACTGCTCGCCGAATTCGAAAATTACAAGCGCCGTACAAAACAGGAAATCGACCTGAACAACAAGTATAAAGATCAGAATATCGCAGAGAGTCTGCTGCCGATAATTGACAACCTTGAAAGAGCGCTTAAAATCGAAGGTGAAACAGAAGCTTTCAACTCTCTGTCGAAAGGTGTGGAGATGGTCTATAATGACATGGTCAACACACTGATGAACCATGATATCCATGAAATCAAATCGACAGGCGAAGTTTTCGACCCCAACTATCACCAGGCTGTAATGACGGAACCCACCGACGGTGAACCGGGAATCATCATTGAAGAGTTCCAAAAAGGGTATACACTGAAAGATCGGGTTATCCGTGCAAGCATGGTTAAAGTGAGTGAATAATTTTAATTCATATAATTAATTGAACTAGTAATAGGAGGAATTTTTTATGAGTAAAGTAATAGGTATTGACCTCGGTACTACAAACTCAGTTGTATCTATTCTGGAAGGTGGGGAACCGAAGGTTATCCAAAATCCTGAAGGTAACCGTACGACGCCTTCTGTAGTATCCTTTAAAAATGGTGAAAAACAAGTCGGCGAAGTAGCTAAACGTCAGGCAATCACGAACCCTAACACAATCATGTCCATCAAAAGACATATGGGTACTGACTATAAAGAAGAAATCGAAGGCAAGGAATATACACCGCAGGAAATCTCTGCAATGATTCTCCAGAACTTGAAAGAAACTGCTGAAAGCTATCTTGGGGAAAAAGTCTCCAAGGCAGTTGTTACCGTCCCTGCCTATTTCAATGACTCTGAAAGACAGGCCACTAAAGACGCAGGGCGCATTGCAGGACTTGAAGTGGAACGCATCATCAACGAACCGACTGCAGCAGCACTTGCATATGGTCTTGATAACAAAGAATCAGAAGAAAAAGTACTCGTATTCGACCTCGGTGGCGGTACATTCGACGTATCCATCCTTGAACTCGGCGACGGCGTATTCGAAGTGCTTTCTACAGCAGGTGACAACAGGCTCGGCGGCGATGACTTTGATGATGTTATCATCGATTTCCTTGTTGAAACGTTCCAGAAAGAGAACGGCATCGACCTTTCCAAAGATAAAATGGCAATGCAGCGTTTGAAAGATGCAGCTGAAAAAGCGAAGAAAGATCTCTCAGGCGTGACAACAACTCAAATTTCACTGCCATTCATCTCAGCAGGCGAGGCAGGCCCTCTGCACCTTGAAACGACACTTTCACGTGCGAAATTCGAAGAGCTCACTCATAAACTTGTAGAACGCACTATGGGACCTACACGCCAGGCAATCAAAGATGCCGGCATTGACAGAAATGAAATCGACGAAGTGATTCTTGTCGGCGGTTCTACACGTATCCCGGCGGTACAGGAAGCAATCAAGAAAGAAGTGGGCAAAGACCCTAACAAGAGTGTGAATCCGGATGAAGTTGTGGCAATGGGTGCTGCAATCCAGGGCGGTGTGCTTTCCGGTGATGTTCAGGACGTAGTCCTTCTTGATGTAACGCCACTTTCACTTGGCATTGAAACTATGGGCGGTGTTTCCACGGTACTCATCGAAAGAAACACGACAATCCCTACAAGCAAATCGCAAGTATTCTCCACAGCCTCTGACAATCAGCCTGCAGTTGATATTCATGTACTTCAGGGTGAACGTCCGATGGCCCAGGATAACAAAACTCTCGGTCGTTTCCAGCTTACGGATATTCCACCGGCGCCAAGAGGTGTACCTCAGATTGAAGTGACATTTGATATTGATAAAAACGGTATCGTAAATGTTACTGCAAAAGATCAGGGTACAGGCAAAGAGCAGAAGATCACGATTGAATCCAGCTCAAACCTTTCCGATGACGACATCGACAGAATGGTGAAAGAAGCGGAAGAGAATGCTGAAGCGGATAAAACACGCCGTGAAGAAGTCGATCTCCGCAACGAAGCTGAACAGCTTGCATTCACTACAGATAAGACAATCGAAGACCTTGGAGACAAAGTAGAAGCTGAAGAAAAAGAAAAAGCTGAAGCTGCAAAAGAAGAACTCAACAAAGCACTCGAAGGATCTGACCTGGAAGAAATCAAATCCAAAAAAGAAGCGCTTGAAGAAATCGTACAAGGCATGTCCATGAAACTTTATGAACAGATGGCACAGGAACAGCAGGCGTCTGAAGGTGCTGAAGGCACAGAGTCGGGCACACAGTCAGAAGATGATGTTGTAGATGCAGATTTCAAAGAAGTGGACGAAGACGAAAAAGATAATAAATAATATATGATATTGAATGATGATTGAAGAAAGTCAAAGCCAACAGCATTGGCTTTGACTTTTTTAAATGATATAGTAAATAAGTTGGAGGCGATCAAATGGCGAAAAGAGACTATTATGATGTACTTGGAGTGGATAAGAATGCCTCTAAAGATGAGATTAAAAAAGCATATCGGAAACTCTCCAAAAAATATCATCCGGATATAAATAAAGAAGATGGCGCAGACCAGAAGTTTAAAGAAGTGTCTGAAGCCTATGAAGCATTGAGTGATGACAATAAGCGCGCGCAATATGACCGTTTTGGACACGAAGGCATGAATCAGCAGTTCGGCGGTGGAGGCGGTGGATTCTCCGGTTCCGGCGGCTTTGGCGGTTTTGAAGATATATTCAGTTCTTTCTTCGGAGGCGGCGGGAGAATGGACCCGAATGCACCAAGAAAAGGTGACGATCTTCAATATACGATGACAGTTACTTTTGATGAAGCGGTATTCGGTGTAACGAAAACAATCACAATCAAAAAAGAAGTCACCTGTGAAACCTGTGATGGGAATGGTGCAAAACCGGGCACATCCAAAACAACATGTAAAATGTGTTCAGGTGCAGGCCGTGTAGCTGTGGAGCAGAACACACCATTCGGCAGAATCCAGACGGAACGCACTTGTCCGACATGTAACGGTACCGGTGAAGAAATCGAAGACCCATGTGACAATTGTAAAGGTGCAGGTACTGTAACCAAAGATGTCAAAATCGAAGTGACAGTGCCAGAAGGTGTGGATAATGGCCAGCAGATCCGTCTGCAGGGCAAAGGTGAGCCTGGCGTAAACGGCGGGCCGGCCGGAGACCTGTATATCGTGTTTCGTGTTAAGCCGGATACAAGATTTACACGTGACGGAGATGATATTCATTATGAACTGCCAATTTCATTTGCACAGGCAGCACTCGGCGATGAAATAAAAGTGCCGACAATCCATGCTGAAGTGGTCCTTACGATCCCATCCGGCACACAGTCCGGGAAACGTTTCCGCTTGAAGGAAAAAGGCGTTAAAAATGTTCACGGGTATGGCTACGGTGACCAGTTTGTTACAATCAAAGTCGTAACGCCTACCAAGCTCTCAGATAAGGAAGTGGATATTTTCAGACAACTGGCAGAGCACGGTGGAGAAGAAATCAATGAACAGAATGAAAATTTCTTCGATAAAACAAGACGCTTTTTTAAGGGTGACTAATTATGAAATGGCATGAAGTTTCAATTAGCACGGCCAAAAATAACGAAGATGCTTTTTCTTCATTCCTGAATGAAATTTCCAAAGGGATATCAGTTGAACATTCCCTGGAGTTATTAAAAGAGAATGTAGAGGATTTCGATGACAAATACCGCCTTGATCCATCATTGCTGCCGGAACGTGATATCCGTATCCTTGTTTATTTCGATGAGACGGAAGACATTGAAGAGAAGATGGCACGCATTGATTCTTTCATAACCGGTTCTGAATTGGACCGTAAAGAGGACATCCTGGTTGAAAGAAAAATGATTGACGAAGAGGACTGGGAAAATGAGTGGAAGAAATATTTTCACAGCTTCAGAGTCTCAGAAAACTTTGTCATCGTCCCCTCCTGGGAAATTGAGGATTATGAATTCAAAAAGGATGACAAACTGATAAAACTGGACCCCGGCATGGCGTTCGGTACAGGGGACCATCCGACAACGAGCATGTGTCTGAAGTTTATCGAACGTATTGTTGAGCCAAAACACAAAATCATTGATGTGGGGACAGGTTCAGGCATTTTGACAATCGGTGCCCATCTAATGGGTGCAAGAAATCTGAAAGCCACGGATATAGATGAGTTATCTTTAAAAGTTGCCAGGGAAAACTTTGAATTGAATGAATGTGCATCTGATGTGTCAGTTGAAACAGGGGACCTCCTCACTACTGAAGACGATCAGTATGATATAGTGATTGCGAATATTCTGGCCCACATTATTGACCGAATGATTGATGATGCTTTCGAGACGTTGAAATTTGGCGGAGTCTTCATTGCTTCCGGTATTATTACTAAACGCCGTGATGATATTATCAAGCATATGGAAAAAACAGGATTCGACATTGTCGAAGTGCTTGAAGATAACGGCTGGGTAAGTATCATGGCTAAAAAGGCGTGATGATATGCAAAGGTATTTTACTGAAGAACGACTTATTGCAGGTGAAGTATACGCCTCAGAATCGGATACACATCACATGAAGAATGTCATGCGGTTCCGTGAGGGACAGGCATTTCATATGGTGGACAGTACGCGCACAGCATTTCTTTGTGAAGTAGTGGATGTCGATGATTCGGTTCATTTCAAAGTGATGTCGAAAATAGATGAATCTCCGGAACTCCCTGTGGAAACAACTATTTTCTGCCCGTTGCTGAAGGGTGAGAAATTTGAATGGATGATTCAAAAATCAACGGAGCTCGGTGCATTCGATTTTAATATTTTTGATGCTGAGCGAAGTGTGGTCAAACTCGATGAGAAAAAACGGTTAAAGCGTCTGACACGCTATGAAAAAGTGATTAAAGAAGCGGGAGAGCAAAGCCGCCGTAATCAAATCCCGGAAATTCATTTTACAGGCACTTTAAAAGATCTGGATTTCGATGCATTCGATGCTGTGCTTTTTGCATATGAGGGCAACGTCAATAACCCCGCAAAAAGCATGAACCAGGTACTGGAATCATTAAAACCTGATAGCAGAATCGCTTTTGTATTCGGCCCGGAAGGCGGCTTCAGTGATGATGAAGCCGCTCTGATGGAACAATATCATTCGGTCCGCCTGGGCGCACGTATTCTTCGTGCTGAAACTGCGCCGTTATATGCATTGTCAGCGATAAGCTATAAATTTGAACAGCCCGCATCTCATTGAAGAATGATGCGGGCTGTGCTATTATGTTCAGAAGATGAAATCATCAAATACATTAGGAAAGATCTGATTATATGAATGAAAAAACGATCGCATTTCACACTCTCGGGTGTAAAGTGAATCATTATGAAACAGAAGCAATGTGGCAGGTTTTCAAGGATGATGGATACAGCCGTGTTGATTTTGATCAGAATGCGGATGTTTTTGTGATCAATACATGTACAGTGACCAACACAGGGGATAAAAAAAGCAGACAGGTCATAAGGCGCGCAATCAGAAAGAATCCGGATGCAGTTGTCTGTGTAACCGGCTGTTATGCACAGACTGCGCCGAAAGATATTATGGATATACCGGGTGTCGATATCATAATTGGTACCGAAGATCGTGATAAACTCCTCGGCTATGTAGATCAATATCATAAAGAAAGACAACCGATCAATGGTGTCAAAAACATCATGAAGAAGCGTACATACGAAGAGATGGATGTGCCTTATTTCACAGATCGCACGCGAGCAACGCTTAAAATCCAGGAAGGGTGTAATAACTTCTGTACATTCTGTATCATTCCATGGGCACGCGGTCTGATGCGCTCCCGTGATCCTGAGAAAGTTGTTGAGCAGGCTGCTCAGCTGGTGGATCAGGGATATAAGGAAATTGTCCTGACTGGCATCCATACCGGCGGCTATGGTGAAGATCTCAAGGATTACAATCTTGCGCAGCTGCTCCGTGATCTTGAAGAAGTCGATGGTCTGAACCGTCTCAGAATCTCAAGTATAGAAGCAAGCCAGCTGACGGATGAAGTCATTGATGTCATCAATGACTCAAACAAAATTGTGCGCCATCTTCATATTCCAATCCAATCGGGCAGTGATACGGTATTAAAACGCATGCGCAGAAAATATACGATGGAATTTTTCGAATCCCGCATCATCAAACTTAAGAAAATCATGCCGAATGTAGCGATTACAAGTGATGTGATTGTAGGATTCCCGGGTGAAACAGAAGAAGAATTCATGGAAACATATGACTTTATCAACAAACATCATTTCTCAGAATTGCATGTATTCCCTTATTCCATCCGTACAGGCACGCCGGCAGCAAGAATGACGGATCAGGTTGATGAAACGGTCAAAAGTGAACGTGTACACCGTCTGATTGAGCTGTCAGACTCACTCGCTCAGGAATATGCGAATTTATTCAAAGATGATGTCCTCGAAATTATTCCGGAAGAAGAAAAAGACGGTAAACTCATTGGCCATTCCGACAACTACCTGAAAGTGGAAGTTGAAGGAGACGCCTCACTGACAGGTGAGCTTGTAAAAGTCAAAATAACAGAGCCGGGTTACCCGGTGAGTAAAGGTGAAGTTGTCAAAGTGCTTGAAAAACCGATGGTTAAAGCATACGCCTATCTCGAACGTACAATCTGATGAACGTGGAGCCATTTTACTGTATAATTTTATGAGAAAGCCTTGTGAAGGCTTCAGTTATGAAATCGGAGGAAAACAGATATGGAACTATCCAAATATATCGATCACACACTATTAAAGCCGGAAACGACTCAGGACCAGATTTTCGAGCTTTGCAAAGAAGCGATGGAGCATGATTTCTGCAGTGTCTGCATCAGTCCTGCCTGGGTATCGACGGCTAAGGAGATTCTAAAGGACAGTGACGTTAAAGTATGTACAGTCATCGGCTTCCCGAGCGGTGCCGTAACATCGGAAGTAAAAGCATTTGAGACGATGAATGCTATACAGAACGGTGCTGACGAAGTGGATATGGTCATCAATATCGGTGCACTTAAATCAGGCAATGAAGATTACGTATTCAATGATATCAAAGCTGTATGCGATGCTGCGGGGCAGGAGGTTCTTGTCAAAGTAATCATTGAAACTGCACTGCTTGACAGCGATGAAATCGTCAAAGCATGTGAGATCAGTAAAAAGTGCGGGGCTGATTTTGTCAAGACATCCACCGGTTTCAACGGCGGTGGTGCCACAGTTGAAGATGTGACTCTCATGAGACTTACTGTCGGTGAAGAAATGGGTGTCAAAGCAAGCGGTGGAGTAAGGTCATTTGAGGATGCGAAAATGATGATTGAAAGTGGAGCCACCCGTATTGGAGCATCCAGCGGAATCGCCATAGTACAAGGCGGAGTAAGTGAGAGCGACTATTAATTTTCGGTTGACCAGTTTTTGTCATTGTATTATAATGTGTGAGTACATAGTATAATACTGTGTAAACCAGATAGGCTTTTTGTTTATTCGGAGGGAGGGAAAACCATGTCTAAAACAGTTGTTAAAAAGAACGAACCAATTGAAGACGCGTTGCGCCGTTTCAAGCGTACAGTTTCAAAAAGCGGTACAATCCAGGAAGCTCGTAAAAGAGAATTTTACGAAAAACCAAGTGTAAAACGCAAAAAGAAATCTGAAGCTGCCCGTAAGCGCAAATTCAAGTAATCCGGCTCCCTCGGATAAATCATTATACAGAAGACAACATAATATATTATGTTGTCTTTTTTTTTGTAATATTTTAATTAATCGCGTTATTGATGTATAATGAAAGTAATGGAGGGGATTCTAATGGCGGTTATTCCAACATTCATACATACATTTCAATTCGGAAGTATTCTCGCTGATTTCAGAGATGTAGTAACCATGCCATGGGTTGCCTTTATTTTACTAGCAATTTTCTTCCTGGGCCTCATCTACCAGTTGTTTTCGGAGCATGTCAGCAGTATTGGGTTATTGTCAATTCTGTCAATCATCGTCTTCTACTCTGGCCACCTGCTGATCAGTGACTACAGCGGAATTTCACTTGTACTGTTTATCATCGGAACCATCTTCATCATTGTGGAATTTTTTATCATCGGTGCAATTTTGGGTATCATTGGCAGCATCATGCTCCTCATCAGTATTCTGCTGGTGGGGAATAATGTGGCTCTTTTCAGTCTTTTTCTACTGGCCATCATTATATTAGCAATCATAGAGTGGGTGATATTAGTGAAATTTAAAAAGAGGAAAATTCCATTTCTCAACAAGTTTATACTTACTGACGCAACGGATGCTGAATCAGGATATACTTCATTCGATGATCGTTCCTACCTTGTCGGTGAACAGGCTGAGACAGCAACGGCTCTGAGACCGTCCGGTATTATTCGTTACGGTGATGAGCGTATTGATGCTGTGGCAGAAGGTGCATTCATTGAAAGCGGCAATATTGTGAAGATCATACATGTAGAAGGCACCCGAGTAGTTGTACGTCCGCTGGAAGATTAAAACCAAATCAAAGGAGAGTTAAGCATGAACTTGTTCTTTATCACAGGATCCGGGCTGATGATTATATTCTTGGTGATCATTGCCTTTATCGTTATTTCTTTCTTCCTGTCTTTTGTACCGATAGGCTTGTGGATTTCAGCCATCGCTGCAGGAGTTAACGTTGGAATCTTCTCCCTTGTCGGGATGAGATTGAGACGTGTTAAACCAAAGCGTGTTATTGAACCAATGATCAAAGCCCACAAAGCGGGACTTAAAGTAACTACTAACCAGCTTGAGTCACACTTCCTCGCCGGTGGTAACGTTGACCGTGTCGTCGATGCACTGATTGCTGCTCAGCGTGCAAATATCAACCTTACATTTGAAAGATGTGCGGCAATTGACCTTGCCGGCCGTGACGTGCTTGAGGCCGTACAGATGAGTGTTAATCCGAAAGTCATTGAAACACCATTTATCAACGGTGTTGCTATGGACGGTATCGAAGTCAAGGCAAAATCGCGTATTACAGTACGTGCAAACATTGAAAGACTAGTCGGTGGTGCGGGTGAAGATACAATCGTTGCCCGTGTCGGTGAAGGTATCGTTTCAACAATCGGTTCTTCTGAAAAGCATACTAAGGTTTTGGAAAACCCGGACAGCATTTCTCAGACTGTACTGTCCAAAGGTCTGGATTCGGGTACGGCATTCGAAATTCTTTCCATCGATATCGCAGATGTGGATATCGGTAAGAACATCGGTGCCGATCTTCAGACTGAACAGGCTGTTGCAGATAAGAATATTGCACAGGCTAAAGCTGAAGAACGCCGTGCGATGGCTGTAGCGCAGGAGCAGGAAATGAAAGCCCGCGTACAGGAAATGAGAGCAAAAGTTGTGGAAGCTGAATCCAAAGTACCTCTTGCATTCGCACATGCGCTTGAAAACGGAAATATTGGAGTGTCAGACTACTACAACCTGAAAAACGTCGAGGCAGATACCAGTATGAGAGATTCAATCAATAAGATGACAGATCCAACTCGTTATAATGATGAAGACGAATAGGTCGTGATATTATGGAATTACTGCCTCTTCTTATCTTTTTGGGCGGCATAGTCTATTCATTGATTGCCAGTCAGAAAGATAAAGGGAAAAAGGAAAAGAGGGATATAGATCCCGGTAAGCTGGGTAATCCTTCCAAAACGAACAGACGGCAGCCTGGAAGTAACAAACAGGATTCCTCAAAAGGATTTTTTGAACAGATGAAGAACGAAATTGAGCGTTCATTTGGTGCTCCTGATGATAGCTCCGATGAGCAGCGCAGACAGCAAACGCCTGCATCCCGGAAAACGGAAAATTCAGGCCAGAGACCGGAAAGATCGAGCCAGCAGCGTCCTCAGTATCAGAGGGCTGAAAGGACGAGTTCATCAAGACCTGCGACAAACCGTTCATTTGGAAGATCTTTTGAGGAAAAAGCCGGAGAGTCCAAAATCGGAAGGAAGGTTATGGACTATTACGAGGACAAAGTTCCCATAGATCGTTCCAAGCATAGGGAACGGGCGCAAAAAGCGAAAGACTCCGTCTTTACAGAAGGATTCAACCGTTCTGAAGCTGAAAAACGTGTGGGAAGAATTGGCCGTGAATCAGCCGAACTGGCAAGATATTCACAGGACGATGATGATCTATCCCAATCCTCTGGAAAATCACCTGAAGTACAAAAAGAAAAACATGCACCCGCACTCGATAAAGGAGATTTTTCATTCGATCGTAAAGCAGTCCTTAACGGAATAATATTTTCTGAAATCCTTGGTAAACCCAGATCTAAAAGATGATGTCAGCATATGCTGACATCATCTTTTTGTCTTTTATGATTGATAATGATTATATATGATTGACTTTGATTGAATTGGGTGTTACCTTAATAGTGGTGATGAGATGATAACTAATCAGAGATATGAAAAAATCATGAATTACTTGAATGAAAATGGAAGCGGCTCTGTAAATGATCTCGTGGATATTACAAACAGCAGCACTGCAACTGTCCGCAGGGATCTGACTCATCTTGAATCGAAGGGGTTTCTGAAAAGATTCCATGGAGGCGCCACTGTGGATCAGATGGAACAGGAAGAAGATTACAGTGAAAAGTCTGTTAAAAATCTTTCCAAAAAGCTTAAAATCGCTCAAAAAGCTGCAGAATTGATTGAAGACGGTGATACCATATTCATCGATGCGGGCACTACCACATACGAAATGATGCCTTTTATAAAAGCTTCAAATATCACGGTAGTGACAAACAGCATCACATTGATTGACCAGCTTGTCAGAAACGGCCATAACACCCATGTATTAGGCGGAAAAGTAAAACCATCGACGAAAGCGGTAGTAGGTCATGATGTGATTGAAAAACTTAAAACACTTTCTTTTGATAAGTGTTTTGTCGGTGTGAATGCTATTGATATCCACCATGGATACACCACGCCTGATGAAGATGAGGCATATATAAAGCGGACAGCTGTAGAACAGGCGAGAAGAGCTTTTGTTCTGGCGGACAGTTCAAAATTCGAAAGAAGTGCCTTTGTTAAATTTGCGGGAGTGGAAGAGGCAGTAATCATTACTGAAAACGAAAATCATCCTTTTCTTGAAAAGATTGATGACAGAACGACTATCATAGGAGGTGGCGTCAGTGATCTATACAGTGACATTTAATCCATCGGTCGATTATGTATTAAGGCTTGGAGAAATAGAAGTTGGCGGTCTTAATCGTACAGATGATACAGAAAAATATGCCGGCGGAAAGGGTATCAACGTCTCAAGAGTATTAAAACAGCTTGCATCTGATTCAACGGCACTGGGATTCTGTGGCGGTTTTACGGGTGAATTTATAAAGGATTCTTTAAACTCCCAGGGAATATCCCATCAATTTATCGAGATTGAAGAAGATACTAGAATTAACATAAAACTTAAAACCGCATCCGAAACCGAAATCAATGCAGGTGGACCGAAGATAACAGAAACAGATATCGAATCATTAAAAAAGCAATTACTCATACTTAAAAATGATGACCATGTCGTATTTGCAGGAAGTGTGCCGAAAGGGCATGATCGCCTGTATGAGGAACTGACTCAAATTTTATATGAAAAGGGTGTCTCTTTCACCATCGATGCTGAAGGTGAAAAACTTACTTCCACACTACAGTATCAGCCTTATCTCATAAAGCCGAACCTTTTTGAACTTGAGGGAATCACAGGGAGGAAGCTAAGCGGCGATAAAGAAATTGCAGAGGCTGCAAATGAACTGCTTAAACGCGGTGCGGGAAACGTACTGGTCACTCTTGGAGGCGATGGCGCTTTATTCATAAATCAGGACCATCAGTTCCGGATTCCTTCTCCTGAGGGTGAACTCAGGAATTCTGTCGGCGCAGGAGACTCCACCGTTGCAGGTTTCATCAGCAAACGTGGTGAATCTATTGAAGAACAGGTGCGTTATGCTGTTGCATGCGGAAGCGCAACAGCATTCAGTGATGACCTCGCGTTGAGAAAAGAGATTGAAGCTCTGGTTCCGCAAATAGAAATTAATCCGATTGAAAGGGTGAAATGATGAGAATAACAGAACTATTGACAACCGGCACTATTAATATGGACGTCAGTTCGACGGATAAAAATTCTGTAATCAGAGAGCTTACCGAAGGTCTCTTTAAGGCAGCCAGAATTACAGATATGGATAAATTCGAAGCAGCAATCCACAAGAGGGAGTCACAGAGCACTACAGGAGTAGGGGATGGTATTGCTATACCCCATGCACAGACAGCAGAAGTCAGGGAGCCGGCCATTATGTTTGGCAGGAGTGAATCCGGTATCGATTATGATTCGATGGATGGTCAACCAGCATATTTATTCTTCATGATTGCAGCGCCTGAGGGACAGGCAACAACACATCTTGATGCTTTGGCGAAACTTTCCACCATCCTGATGAACGGGGAGGCAAGGGAAAAGCTGATGGCTGCAAAAACTGAAGAGGAAGTAATTCAGACAATCGATTTCTACGATGAATCTGAACCGACGGAAGAGGAAACAGCCACAGAAGCCTCTGATAAACCATTCATTGTCGCCGTAACTGCGTGTCCGACAGGGATTGCCCACACTTATATGGCAGCGGATGCGATTAAGAAAAAAGCCGGTGAACTTGGCTACGATATAAAAGTGGAAACGAACGGTTCTGCCGGTGTAAAAAATGCTCTGACATCAGAGGACATTGAGCGGGCGGCCGGAGTCATCGTCGCTGCAGATACCAATGTCGAGATGGCACGTTTTGATGGTAAGAATGTTGTGGAAGCTCCGGTGGCGGACGGCATTAAACGTCCTGAAGAATTGATCAGTCAGTCAATCGACAACGACAGACCCGCTTATTCAGCCGGCAGTAAAAAGCAGAAAAATGACAGTCAGGAAGGCGCTTCAAAAGGGAAGTCATCCATCTACAAACATTTGATGAGCGGTGTATCCAACATGCTGCCGTTCGTAGTAGCGGGTGGTATTCTGATTGCCATCAGCTTTATGTTTGGTATACATTCTGCTAATCCTGAACATGCAGAATATAATCCGCTCGCAGAAATGATCAACTTCATCGGTTCCAATGCCTTTGAACTTATGATTCCTATACTTGCAGGTTTCATTGCGATGAGCATTGCAGACAGACCGGGTCTCGCTCCCGGTATGGTCGGCGGTCTCATGGCCGCAGCAATGGGTTCAGGATTCCTTGGCGGTCTGATTGCAGGATTCCTCGCTGGTTATCTGATGGTCGGTATTAAAAAAGTGCTTGAAAGCCTGCCGCAGGTGCTGGAAGGATTGAAACCGGTACTTCTTTATCCATTGATCGGTGTGTTCCTGACAGGATTGATCATGTACTACATTGTTGATCCGCCGGCAACGGCCTTGAACGAATGGATGAACACGACACTGGGCAATATGAGCGGTGGAAACATCGTGCTGCTCGGAGCTATTGTCGGCGGAATGATGGCAGTAGACATGGGCGGACCTGTCAACAAGGCCGCTTACGCATTTGGGATTGCAGCATTGTCCGCAGGAAACCCGGAACCTATAACTGCTGCTATGATCGGTGGTATGGTGCCCCCGCTTGCAATTGCATTTGCAACAATGGTATTCAGAAACAGATTTACTAAAGTGGAAAGATCTTCTGGTCCGACAAATCTCATCATGGGTGCATCGTTCATTACAGAAGGTGCGATACCATTTGCTGCCGCCGATCCGGTCAGAGTCATTCCATCCATGATTATAGGTTCTGCTACAGCGGGTGCCTTGGCAATGGCATTTGCAACATCCATCAATGCACCTCATGGTGGTCTATTCGTAGCGCTTACAATCGGTGAAGGGAAAATGATGTTCCTTGTCGCATTGCTTATCGGCGCAATATTGTCAGGCATCATTCTTGGCCTGCTTAAAAAGCCCGTGGAAAATAATTAAAAATTAAAACTGGGAGGCGGTTGATATCCGTCTCCCAGCTTTTTGTTTCTCCGCACATTTTCCGTTGATTATTGTTCTAAAAAGTTGCTCAGAAACTGTCTGTCCTCAAGTCCAAGTATATCCACACCGAAATAAAAGAGGAGGGATATACCGATTGTCCACACGATAACGCTTAGTGTCACCCACCAGAACGTCGCTTTTTGTGTACCTCCCAATATGACTGCCATCAATGCGGTGAAATGACTGCCGACGAAGAATGGACCGATAAACGCAAGTCCGGGCAGACCATATTTGCGGAAAAGGTTCTCTGCTCTCTGAATCTTCCTGCTCTTCCCTTTACCTGCTTTTTCAAGCCTGTCCAAGTACCATCGTTTGATGCGATCCATCATGACGACGAGTGTCAGTAAGGTTATGAGATTTCCGGCTATACCGATGATATTCGTCATTAAAAAGTCCATTCCTGCGACAATTCCGATCGGAACAACGATAAAAGCCTCGAACAGCGGTATTGCTGAAAATATAAATACGATTATATATGCGATGATGAGAGAAGTGTTCATTTTATCCTCCTACAGCTGAATGTGGCATTACATCATAAATTATAAACGAAACCGTTTCATTTGGAAGATGATGATTTTAGTATGGCACTGCAAACTATTTTCAGTCATGTTATAATTATTCAAAATTCAAAAAATAAAGGTGATACGAATATGAGAGTTTCCAATGAAATCGTCAGTGATGCAATTGCTCTCAGGAGAGAATTGCACAAGAACCCAGAGCTCAGCACCAAAGAATATGAGACTTCCCGCCGTATTCAAAATCAGCTTGACCGGCTGGGAATCCCTTATAAGGCTGGATACGCCGGTACAGGCATACTCGGAGTCATCGAAGGAGGACACCCGGGAAAGATTGTGGGTTTGAGGGCGGATATCGATGCGCTTCCCATCCAGGAAATATCACAGGAACCATTCAGTTCCGAAAAAGCGGGGGTCATGCATGCATGTGGACATGATGCCCATACTTCCATGCTGATTGCAACAGCGCGTGTGCTTCTAGAACGTATTGATGAAATTCACGGGACGGTGCTGCTGATTTTTCAGCCTGCCGAAGAGTTATCCCCCCTTGGTGGTTCACAGAGTATGATGGATGATGGTGTATTTGATGAATACAAACCTGATGTATTGATCGGCCAGCATGTCTGGCCGGGACTGCCTGCCGGGCAGTTTGGTGTGATGTCCGGGCCAATCATGGGCAACTCGGATAAATTTTTTCTACGAATAAAAGGGTCGGGCGGCCATGCGTCGATGCCTCATGATACTGTCGATGCGATCATTGTTGCCAATCAGGTGGTTGCAAGTCTGCAAACGATTGTAAGCAGAAATGCAGATCCCATGGAACCCGCTGTCGTGACGGTCGGCCGTTTTGAAGGCGGGACAAAGCACAATGTAATTGCAGAAACGGTTGAAATAGAAGGAACGATCCGCACTCAATCTGATAAGATGAAAACACTCGCGAAAGAAAGGTTTTTTGATATTGTTGAGAAAGTGACCAGCGCAATGGGAGCTGAAGTTGATATGCAGTTCGATGATGGCTATCCTGCAACTGTAAATACAAAAAAATGGGCAGACCAGCTTTATGAAACTGTGCATGGATTATACGGTGAAGAGGCACTGCCGAAGGTGAATCCAAGCCTTGCCGGTGAAGACTTCAGCAGGTTCCTGCAAAACTATCCAGGGGTTTACTATTGGTTGGGCAGCTCAGTCGGAGAAGGACAGAAACCGCTTCATAATCCAGCATTCAGATTCAATGAAGAGGCGATTCCCTTTGGTGTGGAAGTGATGTCCGAGGCAGCAATTGATACTTTAAACACTTTAAAGACTACATGACTGAACGTGGAAAATCACCCGTTTCATAATCCAATTAAAACGGGTGATTTTCTGTCATACCTGGGCATTCAGTTTTTCATTGCAGTACTCCAGTGCTTCCCGGGTTATCCCAATTAGTTCCGGATTGTTTTTTCGACTGCTTATATTTAGAGCACTTTCAAAAGCGTCTTTTGCCCAATTGTAATATCTCATTTCCAGATAACATTTCCCGCGCTGATATTCCAAAAGATCAGTGTATTCATCAATGTTATTTCTATTGATGATTGTTTCAGCTTTTTCAAAACACAGCAGCGCTTTTTTTAATTCATCTGCGTATATATAACTGACACCCAGACGTATGAATGCAGGTACTTGTTTATTTTCATCTTCTGAAATCAACCGTAAGTTTTCTGAATGATAATGGATGGATTCATCCGGTTTATTGATTACTCTGTAGAGGTCTCCCAATGCCTCTGTGGCGAACAGTTCATTTTCCAAAGACAGTGTGTCCTGTTCCATATGCTCTTCAAGTTCAAATATAATATTCAGAACTTTTTTTTCGTCATCCGTCTTTTCCCTCAAATTTTGATTTGGATCAAAATGAGTATTCTTGAATACCTGTTCTACTCTTTCCCTTATCGAATGCTTCATCCACATCATCCCCTCTGTTTTTAATGTGAACCTTATTATTAACTTTTTACACGTATAGCATACCATTAACTTAAAAAAGTAGAAAGCCGGAACATTAATCCTGCATAGCAGTAATGTTTGAAAGATGACATTTTAGTAAATAGTCTATTACTGTAATGCAAAATAAGAGGAGGAAGGAAATTGGATATCAAAAAAGGCGAAAATATGTTTTTCGCAGGCGAGGATGAATTAAATCCTGAAGCTGAAATTGTTTTTTATATAGATGACGACGGAGACTATGTGATTGAACACACTGAAGTACAGGATAGTCTGAAAGGGCAGGGGGCAGGCAGCCAGTTAGTGGATACAATGGTGGAATTCGCAAAACAGGAAGACAAAAAGATTACAGCCAATTGTCCATTTGCCAAAAGTGTCATTGAAAAGAATGATGAATATAAGCAAATGCTCAAATAATAGTCTGATGCCGGGGATGACCAGTCCCCGGCATTTTCTGTATAATGTAAATGATGTATACTGGATGAGTATTTGAAAGGATGATGAGATTGGCTAAAAGTGTAGTATTGGCTGAAAAACCTTCAGTCGCACGCGATATTGCGGGTGTGCTGAAATGCCATAGAAAAGGGAATGGCTATATAGAAGGAGATAAATATATTGTTACATGGGCGCTTGGACATCTTGTGACACTTGCAGATCCGGAAAGCTACGATAACAAATATAAGCAGTGGAAACTGGAAGATCTGCCGATGCTTCCAGAGCCCTTAAAACTGACTGTGATTAAAAAATCAGGCAAACAATTCAATGCGGTGAAATCACAACTCCTCCGTAAAGATGTTGATAAAATCATAGTGGCCACTGATGCAGGTCGTGAGGGCGAGCTCGTTGCCAGATGGATCATAGAGAAAGCGAAAGTCAAAAAACCGATAGAACGTCTGTGGATTTCCTCTGTGACAGATAAAGCGATCAAAGAAGGATTCAACAATCTGAAGCCGGGGAAAAAATATGAGACTCTTTACGAGGCTGCTGTTGCAAGGTCTGAAGCAGACTGGTACATAGGCCTCAACGCGTCAAGGGCACTGACTACAAAATTCAATGCCCAGCTTAACTGCGGACGTGTCCAAACGCCGACGCTCGCCATGATCGAGCAGAGGGAAGATGAAATCAGGAACTTCAAAGCCAAAACGTATTATGGCATAGAGACAGTAACAGATTCTGTCAAATTCACATGGCAGGACGATAAAGGCAGCAACAGAAGCTTTGACAAGGACAAGATCGATTCAATCATAAGTAAAATCGGAAATGAAGATTTAAAAATTACAGATATTCAGAAGAAAGCGAAAAAGACTTTCGCGCCTGCTCTATACGATCTGACAGAACTTCAGAGAGATGCAAACAAACAATTCGGCCTTTCTGCAAAGGAAACATTGAATGTAATGCAGAATCTTTATGAACGTCATAAAGTGGTGACTTATCCGAGAACGGATTCCAGGTTCATCTCCCAGGATATTGTCGCAACCATTCCCGAGCGTCTTAAAGCATGTGGAATCGGCAATTACAGAAGCTCAGCTGTCAAAATACTGAGAAATAAAATCCAGGTGAACAAATCTTTCGTGGATGACAAAAAAGTCAGTGATCACCATGCAATCATTCCGACTGAAAATCATGTTCATCCTTCCGACTTCAATGAAAAGGAAAAGAGAGTGTATGACCTGATTATCAAAAGGTTCATAGCTGTACTGCTTCCTCCTCATGAATTTGAGCAGATGACAATCAATGCTTCAATAGGGAAAGAATCATTTACCGCCCGGGGGAAAACAGTTATGAAGGAGGGTTGGAAAGAGGCGTATTCCAACAAATACGATGATGATATTGAAAATGATGTGAAAGATCAGCTGCTTCCGAATCTTCGGAGAGGAGATGTACTCAAAACAACCCGTATTACGCAAACTGCGGGCCAGACGAAAGCGCCGTCGAGGTTTACAGAAGCCAGTCTATTATCTGCAATGGAAAACCCGGCAAAATATATGGAAGTTCAGGACAAGAACCTGAAAGCAACACTTGATTCCACAGGGGGACTCGGCACTGTGGCAACAAGAGCAGACATCATAGACAAGCTGTTCAATTCCTTTGTGCTTGAGCGTCATGGACAACAGATTAAAATCACTTCCAAGGGCAGACAGCTTTTGGATCTCGTACCGGATGCATTAAGATCTCCGGCAACAACTGCAGTATGGGAACAGAAGCTTGAAAATATCGCTGAAGGTAATCTTAAAAAAGAGGTTTTCATAGAAGAGATGAAGCAGCATACTAAAAAAATCATCTCTGAAATCAAGAACAGTGATAAAAAATACAAGCATGACAATATTTCAGGCAAGATTTGTCCTGATTGCGGCAAACCCCTTCTTGAAGTGAATGGAAAACGCGGGAAAATGCTTGTGTGCCAGGACAGGGAATGCGGGCACCGTAAAAACATATCAAAAACTACGAATGCGAGATGTCCGAGATGTAAAAAGAAGATGACGCTAAGCGGCGAAGGAGACGGTCAGATCTTTACATGCATATGCGGCTATAGGGAAAAGCTTTCAGCGTTTGAGGCCCGCAGGAAGAAAGAAGGTCGCGGCAAGGTGGATAAACGGACAGTCAATAAGTATATCAAAAATCAGGACGAGGAAGAGCCAATCAACAATGCACTTGCTGAACAGCTGAAAGCTTTAAAACTGGATGAATAATCTATATTCAGTATCATTTATGTAATCATATAGAAAACAGCCTTAGGGATGGGGGTTCAAATGGAAAATAAAATTTTATTCATACACAGTGCCGGACCACAGACAGATACTGACGGAAGTACAGGAATGCTTGAGCGATTGAAAGATACTCTCGGTCCAGCATACACAATAATCGCTCCGGATATGCCGGATCCGTCAAATCCGTCTTATGCAGGGTGAGCGGAAGATATTGGAATAAGTCTTTCAGGAGTGGACAATGTCATACTCATTGGTCATTCTCTTGGGGGCTCGATTCTTCTCAAGTATTTATCGGAACAGCATCCAAAGGCCAATGTAAGGGCCCTGTACATAATATCCTCACCATTATGGGGGTTCGACGGTGAATGGCATAGTGATGACTTCGAACTTAAAAAAGGGTTTGATAACAATCTTCCGAAGATTGGACATCTTGCCCTGTACCACAGTGAAGAAGACAGTGTTGTACCTTTAAAACATCATACTGCATACAGAAGAATACTGGATGCTGATGAAACTAAAATCATCAAAGGAAATTCACATAGTTTTCCGGAGGGTCTTCCCAATCTCGCAAGAAGCATACAGAAACTTGAGGAGCAGATTTAATGAGTACACTTTTCATGATCATATTCATGATACTGATGTTTCCGATCATCGCTACTGCGTTTATTTATCTGATAGGAAACAAAAAAGAATTCAACAAAGTGATTCTGTATATATGGATATCCGCTATATTCATCGCGGGACTTTATGTGTTATACTTCCTGTTCACAAAACTTTTATAGTCGCAGCAAAGTAGACACTTATTTTAAGGAGAGAACACTTTGGTCAAATGCAAAAACTGTGAACAAGAATGGCCGGCTAACGCCATCTTGAAAAGATATATCACATTGGATATAGGCATGGACTGCCCCCATTGCGGCAAAACTCAATATTTATCAAAAGAATATCGGAAAAGAAGCATCATGGCGACGCTGCTCATTCCTCTTCTTATATTGATCCCGGCCTTCTTTGATGTTTCCTTCCTCACAATTGCCATTACTTTCATGGCGGCTTTCATTGCTATTACTTTCGTCCATGTATTTACATTGGAACTTGCGTGTGAAGAAGAAACCTGGAGGAACAGTCCGTATGGATAAAGCAAAACGTAATATTACCATTGTTGCAATCATACTGATCATTTATCTCGTACTTGCAAATTTTGCACTCGAAACTGCTTGGTGGGCGCAGATGATCGTCATACTGATCGGTTTGTCTGCCATCATGCAAAATTACCGGGTGGTTAAAAAAGATGAAATGACAAAAAAGAAAAAAGAGATCAGCAACAGAAAAAGATAATACATTTCGAGCCACTCATCCAGAGTGGTTTTTGTATTTATATAGAATCCACAGTTTTAGGGTAAACTCCAGTATGTATAATATAGACATGAGGTGTACAGAATGAAGATGGAGAGACTCTATGAATCTGCCAAATCCCAATTGAATACAGTCAGAACAACAAGAAACGGTAAAATGGGACATGTCGCTGCTGCACTGGTCACAGACCGGGGCAATGTGTATACAGGTGTTGCTCTTGACCTGCCATCATCAATAGGATTTTGTGCAGAACATTCAGCTATCGCTTCCATGGTGACTGCCGGGGAATACAAGATTGATAAGATCATCGCTGTTTATGAAACAGGTGACATATTGCCGCCCTGCGGACGGTGCAGGGAACTGATCAATCAAGTAGGGGAAGATAACTATCATTGTGAAATCGGACTGCCGGACGACAGAACCGTCAGACTTGATGAATTGCTGCCTGAGCGTTGGGATGCAAAATATTTCATATAATTGATATAGTATTCCTATATAGGAATTAAGAGAGGATGTTTCAAATGGCAAGTAACTTTAATAATATCAATCTAGTTGCCCAGGAAAATACGAAAAGATTGCAGAAAACGATTCCTGATACGATGAAAAGCTTCAAGGCATTGCAGGATTCAGCATATAAAGCAGGTGCTTTGGATGAAAAGACAAAGGAATTTGCAGCTTTATCATTCGCAATTGCGGATAAATGTGAAGGATGTATCGGCAATCACGTCAATAAACTCATAAAACTGGGTGCAACACGTGAGGAAATCGCAGAGATAGCGGGTGTTGCCATCGTAATGGGAGGTGGTCCGGGCAGTGTATATGGCGGTAAAGCACTGCAGGCTTATGATGATTCAACAGATGCATAAAACATGAAAGGCTCCCAAAGATTTTGGGAGCCTTTCATGTTTTCAGCCATCATATGCTCCTTTCAGCTCGGCAATATCCAGCTTTTTCATTTTCAGGAATGCCTCAGTCACTCTCTTTATCTGCTCTGGTGAACCTTCCACCATCATTTCATCCATTACGGACGGAGTAATCTGCCATGAAACCTCGTATTTATCTTTCAGCCAGCCGCACTGCTCAGCTTCAGGCACTGCAGATAATTCTTTCCAGTAATAATCGATTTCTTCCTGATTTTTACAATTGACAAGCAGTGAAACCGCTTCGTTGAAATTGTAATCATGATTTCCTGGCCCATCCATTGCTGCCAGGCACTGGTTTTCTAGTTTGAAATCAGCAAACATTACCGTCATATCTTCTCCGGATCTATTTCCAGCTATTTCACCCATTCTCGAATTTTTGAATATTGAGAGGTAGAAATCGACTGCTTCTTTGGCTTTGCCGAAATTATGATTCACAAACATCAGTGACGGGACTATGAATGGTCTGTCCTCACCAGCAGGATCAGTCAATATCAGCTGCCAGCATACTCCGTATTTATCCTGGACGCATCCGTACTTTCTGCTGTATGGATATTCACCCAGTGGCATAAGTACATTACCACCGTTTTTTAATTTTTTCCAGGTCTCTTCCAGGTTCCGTTCCGCATTATCATCATACGATGGATCAAAGTTCACGAAAAATGATATTGATGGATTGATTTTAAAATAAGGTCCTCCGCTGATGGCCATAAATGTATAGCCATTTATTTCAAATGTGACGGATTGTGCATCTCCTGAGGGTGTATTATGAAGTTGTGTCTTATTCAAAACTTCAGAGTCGGGAAATACATTCACGTAAAACTCAGCTGCTTCCAACGCTTCATTGTCAAACCACAGATGCGGCACAATCGTTTGTTTCATAATTAACCATCCTTCCATGTTTGATCAATGCTTTTATAGAACGATTATCTGGTAAGTACAGTCATACTATTTTAAAGTATTCCCGATGGCCGGAATTGGATTGTTCTTCAAGATCCGTGCCAGGTGGATGAGGTTATAACTGAGCATTTCCGTCTGTTTCTTAGTAAAGTCACTGTCCTGTCCTGCTTTTATATAGGAAGGTCCGGGACCGGCTTCTCCTACCCAGTAGGCAAGGTTATTCGGCGGAATGGTAAAACCAAGGTTGGCCATCCGGGAAAGGATTGATCCCCCCGCTTCCTTGGCGCCATCCTCATTGCCGGTTACAACCGTACCGAAGACTTTGTTGTAATATTTGGACTGGCCGTTTTCGGCAGTTTCACCGCTCTGGGCATAGATTCTTTCCATGACGAGCGTCGCCACGCTGCTCTTATGGCCGTTCCAGATCGGCGTACCCATCACGATGATATCCGAATTAACGATTTTATCAAATATCATCGGCCATTGGTCGCCTTCGCCCATGTCTGCACTCATTCCGATTTTGATATTGTAGTCGGAAACTCTTAAGAGCTCGGTTTCGACACCTTCATTTTCAAGGATCTCAATGGACTTTTTCATCAACGCTTCCGTGTTGGACTCCTGATCACCGTGTTTTAAAGAAGTGTTCAGATACAATGCTTTCAAAGCCATCATTAAAAACTCCTCTCATTATTTTTGATTCATTCAATCTGTTCCCCGGTACCGGATGGACGAAACTATTGAGCAATTAAATAATCAGCAGGAAAACGGGTAGAGATTATAGTTAAAGATTTGAAAGGAGTTATACAGATGGGAAGATTAGAGAACAAGATGGCATTGATAATCGGTGGTACTTCAGGCATAGGTGAAGCTGTTGCCAGAGCATTTGCCGATGAAGGAGCAAAAGTTGCCGTAGCTGGAAGGAAGGAGACAGACGGGAAGCGGATTGTGGATGAAATAGAAGAGAATGACGGCAAAGCCATTTTTATCCGCATAGACACGACAAAAGCAGAAGACCTGAAGAAAGGCTTTAGCAAGATGATAGAGGAATTCGGGACGATAGATATCCTATATAATGGTGCAGGCATCCACGACAGTTATCAAAATGCCGTAGAAACTGATGAAGAGATGTATGACAAACTGATGGAAGTCAACGTAAAAGGGCCGTTTCTTGCAGCGAGGGAGGTACTCCCGGTCATGCTGGAAAAAGGTAAAGGGACAATTATAAATATAGGATCCCAGTCTACTTTCGTAGCCGGTGCCGGCGGTTCCTCATATGTAACAAGTAAACATGCCATTGAAGGATTCACTAAACAGCTGACCTACGATTTCGGCAGTAAAGGGATTAAAGCCAATTTAATAGCACCTGGTTTTATAACGACTCCAATGGTTGAAGGCGTGAATGAAGAACGATTGAAAGATATACCGGCGCAAAGGGCGGGCAAACCTGAAGAAGTCGCTTCGATTGCTGTGTTTTTAGCATCTGAGGAATCTGATTATGTACAGGGTGCGTCAATCAAGATGGACGGCGGATGGACGGTAGGCAGATAGGGGTATACTGATAATAATATATTGAGAAAGCAGGAGTCTTATGCAAACTTTAAAAACAGCGAATGGTATTGTAATGGAGTACCCTGGAGGGTGCGGTAATGCACCGAGAAAGTTTTTTATCGTCAAAACTCTGGCAGCGGCAGCCGAAAAGGATAAACGATTTCTGGCCGATGCTTTTGCAGAAGATGTGGGCATTCCTGAAATGCCGCAGAACATTGAGAAAATCATCGTGCAAAGTGTCATCACCCATGGCAGGGATGCCGGTTTCGAATGCACTGTCTATTTCACAGACAGAGCACCGGTTGCAGCGGGTGTTTTCATGACTTTTAAAAGTGCTGGAAAAAATGAAATCATCCGCATAAATGTTTTCAAAAAAGATGCTGAAGTATAACCTTTTGTTACTTTTTCATTGTAGTAATTCATTGCAGTGACTGGGGCTTAGTGGTAAATTTAGATTGAAAGAGACTAAGAAAAAGGGGTTTATGAATGCCTAATATTATTAGTATAGACAGCCTTGAAGAGGCACAGGCACTTATCGGTGCCAACGATCAGCATATTACTTACCTTGAGGAGGAGTTCGGCGTCACGATCCATACGCTCGGAAATGAGATTACCGTGAGCGGTGATGATGATGACAATGTCGAGCTTGCAGAGGATGTTCTGATCAATCTTTTAAAAATCATTCAGCGGGGGATGAAGGTCAACCTTCGCGATGTCCAGTCTGCTGCAATGATGGCCAGAAAGGGTACAATCGAGTACCTTGCCGATCTCTATAATGAAGAAATAGCACGGGACACCAAAGGGAAAGGCATCCGTGCGAAAACTACGGGGCAGAGGCTCTATATTGAAAATATTAAAAAGAATGACCTGACATTCGGCATCGGTCCCGCCGGTACAGGCAAGACGTTTCTCGCAGTCGTTTTTGCCTGCCAGATGCTGCGTGAAAACGATGTGAAACGTATCGTGCTGACACGCCCTGCAGTCGAAGCGGGTGAAAACCTGGGCTTTCTGCCCGGTGACCTGAAGGAAAAAGTGGATCCTTATCTGCGTCCATTATATGATGGTCTTCATACTGTCCTTGGAGTAGAGCAGACAGACCGGCTGATTGAGCGTGGTGTGATAGAGGTTGCACCTCTTGCATACATGCGCGGTCGTACTTTGAACGAAGCCTTTGTCATCCTTGATGAAGCCCAGAACACGACGGAAATGCAGATGAAGATGTTTCTGACACGTCTTGGATTCGGTTCAAAAATGGTCGTAACGGGCGACGAAACACAGATCGACCTCCCGGGTTCCACAAAGAGCGGCCTTGTCGAATCTGTTAAACTGCTAAGTAATGTAAGAGGCATAGCAATCAATAAGATGGATGAATCTGACGTTGTGCGTCATCCACTTGTATCGAAAATCATTAAAGCATATGAGAAGGAGCAATAATATGATTACAACAGACTTCATTGATGACGAAAATCATACTGACAGTGGCCAGCAGGAGGAAATCCAAAAGCTTCTCAGTTTTGCCTATGATTATTTGAAACAGGAACAGGATGCCGAAGTCAGCATTTCATTTGTGGGCGAAGAGGAGATCCGGGAAATCAACAGGAATTACCGCGACAGGGATCAGGTGACGGATGTCATCAGTTTTGCCCTTGAAGATGAAGAAGACAACCTGATCCATGAAGATGCACTCCGCACATTGGGGGATATCATAGTCTGCACTAAGAGGGCCGGAGAGCAGGCATCTGAATACGGGCACTCATACAGACGCGAACTTTTATTCCTGACTCTGCACGGGTTTCTTCATCTGTTGGGCTATGACCACATGGAAGATGAAGACGAACGTGAGATGAATACCCTGCAGGATGAAATTTTAGATGCTTTTGGGGTCTCCAGAGAGGTATAATATGATTAACCGATTATTCAGGCGTTTCAAATTCGCTTTCATGGGGCTCGAAACCATGTTGAAGAAAGATATGCATGTTCTCTCCCACATGATGGTTACAGTCCTGGTAATTTTGCTTGGACTGTTTTTTAACCTTGAAAAAGTGGAATGGCTGTTTATCATCAGTGCGATCTTTGCTGTGCTTATCACTGAAGTCATGAATACCGGTGTGGAATATACGGTCGATTTGGTGACGGAAGATTTTCATGAATATGCCAAAGCGGCAAAGGATGTTTCTGCGGCAGCTGTTCTGCTCGCCTGCATTTATGCAGCGGTTATTGGATTGATAATATTTATCCCATATATATTTTAGCCGGAGAATGGAGAGAAAAATATGAACGATGGAATTTTTAAGGAAGAGTGGATCAAAGAAGTGCGTACTGCCCAGTCAAGGGCATATACACCTTATTCGAACTTCAACGTAGGTGCACTTTTAATCACTGAGGATGATGAATACATCTATGGTGCAAATATTGAAAACGCTGCTTATCCGGCGACTATATGCGCTGAAAGAAGTGCGCTTGTCAGTGCATATTCGAATAACATAACCAGGTTCAAAGCCATCGTTATTGTAACGGATGCCGATGAACCCTCAAGCCCCTGCGGGACATGCCGCCAGGTAATGAAGGAACTCTGTTCCGATGATATGCCTGTCTATATGACCTGCAAAACGGGGAAAATAATCAAGCGTACAGTGGATGAATTGCTGCCGCTTGGCTTCTCAGGAAAGGATTTTGATTAATGAGTGAACAGGAATTCAAATCCGGATTTGTCAGCATCATCGGGAGACCGAATGTAGGGAAATCCACATTTATGAATAAAGTGCTCGGACAGAAAATAGCAATCATGTCCGACAAGCCACAGACGACAAGGAATAAGATACAGGGTGTCTATACGACCGATGATTCACAAATGATCTTCATCGATACCCCCGGTATACACAAACCCAAGCACCAGCTTGGGGAGCATATGATGAAAGTTGCCAGGAATACGCTGCGTGAAACGGAAGTCATTTTATTCCTGGTGAATGTTTCTGAGGAAATCGGACGCGGTGATGAATTTATCATTGATATGCTTCAAAATACAAAAACACCAATTGTTCTGGTGATGAACAAAATCGATCTGGTGCATCCGGACAAGCTGATCCAGCAAATAGAAGTATACAAGGATAAGCTTGATTTCAGCGATATTGTGCCGATTTCAGCATTGCAGGGAAATAACATCGATAAGCTGCTCGAAGTGATTGAAGGATATCTGCCTGAGGGCCCGATGTACTACCCCGCTGACAGAGTCACTGACCATCCCGAACATTTTATTGTGAGTGAGCTCATCCGTGAGAAAGCGCTCCATTTGACGAGCCAGGAAATTCCGCATGCCATCGGCGTTGAAATCGATAAGATGAAGGCCGACGAAAGAGGAACCATCCATGTCAGTGCAACCATATATGTAGAACGGAATTCACAAAAAGGCATGGTCATCGGCAAGAATGGAAAAATGCTGAAGGAAATAGGCAAACTGGCCAGGGTGGATATTGAAAATCTGCTGGGCAGCAAAGTCTTTCTGGAAGTCTGGGTCAAGGTGCAGAAAGACTGGCGCAATAAAACACAGTTCATCCGTTCACTTGGTTATAAAGACGAGGAGTATTAGATAAAACAATGATATATCAGCAGAAAGGCGTGATGATCCGGCAGACGAACTACAGTGAGTCGAGCCGGATCATCACTATATTGACAGAAGAGGGCGGCCAGGTTCCTTTGATGGTCCGCGGCTTCAACAAACCCAACAGTCCATTCATCGTTTTGCGTCAGGGTATAAAGGAATTCCTGTTTACGTATACGCGGTTTAAAGGAATGGGGACATTGAATGAAGTGGATGAGGTCCAGCCCTTCAAAAAGGTGAATGCGGATTTCGACATATACAGTCATGCTTCCTACGTCATGGAGCTCGTCATCAGGGCACTCGAGGAAGATGTGCTCCATGACAGTTTCTACAGACTGCTGATCAAATCATTGAAACTTATGGAAGAGGGCAGTCAGCCTGCCGGTGTCGTCGCTTTCTGTGCGATTAAGATGCTGCCGTATTACGGCGGCGAATTGAATGTTACCGAGTGTGCGGTATGCGGTTCCAAAAACAACAGGAACTTCTTTAATTATTCTTTCAAGTATCACAGTGTGATTTGCAGCGCCTGTATGAATGATGAAACCGGTGCGCGTTCTGTACCGGTAACGAATCGTGTGCTCTATCTGGCAGGATATATGAAGCATGTGGCAGTCACCAATGTGGATTCTATAAAAATTTCTGAAGAGAACGCCGGAAGTCTGTTGAAATTCGTTGAACTGATCTATGATGAATACACCGGTGTTTATTTTAAATCACGAAAACTGCTGCAATCCTATTAAAAAAGCGTGGGTCCTTAGGGACTCACGCTTTTAGCTTCTTAATAATTCATTTTTTCTTTGAGGAAACTGTTCACTTCATCAATGTCGACGCGTGTCTGTTCCATAGTGTCGCGGTCACGGATTGTCACTTTGTTGTCCTCGAGGGAATCGAAGTCGAAAGTGATGCAGTAAGGTGTGCCGATTTCATCCTGTCTTCTGTAACGCTTTCCGATGGATTGTGATTCATCGAATTCGACGTTGAAATCACCGGCAATCTTTTCGTAGACTTTAATCGCTTCATCACTGAGCTTCTTGGAAAGCGGAAGTACTGCAGCTTTGAATGGTGCGAGCTGCGGATGGAAACGCAGAACAGTACGGGATTCGCCGTTTTCAAGTGTTTCCTCTTCATAGGCATCGCACAGGAATGCGAGTGTTACCCGGTCGAGCCCGAGTGAAGGCTCGATGCAGTATGGAATATATTTTTCACCGGTCTCCTGGTCGTGATATCTGAAATCTTCACCGGAATGCTCCATATGCTGGCGGAGGTCATAGTCTGTACGGCTTGCGATGCCCCAAAGTTCACCCCAGCCGAACGGGAATTTATACTCGATGTCTGTTGTTGCATTGGAGTAGTGGCTCAGCTCGTCTTCATCATGATCCCGAAATCTTGTGTTTTCAGTTTTCATGTGCAGGTCCGCAAGCCATTTCTCAGCAAAATCTTTCCAGTAATTCTGCCATTCGATCTCGGTGCCCGGTTTACAGAAGAACTCAAGTTCCATCTGGTCGAATTCACGGGTTCTGAATGTAAAATTACCCGGCGTGATTTCGTTACGGAATGATTTACCGACCTGGCCGATGCCGAAAGGCAGCTTTTTACGCATTGTGCGCTGTGCATTTTTATAGTTGACGAAAATGCCCTGTGCTGTTTCCGGTCGCAGGTACAGTTCGTTTGTTGATGACTCTGTAACCCCCTGGAATGTTTTGAACATCAGGTTGAACTGGCGGATATCAGTGTAATTGTGAGCGCCGCAGTTCGGGCATCGGATGTCACGATCATCGATGAGGCGTTTCATTTCTTCAAAGCTCAAACCGTCAGCGACAAAAGTATCATCTTCTTTCTGCATTACGTCTTCGATGATCTTATCCGCTCTGTGACGTGATTTACATTCTTTACAGTCAATCATCGGATCGTTGAAGTTACCCAGGTGCCCGGATGCTTCCCACGTTTTAGGGTTCATCAGTATTGCAGCATCAAGACCAACGTTGTACGGTGATTCCTGGATGAATTTTTTCCACCATGCATGTTTGACATTACTTTTAAGTTCCACACCCAGTGGACCGTAGTCCCATGTGTTGGCAAGACCGCCATAGATTTCACTACCTGGGAATACAAATCCCCTGGTTTTAGCTAAATTGACAATTGTATCCATTTCCATTTGAATCGGCTCCTTTTAAATATTGAGTTAATGTTGTATGGAGAAAAACACAAAAAGTCCCCGGACAACAATAGACGATTGTCATCCGGGGACGAGCGTAGCCCGCGGTTCCACCCCAATTAGTGTATACACTCCGCTTTTATATAATAGGTTGTTTTATCCATCATCTACGCCAATTAATATGTTAAGCTCACACCATCCTTAACTCGCTTCAGTATCATTATAGCCGGAGTTTGATTGTTCTGCAAACATTTGCTTATATTTCTTTATTGCCATGAATGTATTATAATTAGTTTGTTGGGAGTGATGGCATGGAATTGAACGAGAGACAAGAAAAAATACTTAAAATTGTGAAGCAGCACGGACCGATCACCGGAAGTAAAATTGCAGAGCAACTATCTCTGACTAGAGCCACACTGCGCCCTGACCTGGCTATACTTACGATGTCAGGCTATCTTGACGCAAGACCGAGGGTGGGGTATTTTTATACTGGAAAAGAGTCTGAAGAAGTAATGAGTTCCAAAATAAGAAATATCATTGTCAGTGATGTACAGAGCGTCCCTATTTTAATCAAGAAAGATACATCCATTTATGAAGCGATCGTCAAGATGTTTTTGGAAGACGTGGGGACGCTGTATGCGATAGATGAAGATAATGGCCTGGCCGGTGTCATATCCAGAAAAGACCTTTTAAGAGGAACGATGGGCGGCAATGATATAGAGAAAACACCGGTCAGTGTCATCATGACCCGTAAACCGAGTATCACTATTTGTTATCCAAATGATCTATTGATATATGCGGCAAATCAGCTGATTGAAAAGCAGATCGATTCGCTGCCTGTTGTTGAAAATCATGATGGCGTGGAACGCGTAATAGGAAGAATAACCAAAACGAATATTGCACGTGTATTTGTCAATCTCATGGAATAAGGAAGTGTTTGAATGTCTAAGTTGAAAGTGATTGTCGCCTCTGATTCTGTCGGTGAAACGGGAGAGCTGGTCGCAAAGGCCTGCCTTTCACAGTTCAATATTGATGAATCAGGTGAAGTACTGATCAGGTATCCTTATATAGAAACAGAGGAACATGTGGATGATGTAGTCGATCTTGCGAAAAGTAAGAATGCAATTGTAGTCTTCACCATCATTACACCGGATCTCCGCAAGTATATACAAAAGGAATTGAAAAGCGAAGAGATCCCTTCTGTGGATATCATGGGACCATTGATGAACGTCCTGGAAGGCAAAACAGAAGAACAGCCATACTATGAACCGGGACGTGTCCATAAGCTGGATGAAGATTACTTCAAGAAAATTGAAGCTATTGAATTTGCCGTAAAATATGATGACGGCAAAGATGCCGGCGGCCTGGACAAGGCGGATATCGTCCTTATCGGCGTATCCAGGACATCGAAAACGCCATTGTCCCAGTTCCTTGCGCTAAAAAAATACAAGGTGATGAACGTACCATTGGTGCCGGAAGTCGTTCCTCCCAAAGAGCTCTTTGGTGTAGATCCAAAAAAATGTGTCGGATTGAAAATCAATCCGCAGACATTGAATAAGATCAGGAAAGAACGTCTGACGCAGCTCGGACTGAAAGACACAGCAAGCTATGCAAATGATAAAAGAATCCAGGAAGAGCTGGACTACTTTAATAAAATCATTTCAAAAATAGGCTGTCCTGTAATTGACGTATCGGAAATGGCCATTGAAGAAACAGCGAATGAAATCATGAAATACGTCGATGGCCGAATAGATGTTAAGGGATGATGAGACTTGCGAATCTCTGAAGAGACAGTAGAAGCAGTTAAAAATGGGACCGACATTACTGAACTGGTTTCCAGTTATATAAAACTGGAAAAACGGGGCCGGAATTATGTCGGTCTCTGCCCGTTTCATGATGAAAAGACACCGTCATTCACAGTAAGTCCAGATAAGCAGATCTGTCATTGTTTCGGGTGTAAGAAGGGCGGCAATGTATTCCAGTTCTATATGGAAGTTGAGAACAAGACATTCACTGAGTCCGTGAGACTTCTCGGGAAGCCTCTCGGCATTGAAATAGAAGCGGACGAAGCCGGTGCGCCGGACAGTGACATGCAGCTGATCCGCATGCATGAATATCTGACTGACCTGTATCATCATATTCTGATGCATACCAATGAAGGTCAGCAGGCTTTGGATTATTTGACGGACAGAGGTTTTTCCGCCGACATCATACGGAAAGAAAAAATCGGCATTGCCCCCGATATGCGTGATTTCACAAAAAACGCCCTGTCTGAAAAAGGTTATTCCATGGAGCTTGCCTATCAGGCAGGACTGATTTCAAGAAATGAAGAGAACTTCTCATATTATGACAGATTCAGCGGCAGAATCATGATCCCCATACGCAACCATCAGGGCTATATTGTCGGATATACGGCCAGAAGCCTTGACGGCAGGGAACCAAAGTATCTGAACACCCCTGAAACACCAATCTTCCAAAAACGACAGCTTTTATATAATTTAAGTGATGCCAGAAAAGACATCCGCAAAAAAGACGAAGTCATTCTGATGGAAGGCCACCTTGATGTCGTGAAAGTAAAGATGACGGATGTCCAGAATATTGTCGGGCTGATGGGAACTGCACTGAGCGGAGAGAACATCCATACACTCAACCGCCTGGCATCAAACATCACTTTCATGTTCGACGGGGATGAGGCCGGCCAGAGCGCCCAGATGACACTTGGTGAGCAATTGCTCAAATCCGGTGCGAATGTTTATGTAATCTCGATACCAAAAGGATTGGACCCCGACGAATATATTGAAACCCGGGGGACGGAAGCATTTGAAACACTCGTAAAAAATGAAAGGAAACATTATATTCATTTTAAAGCTGACCAATTGCTTGAAGAGAGCCTGAATAACGATATGGCATTTTCGACCAATCTGAATTCCCTTGCTGAACAGCTGAAATTTGTCAAAGATGAAGTGACCAGGGAGAAATTGCTGCAGCACATTTCTAGTGCTTATAAAATAGATAAAAAATCGATTGAAAACAAGGTCCCCGCTGTAAATAAGAATTCCACTGGCAATGCAGCAAATACCGGCGTAATCAGACAGCTGCCGCTCCGTGAGCGTAAAGAAAGATACTTTTTACGCGCGATGATCAAGGATCGTGAATTGTTTAAAGAATTTGAAGATGATATTGATGAAGAAGTATTAACCACGCCTGATTATTATGTTATATTTAAAGGGTTGTGCGCATATTTTGACAACCAAGATGTATTTGATATATCCTCATTTAGCCAATATATAGAGGGAGGATTATTCAGTACTGTCGTTGAACTTGATAATATGCTGATCCATGATGACATTACAAGGGAAGAAATCAATGATTATCTCGAGGACCTAAGTGGTATTAGGAATAGTGAGAAAGAAAAACAGTCCCTTTATATGCAGCTTCAGGAAGCAGAAAATGACAACGACATTGAACTTCAAGCAAGGTTGGCACAGAAGTTGAACGATTTAAACATTCGTTACAAAAGGTGAGCGTAAAGTCTTACTAGGAGGGCTTTTAATGGCAGAGAAGAAAGAACAAACAACTGAAACTAAAGATGTCGAACTGTTCACTTCCGTTGAACAAGTTAAAAACTTTTTACTGGAGAGAGGTAAGAGTCAAGGACACCTTTCCCATGAAGAGATAGCTGATAAACTTTCAAGCTTCGAGCTGGATGCTGATGCTATGGACGAGTTCTTCGACGAATTGAACGAAAATGATATCCAACTCATAAACGAAAAAGATGCTACAGATACTGATGAAAAACTTAACCTCCATGATATGAGCGCACCGCCCGGTGTCAAAATCAATGACCCTGTAAGGATGTACCTGAAGGAAATAGGCAGAGTCGATCTGCTGAGTGCGCAGGAAGAAATTGAACTTGCCAAGAAGATAGAACAAGGGGATGAAGTTGCCAAAAGCCGTCTTGCGGAAGCAAACCTGCGCCTGGTGGTGAGTATCGCCAAGCGTTATGTAGGGCGCGGCATGCTGTTTTTGGACCTCATCCAGGAAGGTAACATGGGGCTGATCAAAGCCGTGGAAAAATTCGACTTCTCCAAAGGTTTCAAATTTTCCACTTACGCGACATGGTGGATCAGGCAGGCGATTACGAGAGCGATTGCCGACCAGGCAAGGACAATCCGCATCCCTGTGCATATGGTAGAAACGATCAACAAATTGATCCGTGTGCAGCGCCAGCTGCTTCAGGATCTTGGTCGTGAACCGATTCCAGAAGAAATAGGAGAGGAAATGGACCTGCCTGCTGAAAAAGTCAGGGAAATCCTTAAAATTGCCCAGGAGCCGGTATCACTCGAAACACCAATCGGTGAAGAAGATGACAGCCATCTGGGTGACTTCATTGAAGACCAGGAGGCACAGAGTCCGTCAGATCATGCCGCTTATGAACTGCTGAAAGAACAGTTGGAAGATGTGCTTGATACTCTGACCGACCGTGAAGAAAATGTACTGCGTCTGAGATTCGGACTTGATGACGGAAGAACCCGCACTCTTGAAGAAGTAGGCAAAGTTTTCGGTGTCACACGTGAGCGAATCAGGCAGATAGAGGCAAAAGCACTGAGAAAATTGAGGCATCCAAGCAGAAGCAAGAGACTCAAAGATTTCATGGATTGATTTTCAATAATCTAGTGTAATTTTTATTGAAAAAATCTTTTGACTTTACTGCGTTTTGATATACAATTAAATATGTGAATACGTATATGTAAAGAGATTAGGGGGGTTATTAAAGATGAATCGAAATCCTGTTATACCTTTTATACTTATTATTTTTCTGGGTATAGGACTCGTTTTTCTCCTTTCTTCCCAAGGAGCGACTTCTGATCAAGGAGAAGAAGAGCAAACTGCTTCCGAAGAAGGTGGAGGAGAAGAAGGTGCTTCAAGCGGTGACTTCGACGCTGAAGGTTTCGCCCGTGATAACTGTGCTTCCTGTCACGGTCAGGACTTCTCTGGCGGCATGGGACCAGCATTGGCGGGTACAAGCCTTGACGAAGCGACGTTCACTGAAACTGTAAGAAATGGTAAAGGCTCAATGCCCGCATTCAGCCAGGATCAGATCGCTGACGAAGATCTGACAGCACTTTACGAATTTATGGCAGGTCAATAATTGACAAAGAAACCTCCGCATATGATGTGGAGGTTTTATTTTTATTCATACAAATCCCCGACGGAGGAACTCTAGATGCTTGATGAGAGACTGACGAAAGTAGCAGCATATATAAAGGGCGGAACACTGGTGGATATTGGATCTGACCATGCGTATCTTCCTATTTATGCAATTAAAAATAACATCGTTCAAAATGCAATCTGCGGTGAGGTTGTAAAGGGACCTTTTGATTCCACAGTTGAAAATATAAAGTCACATGCACTGAAGGATAGAATCGAAGCCAGATTCGGTTCAGGACTCGAAATCGTGAACCATGATGATGACATTGATTCCATTACGATATGTGGCATGGGCGGACCCTTGATTGCGGATATTCTGAAAAGCGGATTTAAAAACGTGAAGGGGAAGCCGAGACTGGTGCTTCAGCCCAACACATATTCATATCCAGTGCGGAAGGCACTTGTGGATTTGGGATATTCAATAATAGAAGAGACTGTAATCAGAAATGGGCGGCATTTCTACGAAATCCTCGTTGCCGAAGCGGGGCACGCTTTCTATGATGAAAAGACATTGATGTTCGGTCCGGTGAATCTGCAGAAACGCGAGCAGGCGTTTATACAGAAACTGGAACGGGAACTCGAGCATCAGAAACGCATTCTCGCGAACTTGGAAATCAATTCAGGAAATCAGGAAAAAATCAATGAAATCCGTGAAAATATATACTTGCTGGAAGAGGTGTTATAAAAATGGATGTTAAAGCATTACTTGGTATTCTGGACAAAATTGCCCCATTCAATGACAGTGAGGACTGGGACAATACCGGACTTCTGGTCGGCGATATGAACGCTGAAGTGACTGGGATTCTGACAACACTTGATTGCGGTCCCGGGACAGTCGATGAAGCAATCGAAAAGGGTATGAATGTCATCGTGGCCCATCATCCTCTTATATTTCCTGAAGTTTCCTCTGTCACAGAGGAAGGTGTGGGTGCCATTATCCGCAAACTGATCAAAAATGATATAAGTCTGATCGCCATGCACACAAATCTGGATCATCAGCCAAAAGGTGTCAGCTACATGATTGCTGAACAGCTTGGGTTTGAGAACACGGAAATATTAATCAGACATCAGGAATACTACAAAAAACTGAGAATCAATATTCCGGCTGAAAATCGTGAACAATTGAAGCGCGATCTCTCTGAAGCCGGAGTCGGGGAGCAGGGAGATTATACTGAGTGTTTCTTCGAATACCCCGTAAGCGGGCAATTCAGACCAGGCGACGGAGCAAATCCCCATATCGGTGCCCGTGGCGAGCTTGAAAAGGTTGAGGAATATATAGTAGAAGCCATATACGAAGCTGCCCGAGAGACACAGGTGATAGAAGCACTGATCGCTTCCCATCCTTACGAAGAACCGGCATATGACATCCTTTCAATAAATAAACCGGGTGACAAAGGTCTGGGTGTTTCATTTGAGTATCAGGGAACCCTGGATGACCTCGTTTCACTGGTCGAAGAAAAATCCGGGCTGTCTGTAGTCAATGTGGTTAAAGGATCAGATGAAACTATCAATAAAGTAGCTGTGATCGGCGGGTCAGGTATGAGTTATATCGATGGGGCGTTCGCCTCCGGAGCTGATGTTCTTTTGACAGGTGACGTAAAATATCATGAAGCCTATGACGCAAAACTCGCAGACAGGAATATCATCGACACGGGCCATTATATGGAAGTTGCAATGGCTGAAGGATTGAAAAAATTAATAGCGGAAGAAATAGATATAAATGTAGAGGCTGCTAAGATATCTACTAATCCATTCTCATAAGAAAATCCCCGGCATTCAGAGTTTCAGCTCTGAATGCCGGGGATCAATATTATGAAGATTTTTTTATTCCATAATCTTAACTGGTTTCGGATTCCTGATTTTTGGCAGAATTTTATTTTTCGGTACGGTTGATTTAGGAGATTCTGCATTTTCTTTATCATATTTCTTAATATATTCAATAACTTCGCGAACAATCGGCGTTGGCGTTGATGCGCCCGCGGTGACGGCGACAGAATCAATGCCTTCCAACCACTCGGTCTTCAGTTCATCCAGGGAACTGATGCGGTATGCATTTGTATGGGCAATTTCCTTTGATACCTGAGTAAGGCGATTGGAGTTGTTACTCTTAGGATCGCCGACAACGATAAGGAGTTCTGCTTCCTGTGCCTGTTCAGCAACTGCTTCCTGACGGACCTGTGTTGCAAGACAGATCTCCTTATGCACTTCTATATGCGGGAATTGAAGTTTGAGCTGATCCATCAGATGTCCTACATCCCACTGACTCATGGTGGTCTGGTTCGTAACAATAAGTTTCTTGTTTGCAATATCATGAGGAAGTGCCTTGACATCATCAAGTGTTTCAACCAAATGAACCCTTTCCGGATTGACGCCTACGGCACCCTCCGGTTCAGGATGTCCTTTCTTGCCGATATAGATGACATCGTAGTCATCGGCAGTCTTCTCGCGGATCAGTTCATGTGTGATTTCCACATCCGGACATGTCGCGTCAATGCACGTCAGCCCTTTTTCTTTCGCTCTTTCCTTGACCTGGGGCGAAACACCGTGGGCTGTAAATACTACAGTGCCCTCGTTGATGTTTTCCAGGATTTCCAGACGGTTGGGACCATCCAGTGTGATGATACCATCCTCTTCAAATGCATCTGTCACATGTTTATTATGAACAATCATGCCTAGTATATATATCGGTCGGGGTAGTGACTTATCCATAGATGCATTTCGTGCAATCACCATGGCATCCACCACACCGTAACAATAGCCGCGCGGGGTAATTTTAATAATATCCATAGAAAGAATTCCTCCTTATATAGCATTATAACCAATATCGGGATGTTTTTAAATCATCTCGAGGTCTGATTAATGAATAATAGCATCACGGACATATTTCGGTTATAATTGAAGTCGAGTTTATTTATAGAAATCAGGTGAAACAATGAGTAATGCTTTTAAAAGATTCAACTTTGACGATAAAATGATGGAAGCGATAGATGAAATAAAATTTACACATCCAACACTGATCCAGGAACGGGTAATCCCTAAAATCCTGAAAGGCGATAATGTTGTCGCCCAGTCCGAGACTGGAAGTGGAAAGTCACACGCCTTCCTGCTTCCGATCGTTTACAAAGTGGATGCAGAAAAAGACCATCCACAGGCGGTCATTCTTGCACCAACAAGGGAGCTTGCCAAACAGCTTCATAAAATGACGATGGATCTTCTGAAGTCCTATCCCGAAATCCGTACAGCTGCCTTTATCGGCGGTACGGACTTGTCCAAGGATGAACAAAAAGCCGGCAGAACTCCTCATATTGTAATCGGTACGCCAACAAGAGTCAAAGATCTGATGCAGTCAGGTGCACTTGATCTCCACCTGGCCGACAGGGTGGTCATCGATGAGGCCGATCTGATGATCGATCTCGGATTCCTGGAACAGATTGATGAAATAGCGAGAGCACTGAGTGACGATGTCAGTCTTCTGGTATTCTCTGCCACCATCCCTGGGGCACTGCGTATTTTCCTGAAAAAATATATCGGGGAAGTTGAAACAATCATTATAGATACGCCTAAAAACAAGACGTCCATACATTACAGTCTTGTTCCGGTCCGCGGAGAAGAAAAACAGAATAAAGTTCTGGATATCGTACAGCATGTCACGCCTTACATCGGTCTGATTTTTGCAAATTCCCGTGAACGAGCAGATGCCTTGTTCGATCATCTGAACAGCGCGGGGGTATACGTCGGTCTTTTCCATGGCGGTCTCAAACCACGTGAACGTGCAAAAGAAATCAAGAAGATCAGGGCACTTGAATATGAATGGGTAGTCGCAAGTGACCTTGCGGCAAGAGGTCTGGATATTGACGGTGCTTCGCACGTCATCAACTATGACATTCCGAAAGAAATCGAATTCTTCACCCACAGAGTGGGGAGGGTCGGCCGCGGCGAATATGAAGGAACGGCGATCACACTGTATACCCCGGATGAAGAACATCTCATCAATCTGATTGAGAATAAAGGATATGCCTTCAACCATGAAGATTTCAAGCATGGTGAGTTCATTAAAATAAAATCGAGAACCCAGCGTGCTTCGAGAAAGAAAAAAGAGACAGGTCTCGAATCGAAACTCTCACACAGAGTGAAGCGTACTGGTAAAGTGAAGCCGGGCTATAAGAAAAAGATGAAAGCGGAAATGGATACTTTGAAAAGGGAAGAGCGCAGAAAGTATTCCATGAAAAATAAGAAAAAAAGATAAAAAGGATGAATAAGATGCTTTTAGGTTCCCATGTATCAATGAGTGGTAAAAAAATGCTGGAAGCAGCAAGTATGTCTGCAGAAAGTTATGGTGCCAACACATTTATGATCTATACGGGTGCGCCGCAAAACACCCGAAGAAAGAAGATAGAAGATCTAAATATCGAAGCAGGAAAAAAACATATGGAGGAACACGGCATCTCGAACATTGTCGTACACGCTCCATATATTATCAATATCGCAAATTCCGAACGTGAAGGTGTGTTTGAGCACGGGGTGGAATTTCTGCAGGAAGAGATCATCCGGACGGAGCATCTGGGCGCCAAACAGATTGTCCTGCACCCTGGCAGCCATGTCGGCACAGGTGCCGAACGAGGAATCGAATCCATCATCGAAGGCCTGAATGAAGTGCTGTCTTCCAAACAGGATGTTCAGATTGCACTTGAAACGATGGCTGGCAAAGGTTCAGAAGTGGGGAGAACATTCGATGAACTTGCAAAAATAATCGATGGTGTAACCAATAATGACAGGTTGAGCATATGTTTCGATACGTGTCACGTCCACGATGGAGGATACGATATCGTAAATGACTTCGACGGCGTCATCGAAGAATTCGACAAGACCATTGGCATTGACAAAATCAAAGTCCTCCATATTAATGACTCCAAAAATGAACGTGGTGCACATAAAGACCGTCATGAAAACATCGGTTTCGGACATATCGGTTTTGATGCTTTGACCCGTGTCATCAACCACCCGGAATTCAAGGATATTCCTAAAATACTGGAGACACCTTTTGTCGGTCCGGATAAGAAGAACAGGAATGCGCCTTACAAACATGAAATTGAAATGATCAGAAATGGCAGTTTCATTCCTGATCTGAAAGAGCAGATCAATCCGGATATTAAAGATCTCGTATAATAGTATTATTATAAAAGACTGTACCTCATTTTTGAGATGCAGTCTTTTATTTCGTAATGATTCCTATTTACAAATCGTAATGATTCCTGTATTATATTGTAATGACTAAAACTAAAGGAGCAATTGGAATGGAGCACCCAATATTTGAGATAGAAAATCTCTCCTACACTTATAAAGATAAAATGGAAACAACCCCTGCTCTTAAAAACATCAACCTTAAAATAGACAAAGGTGATTTTGTTGCACTGGTTGGTCCAAATGGATCGGGAAAAACGACATTGATCAAGCTCATCCTGGGTGTCATCAAACCACAAAAAGGTGAGATCTCCATAAATGGTAAAAGTCTTAGAAATTTCAATGCCTGGCAGGAAGTAGGCTATGTATCACAGAAATCCAACAGTTTTTCAAAAGGATTCCCTGCAACTGTAAGAGAAGTCGTATTGAGCGGACTGACAAAAGAAAAAGGTCTGTTTAAACGTTTCAACAGGAATGATGGAAAAAAGTTGGATGATGTATTGAAACTGTTGAATATAAGCGATCTCAAAGAGAAGAATATTTCTCTTTTATCCGGTGGGCAGACACAGCGTGTTTTCATTGCACGGGCACTGATCAGCAACCCGAGCATACTGGTGTTGGATGAGCCGACAGTCGGCATTGATGCGAAACATGTCAAGGAATTTTATGATGTCCTTCTGACACTGAAAGAAAAATCAGTGACCATCCTGCTCGTGACTCATGATATCGGTGTCGTTGTCGATCATGCCGACGAAGTCGCATGTCTGAATGAACATCTGCATTTCCATGGGACAAATCACGAATTCAAAAATCTGGGCGAAGCAGAATTGTCCAAAATCTACGGTTTTCCGCTGCAGCTTGTCAGCCATGACCATGAAAGGGAGTGCTGCAGTTGATCCAGGCATTGATGGAATATGACTTCATGAGGTTCTCATTTATAAGTGGACTTATTGTAGGTCTTATTGCACCACTTATAGGAACATTCATCGTCATCCGCAGATTGTCACTTATTGCCGATGCACTCAGCCATGTCACACTGGGCGGCATCACTTTCGGAGTTTATCTTTCATCCCTGATCGGGACAACGATAAATCCTCTGATTACAGGCATACTGTTCTCTGTTGCAGGTGCACTCGGAATCGAGAGACTCAGAACAGTCTATAAGCATTACCAGGAACTGGCGATTCCAATCATCATGAGCTTCGGCATCGCACTCAGTGTATTGTTCCTTTCACTGGCAGATGGGTTCAACCAGGATTTGTTCGGTTATCTTTTCGGCAGTATCAGTGCTGTGAGTATTTCAGATCTGATACTTATCGCAGTAATCGGCGTTATCGTCCTCACATTCATATATCTGTTTTATAAGGAAATGCTGTTGGTTTCATTCGATGAAGAATATGCAAACGTAATGAATATCAGCAAGTGGATTCATTTCATGTTCATCATCGTCGTTGCACTCGTCATCAGTGCCTCGATGAGAATTGTTGGAATACTGCTTGTCAGTGCTCTGATGACACTGCCGGTTGCTTCGGCAATGCGGGTAACTTCGAGCTTCAGACAGCTTATGATATTCAGTGTGATATTAGGCGAGGCATCAGTAATTGCGGGCCTTTTCCTGAGCTTCTATCTTAATATTTCACCCGGCGGCACAATCGTCCTTGTTTCTATATTAATATTATTGGTTACAATTCTTCTTGACCGTATGGGAGTGAGTAAAAATGACACAACAACTGAATCAGTACAAGGATAAATTAAAAGAGAAAAAACTTAAAATTACAGATAAACGTATGAGAATGATCGATCTGTTTTTGGATGAAGAAAGATATTTAAGCGCCAGGGAAGTACAGGAAAAGATGAATAAAGAGTTCCCGGGCATCAGTTATGATACAATCTATCGTAATTTATATACATTGAATGATATTGAAGTATTGGAGAAAACAACATTCGATGGAGAGATGCAGTATAAAATTTCATGCACCTCACATCATCATCATCATTTCATCTGCAACAGCTGCGGTGATACCAAAGTAATTCATTACTGTCCAGTCGATACATGGGCAGATGAATTGAATGATGTCGAGATTACGAATCACAAAGTCGAACTTTATGGTCTGTGCAAATCATGCAGATAAATTCAAAGGGCAGCCTGTCACACAGATGACAGGCTGCCCTTTACTGTTCCGGTCTATATTCAAGTATTAAAAAAATGCCACCGGTATAATTTCCCGGCGGCTGCAGCCAAATACGATATCTATGATTTTGCTGCTTCTTCTTTCGCTTGTCGTTCTTTTTCAAAATGTTCTTCAGCAAGAATATCGATTTCTTTCTTAAGCTCATCGACCATTGTTTCCTCCGGTACTTTACGAACAGTTTTGCCGTGCATGAACAGAAGTCCTTCGCCGCGTGCACCGGCAATTCCGATATCTGCTTCCCTTGCTTCACCCGGTCCGTTTACTGCACAGCCGAGTACTGCGACTTTCAGTGGTGCTTTTATATTAGAAATGTATTCTTCAACTTCATTGGCAATGGCAATCAGGTCGATTTCAATCCTTCCGCATGTAGGGCAGGCGATGAGTGTTGCTGCATTACTTGCAAGACCATAGCTCTTGAGTACTTCTTTCGCAACTTTCACTTCTTCAACAGGGTCTGCTGAAAGTGACACCCTCATTGTGTTGCCGATACCTCTCGAGATGATTGCGCCGAGGCCCGCTGCACTCTTAACAGTTCCGGCAAACAATGTGCCACTTTCTGTAATGCCGAGATGCAGTGGATAATCAAATGCTGCAGCTGCTTTCTCATACGCTTCAATCGCAAGATTCACATCTGAAGCTTTCATTGAGACGATGATGTCGTGGAAATCAAGCTCTTCCAAAATTTTGATATGGTGCAGTGCACTTTCCACCATACCATCTGCAGTAGGGTAACCATATTTTTTGATGATATGTTTTTCGAGACTTCCCGCGTTCACTCCGATACGGATCGGGATACCTTTTGCTTTGCAGGCTTCAACAACAGCTTCCACTTTTTCGCGGCGGCCAATGTTGCCCGGGTTGATACGGATTTTATCTGCGCCGCCTTCAACAGCGAGTAAAGCCAGCTTGTAATCAAAATGGATATCAACGACGAGTGGAATATTTATGCGTTTCTTTATTTCCGGAATCGCAAGGGCATCTTCCTCTTTCGGGCATGCTACCCGTACGATCTGACATCCTGCTTCTTCCAGCCGATGAATTTCATTTACAGTCGCTTCCACATCATGAGTTTTCGTCGTTGTCATGCTCTGAATGATTATCTGATCGGCTCCGCCGATGGTAAGATCGCCAACTTTAACCGGTCTTGTTTTAGTACGGTGTGTAATTTGAGACATAACCAAACTCCTCATAATTAATGATTCTCTGAATCAAATGCTATTATACTAGATATTCTGTAAAAATGTAAATGTAGTGCATCCAAGATTACGTTTTCATCACAGGAAGTTTCCTGAAGTAGTGATAATAGAACGGCAATGACAGGAAATACAGCCACCACAGGCTCAATCCTGAAAAAATGGTGATGACTATGATCGGGATAAGCATAAGGACCGTGATGAACGATGATATTTTAAACCAGTTCATGAGCCTTGATTTTTTCTTAGCAGCAACAGCCGCGAGATGAAGTATATAATTCCCTGCCCACATCAGAATAACTGCAAAAAACGTGATGAGCGCAAGATACAGGACGCTGTAGACCATAACATAGAAATAGAGACTTGAAGTTTGCTGATCAATGAAGGTTTTCAAATCTTCATCATTATTGACCTGTCCGATATAGGAATAATCCAGGCCGGAATCCTGTACATCTTTTATATATATGCCGTCTTTCAGAAAACCTATAAAGACATCCTCACCAATTTCATCCACATTTCCAGTTTCCAGGTCCTCTGTGAATAAAATCTCTCTGCCCCCGGCGGTGACTGTTCCCGTCTGGCCGGCATATTCGCCGTTTATAATTTCGAAATCCGGCACCTCGGATTCAATATCACCTATCCCCGATGCTGCCTGAACCGTCTGGAAAAGGGTGATGATGTTCGGCAGGGAAACCAGGAGTGAAATGATGAATATATTGAGAAGCAGCTGTCTGAAGTTCACTGTTCTGAATAAGGGATATTTCTCAAATGTAAGTATGCGTTTAAAAAAAGTGAGATATTTCATTGGTATCCATTGTCCTTTTTTACTATTTGTATAAATATATTCTTTCCATAAATAATTTAATCATACAAAGGGCTGAAAAGAATACAGATAAATCAATACATTTGTTATTTTAACATCGAATTGATATATTTAGTATGTAATCAATAATATTTGGAGGGGAATTTACTATGGCTTTTGAACTACCAGAACTACCTTATGCTTATGATGCGTTGGAACCACATTTCGACAAAGAAACTATGGAAATCCACCATTCTAAACACCACAACACTTATGTCACTAAACTGAATGATGCTGTTCAGGGTACAGACCTTGAAAGCAAATCAATTGAAGAGATCATTAAGAATCTGGATTCAGTGCCAGAAGATAAGAAAACTGCTGTCAGAAACAACGGCGGCGGTCACTTGAACCACTCACTATTCTGGAAACTTCTCACTCCGGACGCAAAAGAAGTATCCGGCGAAGTCAAAGATGCAATCGAATCCAAATTCGGATCAATCGATGAATTCAAAGAGAAATTCGAAGCTGCAGGCGCAGCACGTTTTGGTTCAGGCTGGGCATGGCTGGTTGTAAACAACGGTGAACTTGAAATCGTTTCTACTCCTAACCAGGACAACCCTGTATCTGAAGGTAAGACTCCAATCCTCGGCGTTGACGTCTGGGAGCACGCTTACTACTTGAAATACCAGAACAAACGCCCGGAATACCTCAAAGCATTCTGGAATGTTGTAAACTGGGATAAAGTCAACGAACTTTACAGCAATGCAAAATAATCAATTGAAATTTTTTGGACGGGATACTGATCCCGTCTTTTTTTATGAATTTATTGATCCCGGTCAATTTTATTCTGCAGTCCTTTACTTAAAATATAAGTAAAGGCCGATGATTCTGTCATTGGCTGAAGGAGGAGCAGAGCATGAAAAAAGCAATTGCTGTTCTTGTGATGGGGTTCTTGCTTTCATCCTGCAGTGTTCCTGCAGACACCGTCGTACTGCCAGAACCTGTACCTTATCAGAAGCTGGGTGACCACTCTGAAGGAATCACTATGACATTGGAAGAAGATACTTTTTACACGCAGCCGGAATACATGAATATTTCACTGGTGAACAGAGGAAGTGAGAGCTATCATTACGGCACATTTTATCAGCTGGAATATAAATCGGACGGTTTTTGGCATATTGTACCCTACAGAGACAATGTTTTCGCCAAGTATCCCGATTTTAAAAATACTGGACGGATGATGCTGCCGGACCACGGTGCTGACCAGGTCTATTCACCGAAAAAACTTGACCTGCGGCTTTTCTCAGGTGAATACAGACTGGTGAAGACTTTCGTACATTCAGATTTCAATTATACTGTGACCGTTGCCGTGCCTTTTAAAATCACTGATCGACAAATCGAGAAATGAATCTGTTTTGTTTTCAATACAGTTGTGAAGGAGGGTGGTAAGATACTACTATTATAAATATAGGCGAAACAGATTTTAATTGTAATATTTTCGTCTTCGATTTATGATAGAATAGCTTTACAGATTGAGTTGTAAAAAGGATTGAGTTGTATTGAAAAGAGCAAAAATTAAAAGTCTTGCGGCCATAAACAGGCAAATATTAAAATCCAGGATCAATATAATAATGCTTGTTGTATTCCTGCTTTGCCTGACACTCATCTTCAGACTGGGCTACCTCCAGATTGTACAGGGGGATACTTACCAGGAAGAAGTGGAGAATGCACAATATGTGGAGATTAATCAGAGTGTGCCGCGGGGAGAGATTTATGACCGCAATGGTAATCTGCTGGTAGGGAATGAATCCCAGCGTGCCATCTACTTCACACGGCACCGCAATATGAATTCAGGCGAAATCATGGATCTGGCAAATGAACTGAGCGGATACATAAATATGGATACTGAAACGATCACGCTCAGGGATAAGCAGGACTATCTTATCGGCCAATACCCTGAGGAAGTAGAGTCCATCATGAGCAATGAAGTCACACTGCTCGAAGACGGCAACATCACCCAGGATCAGTTCAATGAAGAATTATACAGCCGGGTGACTGAAGAACAGCTGGATGAGATTCTGACAGAAGAAGATCTGAATACACTTGCTATATATGTAAAGATGATCAATGCGAAAGAGCTGAATCCGGTAATCATAAAAAGTGGAGATGTCACCGAGGAAGAGTTTGCCAAAGTTAATGAATCATTGGAAGAGCTTGACGGAATCACTACTGGAATGGACTGGCAGAGACATTATCCTTATGACGATACTCTAAAAACAGTTTTCGGGGAAGTTTCTTCATCTGAAGAAGGGCTGCCTAAAGAACTGCTCAATTATTATATGGCCAGAGGCTATTCGAGAAACGACAGGGTAGGCAAGACGTATCTGGAGTTCCAATATGAGAATGTACTCCGCGGCGAGAAGGAGCAGGTCAAATATTCTACGGATAAATCCGGTGAAATCATTAACCAGGAAGTGATAAAGCCAGGTGTGGCCGGAGATGACCTCTACCTGACGATTGATATCGAGCTGCAACAGGAGCTTGAGGAGCTGGCGGAACATCATCTTACTTCATTAAGGGAACTTGCAGAAGATGCGGCCGACCGCAACGAACAGAACGGGGATGTCGATTATACGATCATTCCGGACCACATGGACACTGTCGTACTGGTAGTACAGGATCCGAACAATGGTGATGTACTTGCAATGGTCGGTAAGAGGTTGAACGATGAAGGTGAAATTGTCAATTATAACTACGGGGCTCTGACATCCACCTATGTTGTAGGTTCATCAATCAAGGGTGCGACCGTAACGACAGGGTATCAGAATGACGTCATCGAAGCAGGCGAGTTCATGATCGATGAACCGCTGACATTCGCTGATGGTACGAGCAAGAGTTCCTTCTTCAACAGAGAGGGCGGAGTCAGAATTGATGATCAGGAAGCTCTGATGGTCTCTTCCAACGTCTATATGTTCAAAATTGCACTTAGAATGGCAGGTTTGAATTATTATGATGGCATGCCGCTGCCTAACGATATAGAAGAAGCGGGCCACAAATTGAGGAACGGCCTGAACCAGTTCGGCCTGGGTGTCTCCACTGGAATCGACCTGCCGAATGAGGCGACCGGACTCAGTCCTGAATTAAAACACAACCCGGGGAATTATATTGATCTTGCAATAGGGCAGTATGATACTTATTCAGCACTGCAGCTGTCGCAATATGTATCGACGATTGCCAATGACGGACAACGGGTTCAGCTTCATCTAGGAAAAGAAGTAAGAGGCAGTGATTCAAATGCTGATGGACCGATTTTGCAATCATTCAATGGCAAGGTATTGAATAATGTCAAGTACACCGAAGCCCAGCTCAATCAGATTCAAGAGGGATTCTATGATGCTTTCAACACACATGATGAGGCAACGGACAGATATGGTACCGGTTGGGACGCCTATCATGAAATCGAGCCGGAGGCCGCTGGTAAAACGGGAACAGCCGAAGCATACAAAGATGGCGATCCGGTTCTTAACCAGACTTACGTAGGGTATGCGCCTTATGACAATCCTGAAATGGCATTTTCCGTTATTTTCCCGAATATGCCAAATACAATCCCGTTCTTCCCGGCACAATACCTTGGACGGGATGTCATAAACAAATACTTTGAAGTGGTACATGGAGAAGAGGAAGTACCTGAATATCAATATGAACTGAGTGAGTTCTATCCTAAGCTGGTATATGGAAGTTATTAATGAGAACCACCCAAATGGGTGGTTTTTTTATGTCTTTACATAATCTTTACAAACCTTTCATTTCAAATTTACATTCAACCATTAAAGTATAAATGTAAGCAAATCACATATATTCTACTGGAGGAATTTAAGAATGAAAAAGAGTATGTTTCTTGCAGCACTGCTGATGAGCTTAATGTTCATACTTGCAGCTTGTGGCGGAGGTAACGCTGAAGATCCGACCAGCGGGGAAGGCAATGAAGCTTCGGGTGAGTCCGGAGGGGGCTCTGAAGAAGGTTCCGGTGAATCAGGCGGTTCAATCATCGGTGACGGTTCTTCTACAGTATTCCCTATCATGGAAATCATCAACGAAGAGTTCAATGCTGAACATGGTATGGCTGCTGAAATCGGAGTTTCCGGTACAGGCGCAGGTTTTGAAAGATTCACTGCAGGCGAAACTGACTTCCAGAATGCTTCCCGTGATATCAAAGAGGAAGAAGTTGCTGCTCTGGAAGAAGCAGGAATCGAATATACAGAATTCCTTGTTGGTACAGACGGATTGACTGTTGCAGTCAGCCAGGAGAACGATTTCATCGACAGTCTGACTTTCGATGAACTTTATACAATCTACAGTGGTGAAGCTGAATCCTGGAGCGATGTGCGTGAAGACTTCCCTGATGAACCCATCACTGCCTACGGACCTGACCAATCTCATGGAACACACGATTTCTTCAAAGAAGAAGTCATGAATGACGAGGACGTACAAGCTGAACTTATACAGGATACGAATCAGGTTGTCTCTTCTGTAACAGCTGACCCTAATTCAATCGGTTTCTTCGGCTACAGCTTCTACCTGAACAATCAGGATACTTTGAAAGCAGTACCTATCCAGGGACCTGACAGCGAAGAAGCGATTGAACCTACGGACGAGACAGTACAAAGCTACGAATATCCATTATCCCGTCCGCTGTTTGTCTATGCTAAGAATGAATCGCTTGAGAACAATGAATCATTCAGGACATTTATGGAATTCACACTTGAGAATGCTGCAATGGCAGCAGAAGAAACTGGGTACGTAGCGCTTCCTGAGGAAGACTACCAGGAACAGATTGACCAATTGCCATAAGTCATGACAATGAGAAATGGACGGGATCACCCGTCCATTTTTCAAGTATTTTTAAGCGAGGTTTATTATGAACGAATATAATATACGGGAAATGATTCAAAATAATAAAAACAACAAGAGCACAAAATTTATAGAAAAAGCTGTGCCAACCATACTCTTTATCATTACTTCTGTTTCAATTCTTACTACCATTGGAATTTTATATACTTTACTATCTGAAACGTTTATTTTCTTTACAAGAGTATCCTTCATCGAATTCATCACTGCAACCGAATGGAAAGCATTCAGCAGTAATCCTTCATTCGGTATCATTGCATTGATTATGGGAACTTTGAAAATAGTGGTCATAGCAACAATGGTTGCTGTTCCAGTCGGATTGGGGGCCGCAATCTATCTGAGTGAGTATGCAACTGACCGGATTAGAAGAATAGTCAAACCTATTCTTGAAATTCTGGCGGGTATCCCGACAGTCGTTTACGGTACGTTCGCAATCACCTTTGTAACACCGTTGATCAGGGAGATGTTTCCAGGAGTCAGTCTCTACAATGCGATATCTCCAGGTGTCGTTGTTGGCATAATGATCGTCCCGATGATTGCCAGCCTGAGTGAGGATGCGATGAGTTCTGTACCAGGCACAACAAGGGAAGGTTCCCTCGCACTCGGGGCAACCCGGCTGGAAACGGTATTCAAGGTTATTCTGCCAGCGGCTGCTTCCGGAATCATCGCCTCATTTGTACTTGGGATTTCCCGTGCAATCGGGGAGACGATGATCGTATCCATCGCAGCGGGCAGTACCCCGGGCGCTGATTTTGATCTGACTTCATCACTGCAGACAATGACTGGTTTTATTGTGCAGGTCACTTCGGGTGATGCAGCGTTTGGCACAGACCTTTATTACAGTTTGTATGCTGTCGGTATGACACTGTTCCTTTTCACACTGATTATGAACCTTGCAGCACAGTGGATCACCAAAAAATTCAAGGAGGAATACTAAGATGCAGCTTGTAGACAAAGACCAAGTCGCCAAATCTTTGGGCGGCAGACAACTTTTAAACAAATCGATGAAATTTTTATTCCTTCTGTGTACTTTGGTTGGTCTTGTAGTGCTGGTCACTTTAATAGTGGATACAGTATTGGACGGATGGAGTCATCTCACGTGGGATTTCCTGACAAGTTTCAGTTCCAGTCGTCCTGAGAGTGCCGGTATTTACGGTGCCATCATCGGATCGGTCTGGCTGATGGCTGTCACAGCGCCTGTAGCGATTGTACTGTCCGTCGGTACAGCACTCTATCTTGAAGAATACGCACCGAAAAATAGAATTACTAATTTCATCACAGTAAACATTTCAAATCTTGCAGGTGTGCCGTCCGTGGTATTCGGTCTGCTCGGTTTAACAATTTTCGTAAGACAGTTGTCACTCGGCAACTCTGTTCTCGCAGCCGGTCTGACTCTGGCTCTCATGATCATGCCGGTAATTGTCGTTGCAGCACAGGAAGCAATTAGAGCAGTACCAAGTTCCGTCCGTGAAGCATCGACCGGCATGGGGGCAACCAAATGGCAGACCGTTTCAAGAATAATTCTTCCGGCAGCCATTCCGGGAATAATCACCGGCATCATTCTTGCACTGTCCCGTGCAATTGGTGAAACGGCGCCATTGGTCGTTATTGGCGTGCCGGTGTCCTTACTCGTAACACCAAACGGTGTATTTGATACATTCCAGGCACTGCCGATGCAGATTTATAACTGGGTTAAGATGCCGCAGGAAGAGTTTCAGTATTTAACTGCAGCAGGAATTATCATTCTTCTACTCATCTTATTCTTAATGAACTCCGTCGCAATTTATATCCGTAACAAATATTCTAAAAGGTTTTAATTGGAGGTATTTATCATGGCAGAACTAAAAATGAAAGAGGAATTAGATATGAATGCAACTATTAATACTCAGACTGAAAAGAAAGATCCAGCGTCAGGCATAGTGCAGTCTTCCAAACCGGTTTTTGAAGCCAGGGATTTCAACTTATGGTATGGAGATAATCACGCACTGCAAAACATCAATCTTACGTTCAAAGAAAACGAAATTTCTGCAATCATCGGTCCTTCAGGCTGCGGCAAATCCACATTCATAAAATCCCTGAACAGAATGGTCGAACTTGTGCCCGTAGTACGTACAGAAGGTGACATCGTTTACCGTGAGCAGAATATATTCGATAAATCCCTGTCAGTTGAAGAACTCAGAACCAAAGTCGGCATGGTTTTCCAGAAACCGAATCCATTCCCTAAATCCATCTATGACAATGTTGCCTATGGTGCAAGAGTACACGGTATCCGCAAGAAGAAAGTTTTGGATCAGATTGTTGAGAAGAGTCTGCGCGGTGCAGCAATCTGGGATGAAGTAAAAGACCGTCTTAATGCAAATGCCTATGGGCTCTCCGGTGGTCAGCAGCAGCGTATCTGTATCGCAAGAGCACTTGCCATTGAACCGGATGTCATTCTGATGGATGAGCCTACAAGTGCCCTTGACCCGATTTCAACAACCAAAATCGAGGACCTCATGCAGGAACTCAAAGAAAAGTACAGCATCATCGTTGTTACGCACAATATGCAGCAGGCTGCACGTATTTCTGATAAGACCGCATTCTTCTATCAAGGATACGTTGTGGAACATGATGATACAAAAGTCATTTTTGAAAACCCGAAAGATAAGCGGACAGAAGACTATGTCTCCGGCAGGTTTGGATAAATGACTTACCGCAGTAAATTCCAAAGAGAAATGCATTCTCTCTATCAGGATGTCGTGAAGCTTGGAATTGAATGTTACCGGCGCCTTGAGGGGAGTACCGAAGTGCTGTCCGATGCAGATACAGGACGGGCCAGAGACCTCGTCAGAGGGGATAAGACAATCAATATCATGGAGTATGACATCAATACCCAGGTGATCAACCTGATTACAACACAGCAGCCCGTTGCGACCGACTTGAGGCTCATCATATCAAGCATCAAGGTTGCGGATGACCTTGAACGGATCAGTGATAACATCAGTAATCTCGGAGAAGTGAGAAAAAGGGTCAGACTCACCAATGAAAAACTGCTGCTGAGACTTTCCACGATGGAACGTCTTGCATTGCTGATGCTCGAAGATGTGCAGACAGCTTATGAAAATCAGGATACGGATCTGTGCATTGAAATCATTGAACGCGATAAAGACATCGATTCCCTGTTCGTTCAGATTACAACGACTGATATCATTGAAGAATCTGATGTATTTGTGACCGGCCAAAGCCAGCTGACTGCCAAATACCTTGAGCGCATCGGGGACCATATTAAAAATATCGCTGAACATGTGTATTTTGTACTGACAGGTGAAAAGTATGAAAAGATCACAGAGCGGTAAGAAAAGAGAACTCCGGATTTGTTTCCGGGGTTCTTTATTTTGATTTTTTATATGGGAGATTCTTTTTCTTTGCACATGTAAATACTATAATATGTATAATAGATATTATATAAACATTAATGACGATTATGGAAAGGGGGAATTTTTTGGATAAAAAATCTCTGCGTAAAAAAATGATATCAACCTTATCTTCACTGGACAAAAACTACAAAAATGAAAAAGAAGAAATACTGAAAGATAGACTTGTTGATTTTATAAAAGAGCATGATATTAAATCCATGGGAATTGTGCTGGCAATGCCCCATGAACTCGATACCGACGGCATCATCGCCTGGATGAAGGAAGAAGGCCGTGAGGTATATACACCCGTATGCGATTATAATTCCAAAGAGATGAATTTCTGCAGATTCGTTTCGTTCGATGATGTGACGATGGATGAGAAAAATCTGCGTGTACCATCAGACAGCAGAGACATAAACAACGAGGTCGATCTGATTGTGGTTCCCGGCCTGATCTATTCAGATACAGGATACAGGATTGGTTACGGAGGCGGTTTCTATGACCGTTTCCTGCAGGACTATCAGGGTTTGAAAGTTTCACTGCTGTTTGATGAACAGATTGGCGAAGTGGTTACAGAAGAGCATGACATACCTGTGGATGTGCTAATCACACCAGAGCGTATCATCGATGCAAAAAGCAGGAGGCTTATGGATGAGAAGTAAGTGGCATACAGCTTATGAACTAGCCCGTTACACGGGATATTCTTTTTTCAACTATGACAGGGACAATGGTACGATATGGCTTAAAAATCCTAAAGAAAATTCCATCATGTGCCTGAATGATTTCGACCTGACGGAAGAGGAAATGGATCACACTTCCGACACTCTTGCCGACAGGAGAAGAGCACTTTCACAGCATGCAGGTTTCAACATAAACACGATACACTGCATTCACATGACTGAGGGCACTGTCCGGAGAAAGGTGAAAGCAGACGGTCTTAAAATCGTACATAGGGGCATTGCCGATATGAAGCAGGTCATCCGCAATCCTTTCTTCAGGCTGGATATGGAATACAAGAATGCCAAAGATGACGGATACTACCAGCGACGTCTGATGGGGCAGCATCCTTTTGAAAAGTATATGATCAAATTCACACCGATGACCTATCTTCTGATCAGCATCAACCTGATTATCTTTCTGTTCAATTTTATTGCTGTCAGATTTTTCGACTCCTATCTACTGACGAACGGAATGGCTTTAAGTCATTTCAATGTTGTTTCAGGTGACTTTTACCGACTGCTGACCAGCTCATTCCTGCACGTGACGGTAGATCATTTCCTTTTCAATATATTTGCGCTCTATATATTGGGGAAATTTACAGAAAGCCTCTATGGGAAATTTCATCTTTTCATTGCATATTGTCTGACCGGAATCCTTTCAAGCCTGTTTTCTTTGATGTTTGTCATAGAAGGCATCTCACTTGGAGCGAGCGGGGCAGTCTATGGATTGCTCGGCATCATCATCGTCCACCTCCTGGTGCACGGCCGCATCAATGCAAAACTGTTGATACAGATCGCTTCAATCTTCATCGTGATATCCATATTTTCCCAGCTTTTCGCCAATATAAATCATTATGCGCATATCGGCGGACTGTTGTTTGGCGTGCTGCTCGGCATCATCTACAACCCACGGAGCTTTAGTTCAAAGTGGTTTTTTGGTGCATTCGCATTGACTATAATTCTTGCAGTGACTTCTTATTTTGTCATGCAGTCAAAAGATTCCAGCCAGCCTTTTGATGATATGGCAATTGAACATATTGAAGTCGGCGAGTATGAAGATGCATTGAAGATCGTCAATGAAGCGCTGAGGTCCGGAAATGGGACTGCTACAACATACTATGCACTGGGGCTGTTGGCAGGGCATGCGGGTGAGCGCGAACAGGCAGAGAAATATCATGAAAAGAGCTATCAACTCGATCCATCCAATGAATATGCAGCAAAATACCGGCTGATACAGTTGCGGAAACAGAGGGACTATGAAGAAATGGAAGTAGTCTTCGACCATCTGAACACAAAAAATATCGAAGATGAGGGGCTGAAACTCCTGACAGAGGAATATGATGAATAATAAAGATCTAAGTGATATAAATGCCCTGCTTAGAAGGTTTGGCATTTATGTATATGACAAAAATGAGAAAAATAAGCTCGCGCTCATAGAGATGGAGATAAAAGAGCTTTTTAAACACGGACTTATCACAAAAGAGGAATTTGCGGAATCACTTCTTATATTGAGGAAAAGGGGTTAGGAAATGGGTATGATTCTAGCGGCAGACATTGGCGGCACAACTTGCAAACTGGGAATTTTTGACGAAACACTTTCATTGATTGAGAAATGGGAGATCGACACAGATATTGCAGACGAAGGCAAGTATATATTATCCAACGTTTATGAAGCATTTAAATCGAAAGAGGAGAAACTGGAATTCAAAGTGGAAGAAAGCCTTGGTGCAGGGATCGGGATGCCGGGTCCTGTCGATTTTAAAAACGGAATTCTGGATGGCTGTATAAACCTTAACATCAGGGGGAAAAAATCCATTTCATCAATTTTCGAGGGAATCAGCGGTGTCAGAACAATTGTAGATAATGATGCGAATGTAGCAGCTCTCGGGGAACAGTTCAAAGGAGCAGGCCATGGACACTCGGAAGTAGTGATGATTACCCTCGGTACAGGTGTCGGAGGCGGCGTCATCGCGGATGGCAGGCTTATACACGGCACTGGCGGGTCAGGCGGGGAAATCGGTCATATACCAGTCGATTTCGCTGAAAGATTCCAATGCAACTGTGGGAAAAAAGGCTGTTTGGAAACAGTGGCTTCTGCAACAGGGATGGTGAATCTTGCGAAATTTCACCACTCACAGGACTTCAGGGATACAGTTTTGTCAGAAGAGATTAAAAATAATACTGTCACTTCCAAATCAATCGTGGAAGCGGCGATGGCCGGTGACCATCTGGGAGAATTCGCAGTTGATGAAGCGGCCAGGTATCTCGCCATGGCCATGAGCAATATATCGGTCATTACAAACCCTGGATACTTCATATTCGGCGGCGGGGTAAGTGAAGCTGGAACTTTTTTGACGGATAAAATAAAAAAATACTATACGCCGCTTACTTTCCCGCCGGCTGCAGAAGATATGGAAATTGTGATGGCCGAACTCGGTAATGACGCAGGAATGTACGGTGCTGCAAGACTGGTGAGACAATATTTGATGTAAAAAAGCGAGAACCTGAAGGTTCTCGCTTTTTTACATATAATCGTTTATATCATAGTTTGCGGATTCACCATACGTGTCTGATGTGATGATTTTCTTCAGTACCGAAGCGACAAAATCCGGCTCAAGCAGACGTTTCTCAGATTTATAATCTTTAAACTTGCCGATATTCGGAAATTCTTCTGGATCGGAACTTCTGATTGTATTCTGCATCTCTGTATCGATGACTCCTGGTCTGAATGTTGCCGATTGTATCGGGTATTTTAAATTGGCTGTTTCTGCCCGTGTTACACCGCTCAGCATATTCACTGCTGCTTTGGAGGTACAGTATGCCGCCCATCCCTCCATCGGACTGACTGCTGCACCGCTGGAGACAGTTAATATTTTCTTCACTGCCCGGAAGGATTTATATGACTTTATGAATCCTTTTATAATCAGGGCGGGAGCAAGCACATTCACTTTATAATTATCCAGATAACCCTTTGCGTCCATACTTTCAATAGATTTTATCGGATTTACCGTTCCGGCATTATTGATCAGGAGGATTTCATCCTCCTCTGCCGGTGAAATTGAGCTGAAAATATCCATGATATCCTCTTCAAGTGCGGTTTCATTCAGAAAATCGACATGATGTTCCTTGTATAAATCAATTTCCGTTTCAACTTCACGCCGCGTGATACTGATGATACGATCTTCTTTGAATGTCTCGATCAATGCCTGGCCGAGACCTCCTGTTGTGCCGGTGATAAAAACATATCTCATCTGAAACTCTCCTCTCTATCGCTAAATCAAGTATAGATAACCGGGATTTATTTGTAAAATAATAAAAAATACATAAATATGAATAAATATACTTGATTAAGCATGTTTATAATGGTAACATTTAAATCATTAAATTGATTATAGAGGTGAATGGATATGAAAGAAAAAGTGGTACTAGCGTATTCAGGTGGTCTTGATACAAGTGTTACAATACAATGGTTTATCGATAAAGGGTATGAAGTCGTTGCAGTCTGCCTTGATGTAGGAGAAGGAAAGGATCTGGACCTTGTGCATCAGAAAGCACTGGATATGGGAGCAAGCGAGTCCCATGTCATTGATACGACCAAAGAATTTGCAGATGAATTTGTTGCATATGCAATCTACGGCAACGCAATGTATGAACAGAAATATCCGCTCGTTTCTGCACTGAGCAGGCCTCTTATTTCCAAAAAGCTTGTGGAAATTGCCCATCACTCCAATGCGGACTACGTAGCACACGGATGTACAGGTAAAGGAAATGACCAGGTGCGCTTTGAAGTTGCGATCCAGAGTCTTGATCCATCACTGAAAGTGCTGGCTCCTGTACGCGAATGGACATGGAGCAGGGAAGAGGAAATCGACTATGCAAAAGAGAAAAACATCCCGATTCCAATCGACCTGGATTCACCATATTCCATTGATCAGAACTTGTGGGGAAGAAGTAACGAGTGCGGTGTACTGGAAGACCCGTGGAATCAACCGCCGGAAGATGCCTATGACCTGACTGTAAATATTCAGGACGCTCCGGATGAGGCAGAAGAACTCCTGATCACTTTCGAAAATGGACTGCCTAAAGCCATTAACGGCGTAAACTATAATCTGGATGACCTCATCATCAAACTGAATGAAATCGCAGGGGCGCACGGCATTGGAAGAATCGATCACGTTGAAAACAGGCTTGTAGGAATAAAATCACGTGAAATATATGAAACACCGGGAGCCAAGGTGATTTTGACTGCGAAACATGATCTTGAAACGATCACACTGACAAAAGACATCGCCCACTTCAAGCCGGTAATCGAGCAGAAGTTTGCCGAGCAGGTATACAATGGTCTGTGGTTCTCTCCGCTTTCTGATTCACTGAGAGGTATGCTGAAAGATATGCAGAATCCTGTTACCGGTGAAGTGAGAATTTCTCTCTACAAAGGTAATGTGACTGTTACAGGCAGACGTTCAGACAACAGCCTCTATAACGAAAAGCTTGCAACATACACTAAAGAAGATGCATTTAACCAAAATGCTTCCGTCGGTTTCATAGAAATATTCGGATTGCCTACAAAAGTGAAATCCATGCTCGACAGCGGAGTCAAACTCTATGACTAAGAAAGCATGGGGAGGAAGGTTTCAAGGTGAAGCCATTGAATGGGTGGACGAGTTCAACGCGTCCATCCATTTTGATAATGCTTTAATTGAAATGGACGTTGCCGGAAGCATAGCACATGCGACAATGCTTGCAAAACAAGCGATAATCACTGATGAAGAAAAGGATGAAATCACAGACGGTCTAAAAGCGGTCCTCCATGATTACAAAGAGGGGAATCTTGAATTTTCCGTCAGCCGTGAAGACATCCATATGAATATTGAACATGCATTGATTGAAAAAATAGGGGAAACAGGCGGTAAGCTGCATACGGCACGCAGCAGGAATGATCAGGTTGCGACGGATATGCATCTTTATGTCAAAGGCCGAGTCCAGGAAATCATAGAGAGCATAGAATTGATGCAAAAAACAATTATTGGCTTGGCAAAGGATAATATGCATGTGATCATGCCGGGTTATACACATTTACAGCGTGCCCAGCCTGTTTTATTCTCACACCATATCATGGTGTATTTCTGGATGTTAAAAAGAGATAAGGAACGTTTCCAGGATTCACTTAAACGCATAGACATATCTCCCCTCGGAGCGGGGGCAATCAGCGGCACCACGTTTGATATCGACAGAGAAGAAACGAAACAGCTGCTTGGTTTCTCCGACCTTTATCAGAACAGCATGGATGCTGTAAGTGACAGGGATTACATCATCGAAACACTCTCGAATATAAGTCTCGTCATGGTACATCTTTCCAGATTATCAGAAGAGATCATTTTCTGGATGACGGAAGAGGCGAACTTCATACAGCTTTCCGATCAGTTTACTACAGGCAGTTCAATGATGCCGCAGAAGAAAAATCCGGATATGGCTGAACTGATCCGCGGCAAAAGTGCACGTACAACAGGGGCACTTACAAGCATGCTGATGCTTTTGAAAGGACTGCCGCTGACATACAACAAAGATATGCAGGAGGATAAAGAAGGTCTTTTCGATGCGATCACGACAGTTACCGGTTCACTTAAAATCATGAATGGCATGCTTGAGACGATGGAGCTCAATGAAGATGTGCTTGAAAAGTCTGTGGAAGAAGACTTTTCAAATGCCACCGAACTGGCAGATTATCTTGTACAAAAAGGTGTGCCTTTCAGAAATGCCCATGAAGTCGTAGGTAGAGTCGTTTTGAAATGCATCAATGAGCAGAAATATCTTAAGGATCTGTCGCTGGAGGAATTTAAAACGGAGCATACAGCAATAGAAGAAGATATTTATGAAGTGCTGACACCCAAAGTTATGGTCGACAGAAGAAACAGTGCAGGTGGAACAGGCACCGAAGCAGTGGAAGAGCAGATAAAAATTGCAGAAGCCTCTCTGATGAATTAAATAAAAGAAGCAGGCCTCCGGCGGAGGCCTGCTTCTTTTTGGTTTTCATGTAACGATTCTCTTCCTAGTGTCCCAGGTCAGGATAACCGTATGTAAAGATTGTAGCGATTGCAAAGAATCCAAAAGTAGCTACAGTGGCAACACTGAAAAGTACCGCCAGCAGGTTTTTGTTTTTAATTGAAGCAACAAGTGCCCAAATACCAACGATGAAGACCATTAATGCTAATAATGAAAAGGCATTGATTCCAATATGAATGGTAACGCCACCGATTTCAAATAGTTCCCCTGTATCGATGAATGGCATTTTCGTTCAACCTCCCAATATTTCTCTTTTACCTCATATATATTGTATAATTAAAACATGACTTTGTCGAGTAGATTTTAAGGAGTGGTAAGAATGGATATCAGAACATTGCCTTTGGGCATGCTGGAGACAAACTGCTATATATTGAATAATGGGACAGGAGTATTGATTATCGACCCTTCGGGTGAGGCTGAAGTGATTGCGGGTGAAATCGAGAAGATCGGATTGCCTGTGGAAGGGATCCTCCTGACACATGCACATTTTGATCATATCGGCGCATTGGAAGAGACAGCCTGGGTTTACGGAGCAGACACGTGGGTCGGCAGTGAAGAAGCGGATTGGCTTTCCGATCCGGATAAAAATGGGTCGGGAAAATATAAAAGTATGGGCATGGAGCCGATATCTGCTGCCGTTGAACCGAACATTCTGGAAGAAGGGTCGATGCAGATCGGGAGCTTCGAATTCGAAGTCATCAATACACCCGGTCATTCACCGGGCAGCATGAGCTTTTTATTTGGTGATTTTGTCGTTTCCGGAGATGTACTCTTCAGCGGCGGCATAGGCAGGACGGATCTGTATATGAGCAATCATATCGATCTCATAAATTCCATCAGGGAAAAACTTTATGTGATGGATGAAGATACTGACGTCTATCCAGGTCATGGTCCCGCAACGACGATCGGACAGGAGAAGAGTTCAAACCCGTTTGTCAGAGGATAACAGAAGAAGGGAAATAAAAAAACAGGCGGAGTCCAAAAGGAATCCGCCTGTTTTTTATCCGAAGCTTGGTTCTAACAGGAATGTTGTGTAGTATGTAAATCCTACAAAGAAAAGGACTAAGTATGCAGCGAATACATACATATACATTCTTTCAGTTAATTTCATATACCCCAACAGAATGAAGAAACCGGTTTGGGCGATGAAGAATAATGTCATCATCATCATATCTCCGACATAGAACAGGATTGCAAACATTGCAGTCCAGAATCCAAGTGTCTTAAATACCTTATCCATAGGAACAGTCCTTTCATCGTTACTTAAACATATCATAATCAATTATAAATAAAGTTGACATTAAAGTAAACACTAAAAAAGCTAATAGTTTTGTAAGCTATTTCCATTAATCATAATTATACCTTAAAAACATATGCAAAAACAGAAAATCTGTATATTTATTTCTGAAAAGATCAAAACGGCCTTTTTTACCTATATATAGGGTAGGAGGTGTTTTTTATTGAAAACAATTTTAAGTGAAATCTTCAAAGACGCAATGCGTCAAAATGCAACCGACATTCATTTAACACTCGAGAGCAACACTGGTCTCATCAGAGTGAGAAGAAGAGGGGAAATGGTTACTCTGAATGAAGTGACCATAGAAGTATACAGGAAACTGATCAACTATTTGAAATTCACAGCTGAATTGGACATCAACGAGCATAAAGTGCCGCAAAGCGGCCGCACAGTATTTGAAACTGGAGAGCTTAAAGTCGGGGTGCGCGTAAGCACACTGCCAATCTCTCTGATGAACGAAATCATTGTCATAAGGATTCTCAATCCAATGGAAGACAGACAATCCGATGAATTATTCCATGCACGGGACAAGTATGAATTTCTAAAAGATTATATGTCACGAATGCAGGGGCTTATACTCTTTACCGGACCGACAGGATCGGGCAAGACCACTTTGATGTACCGTCTCCTCGCGGATATCATTTCAGAAAACAAGCGTCATGTAATCAGCATAGAGGATCCCGTTGAATATGAACTGGACGGCATCGTACAGGTGGAAATCAACGAAAAGGCAAACATGGATTACGCACCGTTATTAAAAGGCGTCCTGAGATGCGATCCGGACGTAATCATGTTTGGCGAAATCCGCGATGCGAAAATTGCAACGGAACTGCTCAGGGCAAGTCTGTCCGGACACCTTGTACTCAGCACTTTCCACAGTAAATCCGCAACCAGTACATTAAGCCGTCTCAAAGATTACGGCTTATATGTTGAAGAAATGATACAGAGCCTTTCTCTTATCATCAACCAGAGAATAATTCACACCCAGAAAGGAAGTTACATCATCTATGAATTCATGGATGAGCATCAGATAAAAAAATATCTGTTGGATGGCACATCCGACATCTTCACGCTGTCAGAGCAGCTTGATACATTGCATGAAGGAGGGATGATTACTGAAACGGAACTCACGTCGTTTAAGAGCAGGTTCAAATAGACTGGGGAAATATGACTCGCACTTTTTATACAAATTGGCGGATTTACTGGAAAACGGCTTCACGATGCATAATGCGCTTATATTCCTGCTTGAACAGTATGATGTGCTGAAAGAAAGAGATAAGAAAGATTGTCTGGTCATGGTGGAGGAAGGGGCGAGCATCAGCAGTATTTTGAAACGTCTTGGGTTTAAGAACACCATCATCATACAGATTTCATTTGCAGAAATCCATGGGGAAATGCTCATGAATCTGAGGGAATCCGCTTTTTACCTCGATCATATGCGTAACACCTCAAAGAAGCTGATCAAGGCAGTTCAGTATCCGCTTGTACTGATAGCGATATTCATCACTATGCTCGTCGTCCTCAACTATACAGTCATTCCCCAGTTCAATTCACTCTACAGTGCCATGGGGACGAGCTCACAGGGAGTCGTAACAATACTGACAGCATTTCTGCAGCTGCTGCCGCAGGCAGTGCTGATCGTCATCATGTCAGTTGCTTTGTTCGCCATCGCTGTCACTTTTGTCATGATGATGGAAAATGTAGAAAGAAAAGCAAAAATACTGCTGTTCATACCCATGCTGCGGTTTTATTTCAGAAGTTATCAAACCTACAGATTTGCCAGGGAATTCGGTTATTTCATAAACAATGGTCTAGAGGTAAAGGAAATTCTCGATCTGTTCATCCATCAGACACTGAATGAATATCTGCAGTATTCTTCCGCATTGATAGAAGAGAAGCTGATGCAGGGGGACACACTCTCCGGAGCAATCGGCGACATTGATATGCTGGATTCGAAACTTGCCGTGTTTGTCAGCCATGGTGAACAGAACAGCAGCGTCGGGAAAGAACTGATACTTTTCAGTGAGTACACACTGGAAAACATAGTAATGAAAATTGAAAACATCACAAGGAAAATCCAGCCGGTCATATTCCTGATACTCGGATTGCTCATCATCTGTCTGTATCTCGTTATTGTGCTTCCGATATTCCAGATGATGGCTACTATAAACTAGGAGGAATTATAAATGATTAAAAATTTAATGAAGAAAAAATTCAACAGCAAAAAAGATGATGGGTTTACATTGATTGAAATGCTCCTCGTGCTTCTCGTAATATCAGTGCTGATCATTCTTATCATCCCCAATATTGCGGCACAGAGTGCCAATGTACAGGATACAGGGTGCGATGCACAGGTGAAGATGGTCCAGAGTCAGATACAGGCTTATACATTGAATGAAGGCGGTGCACCGGCATCTGTCAGTGCCCTTGTTCCGGATTATCTGACGAATGATCAGGTGACTTGTGCAAATGGAACCGGAATTGTGATTGTAAATGGCCAGGCAGCGAAATCGGAATAGCGGCTTTACAATGATGGAAATGATGCTGACGCTGTTTATCATCAGCACATTGCTCATGATTACAGCTCATGCCATTCCGGAAAAGCATGAAAATTCAACGGATCAGGAAGTGAAAAATATTGCTTTCTTTTTCCAGGTTGCACAGACCAATGCATTGAATAAAAAGGAAGCGCATCTTGTGGAATTCGACCGCGTAAACCACCGCATCACCATCAAAAATGGTTTCGGACAGGCGTTGGAAGTTTATTCGCTCAATACATGCAGAATACTGCAGGGCGGGCTTCCCGGATTCCTATATAAATCCAACGGAGACACAAATGCATTCGGTACCATCCGGTTCGACTGCATGGGGGAACAGGTCAGTTTCATTTTCCAGATCCAGAAAGGAAGGTTCAGAATTGAAAGATGATGGATTCATGATGCTGGATGCAGTACTCGCGATGCTGATATTCTCAATGATCATCGGTGTGCTTATACCTGCATTGATGCTGATACGAACGACCGTAATCCATGCCGATAACACGCTCGAATTCAGCAGGTCATTATATATTGAACTTTTAAAGCATGATGAACCGGAAAATTTTGCACATGACGACTATATCCGCAAAGGAGACGCGATATGTGATAAAAACAATACGGAACTTTGTGTGCCGCTCAGGTAAAAATGGCGGTTTCACATATATCGAGGCGCTCGCCGCCCTGTCAGTTGCGGCACTCATAATGTCAGCCATGCCTGCTGCAATTTCGTACTTCGAAACACTGGATGAGTATACACATGATTTTGAAGCGGATTTTTTTGTCCTGGATATTACCGATGTGTATAACGAAAATAATAAGACGGCAGTGTCATCAACCGGCTTTTCTATAAACTTCGAGAATGATAAACGAACAGTGAGCTACCGCAAATCCGGTGACAGGATCATTAGAAGCGTGGACGGCAGCGGTTTTGTTACTGTCATGTTCGGAGTTGAAAATTTTAATATCAAAGACAGTGGAAAAGAAGTCAATTTGACTGTCGAAACTGAAAATGGTGACTTCAATGAAACGTTTACTTTCAAAAAATGATGGATTTTTCAGCTTTTCTATATACATTATTCTCATTTATCTGATAAGTTTATACTATCAATATTACAATGAGATGATGATTACACTGGATATACGCATGAATTTTATAGAAATCTATCAGGGTAAAATTCGCGGACTGGTTGAATAGGAGAGAGGAACCATGATTCTTATAGGCTTTATGGGAAGCGGCAAAAGCACAGTAGCTCGGGAATTGGGTGAAAGACTGTCACTGGATGTATTGGAGCTGGATGATGAGATAAGCAGGCTGAGCGGGAAAACTATCCCTGAAATATTTGCCGAAGAGGGGGAGGCGGGTTTCAGGTCGTATGAACATCAGGTGTTATCGGATGCCTGCAAAATCGACGGTATTATCTCGACCGGCGGCGGTATCATCACATATGATGATTCTTATGAAATTATAAAAAATACGGAGCGGAAAGTAATCTTTCTCAATGCTGAGTTCGAATCTCTGTATGACAGGATTTCGAATGACGCGACAAGGCCGCTTGCAAGCCAGCCTAAAGCACAGGTGAGGGCTTTGTATGACAGCAGGATAGAGAGATATAAAAGAGCAGCTGACCTGGAAGTGGATACCGCCTGCTGTCTCGAAGACACTATGAAAGCCATTCTGGATCCCACACCTTGACAGGCTTACACTTTTATTAGAATCAGCTTGCTATTTATTCACCCATGTGGGTATAATAAGGTCGAAATATTAATTGAATATTTTGCGATTGAACAATGCTCGAGAGAACGAGTGATCGTCGCCGAAGGAGCAAGCCGTACAGGTGAATCTCTCAGGCAAAAGTACAGCATTGGGACGCAATCCTGAAGACAAATCAACAGGGCAGCTCATACGAGCTGTTCTGTTTTTTTAAATTAAAGGAGGAGAATCATGTCTGAATTAAAAAAGACACCATTGTATGACTACTACCAGGAATCAGGAGCGAAAGTAATTGACTTTTCTGGTTGGGCACTGCCTGTGCAATTCTCAAGCATCAAGGAAGAACACCGTGCTGTGAGAGAAGCGACAGGTATGTTCGAAGTCAGTCATATGGGTGAAATCCGGGTTTCCGGCAAAGAATCTGTAGAGTTTTTGAACTACGCTCTGACAAATGATGTGACAAAACTCACAGATGTAAGAGCACAGTATACTATGCTCTGTAACGACCGGGGCGGCGTAATTGACGATCTCGTCATTTATAAACTGGATGAAAATGACTATCTGCTTGTAGTCAATGCCGGTAATACAGATACTGATTATGATGTACTTAAAGCGATCGGGGGCTTCGATGCTACTGTAGAAAATATTTCCAGTGAGTATGGACAGCTGGCTGTGCAGGGACCGGGTGCGCGTGCATTGGTGCAGAAGCACGTTGAGGAAGACATCAGTGAAATGAAGATGTTCCGTTTTAAAAAAGATGTAGATATCGAGGGGTCCAAAGTCATTCTCTCACAGACAGGATACACAGGTGAAGACGGCTTTGAGATTTACTGCGCAGCGGAAGATACTTTGAAACTGTGGAAACTTTTCCTTGACGGCGGTGCGGAACCTTGCGGGCTCGGTTCACGTGATACGCTGAGATTGGAAGCTGGCCTGCCGCTCCATGGTCAGGATCTGGCAGAAGACATCACGCCGGTTGAGGCGAATATGGGCTTTGCCGTTAAAACTGAAAAAGATGATTTTGTTGGTAAAGAAGTGCTCAAAGAGCAGAAGGAAGACGGTGCCCCAAGAAAACTCGGCGGTTTTGAGCTTCTTGAGAGAGGTATTGCCCGCACGGATTACGAGGTTAAGGACTTAGAAGGCAACAAAGTGGGTTACGTTACAAGTGGTACACAGTCACCATTGACTAAACGTTCTATTGGTCTCGCTCTTGTTAATGCAGACTTTTATGAGCTGGATAAAGAATTCAATGTAATCGTCAGAAATAAAGAAGTGAAGGCGAAGTTTGTTAAGATGCCATTCCATAAAAATTAACTGTGAGAAGGAGTGTATGAATTGAGTCATCGTTATTTACCATTAACAGAAAAAGATAAAAATGAGATGCTGGACACAATCGGCATCTCAGATATATCTGAACTTTTCAGCGATATTCCCGAGAACGTAAGGTTCAAAGGTGATTTGAACATCAAACCAAAGAAGAGTGAAACTTCACTGCTTCGGGAATTGGGACGTATTGCAAACAAAAACATCACGACGGAAACACACGTCTCATTTTTAGGTGCGGGTGCATATGACCATTACATCCCTACTGTGGTAGATCATGTGATCTCACGTTCCGAGTTCTATACGGCATATACACCTTACCAGCCTGAAATTTCACAGGGTGAACTTCAGGCCATCTTCGAATTCCAGACATTGATATCCGAGCTGACTGCTATGGATGTGGCGAACTCATCAATGTATGATGGTCCGACTGCTTTTGCAGAAGCGGCAACGATGGCAGCCGGAAAAACACGCAAGAAGAAAGTCGTTGTTTCAAAAGGTGTCCATTACCAGGCGGTCGAAGTACTGAAAACATACTGTAAAGCCCAGAACATCGAAGTAGTAGAAGTGGGGCTGGACGGTTCATACACTGACCTTGAAAAGCTCGATGCAGCTTCTGATGAGGATACTGCAGCAGTTATGGTACAGTATCCTAACTTCCTCGGCTCTGTTGAAGATCTGGAAGCAATCGAAAAGATTGCCCATAAGAATAAAGGCCTGTTTGTTGTAAACAGCAATCCGCTTGCACTCAGTATTCTGACACCACCGGGTGAATTCGGCGCTGACATCGTGACAGGTGATACTCAGGTGTTCGGTATACCGACACAATTCGGCGGACCGCACTGTGGTTATTTTGCAGCGACAAGCAAATTGATGCGTAAAATGCCAGGAAGACTTGTCGGTCAGACTCAGGATGATGAAGGCAACCGCGGTTTTGTATTGACACTTCAGGCTCGTGAGCAGCATATCAGGCGTGATAAAGCGACAAGTAATATCTGTTCCAACCAGGCGCTTAACGCACTTGCATCTTCAGTTGCGATGAGCGCCCTCGGTAAAAAGGGCGCCGTGGAAATGGCAGAAAGCAACATTCAAAATACGTATTATATGAAAAATCAGTTGAAATCCAAAGGTTTCGAAGTACTGGATGGACAATCATTCAATGAGTTCGCAGTCAAACTTTCAAAAAACGTGGATGAAATCAATGACGTTCTTTATGATGATGGATTCATCGGCGGGTTCAACCTTGGCAGAGTAGATGAGAATTTCAAGAACCACATGCTTATTGCAGTCACAGAACTGCGTACTAAAGATGAAATTGATTCATTTGTTGAAAGGTTGGGTGAATACAATGCTTAAGGGATCCAGTCCTTTGATTTTCGAAAGAAGCACAGAAGACCGTTTCGCATATTCACTTCCTGATCTGGAAGTTGAAAAGCACGAACTATCCGATATCATCGATCCGAAATTCATACGTAAGACAAAGGCCGAGCTTCCTGAAATCAGCGAACTCGATCTGATGAGACACTATACAGAATTGTCCAATAAAAACCACGGTGTTGATTCAGGTTTCTACCCGCTCGGCTCATGTACAATGAAATACAATCCTAAAATCAACGAAAAAGTTGCCAGGATGCCCGGATTTGCAAATAGCCATCCTGAACAGAATGACAAGGCGATCCAGGGTTCACTGGAAGTTGTCTACGATATGCAGGAGCATTTGAAAGAGATTACGGGCATGGATGAAATCACGCTCCAGCCGGCAGCAGGTGCACAGGGCGAATGGACTGCATTGATGATGATCAAAGCATTCCACGAAGCGAATGGCGACCATAACCGTACAAAAGTGATTGTACCGGACTCTGCACATGGAACGAACCCTGCAAGTGCGGTAGTAGCCGGTTTCGAGGCGGTTACTGTAAAATCAAACGACAGAGGGCTTGTCGATATTGACCATCTGAAGACCCTGGTGGGGAATGACACAGCTGCAATCATGCTGACAAACCCGAATACACTCGGTCTGTTTGAGGAAGACATTATTGAAATCCGTGACATCGTTCATGATGCCGGCGGCAAACTTTACTATGACGGGGCCAACCTGAATGCCATCATGGCCAAGGTAAGACCCGGAGACATGGGATTCGATGCGGTCCACCTCAATCTTCACAAGACATTTACTGGACCTCACGGCGGCGGCGGACCAGGTTCCGGACCTATCGGTGTAAAAGCCGAACTGGCGAAATTCCTTCCTAAACCGCTTGTTGTAAAAGATGAAGATGACACTTACAGAGTAGAGCACAACGTACCAGACAGCATCGGCCGCGTTAAACCGTTCTACGGCAACTTCGGCATCTTCCTCCGTGCATATACCTATATCCGTACAATGGGACCCGACGGTCTTAAAGAAGTGTCAGAAAACGCAGTGCTCAATGCCAATTATATGATGAGGAGACTTGAAGGCACCTTCGAGCTGCCATACGAACAGCATTGTAAGCATGAGTTCGTGATCAGCGGCTCCAGACAGAAGAAAATGGGCGTACGTACACTTGATATCGCTAAACGTCTGCTCGACTTCGGCTATCATCCGCCAACAATATACTTCCCGCTTAATGTTGAGGAATGTATGATGATTGAACCTACTGAAACGGAATCAAAAGAAACTCTTGATGGATTTGTCGATACGCTGATCCATATCTCCAAAGAAGCTGAAGAGAATCCTGATATCGTATTGGAAGCACCGCACACTACAGTCATCGGACGTTTGGATGAAACGCTGGCTGCAAGAAAACCTGTACTCAGATTCCAACGTGAAGAAATCATAGAAGAAAAATAGCATTAAAAAAAGGACCCGCGGGTCCTTTTTTTAATACAGATCATTTTGATTTTGTTTTTATTTTTCCAGTCCATTTGCTGATGCCGTTTTTCAGCATGTAAATATCACTATACCCCTTTTTCTTGAGCATTTTTGCCGCTCTGACTGACAGCCTGCCATTATGATCATATAAATAGATCGGCTGATCTTTTCTTAATGAATTCATTTTCATAGAGAAGTTCATCATTGGAATATTCCTTGCGCCCATGATATGACCGTGTTCATACTTTTCCTTTTCTCTCAAATCAATCAATTGAACTCTTCTCAGGTCTTTTTTAAATTCTTCTTCCGACAGGGTTTTGACATTACGCATGTTCCTGTATCCGTTTAATAGAAGCAACAGCAGGACAACGACAGCCGCCAGAAGGATGATCATCCAATTTTCCAAAACTCATCTCTCCTTAAAATTTCACATAAGTATATTATAAAGATATTTGTTATACTTTTAAAGAGGAAATGATAAGGGAGAGATGAGGAATGTCAGAACGTGTCTGGTATTACATAGAAAGTCATAAGAATGATGCTTTTTATAATATGGCTCTCGATGAACTTTTGATGGAAAAGGTAAGAAATAGAGAACTGCCCGCTGTGCTCAGATTCTATGAATGGGAAACGCCGACTCTTTCTTTGGGTTATTTTCAGAAAGTCAGAAAAGAAATTGACCTGGAGCGCGTGGAATCATATGGATATGAAATGGTCCGCCGCGCTACAGGCGGCAGAGGAGTGCTCCATGATAAAGAACTGACATACAGTGTTGTTCTGCCTGAGAGTTATGAAGGGATGCCGGAATCCGTCACAGAGAGCTACAGAGTTCTTTCCGGCGGCCTGCTCGAGGGATTCAGAAATCTCGGGCTGGATGCCCATTTCAGCGTACCTCAGACAAAAGAGGAAAGAAAAGAACTGACCAGTATCAGGAGCAGTGTGTGTTTTGATACACCAAGCTGGTATGAGCTGGTAGTGGAGGGCAGAAAAATTGCCGGCAGTGCGCAAACCCGCCAGAATGGCATCATCATGCAGCATGGATCCATTCTTCTCGATGTCGATATCGATCATCTTTTTGACATGTTCAAGTATCAGAATCAACGCTTTAAAGAAAAGATGAAAAAATCCTTCAAGGAGAAGGCCGTGGCGATCAATGACATCAGTGAAAATCATTTTACCGTGGAAATGCTGTACCCGGCTTTTAAGAAAGGATTTGAAAAAGGGCTGGATATGAAGACGGCGCCCTATGAACTGACTGAGGAAGACACCGAAAGACTGGAAGAGATCAAAATCAAATATGTTTCCGATGATTGGAACTTCAGAAAATAACAAAAGCCGGATTTGAGAATCCGGCTTTTCCTATCGCTTGCTCTTTTGTCTGTATTTGCGCTTTGATTTCCTCAGCGCCTTCTTGTATTTCCTCTGGCTGGGTGTAAGGATGAAGAAATAATATATTCCGTAAACAATCAGTCCCAGAACAAGAAGGAATATCAGCGAGCTTACAATCATGTTGAGAAAATAATCTAGGTTTGTCAATAAACCTATTGCTGCGATAATCACTACTATATATAACAAGATTTTCTTCAAAATCAGTCTCTCCTTAATAATTTATTAAATGAATGGACCGCGACCTCCACCTGGGTGTCATCCGGTTGTTTTGTCGTCAGATACTGAAGCAGCAATCCCGGGATGCCGAGCCACTTCAATACCGGAATATCCCTCAATTTGTTTGTCAGCTGCAAAAATTCAAAAGATAAGCCGATTACAACAGGAATCAGTGCGATCCTGTTCAGGATTCTCACGTAGAATGGCTCTACTGGAACAAACATGTAGACGACGAAACCGACGAGTACCGTGAAAAGTATGAATGAACTCCCGCATCTGTAATGGAGCCGGGATTGCCTTTGAACATTTTCGACAGTCAGATCCTGATCATTTTCAAAAGTGTTGATCACTTTATGCTCCGCACCATGATATTGAAACAGTCTTTTGACCATCGGCGTCATTGAAATCACATATATATACCCCAGCAGGAGTATCAACTTGAAAACCGATTCCAACAGCACTTGTCCGAAATGCGAAGTCACTGTCCCCGAAAACACTTCTGCAATAAATACTGGTATCAATGTGAATAAAAATTTGCCGATGATGAATGACAGTATGCCGACAATAATCGTCGACAAGACCACTTTTGTTGAGTTGGCCGCCTGTTTTTCCTGCTCGATATTGACATCGTCTTCAGGGTCACGCTCATAGCGGTCTGTTGCAAAATCCAGATGTTTCATGCCGTATATGCTGGATTCCAAGATTGCGACATTTCCTCTCAGCAGAGGGACTTTCTTTAGATTTTTGACCCATTTCTTCTCAGGCCGTTCCATTTCGAAATATTCTATTTCATCATTATTTCTGCGGATGGCAGTTACCATCCGGTTTTTTGTCTGGAACATGACACCTTCTACGACGGCCTGTCCCCCTATGGTTGGTTTATCCATTAGCTACGCTTCTTTCTCATCAGTAATATTCACTGGCGCTGTTGAGCTGCTGTATCCCTTCATCAACAGCTTCCATGGAACCTGTATCTGCTCCATTTTCAACCGACTGCAGAGCACTTTCTATTTCATCATTGGCAAGCTGCAGGGAGCTGTGCTGCCTTTTGAGGTATTCATTGAGTTCCAAACCTTTGGCAGAACTTTCATAGGTGCCCATGGCATCTTTGATTCTGGAGTTTATTCCGTCCATATCCTCACTGATAATAGACAGATCTTTTTCTTCTTTGGCCTTCTGGATCAATGAACTGAGATTGGCCAGTTCTTTTTCCAGAGTGCCTGAATACTCACCTACGATTGAAACGTATTCATCAATGTCGGAATTGCCGATTACAGATTGCATTTTTGAAATATCCTCTTCCAGCGCATCCAGGCGAAGGGTGTTTTTCTGAACATTCACTTCCTCGGTCTGAAGCACCCCCTGGAGTTCTGCTTTTCTGTCCTCGGCCTCGGACAGCTGTTCTTCTGCGGAAGGACTTCCGCATGCCGATAATAAAAGTATGGGTAATAGTATATAAATTGATCTTTTCATGTATAATTTCTCCTGTACATCATTTTATTATTCTATCATGTTATGAAATAATATTAAATCAATAAGTTACATGAGTTTAAGAACTTTAAAACGTTGATATTACAGGCTTTGGCGTTTTATCCTTCCGTGCCAGTAAGCAACCGTTCATTATATTTTAGTCACATGGCAGTCACAATGCAGCGAGTGCTTTCAGCGCTTTTTCCTCTTCCAGATCTTCCTTCTCTTTTATCAGATGACTGTAGACCCTCAGAGTGATGTTTACGTTTTTGTGCCCAAGCCGCTTGCTGATGTAGTGTATGACACATCTTTAAAAATAAGCAGACTGCAATGTGTATGGCGCAATCCGTGGAAGCCGATCTCTTTTATTTTTATCTCTCTGCACAACTTCTTCAAATAGTACCCCATCGTGCCGGCTTTAATTGATGAGCCGCGATCTCTGAATACATAGCCGTTCATATTCCGAGGGAGGGCAGCGATAAACGTTTGGATTTCTTTCATGTCTCATGCCGTGACTTTGACTGTCCGGGCTTACACTCCCTGGGTGGGCATACATATTTTTTAATCAACGAACATCCACAATATCGCCTATATAGACATAACAAAACCGCCCCGAGAGGCGGTTACTTTAAAGGTTAGTATAAATTAAAATCTACTGTTTCGTTAGTGAACATATTATCTTTATATCTTAATGTTAAATCTTCATCACCTTTCGGTACTTCAAAAACAACGGTGCCTGACACATTCCCGCCAGGGTCCAGAGCCCCCGAACTTAGTTGCTCTCCAACACCATCAAGTGAGACGGTTCCGAAAGTGTCAGTGATGTTGCCATTCCCATCCTGTAATTCAAAGTTTAAAGCATTATAATTAATTTCTTCATCTGATCCATTTACTATATCAAGATTTATAATGACAAATTCATAACCCTCTTTTACTACTTCAAATTCCCCCGGTTGGCGTTTTTCTACATTAGTGACAGTGATCTGTTTGCCATCAATATCTGCGGTATCACCAACGCTGTACTCTTGTGCTTCGGGTGCTGTTTCTTCTTCAGTAGTCTCTTCGGATTCTTCCTTTGTTGCTTCCTCAGTCGTTTCTTCTGTAGACGTTTCTGATGATGCAGTTTCTGAATCCTCTGTAGTAGATGTATCTCCGCCACCACTAAATGCAGCGGTACAGGCCCCGAAAAGAATCAGTACACCGATAATAATAGCCGCCCATTTTTCTTTTGCTTTTCTTCTTTCATATGTAATACCTCCTAAATATTGTTAAATTAATTGTACCATGAATTTACTTATAGTAAGTAGTGAATTTTATAATATTACCTTGGACTTGCTATGCTGGTGTTTTTTTGGTCACAGAGCAGTCACCAAATCCGCGCCAATACTGGTGCTATGCACGGCGTTCATGTTATGAAATAATATTAAATTGAATACTACTGAAATCTCCAACGATTTAATGTAGAATATATTTGAAAGGTGGATGAACAATGATCAAGTATGAAAAAGTCAATGCACTACTGGATAATAGGAACCTTGATGCGCTTCTTATCATGAGTGATTATAACAGACGTTACCTGACAGGATTCACTGGTTCCAGCGGAGCGGTCATCATGACCAAGGATGAAAAGTATCTGATTTCCGATTTCAGGTACAAAGCGCAGGGCAGAGAACAGGCAAAGGATTTCGAATTTGTACTGCAAGATAAGGCTCTGCTTGATTTCATCATGGAATTTATGGAAGCGAAGTCTTTTGAAAGCGTTGGTTTCGAAGGGGAACATGTAAACTTCAACACTTTCGACAGACTTGACAGCACTTTTGATCTTGTACCACTTACAGGGGAAATAGAAAAGATCCGCATGTACAAGACTTCCGATGAAGTGGACCTGGTAAAAAGAGCCTGTAATATTGCTGATGAGACATATGAGTACATACTTAAATACATTAGGCCGGGCATGAGCGAACTTGAAGTGAGAAATGAAGTTGAAAACTACATGCGCAAACTTGGTGCAGAGGGTTCAAGTTTTGATATGATAGTTGCAAGTGGCTGGAGGGGAGCACTTCCCCACGGTGTGGCGTCGGAGAAGACAATAGAGTCAGGTGAAATGGTCACGCTCGATTTCGGCGCCTACTATCAGGGTTATGCCTCGGATATCACGAGGTCATTCGGTGTCGGTTCCGTTTCTGAGGAGATGGAGAAGATTCATGACATCGTCCTGAAATCACAGCTTGCTTCACTGGATGAAATCAGACCGGGAATGACAGGCAGGGAAGCGGACAAAATTGCAAGGGACATCATAGAGAATAGCGGATACGGTGCAAACTTCGGTCATTCACTCGGACACGGACTCGGTCTTGAAGTCCATGAAATGCCAGGGCTTTCCAAATCGAGTGATGTAAAATTGGAGAGCGGTATGATCGTCACTGTTGAACCGGGAATATATGTTGATGATGTCGGCGGTGTGCGCATTGAAGATGATTGCCTTGTCACGGAAAGCGGTCTCGAAAAACTATCACACAGCAGCAAAGAACTATTCATTCTATAATTTGAAACAGTCCAGAATTCTGAGGAGGAAAATTTTATGATTTCAGTAAATGATTTTAAAACAGGCCTTACAGTTGAAGTTGAAGGCAGTATCTGGAGAGTCATCGATTTCCAGCATGTAAAGCCTGGTAAGGGAGCGGCTTTTGTCAGAAGTAAACTCAGAAACCTGCGTACAGGTGCAATCCAGGAAAAAACTTTCCGCGCAGGTGAAAAAGTCGGCAGAGCCCAGATTGACAACAATAAAATGCAATATCTGTATGCGGACGGCGACAGCCATGTATTCATGGATAACAACACATTTGAACAGGTTGAACTTCAGGCCTCCGCCCTTGAAGATGAACTCAAATATCTGAAAGAGAATATGAATGTCTCCATCATGATGTATGAAGGTGAAGTAATCGGCGTTGAACTTCCTAAAACTGTCGAACTCGAAGTAACAGAAACAGAACCTGGCATTAAAGGCGATACTGCCAGCGGCGCTTCAAAATCAGCGACACTGGAAACTGGTCTGGTTCTGCAAGTACCATTATTCGTGAACCAGGGAGACGTTCTGGTCATTAATACAGAAGAGGGCTCATATGTATCCCGTGCCTAAAAATAAAAGCAGATTTCAATCTGCTTTTATTTTTGCTTGAATTGGTATGACCACTTGAGTAAAATAAAAGACAGTAATTTTTAATTGTTAAGGAGAAGTAAAACATGAATCTGGAATATATCGATAGTCTAATTGAAAAAATGGAAAAAGCATCATTGACAGAACTCTCCTATAAAGATGGAGATGTTGACATCAAATTAAAAAGGGATACCGGAAATCATCTGCAGGCTGCCGCTCCCGCGCAGGTTCCTATGCAGCAGCCAGCTGTTGAACAGGCACAGGCAAGCGCACCTGTCGAGGAAGGCAAAATGATCAAGGCACCGATGGTCGGGACGTTCTACAAGGCCGCCTCGCCGGAAGCGGATGCCTATGTTCAGATTGGCGATAAAGTCGATAACACTTCCGTGGTCTGCATCCTTGAAGCGATGAAGCTTTTTAATGAGATACAGGCAGAAATTTCCGGTGAAATTACAGAGATCCTTGTCGAAGACGGAGAAATGGTTGAGTACGACCAACCGTTGTTCAGAGTACGATGATCAATAAAATACTCATAGCAAACCGTGGTGAAATCGCAGTTAGGATTATCAGGGCATGCACAGAGCTGGGTATAGATTCTGTAAGTATATATTCAGAAGCGGATGCCGACAGCCTTCACCGGAAAATAGCCACTGAATCCTATTGCGTAGGACCAAAGCTTTCCAAGGACAGTTATCTGGATATGATCAGTATTATTACCATTGCCAAAAAGACAGGATGCGATGCCATTCACCCAGGATACGGATTCCTGGCGGAAAACAGTGATTTTGCTGAAATGTGCGAGGCTTCAAACCTCATTTTCATCGGTCCTATGCACGAGACCATTTCACTCATGGGTGTAAAAGACGTTGCAAAAGATACTATGAAAAAAGCAGGGGTGCCTACGGTACCCGGCAGTGACGGCGTAGTCGCTTCGATAGAGGATGCCAAAAAAATCGCAGCTGACATCGGTTATCCGGTCATCATCAAGGCAAGCTACGGCGGCGGCGGAAAAGGCATACGCGTTGCACGCACAGAAGAAGAGCTCGTCCAAAACTATAAGATGACAGAGCAGGAAGCGGAAAGTGCGTTCGGCAATAAAAGTCTCTATATAGAAAAATATATTGAGAACTTCAGACACATCGAAATACAGGTGATAGGAGATTATCACGGCAATGTCATCCATCTCGGAGAACGTGACTGTACTGTACAGCGCCGCATGCAAAAACTTGTCGAGGAAGCGCCAAGCCCCATACTTTCCGAAGAAAAACGTGTGGAAATGGGAGAAACGGCAGTCCGTGCTGCAAAAAGTATCGATTATATCGGTGCCGGCACCATAGAATTCATTTATGACCTGAACGACGACCAATTCTATTTCATGGAAATGAACACGAGGATCCAGGTGGAGCATCCAGTGACGGAATTGATAACTGGAATCGACCTTGTTAAAATGCAGATCAAAGTTGCACGTCGTGAAGCGATCCCTTATAAGCAGGAAGACATAGAAATAAAAGGGCATGCAATTGAATTCCGTATCAATGCGGAGAACCCTTATAAAAACTTCATGCCGTCAGCGGGAAAAATCACCGACTTTATCGTTCCGGGCGGTTACGGTGTGAGAATGGATACTGCATGTTATGCAGGTTATCGTATTCCACCGTATTATGATTCAATGATCGCTAAATTGATCACTCATGCTGATACCCGGGAAGAGGCAATCATGACTGCACAGCGGGCGCTTGGAGAATTCATAATTGGAGGGATAGATACGACGATTCCATTCCATTCGAACCTCCTTAAAAATGAAGCGTTCAGAACAAATGATTACAATACAAACTTCCTACAGGAACACGATGTAATGAAATAAACCGGTTGAAAACCTGCTTTTTCTTATTTCCAGCGAAAAAGCAGGTTTTCAATTTGCCGAATCTGTGCAATTAAATTCTATATTTTCTTCCATAGAGAAATAGCTGCAAGTTGTTTCTAATTTCACGCATAATCATGCTATAATAAACTGACGGGGTGATGAACATGAGAATCCAGGACGTTAAATCGAACTTGGGATTGATAGAGATTTCTTCTGAAGTGCTGGAAGTTATTGCAAGCATTGCAGTTACAGAAACCAAAGGCGTTCATTCATTGCAGAATAATTTTGCCAGTGGCAACTTTGAAAAAATAGGCAAAAAATACAGAGGCCGTGGAGTCAAAGTTGAAACTCAGGACAATGAAGTGCTGATTTCAATTTATGTGACTTTGGATTCAAAAGGCAAAGTGCATGAAACAGCTGAAAACATCCAGAAGAATGTCAGTCAGGCGATCAGGAATATGACTGATCATGTGGTTAAGGAAGTCAATGTACACATCGTAAATATTAAATAAGAATTCAGATAGGTGTTATTAATGAACAGACACGAACAACGAAAAAAAATATTCCAGATAATATTCCAAAAAGACCATGATTTGGTAGATCTTGAAAATACCGCATTTTATGATTTATATAAGACGCACGAGTATATTAAACGGATCATTGACTTTTATCTCGCTAATAAGACACGGGTGGATGCTGATATTAGCGCACATTTGAACAAATACACGTTGGAGCGTATCCCGAAAGTGGAGCGCAACATTCTGCGTACTTCAATCAGTGAACTTCTGGAGGGTGACTCGCCTGAGAAGGTGGTTATCAACGAAGCAGTGCTGCTCGCAAAGTCTTACGGTGAGAAAGACAGCTACCGTTTTATCAACGGTGTGCTTAAAAACTTCATTAGAGAAACGGATGAAAATCCATATGGAGAACAGTAAGTATCTATCTGTGGGTGCTCTGACCAAGTACCTCAAATATAAATTCGACCAGGACCCGTATTTGACACGGGTCTTTATCAAAGGCGAATTATCCAACGTGAAAAGACATACCAGCGGCCACATTTTTTTTGCTTTAAAAGATGGCAATGCTGTAATTCGGGCCATTATGTTCTCTCGGAGTGCTAGTGGCTTAAAATTTGAACCAGAGGAGGGACAGAGTGTCCTGCTCCAGGGTAGAATCAGTATTTTCGAATCCAGTGGACAGTACCAGATTTACGTGGATTCCATGGAAATCGACGGCATAGGTATGCTGTTTGAACAACTGGAAAAAGACAAGAAGGAACTGGACGGGAAAGGTTATTTTGATGCCGGGCATAAAAAGCCCCTTCCCAGGTACCCGGGTACTATCACAATCATCAGTTCAGAAACCAGCGCAGCATACCGGGATATGATCACCACACTGCGCCGCCGCTTCCCGCTTGTCAGAGTGTCAATGATCAATACTATGATGCAGGGCCGGGGAAGCAGGCAGGCGGTCATCGACAGCCTGGATTACGCAGACAGTCTAAGCAGTGATGTCATCATACTCGCCCGCGGCGGCGGATCGATTGAAGATTTATGGACTTTCAATGAAAAGTCCGTTTCATTGAAAGTATTTGAAATGAAAACTCCTGTGATCACCGGAGTCGGTCATGAGACTGACACTACACTGGTTGATTTTGTTTCTGATGTCAGAGCCGCAACACCGACGGCAGCAGCAGAAGTTGCTGTACCTGACACCAGGGATATACAGGATAATCTCAGCAGTTTCGACACTTTCATGATGCGCAGTATGTCCAAAAAGATTGAGTTCCATAGAAATCAACTGGAATCTCTGTCGAACTATTACAAATTAAAAAATCCTGAGCTTCTTTATGATCAGCAGACGGAAAAGCTGGCAACCCTCAGGATGAATCTCGATACAAGAGTTAATACGATACTGCGGGAAAAGAGATACCGTCAAAATAGCATAAAAGATAAAATAGAATATAATAGTCCCCGGCCGATGATTGAACGGTTCAAAGAAATACTTGGTGAATCAAAAGCACGTCTGGATGAAGAGATGGCCGATACGGTCACTGACAGAAAAAAGCAGCTTTCATCCACAATTGAACTGCTCAACTCACTGAGTCCGACTAGCATACTGCTCCGGGGTTATTCATTCACTGCCAAAGATGGTAATATTGTCCGCAATTCGGAAACACTTGCCCCGGGTGATGAGATAGAAACAACGTTGAGTGACGGGGAAATCACATCTAAAGTGACAGAGGTGAAAAACAATGTCAGAAAATAAGACCGAGACTTTTGAAGAGAAAATGCAGACGCTGGAAAAGATTGTAAGACAGCTGGACGAAGATGAAGTTTCACTCGAAGAATCTCTCAAACTTTATCAAAGAGGGGTGGAACTGTCTTCAGAATGTGATAAAATCCTGAAAAATGCCGAACTGAAAGTGGAAACCTTGAATCGAAAGGACGATGAGGATGAATGAAGAGCTGAAGCACTACAATGATAGAGCGGAAAATCTTATACTGAATCATCTTGAATCGGGTAATGTTTCCAAAATGATAAAGGATGCAAGCATCTATTCAATACAAGCTGGCGGAAAAAGATTCCGTCCCTATTTAGTATTTGCCACATTAAAGTCATTCGGGTTGGACCCGGCTGCAGGTCTGTCTGCTGCGGGTGCAATTGAAATGATCCATACCTACTCATTGATCCATGATGATCTTCCTGCCATGGATGATGACAATTACAGACGCGGACAACTGACAAATCATAAAGTGCATGGAGAAGCAGTGGCAATTCTGGCAGGGGATAATCTGCTTACAGAAAGCTTTAATGTCCTGGCAGAAGATGAATCACTGCCTGCTGATATCCGAATCCAGCTTGTCCAGGTCGTTTCCAGGGCTGCCGGCCAGTCAGGGATGATTGGAGGACAGATGCTGGATATAGAGGCAGAAGGGAAAAATATCACTATGGATGAATTGGTGATGATCCATCGCCATAAGACAGGAAAACTGATCGTTGCTCCAATTGAATCCGCAGCAATCATTGCAGCTGCCGACGATGAAACCAAGGCTCTTCTGTTGAGATTCGCCGAATATCTCGGCATCCTATTTCAGATCAGAGATGACATCCTGGACGTTGAAGGGGACATGTCTGTTACAGGCAAGCTGTCCGGAAGCGATGCACGTAAAGAAAAAGTTACATATGTAAGCACATATGGTCTCAATGGCGCAAAAGAACAATTGGAATTATTGAAGGATGACGCAGAAGAAATATTGGAAAATCTGTCTTCAAAACTTGATACCGATGAGCTTTACAGCGTTCTGCAGATGTTTGCAGTAAGGGAACAGTGATAATTCATTATAATGAATTATCATTTTTTGTTTTTTAGTATTATCCAATAGTGGTATAATTGGCATTAGTAAATTCAAAGGTGGTTGCTATATGAACCTGTATAGTATAGAAAATCCATCATTTTTGAAAGGTAAAAGTGATGAAGAACTTAAAGAACTGGCACAGGACATCAGAGAATTCCTTATCCAGTCATGTTCCGAAACGGGCGGCCACATCGGCGCCAATCTCGGAGTAGTGGAATTGTCGATTGCACTGCATAAATATTTTGATTCACCGACAGATAAATTCATATTTGACGTTGGTCATCAGGCATATATCCATAAAATCTTAACAGGACGCATCAGTGGTTTTGATACACTGAGGCAATACAAGGGTTTGTGCGGTTTCCCCAAAGTTCGCGAATCAGAGCACGATGTCTGGGAAGCCGGTCATTCATCCACTTCTCTTTCAGCTGCGATGGGGATGGCAAAAGCGCGTGATATCCAAGGCGGAAGCCATCATGTAGTCCCTGTAATCGGTGACGGTGCATTAACAGGCGGCATGGCGCTTGAAGCACTCAATCATATTGGCTCCGACAGGACCAATATGACAATCATCCTAAATGATAATGAAATGAGTATTGCTCCTAATGTAGGAGCAATGCATAACATGCTGGGCAGGATGCGCACAAATACACAGTACAATCGTGTGAAACATGATATTGAAGATTTCATTAATGGTCTTCCGCAGGTAGGTTCAAAACTCAGGGATATGGCAGACCGTATTAAAGACAGCATGAAATACCTTGTAGTCAATGGTATCTTCTTTGAAGAACTCGGCATAAAATATATCGGTCCGGTCGATGGTCATGATTTTGAAGATCTTGCCCGGGCAATCAAATCATCCAAGGATTACAATGGTCCTGTTGTCGTGCACGTAATTACGAAAAAAGGAAAAGGGTATCATCCTGCAGAAGCAGATAAGCTGGGAAAATGGCATGGTCTCGGTCCTTATAAAATTGATACCGGTGAAGTGCTCGGCAGTAAAACAACGCCTTCCTGGAGTGAATTCATGTCCAACACTGTCCTTGAATACGCAAAGGAAGACGATCGCATTGTCGCTATGACACCTGCAATGCCGGTGGGAAGCAAGCTTACGAAATTCCAAAATGAACTTCCGGAACGTTTCTTTGATGTAGGAATTGCTGAACAGCACGCCGTAACAATGGCAGGCGGTCTTGCAGCAGCCGGCATGAAACCTTATCTGGCAATCTATTCAACTTTCCTTCAGCGCGGTTATGATCAGCTTCTTCATGACGTTGACAGGCAAAACCTGAATGTAATGATCGGCATCGACCGGAGCGGTCTGGTAGGTGCTGACGGCGAAACACACCAGGGTGTGTTTGATATCAGTTTCATCTCGCCACTTCCGAATATGACACTCATGATGCCAAAAGATGAAGTGGAGGCCCGGCAGATGATAGACCTGTCGATCCGCCACGAAGGGCCGGCAGCCATACGCTATCCGAGAGGAAACGTAAAAGGATTGGATATGACAGAGGGAAGAGCATCATTCGAACTTGGAGAATGGGAGGAAGTCGTATCCGGTGAAGATATCGCAGTCATTTCATTCGGTCCGACATTGGATCTTGCCATCGCTGCCGCTGCCGCTCTCAAAGAGTCGGGCATTGATGCAAAAGTGATAAATGCAAGGTTCATCAAACCGCTCGATGAAAAAATGCTACTTTCACTCGGCGTTCAAAATATACCGATCGTTTCAGTAGAGGAGTCCATGCTCGCAGGCGGGCTTGGGAGCATGATCGCTTCGTTCATGGCAGATCATCATTTCACAAATCCTATAAAGCGCATCGGCATTGACAGCGAATATGTCGAGCATGGTGATGTAAATAAACTCCTTGACGATATCGGCATATCGGTCGGAAATATCATACTGCAGTCTAAAACTTTACTGGAGCAGACCAATGAAAAAGAAATTAAGAATTGATGAATATATTCATCAGGAATTCAATTTTGGTTCATTGGAAGATATCAGAAGAATCATAATGGCAGGAAAAGTGCTGAATAACGATACACCCGTATATAAACCTTCTGAAACCATTGAGACGGCGAAAGCAAACATCCGTTTTAAAAATATCCGTCCTTTTGTTTCGAGGGGTGGTATAAAACTTAAGCACGCTTTGGAAGTCTTCGATCTGAAAATAGAAGGCAGCGTTGTCGCAGATATCGGTAGTTCGACCGGCGGTTTCACCGACTGCGCATTGAAAAATGGCGCTGTGCATGTCTACGCCATCGATGTCGGTACAAATCAACTGGACTACAGGCTCCGAACGGACAAAAAGGTCACTGTAATGGAACAGACCAATTTCAAAAATACCGTGCATGGGGATTTCAAGGATAAACCTGTTGTTTTTACGATTGATGTTTCATTTACCTCAATCGTTCCTATCCTGCGGCACATAGTGGATTTATTTGATCATGAATATGACATCATTGCACTCATCAAACCCCAGTTCGAATCCTATTTGGAGGAAAGGGAAGAAGATGGGATCATACATTCTTTGGAAACTCACGAAGCTGTGGTTACCAGAGTGATAGATGAATGTACCAGACTCGGACTCACTTCTATTGCTCTTGACCGTTCCCCGATAAAAGGGGGCAAAGGCAACATTGAATATTTATTGCATTTGAATCATGGAAGAACTGACTTGAAATCCATTGATGAGAAAGGCATTCGGCCAATTATTTTCGGCTGAATGCTCTTTTTTGTGTTATATTCATAAGCTTTATGATATTATATGAATAAATATACAACGGGAATCGAGGAGGACAGCCCATGTCAAATAAGTCAATAAGGCAGATTAAAATCAGAGAAATCATTTCAAATGGAAAAGTCGAGACGCAGGAGGACCTGGTGGAAAAATTGAATGTATATAACTTCAATGTTACACAGGCCACTGTATCCCGGGATATTAAAGAGCTACAGTTGATAAAAGTTCCTACACCGAGTGGATCTTATATCTACAGTATGCCAAAAGACAGGAAGTTCCATCCTCTGGAAAAACTCGGGAGATATTTGATGGACAGTTTTGTGAAACTTGATTATACAGGTAATCTCCTTGTTCTTAAAACACTGCCTGGCAACGCCCAATCCATCGGAGCCATAATTGACCAGCTGGAGTGGGAAGAAGTCATTGGTACAATATGCGGCGATGATACCTGTCTGTTGATTTGCAGGGATGAAGAGGCACAACTGGAAATTAAGGACCGAATCTTTAATCTGATTTAATTGGAGTGGTAACTTTGCTCATACGTCTGAATATAAAGAACTTTGCAGTACTCAAAAATATTGAGCTTGAATTTAATAATGGTCTGACAGTAATTTCCGGAGAATCCGGTGCCGGAAAATCCATGATCATCGAGGCGATCAGATATCTTTATGGAAAAAGGGCCTCGGTCGAGGATATAAGGTTTGAGACGGAAGGTGCTGTAATCGAAGGAGTATTTGATTTCCCTGAATCCCGGGAAGTAAGAAAACTTCTGGCCGAAAATGACATTCCTCAAGAAGAACTTTACATTGTCAGACGTGAAATTATGCAAAATAGAAAAAGCATCATCAAAATCAATTCCCGTATGATCACTTTGGGGGCACTCAGGAATATCATGAATGAAGTCATCAGCATTCATTCACAATCCTCTCAGAATGAAGCGTTGGAGTATGGAATGCATATTGTCTATCTGGACCGTTTCATAGGTATCCATGAAGAGGAAAAATATAAACTCTATAAAGAAAGTTACAAAAAATTCAAAGCACTTGAAGAAAAAATACAGGATCTGGAATACAAGGATCGGAACCGCATGCAGCAGCTTGAGCTCTACAGGCACCAGTACGATGAGCTTTCATCAATGGGTTTGGTACATGGAGAGGAAGAGCAGCTGGAAGAGGAAATCAGCTATTTCAATAATTACGAAAAGATCCACGATACACTTTCCATTATGAGGACCCAGCTGGACTCGGAATATTCCCCGCAGGTCATGTTGTATGAAATCCATAAATCTATCGAAACCATGAGTAAGTTCGATGAGACATATACAGCTTTCACAGAGACGATTTTAGAATCCTATCATCTGTTGAACGAGCTGGACAGCAAGGTGTCGGGCGACTTATCAAATGTTGATTACGATGAAGGAACGTATAATGAAAAACAGCTGAGGCTCGCTTCTATAAATAATCTTAAACGTAAGTATAACAAGACGACTGAGGAGCTGATTGATCTTAGGGAATCATTGAACGAAGATATCATGCAGCTCGAAAATATCGCCCAGTCATTTGAGAAGTTGGAAAGTGAAAAATCAGCTGCACTCGATGAAATGGAAAAACTGGCCAGCTTTCTCCAAAATTACAGAGTGGAACGTAAACATTTCCTTGAAAACCGTATAAAGAAAGAGCTTCATGATTTGGATATGCCGGATGCCGACTTCGAAATAGAAGTTAAAGAGGGGACATTCAATCAAAGAGGATATTCAGATGTTAAGTTTCTATTCTCACCGAATAAAGGAGAGCCTCTGAAATCGATGAACAGCATTGCTTCCGGTGGGGAAATATCCAGGGTGATGCTTGCCCTGAGGACAATATTCACAGAATTTGACAGGCATTCGCTGCTCATTCTCGATGAGATAGACACTGGAGTGAGCGGAGCTGTAGCTACAAAGATGTCAGAAAAGATGAAATTGCTGTCCAAAGCCAGACAGGTACTGGTCATCTCCCATCTGCCGCAAGCTGCAGCTGTTGCTGATAATCATCTGTATGTGTCCAAGAAAACCATGGGCGCGCGGACTGTTTCCACGGCTGAATATTTGGATGAAAGCGCACATGTATATGAAATTGCACGAATGATGAGCGGTTCCGATGTCACTGATGCAGCCCTTGAAAATGCAAAGACTCTCATCGAAGGACAAAAATAAGAGGCGGACATCAATCAGTCCGCCTCTTTATTGTTTCCCTGAGCCTTCCGACTTTGCCGGGATTGTTCTATAAACCGTTCCGACACCCTTTTATTCTTCCTTTCACGGTGCAGTATATAACCGCCAATGAACCATACGCCGAAAATTGTCAGCCCAAGACCGACAACAAATTGAACGACTGTCAGTGTAAAGGGATCATTGACTACCCCGAACATGCTGTCTCTCATATATTTAATTCCCAGTCCCGCAAGGAATACAGGAACAATCAGTATAACCAATGCAATCATTTTTCTCATGAAATCACCCGGAATTCTAATAGATAATACACATTATACATGAACAAAACTTCAGTTTAAAATAAATCATTCTTTTAAAACTTCTGAATATTCCATGTTTCGGTAAAATCATGTATTTTGATTTAGGGATATGTATAATAAAATATATGGGGAGGGGACATAATGAAGTTTGATGAAATATTCGAAGAGTACAAACATGAAATGACAACGCTTTCAATTTGCAAAGCGGCCGATATGGATGTGCTCAAACCTGTTCTTCGTCTTTTCAAAGAAACGAATATGAGATTTCATCTTGTGGATGATAAGTCCAGACTTGAAGAAATGCTCGAAACACTTGACGAAGAACTTATTGATGGCAACCGGATGATCGTCCATCATTCTGCAACTGATGAAGAAGCAGCAACAATTGCTGTAGGTCTCGCTGCAGAAGGTAAAGCAGATATTCTCATGAAGGGGCTGATTTCAACCTCGACGATCTTAAAGGAAGTATTGAATAAATCGCACGGTCTTATCCAAGACCGCATTCTGAGCCATGTTGCATTATTCGACCTTCCGAATTACCATAAAGCTGTACTGCTCAGTGATGCAGCAATGAATATTGCGCCTGACGCTGAGCAGAAAACAGCAATTATACGTAATGCTGCAGAGACCGGTCATAAATTGGGGATGGAAAGACCTAAGGTCGCGCTATTGGCAGCTGTAGAAAAAGTGAACAGAAAAATATCATCTACAATAGATGCCGAAACAATTATAGAAGCGGACGGACTTGCCGATCTGGATATATCAATCGACGGTCCACTGCAGTATGACCTCGCAATATCAAAAGAGTCAGCTGAACATAAAAACTTAGAATCTGAAGTCGCAGGGGATGCAGATATACTTATAGCCCACAATATCGATGCGGGCAACGTGCTGTACAAGGCGCTTGTTTATTCAGCAAATGCCAGGGTTGCATCTGTTATTACTGGCGCAAGTTTACCAATAGTATTAACATCAAGAGCAGATAGTGCGGAAGATAAATATAATTCAATAAGGCTTGCAATGAAGATTTCACAAAATTAAACAACGGGAGTGCTTATAATGATATTTGATAAAATGGTAGAGTTTGATTATGAACAATTGGTATTCTGTCACGATGAGACAAGCGGTCTGAAAGCAATCATCTGTATACATGACACTACACTCGGGCCGGCTCTGGGCGGATGCAGGATGTGGAATTATGAAACAGAAGAAGAGGCGATTGAAGACGTACTGCGCCTTGCCCGGGGCATGACTTATAAAAATGCTGCAGCAGGACTTAATCTGGGTGGCGGTAAAACAGTTGTAATCGGAGATGCCAAAAAAGATAAATCCGAAGCTTTCTTCAGAGCGTTGGGCAGATATGTTAACAGCCTGAACGGCAGATATATCACTGCAGAAGATGTGGGTACCACAGTGGCTGATATGGATCTTATCTATCAGGAGACCCCTTATGTCTGCGGAATGAGCGAATCCTATGGTACAGGCGGCAATCCAAGTCCGATGACGGCATTCGGAGTTTATATGGCGATGAAACGAACTGCCAAAGAAGCTTTCGATGACGATTCCCTCGAAGGCAGGACAATTGCTGTTCAGGGTGTAGGAAATGTTTCTTACAGTCTCTGCAGACATCTTCATGAAGAAGGTGCAAAACTCGTCGTTACGGATATCAGCCAGGAGGCCATTGACCGTGCCGTTAATGATTTTGGTGCAAAAGCCGTTGGGATTGAAGAAATATACGATGTGGAGGCGGATATTTTCGCACCTTGTGCACTCGGAGGCGTCCTGAACGATGAAACTATTCCAGCTCTGAAAGTCAAAGCGGTATGTGGCAGTGCCAACAACCAGCTTCTTGAAGAGGATAAGCACGGTGAACTGCTTCAGCAGCGCGGTATCGTTTACGCACCTGACTATGTCGTCAATTGCGGCGGCGTAATCAACGTGGCTGATGAACTTCAGGGATATAACAAAGAACGTGCCAAATCCAAAGTGGAAGGTATTTATGACCAGATGGATAAAATATTCAACATTGCCAGGCGTGACAGGATAACGCCGGCAGTTGCAGCAGACAGACTTGCAGAGGAACGTATCGAGAGCATGATGCGTGTGAAAAGCACATTTTCACAAAATGAAATCACACCCCTCAGCAGGAGGTAGCCGCGACTGATGCGATATAATATTCTCGTTCTCAACCTTGGGAGTACATCCACCAAAGTTGCGATTTACAATAATTTGAACAGCCTTGCCGAAGAAACTCTCAGACATCCTTCATCTGAAACTGTTAAACCCATGCCGGAACAGATTGAATATCGGTTGAAAGCGATTCTCGGATTTCTGACTGAGCAGAACTTTGATCCATCCACCATCGATATTGTGAGTGCGCGCGGAGGCACACTCAAGCCGATTGAAGGCGGCACTTACAACATCAATGACCAGATGGTGACAGATCTCCTCGAAAGCAGATACGGCAGACATGCTTCAAATATGAGCGGTCTCATAGCGGACAGGTTCAGAAACAAATATGACTGCAAAGCTGTAATCACCGACCCGGTAGTCGTCGATGAGCTTGTAGATGAAGTTCGTATGACTGGATTGAAAGGCATTGAACGAAAATCGATTTTTCATGCGCTGAACCAGAAAGCCGTTGCGAGAAAATATGCCGAATCAGTTCATAAAGATTATGAAGATATAAATGTTATCATATGTCATATGGGCGGAGGCATTACTGCGGGGGCGCACAGAAGAGGGAGAGTCATAGATGTAAATGACGGACTTTCCGGTGAAGGGCCGATGAGTCCGAACAGAACCGGTTCACTTCCCAATGGTGCATTCGCAAAATATGTCATCGATCATCAACTGGACTATGACTCAGCTTATGAACTCATTACTAAAAAGGGCGGATTCATGTCTCTTGCGGGCACACAGGACGCTCTTGAACTGGAAAAACAGGCACTTTCGGGCGATGGCAGTGCCATAGCGATATACGAGGCGATGGCAGTGCAGATTGCCAAAGAAATTGCCGCCCGGGCGGCAATTTTAAAAGGCGAAACCGAGCAGATCATTTTTACAGGCGGTCTCGCATACAGTGAATATCTCATCAACCTTATAAACCCGTATATTTCATTTATCGCACCGATCACCGTCTATCCGGGAGAGGAAGAGATGAGTGCATTGGCTGAGGGCGCGTATCGCGTGATAAGCGGTGAAGAAAGCATGAAGACCTACGAATAGGAGTGAAACTGAATGGCCCATGAATATGATTTAGTAGTTCTCGGCGGAGGAACAGCAGGATATGTGGCGGCAATCAAAGCCAGCCAACTTGGTTTGAAAACTGCAGTCGTAGAGAAAAGCAAGCTTGGGGGCACCTGTCTGCACAAAGGGTGCATACCGACAAAAAGCATGCTGAAATCCGCCGAAGTGGCAAATACGATTAAAAACGCAGAGCGATATGGTATAGAATCCTTTGTCCCTTCCATTTCCATGGAAAAGATAATCAGCCGTAAAAATGATGTCGTTGAACGGATGCACGGTGGTATCAAACAACTTATGAAGAAAAACAAAATAGATGTATTCAATGGATACGGGCGCATACTGGGACCATCCATCTTCTCTCCTATGGCAGGAACGATTGCTGTTGAAAACCCTGAAGATGAAGAAGCTGAAAGTGAGATACTTGTGAACCAAAATGTACTGATTGCATCAGGGTCTTATCCAAGAGCGCTCCCCTTCCTGCCGTTTGATGGAAAGGTCGTGCTCTCCAGTGATGATATGATGTCACTCAGCACAGTGCCCGGGAAAATGGCTGTTGTGGGAGGCGGCGTCATCGGTCTTGAATTTGCAAGTCTGCTTGCGGATCTTGGATCTGAAGTGACTGTCATGGAAGCAGGTGATCAAATCATCCCTGCAGAAGATAAAGACATCGCCAGCCATCTTAAAAAAGCTCTGGAAGATAAAGGCATCGAATTTATCACAGGCCTCTCACTCGACTCAGATTCTGTACAACGCTCTGCCTCCTCCATCACTTTTGATACAGATGGTAAAAGCAGAACATTTGATAAAGTCCTTGTTTCCATCGGGCGAGCACCGAATGTCGATGATATCGGCCTTTCGAATACCAAAATCCAATTGGAAAATGGTTTTATAGCAGCAGATGAGCATTATCAGACAAAAGATAAAAATATATATGCGGTTGGTGACGCCATCGGCAACCTTCAGCTTGCCCACGTAGCAACAAAAGAGGCGATGATCGCCGTAGAACATATGGTAGACAGTAATCCATTCCCACTTGATTACAGAACTGTACCAAGATGTATATATACTTCACCTGAAACAGCATCGGTAGGCTACACTGAAAAGGAACTGAAAGAAGAAGACAGGGAATACAAAGCACATAAAGTACCGCTTGCAGCCATCGGCAAAGCTGTGATTGCAGGGGGCGAAAAAGGGTTCGGAAAAATAATAGTGGACCCTGCTACAAAAGATATCCTTGGCGTTTCAATCGTCGGACCCGGTGCAACGGAACTGATTAATGAGGCTGCACTGGCAAAATTCCTGGATGCCTCGTCACTTGAACTTGGAATGTCGGTCCATGCCCATCCTTCCATAGGGGAAGTGCTGATGGAACTCGGACTCGATGCAGACGGGATAGCAATACATGTTTAAGGAGGACAATCGCTTGATGGATTTTAAAGAAGTGGGTCTCGATAAAGAAGACCTTAAAAAAATGTACCGTACAATGCTTCTTGCCAGAAAACTTGATGAAAGAATGTGGCTTTTGAACAGGGCGGGAAAACTGCCTTTTGTCATTTCCTGCCAGGGTCAGGAAGCAACACAGGTAGGTGCAGGATATGCACTGAATAAGGAAGTGGATGTAATCAGTCCTTATTACAGGGATTTGGCACTAGTGACTCATTTCGGGATGACACCGGAGGAAACAATGCTTTCCGCTTTTGCCAAACAGGGTGATATTTCCAGCGGCGGCAAGCAGATGCCTTCCCACTTCAGCAAAAAGGAAAATAACATTCTGACCCAGGGGTCATGTGTTGCAACACAAGTGTTGCATGCTGTGGGAGCGAGCTTCAAGTTCAAGATGGACAATGAAAAGCGCGTCGCTGTAACTACGCTCGGCGAGGGTTCGTCCAACCAGGGAGATTTCCACGAAGGCCTGAACTTTGTAGGGGTACATAATCTGCCCTTCATATGCATCATCGAGAACAATAAATATGCCATCAGCGTTCCGGCAAGCCTTCAATATGGTGCAGATAAACTTTCTGACCGTGCGGTCGGTTACGGGATGCACGGCGAACACATTGACGGCAACGACCCAATCGCCGTATATAAAGCAGTTAAAGAGGCCAGGGATCGCGCCGTCAATGGAGAAGGTGGAACATTGATCGAAGCGATGTCAACAAGACTTACTGCACATTCTTCAGATGATGATGACTCATACCGCGGAAAGACTGAACGTGAAGGAATCAAAGAAGAGGACTGCCTTATCAAATTCAAAGAATACATGATGGAACATGAGGTTGCTGAAAATGCCTGGTTCAATGAATTGGATGCAGAACTCAAAAAACAAGTGACAGATGCAACGAAAACAGCTGAGAAAGCACCTTATCCGATGGCTTCAGAAGCATTGACAAACGTGTACGAGGAGGTAAACCATGGCTAAAATATCCTACCTGCAGGCGATTAAAGAAGCACTCGATTATGAGATGGGCCAGGATGAAAATGTATTTGTCCTCGGTGAAGATGTCGGTAAGAAAGGCGGCGTTTTCAAAGTGACAGAGGGCTTGCAGGAAAAATACGGCGAACTCAGATGCTTGGATACTCCTCTTGCAGAATCCAATATTGTAGGGACGAGTATTGGTGCGGCTATGATGGGAAAACGTCCCGTTGCTGAAATTCAGTTTGCTGAATACATTCTTCCTGCAACAAATCAGATACTTAACGAAGCTGCAAAAATAAGGTACCGCTCTAATGGAGACTGGAATTGTCCAATGGTGATCCGCTCACCTTTTGGTGGTGGGATCCATGGTGCTCTTTACCATTCGCAGTCAATAGAGACAATATTCACATCGACTCCCGGACTCAAAGTGGTCATACCATCTACACCTGCTGATGCAAAGGGTTTACTTATCTCAGCAATCAGAGATAATGACCCGGTGCTTTTCTTCGAACATAAAAAAGCGTACCGGCTGCTGAAAGAAGAAGTGCCGGAAGGAGACTACACTGTGCCGATAGGCAAGGCCGATGTAAAACGCGAAGGTGACGATATTACCGTCATCACTTACGGTCTGTGTGTAAATTACGCACTTCAGGCGGCTGAACGTCTGTCGAAAGACGGCTATGAAGCAGAAATTCTCGACCTTAGAACTGTATACCCGCTGGATAAGGAAAGCATCATTAAAGCTGCATCCAAAACAGGCAAGGTACTGCTTGTGACTGAAGACAATCTGGAAGGCAGTGTGATGAGCGAAGTATCTGCCATCATAGCAGAGAACTGTCTCTATGATCTTGATGCCCCGGTCATGAGACTGGCCGGACCGGATGTGCCGTCGATGCCTTATTCGCCACCGATGGAAGATTTATTCATGGTCAATCCAGAAAAGATTGAAGCTAAAATGAAAGAACTTGCAGAGCATTAAAAGGGGGATAGCATAATGGAAGAAGTATTAATGCCCAAGCTGGGAGAAAGTGTAACTGAAGGTACGATTGAAAAATGGCTGGTTCAGCCTGGTGACACGGTTGAAGAATATGACGCATTGTGTGAGGTCCTTACAGACAAAGTCACGGCTGAAGTCCCTTCAGTGTTTGATGGCACCATCAAAGAGCTTCTAGTGGATGAAGGCGATACGGTTGAAGTCGGCACACCCATCTGCAGGATGGAAACGGAAGGGAATACCGAGTCTGAAGAACCTGCCTTACAGGAGGGAAACTCAGCAGAAGCACCTCCTGAGGAATTAAAACCGGAACAGCATGCTGCACCTGAGAAAGTGAATGCGCCGAAAGGCGCCCGTATTTCACCGGTAGTCATGAGACTTGCCAGTGAAAACGGCATCAATCTCGAAGAAGTGGCCGGTACTGGCTTTGAAGGCAGGATCACCAAAAAAGATATTCTCAAAGTGATCGAAGAAGGTCCAGCCAGAACAGAAGGACCAAAACAGGAAGTACAAAGCACCAAAAGCCCAGAGCCTGCTCCGGAATCATCAGCACAGCAACCTGCTGCAGGTGAGGAAATTCCTGTTACAGGTGTCCGTAAGGCGATCGCGGGCAAGATGGTCCAATCCAGCCAGGAAATCCCGCATGCATGGCTGATGATGGAGGTTGATGCTACAAACCTCGTGAACGTAAGAAATAAACATAAAGCAGCTTTCAAAGAGAATGAAGGTTATAATCTCACCTTCTTCAGTTTCTTTGTTAAAGCGGTTGCTGAAACACTGAAGGAATATCCTATGCTTAACAGTTCATGGCAGGGTGATAAGATTGTTGTCAATAAAGACATCAATATCTCCATAGCTGTCGCCGGTGATGACAAACTCTATGTACCGGTGATCAGAAACGCGGATGATCTGTCCATCAAAGGCATCGCAAAGCAAGTCAGTGAGCTGGCTAAGCTCGGACGGAATCATCAGCTGACACAACAGCATATGCAGGGCGGCACCTTCACCGTCAATAATACAGGTGCGTTCGGATCTGTTCAGTCCATGGGAATCATCAATCATCCCCAGGCTGCAATCCTGCAAGTGGAATCCATCGTAAAGCGTCCTGTCATCGTAGATGATATGATTGCTGTAAGACACATGGTCAATCTTTGTTTGTCCATCGACCACCGCATACTTGACGGACTTGTTGCCGGGGAATTCATGAAAGCTGTCAAGTCGCGCATTGAAAGTTATTCAAGTGAGCATACATCAGTTTACTAACCTTTACAAAAACGGTGATTCGATATAGAATTGAACCAAAGTATATTAAGTAAATCTCGTATTTATGAGGTTTATTCCCAAAGGAGTTTTTGTGATGAATATGGATTTCAATCTCTACATGAACGATGTCGTAACTCAGGCGCGAAGCGAAATGCGCGAATCCGGATATACAGAACTGACAACACCCGAAATGGTGGATGAATATCTGAATAAAGAAGGCACTTCACTCGTCATGGTCAATTCAGTCTGCGGCTGTGCCGGAGGCATTGCACGTCCTGCTGCGAAGCATGCACTCAACTATGATAAACTTCCAACCCAGCTGCTGACGGTTTTTGCAGGTCAGGATAAGGAAGCAACAGAACATGTGCGTGAAAAAGCAACGGACTTTCTGCCATCCTCACCGTCATTTGCATTATTCAAAGATGGTAAAATTGTAGACATGATCGAAAGGCATGAAATTGAAGGTCATGAAACAATGAGTGTCATTACGAATCTGCAGGCATGGTTCGAAGAGCATGGTCAAGAGGTATGATCATAAAAAGAGAGGTCCCCGGAGGGACCTCTTTAATTTGGTTACATCGTAGTAAGCATACTTACGCCAAACAGCAGACCTGAAACAACAATCAGAAAGATCATAAACCAGATTACTATTTTTTGAATTTTACTATTGCTCATAATATCATCCTTAAATTTTTGCTCTTTTTATTATAATATACACTGCTGTGACAATCAACAAAGTAACGGAGGAACGAAGCGATGAATAAAGAAAGACTGATCAATCAATTTATGGAAATGGTCCAAATCGATTCGGAAACAGGAAATGAAAGAAAGATGGCAGATTATCTGCTGGATATTTTCAATAGTATGGATGTTGAAGTTTATGAAGACGATACACAGAAAGAAACAGGCTATGGTGCCGGCAATATATTTGTGCGTCTTAAAGGGGATGACAGTGAAACTGAACCTGTCTATTTCACAGTACATATGGACACCGTAGTCCCAGGTGTCGGCATTAATCCTTCGATTGAAGGAGATTACATCGTCAGTGACGGCTCGACGATTCTGGGCTCCGATGACAAAGCTGGAATTGCTGCTATCGTTGAAGCAATCCGTTCTTTATCTGAATCCGGAACTTCCCATGGGGATGTTGAATTCGTCATTACTGTCGGTGAAGAATCCGGGCTGGTCGGCGCAAAAGCGTTTGATACTTCGGTGTTAAAAAGTAAGTTCGGCTATGCCGTGGATTCTACGGGGAAAGTTGGGACTGTTGTCACTTCAGCTCCGACACAGAGTAAAATCGAAGCGCATATCCACGGCCGTACAGCCCATGCAGGGGTTGCTCCAGAAGAAGGGGTCAGTGCGATAAATATAGCTGCAAAAGCAATCAGCCAGATGAAGCTCGGCCGTATTGATGCCGAAACGACTGCCAATATTGGACGCTTTCAGGGAGGCGGTCCTACCAATGTAGTGACTGACTACGTGAATATCCTGGCGGAAGCCCGCAGTCTGGATGAAAATAAGATGCATGCCCAGACACAGCATATGAAGGAAGCATTTGAATCCGCAGCAGAAGAGCTCGGCGGCAAAGCTGAAGTGGTAACTGAAGTGATGTACGCAGCACTGCAGGCTGAGAATGACTCCGAAGTGGTCAAAACCGTATCCAAAGCGATTGAAAACATCGGCAGGGAAGTCAGCCTGATCAGTCTCGGCGGTGGAAGCGACGGGAATGTCTTTGCAGGAAAAGGTATTGATACAGCAATTCTCGGACTGGGATATGAAAACATCCATACAACAAGTGAAAAGATGCCAATTGAAGAGCTTGGCAAGATTACTGAACTCATTACAGAAATCATCAAAGTACAGAAAGAAAAGAGGTAAGCTGTATGATTTATGATATTGGAGTCATCGGCCTGGGTGTCATGGGGACGAATATTGCGAAAAATATGTCACGGAAAGGATTCAAAGTCGTTACGTACGACTTCTTTGATGATGTCCGTAAAAATCGGATGAATGAATTGAAACAGGAAAATGTCGATATTGCCGCTTCACTCGAATCCTTCGTCAATGATCTGAAGAAGCCCAAAAATATACTTATGCTGGTAAAAGCAGGTGAGGTAACTGATCAGACGATCGAAAAAGTCGCTCCTTTACTTGAAAGAGGAGACACACTCATTGATGGCGGAAATGAACAGTATGAAAATACACGTCGCAGAAACATTGAACTTACCGAGAAAGGCATCAATTATATCGGTATGGGAGTCAGCGGAGGAGAAGAAGGTGCCCTGAACGGACCTTCGCTTATGCCGGGCGGCCAGAAAAAAGCATACGAAAACGTCAGAAATATTTTTGAAAAGATTGCTGCAAAAGCTGATGACGGCAAACCATGTGTGACCTACATTGGCAATGACGGCAGCGGCCATTACGTCAAAATGATTCATAACGGTATCGAATATGCGGATATGGAACTCATCGCAGAAAGTTACTTCTTTATGAAACATGCCCTCAAAATGTCGAATGATGAAATGAGTGATGTATTTTCAGAGTGGAATAATGGGGAGCTGAACAGCTATCTTATAGAAATAACAGCTGAAATCTTGAAATTCAGGGACGAAGAGGGTAATTATGTCCTTGATCTTATCCTCGACAAAGCAGGCCAGAAAGGGACCGGTAAATGGACAGGGATAGAAGGTCTGAAACTGGGTATCCCTCTATCACTCATAACAGATAGTGTGTTTGTCAGATGCCTCTCCAGCCTGATTGATGAACGTGCTCTTATCAGTGAAGCCTACCCAAGTGAAATGGGTACGGTAGAAGCAGATAAAGAAGCTGTTCTGGAAGATCTTAAAAATGCTCTTTATATCAGCAAGCTTATGTGCTATTCACAAGGGTTCAGACTGCTTAAAGAAGCCAGTGATATTTATGACTGGAATCTGCAGCTCGGCGAAATCTCGATGATTTGGCGCAAAGGATGCATCATTCGTGCCCATTTCCTCGAAAAAATCAATCAGGCGTATACAAATGATCCGGGTCTGACTAATCTCATACTCGACGACTTCTTCAAGGAAATCGTCACTGAAAATCAGCAGAGCCTGCGCAATATTGCCTCATCTGCAATAAAAAATGAAATACCGATGCCGGCTTTCCTGAGTGCCGTTTCCTATTTCGACAGCATGAAGCAAAAGCGCGTTTCCAGCAACATGGTTCAGGCACAGCGTGACTATTTTGGTGCACACACTTACGAAAGAGTGGATAAGGACGGCGCATTCCATACAGATTGGTTCTAATTATAAAACGGAGTGGCAGGATCAAAATGATCCCGCCACTCTTTTTCAATCAATATATAATGCCTGCCACACCTGGACTTTGGTATCCGGTGAGCCAATATCAAATGTACTCTTCAGAACTTCCATCGAAAAGTTGCAGTTCAGTTCACTGTCTTCTTTGAAACGCCATCTCCTGAATATATAATTGTAAATCCTCTCAACCGTATCCGGCGCCGGCCCCTGGGATTCGAATATGACGAAATCGCTGGATTCCGTATAAGTCTCTTCAAATGGAGCGGCGAGGGTCGAAGTCACACCGATAAGGACTTCCATCTCGTTAGCCACATACCTCTCATGCAGAAGAATCCCTTTTATACTGCCATTGTTGAACCTGAGCATTTCGTCAATGATGCCATTCCTGTTGAGATCATCCAGCAGCCGGTATTTGCGTTCCGCACTGTATTCGGAAATTGAAAATCTTTCCGCGACACCTACAATCCTGGTGCTTTCCAGATATTGTCTTCTTGCCGGGTATCTCGGTTTGTCAACCGGCACCACTTCAAAAGAAATGCGTTCGAGGAGATCCAGCGATCTAAAGTACTTTTCCGTTTCATATGGAGAGATTCCAAATTCATCGAGGTATGCATCTTTAAACGTCTCAATGCTTGAGAAACCATAGTATTTTGCAATGTCAATAATGCGCCTGTGCCCAGTGTACAATTCATAGGCAAGTTCTGTCATCTTCCGTTTCTGCTGGTATTCATAAGGTGTCATGCCTACCAGGGAAGTGAAGATCGTCATGAAGGACTTCTGTTCAACGCCCAGATTATTCAGCACTTTGTCGTAGTCGATCTTATCCCTGAGGTGGTCTTCTATATATACGATAAATTTTTCCACGAAATTTACTGTTTCCATGATATCCTCATTTCACTCATCATACATCCCACCACTTGAATCCATCACGCGAGAGCAGGAGGGTACTCTTTACCGGTCCGCTTGAACCGGATTGATAGTTCGGGAAGGACGCAGGGGCATTTTCCCAGGCTTTATTCACAGGATCCACGAATGCCCAAGCGTTCATCAATTCCTCCTGATGGGTGAAGTTCGTCGGATCACCGTTCAGGCAGTCATATATAAGATTTTCATACGCATCGACTGTACGGTCAAGATCTTGTTTGGCAACCGTGTATGACAATTTGATCTCTTTTGTATCCTTTTCACCGGCATAATCTTTTACATTAAGGTGAAGTGTGATGCTCTCGTCCGGCTGAATGCGGATAACCAGCAAGTTTTTAGCAAGCACATCATCTTCCTCATCCTGGTAATAAAGATTCTTTGGAACTTCTTTGAATTCCACTACAATTTTCGTTTCTTTTTCCTTCATCCGTTTACCGGTACGTACATAAAATGGTACGCCTGCCCATCTGAAATTGTCTATGAAGAGTCTGGACGCGATGAAAGTCGGCGTATTGGAATCTGATGCAACATTTTCCTCATTCCTGTATTTTGGTACAGCTTCGCCGTCTACAAGTCCTTCATCATACTGCCCACGGACAAAATGATTTTTAACATCTTTTTCGTCAAGCCTCCGGAGACTTTTCAGCACTTTTATCTTTTCGTCACGAATGTCATCACTATTCAGACTTATAGGCGGCTCCATTCCGAGAAGGGATACAATCTGGAGAAGGTGGTTTTGGAACATATCCCTCACAGCACCACTTTTTTCATAATATTCCCCGCGATCCAGGACACCGAGCGATTCGGAGGACGTGATTTGTATATTGGATATATAGTGATTGTTCCACAAAGGTTCGAACATTGAGTTGCTGAACCGGATCACCTCAATGTTCTGAACCATTTCCTTGCCCAGGTAGTGGTCGATGCGGTAGATTTCATGCTCATCAAATGTCTTTGCTATTCTGTTGTTGAGCGCGAGTGCACTGTCATAATCCTTACCGAAAGGTTTCTCGATGATCAGACGTTTGAAACCGGTTGTATCTGTCACTCCGGATTCTCTCAGGTTATCTGTAATCACTGTAAAGTACTGGGGCGGCATGGCAAGATAGAATAGTCTGTTTCTGCCGGTATCAAACTGCGCTTCCAGCGATTCGAATCTATCATTTAATATTTTATAAGTATTGCTGTCAGCAATATCCAGTTTCACGTAGAACACATGCTGAAGAAATGTTTCCAGACCATCCAGGCTCTTCAATTTTCTGTTGGCACTTATGGATTCTTCTGCTGTGCGTCTGAAATCCTCATCCGAAAGATCTCTCCGGCCCACGGCAATGATTACAAAATTGTCTTTTAAAGAACCTTCCTGAAATAAATGGAACATGGAAGGCAATAGTTTTCTGCTTGATAGATCGCCTGTTGCACCAAATAATGCAATGGCTACTTTAAACGGGTGTGTATTCATTTCCAACAAGTCCTTTGGTCAAATTTTTTCCTTACATTATTATTCCACTGTATACTGAAAAAAACAACTCTTTAATATGGTATAATGAACCAATCATTATAGATAGGTGATCATATGAAATTTACAGTTCTCGGTTCCGGGGCAGGCATTCCTTCAAGAACCCGAAACACACAAAGCTATATTCTCGATGTGGTGGAGGAAATCAATCAATATTTTCTGATCGACGCATCAGAAGGTGTGCAGCATCGTATATTACATACGACTGTACGCCCCTCTAAAATAAAACATATATTCATCACACATCTGCACGGTGATCATATTTACGGACTTCCAGGGTTTTTATCTTCGCGTGCCCATCAGGGCGGAGAAGACATCCCCCTAACCATTTATGGACCGCCCGGTTTGAAGGAATGGATCGGACTTACTTTAAAAACCAGCCATTCCCAATTGAATTATCCGGTCCATTATGAAGAAGTATCTCACAATGTACAGTATGAAGTCGAAGGTTTTACTGTAGACACATATTTACTGGACCATACCATTGACAGTTATATGTATGTATTCAATGAACCGGAAAAACTTGGAAAACTGAATACGGATAAACTGAAAGCGATAGGCATACAGCCCGGTCCTTCATATAAGGAGATTAAAAACTCCGGCACATTTTCTCATGAAGGTGTCACATATGATACGAAAGCGTTTCTCAGCGATCCTGTTCCCGGCAGGAAAGTATCTGTACATGGTGACACCAGGGTGATTACAAAACCCGATTATCTTTCCCTTTTGGAAGGTTCCGATCTGATTGTGCATGAAGCCACCTACCTGGAAAGGGAAATAGAAAAAGCACACATGTATTTCCATTCAGAAATACACAATGTGCTTCAGAATTTCTCTCAGATCGATTACCGGAAGATTCTGTTCAGCCATATCAGCAACCGGTATGACGAAGATGATATCAGACTGATCAAGGAGACACTGGATGAACATGTGTCCATCGCACATGATTATCTTGAAATTACCATCCCGCGTATTTCTTTATAAAGGAATCCACGGTTTCCCTGTAATTTTTCGGATTCCTGTTATAGCTTTCAACATGCCCGCCGCGTTCAGGGTACCAGGCCACCTTTGGTGGCTTTTTCTTATCATATAATTGTTTGCTCTGTTCATATGGAATGAACTTATCCGGTTTTGAGTGGATGAAAAGCATCGGCTGTTCAATTTTTTCTATCACACGGATGGGTGACACTTTAAATAGTGAAAAACGGCTTCTTATCCTGAAGAAAATGTTAGTGAAGAATAAAACGAATGGAGAACCTATTTTAGTGTATTGGCTGAATATGTTCGTCAGCTCATCTCCGAGCGTCGAGAAAGAGGCATCCGATATATAGAACTTCGCCCTGTTGGACAGCTCACCGGCATATAGTATCATTGTGGCTGCTCCCATGGATTCTCCGTGAACTCCCACTTCTATATCGGGACCATAATGCTCAAAAAGATGATCGATGACGGTCTCCAGATCATATTTTTCATAAAATCCGTAAGTCGAGTGGACGCCCCCTGTATTGCCATGACGCCTTGCGTCATATATTACAGCATTATATCCCATTTCCACGAACATATTCAAATATTTGATTGAACTGATTTTATTCTCCGTGACGCCGTGACACAGTACTATCCAATTGTCTGTATCATTCGGATGGACGAAAACTGCATTGATACTGTAGTCAAATCTGGAAGGAATCAGTACATCGTCCTGTTTCAGTTTCTGGAATTCTTCCATATTCAGGCGTTTGGCACGAGTTTCACGCCGTTTGATAACTTCCACATCTCTTAATTTGAAAAACAGAATCTGGCTGGAAGCGTAGTATCCGAGAGAAACCAGGAAAACAATTAAAGATGATATGGCTGCAATCAGCCATTTAATCATCGATTTCATATTCTATGCTCTCCGTATTTCAAAGTTTTTACCGCCTTCAGAATCCTGCTGTATTCCTGTTCTGTCAAATCTTCGGTTTTGCCATAGCTCTTCAGGTTGTCATTCAACTGTTCGAGACTGCTCACGCCGTTGACAATCACTGCGTTATTTTTTCTCAAAAAGGCATAGGAGAGGGCGGTCAGGTCTGAATTGAGGCGTGCAAGAGCGTCGATTGATTCTTTCAGTTCATCTTTCGAGTAGTCGAGGATACCTGACTCAAATTTTTCTTCCAGCACTTTTGAGGATTTGTGGCTCATAAGCCCCTTCATTACCGGTCCCCGTGCAAGCGGCCGGATGTCGCCCAGTGTCTCCATCACTTCGAGAGGACGATTATCGATCGGATTGAATTGCATCATCAGAGTGGCCATTGAACTGTGTTTTCTGTAATAATCAATGACGTTCATACGGATGGAAGAGATCCCGTAACTTCTGATCACACCGTCCTGCTTCAGGTCTTCAAAAGCCTGGATTGTTTCATCTTTATCATCTTCGATGGTTCCCCCGTGCAGCTGATACAGATCGATTTGATCGATGCCGAGACGATGAAGGGAATCCTTGACTGCCTCTTTAATATAGGAGGCTCCCGGATTCCAAGCTATTTTTTCCTGTTTGGCTGCATCGAACTGGTTGCCGACCTTTGTTCCGATGGTGAAATTGTATTGCGAACGGTATTTACTTAATATTTCACCAACCATTTGTTCATTTTCTCCGAATTGGTAAAGATCTGCCGTATCAAAATACGTGATGCCTGCACTGAGTGCCGCTTCAATTATTTTCTCAGCTTCTGCTTTGTCATCAGTGGGAAGGTTCATGCATCCCAAAGAAAGTTCTGAAAGAGAAAGGCCGTCTTTAGTATTCAAGTTTCTCATTTAAATCAGTCCTTTTTTAATAATCGTTTAATGCATACATTCCAATTATAGCAATTGTAACGCCATTCTTGCAGTAATGTGCAAAAATCACCCCATTAAACCAATTGCTTCAGGGTAAGGAATATGGGAACATATTCATGAGGGTATAGTTTACATATTGTCCGAATTCCGATGGACGATATATATGATACCATGTATATTTGATAATGGACACGAGGTTTCCTATATTGGAAAGGAAGTTAATCATGACGGAAAATAATAATTACAATCATCTTAAGGAAAAGATTATCCACGTGGACAGAGTATTTGACGGCAAAGTGATACAGGTCGATCATGACACTGTCGAACTGCCGAATGGAGAACAGTCCAAAAGGGAAATCGTCTATCATAACGGGGCCGTCTGTCTGATTGCAGTGCATGAAGATATTATGTATTTTGTCAGACAGTATCGTATTGCACCGGATGAATTCCTGCTGGAAATCCCTGCCGGCAAGATTGAAAAAGGGGATTTTCCCGAAGCTTCTGCGAAGCGTGAACTGGAAGAGGAAATCGGGGCAGCGGCAGACAGACTGGAACTGATCCATGAATTTTACGTCTCTCCGGGGTTTTCAAATGAATTTGTCTATCTCTATGAAGCAAAAGATATAAAAATGCAAACTCAGAAGCTGGATGATGATGAATTTCTGGATGTTGCAAAAATCCCGCTTCAGAATCTCAGGCAGATACTGTCGGATGGATCAGTCAGAGATTCCAAAACAATCATTGCAATTCAGTATGTAATTGAGAAGTACAATTTATAATCATTATAAATAAGTCTTTTAAAATAGTTGTAAATTCGATATAATGTTTGTGATTATCAAACAAAGTAGGTGAACACGTGGAAAACAGGATTGAGAGAATTAAAGACGCACTGCAGGAGGCAAGATATAAACTTACGCCTCAGCGGGAAGTGACGGTCCGGGTTCTGCTTGAGAATGAAAAGGATCATTTAAGTGCAGAGGATGTCTTTATGAAAGTAAAGGACAAATATCCTGAAATCGGACTGGCGACTGTCTACCGCACACTGGAATTGCTGAGTGATCTGAAGGTTCTCGACAAAATAAACTTCGGCGACGGGGTCAGCCGCTATGATCTCAGGAAAGAGGGCGCCAACCATTTCCACCATCACCTTGTCTGTATGGAATGCGGCTCGGTTGAAGAAATCGAGGAGGACCTGCTGACAGAAGCAGAAAAAATTGTAGAAAAAGATTACAATTTCAAAGTCCTGGATCATCGACTCACTTTCCATGGTGTTTGCAAAAAATGCCAGGAGAAGGAGTGACAGATGGATTTGGAAAGAAATATAGATGAGTACCTGCTTTTTTTGAGTGTAGAAAAGGGGCTGAGCCAGGCTTCGATCAGTTCCTACAGGCAGGATCTGAAACAATACGAGGTTTTTCTGGAAGAAAGGAAAATCCGGGATTACAGTACTGTTGACACAGAACTGATCATCTCATTCCTCAAACTTTTAAAAGAAAGCGGGAAAAGTGGGAAAACCATCACCCGGATGCAGTCGACGCTCAGAAATTATCATCAATTTCTGTTAAATGAAAATGTTGTGACCAGCAACCCGGCACTGCGCCTGCATTCAATTAAAGAAGATAAGAAACTGCCCGTCTATCTGACCGTTGAAGAGATGGAGACACTTTTGAAAACACCCGACGCATCGACAGCTGGTGTCAGGGACAAGGCGATGATGGAGCTGCTCTACGCTTCAGGCCTCCGCGTCAGTGAAGTCATCGACATAAAAACGACGGATTTAAATACCGATATGGGATTCATCCGTGTAAGGGGCAAAGGCAGCAAAGAGAGGATTGTACCGATGACCGACCATGTAGGCAGGCTTCTCACAAGCTACATAGCAAATGAAAGACTGTATCTGCTCAAAGATGACAATGTGGATGCTTTATTCATTACAAACAGGGGTAAAGGTTTCACCAGGCAGGGATTATGGAAAACGATCAAAAAATATGAAATGCTGAGCGGTATCGGAAAAAATATTACACCGCACACTTTCAGACATTCATTTGCTACCCATCTGATTGAAAACGGCGCAGATCTGAGGGCTGTGCAGGAAATGCTCGGGCATTCGGATATCAGTACAACCCAAATCTACACCCAGATATCTGCAGTTAAAATAAGAGAAATGTACACGCAATTCCATCCGAGAAAGTAGGAGATATTAATGTTTAATAAAATTCACCTCATCGTCCTTGATTCAGTGGGAATAGGGGAACAGCACGATGCAAAACAATTCGGAGATGAAGGTGCCCATACTTTAAGGCACACCCTGGAATCTTATCCGGTAAAACTTCCGAACCTGGAAAGTTTAGGTCTCGGCTGCATCGATCCACTCCCGGGCGTGGACTGCTCCGCGGAGCCGGAAGCATTCTACAGTAAGATGAATGAAGTGTCGCAGGGCAAGGATACAATGACGGGACACTGGGAAATTGCCGGACTGAACATTGAAGAACCTTTCAAAGTCTATCCGGACGGTTTCCCTGAAGCACTTCTTGATAAGATCCGCGAAGCAACAGGAAGAGGAATTGTGGGCAACAAACCTGCAAGCGGTACGGAAATTATCAAGGAATACGGAGAGCATCAGATGGAAACCGGGGATCTCATCGTCTATACTTCAAATGATCCTGTGCTCCAGATTGCCGCACACGAAGAAGTTATCCCGCTGGAGGAGCTCTACGATATCTGCGAGAAGGTGCGGGCCATGACGACAGATCCGGAATTCCTCGTCGGAAGAATCATTGCCAGACCGTATGTCGGGGATTCAAAAGAGACTTTCACCCGCACGGAAAACCGTCATGACTATGCACTGGAGCCCTTTGGCAGAACAGTGCTTAATGCACTAGAAGATAACGGCAATGATGTCATTGCGATTGGCAAGATCGATGATATTTTCACGAGTTCCGGAATCACAGAAGCTGTACGCAGTAAAAACAATGAAGATGGCGTAGATAAACTTCTGGAAGTGATGGACAAAGACTTCAACGGTATTTCATTCCTTAATCTTGTGGACTTTGATGCATTATACGGACACAGACGTGATCCAAAAGGATACAGCAATGCACTGAAGGCATTTGACGACCGTCTGCCGGAAATCACCTCTAAATTGAAAGATGACGATCTCCTGATCATTACAGCGGACCATGGGAATGATCCGACTTTCACCGGTACTGATCACACAAGGGAAAGCGTTCCTCTATTGGTCAAAGCCGGCAAAGATATGGCCTATGGTAAAATCAGCGATTCAGATACATTCAGTAATATTGCCGCTACCATTGCCGACAACTTTAAAATCGAATACCAGACTCATGGCAAAAGCCTGCTTCAGGAGCTCAACTAATATGAAGAACAGATACTCTGTCTTGATTTTCCTGCTTCTGTTTGCACTCATATGGGGCTTTGTGTACTGGATTTTCATAGTATAGAAAACATCAATTCTGATGTTTTCTTTTTTTGAGTGCGGCCTCCCGCTCCATTACAACATGCTCTCTGTCACGCAGCAGGTGCTTGTTGACTGTAAACTCGTCTGAGACCTTCTGATTCCTGCACCAGATGAGAAAATCATCATATGGTAAATGGGGAAGGTACGCTTCATGAAGGCTGTGCAGCATTTCATCTGTAAGCGGAAAGTGCAATGGTTTGAATTTGACCGAAGACATATTTTTGATGCGCTCTCCCATGACATCAATAAGAGAGGAATCCATGCCTGCCTTTTCGAGGCTGAACGGGTTTTCATCATATATCTTCAATGCTTTCCGGTATGACTTTTTGGCACCGGCTGTATTCTGCCGTCTGTAGTGATATTCTCCCACGGCCATTAATATAAGAAAAACTTCCTGGTCTTCTTTCGTTCTCGCAGGCTTACTTTTCCATGCTTCTTCCATGATTTCATGGCATTCAAAGTAATCTTGCTTTATAATGAGTTCGTTATAGAATTCTAGCAGATTGGATATTTTCAAAGAAAGACAACTCCCAAGTCAGAGGTAATTTTATGGATGTGTATAATGTAAAACTGGATATATTCGAAGGGCCGCTTGATCTGCTTCTCCATTTGATCAAGGAGCTCGAAATTGATATTTACGATATTCCGATGAAGACTCTTACAAAACAGTATATGGAATATATCGATCAAATGAAAGAACTTGAAATAAATATAGCGAGTGAATACCTGGTGATGGCAAGTGAACTTTTGAAGATAAAAAGCCATATGCTTCTGCCTGAACCCGCATATATGGAAGAAGAATATGAAGATCCACGCGAAGCGCTCATGGAACAATTATTGGAATATCAGAATTATAAGCAGTATGCTGAACAGCTCCAGTTCCTGAAAAACGAAAATGAAAAGATTTTTGTCAAAGCACCCCACGAATTTGACGAAGAAGAAGTTGATGATGGTGAAGTGGATATCTCCCTGTCCGATCTTCTGGCTGCATATGAAAAAGTGCGGTCAAGAGTGTCCATTGATCGGCCGATGAGTGTGACGATCCAGAGGGAAGCTGTTTCACGGGAGGAAGCTGAAGATTTTTTAAAAACCAGATTTTCAGGCTTAAAGAGACTGAATTTCACAGAAATCTTCAGTTTCAACGAATCCAGATCGATGGTCGTGGCTGTGTTTATTACCATTTTGGAACAGGTGAAATCAAGAGAGCTTGCACTGCACCCCGCATCCCGGGGGAATTTTGAAATTGAAAGGCTGTAGAAAGTATGGATAAGATAGATATTATAGAAGGTCTTCTGTATGTCGCCGGAGACGTCGGCCTGCCGGAAGAGCAGCTGATCATGCATGTGCCGATCACACGGGAACAGCTGAACAATGAAGTGAGTAACTATGACCGTACCAATCTGATGATACGCAGACATGGAGACCGCTTCTTCCTTGAGACGACTGTGGAAATGGAAAAGTATATACGCAGGATAATTGATGATAAACCTGCATCAAAACTATCCCAGGCGTCACTTGAAGTGCTTTCCATCGTTGCTTATAACCAGCCGGTTTCCCGGAACGATATAGAGATGCTGCGGGGCGTCGCTTCCGACGGTCCGGTATCCACTTTGACCGGCAAAGGACTTATTCAAAAAAAGCATCTGCAGGACACGCGCGCTGTACATTTTATAACTACGGATTATTTTCTCCAGATATTCGGTCTCAAATCACTAGAGGAGCTGCCGAGTCAGAAGGATATCATGGAGCAGGAAGAAATGGACTTGTTTTTCAACAGTATAGAGGAGGATGAATAGTTATGGAAGAAATCAGATTACAAAAAGCAATTGCAGACAGTGGAGTGACATCAAGGAGAAAAGCGGAGCAGCTCATCACAGAAGGACGTGTGGCAGTGAACGGAGAGATCGTTTCTGAACTCGGATCGAAAGTGACTATGTCAGATAAGATTGAAGTGGATGGTGTCCCTGTGACTAAAGAAGAGAAAGTCCATATTCTGTATTACAAACCGGCAGGGGAGATTTCAGCTGTCGAAGATGACCGCAGCAGAGGTACAGTTACAGATGCATTCAAACAGATGGATGCGAGACTTTATCCGGTGGGCCGCCTGGACTATGATACTTCGGGCATACTTCTCATGACCAACGATGGGGAGTTCACACAATATATGACCCATCCGAAATTCGAGATGAGCAAAACCTACCGCGTTAAAATCGACGGTATCCTAAAACGCGACCAGCAGAAGGAGATGCGTAAGGGCATTACTTTAGAAGACGGTAAAACTGCCCCTGCAGGTGTAAAAGTGATCCGCGATAAAAAGGACAGGCAGATGATTCTTGAACTTACAATCCACGAAGGAAAGAACCGTCAGGTAAGGCGGATGTTCGAACATTTCGGCCTGGAAGTGATCAAACTTACAAGAATCAGGTATGATTTCCTCACTCTTGACGGATTGGCAGAAGGAGAGTACAGGTTCCTTAAACCGCATGAAGTCAAGAAACTGATTGCGAATGCAAAGGACGAGTAACCGTCTCCAATTGTCATAATACTGTCATACAGGTCAAATTTATAAAATGCTATAATGAAATTTATGAATGAACGTACAGGCAGGTGAGAATATGAAGCGCGGAACACGCAATATATTAAGGGTAAGCATCATTGTAACTGTTGCCGTTTTAATCGGCATCACACTCTGGTTCAACTTGACCTCAGACAACAAAACTGTTGCAGTGGGGGATGAGGCAGTCGATTTTCAACTTACCACTATGGAAGGCGAACAAATACGCCTTTCCGAATTGACCGATGAAGGCAAAGGCGTGATTCTTAATTTCTGGGGAACATGGTGTAAACCATGCCGTGAGGAAATGCCTGATATGAATGATATCTACACAGCTGATGATAATGATGAATATGAAATCGTCGCAGTGAACGTTGCGGAAAATGAACAGCAGATCAAACAATTCATATCCGGTCTCGAATCGGATCTTGAATTTCCGATAGCACTGGACAAGACGCGGGATGTCACTGAGGCATACAGCATCGGGCCGCTGCCTACAACAATAGCAGTCAACCAAGAAGGCACTGTAGTCAAAAAACAGGAATATCAGCTTACTCACGAAGATATCCTGGCATTCATTGAAAATGCCACAGAATAGGATGAATGGATGATGGAATTAAAAGAAATCAAATGTGGATCCTGTGGTCATGTGAACCCGCCCGGCACCCAGCTGTGCCAGTCCTGCGGGAAAATGATCAACAGTGATTACGATAAGAAAAAGATTAAAGATCTAATGAGATATGATGGCAGCGCTGTAAGATCCAAGGTTAGGTCAAAAAGCATTTTTGACAAGATCTGGATCTTCTTCACTTCTATCAAAGTCGGTGTCTCGATTATACTGGCAATCGCCGTAGCAGCTGCAATCGGCACTATATTCCCGCAGGAATATTTCATACCGATTGGTGTTGATCCGGCAGACTACTACCAGGAGAACTACGGCACTCTCGGCTATCTCTATTATACACTGGGTTTCCATAATCTTTACTCCTCCTGGTGGTTTGTCCTGTTAAACGGAATGCTTGCCCTGTCAATCATCGCAGCAAGCATCGACAGGGGCATACCGCTGTTTAAATCGCTGAAGAACCAGCGGGTCAAAAAGCACGAATCTTTTTTCAGGAGACAGCGTCTGTTCAAACATGATGAAAATACTGAAAATGCCGAAAAAATCATAGGTCAGCTTAAGAAAAAGAGATATAAAGTCCGTCAGGACGGAAATAATTACTTACTTGAAAAAGGCAGACTGTCAAGGTGGGGGCCATATATCAACCATGTTGGCCTGATCATTCTTCTTACAGGCAGCATGCTCAGATTCTTCCCAGGCATGTATGTAGATGAAATCGTCTATCTCAATGAAGGGGAAACGAAGGATCTGCCGACTACGAACGGTCAGTATTATGTGAAAAATGATGGTTTTACCCTTGATACTTATGACGAAAAGTCAAAAGAGGTTTTCGACCAGGCACTGAACCAGGGCAATAATATAGTGAGCAACTTCCAAACGGATATAACCGTCTATGAAAATGAAAGCTCGGAAGTTGTAGGGGCAAAACCTGATCTGACTGAAATAGACAACTACAGCATCAGAGTGAACCATCCGTACCGTTTTGATTCATATGAACTGTATCAGTCGAGCTATGATGATTCGCAAATGAAGGCGATGACGTTCAGACTGGAAGACGCAGAGGGCAATACTGTCGGCGAGAATTTCACAGTAAACCTGGATGATCCGGAGCAGTCCTATCAGATAAATGAAAATACCGAAATCAAAATGAGGGCCTATGCTCCTGATTTCCTTGAAATAGCGGATAACGGCACACTTGTTTCGGAAACCCCTGTTCCAAGAAACCCGGCCTTCGTATTCGAAGTGAATAATGACGGAGAAAGTGAACTCAGCCTGCTTCAGATCATGAACAGTACAGATATTACATCAGGAAATGATTACAGCATCCGTTTCGTGGAAGCAGAGCAGCACATGGCAAGTGTACTTACGCTTAAGAAAGATCTGACTGTGCCTCTCGTTGCAGGCGGCTTTGTCATCTTCCTGCTCGGTGTCTTCATCGGTGCATACATCAACCACCGGCGTATCTGGATCAGCCTTGAGGACGGCTTTACACTGGCTGGCCATACTAATAAAAACTACTTTGGCATGAAGAAAGAACTGGATCAAATACTAGAGGCAAATTCATTAACTCCGGTATCAGATAAATTCGAAATAGAAGACAAAGCTAAAGATAAGGAGTAATAAAATGGAATCTCAACTTGTATCCATAAGCAGCACCCTGCTGTATGCAGCGTTTATAATATACCTTGTTGCACTGCTTCCACTTGCGGCAAGCATCAAATCCAAATCTAAAAAACCGGGCAAGATTTCCATTGTCTTGATCGTCGCAGCATTTATCATGCAGCTCGGTTATTTCATATTGAGATGGATTGCCCAGGGGCATGCACCTGTTTCAAACATGTATGAGTTCATCACCATGTTTGCAATCATGATGATTGCCGGGTTCCTGATCACATATCATTATTTCAAAACACAAGTATTCGGACTGTTTGCCATCCCTGTGTCACTGCTTCTTATAGCATACGGCAGTATGTTCTCCCGTGAAGTGGAGCCGCTTATTCCGGCGCTTCAGAGCAACTGGCTGGCCATTCACGTTATCACTGTCACACTTGCATATGGTATACTTTCCATGAGTGCGGTGGCCGGATTGATCTATCTGCTCAAAGCGGTGCCTGCTACAGAAAAATCATGGCGCGCACGCTTCCTGGAATCAATCATGGCAGGCATAGTGATTGTCATCACATTTATAGCCACTACAGTTTTGATGCAGTCTGTAATCGGATACCAGGATGATTTCCTCTACACCGATAAGCAGGGGCAGACACAGGTTGCGGAATATCATCTGCCCAGCCTTGTCAACTTTGAAGGAGCGGTACCGGTTGAACATGCCGGGGAGAATAACTACGAAGAGGCGGACCATTTCCACAGCGGAATCAATCTTCCTCCACTGATCGATTCCCAGAAACTGAATACGGTTCTCTGGTCTGTACTTGCGGGTCTTATCGTTTACGGTATTATTAGATTAATCATCAGGAAACGCATCACTGCACTGATAAAACCTCTGACTGACAGAGCGGATCTCAAACTGATGGATGAGATCGGTTACCGGTCGGTCATTATAGGGTTCCCTATATTTGCTCTCGGCGGTATATTCTTTGCCGCAATATGGGCCCAGATTGCATGGAGCAGATTCTGGGGCTGGGATCCCAAAGAGACATGGGCATTCATTACATTCATGTTCTATACGATTTTCCTGCACTTGAGACTTAACAGGGGATATGAGGGGGAGAAGTCGGCATGGCTTGCAATCATAGGCTTCCTGCTGATAATTTTCAACCTCATCGCTATCAACCTGCTGGTCGCAGGCCTGCATTCTTACGCATAATATGGAAAGAGGGTTTGTATGGCTGAAAATATTCTAATCGTCGATGATGAAGAACGCATCAGAAAATTGCTCAATATGTATCTGGTACGCGAAGGCTACGAAATCACAGAGGCCGATAATGGGGAAGATGCTCTGGATCTGGCAATGGAAAAAGATTTCCACTGCATTCTCCTCGACCTCATGATGCCGAAAATGGACGGCATTGAAGTAGCCAAGCGCCTGAGGAACCATAAATCCACACCCATCATCATGCTCACCGCCAAAGGCGAGGAGAACAACCGGGTGGAAGGCTTTGAAGTGGGGGCAGACGATTACATCGTCAAGCCGTTTTCACCCCGGGAAGTCGTTTTGAGGGTGAAGGCGATACTGAGACGTTCTTCAGAGACATCATTCATTGAAGCAGATGCGACAGCAAAAGATGTCATCGCATACGATCATCTTGTAATCGATAATGATGCACATAGAGTCCTTGCAAATAACACTAAAGTGAATCTGACACCAAAAGAGTATGAACTCCTGCTCTTTTTAGCAAAAAGTCCGGATAAAGTATTCGACCGCGAAGAGCTTTTAAGAGAAGTATGGCACTATGATTTCTATGGCGATCTCCGTACGGTGGATACCCACGTAAAACGGCTGAGGGAGAAGCTGAACAAAGTTTCACCGGAAGCGAGTGAGATGATCCATACCGTCTGGGGCATCGGCTACAAGTTCGAGGTCAATGAATAATGAAAGTATTGAACAGCGTCGTAACTAAACTGTGGTTGACTATCATTTTGATAGTAACTACAGTTTTAATTATATTATCAGTGATTCTCAGTATGTATTTCAGAAACTATATGCTCAATTCCACAGAAGCATTACTGGAAGAGGAGATCTCAAGAGCAGAGGAGATAGTGTTGAGCAGACATGACAATCAGGATTTCGATTCCACTTTACTCCGGGAGGATAATCTCATAATCTACAGAGACGGTCAGATGATTTCACAACAATCCTCAACAGACCGTGAAATATTCTCAAGAATCATTGAAGGCGGCGGGGAAGGGAACACATTCCTGCTGGATGATATCGGAGGCCATGATTACATGGTCCGTGTATCGAATCTAAGTGGATTTTTCGATGAAGACATGGCAATCATCAAGTACCGGGATCTCGAGGATATCAATGAATCCATGACTGCTGTCACCATGATCATTCTTGCCAGTGGATTTGTCCTGTTCCTCATTACAACCTCCTTTGCTTTCTTTCTGATCAACAGGATAACAAGACCCCTGATCAATCTGAAGAATGCGGCATTCAGGACAGCAAAAGGGAAATACAATACAATTGAAACCAAGAGTAGGGATGAGATCGGTGAACTTACTCTGGCTTTCAATAAGATGAATAATGACATTCAGAATAATATAGAACAGATAGAGCATGAAAAGAACCTGAGGGAACAGATATTCACATCGATTAACGAAGGAGTCCTTTATTTCGACAGGGAAGTGAAGCTCATATATTCCAATCAGAAAGGGAACCTCCTGTATGATTATCTGAAATCACAGCCGGATACTTTCGAGCATTTTCATAACGACATCCGGGAGATTGCTCAATACCGCAGACCCGCTGTGGAGCGGGTGGAAATCAAAGACAGGCATATGCAGTTCTCATATACACCGGTTGAACAGGATCATGAATTGTTTGGTGTCATCCTGCTTATCCGGGATATTACAGAAGAAGTGAACACTGAAAAAATGAGATCCGAATTCATCGCAAATGTGTCACATGAATTGAAAACACCGATGGTGATGCTGAGCGGGTACTCAGAGGCACTCATTGATGATATTGTCACAGGTCCTGATGAAATCAAAGAGATGGCAGGTATTATAAAAGATGAATCCGACAGGATGAACACCATGGTAAATGAACTGATTACCATAGCAAGGATGGATACCGGATCCGACTTCTTCAATATTGATGAAAATGATTTCGGTGATCTGCTCGAAAAACTAGCAGCAAGATTCCGTCATGAGATGCAGGAAAACGGTATTTCCTTCACTGTTGATACGCATGATTCCAATCTTCTCTTCAACTTTGACTATGATAAGATCAACCAGGTGCTGACGAATCTGTTGGATAATGCCATCCGCTATACGTCAGAGGGAGACGGAATAAAGATAGATGTCACCGAAGCGGGACGGTTTGCGATCATAGAAGTCAGTGATACCGGTGCAGGTATCCTTCCCGAACATCAGGAACGTGTCTTTGAAAGATTTTACAAAGTGGATGAATCAAGAACGCGCGGTAAACACGGTACAGGGCTCGGACTCTATATCGTCCGCAGTATAATACACAGGCATAACGGAACGATTGAACTGGAAAGTGAATTCGGCAGCGGAACGACATTCCGGATTGTTCTGCCAAAAACAAACGAAGAGAGATGAGGCTATGAGACAGAATAAGTTACAAAGGTTGATTTTGATCAGTATACTTGCAGCTTTGTCGTTTATACTGATGCTCCTGCAATTTCCAATTCCGTTCATGCCGCCATTTTTAATGGTGGACTTTTCCGATATTCCGGCATTTATCGGATTCATTTTATTGGGAGGCATGGCAGGATCTCTGATCATCGTTTTAAAGATTGTGCTATATGCTCTGCTGATGGCGAGCGAACCTATCGGTCCGCTGGCCAATCTGCTTGCAGCATTCTCACTGCTGCTGCCGGTCTATTTCATGTATGTGCGGTCGAAAACAAGAAAATCACTGATTGCAGGTTTTGTACTCGGTATCCTGTCCCTGACCTTCATGATGGCGGTGCTCAACTATTTCGTACTGCTGCCGATGTACGGCCTGATCATCGACCATACTGATCTGATTGCAAATATCCGGGCAGTGGTCACAGCCGGCATTATCCCGTTCAATCTCATCAAGGGCATCATCGTCTGCCTTGTCGCCTACCTTATCTACATTAAACTTATTCCGAAGCTTGAAAAATTGATGAAGTGATAAAATTAAAACACATGCGCAGCCGACCGGCTGCGCATGTGTTTTAATCAATCTATCTACTCGAATTTAAGTGGATCACCATCGAATGGTTCCTCTTCTACTTTGATGGAATCAGTAGGGCATCCATCAAACGCATCCTCCATATCTTCGAGAAGTTCCTCAGGCACAGCTGTGATACCTTTATTATCATCCAGGATCACGTAGGCAATGCCGTCATCATCATAATCATATATATCAGGTGCAGCTGCACCGCAGGCACCACAGGCAATACATGTATCCATATCAACTATGGTATATTTTTTCCCGCTCATTTTTTCACCTCTCACCATTTCTTCATAACCATTTTACGGCTAATCTTCCTTATTTTCAATTATATTTGGTCTAGATGAGGTACAATACGACTATTGGCGTATCCTTCATTTCATTATCACTTTAAAATGTAATGGAAACGTAATATAATGAAGTAGAATTACTTTAGTTTGAGGAGAATGTCAATGAAGGACGATTTTTATAAAGATATTGAACATAAGCGTGCTTCTAAAGATGTCGACGGAGCGAAAAACAATCCATCTGAGGATGAGCAAAAGCAGACGATGAAACGCTCTGACCGTCATCGTGCGAAGCTTGAGAAAGAAAAGCAGAAGCAGGAGGCCAAAGCCAAGCCCGGCGAACAGAAACCCAGTCCTTTTGCTTATATAGGTCAAAAGATGTCTGCTTATTTCAGCCGTGAGAACCTTGAGAAAGGAAAAGTGTTTTTTGCAGGCAAATTTTCATCATACAATAAGCGCTTCAGAGACGAACTTAAAGTTTCCAAAGAAAAATTGGCCGATTTTGGAAACAGACGGAAAACTTCCAATACTGAAGAAGTAAAAGAAGGGAATGAGGAAAAGAAAAAAGGCCTGCTGCCAATCATCATTGGCGGGGCCTTCCTTCTACCTGTAACCATCATTCTTTTCGTAATGATCATCAGCAACTTCTGGCCATCCGGTGGAAACGGGACTGAACTTGCAGGGGGCACAGAAGAGAGCACAGAAGATGCTTCCAACGAACAGACGGATGGAGAAGTCAATGAAGAGCTCGAAGCACAGAAAGCCGAAAAGGAAAGGGAACTGGCTGAGAATCGCGAAGAAGGTTCGGATTCCGGTGAGGATCTTGGCACCGGGGAACTTGCTTTCGATTACTCTGAAGAGGAACAATCAGAACTAGAGGACGCAGCAACAGCTGCAATCGAAGAAAAAGAATCCGGAGAGGATTCCGGTTCTGATTCAAGTGAAGTGGAAACACCTGCTGAAAATGATACCGCGGAGGAATCCTCGGAAGAAGTTACCGAAGAGGAACCCACTGAGGAGCAGACTGAAGAATCTGTTGAGAATGAAGAATCGGCTGAAGAGGGCACTTCCGGAGGAACAACTCACGTAGTAAGTCCGGAGGACAACCTTTTCAGGATCGCCATCCGGTATTACGGCAGCGGCAGTACCGAAAATGTTAATAAGATAATGGATGCAAATGGCGTTAGCCCAGACTCGCTGACTGTCGGCCAGGAACTTGTCATCCCGGAATAGAAAGGTGTTAACCATGAAATACATCGAAACAATCATCATCGGCGCAGGACCGTGCGGGATGTCCGCCGCAATAGAACTTCAAAAACGCGGTCTTGACCATCTCATAATAGAAAAAGGGAATGTCGTCGAAGCCATTTATAACTATCCCACACATCAGACATTCTTCTCCTCAAGTGAGAAACTGGCAATAGGCGGATTCCCATTCATTACCGAAGCCCATAAACCTAAACGGAATCAGGCGCTTGTCTACTACAGGGAAGCTGTAAAGCACTTTGACTTGAATATCAACACTTACGAGGAAGTGACATCCGGAAGGCGGAATGAAACAGGCTTCGTACTCGAAACATCAAAAGACACCTACAACTGCAGGCATCTGGTCATTGCCACCGGGTATTACGGCCAGCCCAACCGACTTGATGTACCAGGGGAGCATAAAGAAAAAGTATCCCATTACTTCAAAGAGGCGCATCCTTTCTTCAAACAGGATGTACTGGTCATCGGAGGTAAAAACTCGAGTGTCGATGCTGCGATGGAGCTTGAAAAAGCTGGCAGCAATGTCACCGTCGTCTACCGTCAGAATGCCTATTCGAAAAGTGTGAAACCGTGGATACTTCCGCAATTCGATTCATTGGTCAAACACGATAAGATAGAGATGCATTTCGGCACGGATGTCAAAGATATTAAAGACGACAGCGTTGTTTTGGAAAAAGACGGTGAAGTCTTCGAAATACCGAACGATCATGTTTTTGCCATGATCGGCTATCATCCGGACTATAGATTTCTTCAGTCATTCGGAATAAAAATCAATGAAAATGAATTCGGCACAGCGCCGCTGCATGATCCGGAAACAATGGAGACAAATGTAGAAAATCTGTATATTGCAGGCGTAATTGCTGCCGGTAATGATGCCAATACGATATTTATAGAAAACGGCAGGTTCCACGGCGGCGTAATTGCAGATGATATTTTGAAAAAACAGGAGAAATAGCAAGCACCTGGCAGGCAACCGCCCGCCAGGTGCTTTTAGTGTCTGAATATTTCTTCCAACGCCGCACCTTTAAGCCCATTGCTGAGTGCAAGCAGCAGCTTGATACGCGCCTTCTGTCCATTTAAACCATTTGAAAATATCACACCTCTGTTTGCAAGATCATGTCCGCCGCCCACGTAATCATAGTAGCTGCCTACGATTCCGTTGAATGAACGGGATACAAGGACTGTATCAATACCATGGTCCAATACTTTCTGGAGACCTCCCAAAGCACTTGGAGGTATGTTCCCTTGTCCCAGCGCTTCCAGAACGAGCCCGTGATAGCCAGCTTCTATCAGTGCGTCGAAAAATGTATCGTCAAGATCCGCATGCGCCTTGATCAATCCTACTTTAAATTCCAGGTCTACATCATCAAACTGATCCTGATGGGCTATCTGGTGATGGTACAGGATTGAGTCCTTGGTCAGAAAACCAATTGGCCCGTGATTCGGACTTTGGAAAGTAGCTATATTAGAAGTATGCGTTTTAGTGACATTTCTCGCAGTATGGATCTCATCGTTGAACACGACAAGCACCCCTCTGTCCGCCGAAGCAGGGTCTCTTGCTGTGCGGAGGCTGGAAATGTAGTTGTACAGACCATCCGATCCAATCTCATTGAACGAGCGCATAGCACCGGTTACAATGACAGGTGCTGAAATATCGAGGGCCAGATCAAGAAAGTATGCCGTTTCTTCCAGAGTATCCGTTCCGTGGGTGATGACAAAACCATCAAAATCTGTTTTTCTTTCCAATATAATATCGCGGATTGCAAGCATATCGTCCAGAGTCATATGAGGAGACGGTTTCTTCACAGGGTAGATTTCTTCCAGCCGGATATCCAGTTCCACTGTACTGTCCAGCGTAACCGGATTGTCTTCCCCGGATGAGATGAGGCCGTCTTCTGATGACATACTGATGGTGCCGCCTGTATGTATAGCTAATATTTTATTATTCATGCCACTTCCTCCTAAACGATTTCTTAAATATATGATAGAATAAACTGGAACAATCAACAAGGCGGGTTTATATGAATAATAAGATCAATATTGCAATCGACGGTCCTGCAGCAGCAGGAAAAAGCACCATTTCAAAACGTGTGGCGGAAAGGCTCGGGTATGTATATATAGATACTGGTGCCATGTACCGCGCAGTGACATTACATGTCTTGAACTCCGGAAGGGAAGTGATGGAGAATCTGAACGATGTGGACATCAGGTTTTCAAATGACGCGCACCGTTCCATTTATTTAAACGGTGCAGATATATCATCCGAAATCCGCTCACCCGAAGTCACTGAAAACGTCAGTGCCATTTCAAGTATACAGAGTGTGAGGGAATACCTCGTGCAGATGCAGCGTGTTATCGCAGCTGATAAAGGTGTGGTCATGGACGGCAGGGATATCGGTACCACTGTACTGCCGGATGCAGAACTGAAAATATATATGAAGGCATCTCCTGAAATCCGTGCAAAACGCAGACTGGAAGAAGAACAGGAAAGAGGCGTTGATGTGGATCTTTCCACTCTTATCCAGCAGATCATCAGGCGTGATGATCTTGATATGACAAGAGAGATCTCTCCACTCAGAAAAGCGGATGATGCAATTTTGTTGGATACCAGCCATATGAACATTGAAGAAGTGGAAAATAACATCATACGCATGGCAGAAGAGCTACTGAGAGGAGAATAGAGATGTTCTACACCATCGCCAAAAACTTAGTTAAAAGCTATTACCATACCCGGTTCAAAATTACGGTAGTGGGCAAAGACCGGATTCCGAAGGATGGCCCTGTCGTGATATGCAGCAATCATATTTCAGAATACGATCCGCCGCTGGTCGGAATAAGTGTGGATCGCGACATGTCATTCTTTGCAAAAGCGGAACTGTTTAAAATACCGGTGCTGGGATATCTGATTTCACATCTCAATGCTTTTCCGGTAGAACGAGGTAAGAGTGACCGGGCAGCATTGAAGAAATCCATCGAGGTCCTCAATGAAGGCAATATGCTGTGCATGTTCCCTGAAGGCAGCAGAAGCAGAGATGGTAAATTACGCGATCTGCAGCAGGGAGCAAGCTTCGTGGCTGTGAAATCGGGAGCAAAAATTGTTCCGGCAGCCATCAAAGGAAGTTATGACCGTAAAAAAGGTGTTACAATAGTATTTGGCAAACCAATTGATACTAAACAACTCACAGACGACGGAATGAACCGTAAAGATGTTACACTGAAGATTACAGAAGATATAAACAATCTTTTATTTTCTGACTAATCACTTGACAAATCTATACATTTATAAGAAGTTAGATATATACTTTTTAGTAATGTAATTGGAGGCAGGCACATGACGACAGATAATATCAAGAACGAAGAGAACCAGGAAGAGGTTGACAATTCTTCAATCAACGAGAATTCCAATGAGGTTAACGAAGAAGTATCCGCTGAGGATACGCCACAGGAAAATGAAGTTTCACCCGGCTTTGAAGTAGGGGAGACTGTCAAAGGTACTGTGTACAAGATAGAAGACAAATTCGTGAAAGCTCATATAGACGACTCCGATTTCGAAGGAATCGTACCAATCAGTCAGCTCACAAGCAAGAGAATTGAACGTCCGGAAGAAATTGTTTCAGAAGACGATTCCATCGAAGGCGTGGTCATTAAAGTTGAAAATGAAGATGACCGCAAAAATGTTATCCTTTCCATCAGAAAACTGGAGGAATCCAATGCGTATGATTCTCTTCAGTCTGCAAAAGACAATGACGAGACGATTACAGGCACTGTAATGGAAGTTGTCAAAGCAGGTCTGGTTATTGATGTTGGCGTGAGAGGATTTATCCCGGCATCGCTCCTTTCTGATGCCTACATTGAGGATTTGGAACAGTTTGACGGTCAGGAACTGGAAGTTAAAGTTGAAGACATCGAACCTGAGAAAAATCGTGTAATCCTTAACAGAAAACGCATTGTGGAAGCTGAAAAAGCCGTAGAGAGAAAAAAACAGCTTGAAACACTCGATGTGGGAAGTATTGTAGAAGGTGAAGTAGTACGTATCACTACATTCGGTGCTTTCATTAATCTTGGTGAAGTTGATGGTCTAGCTCATATATCTGAACTGAGCTACAGCAGAGTTGAGAAAGTTGAAGATGCAGTCAATATCGGTGACAAGGTGAATGTGAAGATACTCGATGTCGATCCTGAACAGGAAAGAATCAGCCTGTCTCTGAAGCAGGCACAGGAAAGTCCGTTTGACGGATTTGTAAAAGAACATTCCGAAGGTGATGTACTGGAAGGGACAGTCAGAAGACTTGTCGATTTCGGGGCATTTGTAGAAGTCACTCCGGGCGTTGAAGGACTGGTACATGTTTCAGAAATCGGCCACGAACATGTCGCAGTTCCGAGTGATGTATTAAAAGAGGGACAGACAGTAGAAGTTAAAATCCTTTCACTTAATGAGGATTCCGAAAAGATTTCACTTTCAATCAAGGAAACGACAGAACCAGCACCGAGAAGTTCAAACAACGAACCAAAGGTCTACCGTGACGATTCCGATGATGACGGTCCGACTCTCGGCGATGTATTCGGCGATCGTTTCAAAGATCTTGATATTTAATTGTTATAAAAATGACATGATTTTGATTCTATAAAGAGCGATGTCTATCGCTCTTTATTTTATTTTTGTGTTAAAATATATTTAAAATAGGAGGGAACCTATGTACAAACCAACCATTGCAGTGGTAGGGCGGCCGAATGTCGGTAAATCCACACTGTTCAATAGAATTATCGGTGAAAGAAAAGCAATTGTGGAAGATACTCCTGGTGTGACCAGAGACAGGCTCTATGCTGCTGGCGACTGGTTAAATTACGAATTCAACGTAATTGATACAGGCGGAATAGAAATTAAAGATGAACCTTTCCAGGAACAGATCAAGCTGCAGGCTGAAATAGCAATCCTTGAAGCGGATGTCATTCTGATGATTACAAACGGCAGGGAAGGTGTAACGGAGGATGATCTTTTTGTTGCACGTATTTTACAGAAATCTAAAAAGCCGGTAGTGCTTGCTGTAAATAAAATTGACAACTTCGAAATGAGAAACGATATTTATGAGTTTTATCAACTCGGTCTAGGCGATCCTTATCCGGTTTCGGGATCACATGGCCTGGGACTTGGAGACGTTCTGGATGAAGCAGTAAACCATTTCAGAATTCTGGAAGAGGAAGAAGAAATGGATACTTCCATCAAAGTATCACTGATCGGACGGCCGAACGTCGGCAAATCGAGCCTCGTGAATGCTATTCTCGGCGAGGAGAGAGTCATTGTCTCTGATATTGCCGGAACGACCCGGGATGCAATTGATACAGCATACACTTACGATGGTGAAGACTATACCCTGATAGATACTGCTGGTATGCGAAAAAAAGGGAAAGTATATGAAGCCACTGAAAAATATTCTGTTTTGAGGGCAAACAGGGCCATAGAACGTTCCGATGTTGTGCTGGTTGTGATCGACGGTGAAGAAGGTATACTTGAGCAGGATAAACGTATTGCAGGCCTTGCCCATGAGGCGGGACGTGCAGTCATCATTGTGGTAAACAAATGGGATGCTGTTGAAAAAGACGACAAGACGATGAAAAAATTCGAGGATAAAATAAGGAATGAATTTCAGTTTCTGGATTATGCACCGATCACATTTGTTTCGGCTGTCACCAAGTCACGCCTGACGACGCTGTTCCCGCTGATCCGGCTCGTAAATGACTCCCATAAGAAAAGGGTGCAGTCCAGCACACTCAACGAAGTGCTTGTTGACAGTGTCAGCATGAATCCGACACCGACAGACAAAGGGCGCAGGCTGAACATATTTTACGGCACACAGGTTGGCGTCGCTCCGCCAACATTCGTGTTATTTGTAAATGATATTGAACTGATGCATTTCAGCTATCGCAGGTATCTGGAGAATCAGCTGAGGAATGCATTTGATTTCACAGGAACACCGATTCATATTGTAAGCAGAAAACGTAACTAGGAGGGTGCAAATCTATGAATATTTCTGTAATCGGCACCGGCAGCTTCGGCACCAGCCTGGCAATGGTGCTTAAGGATAATGGTCATGATGTACTCATGTACGGACGGAACCAGGAAGTTGTTTCAGAAATCAGTCAGGAACATACTAACCATCGTTTTTTGAAAAATATCGATTTGAATGAGGAAATCCTTGCAACTTCAGATCTGAAAAAAGCTGCAGTACACGGAGAACTTATTGTCCTGGCTGTGCCGGTAAAAGCAATCCGGACAGTTTCCGGGAAGCTGAATGAAATACTTAGGGATTTAAATAAAAAAGTTGTGATCGTCCATGTGGCAAAAGGACTGGAACTCGGTACCCATATGCGTGTATCCGACGTCATTTCAGAAGAGATGACTGATGAAACGATGACTGATGTATGTGTACTCAGCGGGCCGAGCCATGCTGAGGAAGTCGCATTGAAGTCCCCTACGACAGTTAGTGCCGCCTGTAAAAATCCTGACAGCCTGCAGGTAGTCCAGGATATCTTCATGAATAAATACTTCCGGGTATACAGGAATGATGATATGACAGGAGTGGAGATCGGCGGCGCATTGAAAAACATCATTGCACTTGCCATCGGTGTGCTTCACGGTCTTGAATTCGGAGATAATGCAAAAGCTGCACTTATTACCCGCGGTCTGCAGGAAATCACCCGTCTGGGCACAAGGATGGGAGCAAACCCTCTGACATTCCTGGGGCTTACAGGTATGGGAGACCTGATTGTTACAGCAACAAGTATGCATTCAAGAAACTACCGCTGTGGAATCATGCTCGCCGAAGGCAAAAGTGTCGATGAAGCACAGGAAGAGATGGGCATGGTAGTCGAAGGTGTGAACACAACAAAAGCAGCATATGAATTATCCAAGGAATACGGTGTAGAAATGCCCATCACTGAAGTGCTGTATAAATATCTGTTCCATGGCATCACCGAAGACGAAGCCTTCTATGCACTGATGATGCGTGAGAAGACAGGGGAAACAGACAAGCTGGAAGATCTGCTTGAAAAGCAATACAAAGATTGGACAAGAGAGTGATACAATGTTTGATATATCCAGAATGAATCTCATGTGGATTTCATTTTATTCAATAGGTGCAATGGCTCTTGCCGCTGTACTGATTTATGTCGCACGATACGTTGTAAAAAACAGATTTCTAAGTATTTTTATTTCTCTGGTGGCATGGATTCTCCTGATTGCCGCTTTCCTGCTTATGATTCCTGTTCTCGGAGGCAGCACCCATGCGTAGTTTTAAGATTTCATTTCTTTTAATAGCTACATTGCTGATGTCCGGATGTCTATACCCTGAATCTGAGAAAGCTGGAAATCAAATACCGGGAGAGGCTCAGGTAGAGATGGTTCAGAATGCGGTGGAGAAGTACCAGGAAGATTCGGGAGGCATGTTGCCGATCAAAACGATGGAAAACCAAAGGGAGTATCTGGAATATCAGATCGATTTTGAAATGCTTGTTCCAAATTATCTGGATGAGCGCCCTGAAAATTCGTACGAAGCCGGGGGCAGTTATCAATATGTGATCATCGATGCAGAAAACGATCCGAAAGTTAAGCTTGCAGATCTCGGCATAACGGGAGAGATCCGTTCGCTTACGATCAGACTGGATGCCATGGGGGAATATGTGCATCTGGGTGATGAAATCGGACCTAATGTCTATCAGTTGGACCTCGGATTTTACAAGCTGTCCGACAATCCGACTGTAACAAGTCCGTATTCCGGTTCTGCACTGAACGTCTATTACAACGGTGGTCAGGAATTTGTGGTGGACTACCGTGAAGAGATCGGCCGGATTATCAGTGAGAATAATCTGCAATTCGAAACAGGTGAGGATATCAGGCATGTATTGTATGAATATACACCAATAGTTCCCATTTATTCTCCGGAAATAACAGTGGATGAAAAAAACCAGCCAATCTTCATGACAAGTCGCCACAAAAGCGGCCAGTAAAGGATTTTTTGCCAATAAAACAGTGAAATCCGTTGCAGTGCAAAGACCACTGTGTTAAAGTCAAAACATAATGATAAAAACACTTATCATTATAGTCATATAAGGAGGTGGATCTGGTGAACAAGACAGATTTGATTAATGCGGTCAGCGACGATGCTGATCTTACAAAAAAAGAAGCAGGTGCTGCAGTAGATGCAGTATTTAACACAATCCAGGAATCTTTGAAAAAAGGTGAAAAAGTACAGCTGATCGGCTTCGGTAACTTCGAAGTGCGTGAACGCTCTGCTAGAAAAGGACGCAATCCACAATCTGGTGAAGAAATTGAGATTGCAGCATCTAAAGTACCAGCATTTAAAGCAGGTAAAGCTCTTAAAGATGCAGTAAAATAATTGACTACTTTAGGCCTAACTTACTTTGGTTAGGTCTATTAATTTATAAGGTGATATTTTCATGGATGCTCTTAAGAAAGAACTTGAAATTGGCCTGGGAGATGGCGCATGGATTCTCAACATACATAATAATCCTTTTTTTGACTTCTTCTCGGAAAAGGGCAATGTCCTGCGCGGCAGCCATGTAAATGATGGCGTTCTTCTTTTTAATACGGCACTTAATTTTCTGGACAATACACCTGAAGATGAAGACAGGGAGCTCCATGTGCTGGCAGGTGATTATCTGTTCAGCAGGTTCTATATGTATCTTGCAAAGGGCAGGAGCTATTCTGTACTCCGGGACATGATGAACCTCTCAAAACAGCTCAGTTCAAGAAAATCCCATCTTGCTGTTTCAGGTGAAATGCCTGGCGCTGCTGAAGTGAAATGGCTGCTCTATGCTCCGATGCTCTACCTCGTTGAACACGGATATACAGATGTGGGGTTGGAAGCATTGATTGATGAACAGGTAAAAGCGACAGACATCACTTCACTCCCGTACATAACCCATGAGTAAAGGTGAATCTAATGGACAAAGAGACAAAAGTACAAACAATATTCAATGCTATATCTGATGATTACGATCATATGAATAACATCATCAGTCTGAATCAGCATACTGCATGGAGGAACAGGACAATGAAAGAAATGTTCGTCAAAAACGGACATGAAGTTCTGGATGTATGCTGCGGCACCGGTGATTGGACAATTCAGCTTGCGGAAAAAGCGCCGGGAGCAAATGTCACCGGCCTTGACTTCAGTGAGAATATGCTTGAAGTCGCAAAGAGCAAAGTTGAAGATTATAGCAATATCAATCTGTTGCAGGGAAATGCAATGGATCTCCCTTTTGAGGATGACAGTTTCAACTTTCTCACAATTGGCTTCGGACTCCGTAACCTTCCTGATTATAAACAGGCGGTTGAGGAGTTTTACAGAGTATTGAAACCGGGCGGGGTATTGGTTGTCCTGGAAACTTCCACACCGGAAAACATCATTGTAAATACAGGATTTGATTTTTACTTTGGAAAAATAATGCCGAAGCTGAGCGGAGTAATTGCCGGCAGGACGAAAGAATACGAGTGGCTCTATGAATCCACAAACTCCTTTCTGACAAAGCCGGAGCTTAAAGATATGATTACTGTTGCAGGCTTCACCAATGTTAAAATCTTATCCCATACTTTAGGCACAGCCGCAACACATATTGCCTACAAGCCTCTGGGACAGGTGGGATCTGTTTGATTAAACATAAAGAATTTCTGGCATCGGACTTTGAAGAAGTGGGTAACCTGATAAAAGAGAGTCTCAATCCAAATGGCATTATTGTCAATGACAGCAGTTATAACCTGTTTCAATCCGGAGGCAAGAAGATCCGCCCGACATTTACACTCCTCGTCGGCCGGCTCGGTGATCAGAGTAAACACGATGATGTCATAAGAGCCGGTGCAAGTCTCGAATTGATCCATATGGCAAGTCTGGTGCACGATGATATCGTAGACGACAGCAAACTCAGGCGGGGGCAGGGGACTGTCTATTATGAGCATGGCTACCTTCAGGCCGTAAATACAGGTAATTATCTGCTTTCAACATCGTTGGAGCTCGTAAGCACCATCGAACATAAGCAGCTTCATGAAGCTTTTTCAATTGCAATGAAGGATATTGTAAGCGGAGAACTTTTCCAGTTTGATCACCAGTTCAATGCAGATCAGACACTTGATGATTATTATCAGAAAATCTATAGAAAAACCGCTCTGCTTATTGAACTCAGCATCAAGATGGGTGCATATGCCGCACAAGTTCCGGATGGAGAACTATCGGCTCTTCTGAAATATGGCTATCATATCGGTATGAGCTTTCAGATTATCGACGATTGCCTGGACTTTACCGGAGATGAGAAGAGTTTGGGGAAACCCAAATTCTCAGACTTGGAAAATGGGCATTACACACTCCCGGTACTGCTGCTGAGAGACTCTGATCATGAATTCAAAGAGAAGCTGAAAGCTTTTCATGATGACAGAACGATTTTAGACTCCTTGATACAAGATCTGCTCCATTCCGATTCAATAGAAAAATCGATCCAGATCAGCACGGAGCATATTGAAGAGGCAAAGGCCTCTATCAGTGAAATCGATGAGCCTGTCCGCACTTATCTGCTCCAAATTGCAGAAAAACTTGCAAACCGTCTAAATTGAATTGAAATATCAAATTTGAAAATGTTAGAATAGTATGGAAATCATCTAAAGGAGACTTGAAATGGAAAAGACATTTTTAATGATTAAGCCTGATGGCGTACAAAGAAATCTTGTTGGACCAATTGTAGAACGTTTGGAGAATAAAGGTTTTAAACTTGCAGGTGCAAAACTTATGCATGTATCAGAAGACCTTGCCAAAACACATTACCAGGAACACCAGGATAAACCTTTCTTCGGTGAATTGGTTGGCTTCATCACTTCAGGACCTGTTTTTGCAATGGTGCTTGAAGGTGAGAACGTCATCGATACAGCTCGTCTCGTAGTTGGTGCAACAAATCCGCAACAGGCCGCACCTGGTACTATCCGTGGAGATTTCGGCCTTACAGTCGGTAAAAATATCATCCACGGCTCAGATTCACCAGAAAGCGCTGAAAGAGAAATTGGTCTTTTCTTCGACGAATCAGAAGTACTTGATTACGACTTAATCAACAGCTCCTGGATATACTAGAATTTGAGCGTCATAAGCTGGGTGTCTAAACTCAGCTTTTTTTAATATCAATAAATAGGTAGGTGCATAAAATGAGATTTTTAACAGCAGGCGAATCACACGGACCAAAGCTTTCGGCAATCGTAGAAGGATTTCCGGCAAATCTGGAAATTGACAAAGAGAGAATGACAAAAGAACTGATTAAACGGCAGGGCGGATATGGACGCGGCCGGAGAATGCAGATTGAAAAAGATACTTTCCTGTTCGGCAGCGGAATCCGGCATGCTAAAACTCTGGGCAGCCCGATCATGATTGAAATAAATAACGATGACTTCAAGCATTGGAGTAAGATCATGGGCAGCGACCCGCTTACACCGGAAGAGCAGGAATCCATAAAACGCGTCATTACTAAACCACGTCCGGGACATGCCGACCTGGTCGGCGGCATGAAATATAATATGCGTGATCTCAGAAATGTACTGGAACGCTCTTCTGCACGTGAGACGGCAGCCCGGGTTGCTGTAGGCGCACTGTGCAAAGAACTTCTCCATGCCCTTGATATCCGCATCACCAGCCGTGTGAATCAGATTGGCAGTGTAAAGGACGAAGGACAGTATAATCTGGAAGATATCCGCGCATTTGCCGATAATTCTTCAGTAAGAATGGTTTCCGAAGAAAAAACCATTGAAGCCGAGCAATTGATCGACGATACTAAAAAGAATGGCGACTCGATCGGCGGAATCGTAGAAGTGATCGTGGAAAATCCGATTCCGGGCCTGGGCAGTCATGTCCATTATGATAGGAAACTGGATTCAAAAATTGCAGGCAGTGTTGTCAGCATCAATGCGTTCAAAGGCGTGGAATTCGGCGCCGGCTTTGAAGCTGCCTCCACACCGGGTTCCCAGGTGCAGGATGAAATCCTTTACGATGAAGAGAAAGGCTACACACGCCGTACAAATAATCTTGGAGGATTTGAGGGCGGTATGACCACAGGGATGCCAATTGTTGTCAGAGCTGTTATGAAACCCATACCGACGCTTTATAAACCGCTTCTCAGTGTCGATATCAACTCCAAGGAACAGTTCAAAGCAACAATTGAGCGGAGCGATGCATGTGCAGTACCGGCTGCGTCAATAGTATGTGAACACATGGTGGCAATAGAAGTTGCCCGCGCTGTTCTCGACAAATTCCCGCACGATGACATCGATGAACTCAAAGAATCCGTTGAAATTTATAAAAAACGAGTGAAAGAGTACTGATCTCATGAAAATCACGACCCAATATAAAGATGGCAACTATGCAATAGACGTATCACGCGGAATACTTGAAGATAAACTTACAGATTATACAAGCAGCTATAATCAGGTTTTTTACCTTGCAGATAAAAATGTATATCGTTTACACAAAAATGGGAAGCTGTCTTTTATTGAAGATCCGATTTTGATGGAGCAGGGGGAGGCATCGAAATATTTCGATGCCTTCAGCAATCTTCTGGAGTCTCTCCTCGAAAAGGGAATACAGAGAAATTGCCTGATCGTCATCATCGGCGGCGGCGCAGCAGGAGATGCCGGAGGGTTTGCTGCAGCCAGCATTTTAAGAGGCGTGGATTATATCCATGTGCCGACGACCCTGCTCGCCCATGATTCCTCAATCGGAGGTAAGACAGCCATCAACAGCAGGCACGGGAAGAACCTGATCGGAGCCTTCCACCGGCCGAAGGGTGTAGTCTATGACCTGGATTTCCTCGATTCACTCCCTGATTCAGAGATGCTCAGTGGTTTCGGAGAAGTGATCAAACACGCGATGCTGAGAGACCAGGAAACGGTGGATGCATTGATGATGGCGACAAAGGACGGTATTGACGTCAACACTGTTGAACCTTTTATCATCAAAGGCATCGAAACCAAAATGGATTATGTCATCAAAGACGAAAATGAATCCGGGGTAAGGAAGCATCTCAATCTTGGTCATACTCTGGGACATGCGATAGAATACAGGTATAAAATGCCGCACGGCATCGCTGTGACCCTGGGCATATATGCTGCACTCCATATATCAAATGCACTGAATCAGGAACAGACTTTCGATTTGAAGCGGTACTACGGGTATTTTAAAGGATTGGGCTATCCTGTAGAAGAATTAAAGACAATCGATGCAGAAGACATGATTTCTTTAATGACTAAAGACAAGAAAAACCAGAATACTGACCGGATCGGATATATTGTCATGGACAGTATAGGAGAAGCCCGGTTTACAGAAATTGACCAGAAACTGCTTATCAAACTTATTAAAAATCTGAAGGAGAGCCTATGAGACAACTTTTGAACAGTACTTTCGAAGGTACATTGAGAGTCCCCGGTGATAAATCCATCACTCACCGTTCCCTTATGCTGGCTGCACTTGCCGAGGGCCGTACAGAAATAAAACAGCCTCTAAAAAGTGAAGACACATACCGTACCATGGAAATCATGCGTGCCATCGGAGCAGACATTACTGAATTGGATGATAAATGGATCATTGAATCAAAAGGACATGAACATCTGCATTCACCGTCGGCGGCCCTGTACACAGGGAATTCCGGCACGACCTCCCGCCTGATCATCGGTCTTCTGGCCGGTGTGGGCCTCAGGGCGGAATTCAGCGGTGATGACTCTATCAATAAACGTCCGATGGACCGGGTACAGAAGCCGCTTCTTGAAATGGGAGCGGATATCCGCCTTAAAGATGAAAAATATCCTCCTGTACACATCTTCCCGAAGCCTCTGAAAGCGATCGACTACAATATGCCGATTGCAAGTGCCCAGGTAAAAAGTGCAATCCTGCTTGCCGGCCTCTTTGCGGAAGGAACGACAGTCGTCCGCGAATCTTCTCCATCAAGAGATCATTCTGAAATCATGATGCAGCAGTTTGGAGCAGATCTGGTGTCAAAGGACGGTGTTATCTCCCTGGAGGGAAAAAAGACGCTCAAAGCATCGGATGTCACCGTCCCGGGTGATATTTCATCTGCGGCATTTCCAATCGCCCTCGCAATTTTAAAACCAGGTGCATCGATCACGATCGAGAATGTTTCTTTGAACCCGACACGATCCGGTATACTCGAAGTCCTGGAGATGATGGGTGCAGATATGCACATCGAGACACTGCCGGGCGGCGGGGAAGCGATAGGGAATATAACCGCCTCCTACACGCCTGAACTCCGCGGTTTCAATATTTCAGGAGAAATCATACCGAGGCTCATAGATGAAATCCCAATTCTCGCACTCCTTGCTGCCTACAGCAGTGAACCATGCACCGTGAGTGATGCGGAGGAACTCAGATTCAAAGAAACAGACAGGATTCGTGCAGTTGTCGATGAACTGTCCAAATTCGGCATCAGATTCGAAGAAAAAGAAGATGGTTTCACTGTCATCCCGGGTAGCATTGATTCAGTACCTGAAACGGATGTTAAAGGATATCACGACCATCGGATCATCATGATGCTCATTGTGTTCTCCATTGTTTCAGACACACCGCTCAACATCGATGACAGCTCAGCCATAGATATATCATATCCAGGATTTATAAATGACTTGGAGTCATTACGGAAGGATGCTTAACTATGCAGGATCAAATCTATTCAATAATAGATGAATTAAAATCAGGGAAATACCCGGAAGACAAAATCACCAGTGTACTGAACGGCCTTGACCGGCTTAATGACGATATGGAACTGGAGACACTCTTCATCCTCGGAGATACACTTGTACAGGCGGGGTTCATTGGGGAAGCGGAAGTGATTTTCCAGCATCTTCATTCCCATGTCGAACATGACGATGAAGTACTCGCATATCTCACCGATATCTATATTGCCGACGGCAGACTTGACGAGGCGCTCAGCCTCATCAACCAGGCCCCCAAGACAAAAACGGTACTCATGCTGAAAGCGGAAATCTTCCAGCAGCTCAATATGAATGATGTATCCATCAGACTGATCCATGAAGCCAAGGCAATCGAAGATGAACCTATATTGGATTATGCCCTTGCTGAAATCTATTACCAGGATGGGGATTTCCAGGAAGCGCTGAGGTATTATCAGGCGCTGCTCGACCAGGGTATTGAGGAACTGAATGGTGTCAACTTCGATCTGCGCGCAGCAGAACTCTACATGAACCAGATTGAACTCGAAGAAGCAAAAGCCCATTTCGACAAAGTTGACGAGAAATTTTATTCAAATGATGATTTCTACAGAAAGGCATTGCTGGAGTATCAGCTGCAGGCGTATGAATCTGCGAAAAATCTTTTGGATAAAGTAATTGAAAATGAACCATATTATATCAATGCATATATATTGCTTATGAATGTCCATGAAACAGAACACGATCTGGAAGCTGCAAAAACTCTGCTTGAACAATATCTGAGTCAGGATGATACAAACCCGCTGATCTATTTCCACCTTGGCCGTATAAACTACAGGCTCGGTGCCGCAGACAGTGCGATAGTTGCATTCAAGCAGGCTGTTTCTCTTGACCAGGATTACGATGATGCGTATCTCATGCTGTTCGAGACACTTCTGAAGACGGACCGCACTGATGAGATCAGCGCATTCGAAGGCAGTCTGGATACACATGCACTCTCCGGGGAATCATTATATCTGCTTGCGAAAATTGAACAGCAAAATGAAAATGATACAGCTGCACTGAAGCATTATCAGGATGCTGCGAAACTAATTGGTGAATCACTTGAATTTTACACAGACTACTATGAATATCTGAGTGAAATCAGCCACCCGTCAAAAACAGAAGTTCTGGATAAATTGATTTCGCTGGATCCGACCAATGCTGACTGGCAGTTTGAAAAGGAGCGTTTGGAAAATGAGGAAGACCAGCTATAGGAAAGATTTCATAGATTACGTTTTGTACAACTTTGAATTTGAAGACCGGATTGCCGTGTGGATCCTGAATTTCCTCAAATCCCATCCGGTCGTATCCAAAAACATTTCTTTCACCTATGACGGGACAATCGAAAGAAAACTGCGTATATCGACCACAGGTACGAATCGGCCGACCCTCGTCCTCGAGAAGGGGGATACGGTCACAATCGATGGGGAAGTCATCTTTCACGAGCTGAACATGAATCAGGAAGAGATGCTTTATATAGAATTTGCATTTCCGGACCAGGATGACCGTTATGCGAAAGTAAAAGAAATTGAAAACAACCTGGATAAAGAACTCCAGTCCCTCTCCAATGATATAATGATGAAGCAGATTGATCAGGCACTGGATGATCAGGATCAGGAACTTTTCTACAGGCTTGCAGAAATGCTGAAGCACTCAACATAAGGTCAGGTGAACGAATTGCTGTATAATCAGAAAGATTTAAAAGTATTAAAAGATGAAATCGAATTTATCGATACTGTCATCATCCCTTTTGCCGCCATGGATATGGATATGAAGGCGCCTGTGCATGCCGGCAACCTCGAACTGCTTCAGATTGTTTGCGTACAGCTTGAGAAACAATTCAAAGGCCGCCTTCTCATTACCCCTCCCATGATGACAGTGGGAGAGGATACTTCACTTCTCGGCATGTACACCACGCAGCTCAGGGAGTACGGATTTAAAAATATCATCGTACTCACACATCTTCAGGCAGAGCCCGGCGATATGAATAAGATCAGACTGAATGAAATACCGCTTGAAAACATGAGTGATGATATGAAGATGGAAATGATCAACGATGAAGTGAAAACAGTGATGAAATCGGTCATTTCTATTTGGAATCAGTAAAACCAGGTATTTTTACACCATTAAGAAGAAGCCCTTTACCAAAAGTTTCGATACCTTATTGACCGGTTTCAGGTAATAGGCTAAAATTGAACTGTCCTAGTTATATTTATATGTAAAAGAACGCGCGTTTGAGGGGGGAAATATTAATGTCGCAAAAAGTAACACGACGCCAGTTCCTGAACTATTCCCTGATGGGAGTGGGGTCTTTCATGGCGGCAGGTGCAATTCTGCCTATGGGCAGGTTCGCGCTAGATCCATTGTTCCAGGGCGAAGCTCAAGGTTCTATGATTACCACAAGTGTCAAGGCCGAAGAGATTACAGAAGAGCCTGTGAAAGTAGACTTTTCTTATGAACAGCAAGATGCCTGGTACAAAAGTGAAGTGACGGACTTCGTCTGGGTTTACAGGGACGGAGACCAGATCATTGCACTTTCACCTATTTGTAAACACCTGGGCTGTACAGTTACCTGGGCTGGCGATGATGCCAATCCGAACAAATTCTTCTGTCCATGTCACAACGGACTTTATGAGAAGAACGGAAAGAACATTCCGGGAACGCCACCGAGAGGCCCGCTTGACCAATATGAAGTCGGAGAATCTGATGGATTCATCACAATCGGTGAAATGTTTGAAAATGAACTTGTATAGGAGGGAAAACTGTGCTTAATAGAATCTATGACTGGATAGACGATCGCATGGATATCACTCCAATATGGAGAGATGTCGCCGATCATGAAGTGCCGGAGCATGTTAACCCTGCCTATCACTTTTCTGCTTTCGTCTATTGTTTCGGAGGGTTAACATTTTTCATTACGGTAATTCAGATATTATCAGGTATGTTCCTTACGATGTATTACGTCCCTGATATTGTAAACGCCTGGAACTCCGTCTATTATCTGCAACATGATGTTGCTGCAGGTGTAATCGTAAGAGGTATGCACCACTGGGGTGCGAGCCTGGTTGTAGTAATGATATTCCTACATACTCTGAGGGTATTCTTCACCGGGGCATATAAAGCACCACGTGAATTAAACTGGGTTGTCGGAGTGCTTTTATTCGCTGTGATGCTTGGTCTGGCATTTACCGGATACCTGCTTCCATGGGATATGAAAGCACTGTTCGCAACTAAAGTAGGTCTGGATATTGCGGAAAGTGTACCATTTGTTGGTGAATGGATTAAGACTCTGCTTGCTGGTGATGAACAGATCATCGGTGCTCAGACGCTGACACGTTTCTTTGCCATCCACGTGTTCTTCTTACCTGCGGCCCTGTTTGTATTAATGGCGATTCACTTCATTATGATACGTAAACAAGGTATTGCAGGACCACTATAAGAAATAACAAGGGAGGTAAATTGATATGAAACGTGGAAAAGGGCTGACTTTCGTCGGCGACTCACGAATACAAAAATATGAAAAACCAAAACTTAATCGTGACTACTCGGAATTTCCGGGTCGCACAGAAGAGTTTTATCCGGATTTCCTGCTGAAGGAATGGATTACCGGTGCAGTTTTCCTCATCGGATTCCTATGTCTCACAGTGGCTCATCCGGCTCCGCTTGAACGTGTTGCTGATCCAACAGATACAGGTTATATACCGCTTCCTGACTGGTATTTCCTGTTCCTTTATCAGATATTGAAATACACATTTGCATCCGGTCCTTACAACATCATTGGTGCAATGGTCATTCCAGGTATCGCTTTTGGTGCCCTGTTGCTTGCACCATGGCTTGATAACAATAAGGAGCGCCACTGGAAAAAACGTCCCGTGGCAGCTGGAATGATGCTGTTGTCCATCGGTATCATCTTCTATACCACTTGGGAATCAGTAGCTTATCATGACTGGGAACAGCAGGACCAGCAGGGTGAGATCGTGTTCTCGAACCTTGATGCTGAAGACCCTGTCTTTAATGAGCTCATCCGCTCCAACTGTACAAGTTGTCACGGCGGGGAACTCACAGGTGGTTCAGGACCGAACCTGGTTGAGCCCGACCTGAACGCAGAAACAGTAAATGCATTTGTAACAAACGGTACAGGTGAAATGCCTGCCTTCAAAGATCAGCTTACAGAGGAAGAAATTCAGAGCATTTCTGAATTTGTAGCTAATCTTGAAATCACTTCCGCTGATGAAGCAATGGGAGGCACTCAGGACGAAGGTGGAGAATCTGCCACAGAATAAAGAAGAACCCCTAGAGATAGGGGTTTTTTTATTGACAGGAGAAACTTGTATGGAAACAGTAATCCGACTCATGCACAACAGAATATTCTTGATCATACTTCTCATTTCGAACTTCATAGGCACGCTCTATGGCTATTGGTGGTATGGAGGACAGCTTGCGCAGACAGAGTGGTACTTCTATCCCTTTGTGCCCGACAGCCCTACTGCCACACTGTTTCTATCCATACTCATCGTACTGATCCTGGCCGGGAGAAAGTGGGGGCTGATTGATGCGCTCGCTTTTACTACATTGATAAAATATGGTGTCTGGGCGGTTGTCATGAACCTGCTTACATTCATGGAGACAGGATTCATATCATGGATCGGACTCATGCTCATCGCATCACACGGCATCATGGCTGTGCAGGCCATTCTATTCCTGCCGCATCTTGAAATAAAGATGAGTCATTTTTATATTACGGCAGTATGGCTGTTCCACAATGACATTATTGATTACGTCTACGGACAGTACCCTGTATATGGCCAATTATCCCAATATGCCGAACACATTGGCTATTTTGCATTCTGGCTGAGTGTTTTTGTGCTGATGATGCTTTACCGGCTTGTGCCGAAGCTTAACGATTGACTATCTATTCAAATTTAAAGTAAAATCTAGTTATGAACAATTATTGGAGGTTGGAATACAAGTGTATATTATCATCTATTTTGTAATTTTGATGGTTGTTCCAATGCTCGCTCAGATGAATGTCAAATCCACATTCAATAAGTACTCTAAAGTACGTTCAACAAGTGGTCTGACTGGTCGAGAGGTTGCAGAGGAGATTCTCAGGGAAAATGGTATTTACGATGTTTCAGTTGAAAGAGGACAAGGGTTTCTCAGTGATTATTACGATCCTAAGAACAAGAAACTCGTTCTTTCCCCTGGCAACTATGACACACCGAGTGTAGCAGGCACCGCAGTAGCTGCACACGAAGTCGGACATGCGATACAACATGCTACAGGTTATGCATTCCTGAACTTCAGGTCTGCGCTTTTCCCTCTGGCGCAATTAGGCAGTAATTTCTCTTACTTCCTGATTATTGCAGGTATGATTATCACGTATGCTCAGAATAATGTTGGCGGCGGCCTTGGAAACATGCTTTTATGGGCCGGCATTGGACTCATGGCATTTGCGGTACTCTTCCAGGTGGTTACGCTGCCTGTAGAGTTCGACGCATCTAAAAGAGCCATGAAACAGATCGAGACACTCAATATCGTCAACGAAAAAGAATACCGTCATGCCAAGAAAGTACTGAATGCTGCAGCGATGACATATGTCGCAGCAACTGCAGTTGCTGTTGCCGAGCTTGTAAGATTCATTCTTATTGCAAGGGGTAACAACTGATCACATTCTACGGGTACCCACACAGAGGGGTATCCGTTTTTTATTTCTGCACTTTCTCTGTTATGATTATAGATGTAATTAAGGAGATGATTCGAATGGACTGCGGTTTCAAATCCGGAAAAAACATATTCAGATACCGTGTGGCGTGTATTGTGATCGAAGAGGGCAGAGCACTTTTGGCAACCAATAACATGACCGGTTATTTCTACACACTGTCGGGCCCCGTAAATCTGGGCGAAACGAGCGAGGATGCAGCAGCACGTGTCCTGAAAGAAAGGACGGACGCCGATTACAGCGTGCAGCGGCTGCTGACAATCGTGGAAACCTTTTTCGATTATGAGTTCAATGACACAAAATATGATTTCCAGGAAGTGACATTCTATTATTTGATGGAATCACACGGGAAAACAAAGTTGCGCAGTAATAATAAAATCGGCGGTGGAAGGACTGAGACCTTCCACTGGATGCCATTATCCAAAGTATCCGTAAATGATGTCAGACCAAAAGTCGCCAGGGAGATGATAATGAATCTTCCGGATCATGTAGAAACCATCATCAGTGATGAGAGAATCGAGGATTTCACATAGAGTTTTCTAATCCATGCAGTTCACTTCCACATCAATATTCTCTATAATTAGAGGACAGGCTCCAATATAAAGATACTTCATAGAAATGGATGATGAATATGAAAATAGCACTTATTGCCCATGATAAAAAGAAAGACGACCTTTTGAAATTCATCGGATTACATTTGGACTTCTTTAAAAAGCATGAACTTTTTGCGACAGGGACGACAGGAATGAAAATCATCGAACATACGGGACTCGATGTCAACAGATGCAAGTCAGGACCATTGGGCGGTGACCAGGAGATCGGTGCAATGGTGGCGAACGGGGCCATCGATACCATCATATTCTTCAGAGATCCTTTAACCGCACAGCCGCATGAACCTGATGTTTCTGCACTTCTCAGACTGTCGGATGTATATGATGTACCACTGGCAACAAATGAAGGGACTGCCAGTGCAGTGCTTCATTATCTCAACTATAAAGATAGAGCGTGATTTTATGAAAATAGGGATAACCTGTTATCCAAGTGTAGGGGGAAGCGGAATCATTGCAACGGAGCTGGGAATCCAGCTGGCGGAAAAAGGGCACGAAGTGCATTTCATCACATCGAACGTGCCTTTCAGATTAAATGCCAGCCATCCCAATATCCATATCCATCAGACGGATATCAATGATTACAGCGTGTTCAAGTATCCGCCGTATGACATTACACTTGCGAGTAAAATTTCAGAAGTCATTACAGAGTATGACCTGGATCTGATCCATATGCATTATGCCGTTCCCCATGCTGTCTGCGGGATTCTTGCCAGACAGATGTCAGGCCGCGATGTGCGCATCGTGACGACACTTCACGGAACGGATATTACCGTGCTCGGACATGATATGTCACTGGTGAATGCCATCCGTTTCGGCATAGAGGGCTCGGACGCCGTTACAGCCGTTTCCGACAGCCTAACGCGGGAGACCCATGAACTGATCAAAACTGATAAATCCATAGATACCATTTATAATTTTGTTGAAGAAAGCTACTTCAACATGAAGGACAGGGAAACGATACGCCTGCGGATGAAAGAAAGATATGGCATCAGCGAAGGCACAAAAGTTCTCATGCATACTTCAAACTTCAGAAAGATAAAGCGCATTGATGACATCGTCCGTGCGTTCAGCATTGTGCAAAAAAATTTGGATTCAGTATTGGTCCTGATAGGGGACGGTCCTGAAACCAACAGCGTCAAACAGCTGGTAAAGGAACTGGGCATCGAAGACTCGGTCATCCTTGCAGGACAGCAGTCAGATGTGAAGTCATTTTATATGATGAGCGATATCTTTTTACTGCTCAGTCAGAAAGAGAGCTTTGGCCTCGCACTTCTTGAAGCTATGCATTGCGGTTCCGTCCCCATCGGTTCTGCAGCAGGCGGCATCTCAGAAGTGATCAAAGACGGCGAGACCGGGTATATCGTCGATGTCGGCGATTACACGGCGGCTGCAGAAAACATAATTGAATTGTTAACGGATGGACCTTTATATAAAACCATACAACAACAGATGCTTCAGGATATCAATATAAGATTCCATTCCGACGTGATAGTCAGGGAATACGAAGCCCTGTATCAAAAACTTGTGGGAGATACACATCATGGATGAACTGTTCATTACAGGAAAGAAAATATTGGAAAAATTGCAGGAAGAGGGCTTTCAGGCCTATTTTGTAGGTGGATGCGTCAGGGATTATCAGATGGGACGTATAATCAATGACGTCGATATTACTACGAATGCATTACCTGAAGAAGTGGAAACTTTATTTGAAAATACAGTCGATGTCGGAAAAGAACACGGTACAGTGATTGTTCTGATTGACGACACGCCTTTTGAGGTCACTACTTTCCGGGTTGAATCGGAGTACACGGATCACCGCAGACCGGATTTTGTTTCTTTCACGGAAAAACTTGACGGAGATCTTGAACGAAGGGATTTTACAATGAATGCCATGGCGATGGATAAGGAATTCCGTCTGATTGATCCATATGCAGGCCTCGAAGCGATCAGACGGAAAACGATCAGCACAGTCGGCCGGGCCGATGAGCGGTTTGACGAGGATGCACTCAGAATATTAAGGGCCGTCCGCTTTAAGGCACAGCTGGACTTTGAAATTGATGAAGCGACTTTGCTTGCGATGAAACGCCACGCCGGAAATTTACGGTACATTGCGGTTGAGCGTTCGCTTGTCGAACTCAAAAAAACTTATGACGCCGATTACACAGAAGAAATAAAACCACTCATGATCCAAACCGGTGTTAAAGATAATCTGCCTTTCCTCAGAGAGGTTGACGATAACAATTTTATGTCAACCAATGCTTTTTCATTCATCTCCGAGACAGCACTCCAGGTTTATATGAATGAATCACTTCTGAAATATATACCGGATTTGAAACTGTCCAATCTGGAAAAACATACAATCAGGGAAATGGTTGAAGTTCTACAGGATTTGGAATATGACAAACAAGTAAAAGCAATCTCTTATAAATACAATTATGATACACTTGAAAATGTTGAAGCATTAGTGGCCGGGAACCGGTTTTCCAAAAAACTCAGCTGGCGCAGAAAGCTCGATGAGGCGATGGAAATGCAACCCCTGCTGCCGATCCAGAAGATATCTGATATAGATATTGGCGGAAAAGAGCTGATGCTCCATTTTGGACAGAATGGCGGCAGATGGATCAGGGAAATTTATTCCGTTCTGGAATATGAGATACTCTTTAATGAGCTGCAAAATGAAAAAACGAAAATATTGGAATGGATTGACGTGCATGTCGAATTTGAAGAAGGAAATATTAAGCTTGCTTGATCGGGAACAATTCATATCGGGACAGAATATTGCCGATACACTCGGTGTTTCACGAACTGCAATCTGGAAAACAATACAGTCTCTGAAAGAGGAAGGCTACTCGATTGAATCTGTTACAAGTAAGGGATATCATCTTAAAAATCCACCGAAATATTTAAGTCCTACTGCTTTGTCTGTGCTGATCGGCCAGTCCGGCCTTTTCAGCAATGTTGAATATTTTACGACCACACCCTCGACACAAAAAGAGGCGTTCAGAATGTTATCCGAGACAAAAGATTCTTTTATGGTAGTTGCAGAAGAGCAGACACAGGGAAGGGGCCGTTTCGACAGACACTGGGACTCTCCCGGTAAAACAGGCATATACATATCTCTGGTCCTCCGTCCAAATATACCGATAACGGAAATCATCCGTTTCAACCTGTTCATCTCATTGGCCATTTCCAAATCACTCGATGAAGCATTCGGAGTGGACACAGGCATAAAATGGCCCAATGATATATACCTTGATGATAAAAAGATCTGTGGTTTTCTGACCGAGGTTGTCAGTGAATCCGGAGTGATCAATGCAATCATATGCGGCATCGGCATTAATATTTTCAAAGATGATTCGCGCTTAAAAATACCGACCGCAACATCAATTGAAGATATCATCGGCTCCAGTGAAAAAATCGATGTGGATTCATTCATGGAACGGTTCCTCGATAACATTGAAATATATTATAATAGATTTTTAAACGAACCGTTTTCTCTGATCCGCGAAGACTGGAAAGAAAAATCAATCATTTTTGGTAAAGAGCTCCGCATTACAGAGACAGGCAGCATGTTCATGGCACGGGCGCTTGATATTAATGAGGATGGTTTTTTGGAAGTTTTGGATGAAGAGGGCAATATCAGAAAAATAATTAGTGCAGATATTGAATTATAGTAGAAACTGGTGATTGGATGTATACAGAGAGATTTGCTGTCGTGGATTTGGAAACAACAGGAAATAATAAAAATAAAGACAGCATCATACAATTGAGTATCGTCTTTGTCGAAAATTTTAAAATTGCGGATCAGTATACGACTTTTCTCTCTGATGATGTTGAAATCAGCCCTTTCATAAGAGAACTTACAAATATAGAGCCGCATATGCTGGACGGTGCGCCAAAGTTTGGGGAGATCGCAGAAGAAGTCGCGTCTCTTCTCGACGGATGTATCTTTACTGCCCACAATGTAGAATTCGATTACGGATTTTTAAAAAGTGCATTGAATGCCCATGGAATCAATTATCAGCCCCGACACAAAATTGATACGGTCGAACTGTCAAAAGTATTCATGCCGACACTCGAACGCTTTCAGCTGAATGAAATCGCCCAATCCGTCGGAATTGAATTATCCAATGCACACAGGGCAGACGAAGATGCCAGGGCAACTGCCGAGCTGCTGATCATGCTTCAGAAAATCATCATTACAATGAATACAGAGACCCTCAAGCAACTGTATCATCTGGCAAAACCTTTAAGGCATAATTTGTCTGATCTGCTGTTCCTGACGATTGCAGAGACGGAGGATATCACTCCCGTACATCTTGAAAGGCATGGTTCTGTCCATGTGAGAAAGCACCAGGAAAAGTCCAGGGATATCGCTCCTGTGGAAGTCAGGGAACTATATCAGAAATATATTGATCATACCGGCAATGATTACAGAGAAGATCAGTTGCTTCTTGCAAACAAGATTTTTGAAGCCTTCGAAAAGAAGAATCACATGGCTCTGGAAGCATATACAGGACTCGGAAAGACGATCTCATTTCTGATCGCCGCCGTTAGTTATCATTCGATGTATGCTAAAAAGATAATGATTTCAACAAGCAGAAAAATACTGCAGAAACAGATTATTACCGACGACCTCATGACCCTGGAAGCCGCCTGCGGCTATGATTTATATGCGACAGATCTGAAAGGCAGGGACAATTATCTGAATCTGGATGCATTTGAACTCCTCCTTTCACTCGAAGATGAAAATACTGAAATCATCTACCTCAAGATGAAGCTGCTGGTCTGGCTGCTCGATACCGAAACCGGGGATCTTTCAGAAATACACCTGAAAGGGCCGGAGAAAGCATATTACAGGACGATGGCAATCCAGGCGGGGAACGGCAGAACACATCCTTATTTCGAACGGGCTTTAAACAAGGCGAAGGATTCCATCATCATCATCACGAATCACTATTTCCTGCTCGATTGTCTGGATTATATAGAGGAGGCTGATTCGGTACTGGTCGATGAAGCACATCAACTGAAACATGCCCTGGATGACAGGATGGAATCGGCCTACAGCTACCAGGGAATGAAGTTTTTCATTGGTCAGATCGGCATGGCTTCACAGGAGCGGCTGTTATCCACTTATATCAGCAATAATAACGAAACCATCCTTTATCTGCTGGAGGACCTTCTAAAGCATATCAACCAGAATATCGACCGGCTGTTCGGATCGGTTTCTTCAGGTAATATGGAAGAGGCGCTGCTCCATGTAAATGGCGGGTTGAAATACACTGAAACATTTTTAAGCGCCATCCGCGGCACAAATAATTACCAGATGCTGTACAATCATATGCATCACTACCAGAGCATGCTGAAACTTCTCAAAAATGGTCTTGAAGAAGAAAATTACACTGTTGAAAAAGATGCTAATTTCCAAAAGACAAAAATTTATATCAGGGAGGACAGGCTTAAGGTGCTCCACAGACACATGGAACATCTGTCTTCCACCGTCCTCCTTTCCGGGACACTTGAGGTGAACGGCGGTTTCAAACATCTTGCCTTCTGGTTCGGCGGGCTGCCGTATGAGTCGCTCGTCATAGGCAATGCTTCACTTTTTGATCAGACCCGGCTGTTCATCCCTGAGGATATACCCGAGTATGATGTGGATGATGACCAGTTCATCTGGGCCATCGTCGATTACATCTCGATATATTTGAGTGAGACCGAAAGCAAACTGATGGTCCTGTTTTCCAATTATGATCTTTTGGACAAGGTTGCAGAATATACTCAGGACATACAGATGTTTGAAGAGTTTGTCGTATTGAAACAATCCCGCGCGACCACACCGGAAAAGCTGCTGGCGCAATTCAATCAGCTTGAAAAGTGCCTGCTGCTCGGAACTTCAAGCTTCAACGAAGGTATAAATATAAAGAGCACAGGAACAAAATGCCTGATGCTGACAAAATTGCCTTTCCCGGTTCCCAAGAATAAAGGGTTCAGAAATTTTTATAAACATGATTTGCCTGAGGCCGTTTTCTCGTTCCGTCAAATAGCGGGCAGGGTGCATCGAAAACCTTCCGACAGAGGACTGATCCTTTTATTTGACAAGCGGATTCTGACCCGGAACTATAAAAAAGCATTTTTGAAATATTTTCCCGAAGAAAATATCATTCGCGGACAACAGGACGCTTTCAAAGGTCTTCTTCGTGATTTATAATAACTATATCAACATAAAAGGAGAAGGAATATGCAAATATCAGACCGTATTAAAAATGTTACTCCCAGCCAGACGCTCGCAATTACAGCAAAGTCCAGGGACTTGAAAGCACAGGGTGTCGATGTCATTGGTCTGGGAGCCGGAGAACCGGATTTCAACACTCCTGATGAAATCATTGAAAAAGCATATGAATCGCTTAAAGCCGGAAAGACAAAATATACTGCTGCTGCAGGAATTCCCGAACTTAAAAATGCGATTATCAACAAAATGGACGGAGACCATGGGCTTAAGTACCAACCTTCGGAAATATTTGTAGGCAATGGAGCGAAACATGTTCTGTATAACCTGTTCCAGGCCACTCTGAATCCGGGGGATGAAGTGCTCATTCCGGTCCCTTACTGGGTCAGCTACACCGAGCAGGTCAAACTGGCAGAAGGCAAACCTGTCATCATGCCGACTGACGAAGAGACTTCCTTTAAAGTGACTCCGGAAATCATCGACCAGTATATTACAGATAAAACACGCATGCTGCTGCTCAACTCACCGAGCAATCCGAGCGGTATGGTCTATTCCCGCGCGGAACTGGAAGCATTGGCCGCGTATATCGAAGAGAAAAACCTCATCGTTGTAGCGGATGAAATCTATGAAACTCTCGTTTATGACAGTGAACATATTTCAATCGCCTCACTCAGCAATAAAATGAAAGAAAACACATTCGTCATCAACGGGGTCAGCAAGTCCCATGCGATGACAGGATGGAGGATCGGTTACTGCTGCGGCAACAGTGACGTAGTGAAGGCTATGACCGACCTCACAAGCCATTCGACATCCAATCCTGTGACACCGTCACAGTGGGCTGCTGTTGCCGCCTATGAAATGGACGATTCATTTACAAAATCCTATAACCGTACATTCCATGAACGCAGGGATGCAGCATATGATAAACTGATGGAAATTCCATATATTACCTGTATCAAACCTGAAGGTGCATTTTATCTGTTCCCGAACTTCAAAGAATGTGCAGAGCGCTGCGGATTCGAATCAGTGGATGATTTTGTGAATGCAGTACTTGAAGAGGTTTATGTTGCTGTTGTTCCAGGGTCAGGGTTTGGATCACCGGATAACATCAGGCTCAGCTATTCCCTGAGTATAGAAGACATGACAGAAGCATTGGAACGCATTAAACAATTTGTATTACAGAAGACAGAAGGAGCTTAATCTCAATTATGAAGATTTCAATCAATCAGGCACATCAATATGAAGGGCAGGAGGTTACAATCGGATGCTGGCTGCTCCAAAAGCGGGGCAGCGGGAAAATCCAGTTCCTTCAGCTCAGGGACGGTACAGGCTTTATGCAGGCTGTCGTAGTCAAAGCAGCGGACGAAGATCTGTTTGCTGTCGCAAAAGGATTGAACCAGGAGACATCAATGTATGTCTCAGGCACAATAAAATCCGATGACCGTTCTTCTTTCGGCTATGAAATGGAAGTCTCCGGCATCGAAATCATCCACGAGGCAGAGGGTTACCCGATCACTCCGAAGAATCATGGACCGGAGTTCCTGATGGACAACCGCCATTTATGGCTGAGATCACGCAAACAGCACGCAGTAATGAACATCAGAAACCAGATCATCAAAAGCACTTATAATTTCTTCTTTGAAAATGGCTATAAAAAAATCGATCCGCCAATTCTGACAAGCAGTTCTCCGGAAGGGACGACTGAACTCTTCCATACGAAATATTTCGAAGAAGATGCCTACCTGTCCCAAAGCGGCCAGCTGTATGCTGAAGCGGCAGCAATGGCACACGGCAAAGTTTTTTCATTCGGACCGACATTCCGTGCAGAGAAATCAAAAACGAGAAGGCATCTGATCGAGTTCTGGATGATTGAACCTGAAATGGCTTTCTACAATCATGAAGACAGCCTGGAGGTACAAGAACAGTATGTAGAGTATCTTGTACAAAATGTACTTGAACGCTGCCGTCTCGATCTGGAGGCCCTTGATCGTGACACATCCGTTCTGGAGAAGATCAAAGCACCTTTCCCGCGCATCACTTATACGGATGCAATTGAACTTCTGAAGGAAAAAGGCTTTGATGACATCGAGTGGGGTGAAGATTTCGGAGCGCCTCATGAAACAGAGATCGCAAACCATTTTGATCTTCCGGTATTTATCGTGAATTATCCCAAAGAAATCAAATCTTTCTATATGGAAGAGAATCCGGATGACCCTAGAACAGTCCTGTGTGCCGATCTGATTGCACCTGAAGGCTACGGAGAAGTCATTGGAGGAAGCGAACGTATCCATGATTATGATACCCTCAAACAAAAAATCGTTGACAGCGGGCTGGATCTGGAAGCCTATGAATGGTACCTCGACCTCCGTAAATACGGAAGTGTTCCACATTCCGGTTTCGGTCTGGGACTGGAAAGAACCGTTGCATGGCTAAGCGGTGTGCAGCACGTCAGGGAAACAGCACCATTCCCGCGTCTGCTGAACCGACTTTATCCATAATTAAAATATCGCCCGCCGGGCGATATTTTTCATAAGGAGACACTAATATGCTTGAAAGATATGTGAGCTATATCAATGTACCTGTAAATAAAATTTTAATAGATAAGTACGGCGCATTAGGGATTGACGAAAGAACACTTGCCGTCATCATCCGACTGATGGATATCCATGGCACCTCAGATGCTCTTCCGGACTTTAAGACACTTGCCGCTCACACGACGATGACTGAACACGGTATATCAAAAATCATGGAAAACATGATCCAAAACGATCTGATTGAAGTAAAAACCGTAAAGGAAGAAGGCAAGTTCATAGAACGGTTCAACCTCGATCCACTGTTTGAAAAACTTGTGAAAGCTGCTGATGAAGGCACCGTAACCGAGAAAGAAAAAGATCCTTCAAAAATCAGGGAACTGTTCGAATACGTGGAGCTCCTGTACGGCAGAGTGATCAGTCCCAATGAATTCCAACGGATAAACAGCTGGCTGGATGATTCCCGGCATTCACCTGAGATGATAAAAGAAGCGATAGATCTTGCTTATCAGAATCAGGTGACATCCCTTCAGTATGTTGAACGCATATTGAACAGTACTGAAAATAAGAAAGATGAACCGGCGGCACGTAAAAGGATGCCTGTCCGTTCATGGCTGGAAGGAGAAGACGTATTTGATTAGCGGGAAAAAAACAATGGAATTGATAGATCGAATCGACAGGATGTTTCCCGATGCAGAATGCGAACTCATACATGAGAATTCATTTGAACTGACCATTGCGGTCCTGCTGTCGGCTCAATGCACTGACAACCTGGTCAACAGGGTAACGCGGGATCTCTTTCAAAAATATAAAACCCCGGAGGATTTTTTATCAGTAGAGCTGTCAGAATTGGAAAATGATATCCGGTCGATTGGTTTATTTCGAAATAAGGCGAAGAACATACAGAAACTATGCAGGGATCTGATCGACCGGTATGATGGAGAAATCCCGGAAAACTATGATGATCTGGTCAGTCTCGCCGGGGTAGGGCGGAAAACTGCCAATGTTGTCTTGTCCGTGGCTTTCGATGTACCGAGAATTGCGGTGGATACGCATGTCGAACGCGTTTCAAAAAGACTGGGTATTGCCCGCTACAAGGATTCTGTGCTGGAAGTTGAAAGAACACTTATGAAAAAAATACCGGCTGAGAGATGGAGCAAGACCCACCATCAGCTCATTTTCTTTGGCCGGTATCATTGCACGGCCCGCGCACCGAAGTGCGAGGCCTGTCCATTACTCGAGGATTGCAGAGAAGGGCAGAAACGCATGAAAGCGAAAGCACGTGTATGACAATAGATGAGATGTATGCCACTCTTATTGAAAACTCCAGAAATCCGGATTCTGCAATTTATGATCAGTTCAGGGAAGCAATCGGAAAACATATCAGAGATACTCTGCGGCTGGAATCACCCCGGAACCCGGAGAAAATCCTCCCGCTCAATTATAAGGAACGGATGGATTACATCGATTCCAGGCCCTGCCAGTATCACAGTATCATCCAGCTTAAGAATATATGTGATGAGTTCGATAAACGGATGGCCTCATATCGTGCGAGACAATGAAAAACAGCTCCAATTCCTGGGAATTGGAGCTGTTTTTGTTTAAGCTGCACTGTCACCTGATTCTTCTGTCGATTCTTCTTCGGGTTCAGATTCTTCAGTAGCTTCTTCTTCTGTCGGTTGTTCTGTAGTCTCTTCCTCGGTTGGCTCTTCCGTTGTTTCCTCTTCGGTCGATTCTTCCTCAGTCGGCTCTTCTGTAGTCTCTTCCTCGGTTGACTCTTCCGTTGTTTCCTCTTCGGTCGATTCCTCCTCAGTAGACTCCTCTTCAGCCGTTTCTTCCTCAGTAGACTCCTCTTCAGCCGCTTCTTCCTCTTCACGCTGCTGTTTGGCTTCTCTTTCTGCACGTTCCTCAGCCTGCTGTCTCTCCTGCTGTCTGCGCTGTTCTTCAGCGCGTTCCCTCTCTTCCTGCTCATCCTGATAGGACTGGAGTTCTTCACTTCCTTCAACAGCAAGTTCACCGCCGGAGATGTCAATCACACTGTCCGGCTGTTGGAAATCCTGGCCGTTATAAGTTGAGATGGACTGCATGATATCCCGGAAGAACCATTGCGGGGTGATTTGTTCATCCTGGCCTACGAATGACGTCTCACCGCCTTCCTCAGTTGCAGTGAATCCTGTCCATACACTCATCGTATACTCAGGCGTGTAGCCGACCATCCAGGCATCCTTCGCTGCATTATCAGGAAGGTTGTATTCTTCCCTTAAATCTCTCGAATATGATGTTGTCCCTGTTTTACCGGCAATGTTCAATCCGTCCATCTGAATGTAGTCGGCACTGCCGTATGGCTCAAAGGTACCTTTCAGCATATCGGTTATCATATACGCTGTATAATCTTCCATAGCCTGATGGGATTCGCTTTCGAATTCAATCGTTTCCCCTTCATCCGTTTCTACATAGCGTATGGCCTGTGCTTCATTATAAGTTCCGCCGTTACCGAAGCTGGAGTATGCTTCAGCCATCTGGAGCGGGGTGAAGGTGGACTGGCTGCCGCCGAGCACATCGTTGAATGACAATGTGTAGTTGCCTTCGCCTTTTTCACTGTAATCCAGTCCGACATTTTCAGCAAATTCCCGCGGTGCATTTTCCCCGGCTTCTTCCTTGACTGTTTCAAAAGTTTTAACAGCAGGAATATTGAAGCTCTGTCTCAGAGCATCCCGCATGGTCACTTCACCATGATCCTGCATATCGTAGTTGTAGATCGTGTTTTCATACCCTTTCGGGCTGTATTCATATTCATCTTCAATCTTATGGTCAGTGCGCCATTTCATATTCTCGATCGCCGGTCCGTAGGCAAGGAACGGCTTCATTGTGGAACCGGCATTTTTGGCGACAAGCGCCTGGTTGTGGTTCACAACTTCCCTGTAATCCCGGCCGCCTGTTATTGCAACAAGATTGCCTGTTTCAGTATCCAGAATCGTGGATGCGATATTGAAATGTTCGCTTTTGAATTTCGGATTGTAATAATAGTCTTCGTTGTCCGCCATGCCCTGCAGCTGTACCTGGATGTCAGCGTCCATGTTGGTGTAGATGTCAAGTCCGCTGGCAAGTGCTTCTGACAGCTCCATACCTTCGAATTTATCGTTCGTCTGAAGTTCCTGTTTTATCACATTGATGTAGGAGGCATATTCCGGATCCTCCGGTTCGATATCCGCCCGTTCTTCCTCTGAACGTTCAACCAGGTTTGCCGTTATGTCCGTTTCCACCGCTTCATCATATTGTTCCTGACTGATCCTCTCATGATTCAGCATCTGGTAAAGCACGGTGTGGGCCCGTTTTGTACCCTGTTCCGCATCAACATACAGGTTGTACCTGTTCGGAAGCTGGGGCAGCCCTGCAAGATATGCGGACTCCGCCAGGTTCAGTTCCTCCAGCTCCTTATCGAAGTAATAGAGACTGGCCGTCCTCACGCCGTAAATGCCATCAGAGTAGTAGATTTTATTAAGATACATTTCAAGAATCTCGTCCTTCGAATACTCCTGTTCCAGACGGTAGGCGAGGTAGGCTTCCTGCGCTTTTCTTTCGATTGTCTTTTCAGACGTCAGGAACGCTCTTTTAACGACCTGCTGTGTAATCGTACTTGCGCCCTCGCTGCCGAAACCATCGGTCAGGTTGCTGAGCACTGCGCCCCCGAGGCGGATGAAGTCGATGGCACCATGCTCGTAGAACCGGTCATCCTCGATGGCGAGGACTGCATCTGTCATCTGCTCGGGGACATTTTCTATTTCCACAAGCTCTCTTTTCTGACCCTGGTACAGGGTGGTTACAAGATTATCATCTTTATCGTATACACGTGCAGGTATCGGGTCTTTCAGCTTCTCCTCGCTGAATGCCGGCGCCTGGGACGCATAATATGCGAACAGGAATGAACCCAGCACCAGCATCACAAGGCCGATCAGAACCGCCCACAGAAGGATGCGCTTGATGAGTGACGCCCTCGACATGGACTTCTTGTTCTTATTGGATGCCGGCTTTTTTCCGCCCGGCCTGCTTGACCTCTTATAGTTATTTTGATCCATTATCTATTCTCCATTCTCAAAATAAAATTCATCAACGGCTGCAAGATAGTCGATTCTCGGATTGATGCCTGTCTTCAAAGAGAGACTGTCCTCTTTTATATCAGTATAGCGGATCGACTTCCTTCCATCATTTAAAAACCTCTCCCAGTAGGGCAGGAATTTTTCAAACGGCAGAAGGTATGTTTCATCGTAGAGTGAAAATTTGATGATGATAAAAACGATGCCGCCGTGCATGTAGCACTGATGCATATGCTGAACCTGGTGCTCATGGATATTGATGAAAGGGAAACGGGTTTCATTTCTTGTTTCCTTTGCTTCGAAATCGATATATTTCCCTTTGTACAGCCCGTTGTAATCACTTGTGGACGGCACCTTAAAATAGGCTTCGCTGATTTTAGCTTTGTTTCTTGAAGGATAGTCAACATTGACGATTTGGACAGGGGTCGGTTTCTTATGTATCACCGCTCTGCCATGCTCCAAATAGAAACTGTTGGCAAAATCCAGATCCTTTTCAAGCGTCATGCCTCTCGATCCATAGCGTACTTCCTTATCTTTCCTGCGCCGGATGCCTGCTGCATTCTGCCCGCCGGGCTTAGCGCCTTTAGGATACTTCATTAACATCGCCTTCCATATTTCTGTATGATGATATTATAATATTATACAATATATACAAGGAAATAAACCATTCATAATTATAGGGAGTGTGGCATTTTTGTCAAGAATTCAGATTTATGGTGCACTTACGTCACTGCTCAGTGAGATGGACGCACGGTATAAGAAGGCAAAAGAAGGGTATGAATTCGATTTTGAAACAGAAATTTCACCATTTCTAAATACGAATAAAGAACTCGTCTATCATATAGAAGAAATAGAAACTGACGGACGTTTTGATCCGGTGACACGTCAGAAGGTTGTCGAAGAATTCCTGGAACTGCTGATGTCATGCCATGCCGGACGTTTCAGTAAGAAGCTCTACAAAGAAAAGTTTAAATTCATCAATATGTGGATACAGCATGCATACAGGGAAGGACACATAACATGAAGACACTGATAGGCGGATACCGGCCCTATGAACTCGGTATTTTCAAAAATAACGACCCAAAGGCGGAGGTGCTCACAGACTTCCTGAAGCATAAGATCCGCGAATATCTGGAAACAGGTACGGAATGGTTCATCATCCAGGGATATACGGGCATCGACCTGTATGCGGCACAATGCATCCTTGAGCTCAAAGACGAGTACGCGGCCGGCCTTGCAGTGCTTAAACCTTTTCATGATTTTGAAGAAAAATATAAGGATGAAGAGAAGATCCTTCTCAATAAAATTCTCGCAGAATGCGATTTCCATCAGTACATTTTTGAAAAACCGTACAGCAATCCCGGCATGTTCAGGCAGATAAACCGCTTTTTAATAGACCACACGGACCAGGCCATGATCATCTACGATGAGGAGACACCTTCAAAAACCCGATTCCTGTATAACGAAATACTTGAATTCCAATCAAATAATCCGTATAATATTGAAAGAATACAATTTGATGAAATCAATACTTTCATAGATTCCAGATATGACAGTTGAGAGGTGAGACGATGAGTGAACAAACGCTGAAATTGTCAGCAAAGGATATTTTTGAGAAAGAGTTCGAAAAATCCGTCCGGGGGTTCAAACCCATTGAAGTGGATAGTTTTCTTGATGACGTAATCAGTGATTACCAGAAGATGGCTGACATGAACAGCAATCTCAAGCGCCTGGAAGAAGAGAATGCACGGCTTAAAAAAGAAGTCGAGGATCTCAGAATCCGTGTCGCAACGAAATCAAGATCAGCTGACAACCAGACACAGAACCATCAGATAGACATCCTCAAGAGATTGAGCAGTCTGGAGAAGAAAGTGTTCGGCCAGTCAAAAGTAAACTGATCTTTCAACTTTCAAAGATCATATTCAATGACAGAACGGTATGTCTGATAATCGCTATGCATTTCAAGTGCATAGAGGAAAGTCCATGCTCACACGATCCTGAGATGGTCGTAGTGTTCGTGCCTGACGAAACAATAAGTCAGGGCAGCTCGTTTAAGACGGCTGACGGCTGTGAACCGGCCTAAGTGTGTATTCATATGGCCCCAGTAACTTTAAAAGTGCCACAGTGACGGAGCTTCAGCAGAAATGCATGAAGGTGGAACGCGGTAAACCCCTCGAGTGAGCAATCCAAATTAGGTAGGAGCACTTTCCAACGGAAATTCAACCGGCGGAGAGATACTGCAACGGCAGTATAGACAGATGATTATCCCCAATGTGCGAGTGTAGCTAGTGCACGCCTGCAGCACAGCGGTACAGAACATGGCTTATAGAGATACCGGACTAGAGACGCTCTCCATCACGTATGGAGAGCTTTTATTTTATAATTTTTAAATGAATGATATACATAAACCAAACAGGGAGGGTAATTTAATGGAATTTAAATTACTGGCGAATACACCAATGGGCCTGGAACGGGTAGTCGCAGACGAAATCGAATCACTCGGATATGAAACCACACTTGAAAATGGACGCGTTTTCTTCGAAGGGAATGAGGAGGCAATCATCAAAACCAACATGATGATGCGTACTGCCGACCGGATCCGCATCATCATAGGCGACTTTGAAGTGAAAACTTTCGATGAATTGTTCGAGAAGACAAAAGCACTGCCGTGGTCCGATATTTTAGGACCGAGTGCCGAGTTTCCTGTTACAGGACGGTCGCATAAGTCGACGCTGTACAGTGTCCCGGATGTACAGAGAATCGTTAAAAAAGCAGTGGTCGAGCACCTTAAGGCCGATTTCAACATCAAGGGCAAACTGCCTGAGACCGGCCCCCGCTATAAAATCGATGTCGCCATCCATAAGGACCGCGCACTGCTCACGATAGATACGAGCGGTCCCGCCCTCCACAAACGGGGCTACCGTACGGGTCAGGGGGAGGCACCGATCAAAGAGACGCTTGCAGCGGCCATGCTCAAGCTTGCAAACTATGACGGGACCAAGCCGCTGATCGATCCTTTTGCCGGTTCAGGGACAATAGTGATAGAAGCTGCAATGATCGCGCTCAATATCGCTCCGGGCTCCAACAGGACTTTTGACGCTGAAAAATGGGATATCCTCCCTGAAGATGAATGGCGCAGGATGCGCATAGCGCTCGAAGAAGCGGCGCTCTATGATAAAGAAGTGGAAATATATGCTTCGGATATAGATGAACGCATGATACAGATCGCGCGTGATAATGCCATGGAAGTCGGACTGGATGATAATATCCGGTTCGAAGTGAAGGATGTCCATGACCTGTACATCAGGGAGGACGCTGTACAGATGGTGACGAACCCGCCTTACGGTGAAAGGATCGGGGAGGCAAAAGCAGTGGAGGATATGTACCGCAAAGTCGGGAAACTGATGAAATCCAATGCTGCGCTCAGCGTCTACCTGATGACCTCCAACAAGGAATTCGAACATCTGGTCGGACAGAAGGCGACTAAGCGCAGAAAGCTCTTCAACGGATATATTGAAACGACATTCTTCCAATACTGGGGAAAGCGGGCTGAAGACTGAGTGAAGCATTCATCGACACTTGAGATTTTATACAAGCTGAAAAAGGAAATACTCAAATCGGATAACGCAGTACTCGTGTCACAGATTGATCACGCCATTATGAAGACATACAGGGATCAGCTGGTGTTTTCATTCATCGGGCATTATTCCGCAGGGAAATCAAGCCTGATCAACCATCTGCTTGACCAGGATATCCTCCCTTCATCCCCGGTGCCGACAACAAGCAACACGGTTTCCGTCCAGATCGGGGAATCCGAAGAGATCAAGGCATTCATCGACCAGTACAAATATCTTCCGCTCGAGAGCTATGAGGCGCTCCGGGAACTGAACACGAAGGATCTGGATATAACATCTATTGAAATGGATGTCAGACATCCTGTATTCAAAGACCGGACGGTCTTCCAGGACACCCCCGGCGTCGACTCCGGTACCCGGGGCCACGAAGAAAGCGCAAGCCGCTTCCTCCTGAACAGTGATTACATATTCTTCACTGTGGAATACAACCACGTCGAGAGTGAACACAATCTGAAGCTTCTCAAGGAGATATCAAGTCTCGGGATTCCTTTCGCCCTTGTCATCAACCAGGTCGATAAACATGATGATAACGAACTGGCCATGGAAACTTTCCTGTCACGGATCCGGTCGACGCTCGCCCAATGGAAAATCGAGCCGCTGGACGTCTTCACTACGACGATCTATGACTCCCCCTACAATGAAATCACTGAAATGACCCGGCTGATTTCTGAAATAGAGGAGGGCCGTGAGTCATACAAGAAGAAGTACCACGACCGCATCATCTTAAATATCGAAGACAGGCAGCTGCAGTATATTCATGATCAGCTTGCCGGGGTTTATTCAAAACAGCCCGATGCAGAAGATAAAGACCCGGACGAAGTCGCACGGCATATCTCCTATCTTGAAACCGAGATCAAAAATGACCGGCTGGCCAGCCTTCATGAGGACGGAGATGCGTTGAAGGCGTATGTCAAAGAGCGTTCGAGGGAGATTGCGAAAAACAGCTATCTGTATCCCCATTCAGTCAAAAGCGCCATCACCGATTTCCTGAAGGTGATTTCAGGGGACATACAGGCCGGCGGCCTGTTCGGCAGAAAAAAGAAGCAGCAGGCGCTGTACACCGGCTCTTTGAATAAAATAGGTGACAATATCGAACCGGTCATCCGCACAGAGATCGATGCTCCCGTCAACAGCCTGTTCGGTGAACTCGGACTGACCGGCAGCCCGTTCAGATATATATGGGATGATACCCTCTTGCACGAAGAGGAGATCACCACGCTGAGCAGCACGTATATACTGAATTACCTGGATAAGCTGAAACGCGCCATGGAAAAAGATATTTCAGACCAGGCCCTCAGGCACCTCGCCACGCTTGACGCGGAAAATGTCCAGAATACGCAGTCGGAAGGCACATCTGCTGACGCGCTCGAAGATTATAAGAGGGTTGAATCTCTGCTCAGACTGAAAGAATCGGTGGAAACGACCAACTACAGGCATTTTTATATCCACATGGATGACGAGCTCGATAAACTGGATCTTGCCGAACCGGTGCAATATGACTTTGAAGAGACTGCCGGAGAAGAAGCCGCCGAAGCGGGTGACTATCATGCAGAGGAAGAAGCGGTGATTGACACCGCCCCGTTCCGGAGAGTCAGCACACTGCTCGAAGACTATCCGAGACATGAGCGGTTCAGCCGGGTGTTCAAAGATAAACTCGCGCGCATTGACGAAGGCCTTGTGAACATCAGCGTGTTCGGGGGCTTCAGCGCCGGGAAGACGACATTCATCAATGCCCTGATGGGCTCGGCGAGACTCAAGACAAGTCCGAATCCAACAACCGCTGCCATCACGGAAATCAACAATGCAGAAGAAAGTTATGCAGTATATAAACGGGAAGCCGATCTGACGGATACACTGCAGGTGATTACGAACCGGGAAGGTGAGTCGGTACAGGACTACATGCCATGGCTGAAACGTCACCGCAACAGCGTGACCGAAGCATATATGCCGTTTGTCAACGGTGTGTACCACAACTATGATGCGTATAGATCTCATCTGGGAGAAAAAATACCGATTTCGTCCGATGACCTGATATTCAAGATCAGTTCCGACCATGATGCCATCTTCATCCATAAAGCGCTGCTGTCCATCAGGAACGACCTTACCGAAAGGTTCACGATCGTTGATTCCCCTGGAATAAACTCCATCAACCAGCGGCATACGAAAGAGACGCATAACATCATCGCAAACAGCGATCTGATCATCTATGTCTCCTACTATAACCATGTATTCAGCCGTTCGGATGAAAGTTTCCTCAAGTACATCCAGTCGATTAAGGGCAGGAACTTCCCTATCATATTCATCATCAATGCGGTGGACCTGATGCGCTCGGAGAGTGACAAGGAAAAAGTGATCGGCTACATGGCAAAGTCCCTCAGACGCCTTGAGATCAAAAATGTGATTTTCCCGCTGTCCAGTAAACGGGCACTCGAAACCGGAGACGCAGGATTCAATGCGGCAAAGGCCGGCATCATAGAACTTGCAGAGAAGAATGCTGCGAAAATGCAGCTGACCTCGCTTGAAGAGACGAAGGCGCAGCTTGAAGCGGCACTTGAAAGCAACATCAGAAGATATGACAACCAGCAGGAAGAACTCGCAAGCATCGAGAAAACGCGGAGAGATCTGCTGGAGGACCTGGAGTCTCATACTGCAATGGATATCGTGCCTTTGCTGGACCAGGAAATTGATATCATCCTTTCCCATATTGACAGGCAGCTTGAACTTAAACTGTATGACCACCTTAAAGGGCTGGTGACCGTGTCCGACATGGGGGACAGGAAGTACATGTCGAAAAATGAAGCTTTCCTGAAAAACGACATCAACCAGTTTTTAAGTATAGAAGCGGCCACGAGCTTCAATGCCATATACAGAAAAGCAGATGCTGAGTACGATCAGCTGGTCAGGCAGTTCAATGAACGGCTGAAGGAAGCCAATACGGCGGAGACTCTGGATACGCCTGCTGTAGAGGAAGAGCAGCTGGAAATCTCCATTGATTCCGGCGTTCTGAGTGAACATCAAAAACCATTGAACCAGGCGCGGAACAGCACGAAGGCATTCAGGGATCAGCTGCTCAGCCTCTCAACGGCATTGACGCACTCCATAGACCACACGTCGCTGAGGGAAGATATGGAACAGATGACCCGTAAATATATGACACTGAAAGATGAGGCATCCGGTGAGAGAAAACAAAAACTGCTGGTCTCACTTACAGAACCGCTGCCTGAGATCAGTGAGACGGATTATAAAGAAGATAGATCGCTTCTTGACGCGATGAAGGATACAGAAGAGGTGAGAATGTAATGATCATTAATGCACACTCATTAAATAAGCTGAGCGGTTCCACATTCACGCTTGCAGACTGCAGAAATGTCATGGATGACTTTGAAGCATCCCGTGAACTTGTCAGAAATGCTCCTGTAGAGGTCGCTGTCCATATCAGTCAGCGACCGTGGATGTTCAATGAAGACGGCATCAATGGCGGAAGGCATCCACTGCCGAAAGCCGGGGTGGTAGATACTTTATACCGGACTTTGAAAAATGTTGATAACGAAGTGATCCTGTTTGCCGACGGGAACAGTTTTTTCCATACACGGCTGTATTACCTGTTCACACTCTACGGACACAAATCCTACTTATGGAATGACACGGTTGAAAAACTCGAGCAGGCAATGGCAGACGTGCCGAGCGAAAGCAAATCTGCTGAGGACATCAGCATCCAGGCGGATATGAGGGAACCTTCGACAGATATATACCGTTCAATGGAAGACGTAAAGGAAGCCCACGACAGCCCCGGCGTCCTCCTGATCGATGTGAGGGCAAGAAACAGGTACCTCGGTCTCGAAGAGCCCATCGATTCAAAGAAGGGACATATTCCCGGAGCGGTCAATATACCGACACCAGCAATCTATAAAGACGGCCTGATCGATTTCGGAGCCCTCGGCTACCTGAAGAGCGTCCTGGACAAATACGACGAACTCATCGTCTACTGCGGTTCAGGTATGAGTGCGACCCCGATGTTTGTATTGCTGAGGGAAATGGGACTGCCTGTGAAACTCTACGGCGGCAGCTTCTCAGAATGGATCACAGACGACAGCAATGAAGTCGAGACGGGTGACACACCATTGAATGAAAGGATGGGCAGAACACATGGGTAATAATAAAACACTGGTCATTGATGGAATGGCACTTCTATTCCGCCACTTCTTTGCGACCAGCTTTCGTAACCAGTTCATGTATAACGCATCAGGTGTCCCGACTAACGGGGTGCAGGGGATGGTCCGTCATACACTGAAACTTGTTGAAATGCTGAAGCCCGAAAGAATGGTCATCACATGGGATATGGGTTCTGAAACCATCCGGAATGAATGGTTCCGGGATTATAAGAAGAACCGTCAGGCGCCGCCGGAAGAATTGATTCCGCAATTCGATTATGTAAAAGAAGTCATTGACGACATCGGGTTTTGCCAGACAGGCATCAAAGGCTATGAAGCCGATGATTTAATCGGAACTCTGTCACAGAAGTATGATGATCTCGTCATTGTCAGCGGTGACCGTGATCTGCTGCAGCTGCTTGACGGCACTAACGATATATGGCTGACGAAGAAAGGCTTTACAGAATACAACGTCTACACACAGTCTGTATTCGAAGAACAATATGGCATCCATCCGTCACAATTTGTAGATGTAAAGGCATTGATGGGCGACCCGGGAGACGGATACTACGGAGTAAAAGGCGTCGGTGAAAAAACTGCATTCAAGCTGATCCGTGAACACGGCAATATAGAGCAGCTGCTCCTGAACCTCGATAAACTGACACCTTCTGTACGGTCCAAGATAGAAGCGGACAGGGTCTCCCTTGAGATGTCTCTGCGCCTGGCTAAAATCATTACGGATGTACCGGTTGACATCAATTTTGTTGAAACGAAGTCGCCGCTTTCTATCAATCCGGTCGATATCAAATCTGTACTGGATGGTCATAACCTTTCCATCAGCAGCAGATATGTGGACAGTCTCGATCTATGACGCTGGTCTATATTGATGCTGCAGCATCGCCGGATCCGAAAATGGCGGCCGGGGCAGTGGTGTTCAAAGAAGACGGCAAGTCCTTTGAATATACTGTTTTCCTGGATGAAATGGACAACCATGAAGCGGAATGGGCGGTGCTTCTGTTTGCTGTCGGGAAAGCATTGGAACATGAGTTCACTTCCCTGATCATCCATACCGATTCCAAAGTGATTTCCGACAGTTTTGAAAAAGCCTTTGTCAGAAATCCTGTATTTAAACGGTATTATGATGAAATAGCAGAGCAGCTCAGCCTTTTCCAATTGTTTCTGGTGAGCTGGACGCCGCGCAAGAAAAACAAACGCGCAGATGAACTTGCAAAAGAAACACTGTATAAACACAGAAAAGGGTGACCCGAAGCGGATCATCCTTTTTTTATCGCTGCTGATTATGTATAATTGGTTAAGGAGGTTGAAATGTGAACACCGAAGTTTTGGATAAGATCAACAATCTTGAAGAGAAATATTGTCGTGACTGCATCCTCAAAATACTCAACCGGCAGCAGGGCAGCAAAACGACTGCACATAATTTCTGTATACATGAATGTTCCGTAGGTAAACAGATACGGGCACATGGCAACAATTTGCAATAGGAGGATCATAATGGAAATTGTAAGAATTGAACCCACACCAAGTCCGAACACTATGAAAATTACTGTAAATGAAGAAAAGGCTGAGATGAAGTCTTCAACTTACAGAGAGGTGTCTGATGATGCCCCTGATTTCATCAATCGTATTTTAAAGCTTGAAGATGTAAAAAGCGTATTCCATGCACTTGACTTCATTTCTGTGGATAAATCCCCGAAAGTAGATTGGGAAACATTGATTCCCAAGATAGAAGAAACTTTTGCAGGCGGAACAGAAGATGTAAAAAAAAACTTGAATTAGATCAACATTATGGTGAAGTCACTACACAGGTGCTCACTTTTAAAAATATTCCATATCAAATCAAACTGGACGACGGAGAAGAACACCGCCGTCAGCTGCCGGATCGTTTCATCGAGGCTGTAAGCGCGGCCACGCTTCCGGAAGACAACATCATCCTCTTGCGTAAATGGGAAGACTACGGCATCCGTTACGGCGAGCCTTCAGACATATTCGTGGAAGTATCTGAAGAAATCGAAGCTCTTTACAACGCAGAACAACTCACACGTCTGGTGGAAGAGGCAAAGACAAAACAAACACCCGAACCTAAACGATATTTCAATGTATCAGTGGAAGATTTTAAATCCAGAGATGATTGGAAAGAGCGTCTGTGGCTCCTGGACCATATGGAAACGCCGACGCCGGAAGATTATGAAGTGCTCGGTCTGGCTCTTGAAGATGAAAAGATGCAGGTCCGCAGAGAAGCCGTCAGCCTCCTTGCCATGATAGAGGAGAAGGAAACCCTGCCATATCTGAAGATCGGCCTCAATGATAAGTCTGTCCCTGTCAGGCGTACCGCAGGAGATGCATACAGTGACCTTGGTTTTGAAGAAGGGCTGTCTGATATGTATAACGCACTCGGTGATAAAAGTCCGATTGTACGCTGGCGTGCTGCCATGTTCATATATGAAACAGGCACTGAAGAAAGTCTGCCGCACCTGAAGGCGCATCAGGAAGACAGCCAGTATGATGTGAAACTTCAGATAGAGATGGCCATTGCCAGGATAGAACAGGGTGAAGAGGCGCTTGGAAGCGTCTGGAAACAAATTCAGGAAAGGGAGCGTTAAAATGAATCCTTATGATGCATATATGAAAGAGATTGCCCAGCCCATGCGTGATGAATTGACACATCAGGAATTTGAAGATCTGACGACAGTTGAATCTGTCGACCGTTTCATGGAAAATATAGATGATAATGAAACGGCATTTGTCGTGGTAAACAGTGTATGTGGATGTGCAGCAGGTCTCGCCAGACCGGCCGCTGTCACAGTTGCAGATCAGAATCCGATCAAGCCGACTAAAAAAGCGACTGTATTCGCGGGCCAGGATAAAGAAGCGACTGAGAAAATGCGTGAGTATATCGGACAAGTGCCATCCAGCCCTTCCATGGCACTCTTCAAAGGAAAAGATCTGGTGCATTTCATTCCCCGTGAACATATTGAAGGCCGGGAGATAGAAGATATCATGATGGACATTAAAGAAAGCTTTGACGAAAACTGCTCATAATAAAAAACAGGAAAGGCAGCGCCTTTCCTGTTTTTTATCCAAGGATTGGATTACTCATATATGCACATAGAAACCATATAAAAAGATAATAGTATGAGGCCGATTGCCATGATAATTTCCATAAGCCACTCTCCAGACACTTGTGATTGTAATATATTCATATCAATTATATATAAAAAACGCAGAAAAAGAAAGAGGGGGATTGCATGAATCACTTTGATGCGGCATACCATGAATTGCTAGAGAAGATTTTAAATGAAGGGCAATATAAAGATGACAGGACCGGAACAGGGACATATTCCATATTTGGCCATCAGATGAGATTTGATATGAGAAACGGATTCCCGATGCTGACGACGAAGAAAGTCCTCTTCAAAATGCTGGCGACAGAACTTGTATGGTTCATAAGAGGGGATACGAATATAAAATTCCTTCTTCAATACAATAATAATATCTGGAATGAGTGGGCATTTAAAAAATGGGTGGAGTCGGATGAATATACCGGTCCGGATATGACCGATTTCGGCAACCGGGCGCTCCAGGATGATGCATTCAAAGAAATTTATAAAAAAGAAATGGACAAGTTCAAATCACGCATTTTAGAAGATGATGCATTCGCAGAAAAATATGGTGATCTTGGCAATGTCTACGGCAGACAGTGGCGGGCATGGGAAGGACCGGACGGCACTTTTACCGATCAGCTGAAAAATGTTGTGGAAAGTATTCGGAACAATCCCAATTCGAGAAGGCATATTGTCACTGCCTGGAATCCTTCAGAGATCGATTCCATGGCTCTGCCGCCCTGCCATGCATTCTTCCAGTTCTATGTGAATGATGGCAAACTCAGTCTGCAGCTGTATCAGAGAAGCGCTGATGTTTTCCTGGGTGTACCATTCAACATCGCAAGCTACGCCTTGCTGCTCCACCTGGTGGCACGGGAATGCAATCTTGAACCAGCAGACTTTGTTCATACATTCGGGGACGCTCATATTTACAGCAACCACCTGGATGCTGTAAATACCCAGCTTTCAAGAGACAGCTACAAAGCACCGAATATCAGGATCAACAGCGATAAATCCATGTTTGATATTGAATATGAGGACATTGAAGTAGTGGATTATGAATTCCATCCCCATATCAAAGCACCGATTGCAGTATAGGAGGTAATATCAGTGGTATCATTAATCGTATGCCATGCAGACCAGAATGTCATCGGCTTTAAAAATAAAATGCCGTGGCATCTGCCGGTAGATTTGAAGCACGTAAAAAAATTGACTGAAGGCAATACCATCGTGATGGGAAGAAAAACTTTCGAATCACTCGGCAGACCGCTTCCGAACCGCAGAAATGTGATTCTTACCAGAAATGACGATTACGAAGCCGAAGGTGCAGATATCATCCATGATATAGAAGAAATCAAAGACCTTCCGGGAAAAATATTCATTTTCGGGGGTAGCGGTATATACCACCAGACCATGGATCTCGTTGATGAAATGTATGTTACACGCATTCATGAAACATTTGCGGGTGATACCTTTTTCCCTGACTATGATCTGAGTGGATGGGAAGTTGCCGGCAGACAGGAAGGCACTGTTGACGGGAAGAATAAATACCCTCATGAATTTCTGAAATTAACCAGAAAAATTTAATCCCTGGATGTGTTTGCAGATGAATATTTGGAAATGGCTGTTCTTCATCCTCCTGTTGTTTAACATCATAGTCGCTGCCAGTCTGATATTCATGCTGAGCAGCAGTTACGGAACACCTGAAGAAGAGGATAATTATTCCGGCGGAAGTTCGGGTATAGAAATAAAGATGACGAATGATGCAGTGGAATCCCTGATTATGGATACAATAGAAGATGAAAGTCTTTCGCTCGAGATCAGTGAGTCGGGCATTGAACTTCTATCCCGGAATAATATATACGGAATCAGCGTAGATGCTTCTTTTATCCTTGAGCCGGTATCAACAGGTGATACAATAGTATTTGAAGTATCGGATATAGATATAGCGAATATACCATTGTCCCAGAATGCATTGTATTCGATCATCCGATCCCAGAGCGATCTTCCTGAAGGGATTTCATTCTCTGAAGACGAACGCGCGCTGGTTATCGATACTGCTTTATTCGACGGGGCTGCAGGACTTGATATGAAAGTCGATTCAATTGATTACGAAAACAATGAATGGTATTTTTCAATGGAAAGATAATAGATGAGGTGATTAATTTGTCAACAGCAACACTCGCAGGAGGATGCTTCTGGTGCCTTGTGAAACCGTTTGACCAGTTTGATGGTGTGAACAGTGTGGTTTCCGGCTATTCCAACGGGCACGTGGAAAACCCTTCTTATCAGGAAGTATCAACAGGAACAACCGGTCATGTAGAGGCCGTGCAGATTGATTTTGACGAATCGGTCATGTCCTATAAAGAATTATTGGATATTTTCTTTAAAACGTTCGATCCTACGGATAATACAGGACAATTTGGAGACAGAGGTCCCATGTATGAACCTGCAATCTTTTATCATGATGAAACACAAAAGGAAACAGCTGAAGAAATAATAAAGGAATTGGATGAACAGAAAATTTTTTCACAACCGATAAATACACCTGTTCTCCCATATAAGAACTTCTATCGCGCAGAAGATGAACATCAGGATTTCTACCAGACCAACAGCGGTCACTATAACGCATATTACAAAGGATCCGGAAGAAAATCTTTCGTAGAAAATCATTGGGGAGTGAATTAATATATGACTCTTAAAAAGGATATCAATGAACTGTCACAGGCAGAATTTAATGTAATGAAAGAAAATGGGACAGAACCACCGTTCCAAAACGAATACTGGAACCATTATGAAGATGGTTTATATGTAGATAAAATAAGCGGCAAACCTTTATTTACTTCACGCGATAAATTTGCATCCGACTGCGGATGGCCGAGTTTTGCAAAGTCCATATCAGAAGATGTATCAGAACACTTTGATGATTCATTCGGCATGAGGCGGACCGAAGTAAGGAGCGAGACATCCGACAGCCATCTCGGCCATGTATTTCCAGATGGACCAAAAGAGCTGGGCGGACTCCGCTACTGTATCAATTCTGCATCGCTCACTTTCATTCCAAAAAATCAGCTTGAAGAAAAAGGGTACAGCGAATATATTCGTTTGTTAGACTGATTCAAAGGCTATTGTGTATAAAAAATGAAAACAGGAGATGAGTCAAATGTTTAAAAATCTATTTGGTAAGAAAGAAGAAGTAGACAAGACCCTCGAAATAAAAAGTCCGATGAACGGCAGTTATGTTCCGCTTGAAGAGATTCCTGACCCCGTGTTTGCAGAGAAGATGATGGGCGAAGGATTCGGCATAGAACCCACTGACGGAGAAGTTGCAGCGCCTGTCGCAGGAGTGATCATGCAGGTGTTCCCAACGAATCATGCCGTGGGCATAAAGACAGACAACGGTGTGGAAGTCCTGATCCATATAGGGCTTGAAACCGTAGCCATGGAAGGTAGAGGATTCGAAGGTTTCGTTTCAGAAGGAGACAGAGTGGAAGTCGGTGACAAGCTCGTTGTCTTCGATGTCGATCTTGTAAAGGAAGAGGCTAACAGCACTATCTCACCGGTCATCATCACCAACAGCGATGAAATGGCGTCATTTAACATCGAGCCTGTCACTGAAGCTGTAAAAGGTGAAACAGTAGTTGTCAATGTCACTGTCAAATAATGAAAAATTATTCCTATTACCATTATATCAAGACACGGCGGGGTGAGAAATCCGATATCGGCCGCCTCGCTGCCCTGATTTTTGAAGACACAATGTTTCCAAAAGATGCTGTTGATTATTCGGAAGTGTCCGACTATCTTGAACGGCACCCATATGCAGGTATGTCTTTGACTGTCTATGACGAATCCTATGAAGATTACCAGAATTGGCTGCAGCATTAAATTAATATACAAGCTAAAGGAGAACAAAAAATGAGTATTCACATTAACGCAAAAAAAGGCGACATCGCAGATACAATCTTACTTCCGGGAGACCCGCTCAGAGCAAAGTACATTGCTGAAAATTTCCTTGATGATGTTGTATGTTATAACGAAGTACGCAACATGCTCGGTTTTACAGGTTACTATAAAGGCAAGCGCATTTCTGTCCAGGGTACAGGGATGGGGGTTCCGTCAATCTCCATCTATATCCACGAGCTCATGGAAGAGTACGGGGTTAAAAACCTGATACGTGTGGGTACATGCGGGGCAATCCAGAAAGATGTCAAAGTACGCGATGTCATTTTGGCACAGAGTGCGTCCAGTGACTCCTATCAGAACAGGAAATTGTTCAAAAATATCGAATATGCACCAACTTCCGATTTCGAGCTCCTTTTATCCAGCTACAATGAAGCGAAGAAAAAAGGTCTGGAGATCAAAGTCGGCAATGTCTTCACTGCTGACTCATTCTATGACGAAAACGGAAATATTGAGCAGCTCGCAGAATATGGCGTCCTTGCACTTGAAATGGAGTCCAGCGCCCTTTTCACAATCAGCAAAAAATTCGATGCCCGTGCACTGTCAATCCTGACTGTCTCAGATCATATATTGACTGGAGAAGCAACATCCAGTGAAGAGCGTCAAACTACATTCAATGATATGATTGAAGTGGCACTTGATGCAGCAGTACCATTTATAGAAGCATAAAAAGCCGACCGGCTGGGAGCAGGAAGGTGGATGCCTTTCTGTTCTTTTTCTTTAAATTCAATACATAAACTGTTAAACTATTATGTAATTATTCCAGTAGAAATTAGGTGTGAATTTTGAACGAGGATCAAAAGGATAAAAAATCAGTCGAAGGTGGCGGACGCCGCATAAGTATAAACTTATTCTGGTTCATCATCATCATGCTGACGGCTGTAATTTCTACAGCTATAGTGACCGCCCTCAGCCTCGAAGCAGGTTCAGAAAAGGCGGTCAATGTCGGAACAGACACAAGAAGTGAGTTTGCCAAGCTTTACAATGTATATGATACGATTACATCAGAATATTATACTGAGGTGGACAGGGATGCCCTGATAGAATCTTCGATTGAAGGAATGGTCGAGGGTCTGGATGATCCCTACAGTGAATATATGAATAAAGATGAAACAGCCCAATTCCAGGAATCGGTGACGGGTGATTTTGAAGGCATCGGTGCAGAAGTGATGCAGGAAGGCAACCGCATCATCATCACATCTCCTATGAAAGGTTCGCCTGCTGAGGAAGCAGGCATAGAACCCGGCGATCAGATTGTCGCAGTGGATGGTGAATCCACCGAGGGAATGACGACCCATGAAGCAGTGCAGCTTATCCGCGGTGAAAAAGGAACAGATGTAGTCCTTTCCATTGTCCGCGGCGAAGGCGAACCGATGGATATTACAGTAACACGGGATACGATCCATATTGAAAGTGTAACTTATGAAGTCGTAGAGGGCGTTGCTCATATCAGTGTCAACAGATTCCAGCAGGGGACCACCGAAGAATTTGAAAAAAGTCTGAACCAGGCTGCCGAAGATGAAGTTGAAGATGTAATCATCGACTTCCGTTACAACCCAGGCGGTCTGCTTGATGAAGCAGTATCCATGATCAACCAATTCGTCGACCAAGGACAGACTGCACTCTATCTTGAAGATAACTCCGGTGAAAGAACGGAAATTCTCACAGAGAATGAATCGAACCCAAGCACTGAAGATATGAATGTGTATATATTGATCAATGAGGGTTCTGCAAGTGCATCTGAAGTATTTACCGGCGCCATGAATGATCTGAAAGAGGATGTCACCATTGCAGGTACACGTTCATTCGGCAAAGGTGTTGTACAGAGGACACAGGAATTCGGCGATAATTCCATGCTCAAATACACGAATACCAAATGGCTCACGCCTGATGGCACATGGATTCATGAAAAAGGGATCACGCCGGATATAAAACTGGTCAATCCTGATTATTACCGTGTGGATATGCTTAGTGAAGAGGAAGTTTATTCCGAAGGTCAATCCAATGAAAAAGTGACTTCTATAAAAGTCGCCCTGGATACACTCGGTTATGAAATCAGTGACTTCAACACGACATTCACACCGGCACTGACAGCTGCTGTCATGAACTTCCAAAGTGAACAGGGACTGGAACAGACCGGCGATGTAACCGGAGAAACGTCTATAGCTCTGATGAGTGAACTTAGAGATTATATCAATGAAAATGATGCTCAGCTCAACTATTTGGTAGACTTCATAAATGACGAATATTCCGAGGAAGAAATCGAACAGCAGGCGGCCGAGAATGCTCAGCATATTGAAATCGAACGCAACACCCCGGAAGAAGAATCCGAAGGAGAATCCAATGAGTCAGAAGAAGAGTCCACTGAAGAGGGCTCCGGACAATCTGACGAACAGGAGAATGCCCCCGAAGAAGAATCCACTGAGGAAGACTCAGAGACGGAGGGTACTGAATAACATCAAAGCCGCATGAACATATATGTTTGTGCGGCTTTATATTGTGCAATTGTGCCAAATAGTTTAAAGTATTTAGCATAATAGAGTATGGAGGATATTATGGATTCCAAAAAAAGAAAAGTCGTTCTTACGGGCGGCGGCACCGTAGGGCATGTAATGCTTAATAAACTTCTGATTCCCGGACTGTTCAACAGAGACGTCGAGCCTGTATATATCGGCTCCAAGAAGGGTATAGAAAAAGAAATAATCAGTGCAACTTCGATTAAATATTTCAATATCTCAAGTGGTAAGCTGAGACGTTATATTTCAGTTGAAAACGCAAAAGATGTTTTTAAAGTAATAAAAGGCATCTTCGATGCCAGAAAGATACTGAAGAGGGAACAGCCTGAATTCGTATTTTCAAAAGGCGGATTTGTGAGTGTGCCTGTTGTACTTGCTGCAAAATCCCTTAACATCCCGGTCTACATCCATGAATCCGATATTACGCCAGGTCTTGCCAATAAAATAGCCAGTAAATTTGCGACCAGGATATTTGTTACATTTAAAAAAACCCTGGATTATCTGCCGGAAGGCAAATCTGAATATCTCGGCCCGGTCATCAGGGATGAGTTGAAAAGAGGATACTCCCGCATCGGATACGAAATGACAGAATTCACTCCCGAAAAGCAGATTATGCTGGTCATGGGCGGCTCCCTCGGCTCAAAATCAATCAATCAGTTCGTCAGAAATAACTTGGAGTCGCTGCTCGAAGAATGGCAGATTATCCATCTCTGCGGCAGAGGAAACTATGATCCTTCCCTTGAGAGGGAAGGATACAGACAATATGAATTTGTCAAAAGAGAACTGCCTCACCTTATAAAGATATCCGATCTTATTGTCGGACGGAGTGGATCAAACGCTATATATGAGTTCCTTCTCAATGAAAAACCGATGATCCTCATCCCGCTGCCTCTGTCCCAAAGCAGGGGAGACCAGATGGAGAATGCGGAATTCTTTAAGGAGAAAGGATATGCAGAAGTGATTCAGGAAAGTGACTTAAACCTGGAAGCGTTCAATCGTAGTGCATCCAGAATAGAAGACAACAGGAGTGAAATTATCGCAAGAATGAAAGGGTTTGAAGGAGGGTTCAAGCCTGAAAACCTTGTCGATCGATTGCTCAGCAAGGAGGAAAAATAGTGAGTCGGACAAAAAAACTATCATTATTTCTTGTATTCACACTGATATTTGGAGTGATCGCCTACTTTCATGAATCCAGAGTGGGGAAATGGATTGATACCGAGGTCTATGAGTTCATCTATGCTTCCGAAAGCTTCATCACTACGGCTCTGATGCTCGGCTTTACACAGGTCGGCGAAGTATTATCAATGGTGATTCTGTCTTTGATAATGATTACTATTTTAATGTTATATAAACTTAAATTTCATACACTTTTCCTGATTGTTACAATGCTGGCAAGCAGCATCCTGATTCCTGTAACTAAAAACACCTTTGACCGAGAAAGACCTTCGTTATTAAGGCTGATTGATATTACCGGATTCAGTTTCCCCAGCGGACACGCTATGGGCTCCTCGATATTTTTCGGATCACTTTCGGTAATCATTAAAAACAGCGGGCTGCGGAGTAAAGGATTGTTGTATGCACTTTGCGGCTTCTTCATACTGATGATATCGTCTTCGAGAGTTTATCTTGGTGTCCATTATCCAACGGATGTCATCGCAGGAATCGTTGCGGGAACAATGGTTGTACTTGCAACTACAATGATTTTTCATAAAAGGCTTGACAGTCTGAGAATAACTGGATAGAATGTAATTGAAAATGATTATCAATGAGAATGAATAAGCCCCCCTTATTTAAAAGATCATTTTCAAACCAGAGGAATATATCCAACACACATACGACAGCGTCTAATTTTTGGGCGCTGTCTTTTTTATATTCTGGAACCGGATATAATGGATAAGGATTTTTCATCAGAGAGACGGTTTTCTCATGACACATTTAACTTTTTCCATAGAACACTTAAAATGATATGATATGAAAAACAGAAGATAGGAAGATGCATATGAAACATATTTTGGTCGTAGAGGATGAGATCAATCTCGCGCGGTTCATTGAACTGGAACTTGTTCACGAAGGATACACCGTGACACTCTCGGATAATGGCACAGACGGCCTGGAAAAAGCTTTGGATAATGAATATGAATGCATCCTGCTCGATTTGATGCTTCCTGAGCTGAACGGGCTTGAAGTCTGCAGAAGAATTCGGAAAGTCAAGGATGTCCCCATCGTAATCATCACTGCAAAAGGGGAAACTTATGATAAAGTAGTCGGGCTTGATTACGGAGCGGATGATTACATCGTAAAACCTTTTGAAATAGAGGAACTGCTTGCCCGGATCCGTGTCATCATGAGACGTTCTGCGAATTCTGAAGAAAAACAGGAAATTCTGGAGCTTTACGGGATTTCAATAGACACTTCAGCCTACAGGGTTACAATTGAGGGCGAGGATGTTGAACTTACCAAGACAGAATATGAACTGCTTCATCTCCTTGTTAAAAATGCCGGCATCGTCCTCCAGAGGGAAACTATCCTGAATCATGTATGGGGATATGAAAGTGAAGTTGAAACAAATGTCGTAGATGTGTATATCAGATATCTGCGCAATAAACTAAAGCCCTTTAATAAGCACAAGTACATTGAAACAGTACGCGGGGTTGGATATGTGATCCGGGCATGAATAAAAACTCATTAAAATACAGATGGCTGAAACTGTCCACACTGATCATTACGATCACTTACCTCATATTCAGTTCTTTACTCATTTATTTTACGAGCGTTTATTTAAAAGACCAGGAGGATCGTTCGCTGAAAAGAAGCCTTGAAGAACTGGAATCTCTGTATGAATCCCAGCCGATAAATACTATAGGGCAGAATGAAATCTACTCAAGCCTCTATGACAGGCAGAAAATGATCCTCTATACCCAGGGCGGGGATGTCGTCTACAGTGCGACCACAGGTGTACCCATGGACCTTGAGAGTGAATTCGAGCCGGTTCATGAGAGAGAGATTTCCCAGATGGAAACAGATGAGACCAGTTATCTGATTGGCAGGGTTAATATCGAATCCCAATACTGGAGTGGATATTTATCTGTAATCCATCCGCTTGATTCCTACAATGCGGTTATCCGCATGATGATGTTCATCGCCATCATTGTCGGTTTCCTCTCAATACTTTTCACATCGATCATCAGTTACTTCTTTTCTACACAGATGGTCAAACCAATCAGAAGTATTGCGAACCAGTTAAAACGGATTGAATCGGAAGGTTTTTCGGAACGGCTGAAGCTCAGTACCAACACTGAAGAAACCGATTATATGGTGGATTCATTCAACCATATGATGGATTCTCTGGAAGAGTCATATAACCAGCAAAAGCAGTTTGTAGAAGATGCCTCACACGAACTCAGAACACCGCTGCAGATTATCCAGGGACATCTGAAACTGATCAGCAGATGGGGGAAACATAAGCCTGAAGTACTGGATGAATCTCTCAACATTTCGATAGATGAACTGAAAAGAATCAATAAGCTTGTGGAGGAACTGCTTCTTCTTACAAAAAATGATGGAAAAACGAATGACACCAGGGATGAAATTGATATTAATGCAGAAATCAGAAGCAGGGTGAACTCAATGCAGAAAGTTCATCCGGATTATACATTTTCTCTGGATCTGGATAGTTCACCCATCCATTTCACGATTAATTCCTATCATCTGGAACAGATGCTCATCATTTTTCTCGATAACGCCATAAAGTATGACACTGAGAATAAACACATCATCGTAACGTCGGAGAAGAAAGAAGACTATTTCGATATTTCAATCCTGGATCACGGCATAGGAATTCCGAAAGATGAAATAGAAGCGATATTCAACAGATTTTACAGAGTGGATAAATCCAGGAGCAGACAACAGGGAGGAAATGGCCTTGGCCTTTCTATTGCTAAAAAATTAATTGAGAACTATAAGGGAAACGTATGGTTGGAGAGCGCTGAGGGTAAATTTACCAAAGTGACGATAAGATTCCCGTTATAATTGTCTGTATTGTGACTTTTACACCTATAATTCGCTTTAAAACAGTATATCTTAATGCTAAAATAGTATGTGTAAAAGTTAAAAAGATTCTAAAGAGGGTGGCAAAATGCAAGAGAAAGAACTTGAGAACGCTCCGCTTCGTTTTGGAACAAATCTGGGGATGATTCTCGAGCTTCATGACATGTATCAGGAAGATCCCAACAGTGTGAGTGAGGAAATGCGCACACTATTTGAAAGTATCGGGTCAGGCCAGGCCGGTACTGCCGTATCAAATCTGGATCACAGCAAAGTAAAAGGCCTGCTGAGGCTGTTGGATAACATCAGACTGTTCGGTCATCTGAAATCGGATATTTATCCAGTATACAGACCCGATGTCAAAAATGTTCCAAGCCTTGATTTTGAGGATTACGGTGTTACTGAAGACGATCTGAAAAAGATGCCTGCTTCTCTGGTTAGTTCGCATCTTGGAGATCATTATGATAACGCATACGAAGCAGTGTCCCAGCTGTATGAATTATACACGGGTCCGCTTGCTTATGAATACATGCATATCAATGACACTGAAGAGCGTCAATGGCTTAAAGAAACTATCGAGCAGCAGAGCAGTATTTCTTTAAGTGACGATGAAAAGAAACATCTTTTTAAAACACTTGCAAAAGTTGAAGGTTTCGAAAAATATCTTCATAAAAATTTTGTCGGTGCTAAACGTTTCTCAATTGAAGGTGTTGACAGTTTAGTTCCGATGCTTGATCACCTCCTGGATTTAATGGCTGGCGAAGGGATTCCAAATCTCCAGATCGGCATGGCACACAGAGGACGCCTTAATGTATTGACACATATCCTTGAAAAGCCTTATGAAATGATGATCAGTGAATTCATGCATACTGATCCTATGAAATTCCTCCCGGAAGATGGTTCACTTGAAATCACTCAAGGCTGGGCACGCGATGTCAAATATCACCTGGGCGGTGCCAAAACAAGAAATGACAAAGGTTTGGATCAGCGCATCAGCCTTGCAAACAATCCAAGTCATCTGGAAGTTGTAGGTCCCGTAGTACTTGGTAAAGCACGTGCACAGCAGGAATCAACGGCACATGCCGGCTTGCCTGAACAGGACTTCAACCAGGCAATTGCTGCAATCATTCACGGGGATGCGGCATTCCCGGGTCAGGGCATCGTATATGAATCTTTAAACTTAGGTAAACTTGACGGCTATTCCGTAGGAGGTTCCCTCCATATCATTGCAAATAACCGTATCGGATTCACAACTGAAGAGACGGATGCGAGATCAACAGTCTATGCATCAGATGCAGCTTTAGGTTTTGATCTGCCGGTTCTTCATGTGAATGCGGACAAGCCTGAACATGTATTGAGATCGATTGAAATCGCATTAAAATACAGACAGAAATTCAACAAGGATATTGTGATTGATCTTGTCGGCTACCGCCGGTACGGGCATAACGAAATGGATGAACCGACTACGACCAATCCAATGCTCTACAAAGAAATCAAAGAACGTGAAACCATCGATGAAATTTATGGAAATGAGCTGGTAGAACAGGAAGTCATCACTGAGGATGAAAAGAAGCAGGTTATCCAGGATGTGATCGACGAAATGAGAGCAGCTCACGATAAAATTGATAAATCCGATACCAACATCGACAGTGAGCTGAAAACTCCTGAGGCGGTTCTTAAAGGTCACGAGAACGCTGTTGAATCTATCACGTTGGACAGACTTGCAGCAATTAATGAAACACTGTTCAATTATCCTGAAGATTTCACTGTCTTCAAAAAACTCTCCAATGTTCTGGATCGCAGAAAGAAACCTTTTGAAGATGAAAGTGCATTGATTGACTGGTCACATGCAGAAGCACTTGCATTTGCTACAATTAATCAGGACGGCACCCCGATCCGATTGACCGGTCAGGATTCCGAACGTGGTACGTTCGCACAGCGCCATGTCGTTCTCCACGACCCTGAAACAGGAAAAGAATTTATTCCGCTGCATGAAGTTGATGATGTAAATGCATCATTTGATGTTCATAATTCACCACTTTCAGAAGCTGCAGTAGTCGGATTCGATTATGGATATAATGTCGAGAACAAGAAAGCTTTGGCGATATGGGAAGCACAGTACGGGGACTTCTCCAACATGGCCCAGGTGTTCTATGACAACTTCCTGTCTGCAGGTAATGCCAAATGGGGTGAACAGTCAGGTATGACCTTGTTCCTGCCGCACGGTGCAGAAGGACAGGGGGCCGAGCACTCCTCAGCACGACTGGAAAGATACCTGCAGCTTGCTGCTGAAAACAACATGACGGTTGCCAATCTCTCAAGCAGTTCCAACTACTTCCATCTTCTTAGAAGACAGGCTAAGTATCTGGGTACTGACAACATGAAGCCACTCGTGCTTATGACGCCGAAGAGCCTGCTCAGGAATCAAATTGTCAGCGAACCGGCCAGTGCTTTTGTTGAAGGCAGTTTTAAAGAAGTCATCATACCTGAATATAAAAAGACCAAAGTCAAAAAAGTTCTCATTGCAAGTGGTAAAATGGCGATAGATCTGATTACTGCACAGCAAGATAATCCTGATGACTCAATCCTGGTTGTCCGTCTGGAACAGATCTATCCATTCCCATCCGAAAGAATCAAGGATCTGTTCGGTGATCTCAAAAATCTGGAGGAAGTCAGATTTGTTCAGGAAGAGCCGAAAAACCAGGGTGCATATCATTATGCACTGCCTTATCTTCTGGATATTGTTCCAGAAAAGACAGAGTTCAATTATGTAGGCAGAATCAGACGTGCTTCGACGGCAGAAGGCGATGGCGAGTCCTACAAACTCATACAGCAAAATATTATTGACAACGCTCTAAAATCCTAGGAGGTAAAATAATGGCAGAAGTAAAAGTACCTGAATTGGCGGAATCCATCACAGAAGGAACGATAGCAAGCTGGTTAAAACAAAAAGGCGACAGTGTGGAAAAGGGTGAAAACATCCTTGAACTTGAAACTGATAAAGTCAACGTAGAAGTTATCAGTGAAGAAGCCGGAGTAATTACAGAACTTAAAGCTGAAGAAGGTGACACTGTCGAAGTTGGACAGGTCATCGCCATCGTTGATGAAAATGGTGAAGGCGGCGGATCTTCAGACAGTTCTTCTGGAGAGAACAAATCAGAAGAGAGCAAACAAGAAGAAAATAAAGCAGAAGAAAGCAAATCTGAGAAAAAATCTGCTGAAGACAAAAAAGAAGAGCCTGCTTCATCGGAAGAAAGTGAATCCGGCGATAATGATGAACGTATTGTTGCCACACCGTCAGCAAGACGCCTGGCACGTGAAAAAGGCATTGATCTAAGTGAGATCAATGCATCAGATCCACGTGGACTTGTAAGAAGTCAGGATGTCGACAATCATTCCAAGCAACCTGCTAAAGCGGAAACGCCAAAACAGGAAGCACCTAAGTCAAAATCATCAGATAAACCTGAAAAACCGGTAGTCAGAGAAAAAATGTCCCGCAGAAGAAAAACAATTGCCAAGAAACTTCTTGAAGTGTCACAGAACACAGCAATGCTGACAACATTCAATGAAGTGGATATGACAAACGTTATGGCACTTAGAAAACGTAAGAAAGATCAATTCCAGGACCGCCATGACGGCACCCGTCTCGGCTTCATGTCATTCTTTACAAAAGCATCTGTCGCTGCGCTCAGAAAATTCCCGGCAGTAAATGCCGAGATTGATGGCGACGACCTTATTCTTAAGCAATTCTTCGATATCGGTGTTGCCGTTTCAACAGAAGAAGGACTCGTTGTTCCTATTGTAAGAGATGCGGAGCGTAAAACATTTGCTGATATAGAATCTGATATTGCAGCTCTTGCCAAAAAGGCACAGGATAAGAAACTCGGTCTGGATGATATGACCGGTGGATCATTCACGATCACGAACGGCGGAGTTTTCGGATCACTTATGTCAACACCGATCATTAATGGCACTCAGGCTGCCATCCTGGGTATGCATACAATCCAGAAACGCCCAGTAGCGATAGACGATGATAAGATGGAGAACCGTCCGATGATGTATATTGCCCTCAGTTACGATCATAGAATCATTGATGGCAAAGAAGCTGTCGGTTTCCTTAAAACGATCAAAGACTTGATTGAAAACCCTGAAGATCTTCTTCTCGAAGGTTAATACGCAATTTCCGCAGCAGGTTTCCTCATGGGAAGCCTGCTGTTTGTATGTTAGAATATATTTAAAATCTGAAAGTCTGGGGAGATAGACATGCTTCATGAAACTTGGAACGACAATAATTTGAAAACAGTAAAAGCAGTACATACGAATGCTGCAAAATATAAAGTTTCCGATATGCTGACAGAAGGCAAGGAATATACAGTGGTTAATGAAACTGAAGAGTATATATTCGTCAAAGACAACTCCGGAAAAGTCGGCGGTTATTATAAGACATATTTTGAAGATGTGAATTAATCATGGCTGCTGAATTTCTACACAATGATGAACATATAAAACAGGATGCAGAAAGTATTTTAAAACTGGGTAAGAACCTTTTATTAAAAGGACCCACTGGGTCAGGTAAAACACGTCTGGCAGAAGATTTGGCAAGTGAATTGGACCAGGAGATCTTCAGCATCAACTGTTCGGTGGACGTTGATATCGAAGCATTACTCGGATTTAAAACAATTGAATATGTAGAAGGCAGACAGGAAATCGTCTTCATCGACGGTCCTGTGATACGTGCCATGAACGCCGGAGCAATCCTCTATATCGATGAGATAAACATGGCTAAACCGGAAGTCCTGCCGATATTGAATGCGGCTTTAGATTACAGAAGGACCCTTACCAATCCACTGACAGGCGAGACACTTACAGCTCATGAGAATTTCAGGGCGATTGCTGCAATAAACGTCGGCTATGTCGGTACAATGCCTATGAATGAAGCACTACTTAACAGATTCAATGTCGTTGAGATCGGTTATGTGTCCAAGGAATCCCTGAAAGCTGTACTGATGGCTCAAAGTATACAAAAGGATGAAAGAATCATTGATACATTGACTGAATTCCATCAGGATCTTGTGACAATGACAGAACAGGGCCAGATATCGAGAGAACCTTCAAGCGTAAGAAGCTTGCTCGACATGGCTGACTTAAGTACAATGATGCCATTGTCCCGTGCATGTTATCGCTCCATTATCGATAAACTCGATAGTGAACAGGAAAAGAAAGCGATACTGAATGCCGCCGAACTTCATTTTGGAATGTGATAAATATGGGTTATTCATTTATAAAATTCAATGACGAGATCATCGACTCTAAAGTCATGATGGAACTCACGGATCTGACACGTCTATTATTCAAAGATAAGGACGTGTCTGTTTCTGTACGCAAATACAGTTATTTCAATCCTTCAACCAACACCATGAATGTCAGCACATTCTGGAAACACAGATATGATATTTCAGAGATTGAGGGATTCAGACATGATATACTCACAAGGTTCCAGTCAGATGCAGTATTTGATTATAATGAATTTGAAAATGTGAAGGATCGGAATATTCTTTTCCAACAGATCTTTCTGACACTGGAACATTATCGAAACAGAAGAGAAGCAATCAGTCAGAGACCATTTATAGAACATATGATTGAACCCGGAGACATCATCTTGATGGCGGAATATGAAAAGCCCGCCAATAATGATGCAGAGTTCTTTTTGAAGACATTGAACAGAGCCGTCTTAGAGCATAAAGATCATTTTAAAATCAATGATTATTCATTCAATATCATCAGCCGCAGTACGAAGGAAAGCATAGATATGACAGATAAAATGCTTAAAGAGGTTTCGCTCGATGACAGGTTGTCCACCTATCATCAGATCCATGATATGCCGTTTAACGATATCAGTGTTTATACTCATACAACACCTTACAGAAAAGACAGAGCTGAACTGCAATCGGAAGATGATGAGAGTGATATTGAGCATGATACTGGCAGAGTGGATACGAAAACAGACCGTGATGCTGATGATGCTGGCATACTGGGTGAAACGGGGGATAATGCAGCCAAAAAGAACAGACATAACATCGAGAATACTTACGACGATGATGTGGAAGATTTTTATGAAGGGTTTGGGCATAACCTTGGGGACAACACTATAAATGATAAAAGTGCTGCGAATACTCACGCCGAACTCATTATAAAAAAACCGAAGATTAAAATGGTGAATTACGATAAATACAGAATAAAATACGATTTTTATAATGACCTGGCACAGCAGGTGATTGGAGATATAACCAAAATACTGAACTTCAAAATGAATGAATTTCAGACAAACAGAAGTTCAGGTAAATTGATGAAAAATCCAATTGGACCAATCATCAGCGGCAGCCATAAAATATTCACCAAGAAAGTGTCAGAATCAAAAGAGGTGGATGCAGCATTTTCCATCATCTTGGATCAGTCTTACTCAATGACAGAGCATATGGAGGACTGCATCAACGGTGTCATCATCATCAATAATATCTTGAAGTCCTTGAACATTCCGCAAAGGATTGTTTCACACCACGAAGATTCATTTGAAATCATGGGCGACCATTATCCAAATTATCTGTATGAACACCTGGATTTCGACAAATCCAAATATTATTATCCTGTTTCTCTATTAGATATTGAGTCCTCAGGTGATAACAGAGATGGATTCATTTTCAGACACGAAATCGATGTATTGAACAAACGGATGGAAAAAGATAAATTCATGATCATATTTTCTGATGGTCTCCCAAGTGCAGAACAATATAATCAAAGTGGGGTGATTGATACCCACGAAGCAATCAACGAGGCAAGGAAAAACGGCATCAGAGTCATGAATGTTTTTATAGACGTTGAAAATGAGGAAAATACACGTGAAGCGATTAAAAATATATATGGTCAAAACACAATCATCGTAGAAAAACCGGAAGAAATCGCTCACATCCTGCCAAATGTTATTGAACGGATTATTAAGTCATTAATCATTTAATTTACATCATTTTAATATATCTGATAATTTAAAATTTTATAGACTTTAAAGATATTATAATGTAAACTAATGTTTATCTATTATTTAACAAATTAGGAGGTCACATGATGAGTACTAAAAATAGTTTCATCGTCGGTTTCATGCTTTTTGCCATGTTCTTTGGTGCGGGTAACCTTATTTTCCCGCCGGGTCTTGGCTTTGTAAGCGGAGACTATTTTTGGCTGGCAATCGCAGGCTTTGTCCTTACGGGTGTAGGGCTGCCGCTTCTTGGCGTCATTGCCGGCTCAATATCAAAAGATGGGTATGTAGAATCACTTAAAGTAGTACATCCTGCTTTTGCAGTTATTTTTATGATTATTATATATTTAACAATAGGACCATTCTTTGCCATTCCCAGAACAGCGACTACGAGTTACGAAATGGCTGTCCTTCCATTCATGGACAATGCAGGAGCTTTAAGTCTTCTTATTTTCAGTATAATTTTCTTTGCAGCAGTCTTCTTACTAAGTTACAAAGCAGATTCTCTAACAAACAGTATTGGGAAAATACTGACACCTTTCCTTTTGATCACTATCGTTGCACTCATTATACGTGCAATCACATTATACTTTGGTAAAGAACCTGCACCGATAGGGGAAGAATTCAACGTGAGCTCGCCGTTTTCTGTAGGCTTTACAGAAGGTTACTTGACGATGGACGCCATCGCTGCTATCGCATTCTCGGTTGTCGTACTTAATTCCATCAGGGATATGGGTATCACCAACAGAAAAGATCTGCTGATCGGCACTATCAAATCAGCATCAATCGCCGCTTTTCTTCTTGGGATCATTTACATTTCACTTGGCTGGATCGGCAACAAGGTTGACTTGACTCCTGCTGATATCGGTGACCAGAATGCTGGTACTTTCATTCTAACCTTTGTATCTGATGTAGCATATGGTCAGTTTGGAATGATTCTGCTGGCTGCAATTGTACTTCTTGCCTGTCTCACGACAGCGACAGGACTTATTGTTTCAGTAAGTGAATATTTCCATAAGATCATCCCTAAAGTTTCTTATGAAATTTTCGTGATAATATTTACTTTGATATCTTTCATACTTGCAAACCAGGGACTGGAACAGGTAATCCAGACAAGCGTACCTGTACTTTCAATCATTTATCCTATTGCAATTACTTCTGTCATAATGTTATTCGTAACTTACTTCATCTCCTCACCGCGTCTCAGCTTCCAGCTGCCTGTAGCACTGGTGATTGTTATAAGCGTACTCGGTGTTGTTCATAGAAACGGATGGTTGGAGATGTCCTGGATTGAAAGTCTGCCTTTCTTCGCAAGTTCATTCGAATGGATTCCATTTATGGTAATAGGTTATATTGCCGGTTATCTGATAGGTCTCAAAAAAGAAAGAATTCAATATACTTAAGATACAAAAAGCAGTCCGGAAAATTTCCGGACTGCTTTTTATTAGTTTATCTAGTAACGGTGATCTTCTTTAAGCTGGAGTAATCTCGATTTCAAATCTTCCTCCATCTCTACAAGTTCCTTTTCCGCCACTTGACGCTTCTGCGAACCTTCCTGTTGAATTCTAAGCGTTTCTTCGATTGTTGTAACAAGATTTTCCTGTGTCGTTTTCAATGTTTCAATATCTACGATACCCCGTTCATTTTCCTGCGCCGTACGCAACGAGTTCTGCTTAAGCATTTCCGAGTTTTTAGTAAGCAGTTCATTTGTAGTATTCGTCACTGCACGTTGTGCCTGTGACGCAGATTCCTGACGGAGCAGGGTGAGAGCAATCGCCATCTGATTTTTCCATAACGGAATACTTGTCAAAATCGAACTTTGAATTTTTTCAGCAAGTGTCTGGTTGATGTTCTGGATCATTCTTATCTGTGGTGCAGACTGGAGTGTAATCTGCCTTGAGAGTTTCAGGTCATGAACCCGTTTTTCCAGACGATTGATATACTGCATCATATCGTTGACATCCTGTACATGCATCTGGTTATTTGAAGCATCAGCTTTCTTTTTAAGATCCGGCAGCACCTCATTGTTCAATTCTTCTTTTTTCAATTCAGCAGCTGCGATATAAATATTGATTGCATCAAAATAGTCCTTGTTCTGATCATACAGTTTATCCAGAAGATGCACATCTTTCGTCAGTACTTCTTTGGCATGCTCGAGCTGGATACTGATCCGGTCGACCTGTGAGGCAACACTCTGATGTTTGGAGACGATTTCGTTAACTGATTTCTTAACACGCCTGAAAAGCCGGGAGAAGATATTTTTCTTCTCACTGGATAATTCATCAGGATCAATTTCTTTGAGTTTTTTCATCAGATCTTCCAAAGTGTCTCCAATAGGACCGACATCTTTGGACTGAACTTCATTCAGCATCTGATGTGAAAACTTGGATAGTGCCTGCTGTGCGTTTGAACCGTAATGGATGAGCGCATCATTGTTGAGTGGTTCAATTTTATCTTTGATTTCGTTGATTTTCTTCAGATCATCTTCGTTGAATCGTTCTTTATAAGTCGTCAATGCTTCTGTCGTCTGATTCGGATTCACTTCCGTTCCGCTTTGTGGCTGAAGCTTCACATCTGAATTCGTCTGTTCTTCTTCTCTGGTATTCATCGGCGCAAAAGGATCGCTTAAAAGCTCTTCCTTCAGCTTATTCTCTTCCTTCATTTCCTTCACCTCTGTCTGCTTTTACTGGTTCTTTCTGTTTCTTGTTCAGGTTCACTTTCTGTTTTTCCAGCTTATTGCTTAGTTTCAGTGGACCATCAGCTCGTCTGCGGTTCAGTTTAATGACTTCTTTTTCTACATCCAATGAATGATATGTGCTCCTGTTCATTGCAGAAAGATTGGATTGCATCGTACGTTTCAATTCCAAAAGAGAGATTCTTGTTTCATGCAGTTTTACTTTCTCTTCTTTCGTCTTCCCCGGCATCTTGTAAAGAAACAGATATTGTTCTATCGTATTCACAGCGGAATCAAGGTTGGAGTGGAAGAACTGCTGGACATTGAAAAAAAGTTTAGGATTATCTTCTACAGAACTGTAGATTGTCCTGACAATCCTGTTGATATCATATATAAGTTTCGCATCTTTCAAAGTTCTCACATTTTTATAATTCTTCCTCAGACGTCTGATCTTCTCCCTCGCTTCGGCAAGCTGGGTTTTGACATATTTGTATTCACTCTTAGTGATTCCCATTTTCTCCAATTGCGATTTCATGCTGTAGGATTGTGATGGAAAATATGCGGCAAAAAATCCACCCGCTGCGATCAACATATCGTAGACAAGATGGATATCGAATGCAATCATTGAAGCCAGCCCTGCAACAATGGCAACCGGAATGGAGACCATTGATGCAAACCAGTGGGATATATTATATTTCATGTCGATATTACACCTTCAGTCAGTACTATTTTGTTATAAATTTTTTATAACTGTCATCGAGGTTCAATTGCTTAATGGAGTGGTCATCCACTCTCGAAGAAGGGGAGGCGCCTTCAATCACTCTTTTCGTAAATGCTTCCAGGGCTTCTTCGTTTCCAGTCGCCAATATTTCCACATAGTCCTGAATATTTTCTGCATATCCTGTAATTCCAAGTTCATCAGCTATCATTTTCGTAGAGAATCTGAAGCCGACTCCCTGAACATGACCAATGACAATAATCAACCTAGTTTCCATATTCTGCACCTCTTTATATTACATTATAAGTTTTTTAGCTTGATAATGCTAATTATACGCGTATATAATACATATATTATCAAAAGCGAATGGAGTTTTTAAAATGTTTCATATCGTTATATTAAAAGCCGATTATGAGGGTTGGTGGCTTTTTGAAGACTGGCAGCAGAATATCGTAGAGAGATACACATTCGGTGCCGAAACTGAAATGAGACAACAATATGAAAAATTACTTGATGAGATGAAAAACACCTATCACAGCTTCAAAACAGGCAAGTATGAAATGCATGCTTTTTTCAATGGATGTGAGCTTGAATACTGCGACGACTGTGGGGAAGATATACAGATTTATTATACTCCGATCATGCTGGAAGACGATAAAGTATACATTGTAAAGAATTAAAAAACAATATGAAAACCTTTAAAGATTGGTTTGCAATATTCTGATTCATGGCGTATAATTGGAAGTGCAATAGGCATTAATTATAAAGCTTAGACGTATTATATTTTAATACAATTGTCTTCTCTGAATAATTTGCATATTGAATATCGTCTTTGGAGGATTTAATTAATGAAACAAGGTACAGTAAAATGGTTCAACGCAGAAAAAGGTTTTGGCTTCATCGAAATTGAAGGCGAAAACGACGTATTCGTTCACTTCTCAGCTATCAACCAAGAGGGCTACAAATCCCTTGAAGAAGGTCAATCAGTTGAATTTGAAGTAGTTGAAGGCGACCGCGGCCCACAAGCTGCAAACGTTGTTAAACTCTAATATAAATCATTTAAATGTAAATTGATTTGTATCATCTAAAGCCCCCGGACAAAATGTCCGGGGGCTTTTTCAGTTTATTTTTCAATCAGAAGACATCATTTTCTATGAGTTGGTCCAGGCTTTGTCTTTTAATGACTGTTCTGACACTTTCATCATTCACAAAGACAACTGCCGGTTTTGTCATCTGGTTATAGTTGGAGGCCATGGAATAGTGGTATGCACCTGTCGTTTTAACAGCGAGCAGATCACCACGTTTTAGATTATACGGCACATTCAGTTGTCTGCCGATGATATCTCCTGATTCACATAATTTCCCTACAACATGTGTTTCTATATTTTCAGCACCTGTTTTGTTCACAGGAACTACAGCATACTCAGCACCATAGAGCGGTGTTCTCAAATGATCACTCATTCCGCCGTTGATGGACACATATTTCGAAAGCCCCGGGATTTCCTTGATCACTCCAACTTCATAAATGGTTGTACCCGCTTCCGCTGCGATGGACCTGCCCGGTTCTATCATCACATGCGGCAGTGGCATATTATGAGTCTCTGATAAATTTCTAAGCCGTTCCGTGATGTTTTTAAATGCTTCCTCGATGGGAAAGCGCGTGTCGCTTTCAATATATTTCACACCATAGCCGCCACCCATGTTCAGCACTTCAATGTCTATGGAATACTCAGACAGCCATTTGTATACTGCCTCCAGCGCATTGATGAATGGAGATTCAGCAGAGAGCTGGCTTCCGAGATGATAGTGGATTCCCCTGAAGTTCAAATGACGGCTTTCCCTGATTGCATTGACCGCTTCCAGAGCAGAGCCATTATGTATGGAAAGACCGAACTTACTGTCTTCCTGCCCTGTCTGAATGAATTCATGCGTATCCACATCCACACCAGGGTTGATCCGGAGCAGCACATCAATATTTTCTGTTGCGATACTATCGATCAATTCGACTTCATCAAGTGCATCTACAACGATCAGACCAATCCCTGAAGCAAGCGCGTATTCCACTTCTTCTGTAGTTTTGTTGTTACCGTGAAAATGAATATCTGCTGCGTCGAATCCTGCTTTGAGCGCTGTATAGAGTTCACCCTGGGAAACTACATCAAGCTTCATATTCTCCTCACGGAGCAGCTTCACCATCTGTACAGATGTAAAAGCTTTGGATGCGTACGAAATGGAATAGTCCAACTCTTCCTCTTTTAATACACGATGATATCTTCTGCACTGGCTCCTTATCATATTTTCATCATAGACAAAGAGGGGAGTGCCATATTCTTTTACAATACTGTTGATTCCATGTCCATTTACAGACAGTTCATTATTGATGTATTCCAGAGTCATTTAAAATCACCTTTTTCAACGATTGATAATTCAGAGCGCCTAATTGTTCGGAGTTTGCCCCCACGCCTTTTGCAGTAAATTCATCGATTCTCATTTCATCATTATACAATATCACTTCATCCCCGATGGACACATCATCATCAATTTCAACAATCATGTGACTCATCATGAGGGATTTTATCGGATAGCGTCTGGAGTTGATCAGACAATCGAAGGCAGCCCTTTTTCTTAACACACCATCACCGTATCCGATATCCACTACGGCAATTCTGGAATCGTGTCCTGGTTCATAGGAGCCGCCGTACCCGCATCTCTGATCTGCTTTTATGTTTCTTATTTGTACAATTTCAGCTTTAAGTTCGAGACTTTGCATATAATCAGCTTCAGGCAGGATAGAGTAGGGGCGTGAACCGTAAAGGCTGATGCCGAGCCGTAAATGCGTATGACCATCCAGAAGACCGTCACGTGCGAAGCTTGCACTGTTTTGAGCATGGATAATTTCAAAAGTATGGCCCGCTTCATTCAGCATATTCAACAACTCCTGCCACATTCCGCGTTCAATTCCATATTCATCCATATCCAACTCATCTGCGTAGCCGAAATGTGTCCATATCCCTTTAATATTCATCCGTTTTCCCGCATCCAGAGATTTTTGGTGCTCCAGCACTTCTATCATGGCTGATGCATCTTCGAAGCCTGAACGATTGAAGAGACCTGCAAACTCCAGATGAACATTGACACCACTCAGAGCCTCCTGGTGTTCATAATAATATTCGGGTGAGGGAAGCGTGACATGGAGATCATATTCGTATACCGCTTCAAAGTTACGGACAGGATTCATTATAAAAATCAGTGCGTCCGGCGCATACATTCTTATCCGTTTGGCTTCATCCAACGAAGTAGTGGCGAATGAGTGGATACCCGCTTCTCCAAATGCCTTGACAGCGAACTCAAGCCCATAGTTATAGGCATTGTTCTTAACCACTGCGATAACATTCCTGCCACCTGCAGATTTTTTTGCTGTCTCTATAAATTGTTTCCTGTCGATTGTAAGTATTCCACCCATTTGATGCACTTCCTTTATAAACTGTTTAATATTGCCTCGTAGTAATCCGCAACACTTACAAGCACCGATTCATCAAAGTTGAATGTTGAAGTATGCAGACTGCTGGTGTACCCTTTTTGTGCATTTCTGCTGCCGAAGAATACAAAATACGACGGTGCGAGCTTTTGATAGAAACTGAAGTCCTCCCCGAATAGATACGGTTTGTCTTTATCGATGACATCCAGCTGCAGCTGATTCAACGCATCATCCACTGTGTTCCTCAGTACTTCATCATTTATCACCGGCGGGTACCCTTCATTGAATGTCACCTGTACATCGGCACCAAAAAGTGTTTTCGCAGTTTCTGCCAGTAATCCGAGGCGTGATTTGATCTCTGTCAAATCTTCAGGTACATAAGTTCTGATTGTTCCTTCAAGGTATCCCCGGCTTGCAACCGTATTGATGGCCTCACCCGCATTCAAATTGCCTATGTGAATGATGTTCCTGTTGAGTCCGTCCAGATGGAAATGCTGGAGCTGGGCCACTTGGGCTGTAAGGTGCATCAGCACTTCAATTGCTGAAATACCCTGATGTTTGGATGCTACGTGACTGGACTCACCATTTATATAAAAACGGTATTCAGTGGCACTTGCCGTAATCGGCCCATCTCTTAAAAGAACTCTGCCTTCATCTTCATCAGGCATGAGGTGTACGCCGAACACAGCTTCAATTTCTTGTTTTGGTGCCCAGGCGTTGAGCAGCTGATTGGCACCCGCTGCCGTTTCCTCGGAAGGCTGGAATATGAGCACGACATTATGACCAAGCTGATTTCTTTCACTGAGTGACAAACAGCGCTTCGCGAACAGCATCAATGCAGTTGTATGTCCGTCGTGGCCGCACGCATGCATTTTGTTGTCTGTACTGCTGCGGAATTCAATATTGTTCTCCTCATGGATGGGGAGAGCATCAATATCCGCCCTGAATGCGATTGTCCTGTCTGAATTTCCGTCCAGATATGCAACGACCCCTGTATCCAGGGGGCGTTCATAGGAAATATCCAGTTCATCTAGGAAGCTGACGATGTATTCCGTCGTCTGTACTTCTTCCATGCTTGTTTCAGGTATCTGATGCAGTTTCCTTCTGTGAGTCATCGCAAAATCCAGGTCAGTCATTTAATTTCCTCAGCGCTGATACGATTTCACGCTTGGAGCTCTCCACGTCTGATGATTGTTTTATCACTTTGGCCGGCGTACCTGCGACTACAGCACCCTCGGGCACATCGTCAGTAACAATCGCTCCCGCAGCTACGATGGCACCCGCACCGACTCTGACACCTTCCAGAATAACAGCATTTGCTCCGATCAGCACATCATCTTCAATCACTACCGGGGACGCACTCGGCGGCTCAATGACGCCTGCAAGGACGGCGCCTGCCCCGACATGGACATTCTTGCCTGTGACTGCACGTCCGCCGAGGGAAGCATTCATATCAATCATTGTACCTTCACCGACGATTGCACCGATGTTGATTGTCGCACCCATCATTACTACCGCACCGTCTTCAATCACTGCATTTTCACGAATAAACGCCCCCGGCTCAATACGGGCATTTGTCGCGGAAAGATCTTTTAATGGAATTGCCGAGTTTCTTCTGTCCATCTCAATCTCTATATCTTCAATGATGTCTTCGTTCTGATCCTGGAAAACTTTCCAGTCGGCATAGTCTCCGAAAATCGTTTTGGAGTTGTCACTGCCGAATACTTTCAGAGCATCCGGGAAAGTAACACCTTCAAAATTACCGTTGACGTATACTTTAACCGGCGTCACCTTGTGTGCATTACTAATATATTGAATGATTTCTTCTGCTGTAAAATTTTCCATTGTTTTATCTCTCCTCGAATAAGTTGTTATAATCATAAAATCCTGTTTGACGTTTTACAAGTTCATTTGCCGCTTTCAATGCACCATTCGCAAAAATCTCCTTGGACTGGGCCTGGTGTCTGATTTCAATCACTTCGTCGTCTTTTGCAAAAATTACATCATGCGTCCCGACAATGGATCCACCCCTGATTGCACTCACACCGATTTCTTCAGGTTTTCTCTTTTCATGAAGATTGGACCTGTCATATACCGGATAGCTGTCCTCTCTGTGATCGAGTGCAGTATCCAGAAGTTTCACGAGAGTGCCGCTCGGTGCGTCCACTTTTTTGTTGTGGTGGCGCTCAATCATCTCAAGGTCGAAATCATCCAGCATGGATAATGCCTTTTTCAGCACTTCATTTAGGACATGGACGCCGTAGCTCATATTTGCACTGAAGAACACCGGTATATCTGCACTCTTCTCTTCAAGCTTTTCAATAATCGTTTCCTTTTCGCCTGTTGTGGCAATGACGAGTGGTGTCTTCACTTCATTTTCAAGCAGCGGCAGGATGAGCTCCGGATGTGAGAAATCAATCGCCACATCGGCATCAGCTGCATCAATCGACCGGAATGCAGGGTAGGGGAGATCTCCGGTATCATCCCTTAGAATGACACCTGCTATTTCATGCCCCTCTTCTTCAGCAAGTCTTGCTGTAATTTTATTCATCGTGCCATAACCTATCAGAAGTATCCTCATACGAGGGAACCCTCCCTGAACTGCCTGAAGGTGTTCAGAACATCTTCGAGCGTTTCATCTTCAAGCGGAATCAGAGGCAGTCTCAGTTCATTGTTTCCAAAACCAAGCGCACTGGTCATCGCTTTGACCGGAATCGGATTTACATCCACTTGGACCGCTTCGATCATCGGCAGCACACGGTTGAATTTATCCTGTGCGGACGGATCATTATTCTGGATCCTTTCATACACATCCTGCAATTCACCGGGTATGATATTTCCAACTACTGAAATCAGCCCTTTGCCGCCCAGTTTGACGAAATCATGCATGTTGTCATCATTGCCGCTGTAGAGGACGAAGTTCTGGCCGTCTGTAAGTTTGAGTACTTCTTCTGTATATCCAAGATCGCCTACAGCATCTTTAAGTGCGACGATATTTTTATGCCCGCTCAGTTCCCGTACTGTCCCGGGTTCGATTGTCATACCTGTTCTTCCCGGCACATTGTAAAGGACTGCCGGCAGACCTGTGCTGTCAGCAATGGCAGTGAAGTGTCGCACAAGACCACGCTGATTACTTTTGTTGTAGTAGGGGGTGATGAGCATAAGTGCATCCGCACCTACACCTTCAGCATATTTTGATAATTCTATGGAAGCACTTGTCGAATTCGTCCCTGTACCTGCGATCACAGGGATACGCCCGTTTACCGTTTCAACGCCGACACGCAGCATTTCACGCATTTCTTCCGGTCTTAAAGTAGGGGATTCGCCTGTTGTTCCATTGATGATGAGTGACTGTGCATTATTATCGATCAAATACTCAATATGGTTTCTGAATGCTTCATAATCAATTACATCATTTCTGAACGGCGTGGTCATTGCAACTCCAATACCTTCGAAAATTGTAGTATTCATAATGAATTACTCCCTTTCCATCATTTTTTTGAGAATTTGAACTGAGTTCTGTGCTGCACCTTTTAATATGTTATCTGCCGCGCACCATACATGGAAAGTATTTTCCATTGAATTGTCTTTCCTGATGCGTCCTACGAAAACTTCAGGTTTTCCTGTTGCTTCAAGAGGAGTAGGATATTCGTTATTTTCAGGGTCATCGACCAGCTTGATATGAGGGATATTTTTAAATGCATTCCGCACTTCTTCCTCAGTCGCATCCTTTTCCAGAGTTACATTGATCTGCACACTGTGTGAATTCGATACTGGTACTCTGACACATGTTGCGGACACCGGCAGTTCTGGAAGGTCCAGGATCTTCTGTGTTTCATCTATCATCTTCTGTTCTTCCTTTGTATAGCCGTTTTCAAGGAATACATCGATGTGAGGCAGAACATTATCATGGATTGGGTGAGGGTAGGTTGTCGGTGCGTTCCCTCTGGCACCTTCCTCGAGATCTCTGAGGCCGCCTGAGCCGGAACCGGACACTGCCTGATAGGTTGTGTAATTCACACGTTTCAGTCCAAATTCATCAGCGAGCGGTTTCAGTGCTACTACTGACTGTATTGTTGAACAGTTCGGATTGGCGATGATTTTTCTATCCAGTTTCGGTTCATTGATTTCAGGAACGACCAGATCGATACCTTCATGCATCCTCCACTGACTGGAGTTATCGATGACGATTGAACCATTCTCTTCAAATAAAGGTGCGAACTGTTTGCTTGTGGAACCGCCGGCACTCATCACCACATAATCGAATTTCTGTTTCGGTGTTTCTTCAGTCAGTTCCTCTACTGTATGTTCTTTGCCCATCACCTGCAGCTTCTTTCCTGCAGAACGTGCTGAAGAGAGCAGCGTGATTTCATCCGCCTGAATATCATATTGTTCAAACATCTCGATCATTTTAGTTCCAACAACGCCTGTTGCGCCTACGATTGCTACTTTTACCATTAACATTCTCCTCCTGATTTATAGGTCAAATGCAGCAGCAAGTGATTCCACCGCATGTTTACCGTGAATTTTATCAACAACATATGAAATGCTGATTTCTGAAGTCGTTGTCTGATAGAACTTTATTCCTGATCCATTAAGCGCCATGAACGCTTTGGATGCGACACCCGACATATCCCTCATACCAGAACCGATGATTGAAACTTTGGCAAAGTCCTTTTCCCGTGTCAGGAACATGTCGGAATGAGTCATCTGTATTTCGGCAAATATCTGATCCAGTTTCCCTGCCTCAGTACCCTTTATCGTAAAAGACAGCTGGAATCCTTCATTGCCTGCAACCTGTGAAATCATATCCACGTTGATTGCTTCTTCTTCAAATCTTTTGAACAGGTCAAAAATCAGTGTTGAATCCACATGGGGTTCAAAGATTGTTGCAAGGATGATATCTTCATCCAAAGCGGCACCTGTCACTGCTTTTCTTTCAAGAACTTCTGTTTCCTGCATAATCCATGTTCCTTTCTCATCGGATAATGTTTTGCCGAGATAGATGGGGATGGAATGATTTTTGGCAATCTCTATGCTCCGTGTTTCTATGACCCCGGCACCCAATGCGCTCATTTCCATCATCTCATCATAGGAAATGCCGTAGATCCGTTTTGCGTCCTTATAGACCCGCGGATCGGTTGCATAGATGCCATCTACATCCGTATAGATTTCGCATGGCATATCACAGCTTGCTGCAATTGCAACTGCAGTGGTATCCGAGCCGCCGCGTCCGAGTGTTGTGATTTCATTCTGATCGTTCACACCCTGAAAGCCTGCAACGACTAAAATATCATTTTCTTCGAGTGCATCCAGGAGACAGGCTTTGTCGATGTCGGCAATCCTGCTTTTCATGTGTCCGCCAAATGTTTTGATACCTGCCTGGAAACCCGTCATCGCCTTTGTTCTTACCCCGAGATCCTCCAATACTATCGAAAGATAGGAAATCGTCTGCTGCTCTCCTGTTGTAACAAGGAGAGCAATATGATCATCCTTCGGGGCGGGGGAGAGACGGCTTACATTTGAAAGAAGGGCATCCGTTGTCCCTCCCATGGCGCTGACGACAACAATCAGCTTCTCGCCTAAAATCGTCCTGTCCTTCAAGGACTCTGCAATTTCTTTAATCTTTTCAAAATCTCCGACTGAAGTACCGCCGAATTTTAAAACGCTGTTTTCCATATGTCCTCCTGTGGATAGAAGGCACTCACTTAATAAAAAAACAAGCCTGGCGGAATGCCAGACTTGTTCTAAATTTATCTACAAGTGATGCACTCCATTATTCAAAAAATAATGACAAACCCGTAGCTCTTAACCACCAGATCCAACAGAGTCCTGCTGCAACAGAAAACTATTTCGGCATCGCACCCTTTCACACGCTCCAGTTCGCAGACTGTTACAAGCGGCTACTCATGATTGATGCGCCTCATCCATATTCGCTATTTAATTATAAATGTCATTATACATTCAACAAATGGTTCTGTAAACCTCATTTGTTGAAATTTTATATAAAAGTCTAAAAACTTAGTTTCTTATAAGTCCTTTATCCCGCAGGTACTCTTCATAGGTGGACTCTTTGACAGTTGCACCGGAATCTTTCAATTCGAGTACTTTATTGGCAATCGTGTTGATGAATTCAAAATCATAGGAAGTGAAGATGATGGAGCCCTTGAAATTCTTAAGTCCATCGTTGACTGCTGTGATACTCTCAAGATCAAGGTGGTTCGTCGGCTCATCAAGCATGATGACATTCGCCTGTGAGAGCATCATACGGGAAAGCATTGCACGCATTTTTTCTCCACCTGAAAGGACGCTTGCCTTTTTCTTTGCTTCCTCACCGCTGAACAGCATTCTTCCCAGGAATCCTCTGAGGAATGTTTCCGTCTGCTCTTCAGGCGGCGCATATTGACGCAGCCAGTCGACAAGGTCGGTATTGACGCCTTCGAAAAATCTGGAGTTATCTTTTGGCATATAACTCTGTGATGTCGTGACACCCCATCTCACTTCGCCTTCATCCGGAGTGATTTCACCGGCAAGGATGCGGAGGAGAGTAGTGCGGGCAGTTTCACTGTTGCCGATCAGCACTGTTTTATCATAAGGGTCCAGTGTGAAGCTCACATTGTCCAGCACTTTTTCTCCATCGATTGTGTGTGTAAGCCCTTTGACATAGAGCAGATCATTACCGATTTCACGCTCGGGCGTGAACTTGACGAATGGGTATTTCCTGGATGAAGGTTTGATATCATCGAGTTCGATTTTATCGAGCATCTTCTTACGGCTCGTTGCCTGTTTGGATTTCGAGGCGTTGGCGCTGAAACGTGCGACAAAATCTTTAAGTTCCTTGATTTTTTCTTCCTTCTTTTTGTTCTGTTCCTGAGCCATGGATTGCGCCAGCTGGCTGGACTGGTACCAAAAATCATAGTTGCCGACGTAAAGCTGGATTTTTCCAAAGTCAAGGTCAGCAATATGTGTACATACATTATTCAGGAAGTGTCTGTCGTGGGATACTACAATGACAGTATTGTCAAAATCGATGAGGAAATCTTCCAGCCATTGGATTGCTTCAATATCAAGGCCGTTGGTAGGCTCATCCAGCAGGAGAACATCAGGGTTGCCGAACAGGCTCTGTGCAAGCAGGACTTTAACCTTCTGGTTATTTTCTAGTTCAGACATATTTTTATCAATGAGTTCCGGACCGATGCCCAGGCCGTGGAGCAGACCTTCAGCATCCGCTTCTGCAGTCCATCCGCCCATTTCTCCGAATTCACCTTCGAGTTCTGCTGCACGGATGCCGTCTTCATCAGAAAAATCAGGTTTCATATAGATTTCATTCTTCTCTTTCATGATTTCCCAGAGCTTTGTGTAGCCCATCAGCACAACATCGAGTACACGCTGGTCTTCATAACCAAAATGATCCTGTTTCAGTACAGCAAGACGCTCGTCTTTCCCCATGCTGACATTTCCTGTCTGAGCATCCATTTCTCCGGATAAAATTTTAAGGAAAGTCGATTTCCCGGCACCATTGGCACCTATCAGACCATAGCAATTCCCCGGAGTGAATTTAATATTTACATCTTCAAACAACTTGCGGTCACCAAATCTGAGACTCACATCAGTAACCTGTAGCATAGGCATTCTCCTTTAATATATTCTTAAGCGATGATACCACATTTATGGTACCATTGAAATATAATTCGAGGAGGCTTGTTACCTATGGATACTGATTTGCGACGATTTAAGGACATAATGGGAGATGGTCGCCGCATCGTGTTCTTTACAGGTGCCGGTGTATCTGTAAAAAGTGGCATCCCTGACTTCAGGAGCATGGGCGGGCTGTTCGATGAAATTTCAAAAGAGGGCCATTCACCCGAGTACCTGCTCAGTGCCGATCACTTGAATGACAATCCCGAAAGCTTTATAGATTTTTATAGAAAACGGCTTTTGCTGGCAGACAAAGCACCGAATATCGTGCACGAATATATAGCTTCGATGGAACATGAAGGACGATCCTCCGGTGTCATCACACAGAACATCGACGGACTCCATTCTGATGCAGGCAGTAACAATGTGGACGAGCTGCACGGCACTTTGAACCGATTCTACTGCACACTCTGCAGGCGGCAGTTCACTAAAGAAACGGTAATGAAAAACGACCTCAAACATTGCAGCTGCGGCGGTGTACTGAGACCGGACATTGTACTTTACGGTGAAATGCTGGATGAACAGACCATATTTTCTGCGATTGATAAAATATCAAATGCAGATGTACTTGTCGTTCTTGGCTCGTCACTTGTAGTCAATCCGGCAGCCGCCATGACAGACTATTTCAATGGAGAACATTTCATTATTATTAATAAAGACCCGACACCGTTCGATCGGGATGCAACGCTCGTATTTAACAGGGACATGACAGAAATCATAGAAACCATCCAACAATAAGGAGAAATCAAATGGAAAATATTTCAGGTACAGTACAATTTTTAGAAGTGATAAAAAAAGAAGGATCGACCTATCATCTGAAGACAGAAGGGGATTCGTACATCCGCATGAATGCCTCAACATCGGAAGAAGAATATGAAATCGGTGAAGAAGTCAGTGCTTTCATCTATCCGAACCGCAGCGGAGAGCTTTTCGCCGCACCCATCGTGCCGCCGGTCGGCATCGATAAATACGGTTTTGCCACAGTGTCCGAAGTTAATAGGGATGGAGCTTACATCGATATCGGCGCACCACGGGAAATACTCGTGCCATGGGTCGATCTTCCCAAACTGAAAACTGTCTGGCCGAAAGAGGGGGATAAGATCTACCTTAAACTGAGGGCAGAAAGCGATAATCAGTTATATGGAAGACTGGTCACAGAAAATGAAGTCGCAGAACGTTTTACTCCGCTTAAGAAAGAAGATTTTGCAGAACTGAAAAACAAGTGGATGGAAGGCCGTCCGTACAGGCTTCTGAAAGTAGGTACATTCCTCCTTACAGAAGATGGCAAGAAAGTATTCGTACATGAATCAGAACGCGAAGAAGAACCCCGTATGGGTGAACTGAAGAAATTCAGAGTCATCGGCATCAATGATCAGGGGGAAATCAATGGTTCCTTCCTCAAACAGGCATACAAGAAAATGGATGCAGACAGTGAGAGAATTTTGGAATATATCACGAAAAACGGCGGTTCTATGCCGCTGAATGATAAAAGCGATCCGGAAGATATCAAAGAAGCATTCAACATGTCAAAAGGATCATTCAAACGTGCACTCGGCCGTTTGATGAAAGAAGGTAAAATAGAACAGACGAAGACAGAAACGATTGCAAAAGAACAATAGTTCCTTAGAACATGCGAGGTGCGAACAATCGATTTTGTAAATAAAATACCAATGAAATTTCTGAACATCACCATATTCTCATTAAGCATCATCGTATTCTCATTAAGTATTATTCTCATTAAGTATACTGATCCTGTTTTCAGGTATTCAAAGCCAGATTTTCAACTGGATATTAACATTATCACTGCTCATTATAGCATCGGCCGGTATATGTAAATTGTTCAAGGAAAAGCGTGAAGATAAAAACAAGCTGTAATGAATTCAATTCATTACAGCTTGTTTTCTTATTCTTCTATTTCATCGGTCAGCTTTTCCAGTTGGTCTACAAGTTCACCAATGTAATCGATTGTTTCCTGAAGTGGCTTTTCTGTTGTAATATCAACATCCGCCATCTGAGCAAGTTCAACCGGAGACTTTGTTCCGCCTGCCTTTAATACTTTGAGCCAGTCATCTACTGCCGGCTGGCCTTCGTTCAGTACACGCTTGCTCATTGAAGTCGCAATCGTAAGTCCTGCAGAGTACGTATATGGATAAAGTCCCATATAGTAGTGCGGTTGTCTCATCCATGTGAGTTCTGCGCCTTCTGTAATTTCTATGTCCTCACCCCAGAATTCTTCTATGACCTCACGTTTCAGCTGATTCAGATCATTTGCAGATACACTTTCATGGTTATCCACTTTTTTGTAGACTTCACGCTGATAGGCGGCTTCCAGCAGGTGCGTCACACAATTATGATAGTACGTTCTGGAAATGATGGAACTGATCACCCAACGCTTGAATTTAGGATCATTGGAGTTTTCAAGCAGATGATTGGCCATCAGCATTTCATTCATTGTGCTTGGGGCTTCGACGAAGTACATTGAGCTGTTTGCGTCAAAAACAGTTTGTTCACGGTTGGCATTGTAGAAGTGTCCGGCATGCCCGAGTTCATGGGCAAGGACAAACACTTCTGTCATGAGCGAAGTCCAAGTAATCAGAATGAAGGGATGGGATCCATAAGGGCTGGAGCAGAATGCGCCTGTGGATTTCCCTTTATTCTTGACGAAATCGATCCAACGCTCGTCATAGGCACGGTTGACCATTTCAAGGTAATCGTCACCCATGACACCGAGCGCATCATTGATGTATTTACGTGAATCTTCAATGCTTATTTCCGGTTCTGATTCAGGGTCCAACGACATTTTCAAGTCTTCATATTTCATTGTATCAAGGCCGTGCACACGTTTTAACAGTTTGGCATACCGTCTCATATGCGGAGATAGATCACTCATTATCATATCGATCTGACGGTGGTACAGTTCCTGATCGACTTTCTGGTCATGCAACAGATAGTCGATGACAGAGTCGAAACCTCTTAAATCTGCAGTCGTTTTTTCCTTCTTCAGATGCAGATCATAAGTGCCGGCAGTTGTATGTTGATATTCACGAAGCTTGTCACTGAATGCGCGGAATGCATTCCGTCTCATTTCAGTATTTTCATGTCCTTCAAGATCTCCCTCAAACGACAGATAGGAGAGGGGGATCTCTACACCATTCGCTTCGAAGGTGCCAAAATCAATATCAAGCAACTTCGTCTTGTTGTAAAGTTCGTATGGTCCATCAAATACGGCGGAGTAGGAGGCAAGGACCTTCTCAACTTTTGGGTCCAGCTGGTATGGTTTCTGTCTTAAAAGATCATCGATGAAGACATTCAGATCCGGCTGTTTTGTTTTGATTTCTTCCAATGCTGATTCATCCAGTGCCAGAAGTTCACTTTTGACAAAACTCGTTTCGCTGCCGAAATATGTAGCGACATTGGAAGATGCTGTGCTTAATTTCTGTGCATTTGCATCACTCTGGTCTGAAGATAGACTCAGGCCGGCGTATGTTCCGATGGGTATAAAGTCTTCAACAAGAGCTTTCAGCTCTTTGAGAGCCGCCGCAGAAGTATCTGAATCCGTCAATTTGCCTGCATATTTTGATGAGAAAGACTGGACACTTGGTTTGAAAGCTTCTACAGCACTGTAGAATGCATCATCTGACTCGAAAAGATCCGACAGATCCCAAGTATACTTTTCTTCAACCTGACTTCTTGTTTTAAGTTCTTCCATTAAGATAACACTCCTTTAAATTTCGGAAATCGAAGTAATGATTCAATTATACATGAGAATTCAAAAAATTGAAATAATCACATTATAACAGCAGTTAATAATATGTTTCGATAATCACAATAACGAGTATAGAACATACAAGTGAGGTGAAAAAATATGATTCAGGATGTAAGTTTCTACGTTATCAGTGTTTTGGCAGTACTATTACTCAGTGCATTGGTGCCATTGGCATTAAAGAAATACTTTATCATACCCATATTGACTTTGGCGGTAATGCTGCTGGCTGCATTTGTCATACCGAACTTCATAGACACCACAAACTGGGAATCGCTGGCCGGTTACGCGGTTTTTCTTGGAATTTTGTCTTTATTGGTCAGTATATTGATGTGGTTCTATTTAAGAGGCCGCAAAAAGAAGAAAGAGCTTTCTAAACAGAATGATCCATCGTATGAAACGAATGAGGATGAAAAGCTTGTAAAACGTGGTAACAGAAAAAGATAGAACAGCTGCTGAACAGACAGCTGTTTTTTTATTGACATAATCGGATGAGTATTCAGACAGTATGATGGTATGAGCCATAATCATCAAAAAGCAACATGGACTGAATTCCGCAGAATCGGCAGATAAATTCCCTGAGAACGGATCATATATTGACGAAGGGTCAGCTATAAGTACATACTATTATCAATTTGAGTTTATAGACAGGCTGAAATACCGTTAAAAGACACAGGGAGCGTAAGTGCAGGGCCCCTCTCTTTTTAATATATATAACTTCCTATAATATATATTATGTAAACTTTATAATGAAAAATAATAGACACTTCCAATAAGTCCCAAAATCATTAAAAATAGCTGGTCCGGATATTATCTATCCAAACCAGCTTCATCAGTTATATTTATTCCATTTCTTTTGATTCATTTACAACTTTATATACAGTCGCCCTTGATACGTCCGCCATTTCCGCGATTTTACTTCCTGTATATTGCTGCGTTTCATACAATGATTTGATCATCGCTTTCTTATCTTCGCTGATTCCAGGTCTTCCGCCGTTTCTGCCGCGTGCTCTTGCTGATTCCAGACCTTTCTTTGTCCGTTCACTCATCAGATTCGCTTCAAGTTCTGCGAATGCCGACATCATCGTAAAAAACATCTTTCCCATCGGATCTTTCGTTGTGACGTTCATATTAATGATTTCCAAATCCATTCCGCGTTTTTCTAGCTCTGTAGATAATTCTATCAGCTGTTTTGTCGTTCTTCCTAGCCGATCCAGCTTTGTAATGACCAGTGTGTCACCATCTCTCATGTATTCCAGGCAATTCTCAAGTTCTGTTCTGTCCGTCTTCTTCCCACTCACCTTTTCTGAGAAAATTTTGATGCATCCTGCTTCTTTCAGCATATCCAGCTGGCTTGTCAGGTTCTGATGTCTTGTACTTACTCTTGCATAGCCTATTTTACTCATTTTTCCATCACTTCCATATAATGTATTTAAAAGGTTATAAGTTCATTATAAACCGACTGTGAATAAAAGACAACAAAAAACACAACATTTTATGTAATTTATTCAATATTTGTTAACTTATTGTTTTTGTATGTAAAACCCTCGTTAAATAGACTCATAAATTCTTGTCTTTCAGCGTTATATCTTTCCAGTTATAGATATGAAGAATTATCAGAATTAATATTTTTCATTTTTATTCTTGACTTGGTACTTCACGCACTTTAATCTTGGAAACTGGTTTGTTTTTTGAAATGGATTATGTAATTGATATACTGTGTATTTCAAGCAGACATTTTAAAGTGATATATAGTAGTAAGAAAACTTCAGTAACTTCAATAGTATCTCTTTTATCATCATATACATCCCTGCCTTTTTCAAATAGCAACTATATACTTAGAGAAAGAAGAGATAACTTGAATCATCCAAAGGAAAAGAATAATTCTATCGACTGGTCTGTGTTTATCATCAGCGGTGGCACACTGCTGTTATTTGTAATAGCCGGCATACTCAATCAGGACTTGGTGACACGTCTTGTCAATCAACTTTTCACTCTCTCTGCAACCTATTTCGGCGGTGTCTATCAGATTATCATGCTGGTGACCTTCATAATGGCCTTAGTTTTGGCATTTTCTAAATACGGCAAAATTCGGCTTGGTAAAATGGACCGTCCCGAAATAGGTAATTTCAGATGGATTTCCGTCATCATGTGTACTTTACTAGCAGGCGGCGGTGTATTCTGGGCTGCTGCCGAACCACTCAGTCATTTTATGGAAGTTCCGCCCTACTTTGAAGGAATCTCAGGCGGCACATCTGAGGCTGTGGTTCCGGCACTCGCATCAAGTTTTGTAGATTGGGGATTCCTTGCCTGGGCTGTACTCGGAACACTTGGCACCATCGTTTTAATGTACGCTCACTATCATAGAAATGCTCCATTGAAACCGAGATCACTGCTTTATCCCCTCCTTGGTGATAGAATTTCACAAAAAAGTGTACTCGGTACGCTTATTGATTCATTTTCAATCATCGCTGTAGCAGCGGGAACCATCGGGCCAATCGGCTTTCTTGGTCTACAGGCGGCATATGCTTTCAATCAGCTACTCGGCCTGCCAAACACATTTTTAGTACAGGCGATTATCATTACGGTTGTTGTAATCATAGCTGCCATATCAGCATTGACAGGTGTATACAAAGGAATTCAGATATTAAGCACCTACAATGTCATCCTCTCGGTCTTTCTGGTAACAGCCATATTGATTGTCGGGCCGGCGCTTTTCATATTCGACAATTACATCGAATCATTTGGTGTGTATATCCAAAATTTCTTCACTATGAGCACGTTCCGAAGCGATGATGTCTGGTTAAGTGCCTGGACGGTATTTTTCTTTGCATGGTTCCTCGGATACGCACCGATGATGGGCATTCTCGTCGCACGTATATCAAGAGGACGTACTATACGCGAACTTGTCATTGCCGTAGCAATTATTTCACCCGTTGTAACCACTTTCTGGTTTACTGTAATCGGCGGAACAGGCATCTTCCAAGAGATTGCCAACCCGGGAGTTATCTCTTCTGCGCTTGACAGCAATGGCCCGCCTGCAGCAATGATCGCCACTACAGAACAATTGCCGCTGGGCTTCATCCTCGGTTTACTATTCATGATCGCTACTGTTGTATTTGTACTGACTACGACTGATTCGATGGCTCTGGCCATTTCGATGGCTATCACTGGTGGTGGCAACCCATCTGGAATCATGCGTGTCTTTTGGGCGCTGCTAATGGGGGCGGTGGCAATATTACTGCTGACTATTGGTGAAGATAGTATCAGTTCATTGCAATCCTTTATCGTCGTGACTGCAGTACCAGTCGCACTTTTGATGGTGACGACATTCTGGACTGCACCCAAAGTCTGCAGAGATCTGGCAAATGAACAATTTAAATCTACTCCAGAGCATACTAATAAAACACTTTCTGACTCCGAATGACATAAAATCGGAGTCGTATTATCATTTATTTTATAAATGATAATATTATGAATAAAGCCCGAATATTGGACGGTTGTATTAACTGTACAATATTCGGGCTTTTCTTTAATTAATATCTATCTTTTTTGAACTGTCTATATTATTATTCAATTTCCTGTCGGGTTATTCTTTAACTCATCAATATATTCTTTTCCTTCGAGCAATGAAAGCCCCAAAGCTTCTCTTGCCTTTTTAATCGCTTTTATATCTTTACCCTCTTTAATAAGTTTGCGCAACTCATTATTTATTGGGTTTTCAGGCATATCCGATTGTTTAGCCAATTGGTCTAAAGTACGCTTCATAGTCTTTATGCGTTTTTCCAAATCATTTACCTTAAGGTATAAAGCCAATATTATAAATGCCATTACCAAACCTACACTCAGGAGTGTGTATCCCATTGTATCTGTCCCCTTCATTAATGTTTATGTATCTGACGATCATATGGAAATTTATCGCTTTATTTTTAATATCCAGATACTATCATATTATTAACTGAAGAAAACAGTTCTGTCATCCGTCCCAGAACTGTTTTCTAAAATATCATATACGATTCAATTTTATATCTTATTCATTTTTTCCGCTATTTTGTGTACCGGCTTATTGAACACCTTGTAAAATGTTCCCGGGAGTTCTTCGATAAACGTATTGTAGCCCTTCTTGAACTTATATACACCGTAATCTTTGGAGTCTTCGGTGAAATCACCCGTGAGTCCGAAGAAATTGAATCTTGGCAGTCCCATCTCTTTTGCCTTCCTGATCATTTCCCACGTTGTGAAATTGGTGCCCATGAACATTGAATGCTCAGGATAGCTGCCGCTGAACAGATACACCATCTCATGATTGTTGTAGTAGTACATTGCAGCGGATAATTCTATTGTATTGCCGTACTCTTTCTGTACTTCTTCTATTTTGGCGATTCTTTTTCGTTTATTCGCCACCAGATCTTTTGTTTCGTTCAGCCGCCCTTTCATCCGTTTCGTTCCCTGACCGCTTTCAAGTTTTTCTTCCATTCCGATCTTGTCGGCTTCAAGGGATCCGAGCTCCTTATTGAGCCGTTCGAGGTATACATCTATTTCAATATAGCTAAGAGTGAGGTATGTTTTGTCCTTCAGTGTTTTGAGAAGGTTTTTAATCTTCTGGCTGCTCACCGGATCAAAACCGATGCGCTCTTCCGTATCTTTATATATATCTATGAACTTATCATACTCATCTTCGTCCAGATACCTGAGTTTCAGATCCATCTGTTCGACTGCCCGGGTGTTATACCGTGTTTTTGAATCCATGTTCTTGACCAGTTCATCTTCACTCTTCGTTATATCCAAAATTGCCTGATGTCTGAGCAGTTCTTCAGTGACAAGCTGTTTTGTGAACCCCTGATGTGTGTACCCCAGTCTGGTATAGATATCGACTATTCCGGGATTGTTCTTTTCACTGTGCAGGACTTCCCCTTCGCCGTTCCTCACTTGGTATATATGGTACGGGGAGTGTATGAGCTTGAGTGCATGGTTTTTCTTTACATATGCATCTATTTCTCCGAGGAAGAATTCCAGACGTTCATTGTTGAAGCCTTTTATGAGTGGTCCCGTATGTGATGTGAATAATCTGTATCTCTTGAGCACTGGTGTCGCACTCAACATGGAGACACCGATCAGCACATCATCCTCATAAAGTCCGAGAAGATGAACTTCCTGGATTTTGGATATATAATCATAATAAAGAGTATCATGCAGGTAATGGGAGTAACCATCATAGCTTTCCATGAATGTTTTGAAAGTACTCTCCTGGATTGGTGATGTACGCATGTTTACGACAAACCCTTCTTGAATTTTACTTTTTCATTTGCTGCAGTTTGCTTTTAACTTTGTAGATATTGTATTGGATCGGACTGATCACTTTCACGAAGTCACCGACAAGTTCTTCGATTTCAGCATTGAATCCGCGTTTAAAACGGTACACACCGTAGTCTTCGCCGTCTTCTGAGAAATCTCCGCTGACACCGTAAAAATTGTATCGGTCTATCCCTTTTTCCATGCAGTATTTCATCATTTCATAATGCATCATATAGGGGCCGACAAATTGGGCATATTCAGAGGAACTCGCTCCTGAATTGTAGACCATTTCATATGGCGTCTCAAAATAAATACCGGCAGCAAGATTGATGATGCTGCCCTCTTTCTTCTGAATCTCACTCGCAGTCTCCCGGTCTGTTTCCAACTTTTCGATTTGTTTTTCTGCTTCAGCTATTTTATTCATAGTCTTGTCATTCTTATTGTCCTTCTGCATCATCTGACTGTGTTTCCTTTTCAGATCATCCAGCTGGTCCTGCAGGTTCTGGACATATTCATCAAGTTCCAGATAGGCAAGTGGAATGAGGACCTTGTCCCCGTAGGTCTTTTTAAAATTGGAGAAATACTCTTTTGGATTTGGGTGTGTAAAGAATCCCTGTCTTTCACTTGTATCTTTGTACAGATCCATGAAGATATCAATTTCATCCACATCGAGGAAACGGATTTTGACACCGAACTTCTGCGCTTTTTTAATATTGCGCTTCCTTTGAGAATCGAATGATTTGACGAGCGTATTCTCATTGAATCCATTCAGATTCAGCACACTCATCCAGCGTGCCTGTGAAGTTCTGGAGTAACCGCGTGTGAAGCCCTGGTGCACATACCCTTCATCCTCCATGATTTTTATGAGGGTATCCTGAGCTTCATAATCTTCTGTCTCATTGACATCTTTATCATATTTTTTATAGATCCAGTTCGGGTCCAGTTTAACGTAGAGACCATTGTTCGCCTTCAGATACCTGCTCAGTTCCTGCAGGTAGAATCTGACGAGACCGTGGTTATGGTAGTCAAGCACAGGGCCCCGGTTCGAGTAGTAGAACTTCTTGCCGACGCCCGTTTGCTTAAGTGTGAACAGGCAAGCCGCGACAACAATGCCGTCATTGTCCTTTACACCAAGGAGGCGGACCTCCTGACCGTCCAGTTCTCTGTTCGCTTTATTTTCAACCATTTGAAAAAAGGCGGATTCCTCCCCTTTTTCAATGTAATTCTTATATTCTTCCTCAGTCAGTTCCGTAAACTTCATTTTTTATCCTACCTTCCTATGAACGTGCGCAGTTTTGCAAAACCTTTATATGCAGCATATGCCGGTCCGTTTACCGGTTTGATGAAATCCCCGACATACTCGAGCACTTTGGCATTGAAGCCTTTCTTAAACTGTATTACACCGTAATCTTCCGCCTGTGGTGTAAATTCACCGCTGATTCCGTAGAAATTATATATATCAATGTCATGATCCAGCGCATAGTTGATCATATGCCACTGAATCAGATAGCTTCCTGCAAAATGTCTGAATTCATTCGCACTGCCGCCGGCAAGGTAAACCACTTCATGCGGTGTAATGAAGTAATAAGAGCTCGCCACAGGCAGTTCCCTGTCGTGGGTGCTTAAGAGAGCTTCGCCTTCGGCAAGCTTGTCTTCAATATTATTAAGCTGCTCACTTAGATTTTTAATCTTGTTTTCAGCTTTTTTATTGGACGGATCCTTTTCCAGGCCCTTTTTGGCTTTATCGATATTTTTGATTAGCTGGTCGCGGTCTTTGCGCGTTGAATCATTATATTCCTCAAGGTCTACATAGACGAGCGGAATCAGTACATTATCGCCGAAATGCTTTTTACGGCTGATGTAGTACTCATCATCACGATCTATGAACGACTTCATTTCGGAAGTGTCCTTCATGAATTTCCTGAACACGTCGATTTCATCAAGTTCCAGATAGCGCAGGTGAAGCCCGTTTTTCTGCGCTTTTTTAATATTACGCTTTCTCAGACTGTCCATATCATCAAGCAGCGTTTTCGGATCCTTGTCTCTGAGGTCCAGCACGGAATGCCATCTGATCTGGACGATTGGATCAAAACCTTTGGTAAAGCCTGTATGACTCCATCCAAGCGCCCTGAAATAGTCAAATATATAACGATTGCCCATATCCTTTATTATTTCCCCGTCATGGGTCCGCTCTTTGATCACTTCATAGGGATCGACTCTTGTGTACATCACTTTTTTAGGTTTTAAAAACTGTTCCAATCCTTCGAAAAAAGCATCAAAAACGCGTTTGTCACTGTAATCCATCACGGGACCACGGTTTGTATAAGCATACTTGAATACTTTCATCACAGGGGTTAATGTAACTAAACCTGCCGCCCTTATTTCCCCATCATCTTTTACGCCGACAAGATATGTTTCCACACCTGAATCTTTTTTCAGATTGTAATTGTCGAGTGTCTGGGTAAAGTGGCTGAAATGAGTCCGTGTGAACTGGTCGAACTCCTGTGGCGTTAACTCTGTAAATTGCATAATGGCACTCCTGTCACCTATTTTTGATACCTAGATTATATTATCAGATTTGTTCTGCCTTCTCCATCGTTTCCCTAATGGATATTTTCAAATTCGTTTATTTGGACGAATTAATTCAAATCCGCTTATTTAAACGAATTTATGTATAACCTAATTTATAGTCGTCTGTATTATAACATTAAGGAGGTTTTGTACACATGATTTCATCTTTGATCATCGATATCTCGGGCAGCTCTGACGCAGACAAAGAAGTTTTAGACGATCTCAGAAGAATGGAGACGGAAATAAAGACCTGGGTTGCGGATGATGACTTCTCTCATGTAAACCATCGGATGGGCGATGAACTTTTCGCATTATCCTCTGTTCCGTATAATACCCTTTTCATTGCGATCTATGCCAAGCTGCTGTGGTATCATAGTGATTTTCCACTCAAATGCAGCTATCATACTGCGGATATAGAACCACCGGACGGGAATCCGGAGCAATGGAGCCACCGGACAGTCAAGGATACACGGGAAGCGCTCGAAGCTATCAAAAAATCATCAATACAGGATTTCGCATCACCGGGGATGCCGGATGAAATCGTCATACCTCTCATGTACCTCACTGATATCCTGAGCGGCATGACGCCGCTTCAGCAAGAAGTCGCTTCACTGAGACTCTCCGGCATGCCGCAGAAGGATATTGCCTGCATACTTGATAAAAATGAGTCCACGGTATCCGCCCATTACAGCAAATCCCGCGGCAGACAGCTCGGCATCATCATCACGTTCCTTGCGGCCCGTTATGGATCACGCACCGAAGCACTGAGCGGGCATTTCAAGGAATCAGTGGAACGGAGGTTCAAATCATGAAAGTAGCACTCACCGTCCTCTCAGTCCTCAATATGTATCGAGCGGCTGGCTGATCAAGCGGCTGCTCGGCAGACTCTCAGGCACCAAAAATCATGATACCGACTATATCGGCATGACCACCGGATTCAGCGAAAGGCTGCTTGCAATCATATTTGTCATTTTCAGTAAGTATACTGCTCTCGGTCTTATCATTGCCGCCAAATCCATATTGAGGTTTCCCGCAGGCCAGGAAGAAACGAGAGCCCACAAGGAAAGCGAATATGTTCTCGTCGGGACAATGTTTTCACTTGTCTTGGGCATTTTGAACGGCCTGCTTGCGCTTTATGCATTAAACTATTAGAAGCGGTTTACGGAACCGCTTCTTTTTTCACCTCTTATGTCCCGCAATGAGTCCGTCACGGAGCTTGAGCGTGGACGCTTCGGTACAGCTGAGCGCCCGCATTACACTCAGCTGTCCGTATCTTACTTTCAGAGCATCGACTGTCTTCATGAGCGCTTCCTGCCGTTTAAGCTGATTGATATCATCAAACAACGAAACCTGGGTGACGCTGTCGGGGATGAAATTTGTAAGCGTCACGCTGATGGTGCGGTACAATGCATGCGGATCTGCGATTCTTTTTAGTATGTTCCAGATTCCCTCCATCACCCGGTTGCTGTTGTTCGTCCCTTCCGGGACGGTGAACTGTTTCCGGTATATCCGCCCGTCTTTTGTACCTACAGCAATCTGAACGGTCTTGGCAAGTTTCCCGGTCAGCCTGAGCCGGTGCATCACTTCATCGACATGCTCGAGCACAACAACATATATCTCCCTGAACCTGTAGTCCCGCATAAGAATCTGGCTTTTGCATATGGAAGGGGCATGCACAGTATGCTTCTCCCGGATTTCGCTGAAGTCGATTCCGTTGGCATGGAGATGCCAGTCGACACCGATGATTCCGAAATCCTGCTTCAAATGCACCGGCGAGTATTGTGCCAGGTCCCCGATTTTGAATATCCCCCGTTCGTTCAACTTCACTTCACTCCGGCGGCTGATGCCCCAGAAATCCCTTAAAGGCTTGATTGGCCAAAGCTTCTCAGGCACATCATGATACCGCCACTCTGCAATACCGTCTCCCGTCTTCTTCGCTTCAATATCCAAGGCCAGCTTGCTGAGCAGAATGTTATCGCCTATACCCACAGCGCACTCTATCGCAGTCTCTTCATATATCTCGCGTTGGATCCTTACGGCAAGCTCTTTCGGATTTTCTGCGAACAGGTAATAACTTTCGGTTACATCCATGAAAAATTCATCGACGGAATACTGATGGAAATCTTCCGGCGCAACGTACTTCAGTGCAATCTCTGTAATCTTCGCGGAATAATCCAGGTAGGTTTTCATCGATGGGTTGATGATGTAGATGTCTCCGCGGCCCGGTATCTCAAATAATCTCGATCCTGTTTTGATACCCAGCTTCTTAAGTTCCGGTGTTGCTGCAAGAACAACAGCTCCGGGATTCTTCGTATCTGCTACCACCGCAAGCTTGGTGGTTTGCGGCTCCAATCCGTTCATAATACACGATACGCTCGCAAAAAAACTTTTCTGATCGACACAAAATATATCCCTTTTGGGACAGATATGATAGTTATACATGACGACTCCTCCTATATAGAACGTATGTTCGTACTACGATAATATCACATTCATTCCGTACTTAAACAAAAAAACAGCCCCAATTCCTGGGACTGTTCTCTTTATTCTGTAATTCGGATGTCGTCTTCATCCTTTGCATCGATGGAATTCGGAAGAAATACCTTTGTATGAAGCCTGACGGAATGTCTGTCATCACTGACTGTAAGCCCAGACACAGAAAATTCGAATGGGATCTCCACGGTTTCATCTGTCCCGATCGTCACTGTGTGTTCAAGACGGATGGTCTGCAGCACTTCCTGATGTTCATCAAAATCGGAATCTTTCCGGTATCCGCTGATCACTTTATACAGTGTAAGCTCAATGTCCTCCACTGACTGGGTACTGCTGCCTCCTGTAATCTCTATGACACCATCAATGTCATCTTCAACGCGGTAGGACGCGTCCGACAGCCGGGTATCCACCGTCACTCCGTCAATGCCTATTCTTGTCAGAAGATTTTCAAACATAAACATGCCCTCCATATAATGAATTTTATCCATGTTGCTATATATTTAACCTAAAATAAATAACTCTAATCAGGAATGGGTAAAGATTGATATGATACATCATTAAAACTTTAAGGGAGATGACTATAGTGAAAGATATTTTCGCACTGCTCAAACAAGGGAGTAAGGCTTCACTGACAGCATCTATTGTCAACTTTTTCATCGCCGGTCTAAAAGGCGTCGCCTTTTTATTCACTGCAAATGTGGCAATGTTTGCTGAAATGATGCACTCGCTCGGTGATGCAATCAACCAGTTTTTTGTCTTTATCGGGTCAAGCCTTTCCAAAAAGCCGCCAACAAAACGATTCCCCTTCGGCTTCGGCAGACTGGTGAATCTGGTCTGTGTGTTCGCCGTCGTAGTCGTCGGCATACTGGCTTATGAAACCGTAAAAGAAGGAATCCATCATATTGTAGAACCGCTTCCCGGCACAGCAGATACCTCAATGCTGCTGATTAACATCGGTGTGCTCGGAGCAGCCGCTATACTCGAAGGTTACGTATTGTATAAAGCAGGGAAAGAACTGCTGGGACAGGCCGGCCAGCCGCAGGATGGCCTGAAACCGCTGACACTCAGCTTTAAGCATATGGACCGTGCAAAACCTGCAACAAAGCTCGTGTTTCTCGAAGACACAGTCGCAACTTCGGGGGCACTGCTCGCGATTCTTGCGATTCTGGTTGGCCGCTTCACCGGCTTTGCCCAGGCAGAGGGCATAGCTTCTGTCATTATCGGTCTGATGATGTTCTACATTGTTTATAAAGTATTTATGGAAAATGCCGCCGGTGTCCTTGGTGAAAGTGACCCGTATATGGAACAGAGAGTTGCACAGATTGTTCTGAGACATGAGGAAATTACAGATATCCAAAAGCTCTTTGTTTTAAAAGAAGGCGATAACCTGCATGTTGAAATCGTAGCGGAAACCGATCCGGACATAACAGTCGAACATGCAAATGAAATCAGGGATGAGATCGAAGCCCTGATACTGGAGCAAAGCCATGTGACAGATGTCAATACAGAATTCGAAGTGGATGACGGCCGCCGTGCGTGGCCTGAAACACAGGAACAGATGGATAGAAGATCCAAGCGGAGTAAAAAATCCAAAGAGGAATAGCAAAAGAGGATGGGGCCCCCCATCCTCTTAATTTATGATCTATTGGCCCTCCCCGGCATCCTCCTCAGTGCTTTCAAGGAAATCATGCAGCTTCTGGTTGTTCGTCTCAAAATCCAGATCGATGACATTGCCCGCATGAGGCGTATCCATGAACTGATAAGTATCCTCCATAGGGATCGAAAGGGTTTCTATGTCCTTGTCCCCCCGCACGAGGAATGAAGCCAGCATGCGGTACATCTCGCCATCAGACATGCTTGTGTTGACATGTCCCATCCCCGTACCGGCGATCTTCGGCAGCTTGAAAATATTCCCCACCGTCAACGCCTCGTTCTTCACCGCTTCAATGACCTGCTGCTGACGTCTGACGCGTCCAAAGTCCCCCTCGGCATCATGCCGGAACCTGGCATAGGCAAGAAGGTCCTCGCCGCCCAGTCGCTGTTTTCCTTTCTTTAACTCCGTATCGATTTTCGCAGACATATCCTTTTCAACATCTATCGGTATGCCGTCCTTATCGATGACATTCACTATGGATTCGAAGGCATCATAATCGACCACCGCATATTCCTCGACTTCAATGCCGAAATTCTGCTGAATCGTCTGCCGCAACAGTTCCACACCGCCGAGTGAATACACGGAATTGATCTTATAGCTCTGATAACCCGGTATATCCACATATATATCACGCATCAGGGAAACCAGCTTCATATCCTTCTGCATATAATCATATTGCGCAATCATAATCACATCGGTGCGCTGTGCACCGTCCACTTCCCGGTCCGCACCCAGCAGCAGGATGTTTTTCTTTCCGTCATTGTTGTCCGCACCGTTAAATTCATGCGTTTGCTGTTCCACACCGTTCTCTTTGGCAATATCGATTCCCGCCTGATATGAGAAATATATATAAAGCACAGATCCGGCAAGCAGCAGGAGGATTACAAGGGGAATGAGCCCTCTTTTGCGTATCCTTCGCTTCTTCACTGTGTGTCCCGCTCTCCCGGAACGACTGTATTCTTTATCCATAATCATGCTCCTGTAAATAATCTACTGACTCATTTTACCTGTTTTCAACCGAATAATAAAGAAATATCCTGCGCTGTGCACCGGCCGGGTTATGATATCAATTGAGTCCGGTGCTGCCATTATAGTAATATAAATGGATACCATAAGGAATGAGGGATAATATGATACGGAAAATGATGCCGTTGATTATAGTTTTATTATTGCTGATGCCATTGAATGTAAAAGCTGCTTCTGAATGGAACCAGGCTGTTACAGTATATGGTGCAGGGCTTGAGAATAATCAGGAACTGCTGGATGCGACAAGTGAAATACTGGGCGTCATGGAGGAAGATAAAATAGAATACGTCAGAAGCGGTGATGTTGAGAAATATCTTGGTGTCACATATGATGACTCCGTGCTGAAATCCAGCATACGCATACTGCAGAAAGACGAAGGTCAGGGGCTCGATATCACTGTCGATGAAAGCATGGGACAGATAACGAAAATCACAGAAGAGACATACAAGAATGCACTTCTGACTTCAGGCATCACGGATGCGGAAGTTGTCATCGGTGCAGCTGAAGATGTCACCGGTGAAAGTGCGCTGTCCGGCATATACAAAGCTTATGAAGCCCAAGGGGAAGAGATAGACCCTGAACGTACACAAAATGCACAGGATGAGCTGGAAGCAATTTCCGACATCGCTGAAGAAAACAGCAATGTGGAAGGCTTCTCCCAGGAACAGCTTAACAAGATGATCACCGAGATCAAAATACAGGTCATCGAAGCCGGTGGAAATCTCTCCGAAGGTGAAATAAGAAATATTGTCGGCGAGGAACTGGAAGCCAACGGCCTTAACGGGGTATTGGAACAGGATCAGATAGACCGCATCACCGTCATCATTATGAATATACAGGATTCCGGCCTCTTCCAGAGTGAGGAAGCTCAGCGCCTGCTCGACAGTTCCAAAAACCTGATTGATGATATCACTTCCAGCGAAGGGTTCCAGGATGCGAAAGACTCGGCACAGGAACTGGGTAAAGATATCCAGGAATCCGGAGCATGGGAATCATTCAAAAATGCAGTCTCCGATTTCTTTAAAGCAATCGTTGATTTCTTCAGATCACTATTCTGATCCAAAGCAAAAAGCGGACATATGTCCGCTTTTTTTGTTTACTCTATGAACACTCTCAAATTCTTCATATCTTTCTCCGACAGGGAGTGATGGAGTGCTTCTCCCGCGTCATCCATCAATTCGGAGATGAATTTCTGCCCGTTCACGGTCAGTTTCGCATAGACGCTCCGCCTGTCTTCTGCACGACCCGCCCTTTCCACGAGTTTCATCTCATGACTTTCCAATCTGGAAATCAATCGTGACAGTGCACTTTGACTCAGCCCCACCATATGCTGCAGCTGGGACAGCCGAAGCTGCTTCTCTTCATTCTCATTTAAAAATACCATCAAGTAAAAATCATTGACGCCGAGATGATATTTATTTTGTAAAATCCGATCCAACGCTCTTGTCGTCCGGTTGTGAAACTTGGAAAACGACATCCAATCGTGAATCAGTTCATTATGATTATTCATTACGATCACCTGATATTCATATTACATCCATTATACCACTTCTGTTCAGCGGATACCGCGTTCATATTGTACAGGCGGATTGATTTCATGGGTGACTTTCCTGATGGCGTGCATCGCCCAGTATGGATCGTTAAGCATACCGCGAGCCACGGCAACCAGATCTGCATGGCCATTCGACAATACAGCCTCTGCTACTTTAGGTTCGTCAAGCATGCCCACGGCAATCACCGGCATACCGAATTTATTTTTGAATGCCTGCGCAAAAGGCACTTGATAGGCCGGGTAATTCCCTGGTTTCAATTCGCCGGGCACGCCTTCCCCGCCGGTTGAAATATGGAACGCATCCACTCCCGCGTCTTTAAAAGCTTTAGCCATCTTCAATGAATATTCCAGATCATAACCGCCATCAATATATTCAATGGCCGACATACGCATAATGAGCGGCATATTTTCGGGCATCACCGACTTGACTGCCTCAATGACTTCAACACCGAACCTGGAGAGGTCCCGGCCATACTCATCCACTCTGTGATTGATGGAGGGGGACATGAACTGATGGAGCAGATAACCATGGGCGCCATGCACTTCAATCGTATCAAAGCCGGCTTGCACGGCTCTCCTTGCTCCCTCTTTAAATTGCCCCACTGTATTCCGTACCTCTTCAGCCGTAAGGGCACGGGGCATTTTCAATGCGCCGTGTTTAGTTTCTTCAACCAGTGCTTCCCCTTTCACTTCAGATGGTGCCAGAGGGGGATTCGCATCTTCCGCCTTTCTTCCGGCATGGGCGATCTGGATGCCTATTTTTGCCCCCTGCCTGTGTACTTCATCAACAATCTCCCTGTAAGCCGGAACATGACTGTCATCCCATATTCCCAGATCCTGGTCCGTTATTCTGCCCTCAGGTGTCACGCCTGTCATCTCCATGATGATAAGTCCCGTTCCCCCGACTGCCCGGGAGACATAATGGACAAAATGCCAGTTGTTCGGCACACCGTCTTCTTTTGTCACCGAATATTGACACATGGGTGCCATGACAATCCGATTAGTAAGTTCGAGACCTTTCATTTTAAAAGGTGTATCAATTTTTTTCATATATAACCCTCCTGATTAATTAAATGCATGTGCATGCATTTAAAATGTTACCTTAATTGCCTGGGTTTATCAAACTTCACATATCATCATAAGAAAAACCCGGAACTGAATTGGAATTTCAGCCCCGGGGTGGATATCAGAATATGGTTTTTAGATACTTTTATTTCGATCTGTCAATATCTCTGTAGGTGTAGCGGTTTTCACCCCACTCATCGACATCCGAAAGATCCGCTTTGATATTGTTCGGCTGGAACACGGGGTTTATACCCTGTTTCAGCTGCGTTCTGTAATCCGCTGCAACCTGGAATACTATACTGCTCAGTGCAAATACTGCAACCAGGTTGGTGACTGCCATGAGCGCCATGAACATGTCCGCTGTTGCCCATGCAGTTTCCAGGTCCATTACGGCACCGACGAACACCATGACGACGACAAGTGCCTTGAATATGAAGAGTACGCCTTTGTTTTCTTTAATGTAATTCAGGTTACTCTGACCGTAGAAGAAGTTCCCGAGTATAGAGCTGTAGGCAAAGAGCAGAATGACAATGGCAATGAAAGTAGCCCCGAAGGAACCGATCTGTGAAGTCATCGCCGCCTGTGTTACCTGGATGCCCTGCAGTGCGTCTGCACCGTATTCCAGATCTGTATACATGAGTATGATGACCGCTGTCGCTGTACATACAACCATGGTATCGAAAAACACACCAAGGGATTGTATAAGCCCTTGTTTGACTGGATGGCTGACTGCAGCTGCTGCGGCAGCATTTGGAGCGGAACCCATACCCGCTTCGTTTGAAAAGAGCCCGCGCTGGAAACCGTTAAGTATTGCTGCGCCCACTGCACCGCCGAATGCTTCACGGAGACCGAAAGCATTTGCAAATATAGTGGAGATCATTGGAATAATCTGGTCATAATTGATGATCAATACTACCAGAACCACTGAAAGATAGATGACAGCCATCACAGGAACGATATATCCCGTCACGTTTGCCACCCATTTGGCACCGCCGAATATGACGACAGCCGTCAGCGCTGCGACGATCAGTCCGATAACCCATCTGTCAATGTTGAATGCTTCTTCATACGCATGGGCAATCGTATTGGACTGCAATCCATTGAAGACGAATCCAAAAGTGACCGTAATCAGTACGGCAAAGAATATGCCCAGCCATCTCTGATTAAGCCCCTTCTCCATATAGTAGGCCGGTCCGCCACGGAATCCGCCCTCCCTGTCTTTCACCTTGAAGACCTGTGCCAGCGTGGACTCGAAGAATGCAGTCGCTGCACCGAAGAATGCAATCACCCACATCCAGAACACCGCGCCCGGTCCCCCGAGCACGATTGCTGTGGCAACCCCTGCGATATTTCCTGTACCGACACGGGAAGCCGCACTGATTGTGAATGCCTTGAAAGGAGAAATACCTTTTGAGCCATCCGGTAAAATCTCCGCCTTTTCCTTTAATACATAAAACATTTCTCTGAACCATCTGAACTGGACGAATCTGGAGCTGATGGAGAAATATAAACCGGCAAGTATCAGAAGCCCGATAAGGAAGTCTCCCCAAAGAAGGGTGTTACCGACTTCTACTATTGTTTTGAACCAATCCGGTATAATGCCTTCAAAATCCATAAAAAAACACCTCCTGCGTGATATTAAATATTATATCACTACAGGAGGAAAGAGGAAATTCAATTTACGGATCATATGAACGCTTCGAACATGACTTCGGTCACTTCACCGAACTCATTTTCATCGACAATAAATGAGCCATTGGAATACTTGCCGCTCACTCTGATTGATTTTGCGTTTGTCTTAAATTCGGATGATGCAGATTTCAACACTATATCGATGTCATCCTTAACGAGCGTCGCATTTATCAGGCGATGCGGTTTCGACTTGATATCCTTCAGCAGCATGCTGCCGACCTGAGCCCTTGCCCCTTCTTCGAAAAGATCCAGATCTGTACGCTTTACAGAACCCCTTTGGGACACTGTGACCAGGTATTTCTGATCCGCTATCAGACCGGCCATGATGACCCGGTCGTCATCCTTGACATTCATCGCCCTGACACCCTGTGCTTTAAGTCCGGTGTTGTTGACTTCCGATACCGGGTACCTTAGCGTCATCCCTCTCTGTGTGACAAGGAGGATATCCTCCTCTTTCGCATCCGAAAATTCCACAGATACGACCCTGTCATTGTTTTTAAGTCCCATGCCCGCTATCGGCCGTTTGATGCGGGTGGCTTCATAGGCATCAAGACCGGTCAATTTGATCTGGCCGCGCTCTGTTGTCGTGACCACAATAATCCTGCTGTCGTACTCCCCGACAAGAAATGCAGTGAGCGGCATTTCATCGGATTTGAGGTTGAATCTGCTCGAGAGGTGCTGCCCGTTGTCCTTCCACTTGATATCCTGAAGCTCATGAACCGGGATGATCATGTAGTTGCCGTAGTTGGTGAACACAAGGCAGTGCTGCAGTGTATGCCCCTCCTCCAGCATGACCAGCCGGTCTTCCTGTTTCATCCCGATCTCTTCGATTGTGCTTGCATTATAGCTCCGCATGCTTGTACGTTTGATATATCCATCTTTAGTCACGGAAACCATGACCTCTTCTTTAGCAATGAGGACTTCTTTTTCAAGTTCTATCGTCTGGATTTCATCTTCAATGACACTGAGCCTTGGAGAAGAGTATTTTTTGCGTATATCTTTCAGTTCCTTTTTGATTACAGAGAGCAATTTCTTTTCATTGCCTAAAATTTCCCGCAGCTGATTGATGGTGTACTCAAGTTCATTGTGTTCTGTCTCAAGTTCTGCGATGTCTGTATTCGTCAGGCGGTAAAGCTGGAGCATTACAATCGCTTCTGCCTGGGCTTCAGTGAAATCGAAAGCTTCCACCAGATTTTCTTTTGCATTCCGCTTATTGTCCGACTCGCGGATCACACGGATCACTTCATCCAGGATGGACAGTGCTTTCATCAGGCCTTCGATGATATGCATGCGTTTTTCCGCTTCGCTCAGCTCATATTCAGAACGGTTGCGGATCACTTCTTTCTGATGCTTCACATACGCTTCCAGGATCTCTTTAAGGCCCAGAAGCTTTGGTGCCCGGTCACTGATTGCAACCATATTGAAGTTATAGGAGACCTGCAGATCCGTCTTCTTGTAGAGGAAATTGATGATGCCGTCGACATTTGCATCCTTCCGCGTCTCGATGACCACGCGCTGCCCGTCACGGTCCGTCTCATCCCTGACCTCGATGATGCCGTCGACTTTACGGTCTGCCCGGATTTCATCGATTTTCTTCACAAGATTTGCCTTGTTCACTTCAAACGGCAGTTCATCGATGATGATATGTGTCTTGCCGCCTCTGACATCCTCGGTCCGCACTTTACTGCGGACGATGATTTTACCTTTGCCTGTCTCATACGCTTTCCTGATCTGGGAAACGCCCTGGATGATGCCGCCTGTCGGAAAATCCGGTCCTTTGATGATCGTCATCAGCTCATCTATTTTTACAGTCGGCTTATCGATGAGTTTAAGCGTAGCATCAATCACTTCCTCCAGGTTATGCGGCGGGATTTCTGTTGCATAACCGGCAGAGATGCCCGTTGTACCGTTTACAAGCAGATTTGGGAATTTAGCAGGCAGGACAACCGGCTCAACTTCCGTATCATCAAAGTTATTAATGAACTGGACTGTGTTTTTTCTGATATCCCGGAGCATCTCATTGGAAATCTCCGAAAGCTTCGCCTCTGTATAACGCATCGCAGCAGGCGGATCCCCGTCCACACTCCCTTTATTTCCGTGGATAGTGATGAGCTCTTCACGCATCTTCCATTCCTGGGAGAGTCTGACCATCGCGTCATACACACTCGTATCCCCGTGCGGATGATAGTTACCGATGACATTACCTACGGTTTTGGCGGACTTCCTGTATCCCTTCTCGAATGTATTGCCCTCTTTGTACATTGCATATAATATTCTTCTCTGAACCGGTTTCAGACCGTCCCTAACATCCGGAATCGCCCGGTCCTGAATGACATATTTACTGTAACGGCCAAAACGATCACCGATGACATCCTCCAGTTGGAGCTGCTGAATATGATCGGTCATGATGTCTCACCACTTTCTTCCAATTTTGCCACATCATCATTTTCGAGAATGCTGTCCTGCTCCTCGAGTGTGAAACTTACATTCGATTCAATCCACTTACGCCTCATTTCAACATTATCACCCATCAGGGTCGTGACACGTTTGAGTGACAGTGCTTCATCTTCGATCCTCACCTGGATCAGTGTACGGGATTCAGGGTTCATCGTCGTCTCCCACAGCTGCGCCGGCATCATTTCACCGAGACCTTTGTAGCGCTGGAGCTCGACATTCCTGCCCAGTTCCTTTTGGGCTTCTGCAAGCTCATCCTCTGTCCAGACATACCGTACAACTTCCTTGCCCTTGACTTTCTTCTTCAATTGGAAGAGCGGCGGCAGTGCAATGTAGATCTTGCCCGCATCAAATAAAGGACGCATATAGTTGAAGAAAAAAGTCAGAAGCAGCACCTGTATATGTGCACCATCCGTATCGGCATCGGTCATGATTATGATTTTATCGTAGTTTGAATCTTCCACTTTAAATTCATTCCCGACTCCCGCGCCAATTGTATGGATGATCGTATTGATTTCTTCGTTTTTGAATATATCTTCGAATTTCGCTTTTTCCGTATTGATCACTTTACCGCGAAGCGGGAGGATCGCCTGGAACTTCCTGTCCCTGCCCTGTTTGGCAGACCCGCCGGCGGAATCCCCCTCTACGAGATACAGTTCATTTTTCCTGGCGTTCCGGCTCTGTGCCGGTGTCAGCTTTCCTGACAATAAAGTGTCTTTACGCCTCTTTTTACCATTTCTCGCTTCTTCCCGGGCTTTTCTCGCTGTTTCCCGGACACTCCTCGCCTTGATCGCTTTTTTGACAAGCTGGGTACTCAAAGCCCCATTTTCTTCAAGATAGTACGGGAGATGATCAGCCAGCAGCGTTTCCATTACATTTCTTGCTTCGCTGGTTCCGAGTTTACTTTTTGTCTGCCCTTCGAATTGAAGCAGGTCTTCCGGAACTTTGATGGAGACGACCGCTGTCAGGCCTTCTCTTATATCATTGCCTTCAAGGTTTTTATCCTTGTCCTTAAGTTCATTGATTTTTCTTGCATACTCATTGAAGACACGGGTGAAACCTGTTTTAAATCCGATTTCATGTGTACCTCCGTCTTTCGTCCGTACGTTGTTGACGAATGAGATGATCGTTTCGCTGTACTGATCATTATACTGAAAACTGACTTCAGCGAGAATGCCATTATATTCACCTGAGAACATGCTGATTTCACCGATGGAATCCTTGCCTTCGTTCAGAAATTCAATGAATGCTTTCAACCCGTCATCATACTTGAATGATTCCTCGAGCGGTTCCTCAGGGCGTGCATCCACAATGCTGATTTTTAGTCCTTTCTGCAGAAACGCGGATTCGCGCATCCTTTCCATGATTGTTTCAAAATGGAATACCGTCCCTGATTTAAATATTTCCGGATCAGGTTTGAATGTCACTTCTGTGCCGGTTTTCTTAGTTTTGCCGGTCACTTTTAAAGTGCGGTCAACTTTGCCGCCGTCTTTGAATGACATCTCATGAATTTTACCGTCCCTGAATATCCGCAGCTCGACCCATGAACTGAGCGCATTGACGACGGAAGCACCAACGCCATGAAGACCGCCTGCTGTCTTATAACCCCCTGAGCCGAATTTACCGCCGGCGTGCAGAATGGTAAAAATGACTTCGGGTGTCGGTCTGCCGGATGCATGTGTACCCGTAGGCATCCCGCGGCCGTTGTCAGTGATTGTGATGCTTTCATCTTTATTGATGGTGATACTGATTTCATCACCATATCCATTTATAATCTCATCCACGGCATTGTCTGTAACTTCGTAGACAAGATGATGAAGCCCTCGATGGTCAGTAGACCCTATATACATTCCAGGCCGTTTACGTACCGCATCAAGGCCCTCCAAAATTTGTATCGATTCATCTGTATAAGTGTTTTGTCTTGCCAAATCAGGTGTCCTCCCACAAACATACGTTCGTTTAATGTAATCTCTTACTATTTTTATACAAATCTTTGACGATTGCAACCCTAATCCTCATTTTACACGTTTTTTACGATTCAGACCAATAGTTTACAATAACATTGATATGTAAACTAATTTATGTTAGGTGTAGCTATTTTTTTATGGTAAACTGTTAGTACCTGATGATAAAGGGGTGTTTAATTTGGAAATACTCATTTCACTGCTAGTGTTTGGTTACTTGATCGGAGCAGTACCTTTCAGCCTCCTCATTGGGAAATGGTTCTACAAAATTGACCTGAGGGAACATGGAAGCGGGAATATCGGCACCACCAATACATTCCGCATCCTTGGTAAAAAAGCGGGAATCATCGTGCTTATCATGGACATGATGAAAGGTGCGATTCCTGTCTGGACAGCAATGCTCATAAATACTGATTTTCACGTCTTTCTGCCGGGACTTGCTGCCGCACTGGGTCATGTTTACTCCATATTTCTGAAATTCAAAGGCGGCAAAGCCGTTGCGACGAGCGCCGGAGCTGTACTTGCATACAATCCGTTAATGTTTGCTATATTATTGAGCGTCTTTTTACTTACTTTAAAAACCAGCAAATATGTATCTTTATCAAGTATAGTCAGCGCTGTTCTATTCTTCATACTTTCGCTTGTTTTCTGGGATCCTCTGCTTATTGGATTTTCATTTATTATTGCTGTAGTTATAGTTGTTAGACATATATCCAACATTAGACGTATAATGGACGGCACAGAGTCAAAGATTACATTCATGTAACGAAAGGATGATCAGTATGCTGAAAGTTACTGACAATGCAGTTAATTGGATGAAAGAAGAACTCGATCCTGAAAATGGCCAAGGCGTAAACATCTATGTAAGATATGGTGGAGAGACACAGCTCAAACAAGGCTTCTCACCTGCTCTTACAGTCGACAGCATTCCTTCCGACAGTAAAGTTTTTGAATACGACGGCATAGACATTTTCATAAAAGAAAGCGACCTTTGGTATTTTGAAGATGCTGAACTCACAGTCGATGTTAACGACCAGGAAGAAATAGCATTTGCAGATAATTGAATTGAAAAGGAAAAACCCATCTCATCCGAGATGGGTTTTTTATGAAGTTTTTTATTTAAGTTTGTTTCTGAGAACAAGCTGTAAAATACCACCATGGCGGTAATAGTCCACTTCAACTTCAGAATCAAAGCGCGCTTTGACTTTGAATTCTTTTTTCTCACCTTTGTCGTTGGTTGCAACAACGTCGAGCAGGTGGCCTGGTCTTACTGATTCACCGACTTCGATGTCGAATGTCTCACTGCCGTCGAGACCAAGTGCATCTGCATCTTCACCATCAACAAATTGAAGCGGGAGTACACCCATCATTACAAGGTTGGAACGGTGGATACGCTCGTAGCTTGCAGCAATGACCGCTTTGACACCAAGGAGATTCGTACCTTTGGCAGCCCAGTCACGGCTGGAGCCCATACCGTAGTCGTCTCCTGCCATGACGACAAGGCCTGTTCCATCTTCCTGATACTTCATCGCTGCATCGTAGATGCTCATCACTTTACCAGTCGGCCAGTAAGTCGTGAATCCGCCTTCTGTTCCCGGTGCAATCTTGTTACGGATACGGATGTTTGCGAAAGTACCGCGCATCATCACTTCATGGTTTCCTCGGCGGGAACCATATGAGTTGAAGTTTCTTGGAGATACACCCTGTTCAATCAGCCATTTACCTGCCGGTGTGTCCTTACCGATGGCACCCGCCGGTGAAATGTGGTCAGTTGTGACAGAATCTCCGAATTTACCTAGTACACGAAGGCCATTAAGCGGTTTTACAGTACCTGCTTCCGTGGAAAGATCCTGGAAGAATGTCGGGTTTTGAATATAAGTTGATTTCGGATCGAAATCATAAAGCGGCGCATCAGTTGTTTCGATATTGTTCCAGATTTCGTTTGAATCGAATACACTTTCATATTCTTCTCTGAACAATTCAGGAGTCACTGTACTCATTACTGCATCTCTGACTTCTTTAGTCGAAGGCCAGATATCCTGCATGAATACGTCGTTGCCGTCTTTATCCTGACCGATCGATTCTGATTTAAGGTCGATGTCCACAGTCCCTGCAAGTGCATAAGCAACAACAAGCGGTGGTGAAGCCAGGTAGTTGGCTTTCACAAGCGGATGGATCCGCCCTTCGAAGTTACGGTTACCTGAAAGCACAGAAGACACAAGAAGATCATTGTCGACAATCGTTTCAGTGATTTCCGGCTTAAGCGGTCCGGAGTTACCGATACAAGTCGTACAACCGTAACCAACAAGGTTAAAGCCGAGTGTGTCGAGGTGCTCTTGCAATCCTGAATCTTCAAGGTAGCCTGTAACAACTTTTGAACCAGGTGCCAATGAAGTTTTAACGTATGATGGCACTTCCAATCCTTTTTCCACCGCATTCTTGGCAAGCAGTCCTGCACCAAGCATTACGTAAGGGTTGGATGTATTCGTACAGGAAGTGATTGCAGCAATCACAAGGTCGCCTGTCTTAATTTCTGCAGTCTCTCCATTTTTGAAGTTGACTGTTCCTTTTTTATCGAATTCAGATTCGTCCATGCCGTGGCCGTGGTTGCCGCTTTCAGCTGTAACGGATTTTCTGTACTCGTCTTTCATCGCTGAAAGTGGGATAAGGTCCTGCGGACGTTTCGGTCCGGCAAGGGAAGGTTCAACCGTAGACAGGTCAATCTCTACCACATCAGTGTAAACTGCTTCCTCTTCCGGATTGAAGAACATATCGTTCTCTTTCAAATACTGTTCCACAACAGCAAGATGCTCTTCGGAACGGCCTGTCAGACGCATGTAATCGATTGTTTCAGAATCCACCGGGAAGAAACCGCATGTCGCACCGTACTCCGGTGCCATGTTTGCAATTGTCGCACGGTCGGCAAGTGGAAGTTCTGTAACACCCTGGCCGAAGAATTCTACAAATTTACCAACGACCCCTTTTTGACGGAGTATTTCAGTGACAAGCAGTGCAAGGTCGGTAGCTGTAGCACCTTCAGGCATACTGTTTACCATTCTTACACCAATGACTTCAGGAACCGGGAAGTATGAAGGCTGTCCGAGCATGCCCGCTTCAGCTTCAATTCCGCCGACACCCCAGCCGAGTACGCCGAGACCGTTGATCATTGTAGTATGGGAATCTGTACCTACGAGTGTATCCGGATAAGTAACCAGACCGTCTTCCTGTTCTCTGACATGTACCACGTTCGCCAGATATTCAAGGTTGACCTGGTGCACGATACCTGTTGCAGGCGGTACAGCTTTGTAGTTGTCGAAAGCTTTGGTCGCCCAGTTCAGGAATTCATAACGTTCCTGGTTTCTTTCGAACTCAAGTTCCATATTCTTCTGAAGTGCATCATGTGTACCATATTCATCAACTTGTACAGAGTGGTCGATGACAAGGTCAACAGGCACTTCAGGATTGATTTTCTGTACATCCCCGCCGACATCATCCATCGCTTTCCTAAGTGATGCAAGGTCGACAACGGCCGGAACACCAGTAAAATCCTGGAGGATTACACGGGATGGTTTGAAAGGCACTTCATTGCCTTCATTGTTTCCTTTATCCCATTCAGCCAAAGATTCAATATGTTCATCTTTAATAACCCTGCCATCGTACTGTCTAAGTACCGACTCAAGCAAAACTCTGATTGAGTATGGCAGTTTTGAAGTTTTTGAAAAACCTTTTTCAGTCAAGGATTTCAAACTGAAATAGTTATAATCCTTGCCGTCAACACTAAATGAACGTTTAGCAGCTTCATTTACATTCTGACTCATAGTTAATAGCCCCCTATCAATATTTCAGTCATACGACTGCTCATATCAATTGTATAACTTAACCTTATGGTTGTAAATGAAACCTGTCGTAAAAACGTCATAATTACGATACAAAAAGATGACCTATAGTGATAAGTTGAGCTTATGACTACAGGCCTTAATCATAACTATATATTAATTGTTTTCATTTCTTTTTTCTCTTTCTAATTCAGCTTCATACTCTTTCATCATCTTTTCATAGCGTGTGCCTTCATAATCAGGTTCGATCAGCAGGTTCAATGCTTTCTGCTCATCGGAAATATCCTTATATGTCGCGATCATCACAAAAATCAGGATAATCGAAAACGGGAAGGCTGAAATGATGGCTGCTGCCTGCAGGGGCGCCAGTCCACCGCCCATAAGAAGTACAACAGCAATAAGCACCTGCGCAAGTCCCCAGATCATCTTCACTCTGTTAGGGGGTGTGAGCGAGCCATGTGTGGTCTGCATTCCCAGTACAAACGTGGCTGAGTCGGCTGATGTGATGAAGAATGTCGCAATCAGCAATACCGCAATAATGGAAATGATCATCCCCATCGGCATATTGTTGAACATCTCAAACATTACAGCTTCTGTGGCCAGTTCCCCGAATCCACCGAACATTTTTTCAGATTCTATTGCACTTACACCGAATACACTGAACCAGAAGAAACTGAGTACAGCCGGACCGAGCATCACTGCAAGGACAAATTCACGGATTGTACGCCCGCGGGACACCCTCGCGATAAATATTCCCACAAATGGACTCCAGCTCATCCACCAGCCCCAGTAATAGATTGTCCAGGATCCGAGCCATTCACTCTTGGACTCATTCAATGGTGCTACATCGTAGCTCATCTGTATGAAGTTGCTGATCATGCTGCCGAATGTATCTGTCCACATGTTCATGATAAGGACAGTCGGTCCTGCGACAAGTGTGAAAATGAGCAGCAGGCCGCCGAGCACCATATTGGCGTTACTTAAATACTGGATACCTTTTGAAAGTCCGGACCATGCACTCCACATGAACAGTACAGATACGACGGCAACGATAAGTATCTGGACATAAATATTATTCGGAACGCCGAATAGATAGTTTAAACCACCGTTGATCTGCATTACCCCGAGACCGAGCGACGACGCAACCCCCATGATTGTAGCAAGTACTGCAAGCACGTCAATGGCAGTCCCCAGGCCGCCTTCAACACGGTCTCCGAGTATTGGACGGAGTGTTCTTGAAATCAGGCCGGGTTCCCCTCTTCTGAATTGTGTGAAAGCCAGAGCAAGTCCCACGACAGCATATACAGCCCACGCATGGAACCCCCAGTGGAAAAACGTTCTTCTTAGCGATTCTTTCATCGCTTCATCAGTTCCGGGTTCTGCAGTCGGTGGTGTCAGAAAATGACTGAGTGGCTCAGCCGCTCCCCAGAATACAAGACCGATTCCCATACCTGCACTGAACAGCATCGCGAACCAGGAAACTGTTCTGAATTCCGGCCGTTCCGTTGGTTTTCCCAAACGGATCTGCCCCATGGGTGTAAACACGAATATCAGACAGAATAGGATCATGACAGTAGTGATTGATACATAGTACCAGCTGAAGTTGATAGTAATAAAGTTTTGGACAACACTGGTGACCGAAGCAAAACTGTCAGAGAAAAATGCACCGTATAAAACTAAAATTGCGGTGATTCCCGAAGCGATCCAGAACACCGGAGATAAATTCACTTTTTTCTTATCTTCCATGTTATTCCTCCTTAAGATGTAAAAATAACAAAATTGATTATTCTTTAAACAATTACCCATACTGCCACACACTTAACCGGCCGGCAGGTGGAGTTCAGCCGGTCTGTACATTGTCAAAGGCATATTTCTGAAGTATATATATAATTGTATTTACAAGTGATAAGTGGCATATTATTATTTACACAACCTGAAATTGTGTAATTTAAAAAGAAGGAGGAACTGTCATGTGGAAAGAATTCAAAGAGTTTATTGCACAGGGGAATGTACTTGATCTGGCGGTAGCAGTAGTACTTGGTGCTGCATTTGGGAAAATCGTCACTTCACTCGTTGAAAACATCATCATGCCTTCTGTCGCACTTATTTTCGGTGATACGGATTTTGCCTCTGATTGGTCTTATATGGGTATTACTTACGGCGTGTTCATCCAGTCGATCATCGATTTTCTGATTATTGCGGCTGCAATTTTCCTGTTCGTCAAAATTGTGAATAAAATCTCCAGAAACAGCTTTGTTGAAGAAGAAGCTGAAGATGAACAGGTTGTACTATTAAGGGAAATCAGGGATTCACTGCAGAAGAATAATAATGATCTTGAACTTTAATCAGACAAAAGGAAGGACGGATAATATCCGTCCTTCCTTTTTATTAGGTGATATTCAACATTGTGGCAGCCACCAGTGCAAGCGCTGCTATGACAAGCCATATCAGAGTTATTTTCCACACAAACCGGACCCACTTCACATAAGGGATTCCGGATACTGCGAGCACTCCCATCAGTGATGCCGAAGTCGGGATAATCGTATTTGTAATTGCATCGCCATACTGGAACGCAAGGACTGCAATCTGACGTGGTATTTCCTGCAGATCTGCAATTGGTGTCATGATCGGCATTGTAGTTACAGCCTGTCCGGAACCCGACGGAATGAAGAAGTTGATAATGACCTGGATGACAAGCATGCCGAGAACTGAAATTGATTTGGGCAAATAATCCAGAATCCCGCTCATGGATTGAATGATTGTGTCGATGATCAGACCTGACTCGAGCACGACAAGGATCGCTCTTGCAAAACCGACGATGATCGCACCATAGACCACCAATTTCATACCTTCTATGAAAGCATCGAAAATATCATTGACTTTCATCCCGCCGACGAACCCGGCAATGATTCCGACAAGGAAAAAGTTCGCAGAAAGCTCAGTCAAAAACCAGCCATGCTGGAAAATTCCATAAACATTGACCACAATTCCCAAAAAGAAAGTCAGAAGGATGAATATATGACGCTTCTTCAACTCACCGAAGTTCATCACATCTTCCGTAAAGTTAACCTGTCCTGTCTTGGATTCATCATGGATGAGACTAGATTCGGGTTTATTTTTGACTTTTTTTGCATAATGCATGACATACCAGACGGCACTGCCGAGAACAAATATATAGACAACCGTTCTGAATTCCCATCCTGAAAATATGGTCAGCTCTGCAATCTCCTGGGCGATGCCGACTGTAAACGGATTGAGCATCCCGCCGATGAAGCCGGATGCTGCCCCCAGAGTGACCATTGCGGTACCAACCATCGCATCATAGCCAAGAGCCGTTGCAAGCACGATGCCGATCGGTACGAAAATGATCGCCTCTTCAGCCATGCCTGTTGTGAAACCAAGGACTGAGAAGGCGAACATGATGACCGGGATCATCAATTTTTCATTCCCCTGGACTTTAAACATGATTTTCTGTATCGCTGCCTCGATGGCCCCTGTGGCACGGATGACGCCGAATGCACCGCCTACCAGGAATATATAGAAGATGATTTCTCCACCCTCGACCAGTCCCGTAGGGATGGATTTAAATAAATCAAAGAAAGACACCGGGTTCTGTTCCACGCCAGTGTAACTTCCAGGCACCACTTCGGTTCTGTCACCCACTTCTTCCCTTTCAAATTCTCCCGCAGGTATCACATAACTGAGTGCTGCAGCAATAATGACTACAGCAAGTAAAATAGCATATGTATGTGGGAACCTGCTCTTATTTGCGATATTCTCTTTCTCCTGTTTCAAAATGAAATCCCCCTGTTAAAAAGATAATTCCATTATACATATAGTTCTGGCAAATGTCTGAATAATTTAATAAATGAGGAAATTTAACCATAACTTGTTGTTATACTTTTCCACTTCGTTATAATTGAAATAAACCGAATAAAGAAGGAGTGTCCGATTTGAAATTCCTGAAAGTTCCTCACGCCTTCGTACTCATCTACGGTATCGTCATCCTGGCCGTTTTAATGAGTTACATAATACCGGCAGGAGAATATGATAGATATGAAACTGAACATGGTACGACAGTTGTGGATGAAACATCATTTGCATTTACGGAACAGAGTCCGGTGCACTGGACTGAAATATTCAAAGTTGTCCCTGCAGGAATGGTTGATGCAGCGGGCATCATATTTCTGATTTTCATCATCGGCGGTGCTTTTGGAATGATAAACGGCACCGGTGCAATAGAAGCAGGAATCAATAAAATAGTATCCATATTAAAAGATAAAGAGATAATCCTGATTCCCCTGACGATGCTGATTTTTTCCTTCGGCGGCGCAACTTTCGGCATGGCTGAATCGACATTGATATTCATTCCGATGGGAATCATACTTGCAAGATCACTCGGTATGGATGCAATGACCGGCATGGCAATGGTGGCCCTGGGCGCTGCAGCAGGCTTTGCCGGAGGCTTCATGAATATCTTCACTGTCGGCGTCGCCCAGGAGATCGCCGGACTGCCCTTATTCTCAGGAATGTTCTACAGGATAATCATTCAAATCATCTTTGTGTGCATCGCTGCCTTTTTTGTCTACCGGTATGGCCGGCGTGTCCAGAGAGATAAGAAGAACAGCTATGTATATGCGATTGAAAAAACTGCAGAAAACAAAAACTACGACTTCAAGGAACTGACAGCAAGGCACATGCTTGTCCTTGCCATCATACTGACCGGTCTCATATTCATCGTCTATGGCGTTGTACAGGGCTGGTCGACCGGTACGGATCTTGCTGCGATATTCCTTGCAATGGGTATATTTTCAGGGCTTGCCGGCGGAAACAGACCGAACCATATTGCCGAAGATTTCATAACCGGTGCAAAAGAAGTTACTTTCGGGGCTCTGATTGTCGGCCTTGCCCGCTGTATCCTGCTGGTACTTGAAGACGGAACCATCATCGATACGGTAATATTTGCCGTAAGTTCTATATTGGAAGGCTTTCCTGCAACGATTGCAGCGGTGGGCATGTTTTTCACCCAATTTGTAATTAATTTCTTCATCCCGTCAGGTTCGGGGCAGGCCGCGACAACTATACCGCTCATGGCACCGATCGGCGATATCGTCGGCATACCAAGACAATCCGTCGTCCTTGCCTTCCAGATGGGAGACGGATTGTCCAATTACCTCTTCCCGACATCAGCAATCCTTATGGCGGGACTCAGCATTGCAAAAATCCCGTATGAAAAATGGTTGAGATTCGTATGGCCGGTGATGCTTACATGGATCATAGCCAGTTCTTTGTTCATGGTGATCAGTCTGCTCATCGGCTATGGTCCATTTTAAAATTCCTCAAACTTAAAAACCCGGTGCAATCATTCATGATTGCACCGGGTTTAACCTATTGTCTGTTCATATGCTGTTTCACTTCACTGATGAAGTACAGACTGCCTGTTACCAGCAACATGTCACCATCAAATTCCTCGATAAAATGTTTGAAATCATTTACTTCATGCTTATTTGGATGAGGGACCGCTTCATAGAGTACCCTCATGGAAAGTGCCTTCGGAAAATCAAAATGGGTCACATTGAATTCATCCGCTATCTCTGAAAGCATATCCACCATAGTTTTTAAAGGTTTCCCTTCTATGGCAGAAAAGAGAACGGTAATCCTTCTGTTGCCGTAATACTGCCTCAGGGTATCCACCAGTGCCCCTACCGCCTCATTATTATGTGCCCCGTCCAGAATGACCAACGGCTCTTCCTGGATTTTTTCAATGCGGCCGGGCCATGTCATTTCTTCGACACCCCGGATCAGTTTATTGAAATCGAGTATGGCTTTTTTGTGATCATGGAGTTCCAATAATGCAGCAATGGCCAGTGCCGCATTATCCTCCTGGTGTCTGCCCGCCATTTTCAGCCGGATATCCTGGAAATCATATTGGCCGTACTGAAATTGGAATTCACTTTCTTTCGGATCTCTGATCAGAAGGATGTCCCTGCCAAGTTCAATCCCCCTGGCGTGATTTTCATCCAGCACTTTGTATATATAATCCCTTGCCGTATCATCTTTGACACTGAATACAAGGGGGGTTCCCGGCTTGATGACGCCGCTTTTATCCCTGGCGATGTCAAGCAGTGTGTCCCCGAGAATATTAGTATGGTCCAGACCGATACCCGTTAATACTGTCATAATCGGTTCAAATACATTTGTAGAATCATTTGCGGCACCAAGTCCCGCTTCTATAATGACAAAATCCATGGATCGCAGTCTGCCGAAATAAACAAACATCATCATCGTAATGATTTCAAATTCCGTCGCTGTACCAAGATCCGTCTCCTCTTCCATTTGTTCACTGACAGGCCGCACAATTTCGACGAGCCGGACGATATCTTCATCACTGATCGGTTGGCCATCCACTGAAATGCGCTCATTGAATGTCTCTATATAAGGCGAGGTGAATGTCCCCACTTCATAATTGTTGTGATTCAGTGCATTTCTCATATATGAAACGGTGGACCCTTTGCCGTTCGTTCCCACGACATGTATCCCATTGATATTCTTCTCAGGATTTCCTAGTCGCCCGAGCATCCATTTCATCCGCCTGACACCGGGTTTGATTCCGAATTTGATACGTTCATGAATCCAGTCGAGGCCGTCTTTATAATTCATCTTCTAACCCTTTCTTTCAAGGCTTTCCAGACGTTCTTTCACTTCATTGTACTGAGACTGGTAGCCGAGCTTTTTCTCTTTTTCCTTGTCCACAACATCCTGGGGGGCATTACTCACAAACTTTTCATTGCCCAGTTTGCCATCCACACGTTTGAGTTCTCCTTCGAGACGTTTCAACTCCTGCTCAAGGCGTGCGATTTCCTCTTTCATATCAATGAGCCCGGAGAGCGGCAGAATGACTGTGGCACCTTTGACGACGTCAGTTTTCGCATCATCTTCCACCTGGATGCTTTCTGAAATCTCAAGGGATCCCGGATTACAGAACCTGTCGATATAGCTGCGGTTTGTCTCTACTGCAGCCCGTCTTTCCTGATCTTTGACTTCAATCTGGATATCGATCGGTTTGGACAGAGGGGAATTGACAGCACTTCTGGTCTGTCTTACAGATTTGATGATATCCACGAGAAGCGCCATGCCTTCCTTGGATTCTGGATACTTATGATTTTCATCAGATTCCGGCCATTCACTGATGACGATGGAACGGTCCCGGTCGATTGTCTGATATATCTCCTCCGTTACGAAAGGCATGAACGGATGGAGCATTTTCAGGATACTGTCGAGTGTGTGGAGCAGAACTGAACGCGTCATCGCTTTTTCTTCTTCCGTACCTTCTGTCATCGGTACTTTCGCCATTTCGATATACCAGTCACAGAACTCATCCCAGATGAAGTTATAAAGAATACGCCCCACTTCACCAAATTCATATTTTTCGGACAGCCTTGTAACATCTTCGATCGTTTCGTTCAGACGTGTCAGAATCCATTCATCGGCAAGCGTCTTCTTCCCATCCAGATTGATGTCTTCCATGCCAAAATCTTCACCGATATTCATCAGACTGAATCTTGATGCGTTCCATATTTTATTAATAAAGTTCCATACGGATTCCACTTTATCATCGGAATATTTGAGATCCTGACCCGGTGTTGATCCCGTTGCCAGGAAGTACCGCATTGCATCGGCTCCATAATTTTCAATGACATCCATAGGATCGACACCATTGCCCAGTGATTTGGACATTTTACGGTTCTGTTCATCGCGCACCAGTCCATGCAGAAGTACATCTTCAAACGGATTTTCCCCTGTATGTTCGAGTGAGGAGAAGATCATTCTCGCGACCCAGAAGAATATGATGTCATAGCCTGTGACAAGCACATTGGTCGGGAAGAACTTTTTAAGGTCTTCTGTTTCTTCCGGCCAGCCCATTGTAGAAAACGGCCACAGGGCGCTGGAGAACCATGTATCCAGTACATCTTCATCCTGTTCCCAGTTTTCAACATCTGCCGGCGGTTCCATCCCGACATGGATCTCTCCTGATTCCTTATGGTACCAGGCAGGAATCTGATGCCCCCACCAAAGCTGCCGTGAAATGCACCAGTCACGGATATCTCCCATCCACCGGCGGAATGTCGCATCAAAGCGCTCAGGCACGAAATTGATCGGATCATCAGAATCCTGGTTAGCGAGACTTCTGCCTGCAAGCTCATCCATGCTGACAAACCACTGTGTGGATAAGTAAGGTTCAACAACCGCATCGCTCCGTTCGGAATGTCCGACAGAGTGGAGGTGAGGCTCGATTTCAATCATGAAACCTTCATCTTTGAGATCGCTGACCAGCGCCTTACGGCACTCGAAGCGGTCCATGCCTGCATACTTGCCTGCAAGCTCATTCATCGAACCATCTGGATGCATGACATTGATCCGTTCCAGATTGTGGCGTTCACCGATGACAAAGTCGTTCGGATCATGCGCCGGTGTCACTTTCATCACGCCGGTACCAAATTCTTTATCCACGTAGCCATCCGCAATGATCGGCAGTTTTCTGCCGATGATCGGCAGTATGGCATGCTTGCCGATGACATCTTTATATCGTTCGTCCTCAGGATGCACGACAATGGCTGTATCCCCGAGCATCGTTTCCGGACGTGTCGTGGCTATCTCTACATGGCCTCCGTCCTCCAGAGGATATTTCACATGATAGAAATTCCCTTCGACCTCTTTATGGATCACTTCGATATCACTCAGTGCCGTCTCGGTTGCAGGATCCCAGTTGATGATATATTCTCCGCGGTAGATGAGGCCTTTATTATACATATCCACAAATACTTTGCGCACTGCCTTGGACAGTCCTTCATCCATTGTAAAGCGTTCTTTGTCATAATCCAGGCCGAGTCCGAGTTTTTCCCACTGGCTTCTGATAAAACTTGCATACTCCTCTTTCCAGTCCCATGTATGTTCCAGAAACTTTTCACGTCCGATTTCATGGCGGTTAATGCCCTGTTCACGGAGTCTCGCATCCACTTTGGCCTGGGTCGCTATCCCTGCGTGATCCATCCCTGGCAGGTACAGTACTTCATAGCCCTGCATCCGCTTCATCCGTGTGATGATATCCTGCAGTGTCGTATCCCACGCATGTCCAAGGTGAAGCTTACCCGTTACGTTCGGCGGTGGGATGACGATTGAGTAAGGTTCTTTTTCTGATTTGGCATCAGATTTGAAGTAGCCTGCCTCCACCCATTTTTTATACTTCCCTGTTTCAACCTTCGTTGGATTGTATTTCGTCGGCATATCCATGATAATCTCTCCTTTTATTTTTCGCATAATAAAAACCCCCATCCAAAAATAGGACGGAAGTTCCGCGGTACCACCTAAATTCAGCATATGTATATGCTGCACTTGTAATGATTAACGCTCATCAGACGTCCCGCCCTACTTCCAGTTCAGACGAAAGCAACAGGCAGACTACATTCACGGTAAGCTTCGGTATGTTCTCAGCCTGTACATACTCTCTTCGACCCGCTTTACCGGAACCTTCTGCCATAATGTTTATAGATTTAAGTTTATAGTATTCCAACGATACTGAACTGTCAAGTTTCTTCCCCGTCGCGCCTCCGCCGTGTGCGGTTCCTCGACAGGATGATATTGATGACCGGTGCCACCACCAGCAGTATGAAGAAAATACGGAATATATGATAACTTGAGATCATTGCGATGTTGGCTCCTGTCTCCACTGCCACGATGATGATCTGGCCGATGCCGCCCGGCGCTGCACTCAGGAACAGGTCATTGAAGTTATGCTCTGTGAACAGGATGAACAGGATGACGATCAGCATCGTTCCCAGTATAAGGAGCACATTCTGGATAAGCATCGAAATGACCATGCGTCTGTTGAGTCTGTTGATGAGAGATGAAATCTGGAGGCCGATCCGGATGCCAAATAATATCTGTGCAAAATACATGAATTCCACGTTCAGTGAAAATATTTGATCTGTAGTGAGGTTCCACGTAAGAATGCTGATCATCGGTGCAATCATCACAGGGACGGGGAACTTCAAAAACTTCATGATGAAAATAAGTAAGACGGCTCCTGCCGCAAGAATGAGCATTTCAGGGGCGAGCACTGAAGTAAAGTCCGGTGCAGCATCTTCCGGAATGCCGGGAGGCGCGCCTGAAAACATGCTGGCGATGAAAGGGACGAATATCACCACCAGCACGATCCGTGACATCTGTGTCAAAGTGACAAGAAGCAGATCTGCCCGCTTCTCCTCTTCAGCCATGATGATCATCTGGGAAAGTGCCCCCGGGATTGTAGCAAGGACTGCCGATTCATATGTACATCCTGTGAGTTTCATAAAAAACTTCGCCAATAGAAGGCTGAGGGCAATAACCATTAAAGACAGCAGCACGATATTAAATACATCATTTTGCATATCCAATACGGTTTCCTTTGTAAAAGTAGTCCCTATTTCAATCCCGATGATGAATATCCCCAAGTCTCCCATCCATTTTTTAAATCCGGTGACAGGTCCGTATATACGGTAGAATATCACCGTTGCGATCATGGATCCGAAGAGCCACGGTAAAATCATGCCGACTTCCTGCAGCAGCCAGGAAAGGATGAATGCTGCGATGAAAAGATACAGCAGCCTTAAATATTTCAATTGATGCACCTCCTCATCCTGGTTTTTTGCATGTTGACGATTATCCCGCAGGGCGGGGAACAGAAACAACAAAAACTTCCACATTGCATGCGGAAGTTTTCGTTTCAATTATTGACCTGCCATAAATTCATAAAGTGCAGTCAGATCTTCGTCAGCAATCTGATCCTGACTGAAAGCCGGCATTGAACCCTTGCCTTTCCTTACTGTCTCAGTGAATGTCGCTTCATCAAGACTTGTACCTGCCAGTGCCGGTCCCATGCCGCCCGAGAAATCTTGTCCGTGACATGAAGCACAGTTATCGCGGGCAAATCCTTCAGCATCGAAGTCTCCTGTAGAGGCCTGCTCACCGCCGCCTTCTTCGGAGCTTTCTTCTCCGCCACCTTCTCCGCCGGATGATTCTTCAGAAGACTCCTCTTCCTCGCTGCCTCCGGTAAGTGCAACACCGCCGTTACCGGTAGCAAGATGGATGATGAGAGGGATAAGTAACAAAACGATGATGATCGGAGTGATCCAAACAAGTGGATTCTTCTTATCATTTTCAGTGTGTTCAATCATTTCTCTGTTTTGGCCGTCGACATAAGTTTTATCTTTGTCTTTCAGCCCTTTCATGTACTTGTCTTTATCGGACACATGTTTGTCCTTATCATTTGCCATGTGCACAACCTCCATTTATATGTTTAACTCAATTATACACTTTATTTTTTTTCCGTAAACGGTATAAAGACACTTATTCTGCTTTAATTTTATCCAGGGCATTATTGAATGCAGTCAAAGTTTTTTGGATGTCTTCCTCAGTATGTTTAGTGGACAGGAACATACCTTCGAATTGGGAAGGTGGCAGATATACGCCTTCTTCAAGAAGGTTGCGGTACATTTTCGCAAACAAATCAAGGTCACTTGTGTTCGCAGAATCGAAATCTGTCACAGGCCCTTCAGTCAGGAAGAAACCGAGCATTGAACCGGCACGGTTTACTGTAATCGGGAAACCTTTTTCCTTGAAGATTTCCTTAAGGCCCTGCTCCAGCAGATCACCGAGCTTATTGAAATGATCATAGCTCTCAGGCGTCAATTGTTTTAATGTTTCAAGTCCTGCAGTCATTGCAAGCGGGTTACCGGAAAGCGTTCCCGCCTGATAGATGTCCCCTGTCGGAGCAATATGTTCCATGATATCCCTGCGTCCGCCGTAGGCACCGACCGGCAGACCTCCGCCGATGACTTTGCCAAGGCATGTGAGGTCAGGCTTGATATCAAAATGCCCCTGGGCAGAATTGTATCCGACTCTGAAACCTGTCATGACTTCATCGAAGATGAGCAGTGTGCCGTTTTCTTCTGTCAGCTCACGTACAAAGTTCAAATACCCTTCCACGGGAGGAACCACTCCCATATTGCCGGCAACAGGCTCCATGATGACTGCCGCGATATCTTCACCGAATTGATTGAATGCTTCTTTCAGGCTTTCCTCATCGTTGTACGGTACTGTGATCGTATTTGCCGCCGTTCCTTCAGGCACCCCCGGGGAATCCGGAAGTCCAAGTGTCGCGACGCCACTGCCCGCTTTTATAAGCAGGGAATCACTGTGGCCGTGGTAGCATCCTTCAAATTTAAGTATTTTACTGCGTCCGGTAAACCCTCTTGCAAGACGCAGTGCAGCAAGCGTCGCCTCTGTGCCGGATGACACCATGCGTATCATTTCAACTGACGGTACACGGTCGATGACGAGCTCTGCCAGCTCGTTTTCCGATGAAGTGGGAGCACCGAAACTTGTTCCTTTTTTAGCCGCTTCTGAAACAGCATTTACCACTGTGTCATCACTGTGGCCGAGGATCAGCGGGCCGAAACTGAGCACATAATCGATATATTCGTTGCCGTCAACATCATATGTTCTGGCATCTTTGGCATGGTCGATGAACAGCGGGTCCATCCCCACAGAGTTGAATGCTCTTACCGGACTGTTCACACCACCCGGCATGAGTTCTTTTGCTTTTTTATAGAGTGACTTCGAATTTTCGTACATACTATTCCATCCCTTCATCGATCATTCTGCAAATATCTTTTGCGAAATAAGTGATAATCATATCTGCTCCGGCACGCTTCATGGATACCATCTGTTCCATGATGACCGCTTCATCAAGAAGTCCCATATCCACAGCAGTCCGGGTCATTGAATACTCTCCGCTCACGTTATAGGCGATAACCGGAACGTTGGAATTATTGCGTACGTCCCTGATGATATCAAGATACGACAATGCAGGTTTTACAATCATCATATCGCACCCTTCAGCAAGGTCGCTCTCAAGTTCCCTCTGTGCCTCCAGACGGTTGGCAGGATCCATCTGATATGTTCTCCTGTCGCCGAATGACGGCGTGGATTCTGCTGCATCCCTGAACGGGCCATAGAATTTCGAAGAATATTTAATGCCGTAGCTCATGATCGGGATGTGTCTGAATCCATTATCATCCAGACCTTTCCTGATTTCACTTACAAAGCCGTCCATCATGTTGCTTGGTGCAATGATATCCGCTCCGGCTTTCGCCTGGGAAACCGCCGTTCTTACGAGCAGAGGCAGTGTAAGGTCGTTATCGACATCCTGCGTTTTGCTGTCTATCAGACCGCAATGCCCGTGATCTGTATATTCACAAAGGCATGTATCCAATATTACAAGAATTTCGGGATAATGTTTCTTGCTCAATCTGCATGCTTCCTGCACGACACCGTGGTCATGATAGGCGCCTGTGCCTTCCGGATCTTTTTCGTTCGGAATGCCGAAGAAGATCACGGATTTTATCCCCAGATCATTCACTTCCGCAAGTTCTTTTTCAAGCAGGTTCAGAGAAACCTGGAATACGCCTTTCATGGAAGGCACTTCTTTCCTTACATCATCTGCCTCCACAACAAAAATTGGATAGATGAGATCTTCTTTCCCTACTTTTGTCTCTCTGACCATATCACGCATATATGCCGTTCTTCTCATACGGCGATGTCTGTCAAAATTCATCTTAGCACCTCTATCTAATACTTTTTTCCAACAGAACAAACATGTTCTGCAACGTCTCTTTTTCCGGCTGCACACTCTTGACATGATATTTTTCCAAAGCTTCGTTTGTCACATGACCGATGGCGACAACAATTACACCATCCAGTTTCTCCGGACTGATTTTTTCCATGAATGTATCCACCCCGGAAGGACTTGAGAAAGTGATTGCATACGGGTGTGTCTGCAGAAGTCTTTCAATCCGTCCTAGCGATTTCATGTTAGGGACGGGATGATACAGCCTGAAACGGGTGACATCTGCACCTGCCCGGTTCAGATAATCATACATGAGCGGACGTGCGTTCGCACTGACAGGGTAAAGAATCCGTTCGCCTTTTTTGGCATCAAACTCTTCCATGAACTTTTCCTGTGTATACCCACTCGGTTCAAAATCGACATTCAGACCATGGGCAGCCATCGTCTCGCTTGTTTTTTTGCCGATACTTGCAAGCTTTTTATACCTGACCCTGTCCAAAAACGGGATGAAGTGTTCTACAGCGTTCGGACTTGTCAAAACCAGCCATTCATAATCCCCGTCCAATATATGATCATTAAACGGCAGAAGTTCAGTCTTGATTACGGGGACATGCTCAACTTCAAATTCATCCGTACAGGCATTTCCCATCCTGCTCTGTGTCACGAGGACGAGCGGCTTAGAGTGATTCATTGATTTTATCAATGATCTCCTTGGCTCCGATACGCTCCATCTCATCTGCAACCAGATTGCCGAGAGTCTCAGGGTTTTCATGGGATTTCTTAACAAGATACTGTTCGCTTCCATCCTCAGGCATGATCAGTCCTGTCAGGTAGAGTTCGCCGTCTTCGTACTCTGCATATCCGCCGATCGGTACCTGGCAGCTTCCATCCATACGTTTCAGGAATGCACGTTCTGCACCAGTGCATACAGCGTCTTCTTCTGAATGGACCTTCTGAAGCATTTCAATGAGCTCTCTGTCATCAGAACGGCATTCTATTCCGAGAGCGCCCTGGGCAATCGCAGGAATGAAGGTTTCAGGATCAAGATATTCCGTCACAATATCATCAGACCATCCCATGCGCTTGAGGCCTGCCGCAGCGAGAATGATTGCATCATATTCCCCGGACTCCATCTTCTTGATACGGGTATCGATGTTTCCGCGCACCCATTTGACTTCGATATCGTCCCTGATCGCAAGCAGCTGTGCCCCGCGGCGCAGGCTGCTCGTACCGACTACACTGCCCGCAGGCAGATCTTTGAAAGGCACTTTCTTGTTGGAGAGGAAGGCGTCACGCATATCTTCCCGCTGAGGCACACAGGCGATGGTGAACCCTTCGGGAACTTCACTTGGTACATCTTTAAGACTGTGAATCGCCATATCAATTTCTTTGTTGGCAAGTGCCTGTTCAATTTCTTTTACGAATAAACCTTTGCCGCCGACTTTTGACAGCTGCACATCGACAATCTTGTCGCCTTTGGTGACGATTTCCTTGATTTCGATATCCATATCAGGATAATGTTCCTTCAGACTCTTTATAAACTGTTTCGACTGTGTCAGGGCAAGGCCGCTGCGTCTTGATCCTACAATAAATTTTCGCATATGGTATTACTCCTTTAATATCCCCAAAAATGGAAATTGGATAGTTGTGTAATGAAAATATAGTTAAGCATACATATGATGAATATGGCGATATTCAGCTTCGCAAAACGCAGAATATTACGTTCTGTCTTCAAATGGAAAAGCAGTGCGGCATACATCAGGACAACAACAAAAGTCCCCAGCACTTTAAAATCGGTGAAAATCTGCGGACCGATTATATTGATGCCCCACATCGCTCCGAGCAGAATGCTGATCGTCATGCTGCACACACCAAAAAGCATTGAGCGCACCATCATTTTTTCTGCTGTTCCTATGCTGAATAATGAAAAGAAAAGCCGGTTGAAACGTTTCTTTTTCAGATTATCATATTGAATAATATAAATCACGGCATGTAACAGAGAGACAAAGAATAAAACATAAGCAAACAATGCGAGCCCGACATGAATTACAAGCAGTTCATTCATCAGAGTGGAAACTTCCGTTGTCCTTGAGTATTGGACCGGTGCAAATGTGTATACTGCAAAAAGTACAAAAGCAGTCAATACATAAATGAACAGAGCAATTTCCGAATCACTTCTGCGGTAATGAACAATACCGGTCAGAATTATAAAGATTGACAGGGCGTACAAACCTTCAAATGTCGTCTGGACAGGAATTCTGCCTATGCTCACACCAATGCTTACGAAACCCGCAACCTGCAGTGCCGCTGCAAAAGCCGCAACATAAAACGAAACCTTCCTGGCCTGGCGATTTCTGAAAAACAGATCGTAGCTCAGCGCAGAAAGGCTTATAAAATATAATAATAAAATGAATTCATGGATGCGGAACATAATGTCCATATGGTTCCCACCTGTCTAATCGAGTGCAAGCTCCTGTTTCCTGGCACGAAGCTTTTTCTGATTTTTGGCTTTGTCCTGCTGTCTGATTTCCGCTACTTCATCTTCTATACCAAATAACTGCTGGATCTCTTCGAGCTTCGCATCCGCTTTCCTGCTGCCCGCAATTTCCTTGGTATAGATGATAGGGTCTTTGAGCATCTGGTTTATGATGCTCTTCATGTGTTTGGATATGATGGTACGTTCGCGGTCCGTCATATCCGGCATTTTTCTTTCCACACTCTGGAATGTATCTTCATGTATATTGAGTGCTTTGGACCGTAGAGCCTGGATGACCGGTACGACTCCCAGCATGCTCACCCACTCTTCAAAACTGTCCATACTCTCTGCAATCATCGCTTCAATCTTGGTTGCTTCTTCCTTTCTTGTTGAAAGGTTTGCATCCACAAGCCCCTGCAGATCATCGACGTTGTACATATAGACATTTTCCAGACCGCTTACTTCCGGTGCAATATCACGCGGCAGGGCAATGTCCATCAGAACAAGCGGTTCTCTTGTTTTTCTGTTTGCCAGAGCGTTTTGAACAGTGGATTCAGTAATGACATGGTTCCGTGCAGCTGTACTTGAAATGACGATGTCGGCATTCGACAACTGCTCTTCCAAAGTATCAAAAGGTGCACTTTCACCATCGAACCGCTGCGCAAGAGCTTCTGCTTTGTCCCCGGAACGGTTGATGACAGTCACTTTGTCTATACCGTTCGATGTCAGGTTCAATAAGGACTGTTCGGCCATTTCACCCGCACCGACTACAAGGACTTTGCTTTCACTTATATTTGAAAATATCTTCTTCGCAAGCTCCACTGCGGAGTAGGAAATGGAAATTGCATTTTTGGAAATGTCCGTCTCGCTGTGTCCGCGTTTGGCAACCGTAATCGCCTCTTTGAACAACTTGTTGAAAACAGTTCCTGTAGTATGCTCTTCCTGAGCAGTGAAGAATGCATCTCTGATCTGCCCCAGTATCTGCGTCTCTCCCAGCACCATCGATTCAAGTCCCGCAGTCACACGGTACAGGTGATGGATGGCTTCATCCGCCACTTTCACGTCTGTAATGTTTTTCACTGTATCGAACTCGATGTCAAACCAGTCTGCCAGGAACTTCTGGGTATAGTATTTGCCGGTATGCACCTGATCGCTGACTACATATACTTCAGTACGGTTGCATGTAGAAAGCAGCACGGCTTCAAGTATGCTTTTCTGTTCTCTTAATCTGTGCAGTGCCGGGATGACTTCCTCATCTTCAAAAGCCATCAGCTCTCTTTCTTCGACACTTGCTTTTCTGTAATTCAGACTTAACGCAATAACGTGCATCCGAATTGCCCCCCCAATCCATATTGCACCTTTTACAGGTACTTATAACACATATTATTTTAACAGAATGTGAACATATTATCTATGGCATCGCTCTTATTTATATTAATTATAAATAAGAATTTTTTGTGAACACTATTCTATATGGTCGGCAATCGTCTGCATGACGAGTGGCAGATTTTTCTTATCCATTGAAGAAAATGGAATGATGGTATCCTGTGTTTCAAATTCAAGCGCTTCTCTGACAATCTTAAGATGCTTCTGCACTTTGCTTTTTGGGATCTTATCCATTTTAGTGCACACGACAATCACAGGTATTTCATAATACTTCAGAAAATCATACATCAGAATATCATCTTCAGTGGGTTTATGCCTGAGATCGATGAGTTGTATGACCGCTCTCAACGTCTCTCTTTCGGTAATATATGCTTCAATCATTGCGCCCCATTTTTCACGCGCCTTTTTTGATTCTTTGGCATATCCGTATCCCGGCACATCCACAAACACGAACTTTTTATCCATGTCATAGAAATTGAGCGTCTGCGTCTTACCCGGTTTGGAGGATGTCCTGGCGATGTTCTTCCTTCCCGCCACCGCGTTTATAAAGGAAGATTTACCAACATTGGATCTCCCGCTCAACGCTATTTCCGACAGTCCCGTTTCCGGATACTGATCGGGACCTACTGCGGATATTAAAATATCCACGCTTCCCGGATTTATTTTCATATTCTCACTCCTTTAAGAAAAAAGAGCTGTCCGATTAAAGACAGCTCAGGTGAATTATCTATTAATTATGCACTCTTGCGTTCCGGATCGATCAACTCGTCGTTTTCATCATACAGAAGGGGTTGTGCTTCCTCCCGGATTGTTTCCCGAGTAATCTTGACTTTGCGTATTTCATCGTTGGACGGAATGTTGAACATGATATCCACCATACGTTCCTCGATGATTGAACGCAGGCCGCGTGCACCGGTTTTCCTCTCGATTGCCAGTTCACTGATCGCGTTAAGCGCATCTTCATCAAACTCGAGTTCAACGTTATCGATCTCAAGCATTTTTTTGTACTGTTTGACAAGCGCATTTTTAGGCTCGGTCAAAATGGAGTTGAGTGCTTCAACGTCGAGTTCTTCAAGATAACTGATAATCGGTACACGGCCGATGAATTCAGGAATCAGGCCGTAGCTCTGCAGATCGTCCGGGCGGACGCGGCTCATGATTGCATCTTTATCATCGAATTTTTCGGAAGAAGCTCCGCCGAAGCCGATCACTTTCTCACCAATTCTTCTCTTGATGATTTCATCCATACCGTCGAATGCCCCGCCGATGATGAACAGGATGTTCGTAGTATCAATCTGTATTGACTCCTGGTTAGGATGCTTTCTTCCACCCTGCGGCGGCACACTCGCTGTTGTACCTTCGAGGATTTTGAGGAGTGCCTGCTGCACGCCTTCACCGGATACGTCTCTTGTAATTGAAGTGTTTTCGCTTTTTCTTGCGATTTTATCAATCTCATCGACATAGATGATGCCCTGCTCTGCACGTTCAACATCAAAATCTGCAGCCTGGATCAGTCTCAGAAGGATGTTTTCGACATCGTCTCCCACATAACCTGCTTCAGTCAGACTTGTTGCATCTGCAATTGCAAATGGTACATTAAGCGTTCTTGCCAACGTCTGCGCAAGAAGTGTTTTCCCACTGCCGGTAGGACCGATCAAGGCAATGTTACTTTTGGAGATTTCAACACCATCTTCATTGTTCTGATTGATACGCTTGTAATGGTTGTATACTGCCACACTAAGCGCACGTTTGGCTTTTTCCTGTCCAATGACATAATCGTTGAGAGATTCAAGAATCTCCTGAGGTTTCGGAATATCAGTAATCACTTCTGTTTTCTCTGATTTCAGTTCCTCTTCGATGATTTCATGGCACAATTCGATACATTCGTTACAAATATAAACACCGCTGCCTGCTATGAGCTTCTTAACCTGTTCCTGATCCTTCCCACAGAAAGAACAAGTCAGGTTAGTGTCGTCTTCATTAAATTTAAACATATTCAACACCTCTTTTTTCATTCCTGTAAAATATACTAGATATTGATGGCAAAATCAAATAACTGGTTTCAGACTGCCGTAAATGAGTAGAAAAGCCCTGCAACAACAGTTACAGAGCTCATTATCTTTTGGCTATAATCTATTATTCAGCTTTTTTTCTATTGTCAACAAGTACATCGATCGCTTTTTGCACTTTAAGATCTTCATTCAGCATGGAAAGATCTCCGAGAGTGGATTTGATATCTTCCACTTTGATGCCGAACTGCTCGCTCATCTTTTCAAGCTCAGCGTCAACATCCGTTTCAGCCACTTCAATGTTTTCATCAACCGCAATCTGTTTCAGTACAAGGTTTGTACGGACACGTTTTTCTGCATCATCTTTCATCTGGTCACGGAGTGCATTTTCATCCTGACCGGAAAGCTGCTGATACATTTCCATGTTGATGCCCTGCTGTGACAGACGCTGTTCAAATTCCTGAAGCATCCTGTCCGTTTCAGTTTTAACCATTGCTTCCGGCACTTCGATTTCAGCATTGTCGGAAGCCTGTTCAATCAGCTGTTCCTTCATTGAAACGTCAGCTTCGTTCTCTTTCGCTTCTTTGAGGTCTTTTTCAAGCTTCTCTTTAAGTGCTTCTACAGAGTCGACATCCTGATCGAGTTCTTTAAGGAGGTCTTCATCAAGTTCCGGTGTTTCCTTCACTTTGATGGAGTTGATTTTCACTTTGAACACCGCTTCTTTTCCAGCAAGCTCTTCAGCGTGGTACTCTTCAGGGAAAGTGACCTTAACGTCTTTTTCCTCTCCATTTTCAAGACCGACAACCTGTTCTTCAAATCCTGGGATGAAACTGCCGGAACCGATTTCGAGGTCATAGCCTTCAGCTTTTCCGCCTTCGAACTGTTCGCCGTCGACATATCCGTCAAAGTCGAGATTGACAATATCGCCTTCTTCTACTTTGCCTTCGTCTTTTACAACCATGTCAGCATGGGATTCAAGCATGCTGTCGATTTCTTTCTGAACATCTTCGTCAGTCACTTCTGTATCGGGTACATCAGCTTCAAGACCTTTGTACTCACCAAGTTTGACTTCAGGTTCAACTGTAACTTTCGCAGTAAATACGAGCTCTTTGCCTTTTTCCATTTCTTCGATGTCAACTTCCGGCTGGTCAACAGGGTTGATCCCAGCTTCTTCAACAGCTTCTGTGTAAGCTTTAGGAAGGAGAATATCAAGTGCATCCTGGTAAAGGGATTCTACACCGAAACGCTTCTCGAACATCTGACGCGGTACTTTACCTTTTCTGAATCCAGGTACAGATACCTGCTTGGATACTTTTTTAAATGCTTCATCCAGGGCGGAGTCCACTTCAGTCGCTGGAACTGTTACAGTTAGAACTCCTTCGTTACCCTCTTGTTTTTCCCACTTTTGAGCCATAGTTAAATTCCTCCGTTAGTACGTAATTTCAATTAACCAATATAGTATAACATATCAATTTTCTATATCCAACAATTGATTTCCTCAGTTACCGGCCTCGATAGACGATTCCATGGACCGGATCCATTCCATTGCTTCTTCCGCTGCAAATGATTCTCTTTCATATACGAGATTTACCATTTCATGCAGGATCAGCAAATAACTGTCTATAAGACTATCGGTATTTATATCCGGTGTCAAAGGATAGCAATGGATGATATGGGACATAATCATCGCCCTGGCTGATTCCTGGAATTCAGGCATCAGCTCTTCCATTTCACTTAAAACGGATGATAAAACAATCCTGGACAGTTCGAGTGTCTCCAGAGTGTCAAGATCAGCTGGGACGACCGTAATCTTTTCATTAAACTTCTCAATTTCAACCGGTCTGTCATCACCCGTTCCATTTAAATAAAGAAGCATGAAAGTGATGAGCTGGTAGTCCTCTGTTTTAAAAAGCGCATCTCTGACCAGATCCATGTACTCTGCATCCTGACCATCCGTCCATTGAGCAAGATGTTCCAGTTTCTCATAATGGAGCATCGCGCGAAAATCATCTGCAGTAACGACCGGTTCATTCCCGCGGCCGGACTCTTCCTGTTTTTCGTCCAGAGCTTTCTTGGCCCTGTGACGGAGTGCCGCGACTTCTATACGGAATCCCTGTGGTATATTTTCAGCCATGAGATGGTCGGAAAACTCGATTACTTCAAAATACCTTCCAAGCTCAATAAGGGCGGTCAAAAGATAGTACATGTGCGTTTCGTAATTACCGCCTCCCTCATTCATGGACATCAGCGCATCATCCACAATGGCTCTGGCATCATCCGTTCTGAGTCTCGATTCATAATATTTCTCAACCAGTTCAATTTCGGGATCCGCATGCTTCGCGTATTGGCTGAACCTTCCTATAAAGGAAGCATATTCTTCATTATCAAAAAGCTTTTCCAGATCATGTTCTGCTTTTTTCAGAAAGCGTCTGTGTGAGCTTACCTTATCTGTCATAAGCATCCCTGATGATCAGTTCGCTCCATGATTCATACGGAGACATGGCTTTCAGGTTTTCGTCTTTTTCCCAGATCAATTCAAGCGTGTCTTCCTCTTTGGATGACACAATCGAAGGATCGACTTTCACACTCAGGACAAGACCAATATGGACTTTCCCCACCTCATTGTCATCATCATTGATCAGGCCCATGATTTCCATATCCTTGACAGCTTCAGCCGAGAGTCCAACTTCTTCTTCCAGCTCTCTCGCAGCATTGACCGACAGTTTCGAATCGATGTCAGACACTTCAGGCACATCGTTCATATGACCGCCGACCCCGATGGACAGGAGTCCGTGCAGCCGTGATTCACCACCGCCGCCGAGACGTTTATATACGAGTGTCGCGTCATCACTGTCAGATTTGATGATCACATAGCTGATTAGCTGCTTATATGAAGGATCTTCTTCCATATCCCCGCGTCTTTTCACTTCAAAATCACCAAAAGTGGAAATAATCTCTTTATATCTTGCATCCTCTTTCCCGATAAAACCGTTGAATGCATTCTTCTCGCCATCGAAAATATCAGATCTCGGAACAACCAGGATCTTTTCGTCAAACTTGCTCATTAATATTCTCCTCCCAAGTATCGCTGCATCATAATAATCTTATATAAGCTGAAATGTTTTGTAAAATAAAATTCCTCAGAAGCGTTGATGCATCTGCTGATCAGGCACTTTTCAACTTTTTCCGGACTTTATTTTCAAGCTCAAAGAACAGTACGCCTGCTGCAAAACACAGCACTACGCTGATCAGAACATATAGAGACAATGGCAAACCTGCGAACATGTTCGGAATCATCCAGAAATATACCATCTGGGTCAAAAAGATATGATATGAAGCCCGGCCGACTTTTATCAGGGATTTGCTCAAAGGATTCACGCCTTTAATCCTGTATGCCTTCAGACATACTATCGTGAATAGCAGGGTGTAGAAAAAAGCCGGTGCGTGCTGACTCAGCCAGACAGGCTCCATGATCAGTTCCAGTTCGAAATAGTTCACACCTGTAATATAGATGACACTCACTCCCGCAAGCGGGAGAATCCATCTATAGCTGATCCTGTTATAGTTGAATGCAAGCCATACACCAAGTGTAAGTGCGAATACATATCTGACGATTATGATCCGGTACAGGTCCCGGGAGACGTCCAGCCACAGGCAGACAATCTCCAGGAGCAGACTGAAAATAAGTAATACAAATGTCATTACGTTCAGATTTTTCTTCATCAGAAGATATATAAGAGGAAGAATCAGCGTCGCCTGCACGATGATCGGGACGAAATAACTGCCCGGTCCCCATCCACCGGTAAGGAACTGGAGCGGCAGTTCAAGAACACTGGTGCCTCCTTTGAAAAGGAAGTACAGGAGCACCTGTCCCAGCCATACTGCAGCAAACGGATAAATCAGCCTTTCGACTTTCTTATAGATGAAAGACGGATTATAAAATTCGGCAAAGGATTCATAATTTCTTTTCTTATAGGAATTGGCTGTGTTGAAGCCGGCCAGCAACATGAATACAGGTACTGCCTGCCATATATGATACGGCGCAAATGTCACGTAAAGGAGGTCTCTCGGCACACAATGTATGAATATTACTGCAAACATTGCCATCGCTTTTAGAACATCTATATTATGATTGCGTTTCTCCATGTCCAGTCTCCCCCACAGAAAGTTTGACTAATATCATAATCGAGAAACCGGAAAGCTACAAATGAAAGCATACGAGAAAGATGCATTTAACTTACAATGTAATGAAGAATTTAAAAGAGCGTTGGCGAATGCCAACGCTCTTACGGTTACTTCCTGACAAACACCTGTACATCTTCATCCAGCAAAAGTATCTTCCCGCCCGCAGAACCTGTGCCGGCATATAAATACTGCATCCAGTTTCCTTATCCGTAATGATATGCCACATCATTGCACTATCCGCATCAGATTTCCCAGTTTCAAATCTCATTTCTGCCAGCTTATCATTTTCACCAGACATTGAGCAGTATCTTCTAAGAAAATATGAGTCCACTATAACATTATGTATATATTATTTACTTCTGAAAGGCGTACATAAAAAAATTAAAACCCCGTAAGCACGCGGATTACAGAGTTTTAATGAATATCGTATTTGGATTTAAACGTCCCAGAAGGGAGTTCGAAAGCCCTTCAAATGGGTATATTCAAAGACTCATTGACCAGATATTGACCAAGACGTTTTTTCACTTTTTATGACTTATTTTCTTATATAGTAGAAACTCGGTCACTACAGCTAACTGATATACAATAAATCTAAATTAGGTTACTTATTATTAGCTACCACATGTTACAATTAATATAACATATTTTGGGAGGTTATACATATCATGAAAAAATATCTACTTACTGGCGGTTTTGCCGCAATGCTCCTGTTGGCGGCATGCGGTAACGAAGAGCCGGAGACTGCGGAGGAAAGCACAGAAGAGGAAACAACAGAAGAATCTACTGAAGAAGAAACAAGTGAATCCGCAGAAGCTTCTGAGTCTACTGAGGAAGAGACGACTGAATCGACTAGTAAAGACACTACTGAAAAAGTCGCAGAAGAAGCGCAGAAAGAAGGCGTTGAAACAATCAAAGCAGTCGAACCCGGCGAAACAACGCAGATTGAAAACGTCAACGTGACTGTAAATAAAGCGCAGATCAACCGTGTGGAAGTCACAGAAGAACTAGCTACTTTCCTGGACGGATATGAAGCAGGCGAAAAAGTCGATAACCTTGTGATAGAATATACTGTCGAGAATACAACAGAAGCGCCACGCGATTTCTACATTGATCAAGCGGTAATGGTTACCAGCACAGGACAGCAGATTGACCCTGAAATGTTCCTCGCAGAAGGTATCACAGGCTCTATGCTCGGGGCGATTGAGTATACGGGCTCCGTCCCTTACTTAATGGAAGAAGGCGCAGGGGATGAAATTGAGTGGGTTGAAGTGAACATCCCTGCAATGATGGATGGAGAATCATATGAAAGAGTTTCAGATGAAACGAAATTGAGAATTGAGTTTTAATTCGTATAGCCAAAAGCAAAAGAAAGATTGACCGAAACGAGCCACCTCTATGGGTGGCTTTTCTTTTATCTAAACTGCGAATTCAACAATGTTTCACTCAATTCAAAAGCTGTCAGCATACCGGTTACCTGGCCAGGCACATCATTGATATCTGCGTAATAATTATCAATCTGGTTATTCTTCATCGTGTAGTATACAGTATCATCTCTATCAATGTTTCCTGTTACCATATCATGCAGCAAATTTTGGTTCAGTAAGATGTACGCAACGTTTATATGTAATTCCATATCATCACTCTCCTACTTTGAGTATACACATGGATCGGATAAATACCATCAAATTATTTCGTAGATGTGTTTGAATTGCACATGAATCGCTTCGCGTCCTTTGCTGACGACCACCATACCCGCCTTATCTGCTATGTACTCAATGCGGCATTCCAGTTGCACCTCATAGCCGTCGTTCCAGTATCGGAGTACGACAGTCTCACCTCTTGATCTGCGCAGTTCTTCTTCTAGTCTCACAAGTGTTTCATTATCATGGGTAGGTGCAGGTACTTTGGCATTCTCCTCTATCATCTCGGCCACACGCTCATACTGTTCCGGCATCGTGGCAAACGGCTGCCACTTGATCATGCCTCTGCCCTGCGGGATGTTGGAGTCCAACTCTGACGGATCCATTTCTCTGTAGTCGAGTTTTTCATTTACTCTCATGATAATCACTCCTCTTAGGAATGATTATATAGAACATACGTTCGTGTTGTAAAGCTATATAATAGAAGTATAATTTTAATGTGAGTACAAAGTGTAAGGGAGGAATAAGATGTTTAGTTTTGATTTCACTTTTTTAAATAGCGGTTTACCAGTTGCTGACATAATAATCGGGGGTTTAACAGTAGCTGGAACAGCTTTAGCTACCTTTTTAGCAGCTAAATATACCGGAAAAAATGCCAATGATATCGCAGACAAAAATAATAAACATCAAAGAAAGCTACAAGAAGACCTTTTGAAAGAGGAAAGTTTGAATCAATTATTAATTTCTTACAATAACCTTTTTCATTATATAGAGTCATTTTACGATGAACATAATGATCAAATAAGAATAAACTCCTTGAATATTAATTACGATTGGCACAGAGTAGAAAATCAAAATGAAATGGAAAACTATATTAACGATGCCAGTATAACTTTAAAAGGATTGAATGATTTAGGCAATGTGGTTATCAATCAAGTGAAAGATTTACAAGGCCTTGAAACTCAGGTTAATAATAATTTGTTGAAATGTAAAAAATATTTTAACGAAGAGGAATATCAGAAATTAGAAAGTAAGTTATACGGCACCGTTAGGAGTTTTAAGTATATTTTAAGAGATGGTTCAGTGCTTTCAGGTACAAAAAATTTATCTATCAGAGGGATGGGCTTGCATCTCATACATTTATATAACAGGGCCACATACATAAAATATAAAATTAATAATCCTGAAATGAAACATGATGACGGCGGTTTAATTTTAGAAACTCCTCCACTGCTCAGCTATAAGTGGTGCTACGAAAATGACTTAACCATACGACCCATATTAGAAAATGCGGTAAACAGCACTAATATATAATTAAGTTAGATCAGCCGTGTTGGACTCAAAATCCAGCTCCTATTAATAAATACACGCAAAAAAGCCACCCTCTACACTGGGATAGAGAGTGGCGTGCCTAAAGTTATAGGGAAATATTTAGACGATTCACATTTTAATGCAGTTTTCATGGGATGTAAAGTGGTCTATCTTCAATATATTAATCAGTGTATTTTTTGTTCAATTTTATCTACTACTTCTTTACCTATATCCATCTTAAATTGATGCAAATCCCACTCATCTTTTGTATATATAGCACTTAATTTAGGTAATACTACTAACATCACATCAAAAATTATTTTTGCCATAGATTCATACTTAGCTAATTCATCATAATCACCCTCATATTCAGAAAAAGAAATTTTTAAATTTCCATTTTGATATAAATCTACAGAGAATTTATGCGTATTATACTTAATCATGACTTTAACTCTATTAATTCTTTCTGATTCAAAAATGAAGGTAAGGGTACTTAATAAATTTAAGACTTCACTGCCAATACCCGTGACATGAGCTAAGGAATTCGAATTTCCTCCTCTATAACCTTCGATACTTTCTATTATTATTTCTTCTTCACTATCTCTGCCATTTAGCACAACATGAAATAACCATAAATAAAAATCTTTAACAAGTAAGAGATTAATGTTATTTAACTCTATCTCATTTCTTCCTTCATAACCCAAGAGGTTCCTTATTAACGTTTTGCCAGCTGTATCCTTACTACTTTTATTAATAATATATTGAGTAATACTTTCGTTTGTTAAAACAAAAATATGTAAATCAGTTATACTAATTCTAACTTCTCGATTCCGATCATCTTCAAAGCCTGTATTAATATCTTCTCGATATAAATGATAAACTTTATAACGATAATTCGATTCGTTCATGCTATAGTTTTTTATTTCAGTTACAGCTTCAAATGTATTGATTAAAGTTTCTTCAACAAAATGCGGCTCATTTCTTGTTTCACTTTTACATTTACTATCAAGCTGTTGAATAATATCATCGAATACTTTAATTTCATTATCAGTGTATTTTGAAAAACTGTACGAACTTCTCATCTAACTCCCCCTTGCATAAATGTTATTGATTCAACTTTTAATTTATAACAGCTTCTTCTTTTCTTCTCAAATAGTAACTTATTTCTATTTCTTCCTTCGTAATTACTGGCTACTATCCCTTTAATATTTTCGCCAAACCATTGTTCATCGACAGGTGTTTTAATTCTATTAAGATAAATAACAAATGCGTTTTCATCTTCATCAAATTCTATAATCTGCGAATTTGTTTCATTTTGATAATGAATCCATTCGGGTTTATTTAAAATTATAACTTTTTCTTTGTTAAATCTTTTGTTTACTTTGATCTCAAAATATATATTTTGATATGATGCAGAATCATCTACTGGATCTCCCAAAGTAATCTCTTCAGACTGTACTTTTTCACTACGAATATCAATATGTACTTCTCTATAAAAAACATCTAGTAGTATAGACAACACAACATTCATAAAATATACAATTATCGGCAAAATTATAGTGACATCAAAAGAAAGCCCCATCTCCATTGAAAGGTCTTTGAAAAAATAACAAAAAAATGAGAAATTATAACGGAAATGCAAAATTAGTATTATAAGTCCTGCAATGAATGTAAATAAAAAATTGGGGTAATTTAGAAGTTCTTTTTTTGTTCTCTTCATTATAATAAAGAAAACTCTATTACTTTCTTTATTATCACTTTGTCTTCTGCTTGATTAAATTTTATAATTCCATTTGCTAAAACTTCGAAATACACGTTTTCATATTTACATTTAATACTTTGTATATCTATTGAGTCTTCATCACTATGATATATTAAATTTGAAATTTCAATAATTTCATTATCTCTCATCTTTTCATTAATCTGCTCTACTTTGTTATTAATTTGTACTTGTTCTTTGCCTCCATCGTATAGATCTTCACTCAATTTTATAAATGAGATTATACCTTTTGACTCATGAACAGTTTGTAAAATTTTAACCATTTTAGCACTAGTGACTATTAATTGCATATATTTTTGTTTTATATAATCTTTTATAAATTCTGAATAACTGATCTGATGAGGGAAATAGTCTATTAAAAATATTTCATTGGATTTCTTAAATATTTTACAATACATTTAATCATTCCCTCCCGAAATTAAGTTCGTATAAATTTAAGTATACCCTATTTACCTGTAGTTGATACCCCAAAAAGGTAAATAATTACCCCTGATTAATAAATTATCATTAATTATATTTAGCACCAAACCTGCTATAATCATATATGGAATATAACTTTAGCTGGTGCAGCGGAAACTGCATCAGCTTTTTTTATGTATCCCGCCCTCCCGGACGGGTGCAGATAGCACACAAGTGCATGTGTACATATATGTTAGTGGATCAGCTTACTTCTTAATAATCACTTGTCCATTCTCATCTAACAGTGGCGTTACCCCGCCAGCTGTACCGCCCCAGGCATACAAATACTGCACTCCAGTTTCCTTGTCTGTAATAACATGGCATAAGATCCCACCATCGGATTTAACTTGCTCTGTTTCAAATCTTGATTCCTTAGATTCACTGCTTTTACCAAACATTAGCTAGAACCTCCTTTACTATTACGGCAATCATAATATAGTATATGTATCCTCCCCTGGGACCGTCAATAATTATGTGTAAATGAAGGCATGCCTTTTCTTGTAGTGTGCATTACCCGCTGAACATTTCAGCTAATTCTGCACGGGCCTGGTCAAAACCAATAT